>CAWJAW010000010.1:0-162082 GCA_963840965.1 uncultured Bacteroidales bacterium | reverse complement strand
CCTGATCATCCTTTATTATCAAGATACTCAAGTACCTTTTTATACAGATGGGGTTGAATATCCGGATGAGTCAGGTTTTCGGGAAGGTGGTCAAGCAACCGGACCTCGGCTATTTCAGATATATCAGGGACCGGACCCAGCCGGGAGACATCGGCTACATAGAGCTTTCCGTAGCCGGTAATGCCATCTTTCAGTACCGAATACGGAGCCACACAATTGATTCCGAATTCAAGAGCGCCCGTTTCTTCCATCAGTTCCCGTTTTGCGGCTTCATCGGCCGACTCGCCGTCTTCAATATGTCCGCCCGGGATCTCCCATGTTGTGCGCCTGTGATGTCGGACATACAACCAACTACCCGCATAGCGGGCCGCTATCACCGAGTAGGTGAACTTCGTATCCGGAACAAAGTCCGCTGCCTGGAATCTTACCTCTGTCATAAGCCTGTTTTAAACGGTCTAAAATTAGCCATTATCACAATAAGTTTTTATTCAGTATTTTTACCATGACAGAAAACAGGATGGGACTCTTCATTATACTTGCAGTAACCGAGATACTGACTCTGGCAGTTATCAGGCAATATCTTTATGAAAGATCGTGGCTTAGTTACTATTTCACCATAACAATTCATACGGTTCTCAGCATATGGATATGGACCTTGTGGTTCCAGACCGTATCATTCAGGGGAATGCCGGATGATCCGGCCCATTCCTGGTCGGTCATGAACCTTCGCGGGATGCTGTTTGCTGTAGTCATTCCGAGGATCCTTATCATTATTTTCCATTATTCCGGCAAGCTGTCGCGCAGGTCATCAGGGGGTTATTCACAAAAGCTTACGACAGCAGGATTTGCAGTTTCATCAATCATCATGTTTGTCTTTGCAAGCAGCGCCCTCATTGGAAGGTTCAACGTCAGGACTGAAAATCACACCATCTTTATTGAAGGATTACATCCGGATCTCAAGGGACTGAGAATAGTCCATATTTCAGACCTCCATCTCCCCTGTTTTTATCATCATCACGATAAGCTTGAAGAAATTATGCTCAGCATCAATGAGCTTGAGCCTGATCTCCTTATTAACACTGGTGATTTCATAAATGCCGGATGGAGGGAGTTTGACAGGTTCGACACTATACTTTCGAAGGCTAAAGCCCGGTACGGACAGTATGCGGTAATGGGCAACCACGACTTCGGAACGTACCATCCCACTTACACCGAAGCCGAAAGAGAAAACAACGTACGGCTTATGAACAGATTCATTTCCTCATCGGGTTATAAAGTCCTGAATGATGAATTTGAAATGGTGAAAGTAGGAGGTGCGTATATTGCCGTTCTTGGAGTGACAACCAGGGGATCCCATCCGGATATAGAACATGGAGACCTGGGAAAGGCTTCTGAAAGGATTTATGTTGAAGATATAAAGATACTGCTGGCGCATGATCCAAACCAATGGGACAGGGAGGTTGTGGGGGCAACCGACATTGAAATCACTCTTTCAGGGCATACACACGGCATGCAGGTTGGTATTTTTACAAAACGATTAAAATGGAGCCCTGCGAAATATTTCTACCCGCGATGGAGCGGTCTTCATAAGGTGAACGGGCAGTATCTTGTTATAAACATGGGACTTGGGGTTCTGGGGATACCTTTCAGGATCTGGATGCCGCCGGAAATAACGGTAATTACACTGGAGCCGGAGCGATAAAAAAGATACGGGCAGTAGTATGAAACCACCGCCCGTGTTTGACTGGTCTGGCCTTATCTTCCTTCTGCCTAACTAACCTGATTAACCTGATCATCCGTTTCAACCCTTAACAGGTATCGGACGAATTTGTGAACCATGAAATAAAAAGATATAACTAAAACCAATCTATTTTAACTCACATCAACCTGCGCGAATTACCGCATTTATTTTTACTTTAGACAGGTTTATAAACATGTTTATTCCAGGAGAGGACAGTTTTAATTTTTTTTAACAACTCATAATGGCACAACGACTTGGAATAGGTGCACCAATCTGTCTCACAGCCCTGATTCTCTTCATTTCATGTGGCGGAAAAAATGAAGGATGGGTAAGAATAAACCAGCTCGGGTACAGGCCGGACGATGTAAAAGTTGCTGTGTTTATAGGATTGGGCGGGATTGACCTGAAATCATTCAGGATAATTGATGCATCCACAGGTAGGGTTATTCTGGAGAAAAATGATGCTGTAAAAACAGAACCGATGGAACCTTTCACGAGTTGTTACAGGCTCGATTTCACAGAAGTGACCGGAGAAGGCGTTTACAGGATTGAGGCGGGAAAGAAAGTCTCGCCCGATTTCAGGATCGCTGATGATGTTTATGCCGGCACAGCCGATTTCCTTCTTACCTATATGCGTCAGCAGAGATGCGGATTCAATCCATGGCTGAACGACTCGTGCCATGTTCATGACGGCTATGTCATTTATAGCGGCAAAGACGATTCGATCCACATCGACGTGACCGGAGGCTGGCACGATGCAGCCGACTACCTGCAGTATGTTGCCACATCGGCAAATGCCACCTATCAGATGCTTTATTCCTTTTCGGCCAATCCATCATCTTTCGGAGATGAGCATCTTGGAAACGGGCTTGAAGGAAAAGACAACATCCCCGATGTGCTCAACGAAAGCAGATGGGGTCTCGACTGGCTGATTAAGATGAATCCGGCCCCGGATGTTATGTACAATCAGATTGCAGACGACCGCGATCATATAGGTTTCAGGTTTCCCAACGATGATACCGCGAACTACGGCAAGGGACCGGAGCGTCCCGTATACAGGTGTACCGGTAAGGAACAGGGTCTGTTCGGCTATAAGAACAGGGCCACAGGAATTGCCTCCACTGCCGGAAAATTCGCATCTGCCTTTGCAAGGGGATCGTCCGTTTACCGGACTATCGATCCTGGATTTTCACAGCTTCTCGAATCAAAAGCCATTGCTGCATTTGATTACGGCCTGAGAAATCCCGGGGCCTGCCAGACCGCTCCGGGCACAGCACCCTATTTTTACGAGGAAGACAACTGGGTTGACGATATGGAGCTTGCCGCCATAGAACTGTACCGGCTGACAAATGACAGTAAATATCTTGAACATGCAGTTGACTTCGGAAGGCAGGAGAAGACAACCCCCTGGATCGGTGCCGATACTGCCCGCCATTACCAGTGGTATCCCTTCATGAACATGGGGCATCCGGTCGTGGCTTCGGAATCAGACATTGCGGATCACAGGAAAGAATTCCTCGGGTACATGAAAGACGGATTGCAACTGCTCGAGGCTAGGGGAAGGAAGAATCCCTTTCTTATCGGTGTACCCTTCATCTGGTGCTCAAATAACCTTGTAGCTGCAACCCTTACCCAGGCCCATCTGTATCGCAGCATTAGCGGCGACAGCAGTTTCAGTGAACTAGAAGCGGCCCACCGCGACTGGCTATTCGGATGCAATCCATGGGGCACAAGTATGATAGTCGGTCTTCCTGCAGGCGGGGATTACCCGATAAACACCCATTCCTCTTATGTGGTTAGGGGAGAACAGGTTCCGGGAGGACTGGTCGACGGCCCGGTGTATTCAACCATTTTCAACAACCTCAAGTTCATCTACCTGTCGGAAGAGGATGAATACGCCATCTTCCAGACTGATCTTGCGGTGTATCACGACGATTATGCCGACTACTCCACCAACGAATGCACCATGGACGGAACTGCATGCCTGATCTATTATCTTTCGGTGCTCCAGAACGCAAATCCGGCTGAGAAATGACGGAGCTGACATCATCCGCTGAAAGAAACGGCAGGGGTTTCAAATACAGGATCATCTTTTCGCGTCGCCTGAACATCAGTATAATAGTAAGTCCCGGCAAGGGTGTGTTTGTGAAGGCTCCCTACCGGACCCCTCTGAAGGCAATCGACGGATTTGTCGAGGAAAAGTCGGAATGGATACGAAAGGCACTGGTCAAATTCAGTGCCCTGACCAGGATGGACAGGCAGGAGGGCTATTCCGACGGTGACCCGGTCATTATGTTTGGAAAAGAATTTAAGCTGAGATTGACTCCCGGTTCGAAGTATTCCGTCAAGCTTGGTTCCGACAGCACTATTGAAGCCACGTGGTTCGGGGATAATGATCCACTTCTTATCAGGGGATTGCTTGAAACATGGTTCAGGCATGTAGCAAAGAACCAGCTTCCGGCGGAATTCATGGAAGTGATTTCGAGACACAAGCAGCTCGGGTTCAGTCCGGCAGGGCTGACGGTGAGAAAGATGAAATCAAGATGGGGAAGCTGTTCTTCAAGTGGGAAGATAGCCCTCAGCTATGATCTGATAAGGCTGAGCAAAGAATGCAGGGAATATGTAATGATCCACGAGCTTTGCCATCTCCGGCACCACAATCACGGCAAGGGGTTTTATGATCTTCTTACTGAATTATATCCGGACTGGAAAAAGACCAGGGCGGAGATAAAAAGATATATTAGATAGTTGAGAGCTACGGCCGTAGCTCTCAACAAAAATTTTACCCAAAACGATATGGTTTTTACGATCAGATCGTAAATTCCTGTTTGGGAGAAGGGATGCTTATATCATTAAAACCTGCCTCCTTAAGTCTAGCGGAATAATTGACCTGAGTCTCATAATCCCCGTGTACAAGGAAAGTTTTACTGATCTCGTTCTTATTCTGGCAATTGAGGAAATCGATCATTTCATTGTAGTCGCCATGTCCGCTGAATGAATCGATTCCTATTACCTCGGCATTAACCTTGTGGACGGTGCCGAAAATTGATACCTCCTTGTCGCCCCTGGCTATTCTTGCTCCTAGTGTGACCGGCGAGCAATAACCCACAACGAGAATGGTGGTACGCGGATCGGAGATGTTATTTGCCAGGTGATGTTTAATTCGCCCGGCTTCCATCATGCCCGATGCAGAAATAATTATGCAGGGTTTGTCGTATTCATTCAGTTTTTTCGAATCCTGCTGGCGGGATATATAGGTCAGGCTGTTAAATCCAAAGGGATCAGAATCTGTTTCCATGACGTTCAATACTTCTTTATTGAAGCATTCCGGATGCATTCTGAATATAGTTGTGGCGTTGACCGAAAGAGGGCTGTCGACAAAGATCTCGACCCGTGGAAGCTTGCCCTCATTGAAGAATTTATTGAGTGAATACACTACTTCCTGGGTTCGTCCCACACTGAATGAGGGGATAAGCAATTTGCCTTTCTTTTCAACACAGGTGTGGTTGACCACGTCGAGCAGTGCCTGGTCGGCTCTTACCAGATCTTCGTGCAGCCGGTCGCCGTATGTCGATTCAGTAATCAGGATATCTGCCTGGGGGAATGGTTTGGGAGGAGCAAGAATTCTGTTCGAAGGTCTGCCGATATCACCGGTATAGGCTATCCGGGTTGTCTTGCCGTTCTCGGTTATGTACAGGTTTGCAACCCCGCTTCCGAGCATGTGCCCGGTATTTGTGAATTTCACCTTTATATTGCTGTCGATGGTGAATTTCATATCTTTTGGTACTCCGATAAAGAGTTTCATGCATTCCTTGGCATCCTCCTGGGTAAATAAGGGGGTGACCACAGGCAAACCTTTCTTTACTCTGCGCTTATTAAAGGTTTTTGTATCATTTTCCTGGATATAGGCGGTATCAGCCAGCATTATCGAGCAAAGATCGCGGGTGGCACTCGTACATACAATGGATCCCCTGAATCCCAGCTTATAGACATATGGGATAAGACCTGAATGATCAATATGTGCATGAGTAAGAATAATATGATCGACCAGGTAAGGATCGAATCCCAGATCGCGGTTCATTGCATCTGTCTCGAGTCCTTTTCCCTGGAACATGCCGCAATCGAGAAGGATTCTTTTCCCCATATCTGTAGTTAGCAGAATCTTGCTTCCGGTCACTTCCCTTGCGGCTCCGCAAAATTTTAACTTCATATTTGTACTTTAAGAACTACACTGATTCGTTGAATTGTCAAATATAGCGATTTAAAGTAAGGGGTCAACGGAAAAACAGCGACAGAATCAGAGTGAACGCAAGCCCGCACACAGCAATGATCGTTTCCATGATGGTCCACGACTTCAGTGTCTGCTTCTCGTTCATCCCGAGATATTTGCTCACAATCCAGAATCCGCTGTCGTTAACGTGCGACAGGATTGTTGCCCCTGCAGCAATAGCAATAACGATCAGTGCAATATTTGGCTGGCTGAGGTTGAATGTTGACAGAAGCGGGGAGATTATCCCGGCTGCGGTTATCATTGCCACTGTAGCCGATCCCTGTGTTATCCTTACAAGAGAAGACAGAACCCATGCAAGAACGATGATGGGAATAGATGAATCAGCAAGCGATTCCGCAAGCATTTTTCCGATTCCGCTGTCGACAAGGATTTGTTTAAGCACCCCTCCTGCACCTGTGACAAGTATAATTATGCCAGCCGGTCCAAGGGCTTTTGTGCTGAGATCGAGGATAGTCTGGCGCGACATGTTCTGCTTGATACACATTAATATGGAAAGCAAGGTTGCAATAATGAGTGCCGTGAAAGGATGGCCGATGAATATGAGCACTTTCGTAAGCAGCGTGTTTTCAAGACCTCCCTTGTCGACGCCAAGCTTTATGAAGGTACCCATCAGGATGAGGGTAAGGGGGGTCATAACAAGAGCAGCGATAATCCCGAAAACAGGAAGCTTTTTCTGGTCTTTCTCATCATCTGAGCCCATATCCTGGAAAATCTCAGGTACCGGAACATAGATGCGCTTTGCAATGAACCGTCCAAAAATAGGTCCGGCAATCGCTGCGGTGGGGATCCCCACCAGCAGACCCATCATTACAACCCAACCCAGATCAACTCCCAGAATTTCGCTGACAGCTGTGGGACCGGGCGTGGGAGGTACCATTGTATGTGTCACCGCGAGACCAGCCAGGAGGGGGATTGCATAATAGAGGACCGAGCGCTTTGTATCCCTGGTCAGAGCGTAAACTATAGGGATCAGGATGATAAAACCGACATCCAGGAATATTGGTATTCCAACTACAAATCCTGAAATCAGAAGTGCCCAAGATGCATTTTTCTGACCAAATTTTTTAAGCAGATAGTTAGCCAGCGATCTGGCGCCTCCGGAACTCTCGAGCATCTGGCCGAAAATAGCCCCCAGACCGACCACTGTTGCGACAAACCCAAGAGTGCTTCCCATCCCGTCCTGAATGCTCTGGGAAATCTTATCGAGAGGCATACCGGCCATTATTCCAACAACAATTGAGGTTATAAGAAGGGAAACAAAGGCGCTCAGCCGGAATTTAAGCACCATTAAAAGAAGTAGAGTAACTCCAGTTACGACTATAAGAACGATGTAGAGTGGGGACATAGAAGAGGTTTGAGGTTTGAGGTTTGAGGTTTGAGGTTTGAGGTTTGAGGTTTGAGTTTAATTGTTGCTGACTTACCGATTCTTACCGAATACCAAATACCGACTACCGTTTATCGGGTTCAGGCTTCAACGGGAACTTGACCGGTGCGTTGTCCCGCGTTGAACGGTAGATTGCTGAAAAAAGTTCCACGGTAAGCCGTCCGGCCTCGCCGGTAACCATTGGTTCGGTATCGTTTCCGATTGCTTTCAGGAAATCCTCTATCTGGCACTGCATGTAGTAAACCGTAGGATCATATTTATTGAATATCTCAGTATCCTCTTTAACCCATTGTGCAAGCATCTTTTCTTCTCCGGATACAGTCCAGAGATCATTTACCGGAGGTTCGGCAACACCTGACCTGCCTGCTATAAACATTGCACCTCCGTCGGTCTGCACTCCTACCGAAGCCCCGTTTTCACCATGAACATGAACTTTTCCGAATATACCCGGCTTCTGTGAATTACTGACAAGTATATTACCTATTGCCCCGCTTTTGAACTTAACGATGGCGAGTGCCGTATCGTCGACCTCGATGTAAGGATGGTTCAGGTTTCGCCAGAGTCCGTAGACTTCATCTATATCTCCCATATACCAGAGCATCAGGTCGAGCTGGTGAGGTGACTGGTTAACCAGGACTCCTCCTCCCTCATCCTTCCATGTGCCGCGCCAGGCATCGGCATCATAGTAAGCCTTGTCGCGCCATCCAAGCATGGTTACAGTTGCAAGAACGGGCTTTCCTATCTTTCCGTCTTCGATTGCCCGCTTCACTCTCATGGAAGGTGAGTACCACCTTCGCTGGCTCACAACGCCAAGTTTGACATTCCTGACCCTGCAGGCATTGATTATCGCATCGCAATCTCCAAGATCGGAAGCCAGTGGTTTCTCAACAAGCACATTGGCTCCGGCATCGGCAGCTTCTCTGGCGGGCTGTCTATGAAAGGGATGAGGTGTGCAGACGATCACAAGGTCGGTTTTATTCTCAATGACCATCCGGGATATATCCGTATAAGCTTTCGTCTTATATTCAGATGCAAACTTACCTGCTGTTTCCGGTGTTCGGCTCCAGACACCTGCCAAATGTGCATGCGGGATATTCAGAATTGCTTTTGCATGAAGATGTGCAACTTTACCGCAACCTGCAATCGAAACATTAAAAATCCTTTCCTGTTTCATGAATGATATTTAAGGTACGAGGATCACTTTTTTCAGATCACCTTCTTTGTTGTATAGTTTTCTGAACCACTCTGCTCCCTCTGACAGCGGAGCTATGGAGGAAATCATATCGGAGACATCAAGCTTTCCGTCCTTCATCAGGGTCAGTATGGCGTCGTATTCGCCCCTTATGGCACAACTGCCAAGTACCCTGATCTCAGAGGTAACAACCTTTTGAAGAGGGAAATCGATTGTCTTTGACGTATTTCCGACAAGGACTACCGTTCCTCCCTTCCTTGTAGAGTCAACTGCGAGGTTTACCGTTTCGCTTTTGCCAACTGCTTCGAACGAAACACCGGCTCCTCTCCTGCCGGTGAGGGCTTTAATCCCTTCTGCAACATCACCATCTGAAGTATTGAAGACATGGCCGGCTCCGCTTTTTCTTGCATTTTCAAGCTTTACAGGATCATTGTCGACGGCAATCACCAGACCTGCCCCTGCTATATTAAGCAGACGTATCAGGAAAGAGCCTATCATCCCGGCTCCTGCAACCACGCACGAGTCGCCGGTTTTCAGGGATGCAAGGTTTATTGCATGAAGTGCGACTGCTGCCGCCTCGACCATTGCCGCCTGTTCGAACGACACTGAATCAGGGATGCGGTAAAGGATATGCTGAGGCACTGCAAGAAATTCGGCAAAAGCGCCGTTGCGCCTGTAATCACCCGGCGAGACGCCAATCACTTCCCTGTTATCACTCAGGTTATATCTGCCTTCGAGGGTGTACCAGTCGTTCAGTGGGTACACGGTCGAATCGAAGGTTACCCTGTCACCGGGTTTCCATCCTTTAACCTCCGGTCCTGTCGAAACGATAACCCCTGAAGCTTCGTGGCCCATAACAAGGGGAGGGATCCTTCTTCCGGTGCTTCCGTCGAGACCGTGAACATCTGATCCGCAGATGCCGCAGGCTTTGATTCTTATCAGTACCTCACCGGGAGAAATAACCGGATCGGGAACATCCTTATAAACAAGTTTATTATACTCTTCCAGTACAAGGGCTTTCATGTATGATTATTTTTTCCGGACTGATATGCTGCACGGGGTTCCTCACAAATATAACAAAATCCAACGGGAGATCATTCCACGATGACCACCACGATATCCATGACATTTGTATAAGTCGGACCGGTTGTAATTAATCCGCCGACCCGCCTGAAAAAGTTGTATGAGTTGAAATCGGCGAGGTAATTTACCGGATCCTCATTCATTCGGGAAGCCCCGGCAAAAGTATCTTGATCGGCCACAGCCCCTGCTGTATCGGTGGGGCCGTCGGTTCCGTCAGTACCGGCCGAAAGGATTGTAATTCCCGGGATATCCTTGAGCTTTATTGCAGCCGAAAGAGCCAAATGCTGGTTCCTTCCTCCAAGGCCGCTGCCGGTTACCCTCACAGTTGTCTCACCTCCGTAAAGAAGGCAGGCCGGTTTTGGGATATCCTTGTTGTTCCTGAACGAAATTGCAGTATTTAGTATGGATTCACAGACAGTATCTACATCTCCCTCAAGTCCGGTATCTATAATATAGGACTTTAATCCCAGCTTCACTGCATCGTTTTTGCAGGCTCTTAGGGCAGCCTGGTTAGTGCCCGCAATCACATTCAGGGTACCTTCAAAGATCAGGTCGCCCGGCTTTGGCGTTTCGGGATGATATCCCGCGCATCCGTCACGCAGGTAATTAAGCACTCCACGTGTAACATCGCCTGTAAGGTTGTATTTTTCAATTACGGCAATAGCGTCGGCAAATGTTGTTGTATCAGGTACTGTTGGTCCGGAGCCGATGACGTCGAGGTGATTTCCAATGACATCCGATATAATGAGGGTGATTAGCCGGGCAGGCCGGATGGTCCGTGCAAGCTGACCTCCCTTAATTGAGGAAAGGTGTTTCCTTACACAGTTTATCTCATTAATGGTGGCACCGCTTCTTACCAGAAGATTATTCACTATATAGAGTTCTTCAGGGAGCAATCCCCCGGGAAGATCAGCAAGCAACGCCGATGCTCCTCCAGATATAAGACAGATAACAAGATCGTTACCGGATGCCTTGCTTGCTATATCAATAATTTCGCGGGCAGCCCTGAATCCATTTTCATCGGGCAGTGGATGTCCGGCCTCGGTGACCTTGATCTTTTTGAGAAGACATGAGTGACCATACTTGACAACAATGTGGCCGCCGCTTATCCTGTCGCCAAGAATGCATTCAACATAATGTCCCATTGCTGCGCTGCCTTTTCCGGCACCTATTACCCAGATATTTTCAACACTTCCGAGGGAGATCTCATGGCTGCCAGCAACAAGTACCTGTCCCTTAAGGCTAAGTATATCAGTAATAAGTTTCTCCGGAAGCACACTTCTGACACCGGCAAGAAAGATCTGTTTTGCAGTATCCCTGTTTCTCATAACTCTTAAATTACAGAACAAATAATGAAACCATCCAGACGCAGGCAAAAACCACTGTTCCCATAACTATGGTGGATGTGGTATAAACCCTGAGAGTTTCCCCAACCTTAATGTCGGAGAAGTTTGTAACCACCCAGAAATATGAATCATTCGCATGCGATGCTATCATCGATCCTGCGCCCATTGAAAGCATTGTCAGCACTCTGCCCCATTCGGATCCCAGTCCCAGCATATCGAGCATTGGCGCCACTATTGATGCGGCGGTAATTATGGCGACAGTCGAAGAACCCTGGGCAGTCTTCATTATCACTGCCACCAGGAAGGGAATCACAAGTCCGATCCCGCTTCCGGCGAGTTTTTCCCCAAGAATTTCCCCTATTCCGGTCGATCGTATCACCATCCCGAACATACCTCCTGCTGCCGTTATAATCAATATCGGTCCGGCTTTAAGAACAGCGTCGGCAAAGACGGAATTCATACCTTCGATTGATTTGTGTTTCAACAAAAGAAGTGAAAACAGGACACCGACAAAAAGTGCAATGACCGGTTCGCCAGGCAGGTCGAATATCTTTGTTATAATTGAACTGCCATCAGGATCAAACAGTCCTGTCAGGGATTTGGCTGTTATAAGCAGAAGAGGTACTGCAATCGGAAGGAATGAGAGCAGAACCGGTGGCAGTTTCTGCGTGGAACTATCTGTTTCGGTAATATCCGGTGAGGGCGATGATGCCTTGAATTTCCGTGATGCCCAGGCACTCCATAACCAGGCTGAAACAGCACCCGGAATGGCGAAGAGAATTCCTGCCGTAATGAGGTAGCCTATATTGGCATTCACCATCCCCGCTGCAGCCAGGGCACCGGGATGAGGAGGAATAAGGCAATGAACTGAGTAAAGCGAGGTTGCGAGGACCGTTGCCATAAAGGGCATGGAAACGGCTGATTTCCTGCTGAGCGATTTGGCAAGTCCGCTAAGAACAATAAATCCTGAATCGCAAAAAATGGGGAGTCCGGTTATGAATCCGGTTATCCCCAGCGCAACGGGACTTCTCTTCTCCCCTGTTTTCGAAAGGATATAGCCTGCAATGCTTAATGTACCTCCGGTCCTGTCGAGAATAACTCCGATCATCGCACCGAAAATTATGAGAAAGCCAATTGAGGCCATGGTACTTCCGAATCCCTCCTTCATGGTCTTGATAATCGAATCCTGAGGAAGTGTTACAGCAGCAAGGAGAAGTGAGACGATAAAAAGGGCCATGAAGGCATGAACCCTGAACCTGGTTGTCAGTGCAATAATCAATATTATTGAGATAAGTACAAACAGTGAGATCAGGGCAGGATTCATGGCGCAGGGGAATTAGAAACCAAGATGTATTTCCTTAACTGATTTTATTGCCCTGTCGGAGAAGAAATCACAGGCCGGGAAGATCCTGAACAGCCCGCCGTCCTCCCCCGGCTCAGTCCTGATAAGAAGGAGTTCCTGCTGATCATTCCTGTTGAATATCTCCGAAAATGACGCAGTGCACCGGTAGCCATCCTCTGCAGCAATGCACATGATGCCTGATCGCAGTTTGTCGCGATTAGCAGGGAAAGAGGACAACAGTACATCCTTTAGCATAATCCCGCTGAAAGGTTCAGTGCTGTGAATACCCTTGCCCCTGCCATAGAATATTGTGTTAAAGGTGACCGCATTCATTCCTGCAGGATAACCGGTTATTGTTCCGGCCGGTGATCCGTTTACAAAAAGCGCTATCTGCCTTGAATGCATGGGCGACATTCCCTGGGTAACAGGGAACGAAAGTGGGAATGACCTAACTGTTATTCTAACCGGCGAGGATAAATTTCTTTCAGTAATAAGGTCGCTGCCAGCTACAATCCTGCCCTCAGCAGGAAGAGTCCAGAGATCATTGGTCTTTGAGGGGACTATCCTTGAGACTCTATCGGCGATGAGAATTTTATGCAGGTTGGTAGGGTAATAGATCTCACCCCAGCTGAAAACAGCCTTTTCACCTGCAGCATTTTCAATCTCAACAAAGAGGTCGATGACTGAGTTGAATTCCTGCGCATTTGATTTCTGGACTTTAATGTTTTTAAGGATATCGAAGAGTGAATACCCGTCGTACCTGTATGCTCCCACGAACCTGTCGCCTCCCTCCGGATCAAGGAGAGTTTCCTTTACAATCACTGAATGCCTTGAAAGCGATGAGAAATCAACTCTCCCCGGATTGGCAATCTCCCCGCCGACCGTAAGTTCAGGCAGAGTCAGGCTGAATGTTTCGGTATTGTCATAGAAATCGTTGGTCACTTCAGCTGAATCAATTGAAAGGATTTCAGATTCAGATAATCCGGACACCGGTTGAGGAGACTGATTACAGGATATTAATAAACCAAAAAATAACAAAAGCGTGAGATTCCTTTTCATAAAAAAATATATATAATTGTTAAACGTCTTTTGTGGTTGGAAACTTAATGCATTATCTTAGTGAATCTTAGCGTCTTAGCGGCTTAGCGACATTTAATTTTCCGCCAGGATGCAAAGGCACCAGGTAAAAAAAAAATTCCTCCCTATGAACCGGTGTTACATTAGGTTTTACCCAAAGAACAGATAAGCGACAAGTATAGCGGTGACTGCACCAGCCAGATCAGCCAGCAGGCTGCAGCCAACGGCATGACGGGTATTCTTCACTCCCACCGAACCGAAATAAACCGCTATAATATAGAAGGTTGTATCCGTTGCTCCCTGGAGGGTGCATGAAAGCCGGCCCAGAAATGAATCGGCGCCGTATGTTGTCATTGCATCGATCATAAGACCTCTTGCACCGCTTCCGCTCAATGGTTTCATAAAAGCTACAGGAAGCGCTCCGGTAAAGCGTGTATCGAAACCCAGCCAGGCAAAAAAATGCTCAAAGCCATTAATAATAAAATCCATGGCACCAGAAGCCCTGAATATCCCGATAGCCACCAGAATAGCCACCAGAAAGGGTATTATTTTGATAGCCACACCGAACCCCTCCTTCGCCCCTTCAATAAATGCATCATATACATTCACCTTTTTCACAAGGGCCAGGATAATGAACAGAATTATTATCGTAAAGAGAATGAAGTTGGCTGCAAAGGTCGAGATATTGGCTATCTGCTCCCTGGGCAGGGTGCTGAAGTAGTAGATTATCCCGGCAATTATTGCTGTAAGCCCACCCATATAAGCCATGATAACCTTATCAAAGAGGTTAATTTTCTGCACAACGGCTACACTAATCATTGCCACAAGAGTTGCAACATAGGTGGAAATCAGTATCGGTATGAAGATATCAGCAGGGTTGGCAGCACCAAGCTGGGTCCTGTAAACCATAATGCTTACGGGGATTATCGTCAGACCGGAAGCATTGAGGACCAGGAACATGATCTGTGCATTTGAGGCGGTATCCTTTTTAGGGTTTGAATCCTGGATCTCCTTCATCGCCTTAAGTCCCATCGGTGTGGCAGCATTATCGAGCCCCAGCATATTTGCTGAAAAATTCAGGATCATGGATCCATAAGCAGGATGGCCCTTGGGAAGATCGGGGAATAATTTTTCAAAGAACGGACCGAAGAGTCTTCCAAGCATACCGACAACCCCGCCTTTCTCACCCACCTTCATCAGACCCATCCACAGGGTGAGGGCTCCGGTCAGGCCAAGCGATATCTCGAAACCCGTCTTGGCACTGGCAAAGGAGGAATTAATCATGTCGTTGAAGATCGCTGTGTTACCGGAAAATATCAGCTGACCGAGAGCAACGATGAAACCGATTAGGAAGAAAGCGATCCAGATATAGTTCAGGGCCATCTTTGAAAAATGATCAGCTAAGATAGGGAATTATAAACATAAATAGAAAAGGAGAAAAGGAGAAAGGGAGAAAGGGAGAAGGCATGAGGTTTGAGGCGTGAGGCGTGAGTGCCAATGATATTTAAAAACATTTCTTAACTCCGTGTTGCACCGTTCTTTACTCCGTGAAAATCCGTGGTTAAAAAAATCATCCGCGTATTCGTGCATATAAGCGAGATGGTGTGAAAGGGCGAAAAGGTGATGGGGTGAAAGGGCGAGCCTTGTGCCTTGCGTCTTGCGTCTTGTGTCTTGTGTCGGATTGCAGGTATAGTTTTTTTGGTACATTTGTAGATACAACTATATTACCATGGCAAAATTCAGCAGGATTGAAGTAATAATAAGGATGCAGGAAACAGGCATTATCCCGATTTTTTATCAGAAGGATCCCGAAATATGCAGGAACGTGATGACTGCTTGTTACAAAGGGGGAATCAACATATTTGAATTCACCAACCGGGGCGACTTTGCCCACGAGCTTTTCAGCGATCTCAATAAATGGGCAATTAAGGAATTACCAGGGATGATGCTGGGAGCTGGTTCGGTTGTTGATGCAGGTACTGCATCGCTGTATATTCAACTTGGTGCTAATTTTATTGTCTCGCCCCTTCTTAACCCCGAAATGTCGAAGGTATGCAACAGGAGGAAAATCCTTTGGATTCCCGGTTGCGGATCGTTATCGGAGGTGAACTATGCTGAAGAGCTTGGAGCAGAATATATAAAAATATTTCCCGGCATGTCGGTAGGCGGTCCCGACTTTATAAAAGCAGTAAAGGGGCCATGTCCGTGGTCGAACCTCATGCCGACCGGAGGTGTGGAACCGACAGTCGAAAACCTTAAGGAGTGGTTTGATTCAGGAGCTTCGTGTGTAGGTATCGGCTCAAACCTGATCACCAGGGAGTTTATTCAGAAAAAGGACTGGAATGGCATGGCAGCAAAGGTCGCAGACACCCTCAAAATAGTAAAGTCAGTCCGGAAGAGCTGATGCTTCAGACATAAATGTGACTCTCCCACTAATATTCCTTATTCTCCGGGGGCTCTGTAGAGTTCAATATTCGAGATCAGGGGAGCTGCCTTTGATTTTGATATTGTCACTCTGATCTTTGATGTACTCACAACGGGGAATTTCCGTATTACCTTGTAGCCGATTGTAGTTCCGTCGATCAGTGTCTGCCATGATCCGTCAGCAAAGGCTTCCACCCTGAACTCCTGAACACGTTGTCCAAGCCTGATATACTCCTGGAGCAGTACCCTGTTCACCTCTGTTTCCGTTCCGAAATCGATAACAACATTGCCGGTTGTCATCTCATCGGGTGTGGCCCAATAGGTGTCAGGATCTCCGTCGTTCACGTTACCGGCTTTGTAGCCCTTACCCCTTGACACGTCGGAGGTGGCCTTTTTCCCGGCTGCAAGTTCGCTGGCAAACTCTTTCCCCAACAGTTCCCTGAATCCCATAAGGGAGGCGACGTCATTTTCGTGCAACAGGCCTCTCCTGTCGGGCGGAACGTTCAGAAGGAGGTTGCTGTTGCGTCCCACGGATGAATAGTAAAGTTCCATAAGATTCTCAGGACTTCTGACCATTGAATCCTGGGATTCGTGATAGAACCAGCCGCGGCGGATTGACACATCGACCTCGGCTGGTACCCAGTAATTTCCATCTTCATGTCCTTCCCCGAGAATTCTTGCAAAATCGCCGCCGGGATACATTTCATCCTTATTCAGGAGGCACCAGTTTGTAAGGCTTCCCATTCCTCTTTCGTTGCCAACCCATCTTACATCGGGGCCTGCATCGCTGAACATGACTGCTCCGGGCTGGAGTTCCCTTACAATTTTATGGGTATTGGGCCAGTCATAGTATGTCCTGTTGTCGATGCGGCGGGTTTCCCTTGCCCCGCCGTAATAACCGTCACCGCCGTTGGCGCCATCGAACCATACTTCAAAGATATCACCGTAGTTTGTAAGAAGTTCCCTCAGCTGGTCCCTGTAATAGACCAGGTACTCCGGAGTACCATATACAGCTGAGTTCCTGTCCCATGGTGAAAGATAAACACCCATAAGGAGTCCGTATTCATCACAGGCTTCCCTGAGGTCTTTCAGTACATCTCCTTTGCCATCCTTCCATGGGGAATTAAGAACTGAATGTTCAGTCAGAGCCGAAGGCCACAGGCAGAATCCGTCGTGGTGCTTGGCTGTGATGATGATACCTTTCATCCCTGCTTCACTTGCGGTTTTTGCCCACTGACGGCAGTCAAGGGACGAAGGATTGAAAACCGACTCCATCTCGTCGCCGTAACCCCATTCCTTGTCGGTGAAAGTATTTACGGTGAAATGAACGAACATGTAATATTCAAGTTCATGCCATGCAAGCTGCCGCTCTGAGGGAAGGGGTCCAAATGGTTCAGGAGGACCTGGCTGTGAACAGGCAGTGATAGCTGCTGTCAAAAGGGCAAATATGATTACTCTGATCTTCATGGGTCATCAGGTTTTTTATAATGAAAGATCCTTTATTCTTATATTTCTGAATTTCACCACGGAACCGTGTCCCAGGAACCCGATATGACCGGTAAGGTTCTTCAGTCCGGGATGATCATTGTGATCCATTGCTCCGTTATCGCGGGCATCTGCAATATCGCCGTCGAGTATCACTGTTCCGTTCAGGGTAATTTTGATGTGCGTTCCCTTGACGTATACTTCCTGATAGTTCCACTGGCCAGTGGGGTTCAGGAAACCGCGTCTGGCAGGAATAACTCCATACACCGAACCATGGTACTGGTATGGCTGGAGTTTTGCATAGACATCGGCATCATTATCAAGAATCTGCAGTTCCATACCCACATAAGCAGCGTCGCCTTCGAGGGGAGTCCTTATTCCAAGGCCGTTATTGGCTGCCGGGGTAAGCAGGAATTCAAACCTGAAGACAAAGTCGGAAAATTCCCCTGCAGTGTATAGATTTCCCCCGCTGCCGTTTTCGGGTTTGATCACTATCATTCCATCCTCGACCACATACGATTGAGTATTTCCTACCCAGTTGTCGAGGTTTCTGCCATTGAACAGGGAGACGAAGCCTTCCGTTTTTTCTTCAACTGTCAGATTGAATTCCTTATCGCTGATTTCCCTGACATAAATATCCCTGAATGCCAGATCTGTCCCGTGTGCCTGAAGTTCTATTGCGCCTTTGGGGAAAATTGGGATTTTCCTGTCCCAGTAGTTTTCCATGATCACGTCATCGACCACCAGTTCTCCGTTCAGCCAGACGGATACCTTCTCTCCCACCATGACTATCCTGAATGTATTCCATTCACCCACAGGATTATCAGCTACCTTAAGCGGTTTGGAAGGATGTATCTGATTGTTGTAAAGGCCGCCCGAACCCACCTGAGCTCCCACATCGGTTCTGGAGGTATCCCATATCTGTACCTGGGGTGTTCCTCTGAGATAAATCCCGCTGTCGCCGTCCTTTGTAATTTTCCAGTCGACAAGCATTTCGAAATCGCCATAATCCTCGACGGAGCACAGGTTGCTTCCTTTTCCGTTGAACCAGATACAGCCATCCTTAACACTCCAGTTGGCAGGAACCATCAGATTAGCCTCTTCCTGCCGCCTTTCAAGATCAACTCTTCTCATTTTCGACCTTACAACGGGATTTTCGACAAGACCCTGCCATCCGGTCAGATCCTTGCCGTTGAACATTGATTTGAATCCTTCATCAGAAGGCATGGAGGCCAGGTATTTAATTACCATTTCTTTATTGTATTCGCTTTCAGGACCGGTCAGCTTCTGTGCTGTCTTCATCAGTATCTCCCTTACAATGTTACCATACATACCGGTGTTTGATTCTGCCGACGGAAGAGCAATAACCATAGCGGCAGAGGCAGCTGCTGATGAGGTTTCGGGATCATCGAGGAAAGTCCCGGCCAGGAACAATGCCTGATAAATTTTGAGTCTGCCAAGCTGAGTCAGAATCTCATTTTTTCTATCGGTGCTGAGGGCATAAGGAAGTATCTTCCGGTAAAGAAGGAGTTTTTGCTCGTCTGTGACAGGAGCTGTTCTAACCTGTCTTATATATCCCCTGAAAGCCTGATCCTCAAAAGTCTTGTTGCGCGAGGCAACTATTTCATAAAGGGCTGATGAAGCAGTATAATCACTCCATGATGTAAGTGTTTTGAAGCAAATATCCCTCATATCCGGATTTCCAAGCTCAAATTCGGTGAGAACCAGGTCGAGAGCATCCTTTCCTCCTGTGGTGGCAAGTACGGGAATGATTCTTTCCTTTGCTGTACTGTTTTTGATAGCTGCGAGAATTACATCGGAACGTGAGGACGGATCGTCGTTAGAAGTTGCAGCTGAAGCAAGCGCTGACTGAAGATCGGCGATGTAGACCTTGTCCTGAACAGATGACAAAAGGTTTATCAGATCATTCTGATCAGCTGGGCCTGCAAGACTTATCAAAGCCTTTACAGCAGCTGTGCGAACCGGTTCCTCAGGTGAAGAGGCAAAAGGAAGAACTTCCCTGAAGTATTCATTTCCCTTGTTCCACGCCATAAGTTCGATAGCTGTTTTCCTCGCAATTGAGGAACCATCCTTTAGTACAGGTTTCAGGAGGGCAATCTCCTTATTTCCTGAAACAGACATTAGGGCTGACTTAGCAGCTTCCTGATCGGTCTGTCCGGTCGCATTTTTCATAAATTCAATCAGTTCCGGGACTGCAGCCGATCCGCGCAAAGAGGCGACAGCAGCAGCAGCTTCTGCTCTTACCCTGTAATCAGCATCAATCAGAGCAATTGAAATTACCGGGAGAACAGATTCATTGCCTGTCCGTCCCAGCATTGCAATTATTTCAGGACGTGCATCGGTCTTTGCCTTAGGGTAATAAGATATCCAGGCGTCAATGATCTCTTTTCCCGGAATTGCCAGTGATGCTTCATAGGCGGTATTTCTGTAAGTCTTATCGGGATACTCGGAGGCCTTTTTCAGTACATTGAAGGCATCGAAGCCGTGAAAGCGTGCATAAGTTAACAAAGCCTGAGATTTGTACTGCACGTTCAGTTTATCCTTACTTTTTGCCATCACAAGCTTGCAGATCTTATCCATTGTCTTCAGGTCGCCGTTATTTCCGACGTTAAGTGCATAATTAAGAAGGGATGCAGTTGCTCCGCTGACTTCCCACCTGTAAAGCACCGATCTTGCTTCCTTCATCAGTACAGGAAGAGCTGCAGGGCTGGCACTGCAGGCCAGGGCATTCAGAGCTGATGACCGGGTATTTACATTGATATCGGAAGCCCAGGCTATGTATTCGTTCACCGCAAGTTTTGACTTCATTGAAGCCAGTGCGTTCATTACGGCTGCAGCGCATGGAAGCTGTCTGTTTCTGAGGGCTTCGGCAAGAACCACCTCAGCTTTTGTCCCACCGGCAGCCTGGATAGCTGCCAGAGCAGGATAACACATTTCCTTATCGCCAAGATAGCTTTTAAGGGCTTCGACTGAAGCATCCCCTCCCACTGTCTGGAGCTGCTTCATAAAAAAGTCCTTCACCCCGTAAGCCTTTTGCGAAGTGGCATAAGTGATGCAAAACTTCTCCCATGAGGCTCTGTCCGTCTCCTTGCCCTTCTGAGAAAGGAACCTCGAGAGACTTTCAACTGCAAACCGGGCCCGTGTATCGTCACCGGTGCCTGCAGGAATTATCTGGTCACAGATCATATTGAAACCATCATCGCCCAGGGTAAGAATTTCGCCCATGAGCTGGTTGGTGTATTCAAGGTCGTTGGCCGGGAAGCGGGCAAGAAGATCCGCAACCTTTGTCTGCAAAGTCCTTTTGTCCTGGGAATAAGAAGTTCCCGATAAAACCAAAAGGGTTAAGCATGCAACTATGATAGTTTTTATTTTCATGTTATGTTTTTTTGATATTTCTTATCATTTGGAAACCGCTGGTAGTGAAAACCTAAAATAGAATTCGATTTCTGATTACTTGCCGGTTAAATTTTCCATTCTCCACGCATGGGCTGGTTAATAAGCCTGTTGGCTCCGTCATCATCAATAAACTGCTGTTTATCGGGATCGAATTTCAGGTTCCGCCCAAGACGCAGGGCAGTTATTCCGAGATTTACCACCGTACACGATCTGTGACCATTCGATTCATTCAGAGCGAACTTTTTCCTTGTAATTACCGATTCGGAGAAAGTGGCTATCTGTGGTTCAGGATCAGGCAGGGAGTCGATAAGCTTCTGCATATCCTTTACATCTGACCTGAAGCCTTTGTATACTTTCCCATGTGGTCCTTCGATATAGGCTGCATCCTTGTCGCGGTTCTCACCGTCGAGTACGATCTTGCACCCGTCGGCATAAGTATAGGTTATTCTGCGCCACGATCCTACTGCATCATAGTGCTGTTGCGGGGCATCTATTTCGACCGATATGGGGCCGGTGTCATCCTTTCCGAGCAGATACTGCACCGGATCGAGGTAATGCTGACCCATGTCGCCCAGTCCGCCTCCGTCATAATCCCAGTAACCGCGGAACTTCGAATGGACCCTTTCTGCATTATAAGGTTTGAAGGGAGCCGGGCCCAGCCAGAAATCATAATCCAGTTCCGGAGGAACAGGTTCCGGTTTCAGGTTATGAAGACCGCTCCAGTAAAATTTCCAGTCATAGCCGGTTATTCCGCTTACTGTCACCTTTAGGGGCCATCCCAGTACTCCGCTGTCAACCAGCTTTTTAAGAGGCTTCACAGTGGTACCCAGACCATAAAACTGATCCTTGAACCTGAACCAGGTATTGAGGCGGAACATCCTGCCTGTCTTCTGAACTGCCTCAACCACTTTTATACCTTCTCCAATGGTTCTTGTCATTGGTTTTTCACACCAGATGTCCTTGCCGGCTTCAGCTGCCATCTTTGACATTATGCCGTGCCAGTGGGGAGGTGTCGCGATGTGAACGACATCGATCTCCGGCCGGGCAATCAGTTCCCGGAAATCCCTGTAACCCGATATCTTGCCTCCGGCCAGGGCAATTGCCTGATCGAGGTGATTCTTATCAACATCACATACTGCAAGGAGGCGTGTCCCTTCGTACTCAAAATGTCCCCTGCCCATACCCCCGACACCGATAATCCCCTTGGTCAACTGGTTACTTGGCGCAGTATATCCCTGTCCGCCAAGAACATGTCGTGGTACAATAGTAAAAGCAAATGCGGCGGCAGTGGTTTTCTTAAGGAAATCACGCCTGCCCAGATTCTCTTTCTTCATAATATTATCTATTTCGTAAAGTATTATTTCCTGATTCGTAAACCGGGTATCCGGTCTGGTTCCTTTTTGTCTGCAATTTGCAGGTTTAGGGATAAAAATACAAAGAGTTTTTTCATATATCCCACGATCACTGCTTTTTGAGGCAGTAGACCGAAACCATCCAAAGGTACACCATGCAGGCAATGAGTATTGTCATCCCGAGAGCTATGTTACTGATATCGCTTACCCAGCCAACCAGCAGTGGAATAACAGCTCCTCCCGATATTGCCATCATCACCAGTCCCGATATTTCGTTGCTCTTGTCAGGATATCTGCCTATTACAATCGAGAAGACAAGGGGCCAGATATTGGCAACTGCCAGACCGATAAGGAACACAAGCACCCAGGCCATCGCTGAAGATTTAACAAGAACTATTGCAGAAAGGCATATGATGCCGAGAAGTGATGTCCACATGAAGAATTTGCCTGTTGATATTCTGGTCAGAAGTATTGCTCCGGCAAAGGTTCCCAGCATACGTCCGAGGAAGTAGATGCTTCGTCCTGACTCGGCCGCAGTCTGGTCAATTCCGAATCTTTTGATAAGAAACTGACCAGAGTTGGAGTTGAATCCGACATCTACACCTACCACGAGGAAAATTGAGAGGACCATCAGAAGCACAAATCCGTTGCCCATTAGTTTGAATGAAGAGGCAAAAGTAGCTTTATATCCTTCCGTCACTCTTTCTTCAATCTTTGCCGAGCCAAGCCACAAGACTGACAATATTGAGACTATTCCGAATACGAGGAAGAGTATTTTCCAGTCGCCAAATTGTAACGCGAAAAAACCAGCCAAGGGGGCCCCTATCATTGATCCGACAGCCTTGACAAATTGGGAGAAGCTCAGAAAGCTTGATGCCCTGTTGCCCGGGACCACGTCCACCAGAAGCGGATTTGCAGAAACCTGAACAATGGTATTTCCAATCCCAAGAAGAGCGAATCCTGCCAGAACCATGGGGAAAGTATAAAAAAGGAAAGGGACTAGCAATCCCAGGGCGGTCACTCCCATCCCTATGTTAAGCATGTTTTTCTTTCCGAGCCTCGACTGCATAACCCCGACAGGAACCGACAGTATGAAGAACCAGAGAAAAGCGGCCGAGGGAATAAGCTGGGCAACTGTGGCACTCAGGCTCATATCCTTGCTTACGCGGTCAACGCCTATCCCGACAAGGTCGACGAAGCTCATCACGAAGAAAGCCATAAGGACCGGGGAAATCCTGGAGATGTTAATTTTATCGGTAGCCATGGGGACTCAGGTTTTAATTGCTGAAAGTATTGAATTTTGTCATTAATGCAAAAGAGATGAGTTTAAAAATGTAAATTCGTACTATAAAACTAAGAATCCATGCCAAAGATCACCAGGGAAGATGCACTCCTCTATCATAGCAGGGGACGTCACGGGAAGATTGAAGTAATACCTACAAAGCCATATTGCACGCAATATGATTTGAGCCTGGCATATACTCCCGGCGTAGCCTATCCCTGCCTAGAGATTGAGAAAACGCCGGACGACGCTTACACCTTTACTGCAAAAGGGAATCTGGTGGCCGTGATTTCTAATGGTACCGCCGTTCTTGGTCTGGGCGACATCGGGGCTCTGGCCGGCAAGCCGGTAATGGAGGGGAAAGGACTTCTTTTCAAGGTATTTGCCGATATTGATGTGTTCGACATTGAGATAGATGAAAAGGATCCCGGCAAACTGGTTGAGATCTGTGCCAGGATAGCGCCTACTTTCGGAGGCATAAACCTTGAGGACATTAAGGCTCCGGAGTGTTTTGAGGTTGAAGAGAAGCTGAAGGCGATGCTTGACATTCCGGTGTTTCATGATGATCAGCACGGGACAGCAATAATTTCAAGTGCCGGTCTGCTTAATGCTCTCGAGATTTCGGGCAAGAAGATAGAGGAACTGAAACTGGTAGTCTGCGGTGCCGGTGCGGCAGCTATATCCTGCACCCGGCTGTACACAAAGCTTGGAGTAAGGAAAGAGAACATTGTGATGGCCGACAGCAAGGGTGTTATAAACAACAAAAGAAAGGATCTCAATAAATACAAACAGGAATTCATCACCTTCAGAGATATTGACACCCTTGAGGAAGCCGTAAAGGGAGCCGATCTTTTCCTTGGTCTTTCAACTGCCAACATGCTTTCGAAGGAGATGCTGGCTTCAATGGCCGATCACCCTGTTGTATTTGCCATGGCTAATCCAAATCCGGAGATCACCTATGAAGATGCCATGTCGGTAAGGGACGACCTGATCTTTGCAACCGGGCGCTCGGATTATCCAAACCAGATAAACAATGTTCTCGGATTTCCTTACATCTTCCGCGGAGCTCTTGATGTCAGGGCCACGACAATCAATGAGGAAATGAAGCTTGCTGCAGCAAAAGCGCTTGCCCTGCTTGCCAAGGAACCGGTTCCGGATGTGGTTCTCAAGGCGTATAACCTTGAAAGCCTTTCATTCGGCAAGGAATACATCATACCCAAGCCTCTTGATCCGAGGCTTATATCATGTGTGGCAACCTGTGTGGCAAGAGCGGCAATGGAAACCGGTGCAGCCCGCAGGCCGATAACCGACTGGGATGCCTACAGCAAGAGCCTCGACAGCAGGCTGAGCGTCCACATAAAAAAAGTCGGTGAACTGAGTGAGTTCTAGAGAAGCGATTTGATCTTTTCCCTTTCCGCTTTCTCCACCACCATTTTCCTGCTGTACATTGAAACCACCAGATCAGCGATAACGGGGATGGAGAATGTCTGTCTGTTCAGGGTTACATCAAACAGGCTTTCGATGTTCTTAACCTTTCTATCCATGAAGGTCCGGATGAGGTCATCGCGTTTCTCATCTGTATCAATGACAAACTTCTGAGCGATATCCTTACTCATTTCCTTTTTCCTCATCACGTTTTCCACCCTCCATTCATAAGGAGCCGCCAGCCTTACATGAAGCGAATCCCTCACATTATGTGCAATGGATACACCTCCTCTTCCCACAAGGACAATATGGCCTTCCTTGCAAATGGAAAGCACCACATCCTTGATTGCCTTCTTAACTCTGAGGTCGCTTACAAACCCTCCGGAGAAAGCCATAATCATTTCGGAAAGATTCGAAAGCTTAAGTCCTTTGTAATAGCTTTCAACACGTTGCGTATCGATATTCAGCTCTTTTGCAATCGAAAAAATAATATCCTTGTCGACCCATTTCCATATTGTCGTCTTGTGGATGGAATTCAGCTTTTCAACAATAAGGCCGGCAGTTTCGCGGGCGTCGCATCCCGTAAGACGGGATATGGTGATAACAGGACCATCTTCGGAAGCAGGGCTGCTAAGCACTGACTGCCTGTATCTTTCATCGAAATAATCAAAGAATTTTTCCATCTGGCCTCAGGTTTTAAATTGAGTAATAATTTACGAAAAAAAACTGATATTCTATTAATCTCCGGAGGGTAAAGGCTAAAAAAAAAAGTCTGACCTTTTTCTAATCCAGGCCCGATCTGTAATTTTATTATGATTTTTCATATCTTTACTTGACAGGAAAACAACAATCACTCATTTCATAAAACACCAACACTATGCAATCTTTTTTCTCAAAACCGGAATTAGTCTGGTTTATCATCGGACTTGTATTGTTCCTTCTGGAACTGGTCCTGCCAGGGTTTGTAATTTTCTTTTTCGGAGTTGGGGCATGGGTTACCGCTCTTCTATGCCTGATTGCGAATCCTGGAATAAATCTTCAGGCCATTGTCTTTGCAGTCACATCTGTACTTTCGCTCATACTTCTCAGGAGGATGATTCAAAAGCGGTTTTTCTACAGTAAGGATGAATTATCGAAAGCAGTGGAGGATGAATTCACAGGGAGGGAAGCTATTGCAATCACGGATTTCGGACCCGGACATACAGGAAAGGTTGAATTTAAGGGTACCTCCTGGAAAGCTGAATCGACGGAATCCATTGTTAACGGTCAGACCGTCATTATAAGGTCGAAGGAAGATTTTAAACTGTTTGTTGAACCCAAAAAATAAAATAAAAAATGGCACTACTACTTACACTGGCAGCAGCAAATCCCAGCACCACAATCATTCTTATCGGGATTATTATACTGACCTTCATCCTCATTTCCTCGATGGTGAAGGTTGTTCCGCAGAGAACAGCAATTATCGTGGAGCGACTTGGAAAGTACAGGGCAACCTTCACGGCAGGCTTCCAGGTGCTTATACCTTTCATCGACAAAATCAGGTACAGGCACACGCTGAAGGAGCAGGCAATCGATGTTGCGTCTCAGATATGCATAACCCGCGACAACATTGCGGTGGAGGTTGACGGAATACTCTATCTTCAGGTTCTGGATCCCCAGAAAGCTTCCTACGGCATTGACAACTACCGCTTTGCTTCAATTCAGATAGCCCAGACCACGATGAGGAGCGTTATCGGGAAGCTGGAACTCGACCGTACCTTCGAGGAACGCGAATCGATAAATGCCACTATAGTTGAAGCTGTCGACAAGGCAAGCGAACCATGGGGTGTGAAGGTCTCCCGTTATGAGGTAAAGAACATCATACCACCCCAGAGCATAAAGGATGCCATGGAGAAGCAGATGAGGGCAGAAAGGGAAAAGAGAGCTGTCATTGCCGAATCGGAAGGTAAAAGACAGTCCAAGATAAATGTTGCCGATGGCGACAAGCAGGAGTACATACTCCGGTCGGAAGGTGAAAAGCAAAAAAGGATCAATGAGGCGGCAGGCCGTGCCTCAGAGATTGAGCAAGTGGCCACAGCAACTGCAAATGGCCTTAAGGCAATTGCCATAGCCATATCCGAAGAAAACGGCCTGAACGCCGTCAACCTCAGGGTAGCTGAGCAATACCTTAACGGATTTGCAGCTCTGGCAAAAGAGAATAATACCATCATTCTTCCGTCCAATCTTTCTGATGTCGCTGGCATTGTTGCCACTGCCACTTCGATGTTCAACGAGGTAAAGGACAAGAAGAAATAAGTAATCAGCATATTCCTTTCACGGAATCAGACTGATTCGTGCTCGGTCCGGAGGATTATCTCGTTCTGAAGATCCTCCCCAAGATCGTTGAAGTAATCGCTGTAGCCGGCTACTCTTACAATAAGATCCCTGTACAATTCAGGATGCTTCTGGGCTTCACGGAGTGTTACGGCATTAACCACATTGAACTGGATATGATGACCGTCGAGGCTGAAGTAGCTCCTGATCAGGGATGTAAGGCAACTGTAGCTATCTTCATCCTCAAAAAACGAGGGGGAGAACTTCTGGTTGAGAAGAGTGCCTCCCGTACGCAGGTGGTCGATCTTTGAAGCTGACTTAATCACAGAGGTGGGGCCGTTGCTGTCAACACCCTGACTTGGAGATATCCCTTCCGACAGTGGAGTGAAAGCTTTCCTCCCATCGGCCGTGGCACCGGTTACGCTGCCGAAATAGACGTGAGATGTAGTGGGGAGCATATTTATCCGGTGCACTCCTCCCCTGGAACATGGTTTCCCGTTTACAGCATCATAATAAATCTCAAATACTATAACTGCCTGCTGATCTGCATAATCATCATCATTGCCGTATTTGGGGGTATTATATATCAGGTCGTATCTCAGCTGGTCGTAACCTTCAAAATTGGCATCAATAGCCTTTTGCAGTTCATCCCAGGTAAAATTTTTCCTGTCATAAACATTGTACCTGATTGATGTAAGGATATCCGTAATAGAACCAAGACCAACCCCCTGAATATAGGTGGTATTGTATCTGGCCCCTCCCCCGTTGTAATCCTTGCCGTTTACAATACAGTCCTCAACTAAAAGTGAAAGGAAAGGCACAGGCAGCCATCTGGCAAAGGTTTTTTCGATCACATTGTTGCCCCTGATCTTGATGCCGGCGAAATAACTTACCTGAATTCTGAAAGCCTCAACCAGATCATTGAAAGTCTTAAAACCTGAAACTGAGCCTGTTTCAGGACCCAGCTGCAGTCCTGTTCTCTTATCACAACCATTATTAAGGGTTACCTCAAGTATCTTTGTAAGGTTAAAATAGCCGGTCAGCCAGTAGGCTTCTGTCCCGAAGGCACCTGTTTCGACGCATCCTGAAGCACCTCCGTTACGGGCATCCACTATGTTTTTGCCCTGTCGGAGTAATTCCTGAATGATAGCATCTGTATTAAAACAAGAGGGCTGGCCAAATCCGGTTTTTATTATGTCAAGGGTCTTGTGAATGAATCTGTCGGGACTTTTCCTGCTTATCTGGACCATCGAACTGGGCTGAAGTATTCTCATTTCCCTGATCACATCGAGAAGGATGTACGTCATTTCATTTACGGCATCCGAACCATCTGGTTTTACTCCTCCAAGATTTATAAGGCAGAAGTCAGTATAGGTGCTGCTTTCGCTGGCGGTGACACCCATTTTCGGGGGTGAGGGATGATTATTGAATTTTACCCAGAAACACCCCAGAAGATCGCTGAGCTCTTCTTCGGTAATGGACCCTGACTCCTTTTCCTTTTTATAAACCGGGTAGAGGTGCTGGTCAAGCCTGCCGGGATTGAATGAATCCCAAGGATTGAGTTCGGTTATTACGCCAAGGTGAATGAACCAGTAATGCTGGAGCATTTCATGAACTGTTTCAGGAGCGTGTGCCGGAACCCTCCGGCATATGGCAGCCATGGATAACAATTCTTTTTTCCTTCCACTGTCCTTCTCTGATACGGCAAGCTGTTCAAGCTTATCGGCATGCCTGCCGGCATACATTATTATGGCATCACATGCAATATCCATAGCTCTCAGTTCCTCAGCCTTGTCGAAAGCTTCGGAATCATTCAGATAATCGAGTAAGGAAAGACTTTCCCTGATTTCTTCCTTAAGCTCCAGGAAACCGGTCCGGAACATCTTTCCGCCAAGTACTGTATGACCGGGGGCGCGTTGTTCCTGGAATTCTGTGAAGATCCCGGCATTATAGGCTCTCAGCCATTCAGGGGTCATCAGCCCCATGATCCTGTCGCGGTTGCTTTTACCCTTCCAGTAGGGGATTATCTCATCGCAGTAAATCTTTTTCACATCCTCATCGACCCTGAAACTTACTTTTTCCCTGGAATCAAGTGTCTCCAGATCCTCCAGTGAATGGAGGCTTATTTCTGGGTAGGTCGGCGTAGCTTTGGGTTCAGGGCCACGTTCGCCAACAATAAGTTCTCCCTCGTTGATGCAGATGGTTTTGTTCCTCAGCAGGTACTCAAAAGCCCTGGCCCGGCGCACCGGGGCTGAGACTTCCCTCGCTTCATCGCTTTTGAAAAATGCAGTAATCAGAAGCGCTCTTTCAGCGGTTATCTTTTCAACCGCATTAAGGCTCTGCTCTCTTAATCTTTTCACTCTTTCCGTAAGTATCATAATTTTAGTTCGATTAATTACTTTTCCCGATTGCTCAACCCATAAATCCCCCAGGGGGGACTTTAAATCCGTATTCCTTTTAAGCCCCCCTGGGGTCCCGAAGGCTCCCGATAGCTATCGGGACGGGATGGGGGGTAAATACCCTATGGTTAATTACCCTCCGACTTTCACTTTAATACCAGTTACCTGAAAGAACTCCTTCAAATCGTTCATCCTTTGTGATGAAGGAGACACTGTGTCATTCATCCTGTATGGCATGCCGAATTTATTGAATTTTGCCATTCCGATCCTGTGAAAGGGAAGAAGGCTAATCTTGACCAGATTGTCTCTTTTAAGACCCATAATCATACTGCGCATTGCAGTCAGAGTCGCCTCATCATCATTCTTCCCGGGAATAACAGGAATCCTTATAATGACATTCGTTCCGCTGTCGATGATCATTTTAAGATTTTCAAGAATACGGATATTCGAAACACCAGTATATTCGACATGACGTGTATCGTCGGGGTGTTTCAGATCGAACAGGAAGATATCGGTGAAAGGCATGATTGAAATGAAGCTTTCAGCGGAGGAATAGCCCGATGTATCGACAGCTGTATTGTAGCCGTATTCCCTGCAGGCCTTCAGAGCTTCCAAAAGGAATTCATGCTGCATCAATGGTTCACCGCCCGAGAATGTAACTCCCCCGCCCGATTGCTCAATGAAGATACGTTCCCTTTCAAGTATCTCAAGTATATCCCCGGTTGAATAATATTTACCCACCTGTTCATCCCGGTGGAATTCCTTCTCCCCTACTTTCCTTGTCTGTACAACTGTTTGCAGTTCCGGTGATATACCCTCCGGGTTATGGCACCACCAGCATGAAAGAGGACAGCCTTTCATAAAAAAGGTCACCCTTATTCCCGGACCATCATGGACCGAATACCGTTTGACACTGAAAATCAATCCTTTCATTACAATAATTAAACAAGACACAAAATAAAGGGAGAAAACCATCCGGAAGAAGCCGGATGAAAAACACGGAAATTACAGGCTGTAGAACATCAGGCAGTGGTAGAGCCTTCGTCCGAGGCGCTGCATCATGAAACTGTATTTAAGCTTTGAAATCATATATCCTTAAAACGCCGCAAGTTAAGAATTTTCAGATTTATTACAAAGGTTAAAACCGGGATTTATCATTAATATTGCGGTTATTCTTATGGAAAAGCAAGGTCAATGAGAATCCGGTTTCTGTTAATACTTATGGTTTTTGTAGCTTTTGAAGTCTCAGGCCAGGTGCGGTCGTCCGATAAGCATACCATAAGCGGATACGTCAGGGAAGCTGTCAGCGGAGAATCTCTCATCGGAGTGAATATCTATCTGTCCGACCGTAAGACCGGGACTGTGACCAACACCTACGGATTTTATTCCCTAACCCTGCCTGCTGCTGATTCCGTTGATCTGCTAATATCGTATGTGGGTTTCACGACTGAGACGATCAGAACAGGCTTCCGTAAGGACACGGAGCTTAATATTGAGCTCAATCCCAATCTTCTGCTGAATGAAGTGACAGTCAATGCTGACCGCCCCGAAAGGGAAAGTGAGTCGGCCAAAATGAGTTCCGTCAAACTCCAGACTGCCCAGATAAGGGAGGTCCCTTCGCTTATGGGAGAAAAGGATGTACTGAAGGTCCTTCAGCTGATGCCCGGCATTCAGAAAGGCTCCGAAGGTTCCAGCGGACTGTATGTCAGGGGCGGGGGTCCCGATCAGAACCTGATCATCCTGGATGATGCCATAGTATACAACGCGAGCCATCTGTTCGGTTTCTTCTCGCTCTTCAACGGAAGCGCCTTGAAAAGCGTAGAACTGACCAAAGGAGGATTTCCTGCACGTTACGGAGGAAGACTTTCATCCGTACTGGAAATGAACATGAAGGAGGGCAACAGGGAAGAATGGCACGGAGAGGGTGGTATAGGAATAATTTCATCCAATATAACAGTCGAAGGACCACTTAAGAAAAACAAGTCTTCACTGCTTATCTCAGGCCGGAGAACCTATGCCGACCTGGTGCTCAGACCTGTTCTCGCTATTTCCGATGAGGAAAACACAGGGTATTATTTCTATGATCTCAATGCAAAGATCAACTATGATTTCAACAGGAACAACAAACTTTACCTGAGCGGTTATTTCGGGAAAGACAAATTTTATATGAAATACAGGTCGTCGGGATATAGTGAGAACATAGGCTTCCTCTGGGGCAACTCCACAGCAACCCTGAGATGGAACCACCTTTTCAGCAACAAGCTGTTTTCCAACACGTCGGTTATTTACAGCAAGTATTCCTTCGGCATTTATGACAAATTCAGGAACGTGGTTGAAAATGAGGATTACAGGGCCGAGTATTATTCAGGAATCAAGGACATAACCCTAAAGCACGACCTGGATTTTCACCCTGATCCCCGGCACTGGGTCAAGGCCGGAGTAATGGCGATATTCCACAGATTCAATCCGCATGCCTTTGTCGAGCGCGACATACCCAACCAGATGAGTATAAGAGATGTAACCTACGTCAACAGCCTGGAGGCCGGTATCTATGCCGAAGATACCTGGCAGCCTCTCGAAGCCCTGAAGATTAATGCAGGAATAAGATACAGCCATTTCACAGCTGACAAGGCAACCTACCAGTATCCTGAACCAAGGCTTTCTGCTGCCTGGAGGGTGAAACCCGGACTGGCAGTAAAGGCTTCCTATGCTTCAATGAACCAGTATATACACCTGCTTACAAACACAGGAATAAATCTTCCGACAGATCTGTGGGTGCCTTCAACCGAAAGAATTAAGCCTCAGAGATCGAAACAGGCTGCTGTGGGAATGGTAAGGGATTTTGATGAGCAGGGGATTTCTTTTTCGATGGAAGGATATTACAAAACAATGGATGATGTGATAGGTTATAAGGCAGGAGCCTCTTTCCTTGAGATTGGTGAACCATCGGAGATGGAAGACATCAAATGGGAAAATAACGTTACAGCAGGACGGTCGTGGTCGTACGGTGTTGAGTTCCTCCTCCGGAAAAAGGAAGGTAACTTTACAGGCTGGATAGGATATACGCTGTCGTGGACGCAGATGCAGTTCGATTCACTTAACCTCGGGAAAAAATTCTATGCCAGATACGACAGGAGGCATGATATTTCTGTAGTTGGTTTGTATAAGATCAACGACAGAATAAATATTTCAGGGACATGGGTTTACGGAACAGGAAATGCAGTTACCCTACCATTATCGGGTTTCGTTGCCGAGTATCATAATTTCACCGGATTAATCAACAGTGATCAGTATATACCAAGTCCCGGGGGCTATTTTCCGCCTGAATTGTACTTCTCGGCAGAGGAATTTGGTTCCCTGAACAATTTCAGGATGAAGCCCTACCACCGCCTTGATCTCGGAATACAATTCCACAAGCAAAAAAAGTGGGGAGAAAGAACCTGGGAGATTTCAGTTTATAATGCATATTGCAGGCTTAATCCCTTCTTCTATTACAGCACAACCGAGACGGATGAAACCGGGAAAAGGGAAGGCGTACTCAAACAGGTCACACTTTTTCCGACAATTCCTTCAGTTACCTGGACATTCAGATTCTAGATGAAAGCAACAGTAACTTATATCATATCAACTGCGGTTATCATTCTGGTCACTCTTTCGTGCGAAAGGGAAGCCAGGAACGTTAGACTTCCCGGATTCGAACAGAAGCTTGTGATTACCTCATTCATTTCACCCCGTGATTCCGCATCGTTTGTGAAGGTGAGTTCGAATGAAAGGATTTACGGGGATCTGACAATTGCTGAAGGTTACGGAAGCTTAACCGTAACGATGTCTGACGGGCTGAATAAGATCAATCTTGATCAGTCGGGTGAAGTTTACATGTTCCGGAGAAAAGACCTTGCCGTTGCCCACGGTAAAAAATATCAGCTTGAAGTATCATCCGACAAGGGATTCAGGGCCGAAGCAGAATGCACGGTACCGCAGCGGAGGGACCTTGGAATAACTGTTGACACTGTAAGAACCTGGTACGAATATCCCGGCGGAGACAGATTTTCGGAACTTAAGATGAATGTTTATCTGAACGATCCTCCCGGAGAGGAAAACTATTACAGTTTCTCTGTCAAGGTGCTTGATTTCAATCCTTTTTTTGGCACCTATCCATATATCTACGAAACCTACACTTCAGATGACATTTATTTCAGCGATGAAGGGAATGACGGGAAAAGGATCTTCGCAAATGCCGTGTATTCGACAGGATTGCCGAAAGACAGCGACTCAACCCTTTTTATCTTTTACATTCTCAATACCGACAAGGACTATTTTTCGTGGCACAAGTCACTGAACAAATATTCCGGAGGAGATGACCCGTTCAGAGAGATCTCACCGGCATATTCAAATATCACCGGAGGACTTGGTATTTTTGCTTCCTACACGGTAGATTCGATTGTTTACAAACTCAGGTAAAAAAATTATAGCCTTATATTATTATTTATCAGCATATTAATCCTGAGTTTCCCCGATTTAACATTTGCTTAACATAACATTAACACAGAAACCTGCAACAAAATGAAAACCCAGGCGTCTATACTATGTAAACGTTCTTTATTTGGCCGTCCGGCCACATTCTACGATCAGGTTTAGGTTAATGAAGGAAAGATAACTCCCAACTATCTTTCCTTTTTTTTTGTTCCGGTTTGTCGGCGTGCGGCTTGAGGTACTGACTGACCGCGTACCGCTCACCGCACACCTCGTACCCCGTTTTAATTATCTGACTTTAATCAGTTGTAATCCGCAATAATTGAGCTTACTTTGTAAGCATAACCGGTTGCTGCAGGACATTTCCAGTCCATGCGGAAGCCCCTGAAAACTCAGAAAAAACATGAAGAACAAGATCCGGTTCAGTCTGCTATACCGCGACATGTGGCAGTCGTCGGGTAAGTATCAGCCCCGTGTTGAACAGCTAAAAGCCGTTGCCCCTCATATAATAGAAATGGGATGTTTTGACCGGATCGAGACTAACGGAGGCGCCTTTGAACAGGTTCAGCTTCTGTACGGAGAGAATCCGAATATTGCAGTCAGGGAGTGGACAAAGCCATTCAATGAAGCCGGTATTCAGACCCACATGCTCGAGCGTGCACTGAACGGAATCCGGATGTACCCTGTCCCGGCCGACGTCCGCCGGCTAATGTACAAGGTGAAAAAAGCTCAGGGAGTTAATATTTCACGGTCGTTTTGTGGCCTGAATGATCACAGGAATCTCGAACTGTCGATAAAATACGCGAAAGAGGCAGGCATGATCTCACAGGCAGCCCTTTCGATAACACACTCTCCGGTTCACACTGTCGATTATTACATGGATGTCGTTAAACACATTGTCGATTACGGCACCGACGAGATATGTCTGAAGGATATGGCCGGAGTCGGAAGGCCCGCGACGCTTGGGGAGCTGGTAAGGCAGATAAAGAAGAAATTTCCGGGAATCAAAGTTGAATACCATGGCCACTCAGGTCCTGGCATGTCCGTTGCCTCAATGCTTGAGGTCGCAAGGGCCGGAGCCGATTATCTTGATGTTGCAATGGAGCCTCTGAGCTGGGGGATGATTCACCCTGACGTTATCGCGATCAGGTCAATAATGGATGATGCCGGATTCGATGTTCCGGAGATCAACATGGATGCATATATGAAGGTCAGATCACTCACGCAGTCATTCATTGATGATTTCCTGGGATATTTCATTGATCCGAGAAACAAGCAGGTATCATCGTTGCTGATCAGCAGCGGACTGCCTGGAGGGATGATGGGAAGCATGATGGCCGACCTTAAGGGAGTTCACCAGGGGATAAACGCCTCACTTAAGAAACAGGGTCTTCACGAACTGACAGAAGATGAGCTTGTGGTAAAGTTATTCAAGGAGGTTGAAACCATATGGCCGGTGCTTGGGTATCCGCCTCTTGTAACTCCTTTCAGCCAGTATGTGAAGAACGTGGCCCTGATGAATATTCTACAGATGACCAGCGGCAAGGAGAGATACGGGATGATAGACAACAATACCTGGGACATGATACTTGGTAAAGCCGGAAAGCTTCCGGGCGAGCTGGGAAATGAGATCATCAGTCTGGCCGAAAAGATGGGAAAGGAATTTTATTCCGGTAACCCTCAGGATGCCTATCCGGACGAGCTTCCGGGATACAGGGCTGAAATGAAGAAAAACGGATGGGATCCGGGACCGGATGAAGAGGAACTCTTTGAATTGGCCATGCACGACAGGCAATACCGTGACTATAAGAGTGGTGCCGCCAAAGCAAGATTTGAAAGCGAGCTTGCGAAAGCGAAGGAACAAGTTTTTTCTGCAGGTGCGGCAAAGGTTATGGATACAGTTCCGGCGAAAACTGCACAACAGGCTGTGCCAAAAAAAGAAGATCCGGCCATTAAACTTGTCACTGCACCTGCGAAAGGTAAAATTTACTACAATCTTTACGGTGAGCAGACAGAACCCTCCAAACCCGGCGATCTTGTTAATGCAGGTGAAAGAATATGCTATATCCAGACAAATTCGTATATCGATGAGATAATATGTCTCTGGGAAGGAGAAGTTGCAGAGATAGCTGTTGCCCAGGGAGCCAATGTAAACAAGGGAGATATACTTTTCAGGATCAGGGAGCAGAAAAGAAAGCTTAGCAAGAAAAAGCCGGTATAGTTGGCTAATTTTAACGGAAATTTTAATCTTTGTACAATAACGGCCCTTTTAGTAATCAATCTTATTCCCTATATGAAGAAACTAGCTTTGCTTATCGTTATGGCTTCAGTCATTATTTCATCGTGCAGTAAGAAGGAAACGAGCGATAATCCCCTTCTGAATGAATTCGATACGCCTTTCGGCGTTCCTCCCTTTGAACAAATAAGGCCGGAACACTTCAAGCCTGCTTACCTGAAAGGTTTTGAAGAACAAAAGGCAATTATCAGAAAAATCGTCACTAACAAGGAGGAACCGACCTTCGAAAATACGATAAAAGAGCTTGAATACAGCAGTGAACTTCTTACAAAGGTAAGCCGGATATTCGGATCCCTTAACTCAGCCCATACAAACGATTCACTTCAGTCAATAAACATGGAGATGGCACCTCTTATATCAAAGCACAGGGATGACATCAACCTGAACGACACCCTTTTCCTCAGGATCAAATCGGTTTATGAGAACATGGATAAATTCGACCTGACCGGAGAGGAAAAGAAAATAGTTGATGACACCTACAAAGGATTTGTAAGGAGCGGTGCAGAACTGTCGTCCGAAGACAAGGACAAACTGAGAAAGATAAACGAAGAAATGTCAACTCTTTCGGTACGGTTTGGTCAGAATCTTCTGGCGGAGACAAATAATTTCACTCTGTTCATCGACAAGAAGGAGGATCTTGCCGGTCTTCCCGAAGGTGTAATAGCCCAGGCTGCTTCAACTGCTGAAAAGATGGATCAGAAGGGTAAATGGGCGTTTACTATTCAGTATCCCATAATGGAACCCTTCCTGAAATATGCTGAAAACCGTGAACTGAGGAAACAGCTTTTCACTGCCTATTTCATGAAAGGTGACAATGGCAATGAATATGACAACAACGAAATAACGGCCAGGATAGCCAGGTTGAGGCTGGAGAGGGCACAACTGCTGGGTTATAAAACCTATGCCGATTTCGTCCTCGAGAGAAACATGGCAAAAACACCTGAGAGGGTTCTCGATTTCCTTGGGCAGGTTTGGACTGCAGCATTACCAGTTGCAAAGGCGGAAGCTGCAGCCCAGCAGGAGATTATAAATAAGGAAGGAGGAAAATTCAAGCTTGAGCCCTGGGACTGGTGGTATTACACCGAGAAGATCAAAAAAGAGAAATATGCTCTTGACGATGAACTCACAAGGCCGTATTTCATGATCGGGAACGTAATTGACGGCATGTTCCATGTAGCCAACAGACTTTACAACCTCGACTTCACTCAAAGAACGGATATCCCCATATACCATCCCGATGTAGTGACATACGAAGTGACCCGTAACAATGAGCATATCGGAGTACTTATGATCGATAATTATCCTCGTTCTTCCAAGCGCGGAGGTGCCTGGTGCGGAGCCTACAGGGGACAGAGCCGCGACAGGATCGGGAATATGATCCATCCTGTGGTGACGATGGTTACAAACAGCGCCCCTCCGAATGACGGCAAACCATCGCTTCTTACTCCTGATGAAGCCAGCACTTTGTTTCATGAATTCGGACATGCTCTTCATCAGCTGCTTTCAAATTCAACCTACCCCGGAGTTTCAGGAACTTCGGTAGCGCGCGATTTCGTTGAACTTCCATCACAGATTATGGAGCACTGGGTTCTTGAACCTGAAGTCCTGAAGGTATATGCCTTACATTATCAGACTGGAGAAGTAATCCCGTCAGAGCTTATAGAAAAACTCGACAATGCAGGAAAATTCAATATGGGCTTCGGAACAGTCGAGTTCCTTGCAGCCGCTCTTCTTGATATGGAGTTTCATACCATGACCGAACCTGATGAAGTCAATGTGCGTGAATTTGAAAAGAAAGTGCTCGACAAATACGGTCTCATACCTGAAATCAAACCCAGATACAGACCAACTTATTTCAATCATATCTGGAACAGCGGTTACGCTGCAGGGTATTACAGTTACTACTGGAGCGAAATGCTTGATGCCGATGCCTTCCTTGCTTTTAAGGAGACAGGCGACATATTCAACAGGGAAGTGGCCTCTCGTTTTGAAAACGAGATCCTTTCGAAAGGAGGGTCAAGAGATCCGCTTGAAATGTATATTGCGTTCAGGGGAAAAGAACCAGGAATTGAGGCCCTGCTTGAAAACAGAGGACTTAAATGAAAAAAGCATTTCTTTCCTTTTTTATATACTTCCTGCTGTCTCATTTTCTGGTCACGGCCATCGGTGCTGAACCCACTGCAGTTAAAGGTATCATCGACCTGAGAGAATCGGCCGGCGACAAATTCATATTCAAGCTTAATGGTGAATGGGAGTTCTACTGGTCGAAGAAACTGGTTCCCAGGGATTTTTATCTGGCCAATCCTCCAGCTCCCGATCTTTTTGGCCAGGTCCCCTCCTATTGGACCAGTTACAGTACTGAATCACTAAGGCCTTCCGGAAAGGGCTTTGCCACTTACCGGGTAAGGATATTGCTTCCCCCCGGGTTCAGGAACTCCCTGGCATTCGACATGCCTGTATTCGATTCTTCCTATGAAGTCTATGTCGACGGAAATAAGATGGGCAGGAATGGTATACCTGGTGTTACGGAAGACTACTCAGAACCTTATTACGAAAAGTACTTTTTCAGGTTTAATCCAAATGCCGACACAATTGAAATTGTTATAAACGTTTCCAATTTTCACCACCGAAGAGGAGGATTCTGGATACCGATGAAAATAGGCACCTTCAATGAGATCCAGCAGAGTTATGCCTCCGGCTGGGCAAAGGACTGGTCATCTATGAGTTTCCTCCTGGCCTTTTCACTTCTTTTTTTCTTCTTTTTTATCTTTTTCTCAAGGGACAAGCAGACGGCCTTTTTCAGCATTGCAGTAACAGGACTTGCCATAAGACCGCTGTTCACATCCAATTATTTGATCCACAACATAATGGATATAAGCTGGGATTGGATTGTGAGATGGGAATACCTTGGGCTTTTCGTTATCCTAACCGGATGGTACTGGTTTGCACTTATTCTATATCGTTCAAAGTGCTTCAGGACCATTACCTTGTGGGTAACAGTAATTCTCGCTATCGCAGTGGTTATTACAATAATCTTTCCTGTAGATATTTTCAGTTACACGACTTTTATAATTTATCCCCTTCTTGTAATCCTATTCTCCACTGTACTTTTTGAATCGGTAAAAGGGGTAATCAAGGGTAATCTGATCGACTTCTTTTATTTTCTTACATTTATCATGCTTGGTGCAGCTGCTGTAAACGATGTCAGAATATCACTAGGCAAGCAGGCTGTCTTTTCAGGATATGTACTTACCCAGGTTATCGTTTTGTTTGTTTTCATTCAGGCAGTACTTATCCTGTACAAATGGGTAAAAGCTTATTCAGAGAAGGAGAAGCTGCAGAAAGAGCATGCGTACCTGAACCGGCATCTCGAAAAGATCGTCAATGAGCGCACACATGAGATTATTGCCCGCAAGGAAGAGATCGAGGAGCAGAACATCAGGATAGCGGCGCAAAACAAAAAGCTTTCGGAAACTGTTCAACTGAAGAACAAAATCTTTTCAGTGATTGCCCACGATCTGAGAAGCCCCGTGGTTAACATCCTTTACATGCTCAACCTGCTCAAGGAGGAAGAGTATAAGGAGAAATATGATTCTTTTGCGGATGCAAGCATAGAATACTCCCAGCAGGTAATCAGTCTTCTTGAAAACATGCTCGTGTGGGGCAGAGGACAGGAAGACAAGATCAGATATGCTCCCGGAAAACATGACCTTGCCGATATCATTCTCACTAACCTAAGCATTTTCAAGGAGACTGCCGACAAAAAGTCAATCAAGGTCAATTTCACCCAGGTTGGCAACTCAAAGGCATTTTTCGACAGGGATCTGCTGGACATCATAATCAGGAACCTGCTTTCAAATGCGGTGAAATACACTCCCAGGGGGGGAAGGATAAGCATACTGTTAAAAGACAAATCAAATACAAACGAAGGGATCTCACTGAAGGTGTGCGACAACGGGGTCGGGATTCCGGAGGAGAAGCAGAAGGAATTGTTTACTGCCAATGATATAGAGAGTACACCAGGAACAGAGAATGAGAAAGGAACGGGGTTTGGCATCAAGCTTTGTTATGAGCTTGTAAAGATTAACGGCGGAACCATGAGTGTGGAGAGCCGTGAGGGTGAAGGAACCTGCTTTACAATTACACTACCCGATTCAGCAGGGCCTTTTTAACAAGGCCTATTCCCTTGTAAGCAGGGTAAGCCTTTCACGGTCGAGTATACGCAAGGAACGTCCCCTGGTCTTAATTATGCCTTCGTTCTCCATTTCCGACACCACCCTGGCAATTGAAGGACGGGCAACTCCAAAATATTCTGCAAGATTGGTCTGAGTCATCGTCAGTTTAACAGTTGAAACGTCAGGACTGGAAATCTGAAGGAAGTACTGTGCAAGTTTTCCTTTAATTGTTTTGAAATTCAGGAACTTGATTTTCTCGCTCAGAAACGCCGACCTGTTGGAGATCATCCCCAGGAAGTTTGCCAGAATTCTGTCATCCCGTTTCAGAAACCTCAGAAAATCATTCTTCTCAATGGTTAAAAGCTCCGTGTCGGTAACCGCAACTACATTTACCGGAAAAACCGACTTCGCGGCAAAGAGAAATGCTGCTGCTACAGATCCCTGTTCCCTGACCTCTTCAATCTTAAGGACACGCCCCGAATAGTCAGTCATTTCGCCCTTGACGGATCCGCTGATAACCATTACAAAAAAATTCACCGGCTCGCCGCTCTGGAAAATCATTGCCCCTGCATTGAAACGTCTGATCCTGTATGGAGTAGAAGAGATAAACGACATTATCTCAGCAATATCCAGGCCTCTGAAAACAGGGGCATTCAAAAGATAAGTATAGTCCATTTTCTTTCCTCTGACTGCCTGAGGCCACGATTACCCGTTTTATGTAAGTCGAACGCATATCAGGCAGAAATCTCCCTCAAAAATAACATTTGTAACATCTGTTACAATTTCTTCTGCTGTTAATTCAACTTCCCACATAGAAAAAACAATTCAGCAAAAATAATTTTAAGCGTCTGGCGTGTAGTTTCGTTCAGGATGCTGAATGATAATTGTCACATATTTTCGACTATCGATAAAAATTCTTAATTTAACGATCTTGTAAAAACTTACTGCAGGATCAAAAAATCTCCGGATATGGCTGAAGAAGACTCCCGGTTCAATCCTGAAAGCAAGAGACTTTTCCTGGGATTGGACATTGGTTCTGTATCTTTGAACACCGTTATTCTCGACGGTGGATTCAATATTATTGAGGATTTTTATGATTATGTGCACGGCAGGCCATTTAATGTTCTTCGCGACCGGCTTGATGCCATTTTTAAACATTACCCGCCTGATCTCATAACCGGTACAGCAGTTACAGGTACAGGTGGCAGGCTGGCAACAAGTCTGATAGGCGGGGTATTTGTAAACGAGATCATCGCGCAGGCGACCTCTGCAGGAATTATGTATCCCGAAGCCAGGACCGTTATTGAGATCGGAGGAGAAGATTCAAAGCTTATTTTGCTTGAAAAGGATCCTGCAACCGGGCACTCAAGACTTGTGGACTTTGAAATGAACAGCATTTGTGCAGCAGGTACGGGGTCTTTTCTTGACCAGCAGGCACGAAGGATAGGAGTCGCAATCGAGAAGGAGTTCGGAGAGATGGCATTAAAATCTGTCGATCCGCCCCGTATTGCAGGAAGATGCAGTGTGTTTGCAAAGAGCGACATGATTCATCATCAGCAGATTGCCACACCTCTTCACGATATTGTGGCAGGATTGTGTTTTGCTCTTGCCAGAAATTTCAGGAGCAATGTTGCAAAGAGCAGGGAATTCAAAAAACCTGTTATATTCTCCGGAGGAGTGGCCGCAAACGCCGGCATGGTGAGAGCATTCAGGGAAATACTTTCGCTGAACGGGGATGAACTGATAATACCTGATCATAATGCCTCCATGGGAGCCATAGGAGCGGTGATACATGCCTGTTCCAACAATTTACCGATGAATCACTTCAAGGGTCTTAAGGACCTTGATACTTATCTGGGCAGGGCAACGGGGAATTTCAGGAGCCTTCCTCCCCTTGTGGAGTCGGAAGCGGTTTATGACAAAATAGTACATTTCAGGAAGAATGGGACTGAGAAAATACCTGTTTACCTGGGGGTGGATGTCGGTTCGCTGAGCACCAACGTTGTTTTGATCGATCCTGATCACAGGGTGATTGCAAGGAGATACCTGCCTACTGCAGGCAAGCCGCTGGAGGCCATCCGCAGAGGAATATCAGAAATTTATGATGAAGTTGGTAATGATGTTGAAGTCCTGGGTGCAGGAACAACCGGATCGGGCCGGTATCTGACAGGCGACTTCATCGGGGCTGACACAATCCGCAATGAAATAACAGCTCAGGCTACCGCCGCAATTGACTATGATCCGACTGTAGACACAATATTTGAAATAGGCGGACAGGATTCAAAATATATCAGTATTGAGAACGGAGTAGTGGTCGACTTTGAGATGAACAAGGTTTGTGCTGCCGGCACCGGATCGTTTCTTGAGGAGCAGGCTGAGAAGCTGAACATAAAGATCATTGAGGAGTTTGGATCAATGGCACTTAAAGCCGAAAGCCCCGTTAAACTGGGAGACAGGTGCACCGTCTTCATGGAGTCGGACCTGAACACCTGCGTGCAGAAAGGGGCAAGAAAAGACAACATGGTAGGAGGCCTTGCCTATTCGATAGTGTATAATTATCTCGAAAAGGTAGTAGGCGACCGGAGGATAGGGAACAAGATCTTTTTCCAGGGAGGTGTGACAAACAACAAAGCTGTTGTGGCGGCCTTTGAGCATGTAACAGGTAAGAAAATCATTATACCGCCTCATTTTGATGTGACCGGTGCCATAGGGGCTGCCATTCTTGCCCAAAAGGAGATAAAAAACGGGGGAAAGACAAAATTCAAAGGTTTTGGGATCAGTAATGTGGAATATGAAGTAAGCAGGTTCGTATGCAAGAGTTGTACAAACAACTGTGAAATAAGGAAAGTCAAGATCGCCGGGGAACAGAAATCACTTTTCTACGGAGGCAGGTGTGAGAAATATGAGACCGACAGCCGTAAAAAAGAACAGAACAACATACCCAACCTGTTCATGAAGCGAACCGCTTTGCTCATGGCAGGATATAAAGAAGGAAGTGGCAACGGCCCAACAATCGGGATACCGAGAGCCCTGATGGTTTTTTACCAGCAGTTCCCCTTCTGGCGCACATTTTTTGAGAAGCTGGGATTCAGGGTAATACTGTCGAAAGAATCGGACAAACAACTGGTAACAAAGTCGATTGAAACGATCACCACCGAAATATGCCTTCCCGTTGAGCTAATGCATGGTCATGTAATGGATCTGATCGAAAAAGACGCTGATTACATCTTCCTTCCTTTCATTGTAAATGCAAAATTCAGGGAAGGAAACAAGACCTTCAATTGCAATTGTCCATGGATACAAACCTATCCGTTCATGGTAAAGGCTGCTCTCAGGGGCAAGGTGGATGAATCAAAGCTTCTGATCCCGACCCTGCATTTCAGGTTTTTTGAAAGGGCTCTTGTAAAGGAGATGACTCAATATTTCGGTTCCAGGTTCGGGATAGACCGGAAAGAGATCAGGAATGCGATCTATGAAGCTGACCAGGCTCAGGTAACGTTTGAAAAGAGCCTGGTTTCGTTCGGAAAAGAGGTATTGAGCATGATCCCCGATAACTGCAGGCCGGTTGTATTGCTGGGCCGGCCCTATAACGGCACTGATCCTCACCTGAATTTGAATCTTATTGAGAAGCTGATAGCCCAGGACGTGATGCCCATTCCCCTTGACATGCTCGACCTGACTCCATATAATATCTTTGCCAATTACAGGAACATGTACTGGCCAAACGGACAGAAAATTGTTGCCGCCGCCCAGGTTGTGGCAAAAACGGAAGGTCTGTATGCGGTCTATCTCAGTAATTTCAGATGCGGTCCCGATTCATTCATCTGGCACTATATAACGGAAGAGCTTAAGGGGAAGCCCTTCCTTCATCTTGAGGTCGACGAGCATTCAGCCGATGCAGGCATGGTAACACGGATCGAGGCATTTCTCGATAGTCTTAAAGGATCGGAACAGAATGAAAGGAAGGAAGCCATAGTGTTCAGACCAAGGCCCGGACTTCCATCACCATCAAGGGACAGGGTGTTGTACTTCCCCTACATGAACGACGGCGCCTACATGATTGCAGCAGCTGCCCGAAGCATAGGAGTCCAGTCGGAGGTTCTTCCAAGACAGACCGAGGAAGAGATCGCAATCGGAAGAAAATACACCTCCTCGAAAGAGTGTTTCCCGATGATCTGCACCACCGGGAGCTTTATAAAAAAACTAAGTGAGCCCGGTGCCGATCCGTCAAAAATGTGCTTCTTCATGCCCGACCATAACGGTCCCTGCCGGTTCGGACAGTACAACCAGTTCCACAGGATACTGTTTGACCGTCTCGGTTTTGAAAAGGCTGAACTGATTACCCCGTCAAATGATACATCCTACGAGGATGTGGCCGGGGAACACGGACAGAAGTTCAGGATCAGGGCATGGAAGGGATTCCTCGCCGCCGACTATATCCGGAAAATACACAGGGAGATCAGACCGTACGAGATCAACAGGGGTGAAACCGACAGGCTTTACGAGGATGCAATACACCGCCTCGAAAGATGCATTGAAAAAGGTGCCTCCGGACTTCACCGGGTGCTTGCGGAAATAGCCGGCGACTTTGTTGCTATTCCTGCCGACAGGAGCTTAAGAAGGCCTGTCGTGGGGATAATAGGTGAAATCTTCATGCGCGATAATGCAGGATGCAATGGCAATATCTCTAACCGTCTGGAGGAACTCGGCCTTGAAGTTCTGGTCGGACCATTCTCCGAATGGATTGTCTACTCGACACACAGATTCACCCGCGACAGCAAATGGAAGAATGACAAAAAGGGTATCATAAAATCGAAGATCCAGGGAATTGGCCAGGAAGTTATCTCGAGAATGTTGACGAGAGGAATAAGGAAATTCACCGATCATGAAAAGGATGTTTCGCTACACGACATGCTTAGATTGTCGAATAAGTATGTCAGTGAATTTTACGACGGTGACCCGCCGATTGCTCTTGGCACCTCGGTGGCTCTTGCAGAAAGGGGTGTTTCAGGGATGGCGGCAATACTGCCCTTTACCTGCATGCCGGGAACACTGGTGGCATCCCTGAGCGATTCATTCAGAAAGGATCATGACAACATTCCTTTCATAAACATTGCCTATGACGGGCAGGATTCCGTATCACTCGACACAAGGCTTCAGGCTTTTGCATTCCAGGTAAAGGAGTATGCTGAATCCAGACAAACGGCAAAACAGACCTTATAAACGACTCCGGTCACGTTATAACAATGTTATAACATAAAGAACAATCATAACTGACAGTCCGGAAAGAGCAATAACCAGCGAAACTGTTAAGAACTCAACCAATGAGTCTGAAGCCAAGGGCAGAAATAAGTGCTCTGGCCTCTTCCGTTCCATCTCTTAGTTCAATTGAGTAGCTGGGGAACTCACGCCGGAGAGGGTAGTTTTCTCTCTCCTTTTCGAAACGCGAAGGGTCGAATCTCAGTCTGACGTCGTCGGCCATTATATTATATGAATGACTTACGGCTCTTCCTGCAATCTCCTCAAGTCCTTTTCCATGGCAATCGATAACAAGCATGGGGTCTGCCGGGTCAGGGATTTCAGAAGGAAACCATTCCTTGAGGGAAATATCAAAAAACCTGCAGAGTTCATTAACAACCATTGAAGTGCCGTTGGCTTTGCCATCGGCAGAATAGCCCGCGATGTGAGGAGTGGCCAGGAAAGCCATGTGCATGAGAGGAATATCAATCTCAGGCTCCTTCTCCCAGACGTCAAGGATGGCTCCTGCAATACTTTCACCGGTCAGAGCTTCCTTAAGGGCATCAGGTTCAACAACCTCTCCCCTTGAGGTGTTAATAAGCCATGCCCCTTTTTTCATCTTACTTAGAGTATCAGCGTCAATGAGGTGGAAGGTATTATCCTTTCCACCGGTATTCAGGGGAACATGCAATGTGATAATATCTGATTCTTCAAGTACCTGTTCAATGCTGACGAAAATGCCTTTCTTTTCCTTTCTTTGCCGCGGAGGGTCATTTAACAGTACCTTCATGCCAAGCGTCTCAGCCAGCTTCTGAACCTTTGATCCCACGTTGCCAACTCCGACAATCCCGAAGGTTAATCTGCTCAGTGAGAGCCCCGACTCTAAAGAAATCCTCATAAGTGCAGCAGCAATATACTGCATGACGGAAGAGGAATTGCATCCGGGGGCATTAGTCCAACGGATATTGTTTGCATTGCAGAAACCCGTATCAATATGGTCGAATCCGATTGTGGCGGTGCCGATGAATCGTACGCTGGTGCCGGAAAGGAGATCTGAGCTGCACTTTGTCCGGGTTCGAACAAGGAGTGCATCAGAATCCATTACGGTATTCCTGTCAATCTGACTGCCCGGGAGATAGGTAATCTGGGCAAAGGGCTCAAGAACTCCCTTCAGGAAAGGGATTTTATCGTCTGCTGTTATCCTGATCATAGGCTCAGATTATCGCTGAAAGGTAATAAATTTTAATTCCAATCAGATTTAAAACCCGAATTTTATGACATTAAGGCCTGAAATTGCGGGCGATTAATTTTATATCCGGTTTTTACATTTCTCAGGACATATTGATACTTCTTTTATAATTTAGTATATTTGTTACTATGATTATCTGTTTATCTATTTATTTGGATATTTAGACAACTGTGGTTAAGTTTGAGTAAATAAATTAAAACCATGAATTTTAAAATTACAGTTTTGCTCTTTGCTTTACTGCCTCTGATTGCAGTAAATGCACAGAAACCCATAGTCCTCTCAGAGGACTCTATCCAGATAGGCAGATCATACCTTCCAAGCCTGTCAGTGACTATTCCTGAAGCAGATTTCGATGTGGTCCTTAAGGACTGGGTCAAGGAGATCGAATCAGGCACAAGATCGAAAGTTGTCAACGAAAACGGCGAGATGTCGATTTTCGGTGCCAGAATCAGGAAGATCGATGCCGGTGACATCAATGTTTACAGCAAGCTTGTCAGGCTCGATTCGATGCTTCAGCTTTTTGCATCTTTTGAAGTCAAGAAGGACGAGTATATTGAAAGTGCAACAGGCAGTCCTGCTTTCGTCAGCGCCCAGGAATTCATGAAGGAATTCGCAAAGAATAAATACATCGATGTTGCCAAGAGCCAGGCTGATGCGGAAGAAAATAAACTGAAAGATCTTCAGAAAGAGCTCTCGTCGCTCGAAAGTGAAAAATCCAGAATGCAAAAGAACATTCAGTCAAACAACTCCAGAATATCCTCTGAGAATGAGAACATCATACTTCAGAACAATGAATTGAACACTGTGACTGCAGCAATTGCAGAACAAAACCGTTTGCTTTTAACAATGGAGGAAGGGCCTGCAAAGGATGAGCTCGAAAAACAGATAAAGGAGCTTGAGAAGCGAAAAAAGAGTGCAGAAAGGAACGTCAAAAAAGCTGAGAAAAAAATAGGCAAAGCTGATACCTCAATTGATCAGGCAACAGGTGACATCCCAAGAAATGAAAGGATGCAGGAAAAGGTTAAGGAGCAGATTGCTGCCCAGGATGCAGTATATCAGAAATATGCCGAAAAACTGAAGAAGATCAGGGCATACTAATATATTCCGGGGGTCCTGTTCTATTCGATAATGGTCATTTCCTCAAGCAGGTAACCCGCACCTGCAAATTTATCGATAATAAACAGGGCAAATCTTATATCAAGGCTTATGTTGCGGCTCTGCTCAGGATTAAAGGCCAGATCACTGGCCACTCCTTCCCAGGCCCTGTCGAAATTTATACCTATCAGATAACCATCGGCATTGATTACCGGGCTTCCGGAGTTTCCGCCTGTAGTATGATTGTTTGCAATGAAACACACAGGCATCTCTCCGTTGCGGCCATAACGCCCGAAGTCGCGATTTGAATATAACTCCTTCAGCCGTGAAGGTACATTGTAATCGTAGATTTCAGGATTGTCCTTCTCAATTATACCTTTCAATGTTGAAACCGGCTTGAAATATACCGCATCTTCCGAATAGTAGCCTTTCACACTTCCAAACGATACCCTGAGGGTGGAATTGGCATCAGGGTAGAAGATCCTTGTGTTGTCATATTCCATCTGGGCCGTCATGTAGCGTTTGTTAAGCTTCTGTAGTTCGCTGCTCATACGCGACAGTTCCGGCAGGACATTTCCGGAAAGGAAGCTTGAAACATCTACTGCAAGCCTGTAAAAAGGATCCTTTTCGAGTTTTCTCAGAGAAGATCTTCCGAATTTCTTCAAAAAGGAATCAAACCTTTGCTGGTCGGTGAACACCGACTTGTCATACAAGCCAGGGGCAATGGAATTGAAGTCGCCTCCTGTAAGCTTTTTCAGCTTCAGATACTCCGGAGAGAGCCATTTTGAATCGAGAATTTCACCGTACAGGGTAAGCATGGCTGCAAACAATTGCTGATCGGTGGCCCTGTCGTAGTCCTTGAAAAATCCTGCGGCATATTCTGAGATAGTTTCCTTTGTCTTCATGACAATCTGAGCATCGGGTGGCTGTTCCTGCCTGTAAAGGGATGCCAGTTCATATGTTCTTCTTGCCAGCACAACAGCCTCGATTCCGTTAAATACTTCACTGGTATAATTATTGACCAATGTGTATTCTTTCAGACCTTCATAAAGGTCCCTGTAGGCCGGAAGGATATCACCATATCTGAGTTTTCGGTCATTATCGGATCCGATCCATTCAGTCAGTCTGTATTCATATTCCTGCTTTTGTCCTATGGTGTTCATCTTTTCGAGTCCCTGCATCTCTCCTATCCATTTCTTCCATGAATTTGAAATTCCCGCTTTCTTTGAGGAATACTGGATCCTGATAAGAGGATCGGATTGCATTGCCTTATCTATTATCTCAAGCTTTTTCGCCCTGATATCCACCATTGCGGGATTGATATGATTTTTTACCATATCGATATGATATGATGGGACATATTCTGAAGTTGTTCCGGGATAACCAAAAACCATAGTGAAATCGCCCTCATTCACTCCCTTTAATGATACCGGGAAGTAATAACCGGGATTATACGGAACATTATCCGGGGAATAAGAAGCAGGTTTATTGTTTTTATCGGCATAAACCCTGAATAAGGAAAAGTCGCCTGTATGCCTTGGCCAGACCCAGTTGTCGGTATCACCGCCGAATTTACCAATAGCCGAAGGAGGAGCTCCAACAAGCCTTACATCCCTGAAAGTTTCATTTACAAAAAGGAAATACTGGTTTCCCATGAAAAAAGGCCTTACAACTGCTCTGTAGCCGGTTCCCTCCACAGCTGATGCCTGGAGGTCGGCGATACGGGAAGAGATAAGCTTATCGCGTTCCTGGGCAGGCATTTCATCAGTTATACCCTGAAGAACTTTTTCGGTCACATCTTCCATACGTTTGAGAAGTGTTACCGTAACGCCCGGGTTAGGCAGTTCACCGTCGCGTGACATAGCCCAGAAACCGTTTGTCAGATAATCGTTTTCCAGCGTTGAATGATCCTGAATCTGGCCGTAACCGCAATGGTGGTTTGTTATCAGCAGGCCGTCGCCAGAGATGAACTCTGCAGTACAACCTCCGTTAAAGTTAACAACAGCATCCTTCATACTGGCACGGTTGACGCTGTAAATATCCTCGGCCGACAGTCTGAATCCCTTCTCCTGCATCAGCTTAATATTGTATTTTTCAATAAGGATAGGTATCCAGATCCCCTCATCGGGAGATGTTGAAGAATAACTTCCCAGGGTTGAAAGAACAATAAGTACTATAAACAACAATTTTCTCATGACACAAATTTTTTCAGTTCGCGATATACCTGCTCAGCCGGCAGGCCGACCACATTGAAGTAAGAACCCTCGATGGAGCTGCACGCGGCTATGCCAATCCATTCCTGGATACCGTATGCACCGGCCTTGTCGTAGGGTTTATATCTGCTAATATAATGAACTATTTCCTCATCCGTAAGTTCAGAGAATGTAACCCTTGTGGATGACTGGAACGACACCATTTTTTCTGGTGAGAGAAGACAGACACCGGTTATGACCTCATGGGTTCTGCCTGATATTTTCCTGATTATTCTCAGGGCATCCTCCCTGCCCGAGGGTTTGGATAGCACCTCCCCGTCGCACCAGACAATCGTATCTGCGGTGATAACTATCTCGTTTTCCATGATCTCGGGAAGAAATGATTTTGCCTTTTCCTCTGCTACATAGAGTGCGATTTCGGGGCCGGTCAGGTAAGCAGGATAGCTCTCGTCCCAGTCTTTTGTGACCACTTCAAACTGGAGGCCAAGTTTCCTCAGAAGTTCCTGCCGCCTGGGAGACCGGGAACCAAGGATGATCCTGAATTTGTTGAGGTCATCAATCCCCATTTCAGATAAGGTTAAAATCGAGGATCAGTTTAACCACAAGGGAGTAAAGGACGCCCGAACACTGGGCGATCTTCATAAGCCTGCTTGCGGAATGAAGCTGACTTTTTCCGGGAGAGAGAATCAGTAGGTAGATAACAATGGCCAGCGGAACGACAACAGCAACAGAAATATATATAAGGGTTATCTTATCGTTGAGAAAGAGGTTCCAGACTGTATAAAGCATCACTATTGTTACCGCTGTCAGTATAATAGCAATGATCCTGGCAGTTAGAATACCTGTAACAACCGGGACTGTATTCCGGCCGTAAGCCATATCGCCTTCAAAGTCCTCGATATCTTTGATTATTTCCCTTGTCAGGGTGGTCATGAAGGCAAACAGGGCGAAACCGCCGACCCAGTAAAATATTATGTTAACATCGGGCGATGAAAAGGCATTCACCTCATAATACCTGTACAGGGCAGGCCATTCATAGAAGACCACAAGCAGGGGGACCATTGCTGTGAGTACAGCCACTACGAGATTTCCGACAAGGAATTGTCGTTTATAACTGGCGGAATAGAAGTAAAGCAATCCCGAGACAATAAGAAATAACATTCCCATCCAGAAGTATCCTGCTTTCCAGGAGATATAGAAACCTGCTGCCACTCCAATGAGGTTGAGAATGTTGTGCCAGAGCATGGCTTGCCTCCTTGGCACTTTTGAGCCCACAATAACCTCTCCCCTGTTTATAAGGTCGGTTCTGATGTCAAAATAATCGTTGATCACATAACCTCCTGCAGTCAGGCAGACAGTGGCCAGGATAAGTATAATGAAGTCGTACCACGGAAATTTAAGTGAAAGGGGTGTTATTTCCCCGGTACCCCCTATAATGGACACGGTGATTTTGCTGATTACCGGCTCAATCACGGCATAACGCATCAGGATCATTGTAAAGGCTACAATAAGCAGGTTTGGCCAGCGAACAAGTTTCAGAAATGTCTTCATCCGTTACCAGCTGAAAGCATCATTATCCATCCAGTTATTATGCAACCGCAGAACCTGTTCGATCACATCCCTTACACATCCTTCCCCTCCCCTTTTGTCGGATATGTATAATGCGACCTTTTTGATCTCACTGTCGGCATCGGCCGGACAGACCGGCACTCCAGCCAGTTTCATGACTCCGTAATCCGGAATGTCGTCACCCATGTACATTACATCCGACGGCTGAATTTCATGTTTTGTACAGAAATTATTGAAGTGTTGCGTCTTCGCCCGGCTGTTGAGGTAAATATCGCTTACGCCCAACCCCTTCAGTCTTCTGATGTATTCCTTTGCATTACTGCCTGAAATGATTCCGACGCGATAACCCTTTTTTACTGCCAGCTGAATGGCATATCCGTCACGAAGATTAACCGTCCGGTTAGGCACACCGAAGGCATTCAGGCTGATTGTCTGCAACGACATGACCCCGTCGATGTCAAACACAAAAGCCTTTACCCGGGTAAGGTCTTCCTTAAAGTTGGTCATCAGAATCGTTGTTGTATAGTTTTATAATTGATTGTGTCATTTCCCTGTAAATTCCCTGAAGTTCGGGAGAGAAAGATAGCAAATCAATATGTCTTTTAATAGTGCCTGTATCATTTCTGTAGGCGGGGCCTGTCTGGGAGTACTCCGGACCGTTCTCAAATGCCTTAATAATTGTTTCATTTATAAGAGGTTTGAGAACATCGAAGGAAAATCCCGCTTTGCCGGAGATGGTTTTTCCGGCTGAGAGCATGTGATTGGTGAAATTACAGGCAAAAACCGCTGCCAGATGAAGCATTTTACGCTGATCGGTTGAAGTTTCATAGACCTTTGCACCGAGTCTAAGTGCAACCTTTCGGAGAGTTTGCAGGACAGACGAATCGGAGGCTTCCAGGAAAAAAGGCAGTTCTTTGAATGATACTAGCCTGTTTTCAGAGAAGGTTTGAAGAGGGTAAAAAACTCCTGTGTTTTTAATTGATGTTGGGAAAACATCCAGACCGATGCTTCCGGCAGTATGAGCCACAATTGTATTTGCGGGGCAAAGGATGTTCTGCAGGATCCCTGGCAGACGGTCATCCGGTACAGCTGCAATGATCAGGTCTTCGTCGCTATTGAACTCAGCGGTTTGAGACCATTCAGCGTTACACGACCGGGCGAGGGATTTGCCTCTTAACCCGGTCGCTGACACTATTTTCCTGATGCTGAACTCGTCGCTGTGCAACTGTCTGCACAATGCACCAGCCACTTTTCCCGCACCAATGAAAGATATTTTAAATTCCTTCACAGGACTAATAATAACCTTCCTCAGGCCTGTGCTGTCGGCCCTCCAAAGTTCATGGGCAGCAAAGGAGTAGAGCCCTTGACATCCTTTATCTTACCATGTACAGCTTCATACTTGGCTATATTATCCTCCAGGGCAGTCACCAGCCTTTTTGCATGCTCAGGGGTAAGTATAATCCTTGACTTCACCTGGGCTTTTGGAATACCGGGCATGATTCTGACAAAGTCGATCACGAACTCGGAGGCAGAATGTGTGATAACGGCGAGGTTTGAATAGATGCCCTGAGCCACTTCCTCACTCAGTTCAATATTAATCTGATTGGGATTTTTAGGATCTGACATGATATGCAAATATTTAATTTACTTCCTGGCTTCCGATACTGATTCAACCTGTGCCTCAGTGAGATTTTCCAGATCTTCGAGAGAGCCGACTATAATGCTGTTGTACTGGCGCTGACCGGTACCGGCAGGTATAAGGTGACCGACGATCACGTTCTCCTTTAATCCTTCAAGCTTGTCGATCTTACCGAGTATAGCTGCTTCGTTAAGAACCTTGGTGGTCTCCTGGAAGGAGGCTGCCGAGAAGAAGCTGTTTGTCTGAAGAGCTGCCCTGGTAATCCCCTGCAGGACCTGGTTTGATGTGGCCGGAACGGCATCCCTTGCTTCAATAACCTTGAGGTCGCGACGCTTGAGTAGTGAGTTCTCGTCCCTTAGTTTCCTGGCTGTCACTATCATACCCGGACGAAGGGTCTGGGAATCGCCGGATTCGACAATATATTTTTTCCCATAGATCCAGTCGTTCTCATCCATGAATTCAAGTTTGTCAACGATCTGGCGCTCAAGAAATTTCGTATCACCCGGATCAACTATTTCGACTTTTCTCATCATCTGGCGGACAATGATCTCAAAGTGCTTATCGTTTATCTTCACACCCTGAAGCCTGTACACCTCCTGAATTTCATTCACAATATACTCCTGAACCTTTGTCGGGCCCTTAATGGCCAGAATGTCCGACGGCGTTACAGCACCATCGGAAAGAGGAACACCGGCCTTTACATAGTCGTTTTCCTGAACAAGAATCTGTTTTGACAGCGGAACGAGGTATTTTTTAATCTCATCGGTTTTTGATCTGATGACTATCTCCCTGTTTCCCCTCTTTATTTTTCCGAAAGTAACCTCACCATCGATTTCAGATACGATTGCAGGGTTTGAAGGGTTGCGTGCCTCGAATAATTCAGTGACTCTTGGCAAACCTCCGGTTATATCACCTGATTTTCCGACTGCCCTTGGGATTTTGGCCAGCACCTCACCAGCTTCGGCACTTCTTCCTGCCTCGATAACAAGATGAGCTCCGACAGGCAGGTTATAAAGCCTTAGTTCTTCATTGTCGGGGCCAAGTATCTTGATACCAGGGTTTTTGGTTTTGTCCCTGCTCTCTGTTATAACCTTTTCCTTAAAACCGGTCTGTTCATCAGATTCCTCTCTGAAGGTTACACCTTCGATAAGGTGATCGTAAGCAACTTTCCCACCGAGTTCAGCAATAATGACAGCATTAAACGGATCCCATTCGCAGATCAGTTTTCCTTTCTCAACTTCCTGTCCGGGCTTGATATACAATCTTGAGCCATAGGGTATAGTATGGGTTGTAAGCGCAATTCCGGTTTTCTTGTCTATAATTCTCATTTCAGCAAGACGACCGATGACGATATCAACCTCTCCCTTTTCGAGATCCTTTTTGGGGACCGATCTGAGTTCCTCAATCTCGGCAATACCACTGTACCTTGCAACAAGGCGCGATTCAGTTGTAATGTTTGATGCAGTACCTCCGACGTGGAAAGTACGCAGTGTAAGCTGTGTACCCGGCTCACCGATACTCTGGGCTGCAATCACACCTGTTGCCTCACCTTTCTGTACCATTCTGCCGGTAGCAAGGTTTCGGCCGTAGCATTTTGCACAGACACCCTTCTTGGATTCGCATGTCAGCACTGAACGGATTTCAACCTGCTCGATAGGAGAATCCTCTATCTTTTTCGCGAGATCTTCAGTCAGTTCCTGACCAGCTTCAACTATAAGATCGCCGGTAAGAGGATGGAAAACATCGTGGACAGTGGTGCGTCCGAGAATTCTTTCGTAGAGCGACTCAACGACTTCCTCATTTTTCTTGATAGCCGTTGCTACCAGGCCTCTGAGAGTTCCGCAGTCCTCTTCATTGATAATGACATCCTGGGAAACATCAACCAGACGACGTGTCAGATAGCCGGCGTCAGCTGTTTTGAGGGCAGTATCGGCAAGACCTTTACGGGCGCCGTGAGTTGAAATGAAGTACTCCAGAACCGACAATCCCTCCTTAAAGTTTGAAAGGATCGGGTTTTCGATGATTTCAGAACCTGTGGCACCTGATTTCTGTGGTTTTGCCATAAGCCCCCTCATCCCTGAGAGCTGTCGGATCTGTTCCTTTGATCCCCTTGCGCCCGAGTCGAGCATCATGAATACTGAATTGAAGCCATGCTTGTCGTTTGACAGCTGTTTCATCAGCGATTGGGTGAGTCGTGCATTGACGTGTGTCCAGATATCAATTATCTGATTATATCGTTCGTTGTTAGTAATGAACCCCATGCTGTAGTTACTCAGCACTTCTTCAACCTGCTCATAGCCCTCGGTCACAAATTTAGTTTTTTCCTCGGGGATGATTACATCATCGAGGTTGAACGAAAGACCTCCGCGGAATGCCGAGTTGAATCCAAGATTCTTTATGGCATCGAGGAATGCAGCAGTTTTTGCCGTGCCTGATAATTTCAATACCCTGCCGATTATATCCCTGAGTGATTTCTTGGTAAGGATCTCATTAATAAACCCAACCTCTTCCGGGACAAACTGGTTGAAGATAACTCTTCCTACGGTAGTCTCGACCAGGTGGTTAACAAGCTGTCCGTCAACCCTGTCATTAACTTTTACCTTTATATAGGCATGAAGGTCGATTTTTCCTTCATTATGGGCGATATTAACCTCTTCAGGTGAGTAAAATGTCAGTCCTTCACCCCTTACTTTATCTTCGGGAGTACTTTTCCTTCCCTTTGTAATATAATAAAGGCCGAGAACCATATCCTGTGAAGGCACGGTTATAGGAGCTCCGTTAGCCGGGTTCAGGATGTTATGCGATGCAAGCATAAGCATCTGTGCCTCAAGCACGGCAGCGTTACCCAGCGGGAGGTGAACAGCCATCTGGTCGCCGTCGAAGTCCGCGTTGAATGCCGTACAAACAAGCGGGTGAAGCTGAATAGCTTTTCCTTCGATAAGTTTCGGCTGGAAGGCCTGGATGCCCAGTCTGTGAAGAGTGGGGGCACGGTTAAGCATAACCGGGTGGCCCTTGAGAACGTTCTCGAGGATATCCCAGACTACCGGGTCCTTGCGGTCAACAATTTTCTTGGCTGATTTGACGGTCTTAACGATTCCGCGCTCAATCAGTTTCCTTATTATGAAAGGTTTATAAAGCTCAGCAGCCATGTCTTTGGGCAGACCGCATTCGTGAAGATCGAGTTCCGGTCCGACTACAATAACAGAACGTGCGGAGTAGTCAACCCTTTTTCCCAGGAGGTTCTGACGGAACCTACCCTGTTTTCCTTTGAGGCTGTCGCTAAGTGATTTCAGAGGGCGGTTGGCATCAGTCTTGACGGCATTGGCCTTTCTGGAGTTGTCGAATAATGAGTCGACAGCTTCCTGAAGCATCCTTTTCTCATTTCTCAGGATCACTTCCGGAGCCTTGATCTCTATCAGCCGTTTTAGTCGGTTATTCCTTATAATGACCCTTCTGTAAAGATCGTTAAGGTCGCTTGTTGCAAAGCGGCCTCCATCGAGAGGTACAAGAGGCCTCAGTTCAGGAGGAATTACCGGAACCACCTTTATTATCATCCACTCAGGTTTGTTTACGTTCTTTGAATCCCTGAATGCCTCGACAACCTGAAGCCTTTTCAGCGCCTCATTCTTACGCTGCTGTGAAGTTTCCGTATTGGCCCGGTGACGAAGTGAATATGATAACTCGTCAAGATCGATCCTGCAAAGAAGTTTATAGAGAGCGTCAGCTCCCATATCGGCAACGAACTTATCGGGATGTGTATCCTCGAGATAAAGGTTTTCCTTGGGAAGTGATTCAGTTATTTCAAGGTATTCCTCCTCGGTAAGGAAATCAAGGTATTTAATTCCATCGGCTGCCTTGATTCCCGGGTTGATTACCACATATCTTTCGTAATAGATAATTGAATCGAGCTTTTTGGTCGGTAGGCCCAGGAGATAACCGATCTTGTTGGGCAGGGATCTGAAGTACCAGATGTGGGCTATTGGAACCACAAGGGATATATGTCCCATTCTCTCACGGCGGACTTTCTTTTCAGTAACTTCAACGCCGCAGCGGTCGCACACGATTCCCTTGTATCTTATCCTTTTATATTTTCCGCAGTGGCATTCGTAATCCTTAACCGGTCCGAATATCCTTTCGCAGAAGAGTCCGTCACGCTCGGGCTTGTAGGTCCTGTAATTGATTGTCTCAGGTTTCAGCACCTCGCCGCTTGAACGATCGAGTATCTCCTCCGGTGAAGCGAGACCAATAGAAATCTTCGAGTAACTTGTTTTTGTTTTGTTATCTCTTCTGAATGACATATACTGTAATTTATTTGTCCTTTAATTAAATTAATAAAAGAGGATGGTCAGTCAAGAATGACGCTCAGTCCCAGTCCTCTCAATTCGTGCAACAGTACGTTCAGTGATTCGGGTATACCTGGCTGAGGCATTGGTTCACCCTTGACTATTGACTCATAAGCTTTTGCACGGCCGATAACATCGTCCGATTTAATTGTGAGAATTTCCTGAAGGATATGGGCGGCGCCGAATGCTTCGAGAGCCCAGACTTCCATTTCTCCGAAGCGCTGACCTCCGAACTGTGCTTTTCCGCCCAGGGGTTGCTGTGTGATTAAAGAGTAGGGCCCTATTGAACGGGCATGCATCTTGTCATCAACCATATGGCCCAGCTTAAGCATATAAATTACACCAACTGTTGCGGGCTGGTCGAACCTCTCACCGGTACCTCCGTCGTAAAGGTAAGTCTTGCCATATTTTGGAAGCTTAGCCTTTTCAGTGTATTCGGTTATCTGTTCAATGGTAGCACCGTCGAAAATAGGTGTGGAGAATTGAAGACCAAGTTTCTGTCCGGCCCACCCAAGTACAGTCTCATAGATCTGTCCGAGGTTCATCCTTGAAGGAACGCCAAGGGGATTCAGCACGATATCGACAGGGGTACCATCCTCAAGGAACGGCATATCTTCCTGGCGGACTATCTTCGCCACAATACCTTTGTTCCCATGACGTCCGGCCATCTTGTCGCCCACTTTCACCTTGCGTTTCTTGGCTATGTAAACTTTAGCCAGACGAACGATTCCGGCAGGAAGTTCATCGCCGATTGTAATATTGTACTTCTTGCGTTTGAAGATACCGTCAATCTCCTTGTATTTAATGATATAGTTATGAAGGAGCTGTTTTATGCTGTCATTTTTCTTTTTGTCGGTGGTCCACTTATTGGGATTGACATTAAGGAAGTCAATTTCCAGAAGCTGCTTAAGGGTGAATTTACTGCCTTTGGGTATCACGTCGACGTTCAGATAATCCTTTACTCCCTGTGAAGTTTTGCCATTGACAAGAATAAAGAGTTTATCTACGAGTCTTGCTTTCAGTTCATCGGTACTTCTCAGGAAATCAGCTTCAATTTTGTCGAGAAGTGGTTTCTCGACAGTTTTTGCCTTCCTGTCCTTGATGGCGCGCGTAAAGAGCTTCTTGTCGATAACAACGCCCTCAAGCGACGGACCTGCCTTCAGGGAGGCATCCTTCACATCACCGGCCTTGTCGCCGAAGATTGCTCTTAGCAGTTTCTCCTCAGGTGACGGATCTGATTCTCCTTTCGGTGTAATTTTACCTATCAGGATATCGCCTGGCATTATATGGGCACCTATTCTGATGAGCCCGTTTTCGTCAAGGTTCTTGGTGGCCTCTTCGCTTACGTTCGGGATATCGGAAGTAAGTTCCTCGAGACCGCGCTTGGTATCACGGACTTCAAGAAGGTATTCGTCGATATGGACGGAAGTAAACATATCCTCCTCAACGACCCTTTCTGAGATTACAATGGCATCCTCAAAGTTGTAACCTTTCCAGGGCATGAATGCAACCTTAAGGTTTCTTCCAAGAGCCAGTTCACCATGCTTGGTTCCGTAACCTTCGGTAAGCACCTGACCTTTGGAAACTTTTTCCCCTTTTCTGACAACCGGAACAAGGTTAATACAGGTATTCTGATTAGTTTTCTTGTATTTGGGCAGGGTATAGCGTTTGGTATCGTCATCGAAACTCACGAATTTTTCTTCATCCGTTCTCGTGTATCTGACTACAATCTCGTTTGAATCGACATATTCTACTACTCCGTCGCCTTCAGCTGCGTAAAGTATCCTGCTGTCCTGAATAACCTGGCCTTCAAGTCCTGTTCCGACAATCGGAGCCTCCGGATTTATAAGAGGCACGGCCTGACGCATCATATTGGAGCCCATAAGAGCTCTGTTTGCATCGTCGTGCTCAAGGAATGGAATAAGTGATGCTGCAATTGATGCAATCTGGTTGGGAGCAACGTCCATCAGGTCGACCTTTTCCACTTCCTCGAACGGATAATCAGCTTCGTAGCGGCATTTTGCCCTTGGATTTTCGAAATGTCCGTCCTTGAGGATGGGGGCATTGGCCTGAGCAATTACTTTTCTTTCTTCTTCTTCAGCACTGAGCCAGGTAATCCCGTCGCCGCTCAGATCGACCTGTGCGTCCTTTACCTTCAGGTAAGGAGTCTCGATAAAACCGAGGTCATTAATCTTGGCAAAAACGCAAAGGGATGAGATAAGCCCGATATTGGGACCTTCGGGAGTTTCGATAGGGCACAACCTTCCGTAGTGGGTATAATGCACGTCTCTTACCTCGAATCCTGCTCTTTCGCGCGACAAACCGCCGGGCCCCAGGGCCGACATACGGCGCTTGTGAGTCATCTCGGCCAGAGGGTTGGTCTGGTCCATGAACTGTGAGAGCTGGTTGGTGCCGAAGAATGAATTTATTACAGATGACAGCGTTTTTGAATTGATAAGGTCGACGGGGGTGAAAACCTCGTTATCCCTTACGTTCATCCTTTCACGGATTGTACGTGCCATACGTGCTAGACCGACACCGAATTGTGCATAGAGCTGTTCGCCGACGGTACGCACTCTCCTGTTGCTAAGGTGGTCGATATCATCAACTTCGGTTTTGGAGTTGATAAGTTCGATCAGGTAACCAATAATCTTTATAATATCTTCCCTGGTAAGTATCTTAACCGTCATTTCGGTTTCAAGGCCAAGCTTCTTGTTTATCCTGTAGCGGCCGACTTCCCCGAGGTCATATCTTTTGTCGGAGAAGAAGAGCTTATCGATAACGTCTCTGGCTGTTGCCTCATCGGGCGGTTCAGCATTACGCAGCTGGCGGTAAATATAAATGACTGCTTCCTTTTCCGAGTTGCAGGGGTCTTTCTGAAGAGTATTGTAGATAATTGCGAAATCCGAAAGGGTTGTATCCTCCCTGTGGAGAAGAATTGCCTTTGCCCCGGAATCGACAATAAGATCCACATGTTCTGACTCGATAATTGTTTCCCTGTCGAGTATCACCTCATTTCTTTCGATTGAAACGACTTCACCGGTATCCTCGTCAACGAAGTCCTCCACCCAGGTTTTAAGTACTCTGGCAGCGAGCTTGCGTCCGACAAGCTTCTTTATATTGGTTTTGGATACTTTATGTTCTTCGGCGAGGTTGAAGATCTCCAGAATTTCTTTGTCACTCTCGAATCCGATAGCCCTTAGGAGTGTTGTTACCGGCAGTTTTTTCTTTCTGTCGATATAAGCGTACATGACATTATTGATGTCGGTTGCAAATTCGATCCATGATCCCTTGAAGGGGATTATCCTGGCGGAATAAAGTTTTGTGCCATTGGCGTGGATGCTTTGTCCGAAGAATACGCCGGGCGATCTGTGCAACTGCGACACCACAACTCTCTCAGCACCATTGATGACGAAAGTACCTCTTTCGGTCATATAGGGAACAGTACCGAGATAGACGTCCTGGATGACGGTGTCAAAATCCTCATGTTCCGGGTCGGTGCAATAGAGTTTAAGTTTTGCCTTCAGGGGTACGCTGAATGTCAGTCCGCGTTCAATACATTCATCAATTGTGTAGCGTGGGGGGTCGATATAATAATCGAGGAATTCGAGAACAAAATTATTTCTTGTATCGGTAATGGGAAAATTTTCTGTAAAGACCTTAAATAGTCCTTCCTTCTTCCTGTTTTCGGGAGTAGTTCCAAGCTGGAAAAACTCACCGAATGATTTCAGCTGAACTTCCAGGAAATCGGGGTAGTCGAGCTGGTTTTTCCTGGAGGCAAAACTAATTCTTTCAGTACTTTTTAAAGACATTTATAAAAGGATTAAGTGAACTTACAATTAAAAGAACGAAAAGGCTTAGTCCCGAAAATTCGGGACTAAACCTGGAACCCGTTATTCAGGTATAGTTATTTAAGTTCAACTTCAGCTCCTGCGTCAACCAATTGACCTTTAATAGCTTCTGCTTCTTCTTTTGATACACCTTCCTTAACTGGACCGGGAGCTGAGTCGACGACTGCCTTAGCTTCCTTAAGTCCGAGACCAGTGATATCCTTAACCAGTTTAACGATCTGTAATTTCTGACCACCGGCTGCTTTGAGGATTACGTCGAACTTGGTTTTTTCCTCTACTTTCGGTGCGTCATCGCTGGCGGCGGGGCCTGCAACGGCAACTGCTGCTGCTGCTGGTTCAATGCCATATTCCTCTTTGAGTATTTTAGCCAGTTCGTTTACCTCTTTTACAGACAGGTTAACCAGTTCTTCTGCAAATTTCTTAAGATCTGCCATTTTTTATTGGATTTTAAAGTGATTTACTTGATTAATTCTCTTTTTTAGATAGTGTTTCGAGAACACCGTGCAATTTATTTCCTCCTGATTGTAAAGCCGATATGACGTTTCTGGCGGGAGACTGGAGAAGGAAAATAAGATCTCCGATAAGTTCCTCCCTTGTCTTGACGGCCACGAGTGCATCGAGCATCTTATCGCCGATAAAGACAGATTCCTGAACGTAAGCGCCTTTCAGAACAGGTTTATCATGTTTTCTGCGGAACTCCTTGATAAGTTTTGCAGGAGTGTTTCCGGAATTAGTGAACATGATGGATGTAGTACCTTTGAGAATCGGATACAATTCTTCAAAGTTACCTTCAGACATTTCGAGTGCTCTTTTCAGGAGAGTGTTTTTAACGACGATAAGTTTGACATCGTTTTCAAAGCATTTTCTTCTTAGTGCACTTGTGTCAGCGGCATTCAACTGAGCGGTATCAGTCAGATAAAAGTGGCTGTACTCCTTTAGTATCTCAGCGAGGCTGTCTATGATAGCATTTTTTTCTTCCCGTCTCATAATTTTTCGAGTTTAGCTTTACAAATTAATCATCAAGACCTTTAGGATCGACTTTAATCCCCGGGCTCATTGTGCTTGAAAGGAACACGCTTTTAATGTATGTCCCCTTTGCAGCAGCCGGTTTCAGCTTGTTTACCATATGGATAAACTCTCTGGCGTTCTCGACGATCTGTTGTGGCTCGAAAGAGACCTTTCCGATAGAAGTATGAATGATTCCGCTTTTGTCTACCTTGAAATCAATCTTACCCTGCTTCACTTCCTTAACAGCCTTGCCAATTTCCATGGTGACAGTTCCGCTTTTTGGGTTCGGCATCAGTCCTCTCGGACCGAGTATTCGACCTAACTGACCGACTTTGCCCATCACGGATGGCATGGTTATGATAACGTCAATATCTGTCCAACCTGCCTTGATTTTTTCAATGTAATCGTCAAGGCCCACATAGTCAGCTCCTGCGGCCTGAGCCTCGGCCTCCCTGTCGGGAGAGCAGAGTACAAGCACACGTGTTTGTTTACCCGTTCCGTGAGGAAGGGAAACAACGCCGCGGACCATCTGGTTTGATTTTCTCGGATCGATACCTAACCTTACATCCAGGTCGATGGAAGCATCGAATTTGGTAGTGGAAATTTCCTTAACCAGTCCCGATGCCTCTGTCAACGTATAAAGCTTTTCCTTGTCTATTTTACTTTCGGAAAGCTTCTGGTTTTTGGTAAGTTTAGTCATTTTTTCTACTTATTAATTATTTACCTGGGGCGCCTTTCACAGCGATTCCCATACTCCTGGCGGTACCAGCTACCATCTTCATGGCCGACTCGATAGTAAAACAGTTCAAGTCTTCCATTTTTTCCTCAGCAATTGCCTTGACCTGGTCCCATGATACGGATGCCACTTTATCCCTGTTGGGTTCCTTTGAACCTTTCTTGGATTTGGCAACCTCGAGAAGCTGAACAGCTACCGGCGGGGTTTTTGTGACGAAATCAAATGATTTGTCGGCATAAACCGTAATAACGACCGGTATCACTTTTCCAGCTTTATCCTGGGTCCTGGCATTGAATTGCTTGCAGAAATCCATTATATTCACACCTTTGGAGCCCAGTGCGGGTCCGACTGGTGGAGATGGATTAGCTGCTCCGCCACGAATCTGTAACTTGATAATTCCAGCAACTTCTTTTGCCATAATTTAAAATTTGCGTGTTTATTGCGAAAGCTTGGCGGTTATTCAGGAAGCATTATTAATATCACAACCGTCAATATCTTCAGTTAATTTTCCTTTTCTACCTGCATAAAACTAAGTTCAAGGGGTGTTTTCCGTCCAAAGATTTTTACCATGACCTTGAGCTTTTTCTTTTCATCGTTTACCTCTTCGATGATACCTGTGAAGCTGTTGAATGGTCCGTCAATAACTTTCACGGATTCTCCAACGAAGAACGGAACGTTCAGTTCTTCATCGCTTGCATTCAGTTCATCCACTTTCCCCAGTATCCTGTTTATTTCAGATTTTCTGAGGGGCACCGGTTCTCCGTCCTGTGAGCCAAGGAAACCAATAACATTTGGAATATTTCTCAGAAGGTGAGGGATTTCACCTGTTAGGACAGCTTCAACCAATACATAACCCGGGAAAAAAGTTCTTTCCTTGCTGATTTTTTTCCCTGAACGTATCTGGTATACTTTTTCTGTCGGGATCAGTACCTGAGAGACAAATTCTTCAAGTTTAAGGCGGGCCACTTCGTTGTCTATATACTCCTTAACCTTCTTTTCCTTCCCTCCAATAGCACGAAGTACATACCACTTCTTAATATTCTCGCTCATCGGGATTGACCTCTATTGATTTAATATAACAAACTGTAAATGAATTCCATAACTTTACTGAATCCAAGGTCCATTAGAGCCACTATTATGGCTATTATAAGGGTTGCCACCAATACGAGCACAGCGCTGTTCTGCAATTCGCTCCAGGTTGGCCAGGTAACCTTGTGGACCAGTTCAGTATAAGATTCCGTGAAATAACCTTTAATATTCATTTTAACATTTTAATTAGCACGGGAGGAGAGACTCGAACTCCCGACACCTGGTTTTGGAGACCAGTGCTCTACCAACTGAGCTACACCCGTGTGGGACAAAGCAGCATCATTACGTGAATGATGCTGCACTGATATATCCAAAACTCTTATTCCAAAATTTCTGTTACGGCACCTGCTCCGACTGTTCTTCCGCCTTCGCGGATAGCGAAACGGAGGCCTACGTTGATAGCGACGGGGTAGATAAGCTCAACAGTGATAGTCACGTTGTCGCCCGGCATTACCATTTCCCTGCCTTCAGGAAGAATAATCTCGCCTGTGATGTCGAGAGTTCTGATGTAGAACTGGGGACGATACTTGTTATGGAACGGAGTATGGCGTCCGCCCTCTTCTTTCTTCAGAACATAAATTTCAGTCTTGAATTTGGTATGAGGTGTAATAGTACCCGGTTTTGCAAGAACATGACCCCTCTTTATTTCCTTTTTATCAACGCCTCTGAGAAGGAGTCCGACGTTATCGCCTGCCTCACCCCTGTCGAGAATTTTGCGGAACATTTCAACACCAGTACAGACAGTTTTGCGTTTTTCAGCGCCAAGTCCGACTATTTCGAGTTCATCACCTGTAAGTACCACACCAGTTTCGATACGGCCTGTAGCAACTGTTCCGCGACCGGTGATTGAGAAGATATCCTCAACCGGCATAAGGAAGGGTTTCTGGTTTTCCCTGGGAGGCACCGGGATAAATGAATCGACTGAATCCATCAGTTCCATTACCTTATCTTCCCATTTAGATTCGCCGTTCATTGCGCCGAGAGCAGAACCGCGGATAACCGGAGCATTGTCACCGTCAAACTTATAGAAATTCAGCAGGTCGCGGACTTCCATTTCAACCAGGTCGAGAAGTTCTTCATCGTCAACCATATCGACCTTATTCATGAAAACGAGAACCTGGGGAACGTTAACCTGGCGGGCAAGAAGGATATGTTCACGAGTCTGTGGCATCGGTCCGTCAGTTGCTGCAACAACCAGAATTGCTCCGTCCATCTGGGCAGCACCTGTCACCATGTTTTTGATATAGTCAGCATGACCGGGGCAGTCAACGTGTGCATAATGGCGGGTTGCCGTTTGGTATTCAACGTGAGCGGTATTGATTGTAATACCCCTTTCCTTTTCTTCGGGAGCATTATCAATTGAGTCAAAATCCCTTATTTCAGAGAGACCTCTTTTAGCAAGCACCATGGTGATTGCTGCGGTCAGTGTGGTCTTACCATGGTCAATATGACCGATAGTACCAATGTTCACATGCGGTTTCGACCTGTCAAATTTTTCTTTTGCCATAACTCCAAGCTTATTAAATTTAAGTTTATTTATATCAGTTTTGTCATCATTGTGTAATTGAGCCGGAGGGGGGAATTGAACCCCCGACCCCTTCCTTACCAAGGAAGTGCTCTACCCCTGAGCTACTCTGGCCTCAAAAAAGTGAGCGGGAGACGGTACTCGAAACCGCGACCCTTAGCTTGGAAGGCTAATGCTCTACCAACTGAGCTACTCCCGCTTAATATCATCTGCAGAATTCCATACCGGTACATTACAATCTGTATCAGTTATGGTTTCTCCGTTTAAGTGGGGAGAGCAGGATTCGAACCTACGAAGGCATCAGCCAGCAGATTTACAGTCTGCCCCAGTTGGCCACTTTGGTATCTCCCCTTAAACAGAGTATTTCTCCCAAGATATACAAGTGCTACTCTTTCAAGAGCCGATGAAGGGATTCGAACCCCCGACCTGCGGATTACAAATCAGCTGCTCTGGCCAACTGAGCTACATCGGCAATTTAAAGAACGTCCCGACAGGCCATTACATACCCTCCAAAATCGGTTTGCAAATGTATGAATTTAAATTTCATTTATCAAAATTATCGATTTTTTTTTTGAACCGATCTGTTCTAGGCTCCTCTTTTCTTCTGATTATACTTGGTAATCTGCTTCTTAAGAGCATCAATAGCAAGGTCGGTAGCCTCCTCAAAAGTCTTGCTTTGTTTTTTGGCAAACATGGGTGCTCCTCTCAGATCAAGCTTGATTTCGGTAATTTTATTCTTACGTTCCTGATCCTTATCAAGCCTCAGGTACACTTCAGCATTAACAATTCCTTCACCGATCTGGGTAAGTTTATCCAGTTTCTGATGAACAAAATCAATTAGTTTCTTATCGGCATCAAACCGCACTGAGTGAATCTGAACGTTCATGGTGGTACCTCCTGTTTAATTAATTGTTAGTTAAGCTCTTGGATGGGACTGTTTATATATTCTCCTAAGCTTCTCAAATGAATTATGAGTATAAATCTGAGTAGCTGAAAGGTTGGCATGACCCAAAAATTCCTTTATTGAATTCAGGTCTGCCCCGTGGTTAAGCATGTGTGTGGCAAAAGTGTGCCTCAGCACATGGGGGCTTTTCTTCTCAATCGTTGTTACCATTGCCAGGTATTTCCTTACTATATTATAAACGTATTTATCATACAACTTGTTCCCCCGGTCATCAACAAAAAACCATCCGGAAGGCAGATCGGGAAACCCGGTATTACGCGCCTTTGAATAATCAAGCAGTTTTACTGCAAAATGTTCAACCAGAGGGATGATCCGCTGCTTGTTTCTTTTACCCGTCACCCTCACTGATGCAGATGTCAGATCAACATCAGAGTTTCTGAGTCCTGTCAGTTCCGCCCGCCTCATTCCCGTGAAATAAAGCATTTCTATAATCACCCTGTCCCTTAGTCCTTTAAAGCCATCATCAAACTGACATTCGTCCAACAGTCTGTCAAGAGCCTTCTCCTCAACAAAAACAGGAAGCCTTTTTGCTGTCTTTGGAAGGACAACTTTTTCAAGCGGATCGCCTGTCGCCAGACCCTCTTTCCTCAGAAACCTGTAAAAGACTCTTAGCGACGAAATTTTTCTGTGAATACTGGCAGGGGAATAACCATCTCCCATAAGAGCTACAATCCAGGAGCGAACATCATGGGAAGTAACATCATCCGGATTCCCTGACTGGTTTTGCAGCCTCAGGAAACTATGGAACTGATCAAAATCATATAAATAGGATCTTACAGTATGCGGCGAGTACCGTTTTTCAATCTTAAGAAACTGTAAGAACGATTCCTTATAATCCATAAAGGAACCCCCTTGTATGTTATTGTAAAAAAAAGAGACAGGACAGCGTACTACTCTTCGTTCTCCTGCAACTTCTGGACATACTGTGCCTTCTTTAACTCTTCCCTTCTGCGTACTGAAGGTTTGACGAAAGCCTGACGCGAGCGCAGTTCACGGATCACTCCTGTTTTCTCAAATTTCCGTTTGAACTTTTTGAGAGCTCTCTCAATATTTTCGCCTTCTTTTACTGGTACTATGATCATAATAATTATTCAGTTTAAAACGAGGCGCAAATTTAGACACATTAAAAATCTTTTCAAAACATTAAGGCGACAATTTTATCATTTTATTTGATTTATATTAATTGGCATCATAATACTCTGCATGCAGGATCAGATCACAATCATGATTTATTAAAGGTACGGTTTCTATTCATTGATGCCAAATAAAGAGGTGTTAAAAATTGGTTAAATTATCAATCAAATCCAAGATAAGGAGTAAGCTTGCGTGCCGTCTCCGCGGAGATGACCCCATTGCTGACAAGCTCGTCCACTGCACTAATTCTTCCGATTAACTCCCTGTACTTCAGTATTGCCGGCACTTCATTCTTCTTAAAATAGGGATGCCTTATAAGGTCGTTGTAGCCGGCGGAATTAATCCTGATCTTTATCACATCAAGTGAGTCCGCAGTTACCCTGCCCGAAATAAGTACGAAGGTCTCTTCAGGAAGTCCGTATACTTCCCTGAGCTGACCAATGGAGGCATATCCGCCGATAAGTTTTCTGAATCTGATTATACGTGCTGCCAGTATCGGGCCTATCCCCGGAAGTGCTTCGAGCGATGCCGAGTCGCAGGTATTGAGATCCAGTTGCCTTGGGAGGACTGGTCTTCGCATTTGTTCCTGCCCCGATCCTGAGGCTGCAGTCTTGTAAGCCGCCAGGTACACTTCAGTGCTGTCCTGTCTTAACCACTCCTGAGAAACAGGCAGTTCCCTGACTGGTAATTCATGGATTGGGAAGAGATACCTTATTCCTGTTATAACAAGAATAGAAATAAGAAGAATGAAGGTTGACCTTCTTTCTCTCCTGGAATAACCAAACCAGTCCCTGAAGAATTCCCTGAACGGATCCATAAAATTTCAAAGCAAGCGAGACAGGGTGCAATATATTAAATCCTGGGGCCAGGTTAAAGAAACAACGGAAAAAATGTGCAGGAAACAGTGATTTTGTCTCAGAATGGATAGCCGATACCCAGAACAAATGTAATATCGTCACCGAAGTCGAATCGTCTGGAGGCCAGTATCCACTTGGAACCTTCATTTATTGCCGGATCACGGAGTTTGACCCCCATATCAACCCTGGCTGTAACGAAACTGAAGTCGAACCTGAATCCGGTTCCTGTGCCCACCGCTATGTCGTCGATGAACTTGTTGAATCTGAACCTGGCACCCAGACGGGAGGCATCATCATTGAAGGTCCAGATATTACCGGCATCCATAAACAAAGCGCCTTCAAGAACCCAGAACAGTTTAAACCTGTATTCCACGTTAGCCTCAAGCTTGATGTCCGCAGTCTGGTTTATGAAGTCGATTGTATCCGGAACTTCATAGGAACCGGGGCCAAGGGAGCGTACCTGCCATGCCCTGATACCATTGGCGCCTCCCCCGAAATATTGCTTCTCGAAGGGTATTGCCCTCGAGTTGCCATAGGGGATCCCTACACCCGTGAAAGCTCTGTACACAACCGAGCTGATATCATTAATAATTACATTGTATCTTACATCGGCATCAAGACGGACATACTGGGCAAAAGGCTGACCCAGAAAATTGTAGAAGTCATTCTTTTTCTGAGCCCCTGCCAGTTTTCCTGCTGCCGAAAGCATGTTCCCGGCTGCCTCGGCATTCACCCTCAGAAACAGGTAATCTCTCGATTTCTGGATCTTCTGATTATTGAAGATAAAGGAATAGTTGCCGCCAAGGATAAGTACATCCTTGTAACTGTTTGAAAGGTATGAGGATAAATTGATTAATTTCTGGAAGCTTGTATCAATTTTCATCATATTCACAAGGTTAAGCTGAAAAGGATTCACAATATGCGTTCCGTAGTCCCGGGCGGTCCAGCTGTACCCAAAGGTGGCGTTGGCCATTGTCCTTGTGAAGAAACTAAGATCCTGATAGTTGTATGCGGCTAGTATGGTCGTGGTCGGATTCTTTGTTTTTATGAATTCTTCCGGCTTAATAACAGGCATAAGGAACCTGGGAAGCCTCAATGAGGTTTCAGCTCCATATTCCTGGGTGCTTCTGAGTTTGGTATTTGGCTGCGACATTGCCTCAAAGGCGCCTTTGAGCTTCAGATTAAACTGCTCGGCACCGCGAAACAGATTCTTGTGCTGGTAAACCAGGTTCAGTGCGCCCCCGAAATTACCGGCTGTGTTTGTACCCTCAAGTTCGACATTGAACGATTGCTGGCTAAGCAGGGTTAGCTGGATATGGCAGTTTAAATACATTGTCTGCCCCGGATTCTCTTCAGGAGGGTCAGTGTCGTTGAAAAAAATATTTACAAGACGGTAGGTTTTCAAAGTCAGAAGATGGCTCTGGGTCTGCTCAACATCCACAAGATTATAGTTGGACCCCGGTTTGAGGTAAAGGGATTTGAGTATCAGGTCGTGCCTGACTGAAGGTTTTGAGCCTTCCGTAATAAAGTAGAAGCCCTGGTAAAATGTCGTATCAAGTCGTCCTGCATATGATTCACCCTCTGCTAGCACCGATCTCTGTATGTATTCAGGATAGATATAAACATTTTTGATCTGATAAACCTGATGGGAGCCCTGGGTGATCCTGTTATACTGGTCAATCCTTTGTGCTTTCCTGACCTCATAAAACAGGTTGACCTGCCTGTTCCCTATCGTGCTGTCGATCCCGAATGAAATATGATCGGCTGAGAATCCGTAAAACCCATGGTTTTTTACATAACGCTCGAATCGGGTCCGCTCAGCCTGAAGTACATCGACATCATAAGGCTTGCCTCTCTGAATGAGACACGACACAGAATCGAAATTGAACAACGCCCTGATCGTGGTGTCGTCAATTTCATAGAATATATTTCTGATTGTATACGGCGGTTTCAGATTAACATTATAGAATACATCCGATTTTCTCTTCTGTGTCATTACCGAATCGGCAACATCGCTGTCGAAGTATCCCTTGGAAGCGATGTAATCCTCAAGCTGTTGCCGGCTCTGGTCCTTTGAAAAGCTGTCGAAAATGACAGGTTCCTCCCCTATCCGCCTGAGCCAGCCGTGAGGCCATTTCGTCTTTTCTATGTTGGAAAGGTTGTACAACCATAAATGAAACCGGGTACCGAAGATCTTTTTGTTTGGCTTTTGCTTGATATAAGGAGATAGATCTGTCTTATTCAATCCCTCCCTGTCGATCTCAATGTAATTATTGTAAAGAAGGGTTTCGTCCTGCGGAATATATTTGGTCGGATTGCATGAAAAGATTAGGGGCACAAGGAGAAACAGGAAAAATATTTTCCATCGGTGTAATATATTTTTATTTGAACCGGTTTTTTTCAAAATTTGCAAATCAAAGCCTGGAGCAAATATATATATAATAGAAAACAACTATTATCAGGCACAGGTATAATTAGTTTCCACAAATATCATACCTGCGGAAACATAAAAACTATTCCGGGATGGTCAGCAGAAATACAATAAAGCATATTCAGTCGCTTCAGAAAAGGAAGGCAAGAGAAGAGGAAAAGCTTTATACAATTGAAGGGGATAAACTGGTAAGGGAATATCTTGCTGCCGGTCAGAGACTTAGCCTTCTCGTTGCCAAACCGGAATTCATTTCATCCCTGGGGCAACGCGACAGGACTCTGATCAGTGAAACAGTGCCCGCCTCATATGAAGAACTGAAAAGAGTCAGCAGTCTGACCACCCCCCACAATGCCCTGGCAATAGTACATATACCTGACCAGCCTTCATTTGCAGCAGACACCTTGCATGGATTGACCATAGCCCTTGAATCTATACAGGACCCGGGTAACCTGGGTACGATAATAAGGGCCTCAGCATGGTTTGGGATACGAAATATAATCTGCTCTTCCAATTCGGTCGATGTTTATAATCCGAAGGTGATCCAGGCCTCAATGGGGGCGATCCTGAATGTGGAAGTCCGGTATTCGGAACTTGACTTTATACTTGGTGAAGCAGGAAAGGCCGGTATACCTGTGTACGGAACCTTTCTTGAGGGAGAATCAATTTATACGTCGGAGCTTGATGACAGGGGAATCATCCTGTTCGGAAACGAGTCAAAAGGAATTTCCGGAAGCCTGGCTCCCTTCATTACAAAAAGAATTTTTATACCCAGGTATACAGTCTCGGATCACGGAGTTGAATCTCTCAATGTTGGGATGGCGGCATCGGTAGTGCTCTCGGAATTTGCAAGAAGAAGCTTATGAATTCCCTGGGCGGGCTCACCTTCTTCATCCTGTTATGGACGCAACAGCTTCTGCACAATTCATCCCGTCGACAGCCGACGATACTATCCCTCCGGCATAGCCTGATCCCTCTCCGCATGGATAGAGACCAGAGACAACTGTATGCTCCAGGGTAAGAGGATCTCTGGGGATCCTGACCGGAGATGATGTCCTCGACTCAACGCCTGTTACAATTGCCTCTTCGGTGAGGAAGCCCCTCATGACAGATCCGAATAAGCCAAAGCCGGCCTTCAGTCTGTTTCCGATCGAAGGTGGGATCCATTCATGAAGCGGAGACGATATTACACCGGGGAAATATGATACTGCAGGCAATGTTGCTGATGTTTTGCCATTCAGAAAATCGGTAAGCCGCTGTGCAGGAGCCGATTGTGTTCTGCCTGCCTGTTCCCAGGCAAGTTTTTCAAATTCCTTCTGGAATTCAAGTCCGGCAAGAACATCAAACCGTGCATAATCTCTAAGGTCCTCCGGCCTTATTTCCACTACGATGCCGGAATTTGCATAAGGGGAGTTCCTGGTGGATGGAGACATTCCATTTACCACAACCTCTTCCGGTGAAGTTGCCGCAGGTACGATGAATCCTCCCGGACACATGCAGAACGAATAGACACCTCTTCCATCAATCTGTTTTACCAGACTGTACGAAGCAGCGGGGAGAAATTTGCCTCTTTCCTTCCCGTGGTACTGTATCCTGTCGATCAGTGCCTGGGGATGTTCAACCCTCACACCCATGGCGAACGATTTAGGCTCCAGCTTTATGCCCCTGTGTGTGCACAGCGAGTAAATATCCCTTGATGAGTGTCCTGTTGCAAGTATAACGAATGGGGACAGGAATTTTTCATTTCCCGCGGTCTCAACACCTTTAACTTTATTGCCCTCCACAATAATGTCGCTTACTCTTTTCCCGAATAGGAATACCCCCCCTGCTTCGGTTATTGTCTTTCTGATTCCGGAAATAATCCCCGGGAGTTTATCTGTCCCCAGATGCGGATGGGCCTCATACAGGATATTTTCATTTGCCCCGTGAATACAAAGCAATTCCAGTACCCTCCTGTTATCACCTCTTTTTTTGGACCGGGTGTAAAGCTTGCCATCCGAGAAAGTGCCGGCTCCGCCTTCTCCGAAGCAGTAATTGCTGTCGGGGTCGACTCTGTGCTCTCGGCTTATCAGGGCGATATCTTTTTTTCTTGATGAGACATCCTTTCCTCTTTCCAGGATGACAGGACGGAAACCCAGTTCAATAAGTCTGAGCGCAGCAAAAAGGCCTGCCGGACCTGCTCCCACAACAATGATCTCACGTTTCCCCGTGACATCCTGTGGAACATAAGGCTGTATGGCCGGAGCAGGGTGGTCGTCTGATGCAAAAACCTCAATTTCGAGGTTTACTGATAGATTTCTTTTTCGAGCATCGACCGATCTTCTTATTATTTTTAGCTGTGAAATTCCGGACGGGGGAATTCCGGCAACCGAAGCCGCCAATTTGCGGACCAGCGATTGATCGGCGGCGGTTTCAGGGCTTATATTGAGCCTGACAATCCTTGACATTTAATTTTATTCAAAATGAAACGAGACGATCCAGATTCGCGACTGCATCTTTTCTATGGCATTAATATACTGCGAATATCCAGGGTACCCCTGATCGTGGACAACTATGTCTCTCAGTCCTCTTGATGTCTTAATTTCAACTGACAACTTAAAAAAAGGAAGGTAAAAATCAAGGCCGGCTCCCGCTTCATAGTACAGATCGGATCTTTTTAGTCTCAAATATATATTTTCGCTTTCCGGATACTCTTTTTTACCGGCAAGATCGTACCTGTAATTGAGTCCTCCAATGACATACGGTCTTACATTGTTCAGCCTGTCACCTTTAAGCTTCAACAGGAGGGGGAATTCCAGGAATGAGGATTGAAGTCTTTGGATTTCTCCGATCTCAGTACTGTCTTTATAATCATAATAATGAATACTCCTTTGTCCGAATGATACTCCGGGCAGGAAACGAAGGTCTATATATTTAGCGGGTCTCCAGTTTATTACCGTCTGAATATTTATTCCCGGATTAAGAAAACTCACTTCAGGGAAATAATTACCTCCGCCAGAAAGGTATTCCTGTGAAGGAGTGATATCGAAATCCATCAGGTTCGTTCCAAGGCTGAAGCCAAAATGAAGCGACTTATCGTCGTACCATGAATCGTTTTTGGGTTTCTGTTTCTGACTGAATACATCAGAAGAAAACAAGAGGAATAATCCTGCAAGAATTAAATATAAGGATCCTTTTCTCAACTTTCTGGTTGCAGTGATTTGATTAATCAAATATCCTTCAATCCGTTACCGGCATTCTGGTCGGGCCATTTGCCGGGCAGGGACAAGGCGGTACCTTGTTTTATATAACTTGATTGGTGGTCGATTATTGTTTTCACTTTCTGAGGCCGGTATAAATGGAAGCTATTCCGCCTGTCATTCTGGTCTGGCTGATATCTGAAAATCCGGCGGAGGTCATCATGCTGATGAATTTTTCCTTTTCAGCAAACATCATAACAGATTCATTAAGATACCTATAGGCCTTCCTGTGTTTTGAAAAAAGAGATCCGATAAAAGGAAGTATGTGGCCGAAATAGATGTTATAAAGATGTTTAAAAATAGTTCCGTCGGGACGGGAGAATTCAAGTACAACGATCATTCCGTTTCTTCTCAGGACCCGTCTCATTTCCGACAGACCCTTAACAGGATCAGTGAAATTCCTGACCCCAAAGGCCGCCATTGCAACATCAAAAGTTTCGTCCTCAAAACAGATATTTTCCGATTCGCACCTGACAAATTGAATCAGATTACCCAGACTTTTCTTGTCCACCTTTCTTTGTCCTATTTTCAGCATGTTTTCAGAAATATCGATCCCGGTAATTTTCACGGGGTTTATTCTTGCAGCTTCAATGGCAAGATCGCCAGTGCCGGTTGCCACATCCAGAATTTCCGGATTTTTGAAGTTCCTTGATATTTCCTTTACCGCTCTCTTTCTCCATCGCCTGTCAATACCGAACGACAGCAGATGGTTAAGAAAATCGTAGCGCCATGCAATGGAGTCGAACATTCTGCCTATAACCTCCTTTTCAGTGAGCTCCCTATTGTTCCTTTCCGTCATTGAATTAATATTGACCGCAAATATAAGTACAAATATTATTTATACTTTTACCGGCAGCAGCAGCATAATAGTACAATGGAAAAGACCATAATGGTAACCGGTGCCACAACCGGATTCGGCCGCGCCATTGCGGGGAAATTTGCAAAAAACGGGTATCGTGTTATTATAACAGGACGAAGGTCAGAAAAGCTTGAAGAACTTGAAAGTCAGCTTTCATCGACTGACTCAAGGATTCTAGGATTATGTTTTGATGTCAGGGATAAAAAGGCTGTTGAAGCGGCTGTAAATTCTCTTCCCTCTGAATGGAAAAAAATTGATATTCTGGTTAACAATGCCGGACTTGCCGTCGGGCTTTCCCACATCGACGACGGTGACACCGAAGACTGGGACCGGATGATCGACACCAACGTGAAAGGGCTTCTTTATGTTACCAGGACTGTGGCACCGCTGATGGTTGTACACGGTAGCGGGCATATTTTCAATATTTCGTCGATTGCAGGAAAGGAGGTATATGAGAATGGAAACGTATACTGCGCCTCAAAGCATGCAGTCGACGCACTCTCAAAAGCCATGCGGATCGATCTGCTGAAACATGGCATAAAGGTTACCAATATTGCCCCCGGAATGGCCGAAACGGAATTCTCCATTGTCAGATTCAAGGGCGACAGGGAAAAAGCCGATGCCGTTTACAAGGGAGTTAAGGCACTGACTGCAGAGGATATCGCAGAAGTGATTTTTTTCTGCGCAACGCTACCTGAACATGTCTGTATAAATGATCTGACAATCACACCATCACAACAGGCCAGTGCAGGGTATCTCAACAGAATGGCATGAAAGAACAGTATCTGCCGTCAGTTCTGACACAGACTCAATACTGAATTTTGATAAACAACAAATATTTATTGTAATACGATATATTTTTATTATATCTCGATAATTAATTATCGACAAACAATATCAATGCCGATTCCAAGGACCTAATAATAACCAACCAAAATTATCATGTACACAAAGGATTTCCTGTTTGATTTCACAAAGTCGGTTTTCATAAGGATGGGATGCAGTGAAACCGATGCCGTAATCATTGCCGATGTTTTTCTTGCAGCCGAACTCCGGGGACATGCCTCACACGGGATGATCAGGATTAAGGATTATTATGAGCTCTGGAAGGCAGGAAGGATCAATGTCAGGCCTCAGGTCAGGATCGTTCATGAATCACCCAGTACGGCGGTTGTTGACGGGGACAATGCCATTGGCATGATTACGGCCCGCAGATCGATGGAAATTGCAATTGAGAAAGCCCGTTCTGCCGGAACCGGATGGGTGGCTGCAAGGAATTCCAATCACTTTGGCATAGCAGGATATTATGCAATGATGGCGCTCGGACATGATATGACAGGTATTTGCCTGACAAATGCCAATCCTCTGGTTTCTCCGACGTTTTCAATAAGCAGGATGATGGGCACCAATCCCATTGCTGTGGCGATACCTGCTGGAAAACAGCCTCCGCTTGTTGCTGATTTTGCAACAACACCTGTTGCAAGAGGTAAACTGGCCGTTGCCGAGAAGAAAGGCGAAAAAGTGCCGTTCGGGTTTGTCCAGGACAAGAACGGCCTACCTTCTGATGATCCCTCGATACTTAAATCAGGAGGTTCTATGCTGACTCTCGGAGGCGACAGGGTTCATGGAAGTCACAAAGGATATTGTCTATCATCACTTGTGGACATCTTTTCCGCTGTGTACAGCGGAGCCAACTTCGGTCCCTTTGTTCCTCCAAGCGTTGCCTATCTGCCGCTTCTCGACAAAAAGGTTGGTGAGGGAACCGGACATTTCTTCGGAGCAATGAGGATTGATGCCTTTCAGCCTGCTGATGCCTTCAAGGCAAAGATGGACGAATGGATTGAAACCTTCCGTTCTGCAAAGCCGGGGCAGGGACAGGAAAAAGTTCTGATACCCGGAGATCCGGAACGGGAAGCAGAACTCAGGATAAGTGCCGCAGGCATAGAGCTTGTCCCGGCAATTGAAAAGGACCTGGAGGAAGTGGCAAAGTCGCTGGATATTCCTTTCAAATAAGCCTGAGACCTGTTTTCCCGGGGATCATTGATTCATGAAACCCTGATCCTTCAATACCTGAAGCAGTACGCCGGAGAAGAATACGTTATCCTCCTTTTTATACCTCACATCGGTAAAAACCTGAGCCAGCGAAGTTTTGTTATTCTCCCTGACAAACTGAGCTGAATCCTCTCTTGCTTCCTTTGCAGAATAGAAACCGAGAATTTCCTGATCAGTATAATCGGAGTAAACCTCCCTGTGTATGATTGCCCCGGCAGGTAGCCTGTCCGGCTGTTCAGGATAAGCGGCAGGCCAGCCAAGAGTAACTGTTGTAACCGGGACCACCCCCTTAGGCAGGCGAAGCACCTCAATTATCTTGTGAGCCATATAGGTTGTGGTACCAAGGTAACAGATGCCCAGTCCTCTGGCCTCAGCGGATATGCAGATGGTCTGGGCTACCAGAAGGGCATCTATGGCAGCAGTCATGAACGAAAGGAAATTGTCATAACCCGGTCTGGCATCGTTCAGGACGCACCATTTATTAAACCTGTTGAAATCGGCGCAGAAAGTCAGGACAACAGGAGCTTCAGTTACCATAGACTGATTGAAGTGAAGGGGTAGCAACTGCTGCCTGATCTGAGTGTCGCGGGTTACAATAATGCTGTAAACCTGCATATTTCCGGTTGTGGAAGTCCTGCATCCTTCATTTATAATGTCATTTAGCAGATCGTCTGCAACATTTTCGCTTTTATATTTTCTTATTGTCCTCCTTTGAAGAAGAAAACCGGTATTGACATTCATGATTATAAGATTCAGATTATACGCAAAGTAAACAAATTCTCACTCATGGGGTGGAACGGATGCAAATGAATTTACTATATTAGCATCATGTATCCATCCACCTGAAGTATCATCATAATAAAATTTTAATATTAACGGTATGATGGAACCGCACATTATTGAAAATTACATTCATAAGTGTTTGTTTATTTGATACATGTGGGTTTCAACAGTTTAAAATACAACAGATATGAGCAGACCAGTAACACTCTTCACGGGCCAGTGGGCAGATTTACCATTTGAAACAGTATGCAAAAAGGCAAGTTCGTTCGGATATGACGGACTGGAGCTTGCATGCTGGGGCGATCATTTTGAAGTTGACAAAGCAACGGATGCCTATTGCAAGGCAAAAAGAAAACTTCTTGATAAATATGGACTTAAAGTCTTTTCAATTTCGAATCATCTGGTAGGACAGGCTGTTGCCGACCGTATTGACGAAAGACATAAGGCAATAGTTCCGGATTATGTCTGGGGAAACGGTGATCCGGAGGGAGTCAGGAAGCGTGCTGCCGCCGAGATGATTAAGACAGGCGAGGCTGCCCTCAGGCTTGGAGTTTCAATTGTTAATGGTTTTACAGGAAGTCCTATCTGGCACCTTGCCTATTCTTTCCCTCCCAACCTTCCTAAAATGATAGACGACGGCTTCAGGGAGTTTGCACGCAGATGGAAGCCCATTCTTGATGCCTATAAGGAAATGGGGGTAAGATTTGCGCTTGAGGTTCATCCGACAGAGATAGCTTTTGATATCGCATCGGCCAGAAAAGCTCTTGCTGCACTTAAGAATCATCCGGCATTCGGATTCAATTATGATCCGTCGCATTTCGGATATCAGGGAGTTGACTATGTTGAATTCATCTACGCATTCAGCGAGAGGATATTCCATGTTCATATGAAGGATGCCGGCTGGTCGGACGGACCTGCTGAGGCGGGAGTCTTCGGTGGCCATACAGAATTCGGTACAAAGGGCCGCTATTGGGATTTCAGGAGCCCCGGCCGGGGAAATATAAATTTCGAGGAAATAATCAGGGCATTGAACAGGATAGGATATGACGGTCCCCTTTCGATTGAATGGGAAGACAGTGGAATGGACCGGGAGCATGGGGCAATGGAGGCCTGCCAGTTTGTAAGGTCAGTCGACTTTCCCTCGTCAAAAATTGCTTTTGACTCCGCATTTGATAAATAGGAGTGGAATTTCGCAGCAAGGATTTTTCTTTTAACCCTATTAATAACTTAATTACCACTTTTATGGACACAATCAAGAAAACTCAACTATTCAATGCAAGCTGTGTTGCACTGGTAGTTACTGCACTTGCTTTTGCCACAAGGGGTTCCTTTGTTGAAGCATGGGCAACTGAATTCAATCTTACCCATACACAGGTGGGTTGGATTGTTGGGACTGCCTTCTGGGGCTTCACCCTGGCCATGGTATTTGGTGGTCCCCTTGTAGATATAATAGGCCTGGGACGGATTATTGCCATTGCATTCTTCTGTCATGTTGCAGGGATTGTGCTTACCATTATTGCCACAGGTTTCTGGACACTCTTCATTTCAACACTTTTCATAGGTATTGCCAATGGAAGCGTGGAGGCGGCCTGTAATCCGCTGATAACCAGTATGTACACTGAAGAAAAAACAAGACGACTGAACAGGTTCCATGCCTGGTTCCCAACAGGAATTGTAATCGGAGGACTTTTCGTATACCTATTCAACAACATTGGCCTTGACGACTGGAGGTATGCAATGGGGATAATGCTTCTGCCCACATTTCTATATGGTTATATGTTCCTTAATAAAAAATTCCCTCAGACCGAAAGAGTGGTCGCGGGATTTTCATATAAAGACATGCTTAAGTCATGTGTAAGTCCGCTGTTCCTTTTTATGGCATTCTGTATGATCCTTACTGCGGCCACTGAACTTGGAACAAATCAATGGATTGCCGCCCTGCTTGCCAATGTCTCAGATAATCCGATCCTGCTTCTTGTCTGGATCTCGGGTATTATGGCTCTGGCCCGTCAGTTCGGAGGCACGATCGTACATAATGTCCGTTCGACTTTGATTCTGGTGGTATCATCGGTTTTGGCTTTTGCGGGGGCATTGCTTATGGGTTATGTAAACGGAGCCTTTCTTGTTTTCACGGCTGCCGGAATTTTTGCACTTGGAATAGCCTTTTTCTGGCCTACCATGCTTGGATTTGTTTCTGAAAATATTCCTGAAAGCGGTGCTCTTGGTCTTGCCATTATGGGAGGCATAGGATTCCTTGGAGGAGCTATAGCACAGCCGGTGCTTGGTGCCATATTTGATGCCCAGACTGCAGCCTCGGTTCCTGCCGGGCAGGCAATTGAAGTTCTGAAATCAGCAGTTGAAGGAACGCAGGAAGCTGCCGCCTGGGCTGCGGCACAACTGAGCGGCGGTGCACGTACGCTGCGATTCGTAGCTTTGGTTCCAGCCTTCCTTATTATCAGCTTCTCTTTCCTGCATATCAACAGGAAAAAAAGAGCCGGGTAAGATATCTGAGACAAAAACCAAATAAAAAACAAAATTATGAAGAAGATCAGAATGGGAATGATCGGAGGCGGAATCGGAGCATTCATAGGAGATGCCCATCGGAGAGCCTCCCGTATCTGCAACGATTTCGAACTTGTTTGCGGTGTATTTGATGCCAATTATGAACGAAGTAAAGAGTTTGCCGCGATGGAAGGGATCGACCTGAGCCGTTGCTATGAGAGCGTCGACACAATGATTGAGGCCGAACTTAAATTACCGGACGATGAGCGGATGCAGAGCGTATCGATTGTAACACCAAATGCGCTGCATTTTCCCTTCGCAACAAAGCTCCTTCGTAACGGATTCCACCTGGTATGTGAGAAGCCGATGACAATGACTGTCGCAGAAGCGGTTGAACTGGAGGAACTGGTTGCCAAAACGTGTCTGACATTTGCCCTTACTCATACCTATACCGGATATCCGATGGTACGGCAGATGAGGGACCTTGTAGCCTCAGGAGTTCTTGGAACCATACAGCGTATTGACGCCCAGTATTATCAGGGATGGATCAATTCGATAATTCACGGCACAGAGAGCAGGATAACCGGAGTGTGGAGACTCGACCCGAAGCACGCAGGCGCAAGCAGCTGCATGGGCGACATTGGTGTTCATGCCTTTAATCTCATTGAATACACTACAGGACTGGAAATAAAGGAAATATTATCCGACCTGAGCAGTGTAAAGGATGATGTCAGCCTCGATCTTGACGGCACTGTGCTTCTGAGGTTCGGAAAGAACCTTAAAGGTGTAATCAGGGCCAGTCAGGTTTGCGGAGGAGAAGAGAATGCCATTACACTCGCCATCTACGGATCGAAGGCAAGTCTCAAGTGGGCCCAGGAGAATCCCAATTACCTGTATATGCTCAGCGACACTGAACCCACCAGAGTATTCAAGCCTGCTCACGGCTACAATGAAAAACTTGCCGAAGCCAGTCATACAATGCCGTCGGGACATCCGGAAGGGATTTATGAAGCACTGGCTAATATCTACAAAGGAACTGCCAAATCAATAAGGGGGCAGAAATTTGATCCGGGAGAGTTTCCGACTGTTCACGACGGAGTACGGGGGATGAAGTTCATTCACTCCGTTGTAGAGTCGAATAAGAAAGGTAACGTCTGGGTTGGTATTTGAACTAAAGTCTGGTTGATGAATTGTCGGTACGCGGTACGAGGTACGCGGTACGCGGCGGTACTGCCAACTGAATCCAACTAGTAACCAGCAACCAGCAACCTTGTTAATCTATTTCCGTCTTCTTCGAAGAAGGAAGTAGCCTGCAATTATAACGACAGCTAGGACAATAATGGCCGAAACCATTACTGTCCTGTTGTCGATGGCTCCGGCCAGCATGGGTAACATTGGGCTTCTCATTTTACATTAAACTATCGGAATCTTAATCAGAATCTTTTGGTATAGCCGTGACAGTAGGGCATTTTGCCGTTTTTGAAATAGTAATCCTGGTGATAACCTTCAGCATCCCAGAACTCTGAAGCCTTTGTGATTGCTGTTGCCACTTTAAGTCCCTTTGACTTCAGTATACCTATATATTTTTCAGCAATCAGATTCTGTTCATCGTTCATGAAAAAAATTTCCGACCGGTACTGGTCTCCTAAGTCCGGACCCTGGCCCCCCACCTGGGTCGGATCGTGGATCTCAAGGAAAAGCTTAAGTAGAGTCTCGTAAGATGTTTTGTCCGGATCATATATCACCTTAACAGCTTCAGCATGACCGGTATTGCCTGTACAGACCTCTCTGTATGATGGATTTTTAACATGACCTCCCATAAATCCTGAAGTTACAGAGATTACTCCAGGTGCCTTCTGCAGGAAGTATTCAACTCCCCAGAAGCAGCCGCCTGCAAATACTGCAGTCCCGTATCTTCCCGGTGTCAGTTCGGAGGGTACAAATTCGAGCGATATGGAATTGACACAATGGCGTATGTTCTTTGAGGTTAAGCGTTCTCCTGTAAAGACATGGCCAAGATGGGCACCGCAGTTGGCGCATACTATCTCTGTTCTCATTCCGTCAGGATCGGGAAACCTGTTGACTGCACCCTTGATTTCGTCGTCAAAACTTGGCCAGCCGCAATCGGATTTAAATTTGGATGAAGAGTTATAGAGGGCTGCTCCGCATTTCTTGCAAAGGTATGTTCCCTTCCCGGAATGATCGGTGTATTTGCCAGTGAAAGGAGCCTCTGTCCCCTTCTCTTCAATGATCCGCGATTCCTGTTTCGACAGGCTGTTATAGGGTAGCTTCTCCTGGGAAAAAGAGTTAATGCTCATAAGGAAAATTGATAAAAATATAGTTAATAGTTTTTTCATCACAAAAATGAGTTTGTGATTAATACAACAAAAATGCAAAAAATATGTTTAGTATATGTTACAAAATCATACCATTATTGGTGATGTTTTTTTGACCGGACAAAATAAACCGGCATGGAAATTGTTTATTAAATGATTGTTTTACTTTTGTGTCTTATTAAAAGCAAGGTTTTATGAAAAAGTTTGCTATAATCCTGTTCGTCTGTGTTATCACTGCTATTTTTACCGGAGCCTGCAATAACAAGGCATGTCCGGCATATGCTGAAGCTGAGACCGAACAGGCAGGGAACATCGGCTGAACAGACCGGAGTTACCTGTTTTCAGGTCCTGTAAGTTAGCATATTGAAATGAAGAAGCTGCTTCTTATTTATTTTGTTGGATTATTTTCAATTCCGGTAAACGGACAGGGTGAACTTGACGAGCAGCAGAAGATCTTTTTCAGAAATGAAAGATCGTTCGGGATTCTCCTCAGTTCGGATGGTTATGGAATTAGCTTCCGTGAAGCAAAGAGGATCAACTATCTGAACAAGAGATATTTCGAAATCGAAGCAGGAACGATCAAGCATCCCAAGGAATACAGGGAGTCAAATCCCTATTACCAGACGCCGGGTACCTTTGTTTACGGCAAGATGAATTTTCCTGTTTATCTCAGGGGAAGTTTTGGTTTTCAGCATGAGATTTTCAAAAAGGCAGATCTTGGAGGCGTTGCAGTCAGGTACTTCATTTCAGGTGGACCTTCCCTTGCAATTTACAAACCCATCTATTACAAAGTTCTGTATCCTGTTTCATCTTACGAGTTTGATATTGTCGAGGAAAAGCTGGATGTTGTAACTCATCCCCCTTACGACATTTACAGCAGGGCACCGTTCACTAAAGGACTAAGCGAGATGAAGTTGATTCCCGGGCTTTACGCCAAGGGAGGATTGAATTTTGAGTACAGCAAGGAAGAAAAACTCATTCATGCCGTTGAAGCCGGGCTAGCCTTCAGCGCTTACCCGAAAAAGATCCCGATAATGGCAACGGTTGATAACCAGGCGTTATATTTCTCATTATTTATCAGTTACAGATTCGGGGTTATAATTGATCCTTTGAATCCCGAAACCAACAAAATATCCTATATCTTCCGGAGAAGGAGAACTCCTGCAAATTATTAACATCCGGTCGTTTGCACGGAAAAAATTCATATCTTTGTGCGTTTAAAAATTATTAACCCTTAATGATATAGTTATGTCAAAGATTAAAGTTGGAATCAATGGCTTTGGCAGGATCGGCCGACTGGCTTTCAGGGCTGCCTGTAAGAGGAATGATATGGAAATTGTCGGTATAAATGACCTCCTCGATGTCAATTACATTGCCTACATGCTCAAGTACGACACCATACATGGAAGGTTCGACGGAACAGTTGAAGTAAAAGACGGCAAGCTTGTGGTCAACGGGGAGAGTATTCGTGTAACAGCCGAAAAAGATCCCGCCAACCTGAAATGGAATGAAGTCGGAGCCGAATATGTACTTGAATGCACAGGCTTTTTCCTTACCAAAGAAGCCGCCATGGGTCATATCAAAGCCGGAGCGAAACACGTTGTCATGTCAGGACCCTCAAAGGATGACACCCCTATGTTTGTCATGGGAGTCAACAATGAGAAGTACACGGCCGACATGCAGTTTGTATCAAACGCTTCCTGCACAACCAACTGCCTTGCTCCTGTAGCCAAGGTTCTTCACGACAATTTTGGAATTGCTGAAGGTCTTATGACAACAGTACACTCAACCACGGCCACACAGAAGACAGTCGACGGTCCGTCGAGCAAAGACTGGAGAGGCGGCCGCGCTGCTTCGGGCAACATTATCCCCTCTTCAACCGGTGCAGCCAAAGCTGTAACAAAGGTTATCCCCGAGCTTAAGGGTAAACTTACAGGTATGGCTTTCAGGGTTCCCACCCTTAATGTATCAGTTGTTGACCTAACCTGTCGTCTTGAGAAGGCTGCCACATATGAGGATATCAAGAAGGCAATGAAAGATGCATCAGAAGGATCTCTTAAAGGAATTCTGGGGTATACTGAGGAAGACGTTGTATCGAGCGATTTCATAGGAGATGCACGCACCTCCATCTTTGACGCCAAAGCCGGGATAGCACTCAACGACAATTTTGTCAAAGTAGTATCATGGTACGATAATGAATGGGGTTATTCCTGCAAGCTTCTTGATCTTGTAGCTTATATGGAAACTGTTAAATAACAGTATATAATACCTTATAAAGTTTAAGAGCTGTCCTTCCGGGACAGCTCTTTTTATTCGTAGTGGAGAGCCTTGATGGGGTCTACATTGGCTGCTTTCACTGCCGGAGCATAACCTGATACCACACCAACAATAAAACACACAACTATCCCCATTGTAACCCATAACCATGGAATCACAAAACTGGATCTGAGCATTGAAGACACAGCATTGCCAATAATTATACCCAGGATTATCCCGAAAATTCCACCCAGCTGTCCTATCATGATCGACTCAAAAAGGAACTGGTATTTTATCGTTTTTGGTTTGGCGCCGACAGCCTTCCTCACTCCTATTTCCCGGGTACGCTCAGTTACCGAAACCAGCATAATATTCATCAGACCCACAGCAGCGCCGAAGAGAGTCACAATTCCGATCAGGGTAGCTGCTAGAGTTACATACCTGATGTTTTTAAGCAGCATGTTAAGGATGGTATCGCTCTTAACTACATTGAAATCCGATTCATCCGACGGATCAAGGTTCCGTACAATCCTGAAAACACCTTCGGCCTGTCCTGCCATAACGTCAAGATTGACAGGATTTAACGGCATTATCGTGATGTTGAAGTTCATGTTAGGGCGCGAAAAATACTGACGGGCTGCCGAAACAGGCATCAGGCAGATATTATCGCTCGACAACTGACTGGCTCCCTTGCTTTTCAGAACTCCGGCAACCTGAAGCTTCAATCCTGCAACGGACACATCCTGCCCTACAGGGTCGACACCTGAGGGGAAAAGAACAGACGCGATTTCAGACCCAAGCAGGACAAGACGCCTGTTCATTTGTATCTCATCCGAGCTGAAATTTCTTCCTTTCTCCACCTCATAACCTGATACGGCAAGATAGTTTTCGTCGACACCGACAAGGTTTACATTGGGATTAGTCTCCTCCGATCCGTATTTTACTGTCGACATACCAGTTGCATTGAATGAAACCGAAACCCAGGCAGGTTCGGTGAACAACTCCCTGAATTCCATTGCCTGGTGGTATGTGATAAGCGAATGGTTTCTGATACGCCTCCTGTCATTGCCCACCTGCACATTCATCCCCCTGGAGGAGATTGTGAAGGAATTGGCTCCCATCATTGTAAACTGCGATGTCAGTGACGACTTGATCGCATCAATTGCAGTTAGTATCCCTACAAGAGCCATTATACCAAAAGCAATTATGCACATAGTAAGAATAGCCCTCACCCTGTTGGAGCTGATTGCCCTGATTGCAATCCTAAGGTTATCCCTGAAAATACCTACTCTTTTTACCAGATTCATTTCCTTAATTCTTAAAACACCCTAAAAAAAATAAAAGTACACTATTTTTCAATTGAAAGACGAACATCAAAAATAATTAACGAGTTAGTTGTAAAACTAACTTATTCGTTTTAAATTTGTATATAGAGATCAGGATTGAGGTTCAGGAAGTAATAGACTAAAATAAAAAAAATGAAACCGGAAGTCATAAGAGAACTTACACGTGCGGAGGAACAGGTAATGCAGGTCCTGTGGAAGATCAAAAAAGGATTTGTAAAGGATATTCTCGAGCTCTTCGACGATCCAAAACCAGCTTACAATACGGTAAGTACAATAGTAAGAATACTTCAGGATAAAGGATTTGTGGCTCATAAGGCTTACGGCCGGACACATGAATATTATCCTCTCATTTCGAAAAGCGATTATTCGAAAGCGCATCTGAATAATTTCGTTAAGGATTATTTCTCCAACTCCTTTGAGAAAATGGTAAGTTTTTTTGCCAGGGAAAAGAGTATTTCGGTGAGGGAGATGGGAGAGATCATGAAGATCATGGAAACTGAAATGAAGAAACAGGACTCTGAAAAATGGACCCGCTGATTATTTATACGGCAAAAGCTGCCGTCTACCTAACTGCATTCTGGTTTGTATACAGGATATTCCTTCACCGCGATACCATGCACGGCCGTAACAGGGCATTCATCATAATTTCGATAATGTCAGCCATGATACTTCCCCTGATCACGGTACACACAAGCAAACCTCTTAATCTGCCCATTTTCGGCAAAGTGCTTTCGGAGGTTCTGATAACCGGAAGCGTTTCAGAAGTATCCATGACTGAAAACACGGTCCTGATACTGTCCGTCTTCAAATGGATTACAATTATTTATGTTTCCGGACTTGTGCTTTTCCTTTCAAAATTCACAGTCGACCTGCTGGAACTGTTCATCCTTATTACGCGGAAAAAAAGCCGGGGATCAAACCTTATCAGACTTCAGGGACTTGGCACATCGGGGTTTTCAGCTTTCGGATACATATTTATAAATGGCAATCTGTCGCATCATGAAGAAAAAGAAATAATAAGGCACGAACAGAACCACCTCGATCACAATCACTCTTCCGATATTGTTTTTATCGAATTCATGAAGGCTCTTCAATGGTTTAATCCGGCCGTACACCTTTTTGAAAGGTCACTAAGGGCAGTTCACGAATACCAGGCCGACCAGGAGTGCATCAGCAGGGGAACTTCCGTCAGCACCTACCAGAAACTTCTCCTGAATCAGATTTTCAGATCACGGATATTCAGGATCTCCAACAGCTTTTCAAATCCGTCGCTGGTGAAAAAACGGATAATAATGATGTCGAAGAAACCCACAGCTTCACTTGCCAATCTGAAATTATTGATCATCATACCGGTTGTTGCCTTAGTCCTGCTCGCATTCTCGACCTGCACCGAGCAAAAACAACTTCCCGGTGAGACGCAGGCGGAAGCCGAACCTCCCCCGCCCCCGCCCCCGCCGCTTCAGACAGCAGAAAAAGCTGCAGGTCAGAATCAGACAACTCCCGGCAAGGATCCAGAGCCCTTTGTTGTCGTAGAACAAATGCCTCATTTCCCGGGTGGCGAAATTGCCCTGCTTAAGTTCATTATGGAGAACACAAAATACCCTGAATCAGCAAAAATCGCAGGTACCCAGGGAAAAGTGATTGTAAGATTTTCCGTCGACGAACAAGGAAAGGCAGGCAGGGAAAGCGTCTTAAAAGGAGTCTCCCCTGAGCTTGATGAAGAAGCCCTAAGGGTTGTCCGGATGCTTCCCCGATTTGAACCGGGTCGCCAGGGCGGAAAGGCCGTACCAGTATGGTATATGGTGCCAATTAACTTTACACTGAAGTAATAACCTTGCCTGCAAGCCGTCGTTGAACCCGGTGGCAAGAACGGGTTAAAGAATATGACAAACAGACTATTGGGTTTGTTATAGTGCAACCTGTTTATCATTCCCCCTTATTTGATAAATTTGTTCCCTCAAATAATTCAATAATGACACTTGCTGAAAGGATTGAATCATTCTCTGATCTGGGACAGATCCTAAGGGACTCACTTGAGGGGAAAAAAGGAAAATACAAGGATCCTCTTGAAAAGCTGATCGTTAACCAGCAATTCAGGAATGGCTGGTTCACTCCCGGTAATGTTGTGATGGCATTAAAAGCAATTGCTGATGAACTGACCCATGACAAACTGACAAAATGGACCGGAAGATACCCTGCCCTGGCGGAAAAAACAGAACCAGACAAAATTGGAGTAATAATGGCAGGCAACATCCCTCTGGTCGGGTTTCATGATTTCCTTTCGGTTCTTATCACTGGCAATATGGTAATTGCCAGAACCAGTTCGAAAGATCCTGATCTGATCGTCTTTATCGGGGAGATGCTGGGAGACATAAATCCATCATTCAGAAATAAAATTGTATTCACCGGCGGGCTGCTGAAGGATTTTGATGCAGTAATAGCCACGGGGAGCGACAACAGTTCAAGGTATTTCCAGTACTATTTCAGTAAATACCCTCATATAATCCGCAAGAACAGAAATAGCATCGGAATTATCGAAGGAAATGAGACAGGAGAGGAACTTGCAGGACTTGGCACTGATGTCTTTTCCTATTTTGGTTTAGGATGCCGCAGTATCTCAAAGATTTATGTACCGGAGGGGTATGACGTTAAGGCCCTTGCAGAATCATGGAGCGAACATGGCAACCTTGTTGAACATAACAAGTATGCAAACAACTACGATTACAGCAAAGCAATTTTCATTGTAAACAGGTACGACTTTATCGATACCGGTTTCCTCCTGTGCAGGATGGATAAAAATTTAGCCTCACCGGTTGCAGTACTCCATTATGAATACTATAATTCCCTGAAAAACGTTTACCAGGAAATCGAAAGCACGAAGGACAGAATCCAATGTATTACAGGCAGGGGCAACACTCCGCTTGGGAAGGCTCAGATGCCTGAACTATGGGATTATGCAGACGAAATTGACACCATTGAATTTCTTCTAAAAAAAAAATGATCAGGAATATTGTAAAGTAAAAAATATTATATTGCACCCGTCGAATCAATAAAGATATGGTATATAAGTTTGTTGTATTATCGGATGAAGATGAGTCGTTTGTAAGGGAATTTGAGTTCCTCGACTCGCAGGCATTAATTGATTTTCATAACATTATTCAGGAAGAGCTTGAATATGACAAATCACAAATGGCTTCGTTCTATCTTGCGACCGACAACTGGGAGAAGGAAGAGGAATTTACCCTGTTCGATATGGGAACCGGTTCATCCACAATGGAATCTGCAATACTGGAGGAGATAATCTTTCGAAAGAACCAGAAATTACTTTATGTATTCGATTTTTTCAATGACAGAGCCCTTTTCGTGGAATACACCGGGGAGACAAAGGAAATAGAGGACCGTGAATATCCTATTTGTATCAATTCAAAGGGAGTGCCTCCCAAGCAGGTGGTTTTCGGCGCAAGTTCCCGCAAGTTGTATAACAATATTGTCGTTTCGGATGATGACGATGAGGATGATGATGAGGAAGCGGATGTCGATGACCTCTTCCTTGATGGCGATGACGAAAATCCTCTTCCAGACTTTGACAGTCCCGAAGCTCTTGAAGAGGAAGACGAATAGTCTTCGTGCAAAAGAGCTCAATGAATAATTCCCTGATAGTTTTACCAGGTCCGACGGGAGTCGGGAAGAGTGAAATTGCCGTAGAGATCGCGAGTCATTTCGGCATTGAAATCATTTCGGCCGATTCAAGACAGTTCTACAGGGAGATGACAATAGGCACGGCAGTTCCCGGGCCTGAGCTTCTGGAAAAGATAAGACACCACTTCATTCAGTTTATTTCAGTCAGGGAATATTACAGTTCAAGCCTTTATGAAAGAGCTGTCATCGAGTTACTGCCCTCCCTTTTCAGCAGGAACAGGGCGGCAATACTTGTTGGAGGCTCAGGTCTCTATATTGATGCTGTATGCAGGGGTATAGATGATATCCCTGACATCGATCCGGCAGTAAGACAAAAATACAATGATAAATACAAAGCTGAAGGAATCGAAAGCCTCAGGACTGATCTCAGGCTCACCGATCCTGAGTATTACTCAAAGGTTGACCTGAGGAATCACCAGAGGATCATTCGGGCTCTGGAGATATTCGAAAGCACAGGACGGAAATACTCCGAATACCTTACAAGCAGCAGCGCAGGGCGCAATTTCAGAATAATTAAAACCGGACTTGCAAGGGACAGGAAGGAGCTGTATGAAAGAATCAACTCAAGAGTTGACCGGATGATTGGGCAAGGACTGGAGAATGAAGCCCGGGAGCTGCTGATCCTGAGAGGGCTGAATCCTTTGAAAAGCGTTGGATACAGTGAGATGTTCGATTTCTTCGAAGGGAAAATATCAATGGATGAAGCAATTCACCTGATAAAGCGGAACAGCCGGAGATATGCTAAACGACAGATTACATGGTGGAACAGGGATTCTGAAATAACCTGGTTTCATCCCGACAACATCCGGGAAATAATTGAGTACATTGAAAGGGCTATGGGCAGTTAGGAGTACCCTCTATGCTGTCATGAAAAAAGTTTCAGTTTTCTTATAGTGACTTCAGGATCGGGAGAACTGAATACTGCATTACCCGCTACAAGGACATTCACTCCTGCTTCAACAAGGGTCTGTGCGTTAGTGGTATCCACTCCGCCGTCAACCTCGATCATGACACTCAAGCCGCCCTTTGCAATCATTCCTGATAGTTCCCTTATCTTGTTGTAGCTTTCTGCAATAAATGACTGTCCTCCGAAACCTGGATTAACGGTCATTATCAATACCATATCAATATAAGGAAGGATATTCTGAAGGAGAGCTACCGGGGTATGTGGGTTTATTGCCACTCCGGCTTTCATTCCCAGCCGGCGGATCTCTGAGACAGTCCGGTGAAGATGTGTACAAGCCTCATACTGGACAGTCAGGATACTTGCACCGGCGTCGTGAAATCGCGACAGGTACCTGTCTGGATCCATAATCATAAGGTGAACATCGAGGGGTTTTTCTGCAATTTTCCTGATTTGTTCAATAACAGGCAGTCCGAACGAAATATTCGGGACGAACAATCCATCCATTATATCACAGTGAATCCAGTCGGCAAGGCTAAGATTGACCAGACGGACATCCCTTCCGAGGTTTAAAAAATCAGCAGCAAGCAATGAAGGTGAGACAAGGTGGTTCATGTAGGCTGTTTTAGGCAAATATAGGAACAAAAATCTAACCCAGGTAGGTCTTTAGTATTTTACACCTGGTAGTGAACTGTATCCTTTTTATTGCCTTTTCCTTTATCTGACGGACTCTTTCGCGTGTCAGGCTAAGTTCCTCTCCTATCTCCTCAAGGGTGAAAGGGTGCTTCATGCCCAGACCGAAGTAGAGCTTAAGGACTTTTGCCTCTCGTTGAGAAAGGGTACTCAGTGCACGCTCAATTTCCCATGCAAGGGATTCATTTATAAGGTTTTTGTCGGGGCTTGGGGTATCGGGGCTCTGCATCACATCGTACATGGTGTTCTCGTCTTCGTTGCTTATCGGAGCATCCATGCTGATTGTTCGGCCGTTGGTTTTGAGCGACTCCTTAACATCCTCGGGTATCATTTCGAGAAGTTCGGCGATCTCCTGTGAGGATGGTTCCCTTTCATACTCCTGTTCCAGTCGTGCGAAAGCCCTGTTTATGCGGTTTATTGATCCGATCTTGTTGACAGGGAGCCTTACAATTCTGGCCTGTTCGGCAAGTGACTGGAGAATTGCCTGCCGTATCCACCAGACAGCGTAGGAGATGAACTTGAATCCCCTCGTCTCATCGAAGCGCTGGGCAGCTTTCATAAGACCAAGGTTGCCTTCATTGATCAGGTCGGGAAGGCCCATTCCCTGATTCTGATATTGTTTGGCTACTGAAACTACAAAACGCAGGTTTGCCTTGACAAGCCGGGCGAGGGCTTCCGAATCACCTGTCTTGATTTTCCTCGCAAGTATCACCTCCTCCTCCGGACTGATAAGATCAACCCTGCCAATCTCCTGAAGATACTTGTCAAGTGATGGGGTATCGCGGTTTGTGACCTGCTTTGTAATCTTAAGCTGACGCATTACCGGATTAGGATAGTTAGTTACCAAACAGAAGGCTCAACCACAATTTTAATAAAAAAATCAACTAAAATTCATTTTATGACAATTTTTTTTTGCTGAATCTTTAATATTGAATTAACTTTGAATGATTATATTTGCCGCTGTGGAGAGTCCTGACAATATTTAGTTTTTCTTTCCCCGAATCTTTTTTTCATAATTGTGATACATTAATTTTTATTTTGCTATTATTGTGCCAGTTTTCTCGCCGGCTCAGATTCATTTACTAGTCTGGTTATCCGATAACAAACGTTAAAATCTCTTTATCTACATTCTTTATTATTATGTACGACATTCTTGAGTTAAGCAACAAGCTTCTGCCCGAGTTGCGGGAGATAGCCAAAGGACTTAAAATCAAAAGGACCGAGTCTTTAAAAAAACAAGATCTGATATATAAAATTCTTGATCAACAGGCCATTGAAGCCACTGAAAAAAAGAAAGTCAATATTCAGGAAAGCAAACCTTCAAACCATTCTTCTGACCAGGTAGGACAGCAGAGGGACAAGCAGGGTCAAAGGAGAGGAAGAAGGCCGAGGATGGTCAAACCTGTCGTAAGCCGTCAGGTTGAATCAGTTATTACTGTATCGCCCGATGACCTCAAAAAGCAGGAAGAACCTGTAACCGAGCGCAGGGAATTCGAGCCAAAGCCCGAAAAGAATGAAGAAAAGCCCGATCTTTTGAAAAGCACTGAGGGGACGAAAGAGGCACCAAGGCCTCCGAAATGGCAGCCTCGCGAACCGAATTTCCGTGACAGGAAAGACAGAGGGCCATCTTTCAATGAAAGAAGGTTCCCTCCAAGGGAGGAGAAAAAGCCGCACGTAGTAGTTGAGAACACCCTACCCCTGGGTGATGGGGAACCTCTTTATGAGGAGCCGAAACCTGTGTCAGACATTATTCCGGGCGGTGAAATTATTGTAGAGCCGGTTATCAAGGAACAATCGCATGAGGTCCATCCTGTCAGGGAAGAAAAGAAGGAAAGACCATATGAATTCGAAGGGATCATATATAACACAGGTGTCCTTGAGATCATGCCCGATGGTTATGGCTTCCTCAGATCACCCGATTACAATTATCTTAATTCACCCGACGATATCTATGTATCGCAGTCGCAGATAAAGCTGTTTGGACTTAAAACCGGTGATACCATAAAGGGTTCAATAAGACCGCCCAAGGAGGGTGAGAAATACTTTCCGCTTATAAAAGTTGATGAGATCAACGGAAGGAGCCCCGACTTTATTCGCGACAGGGTCCCCTTTGATTTTCTAACTCCGCTCTTTCCCAACGAGAAATTTACGTTGTGCACCCCGGGAGAAGGCTCCCTTTCAGTAAGGGTTATCGATATGTTCTGTCCGATAGGTAAAGGACAGAGGGGACTGATAGTTGCCCAGCCAAAGACAGGTAAGACCATACTCCTTCAGGAAATAGCAAATGCAATTGCCAAGCATCATCCCGAGGTCTATCTTATGATACTGCTTATTGACGAAAGGCCTGAAGAGGTTACTGATATGGCCCGTAACGTCAAGGCTGAAGTAATTGCTTCTACCTTTGATGAGCCGGCTGAAAGGCATTGCCGGATAGCAAACATAGTTCTTGAAAAAGCCAAAAGGCTTGTTGAATGCGGCCATGATGTAGTAATTCTTCTTGACTCAATCACCAGGCTTGCCAGGGCGTTCAACACCACTGCCCCCGCTTCAGGAAAGGTATTGTCGGGAGGCGTTGATTCCAATGCCCTTCACAAGCCAAAGCGTTTCTTCGGCGCAGCCAGAAACATCGAAAACGGAGGATCCCTCACTATCATAGCGACTGCGCTTACCGAGACAGGATCAAAGATGGATGATGTGATCTTTGAAGAATTCAAGGGAACCGGTAACATGGAGCTTCAGCTCGACCGCAAACTTTCTAACAGAAGAATATTCCCCTCAATTGATATCCCCGCCTCAAGCACCCGCCGTGAGGATCTCCTGCTGAACAAAAACATACTCCAGAAGATATGGGTATTAAGGAACTACCTTACAGATATGAATGGAGTTGAAGCTATGGAATTCCTGCGCGACAGGCTTATGCAGTCCAAGTCGAACGAAGAGTTCCTTATTTCAATGAATGGCGGTTAGCGGACAGATAATTTTTGTACCTTTGCACTTTCTTTGAAAATTATCTTTAATCAATCATATTATTCTTTTTAACATGGCAAAGAAAAAATTCATAACCTGCGATGGCAATCAGGCTGCATCGCATGTTGCATATATGTTTAGCGAAGTTGCTTGCATATATCCTATCACACCTTCATCGACAATGGCTGAGTATATTGACGAATGGGCTGCCAACGGATTGAAAAACATATTCGGTGAGACGGTCAGGGTTGTCGAGATGCAGTCGGAAGGCGGGGCAGCCGGTGCGTTGCACGGTGCACTGCAAACCGGAACACTTGCATCGACATACACTGCCTCACAGGGTCTTCTCCTGATGATCCCGAACATGTACAAGATAGCTGCAGAACTCCTTCCTGGAGTACTGCACGTAAGCGCCAGGTCAATAGCGGCACATGCTCTCTCCATTTTCGGTGATCACAGCGACATTTACGCCACCCGGCAAACGGGATTTGCATTCCTCGCCAGCGGCAGTGTGCAGGAAATTATGGACCTTGCAGGTGTGGCACATCTTACTGCAATCAAGTCGAAAATTCCCTTCGTTCATTTCTTTGACGGCTTCCGTTCATCGCACGAAATCCAGAAAGTTGAGGCCACAGACATTGAAGACATGAAGAAACTTATCGACTGGGATGCGATTTCACAGTTCAGAAACAATGCACTCAACCCTGAACATCCCGTAATGAGGGGAACAGCCCAGAATCCCGATATCTTCTTCCAGGCCAAGGAATCTGTAAACAGGTTTTATGAACCGGTTCCGGATATTGTCAATTCCTACATGGCTGAAATCAGCAAGCTTACCGGAAGACAATACAAGCCATTCACCTATTACGGTGATCCCGAAGCTGAAAATATCATTGTTGCAATGGGTTCAGTAACTGAAACAACGAAGGAAGTTATTGATTACCTCAGGTCAAAAGGAGAGAAAGCAGGTCTTTTAACCGTCCATCTTTACCGCCCCTTCTCATCAAAATACTTCTTTGATGTTTTCCCGAAATCGGTAAAAAAGATAACCGTGCTCGACAGGGCAAAAGAACCCGGAGCTCCCGGAGAACCTCTTTATCTTGACATAGTCGATCTCTTCTACGGCACGGACAAGAAGCCTCTTATTATAGGAGGCCGTTACGGACTTAGTTCTAAGGATACCACTCCCAGTCAGATCCTTTCTGTTTTCGAGAACATGAAAATCAAAGAACCGAAGAATCAGTTCACGGTGGGTATTGTTGATGACGTGACATTCACTTCGCTGCCGGTCCTCCCTGAAATAAATGTTTCTCCTGCAGGAACCTATTCGGCCAAGTTTTATGGTTTGGGATCGGACGGAACAGTTGGAGCTAACAAGAACTCGATAAAGATAATCGGTGAAACGACCGACAAGTATTGCCAGGCATATTTTGCCTATGACTCGAAGAAATCAGGCGGCATAACCATTTCGCATCTGCGCTTTGGTGATTCTCCAATCCGTTCACCGTATTATGTCAACACACCTGATCTTGTCGCCTGTCATGTACCCTCCTATCTTGACAAATATGATATGCTTAAAGGCCTGAAGAAAAGCGGAACCTTTCTCCTGAACTCGATATGGGATGCTGAGGAAACAAAGGAACGCCTTCCGGATCATATGAAAAAGTACATGGCAGAAAATAATATTGATTTTTATATTATCAATGCAACTTCGATTGCCGAGGACCTTGGCCTTGGAACAAGGACAAACACCATCATGCAGGCGGCTTTCTTCAAGGTTGCAAATGTTATCCCCTACGAAAAAGCCGAAGATGAGATGAAGGAATTCATCTACAAGAGCTATGGAAGAAAGGGAGAAGATGTTGTTAAGATGAACAATGAAGCGGTTGACAAGGGCAGTGGTGTCACCAAAGTTGAAGTACCTGCAGAATGGGCTTCGATCGAGATCAAAAAACAAAAGGACACAAGGGATGTACCCGAGTTCATCCGTGAAGTAATGGAGCCCATCAATGCCCTGAAGGGTGATGATCTTCCTGTCAGCGCATTCAAGGGAAGAGAAGACGGGACCTTCCCCTCAGGCACCAGCGCCTATGAAAAGCGTGGTATTGCAGTGAATGTTCCCGAATGGCAGCCCGATGAATGTATCCAGTGCAACCAGTGCTCTTATGTTTGTCCGCATGCAGCCATCCGTCCTTTCCTTCTTACCGAAGAAGAACTTGAAAATGCTCCGAAGGATACCAAGACAATTCAGGGTATTCCCGGTGCACTCAAAGCCTATAGGTTCAAGATTCAGGTCAGCGTGCTTGACTGTACAGGTTGCGGAAACTGCGCCGATATATGTCCTTCCAAGAACAAAGCTTTGATTATGAAGCCGCTTGAAACACAAATGGTTGAAACTGACCGCTGGATTTACCTGAACGACAAGGTAGGCTACAAGGATTATGTTGTTGACAAGTTCCTGAATGTCAAGAACAGCCAGTTCTCACAGCCCCTGTTCGAATTCTCGGGCGCATGCGCCGGTTGTGGTGAAACTCCGTATCTGAAAGCAATCACCCAGCTTTATGGTGACAGGATGATCGCCAGCAATGCAACAGGATGCTCATCCATTTACGGCGGATCGGCACCATCAATGCCTTATACCCATAATAAATTGGGACGCGGACCCGCATGGGCAAATTCCCTGTTCGAAGACAATGCAGAATTCGGATTCGGACTTTCGCTCGGGACGAGCAAAATGCGCGAGCGGATATCACAGAAGATGCAAGAAGCCATAACAAACGGATCATTAAACGACGAGACCAAGGCAGCTTTTGAGGAATGGCTGAGGGATAAGAACAATGCTGAGGCATCCAGAACCGCTTCGGCAAAAGTCATTGAGGTTTGCAGCAAGGAAAAAGCAGCTGTCTGTGAAGAGATACTTAGTCTGAGACAATACCTTATCAAAAAATCTCACTGGATTATCGGTGGTGACGGATGGGCATATGATATCGGTTACGGAGGTCTGGACCATGTACTTGCCTCAGGGGAAGACATTAATGTCATAGTCCTTGACACTGAAGTCTATTCCAATACAGGCGGACAGGCTTCCAAATCGACACCTGCCGGAGCTGTGGCAAAATTTGCAGCATCGGGCAAGAAGATCCGTAAGAAGGATCTGGGACAGATGGCAATGACCTATGGTTATGTCTATGTTGCCCAGGTGGCCATGGGTGCCAACAATAACCAGTACCTGAAGGCTTTGAAAGAAGCCGAAGCTTATCCGGGTCCATCGCTTATTATTGCCTATTCCCCATGTATCAACCATGGTCTCAGGAATGGAATGGGAAAAACCCAGGCTCAGCAGAAGTTTGCTGTCGAATCAGGATACTGGCATCTCTACCGCTATAACCCACTTCTTGAGGAAGCTGGAAAGAATCCTTTTACCCTTGATTCAAAAGAACCGGACTGGAGTAAATTCCAGGATTTCCTGCAGTCGGAGGTACGCTACACATCACTTATCAAGACATTCCCCGATCAGGCTGAGATATTGTTCAAGGCCGCCGAGGAGAATGCGAAATGGAGATACAAGTCATATCAGCGTCTTGCTGCTATGGTTTTCGAACCGGCAACGGAAGAATAAAAAATTTGCAATAAAAAAAGAAGGTATCCAGAAAGAGATACCTTCTTTTTTAGAATTTCACCATGGGCAGATTTATGGGCATAGATTTCGGAACCAAAAGGATTGGCATAGCGGTTTCAGATCCCATGAATATCTTTGCCTCTCCGCTAAAGACTGTCCGTAATCATGAATTTTATGAATTCCTCACGGATTATCTCAAAAATGAAACCATCGACGGATTTGTTATCGGCTACCCCCGTACCATGAACAACGAGGCCAGTGAAGCTGTTAATTACATAAATCCGTTTGTCAGGAAACTGAACAAGACCTTTCCCGGAATACCAGTTCATCTTGTTGATGAAAGGTTTACTTCGGAAATGGCGCTCAATGCGATGATTGAGGGAGGCGTAAAGAAGAAGCAAAGAATGGACAAGGCGATGGTGGATAAGATTAGTGCGTCAATAATTCTGCAGTCGTTCCTGGACCAGGAAGCAGGGAGCAGGGAGCGAAGGGCAAAGGGCACAGGGCACAGGGCTCATGATACTGACTGATTTATACCTGATTGCTGACAGCTGACAGCTTAAAAAATATTTACTATTTTTGCATTAATTATGGTTTACCCAATAGTGATTTACGGACACCCGGTTCTCAGAAAAGTTTCAGAAGACATAGACAGGGACTACCCGGGACTGGATCAGCTGATTGCTGATTTGTTTGAGACACTATACCGGTCGGAAGGTCTGGGGCTTGCCGCGCCCCAGATAGGTAAATCGATAAGGGTATTTGTAATTGATGGCGAACCGCTTGCGGAAGATGAACCTCAGATGGCTGGATTTAAAAAGGTTTTCATCAATGCCAGGATAATCGAGAAAAGCGGAGATATTGAACTGATGACTGAAGGATGCCTCAGCATTCCAAACCTGAGGGAAGAAGTAAAACGTGAAGGAGATGTCAGGATTACTTACTACGACGAAAAATGGGAGTTCCATGATGAAGTTTACCAGGGATATCTTGCCAGGGTGATTCAGCATGAATATGATCACCTCGACGGCATCCTTTTCACCGACAAGGTAAGCCCTCTGAGAAAAAGGCTTCTGAAAGGCAAACTTAGTGCTATCAGCAAAGGAAAGTTCGAAGCAGATTACAACACTATTCTTGCCGGACAAAAGCTGAAAGCCTGAGAACATATCCTGCCGGGAGGAAACCACCTGCCGGCTTCTTACCGGATTCCACTTAACTCCCGGAGTAACAAACCCCTTTTTTATATTTTCCTGACATCTGATATTATCAAAATTTATTCTGGTTGAAGTTTTTAGATTGATGACTATCAGAAATACATAAAATTGATTTTTAATATTTAATGCCTTAACAACTCTTTTTGGTTTAACCACTGAATTCACGGGGAACACGGACAATACACGGATTGTCTCAAATAATTAACTCCGTGATTTTATCCGTGACATCCGTGAAATCCGTGGTGAATCAATTCATGGAGATCAATATTATTTCTATCTTTATACGGAATGGTCTCATAGCTGCTGCCGACCGTGCTGAATAGGGAGATTCCTTTCCTTAGAATATTGATCCCGTTTTGCGGAGGGATCGTTTCAGGCCTAAGTATAAAGCCCGAAACATGGCTTATTGCCATATCTCTTTTAATCCTGGCCGCCGGGTTTCCTGTCAGCCTGATTTTCAATAGACGGCAGCTGAATCATTTTTACGGTATTCTGCTTACCAGTTCGATGTTTTTATGCGGTCTGCTGCTTTACTCGAATGAAAAGAATCAATTATCCATTCTCGAGCCGGAAAAAGGGCATTATATATGCACTCTTACAGAATTCCCCGAGCCGAGGTCAAACAGTTTCAGAGCCATCGTCAGGCTCCACGCCAGAGTTGACGGAGGGGATACTGTCAGTCTTAATGGCTCATTAATAGTCTATTTCAGAAAGGACCCATTTATCAGTACGCTGCAGCCCGGGGATATCCTTAAACTGAAGTGTGAGCCGCTCCCTGTTGTCAACAGGGGCAATCCGCATGAGTTCGATTACAAATTCTATCTGGAAAATAACGGTATAAAATATTACAGCTTTTCGCGGAAAGACGACATACTGGCACATTCAAGGCCTGAAAAATCAAGACTCCGGTACAGAGCGCTTATCATAAGGGAAAGAATAATCGGCATGTACAGGGAAAGGGGCATCACCGATGACCGGATAGGACTTGTGGCAGCACTCACCCTTGGACAAAAAAACCTGCTCGATCCGGAACAGAAACAGGTATTCATCAGGGCAGGTGTAATGCATATAATGGCTGTATCAGGATTGCATGCCGTTATCCTTAGCATGTTTATACTTAATATGCTGTTTTTTCTAAAGGGAAGGCTTGAGTTTATCAGGATCCTTATTGCAGTGGTTCTGCTGTGGGGATTTGCTTTTGTCACAGGCCTGACACCGTCTGTTTTAAGGGCTGCCCTCATGTTTTCGTTTCTTCAGGCCGGAAAGCTTATGAAACGGGATGTAAGCAGTATCAACTCGGTGCTTGCCTCAGCCATGATATTGCTTATAGGGCATCCTTCGGTCCTGTTTGATGCCGGATTCCTACTCTCCTATTGTGCTGTAATTTTCATCATCTGCTTTTACAGGAACTTCTACCTTAAGATCCGATTAAAGAATTATGGAGCCGACAAGATATGGCAGTCAGCTGCTGTAACTATAGTTGCCCAGGCAGGAACCCTGCCACTGACCATTTCCCTTTTCAACAGGTTCCCGGCGTGGTTTATTTTAACCAATATAATTATTGTACCGCTCTCCTCAGTGGTAGTAATCATCGGTTGCCTTGTACCGCTTACATATCCGGTTGAATCCATATCGCGGCCTCTGGCCCTTTTAATGAACTATCTTACTGGAGTTACCGAAGTTTTTACAGAGAAAGCGGCCTCATTGCCTCTTGCATCAATTGAAAATATAGGAATGATCCCGATAGAGTCATTTTTGCTAAGCATTTTTATTTTTCTTCTCACCATATCACTGCTGAACAGTAAAGCGATTCCTCTGCGTATTCCGCTTGTTGCACTTCTGGTTCTGGCAGGTGCAGGTAGTATAAGAAGCATTCACGACAGGGTATCAGGAGAGCTGATAGTCTACAACGGAATCCGTGAATCGCAGGTTGGAATAAGAACGGGCAGGACATTGAATATCTGGTCAGAATCTGACACATTAATGCCGGAAGCATCCAGGCACAGTATGACCCGGGGATTAAAGGTGAATAACATAAATGCAGGGCCAGGGGTACGGCTGATAGAAACCGGGAATAAGAGGATTCTGATATGCGGTCAGCTGACTAAGGTATTGCTGCAAAAAACCTTGCCTGATATTGTGGTTCTCAAGGGAAGATATCCACGTATTGACATGGAAATTAATCCGGACGAGTTACCTGAAACGATAGTGACGGGCTCAGAGGTCTCAGCCGGATCGTTGAAGATCAATGATGCATGGAAAAGTCGCTCACACATCCATGATGTGAGTATCTTAGGGGCCTGCAGGCTCAGGCTTTGAATCAGATTTCTTTTTTAGCCGATTTATATATTACTTTGTGTTCTATTTTATCAGGGTTCTATGAGAATAATAATCGCCGGAGCTGGTGAAGTTGGAACTCACCTGGCCAAAATGCTTTCGAATGAGAATCACGAGATCATACTTATCGATACCGAGGAGGACAGGTTAAAGCCTGTGGATTCAACCATGGACGTACTTACCTATACCGGATCGGCTACCTCGATAAGCATACTTCAGGAACTTCTTCATAAGAAAACAGACCTGTTCATTGCAGTTACCCACTGGGAAGACACAAATATAACCGCCTCCATTCTTGCAAAAAGACTGGGAGCCATCAAGACCATAGCAAGGATCGACAACCTCGATTACCTCGAGCACTCAACACTGGAATTCTTCAAATCGCTGGGAATTGATTCCCTTATTTATCCCGAACTGATTGCTGCCAGGGAGGTACTGAGTCTTCTTCATGAAACAGGAACTACCGATTTCATGGAGTTTTGCGGAGGAAAACTTGCGATGTATGTCCAGAAGCTTGATCAGAACGCTCCAATCATCGATAAATCGCTTATGGAGCTTGCCGACTCAACGAATACGGAAAAATACAGGGCAGTGGCAATCAAGCGAAATGATATAACCATTATCCCAAGGGGAAATGAGAGGTTCCGTCAGGGGGATCTTGTCTTTGTCATCTCGACAATTGACGGAATTGATGAAATGATGACCACTTCGGGAAAGGAAAACTTTGAGGCAAAAAGTATAATGATACTTGGAGGTAGCAGGATCGGGAAGCATGTGGCGCTGTATATGCAGAAGACATGTCAGGTAAAGCTTATAGACTCGGATCCTCAGAGATGTGAAGACCTCTCCGACGTCCTTGAAAATACACTTATAATAAACGGGGATTGCCGTAATGCCGATCTTTTGCAAAATGAAGGGATAGCCCACATGGACGCCTTCGTTGCAGTGACGGGCAATTCTGAAACCAATGTCCTCTCCTGTCTTCTTGCCAAGAAACTTGGAGTGAAGAAGACCATCGCGGAAGTTGAGAATATGGAGTATATCAATCTTGCTGAAAACATAGGCATTGACACCATTATCAACAAGAAGATTGCTGCTGCCAGCAGAATATTCAGGCACACTACTAATCCGAACGTCACGCAGGTGAAATACATGACCGGAACTGAGGCTGAAGTTATAGAATTCAATGTTCCTGCTTATGCCCGGATTACTAAAGGAACACTGAGGAGCCTCGAGTTTCCTGCAAACTCCATTGTAGGCGGCGGAACCAGGGACGGAGTTCCTTTCATAGCAACAGGGGATACCATAATAAGGCCCAACGACAAGGTCGTCGTTTTTACGCTGCCTTCAGCCTATGAGAAGGTGTCGAAATTCTTCACCTGATCACCATGATCAATTCAAGGATAATTGCAAGGGTCTTCAGCCAGGTACTGATCCTCGAAGGGATTTTGATGCTGGTCTCAGGAGGTGTTTCATGGATTTACAATGAACCTGCGGCACGGTCCTTTGTATTCTCTGCCGTAATAACCCTCGTAACCGGCATTCTCGTCTTCACGCCCCTCAGGCATCAGGAGAAGGTTTATGGAACAAGGGAAGGTTTTATAATCAATACATTTATCTGGATTTTATTCGGTGCCTTCGGGTCTCTCCCCTATCTCTTCACTTCATCGGCCGGTAATTTCACTAATGCGTTATTCGAATCGATATCCGGGTTCACTACCACCGGAGCAACTATTTTCAGGGATATTGAATCTCTTCCCCGAGGATTACTATTCTGGCGAAGCCTTACTCAATGGATCGGAGGAATTACAGTAATAACCCTGGCACTTCATGTGCTCCCTGTTGTAAGGAGCCTCAACATCCAGCTTCCCGCAACAGAATTCCCGGGCATCACGGCTGACAAAATAAATCCCAGGGTGATCGAGACCACAAAAAGGCTGATCGGAGTATATGTTGCACTCACCATTGCCGAAACTATTCTGCTTGCCTCAGGAAAGATGCCTTTTTTTGAAGCCGTTTGCCACTCTTTTTCAACACTCTCGACGGGTGGCTTTTCGACCAGGAATACAGGAATTGCGGCATTTCCGTCTCCATATATAAAGGCTGTCTTCATCCTTTTCATGTTTTTTGCTGGAATTAATCCCGCCATCTTTTATTTCGCCTTCAAGAGAAGCTTCACCAAAATAGTTCGCAATAATGAATTTGCAGCTTACCTTGTCATGGTTATTCTTTTCCCGGCACTTATAATTTTCTTGCTGTTCAGGGAAAAGGGTATCTCATTTTCATCTGGCTTTATGGATGGATTGTTCAATACTATATCGGTTATAACCACTACGGGATTTTACACTGTCAGCTTCAACGAATGGGGATACCTTGCTATTCTGGTCATCTTCTTTCTGATGTTCACCGGGGGAATGGCCGGTTCTGCAAGCGGAGGTATCAAGATAGTGAGACTGCTGATCGCTGCAAGAAATTCACGGAATGAGTCTAAGCGGATGATCCATCCAAATGCATATCTGCCAGTGAGAATCGATCAGAAGAGATTGCCTCACAACATCATCCAGAACCTGCTGATATTTATAATTATTTATTTCATCACGTTGTGTACCGGGGCGCTGCTGATATCGTTTCTCGATTATGATATTATCACATCATTCAGCACTTCGGCATCTATGCTGGCAAACATTGGTCCTGGGTTGGGAACATTCGCTCCTTTTTCAACCTATGCGGATCTGCCATCAACAGGCAAGTGGATATTGAGCGGGCTGATGATTTTGGGACGGGTTGAAATCCTGAGCGTTTTGATATTATTCACAGGGAGTTTCTATAACAAATAATGAGGTAGCCGGAATTATCCTTTTATCGGTAACTGAAGATCACAGTTCAAGCATACCAAGTCCCTGCCTGAGGATTGTGAATTCATCCGTTGTACAATCTACCACGGTTGATGCTTCATTCCTGCCATAACCGCCGTCAATGACTATTTCAGCGATATCATTATACTTCTCATAAATCAGTTCGGGATCGGTGGTATACTCGATCACCTCATCGGGGTCATGAATTGAGGTAGTGATTATGGGACGACCGAGTTCCCTTACAAGTTCCATGACGATACTGTTATCCGGTATTCTTATCCCGACTGTTTTCTTTTTGTTCTTGAACATTCTCGGGATCTGATTATTGGCCTGGACAATAAATGTAAAGGGGCCGGGAAGGTTTCGCTTGAGCAGTTTGAACACCGAGTTATCCCTTATAATGGTGTATTCAGAGAGCTGGCTCATATCGTGAAAAATAAGTGACATATCAGGATTTCTGGGATCAAGTCCCTTCATCCTGGCAATAAGCTCAATTGATTTATTTGCCTTTATATCGCAGCCGATTGCATAAACAGTATCGGTGGGATAGATAATTATTCCCCCCTGATCGAGGACTTCAACCACTTTCCTTATGCGGCCGGGATCTGGATTTTCAGGATATATCCGGAGGAGCATCTTCTGTTACTATTCAAATAAAACGGGTCAGGGACTACGGTTTGTATTAATTAAAAAAGGGTAAGCTACTTATATCGCACCGCTACAACCGCCTACCCTTGCTACCTTCCGATCCTGGGGGAGTTCAGCAGGAGCTGGTCGTATAAGACTTACCCTTTGCAAAAGTATTAATTTTCCGCGATCTGTCAAAATAAATATCCCGAATCATGAGATGCCGGTTGTTGCAGAATTGCATTATATTTGTCTTCAGTCTTCTAATAATCACTGAAAACAATAAAAATCATGGAAGAAAAAGTATCCGTTTGGAAAGCCAACCTGACAAATGGGGTGATTCTTGGCCTTATTGGAATCGTCTACACCCTGGTTGTTTATTTTTTAGATCTGACCCTCAACAAAGTACAGGGTTATGTATTTCTTGTGATCCTGATTGTGGCATTGTACTTTCTGATAAAGTCGTACCGCGACAATTACCTCCACGGACAGATGACCTATGGACAGGCAGTTGGTTCCGGAATGGTGATTTTCCTTTATTATTCAATCATTACAGCGATCTTCACCTATATACTTTTTGCCTTTATCGATCCGGGTCTGATAGACAAGCAGATTGCCTATGCCGAAGAGATCATGCAGAAGCGGGGGTTACCGCAGGAAGCCATGGATACTGCAATGAAGATACAGCAAAAAATGATCAAACCCGGGATAATCGCACCAATGAGCTTATTGTCGAGCATGCTGTACGGACTCATTATGTCGCTGATAGTCGGGATCTTTGTCAAGAAAGAAGGGAATCCCCTCGTCGACACTGCCGATGTAAGGTAATAAGATTTCTATGGACGTTTCTGTTGTTATCCCCGTATACAATGAGGAAGAGTCTCTTCCTGAACTGGAACGCTGGCTTGTAAAGGTTTGTACAGACAGCAATCTCAGTTATGAAATAATTTTTATTGACGACGGCAGTTCCGACTCATCATGGAATACAATCAGAGAACTATCGTATAATAACAGGTCTGTAAGAGGGATACGCTTCAGGAGAAACTATGGGAAAGCTGCTGCGCTGCATTCAGGGTTTGCTGAGGCCGCTGGAGATGTAGTGATCACTATGGATTCAGATCTTCAGGACAGCCCTGATGAGATCCCTGCCCTGGTGAAGATGATAAAAGAAGATGAATATGACCTTGTTTCGGGGTGGAAGAAAAAGAGGTATGATCCATTCATAAAGCTTTGTACAAGCAGGATATACAACCGGACTGCCCGTATGTTTTCAGGGATCAGGCTTCATGATTTCAATTGCGGACTTAAGGCCTACAGGAATGAGGTTGTTAAGGGCATTGAGGTTTACGGTGAAATGCACAGATATATACCCATGCTTGCGAGCAAGGCGGGTTTCAGCCGGATCGGCGAGAAGGTGGTAGAGCACCGCGCCAGGAAATATGGCAGTTCAAAATATGGAATCGACAGGTTCATAAAAGGTTACCTCGATCTCGTCACTATAGGTTTTATAACCCGTTTCGGAAAGAGCCCGATGCATCTTTTCGGATCGCTTGGGTCCCTGATGTTCCTTATAGGTTTCATCATGGCCGGATATCTGGGAATCAGGAAACTTTTAGCCCTGCACAACAATGTAAGGGCACCTCTTGTGACCGACAGCCCCTATTTTTATATTGCTCTGACTGTGATGATAATAGGATCCGTTCTTTTTCTTACCGGATTCCTGGGGGAGCTCATCAATCGTAATTCATCAGAAAGGAATAATTACCTCATCAAAGACAAAGTAAATCTCTGATTTACAAGAACAAATAAAGATTATTGGAGGATAAGTAGTTATAACATTGTTATAACGATGTTATAACAATGTTATAACGCTTTTATCAATTGTTTTAGCAGGCAACGGTAAAAAACCTCGGTAATTGCATCGGTCATCCTGCTCCATGAGAACTTCAGTTTTTCTTTCATGACGCATTCAGTGAATGCTTCTTTCCGGCTGTTGCTGAAATAGTCAATTATTGCTCTTGCGACATCTTCCGGTTCAGGCTTAACGACATATCCGCATTTTTCATGCTGTACAGTTTCCTTTAGTCCTCCCACGTCGGTTACCAGCATGGGTTTGTCGAAATGATAGGCTATCTGGGTAACTCCGCTTTGTGAAGCTGTTTTATAAGGCTGCACCACAAGGTCGGCAGCGCTGAAGAACAGCTTAACCTCATCGTCGTCAATAAACCGGTTGAAAAATACGACATTGTTCCCGACTCCTGATTCAATGGCCAGTTTTCTGTATGATGCCTCGTTCTCATAGAATTCTCCTGCAACCAGAAGTTTAAGCTTTGTGTTTCTCAAATCCGGATGTGACAAAGCCTTCAGAAGAATATCGAGACCCTTGTACTCCCTTATGAAACCGAAGAAAAGAAGGTATGAAAAGTCAGGGTCGAGCTTCAGAGCATCAAGAGCCTCTTCCCGGCTGACTTTTTCCCCGTAATTGTCGAACAGCGGATGAGGTGCACTGCTTACGGGGATGTCGTTCCTGAATTCAACAACATCTCTCTGAACCATATAAGATAAAACTGCAGCGCCGTCGATACTGTTCATGAAGTACTTTGTAAGGAGTCTGTCACCAAAATGTGGTTCATGAGGAATGGCATTATCCACAAGGGATATGACAACAGTATATTTATTTGATCTCACTATTCTTGCCACAGTTCCAAGGCAGGGAGCAAGGAATGGTGTCCAGTATCTGATAAGAAGAATGTCAGTTTTCTCCCTTTTTAATTTGTTACCTATCCTCAGCCAGTTTATCGGATTTATCGAATTTATTTCCCGTTTGATCCTCAAGTCCTGGGGTGGGGGATTCCCGGTAAACTGAGTCTTTCCCGGGAAGAATAATTCAGGATACTGCAGGGAAAAGGTACGTATATCCACTTCCTTGCATTCCAGGATAAACTGACGTGCAAGCCTTTCATTGAAAGTGGCTATACCTCCCCTGTAAGGATATGCTGGCCCGAGAAAGGTGATCTTCATCAAGAAAAAATAAAAGGTAAAAATATAAAATCAGTTTTATTACCCTACAGGCAATATGATAATTTTTTGGTAGTTTGCCTTTATTGGATCTAAATAATATTCTTAGCTCCCAAAAATAAGGTAATCTTTCAGGTATTCAAATTCAGGTGTAAGTTTTCCGTCCTGCAAAATAGTTGCCCTGTTAATCATAGGACTGCCGGCGTTTGTAAAAAGGTCGTGCAGGGCATTCCTCATCAGCTGAATTCCGAAATCATGGGAGGCGTCACGTGGAAGTTCGCCAGGCAGGTTATCAATCGACATCACGGTAATATTTGAAGGTCTTGTAAATGCCGGTTCCTCCATTTCAAGGAAAGGGTTGTATCCATAAAAAGGGTCGGAGATAGTTGTGGCTCGCAGGGTTGAAGGTACCGGGCCGTTAATGTCGCAGCTGATATCAGCAATGACACTGATCCTGAAGTCGTTCTGCTTCATATCGTTTCTGGTAAAGAATACAGGAGACCGGGGATCCCAGAAATGGCCGGTAATAAGGATATCCGTAACCTTTGTAAAGGGCAGGAATGATGACACATAACCTGACGGGTGATTTAAGAAATGCCTGTAATTGTACGAACGGTTGTCCTTATGCCTTACGTAGTGTTCCGGGCCGATCTGGCAAACAACGGGCACATCAAATTCACGATTCAGGAAATCCTCGGGTGAAACCTGCACCAGGTTACAAACATTGAGCGTTTCCATTGCTCCGGTGGCCACGCGTCCTTTGCCGGTAACAAGTATTTTTAAGTCGGGTTTAAGCTCGATAAGTCTGAGTCCAGCCCACATTTCATCAAGATCGCGGCACTGATAGGCAGGTTTAAGTTTGAATCGGTTTGTCCAGATGCCCCTTGCTCTCAAAGCATTATAGGCACCCACTATACCTGCCCATCTTCCGAATGCTACAACCCGTTCTCCCTTGTCAGTTGTAAGGTATTCATAATCAACAAGCGTAATTCCTCTGGCAACCATGTCTCTGAACATCTCCCTGTTTTGTTCCTGTTTTTTTGCGACATGGGCAAAGAACATATAAGTTTTATCCTGGATAAAGGTTCTGCGGTCGACCTCCTTCACTCCCATCAGTATGTCGCAGTCGTGAAGATCTTCTGTTAGCGGAATATTCAGATACTCGTATTCTTCATTTGAATAACACCTGTAATCGCTTGGTTGAATGAAGAATTCCACGAAGGGATAGAGTTCCTCAAGAGCTATTATCTGAGGAGGGGTAAGCGGCACTCTTCGGTCAGGCGGATTCTTTGTTTCACGGAGAATCCCGACTTTCAGTGTTTTTTCCATGCACAGGAAATTTGATAATTATTCAAATGTAAGCATTAAAGCAATAATTTCCCGTAACTTAAATCAGGTTAGGCACAAAATTTGTAAATTTGCATCTTACTCCGGGGCTGATTTGGTTTTGACAGCATGAGGGGTGGTATGTAAGCATGCAGTGTGTGGTGGCGCGTCACTTAAACAGTGTCACAAAACAACAACTGGCGAATCTAATTACGCTCTCGCTGCTTAAGCGAATCAAGTAACTTAAGCTTCATCCTGCCTCATGAGGCAGGACGAGACGTCTCCCGGGCGGTCAAGCCCTGATCCAACCCGATACGGAGGCGCACGCAATCCGGGGCTAGCCTGATGATCGTTCCGCTCTGAAGGTGAAACAAACAGGAAATAAGGGCATTTTAGGTTGTTCTGCAGCTGAAGTGTCACGAAAATTAAGCAGGAATAAGCATGTAGAAAGCATATGGTCTCCATGTTTGGACGCGGGTTCGACTCCCGCCAGCTCCACTCTCGCCCTCCGTAGCTTTAGCGAAGGAGGGCTTCGCTTTTATATATATTTGATATCTTTCGGTCTGTTTAGAAAAAAAATAACCATGAGAAGATTATCTGTCATATTTTTTCTGTTGCTGACGGCAGCTGCAGCCCGGGCTCAAAACCTGACATTGTGCCCCGAATGGAGAATTTCCGAAGTTAACCAGTTGCACTTACCTTCTTTTGCAGATAAACAATCAGTTGACGGCAAACCTTTTGATAATGCAACCTTACTCGAAAGCGTCAGGGCTGATGCTGCCGGAATAGAACAATGGCAGGTGTTTAGTCCGGGCACTGACAGCCTGATTTCCATGGTCATCGGAAAGGACCAGTTACTTCAGCTGGCTGGTTTTGTAAAGAGTGACCGCTGGACCAAAGCCTCGGTAAACATTTCAACCAATGGAATTTTCGAGCTTTATCTGGATGGCAATAAGATAAAAACACAGGATAAACCTGCGGATAAGCCGGTGAAGGTTGAACTAACTCTGGGAACCGGAGTCCACAGCTTGCTGCTGAAGATGATAAGTACAGAAAAATCACTGCGGTTTGCTGCAGGCTTCACAACGGATAATGATGCGGCGAAGCTTACCTGGACTACCAATCCGAAGCGGACTGTCACTATTCACGATATTCTCGAAGGGGAAAGTGTTTCGAATGCAAGACTTTCTCCATCAGGGAAATACCTGCTGATTCAGTCAAATGAGATACTACCCGGTAGTGGAAAATCACAGCCGTCGTTCAGTGTATTCGATATGGAACTGAACCGGAATCTGTTTTCAGTCCGTAATAATGCTTTTCGTGCCAACTGGCTGCCTGAAACAGACAAACTGTATTATCAAGTTGAAAAAGAGGGGCATACAGATGTACTTTTATGGGACATGAATACGGGCGAAGAAAGTCTGGCAGCCTCCGGATTAAAATCGCCGGGAAATATCACATGGTCCCCCAAAGAGGACTATTTCCTCTTTTTGCATAATCAGGAAGCTGAGAAAACGGGTGATCTGAAACGCATTTTTGACAACGATGACCGCATTCCCGGCACACGGAACCGCTCTTACCTTTATCTTTTTGACCTGAAAGCAAAAATCGCACGACCGCTTACAGCCGGTTCCGAATCCGCTGAACTGCACGATATCAGGCCGGACGGATCCCGTATACTCTTCTCTACCTCACTGACAGATTACTCGGTCGCAACTTTTTCAAGACAAACACTTTACGAATTGGACCCCTTTTCAATGGTGACGGACACCATCTGGAAGAATAATCCACATGGCGGATATTGCCAGTATTCTCCTGACGGCACACAGCTGCTGGTTTCAGGAGGACCAGAAACCTTTGGCGAGTTGGGAATTAAAGTGAGCAAAGGCCGGATTCCTAACAGTTATGATACTCAGCTTTTTCTCTACAACATTAAGACTAAGAAAGTCGAAGCGCTAACGCGCGATTTTGATCCGGCTGTTGCCAGTGCTTACTGGTCAAAAGATGGTAAAATCTATTTAACTGCAGACCAGAATGACTACGTAAATTTGTACCGTCTGGACGTGAAAAAAAATAATTTCACGAAAATAGATATTCCCGTTGAGGTTATTACTTCGGTAGATTACGCGGCAAACCAAAGCCGGGCTGTTTATAAAGGGAGCAGCATCAGCACACCGGAAAAATTATTTGCCCTTGACCTGACGAATGGCAAATCGACTTTGCTTCTCGATCCAAAAGCAGAACAGATTAAGGAAGTTGAGTTCGGACGAACGGAAGAATGGAATTTTATCAATTCAGGAGGAAAAACAATTTATGGACGGGTGTATTATCCGGTTGGTTATGATCCTGCACTTAAGTATCCGGTTATTGTGAATTTTTATGGAGGAACCACCCCCACAAACCGGGCTTTTGGAGGCAGGTATCCGAAAAATATCTGGGCTGCCGAAGGCTACCTCGTTTATGTCTTACAGCCAGGTGGTTCAACAGGCTTCGGACAGGATTTTTCAGCCTTGCATGTAAACGGATGGGGTCGCGAAGCGATCGATGATATAATTGAGGGCACAAAAAAATTCCTTGCAGCATTTCCTTCGGCTGATTCTGAAAATACAGGTTGCATAGGCGCTTCTTACGGTGGTTTCACAACCATGATGCTTCAAACGCGCACCGATATTTTCAAAACAGCCATTGCACATGCAGGAATCAGCGACATTACATCCTATTGGGGAGAAGGATACTGGGGTTACTCGTACAGCTCAGGAGCAACCAGAAATAGTTATCCGTGGAACAGAAAGGATATTTACGTTGATAATAGTCCATTGTTTAATGCAAACCAGTTCAAAAATTCAATTTTACTGTTGCACGGCACGGCCGATACGAATGTACCGGTTGGAGAAAGTCTGCAGTTTTATGCTGCGCTGAAAATTCTTGGCAAGGAGGTTGAGATGGTTCTGGTCGAAGGAGAAAACCATCACATACTGGACTATAAAAAGCGCCTTGAATGGCACGATACAATAATGGCCTGGTTTGACAAGAAACTTAAAAACCAGCCTGAACACTGGAACAATATGTATCCTGATAAAAACCTGTAAAAGAACAGCTTCTGAAATACCAGTTTAGGATTTTTGATTCCATCCTCTGACAGCCGTCGCCTGCTTTGGCATCAGGTAAAGATTTGACAATATCTTACCGGCTGTAAAAGCGATGGAAGCAGCTACTACTCCGATAAGGTTAAGGAATACCACGCATACGAGCAATATTGCAATTATCCCCATTAGCTCTATAGCCGTAGCAATGGAGATCGAACCCGTTGTACCATTTATTATCATGGAGGATCTCTGGAAGTTCAGCAGGACTGTAAGCGCCGGCAGAAGGATCATTATTTTGAGTGGAAGATATGACAGATCTGCAAGTTCTGTGCTCAGACCGGAGACATTGATAAACCAGAGGTCAGCCAGAGGAGTGAGAGCAAGCAGTGATATAAGAATGGTTACCAGCAATCCAAGATAAAATGCAAAATTCCTTAACATTCTGTAATTCTGTTTCTCCTTTCCAATCAGGGCAATATTCACTTCCTGATAGGACAGTCCCATGCTTCTGAAGATGAACACCAGTGAGCCGACCACGGGCAGAACAGCAAGCGATTCCACCGGCATTCTGCTTCTGCCCAGGAAGAATGTAACGAAAGGATGAACTCCCAGCGACAGTATCGAGGTCAGAGCAAGCGGAAAGTAGAATTTCGAAATTGACTTCAAATTAAGGCTCCCATTTTCAGTGTCCTCCTTCTGTATCAGATCCCTTATGGTTTTGGAGACCATAATTCTGGTTGCAACTGCTTCACAGATGACTGCCAGTGACATTGCTCCGGCACCCACGTAGGCGCCTTTAATACCGGCTAAATAAAGGAGCATTCCGACTATCATAATAACAGACAGCCGGACCATGGTCCCGTAAGTCACCCGGCGTGTAAGGTTATTCCTTATAAGGATCCCCTGGTAGAACCTCCTGTAACCGATCGATGCAGCCCAGGGAAGAAAAATTATAAGTGCAATGTAAGCAATCCTGGCAACCTCTTCAGGCACTTCCATGAGGCTGATTACAATGTAATTGAATACCGGCGGAATAAGGAGGACAATCTGGATGCCAGTGACTCCTGCATTAAGGATATCGGCAAATCTTTTCAGTTTTCTGTACGAATTGCACCCTGTAACGAGAGCAGTTGAGGCGCTCATAAGCATTATAATGGGCGACTCAATGATCATGGCGAATGATCCGGCTATCCCAAAGGCAGCAAGGTTATATTTTGCATCATTCAGACGGGCTATGAAGGCAATCAGGAATGGCTGCTCGAAGGCCATCATAAGCCAGGTTAGAGCGAGCGGTCCCCAAAACAGGAAAATCCTCCGGTATGTCAGCTTTTCAGCTATTTCCACTTTTTTGAAAACCGCAAATATATACAAATAATGGTGACGGCAGTATTTCCGGATGGAGCGCTCACATTCATTCTGAAATCAGATCGAGTATGATCAGACCACCGTTTTTAGCTTTGACAAGGACTTTGTTGTTATCGTTAGCCGTTATCAGCCCTCTCCGGCCAAATTCCGCCGATTCGAATGTAAATTGGGTATAGGGATCCTCGAATAGTTTTTTGAAATTGTGGCCGTTTCTGGTGGCTACTATTCCTCCCCTTGTGGTCGCGTAGTTTGGTGACTCATGAGGATTAATCAAACCAAGCATTGTTCCATCCGGAAGAAAGCAGTGCCCTCCGTTAATAGTGACCAGAGTTGGTATTGGATCCGGTGATACTGATAGCAACATTCAATTGTTGAAAACAAACTGTTACCCGTTGCGAAACAGCCGCCAATAGCCATCTCCCATCCCGTCATTCCCAAACAAGAATACAGTCTTCCATTGGGATTACTGTAACAAACTGAGTCGGATATCCTGCTGAAGGCATATGACACATCACCGTTCTTATAAATGTCCAGTTATATCCCCAGTCATCTGAATAAAAAATCCCGACTGCCGGAGAACCGTCTCCGGTAACAATAATCTAGCCTGTCAGCAAATCTATCAATATAACCGCCATGAGCATGTAAACTGCCATTGTGCGTCTACTCCCCATAAATCAAAGTCCTGGGGATTTGTCAGGGTATTTTTCATCGGATGCCCGCCTATGGCACCATAACCTCCATTTCCGTCTGGTTTTGTATCAACAAATACCATTTGTTCGGTCGTAACTTACTGTTTATTGAAGATATCAGCCATTGAAAATACACATCTGAAAGAATTTCCGCGTCAGTGCTAAGATAAGCGTATCCTCTTGAATTATAAATAACTGCAAACACCATATTTCCTTTTATGCTTAATCCCCAGGCCTTGGTAAGAATCGGATTCCAGTAAGGAATATCCATAACCAGATTTGCGTGTTGACTGGGTATAAGTAAAGGTTCCGCTTGACTGGGCAACATATGGAACTTTATAAATATTAACTGAGAAGGATAATGATTATCAACCTGAATCAATAAGCCAAGATCAGGCATTTCATCTACTCCTCTGATATTACAGGATGACACATTAATGCCGTACTTCCTTCCCATATCCCGATATATCAAATCTGACTTTATTCCCGAAGGTATTTTTGTCAACCCTGTAAAATGCCCGTGAATGTCCGTAATAGATATATCTTCCCGACATATCAAATACCTCGCAGTTCCGGCCATCCTCGATAAATCTGCGTAATTCGGGATTGGCAAGTCTGTAATCTACTGACGCGTCGGAACCCACTATTGCATAAGCATCCTCGATCGTCTTTGCCACAAAGACCTTACGCTTCCGCAATTAACCGGACCTTCAATAATTTTTGTAAAATGAACATTCCCGATTGTAATATCCCGTACCTCATTAGGTGCTTCAGAATAAACAGCCGAAGACAAAGTTTCATAGCCTTGTGAAAGGGTTCTGAATGTTATCTGGTTTCCATAAATCGTTCCGGTCTCAGTGACAGCATAAGCCCTTACATAATATGTTGTGGCCGGAGAAAGACCACTGAGCAGACTGGTGTAGCTGCCTCCTCCCGAACCATTATTGGTCCTGTTATTTGCAAGAGTGGGATTTGCTGTCGTAGCCCAGCAAACACCTCTGGAACTTATTTCTCCTTCGTAAGAAGTGATATTTCCTCCGGTTGATGCAGAAGAGCTTGTCAAGGAAGTCACTGCTGTTGTTGCAATGGATTGGGTAAAGAGCTCCCTCCCATACCTGCTCAAGGAAGGAAAGTCTCCTGTTCGTCCGTTAAGATTTATGAAATAATCACCAGTGACAACATTTCGGCCAGTTTTTGTCACACCCTGTGCTGTAACAAAACAGGTAAAAATTATATTGAACAATATGAGCAAAAACAATCGCATAAAGCGAAATGATTTTAATAGTAATAATCAAACTGGATCCTGTCGCCTGCTCTCAATACATTCGATCCGTTATTAGCCGGCAGATAAGTCACCGAATTTCCTGAAATTGAATATGCTGAGTTGCTTATCCTGACTCCGTTTATAAACATTTTTACGGTGCTTTCAGATGACGGCCTTTGAGTCAGGGTAAACCTTGACTGGGCCTCAGTAGCCGAAAATTCGTTATTTATTTCCCTGATTGCAGTTATGTAGTCATTATCATCAACGCTGCCGTCAGCTTTTAGAAACTGGGAGGACGTGCCTCCTGTTTTTACTATTGTATTTCCTGTCACTGCTCCGCTTGAGGTAACAGGACCAGCGTTCCATGTCCCTGATGTTATATTTCCGACAGTGTTAAGGTTCGATGTCCCTCTCCATGCTGATAAAGCAAGATTTTCTACACTTCCCAGGCCAACAGCCTCTTTATCGAGTAACTGCCAGGTCTTATCGCCTCTCCAGTACTGTGATACTGTCCCTTCTTCCATGGGTGTTGAATTGAGAGCATGAAAGGCAAACGGCACTGCCATCATTTGCTGTATCCCCATTACCTTGAAATTACCCGTGCGCCTTGTATCAATTTCAACCTTCAGGTACAACCTGTCTGCTCCCCAGTTTATACCTGTTAGTTTTTCGTACTTTCCGTCAGGAGAAACATCGCCATGACCTATTACCAGTGAGAAGAGTCCGTATTGATCGGTGTTAACGGAATGAACTTCCTTGTATAACAGCTCGCCCTCAGGAGTTCCGCTTATTAAAGAGAATCGTACGCCGATCGTTTTGCCGGAAATGATATTCCCGCTAATATCCTGTCCGGCAATCTCCTTTCCATTCTCATCCAGAGCGACAGCCTGATAGCTTATTCCGTCGGCTACTTGTCCTTTGGCACCAAAATTTGACAGGCCAAAAAACGTTAATAACAGGATCAAAGTCTTTCTCATGGGTTATTTTCTAATGATGTTAAATAATAGTCCAAATTGAACTGAAAATGTCCGGTTAGACATTTTCTGACTTATATCTTCTTTTTCGAGCTGCATCAGCCCTATCGATTCACTTATTCTGAACAAGACAGATCCACTTTCTGAGTATTCGTATTCCAGCCCACCAAAAACATTGACTCCTGAATCATTTTTCTTTATTGTATTCATTTCCATCAGGTCATAATGCAATGTACCGACATTCTGATCGGCCTTAAAAAGTCTTCCGTAATATATTCCGGCGCCAATCTGAGGTTTTATTCTTCCCAGGACTAATTTATAGCCAAGATTCAGATCAGCATTTACATAATGAAAAGACCAATCCAGCCTGGTAAAATCTATAGACGAAGCAGCTCCTTTATTATTGTATGATATTCTCCCTTCTACAAAAAGAGGACTGTTAATAGTCTTCCGGTATGACAGACCATATCCCGATCTGATAGTGAGATTCAAATCATTTCTTTCACCTTCAGAGTCGATGAATCTGAAGGTGGAATAATTCTGAAAAAATGAGATCCCTAGCTTATCCTCCTGTGCCATAACAGTAACCGATATAAAAACCATGGCAGCTATCACAAGAATCTTCTTCATATTGAATTCTATTAATTTGTTATAATCAGTTTTTTTGAACCATACCCATTTTTGCAGATAACTGTAACAATATAAATACCCGGTCTTATCCCACTCAGATCCAGCCATTTTTCATACAGGATATCCTTTCTGTCCTCATAGAACGTTGTACCATAAATATCTCTTATATAAACCATGCATCCGGAAATTTCTTCCTTAAGACCAAGCTGGGTAAAATATTTTGCCGGATTAGGGGAAAGAGTAAAATCGAACTGCCTTGCATCCCTGAAGTTATTGTTTGCGGCAACCGGTTGTTGAAATCCCTGCCTGAGCTCCATCCCTTCCATTCTGAGTACATCAGTACCTGAAGGCTGACCAATTGTCTGGAGGAGAATAAGTCCGTTGCCAGTGATCGTCGAACCAAGACAGCTTAAGGAAGAACGAACAATGGTCTGTCCGGTTGTCAACTGGCAAATGACAAGTAACAGCATCATTACTATTTTACAAAACCTGTTCATGAATGATCAAATCTCTTTCTCAAAAATTGTTTAAACAATGAAAATTAATAGGCACAAAAACACTGATCCTGTCTGATCGTATCTGCTCCAAAAATAAGAAAACCACTATAGTACAAGTCAATGTTTCAACTAATTCGCTAAAATTTTTGACGAACAAAGCCTTAATAACGACGAAGCAAATCTATAAGATGTTTGCCCGGACGAAGTACTTGACAAGTTGCACTTTTAAAGCTGACTTCCATTACATTTTCAAAGTCAGTTAAATGAATCCGGATGAATTTATCAGTATCCGGAAATCGCAGATGAACAGTTGAAAAATTATTTCAAGGATGAACCAAAATGAAAAAATTCCCGGCTATTTTTTTTAAATTCAACCCGCAGAAATTAACAGGGTTTGCCTGATGGACTTGATCCTTTCAGGTTTGGCCTTCAATAGCATACTGGACTTTACCAAAAAAAATAATGCTCATAACAAGATTATACAAAGAGTTCTTTGACAGTGAGAAAACCGGCGGGCTGATTCTGATAATCATGACAGTATTCTCCATGATACTGGCAAATTCCCAGTGGAGTGATCCATACATGGATTTATGGAATACGAAAGCCGGAGGTCACACCATTGTCCATTGGATCAATGATGGACTGATGGCAATATTTTTTCTGCTTATAGGGCTTGAACTTGAAAGAGAAATTTATCAGGGAGAGTTATCTAGCCTGAAAAATGCTTCGCTGCCTATATTTGCAGCCGTTGGAGGAATGATTGTCCCTGCAGGTATATTTCTTCTTTTTAACTATGGTTCACCTGCCCGGTCGGGAGCAGGCATTCCAATGGCAACAGACATTGCATTCGCAATTGGCATTTTGTCCCTTCTTGGAAAGAAAGTGCCAGCATCATTAAAAATCTTCCTTACTGCCCTTGCTGTAATTGATGACCTGGGGGCAATAATAATAATCGCGGTATTTTACACCGGCTCCTTGTCGGTCCTAAACTTTTTGATCTCACTCGGAATATTCGTTCTGTTGATAGGATTTAACAGGATGAAGGTATACAATTTGATTCCTTACATGATAGGCGGAGTTATAATGTGGATCTTCATGTCGAAATCAGGTGTGCATGCAACGATTACAGGAGTGTTACTTGCATTTACTATACCCTTCAGGGATGGATCGGATAAATCACCTTCATACCTCCTGCAGCATTTCCTTCACAGACCCGTCGCCTTGTTTATTCTTCCATTATTTGCACTAGCCAACACCAGTCTGGTATTAGACAATGACATATTGTCAAAGCTTGGAGGGAATCATAGCATTGGAATCATAGCGGGACTATTCATAGGAAAACCTCTTGGGATTCTATTATTTTCTTTGATCGGGGTTAATCTTGGACTATCATCTCTCCCTCCGGAGTTGAGATGGGAAAATATTGCCGGTGTAGGATTTCTTGCCGGGATAGGATTTACGATGTCGATATTCATTTCACTCCTTGCATATAAAAGTCCTGATCTAATCAATATTTCAAAGATTTCAGTTTTCGCTGGTTCTCTGATTTCAGGAATTACAGGGCTTATTCTCCTTGGTTTTACTCTAAAAAAACAACCAGAAATTTCTGTCAATAGTGGCAGCTAACGATCAAACAGGGGAAAAATAACTAAAAATTTTATTCTCATGAACTTCAAAATCAGGAAAGCGACCGAAACCGATTTCCCGGCGATATTAGAACTGATAAAGGAATTGGCCGAATTTGAGAAAGCTCCTGAAAAGGTGACGAATACCGTTGGTCAGATGCTTGATGAGAAAGAACTGTTCAGATGTTTCATAGCTGAGGAGAATCCGGTGAAATTAGTCGGAATGGCTCTTTACTTCATTGCCTACTACACATGGGTAGGTAAATCGCTTTACCTCGATGATCTGTATGTGAAGGCAAGCTTACCGGCAGCACAAAATAGGATCTGTTCTTCTTATCAAGAGTTTTTGAAGCAGCCATAGCAGAAAACTGCAAAAGAGTAAGATGGCAGGTACTCAGATGGAACGAACCCGCAATCAGGTTTTATGAAAAGGCAGGGGCTCTTATTGACGGGGAATGGCTGAATTGCGATTATGATTCCGAGGGGATCAGAAATTTCAAACTATAAGTACAAAAGCAATTATTCCCCGGAAAAATTCTTACATAAAAAACACTCGATAAGGGATTGATTATTCTATATTACAATTGAAAATGAATTAAGTACAGATGGCAATCGTGCCACCAATTAATTCTCCATCCAAGTAAAACAGCTGTTCGTCAAAATGCAAATTCGCAAAAATTGAATACCAGAGACTCCTAAAAAGAAGTGTATTTCATTTAATGAAAGGTAATTAATCCCACAAAGCAATAACTCGAGGCCAAAATTCTTTAAGATAATCGTAAATATTACTCCTATTTTGACATTTAAAGTCTTTTTATTGATGAACGTTGAATAAACAATGATGAACTGACTTAAACAGGAGAAAACTAATGCCATTAATCCCTATTAAATCTCAACAAACCCTAATTAAGTTTGCCAGCCTCCTTCATATTTATTAATTTTATGAACGGATTCAAAGGATCCGGTTGATGGAAAGACAAAGTGTAACATATCAAACGAATAATATTAGCTATCAGCCAGTTAGCGCAACAATGGAAGGGAATATAGTATCAACGGATGAAGTTCAGAACAATCCTGTTTTCGAGAACCTGCTTGCTGAAGGTGGTGAGAACTTTTATCATTACATCAACTGGCTTGGTCTGGGAAAGGATCCTAATCTAATGATATTGTCGTCGATACATCATTATTATTATGACTTCAATGATTTACGGGGGATAAAAACACTGATCAACATAAAGAAGCTCAATGAGATAAACCGGCTAGACAATTTCCTTGCGAATGTGTACCGCGTTTTGCCCCCCAAAGCCAGCTTTATCGGCTGCTTCAAGGACAACAAGATACGTGGAGGAATCGGTGTCCCCTTTTACCAGTCGTCCAGGCTGCTAAACGGCCTCATCAATTTAATTGATTCAAAAACCGATAAGTTCATGACCAGGAAGGATGTAATCAGACTGCTGGATTCGCATGATTTTGCATTGGTCGACATAACAGAAATAAGCAGTATTACATTCTTTTGTACAGAAAGCAGAAAGAAGCCTGCCTGATAATAACCGGAAACCGCGGATTTTAGTCCAAATTATCAGCTTATTAGTCAAATTAGTATTATTCCTGGCACACGCTTAAAAAGGCAATCATTTATTCTGTATGTCATTGATTATCTGTTCTGTATATTTCACACTGCCTGTTTCCGCCGAATTCAGGTTGCTTAACGTTCATAAATTTTCATGAAATTTTGATCTAAAGCACAAATTTATGAATGAGCAGTTAGTTACTGTTGATTTTCGCATCGAATCGCATGACAAACATCCTGTTTACCAATCCTGTTTGTCAGTAATTGAGCGCCGGCCACTTGACAGCCGTCTCCTTTTCAGATATTTTTATGACGTAATCAATCCTAAGAAAAATGGAACAAGTTTCAGTTTCGGAGAGAATACCTTATAATGCAGCAACCGCCGGTCTTGAGTTCGGCGAGAGAAAGCTGTCCGGGGACAAATCAACGACCAGTTCTATCCTTGCCAGGATGGTTTCAGAAGGAGGCAAAGACTTTTACCATTATCTCAGTTGGATTGGACTTTCCAGGAGAGCCCAACATAATGGTTCTTTCGTCACTGCATCATTATTACTATGACCATAATGACCTGAAAAGTATAGGGATCCTTATCAACATTAAAAAGCTTAATCAGGTCGCCCACCTTGAGAGCTTCCTGCATACCCTGTTCCGGCTTCTCCCATGCAAATCACACTTCGTGGGATGTTTCTGCAGAACAAAAGAAGAGACTGGAAAATCGTTCCGGCAAAGGCCGGTTAAATTTTTCCAGGGTCTTCTTTCAGGAACCAGATTCGGAAACGGAAGGACACTGACAAAGGAAAGCATTTCTAAACTATTGGAAAACAATGGGTTCATTCTAAAAGACCTGACTGAGATCAATGGGGTGACGTATTTCTGGGCACAGAATAACAGGCGATTGGGGGATTGACTAAATTTTCAAAGCGAGATTTTTATTAATATATTTGTTCCTGCCCTGTAATCTCATTTATTGGTAAGATATTTGTAAAACTGAAAAGTCAGTTTCCAGATTCATAATTATGGATTTCTTCAACACAATGGTCCGGCTTAAAATAATTCCATTTCTGGAGAGATGGAATCTTATTAAGGTCATCCTTGGATTAATTGATATCCTGGCTATTGCCATTGCATTCCAGATCGCATTCATGATGAGTTACAGCGGGGAAGGAGCCTTCTTCTTCTTTGAAAGAAAGGACCTCACTCTGATCTTTCTTGCGATCCTGCCACTTTGGCTGATAACTCTTTACATAATAAATGCGACAGAGATACCGCGTACTAAAAGATATACAACGATTATCTTTGAGTACCTCCAGTCGGCAGTTGCAATCAGTCTCATACTGATGGTCCTTTATTTCGTTTTTAAACTCGGGTATCTGTCGCGGTTATTCCTTATCGAATTTGCATTTCTCGGATTTTTGTTCCTTCTCCTTGCCAGGACGGTGGAATACAAGGTTTTCAAGATTTACAGGGCAAAGGGATTCAATTATGTAAATCTGGTACTGATTGCAGATGATACAGCCATTCCATTCATTGAGGAAGTGCGACAGAATATTGACTGGGGATACCGGATAGCATTCATGTTCACAAGTTCCTTTCCGCTGATGGAAAAATACGGAAGAATTTACAAGATACTTCCCGAAAAATCGAAGATGGTAATCCACGACCTGATGGAGGTTGACACCATTGATGAGGTTATTTATATCAAGAAGGAGGTCAATCCATCAGAGGTAAGAAAGACTATCAGATCGTGCGAAGAACTTGGCGTTGTGTTCCGGCTCAAGCACTTTGATATGCATTTCAATCTTTCGAACGCCTACACTTCTGTGATAGGCAACACAAAATTCATGACCTTCAGCAATATCCCCTACAAAGCAGCTGCCCTGGCTGCGAAGAAATTCATGGATGTGAGTGTTTCCATCATTCTGCTTATTCTTCTGTCTCCTCTCCTTCTGCTTATTGCTATTGTTATTAAACTCACATCGCGAGGTCCGGTAATATATCGTCAGGCAAGAGTTGGATTGAGAGGAAGGCAGTTTGACCTCTATAAGTTCAGGACCATGGTTGCCAACGCAGATCAGATACGACTGGAACTTGAAGCACAGAATGAAGCTGACGGGCCGGCATTCAAAATAAAGGATGACCCAAGGATAACAACGATTGGAAAATTTCTTCGCAAGACCGGTTTTGACGAATTACCCCAGCTTGTGAACGTTTTAAAGGGTGAGATGTCGCTTATCGGACCACGTCCGCCGTTAAAAAGTGAGACCGAGCAATACAAAAGATGGCAGTTGCGACGTTTATCAGTAAAACCGGGGCTTTCCTGTTTCTGGCAGATTATTCCCGACAGGAACAATGTCAAGTTCGACAAATGGATGGAAATGGATCTGGCTTATATTGATAATTGGTCTCCTCGGTTGGATTTTATAATTTTGCTTAAAACAATAAAAACCGTTTTCCATAGAACTGGCGCATAAAATTTATATTGATATGAAAAAAGTCCTTCACTCTGCCGGCAAGCTTTGCTTTGTCGTTTTATTTCTAGTTTTCGCAAGTTCATGCGTACCTGTTAACCAGCTTAGCTACTTCAATGACATCGAAGAGCTTGAAAAGCCGGTGGCAAACCCCAAGACACAAAAAACAATTCTCCCATTTGACAGGTTATACATCAGGATCCTAAGTATTGATCCGCAGACAAGAGAGATTTTTACTGCGCCCGAAGAAGCCCGGTATTCCAGTTCAAGCAATGCCCTGATAGGTTATCTCGTTGATGAAGGCGGGAATATTGAATTCCCTTTCGTAGGGAAGATAAACGTCGGATCACTGACACTTGCTGAAGCAGGAACCAAAATTGAGGAAGCACTTGGTGAATATGTTGCCAATACAACCATACTGGTAAAATTCATCGACAACCAGGTATCAATTCTGGGAGAAGTTCAGGATCAGGGTGTCTATGCCTTTTCACAGGACAAACTGAATGTTTATGAAGCCCTGGCCCTTGGCGGTGGTCTCACCCGCTATGGCAACAGAAAGAATATTATTCTCATTAGGCAGGAAGGAGACAGGATAATGCATCACAAGCTGAATCTTTCAGATTCCAAAATAGCAAGCAAGGATTACTACTATATACTGCCCAATGATGTGCTGGTGGTTGAACCATTAAGATCCATTTCAACAAGTTATTCAAATCTTACATTTACAACACTGCTTTCGGCAGTCACAACAATGATAGCTGTTCTGGTATTTGCAGGGATAAGCATTCAATAAAAAAATATTTGCGATGTTAAAAACAATAGAACCGGATTCGTCAATAGCCCCTCTTAAATACTTCATACTGAAAGTTGCTTCGCTGAAGTATTTGTATATGGCCGTGATAATTTTATGTCTTGTGGCTGCTTTTCTCTTTAATCATTTTTCAACAAAAGTATATGAGGCCTCCGCCTCACTCAGTCCGGTTGAAGACAAAACATCAAACATGCTAAGTTCAAATGAACTTTTCACCGGTCTTAGATCCCTTGAGTCGTTGAATAACATTGAAAATGACATAACAAACCTCAGTTCATTTGAATTGGTCTATAATACTGTCAGCAGCATGAATCTGGAGGTAAGTTATTTCACCGAATACGAAAAAATCCTCACCCAGACAAGCGAGTTGTTCGGAACAACCCCGTTCACCGTGACCATCGACAAATCTCATATCCAGCCCATTAACGCAAAGTTTTACATAACCATTCTGGACGATGCATCATACAGGCTTTCAATTTCGGAGAAAAAGGTTTCTTTCTACAATTATGTTGACAATCAGATTATTAAGTGAGGACAATATTGTTGAATTTGATTCTATCTGTAAATTCAATGACCTGGTCAGCAATAGATTTTTCAGATTCTCAATCGCGGTAAATAAGAATTTCCCCAAACAAGACCCCTCCGTATACAGCTACTACTTCAAACTAAATCACCTTGATCTTCTGGCAAAAGAATACCTTAAGAAACTTGAGATTGAAAAAGCATCTCCGCTCGCTTCGATCATAAATGTAAAATTCTCTGAAAATAACCTGGAAAAGACAATTGTCTTCCTTAATCGTTACCTGAGTACATTTCTTGAAGAAAATCTTGCCAAGAAAAACAATATGGCCGCAAAGACGGTCAGCTTCATAGATTCCCAGATATCGGACATCTCAGACTCCCTTGTTATCTCTGAATCTCAACTCAGGAATTACAGATCCACCAATCAGGTAGTGGACCTTAGCTTTCAGGGGCAGCGTATTTATGACCAGATGAGTGAAATAGAAAATGAAAGGGCTAATTTAAAGGTTCAGGAAAGATACTACAATTATGTCATAAACTATTTTAAGATGAATGAGGATGTGTCAGGCCTGACTCCTCCTTCAGCCATGAATGTCAGTGACCCCATTATCAACCAGCTCATTTCAAATCTGAATGACCTGAATTTGCAAAGATCTGCCCTTCTTGCAGAAAGCAATCCCCAGAAGAACATTTTTATTGGCCAGATCGACGACAAAATCAACTTTCAGAAACAGATAATACTTGAAAATTTCACAAACAATCTAAATACTCTTACTCTTTCGCTTAACGAGCTCGACTACCGTCAGAACAAGTTGTCGAGGGATGCTTCCAGCCTCCCCAGGACGGAGATGAACATGGTAAGCATGCAAAGGAAATTTGACCTGAATGATGAAATCTACACATTCCTTCTGCAAAAGAGATCCGAAGCTCAGATTTCACTGGCATCAACGCGTCCTGATTACGAAATTATTGAGCCTGCAAGGACTATCACATCCAAAATAGTTGCGCCTAAAAAATTAATCAACTATATGATGGCTCTATTCTTCGGCCTTTTTATTCCGACGCTCTTCCTTATGATACGTGACTTCTTCGATGACAAGATAAGGAGCATAAACGATGCTGAATACATGCTTCACCGTTCAGTAATGAGTGTGATCTACAGCAACAACCTGAAGAGCGAGGCTGTAGTGGCTGAATTTCCGAAATCAGCTATTTCCGAGTCATTCAGAAACCTGAGGAGCACCCTCTTCCTGAAATCGGACCATGAGAAATCGAAGGTTATACTGATTACCTCTTCCCAGCCCCAGGACGGAAAGAGCTTTGTTTCCCTGAACCTTGCCTCCTCAATTGCATCAGTCGGACACAAAACCATACTTATCGACTGCGATCTCAGAAGGCCTACCCTGCACATCAAACTTAAGGAAGAAAACACAAAAGGACTTTCAAATTACATGATAAAGAAAGCTTCAGTTGAAGAAATCATTAGCAACACATCAATTACAAACCTTGATTTCATTTCCGCCGGACCTGTGATCCCGAATCCCTCCGAGCTGATGGAATCGGGAGTGCTGGATAATCTGTTAAATCATCTTAAGACGAAGTACGATTATATTGTTATTGACACAACGCCGGTAGGTATAGTTGCAGATGCAATTTTAATGATGAAATACGCATCAAAGGTTTTGATGGTAATAAGGAACAACTACACCAGGAAAGATATTTTTGCCAATGTCCTGAGTAACCTTAAATCGAACAAGCTCAACAACTTCGATATCATCTACAACGATCTTAACCTTCATAAGAGTTCGTACCGCCATTACAGCAACTATTACATAAGAAATTAGCGGTTTTTCCGTTATAATATTTTGCAATTCATTAATTTATAATAAATCAAGCTGTAAATGACCATGGGAGCGGATGTTGAATCTATTAAATCGAGGGTAAAGGAATACATACAACAGGCAACTTATGTTGAAAAGGAGAAGATCAAGGAGGATTCCCTGATATTCAAGGAGGGTTATTTTGACTCCATGGGTTTTGTTGTTCTCATTACATTTCTGGAAGAAAATTTTGGAATCAAGACCACCGATTCAGACCTTGTGGAAGAGAATTTTGAATCAATCAACGCAATTACAGATTTTATAATACGTAAAAACGGCAATTAGTCATGTGCGGAATCGCAGGAATAATTGATTACAAAGGCAAAGCAACCAGCAGGCCGGTAATCGAAGCGATGCTCTGCGCCATAAATTATCGTGGCCCCGACGAAAGCGGCGTTTACCTTTCTCCGGTTGCAGCCCTGGGCAATGTACGTTTAAGCATAATTGATCTTTCAACCGGTCAGCAGCCATTGTCGGATTCCACCGGACGTTACTGGATAGTATTGAACGGTGAGATTTTCAACTACAGGGAGCTTAGAGAAATACTGCTTAAGAAAGGGGTTTCGTTCAGAACAAATTCCGACACTGAAGTTTTGGTACAGCTTTATTCAGTATTTGGCAAAGACTGCCTTCATATGCTCAACGGCCAGTTTGCCTTTGCCATCTGGGACACCCTGGAGGAAGAAGTTTTTTTAGCCCGCGACAGAATTGGAATAAGACCGCTTTTCTATCATTATTCTGACAGAGGTCTTTCGTTTGCCTCAGAAATAAAATCGCTTTTTGCACAAAAAGATATCTCGCCTGAACTGTCCTCTAAAAATCTATCACAGATTTATACTTTCTGGACTGCCATAACTCCCGGAACAGCCTTCAGGGATATTTATGAACTCTCTCCGGGGCATTATATGGTCTACAACCGCAAGGGATTAATTATTAAACAATTCTGGCATCTGAACTACACCGGAAGCTTCAGTAATATCAGTTTCCCTGACGCTGTTGAACAACTTGGCGAACTTTTGCGTGATGCAGTTAGAATAAGACTGCGGGCTGATGTTGAGGTTGCTGCTTATCTATCAGGCGGGCTTGACTCCAGTTCCACTGTTGCCATGATCAAAGAGATAGAGCCGGGGATTTTGAATACATTTTCCATTGGATTTGAAGACCCCAATTTCGATGAGACTTCATATCAGAATGAAGCGGTCAGTTTCCTTGATACCAGACACAGGTCAATAACCTGTACCTCCGAAGAAATCTCAAACAGTGTTCCACGGGTGGTATGGCACTCTGAAACCCCTGTAACAAGAACTGCTCCTGCACCCATGTACCTCCTGTCAGGTCTAGTAAGGAAAAACAATATCAAGGTAGTCATTACCGGGGAGGGTGCCGATGAAATGCTGGCAGGCTATGATATTTTCAAGGAAGCAAAGATCAGGAGATTCTGGGCGAAACAGCCTGACTCAACCTTAAGGCCAACGCTTCTCACGAAACTTTATCCCTATCTCCCCCAGATGAAGCAGGCCAATCCTGCAATCCTTAAGATGTTCTATGGGTACAAGCTCGAAGAGATACAAAATCCATTCTATTCTCATCTTCTGAGGTGGAACAACTCAAACCATATCAAAAAACATTTCACCGGAACCACAAAATCCGAGCTTGACGGATATTCCATACTGGAGGACCTTGAGAATAAGCTTCCCGGGGATTTTGGCAAATGGGACTACCTGGAAAAAGCCCAGTGGCTTGAAACGTCTATATTCATGTCGGGTTATCTTCTATCCTCACAGGGCGACCGTATGGCTATGGCTAACTCAGTTGAAGGGCGGTATCCCTTCCTTGACTACAGGGTAATTGAGTTTTGCAACAGTCTGCCGGGGGATTTCAAGCTTCACAGCCTGGATGAGAAGCATATTCTAAAGAAATTGATGAAGAATAAGATTCCCGGGTCAATATTGAAACGTTCAAAACAGGCCTACAGGGCTCCGATCAAGAGTGCATTTGTTTCTGAAAAACCTGCGGAATACGTCCGGGAGATGCTGACTCCGGGAGCATTTGAAAGAGCCGGGATCTTTGACTTCAATTCGATATCCGGACTCCTTCAGAAGATCGAAAAAACCGGAAATTCATCTGAAGTAGACGATATGGTACTTGCCTCGGTAATCTCAACTCATCTGCTTCATGATTTATTCGTTGAAGGAAAGAACGTAGAATTCCTGAACGGGACCCTTGATAACCTGAAAATAATTGAAGCGACACAATAACATAATATGAAAACCAAAGCACCTTTTTCGAAGGAGATAATCCTGCTTGAAAGTCCTGAAAAGGCAACCAACGAAATAACTGAAAAACTGCGACAGGATATCCTGGTAAATTTTAAAAGGAACGGAGCAGTGATAGGCATAAGCGGCGGAATAGACTCCTCCGTATGCATGGCTTTGTCGGTTAAAGCCTTTGGCCCCGATAAGGTAACAGGAATTATAATGCCTGAAAAAGATTCAAGTCCTGATAGCGAAGAACTTGCGCTTGAGCTTGCCGCTAAATTCGGAGTTAACACCATAAAGGAGGAAATTACTGATGCACTTGACGGATTCGGCTGCTACAGGAGAAGGGATGAGGCCGTAAAAAGAGTTTTTCCCGAATATGATCCAAAAACTTATAAGATGAAGATAGGGATCAGGCAAAGCGGACTTTACAGCAACCTCCCCCCCCTGTTTACCCTGAGCATCATTGATACTTACGGGGTACAGCAAGACAGGATATTGCATGCAAGAGACTACCTTCAGATTGTTGCAGCCTCAAATTTCAAGCAGAGGTCAAGGATGTCAATCCTTTACTACCATGCCGAAGCCATGCATTGTGCTGTGATCGGAACACCCAATAAGCACGAACAGGAACAGGGATTCTTTGTAAAGTTTGGAGATGGAGCAGGTGATGTGATGCCCATCGGTAATCTATACAAGACCCAGGTATACCAGCTTGCAGACTACCTTGGTGTTCCTCAGTCCATAATTGACAGGACCCCGACAACTGATACCTATTCTGCAACACAAACCCAGGAAGAATTCTTTTATCAACTCCCGTTCAGGATGATGGACATCTTCTGGTATGGATTTGAGAATGGCTATCCCCCGGAAGAAGTTGCTCAGGTTATGGGCGAAACGACTGAAAGAGTCGAAGCCCTGTTCAGAAATTTTGACCGTAAGCGCAGGACAACCGAATATCTCAGGATGCCCCCGCTCAGAGATTATTATTCAGAATAAATAAAGACTTTGTGCCATGAACGCTTTTGATTATTTTTTTGAGAGGACATCTGATCTTGAAAAACCTTTTCTGGTTGGCAGAGAGAATGTCTCATTCAAAGAGTTACATAATTCATCCCTCCGTCTTGCTTCCTGGCTCACAAATGGAAGTTTGGTACAAACAAGAATATCCTGCTCCTTTCGCCAAACAACAAGTTTTTTCTTACAGCTTATTTTGCGATAATCAAGTCCGGTAATGTTTGCATTCCTCTGGATCCTAACATTGAGAAGGAGAACCTTGAGTTTATTTCGAATCTTACAAAACCGGTGTTGATCTTCATGACACGTGAAATTGAAAGAAAGACAAACATCGGAACGTTAAGATCGATTTTTCCTGATACAATAGAAGGAGACGAATTCACCGCACCTCTCATGGACCAGGATAAAGAATTCGATGACAACAGATGTGCTGAAATTATTTTCACCTCAGGCTCAACCGGAATTCCCAAGGGAGTAATGATCTCGCACAGAAATCTGAAAGCCAATACCGAATCAATTGTAACATATCTGAAACTAAGTCCGGATGACAGGATGCTTGTTGTCCTGCCATTCTATTACTGCTACGGGCTATCATTGCTTCATACCCACCTCAGGGTAGGAGGATCAATCGTATTCAACAATTCGTTTATCTTCATTGGCGGAGTAATACAGGGATCTTCTGGAACATAAATGTACAGGGTTTGCAGGTGTTCCAAGTCATTTTCAGATATTGCTCCGGAAATCCGACAATTTCAAAACCACCCGTTTCCCTGATCTCAGATATGTGACCCAGGCCGGGGGCAAAGCTTGCACCGATATTCATCGATGAATTCAGAAACAGTCACCCTGAGATCACTTTTATTGTGATGTACGGCCAGACTGAAGCCACGGCCAGACTGTCGTATCTTCCTCCGGAGCTTTATGAAGCAAAAAAAGGCTCAATGGGTAAGGGAATTCCCGGAGTTGAACTTAAGGTAGTCGATGAAAAAGGAAAGCCAATTAAACCGGGAGAAGTCGGGGAAGTGATAGCCAGGGGAGATAATATAATGCTTGGCTATTTCGGTGATGAAGAGGGAACCAGGAATACCATAAGGAACGGATGGCTATTTACCGGTGATCTGGGGACCGTTGACGATGACGGTTACATATTTCTGACTGCAAGAAAGAAAGAGATAATAAAAGTCGGCGGTAAAAGAATCAGTCCCAAGGAAATCGAAGCAGTGATTCTTGAGATACCCGGAAGTGGTTGACTGTACGATTGAAGGAGTTGAGGATGAGATCCAGGGAGAGGCATTAAAAGCCACTATTGTTATCCGGTCGGATAACGGCAGGGAGGAGATGATCGAAAGTATCAAGCATCACTGCACAAAGCATCTTGCACTTTACAAAGTACCCCAGATCTTTGAGATAAAGGAACAACTGGTCATTGCAGCAACGGGCAAGAAAATCAAAGGCAAGCTCTGATATGGTTATTGATCACATCTGTTTTGCAGTTAAAAATCTTGAGGAAGGGATCGCCTACTGGGAGAAGGTCTTTGGCTACAGGCAAATGACTGGGATTGTCATCAATTCACTCCAGAAGGTAAAAGTAACATTTCTTGAAAAGGCAGAGAGCCTTATGGTAAAGCTGATTGAGCCTCTTGAAGACAACAAGTCGCTGGTCAATTTCGTAAGCCGGGGGGGCGGCTTCCATCATCTTTGCTTCAGATGCGAAGATATTGATGACGGATTAAAAGACCTAAAGGATAAAGGGCTGATCACGCTTGTTCCGCCTCAGCCAGGGGAAGCATTCAATAATCACGACATAGCATTTCTATGGGCAAAGTACGGGATAAATATTGAACTGATCGATACGGATGAAAAGGCAGATATAATTCCGCGAAATGATGAGGATTAACTTTGTTTTCCGCTTATTTCTTGATCAATTTAAGAGTTAAAATGCTTGACTTCTCCTTATAAACCTTGAGAATATAAATTCCGGGGGCAACATTTAGAAATATCTCTGACAAAGTACTCCCGGTAATATTATCATTTCTATAGATAACCTTATTCGTCAGTGTAAAAACACAAACCTCAAATGAAACCTCAGATGGGGATTTAATGTTCAGATTGAAATGCCCCCTGAAAGGATTAGGAAAAACAGATATATCAATCCTGTCAGTAAAAAATGCAGAAATGTCATGATCCGACCTTACACCGGAAAATGTGTATTCATCTACATCCTTAAGAGAGAGATTATCCAACAGAACATTGAGAACACGGTAACCACTGTTGGGGATTATCCGTAACAGACAGATACAGAATCCTCCGGAACTAGAATGATACCGGACGGTGAAATAGACCCACCCGGCCCGGCTGAAGCATTTATGGCATATAATCTCCTGAATGAAGCATATATGGAGTGATCACTTCTGACATTCCGAAAAACATATTCGGAAACCCTTCCTGCTGATATCCCATCAACTACCACATCTTCAATCCTGTAACCTGAATCGGGCACGATTGAAATCATCTGGTCATCCCCATGTAAAACAGCACTGCCAGGTTGTGAAATGGATCCACCTGTCCCACAGGTAGCAATAATGGTATAAGTCCGTAGCTCAAATTCGACTGCAATAACATGATCTGCCGTAGTATTCCTGAAAACGTACTCCGAAACTGCTCCCAATGATGCCCCATCAACTGTAACATCAGCAACACGAAATCCTTCATCCGGATGTATCGAACAGATCAGATCAGAGCCATGGGTAACGGTTGTTGAACCCTGGAATGATAATGCCCCCCCCGGAGAAGAACTGCCCGTGATAGTATAAGTGTTGATCAGGAATTCTGCTTCAATTGAATGCTCTGAAGTAACATTGGTGAAAACGTAGGAAGAGATACTGCCTTGTGATACTCCATCTATCTCAACATCAGAAATATGATATCCTGTATGTGGCGTTATTGTGTATGTCACGTTTGACCCAAAATCAACATTTACTGTTCCCTCAGGACTTATATCTCCACCTGTGCCAGCCTCAGAAAACATAGAAATTGAACTACGCCTGAAAGTTGCTGATATTGTATGGTTGTCGGAAATGTTATTAAATGCATATGTTGAACGGGCGCCTATGGAAGAGTTATCCACTAAAACATCAGATATTAAGTAGCCGGAATTTGGCCTTATTGAAAAGGTAGAGCTTGAACCCGGAGTCAGGGCGACCTGTCCGGACGGCGAGATTGTTCCTCCTGATGCAGCCGTTGCTGTTACCCTGTAGGTAAATCCGCTTAAATTCGCAATTTCACTTTCAGAAAGCGCACGTCCGTACAATCTTACATCATGTATCTGGCCGGCAAAGTAATTGTCAGTTTCAGTGGCCTGTCCAAGTACAAATTCAGGTGTGGAATAATTTGTAATCGCATGCCCGGTTGATAGTGTTCTGTCAAGAAGCCCGTTTATATATAGTTTCATTGTGCTTCCATCTCCGGTCAGTACAATATGAGACCAGGTTCCTGAAGAAATTCGTGCCGACGACATTACTGTTCTTGAACTACCATCAAATATCCTGGCAAGAATATTACCCTCATCATTCATATAAAGGTTCCTGTCGTTTTTATCAGAGAACGGATTTTCCGACATTGCTGCAATATCCATTTCTCTGATCCGATCGGGTCTGATTCTCAAAGAAATTGTGAATTGAGGACTTTGATTTCCCTTTAAGGTCATATAATCATCAGAACCGTCAAAAATAAAAGAGCCAGGCTGATTCTGATTAGGACCGGAGATGGTAACTCTTTCACCAGTGAGAATGTTTGTCCTGTCAATTCCAGCATCGACAATTTTTATGAATTTGTGTCCTCCGGAGGGAATACGATCAGCATCGGTATTCCAGGTCCATCGTCCATAGCGCTCATAAATATCTCTTATCCCCAGATAAAGACTGATATCGTCAAAATAAGCAATGGTATAAGGTATCCCCGAAGGAACGTTTATATCACGAAAAACACCATTGTCACAGCCAAGCATCCATAAATCCTTACGATATTTGACAGCCAATTCCCTTGCAGCTTTATTAATGGCCTGATGGTGAGCGTGGCCATATTCGCCCCAATTATTATGAGTAACAACTCTCTCCATATCGGGATCAGCAAAGTATTGTTCAAGTTTGGCTTTAACCTTATTTATTTCCCGTGTTGGCATCTGCACCCGGTCAAGATGTGAACGATACTCAATATGATTTGCAACCAGATAGGAGTAGGATGGATTATTCGCCCAATAATACTCCGTATACTCACTGTCTGATATTGGGTCCCAGGGTGTTATCCAGTTTTCCTCATAATCAATATCATACCCGTGGTTATCCAGGTAAATCTGCTGCTGATGAATAATTGTATTGTAACGAGGAGCAGTCGGCATGGCGCCTCCGATAAATTTTTCAGTGATTTTCCAGAAAGGCAGCATCCAGATCAGGTCATCATCAAGATGGGAATAGACAAGAATAGTACCATACTTTGGTATAGATTCGAAATCAATTACATTCGGCTGGGCAGAAAGCTTAACTAATCCCAAATGCAAAACAAGGAAAGTCAATGCAATATGATTCCACACAATTCTCATATAAAAACCAACCAAACTGAGATTAAAATTACATCATTGTCATATGCCCGGCAAGTTTTTCCATCAACCACCCTCCAGAAAATACGCTTAAATACAATTAATTATCTCAGAAAAGTTCACTCCTGTCACCATAAATAATCGAATCACCTTCAAATTATATACGTTAGTCAAAATCCTGTTCCCCAAAAAAAAAGGCCTTGAATTGGATTCAAGACCTTTCGGTTTACTTCAAAAAGACAACGGGAACTAATCCGTATATATCCTAAATTTCTATTTTAATCCAAAGTGTTCCTTAACCATTCTGTCCTTTTGCCGATATGACAGGTTTTTTGTTTTGACCAATCCGGAACTTTGTCGTGACAGCATCCGCTGAACTCCAGTTTTTGAAACGATCTGGGCGGGATTCCCGGCGATAACCGAATTTTCGGGATACTGTCCCCTGACTACACTTCCTGCTCCCACAATGCAGTTATCGCCGATTGCAGTGTTCGAGAGGATAATGCAGTTTATACCAATAAATACATTATTGCCTATTACAATCTTTCCGAAAATGCCTCCCCCGTCGACGTCATCCTCAAAAACCCATGTGGCGCCATCATGAGTAATGAATTCAGTTCCTGCGGCAATTGCCACATGATCACCTATTTCAATAAGATATGGTTCAGTGGAAAACTTTAACGACCGAATCCGGCATTTCTCGCCTATCTTCATGCCAAGCTTACGTAGGTATCTTACCCTCTTGGCATCGCTGCACTTTAGAAGATACAATTTCAGGATGCTGCTCCAGATTCCTTTAATAAATTTCATTCCAAACAGAAATTAGGGAGTTATCACTTCGTGCCGAATATCACCTTATTAGCCTTGCATATGCTTTTCAATCAACTCCTTGGTCTCCTGTATATGATTCTTTGAGGAAGCACCGAAAAGTACTGATTCAATTTTCGGGAAGTTGCCAAGGTATTCGATGGCTTCCTTTGGCCGCAGAGCTCCTGCTGCCAGAACCTGCATGGCTATAGGCCGGAATTGCTTTTCAATCAGGTATTTCTCATATGTTTCCTTCTCTCCCGACATCCTGAATCCAAGCTTGTTTATCGAACTGCAAATTATCGGGTTGGTAATCCCGACCGATGATAAAGCTTCATACAATGCCGGCATATTCATTGTAATATACCCGGGTTCGCAGTTGTATTTCTTCCTGATGTAGAAATCGTAGGCCTTGAAAACCTCAAACATCTTAAGTCCCAGGATCATATCAACAACGACATTCTGGATGAAAATGACAGGAGTATTGATCCCCTTGAACATTTTGAGCTCGGCATCAACGAGCAATTCCATCAATCCAATAAAGTCTTTTCTGAGGAAAGCAACTCCTCCCCTTGTAAAAGTACTGAAAATATTTCCCGGAACATATTGCTTAATGGTGCCTGCAATTCCAAGATCAGTCACAGCATTGGCATACTTGTGAGCATAGGGCATGCAAGGGAATATATTAAAATTCCTGTACCTGTCCGGATGATTCCTCATATGCTCGGTAATATTTGCAATCCTGTCGTGAGTAGTACACATAAATGTGTTTATACCAGTCTCTATTGCCTGGTCAAGCACCCTTATAATGGCGGAATCATCCTTAAAGCGGATAGCTTGTTCACGTGATTTCTCATCTGAAAGGTGGTTAACCGCAAAAAACTGGTTATCACCGAATAAAACTTTGTCCATAGTCTTTTAACTTTTTGAATCCGCAATAATCATATCTATTATCCTGTCAGTGTTCAATGCCTGACTAAATGTATTAACATCACTCTGCTTTTTGTTTACAATACAGCCTATGAAATTGTCGATCTGTGCACTGTATTCTTCGCCGCGCAGATAGAAATTTACAGGGACGGCGAATTCGGTTATGTATTTAATTGTCCATCCCTTTGCCAGGTTCTCCCTGGGATTAGCTTCCTTGAGATAGATCTTAATTTCAGTTGCATCACAGAGGATTTTCCCCTTCTTGCCCAGTAAAGTAATTGAAGTGGACATTTTACGGTAGGTTTCATCACTCCAGTTCACTGACAGAACTCCTGTCAGACCGCTGTTAAGTGTCAACATTGAATAAACGGCATCTTCAACATCTTTCGAATAAATCTTCTTTCGCAGTGTGCCCCTGGCATTTACCGGGATACCGACAATCTCCTGAATCAGATTCAGGACATGGGAAGCATAGTCAAAAAGACAACCTCCACCTTCTTCAGGATCTGAACGCCATGTTCCTCCCTTTTCCTTTGTAACAACCGGGCCGTAAGCTTCCCCGGTGAAATGCACCAGTTCGCCGATAATGTTTTCCTTCAGGCATCTTTTAAGTTCAATGAAGGTGCCAATAAAATGATTATGATATCCCACCTGGTTGACAAGCGATCTTTCAGCTGCAATTCTGACCAGTTCTTCCCCTTCATTGGTCGTCAGGCTGAAAGGCTTTTCACAAAAGGAATGTATCCCTTTCTCAAGAGCGTATTTAACAATGGGATAATGGAACCGTGTTGGGGTGGCAACAATCACAAAATCAAGCTTCTCGTTATCGATCATTTTCCTGTAATCAGTGTGGCAGCTCACTCCCGTGAATTTCCTGAAAGCATCCAGAATTAACGATGACGTGTCACAAACTGCCGCCAGTTCAGCATCAGGATGAGGGCCGACGATAGCAGCATGGGAAAGACCCATTTTGCCCAGACCAATTATTCCTCCTCTAAGTTTCATATTATTTGATATTGTTTAAATAAGTATTGTAAGTTTCCTGCGCAATCCTGTCCCAGTTGAATCGTTGTTTTAGTATTTCACTGAAATTATTCTGCTTTTCTGATTTTAGTTTCCTGATAATTTTGTGACTCAGATCATCCTTGTCGCCTACCCTGAAATAATCATCACCGTCAAGGCCTACCTGAAGATTTGCCGGGATATCGCTTGCAAGTGCTTTTATATCATAACTCATGGCTTCAAGAAGGGCTATTGGCAATCCTTCCTCAAATGACGACATTACGAACAGAGCTGCCCATGTATAAATCTGATTGAGTTTTTCCCCCTTGATAAATCCGGTAAGAATCACTCCGTTTTCAGCAGCGAGTGCTTTCAGTTTATCTGAATAATCAGTCGGGTAGTCTGTGTCACCGGCAATAACCAGTTTATAATCTTTGAGGTTTGCCCTGACAAATGCCCCGATAAGATAGTCAAAACCTTTTTCTTCCAGAAACCTGCCGACAGCAATGATATATTTCTTCTTCTGAAGTCCAAGTGATTCGATATAATCCGTTTTTGCCGATTTTACCGGCAGATTTACTCCGTTTGCGATCACACAATGATCCCTGATCTCGTATCTGGACAACATTTCCGATCTGATATAATCGGAGATGAATATTACGTAATCAGCATGGGTCATGCTGATTCTTTCCGAAGATCCAAGGAACCATTTGGCAAAACGGCTCCATTTCTTCTGGGTATAACTTACATTATGATAAGTGAAAAAAAGCTTTGCTTTCGTAAATCTGAGAACAGGCATAAAAAACCCCGGACCGGTATTATGATAGTGCACTATGTCAAAACCCTGGACTAATGCATGGATGGTAGCCAGGAAAGAATGAATAAGAGTCTCATAGCTTTTGCTTTTTGGAACAGGGATATCGACAAACCTGATATTTCTGTATTCAGCCTTTTTACTAATATCAGTTAAATAGGGAGTGCGCCGATACACAATAATGTTGACATCTTCATTTTTAGCGATTCTTGAGTACAATTCCAGGCAATGTGTCTCAATGCCTCCCTGAACATCAGGGAATCCCCGGGTTCCTATTATTCCTATTTTCATTCCGGCCATTTGTTTTACTCTCCCCCAATCCTTTGAAAAAGACTTACATAGTTGTCAACCAAAAGCGACATGGAGAAATCCCTTTCAAGAATCAGCCGGCTATTCTTTCCGAAAGTACGTCTTTTTTCCTCCGAGGCACAGAGGTAACCAAGCTTCTGGACAACAAGACCTGTATTTTTACAAGGTACGAGATATCCGTTAAAACTATTCCTGATAAGGTGTTTATTATCTCCAACCTCGGTAGCCACGATGGGTAAACCTGCTACCATCGCTTCCATAATTGCATTTGACACCCCTTCAAACAATGAAGTGCTCAGGAAAATATCACTGTTCCTGAGTATCTCAGGGATATTCGGAGGATTTATCATTATCTGGATGTCGCTGGTTATTTCGAGTTCATGGGCAAGTGATCTTATTTCATTCTCCAGGGGTCCATAGCCTATGATAATATATCTGAATCGTGTGGTACTGCATTTGTCCTTGAGCAGCTTGAATGATTTGAGGGCTGTCTGGTAATCTTTCTGATTAACAAACCGCCCGACAGTAACTATCTTTATTTCATTTCCCTGGTTTCTTTCTTCCCTTGCCTGCCAATTTTCAAGTTCAATTGCATTCTGGATCACATGTATCTTATCAGGGTTAAATCCCCTTTTCCGGAATTTCTCTTTTCCGGAAAAGTTATTGAATACGGAGACATCATTTATATGATTGTGTATGAATCTTTCAATTGCGAATTTGTAATATGGCAATTTTTCATTCCTGATCCCTCCTATTGTTTTCAGATTACTCCCAATCAGTTTGCTTATTCCGGCAACAATGTTGGCAAGTGTTAGGTATGATACAATGTACCCGGCATTTTCCTTTTTCAATAAGCGTCTTAGAGAGAGCAATTTTGAAATTAACCCTCCCTCCAGGGGAAAGTACCTGATCCCATTGTTCTGAATATACTTCAGGTTTTCAGGGTCGATCTTGTCCTGATACCAGTTCACAATGCAGACTTTAATATTTTTCTCCTGCAACGACCTTGCAAGTATCAGAGCCTGTTTTTCAGCCCCGCCCTTCAATAAAGTCTTACATAAAATCGCTATGCCCTGCATTCCACAAGTTATTATCCTAATCCTGTAACCGGCGCTTCAATGCCTCCGGGAGTTTTTACTATGGATTTTTACCCATTCAACGTAGTTTCTGATCCCATCGGCTATGTTGACCACGGGATTATACCCAAGTACACTTTTTGCCCTGGATATATCTGCAAAAGTCCTGAACATGTCGCCATCCTGCATAGGAAGAAATCTGATATCTGCCTTTTTCCCTATGCTGCTTTCAAGCAGGGAAACCAGATCATTCAATGATATTGCGTTTGACTCGCCAAGGTTAAAAACATCAAATCCTTTAAGACTTTCCATCGCTTTCCCTATCCCATGAACAATATCACTGATATGGGTGTAGTCACGTAAAGAACTTCCATCACCGAAGATCGTAATGGGTTCATCACTCAACATAGCCCGGGTGAATTTATTGATTGCAAGATCAGGTCTCTGTCTGGGACCATAAACTGTAAAAAATCTCAGACAGAAGATATCCATATTATAAAGGTGATGATATGTATGACACAACAGTTCTCCTGCTTTTTTTGATGCTGCATATGGAGAAACCGGTAAATCAACACTATCCGATTCTTCAAACGGGATCTTCTTATTGTTGCCATAAACGGATGATGAAGATGCAAACAACATCCGGCTAACATTATTCTTGCGCATCGCCTCGAGCATGTTAAGTGTCCCGTTGACATTTACCTCATAATAAGCAGAAGGATCCTTTATGGATGGTCTGACTCCGGCTTTTGCTGCAAGATGTATTATGGTATCTGGTTTGAAATCAGAAAAGCAACTTTCAAGAAAATCCATATCACGTATATCACCTTCATGAAGCGTAAATGATCCATGCTTCAAAGCATCTGAAAGATTTGATTCCTTGATGTCCCTGCTGTAAAAAGAGTCGAAATTATCTATGCCCATGACGCTGAAGCCTTTTGCCAGAAGACTATCGGCAAGATTGGAACCTATAAAGCCGGCCACACCTGAAATCAAAATTCTCACACTCATCAAACTACAATGTTTTCAAAAAATAAATAAAACAAACACGATATCCGCATTATAATTTTAACAGGGTACAACGAGTCACAAGTCACATCCGTTCAAGAACTTCAAGAAGAATCTGGCCATTAGTCTCTGAGGAAAAGAATTTCCTGCATTTTTCCAGACCTTTCATCCCCTTCGCCCTGGCTGTTTCCGGGTCATTGACAATGCTAAAAAGAGCCTGGGTTATCTGCTGTGGATTGCCTGGTTCAATGAGATATGCATCATCATCATCCAGATAGTATTCCACATCACTTACTTTTGTGCAGATAACCGGATTACCTGTTGCCAGATACTCACCCAGCTTAAAGGGGAAACCTGCATTGGCAAAACCTGATTCTGTTCTGCACATGCAAAGTACATCTGAATTCCTGAGCAACGGGTAGAAATCAATATCTTCCATAAAACCTTTGAAAATCAGATCACTCTCATTCCTGTATTTACGCACGTACTCTTCCTGCTGTGCACTCTGGCCTGTCAGGATAAGTATGGCGTCCTTAAACGACTTTTTAAACTCAAGAAAGCCTTCTATTATATCACTAACACCATCCTTATCCGCAAAAGTTCCTGCATATGACTATCTGAAGAGGATTATTGAAAGATTTCCTGTCTATCTCCGTTGAGTTTATTCTGGCTGTAACGGAATTAAGGTGACCTGTTGACTCCCTTATTTTAAGTATTTGTTCCGCAAATAGTGATAATAACAACAATTATTCATCAGCCCATTGGCAATTAAGAAAATCCAGACGCTTTATTGTCCAGATTTTGAAATCTGGAAATCATCTTAATATTATCACGTGAAAAAGGTATAATCCTCCTCGATCGCCATTGCCATTTTAAAACCCAGCAATTTTAGCCACACATGACAAAGACAAGTTTTCGATATTAATTCCACCTGCCTTATAAACAATATTTTTCTAGCCTTTCCTTTTGCTTTGTCGATAATTTTAAAATCCTTGTAAAGTAAGAAATCACTTTGAACCTATTTGCCTAAAGGACAATTTAATGCCATGTCCAACATTTGATATGGAATGGTATTATACATTCCTTTCATTTACAGGTTGTGGAATATTACCCCTGAATGCCATGACCTTAATCACCACATCCCTGCTTTTCAAATAATCCAGCAGATGCTGAATCCTTTTTGTGCTTGCCATTCCAACCGGGTATTCGCGAGTGAAAACAACAAGATTCATTCTTTCTTACTTCTTCCATAATGTTAAGCAGATACTTAGATAAACCTTCTTCCTGAATTAATACACATCTATAACAGTAAATCCATCTTGCATTATTAAAAGTATGGGCGCCTTTAAGAGCCACTCTCCCAATCAGGACTGACCTTTTTTATTTGCTTTTCCGAATAAGTGTCTGCTCGTTAAAGTAATGATCTCATTGATATCAAATGAATTTCCATATCGACCGGAGCAATCCTGAGAAGGCCTGAACATTGTTCCGTCCCTGATAAAAACCTTTCCAGCCGGTCTGGCATACCTTACGTCGGAAACAACCGGATTCATGGGATGACTGATCCAGTTATCCGCAAGAAAGTCATCAGAATAAAACAGGTACAATTCAGGACTTGACGGCCAGACTACTGTCGATCCTGTCGATAAGAGTAAAAAGCCACCATTTCCCATCATACCGGAACAGAGTTGTATCGACCGCATTGATATCCTTCATAATACTTTTCACGAATTTCCACTTCCAGGGAAATTCAGTGCACCTGTACAGATCGATAGACCTGTTGCCGCCTGTTTCAGGAATCATGTAATAGGTACTATCACATTCAAAAACAAAGGGATATGACATATGATAAGGGTTCCCGATAATCCTGTTTGATTGAAGGAGGCGTCCGGTAATGTCAATCTCAAGAACTGAAATATGTCCCTTACCGGTTTTATACATAAACTCTTCAACAAAGATGTAGTACCGGTCTCCGCTCTTTACCACGAAAGGATCAGCCCAGAAACGGTCCTTTGGCGGCTTCAGTTTTATAAAGTCTTTATAGGAATTGCCTTCAAAATCATTATCATTCCCCAATTGGTAAAGCAATACCCAAGTAAATGGATCCGTAAAGATTATTTTCTTCAGGATCTGCTGCATAAGAATCAATCCGGCTTTAAATAAGTTCCCCAGAGATCTGAACAATGAAGGCGGAGGCAACTGAGATATTATACCAGACTCCTGATCTTCGGACCTTTGTTTTATCCTGTGCAGATAAGCGGGCCCCTCCTGCCATAATCTTTTCAGTATCCTCGGGACAAAAAGCGAGGCTCTCCGGAACAGCTTTTCCCGGTTAAGACTTACTGAATAGGAACAGGTAGATTCAATGGTTCTTGCAAGTGCAAGTGGCTTCTGCCCCTTTCCAAATATGGCATCCAGCCCCGAAACTGTCACCGGATTTTCATCCACCACTTCATAATAACCGGTCGTATCGGCAGATCCGAAGTCGAAACCGGTCATAGGAAAGGTCCACAGCCCGTAATTTGACAAACCGGATAATCCTTCATCGGTCCGGCCATAACCCAGCTTGATTATTACGTCAAGGCCAAGTTCCTTTATTTCAGCAAAAGTATTGTGCTTTTTGCCCACAGATGTCTGATCACCGCCAGAATCAAGTTTCACCTTCCTTACATCGCCAGTTAAATCGAGGATATTTCTGTTTACAGCGTAATTATTTTTCCCCAGGAACAACAACCTGTCAAGCTTATTATGCAATCTGAAAAAAAAGCTGACCGGCTGACTTCCATGCCGCAAAACATGTTCCCTGTCAGAAAATATAACCAACTCTATACCGGCATATTCCGAATTCAGTACCTCTTTTACAAATTCATATTCCCATTGCGGAACAAGTTCATCAGAAATCAGAAGTCCTATTTTGAGCTTAACATTCAATATGCTTATTCCTTTCTAAATGATATCCTTTTCGTAAATCCCCAGTTTAGCGAACAACTCAAAGTAGTGTTTCAACAATTCCGTTTCCGAGAATTCCTTCTCAATCTTTTCCCTGCTGTTTATCCCGTATTCCTTTCTTATTTCCTCATTGTCCAGAAGGTAAAGTATCCTGTCAGTTATAACCTGGACGTCCATGCAAGGCACAATGAAACCGTTATAACCATCTTCAATAAGATACCTGTTGTCACCTACATCTGTTCCGATAACAGGCAATCCTGCACTCATGGCTTCCATAATGGAATTAGACAGCCCTTCAAACAGTGATGTGCTGAGATAAATATCTGAGTTGTTCAGAATCTGAGGAATATTTCCAGGTTTTATCAATATTTCCACGTGGTTCCTGAGATCGAGCAGAACTATTAACGATCGAATATTTTCTTCCAAAGGGCCATATCCGACAATATAGTATTTGAGATTCTCTCCCCTGCCGGCTTCAATAACCTCCTTTATTGAATAAAGCGCTGTAGTGAAATCCTTTGGTTTGACAAACCTCGAGACCGATATAACAACTTTTTCTTTACCCCTGTTTTCTTTTTCCCCGTTCTGATAAACCCTGATAGTATTGTGAATTACGAATATCTTCCCGGAGTTAAATCCTCTCCTTTCAAATTTGTCCTTTGCCGAATAATTATTGAATACTGTAGCATTATTTAGGTAGTTATGAGCCAGTTTCTCAAAGAAAAACTTGTAGAACGGCAGTTTTTCTGTCCGTATTCCCCCTATTGAAATCAGATCCCTGTTAAACAATTTTGTCAAACCCGAAATAACGTTTGCGAGAGTCAGATATGACAAAACTACGGCTGATCTTCGATTTCTTATGATCTTAAGAAACTCCAAAAACTTTTTTAATACATTCCCATGCAAGCCCGCATATTGAATAGAATTATCGCTGATGAATTTCGAATTCCTTGGATCAATAATATTCCCGCACCAGTTAACAAGAAGCACATCTTCGCCTTCCTCCAACAATAGTTTTGCAAGTGTAAGAGCTTGTTTTTCAGCCCCTCCTATTGCCAGTGTTTTGCAGAAGATTATAACAGGTTTCATCAGTAACTTTTACTTTCCCAAGTTTGTTTACCAGTCATAACAAGGCCGGTAAGTTCATCAGGAACAAAATAAACAGAAGCGCTGTTTATCAATTTCTTAAATGATTCATTTATTTATACCCTTAATAAAACGGGAATTAGTCTGGAGTATTTCGAGAGGAAGAGATTCATTAGTTCTTGGAAAGGGCCAGAGGATTTAACTCCAGACTCATTTCCCGAGCCTCCTCTTGTTCAGGTAACCAATTACTGTTTCTCTCTGCGACTCACATTCAATATGGTTCTGAACATTACATGCCTTCCTGCCAGAATACAGGAACCTTGTAAAAATACCGCCAAGCAACTTGTCAACATTGCGTATTATCTTGCCCATGCCGGCAAAGACGGCCATATAGTACTGCCCGTTTTCATCACAGAATCTTTCAAATTCGGATTCAACAAATCCTGGTTTCAAAATTTGTTCCGACCTGTGCAGAAACGAATCCATTACCTCCTTTGCAACCTCATTGTCAGCCAGCTCAACCCCATTTTCCCTTTTAATAAACGGGACAAAATCAACTGACATAACATCGTCAAATGAGACTTTCAGTAAAAGCCCGGTTTTCCAGAATTCGTTGTTATTCCTGTCAAAAAGAAAATTACCCTGACCGTAAACAATTGTAGCTTTTTCATATCTTTCATATGCTCCGATACAATGGCTATGCTGACAAACAACAAGATCCGCCCCTTTATCGACCATTTTTCTGCACACTTTCCGGAGACCGGGTGAAGGATAACGGTAATGTTCCTTGCCACCGTGATGCAATACAATAACAAAATCAGATTGTCCCTTTAACGCTGAAATATGATCCGGACTCTCAAGTGGATCAAAGGGGTTAGCGCCGGCGCTTTTTTCACCTGCTATTGAAAATTCATGCTCAGCGCAAGCGTATATGCCGACTTTTATTCCATCCTTTTCAAGAATAAGGGGAATAACTGCTTTCTCAAGGTTTGAGTCTGCGCCCACATGTTTGATCCCGTTTTTATCGAGCTGGGATATGGTCTGGAGCAGGCCCTGCTCATCCTGATCAAGAATGTGATTATTTGCAATGGCAAGCACATCGGGATTCAGTCGTTTTATCCCTTTGATTGCAGATACAGGTGAAAATAAATTAGGGCCATCCTTCAGGACAGGTCTTAATTCATCGGTCAGCGGTACTTCAAGGTTAAAAATCCGGAAATCTGCTTTCCTAATACAGTTCAGAAGTTTTTCATCTATAATGGATTCAAGGTCTCCACGCTCAAAAACCGAAAAGTTGGATTTCGTGGGAGCCAGATCACCGCCTATTATCAGATCCATTTGTTTCATTACCGAAAGATAGTCAATCTCGTAACATCAAAATACGAACATTGTATAGTTCACAGGATGTTTCAATGTTCAAGTGTTTCAGTGTTTCAATGTATTAACGGCTAGGCGTTCAGGCATTACAGTTTCACAGTTACAGGAACAGATTAATGATCAGCAACTAAACTGCCAGAGATAAACCCAAGGATAGATCTGCAGAATTCATTCTCCAGATCGGATTTCCCTACAAACCTGATAAACCTGCCATCCCTGAATTCATGCCAGAATTCAGCATGCTGGAGAGCTGAAGGTCCCATATCTAACATCTGGAACTCAATAAGATGATAATTCGTTCCATCGAATCCGATGTCCATACCTATCATCGGGAAATTTATCTCCAGGGTGATCTTACGTGCAAAATTCAGAAGGCCGTCGAATCTTTCTTCAGGAACTTGAAGAAATACACCGCTTCCGCTTGCCCTGAAATCGTTGGCACGGTTCTTCCTGTACATGCTGAAGTATTTCCCTCCAAAATACAAGACCTTAAAATCTCCTTCCAATCCTTTAACAAACGGTTGTACGATCAGTGGCATACTTAGCGGAGTAGTATCATACTTCCAGTAATATTTCTTCTTTGCCGGATCGAGCATTTTGATCAGGCTTTTCAATTGAATTTTAAACCATCCCAAAAAAAAGTCAGTGAGGCTGCGTGAAACAGAAATTCTACCTGCTTTTCGGACCACTCTGTCAAATTCGGATTTGTTGGAAGCCAAAAAGACTCCTTTGGAAGCTGAACCAGATGCAGACTTCACCACAACCGGGAATCCAGAGTCGTATCCCAGTGCATCCACCCATGAGCCATAGGGCTTGCTTTCCAATGTTTTGAGAGCATCATCTGAAAATCGCGATCTCATCAGTTCCATAAACACCTTGTCATGATGAGCCTTGAGATATTCTGAATTTGGCAATGCTATTGCGCCCTTTCTCTCGAGGTAATACACAATGCTTTCAATGTATCTTTTATAAAACCCTCCGGGAGTTTCAGAAGACTGGTAAATGATATACACACCCCTGTAATCCTCCCTGAGATCCAGTTCACTGAATCTGGCTACCTTTACAGAAAACCCACGGTTATTAAAATAATCCGCAATTTTCGCAACATCCATTGAAGTGTAACCCCGGGGATCGGCTTTGGAAACCAAAAATTCCGATTGTTCATCAGTAAGAATTATCAACGATTTCATAGGACCTCTATCATACTAATCCAACATTACAAACGGACCATCCTCGGAAATATTCAATAACCATATACCCTGTATCTGATTTTTTTCCAGACCTTAAACCAGAAAAATTTTTGCCATTTAATCTCAAATTCATGCCTTTCAATGCCTCCAGGAGTAATTTTAAAATCAAGTCCTTCTTTAATTGCGTGATTGCAGGGATTACACACCCCGCAAGGCTCACCATTAACAGGCGTATGACAAAACCATGTTTTTCCCATGATCTCAGAAAAACCCATACTTCTGTATCCATTAAGCATATCCATTTTGGATAGTTGAATTATAGGAAAATGCATAGATCCAAAAACAGTAATGATATCCTTGCTTGAACCGCCTTTATCCAGGACCCAGTAAACCAAACCACAATCATTTATCTTCCTCAACTGGCCCTCTCTGCTTATACAGTAGGTAGCTCCGCGCTGGGAGGTAAGCATTTCAATACAAAGTTCCAGTCCCGGATTTAATTTGGAGAATTGACCCAGCCATACATACTGAGGACCTATATATGAAACGGACAGCAACCTGTAATAAGCTTCAACAATTTCGCGATCAGGTTTCAAATCTGATACCTTATGCATTATTAAAGGAAGTATCCTGCATCGGGTTCCGGGATTCTTTTCTATATCTTCAGTTATCTCCCTGATAGCACGCAGTTCGAATTTTTCAGACCGCCTTTTCCGGTCGGACAGGTAATATGGTTGTATGATAACATCATGCCGGGATAGTTCAGCTATCCGGTAAGTTGAATCATAACCACCTGTCCATAATACTTTTATCATAGTCTTTCCTCCTTCAGTTTGTTTTTTATCGGACTCTGATTCAAGCATAATAACTTACAGGTCTATTCAGTTTTTTATCCAAGTGGCGGATTGTTCCTTTGTTAACATTTCCATATGAAACCTTTGTTAAACACATTGTATTCAATTTTTCTGTCCTTTAGTCAGACTGGACAACAGATATTGAAATTCACTCCTGACCTTTAAGGCGTCGAATTTTTGTATCGCAGTATTCACAGCATTACTGCTTAAATTTCTTCGATACTCTTCATTATCCATAAGTAATCTTATAGCTTTAATAATCTCTTCTTCACAGTTATTGGAAACACATAAACCACATTTATTCTCTCTGAAGAAGATTGAAACCGCTGCAAGGCCTGATGTATAAACCAAAACGGGAGTGCCGGAAATCATATATTCTGACGCCTTTGTCGGCATTGAAAACCTAAGGTAATCTATGCTTTTGGGATCAAAGTCATTTGCCAGCAGCAAAATATCAGCATCAGAGAATATCTCTGGAAGCTGGGTGTAATTAACAAATGGATTGAAAGTGACACAATGGAATTCATTGAGGCGGTTAATGATAGATTTTTCCCTTGTTGATGTTTGGATATGAAGTTTGATTCCCAATCCGTCTCTGTTCATTTTATCTATGGCTGAGGCTACCTCTATTAGTGATTCAGAAATCCCATTCTGCCCGATCCTCCCTGAACACAGTATTTTTACATTTTCTTTATCGATTGAAAGGTCTTTTTTTGTATGAGGAAGCCAGAAACCTGTGTCAATCGGATTATGGAAAGCCCGGAAGTTTTTGCCATATCTCTTTTTATACTCAACTGACATAGAATCACTTATACTTAGATGAAGATCCACTTTGTCAAGCAGTATCTTCAATTCGTTATCAATTTTTCTCTTCCAGTAATTTTTGAATAATCCGGCTTTGATAATTGTTGAAGGCCAATCATCCATAAAATGAATCGCAGTTGGGATCTTTAAATACTCTTTCAATTCCGTAACAAAAAGTATTGATTCACGGGTTGTAACCTGAACATATAATAAATCAGGTTTGAATTCGGCTAACCAGTTACGGAATTGCGTGGACATTCTAATCCTTAATATGCAGTAAAATAATCCCAGCCATTGCATGACAGGGTAGAAGATATTATTTACCACCTTATATCTTACACTATTTTTCCTGGACCCATAATCCGGGTGCATCCGGTCTTCATCTAATGATTTTAGCCCGGATGAATACTTCTTCTGTATCAGATTGAATGGAAACAACCATTTATATTCTTCATTTCCAAGCTGGTAGTAAATATCACAGACATCCCTTGTGACTTCATTCATCATATGTCCTGAGTCAGCGACAGCAATCTTATTCTTGTCCCAGCCTTTAAATAAATTAGTCAGGGTAATTCCGCCTCCATGCCTGTTATTAAATGGCTGGCCAATAATCAGCACCCTTGGATAATCCATATTTCTTGTTTAAATATTTTATACCTGATTCCTGGTTTTAAGTCTTCAGATCATCTCTTATCATATTCAATTCCAGAAGCAGCTTTTTTGTCTCCTCAATATTCATTCTACGTGTATTGTGGGAGTTATACTCCTCAATAAGAGCTATTTCAGATATTCCTTCCGTGAAATACCCGTTATAATTCAAATCCCTTGTATCAGCCGGTATTCTGTAGTAGTCTCCCATATCCTCAGCTTTTGCCATTTCCTCACGATTAACCAGAGTTTCATATAGTTTCTCTCCATGGCGGGTTCCTATTATTCGAATTTCACTCTTTGCATTATATAATTCAATCAATGCTGTTGCAAGAACCTCAATAGTTGCAGCCGGAGCTTTTTGAACAAATATATCGCCCGGTCTCCCGTTTTTGTAGGCAAACAATACCAGATCAACAGCGCTTTCAAGCGTCATCATGTATCGCGTCATTTGAGGATCAGTGACAGTCAGGGGCTGTCCATTTTTAATCTGATCAACAAATAGTGGAATGACCGAACCTCTCGAAGCCATAACATTCCCATACCTGGTGCCGCAGAAGATCATCCTGGAAGAATCCAGATCGCGGGACTTGGCTATCATGACCTTTTCGCTGAGAGCCTTTGACATTCCCATTGCATTGATTGGATACACTGCTTTATCAGTGCTGAGAACAATCACTCTTCCAACATTATTTTCAAGGGCGGCGTTCAACACATTCTCACAACCCAGAACATTAGTTCGTACCGCTTCAGTTGGAAAAAATTCACAGGAAGGTACCTGCTTTAGAGCTGCAGCATGAAAAACATAATCAACCCCTTTCATGGAACTGTTGATACTGTCATAATTCCTGACATCACCAATGTAGTATTTGATTTTAGGATTTTTATAGAATTGCCGCATATCATCCTGTTTTTTCTCATCTCTGCTGAAAATGCGGATTTCCTTTATCCCGGTATCCAGAAACCTGCGCAGAACTGCATTTCCGAAGGAACCGGTTCCTCCTGTTATTAAAAGAACTTTGTCCGTGAACATATCTAACTTTTTATAGTGGTACTAATAAGATTCTGGAATTCATCCCTTACCTTTCGTGCATCAAATTTCTCCATAGCATAACGCACGGCATTCTTACTTATTTCTTCTCTAAGTCCTTTATTGTCAATCAAAAGCTTAAAAGAATCAGCAAGTGTTCTTCTATCATGCTTTGTAACACACAAACCACAATTATTCTGTGAGAAAAACTTTGAGACTGCCGTCTCTTCAGGTGAGTAGACCAGGATTGGGGTTCCTGAGATCATGTATTCAGATGCTTTCGTTGGCATGGAAAATTTCAAATAACAAAGTCCATCCTTACTAAAATCATTTGCAAGAACCAAAATATCCGCATCTGAAAATATTTTCGGAATATCCTTCAAATCAGCCAATGGATTTATAATAACATTACTGAACATTTTCAACTGTGAGAGAATTGAGGGTTCCTTTGTGGGTGTTTGAATGTGTAATCTGACTTTATATCCCTCACTAATAACATCCTCCAGGGCTGAAGCAACTTCAAGCAATGATTCTGTTATCCCGATTCCTATGCGACCTGAATAAAGAATCCTGATGTAATCATCACTCAGCGAATAGTCTTTCTTCGAATGCACCAGCCAGACATCTGTTTCAATAGGATTGTGAAAAGGAAGGAAAGTCCTTGCATACCTTCTTTTATATTCAGCTGACATTGCATCACTAATACTGAGATGAAGATCGATTTTTTCGAAAAGTGCTTTTAATTCCCTGTCAATTTTAGCAGTCCAAAATTTACGGAAAGGTCCTTTATTGCTTATTGTTGATGGCCAGTCATCCATTATATGAATGATAGAAGGCCAGTTTTTAAAATCAATAAGTTCATTCGCGAAACGCATTTCCTCCCGGGTGGATACCTGAAGATACAGAATTTCCGGTTTGAATTCCAGTAACCAATTCCTGAATCTTTCTGAAAGAATTAATCTGGATGCAAAATGAAAAACGCCAATCCACCTTAGGAAAGGATAAAATAAGCCGTTAACAAGTCGGTACCTCAGTCCTTTTTGAATATGGTTAATGGTATATTCACTGGATTTGCCAAAAGTTTTCAGTCCCGATTCAAATTTCCTTTGGATAAGATTGAAAGGAAATAACCATTTGTGTTCCTCTCGTCCTAGCTGATAATATACTTTGCATATATCAGTTGTCACATTAAATAGTCCATGGCCCAGAAATGCCACCGCGATCCTATCCGGAGGCCATCCTTTGAAAAGATTGGTCAGGGTAATACCGCCACCGGAAAAATCATTAAAAGGTTGCCCGAATATCAATACTTTCTTATAGTCTCCCTCAGTCATTTTTCCCCAGTATTTCCCTATACACTTCAACTAACCTGTTGCCTATTGAAATGGGATCATGCCTTCTGATTGAACGGATTCTTGCATTCTGCCCTAAAAGCCTGGCGTAATCATAATCTTTGATCAGTTCCAGAATAGCCCCGGCCAAAGAGTATGGATCGCCCTCCTGCACCAGAATGCCTTCTTTTTTATCGGAAATCAGTGATGAGACTCCACCAACATTTGTAGAAATTACAGGCATCCCGATTATCATTGCCTCACAAATACTGTTGGGACTGTTCTCAACATATGAAGGGTGCAGATAAAAATCTGAATCACACATTAATGCAATCAGATCATTTGTTACTTTTTTGCCGAGAAAATTAATACCCTGAAGGCTTCCTCTACCGTACTTCCGTCTGATTATCCTTACCAACTCCTCATCTTCAGCAATACCGCAAATATTGAATTCGAAACAGCAGGATGAATATTTTTGAAGAAGAAGCATAGTTTCAACCAGAAGATCAACCCCCTTATAACTTGTTCCTTTAAGAATTGAAACACATCTGACAACCATCCCTAAACTTCTATCCCAACGGGCTTTAAAAAAATCTTCTCTGATAAACTCTTCACAATGGAAGTATTTTGAACCAGGAGAAAGTAAAGAGACAATTCGCTTATCAAAATCTGTTCGGCCAAAAAAATATTTGCAATCCTTAAGAATTTCTCTTTCTCTTTCTGCTCTTTTGCTGTCGGTGTAATACTCGCTGAAAATAGAGTATCTAAGCAAAAGATCCTTAAAGTTGGCAAATCTGAATTGATTCCATCTGGATATTCCCGAATACCATTTTTCAATAACAATACTTAAAAATCCCTGAATATAGAGAATAACAGGTCGATGCTGCATATTGGCAATGAGACCAAATGGATTTTCCGAACCAAAGATCTGAATAATGTCTGGATTAAAATCTTCAATAGCCATCAGAGCTTCCTGGTTAACTTTTGCAGAAACATTTCTACCTATCATGTGCTCTAAAGTTCTCCAGAAAGCATTCTTGCTCCTGAAATCCGGCATCCCATACAAGGTAATCCCCTTCACTGTTCTTTTTTCAAGGGATGAGTGATCTGATTGCAATGCAAAAGCCAATGAAATTGTATCACTCTTTCCGAGTTCGACAATCATGGCATCAATCCAGGGCAATCCTGACTTCAAATCTTCCGATAGTCTGTCCAAACTACCAAGACGACTGCTCGCGAGCAAAAGAATCTTTATTGGCATCGATTAATGAACTGTTATTGCAGAACTTTATCTGCTCATAGATGATCCGATTCCCAGGAATCAGTTTTTTGGACGGGTTTTAAATCTCTAAACCAATCAAAAATATCATTGTCGGTCAGATACCGAAGCTGATGGGAATAACAAACCCCAATAGATATCCAAACCAGAATATAATTAAGGGAGAAAATGCCGGGAGTGCCTGGATAAGCATAAAGATAGAACAGTAATATCCATATGCCGGCAGCTTTCGTTAACAGGTTATTAGAATGAAATAGTCCCTTGAACATGGCGGGAATTGAAATAAGCATAAATAATAGCAGGCTTATTATACCTCCGTTAAGAATGATTTGAAGAAAACCTGTCTCGATAACACTTCTGTAAATGGATATCCTCCCTTCACCATCCTCAACTCCGGGACAGAAGTACTGTCCGTTGATACCCCTTCCAATAATCCAGTCCTTAATCTTTAAATCCCTATAGAAATATGTTTCCACCTCTGACCTGGTATCATCATCTATCCTTTCGGTTATGAGACTGAAAGTATCCCTTCTATTGTTCTCGTACAGATTCATTGCAGCATAGGCGGCAATAATGATTAAAAATCCCAGCAGTACAATTCTAACCACCCTGGCCTTATTTACCCATTGATAGACCAGAAATGCCAGGAAGATGATGTTAAATGACATAAAGATCATTCCTCTCCTTGCCCTGATAACAGCTAACAGAAAAGTCATAATCATCAGGGAAAGTGCAAACAAATTCCTTGAGTTTTTGTGATAAATATATGTCAAAAGAACAAATCCCAGAGGCAGACTCAGATGCTGAGAATAGTTTTCGAATATTCCCTGACTGAGATAATAGTTTAAAGGGAATAAAAGTTGCTTATAGGAAGCAATAGAAAAAACAAGAAAACAAAATCCCAGGAACAGAATCACCCCAACGAGTTTCCTGAAAAACAAGGCGTTAAATGGCATGAGAATTACCAACGGTACAAAATACACAAGAGCGCCTCTCAATGGATTGAAAAACATCTGTTTCAGTGAATCATAGTCAAAACTGATCCCTCTGATCACCACGGCAAGCAACCAGAATACGTATAAGATAAATAGTGTTCTTAGATATTTGTTTTCAATCCGGAACTGCATTACCATAACAGCAGAAGGGAACAATAATGCGAGTCCCAGAATCTGCAATACATTGACAAGGATATAACTTATCTGGCTGGTAGATGAGACGGCATAACTTGTTATATATACAATAAAACCAAGCCAGAATAGGTTAAGGAGCAAAGAGTTCTTCTTATTCGTAATATTCTCCGGGCCATTTTCAGACATTTCTGTGATTCATAAGAGTTTTAAAATCTATACTATCATTGCTTCGTTAACAATCCTGATATACTTACCAATAATATCTTCTCTGCGGAACTCCGGTAATAACCTGCCTTTTATCCCCGAGTCCAGGCAGTACCTCAGACCATTCGACAGATCGATCGCATCCTTATAGTCAGCCAGATACCCGTTTCCCTTATGCTTTATCATTTCCGGAATTCCGCCAGTATTGAATCCAACGACAGGAGTTCCGCATGCCAGGCTTTCAAGAACTGTTGTTGGCAGGTTATCAGCAAGTGAAGGTGTAACAAAAACATCAGCTGCATTATAGACAAGTGCCAGAGAAGTCTCATCCTTAAGGTAACCCATGAACCTTTTTCTAAAAGGAATACTATAAGCTATTTTTTCGCTGACTCCTTTCCCAAAAACTAAAAGCAATATGTTATCTGATCCCAATTCTCTATCCAATATCTCAAGAGCCTTTCTGAGATAATCCCAGCCCTTATACGGGCTGTCGACTGTAACGGCTCCAAATGCAATTACCCGTGCATCATTGTCAATATCAATTATCTGTCTGGCTATTGATTTGTGGAAAGGCTTGAATACTCTGTCATCGAGAATATTGGGAATATGATAAACATGTTTGGTTTTAAGAAGGGAAGATTCATTTGCACAAGATTGCAGCCATTTGCTGGGTGAAACAAATAAGAAATTACCACAGGACAGGAAGAGTTTTCTCTTGGCCGCGAATCCTTTTTTTGACAAATCAAACCTTTTGTGGTCAGCAAAAATCTGGCAATCGTAACACTCTGACTTGTACTTTTCACAGGAAAAGCTGTAGTGACATCCACCTGTGAATGTCCACATATCATGCATCACTATAATCACAGGCTTTCCCAGCTTTGCCAGTTTCCGATACGACGAAACACTAAGGAACTCACCCTGAACCCAATGTATGAAAATAATATCAGCTTCCTTTACATGCCTGAGCTGAGTAATATCGATTCCCAGCATTGTGTAGGAGAACAATCCATATTCCTTCCTGCCTTTTCCTGACAGAAACAGATTAAGCTTATCATTGATAACAGTCACAAGTTTGGAAAACCGCCCTGGATAAAATATTCGTTCAGTATCATTCTCATCAGGGAACAATGAAAGGACAAAGGTATTCAAACCCTCCTGCAGGAAGGCCTTGTGAAGCCTCAGGGCTGACCCTCCGGCTGATCGGGCAGATTTCTGAATATGAACAACCTTCGTCATTTGCTAGTTTGTTTCCATTCTGATCCAATCCTCGGGATACATACCTTCACATTCCTTATCCACAATCCATCTATCAGGAATAATTACTATCCTGTCAGTATTTTTGTTGAGCCATGCCGCCCACCAGCTGAATGTGCTGTTTGCGATTATGTTATGCTTGCAAATACTCATCAGGTACATATCCAGATAGCTTTTGGAACCTTTATTTTGATCAACAAAAATACAATTCTCAAGTTTCAGGTTTTCCCTAGCCCATGAAATATCATCAGAAAATACAAAGTAACAAGGATTATTGACTTTTTCACTGATATAGTTTATTGCATTTTTATAGTAGGTCATATCCTGAATCACTCCAAGTATTGGCCTCCATCTTTCCTTAAGATAATCTCCCCTCCTTATATGAATACTTACCGACTGAGTGTTAGTGATATGATCAATAATTCTACTGTTCGCTTTATCTGAAGGTCTTCTGAATTCAAACTCCCGCGAAATAATCTCTTTTATATCAGCAAAATAAAAAACAGACTGCCAGATGCCCACAAACAACCTGTCATGTTGCCCAAACACTTGCTGATCAAAAACGAATTCCTGCTTTTCAATATAGCTGTTTGGTCTGCTTTCATATGGTGGCACCACTCTTTTCAAAATAAAGCCTGCTAACCTGTTTTTGTACAAAGGTTTTCCATGACTGAGAAGTAAGTTCAAAATATTCAATGGAAATACAAGCCTGATTCTAAATGCATCACAAAGGTTAAAACCATCGTGATGATATCTGAATAAAAAATTAGAAAAACAAATCCGGGTTTTATTTCCTTTATGGTTAAGGGCAACAGACAGGGAGTATTGAAACATTTGATTGCCTAAGCCTCCGTAAATGGCTACTTTATTCATAGCAGATGGTCAGGCATACCAGATCTTTGAACTGGATTTTTTAATGAATACATGATAGTACTGCATGGGGGCGAGAAAATACCCATACACATTGGTAACAATTGAACCTATCAGCACAGCTTCAATTCCAAAATTATATTTTCTTATCAGGACCAAAACAATAAACAAGTAGACTACTGAAGCAATCATAGAGGTGTAAAACTGTATTTTAAGTGCCCCAATACCGTTGAGGACTGCGACAAAGATACTGGCAAACATACCAGTTGAAAAAAACAAGTAACACAGAAGCGATATGGAGAATCTGATTTTCACAACGTCCCTCCCCAGCCAAAAATCATAAACCAAATCTGCGAATACAAGCATGATACCCCCTCCAAGTATAAATGGGACAAGAAACATAAGGTATTTCTTTACTACTTTTTTTATCCATCCTAAATCTCCTGAGTTGTATGCATCGGTAGTCCCACTCCATAATGGAGAAATAGCTATCATGAAAACCATCTGAAGTACGGAGAAATACTTATATGCAATGTTGTAATTTGTAACCTGGGTAGTATCGAAATAATAAGCAATAATAAAAGAAGCTGTCTGATACTGTATCACATTAGCTATTTGAAGAACAAAGAACTTTATTCCCAAGGTCATTATGTCCTTTGCATACTCCCGCTTTGCCAGTTTAATGGAAGGGGCATATTCCCTGTATTTTGTTTTAAAAAAAAACAGATTTGCAAATATCAGCACCGCAACAGGTGCAACACTATATGCCAGACCAAGATATATCAGAGATCCTTTGGTAAACTTTGAAAGAAGAAAAATCAGGATCAAGGCTATTAACTGTCCCAGCATGTCTATGAAGGAAGCTTTGGCGGGTTTTTGATCAGCTGTTAAAATTGTATTGATTATCCTGAAAACAAACTGGAAGCTGAAATATGTCAGTATGATCACCGCCAGCATGCTTACCTGAATCTCCTGTTCTGCGGGAATGTTAAGAAGCTTAGTCCAGCTTATGAAACTGTTTACAATCAGCAAAACGATCCAGATAATTATGAAAATCGCACCTAAATAATAATATGTGGTGCTTACAAATACACGGGCCAGATGAATATCCCCTCTGGCTTTTGCTTCAGCAAATTTGTTTCTCAGACCCTGGGTAAACCCAATATCAAAAAAGGAAATCCAGGCCACCATAGAGCTCAAAGTCAGCCATATGCCGTACTGAGAAGGATTTACATAATTCAATGCCAGAGGAACTACAACCAGACTGATGGCGATACTACAACCTTTTATCACGAAAGAAGCAATAATGTTTTTCTTAGCCAGGACACTTCTCTCTTCCCCTTTCAGAAAGAAATCTCTGACCAAGCCACAAAGTCTGGCAGTTACGGAAGCCATTTATTTACCGATTAATTACATGTAAGAATTATGGAAAAAACTACAATCTTATTACAGCTTCGCCACGTCAGTCCCATATGAGATGACCCCTGGTAAGTCTGAAAAGAACCGCAAATTATATGTTTGAAACGGCAGTAAGCATGCTATATTGCTGTTTCCCGATAATTTTGCGCCATCAAAGTAAGCCAAAAGAAATCTGCGATTTTGCAAATTTGATTAACAAAAAATAACATTAATCAACAAAAGTTGCATTAAATTGGGAAACCTTTATTTTGTACCAGGAAGACTGGGAATAAAACTATAAAATAAAGCTTACCATCAGGATTTGATTTTACACAGGGCTTTATGAAAATATTCGGAAAAAAACCTTTGTTCATCATTTTGTTATTGTTGCTCTCTTTCGCCGGGTCTGTCATATTTTATATATACTTAATGCAGGATAAGATTTCTAAAAATCTGTCCCGGACAAACAAGGTTAAGGCAGAGGTGCTGATTTTTGAAGGGTGGCTTCCACAATCACTCATTGATAAAGCTATCGAAGAATTCAGATCTGACTCGTACAAAATAATTGTTACAACAGGAATTAAATCCGACGAGCTTGATTTTTGTAAAATCCCAATGAACGGGTATCTTATTTTCTATCCTGAAGCCAGCCTGCTGAAAAATGAAAAAGAATACACCCATAAGATTTGCATTACTGCTCATAGCGAAATGGGTGGGAAATACAGTTCACACTTCAGCTTATTCATCAACGACTCATTATCGGCAGAATTTGTTGCTGATGACCAGGTGAGGGAATTCTCACTGCAATGGACAGGAGCCTTAAGTTCTGTTGATTCCCTTATGATACATTTTGATGATGATTACCTTGATGAGGGAGGAGATAAAAACCTCTATGTAAAAGAAATTACTATCAATAATGAAATTACAATCCCATACAAGTACAACTCTGTCTATGATATTGGCAAACTTGGAGGAACAAACAGGATCAGGAATAATTATGATTATGAGAGTGAATTAGCGAGGATCCACTTTATTTTCTCAGGCATTGACAGTTCAGAGATAGTTGCAGTTACAGGTAATAATTCCCGGATAAACAGAACAATAAAAAGTGCATTGGCTTTTAAGAGATGGCTTGACACTTATGAGGGGAAAGTGGGCGGTATCAATATTATTTCCGGTGGAATCCATTCAAGAAGAACACTTGTAACGTATAAAAACATCCTTGATACATCGTATGAAGTTGGTGTTATTTCCCTAACCGAACCAACAAAAACGATGAAAAAAAGGGACAAATTCAAGGAAATTATTACTGAATTAATAAATTTGCTATACTATCAGATAATCCTTCCTCCGATTTCAATAAGCAATTGAAAACAAGTCAATTTTTTACAAACAAACGTGTTAATACATGATTATCTGTTATTTAGAGTATTCTTTTACTGCAACCAAAGAGAAATCAAATGGTTGCCTTCTGATTTGTTTAAAAAAAACTGCTAAAAAAAAATAAATCACGTACCAAAATCGAAAATTTATCGTTTAATTTGCAGCATTGGTCAACATTTTATTTTAGTTAGTCAAATTAGCAGAATACCCGGAATAGCCTATGAGAGGAATTTTAACTCTTTTGTTTAGCCTGTTGAGTTTAATTGCTTTTGCTACAGATTATTACGTAAGTTCAGCAGGCAATGATTCAGCCAATGGCCTTTCATCCTCAACCCCCTGGAAGACAATATCAAAAGTCAACTCTGCTTTCTCTACTCTAAATCCGGGTGACAGGATCCTCTTCAGAAAAGGGGATACTTTTTACGGATCATTAAAAGTTGCAAAGTCAGGCACATCCGGGAGCCCAATAGTTATTGGAGCATATGGATCCGGTGCAAATCCGATCATAAGCGGATTCAATACCATCTCAGATTGGAGTTCTTACGGAAATGGGATTTATTCAAAATCAATTTCATGCGAATCCAGTCCAAACATGGTCACGGTAAACGGAGTCAATACTCCCATTGGAAGATGGCCAAATACCGGTTTCCTTTCCATTGATTCACATGTGTCAAATACATCAATAACCGACTCCGAATTGCCTTCATCTCCTGACTGGACGGGTGCTGAGGTCGTGATAAGGAAAAGATCCTACATCTGGGACAGAAACAAGATTACAGATCATTCGGGTAACACCATCAGGTATACCAGCGGTTCATACTATGACGTAGTAGACGGCTTTGGTTATTTTATCCAGAATGACATAAAAACTCTTGATCAGACAGGTGAATGGTATTATAACGGCTCTACTTTATATATGTACTTTGGATCCGGCGGACCCGGAAATAATACCGTCAAGGTAAGTACTGTCGACCAATTAGTCAATATCCTCAACTATAGCTACATAACAATTGAGAACATTCAATTCGAAGGAGGAAATAAATACGGCATACAAATAAGCAATTCAAGTTATATCACTGTTCAGAATTGTAACATAAATTTCATGGAACCACTGCTATCTACGGACCATGGAATGGTACTTCATCATATTGTAAAATTGCAGACAATACAATATCGAATTCAAATAACATCGCCATCAAACTGATGGGTGACCACAATAACGCTTCAGTTACAGGCAACAGAATTTCCAGAACCGGCATGATAATTGGGATGGGAAATTCCGGGGATGAGTCATACGTCGGACTGACAATATACGGAAATAGCAGCGTTGCACAATATAATACGCATAGAGAATACAGGTTACATGGGCATTATTTTTAGTGGGACCAATACCGTCATTTCCAATAACTTTATAAATCAGTTTAACCTCTTTAAAAATGACGGAGGAGGAATATATACCCATATTGGGGCAGATACTCCAAAGACCGGACAAAGAATCACCGGTAATATCATACTTAACGGAAAAGGATATGATCAGGGGTGTGCCAAGAAAGAAGCTTTTGCACACGGGATTTACCTTGACGAACGTGTTTCCAATGTGAATGTATCAAATAATACCATTGCTTATTGCAGTGTATCCGGTATATACATCCATAACTCCCATGAACTGGTAATTGAAAACAATACTTCCTATGACAACGGCATCAATGATGCCGACATTGGGGGCCAGATGCTGTTCGTACATGATTCATACAGCCCTAATGATCCTATCAGGAATGTTTCAATGAATGGTAACATTTTCTTTGCAAGAACGCTTCCCGAGAAAGTACTCGTATTCTCTACCAGAAACTCTGATATTTCAAGTTTTGGAACAGCCTCCAACAACTGTTATGCCAAGCCCCTGGATAATAGTGTAATTGCCAAAACCTGGGAAGGTGGTTGGAATGTACAATCCGTAAACCGTTCATTGTCAAACTGGCAATCATTTACCGGCCAGGACAGAAATTCCTATATTTCGCCAATTACCTTCTCC
>CAWJAW010000009.1:0-326993 GCA_963840965.1 uncultured Bacteroidales bacterium | reverse complement strand
AATAGCCTTAATCAATTAGAATTTAAAGGAGGATTGATATAAAATTACCATTTGATTTTGGCAACAATATTGGAAAAAGACTCAAGGGATGGATTACCTGATAGTAAACGATGCCAACCAGATAAATAAATCTGAATGGACCAGATTTGTTGCAAATCATCAAAACGGTAATGTCTTTCATACGCCTGAGATGTTTGAGGTTCATTGCGGTTTACAGAAATATAAACCGCTTTTTTTGTCATGTGTTAACCCCCAACTTGAGATAAAAGGAATACTTATTGCCTTCATTTATAAAGAATACGGAGGTTTGTTTGGACGGCTTTCTTCCAGAGCGATTGTCTGGGGAGGACCTCTGGTTTATGAAAACGACCCTGAATTAACTAACTTGTTGGTAACCGAATTCATTAAGATCTGTAAAAAGGAAGCAATTTACAGCCAATTCAGAAATCTATGGGATACCCATTGTTTCCAGGATATTTTTATTAGGGGAAGCTATAAGTATGAGGACCATCTGAATTTTCTCTTTGACCTTACCAAAGGAGAGAAATACCTGTGGGAGAAAATTCATCCTACACGAAAAAAGCAAATTAACAGAAGCATAAAGAGAGGATTAAATGCTCAGGTGGTTGATCATTTAAACCAAATCGAACTTGAGGAATGTTATGCCATCTTAGAACAGGTCTATAGAGTGGCAAGACTTCCATATCCAGATATTGTATACTTTCAAAAGGCATTTCAGGTTTTAGGTTCCTGTGGCTTTCTTAAAACCATCCTGGCTACATTTGAAGATAGAATCATTGGTTTCCGCTTTTTCCTTTCTTATAAAGGATTGCTTTATGATTGGTATGCAGGTAGTATTACTGAACATCATGATAAATACCCAAATGACTTATTGCCTTGGGAATTAATGAAATGGGGCATCGTAAATGGATACAACACATTCGATTTTGGAGGCGCAGGTAAACCCGAAGTACCTTATGGTGTAAGAGAGTATAAAATGAAATTCGGAGGAGAATTAGTGAATTTTGGCAGATATGAAAAGGTGCATAAGTCTATAATGATGATTCTAGGCAAGGCGGGGTATAAACTCTGGCGGTTACTTCGGACACAATGATGAATACTTATAAGAGAAGGTTATCTTTTTCTCAAATATTTAAGAGGGGACGTAATGACATTTTTCAATATCTGCCTCCTTTAAGCGATTTTTTTATGACAGATAGTGTCAGGGGGGGACTTGAAGCAATAATCGATGACCTGGTAGATAGTAACCGGGCAGAAGTTCTAATGCCAGCATTTATTGCAGAAGGAGTTATCAGACCATTTCGGAATAAGAAAGTAAATGTTATTTTTTACAAACTAGCAGAGAGCCTTAATCCGGTTATCTCAGATATTGAAAAACAGCTTCTTGCTAATCCGGAAATAAAATTCCTGGTTGTTGTGCATTATTTTGGATTTGCTTATGATTTTTCTCAAATCAGGAAAATGTGCACTGATAAAAAGATATTCCTGCTTGAAGATTGTGTCCACGGGCTCTTTTCAAAAAGCAGTAATGGAGCTTACCTCGGCATGAATGGAGATATTTCGTTCTTTTCATTGCCCAAAATATTACCTGTACCGGATGGAGCTGTTTTTTTTATTAATAATCCTGAACTTATTAAACTGAAAGCTGAAATCTCTTTTAAGAAAAGTGCATTGGGGAATATTGCTGTGTTTTTCCATCTTTGTTACCTTATCTATAAGAAACTTGAAATTAAACTGCCTTATTCCATTATTTACAGGATATTGAATTTGTTGTCAAAGTCTGTTTATGGGTTGTACTACAATTTATTGAACATCAGCAGAAAGCCTAAAAGGATTTCCCGGCTGACCTTAAGGATACTGAAGAATCTAAATTATGAAGAATTAATTTCAGCCAGAAAAGAAAATATAAAAAGCATTTATGAAGGTCTTAATCTGATAAGCGATATAAAAGTATTTAAAGAATATGATACAAATTCAATTCTGACAGGGGTTCCTTTAATTTCAGAACAATCATTGTCGATAATACATAAGTTATACGGGCATGATATTGAATGTCTTACATATAAAAAAAAATGGTGTTTTATTCCACAGGGAAGGGAGTCAGATTTTAAAACTGAAACTGATTTCTTTAATAATCATTTTTTGCTTCCAATCCATGAAGATAATTCGGATTATTGCACTGATTTATGTTCTATTTCAGGTGAATCAGTTTTTTTAGTTCATAATGAAGGGGAGAAATAAGATATTGCTTGTAATTCATACACCGCCGCCATTTGGTGGTGGGGAGATGCAGGCTATGCATATTAAAGAATATTTCTCAAAAAATCCTGATTTCTTAATTTATGATTATAGAAGAAAAAATCATAGCAGATCAGATTGGGAGAAAGCCAGTTATAATGTTATTAAACACGGATTAATATGGATTTTAAAAGTCAGCTGTTTAATAATACGTTACAGGCCTATAAAGATGTATTTTACTCTCCCCAAAAGCTATCTTGCATTTATACGTAACATGTCCGTATTACCCCTTGCTCATCTTTTTAAAGTTAAAGTGTATGGTGAACTTCCGGGTACTTCATTCCTGTTTTTAAAGGATGAGAAAAGCTTTAGGTACAAAACAGGCCTTACATTATTGAGACAAATAGATGAAATAAGATTCCTCAGCCCATCTATTGCGGGGATGCACGAAAAATATAGGCTTAAGCATACCGTGGTTATTAATAATGGTGTTGAGATTCCCTCTGGATTTAGTGTTCGTCAGGATGTTTTTTATGAGGATTATTTGCAACTTGTTTATGTCGGGGCAATCGAATCAATGAAAGGAGTATTTAATATACTTGAAGCAGTAAAGATATGCAATGAAGAAAATATCAAGATTCATTTTAATTTTATCGGATATTGGGTATATGAATCTGAAAAACACACAGCTCAGCAATTTATTGAAGAGAATAATTTAAAAAAGCTGTTTACCTTTCATGGTATTAAAACAGGGCAAGATAAGTGGGATATCCTCTCAAAATGTGCAATCCTGGTGCATCCCACATATTGGGATGGAGTGCCGCTAACAATACTGGAAGCATTGGGAATTGGCATGCCTGTAATTTCAACTTCAATTGGAGGAATTCCCGATACAATGACCAATGAAGTAAATGGGATTATTCTATCCGAAAACACCCCAGAAAAGCTGGCTGCTGCGATTGAAAAATACTATAAGTAACCGTAATCTATTGTTTGAAAATTCCATTGCTAACAAAGCTTTATTCAAACAAAAATACAAGCTGGAAATATTTATCAAAAACATGGACCGATGGTTTAACAGTTAATACTGAATGGATAAAATTAACTATATAAATTTTTTTGGATTAAAGCTCTCAGTATTTGAAGTTCCGGAATTGTTGGCTTTTATTAAGGATGTAATCCAAAAGAAAGACAAAGCAGTGTGTTATGGCTATTCGTTCGGTACTATTCCATATTTCAAAATATTCCCTGAAATTGCTGTTTATGCTAACCAGTTTGATGTTTCACTTATTGACGGAAGGGGTTTATTTCTATTGACAAAGCTTTTAAGAACGACAATTAAATCAGATCTTTCTATTCCTTCCTTGGTGGATGAAATCTTAAAACAGGCAAATGAAAATAATTTTAGTGTAATGCTTCTCGGTGCTCGGGAGGAAATAAACAAAAAAGCATCAGAAAACCTGAAAAATGAATTTCCCTGATGCCCGAATCTTAAAAGGGATGCATGGTTATTTCACGGAGGATGAAAAAGATGAAATTGTTGATGAAATTAATTCATTAAAGCCGGATATTCTACTAATTGGGATGTCTTCTCCTAAGAAAGAAAGATTTGCATTTCAGAACAAGGATAGGCTTGATGTAAATGTAATTGTGCCATGCGGAGGGGTTATTGACATTTTAGCCGGACATAAGAAAAGAATACCGAAAATTATAAAAAAATCCGGATTAGCCTGGTTTTACAGATTTGTTCAGGAACCCAAAAGACTTTTCAGGGATTCCATTATAAACTTACTAAATGTATTGTTTCTGATGATCCCCAGTTTATTATTCACTACCTATATTCTGCATAAAAAGTTTTCCATACCTAAGTTTTACAATAATAATTGTGAAGCTCCCATTAAGTGACTGGATAGCTAATGTGGCTGTATGGTGATGGGGTGATCTTTATGGCGCAACGGCGTAACGTCTTAACTGTCAAATTTCTGGGTTTTCGTAATAATTTTCTTGCCAACATTCTTAATATTCTGCCAAATAAATTCCTTGACCCAAGGAATAGGCCTGTTGTCCCAACGCTGGGGATGAACGGTTAACATAATTTTATCAGGTAATTTTTTCTCTTTAGCGGCATTGATTATATCGAAAGTTGAGTGGAAACGAAGAAGCGGTGTGCGGTATGCGGTATGCGGTATGCGGTTCAGTCAATGCCTAAATAACGTTGACCTTTTTATTACTTAATTTTCTTCTTTTATAATTACAATTATTATGATGATGTACTGTTGATAACGGGAGATAACTTGCAGAGTTATCCTCGTTATCAATAGTATCTTTAAATGATTTTGGAGTTAATTTTCCCAATGCTTTGTGCGGTTTTCCTGTGTTATACATATGTACAGCCTTGTCTAGCAATCTCCTGAGAGAAGCCAGGTTTGCAGGGCCATATGGATAAAGATAATTGTTTTTTATAGTGCCGTTCAGTCTTTCAGCATGTGAGTTCTCATAAACCTTCTCCTCTGTCATTGAGTTGACCATTCCAAGGTCTCTTGTTAAGGCTTTAAACTCTTTGCAGTAATACTGTCCCCCACCATCTGAGTGTAAAATAGCACCCTTTAAATTGGCCCTGCCTCGTTCGGTTATTAATCTGTGTAATGCCGGAAGTGTGGTGCTTTCCGTTCGAAGATTATCGCTGGCCGACCATCCAACAATCTCACGATTAAACAGGTCCATAATGAAAGTGAGATAATAGGTGTCAGGCCCAATATCAAAGTAGGTTATGTCACTCACAAAAACCTGGTTGACACGTGTAACCCTGAGATCCTTTATTAGGTTCGGAAAACGTGTAACTCCAAGGCTGTTTGTTGTAACCCTGTAGTTCCTTAATCTTTTAATTCTGTAACCTGAGTCCATGCAAAAGCGTTCAAACTGATCTCTCCCCATACAGCTTGGCTGAAGCTTTATATAGATATCTCTGGCCGACATCCGTGGATGATCCCGACGGATCTCATTGATCAGGGGTATCAACTGCTCCTGCTCTTCAAGCTTATATCTCCTGCGGCTTAACATCTGATGAAATGACTGTTTGCTTATCCCTAGAACTCCAAATAATGAACTCAACTTTTTTTTGTGCTCTTTCCTGTTGAAGTAGTACCAGACGAGAGTTTTGAACCTACTTTTTTTTTGATATCAACTCCATAATCGGCCTCTGCTATCTCTATCATCTTGTCCTGGAACTCTAATAGTAAATAGTTGTTTTTGTCCAACTATTCTTTCAAGCTCTTTAATGCGTTCCTCAAGAGCTTTAATCTTTTGTGTATCACTCTTGGCTTCAACCACTTGCTTTACTTGTTTCTTTGCCATTACTGAATATTTGTAAATCCATTTATAAACTGACGTCCTGCTAACTGAGTAGGTTCTACAAATATCGGGAATGGATGTTATGTTTCTTTCTAATTCCCTGACTTTCTTTTTCTTGAAATCATCACTGAAATTCCTCTGGAAATCTGGTTTAGTTTCGTGATCAAAATAACTTAATTTTGCCATGTTGTTAACCGTCTTTTCGGTCAACGTATTTCAGGCATCGACAGTCAGTCATCTTATTTTCTATGCTCCCTGCTCCCTGCTCCCTGCTCTCCGCTTTATCCCGTATATTGACTGAATCCCCATCCCACCTCCTGCCAGTATCGGTCAGATAAAGGACCTCTTCAAAATTGATATCGAAATAGGGTTCTCCTATTATTCCGAATTCCCTGTAATCGTACTTTTCCCAGAGCATTCTGTTGTCATATTTTGACAAAGGACTGCCATGCATACAGATCGTTTCGATTGGAACGACCCGGCGAAGCTTTGCTAAGTTCTCCCTGAAGCTGGTTATTGCCATCTCCAATAATTCTTCGTCAGGGAGTCCTTCGTCATGCAGTCGTGCGGTCGTGCGGTCGTGCAGTCGTTTTCTTGATCTGTAATCTTGCCGCGTACCGCATGCCGCGTACCGCACACCGGCTAATGTCTTCATAATGATACCCAATCTCATGCCCCAGTCCTCGCAATCTGCTTAATGACCTCCTCATCATAGCTTTGCGGTACCATCCTGAAATAATATGTTCCGGTTATCCCCAGCTCTTTTTCCATTCTGGCTGTCTGTAAAGAATTCATTTTCCGGGCATCAACATCATGTCTTAATATAATTACCCGCTGGGCTGGATCTTTGAGAAATCCGGCAAAGGTCTGAAAAGTAAATTGCTGTTCTTTCAGAGCCTTGAGAAGCTGGTAATAAGTATTCAGAGTGAAGTCAGGCATTTCAAAATGATGTAAGTGTAAAATTAGTAAAATATTAGAGCGATGGTCACCACGCTTTCACCCTTTCTCCACTTCTCCTATTCTTTCCTTAATGCAGCCTCATTCCTTAATGCCGTTACGCCTTTCATTTCAAGTATAATAATCCCGCTAATTGTCCGTTAATATCTAACCAAACAAAAGGCCGCCTATAGACAATACATTGTACCCTTAAATTAATGTTTTCCAGCCCCGGAGCCCAACCCGCGGGGCTAAATTATTATAGGCAACCTAAACACACCTGACATGGGAGCATCGATTCCTTTAATATTACAAAATGCTTTATTCTTAAAGTAAGAAGAATTATTCTATTTCTAATTTTATTTAGTTTATATTCATCTGCTATAACCTTTGGGCAGGCTCCATCCTGGGTTTCAGGATACCACCATCTGTTCCTTCAGACTGGTCCTCTATCTATAACCTGTAATTATGGGATTAATATGCAAGGGACAGTTATATTGTCGTATCTAGCTATAATTCACTGGATGCGGCATCTGATAATATAAGGCTCTGGCAGGTAACGGATTCTCAACCATGCCTATCAGGTTGTATCTAACAGCAGTTATATCAATTACGTGGATGGTCAGGCTAAATACTGTTCTTCAATCTGGTTTTGAATATCAATCATTTGCAAATACTACTCATACCGTTTTTTTTGTTGCAGCAAATTCATCTGGTGTTGTTGCAAGCATCATCAGTAAGGTTTTGAGCAACTACTACACCCTGCCCCCCCGTCTACCTCCTTACCGGCTTCCCCATTCCTTCGGTCTGCGTAAATAAAGGCCAGCTGGCAATTTTTACAATCGAATTGCCTGATACCGATCCTTTAACACCCGGGAAACAAACAGATGTAAACAAAACCGGTATATTTGCCGGAACCACATGGAGCCTTAACTGGGGCGACGGAACCACAAACACATATACTTCAACGGCTAGACAATGATATTCCGACAGCACATTGGCTTTTTCACACACACCTACACAACAGCATCCAACTGCGTTTATAATGTCACTCTTACAGTCAGGAATCCCTGCGGTGAGGTAAGCCTTGTAACCTATCCGATCGATGTCCATGGCCGCGACCAGGGCGACAACGACGGTCAGATTATAATTGAGGATGTTGCCTCAGGCGAGACTGCTGTTGTTGAGGTCTGCGAAGGCTCACAGCACATTATTACCCTCAGGGATATAAGCGACTGGAACTGCCAGGACCCTACTTTCCCCGATGGTACTCCTGCTCCTCCGAACGATGAACCCAGAACGATCCAGTGGGTGTACGGTGAGGACGACGGAGGCGGCATCCAAAACACAATCGGAACAACACTCGGCACTCTCGCCCCCGTAATCATCGGGGGTGCTAACCCTGCCACAACGGCCAACGGTTATGAGCAGTTACCGGTAATAGGACCGATAACGGCCACGGGCCAACTCAGCCAGACAATACTTATCCCTGACGACTGCCGCGCAGCTGAATACTTCGATGTCTACCTGCGCAACTGGAACAAGTGTAACCCCTACCCGGCCGACCCGCCGGTTTTTACGCATATAAGGATACTTGTGGTCGATGCTCCCGATGCCCCCACAGCGCCAAGCCGCACAATATGCTTTGGCGAGGACCGGACCCTCGAGGTTACAAGCGCCCCGGCAGGCACTTTCACATGGTATTCGGATGCCGCTCTTACAAACGATGTCGGAACAGGCGACACTTACATTCCTACACAAACAGCCCCGGGTGTATACACTTTCTGGGTAACCGACCAGGAAACCAGCGGCCTGTTCTGCATGAGCCCCGCCACAGAGGTCACTCTTACCATCAGGGAAGAAATCGAGCGTCCCGGTCCGATAACCGGTCCCACCGGCACCTGCCCGAATGTAAACGGTCTTGTTTACAGCGTTCCGGCCGTAATAATGACAAAGCCCATCGGAGGGGCCATGGAGTATGTATGGAGCGTCGGTCCGGGCCTTACCATAGCATCAGGACAGGGCACCCGCCAGATCACCGTAAATGTCGGATCAACAACCGGAAACAGGGACATAAGCGTTTTCCTGCGTTATGTCACGGATCCAAGGTGTAACTCGAATGACAGAGACATAACGCTTGCTGTCTATTCAACCACTCATAATCCGGGTACAATAGCCGGATCGGGCGTTTGTCCGGGGAGCGTCGTCAATATAACAAGTACCACAGCCGCTTCCACAGGCACTCCGGCATCATCCGGACCCACTTACAGCTGGCACCGGTCCGTGTCGCCCTTATACAAGTCTGGACAGCTCTCACGGGCACCAACGCAACCTTCAGTGAAACCATGGCAACATCGGGTAGTGTACCGCTACCGCCGTACTGCAACTTTTGGATGCGGCACACCGGTAACCACCACTGTCGATGTCCCCGTATATTCGACAAGCCATAACGCCGGTTCGATTACAAGCTCAGACATATGCAGAGGACAAACGGTCGTCTATTGCAAATGATGCAGAGCCACAACAGGCACACCGGCATCATCGGGTCCCGTATTACAGCTGGCACCGGGCTACCGTATCCCATTTCGGCACATGGACACGTCTTACCGGCACCAACGCCTCCTTCAGCCAGACAATGAACACCCCAGGTGTCTACAGATACCGCCGTACTGCAACCTTCGGATGCGGAACTCCCGTTACAACAACAGTCGATGTAACCGTGTTTTCAACAGCCCGTAATGCCGGCGCAATAGACGGCAATGATGTCTGTCCCGGCGAAATCTGATCACTATAGCAAAGTTACGCCGCAACACAGGCACCCCTGCCTCGGCAGGACCAACCTACAGCTGGAGAAGGGCGCCGGGTCCGTTTTCAACATGGACAAACCTGCTGGTTCCGGCGAGGACTTACACCGAAACCCTGAATACTCCGGCGTACTTACAGGTACCAGCGCAGGGCAACCTTCGGATGCGGTTCGACTGTGTCCACAACAACAGACATACAATGTCTTTTCAACAACTCATAATCCCGGCTCCATTTCCAATACCACCGCCTGCGCCGGAAGCTCGTTCACCATACCAAGCGCTTCAGATGCTTCAACCGGTACACCTGCATCATCGGGACCAACATACAGCTGGGAAAGAGCGCCCGGTCCGGCTTTCACGGTATGGACGGCACGTCCGGGTACAGGAGCCACCATTACCGAGACAATCGCAACACCCGGTTATTACCGCTACCGGCGCACAGCTGCATTCGGCTGCGGATCGCCTGTAAGCACCACAGCCGATGTAACAGTGTATTCCATTACACATAATGCGGGTGCAATAAGCGGAGCTCAAATATGCGCCGGGGGTACGGTCAGCATAACGAATTCAACATCAGCATTTACCGGAACACCGGCATCATCCGGTCCGGTATACAGCTGGGAAAGAGCTGTTTCTCCATACACTTCATGGACATCGCTGACCGGCTCGGCAGCCACTTTCAGCGAGACAATGAACACTCCGGGGACTTACCGCTACCGCCGTACAGCAACATTCGGATGCGGATCGCCGGTAACCACAACTGTCAACGTGGTCGTCAATCCGCTGCCCGATCCTGTTATCTCCGGCCCTAACAATGTCTGCCAGAATGACGAGGAAACCTACACCACTCCTTTCATTGCGAACCATACTTATTCATGGTCAACCTCTCTCGGAACATTCGTTGGAGCTTCTACCGGCAATTCGGTAACCATAAGATGGAGTACCGTTGGCAACGGAAGCGTTACCGTCACTGAGACAATCACAGCTACAGGATGTAACAGAACAACAACTCCCTATCCGGTAACAGTCAACCCTGGTCCGCCCACAACAGCTCCGGCATTCGTATCGGGGGCAACGAACATCTGCCGCAACGGAACCCTTAACCTCGATGTTTCAAATGTTGCCACAGCAATCGAATATATCTGGGATTTCTCGTGGATCGCGGGAACAGACAATGCAACAACCACAACCAGTGAGATTTCAATAGTTCTTACCGGCCTAGCTCCCGGAACCTATACCGTCACTGTTGCGGGTTCGAACGGATGCGGCACAGGTCCATGGATGACACCTGCACATTCCTTTAACATAAATGATATCCCCGATCTTGCTTCATTGAGCAATACCGTCTGCAGTGATGAGGTTTCGGCAATCACTTTTTCAATTTCCAATCCGGGTGCAACAATAACCGGACTCACATACAATATCGCGTCCATCAGTATGAATAGTCTTACTCCGTCGGCGGGATCTCCGGCGACCGGTACGGCGTTCGCGGCCAATGTGATCGCTGATGATGCATACACAAACAAGACTTCTGCCAACGTAAACGTTATATATTCGGTGGTGCCGGTAAGCTCGCAGGGCTGTGCCGGAAATGCGGAGAATGTAACCCTGACAGTAAGGCCCGAACCTGTTCTTGCAAATCTAAGTACTTCAAAGTGCAGCGATGAGGCTCTTGGGTTCAGTCTCTCGGTTGCAGCAGGAAGTTCTCCTGCGGCATCTTATAATATCACCGCCATAAATAACAACGGGCTTACGGCGTCAGCGGGATCTCCGGCGATCGGTACCGCGCTCGCTGCCAATGTTATTGCTGATGATGCATGGAGGAACCTGAGCAATGCTCCCGTGAACGTCGTCTATTCAATCGTTCCTGTTGGTACTAACGGCTGCACGGGTGATACTTATTCAATGACTATCACCGTAAATCCGGAGCCTTCTCTTGCAACTCTCAATGCAACCAGGTGCAGCGACGAGCCGCTGGGATTCAACCTTGCAGTTGCAACAGGAAGCGTCCCTGCAGCTTCATACAATATAACTTCAATAAATGCAAACGGATTAACCGCTTCAGCAGGCTCACCTGCCACGGGCTCCGTGCTCCCTGCCAACGTCATTGCCAATGACGCCTGGACCAACACCACGGCCAGTCCCGTCAACGTAATCTATACTGTAGTCCCGGTCAGCGCTGCAGGGTGCCTGGGCGATCCGCGCACAATAACCATTACTGTAAATCCGGAACCTTCGCTTGCTAATCTTTCAAACGCGGTGTGCAGCGATGCTCCCTCGGGAATAACCCTTGCGGTTGCAGGGACGAGCGTTCCGGCCGCTGCGTACAATATCACATCCATAAACGACGGCGGACTTATTTCCTCAGCAGGTTCCCCTGCCGTTGGCAACGGCCTGCTTGCAGGCGTAATTGCTGATGATGCATGGACCAACAAGACCGCCGCCAATGTTAACGTGGTCTATACTGTTGTTCCGGTAAGCGCTGCCGGTTGTGCCGGCAACCCGGTCGATGTAACCCTTACGGTACGGCCTGAACCAGTGCTGGCAAACCTCGACAGAAGCATCTGCAGCGACGCCGCCTTCGGATTCAATCTGAGCCTTGCACTGGGTAGTTCACCTGCTGCCAGCTATAATATAACAGCTATCAATGCTAATGGACTTACGGCGTCAGCGGGCTCACCGGCGAGCGGCACGGGGCTTGCGGCCACTGTCATTGCAGATGATGCCTGGACCAACACCACCAACGCTCCCGTGAATGTCGTCTATTCAATCGTTCCGGTGGGGGTTAACGGCTGTTCCGGCGATACCTATACGATGACTATCACTATCAATCCCGAGCCTGTCCTTGCATCCCTGAATACTACCAGGTGCAGCGACGAGGCACTGGGATTCAGCCTTGCAACTGCAGCAGGAAGCGTGGCAGCTTCTTCTTATAATATCACCTCAATCAATGCAAACGGATTAACCGCATCTGCAGGTTCCCCTGCCCCCGGCAACGGGCTCGCGGCCAACGTCATAGCAAACGATGCGTGGACCAACACGACATCCGGTCCCGTCGATGTAGTCTATACAGTTGTGCCGGTGAGTGCATCTGGTTGCCCTGGCAATCCGATGACTGTCACAATAACTGTCAATCCAGAACCCGTACTTGCAAACCTCAATACTACCCTCTGCAGCGATGCCCCTCTGAACTTCAATCTGGCAACTGCCTCCGGAAGTGTCGCTGCGTCTTCATATAATATAACATCAATAAATCCCAACGGATCTTATCGCATCAGCGGATTCCCCTGCGCCCGGCAACGGACTTCGCAGGCAGTGTGATAGCTGACGATGCCTGGAGAAATACCACCCCCGTCCCCGTAAATGTAATCTACACAGTAGTACCGGTCAGCGCTTCAAACTGTACCGGCAATCCGACTACAATGACCATAACCGTCAATCCGGAGCCGGTAATGGCTACTCCGGGAACAACGGTATGCAGTCGTGAAGCAACAGGCATAACCCTGGCCGTAAACGCTGGAGGTGTTGCGGCAGCTTCCTATAATATAACAAACATCAATTCTAACGGATTGACCGCTTCAGCCGGACTTCCGTCTTCGGGCTCCGGTCTTCCGTCTTCATCCATCTCGGACGATGCCTGGATCAATGTCACCTCCGCCAACGTTAATGTGGTCTACACTGTCGTTCCGGTCAGCGCAGCAGGCTGCGAAGGTAATCCGGCCGACATCACCATTGTTGTGAAACCTGAACCCGTCATTACTCCGGGTCAGACGGAAAACGCCTGTTCGGGCAATGCCCTTGACTTCGAAATTCAGCTCGATAATTTCACCAATCCTGCCGCAGGAGTTACATTCAGATGGGATGCCCCCGTCCTTAATCCGGTCAATCCTGCCTTCACGGGAGGAACGGCAAGGAACAGCGCTTCATCAGCCAATATCACCGACACTTTCATAAATACTCTCGGCCTTGTAGGTACAGCTACCTATACCGTCACTCCGTATTACAACGGCTGTGCCGGCGAACCTGAAGATATTGTTTTCCTGATCGGCTCCGAACCGGTCCTCGATCCGGACCTCAATGACTTTGCATGCAGTAACGTTCCGATTGGCCTGGTGCTTAAGGAAGCTGCCGGATCGGTAACACCTTCGCATTATAATATCATATCGGTCAATTATGAAACCGGACTGACACCGGCCGGAACAAATGCTGTTATTCCGAATGGAACAGCACCGGCAACCTTCCTGTCGGGCGATATCTACAGCAACCTTACGGGCGTCAACAAGACTGTAACATATCGTGTGCAGCCCGTATTGGCTCCCGACTGTTTCGGCGATCCGGTCGATGTGGTAATGACGATCCGTCCCCAGCCGGTGATAGTCCCCGGCCAGACCGGGACCGTCTGCTCCGGAGTTCCGATTGATTATGAAATATTGCTTGTTCCCGCTAACACTCCTGCCGGCACCATCTTCAACTGGGACGCTCCCTCGATGTCCGATTCATCACCTCAGGGCACTGCCGGCGTCTTTGTTGACGCTGATCCTTCAGGTACAATTCATATTGCCGATGTGATCACCAACTACGGCTCAGCTCCGATAACCGCAACATACAACATCATCCCCACAAGCGCTGACGGCTGTGCCGGTAATGCTGTGCCTGTTGTCATTACAATAAATCAGGAGCCGCTACCCCCGGCAATTTCCGGAAGGGACGACCTCTGCGTCGGAGACAACCCTGTTGTTTATACTGTCCCTCCTGTCGGTGGTTCATCTTTCACCTGGACAGTCGATCCGGCTGTTGGCATGAAGACATTCGACTTCAATACCAACGCCATAATGATATCAGCTTCCTTAACACCGGGAACGGGCAATATTACCGTTTTCGAGACTAACTCGCTGGGATGTTCGGGCGATCCCTTCATCCTGCCTGTTCAGGTATGGGAAAGTCCTGCCAAAGAAGATATAACAGGCGATGCTGTAGTCTGCGCTTACACAACTCATACCTACAGCGTTACAAACAGGGTTGGATCGACCTACAGCTGGACACTTCCAGGGGGAGCCGCGATAATAGGTAATCCTTCGGCAAGCAGCATATCGGTGCTCTTCGGTAATGTGGGCGGCACCATAATGGTCCGCGAAACCAACATCGCCGGATGCGTCACCAACCATAATCCGTTCTCAGTAACTGTAAATCCGCAGCCTTCAGCCAACATCAGCAACGGCGGCAACATGTGCGACGGAGGAACAAGACCGCTGAACGTCTCGTTCATAGGTACAGCTCCATTCTCCTTCAACTACGCCATTAATGGCGTAGCTCAGGACCCTGTCACTACGAGCGATAATCCCTATATCATAAATGCAACTCTGGCCGGTACATATACCATAGTGAATATAACCGATGCCACCGGATGCACCGCAACCGGAACCGGAAGCACGACAATAACCTACTTCCCGAAACCGACCGGAATAATAAGCGGCCTTGGAGAACTTTGCCGGGGTGGTTCGCTAACGCTCACCATGACGTTTACAGGCGTCGCTCCCTTCACCTTCACATACAGCGACGGAACTACAACGATTCCGGTGACCAACTATCCGAACAATGTTTACACGGTGAACGTATCGCCGCTGGTCAGCACAACCTACACTCTCACTTCGCTCACCGACTTTAACAACTGCGACGGAGTGCTTTCGGGAACTGCAACTATCACCGTAAACCAGCCGCCTTCGCTTTCTCTTACAGGAACCAATCTGATATGTCACAATGTTCCGACCGGATCAATCGACATGACCATCACGGGCGGAACTGCTCCGTTCGGGATTTCATGGACCGGTCCGAACGGGTTTACGGCTCCAACGGAAGATATAGCAGGACTCAATGCAGGCTATTATGGCGTTACCGTCTCCGACTCGAAGGGATGTTCCGCAACAGCTAACACCACCCTTACCCAGCCTCAGCCGCTGAATGCCGCTGTGGCCCGTACAAACGTAACATGTTATGGTGCCGACGATGGCACGATAAGCATCACGGGCTCAACAGGAGGCTCGGGAACATGGGAGTACAGCATCGACGGAGGCACTACATGGGATGGATCGGGATTGTTCACCGGACTTGCTCCCGGAACCTATGTGATAGTGATTAGGGATCTTGTCAATCCGACATGCATGATGACGCTCAATCCGGGCTTACAGATAACCGGTCCGGCACAGCTGACGGGTACCGTTTCCAAAACAGATATTACCTGTTTCGGAGCCGGTAATGGTACCATAACCATAACCAATCCTTCAGGCGGTTACGGAACTTTCCAGTACAGCCACGACGGTGGAAGCAACTGGCAGGACACGCCCGTTTTCACCGGACTTTCAGCCGGTACCTACGACGTCAGGATACGCGACAGGGCATTTCCGCTTTGCGTGGTGATCCTCAGTCCGGCAGTCGTTATTAACAGAACCGGCTCAGCTGGCAGCAACAGTTGGCAGTACCAACGTTACCTGTTACGGCGCTAACAATGGTACCATAACCGTCAGCGGAGCAACAGGCGGCTATGGTACCTATGAATACACAGTCAATGCAGGTGGCAGCTGGCATCTGACAGGCAATTTCAGTAACCTGGCCCCGGGAACATACGATGTCAGAATGCGTGACAGGGTCAATCCTGCCTGCTTTATAACCCTCAATCCTGCACTTCAGATAACGGAACCTCCGGTTCTGTCGGCAACAGTGACCAGTGCCAATGTTACCTGCAACGGGGCGGCTGATGGTACTATAACGATCACAAACCCATTGGGCGGATACGGGACCTATCAGTATACCATAGACGGCGGCACAGTTTGGCAGAACGGAAACATCTTCACCGGCCTTGCCCCGGGTTTCTATAATGTAAAAATAAGGGATGCTGCAAACATCACTTGCGAGATCACACTTCGTCCGGCTCTTCAGATTACCCAACCGGCAGTGCTGTCGGCAAGCGTTGCCGGTAGCGCCATAACATGCTATGGCGCCGATGACGGCAGGATAACCATCACCAATCCGATGGGCGGTTACGGAACTTACAGATACAGTATTGATGGTGGTACAACCTGGCAGGGATCAGGCACATTTATTAACCTTGTACCCGGAACATATGACGTAAGGATCGGAGATGCCGCAAATCCCGGATGCGTTATTACTTTGAACCCGGGACTCGTTATAACCGAGCCTCTGCCTCTGTCCGCTACCGTTACACCGACAATGATATCCTGTTTCGGAGCAAATAACGGCATTATTACCATCAGCGATCCGGCCGGAGGTTATGGTACTTATCAGTACAGCATAAACGGTGGTGTCACATGGACCATGGTCGGCAATTTCACCGGACTTTTACCCGGCAATTATGATGTCAGGATCAGGGATGCTGCTAATATTACATGCGAAGCGATTCTCGATCCGGCCCTGGAAATCACCCAGCCGGTCGTGCTTGATGCCGATATAGCCAGCACAAATGTGACCTGTTTCGGCGGGTCCGATGGAACTATAACAATTACCAATCCGACCGGCGGTTACGGCACGTATCAATATTCAATTAACGGAGGTGGCTGCATGGCAGGCGTCGGGAAGTTTCACCGGGCTCAGCCAGGGAACCTACAACGTCCAGATCAGGGATGCGGCCCATCAGGGTTGTGTAATTGTCCTCAATAATGCGCTTGGCATTACCCAGCCGGCAATACTCAGGGCAACCATAACAACCACCATGGTGACCTGTTTCGGAGCCAACAACGGGATAATAACCATTACCAACCCGCTCGGCGGATACGGAACTTATGAATACAGTATTGATGGTGGTTCAACCTGGCAGGGATCGGGCACATTTACCAACCAGCAACCGGCAACATATGACGTAAGGATGAGAGATGCCCTGTATAACGGATGCTTCGTTATATTGAACCCGCAACTTGTTATAACAGAACCGGCAGAACTCAATGCTGTGGTTACAGCAGTTAATATAACCTGCAACGGATCGAACAACGGCAGAATAATAATATCGAATCCAACAGGCGGTTACGGCACTTATGAATATTCAGCCGATGGAGGAAGCAACTGGCAGCTGACAGGTACGTTCAGCAATCTGGCTCCGGGTATATATGATGTAAGGATCAGGGACAGGGCCAATCCATTGTGCGTGGTAACGCTTCCCGCGGCAACGATCACCCAGCCCGACCCGATAAGCGCCGACCTTGCATCGACAAACGTTACATGTAACGGCGCAATTAACGGAACGATAACAATATCCAATCCTCTTGGCGGGTCCGGAGCTTATTCCTACACTGTGAACGGCGGTTCATCGTGGCAGACATCCGGTACTTTCACCGGCCTGGCTCCCGGAACCTATAATGTAAGGATAAGGGATGCAGCCGATATAACATGCGAGATAGTTCTTGATCCGGCCCTTGAAATAACTCAGCCGGACAAGCTGGCCGCGGATGTGGCAAGCACCAATGTAACCTGCTACGGGGCGAACGACGGAACAATAACAATAATAAATCCCCGGGGCGGATACGGAACTTACGAATACAGCACCGATGGCGGAACCAACTGGCAGACAAGCGGAAACTTCATCGCCCTTGCTCCGGGCTTCTACAATGTGATGATAAGGGATGCAGCCTTCCCGACATGTATGGTAACGCTCAACGGATCGCTCAGGATAACGGAACCTCCGGTTCTTTCGGCTAACGTCACCAGCATGAACGTTACATGCAACGGTGCCGATGATGGAAGGATTACTATTAGCGGTGCAACGGGAGGTTACGGAACTTATGCTTACAGTATTGACGGCGGTACAACATGGCAGGGATCAGGCATATTTAGTAACCTCGAACCCGGAACATATGATGTAATGATCGGAGATGCTGCAAATCCAGGATGCGTTATAACCTTGAACCCGGCACTTGTCATTACCGAACCGGCAATTCTTTCGGCCACGGTGACACCCACAATGGTGACATGTTTCGGTGCGAATAACGGCATCATCACCATCACAAATTCAACAGGCGGATACGGAAGCTATGAATATTCAATCAATGGCGGAGTCAACTGGTCAGGTCTGAACACCTTCTCAAACCTTGCTCCCGGCACCTATGATGTCAGAATGCGCGATGCAATTCATCCGACATGCGAGCTTACACTTGATCCGGCCCTTGATATAACCCAGCCCTCTGTTTTAAATGCTGATGTTGCCAGGACCAACGTGACCTGTTTCGGCAGCGCCGATGGTACTATCACCATCACAAACCCGACAGGCGGTTACGGCACTTATGAATTCAGCATCAACGGAGGCGGTGCATGGCAGTCGTCAGGCAGCTTCACTGGTCTCGGACCGGGTTATTACAATGTTATAACACGCGATGCGGCCCATCCTTCATGCCTGATAGTGCTCAATAACGCTCTTCAGATAACCCAGCCGCGCCGTTCTTAACGGAGTCATTACGACTACCATGGTCACCTGCAACGGTGCTAATAACGGTACAATAACCATTACCAATGCGACGGGCGGCTATGGAAGCTATGAGTACAGCCGCGATGGCGGTTCCAACTGGCAGGCTTCCGGATCATTCACCGGCCTTGCTCCCGGTACTTATGATGTCAGGATCAGGGATGCTGTCAATCAGACCTGTGTCATAATCCTCAATCCTTCGGTTGTCATAACCGAACCGGTCGTTCTTTCAGCCGCAGTCAGCAAAACAGGGATCACCTGTTTCGGAGCAAATGACGGCACGATAATAATATCATCACCTTCCGGAGGCTATGGTACTTATGATTACAGTGTCGATGGAGGCATTAACTGGCAGACATCAGGTACCTTCAGCGGTCTGGCTCCGGGCTCCTATGATGTCAGGATCCGCGACCGGGCACATCCGGCCTGCGTAATGATACTCGATCCGGCCCTTGTGATTACCGAACCTCCTGTTCTTTCTGCAACGGTCACAGCCTCAATGGTGACATGTAACGGCGCCAATGACGGCAGGATTGAGATCACCGGCGCTGCCGGCGGTTACGGAACTTACCAGTACACAGTAAACGGCGGTGCAGCATGGCAGTCGTCAGGAGTATTCAATTACCTTACTCCCGGAAGCTACGATGTAAGGATAAGGGATGCAAACAACATTGCATGCTCGATAATTCTCGATCCGTCCCTGATCATCACCCAGCCGGACAGGCTGGCCGCGGACCTGGCCGGTACCAATGTAACCTGTTTTGGTGCAAATAATGGTACAATAACCATTAGCGGTGCAACGGGAGGCTACGGAACATACGGATACAGTATTAACGGCGGTCTTAACTGGCAGGCATCAGGAAGTTTCAGCTCACTTGCCCCTGGTTATTACAATGTCCAGATACGCGATGCAGCCAATCCTCTTTGTGTGGTTATACTCGACGGATCGTTCAGGATAAGTGAACCCGCAGTGCTTACGGCACAGGTAAACAGGACTCATGTGACCTGCTTCGGAGCGGACAATGGTACTATAACCATAACATCGCCCAATGGCGGTTATGGAACATATGCTTACAGTATTGACGGTGGTGCATCATGGCAGGGACCAGGCACATTTGCCAACCTTGAACCTGGAACATACGACGTAAGGATCAGTGATGCAGCCAATCCCGGATGCGTTATAACCTTGAACCCGGCACTTGTCATCAACGAACCTGCTGTTCTTTCAGCAACGGTTGACAAGACCGATGTGACCTGCTTCGGAGCCAATAACGGTACAATCAGCATAACCAATCCGTCAGGCGGCTATGGTACTTACCAGTACAGCATAAATGGTACCACCTGGCAGGGATTCGGTACCTTCAGCAACCTTGTACCTGCAACCTACGAAGTCAGTATAAGGGATGCCGCCAATCCTCTGTGCGTTATGATCCTGGATCCGGCGCTTGAGATCACAGAACCGGCAGTCCTTTCGGCCACTATCAACAGCACGAACGTCAGTTGTTTCGGCGGAAATGACGGCACAATAACGATAAGCGGTGCAACGGGCGGCTACGGTACGTATGAATACAGCATCAACGGCGGAGGTTCATGGAATTCGACCGGCATATTTACAAACCTTATAGCCGGCGCCTACAACATCCTTATAAGGGATGCCGCTCATCCCGGATGCATAATTGTTCTTAACAACGCCTATGTTATCACACAGCCGGCAATGCTTTCGGCAACGGTCAGCAAGACCGAAGTGTCGTGCAACGGATTTGATGACGGGACGATTACCATTACTAATCCTGTTGGTGGTTATGGTACCTATGAGTATTCAGTTACCGGAGGCGTTTCATGGCATGGAACCAGCACCTTTAATAACCTCGCACCCGGCACCTATGATGTCAGGATGAGAGATGCAGCTCACATAGCCTGTTCGGTAATACTTTATCCGAACCTGCTGATAACCGAGCCACTCACACTTTCTCTGTCGTCGACCGGAGATGTCGTTCTCGACTGCTTCGGCGATAACGACGGCATGGGCACTTTCTATGCTGCAGGCGGTACTATGCCTTACACCTTCATTGTGGATGATAATACCACAGGAGGCACTGTGGCAGCGTCCGGATTCAATTCCAAGACCTTCTTCAATGCAGGAGCTGGATTTGTGAGAGTTACGGTTGTCGATATCAACGGCTGCTCCGCACAGGCAGTGATCAACATCACCCAACCCGCTGATCTTACCCCGGGTTCAATAGAGGACAACCAGGTGGTATGCTATGGCAACAACCCTGTACCCATCACGCAAGTGACTGGTCCTGCAGGCGGTCCCGGTGCATACATCTACCAGTGGCAGTCGTCTGCCAATGCAGCAGGTCCGTTCGTGAACATTGCGGCTAATGCGAATTTGAGCGGGTATACACCGCCGTCGGGAGCTACTTATACCCAGCACTACAGGAGAATGGTTACTTCCGGAACATGCATGCCGGTGTACAGCAACGTGGTGGAAGTGCTTGTCAACCCGCGTCCCGTTGCCTTCCTCACCGGAGGTGCAACGATCTGCCCCGGAGAAAGCTCTGTTATAAGAGTAACAATGCTAAGCGGCACGGGTCCGTTCACAGTTAATATTGCCAACCATGGTGTTGTCAATAGCTACGACAGCGGCGACGATATCATTGTCACCCCTTTCCCTGCTGTCACCACAACCTACAGTCTTATCAGCGTAACGGATGCCAATGGATGCAATGTCACTGAGCCTTCGCCTAACCTCAGTGGTACCGCCACTGTGATAGTAAGCGACCTGCCTGTGATAACTTCATTCACACCGTCGCCTGCAGTATGCGAATTCAACCTGGCAAGCTTCAGGGTAACTGCAACAGGCACTAATCTTACTTACCAGTGGTTTGTCAATGATGGTTCAGGACCCGTTCCTACTACCGACGGCGGCACCTATTTCGGATCCATGACTCCGACTCTTCAGATATTCAATACAATAAGGGGAATGGACGGATTCGTATATCATGTTGAGGTGACCGGCTGTGGAACAACTGTTACTTCGGCCGATGCAACACTGACTGTAAACACGGCTCCCGAGATAACAATTCATCCGAAGGATTCAACCGTATGCCTCGGGCAGGATGCCATTTTTGAAGCTGATGCCGACGGTGACGGCGTAACCTGGCAGTGGTATGTGAACAAGGGAGCGGGTTTCATACTCTCGACTGATGATGCCCATATCACAGGCTCAACAACCAGTACGCTTTCTGTAACAAATGCCCAGGCAATACATAACAACTGGGTATTCAGGGCAGTTGCAGCCGGGATCTGCGGAGTTCCTGTCAATACTAACTTTGCGGTTCTGAGGGTTGTCAATCCTCCGGCTGTGACTCTTCATCCAACGGCCCCGCCCATTTGCGAAAACGGTTCAATAACCTTACTCGGCAACGGTACAGGATATACCTCACTGCAATGGCAGGTATTCTCAGGAGGAGTATGGACCAACCTTACGGATAATGCAACTTACATAGGTACTAATACACAGCAGCTTGCAATAATGAATGCACCTGTTGCACTAAACACCAACCAGTACAGGCTTGCCCTGATAACAGGTTGTGCAACGACGTATACGAATCCTGCAACTCTGACTGTTAATGCCAATCCGGTTGTCGACTTCAGCGCTATCGATCCGGTAGCAGCCTGTGGAGGAGTGCCTATAGTGATAGATGGCAATCCGACCGGTGGTTCAGGTATTTATACACAGCACCGCTGGACAGGCGATGTGGGTCCTTTGAACAGCTACACGGTTCAGTCACCCGCCTTCACTTCGTTCATTTCGGGTACTTACAACATGAACTACAGGGTAACCGACAGCAACGGATGTACCTCAAATGATGATGTTGCAGTAGTCGTTGACAGTCCGTCGGCGCAGTTCACACAGGATGTTGATTATGGCTGCACTCCGGTTAGCGTGACATTCTCGAAGGATATGACAGGAATAACAAGCTTCACCTGGGACTTTGACGATGGAACAACCAACACGGTTGATGCCAGCCCTGTTCATGTGTTTGTAAACAGTAATCCGGGATCGATTGAATATCACAATGTGAAGCTGACAGTGGAGTCGCCCGGAGGATGTTCGGCAGAATATACCCGGCTGGTAACAGTTTATCCGGCTGTTGATGCAACCTTCACACCCAATGTAGATGTCATCTGCTCCGGCAATTCAATAACCTTCACCGCGCTGCCGGGTGCTACAAGGTACTTCTGGGAGTATGGCGACGGTGTGTCGGGATATGCCACCAATGTGTCATCTCATCTTTACGTCAACCTTACAACAGCGCCTGTGGTGCACACTGTAAGGCTCACGACGACATCATTCTACAACTGTGTCGATACAAAGACCTTCGACATAACGGTGATGCCGGTGCCTCTGCCTCAGTTTACCGCCGATCCGGTAACCCAGATCTTTGATCCGGCCGGAAATCCGGTTCAGTTTACCAATGAGACCAGTGACGGCACATGGAACTGGCTCTGGAGGTTCGGCGATAGTGGTACTTCCACCGACGAGAATCCGGTTCACAGCTATAATGATGTAGGTACCTATACCGTAACTCTTATAGCCTCGAACGCAAACTGCTCCGACAGCGTAAGTCATGACGTATCGGTTGTTCCTCCGGCACCTGTGGCGTTGTTCGATTCGATACCATCGGGATGCGCACCGTTATATGTCACCATAAACAACACATCCCTGAACACCGAAGTTCCCGGAACAACATACCGCTGGGATTTCGGAGACGGAAGTATATCGACGGCGAAAAACCCGACCTATACATACTTCACTCCCGGCACATACAGGATAGAACTTGTGGTTACCGGTCCGGGCGGCAACTCGATGTACACCCAGGTGGTGGAAGCATGGCCTTCCCCGAAGGCTTACTTCGAGATCGCCCCGCCGTTGGTATATGTGAATGATGAAAGGGTGAGATGTTTCAACCTTAGTCAGGGTGCCACATCGTATCTGTGGGACTTTGGCGACGGCGACACCTCGAAGGTGAAGGAGCCGTATCACAGGTATATGGATGAAGGCGACTACGACATAACCCTCTGGGCTTATTCGACGAACGGCTGTACCGACATGTACAAGCTGTCGCCGGCAGTGACTGTCGAGCCGGTAGGGGAGATCAGGTTTGCGACGGTGTTTACCCCGAACAAGACCGGTCCGATCGAAAGGAGCGACCTCCCGACGGGCGGCACCGAGGTAGACCAGTTCTTCTATCCGCCGATCAGGCAGAAGGTGATCAACTACAAGCTTCAGATCTTCAACAGACTTGGCGTGCTGATATTCGAAAGCAGGGATATCAACATTCCGTGGAACGGTTATTACAAGGGCCAGCTCTGTCCGCAGGGAGTGTATGTCTGGTACGTCGAAGGCAAATATGCCGACGGGAAGCCGTTCAAGATAGTCGGAAACGTGACGCTGCTGCAGTAAAGGCATGACGGCAAGAAGGTCTTGCAGTCTTGCGGTCCTGCAGTCTTGCGGTCGCTGACAGGGCTGCAGAATTTTCCATCTCTTACTCAGGCCGTAGGCCTGGAATAGTATAGGGCGGGGCAACGCCCCGTCTGGCATTGCTTACAATAACCCGGATATCGTAAAACGATAATTATTTGCCCTGAAACGATATGAATTGCAAGAGTTTAACCATTTGTAACACGGAGCACGCTTCACGCCTTAATCCTCACGCCTTCTTGCCTTTCCTCCTTCCCGTAAATGCGAAATATTGAGTATATTTGTTGAAATGCAGCATTTTAATGAATGGATAAACGGCAGCGTCATAAAATTCTCAAATCCGTCATGTGGGATTACTCCATATCACCCGCCGAATTGGATGGCTTGCTTGACGGCAGGATTAAAGAAGCCGGTCATTTAAGCCGTGAGCAGTTATTTACCAGAATGCTGACGGGTTTACCGTGGTTCACAGTCATCCAACTTGTACCTGTTGAAAAGGTTAAGGAGATGATGACTGAGAAGGTTATCGCATCGTTATGGCCGGAATCAGTCCGTAAAAAATACAAGTATGTCAGGAAAAGATTACAGGAGGCTTTACCGGACGCAGGATAAGGTGCTTCAGGCTTTGAAGCCGGTAATTGGTAACTTTTACCTGACCGGCGGGACTGCACTGGGGAGATTTTATCTCAACCACCGCTTCAGTGAGGATCTGTATTTTTTTCTGAATAAAAGTCATGAGTTTCATGTTCTTGTAAAGGATATTGAGACAGTCCTGGCAAGACAAGTTTCGCTGCTAAAGGAACAAAGCACTATTTACGAGGATTTTGTTCGTTTTTATATTGAAGACGAAGAAGGAGCGCTTAAGATTGAATTTGTAAATGATACTGCTTACAGGTGTGGTGTCGCCAATAAATATGAATATGGTTTTATAGATACACCTCTTAATATACTGACAAATAAGCTTACAGCTGTTGTCAGCCGCGATGAACCAAAGGATGTCTTTGATATATGCATGATATCTCAGAACTACAGCTTTAACTGGATGGAGGTTTTCGGCGAAGCTAAAAACAAGGCAATAATCAACGAGATTGACGTGGAACAACGTATTAAAAGCTTCCCGGTTTTTCTTTTTCAGAAATCTGACTGGCATATAAGGCCGGTCGATATTGATCAGTTAGGCAGATCCATCACAACAATTGCAAATGATTTTCTCCTGGGATCGGACAATTCGCTTGGCGCCGGTAAAATCTCAATTAAGGATGCAGTTGTAAGAACCTTTGCCCCTTGAAGGGGGTTCTTTAACCACGGAGTCGCAAGGAGTTAACCACGGAGTCGCACGGAGTTAAGAAAGGAGGAACACGGAGTTAATTATTGATATTCAATAATTTATCTGTGGAGTAACACGGAGTTTTATGAATCCGGTGACTTGCCCCGACGCTACGCTCGGGGTTTACGCATCACTTTAACACGACCTGCTTGACCTGCGCCTGCATGACCTGCACGACCTCTCCTCTTTCACGCCTTGTCGCCTTAAAATCAGCGATAAGTGGTTTCATCCATTCAGCCAATCCATTTATTTTGTAGATTTGCATTATGACCCTCAAAAACGACGAAATATTAAAGCGGATTAAAAGCAGCATTAAGATCATTGATCCTAAAGCTCAGGTCATACTTTTTGGTTCGCGGGCCAGGGGTGATGCCAGGAATGAATCTGACTGGGACATTCTGATCCTGACACAATATGCTGTATCGACGGAAATCGAAAGATCATTTCGGAATAGTCTTTTTGAAATTGAGATCGAGACAGGTGAAGTATTTTCTACTTTCGTTTACCAGAAACAGGTCTGGAATAGCTTACATAAGGTAACTCCTCTCTATCGGACTATTAAAAGAGAAGGTGTCAGGTTATGACCCGATCAATAAATCCGGATTACATCAGCTATCGTTTGAAAATCTCCAGGGAGACTCTGGAGGCTGCTAAACTGCTTGCAACAAACGGACATTGGAATTCTTCAATCAACAGACTATATTATTCTTGCTTCTATGCTATATCAGCTCTTCTTTATAAATTTGATATTTATGCAAGCTCACATGCAGGACTGAAGCATCAATTCACTCTTCATTTTATTAAAACTGGATTGATTGATAAGGAATCAGGCAGGCTTTTCGTTGAACTCTTTGACTGGAGACAAAAGGGAGACTACGGTGATTTCTTTGATTTTGATCAGGAAAAAACAATGCCGCTTTTCCAGCCTGTCGCAATACTTATCGAAAAGATAGAATTGCTGATAGACCAGAAAAATAATACAGGTAAGTAGGATGGCGTATGTAATTGCCTTTCCCCACCCACACAGTTTTTTGCTTAGCTTCACCCCCTGTCCCTTGCTTTAACCACGGAATCACAGGGACTTAACCACGGAAGGGCTTTGCCCATTGGTTTAACCACGGAGTCGCACGGAGTTAGGAACGGAGTAACACGAAGTTATTCATTTATAATCAATAATTTAACCGCGGAGTCGCACGGAGTTTTATGAGTTCGATGACTTGCCCCGAAACTGCGCTCGGGATTTACGCATCTCTTTGACACTCCGTGTTACACCGTGGTTAAGCCCTCTGCGGAAATCTGCGGTTTTCCTCTGCGCAAATCTGCGAGAAACTTCTTCTTCTTCGCCTTCACGCCCTTCGACCGCCGTAGCTTTCTTTGAACACCGTAGCTTTAGCGAAGGTTTTAGCGAAGGTGGTTCACGCCTCACGCCTCATACCTCATACCCTTCCCCCTCGTGTTTCAAACCATACCTTTTTATTATATATACCCCCGCGGAAAATTTTTTTCATTTTTTCGAAAAATAATTGCAAAAAAATTTTATTCTGGCCCCGGCGCATTTTAATATTGCTATTGCAATACAGTGAAAGGGAGTACGGTGCGGTTGATTTTAAACTGAATTAATGTTGTTTGTGGAATAAACATAATGTCTCACTGCATGTAAAACCTCGTGCCTATGAAACAGAACTGACTCATCTCCCGGGGATAAAGCGGCCAATCCGCCGGGATCTTACCCCACAGGTCGCAACCTTAAATATAACAAAGGGCTTATAACCCAAATGTTCAATTCAAAACATTTTTCTAAAATGAAAAAGATTGTCTGTGTTATAGCTGTTTGCCTTACTCTGGCAAGCTGCGAAAAATATGATTCAGGACCCATTAATCAGGATCTGATCGGCAGGAGAGCCCTCACCGATTCTGAAACGCTTCTCAAGACCAATCTTGATCAGGCAGCACAAATCCTTGCCGATGTTATACAGGATGAAGCCGTGCTTAACGAACTTGTTTCCCTTTCAAGGGAAGACCGTGAATGCTACAGCCTGCCCTTCAGCGACCTTATGGATGAATCCAAGAGTGTCGCCGGATCATTCAGAAACCTCCGGACCGGCTTTATTAAAGGATGCACCTCATCGGAGTCCAAGGGCAATACCAGTGATCTGATTAACTTCCTTTCAAAGAATGACTGCTATATCTACTGCCCCTATCCTTCGAGCTTCTACCCGAAAGGTACCCTTTCCTTCACCGTCGCCGCCCATCCCATCGACAACGATGTTGAAAACACCGGCTACCGCTTCGAGGGAAGAAAGATGGTTCAGGTAAGAGTAAATGAAGAGTACGCTGATAAAAATATGGTGCTGCTGGTCATGCCGAAGGATGAGGATGGTGATACTAAGGGAATCTTAACTGATGCCATAGCTGGTGTAAAAGGTGATCCAATATATGAAGTAAAAGTTGGTAAAGTAAGATGTGCTGATTATTGTGGTGGTCTGTTCGAAGGAGATCTAGAATTGAGAATATCTAGAGGTTATCCAGAATATAATCTATACAACTGGAGCAGTTAACGGCAAATTTACAACAGTAATTCCAATTAAGTTATCCTAGATCATATGCAAAAGCTGCTATTAATGATTGGACTGTTCATTCAAATGGTGGTTGGTATACTGTTAATATTAGTTGGGATACTAATTGGAGAGCCGAAAAAATACAACAGTGTATGTCTAGTTTATGAATATGACACTGTCAAAGAAAGCTAGTATAAGCACATCGTCGGTTATAAAACAGATAATCTTAAGTCCAACTGTAACTGCAACATTCAAAGTGTCTTATGGTGGGGATTTTTTAGGACTTGTCTGAATGGGATAGAGATTGGTTTATGAGAACAAATTCAAATCCTGAACCAGGTGATGAAGTAAAAGATGGTTGGACTGTAAGGAAAACGTGTGCTAAGTCTTTAAATTGACAACTCCTTTAAGGATTCTCTATTAAGTAATTTATATGCTATCCATCCCTTTGGTGAAGATAGTAACTAAAGGGATGGTTTTAAAAATGATAGAAAATGAAGAACTATTTATTAAAATGTAACAATATTATTCGATTTTTTGTGTTAACCAATGTCGAATCTACAAAGGCTACTGACTCAACTAAAAATTAGTGTTTCTATTCAATTATTCAATAGATCTGTCCGATACTTATGGAGGCGGTAATCTGTTTTCTGGAGAATCTTCATTTTCATTTATCGTGGTATGGAGTAAAGGTTCTATTTGGACATTTACAATTCTCAATATTATCTGTCTTTGAAGTTCCATATAGTGAAATAGGAGGATCGCTTGAGATATAAATACCCAGAAATGTCATTAATGAATTTAGGTGCAGTATTTCAGTTTCCTCAGGCCAATTGAAAAGAAATGGATTACAATGGATGTCATTGCTGGTGCATCTATGGCAAGAGCAAAAAGCTTCTTTCATAAAAAACATTGAATATGAATATGATCTTGAGGAAGAAGCTTTACATATATTTTTAATGATTATCATTATGTTCGTAATAACCATTTCGGTTACCACGCAGGCATAGATATTACATTTTATTTGTTCAAAAACATGGTATTCAGCTTAATTCAAGGATACATGATATGAATAATGGAAGTTTCTTTTTTGTTGGTACAGGCCTGTGTTTTAAATTATGAATTTACCTTGTAAAATTCTGCAATTGATTTTCGAGCACCTTATAAATATCTGTTTACCAGTATATGCAGTTGTTTGAAGTTAAAATTTATGAATGATCAGATTACAGTATGAAAAAGGAATTTATAAGCATTTTATTACTCTCCTTTACTGTCATATGCAATTCACAGGAGAAAAGGTTTACAATTCAGATCAGGAGCTGGATATTATATGGATGTTATTTACTGCTGTAGATGGGCCAATCTATTGGTTGGAAGGTGGTTATAAATTTAAAACAGGCATTATCATTAACGGCAAGATTATCAATGGCAACAATGGAATGGACAATATGGACGGTGGAGCTTTTGAGGATTTAAGACATTTGAAATAAGGCAAATGGTCGATATGGTTTTTTCGAGACAGGTAAAATTAAAGGGCAACAATTTTATTGAACCTGGTGTGGGATTCAAACTTAAAAGAGATTGTTTTTTAAGGCCTGACATTGCTGAAGCATATAATGATGGTACTTATTATCAATACTAGATTATAGTGAGATTTTTACGAAATCGGCTTCACCATCTGTCTCGATTACTACTACCAGTTCGAAAGCAATTTCTACCTTGGCCTGAGGGCAGATTCGAATGTTATCTGGGCTCTTGGCTTTGAAGGTCTTTCGATAACCCCGATATTTGGATTCAGGTTTTAATATGGACATAATGTTAACATAATCATATTCTTAACTCTTAAAAAATGAAAATCAGATCCTATTTCGTGACTTTAATGCTGTTTTTACCGGCAGCATCTGCTATTTCGCAGGAAGGTGTATTTGGCATGAATTCCCTACGCCTTGAAACCGGCTATGCCTTTACCGGATCGGGCGATATTGACGGATTCTGCTATTACAACGAGTTTATCCAGCCGCTGACCTCCTGGTTCAGTGTCGCCCCTTCGATAGGTTTCTACAGTTTTTTCAATAATGACGTGGATATAGATTTACTTAAGGATATAAAGGCCGCCGGTCTCGATCTGACAGGTTATTTCTATCCCGTCAGGACGGATGTTTTCGATCTGGAGGCCGGACTGGGATTCTATGTAAGGAGATATCACTGGGTAGTTGCCACCGGTCCTGACGTTCAATACCATTCTACAGAGCTTCAGCTTGGAGGAGGATCCCACGGTGATTATATCGTCGCGGCTCCGGGTTACACCGTCTCCCTCGGAGCCATCATGAAGACCGGTCCACGAAGCGGCATCAGCCTCAAAGGCGTCTACCAGAACGACACCCGGGGGATCGTCGTCGCCACTGCCAGAGCGGGTCTCAATATTAGCTTCTGAACCATGTCTGCCATCTGCCCTGCTGCCCATCATATGCTATCTGACCCCTGCTGCCCAACCCCGGCTGCCCAGCGGGGGCGGGGCGCAGACATACGAAGCTCACCACCAGTATAACTACTAACCCCAATCCTCATGTCCTACGTAAAAATCTGGATCCACTGCGTGTGGGGCACCAAAAACCGGGTACCTTGCCTCTATCCCGGAAGGAAGTATGAAGTGATAAACCACATCCGTACCAATGCAGCTTCGAAAGACATACATATTGATTTCCTGAACGGACACACCGAACACCTTCACTGTCTGCTTATGCTCGGCTGTGATCAGGCGCTGTCGAAAGTGATGCAATTGATCAAGGGGGAATCCGCACATTGGATAAACAAGATCCAGCTTATCAAAACCAGATTCGAGTGGGCCGACGAATACTATGCCGCCTCGATCAGCGAATCACACATCAACAGAGTAAGGAACTATATCCGTAATCAGGAATCTCATCACAGATCGAAAACCTGGGATCAGGAGTGCGAGGAGTATATCAGGCAACACGGCTTCACCCAGTATAATAGTCAGACCTGATCCTATCCCTTCATGAGTATATCATAACCTGTATCTGCTACATAATCTCAGCTCACGATCTTGGGCTGTATAACCCTGGCTGCCTAACCCTGGCTGCCTAACCCTGGCTGCCTAACCCTGGCTGCCTAACCCTGGCTGCTCAAACCCTGGCTGCTCAAACCCTGGCTTTAAAGCCAGGGTTAAAGCAACCAGGGTTATACACATAATACAGACGATCCCCGGACATACTAATCCCCCCCTCCCCACAGTTATATATGAAAACCACAATCAATGAGCAAGCTCAGTCTGCTTCTTATATTGATCCTCCTCCTCCCTTCCTGTACCGAAGAGCCGGAGAAAAACCGCCTCCTGGAGGCAACTGTCGGCGGACAGCTCTATACCTTCACCGGAATAGCCAGAAAATACAACGATTATACGGCCGGACAAAAAACCGGCATCGAATACCGGGTCTTCAACAACGAGTTCAATTCACTCAGCATCGAAGCCTACGATGATACCTTCACCAAAACAACCTTCACCTTCCCTGAATTCACAGCCACCTGGAAACGGGAACTCGGAGGAGGCCGCTCCGTTACATATAACGCTGTATCCGGACAATTCCGCATCCTGGGAACCGAACATGGAAACCTTCGCGGCGACTTCTTCTTCAAGGTGAAAAACACCATTGATCCCCTGGACTCCCTGATGATAACCGACGGCTACTTCGATATATTCCTCGAGGAGTCGGACAGGATGTTTTAAGAAGGCGCAAAGGCGTAAAGGCATTACGGCGTAAAGGCAACCACTAACCAGTTGGCAGAAAATCACTAACATCTGTCAGCTTTTGAGAATGACCTGCACGACCTGCAAGACCTGCACGACCTGCATGACCTTTTGTCGCACGCCTCACCCCTCACGACGAATAGAAGATCCCCGGAGGAAAATCAGCGAACTCCGGGGACCCGAGGGGTCAGGGCGACCCATCCGCTTTGAACGGATTAACCAGGTACGAGGATATTGGCAGCGAGACGTACCCGTAAAACCTTATTGCAAACACCTATCCTAAACACATTCCTTCTCCGTCACATACGACTTCTTTGACGGACTGTATCTTATGTTAAAGCCTTCACCGCGGATCTCGTTTACTATCCGCTTGACCGTTCTTTTACTGACACTGAATCTGAATGCAAGATCATCAGGGGAACCGGTACTTTGCATATCGGCCAGCTTTAGGATCCTGACTTTCAGATTTTCTCTGTAAATCCTTGTCATAACCTAAAAAATTTAAATTAGCACGCACTGACTTTCAACACTAAACATAGCAAATATTCAGGAATTTACCAAAAAAATTTAGAATTTTTTTAGAATTTTTTTTATGGGTTAATATTTTTAGGCAGAATTGCTACTTTTTTGCAAAACCGGCAGGAATACTGGTAATTTTTTGCCATGAAATCCAGGAGTTTAAACACGGAGTCGCACGAAGTAAAAAAAGAGTAACACGGAGTTATCTCCCCTTCAGCCGAACCCTGCGCCCTGAGCCCTGAGCCCTGAGCCTGGCTTTACTCCCTCACGCCTCACGACTCACGCCGTCCCTTCGTCCCTCCGTCTCTTCGTCCCTTCGTCTCACGCCTCACGACTCACGCCTCACGCCCCATGCCTACCCGCCTGCTTCCTAAACATCTCCCAATATCTCCCCTTCATCTTCATCAACTCCTCATGCGATCCGGTTTCCGTTATGCTTCCGTGCTCCAGCACAATTATCCTGTCAGCCAGGGTTACATTGGTAAATCTGTGAGTTATAAGAATGGAGGTACGTCCGTTGACTATCTCCCTGAAACGGCTAAATATCTCATGCTCCGTATCCGCATCGAGCGAACTGGAGGGTTCATCGAGGATCAGAACCGGCGACTCGCGGAACAAGGCCCTCGCAAGCGCTATCTTTTGCCATTCGCCCCAGCTCAGCTCCCTGCTGTCGTCAAAGAGGGTCCCGATTGTGGTGTCGTAGCCCTTCGGCAGATTGTTCAGAAGTTCATGAACACCCGAGTTTGCGGCAGCCTTCCTGATCTTTTCATCCGGGTCCGGTGCATCAATATTTCCCATCCTGATGTTCTCCCCGGCCGGAAGGTTATATAGCATGAAATCCTGAAAAACAACCGAAAAGAAAAGTCTGAACTGATCAGGATCCATTGTTTTAATATCATTTCCGTCCCATCTCACACTGCCTGTATCCGGATCGTAAAGACGGGTGAGCAGCCTCACAAGGGTGCTTTTCCCGGCTCCGTTGGGACCAACCAGCGCAATTATCTCACCCTTCTTTATCTCAAACGAAACCTTGTTTAAGGTTGCATAGTCATTCCCGGGATAGGTGAACGAAATATCTTCAACTTTGATCTCCGATTTCAGCTCAGTGGGAACCGTGACCGGCGGATTGGCCACTACGCTTTCCTTCAGATCGAGGAATTCGAATGTGTCGCCTATATACAGCCCGTCTTCATAAAGCCCGGCCACCGAAACGAACAGATCCTTTATGTAGGTCATACCCTGCCTGAATGCCAGCAGGAACATGGCCATCTGTCCAAGACTGAGATCTCCCGAAACCGTATGCCTGGCTATCACCAGGAGCAGTACAAGTATTGCGGAAGCCTTGACCACATCCGATATCAGTTCAATAACTGTCCTTTTTCTGAGGATGTTCAGTTCTTCTTCCTTCTGCCTGTTAAAGGATTTCTTAAACAGCGAGATGAAGTAGTTACCCAACCCGAACAGCCTGATCTCTCTTGAAGGCCTGTCGCCGGTAAGGAGCCAGCTGAAATACGCCGACTTTCTGGCTTCGGGTGTCTGTTCCCTCTGAAAGTTATAAAGAATATCGGCATAGTGCAGCCTGAGCCATATCCCCGGAATGTTCACCACCAGCAGCATCAGGGCAACCCCCCAGTGCAGGGTGAACAGAAGTCCGGCCATCAGCAGCAGCGACAGCAATCCCCGGAACATCGATACTATGTTGTTCAGTATGTTGTTTGGCCTCCATGGAGCTTCGGATGTTGCCCTCGACAGACAGTCGTAATATCCGGGATGCTCAAAGTTGATAAGGTCGAGCCTCACAGCTTTCGAGTGAAGCAGGTTGTACATATATCCCTCGAGTTTCACCGACTGCTTGCTGCGCACAAAGTTGCCCGAATCGGAACATACCTCATCCAGGAAGTAAACGACTACCACTGCGATCACCATCGGCACTATATTGACCGCTCCCGTGCCGGCTTGAGCAGCATTGGTAATTTCATCTATCAGAAGCTTAATCAGCCAGACAAGGGCAAGGGGAAAAATGCTCTGCAGGACCGAGATCACGATGTTCACCGTGGCCCACCCGGGCGCGCTGTCATAGACAAGGGCCAGGGCTTTCCTGAATAGTTTGATCTTTCCGTTCATCAAGAAATGGTTACCATAGAGTTTTTTACCCCCAAGACCCTACCCCTGGCCCCCTACCCCCTGCCCCCCAAGGGGGGTCGGGTCCAGGGAGTGAGCCCCCCCCTGGGGGGGTTGGGGGGTAGTCTTCCTGGGGGAAGGGGGGTCAGGGATCAAAAACTCTCTTCACCCTGTAAATTTGCGAAATTATCCGTACCAATATCCTGTTTAGTCTGTAATTCGGCCTGATACCTGCATATTTATGAGCAGGCACCTGTTTCCCTTCAGGATATTCGATCCTGACAACCTTCCCCGCAATCTGTTCAAAGACTATCGGATCATCCTCACCCATACAGCTGTCGCCGCGGGTAACGTAATGCATTTGCATCTTCTGCATGTAAGCATTTACCAGCCGGTGCACAACGATCCCCATGTCTTTTTTCCATGCGATTATCTCGCCCGGACGTGGTTTTGCTCCCGGTTCGTATGGTTCGATAAAGATTACAGATCCAGATTTTATTGAAGGGTGCATGCTCATGCCATCGGCCCTGACCCTGATGGTCTTTCCTTCGGCAAGAAGCATGAATCCGATATCATTGAGTACGGTATGGGACAGTCTGTTACTGGTCATTCCGGAGAATGTATTCTATTACGCTCCTGTCGGGACGAAACGAAAGGGTCGACACCGGAACCTTCGAACACATCATCGAGATGGATCCAAGGAAGCGGGCTATCATATCCGGACTGTAATTATGCTGGATGCAGTTGGCAACTACCATGCTGACTGCTGATGCTTCCCTTATCTGAATCATTTCATTCTCATTGCCATGACTGATAAGGAAGATCCTGTCGATTGGAGCGCTCCGGGGTACATCATTCCTGTAAACGGGAGTGTTGTGCATCCTGTATATCCCGCCGGTGTTCCTTATTATCAGCCTGTCGTCGTGAATGACCTGCGCGCCTATATTGTCCCACAATAACGACATTGTTGTCTTACCTTTGCCTGAAACCCCGCTGAACAGGTAGCCGCGGCCATTGTACGATACTCCCGATGCATGGATCATAATGTCGGCATTTATGGCCGTGAGATAATAAAGAATTAGTCCGTCGAGCGGGTATTCCATCGGATCGGTGCTCCGGCCTGCATTCTCTATATAAAGATCCCATTCTCTCAATGCAAGTGACAGTTTCAAAGTTGCCTTTTTACCGGGAGAATCGGGGAAATTTGTAATTATAAGAAGATCGCCGTTCTGCTTGTAAACACTCCAGAAATTATCACTTTTTGTTACCTTATAGCCTTTTACCTCAACAACATAGGGAGCCACAAAAAGCCTTTCGGCATCCTCGTCGGGTCTGATCCTTCCATGATGTACCCTGATAAGGACATCATAGTCAAGGGCTCTGACAATACTCTGCAGAAACCTGGGAGAAGGGATCAGATCGGGTCCGTCTTCCTGGGACTCGAGCCTGATATTGTATCCGGCTATGTTAAGAGTATAGTCTCTCATTCTTATCGCTGGCTGTTTCAGCATGTTGTAAAATCCCACGCTGCTTTCCCGGTAACCTACACTGTTATACACTTCAGATTGTTTTTCAGTTAAACGTAATCTCTGAAGGATAACGTGGGGAAGGGGAAAATATTATTCTAAATGTTGATGATGAGATATTTACTCATGTCACTCATGAAAGAATTGACGTCTGACTCAGCCACACCCCTGTCGACATTGTATTCTTCGACCAGCGCATCGACTATTTCGCCGGTGCTTCTCTTCCCGTCGATCAGTTCCCAGATAAAGGCTCCCGATTCGTTAAGGGTATAGACACTGTTCATATCGGCGATGTTATTCGCCACTGGTATAAGCACATACTCGCTTCCCGTCTTCCGGGTGACTATGTTCGGGGAGTGGGAATATACCGGTCCGTTTGTCGTCAACTTATTCATAACTATAGGGCAAATGTACAAAATAAACGGTTCGTTTTCTTACCTTCGCGAAAACCAAATATTATGGGAAGAAAGAACACCAGAAGGAAGGCTAAGGAGTCCTTCGGAGGGAAGAAAAATTCGAAACACGGCGGAAGGCACGAGGAAAGGATATATATCACGGGAACTGTCGATATGACGAGGATGGGATACGGATTCATCAGCTCTGACGACATGGAGGATGATGTTTTCGTTGCAGCCAGGAACCTGAACACCGCCCTTCACGGAGATAAGGTGAAGGTATGGCTTTATGCCAGGAGAAAAGGCGCCAGGCCCGAAGGTGAGGTTGTGGAGATACTGGAGCGCTGGAGAACCAGCTTCGTCGGCACCCTTGAGGTAATGCCAGGTTTTGCATTCCTCATGCCCGATAACAAGAATATGCCTTTTGACATTTTCATCCCGACGTCGGCTCTTAACGGCGGAAAACAGGGGCAGAAGGCCGTTGCACGGATTGTCGAATGGAAACCAAGCTCGAAGAATCCGGTAGGGGAGATTATTAATGTCCTCGGGGAGCCCGGACTACATTCGACCGAGATGCATGCAATACTTGCTGAATTTGAGCTGCCTTACACTTTCACTGAGGAAGTTGAGAATGATGCAGCCCGAATCAGCGGTGAAATAACTGAAAAGGATATCCTCGATAGAAGGGATTTCAGGGATGTGCCTACCTTCACAATCGATCCGGCGGATGCCAAGGATTTCGATGATGCCCTGTCACTGAGGAAACTTGAAAACGGCAACTGGGAAGCCGGTGTACATATTGCCGATGTCACTTATTATGTCCGACCCGGATCGCTGACCGAGGAAGAAGCAAAACAAAGGGCTACATCCGTCTACCTGGTCGACCGCGTGGTCCCGATGCTTCCCGAACGACTCTCAAATGAAATATGTTCACTCCGGCCGGCGGAGGATAAGCTTACCTATTCGGCTGTCTTTGAGCTTGATGAGAATGGAGAGGTGCTGAACGAGTGGTTTGGCCGGACAATAATCAATTCCGACAGAAGATTCTCGTACAACGAAGCCCAGATGGTGATCGACACGGGCGAGGGGGATATGAAGGAGCAGATACTCCTGCTTCACGACCTTGCACAGAAACTGCGTGCAAAACGATTTGCTTACGGGGCTTTTTCATTCGAGAGGTCAGAGGTGCAGTTCGAACTTGACGAGAATGGTAAACCCCTGGGAGTGAAATTCAGGGATATGGGAACCGCAAACCAGCTGATTGAAGAGTTTATGCTCCTGGCTAACCGCCGGGTTGCAGAATACGTAGGCAAGAAGCTTCACGGAAAAACATTCGTATACAGGATTCACGATAAGCCCGATCCTGAGAAGATATCCAACTTCAGGACCTTTATTACCCGCTTCGGATACAAGCTGACTTCAGATGAGAATAACCTTCCTAAAGCAATGAACAGGCTGATGAAGGAAGTTGCAGGCAGGAGCGAGCAAAACATCATCGAGACAATAGCGCTCAGGGCAATGGCAAAGGCAGTCTATTCAACCGACAACATAGGACACTACGGACTTGCTTTCAAGCACTACACCCATTTCACCTCACCGATCCGGAGGTACCCCGATATGATGGTGCACCGGCTGCTCACCGCTTACCTGAACCACGACGATCCCGGAAACAAGGAGAAAATCGGGAAACTGTGCGACCACTCCTCAAAGATGGAACGAGTGGCCGCTGAAGCCGAAAGAGCTTCTGTGAAGTACAAACAGGTTGAATTCATGAGCGACAAAATGGGTCAGGCGTTCGACGGGGTCATTTCGGGAGTTACCGAGTGGGGGATCTACGTGGAGATCATCGAGAACCAGTGCGAGGGAATGGTGAGCGTCAGGGATCTGTCGGATGACTACTATGAGTACGATGAAGAGAACTACTGTATCCGTGGAAAATCGACAGGAAAAATCTACACCCTGGGCGACAGGGTTAAAATTGAAGTTGTGAAAGCCGACCTGCAGAAGAAGCAACTGGATTTCAGGTTTGCATAAGGGCGTTAAGGCATTAAGGCCTCAGGGTGTGAATACGAAAAAGAAAAAGCTTCTCGCATTTTACGTAGAGTGAAATCCCACAGATTTATGCTGATAAACAATCTGTAACGACCGCAGGACTGCAGGACAGCAAGACCGCAAGACGTTTTCAGAAGCAATTCACGTCGCTCTCTGATCATTCTCAATAAGAGCCAGTAAAGCTTCAGCAGCCGATTCCTGCGGAATGTTCTTTAACACCTGGGTTGTTCCCCGGTAGATATGCACCTTCCCGTTCCCCGCCCCAACGTATCCGTAATCCGCATCGGCCATTTCGCCCGGACCGTTCACTATGCATCCCATCACTGCAATCTTCAGTCCTGTCAGGTGACCGGTTACAGCCTTCACCTCCCTCACCGCCTCCTGAAGATCGAACCTGGTCCGGCCGCAGGTGGGACATGACAGATAAACCACCCTTGTAATCCTTGCTCCGGTTGCCTGCAGAATTGAAAATGAAAGCTCCTTCAGCTTGTCTCCTTTGATTTTTCCCTTGTTCGTGATGCATATTCCGCCAGCCTGACGTGTGATGAAGTATCTTCCAAGAAGGGCGGCTGAGTCGATTGCCAGCTTTTCCGGGTTATCCTCGTTGAATTCTCCGTTCAGGATAACATCTTCATATTTAAATATATCTGGAGGCGGTAAACTGTCTTTTGACAACGTTATAACATTGTTATAACATTGATTTTCTTCTCCTGAAAACATGCCGTCATTATTAGTCACCACTTCCGGCTTATATGGCTTAGTGTGTGTTTTGAAATCAAGGATGCTGTCAGGATCTGTTACCCGTCCGGCTGAACCTGCAAGGAAATTCAGGATTTCCCTTGCCACCGGTATCTCTTTCTCGGGAGCTTCCGACAGCGAAACCCTGATAGTATCGCCAATACCTTCAGCCAGCAGCGCTCCGATGCCGGCCGATGATCTTATCCTTCCATCCTCACCTTCGCCTGCCTCGGTCACTCCCAGGTGAAGAGGATACGCGAATCCTTCCTCCTTCATCATCTCAACCAAACGGTGGGTAGACTTTATCATTATGCCGGTATCGCTCGATTTCATCGACAGTACCAGCTTATGAAAATTCTCCGCCCGGAATATTCTTATGAATTCCATTGCCGACACTGCCATCCCCTCGGGGGTGTTGCCATAGCGGGTCATTATCCTGTCGGACAGTGAACCGTGATTGACCCCTATCCTTACAGCCGTACCGTGTTCGTGGCATATGTTGATAAGCGGCAATATCCTTTTGTGTATCCTTTCGAGTTCCTCGCGGTATTCCTGTTCGGAGAACTCCACTTTTATGAATGATGCTCTCTTGTCGGCATAGTTACCCGGATTAACCCTTACCTTTTCGACAATACTTGCTGCAAGTTCAGCGGCCGAGGGATTGAAATGAATATCCGCAACAAGCGGTGTCTCAAATCCGGCCTTCCTCAGTTCCGCTTTAATGTTTGCAAGATAAGCCGCCTCCCTCATCCCCTGGGCAGTAAGGCGCACCAGGTCGGCACCGGCTTCAATTATTCTGATGCATTGTGCAACGGAGGCTTTGGTGTCGAGAGTGTCGGTGTTGGTCATTGACTGAATACGGATAGGATTTGTGCCGCCAATGGCAAGTTTTCCAACAAAAACAGGTGCAGAAATATGTCCTCTAAGGATCCCCTCCTTTGGAGGGCTCGGTGTGGGTTCTCTAAGGATCCCCTCCTTTGGAGGGGTAGGGGTGGGTCTTCTTCTTTCAATCCAATCCTCAATAACCCTCAGAACATTCCCCATATTCTTTTTTACCTCAATATCCTCAAATCTCAGAAAATGAACACCCAGTTTCTCCAGATTCTTTTGCCTCACCTCATCATCGTCGTACTTGAATATATGAGTATCCCCGTCAATCTCAACGGCCAGACTTAAATCCTTGCAATAAAAATCGACAATGTAATCCCCAATTGGAATCTGACGGTCAAAATCATAACCAAGAATTTGTTTATTTTTCAGCTCGATCCAGAGCAAAACCTCTGAAAGAGTCATATTCTTTCTGAGCTGACTTGCCAGGTCTTTAAGTTCCGGATTATATGGGATGATTTTGCGTTTTTTTGACATATAATTATTTATATAATAACTATTAACCCACCCCTACCCCTCCGAGGAGGGGATCCGTTTACCATTACGTTTTTCTACTCACTCCCGCTCTCACTCTCACATTGTCTTAACCCACCCCCAACCCCTCCGAGGAGGGGATCCGTTTCTACTCCATTGACCACCTGACCCCCTCTTTCATATCCTTAAGGATAATACCTGCTTTTTTCAGTTCATCCCTTATCTTATCTGATGTGCCGAAATCCTTTTTGGTTCTGGCGTCCTGACGGAGATCAATGATTATCTTCATTAGTTCATCTGCAAGATCATCGGACTTGGTGTCTTTTGTCTCGTCCCTGAGCCCCAGAATCTGAAATACATAATTATCAAAAATTTTCCTGAGTGATTCGATACCCTTCTCGTCAATCGTCTCCGTTCCGTCATTCACGGAATTGATGATCCTTACTCCGTCAAAAAGGTGCGAGATAAGAATGGGTGTGTTGAGGTCGTCATTCATTGCTTCGGAGCATCTTAAGGATAGATCTTTAACATCCACGGTGGGATTGGCGGTGGGTTTAAGGGTGTTGAGTGTCTCAATGGCTTTCATCAGCTTCTGGTATCCCTTCCCGGCTGCCCCGAGGGCTTCGTTCGAGAAATCGAGCGTGCTGCGGTAATGCGCCTGAAGGATGAAGAACCTGACTGTCATCGGACTGAAAGCCTGTTCGAGCAGGGGGTGATCGCCGCTGAAGAACTGGTCGAGTGTGATGAAATTACCCAGCGAACGGGCCATCTTCTGGCCGTTGATGGTGATCATGTTATTGTGAACCCAGTACCTTACTGATTCCTTTCCAAGTGCAGCCGTCGATTGCGCTATCTCGCAGTCGTGATGCGGGAACTGGAGATCCATCCCTCCGCCATGTATATCGAAAACATCCCCGAGATATTTAATACTCATCGCCGAGCATTCGAGGTGCCAGCCGGGATATCCTGCGCTCCATTCCGAAGGCCATCTCATGAGATGCTCCGGAGTGGCCTTCTTCCAGAGGGCAAAGTCAACCGGATTGCGTTTCTCCTGCTGTCCCTCGAGTACCCTCGTATTTGCCATCAGGTCCTCGAGTATCCTTCCCGAAAGCTTGCCGTACCTGTACTGCTTGTTATACTTCTCAACATCAAAATATACCGATCCGTTCACTTCATAGGCATAGCCTTTATCCAGCAGCTGCCTGATGAATTCCTGCTGTTCGATGATATGTCCCGATGCCCTTGGCTCGATCGAAGGCTTAAGGGTGTTGAGCTGATCCATGTTCTTGTGAAAGGTGTTCATATAGTTCTGAACCACTTCCATGGGCTCGAGATTCTGAAGCCTTGCTGTCTTTTCAATCTTGTCCTCACCTTCATCGGCATCATTCTCGAGGTGACCCACATCGGTTATATTCCTGACATACCTCACCCTGTATCCCAGATGCGACAGGTAACGGAACAGCAGGTCGAAGGTTATCGCAGGACGTGCATGTCCGAGATGAGCGTTGCTGTAAACCGTTGGTCCGCAGACATACATCCCCGCAAAAGGCGGGTGAAGAGGCTCAAAGATTTCTTTTTGCCGGGTAAGGCTGTTGTAGATCGATAATAAGTGTTGCATTAATGCCGGTATTTAAGGCAAAAGTAGTGTAAAATTTTAAGTTTTGTACTGAGAGCGGTACGCGGTACGCGGCAAGAATTAAGAGGTACGCGGTACGCGGTGTGCGGTACGCGGTAAGAGTTAAGAGGTACGCGGTACGCGGTAAGAATTAAGATGTGCGTGGTACTCGGCGTGAAGTTTCTTATTATATTTGGATATCGTGCTAATTAATTTATTAATCTTTAAATCGCTGCATCATGGGAAACTTCATGGAACTTAAGGTTTGGCAAATTGCCAGGGATCTTGCCGTTAAGATCTATAAACTAACACAAAATCAATTTTTTAAGAGAGATTTTGGATTCAGGGATCAGATTCAAAGAGCCGCTGTTAGTATTTCCAGCAATATTGCTGAAGGAGACGAATCGGGATCGAACAGACTTTCAATACGATACTTATTTATTGCAAAAGGATCTACCGCTGAACTGATGACTCAGCTTATCATAGCATCTGAAATTGGATATGTTGATAAGTCAACTCAGGAACAACTGGTTGATGAATGCGATAAAATATCATCGATGCTAACAAGGTTAATCTTATCAAGAAAAAAGTAAGGAATTTTCTTTTGGAAATTAACCAGCAGGTCACCAACCTTTGTACTTCTTACCGCTTACCGCGTACCGCATACCGCATACCGCATACCGCGTACCGCATACCGCATACCGCATACCGCTGTACCGCATACCGCGTACCGCATACCGCGTACCGTTTTTTTGTTTTTTCCAAAATCATTCTTACATTTGTGGCCACAAATCAAATATTCCTTCCATTTAAGGGTGTTTGATTTTTATTAAGAAGGGCGGAGAGATTAGGCTCTGTGAAACCCTGGCAACCAATCCCGGCCAATCGGGAGAAAGGTGCCAAAACCTAATCCCGGCAAAACGGGAGATGATAAAAATGAACACTATGACAATGAAACATTTTTTTCAGATCAGTCAGGACCTTCAAAAGCCGCTCATGCCTATGGGCATGGGGCAGTAAGCCTTGACAATATCGATCCGGTATTTGTGTTTACGGTTCGCGGTACGAGGTACGCGGTACGCGGTAATTCATTCACCGCATGCTTCGCTCCTAATGCCACACGCCTCGCGCCGCAAGCCGCATACCGCACGCCAATAAACGATAAACGATAAACAATAAACGATAAACGATAAACAATGACTTTACATAATCTCAAATTCGAAACTCTTCAGGTCCACGCCGGCCATACACCCGACAGCGATACGCTATCCCGGGCTGTGCCGCTGTACCAGACTTCATCATACGTATTCCGCGACGCCGGACATGCCGCCCGGCTCTTCGACCTTGCTGAGGAGGGTAACATCTATACAAGAATAAACAACCCGACTACAGAAGTATTTGAGAAAAGGGTTGCAGCCCTCGAGGGCGGAGTGGCGTCGCTCGCGGTGTCATCAGGACATGCCGCCCAGTTCATCACCCTCACGACCTTGATGAGAAAAGGCGATAACTTCATAAGCTCTCCCTTTCTCTACGGCGGAACCTATAATCAGTTTAAGGTGACTCTTCCCGGTTTTGGGATCGAAACCAGATTCACTCCTGACCTGGAACCGGAGTCGTTCGAGAAACTGATAGACGACAATACCAAAGCCATCTATGTCGAGACAATCGGAAACCCGGGATTCAACATCCCCGACTTCGAAGCCTTTGCCTTGCTGGCCGGCAGGTTCGGCATCCCGCTTATTGTCGACAACACCTTCGGGGCATGCGGCTATCTATGCAGACCTATCGACCACGGTGCCAATATTGTCACTCAGTCGGCCACCAAATGGATCGGCGGTCATGGCACAAGCATCGGCGGCGTAATAACGGATGCCGGTAACTTCAACTGGAACAACGGCAGGTTCCCCGTTTTTACCGAACCATCGGAAGGTTATCACGGATTCGTATTCGGAGAGAAATTCTCTTCCTCATCACCTTCAGGCAATATCGCATTTATTGTGAAAGCCAGGGTCGAGGGATTGAGGGATATAGGCCCGTCAATAAGTCCGTTCAATTCCTTCCTTCTTCTGCAGGGTCTCGAAACCCTGTCGCTCAGGATGGAACGCATTATTCAGAACACACGCGCTCTGGCTGGATGGCTTCAGTCGCATCCCCTGGTGGCAAATGTCAATTATCCGGGTCTCCCCGGAAATCCGTATCACGAACTGGCAAACAGGTACCTTCCGAAAGGGGCAGGCGGTGTCTTAAGCTTCATCCTGAAGACCGGCAGGGAAGTTTCCTCAAAACTGGTCGATCATCTTCAGCTTGTCAGCCATCTGGCAAACGTGGGCGATGCAAAAACACTGATCATCCAGCCGTCAACAACTACACACGCCCAGCTTTCAGCTGATGAACAGCTGGCCGCAGGTATCGATCCCGGTCTCTTCAGGGTCTCTGTGGGAATCGAGCACATTGATGATATTATTAATGATTTTAAACAGGCATTCAACAAAATAGCATGACAAGAGAAAAACTCAGAATAGGATTGTTCGGGTACGGATGCGTCGGACAGGGACTCCACGACGTACTGAACAGCAGCCGCGGCTTCAGAGCCGATATAGTAAGGATCTGCGTGAAGGACCGCAACAAGAAGAGAAGGATCCCGATGTCGAACTTTACCTTCGACAAGAACGATATCCTCAACGATCCGTCGATCAACCTTGTTGTTGAGCTCATAGATGATGCCGATGAGGCCTTCAGCATAGTGACCACGGCAATGAAGAAGGGAAAGAACGTCGTTACCGCCAACAAGGTGATGGTGGCGAAGCATTTCAGGGAGCTGGTCGACCTGCAAACGAAATACAAGGTGTCGCTTCTCTATGAAGCCTCGGCAGGAGCCAGCATTCCGATAATCCGCAACCTGGAGGAATATTACGACAATGAACTCCTTTATTCATTGCGGGGGATTCTGAACGGAACGACAAACTATGTCCTTACCAAGATGCACAACGAGGGGATACCCTATGACCTTGTTCTTAGGGAAGCCCAGGAAAAGGGTTTTGCCGAATCGGACCCCACCCTCGACGTCGACGGCTGGGATGCAAAATACAAGCTTTGTATTATAACGGGACACGCATACGGACTCTTCCTGAACCCGGAGGAGGTTTTCCATTACGGTATCAGGAAGATTTCTACATTCGATATCCAGCATGCGAAGGAGAAGGGATTCAAGATAAAGCTGGTGCCCTACGTTGGGAAGACAAACGACAGCACTATTACCAGCTTCGTGCTTCCTCGCTTCATCTCTCCCGACAAGTACCTGTATAACGTTGATAATGAGTACAACGGCGTAATAACCGAAGCCGCCTTTGCCGACAAACAGTTCTTCAGCGGAAAGGGAGCCGGCGGTCATGCCACCGGAAGTGCTGTGCTTTCTGATATTTCCGCAAATTCCTACGGATATAAGTATGAGTACAAGAAATACCAGCAGGGGACGGTCACAAATTACACCCGCGACCATGGAATAGAGATATATCTCAGGTATAAGAGCGAAAAGGACAGGAAATTGTTTGCTTTAAAGGATGTCTCGGAATACTTTAGCAGCAAATTATACAAATACGTGATTGGCATCGTCAACCTCGAAACCCTCTACAGCCTCCGGGAACAATTGCCGGGGATGGATGTTTTTATAGTTAACACCGGAAGAAAAGTCAACCCCCAAACCCCCTAAGGGGGCAGGGGGTGGGTGCAATGGGATGTGAGTCATCAACAACAAACAGTTCCCTCAACCCCCCGGAGTGGTGGCTAACCCCCAACCCCCCAAGGGGGGCAAGAAGAACCCCCCTTGGGGGGCAGGGGGTAAAAGGAAGTTGAACGGCAAAAGGTGTATAACCTGAATAATGAAATTAATTATGAAACAAAAACTCGAATCCCTGATCACCAACCGAATCCTGGTTCTCGACGGAGCCATGGGTACGATGATTCAGAAGTACAAGCTTCAGGAGGCCGATTACCGGGGTGAAAAATTCAGGGATCATCCCCTTCCGCTGAAAGGGAACAATGACATCCTTTCAATAACGAAGCCTGATGTTATCCTGGAGATTCACAAGGGCTATCTTGAAGCAGGTGCCGACCTGATCACCACGAACACCTTCAATTCAAACAGGATATCGATGGCCGACTACGGCATGGAGGATCAGGTTTATGATATGAATTTCTATTCGGCGAAGCTTGCTGAAAAGGCTATAACCCTTTTTGAGAACTCGGAGAAGCCCGCTTTCCATTTCATTGTCGGAACCCTCGGTCCAACGAACCGCACGGCCTCGATGTCGTCGGATGTGAATGATCCTGGTGCCAGACTGGTCAGTTTTGACCAGCTTGCCGAGGCCTACAGGGAACAGGCAGCAGGACTTATTGACGGCGGGGTACATATCCTGATGGTTGAGACGATCTTTGATGTACTGAACTGCAAGGCAGCCCTGTATGCCATTGAGACAATCTTCGAGGAGAGGGGAATCCGTCTTCCGGTGATGGTTTCCGGAACGATTACCGACGCAAGCGGAAGAACACTCACCGGACAGACTCTCCAGGCCTTCCTGGTGTCGGTGTCTCATTTTCCGCTCTTCAGCATCGGGCTGAACTGTGCCCTGGGTGCCGAACAGCTAAGACCTTATATTCAGGAATTGTCGGCTCTTACGGATTTTAATGTTTCGGTTCATCCCAATGCCGGTCTGCCCAACCAGTTTGGAGAATATGATCAGTCGGCCTCATTCATGGCATCTGTTGTCTGAGGAGTTTATGAAGGAGGGCTGGGTGAACATAATCGGAGGATGCTGCGGCACAACTCCGGAACATATCCGGAGAATAGCTGAAAAGGCAAAACTTTATCAGCCAAGGAAAAGTCCGGAAATTACCAGATATACAAGACTCAGCGGGCTCGAGGCGCTTGTGATAACTCCCCGGACCAACTTCGTCAATATAGGCGAACGCACCAATGTGTCGGGCTCGATCAAGTTTGCAAGGCTCATCAGAGAAGAGAAGTACGATGAGGCTCTTGCCATTGCCCGGAACCAGGTTGAGGGCGGCGCGCAGATAATAGATATCTGCATGGATGAGGCCATGCTCGATTCTGAGAAGGCAATGGTGAAATTCGTTAACCTGGTGATGTCGGAACCCGACATTGCAAAGCTTCCCCTGATGATCGATTCGTCGAAATGGAGCATAATAGAATCAGCTCTGAAATGCATCCAGGGGAAATCGGTTGTTAACTCGATAAGCCTCAAGGAAGGGGAGGAGGTGTTCCTCAAACATGCCCGTCTTATTAGAAAATACGGGGCGGCAGCAGTTGTTATGCTGTTCGACGAAAAGGGCCAGGCCGATACATATGAGAAGAGAATCGCAGTTGCCCGCAGATCGTACGATATCCTGACTGAAAAAATCGGTTTCCCGCCCGAGGATATAATATTCGATCCCAATGTGCTTGCGGTTGCGACCGGCATTGAGGAGCACAACAACTATGCAGTCAATTTCATTAAGGCCACGGAATGGATAAAGCATAACCTCCCGCACTGCAAGGTCAGCGGAGGCATAAGCAACCTGTCATTCTCATTCAGGGGTAACGACAGGGTCCGCGAGGCAATGCACTCGGTGTTTCTTTATCATGCCATAAAGGCTGGCCTCGATATGGCAATAGTAAATCCGGGCATGCTCCAGGTATACACCGAAATAGAGCCCGGGCTCCTTCAGCTTGCCGAGGATGTGGTGCTGAACCGCCGGAAGGATTCCACCGAACGGCTGGTGAAGTATGCCGAGAGCCTTAAAAGCGAGGGGAAAAAGGAAGAGAAGGCGGATGAATGGCGCTCGCGTCCTGTCCTCGACAGGATTAGGCATTCGCTGAAACGCGGACTCGATGAGTTCATCGAAACTGATATAGAGGAAGCAAGGCCGTTGTTCAGAAGGTCAATCGATATAATAGAAGGACCCCTGATGGACGGGATGAACGAGGTGGGCGATCTTTTCGGATCAGGTAAGATGTTCCTCCCCCAGGTGGTGAAGAGCGCCAGGGTGATGAAAAAGGCAGTGGCCGTACTTGCGCCGTATATCGAACTTGAAAGCGAAGGGGAAGAAAAAAAGAGTGCCGGAAAAATCCTTCTTGCAACAGTTAAGGGTGATGTGCACGATATCGGAAAGAACATTGTTGGTGTTGTCCTGTCGTGCAACAACTACCAGGTTGTCGACCTTGGCGTTATGGTGCCGGCTGATAAAATAATTGATGCTGCAATAACTGAAAAGGCCGATGTGATAGGGCTTAGCGGACTGATCACTCCCTCGCTCGAGGAGATGGTCCATGTGGCTTCGGAAATGGAAAGAAGAAATGTTGGTCTGCCCCTGCTTATAGGCGGTGCAACCACATCGGAGATACATGCGGCAGTGAAGATAGCCCCAGCTTATTCCAAATCTGTGATCCATGTGAAGGATGCTTCCAAGGCTGCGGGAGTGATGTCGTCGCTGCTTCAGGCAGACAATTCTGCTTATGCAGGTTCGATAAGGGAGAAGTACAGGCAGATGCTAAGCGACCACAATTCAAGGAAATCCGAAAAGAAGCTCCTTTCTTTGGTAGAAGCCCGGAGCAACCGGCTTGTAACTGAATGGCGTCAGGAAGAGATATCAGAACCCACCGAAAAGGGGATCCATGTTTTTGAAGAATTTGATCTGGATGTCCTTGCTAATTACATCGACTGGACTTTCTTCTTCTTCGCATGGAAGGTCTCGGGAAAATTCCCTGCGATATTCGATGATCCTGTAAAAGGAGAGGAAGCGAGAAAGCTGTATGATGATGCGCAACAGTATCTGAAAGAGATCATTGACAAGAAACTACTGAAAGCCAATGGTGTGCTCGGACTTTTCCCGGCAGTCTCATCAGGGGATGATGTTCTTGTTCTTGATGACTCAAACGGCAGGACTGTGAAGAAGGTGTTCACCTTCCTCCGTAACCAGGAGCTGAAGGAGAAGGGTGTCCCGAATCTTTGCCTGGCAGATTATATTGCGCCGGAGTCATCCGGTCTCACCGACTGGATCGGAGCATTTGTAGTTTCGGCCGCTCTCGATGATGAAGCCATGCTCAGCTACAAAAATGATGATTATGCAACCATAATGATCAGAATTCTGAGCGACCGGATTGCCGAGGCGGCTGCTGAGTATCTCCACGAACGTGTGAGGAAAGAGCAATGGGGATTTGCGGCAGGGGAGGATCTGACACTTGATGACCTTCTGAAGATCCGCTACAGGGGAATCAGACCGGCGCCCGGTTATCCGGCATGTCCCGATCATACAGAAAAACGCATTATATTTGACCTCCTTGACGCGGAAGGGAACACCGGAGCCCGGCTGACTGAGAATTTTGCAATGATACCTCCGGCTGCCGTGAGTGGTTACATCTTCTCACACCCTTTTTCTTCCTACTTCAACGTGGGTAAGATAGGTGAAGATCAGCTCAGGGATTATGCATCACGGAAGAACATGACTGTTGAAGAGGCTGCCAGGTGGCTTGCCCCTAATTTATAAGAGGTTTGTATGAGTGTTATTGAAAAGATCCGAAGCGCAAAAGGTACATTATTCACTTTTGAACTGCTTCCGCCCCTGAAAGGGCACAGTATTGAAAGGGTTTATGCCACAATCGACCGGCTGATGGAATTCAGTCCGGCCTATATAAATTTCACTTCCCACCGTAATGAGACTGTTTACCGTGAGCGTCCTGACGGACTGCTCGAGAAAAGGGTGGTGAGGAAACGTCCGGGTACCTTTGCCCTTGCGGCGGCGGTGAAATATAAATACGACATCCCGGTGGTTCCTCATGTCCTTTGCGGCGGTTTTACGAAAGGAAGAGACCGAGAACGTACTTATCGAGATGAACTTCCTCGGGATAAATGATGTGCTTGCCCTGAGGGGCGATCCCCAGAGGGGAAGCCGCAGCTTTATTCCTGAAAAGGACGGACACTCACATACCTGGGAGCTGGTTCAGCAGATCGTTGATATGAATAACGGAAAATATCTTGAGGAATCACTTCAGGATACGGCGCCCGCATCTTTCTGCGTCGGCGTGGCCGGTTACCCCGAGAAGCACTTTGAAGCCCCCAACAGGCAGGTTGACCTTGAGAATTTAAAGCTCAAGGTTGAAACGGGAGCAAGTTACATAGTGACCCAGATGTTCTTCGACAACAGGAAATTCTACAGGTTCAGGGATGAATGCAGATCGATAGGAATTGATGTTCCGATCATTGCAGGGATTAAACCCATATCGGCGGTGAATGACATCAATCTTCTTCCCCAGACTTTTCATATTGATATGCCGAACGACCTCGTGGCAGCCCTGAGAAAATGCAAGAACGATAATGAAGCCCGTGAAGTGGGCATCGAATGGGCCGTGCAGCAGTCTAAAGATCTTATCGCTGAAGGAGTTCCGGGGATACACTACTACACGCTGGGCAGGTCGGATAATGTTGCAAGGATTGTGAAAGCGGCGTTTTAAAGCGGCAAAGCCGGGAGTTTTGTCGTGCAAGTCGTGCAAGTCGTGCAAGTCGTACTGACCTGCAAGACCTGTAAAACTAAACCAACCCGAACGCCTTCCTTATCCTGTCAACATAATCCAGCTTCTCCCACGCGAAGAACTCAACTTTCTTTCTATAGACTTCCTTGCCGTTTCCGTTGGTTCCGACAGGTTTTGAGTCTTTGACAGGGTAGTAAACCTCTACCTCCCTGGTTTCATTGATGCGTCCGAAGTGACCGTAGGTTGCTGTAGAAAGGAACACCGGGTTCTTCAGTCCGAAACGTTCAACAATTGAATAAGGCCTGAGGTCGAACAGCTTATTCAGCACGGCTGCTATCTCGCTGTCGTGCAGTATCCTGTCTTTCTTGTCCTTTACCTTTGCCGTTCCGTAAGTGTTTACATAAAGCCCAACCGGCTGTGCCACCCCGATTGCATATGCTATCTGGATCAGTGCCTGGTCGCAGACTCCCGAAGCCACCAGGTTCTTGGCGATATGCCTGGCGGCATAGGCTGCCGACCTGTCGACTTTAGATGAATCTTTCCCTGAAAAAGCGCCTCCGCCATGAGCTCCATGTCCGCCGTAGGTGTCGACTATGATCTTCCTGCCCGTGAGCCCGGTGTCCCCGTGAGGTCCGCCGATAACGAACTTGCCCGTAGGGTTGACCAGTAGCTTCACATCGTCATTGATGAGTTTGCCAATTTCTTTAGGGAGAAGCTTTTTGACCCGGGGAAGCAGGGTTTTCTTCAGATCATCCTTTATCTTATTCTGCATTTCCTGCTCGGCCTTTTTAGCTGCCTTTGCAGATTTATTTTCGGGAAGAACGAATTCATCGTGCTGGGTGCTGATGACTATGGTGTCGATCCTGACAGGTTTGTTGTTGTCATCGTATTCAATGGTAACCTGCGATTTGCTGTCGGGCCTGAGGTATTTCATCTGTTTCCCTTCTTTCCTGATCGCGGCAAGCTGCTTCAGAAGAGTCTGAGCCAGTTCGATGCTGAGAGGCATGTAATTGTCCATCTCGCGGCATGCGAAGCCGAACATCATGCCCTGGTCGCCGGCTCCCTGATCCTCGGGCTTTTCCCTGTCAACTCCCTGTCGGATGTCCTGCGACTGCTCATGAATTGTGGAAATCACTCCGCACGAATCGCAGTCGAACCTGTATTCGGCCTTTGTATAGCCGATTTCCCTTATAACGCGGCGCGCCGTCTCCTGAACATCGACCCAGCCTTCGGTGCGGACTTCCCCGCCGCAAAGGACAAGACCGGTCGTTACAAAAGTCTCGCATGCCACTTTTGATTCGGGATCCCACTTGAGGAACTCATCAAGAAGAGCGTCTGATATCTGATCGGCAACCTTATCAGGATGCCCTTCCGAAACTGATTCGGATGTAAATAGATAACCCATATCTTAATTGTTAAGTTAACATATCAACATTTGGTGGGAATAATGGTTGACTGGAAAGACGGGATCAGAGGCATTTTAGCATTTTTTCCTGTGGTTGCAATCAGCTCAAATTTCTCCACCATATTCTGAGGGGCAAAGGAAGGAAAAAGAAGCTAGAAAAACAAGAATTTCTCGCAGAGTTTCGCAGAGGAAAACCGCAGAGTTTTCGCAGAGAAATGACACTTCTTCGCTAACACCTTCGCTAAAGCTACGGTGTTCAAAGAAAGCTACGAAGTGCAAAGCCTGCACGACCTGCACGACCTGCATGACCTGCACGACTTGCAAGACATTCATGCCCTCACGCCTTAGTCAGCATCCTGAACACCTCCTCCAGATTGCTTTCCTGTTTCTGAAGCGACAGCACTGTAAGATTGTTACTGACTGCAAATGAGAATATTGCCGGACGGACATCGGCTTCACCCGGCGCCTCGATTATCCAGATCCTGTCCTTTGCCTTTCTGACCGTTCCGGCTCCGGGGATCGCACTCAGGAGAGCTTCATCTGTATCCCTGTCAAACTCCACCAGGATGGTCTGCCGTGCCCTGCTGATCTTCGAATAGATGTCACTCTTTTCTTCATCGGCCACTATGACTCCCTTGTCGATGATAATCACCCTGCCGCAGATCGCTTCTACTTCCTGCATTATGTGAGTGGACAGCATTACTGTCTTTTCCTGCCCGGCATCCCGGATGAGATTCCTTATCTCAACTATCTGGTTCGGATCTAGACCTGTGGTGGCTTCGTCCAGTATCAGCACATCGGGATTATGAATAAGAGCCTGCGCCAGACCAACTCTCTGACGGTAGCCTTTAGAAAGTGAACCTATTTTCTTTTTTTGCTCCGGCTCCAGCCCGGTAATCTTTATGATGTTGTCAATCTGATCCTTTACGGGAAGTACTGATTTGTACAGTGTGGCAGCAAACTTAAGGTATTCCCTTACATACATCTCGGGATAGAGAGGATTGTTTTCGGGCAGATAGCCGATCCTCTTCTTGATCTCGAGCGACCCGCCGGCTGTATCAATGCCGTTCACAAACACCTTTCCCGATGTAGGGGGCATGAAGCCGGTGATGATCTTCATCATGGTCGACTTGCCCGCACCATTGGGACCGAGAAATCCGACGATCTCGCCTGTCTTTATCTCAAACGAAACATTATCGAGGGCTTTCTGACTGCCATATAGCTTTGTAACGCCCTGTACTACAATTGACATGAACCAGTGGATATGAGTTTGTGAATGCGAAGATAGTGGATGGGGTTGGGTTTTACAACATAAAAAGACTATTAAGGCCCTCCTGGGGAGTGTGGGGGTGAAATCCTGAAGGCGGGTGTTGGGGTGGAGTCACGGGCTGGATCAGATCCGAACATATAGCTTTATGAACGGCGCGAAAAAATTTATAAATTTGATAAACCTCTAAATCTGATATCATGGGAAACCAGACCATTCTGATAATCGTCATGATCAGCTATTTATCCCTTCTTATCCTGTGGGGAGTGTATCAGGGAAGAAAGGTGAAAACAGGTCAGGATTTTGCCATAGCCGGAAGAAGACTCCCCGGGTGGGTGGCGGCTCTCTCGGAAAGAGCTACAGGTGAATCATCATGGGCGCTCCTGGGACTCCCCGGGGCAGCTTATGCAATGGGATTGACTGAGATATGGACAGCGGCCGGATGCGTTGCAGGGATAATTTCAGCATGGGCTTTGCTTGCCTGGCGGCTCCGAGATGAAGCAGAGAAATACAACGTGACCACCTTCACCGGATTCATTGCCGCCAGGCACGGCGAAACAGGCAGGATGTTGCGGATGATCTCAAGCCTGGTGATAGTGTTTTTCTTCTTTTTCTACGTCGGGGCTCAGTTTCTCGGAGGAGGAAAGACTCTCCATACTCTGTTTGGAATAAAACCCTGGGAAGGAGCCATACTCACGGCTGCGATTATAGTTCCATACACAGTGTACGGCGGATTCCGCAGCGTCGTTTACACCGATGTTATACAGGGGATACTGATGATAATTATTCTTGTTGCAGGACCGATAGCAGGTATCATTTACCTTACGGACCATCCTGAGCTTTATGCCACGGGAATAAGTGAAGCCCTTTCGAAGGCAGGCAGCAGCTATGTTTCTCTCAAGGGAACCGCAAGTGGATTTGGAGCCGGCCTGCTGATAGCCGGAGGCTTCAGCTGGTTTTTCGGATACCTTGGAGGCCAGCCCCAGCTGAGCGTGAGGTTCATGTCGATAAGGGATGCCCGGCAGGCAAAAAAGGCCAGGAACATAGGAATTGCCTGGACAATCATCGCATACGCCGGAGCCCTGATGATAGGATGGATAGGCCTTGCAATGTTCGGACCGTCGGGACTCAGCGACCCCGAATATGTTATGCCAAGCGTGATGCTGAAGCTGTTCCATCCCGTGCTTGCAGGAATAATGATCACCGGCGCCATAGCTGCAATGGTCTCGACAGCCGATTCGCTTCTTATCCTTTCAGCTACTGAACTCACTGAGAATGTGATGAAGAAAAAGGAAACGGATGATGAAGAAAAAGCTCCTGTTCTTACCCTCAGACATCACAGGATAACAACGGCTTTGCTGGCGGTTGTCGCCCTGGGCCTTTCCTATATATCACCGTCGGACCTTATTTTTACTATTGTTAGCTATGTCTGGGCCGGAATCGGATGCACCTTCTCGGTCGTGGTGCTCCTTACCCTTTTCTGGAAGAGATACCACGGGAGGGCCGCAATCATAACCGTTGTGGCCGGAATGCTGTTCACAATATTCTGGATAAGCGGAGGCTATGAACAGAACTACAGGATTACCGGGGAAAAGGTGCAGACTCTTATTGACAGAAATGTGATAGCAATGGAAGAAAGCCAGCCTCTGCTGGCGCTTGAAGGGGAAAGGTTTGTAAAACTGTCGCGGTTTGAATCAGCTATAAAAGAAAAAGCCGGGTTCTCCGGCAACGACGGCAGACTGCAGGTAATTTCCGCGGCCTTTATGCACAAGGGAGTCCCCGCGCGTCTGACGACTTTTTTCTTCTCGCTGATTGCAGCAGTGCTCGCAACGTTTCTGGTAAAACCGGCTCCTAAGCCTGCCAGCCTCCCATAAACTGCGAAGTGTTCGCAAATGATGCCTTCGGATTTACGCAGCAAACCGGAAGCCTCGAACTGTTGGCAATGATCTCCTGCTCCGACGCCCCGAGCATGTAATCGGCAAAAGTCGGACTCTTGGTGGTGACTATGAGAATGAGATCGGCATTGATTTTATTCGCAAAGTCGATTGTTTTCTGTGCCATTTTTCCCGACTTCGTCTCATGGATCTCATATTCAACATTGTTCTGGATCAGATATTTGATGGCAAAATTGAGGTTCTTGTTTACCTTGGCCGAAAGCCCCTTGTCCGACGGCATGGTCTTCAGAATGTGGATCTTTGAATCGAAGTATTTCCCCATGAAGATGGCCATTCCCATCTTTTCCTTATCCTCAACCCTGAAATCGACAGGGAAAACGATGTTGTGATACCTGTTCTGATCAACCGGGGGATCCTGAACAACGATAAAGGGTACCTTCGAGTGGACTATCACCTTGAGGGCCCAGCTTCCGGTTAGCTTCTGCATCCCTTTCATGCCATGGGTTCCCATTACAACAAGGCTTGTGTTCCTGTCTTCATCATTTGAAAAATCAGTAATGGCCGAGAAAATGCTTCCCCTTACCACCTCCGACAAAATTGCAATGTTGTATTTCACGGCATTCTCACCAGCAATATGCTTCAGGAGACTTTTTTTCTCTCCTTCTTCCCTCGTCTTGATCCCTGGATCGACCACATGAAGAAGACAGATGTCAGCACGCACCTGGCGCCCTATCTTGACAGCATGTGCCAAAGCCGATTCTGCAACTTTTGTAAAATCCCATGGCACTACTACGAGTTTCTTTTTCTCTTCCATATTGACAATCGGTTTACTGTTATATATTCAAAGTTATTCATTTTCCTGAAAGGATGGGCAAAACGTCTGATTTCAGCCTATCATAAAACTGAATTAGGACAGAAATATTATCATTTTAGGCAAATTATCTCATTAGCAGGAAGTCACTTGATAAAATTCTGACTATGACATTGGAGTTTAAGGTTAACATTTTATTACTTTTGCGGGGGAAAATTTTGTGACATCTATTTCTGGTATGGAAAGAAAAAAAGTTAAGGAGCTTCTTTCAGACCCTGTGGTCGGAAAGGTAGTCCTGGTAAAGGGTTGGGTCAGGACACGGAGAGGAAATAAGAATATCTCATTCATTGCCCTCAACGACGGTTCAACGATTAACAACATTCAGGTGGTGGCCGATATGGCCAATTTCGATGAGCGCCAGCTCAGGGATATTACAACCGGCGCATGCATAGCAGTGACAGGAGAGCTTGTGGAATCGCAGGGACAGGGTCAGAATGTGGAAATTAATGCCTCGGCAATCGAAGTTTACGGGAAATGCGATGCTGAGACCTATCCTCTTCAGAAGAAAGGCCATTCTATGGAATTTCTCAGGGAGCATGCTCATCTCCGCTTCAGGACAAACACCTTCGGAGCCGTATTCAGGATAAGACATGCAATGGCCTTTGCCATTCACAAGTATTTTAACGATAAGGGGTTCTTCTATCTTCATACTCCGATAATTACCGGAAGCGATGCTGAAGGCGCCGGCGAAATGTTCCAGGTTACAACTCTTGAACCCGGCAATCCCCCGAGGAATGAAGAGGGAGCGATTGACTACACTCAGGACTTCTTCGGGAAGCCAACCAATCTTACGGTGTCCGGTCAGCTTGAGGGAGAACTGGGAGCGCTCGCCCTCGGAGAAATATACACATTCGGACCAACTTTCAGGGCCGAAAATTCTAATACCCCCAGACATCTGGCCGAATTCTGGATGATAGAGCCCGAAATGGCATTCTACGACCTTAAGGACAATATGGACCTTGCCGAGGATTTCCTGAAATACCTCATCAGGTATGCGCTCGACAATTGCAGCGATGACCTGAAGTTCCTTAACAGCATGATTGACAAAGAACTGCTTGAAAGGCTTAATTTTGTAGTTTCAAACGAATTTGTGAGACTTACATACACCGAGGCAGTTGATATCCTCATTTCCGCAGATAAAAAATGGGAGTTCCCTGTGGGTTGGGGAAGAGATCTGCAGGCAGAACACGAAAGATACCTAGTCGAGGAGCATTTCAAAAGACCGGTGATCCTTATAAATTATCCCAGGGAGATCAAGGCATTCTACATGAAACAAAATGACGACGGAAAGACGGTCAAGGCAATGGATGTACTCTTCCCGGGAATAGGAGAGATTATCGGCGGTTCGCAGAGAGAAGAGGATTACGAAAGACTTATCGGCAGGATTAGGGAACTCGGACTTCCCGAAAAGGATCTCTGGTGGTACCTCGAGACAAGAAAATTCGGAACGGCACCTCACAGCGGATTCGGACTGGGATTCGAGCGAATGATACTATTTATGACAGGTATGTCAAATATAAGGGACGTAATTCCGTTTCCAAGAACACCCAGAAACGCGGAATTTTAATTCAGCGGACAGGCATGCTAAAGCAGAAATTACAGCAGAAGCTTCTCCAGAAACTCTCTCCGCAGCAGATCCAGATGATCAAGCTGCTGGAGATTCCCACTCTTCAGATCGAACAGAGGATCAAGAAAGAACTGGAGGAGAATCCTGCCCTCGAAGAAGGCTCCGAGGAAGATGATGACGTCTCCCCGCTGGAGGCTGAAGAGGATCAGTATGAGGATAATGATAAGGACCAGGAAGAATTCACAATCGACGACTATATACAGGAAGACGAAATCCCCGAGTACCGCCTGCAGACAAACAACTACAGCAAGGAAGACGAAAAAAGAAGCGAGATACCGTTCTCGGTCGGATCAACATTCCAGGAACACCTCGAAGCTCAGCTCAGACTAAGGGACCTTACTGAAAAACAGAACATCCTGGGTGAATATATCCTGGGAAATATCGACGAAGACGGATACCTGAGGCGCGAACTTGTAAACATCGTCGACGACCTTGCTTTTCTTCAGAATGTTACCACAACTGAAAAAGAGCTGGAAGAGGTCCTTGAGATAATCCAGGATCTTGATCCCTCTGGCGTTGGAGCAAGAACCCTGAGGGAGTGCCTGCTGATCCAGCTTGCCATTAAGGACCGGACCCAGCCTGCGCTGAAGACAGCCTACACCCTGATCGATCTGTATTTTGAGGAGTTTAGCAAAAGACACTACGACAAGATAACTTCAAAAATGGGGATCACCGAAACACAGCTCAAGGCTGCCATCGATGAGATCCTGAAGCTTAATCCCAAGCCGGGAAGCCTTTACAGCGATTCCTTCAACAGATCGTCACAGCCAATCATACCCGACTTCATTCTCGAGCATACGGAGGAAGGGTTCGACCTCCACCTTAATTCAAGAAACCTCCCCGAATTGCGCCTTAATTCCTCCTATAACGAGATGCTTCAGTCGTACGTCAGAGACAAGGGACAAAAAAAGGAGATGAAGGAGGCGGTTTTGTTCGTGAAACAGAAAATCGACTCGGCCCGCTGGTTTATCGATGCCATAAGGCAAAGGCAGAATACACTGCTGCTCACCATGAACGCCATCCTTAATTATCAGGAGGAATATTTCATCGACGGCGATGAAACAAGGCTCAAGCCGATGATCCTGAAGGATGTTGCCGAGATGACCGGACTTGACATTTCAACCGTGTCGAGGGTTGCCAACAGCAAATATATCCAGACACATTTCGGTATTATGCCTCTGAAATATTTCTTCTCGGAAGGGCTACAGACCGACAGCGGTGAAGAGGTGTCAACAAGGGAGATCAAGAGAATTCTGCAGGACTGCATCGAGAATGAGGAGAAGAGAAGACCTCTTACCGATGAGAGGCTTACCGAGATATTGCAGGAAAAGGGATATCAGATAGCCCGCAGAACCGTTGCCAAATACCGTGAACAACTCAACATACCCGTTGCCAGGCTAAGAAGGGAAATCTGAATTACTCCAGACCACGAATGAATAACCTTAACAATATCACTTTAACCGACAAGCTGGCAAGAATCCTTTCGTTCATCTTCCACCCGTTATTCATGCCATTGTACGGACTGGTAATTCTTATATCGGCTCCCACATTCCTGAAATACCTTCCTCCTTCAGCCAAAAGAGTCCTCTTACTCGTGGTGCTTGTAAACAATGTTCTTATTCCGCTTCTGCTCCTTCCTTTTTTAAGGATGAGGAACTTCATCAGTTCTTACCACCTCGAGGACAGAAGGGAACGTATTATTCCAATGCTGACGGCCTCAATGCTGTATTTCACCACCTCATTTATAGTTCTCAGGTATCAGATCCCGTTCTTTCTCAAGTCATTCATCTTTGCCACAGCGGTACTGTCGATCGTGGTGTCGATGATCAACTTCTGGTGGAAAATCTCGATACATGCAGCCGGGGCTGGAGCGCTCACCGCAACGGTTTTCTCTCTTTGGGTTAAGATGTACACACCTATACCATGGTACCTTTTTGCGGTGCTGGCAGCAAGCGGGTTTATCCTCGCAGCAAGGCTTAAACTGAATTCCCACGATCCTTTACAGGTCTGGACCGGCTACCTGACAGGTTTCCTGATTATAATTCTGTTTATTTTACTGATTTAGGATCTCATCAAGAGCTTTCTCAAGCAGATCCCTGCTCTCTTCAATTATCAGGTCGGGCCATGCCGGCTCAGGATGAGGAAGGGTTATCATTTTATCGATCTGTCTCTGAGTGATTGTGAGGAACCATCCCTTTGCTGCAAGATGCCTGGCAAGGTACTCCTGCTCAGTCTGGCCCGGAGTGGGTATCAGCATTGCACTGCACCTGATGCTTATGAGCTCCATTATCGAAGAATAGCCCGAACGGGTGATGATACTGCTGCTTGAGACCAGAACATCCCTCATTTCTTCGGTTGCCAGGTGATTGTATGAGATTACCTTTCCGTTAGCTGCAGACCTGGTTTCGTGACCGGGCTTCCCTTCCAGCACAACTGTGGTTGTATCCCAGTGGTTCAGGGCATTTGTTACTTTACGCCTGAGGATGCCTCGCTGTGGTTCAGGTCCCGATAATACTACGGTGTTGTGAGGGAAACTGAAATTATTCGATTCCGTAGGTGTCATGCCTGAAAACCTCGACAGTATCCCGATGAACCTGACGTTCCTGGGAAGCTTTATCCCGTGTGTGAGACGGCCCGACAGGTTTATTTTGCCCGGAAGGTCGGGAATAAGGCAGTACGAATACCTGTTGATGAAGAACCTGTGGAACAGTACTCCGATCCACTCGAGATATCTCAGACTGTCGGGCAGCGGGATGACAGGAAGGTGGGTGACATATACGCTTTTTACTTTCCTGCTCCATGCCCCGAAACGGTTATCGCTTATCACAAGGTCGATTTCGTGCTTTCGGATGATCCGTCTGAGCCTTATATGTTCCGAAACAATATGATAAAAGAGAAGAGGCGTTTTGAGAAGAAGAAAAATCCATTGCGGGATGAACCTCGAATAACCTGGCCTGAAACCCGGAAAATAGATGTGCCCTGCACCGGGCAGTTCACGGCTGAACAGCTCCTGATGAACCTTTCCGCATCCTGTTATAACATTGTAATTACGTTTCTGAAGCTCCTTTGCAAGCGGTATCATGCGTCCGGCATGACCAAGTCCCCATTCAAGCGGACAAATAAGTATATTTTTGATTTTATCCAATGCTAGTCAGATACAACAGTTTTTATTCCCAGCCTCCTGACCTTTTCAGCTATCCGGTTAAGATCGGCAAGAGGTACCTTGTGAAGGGCGTCCCCCTGGGGAGTGTCCCTTGAGATTGTGTATATCATCACCTCGGCCGGCCGGATCAGAGCCAGTGCCTTCAGCCATACCTCAATCTCTTCGGGGGTGGTGTTGTCGATTGTTATGCCGTCATGTTTTCCTCTCAGGAAAAGGGTCTGGATAATGAGCTGCCCGTTGAAGTCTCTAAGATTCTCAATGAGCTCCTTCACTTTTACATTGACACGCGGCTGGTTGTGAACCCTGACGGTAAGGTCAAATCCGGAATCGAGTTTCAGGATGTTCTGGTCAACTTTCAGCAGGGCTTCCCTTATCTTTGGAACTGTTATGTTCGTGGAGTTTGAAAGGACGGCTATCCTGGCTTCTGGGAAATACCTGTTGCGGATTTCGATGGAATCATCAACTATACCGGGGAAGTCAGGATGAAGCGTGGGTTCTCCGTTACCTGCAAAGGTGATTACATCGGGAGCCAGACCTCTGATCTTCATTTCAGCGAGCTTTGTCTCGAGCGCCCTGTACACTTCTTCCCTTGAGGGCAGCGGACTTTTCTCATCTGATCCGCCGGCCGTCCAGCCGCATTCGCAGTAAATGCAATTAAAGTTGCAGACCTTCCGGTTAAGCGGAAGAAGGTTGATGCCAAGAGATACCCCGAGCCTTCTGCTCCTGACGGGACCGAATATTATTTTGTCAAATAAGAATGTGGACATTTCCCCGGTTACTGAACGGGGCAAAGATAACAGAAATTTGCAAACAGGCTGAGGAAAGAAGGGGAGAAGGGGAGAAGGGGAGAAGGGGAGACGAAGAGACTCCCTGAAACCGTTTCACCCCCCTGCCTGTTTTACCCCCTGCCCCAAAAGGGGGTTCTTCAACCACGTGGTCATACAAATATAACCGCTGGTTATCAAGATGTTAAACACGGAGTAACACGGAGTTAATCACAGATTCTCACGGAGTTAATTCATTCTCTCCTCTTCTCCCCTTCTCCTTTTCTCCCACTCATCTTAATCACACCAGCCTCGTTACTCTCGTCTGAGGCAGCAGCCTCATTTTTTGCAGATCAACATCCTGTAAAAGAAGCAACCCTGGTTTCTTCCCGCGCCGGATACTGCCGTATGTATTTTCTTGCCTGAGGGCCGCCGCACCGTTGAGTGTGGCCCATCGTACAAGCTCCTCCAGCGGGATTTCCTGAAAATGCGCCTGAAGTACCTTTAGCTCAGCAAGTATGTTCAGACTGTCGTTGGAGGCAAGACTGTCGGTACCAATTACTATCCTGCAGCCTTCCCCGGTGAGCAGATCAACCGGAGGCACATGGTCTTCAATATAGAGATTGGCCCGTGGACAAAGACACCAGTAAAGATTTTTCCTGTTCCTGACTTTCCTGATTGTGGTCCGGTCGACAAAGGTGTTATGTACCAGTATCAGGTTTCCGGATGGAGTTACTTCCTCCAGAACCGCCTCCGCATGGTCTCTGACGAAAGCCTGATTTTCAGGAAGCAGTTCCGAATCACGGTACGATTCCATAAGCGGTCCGTCGTAGTACTTCAGGAATGTCTTCTCCGCTTTTGTCTCCATGAAATGAAGCGAAGTGATCCTGTTTTTTGCCGTTGCCTCCTTCAGAAGTCTGAAAAGGGTAAGAGATATCGAGTAAGCTGCATGAGGGACTATTGAAAACGGGAGATTATAATCGTGCGCAATGGCAGCAAGCTGCAGTACTTCATCCATGCGGCGACCGGCTTTTTCCGGCTGAAGCCCGAAGACCTCCAGAAGGCTGATATACTTTATCCTGCTTTTCTTCTTGATGTCGAAGGTCATCCTTGTGTTGCAGATATCGGCACACAACATAACTCCTCCGGAATACATCTCCCTGTCAGCTTCAGCGGCTGAAAAGAGTATGGTTTCATTTCCGTTTTCCCGTTTGGTCCGGAAATTTTTAAGGAACTCCGCCAGTCCCTTTCCCGGAGCTGTCCGCCCCTTCATGTGCGAGAGTTCCAGGTGGCAGTGGCAGTTGACAAATCCCGGGATAATAATACCGTTGTGGAATTCAGCCGATTCTCTTTCCGAAAGTTTTCCTCCTGAATCCTCAATACCCGCAATGGTTCCGTCGGTTTTAACGGATATTATCCCCCGTTTCAGCGGCGGACCTTCGTTGGTGAAAATATACTGGGCTGAAAAGTGCTTCATTTTACTATTCTCGAACGGGCGAGTACAATGTTGCTTATCCACTGATGGTAATTCAGGTAAGGGGCGAGCGCCTCTCCGGTAAACCATCCCCTAAGACGGCTCGTGCCGGGAAAGGGATTCACCATGGTGAGGCTGTAGCTGTGAGGACGTCCGTCCTTCAAAAGCCTGATGGGAGTGAAGCCTGCCCTTTTCTCAATTGCTCCCGAATCGAGCTGGGAGAAATAGAGTCCGACGTGCGGATCAGCAGTTGGATCGCCGGGATAAATTGTTATTGTGAAACTCAGATGTATTGTTCCGTAGAAGTCTCCTTTGATGTCGACCCAGGGAATGTCGGTGCTGTCGGGTCCGGGCAGATGGAAGAAGCGCTCGCCGGGCCACAGATTCAGGTTTATGGAGCTGAATTCAAGAAGATCCTTGTCGGCAATCGACTCCATTTCGCTGAGCTTTCCCAGCACCTTGTCGTAGATCTTTACAAGCTTCTTGGGCTTCCGGATGAAATAGTACCTCATGGTCCTGTCCATCTCGTCCTTGGTGTAGCCGTGATCCTCAATGATGTCGACGTACGACTGCAAGGTGTCGCCCTCATTGAATTTATACCTGATCTCCGGTATGGCCAGAAGACCGTCGGCAAGATATGAGTCAGTGAGAATTGCTGTCAGATCGTCAACGGGTATAATGTCCTTGTGCTCAGCCTTATTTCTGCGGCCAGAGCATGAGACTGCAGCCATCAGAATGATGAGCATCGCAGGAATAATATGCCGTCTGACAGAACTCATGGCCCGAATTTAATCATTTGCAAGGTACTTTTTTGTAAGGAATCTTACAGGATACCATGCTGCCCAGAATCCTATGAGGAGTACGGTGAGCGGAACGATAATGAAATCCCTGACCTTCATCTCCACCGGATAGGCATTTACAATAAGCGAGTCGCTCTGGAGGGTTACAATGCCGTATTTCTGCTGGATCCAGCATATCAGGAAGCCCAGAATGATTCCTGCAATTGCGCCTATTATTGAGATCAGCCATCCTTCAAAAATAAATATCTTCCTGATCAGCAAATTGTCGGCTCCCAGACTCCTTAGTATCCCGATGTCCCTTTCCTTTTCAATGATGAGCATGGTAAGAGATCCGATAATGCTGAATGATGCAATTATCAGTATCAGTGTGAGGATAAAGAAGATGGCGATCCGTTCCGACCGCATCACCTTGTAGAAGATCTCCTGTTGTTCATATTTGTTCTGAACGACGTAACCCTGCCCGAAAATTTTCATGACATCCCTCTGGACATCAGCCTCCCGGGCTCCTTCTTCAAATTTTATCTCCATCGAGGTCACTTCTGACTGGTATTCGAGAAGCTCACGCGCAAAGTCAACAGGTACAAACACATACTTCGAGTCGAATTCCTGTTCCACCTGGTAGATGCCTGAAGGGAAAATATAATTCCTTATAAAGGCATTCCCGGGATCGAGATCAACGGAACCAGTCCGTTTCGGGACATAGATGTTAAGCGGTGTTACGAAATTGACTCTCATCCCCAGGTAATTGGCTACTCCGATTCCCGGGATTGCATAGGGCCTTCCCTGATCCGACCTGAGAATGAATTCTCCGTCCCACATCGAGCTGTCGATGCCTGTAACTTCTGCATAATTCCCGTCAACTCCCTTTATTGTGGCAACAAACTGCCTGTCGCCGTATCTCAGCAGGGCATTTTCCTCCAGGCAGAGCGAATAGCAGGCCACGCCGTTTACGCTGGCCAGCAGGTTGAGGGTAAGGGAGTCGGGGATGAATGTTTTCCCTTCCGCAGGTGTGATCTTAAGATCGGGATCAAAGGTATTGAAGATGGACCTGACAAGGGTTTCGAGGCCGTTGAAAACCGAAAGCACGATTATCAGAGCCATGGTGCCGACAGTCACCCCTGCAACTGATATCGAAGAGATTACATTGATTGCATTCCGCGACTTCTTCGCAAACAGATATCTTTTTGCTATGTAAAGGGGAAGTTTCACTTTTTACCTGATTGCCGAAACCAGCAGACCGGTTCCTGTTTTATGAGTCAGAAAGAGATCAAAAAAGTTAAGAACCACAGCAACCGGGAAGGTGAACATGTAATATATCGGAAGAATAATGATGAACAGCTTCGAAGTGTTGAGCATCCTGATCGGGTATTTCATCGAGAGGAGCCATGATATGGATCCGGGTTTGCCGTAGGTGTAGGCTGTCCGGATTTTCCTGAACCCTGCTCCCTCCAGCTTCCTGGTGATATCACCGATCCCGTATCCGTTCCTGACATGCTCTTCAATGAATGATGTTTCACCTTCACCATGAACATCCGATCCGCCCATGTCGGAAGGGGTTGATATCAGAAGTGAACCACCCGGTTTGAGAGCCTTGAAGAAATTCCTGAAAACAAGCTCATCCCTTTCAATATGTTCCATCACGTCAACCGACAGGATGAAATCGAACATCTCCGATTCTTTCAGTTCAGTAAGGTCAAGCTTCTCACAGCTCACCCTCCCGGCCAGTCCTGACTTCCTGAAAAATTCCCTTGTGCTTTCAATATGTTCCGGGTCGATATCCACGGCCTTTATCTTCCAAAGCCGGTTCATCCTGCTCATCCGCCATGTGTACTGGCCGAAACCGGAGCCGGCATCGAGGATGTTCGCCTCACCCGGATACTTATCTGCCAGCGACTTAAGAGCCTTTCTTACATGCCAGGCCCTCAGAAGCAGCATGTCGAGGGAAAAGTAAAACAATTTCCTCATTGCTGCCGGACCCGAAAAGATCCTTCCAACCGTTTTTTTGACCGGATCGTAATGCATTTCCTCAGGATTTCAGAAGCTGGTCGATGTGGTCAATGTAATCAAGGCTATCGTCGATGAAAAAGGCTATTTCAGGCACGATGCGGAGTTGTTTTCCCACTTTCTGGCCTAACTCGTACCTGATCTTGGGCGAGTGCTCCTGTATACCCTTCAGAATACCGTCCTGTCCTTCTGAAGGAAAGATGCTCAGATAGATCCGGGCAACGGAAAGATCGGGACTTATCCTGACCTTTGTCACGGAGATCATCTTGCCGTGTGCAAATTCATTTCCCTTCCTTAAAAAGAGATCGGCCGCCTCCTTTTGCAGGAGCCTGGATACTTTTTTCTGTCTCGTTGATTCCATGGCCTTCTTGTATTGTGGACAGGCAAAGGTACGATTTTCGGAAAAAGAATTAATTTTGCGGGGAATTTTATTGATGCGATGATGGAAACAGTTGTGAGCGGGATCAGATCGACAGGGAAACTTCACCTGGGGAATTATTACGGTGCGATAAGAAACTTTATAAAAATGCAGAAGGAGAACAGATGCTACTTCTTCATAGCCGACTATCATGCCCTTACTACTCATCCCAAACCCGACGACCTTCATGGAAACATAAAGCAGGTGCTGGCTGAATACCTGGCATGCGGAATCGACCCGGAAGCAGCCACCCTTTTTATCCAGAGCGATGTTCCCGAGGTCTCGGAACTCTACCTGCTCCTTAATATGAACGCTTATGTCGGAGAACTGGAACGCACTGCTTCATTCAAGGAAAAAATAAGGAAACATCCCGACAATATTAACGCCGGTTTGCTAACTTACCCCGTACTGATGGCTGCGGATATTATAATCCATAAGGCAACCAAGGTTCCGGTGGGAAAGGACCAGGAGCAGCATCTCGAAATGACGAGGCGTTTTGCCAGACGGTTCAACTCCATATACGGAGTTGAATACTTTCCGGAACCCGATGCCTATAATTTCGGTATGGAGCTGATCAAGATCCCGGGACTCGACGGAAGCGGGAAAATGGGGAAGAGCGAAGGCAACGGCATCTATCTGTCAGATACTCCGCAGGCGATAAGAAAAAAGGTAATGAGCGCAGTCACCGATGCAGGTCCGACTGAAATGCGACAGGCTATGTCGGAACCGGTAAAGAACCTGTTCACAATACTGGAGGTCGTGTCGGAAAAACAGGTCGTTGATCATTTCCGCGAAAAGCATGCCTCCTGCGAAATACGTTACGGAGACCTCAAGAAACAACTTGCTGAAGATATTATAATTGCACTGACTCCTATTCGCGAAAAACTGAACGAGATACTTGCAGATAATGAGTATCTTGCAAAAGTGGTCAGGGAAGGCGGGGAAAAAGCCCGGGAAAGCGCGGCACGCACCGTCAGAGAAGTCAGGGAACTTATTGGCTACAAGCCTTTCTGAAAAAAATAAAAGCCAGGCTTTTGACCTGGCTGACCTTGAAGGATCAAGGATATATTGAGATTGCCTGTGTACTTAGGGTAATTCAAATTGCGTGCCAAATTAATTCATATGTCGAGACGGATTGCCATATCTTTTATTGTCCTGCTTCTCGCAGCGGTAACACTGGCGGTTTATTTCCTGCATCAGAGCAGAAAGACCATGGCTGCCGATCCATGGAAGCTTATCGGACAGGATGCAGGTATTGCAATTGAGACAATCGATCTCCGGAATCTGGTAAATTCCTTAACCACAGGAAAAGGTCTTTTCTCAGAATTAGAAAAGATAAAGGAACTGGCCGGCTTCAGTTCAGGGCTTAAGTACATTGCCGACCAGATAAACAAACCCGGTTTCAGGAAGCTTCTCCAGGACGGAACAGCAGTTATATCGTTTCATTCCGGGGAGGACGGCCGGCTTACCCCTTTTCTCTCAAAGGTGATCCCTGCCGAGACAGGATACAGACACCTCAGGGAAGCCATTGGGGAGGCAGGAATCAGCCAGATCACAGAGGAAAGGAATTCGGGAAAAAGACTGACCTTGCTGCCTTTCCGGATTGGAGGCCGGACCGACACCCTGTTTGTGACCCTGAACTCCGGACTTCTTGTATGCACTACATCCCGTCAGCTTGTTACCAGGGCACTGTCGCAGAATACTGCTGAAACGGATATAAGAAATACTCCCGGATTTTCGAAGATTCTTGTTTCGTCAGGGAAAAACGAGGACAAGATCTTTATTGTAATGGGGAATCTACTGAAAACTGCTGAAAGGATTTTTCCGGAAGAAAAATCATCTCTTGCAGCCAGGATTTCAAAGCTTGGAGGCATCGCAGGAGGTGATATCTTCATAAAGGAAGACGGCCTTACCATAAGCGGTTACATCGAGAGCAGTGAAAACTCCGAACGGCTTTCCCGCTTCAGGTCGGTTGAACCTATTGCCTTCCAGACTTACAGGATACTTCCCTCTGCCACTTCGATGTTTGAAACAATGGTGCTGACTCCCCGTGACGGGACGGCAACAGCCGGAGGAGCGACAGAAGGCCAGGCCGCAACCCTTGCACGCAGGCTGAGGCCCTTCCTGGGCGATGAGATCACCAAAGCCTGGATTGACATCAGAAATAATCCGGTAAACCGGAACACCCTGGTAATCTACAAACTTAAAAACCGGGTGCAGTGCGAAAATATCTTCCTCGAAATAGCGGGCAGCAGGTCGGAAAAAGCATATTTCAGACCTGATGATCAGACAAAAGTACCGGTGTATCTTACCGGAAAACCGGGATTGTTGCTGGAACTTGAACCTGGTTTTGCCCCAGGATTCGACGACTCCTGCTTCGCCTTCCACGATAATTATATGATTACCGGAAATTCATATGCCGCAATATCCCGCCTCCTCTACGACAATATGCTTAACAAGACTCTTGCAAATGATTTACTTTACAGGGAATTTGAGAAGGGGATCCCCTCCAGAGCAGGTTATCTGTTCTATTGTGTGCCGGCAAAAAGCCTCGACTATTTTTCAGGTTACTTCGGACTTGAACTGGCTGAAGGACTCAATGACAACAAAACTCTTCTCGATAAGGTACAATCGATCGGCTACCAGCTTGCATCCGTTAACGGAATGGTCTATAATAATCTGACAATAAGTTATAAGGAACTTGTAATGGAAGAGTCGACTACTGAATGGGAGACACTTCTTGATACGACTGCAGCAATCAAACCCTTCTTCTTCACCAACCATAACACCGGAGTGAAGGAGATATTTATCCAGGATTCGGGAAACAATGCCTATCTGATAAACACCGCGGGAAGGGTGCTGTGGAAGCTTCCTCTCAGGGAAAGAATAAACGGATCTGTGTATATGATCGACTATTACAGGAACGGCAAATATCAGCTGCTCTTTGCCGGAAAGAACAACCTCCATCTTATCGACCGTAACGGGAATTATGTCGACAGATACCCGGTGAGGCTTCGATCCCCGGCTACAAGCCCGCTTGCCCTTTTTGACTATGAGAACAACGGGACCTACAGGCTGGTGATAGCTGGCGAGGATAAGTACGTTTATTCCTACGATAAGTCGGGAAGTGTGGTGAAGGGATGGGAACCGTTCAGGACGGCAGGAACGGTGACATCCGAGGCCGGCTTCTTTAAAGTCTCGGGAAAGGACTTTATTGTTGTGGTTGATGAATCCTCCATATACTTCCTCGACCGTACCGGAAAGATCAGACTTACCCCTGATGATGCGGTCACCAAAGCTCCGGGATCGGCCCTGAGACTCTCGTCCGGATCGGGTTCTTCGCTCGTTTGTACCGCACCTGACGGAACGGTCCAGACAGTGTCATTCAACGGAGAAGTTAAAAAATTCAGCTTCAGGAAGTTTAGTTTTGATCATTCATTCGATTTTTTTGATGTGGATGGAGATGGTTTTGGTGAATATGTTTTCATTGACAGCAGTATGCTGTATCTTTATGATCACAATCAGAAAGAGATGTTTTCTAAGGATTTCGATTCTCCAGCCCTCATGGGCCCGATCAGTTTCACATTCTCCTCTTCCGACAGGAAGATCGGGGTTTTTGATGCCGGTCGTAACCTGATATGGCTTGTCGACAGCAAGGGAACGGTAATGAACGGATTCCCGCTCAGGGGAGCATCGATGTTCTCAATAGGAAAATTGTCCTCTGCTCCGGGTTGGAATCTTATAGTGGGAGGATCCGACAGGTTCCTTTATAACTATAGGATCGATAGTTCGGTCAGATAATTGGAGACAATGATTATTGAATAACTTAAACAGAATAACTTCAAAACGAAATGACAATTTTAATCCGCTTTGTATTAATCAGCATTATAATCTATCTTCTTTTAAGACCAATCGTAAAATTTTTCCAGGGTCTGAATGAACAGGACCAGGATCACAGACCGGGGAAAAAAGACAATCCTAAATCGTCGGGAGTTTCAAAAGAAATCGGTGAGTATGTTGATTACGAGGAGGTTGACTGAGCCTTTATAAGGACGATTTTTTCAGCTGTTTTGCCAGCGCGTTTGCAAACACAAAATCATTCAGGGTGTTGCAGTTGGAATCAAGTATCTCCTTGTTGCTGCCTTCCCAGCAAAGGATACCGTCGCTAAGGAAAATAATCTTTTCACCTATCTGCATCACCGAATTCATATCGTGAGTATTTACGATGGTAGTCATGGAGTACTCATCAGTGATCTCCTTGATAAGTTCGTCTATAAGGATTGCCGTAAGGGGGTCGAGGCCTGAATTGGGCTCATCGCAAAACAGGTATTTGGGATTAAGGGCTATTGCCCTTGCAATTGCCACTCTCTTTTTCATTCCTCCCGATATTTCGGAGGGAAACAGGTTGTTTGCATTCTTAATATTCACTCTGGCGAGACAGAAATTCACTCTTTCAGTCTTTTCCTCAAGGCTCTGGTCGGTGAACATGTCGAGAGGAAACCTAACGTTTTCTTCCACTGTCCGGGAATCAAACAATGCGCTTCCCTGGAAAAGCATGCCTATTTCCTTCCTGATCTCCTTTTTCTCCTGGAACACAAGCTTGCTGAACAGCTTTTCATCGTACCAGATCTCGCCGCTGTCGATTTCATGAAGACCGACGATCGACTTGAGCAGGACAGTCTTGCCTGAGCCGCTCCTTCCGATAATGAGGTTGGTCTTGCCTGCTTCGAAGGTGACTGAAATATCCTCGAGTACAGACTTGCCGTTGAATGCCTTGTTCAGCTTTTCCACCCTTATCATGACAGAAGGAGTTGAGTTAGGATAACGTTGAAGAGCAGGATCAGGATGCTGCTGTGGACCACTGCTTTGGTACTTGCCTGGCCTACCTCGAGCGACCCGCCTTCGATCCGGTATCCGTGAAAGGCCGATACCGTTGCGATGATGAATGCAAAAAAGAGAGTCTTTATAATGGCGTAGGTCACATAGTAAGGGATAAAGGCATACTGGATGCCGTAGATGTAATCCTCCGAAGTAATAACTCCTGCCGAGGTGCCGGCTATCCAACCGCCTACGATTCCGACTGAAATGCTGATAAGCGTGAGGACAGGGTTGAACAGAAGCGTGGCGATTATCTTGGGAAGGATAAGATAGGATGCCGAATTGACGCCCATGGTCTCAAGGGCGTCGATCTGCTCGGTAACCCTCATGGTACCGATCTCTGAAGCAATGCTCGATCCAACCTTGCCGGCCAGTATCAGTCCGGCTATAGTCGATGAGAACTCGAGAAGAATAGAATCGCGGCAGCCAAGCCCGATCAGGTAAGTGGGATATATGGGATTCTCGGTGTTATAAGCTGTTTGAAGAGTAATCACAGCACCCATGAAAAATGATATAATCGATATTATTCCAACCGAATTGAGTCCCAGAAACACCATTTCATGCATCGTCTGCTTATAATAGACATGTGGTTTTTCGGGACGGGAAAATACTTTCTTGAGAAGAATGAAATAACCTCCAACCTGCTCCAGGAACTTGATGATCATGATCTCTTTTTAATGACCGATAAATTTACAAATATTTATATGATTTTGTCTAATCTGATTCCAAAAGGGAATCGACAATAAATAGTATATTTGCGTAGTTTTATCCCAAAAGCAATATTTCTGATGGACAACAGGTATGTGATCATCATGGCGGGTGGTGTGGGAAGCCGTTTCTGGCCACTCAGCCGTCAGGAGCGGCCCAAGCAGTTTCTTGATATTCTCGGTACGGGCGAGACCTTATTGCAACAGACATTCAGAAGGTTCCTTAGTGTCTGCAGAAAAGAGAACATTTATATTGTAACAAGTGCGGAACATAAGGATCTGGTCGCTGAACAGCTCGACATTAACAGGTCGAACATTCTGGCCGAGCCCTTCAGGCGGAACACTGCCCCCTGTCTGGCCTACGGTACCTTCCGTATCCTTAAGGAGAATCCCGACGCGGTGATAACGGTAACCCCTGCCGATCATCTTATAATAAAGGAGGACAGGTTCACCGAGGTAATAAAGCTTAGCTTTGATTTTGCTGCCAAAAATGATGCCCTGCTGACTCTTGGAATCAAGCCCGACCGTCCGGAGACAGGTTACGGATACATCCAGGCCGACAGGAAGAAAGCCTCAACCGGCATCACAAACCTGTTTAAAGTCAAGACATTCACAGAGAAACCCAATCTGGAACTGGCCAGGATATTCCTCCAGAGCGGTGATTTCTTCTGGAACTCCGGGATTTTCATATGGAACATCAAATCGATAATGAATGCCTTTGAAAAGTACCTTCCGGATATGTATTCAACTTTTGAAGAGGGGAAGGATCTTCTGGGTACCGAAAAAGAAGCCAAATTCATAAGCAAGACCTATACAGTTTGCCGTAATATCTCAATTGATTACGGGATAATGGAAAAGGCTGAAAACGTATATGTTATGTGCACCGATATCGGCTGGTCGGATCTTGGAACATGGAGTTCGCTGTATGAACATTCTGTCAGGGACAGACAGAGTAATGCCAAAGTAAACGGTGAGGTCTTTTCATATGACAGCGAGGGGAATATATTCAGTATTGCTGCCGGAAGGATAGCTGTGGTCCAGGGTCTGAAAGATTATATAATTGTGGATGCTGATGATGTTCTTCTGATCGTTAAAAAAGATGAGGAACAGAACCTTAAACACTATCTTGAGGATGTTAAGAAAGCCACCGGGGACAAATATCAATGACCAGATGCATTATGGAACATAAAAAAGGGCTGCCGCGGCAGCCCTTTTTTATGTTTGGAAATTAAAATTCCCACAGGTCGTGTTCAAAGTTGAACAAATCATTCTTGATCCTTTCAGCTTCATAAAGCGTTGCCTTTCCCACCGTATATTCATTGATCTGCCGGTCGTCAAATACGTTTGATTCACCGAAGATCACGCTGCCGAATCTTCTCTGCATGAAGAGATCGTCGAAGGAGATCCTCTGAGCATCGTTGTTTGCAAGGAATACCTCATTTTTAGCGAGGGCATCCCTCACATCTTCATACCTGATCCAGAACAGGGGTTTTCTGAGGGCACGGCCGGCATCATTGTCATAGCCCATCCAGTAGGGCATAATTCCTATGATCCTGACATCGAGTTTCGATAATTTTTTATCGAAATACCATTCTTCATATACCAGCAACTGCTTGACTTCCTCAGGCTTTGACTGTTCGGTGATAGTGGTATCCTTGGTTTGGCCTTCGGCATTTATCTGGATTGACTGGGTTTTGGTCGTGGCACCCATGTTCACTTCAATATCATCGTAGGTTGTCGGCAGGTTTGAATCCATGGCTGAGAAAGCCTCCAGCCGTCCTGCACGGATCTCTTCAAGGATAATGTTTATAAGGCTTTTCCTGCCGTCCTGTGTGGGTTTGACAGGATAGTAAAGAGGCTGGTTCATCTTTTCCCTGAGGTCGATGAGGCGCCAAATCTTTTGTGACCAGATCACATCAGCTTCCCTGAGGAACGGATAGTTGATCTTCTTGTTATCTGTAATGGATTTTTGGTAAATATCGCCAAATGACTGCGCGCTGGCCATTGTGCCGATCGCCAGTGCGATAATTCCAAAAAGGACTTTCTTATTCATTGTATTTGGATTTATTACTTAATCAATTTTCAAGATTATCGGGCTAAGATCCAGAGTTCTTCCATCAGGTGCAAGGCATTTTATGTCCTTTATGAAAAGGTTTTTGCCACGGGTAAGCCTGGTGATCAGGTCTTTCTGTGCAGGCGTAAGGGAACTTGTATTGCTTTTTTCTTCAAAGTCACCGCGACTGTCAGTATAAAGTACGGTAAAGGAACTGATCTTGTAGACCAGGTCAAATTCGAAGTCGGGAAGTGAGGCATACACCCCAGTCTGGGCTGCTGCGGTGTTCCTTGGTATGGTACCGGTGCTTTTCCCGCCGAAAACGGCAAGAGGAGCAGGTATGGCCTTCACCCTGAATTCAATAGGGGCAAAGGTATTTGCCTTTCCTGTTTCATCGGTGACGGATACAACAACCTGGACATTCTGGCCTACTGTAGTCGGGTTAACAGCCCAGTTACCCCTGAAGTTTTCACCCCTGGAATTTTTTACCTTCTGAGTGGTAACAGTCCCGTTCACTACCTTGATCTTTATTTTGCTCGGATCGACACCCGGGACCGAAACATCTATGGGATTGAGGATACCCTTGTACATCACGTTCATAGCGGTAGGTGAGACCACAACATTCGGCACACCGACATTGTATGATGAACTGAAGGGATAATCGATCGTGGCTCCTGAAGGATTCTTAACCGAAATAACCCCGCCCCAGCTCTTCGGACCTATTGTGCTCGCACGAACCCTGTAAATTCCTCTTCCGGCCTCATCGACAGGAAGAGTGGCCCCGTTGACCGTTATAACAGGTGTCTGGGTCGAGTCAATGGCGGATATGAATACCCTTGCCTCATAATCGCCCCCCTGAGTCACATAATTTGCAACAGGTACAACTGTCGGAACGATCTTGTTGACCCTGAATTCACCTGCATCAATCTGTGAAAAAAGGTGATTCAGCACTTCGGTTTCAGCATTCCTGACATCGACCTGCATCTTCGACAGCATTGTCTGCACAGCTACCAGGGGCATAGTCTGGAAAGTCAGGTTTTCCCATTTATTGGGCTGACCATCGGGGTCACGGCCGTCGTCAGTGTTCAGACTGGTGCGGAGAGCCTCTTCAGCCGACTGATTTTTACCGTCGAGTGTTGAAATCAGAAATTCCCTGTAATCGTTTATAAGAGCTTTCAGAGCCGAAGCCTTACCGTTTTCATTTGCACCGATAAGTATTTGCGAAGGGATGTTGTTTTCATCTATCTTCTTAACCTCGTCGATGTTAATCACATTTCCGACAATAGCTGGCGTTTCCGGACCTTCTGCCTCCAGAATTATTTCGATCTTGAGATCCTGGATGAAGTTGAATATCTCTTCGGCGCGACCTTTGACCTCCAAGGCAGTATCCCGGTATTTCCCTGCTTTCGTAGGATTTTCGTTTGCCGCCTTGTTGAAATCATCATAAATACGGTTGTTCTTTATAGAGTAATTGCTAAGCGTTGTGGTCAGACTCTTATCAACTTTCTTGAATGCTTCCACGGCATCCTTTGACACGTTAAGTGCAAGCATGGCGGTAAGAATCAGGTACATCATACCGATCATCTTTTGCCGTGGTGATAGCCTATCGTGAGCCATTTTCTAAGGTAGTTTAGTTTTGAATTAAAATGTCACGTTATTTTACATTCATGGCAGCAAGCATATTGCCATAGACATTGTTCAATGCTGCGAGGTTTTCGTTAAGTCTGGTCATCTGGTCACGATACTTTTTGGCATCGCCGGCCGATTCTTCAAGATCTTTCAGGAGGGTTTGAATGCCTTTCTGAAGGCTTTCAGATTCCCTGATATGTCCATCCACTCCCTTGCGCTGCAATTCATAAACGGCATTAAGTGCAGAAAGATTCTTATTCAGCGATTCGAGCTGCTGCTGGTATGACCTGCCTCCCGATTCGATCACCGAATAGGATTCGGCAAGCTTCCCGTAATTGGAATTGGAATCTGTGATGATTTTGGCTGTTGACTGGTATGAGTCGGCCAGCTTCCCGAGGGCTGAATCAGCTGCGTGGATCGTGTTCATGTACTTCGATGATGCGGCTGAAATGTCTCCCATTACATTTATGTTGGAGGTGGCTTCGCTGAATTTCTTCATACCAACGCCCAGCTTCTCGAACAAATCAGGTGTAATGTCAGCGCTTTCGAGCATCTCGTCGAATTTGGAGAGGGCATAGGAACCGCTTCCGGCACCTCCGCCACTGCTGCCTCCGATAGCTCCCACATATCCTCCTCCTGTGACGCCCCTGGCTGTTGGTTCATCCTCCTTCATGCCGGCAAGTTCAGGATATACAAGCGTCCAGTCAACCTCTTCATGAAGGGGCTCGAACGCTGAAAAGAAGAAGATTATCGCTTCTGTGAACAGACCGACAGCAAGCATTAATCCTGCACCATTCCAGTGCTGTATTTTAAACAATGCACCAACGATTACAACTGAAGCGCCAATACCATACAGCTTGGCCATGAAGTTCTTGTATCCGCTCGACTGAACTATTTCTGCTAGGCTCATTTAACTGGTTATTTAAAGGTTATTTTAATACTATTGATTTACACCTATGTATGATCTTACATTACGGAATCCGATATAGGATTTGGTTGAATCCTGATATTCGTAGTCCCTTGAGCTGGTCTGGAGGAAATAGGCGATATCCTTCCATGAACCGCCCCTTATTACTTTACGCTTGAGTACAGGCGGGTCCTGCGGACGTGCGTTGTACTCATAGTTGGGATTCAGGTCGTGTTCGAAAATATAGGCCGAGGGATGATAGGCACCAAGCGTCCATTCTGCAACGTTTCCTGACATATCGAACAGTCCGAATTCATTGGGTTCATACGATCCTGCCTTAGCGGTATAGACTGTTCCGTCGTCGATATAGTTACCGCGCAGGGGTTTGAAGTTGGCGAGGAAACAACCCTCGTAATTCCTGGTGTAAGGTCCGCCCCATGGGTACATCGAGAGATCGAGTCCACCCCTGGCAGCATATTCCCATTCGGTTTCGAGCGGCAGCCGGTATGCCTGTACGTCGGCAATGCCATTCTTCCTTAATGCCGTGTTCATATAATCCGTCCTCCACCTGCTGAATGCTTTTGCCTGTGACCATGATACGCCTACAACCGGATAATCATCAAACGAAGGATGCCAGAAGTAAAGATCTGCCTGCGGATCATTGAACGAGTAAGTAAAATCCCTGATCCAGCAAAGGGTGTCGGGATATATATTAATGGTATCATGTCTGATGAATGAGGAACGGTTTCTGACATCTGTTACATTCCCGTTGCGGTCAATCACCTGCCCTACATATTTCCATGTGTTGTTTGCATAGTCGTTGACGTACTTGGCTTTTGCAGCCTGCTGATAGTCAACCCAGAAATAGGTGTAGTTAAGCTTTCTGACATCAATCTGCTTCTTTCCGTTGAACCTCTCCTCGGGAGGGTAAAACATTTCTTCGAGCACTGAGGCAGTGGTCTCTTCCCTTGGATCGATCTTTTCAGCCCAGTTGATGACAGGAGGATCTACCGGATTACCGTCGTCATCGACGACAAAATATTCTCGGTCGGGGACCTGGGCTTCTCCCAGCTTGGTCCTGAGAATCGAATCCCTGACATAATAGACAAACTGACGATATTTATTGTTGGTTATTTCCGTCTGGTCCATCCAGAATGCCTCAACAGTAACGGTTTTGGAGATGCTGTTCATTGCGAAGACCGCATCCTGATCGCTCGGACCCATTGTAAAACTACCCGCGGGAATGAAAGCCATTTCGAAAGGTTCCGGCTCGAAGAAGTTTTTTCTGCCCGGGACTCCCGTCAGTTCTCCGTTATCCGATGACTTACATCCGCCTAACAATATCATAATTATCAGAGCTGGAAGGATTACCTTTTTCATAATTCTAAAGAATTTTGTATTGCAAGTAACTTTTTTTTAATCTTATAAGAACCTTATGCTTTTGTATCTCATCGGGCTCTTGCCCATACTGAGACTAAAACAATAATTCACCATGAATTCGTGCGACCCGTGGGTGTTTTTTCTGATATCTGAGACCGGGAAGTCGTAAGCGTATCCGACTCTGATACCATTAAACAATTCAATCCCAACAATTCCCACCAGTGCGTCACCTGGTCTGTAAGAAACGCCCCCCCATGCCTTTTTATTGTATCTTACAAGAGAAGTTGCAGAAAATTGTATTGCTTTTCCGTCGCTGATGGCAAAGAATGATGGCAACAGCTCAAGCGACGGATTGGGAAGCTGAAGTATATAGCCGGCTGTTGCATAGTAGTGCCTGCTTATGTATGATACTCCCTTTGTGAATTTCACCTCGGGCTGATTGATATGTGTCACCGATATTCCTGCATAATATTTGTCAGTAGTATAATAAACACCCAGTCCTGCATCGAAGTTCACTGAACTCTCCTTTCCTTCGGGGATTAGCGGATCGCCCGATGGGGGAGTGAAAACATCGCCAGAAGGTATTGACCATTCCGGATCGAGAGTCATATTGAACATACCGGCATTGATCCCGATTCCAAGCTTGCCCATTCCAACATCAGCAATGTAAGCATAGGAAAGAGCAATATTTATATCCTTGTCGAATCCAAGCATATCATTCTGAACCATAAGCCCGACTCCGCTGCTTATACCGAAAGGCGCAACCGGAGCACTTATATTAAATACAGTGGTAGAAGGTGCACCATCGAAACCTACCCATTGCTGTCGGTTGAGGGCGGTCGCACATATCATCCCCGAAGTTCCGGCATAACCCGGATTAAAGGTCAGGGTATTGAACATGTAATTGCTGGTTATGGGATCCTGCTGTGAGTAGCCCGGGGCAACTGCAAACAGGAAGAACAGGAATAACGTGGCTGACTTTTTCACTTTTTTATTATGATAAGTGGGTTAAGCTCATTAGTTGAACTTATAAAGTAACACAAAAAAAATAAAAGTATACAAACCCGTTAGGGAGAGGCTGAAACTTTTAAACATTCCTGATCTATTATCCACAAAGAATATTCCAAATATTCCTGAAAACGTGAAAGAACAGAAAATATTTGAGGTATCAGGATTTTAATCTGCCCGAAGCCAGGACCCATTTGTCCGGAACCTCATTCCTGTTGGCTTTCAGGTAGTCGTCGTGAGAGCAGGAAATAAATGTGTTCTGATTGTTCTCATCCTTTAATTCGATCCACCACCTCTCGGTCAGATTGCTCTTTACAAAGATAAGATCCTCTTCAAGGTCGGTCAGCCTGACATGATACCTGATGAACCTGCCCGTGTTGCTCTTGCTCAGCAGCGGAGTCTCATACTGCTTCTGAGAAAAGCCCTCCAGGAAAAACCAGAGGATCTGGGCTGCCAGGCCGGTTGTCTGATTCCTGTTATCGAGCCCCGGATTTACATCGAAAAGCCCGAACACCTTAAGATTGTCTGATATCCCTGCATATCTGGCGAGAAGGCATATCTCCTCACCATAGAATCCGTTGGGTGAGGGCATAGATGTTCCAGGTGCATCCGACTGCCTTACTGCCGAAATGTCAAATACAGCGGCATCTGAATCCCTGAAAAGAGGTTCCATGAGATAAACTGCCTGCCTTACATCTCCTATCCTCACCATCTCCGAATGCCGCCTTGAAAACCTGTTGAGCACCTGCTGATCGTTGAGGTAGGTCTGATAACCTATATTAATATAGTGTCTGAAGGTGCTATGGCTGTTCCCCGTGATCTTATTAAGGTAATTCATGGAATCGAACGAATCGGGATTGTTGCTGTAATCGATCCGTGGATCCACTGAAAGGAGGGTGTACCTGGTGTTCAGAAGCGTGAAAGATCTGTCGATGGCGGTTACAAGCGCGCTGCTTCCCCCGACTATAACAGGGAAGATGTTTTCGCTGATCAGCGATGTGAGCACTTCAGTGAGACCAGCAATTGTATCGGCGAATGATATTCCCTGCTTCATGTTTCCCAGATCGGCCATTTTTGTTTTCCCGGGAATCCTGGCAAGACTGTAAAGCTGCTGCCTGATAACATCGGGAGCAGCTGATGAACCCGGATCAGGTGAGTTGCGCCCGTCGGGGACACCAATAAGGGCTACTCTGAAATTGCTGAAATCACTTAATGTTATATTCTCGGTGTGTATAACCGTGTTGTGAGGGAAACCGGCATTGCCCGCGAGATTCTCCAGGCCATGCTTTTCAATGCTAACAGGATCAAAATAGTCTTTAAGGTTGATCATAGTTTAATCGGAGCTAAGCCTGGTTTTTTCAACTTTTTCAATTATTGCAGCACACTCCTCCCGGGTCAGCTTTTCAGCATTGGTCCCTTTCGGAATCCTGTAATTCTTCTTATCCTTTGTGATATACGGCCCGTATCTTCCGTTCAGAAGTTGAATCTCACCGAAATCCTTAATAACTTTCTTCTTGTCGCTTTCCCCTTTTTCCCTGATGAGCTCAACCGCCCTTCCTGCTTCTATTGAGTAGGGATCGTCAACTCCCTTCTTCAACGAAAAGAACTTGCCTGCATATCTCACATAAGGTCCGAACCTGCCGATTCCGACAACCAATTCGCTGCCTTCGTGCATTCCGAGCGACCTGGGAAGCCTGAAGAGATTAAGAGCCTCTTCAAGTGTTATGGTTTCAAGGAGCTGATCCTTGGCGAGGCTGGCAAACCGTGGTTTTCCTCCGTTTTCTGTATCACCAATCTGTGCCACGGGGCCGAACCTTCCCATTTTTACTGAAACCGGTTCACCGGTTTCGGGATGTGTTCCCAGTAGTCTTGAACCGGTCTTGCGGACCTTCTTCTCCAGTGCGCTTTCAATGGTTTTATGGAAAGGGTTGTAGAATTTCTCTAGCATCCCGGTCCACTTTAGTTTCCCTTCAGCTATCCTGTCAAACTGTTCCTCCACTTCTGCAGTGAAATTGTAATCGACGATCTCGGGAAAATTCTCAACAAGATAATCACTCACCATCATTCCTATATCCTGGGGAAACAGCTTTGATTTTTCCTTTCCGGTCACTTCAGTTTTTACTGTAACCGACAGCTTGCCTTTTAAGAGCGACATTATTCTGATCTGCCGTTTTTCTCCCGGCCTGTCCTCCCGCATTACATAACCCCTCTTCTGAATAGTGGAGATGGTGGGAGCATAGGTTGAAGGCCTTCCGATGCCAAGTTCCTCGAGCTTCTTGACAAGGCTTGCTTCAGTATAGCGGGGAGGTGGAGCAGTGTATTTCTGGGTTGCGGTAATCGTGTCGTAGAAAAGGGGCATCCCGGTTTTTACAGGAGGTATGATCGACTTTTCATCATCACCGTTCTCACTGTCAGTCGATTCGGTATAGACCTTAAGGAAACCGTCAAACTTGACAACCTCTCCTGTTGCAGAAAACAGAACGGGAGAATTGTTCATTTCAATGGAAATGGTGGTCCTTTCAACTTCGGCATCAGCCATCTGCGAGGCAATTGTCCTTTTCCATATCAGCTCATAAAGCCTTTTTTCATTTTGGTTGCCTGATATAGAAGATACGTCGGGATAGGCCGGCCTGATTGCCTCATGGGCTTCCTGTGCTCCTTTCGATTTTGTCCTGAACTGCCTTGTCTTCGAATATTTTTCACCGTATTCCGCTACAATCACCTCGCGCGATTTTGCAAGGGCCAGTTTTGAAAGATTTGTGGAATCGGTCCTCATGTAGGTTATCTTACCTGATTCGTAGAGCTTCTGGGCAACCGCCATCGTCTGTGATACCGAGAACCCCAGCTTCCTGTAGGCTTCCTGCTGGAGCGTGGAAGTGGTGAATGGAGGAGCGGGGGAACGGGTCCCCGGTTTCACAGTCACCGCTGAGACCTTGTACAGAGAGGCAGCACACAATTCGAGGAACTTCCCGGCCTCATTCTCATCAGGAAATTTCTTTGCGGCTTCTGCTTTAATAAAACTGTTCTCCCCGGTCCCTTTTTCTGTACTGAATATTCCGTTTACGCGAAATGACGATTCACTTTTGAAAGCGATAATATCCCTTTCCCTTTCGACGATAAGCCTGACAGCAACCGACTGAACCCTTCCGGCCGACAACGCCGGCTGAACTTTTTTCCAGAGGACAGGAGATATCTCAAATCCCACAATCCTGTCGAGAATACGCCTCGCCTGCTGTGATTGGACCAGGTTCATATCGACATTCCTGGGATTCATGATGGCATTGGTGATGGCATCATGAGTGATCTCATGGAACACTATCCTCCTGGTGGTTTCAAGATCAAGGTTGAGGACACAGGCCAGATGCCATGCAATGGCTTCCCCCTCACGGTCCTCATCAGAGGCTATCCATACAATTTTTGATTCGGCAGCAGCCTTCCGGAGCTCGCCTACAACTTTTGCCTTTTCTTTAGGTATTTCATACTCGGGCGCGAAGTCATTTTCGATATCGATTCCGAGATTCTTCTTCTTAAGATCCCTGATATGCCCGAAACTCGAAACAACCCGGAAATCTTTCCCAAGGTATTTCTCAATGGTCTTGGCCTTAGCCGGCGACTCAACAATTACTAGATTTTCGATCATGCAGGATTGGTTTAGCTCATTCTAAAAACACGACAAAGTAAATCATTTAGGGCCCAATCTTCAAAATAATCGGTTAAGATTCTTTATTAATTACTATTTTTGGGCAAACTGTTGAAGCTAATGAAAGGTGAATCAACAAACAGGAAATACCTGATCTGGTTCTGGTCGATCTTTTCGATACCATTCATTATTGCTGTAATCCTGTTTGTACTCATATCAAGAGGGAAACTTGGACCCATGCCGTCGTTCACCGAACTCGAGAATCCCGAGTACAACCTGGCGGCTGAAGTATATTCCGAGGACGGGGTGCTTCTGGGTAAAATCAGCATAGAAAACCGTACCTGGACTGATTTCAAGGATCTCTCACCCTATCTCGTCGATGCCCTCATTGCCACTGAAGACATCAGGTATTACAGGCATTCGGGAATTGATATCAGGGGGCTTGCAAGGGCTATCATCCGCACAATAATGCTCGGACAGAATACCGGAGGAGGAAGCACCATAACACAACAGCTAGCAAAAAACCTCTATCCGCGCGATACCGCAAAGGTCTCTAAAGTAACCCGGCAGATAAGGCTTGGCGTATCCAAGTTCAAGGAGTGGCAGACGGCTGTGAAGCTGGAAAGGAGCTATACCAAGGAGGAGATCATTGCCATGTACCTTAATAAATACGACTTCCTTTATCAGGCTATAGGAATAAGATCGGCTGCAAGGGTCTATTTTAATACTACACCTGATTCCCTTAAGGTTGAGGAGGCAGCTGTGCTGATAGGAATGCTCAAGAATTCAAGCGCATACAATCCCAGGAGATTTCCCGACAGAATGCTCGCCAGAAGGAACATTGTGTTATCCCAGATGGCAAAATACGGCTATCTGCATCCCCGGACAGCCGATTCCCTTAAAACTCTCCCGATCGAACTTGATTTCAGCATTGAAGACCATAATACAGGACTGGCAACCTATTTCAGGGAGTATCTGAGGAATATTATGAAAAGACCCGAGCCTGACCGTAACAGATATGAAAGGGAATCTTCATACGAGGATGCTCTATGGGAATGGAACAACAACCCTCTTTACGGCTGGTGCAATAAGAACAAAAAGCCCGACGGCTCTAACTACGATATTTACAAGGATGGCCTGAAAATTTATACCACTATCAACTCCCGGATGCAAAAGTATGCCGAGGAGGCAGTTACTGAACACCTGTCAAAGGATGTTCAGCCTGGATTTCTTAAACGTGCAAAGGATTTCAGGAATCCTCCCTACTCTAACGATATTTCTAAAAAACAGGTAGATGACCTGATTATGAGGTCAGTAAAGGACAGTGAAAGATATATTATGATGAGGGCAAGAGGCGTACCCGAGGATTCAATTATGCTTGCCTTCAACACCGAAGTGCCCATGAAGGTTTTTTCGTGGAGAGGAGAAGTTGATACTATCATGACACCTTACGATTCGGTCAGGTATTACAAGTATTTTGTACGCTCTTCATTTCTCGTCGAGGATCCGCATTCGGGACATATAAAGGCTTATGTCGGAGGACCTGACTTCAGGTATTTTAAATGGGATGCGGTAACCCAGCAGAGAAAACAGGTTGGAAGTACAATCAAGCCCTTCCTTTACACCGTTGCCATGCAGAATGGCTACACTCCATGCGATGAGGTGGAGAATATCCCACGTTCGTTTGATCTCCCCGGCGACTCGGTGCCATGGATACCAAGAAGCTCCGGGCCCAAGGAATACCATGGCAAAATGGTAACTCTCAAATGGGGACTGGCCCAGTCCGAAAATTATATCTCGGCATGGGTGATGCAGATGTTCAGACCCTCGGCAGTTGTCGACCTGATGAAGAGAATGGGTGTCAGAAGCTTCATCGATCCTGTACCATCAATATTCCTGGGAACCTCGGATATCAAGCTCGAGGAGATGGTGGGAGCCTATTCTACCTATGCTAACAGGGGTGTTTATACCAGACCCTTGTACGTCACCCGCATTGAGGATAAGAACGGAAATGTGGTCTCGAGGTTTACCCAGCAGATTGAAGAGGTCCTTAGCGAGGAACAGGCCTACCTTATGCTCGACCTGCTCCAGGGGGTGATACAGATAGGTTCCGGCAACAGGCTCAGAAGAGAACCCTATCTTATGCTGAATCAGATCGGAGGCAAAACGGGAACCACACAGAACAATGCCAACGGATGGTTTATGGGAGTCACCCCTAATCTTGTCGGCGGGGTGTGGAGCGGCTGGGAAGACCAGTCAATTCATTTCGAGACTCTCAGCGAAGGACAGGGAGCTGCAATGTCGCTCCCGGTGTTTGGTATCTTCCTGAAGAAGTTGTATAACGACCCGCTTTTCTCCGCGATGCAGTCAGATGAGTTTGAACGCCCTACCAATATCAGCATCGAACTCGATTGCGATAAGGCAAAGGGAGAAAGCTCAAGAAGGGGCGGATACGTCAGGGAAAGATATTAACCGGAGTCAGCTGAAGAGAGACCTTACAAGTTCTTCCACCTTCCCGACAGGTATAATCTCGATATCAAGCCCTTTTACTGACAGGTTTCTGTGGAACCTGGAGATGTAAATCCTCCTGAATCCCATTTTGGACGCTTCCCTGATCCTCTGCTCTACCCGTGAGACAGGTCTTATCTCACCAGAGAGCCCGACCTCCCCGGAACAGCAGACATCCTTTCCTACAGGGATATCGAGGTTTGATGACAGAACGGAGGTGATAACCGCAAGATCTATTGCCGGATCATCCACTTTTATGCCTCCGGTGATGTTAAGGAACACATCCTTTACACCCAGCCTGAAACCTGCCCTCTTTTCGAGAACAGCCAGAAGCATGTTGAGCCGGCGGATGTCGAAGCCCGTGGAGCTTCGCTGCGGTGTCCCGTAAACAGCGCTGCTTACCAGAGCCTGGGTCTCTATAAGAAAAGGCCTGATTCCATCAATGGTTGCTGCTATTGAGATGCCGCTCAGCTGATCGTCGTGCTGATTGATGAACATCTCCGAAGGATTGGCCACTTCCCTCAGTCCGTCGCCGGCCATCTCGAATATGGCAAGCTCCGAAGTTGAGCCAAACCTGTTCTTCACCGATCTCAGCAGACGGTAAATGTAATTGTTGTCACCCTCAAAGTAAAGAACTACATCCACTATATGTTCCAGTACTTTCGGCCCTGCAAGCGTGCCGTCCTTTGTTATATGTCCGATCAGAATCACCGGGGTTCCGGTAAGCTTCGAATACTTGAGAAGACTGGCTGAACATTCCCTTACCTGCGAAACGGTTCCGGCTGAGGAATCGAGTATCCCTGTATGAATGGTCTGGATCGAATCTACTATTATGAGTTCCGGTTTAATGTTGTCTGCCTGGATAAGTATGTTCTCGAGGTCGGTCTCGCTGTATATATAGCAGGCCGGATTCGCCTTTTTTATCCTTTTGGCCCTGAGACTTATCTGTTCCTCGCTTTCCTCTCCCGAAACATAAAGAACCTTTTTCTCTGCAAGTGCAAGCGCAATCTGCAGTGCAAGGGTCGATTTGCCAACTCCCGGTTCGCCCCCGAGCAGGATAAGCGATCCGGGAACAATGCCGCCTCCTAGTAACCTGTCGAGCTCGATAACGCCTGTTTTCTGTCTGTTCTGCTCATCCGAACTGACATTGCTGAGCAGCTCGGGCTTCTTTTTTTCCTTCCCCTGAAGATAGGTCCTTTCATGGGCAGAGACAGGCACAATGATCTCTTCGTGGTAAGTGTTCCATTCCTTACATGCAGGACATTTCCCTATCCATTTCGGTGACTCCGCCCCGCAATTCTGGCAAATAAAAACTGTCTTCGGCTTAGCCATTTTTTATTTCTTTTCGGTTCTTTCCTGAAAGCATCCAGAAAGCCAATCCTCCAAGCACCAGAACAAGAAGAAGCTGAGATTCGTGGGTAAGAATTGCATAAGCCGAGGCATCCTCGATACTTACCCCTTCAACAAATGCGATTCCTCTTGAGACGAAATAGTGGAAGGCACCTATGCCGCCTTGAACCGGCGCTGACATGGCCAGACTGCCAATGACCAGAATGAAGAGCGAGTTCCCGAATGACAGATGTGAGGTGCTTTCGAGACTGAATACTACCACCCAGGTCATCATTGCATAGCTGAACCAGATAAGCATTGTATGAAATATGAATTCCCAGCCTCTCTTAAGCCTTAGAATGCTCCGGAATCCGTTTATCACACCTTTTGCAATATCGAACATCTTTGAGAAGAAACGTATTCTGCGAAGTTTCTTTTTATACCTTATAAGAAGGAAAAGAGACAAAACCAACACGAAGATAAAGATCGCCCAGGGTATCCAGTCTGAGCCAAAGTTAGAAAGCACCTTCTCCCTGAAAGGCTCTATGATTGCTTCGTTGAGGTAGTCCCTGATCTTCGATCCGCTTGAAAAGAACACACCGAACATGATGACAAGCATTGAAAGAAGATCTATGGTACGCTCGAGGACAACCGTTCCTATCAGCTGATCGACAGGAATATTTTCTTTCTTGCCGAGAGTCATGCATCTTGTAATCTCCCCTACTCTGGGAAGGGCAAGGTTTGCCAGGTATCCCGAAATCATCGAATGAAAGGTGTTCCAGAATCCGGGATGATATCCGAGAGGAGTGATCAGGATCATCCACCTTCGGGCCCTGCTGAGATAAGCTATTAACCCAAAAAAAATGGATACTATCAGCCATTGATAATTTGCTCCCACAAGGCTCTCCTTGAGCGATTCAAAATCAACAGTCCTGAAAGCAATCCACAGGAGCAGGATGCCTGCGGCCAGAAATGCAACGACCTTGGCGGCCTGTATTATTGTATTCCTCAAGCTCAGATTAGTTTATTTGTACTGGCATCAGGGAAAATGATCTGTGGCCGGAATTTTTTTGCCTCCTCAAAATCCATAGATGCAAATGACATTATCAACAGAATGTCGTCAATCTGAGCTTTACGGGCAGCAGCCCCGTTGAGGCTTATTATTCCCGATCCCCTCTCCCCCTTTATGACGTAGGTATCGAGCCTTTCACCATTGTTGACGTTGACGACCAGAACCTTCTCATTCTCTATAAGTCCGGCGGCGTCCATAAGATCCTCATCAATTGCGATGCTTCCCATATAGTTGAGGTTGGCCTCTGTGACCTTCACCCTGTGGATCTTGGATTTAAGCACTTCAATATGCATTCTGTGAAGTCGGATTAATTATTACTGGGTGCAAAGTTAATAACCTTTTGATTCACATCACAGGCACTTCGACATTATCTATCAACCTGATGCTCCCGGCTTTCACCGCAATACATCCGTAATAACGTTTTCCCTTTTTAAAAGCAGCTTTCGAGTGCAGGGGTTTCAGCTCAATGTCGTCGGCTATTTCATAGTATTCGACGCTGAAGCCTCCGGCATTTTCTATTTTCTTTATTACATGTTCCCTGATGGCCGGAATATCGTTATCCATGATCATGATGGCAGCATCGGAGAGCGCTGAATAAATTATTCCGGCTTTTGCCCTGAGATCCGGATCAAGAAGCCGGTTGCGGCTGCTCATTGCAAGCCCGTCAGCCTCCCTGATAGTGGGATTGCCTATTATTTCCACCTTGCTTCCTGTTTGTTTAACCAGTTCCCTTATCACTACAAGCTGCTGGAAGTCCTTCTGTCCGAACCAGGCCTTATCCGGCTTCACAATGTCAAAAAGCCTGCTGACAACCTGGGCAACCCCATTGAAGTGGCCCGGCCTGTGAAGAGCTTCCATAACATTGTCGAGGTTCCCGAACCGGAATTCGCGGCTGTCCTCCTCCGGATAGATCTCCTTGTCCCCCGGCATAAAAACTATATCTTTTTCCCTCATCACCCGTCTAAGCAAATCAAGATCGCTTTCCGGTGTACGGGGGTAATTTTTCAGATCGTTCCTGTCGTTGAACTGGGTCGGGTTTACAAAGATACTTACCACAACAACCGGACAGCTCTCCGTTGCATTCCTTACCAGCGACAGATGCCCCTCGTGAAGTGCACCCATGGTTGGCACAAACCCTACAGGCGACAACTTTGCCGATCTGAGTGCCGTGCGAAGCTTACGAACGGTTCGGACTGTTTCCATAAAACAAATATATTTTGCAAACCTAAAATAAAATAAAAGAAATGGTGTCGGGAGGCAGGAAATAAAATAAATACGAAAGTCGGGGAGAATGCTTATCCAATGCGTTGATTATATTGTCATTTTTTATTATTATCTTTGCACTTTGTTAAGGAATGGCATATCCAGGAGGGTAAATGGAAAGCAAAAAAGTACTGTTCATCTCGCAGGAGATAACACCATATTTAAATGAAACCAAGTTATCGAAGATAGGAAGATATCTTCCGCAGGGCATTCAGGAAAGGGGAAAGGAAATCAGGACCTTCATGCCAAGGTATGGAAGTATTAATGAAAGAAGGAACCAGCTGCATGAAGTGATAAGGCTTTCGGGGATGAATCTGATCATCGACGACACCGATCACCCTCTTATAATAAAGGTCGCATCAATCCAATCGGCCCGGATGCAGGTCTACTTTATAGACAATGATGATTATTTCCAGCGGAAACATACGGTAAACGATGCGGCAGGCCGCGAATTCGAGGATAATGACGAACGCGCCCTCTTCTTTGCCCGGGGAGTTATTGAAACGGTGAAAAAACTGAGGTGGGCTCCCGACCTTGTTCATTGCCACGGATGGATGACCTCTCTTGTTCCTGTTTATCTCAGAAGCATCTACAATGATGATCCCCTGTTCCATAATTATAAGATCGTCTATTCAGTTTACAACAATGATTTCAAGGTTCCCTTCAGAACTAATTTCGCCGATAAGCTGAGGTATGACGGGATTGACGGGGAAAGTCTCAAACTGGTTAAAACCCCTGATTTCATAAACGTCTCGAAACTGGCAATAAAATATTCCGATGCGGTCATCGTTGGCAGCGAGGAGATAAATCCTGAACTGGAAAAGCACCTCACTACATTAGGCAAACCTGTGCTGCCCTTCCAGGACGAATCGGTATACCTCGATGCATATAACGATTTCTATGATATGATACTCTCCTGAGTATCTTTGGTGTCTTATCTGTTTTTCCGCAATATTTACCTAATTTTCTTCGTTTTTTTAGCTGGCAGGAACGAAAGCAGTTCTTGTTTTGAAAATTAAAAAACTGACGCAAATGTGTGGAATAGTAGGCTATATCGGGTCCAAACCAGCAAGAGAGATAGTTATTAAAGGCTTGAAACTTCTTGAATACCGGGGTTACGACTCCGCTGGTCTGGCTTTAGTTAACGGCGAAACAAGGATCTTCAAATGCAAGGGAAGGGTGGAGGACCTTGAAAGAATGGTAAGCAACACCGATTTCAACGGAACCCTGGGAATGGGCCATACACGATGGGCTACCCACGGAGAACCCAATGAGCTCAATGCTCATCCCCAGATATCCCATAAGGGGAACTTTATTGTTGTTCATAACGGTATTATTGAAAATTACGCCCTCATTAAGAAACACTTGCAGGGAAAAGGAATTCAGTTCAGCAGTCAGACCGACACTGAGGTGCTGGCAAACCTTATTGAGCACCTTTACGTTGAGGGCGACCTTACAGCAGAAGAAGCCATAACACTGGCGCTAAACAGAGTGGAAGGGGCCTACGGACTGGTAATAATATGCACCAAAGAGACTGACAGGCTGTTTGCTGCACGAAAGGGAAGCCCCCTGGTTATTGGTGTCGGCGACGGCGAGAACTTCATAGCCTCCGATGCGACTCCCATTGTCGAATACACTTCGCGCGTGATATATCTGAAAGACGATGATCTGGCCATCATAAAGAAGGATGAGCTTGTACTTAAAACCATCCGCCCTAAAAACATTGAACCCGAAGTGAAGGAAGTTGACCTGAAAATAGGGGAGATTGATAAGGAAGGATATGCCCATTTTATGCTCAAGGAGATATTTGAACAGCCCAGAGCCATTCACGATACCTTCAGGGGAAGGGTTCTTCCCGATCACAGCAGAATAATGCTTGGTGGGCTTCATAATGAGCTGGAGTCCATCTCAAAAGCTGAAAAAATAATAATTGTAGCATGCGGTACTTCATACCATGCCGGATTGCTGGGGGAGTACATTTTTGAGGAATATACCCGTATACCGGTTGAGGTTGAATATGCATCGGAGTTTCGTTACAGAGACCCTATAATAAAAAGCGGCGACATAGTTATTGCAATAAGCCAGAGCGGTGAAACCGCCGATACCCTGGCGGCTATCAAAATTGCAAAGGAAAAGGGAGCTAAAGTGATAGGGATATGCAATGTTGTGGGATCAAGCATTCCACGCGAAACAGATGCGGGGGTATATACACATGCAGGCCCCGAAATAGGAGTGGCATCAACAAAGGCATTCACCACTCAGGTGACCGTTCTTGCAATGATGGCTTTTGAAATAGGTTTCCTCAGGGGCACCATAAGCAGCGAAAACTATAAGGAACTTATCGATGAACTGGTCTCGGTACCGTTAAAGATAGAGAAGGCTCTTCAGGCTAACGATCAGGCACTTGAACTAGCACAGATCTACCAGAATAAGCGCAACGCGCTTTACCTTGGCAGGGGCTACCTGTTTCCCGTAGCACTCGAAGGTGCCCTGAAGCTCAAGGAAATATCCTATATCCATGCCGAAGGTTATCCTGCCGCCGAAATGAAACACGGCCCGATTGCCCTGATCGACGAAGACATGCCTGTTGTTGTTGTTGCGACGAGGGATGATACCTATGACAAGATCGTGAGCAACATCCAGGAGATAAAGGCAAGAAAGGGCAGTGTACTGGCAATAGTGACCGAGGGGGATGAACTTATAAGGAAGATGGCCGACTATGTGCTTGAAGTACCTGATACCCTGCCTCCTTTCTCGGGAATCCTTGCAGTGATCCCGCTTCAGTTGCTGTCGTACCATATTGCAGTGCTAAGAGGCTGCAATGTAGACCAGCCACGGAACCTTGCAAAATCGGTGACCGTTGAATAACAGAAAACACTCCCTCATATGAAGTCCACAATCAAATACAGGAAACTGACAAAAGAAGAAATAGTCAGCCTGACACACAATGGATGCAGCTGCGATGAATGGTCCGGGATACAGGTCGCTGAGGGATTTGATCCTTCGAGATATATCAATGTTACTTTTTCAGGTAATATTAAACTGGGCCGGCTGAACGGTACACATACCGACGAATCGGGTGTCATGATCAGATCGGGTATTACCAATGCCCATATACACAACTGCGACATCGGATCGAATGTCGTGATATGCAATATAGGCGATTACATCGCTAATTACCGGATAGGTGATAATGTTATAATTAAGAATTGTAGCAAGATACATACCGAGGGGACCTCAACTTTCGGTAACGGGATCAATGTGGCCGTGCTGAATGAAACCGGAGGGAGAACCGTTAGGATATGGGATAAGCTTTCAGCCCATGAGGCTTATATAATCGCCCTCTACCGACACAGGTACAAGGCGATCCTGAATATGGAAAAAATGGTTTCCGACTATTCCGAATCGGTCCGGTCCGACAGGGGTGTAATCGGGGACGGTTCGACAATTGTCAGCTGCCGTAATATAAGAAATGTGAGAATAGGCCCCCACAGCAGAATCGATGGAGCCATAAACCTGGATGAGGGTTCGATTAACAGCTGCATTGAAGATCCGGTCTTTATAGGCCCCGGAGTGATAATGGAGCATTTTATTGTCTGCTCAGGGTCGATCGTTACCGAATCAACCCTTATCGACAAGTGTTTTATAGGTCAGGGCTGTGTCCTCGGAAAACACTATTCAGCCGAAAATTCATTGTTCTTTGCAAACTGCGGTGGATACCACGGTGAAGCCTGTTCTATTTTCGCAGGGCCCTACACTGTCACCCATCATAAATCAACACTCCTCATAGCAGGGATATTTTCATTCATGAATGCCGGCAGCGGTTCGAACCAGAGCAACCATATGTACAAGCTCGGACCCATACATCAGGGCATCATGGAAAGAGGTTCAAAGACAACAAGCGATTCATACGTTCTCTGGCCGGCCCGCATAGGCCCATACACCCTCGTCATGGGACGTCACTACAAAAACATGGATACTTCATCACTTCCGTTCTCCTACCTGATTGAGAGCAATGATGAAAGCATTCTCGTTCCAGGCATAAACCTGCGAAGCGTAGGAACCATAAGGGATGCCCAGAAATGGCCGCTCCGCGACCGGCGCAAGGACCCTGTAATACTCGATCAGGTGAACTTCAACCTGCTGAGTCCTTATACCATAAGAAAGATGTTCGAAGGAAGGGAACTCCTTCAGAAACTCAAGTCAGTATCGGGTCCTGTTTCAGGTTCTTATTCCTACAACAATATGGTAATCAGGGGCGCTTCCCTGGAAAGGGGGATCCAGATGTACCAGACAGGTATTAATAAATTCCTTGGGAATTCACTGATAAAGAGGCTTGAGAAGACTGAATTCACATCCAACATTGAACTTCAGAAACGGCTGAAACCCGATCATGTCATGGGTAAAGGAGAATGGGTCGACCTGGCTGGTCTCATAGCTCCGGTTAAGGCTGTAAACAAACTGCTCGACGACATTGAAAACGGAGTAATCAGTACAATCGGCGGGGTGGCGGAGGCTTTCATCAGGATGCATGAATCATACTACAAGTGGGAGTGGACCTGGGCATGTGAAAGAATTGAACAGGAGGAGGGCAAGCCGGTGAAGGAATTTACCGCGGCAGACATAATCAGGATCACTGAAAGGTGGAAGAAGAGTGTGATCGACCTTGACAAAATGCTATATGAGGATGCACGAAAGGAATTCACTCTATCGTCAATGACTGGTTTCGGGATTGACGGCGGTGAGGAGATAAAGAGGCTCGATTTTGAACAGGTCAGAGGTGCCTTTGAATCAAACGGGGTTGTCTCCGCCATTCAGGATCACATTGAGCAGAAAAATGCTCTTGGTAACGAACTGATCGAAAGGATGTCGAGGATTAAAAACTGACCTATCTTCCCGAGTACATCTTCTCGTAATATTTCTCATAGTCTCCCGACAAAATTCCCGAGAGCCAATTATCGTTTGACAGATACCAGTCAACCGTCTTTTCAATTCCTGTGGAAAATTCCGGGATGGGTGCCCATCCCAGCTCCGAACGGATCTTTGAGGAATCAATTGCATATCTCAGATCATGACCGGGACGGTCCTTAACATAGGTGATAAGCTTTTCCGAAGTGCCCTCCTGTCTTCCAAGCTTCCTGTCGAGAATCCTGCAAAGAAGCATTATCAGATCAATATTCTTCCATTCATTATTCCCGCCAATATTATATGTCTCACCTGCCTTACCCTTGTGGAAGATAAGGTCGATAGCCGCGGCGTGGTCCTCAACATAAAGCCAGTCGCGGATATTTTCTCCCCTGCCGTAAACCGGTATGGGCCGGTTGTTCCTTATGTTGTTTATGACAAGCGGGATCAGCTTTTCAGGGAACTGGTTAGGGCCGTAGTTGTTTGAGCAGTTTGAAATGACAACCGGCAGACCGAAGGTGTGTCCGTAAGCCCTTACCATGTGGTCGGAACCGGCTTTTGAAGCCGAATACGGGCTTTTGGGATCATAGGAGGTCTCTTCGGTGAACAGCCCCTCGTTGCCCAGCGATCCGTAGACTTCATCGGTTGAGATATGGTAGAAAAGCCTTCCTTCCGTTCTGTCTTTCCAGAAGGCAAGCGCCGCGTTGAGGAGATTGACTGTCCCCACAATGTTTGTGAAGACAAAATCATCGGGAGCGGTGATCGACCTGTCGACATGCGATTCGGCTGCAAGGTGGATAATGCCGTCAAAGTCATACTTCCGGAAGAGATCCAGAACCGCCTGTTTGTTAACGATGTCGATCCTTTCGAAGACGTAGTTCCCGCAATTCTGGATATCGGTCAGGTTCTCAAGGTTGCCGGCATAGGTGAGCTTATCGGCATTGATAATCCGGTATCCGGGATATTCCCTTACAAGACGCCTTACAACATGCGAGCCTATGAAACCTGCTCCTCCGGTAATAAGAAGTGTCTTTGATGTTCCCATTTTATTGGTTTTTTCTTATAGCTTTCTCCCATTCCCAGGCAGTTCTCATAGCTTCATCGAGGGAGCTGAGAGTCTTCCAGCCGAGCTCCCTGTTTGCCAGCGACGGGTCTGCCCATATCTTCTCGATGTCGCCTTCCCTTCTTCCTGTGATCTTATAGTTCAGGCTGATGCCTGAAACACGTTCAAACGATTCAATGGCCTCAAGTACCGAAACACCCTTGCCGGTGCCCAGGTTGAATACCTCATAGGCAGACTTGTTCTTTTTCTCAAGAAGTCGCTTAACGGCAGTTACGTGAGCTTTAGCCAGGTCGACAACGTGCAGATAATCCCTGACGCATGAACCATCGGGTGTGTCGTAATCATTGCCGAAAACCTTCAGCTCCTTCCTTAACCCGTAGGCGGTCTGGGTTATGAAGGGCACAAGATTTTCAGGAACACCCCTGGGAAGTTCGCCGATAAGAGCTGAAGGATGTGCTCCTATGGGGTTGAAATATCTGAGCGAAATTGCATTAAGGTTTTCACTCGCCCCAATAGTGTCGCGGATGATCTCTTCTCCGATCTGCTTTGTATTCCCATAGGGCGAGGTTGCAGGCTTCACAGCAGCATCCTCTGCCACCGGAAGCTTCTCTGGCTGTCCGTAAACAGTGCATGATGACGAGAAAACGAAATTCGGAATTCCTCTTGTCTTCATGACATCAAGCAGGTTCATGAGCGATACCAGGTTATTGCGGTAGTATTCAAGAGGTTTGTGAACCGATTCCCCGACAGCCTTGTATGCCGCAAAATGTATTATGCCCGATATATCATTGTGATCAGCAAAATAATCATCCAGCTTTTCACGGTCGGTGAGATCAAAAACCGCAAGCGATGGCCTTACATCAGCTATTGACTCTATGCGGTCCACAACCGCGGCCTCCGAATTGTAAAGGTTGTCTATTATGGCAACTTCAAATCCTTCTCCGATAAGTTCAACTGTTGTGTGGGACCCAATGTATCCGGTTCCCCCGGTGACAAGTATTTTATTTTTCATGATGATCTGTTCTGAATGAGTTATCTTTTGTCTGCATTCCTTAGCATCGGGTGATAGTCGCCTACAAATCCGACCGGATTGGAGTTTCTTATTGTAAAGGCCGTTATAACTGACTGCTTCGCATCGTTGAGTCCGAATCCTTTTCCGGCCAGTATTTCCTTGTATGAGGTGGTGTGCAGATCTCCGAATCCTTCGCTGAACTCAATCTCCTCACCTTCAACCGTAATTGACCTGAAAGTCCTTTTTCCCGCTTCCCTGGCTGATGCGGGAAGATCATCGGCATCGATGCTCAGGAACCATCTTACCCTTGCATTCTCCAGTTCAAGATATCCGCCAGCTTTGTTGGGCTGCGACAAATGAACAATGTTTTTGGTGGTATCGCCAAAGATCCAGCCAAGCATATCGAAGAAATGGATGCCGATATTGGTGGGAACACCTCCCGACTTCTGTATATCACCCTTCCACGATATGTAATACCAGTTACCTCTGCTGGTTATATAAGAGAGATCAATATCATAAATCTTATCCTTTGGACCTTTTCTTATCTTTTCCCTCAGGGCGATTATCGCCGGATGAAGCCGAAGTTGAAGTATTGTATATATCTTCCGCCCCGTTTCATTTTCAATTTCCTGTAGGGCCTCCACGTTCCAGGGGTTCAGGACTATAGGCTTTTCGCATATAGCTTCAGCCTGATGCCGCAGTGCAAACCTTATATGCGAATCGTGAAGGTAATTGGGTGAACAGATGCTTACATAATCAATCTTTGTTCCAATTCTCTTCAGTTTGTCGAAATGCCTGTCGAACCTTTCAAACTCGACAAAGAAGTCACTGTGGGGAAAATATCCGTCAAGCAAACCTACACAGTCAAACTTATCGAGGCTGGCAAAAAGATTATTCCCGGTGTCCTTGATCGCTTTGAGATGGCGCACCGCAATATATCCCGCCACACCTATCAGACCGAAATTCTTCGGATTGGATTCCATAATATCTTAATTAACAATGAATTTTATCACTCAGTAATTTTGCTGACATTTCCATCCTTCAACATATACTTCTCACCGCTTTCTGTACAGGTTGCATGGCCGCCAGCGTCGAATTGAAGCTTGTGGCCGTATTCGCTCATCCATCCTGTCTGGCGGGCAGGGTTACCCACAACCAGGGCGTAGGGCTTCACATCCCTGGTAACCACCGCTCCGGCCCCGATAAAGGCAAACCTGCCTATCTTGTTGCCGCATACAATGGTCGAGTTGGCCCCGATAGTGGCTCCCTTCTCCACTATTGTCGCTGCGTACTGATCCTTCCTGTTAACCGCGCTTCTGGGATTCATTACATTGGTGAAAACCATCGACGGCCCCAGAAAGACATCATCCTCACAGATAACGCCCGTATAGACCGATACATTGTTCTGAACCTTGACGTTGCGTCCGAGCTTTACTCCAGGCGAAATAACTACATTCTGTCCCAGGTTGCAGTTTTCACCTATCTCCGAACCGGTCATGATATGGCTGAAATGCCATATTTTTGTCCCTTTTCCAATACTCACCCCATAGTCAACGACAGCCGTTTCATGGGCGAAATATTCCTTTTCCATTATCTGCGCTTTTCAAAGAATTCAATGATGGTTCCTGTTATATGCTCAAGCTGGTCCTGTTCCATTTCAGTATGGACCGGCAGTGAAAGGACTTCCCGGCATAATGCGGTTGTCACTGGGAACTCATTCTCCCCATAGCCGAGGTAGTGGTAAGCTTCCTGCATGTGAAGCGGTCCGGGGTAATAAACCATTGCGGGTATCCTGTTCTCCTGGAGGTATTGTTTCAGTTCATCCCTCATCCCGTTCTTCACCCTGATTGTGTACTGATGAAAGATGTGCGTCGAGTATTTCTCTCTTTCCGGGATCACAATCTGGCTGCATCCAGAGAGTGCCCTGTCATAATAAGCAGCAACTGCCTGGCGGGCCCGGTTGAAGCTGTCGAGATGCTTCAGCTTGACCCTGAGTATCTCAGCCTGAATTGTATCGAGCCTTGAATTGATACCGATATCCTTGTAATGATACCGCACTTTCATTCCGTGGTTTGCAATACTCCTTATCTTCCTTGCCAGATCATCGTCGTCGGTATATACTGCACCTCCGTCGCCATAACAGCCGAGGTTCTTCGAAGGGAAAAATGATGTAGTACCTGCATTGCCTATAGTCCCGGCCTTCTTTTTTGTTCCGTCGGGGAACAGATAATCGCTTCCGGTTGCCTGGGCGGCATCTTCTATCACAAACAGATTATGCCTTGCGGCAAGTTTCATGATAACTTCCATGTCGGCACACTGGCCGAACAGATGAACCGGAACTATCGCCCTCGTTTTTTCAGTGATGGCTTTGGCAATCCCTTCAACGGAGATATTGAAGCTGCCGGGATCGGGATCGACAATGACCGGCTTCATCCCAAGAAGTGCTACTGTCTCGAGAGTTGCGATAAAAGTAAAATTGGTGGTTATTACCTCGTCCCCCGGCTTCAGTCCAAGAGTCATCATGGCTATCTGCAGGGCATCCGTACCATTGGCGCACGAAATCACATTCTTCACACCAAGATATTCCTGCAGCTCCTCTTCGAAGAGCTTCACCCCGGGACCCTTTATGAAAGCTGATGAGTTGATTACCGAGAAGATTGCATTGTCAATATCTGACCTGAGCCTCTCATACTGGGTAAGCAGGTCGACCATCTGGATCTCTCTCATGAGAAATGAAAATATTAGGTTACGAATATAATGTTTTTAACCGTAAATATTCTCTGATACGGCGCCTTCATATCGTTATAAGGCTTCCTGACAGGTTGATAAAAACGTGTTCTTAAAATGTTAATAACATGACCGTGTTTTTTTAGGGAAACGCTCTCTTATGACCTTATTTTGTCGGCAGTTAAGGAGACCAGATTTTGGATATCAAAGCTTTCATCAGGGAATTGTTGTTCAGTCACGATTGCGTCATTATACCGGGCTTTGGAGGGCTTATCGGCAATTTTACACCGGCCCGCCTGGATAAAAGGACCGGGGTATACTATCCCCCTCTCAAGCAGATCTCCTTTAACAGGAACCTGAATCATAACGACGGACTTCTTATAGGCAGGATTTCAATGGTCACAGGCCTCAATTACACTGATTCGCGCCGGATGGTTGAAGAGTTTGCAGATGATATCAGAACAAAGCTCGCATCAGGCAGGCAGGTGGTTTTTGACCATATCGGAACATTCTCCAATAACCATGAGAATAACGTACAGTTTGAACCTGAACCCGGTATAAACTACTATCCTGGTTCTTTCGGGCTTGAACCGTTCCAGTGGAATCCCCCGAAGGAATACGATGTAAGGAAAAAAGTGACAGGACGAATTTTAAAGGAACCGGTCAGATTAAATCCCGGAAGGAAGAACCTGTGGAGGGCCGCTGTCCTTGTTCCCGTTCTGGCCCTGCTTATTGCAGTACCTTTCAGGACCGGTCTGTTCCGTTCGGGTATCGAAGCCACATCGCTCAATCCCCTGGTCACAGCCGAATTTGAAAACAACAGATTAGCCATTGAAGAAGCAGTGAAAGCAGAACCTCCGGCCGGGTTGCCTGTAATCGATGAATTCCCGCAAGCACCGGTTGAAACGGTTCAGTATTCAATAATAACCGGAAGTTTCAAATCGGAGGATAATGCCCTTACACATATCAGGGAACTGAAATCCGAAGGGTACGAGCCGGAGATGAAGAAGGCATCAAATGGCTTTATAAGGGTGACGGCCATGACCTGCAACAGCAAGGAACAGGCTGTTCAAACACGCGACAGTATTTCCGGGAAATTCCCCGGAGCCTGGGTCACCGTCGTCAAATAACCTATTTGATAGCGCTTCCGTTGCTCACTGGTTCCACCGGCGTAACCATCACAAGCTTTCCATCCTTGTCCTCTGCCATCAGGATCATCCCTTTCGATTCTATTCCCTTTATCTTCCTGGGTTCAAGATTTGCCACAATGGATATCTGCTTCCCTATGATTGCTACTGGTTCATAGTACTCGGCAATTCCAGATACTATAGTCCTGACATCCAAGCCTGTGTCAATCTTAAGCTTGAGAAGTTTGGTGGTCTTCGGAACTTTTTCGGCTTCGAGGATCGTGGCTGTACGGATATCTATTTTAGTGAAGTCGTCAAATGTAAGGGGATCCTTCGCCGGATTTACCTGCGATGTTGCAGCCTCATTTGATCTTTTTGACGCTGCAAGTTTATTTATCTGCTTTTCAATCTCACTGTCCTCAATCTTTTCAAACAACAGACCGGGTTCAACGATACGGTGACCGGCAGGAAGTAGATCATCCCTTCCGGCATCATCCCATGATTTTATTGTGAGTTTTATCCAATTTCTTAAAGTCTCCATCGAGAACGGAAGAAAAGGCTCCAGAACGATTGTAAGATTTGCAGTGATCTGCAGGGAGATATTCATTATGGTCTTTACCCTCTCAGGATCACTTGAGGCCAGTTTCCAGGGTTCGGAATCGGCAAGATACTTGTTTCCAAGCCTTGCAAGATTCATCGCCTCCCTTAGTGCCTCCCTGAAGCGGTACAACTCAAGGCTCGATTCCACATTCTCCCTAATCATCGATATTTCACTGAGCACAGCCCTGTCAGCTTCGGTTGTTACACCCCGTTCCGGAACCCGTCCGTCATAATACTTGCCTGTAAGTACAAGGGTACGGTTCACAAAATTTCCGAGTATCGCAACAAGTTCATTGTTATTGCGCGCCTGGAAATCCTTCCATGTGAAGTCATTGTCCTTTGTTTCAGGGGCATTGGAGCAGAGAGTGTATCTCAGTACATCCTGCTTACCAGGGAAATCCTCGAGGTATTCGTGAAGCCATACAGCCCAGTTTCGCGAGGTCGATATCTTGTCATTCTCGAGGTTGAGGAATTCGTTTGCCGGCACGTTGTCGGGAAGGATATATGATCCTTCAGCCCTGAGCATCGACGGGAAAATTATGCAATGAAATACGATGTTGTCTTTTCCGATAAAGTGTACCATTTTTGTCTCCGGATCCTTCCAGTACTTTTCCCAGTCGGGAGTCAGCTCACGGGTTGCAGAGATATATCCTATCGGTGCATCGAACCATACATACAGAACCTTACCTTCGGCACCTTCGACCGGCACCGGCACTCCCCAGTCGAGGTCGCGACTAACAGCTCTCGGCTGCAGACCCTGGTCGATCCACGACTTGCACTGTCCGTAAACATTGGTCTTCCATTCCTTATGGTCTTCCAGTATCCATTTCCTCAGCCATCCTTCGTACCTGTCGAGCGGCAGGTACCAGTGGAGCGTCTCTCTCAATACAGGCTTGCTTCCGCTAATCGTCGAATGCGGATTGATAAGGTCGTTGGGACTGAGCGACGTTCCGCACTTCTCGCACTGATCGCCATAGGCATTCTCATTTCCGCAATGGGGGCAGGTCCCGACTATATACCTGTCGGCAAGGAAACAGCCGGCTTCCTCATCATAATATTGTTCGCTGGTTTTTTCAATGAATTCTCCCTTTTTGTAAAGTTTAAGGAAGAATTCGGATGCCGTATCGTAATGTATCTTGTTTGAGGTACGGGAATAGATGTCAAAAGCGATCCCGAAATCCTCGAATGCCTTCTTATTGATTGCATGATAACGGTCAACAACTTCCTGGGGTGTGATCCCTTCATTCCTGGCCTTAAGGGTTATCGGAACCCCATGCTCATCTGATCCGCAGATCGATATTACATCAGCGCCCTTCATCCTCAGATACCTTGTATAAATGTCGGAGGGAACATAAACTCCGGCCAGGTGGCCGATATGCAGGGGCCCATTGGCATAGGGCAGGGCCGAGGTTATCAGATATCTCTTGTAATTCTTCATCGTCAGCACAGAATGGTAATTTTACAAAAACCACAAAGATAATGTTTATTCAGGCAGTTGTAATGATTGACAAGATGGATTATTTTTACGGGATATAAGCCGTCAGATGTCAGTGAAAAAAATCCAGCCGCCCTTCCTGAGAAAAGGCGATGAAGTGGCAATAATTTCCCCGTCGTGGGCAATAAGCGAAGACCTGATCAATAATGCCGTGATTTTCCTTGAGGGATGGGGACTTAAGGTCAGGACCGGCAGGAATATTCTGAAAAAATCGGGACCCTTTGCCGGCACCGACGAGGAGCGGCTGGCCGATTTAATGGAGATGACAGGTGACCGTAAGATCAAGGCTGTATTCTGCTCGAGGGGAGGATACGGGCTTTCCAGGATAATCGACCGGATCGATTTTTCCCCACTTCTGAACTCTCCGAAATGGTATGCTGGCTTCAGTGATATAACCGTGCTTCACCTTTGGCTTAATGAGGTCTGCGGCATTATGTCGGTGCACGGGGAAATGCCTCTAAATTTTCAGGATCCCGACAAAACACCAGCTTCATTTGAGACCCTTAACGATGCCTTGTTTGGTAACTATAAACCTGTTTTGTGGAAGGGTAAGGTTATCCGCCCCTCGGGGGTTTCAGGTGAAGTGACGGGAGGAAACCTATCACTGTTATTCAGCCTGGCCGGTACAAGGGCTCTGCCCGACACTTGTGGAAAGATACTTTTTATAGAGGATGTCGGCGAATATTACTACCATCTCGACAGGATGATGATGTCACTGAGGCTTGCAGGGAAGCTTGACGGACTTTCAGCACTTCTGGTCGGAGGATTAACCAGAATGCACCATACTTCGGTGAGATGGGGGAAAAGCGCTCAGACTACAATTGCTGAAGCGGTGGAGGGATACAACTATCCTGTTTTCTTTGATTTTCCTGCAGGACATGTAAAGGATAACAGGGCATTTTACATGGGACGCCATGCCACAATCACACCAGATGGCGACAGCGCGATTCTCTCTTATGATCTATAATCAGAATGCCGAGATAAGGAGGTCCAGATCCTTCGAGATTGCCCCGAATTTCTGTCCCAGGGTTTCATTTGTAAGTATTCCGTTGAAGAGGTAGACTCCGTTACGCATTCCCCTGTCATTTTTAAGCAGCTGGGTTATTCCTCCTGCCTCAGCTATCTCCTTGAAAAGCGGATTGAATATGTTGCTCAGGGCAATTGAAGCCGTCCGTGCCACTCTTGACGGGAGGTTCCATGCCGAGAAATGAACCACACCATGCTTTTCATAAACCGGGTCTCTCAGAGCCCTGCACTCGGTGGTCTCTATGCATCCACCCCTGTCGATGCTCAGATCGATAATAACCGAACCTTTCTTCATGGTTTTTACCATGTCCTCGGTTATGTAATACCACGGACGAAGATCTTCGAGCTCAATGGCCCCGATGAGGACATCGGCTGAACGGATGGCCTTCTTGAGTACCTGCGGATGGAACACCGATGTTTGTAGTCTCTGATTAATAAGGTTCTGGAAACGCCTGAGGTTGTGAAGCGACTGATCGAATATCTTTACCTGAGAACCGAGTCCTAGCGCAGCTCTTGCAGCATATTCCCCGGCAGTGTTGGCTCCGATTATTACCACATCAGTCGGAGTGACACCCGTAATTCCGCCCAGAAGCACTCCCTTGCCGCCGTGGTGATTGCTGAGATAATCGGATGCAATCAGTACTGAAGTCACCCCGCTTATCTCGCTCATCGATTCCATAACTGGCATTACCCCATTGCTGTCCCTTATCTTTTCGAGGGCGATCCCCGTGACCTTTTTCCTCATAAGTTTGGCGAGAGTCTCCTCGTTAAGCTGTAGTACATTCAGGAACGACATAACAATCTGGTTGCCCCTCAGGTAGTCAACCTCCTGATTCGTGAAAGGTGCAACCTTTATAACGGCATCAGCGCTGAACACCCTTGCAGGTGATTCGCTTATCACTGCCCCGTTCTCGGCATAATCCTTGTCAGAATAATTTGCTCCTGCTCCGGCTCCCTTCTGAAGTATCACCTCGTTCCCGCCTTCAACCAGCTGGTTGATAGCCTCGGGAGTCAGAGCAACCCGTTTCTCATCATTCTTCTTGTCGTTCGGGATCCCTATCGAGATCTTCCTGCGCCTTATCGCAGTATCGAGCTGTTCTTCCTGTGGAAGCAGTGAGGCATTGCTGAATCCATGACTGCCATTTTTCGCCTTCTCGTTCATTTAAGGAATATTGTTATTACTTCAAATTTAACAAAAAATAATATTACAGGGTTAAAGATCAGGAAATGTCGACAACCCTCTCTTCACCGTCGCTGACAGTGATCCTGATACTTAAAGTGCCGGGAGGAAGTATATCACCGATAAGCTCGGGCCATTCCATAAGGCAGTACGATCCACTGGCGAAATATTCCTCCATTCCGAAATCAAATACCTCCTCCGGCTTTTTTATCCTGTAAAAGTCAATATGATAAATTGTTTCGCCTTCACAGGTCCTGTACTCATTGATCAGGGTGAATGTGGGACTGGTTACAGTGTCCTCCGCACCCAGTTCCCTGCAGATGGCCTTGATGATTGTAGTTTTGCCTGCACCCATGGGGCCGTAAAAGGCAAGGTGCCTTTTCTCCGGTGAATGAGCGATTATTTTCCTGGCGGCTGAGGGTAGATGCTTTTTATCTTTGATAAGTATTCTCATCCCCGTCTCTTTTGTCGGTTAGGAAACAGGTTCAATGAGCGCAACCGGAAGAAGTATTTCCTGCATCGATACACCGCCGTGCTGGAAGGTGTCCTTGTAATAGCCTGCGTAATAGTTAAAATTGTTCTGGTAAACCAGGTAATCCTTGTTTAGTGCGAAAATGTATTTTGAGGTTATATTGGTCTTTGGCAGCCCTGCTTTTTCAGGGTATTTGAGCTCAAAAACCTGTCTTGGATTGTAATCGAGATTTCGTCCCATCTTATACCGAAGGTTCGATGATGTTTTCCTGTCGCCAACAACCTTAATCGGATTCTGAACCCTGATTGTCCCGTGATCAGTACTGAATATGATTTTCACCTGGTGGGTGGTAAGGGCGGTAAGAAGTTCGTATAGCGGGGAATGGACAAACCACGAACGGGTGAGGCTCCTGTATGCCTTTTCATCATTGGCAAGGTCCCTGATGAGGCCTATCTCCGTCCTGGCATGCGAAAGCATGTCGACGAAATTGTATACCAGGATATTTATGTCGTTGTCAAGCAACTGCCGGATCTTCTCATTTACCTTCCTTCCATCCTGGTTGCTTATTATCTTGTTGTACGACCATTTGTACCTTAAGCCTTTCCGGGCAAGCTGATATTTAAATAGCTCCTCTTCAAAATTGTTTTTCCCCTCCTCCTCGTCGTCTTCCACCCAGAACTCGGGCAGGATTGCTGCTATTGCAGAGGGCATCAGTCCTGAAAATATGGCGTTCCGGCTGTACTGTGTTGCAGTGGGAAGTATGCTGTAATAGATGTCTTCTTCAATAACCCTGTAGATTCCGGCAAGCTCCGATGCGATCATCTTCCACTGGTCAAACCTGAGGTTGTCGATGAGTATGAAGAAGACCGGCCTGCCCTGATTAACGTGTGGAAATATCTTCTTCGCGAACAGGGAGGGTGACAATACCGGTCTGTCCTGGGCGTCACTGTCGAGCCACGATTGATAATTGCAGGTAATGTATTTTACAAATGCATTGTTTGCATCATTTTCCTGCATCTTGAGTATGCCGGCCATTCCCGGATCGGTGGATTTTTCGAGTTCCGATTCCCAGAAAGTTATTTTTCTGTAGAGGTCGGTCCAGTCTGTATGACTGCGGGCTGCCGAAATCAGATTTCCTATGGTACCAAATTCCTGCCTGTAATTAGTCGTGGTTTTTTCGGTTATTAACCTGCGTTGTTCAGTGATCCTTTTGACAACCAGCAGGAGCTGATTCGGCTTCACCGGCTTGATCAGATAATCTGCCATTTCCGATCCTATCGCTGCCTCCATGATACCTTCCTCCTCATTCTTGGTTATCATCACAACCGGCAGGTCGTTCTTAATCTCCTTTACCAGCCTCAGTGTCTCAAGGCCGCTCAGACCGGGCATGCTTTCGTCAAGAAATATCAGATCGTAGGGATTGTGGCGAACAAGATCAACTGTATCGATACCATTCGTGCAGGTATCAATTTCATATCCTTTCTCACGCAAGAACTGTACATGCGCCTTCAGAACCTCAATTTCGTCATCGGTCCATAATATTCTGATCTTTCTCATCTCTGATTTTAAATTCAGGATGTAAAATTACCTAATTCTTTTGGCCTTTCAGGTAATTTTCGTTAAAGAATAGAAGATATCGTTCGGGATTTTTGTCCTCATCAAGCGATTTCAGGTTGTCTTCATTGATGAGGAACTTCATTATACGGGCACCTGTTGAGTTTCTGATTATCTTTTCGGATTCGACTGAGTTATAATAATCCCATGCTGTGGAGTTGTCGGCAAACCCCGATACGGTTATCCTGATGTACCTGTTGTCAACAAGAAGTCCTTCGGTACGGTAGTTCATATCGGTATAGTTATCGATATTATAGCTTATTACGTCGAAGGAAGCCTGATTTATATTGAACCGAGGATCCATAATAATGATCATAAAGGAATACCGGGCAACAGTATCAACGGCATATATCTCGGAGGCAATCTCCTTATCCTCTTCAATCTTAAGCTCAGGTATCTGCTGATTGAGGTGTGCCGAAAGCTCAGCAGCCCTGAGTGCCTCTTCAGTCCCCGGCCATGCCTTTATAAGACGGTTCAGTTCGTCCTTAAAGCTTCGTTCATCGCTTATCCTGGCGATTGAATAAGCCCTCAGCAGCATGAACTTGGGAGCCAGGGTACCCGACGGGCTTTGTGTCAGTGCACTGTCGCACATTGATACTGCAGAGTTGAAATCTTCGGCCTTATAGAAGTCAAATGCCCTTTGGTAGAGTTGTTCCGATATTCTTATCCCGGCCATCTTTTTGTTGTAGTAATCAGGATCGGACAAAATCTTTGAGAACTCGCTTTCGGGGTATTTTTCAAGAAGCCGCTGACGAGCTACCTCCGCCTTCTGGCTGTTATCTTCCCTGTACAGGTTATACAGGCTGTACAGGGCTTCAGGCACGAGTTCATTCGACGGATAGCGTTTTAGTAATTCCTCAAATGATTCTGCAGCTTTCTTCCTGTCGGCAATTCTTTCCTCGAAGACTCTTCCCGCATTGAACCAGGCTGCTGCTATCTTTTCATCAGAGACCTTCAGAAGAGAATCGTTCAACGGAAGATTTCTAAGGTAAAACTCGGGTTTTTTGTAATCCACTACCGTTTCGGTTGAGTCGGACTGGGTTTTCCCGTTCTCCTCTGCAATTCCTGCCGCCTGCTGAGTCGCCACCCTGGCCTTGTTTGAACGCCTCCAGTTATCCTCGAGTCTTCTGTCTCCCCACCTTCTCCTGAACTCGGTACGGCCGAAAGTCAGGGCCGTCTGGTTGTAGAAATACCATTTACCTTCCTGTTCAATATTGTCCTGGAATCTTCTTGCATTCTCATAATACTGGCCGATGTTTGCCCTGTCGGAATATTCCGACACCCTGCCCTCGCTCTCAGCCCTGGTTATCTCCTCAATTATTCCTGCAATCAGGTTTGTCCTTTCGTTCTCAGTCATCGAAGCAACCATCTGAAGGCTGTCTTCGGTCTGGATTACTGTCAGGTGTTTTACCAGTTCATCAAGGTTACGGGATTTGGTAAGGAGATTTTTGTATTCCGGATAGTTTTCCTCAAGAAAATAAACAGTGCTGTCATAATACTTCCCGGCGTTCATATAATCGGGGATGGCATAATAGTGATCGGCAAGTGCCAGATAGGATTTCCCCTTCTGGTTGCTGTTGCCTGATACCGACGAAGCCGATTTCCTGTAATATTCGAGTGCCTCCTTTACCTTTCCTTCCTTCTTCATCAGGTTACCGATCGCATAATAGATCTGGTCGAGGAAATCTTTATTCTTCGAATCCCTGAGCATCTTTTCCAGCTCTTTAAGCATTTCATCGGGATTGCCCGAGTTCACATCAAATACGCCGGCAATGTTTATACGTGCATTGAACTCAACCTCGTAGGGAGGATTCATTTTAACCACATTACGGTAATGGGATATTGCACTCTCTGAATTGCCGGTTCTCTCATGAAGCTGAGCTACCAGATAGGTCAGACGGTATTTTGGCCTTTTTCCCGATATCAGTTCGAGAGACGCGGTAAGAGGGTCTATTGCTTCTCTGTATTTTTTCTGCCGTATAAACATATCAGCCAGGGTCATTTGATAGAATGCCTTCATGGCTTTCGGCGATTTCGCATCGGGCAAGGTCTCGTTAAGCAGTCTGGCGGCTTCCGTATAGTTTCCCCTCTCGCAGCTGATACGAGCAAGCCAGATTGCCGATTCAATCTTTATCTGAGGATCGTTGGCCTCTGCAATACAGTGATTGAAGACCGCTTCAGCCTCATTGAATTCATGCTTGTGGAACCTTGCCTTGCCGATAAGAAAATAGCTGTCGTCGACCCATTCGTTAAATTCCTTCATCTCGAGCAGGGCCTTATCGTTTTCACTGAGATCCTTGCGGGGATCGACCTCGGGCCGCGCCGTGATGGACTTAAGTGATATCAGTTTGGAGGCTTTCTGGATTGCCGTCTCCATATTTGAGGAAACGAGAGAAACGATCGAGGGATCGCTGTTCTCGAACACCCTGAGGAGCTCAGCGAAGTCATCGGTATAGCTGCTGCTTATCTTCTGAAGGCCTTCCGAATAACTTTCGTAACCGTTGAAATAAATGTTGTACTTTGCGGTAAGGCCATGATAAAACCGTGTTGTCGCCGTATTCTTTTCTACGGAACAACCCGAAAGGAACAAAAGAAGTCCCAGAGCTATCAGATATTTATATGATATCCTCCCGGAATGCAATAACTGTTATTTAATACTATAACTTACTTCAGCGGAGTATAGTATTTCAAAGGTAAGCAAAATTGGGACCCCGGGGCATCCTCAGGCTGAAATCACACGCTTGATCTCGGGAACCTCCTGTATGATCGCCTGCTCCACGCCTGCTTTGAGCGTCTGCATTGCATAGGGGCAGCCATGACATGCACCTGTGAGCTTTACCTTAACGGTCATATCGTCGGTTATTTCAATCAAGTCGATATCACCGCCGTCATTCTGCAGATAGGGCCTTACCCTGTTTAATGCACTGATAACTTTTTCCCTGATTGTATTCTTGTCTTCCATATTTCCCTGAATTTTTATTGTTTGTGTATTTCCACCCTGCTGGTGGGCTTTAACTCCTTGTTTCTTTTCTCGACTTTTTCAACCACTTCGTCTGCAAGCTCCATAAAGGCTTTACCCGTCGCCGAGTCTTCCAATACAGCAGGCCTGCCGTTGTCGCTTCCTTCGCAGATGCTCTGAACAAGCGGTATCTGGCCAAGGAGCGGTACATCCGTCTTCTTTGCCAGGTCTCTTCCTCCTCCTTTGCCGAAGATGAAATACTTGTTCTCCGGAAGTTCGGCGGGGGTAAACCACGACATGTTTTCAACCAGCCCGAGGACCGGAACGTTGATCTTCTCGCTACGGAACATGGAGATCCCTTTCAGTGCATCTGCCAGAGCAACTTCCTGGGGAGTGGTTACTACTATTGCACCGGTTACGGGAACTTCCTGTACAAGCGTCAGGTGAATATCACTGGTTCCGGGAGGAAGGTCAAACAGCAGGTAATCGAGTTCACCCCAGTCGCCCTGGGTTATAAGCTGTTTCAGAAACCCCGACGCCATGGGCCCTCTCCAGATAACCGCATCCGACGGACTTACGAAAAAGCCGGTGGAAAGCACCTTGACTCCGTATCTGGTCAGCGGCACTATCATGTCGGTTTCATTCATCCGGATTACATCCGGCCTGTAATCCTGTGCATCGAACATCCTGGGCACCGACGGGCCGAAAACGTCGGCATCGAGCAAACCGACTGAAAACCCTTTCCGGGCAAGTGCAATCGCAAGGTTGACGGCTATGGTGGTCTTGCCTACGCCTCCTTTTCCAGAGGATACCGCAATGATATTCTTAACCCCCGGAAGGATTTCCCTCTCCTTTGGTTTTTGAACCGGCTCCTTAACTCTCGATTCAACGTTTATTTCCCTTATCACTGCATCGGGACCCAGATCTTCCTTTATTGCCCTCACTGCAGTGCTCCTGAGTGACGAGGCAAACGGATCATTCTGTTTATCAGTTGTTATGGTTACTAAAATACCGTCATCACCGGTCTCAATGGCCGTAATATACCCGAGGGTAACAATATCCTTTCCCTTTTCGGGATGAACCACTTTGGAAAGCGCTTTTAATATCTTTTCCTTTGAATACATTCTTAATTTTTATTTAAATCAATTATAAATAAGCCGCAATTTTAGCAATTTTTCCGGGGCTGACCAAATAATCACCGAAGTTCCGCCGACGGGTCCCAGAATTTCTCCATGAAATCCACCACCCTGTCATCTTCCACATGAATTCCTTCGTTTTCGAGAAGTTGCTGCATGGTTGTTGAATTGCCGAAATGAAGTTTCCCGGAGAGGAGGCCGTTACGGTTCACAACACGGTGGGCAGGTACGAATTCCCCGCCCGAATGGCTTGCGTTGAGCGCCCATCCGACGGTTCGTGCCGACTTTCCCGTTCCGATGTACCGGGCAATGGCCCCATAGGAAGTGACCCTGCCCCATGGGATTAGTTTCGTCACTTCATATACCTGACCGAAAAAATCATTCTTATTCTGATGCTTCCCAGCCATGTCTGATTTCTTTCCCTTTTTCAAGCCTGAATGCGAGGTAATTGATCTTCATTCCCTTCTCCATGAACATCGTTTCGTAATGTGTCCTTACATCACGGATCCCGGTCTGTATTTCCCTTATGGCTGAGTGATCGCTGACTGATGACAGAATGCGGCCGGTAACCGGGATCAGTCCGGGGTCCATGGAATGCATATCCTTTGTAGATACAATAATCTCAAGTCCGTTGTCAGCCGCCAGCCGCTCAGTGTAGGAGTAAAGCTCGGCATTGTCGGTCTTAAGGTGAATGATGCCCTTGTCCCTGAGGAAATTACGGTAGGTGTTCAGGAACCAGGGACATGTAAGTCTTTTATTTGAATTCCTTTTACCCGGATGGGGATCGGGGAAGGTGATCCATATCTCATCAACCTCGTCGCAGGCGAAAAAGGAGTTAATGAATTCTATCCTTGTGCGGAGGAATGCGGTGTTCTTCAGCTGTTTCTCATGGGCAGTGCGCGCTCCTCTCCACATCCGTGCTCCCTTAATGTCGATCCCGGTGAAGTTGCAGCCGGGCATAAGCATTGCCATACCCACAGTGTACTCCCCCTTTCCGCAGGCGAGTTCAAGAATTAATGGATTATCGTTTTTAAATATTTCCCTGTGCCAGTTTCCCTTGATCCTGTGATCATTCCTGCTGTCGGACCCAATTACAGGCTGGATAACGTTTTCGAAAGTATCAAGTTCCGCCCAGCGGGCAAGCTTGTTTTTCCCCACGTCAGAATCCTATTTTATGTTTTTTTCGACCCTCAGTCCTATGTCATACACTCCTTTAAGCCCTGCACTTCGCATTCCGTGGGCGATATTCACCTGGTAGGTCCCGGATGTGGGAAAGAACACATTCTGGCGGTATGGCAGCTTAATTGCATTGATATCTCCGAATCCTTTACCATACCAGTTTCCCTTCTCATCAGCAAGATCATACATCAGGGTGTCGGTAATGCTGCTGCCTCCGGGCGCTGTGGTTGTAACGAAAAGCCAGATGTTCCTGTAAGGATATGCCGATCCTGTCCTTAGGATGAAATCAATGTTGTTGCTGTTAACGGTATCGTTAACGCTGAAGCTGAATGTGGCTGAATTATCAAGTGTCCATATCCTGCCGGGTACCGGAAGCGTATCTGTAAAAACCACGTTTCTGCCGCACGATGCCGTCAGAATGGCGGCTGTCAGAATAATCAGGATCCTAGTTGTTTCTCTTGTCATCAAAATTCCTGTTTTTTCTTTTGTGGGGATGTCTGCGCTTTTGATTTTTCGGTCCGGGACCATCAAACCGTGTCAGACTGCTGCTGCTGAGCAGATCCTGCGATTGAGTGATTACTTCGGATGGTTCTCCGACGGGTAACAGTTTTTCGGGTTTTATGCCTTTTCTGTTGAGATCCTGGATCTCCTTTACTCTGCTGACCGGTACCGGTGTCAGGCTTGTAGGAGAATCGGAGTCGCTGTACCAGTAGATACTTTTGTGTACCTCTATTTTCTGGAAATAGGCTGTTCTTCCGGCCAGATACAATGGGACTTCTCTCGGAGGGAATGAACGCTGGGCATCAACGTAGCAGTCGAATTCGAAGTTCAGGCAGCACTTCAGCTTGCCGCACTGCCCCGCAAGCTTCTGCGGATTCAGCGATAACTCCTGGTATTTGGCATGGGTTGTGGTTACCGATACAAAATTTGTGATATAAGTCGAACAACAGAGTTCGCGTCCACACGATCCTATCCCGCCTATCCTTCCTGCCTCCTGCCTGGCGCCAATCTGGCGCATCTCGATCCTTACGCGGAACTCCTCCGCAAGCACCTTGATGAGCTGGCGGAAATCGACGCGTTCGTCGGCGATGTAATAAAAGATAGCTTTGGTCCTGTCGCCCTGGTATTCAACATCCCCTATCTTCATGTTTAGCTTCAGGTCGTCGGCAATCTGCCTCGATCTCAGCATGGTCGGCGTTTCCTGCTTCTTGGCCTCTTCCCATTTTATAATATCTACGGCTTTGGCTTTCCTGTAGACCTTCTTCATGTCGTCGGAAGAGGGCTGCACCTTAAGCCTTTTCAGCCGTTCATTCACAATCGGCCCAACCATCGAAACCCTCCCGATATCATGTCCGGGTGAGGCTTCAACCGCAACAACATCACCTATCTCGAGCCTGAGGGCATTGGCATTCCTGTAAAATCCTTTTCTTGTATTCTTGAACCTGATCTCAACAACATCATTCTCATCCGGGACAAACGGCAGATCCTTCAGCCAGTCGAATGCATCAAGCTTATTACATCCCGGTTTATATATTATGATCGGCATTTTGGGCTCATCTCCGTGAGCCGATGACAAATCTTCGTTCTCCTGCATTTCAGACTCCTCCTCAGATTAATCCCGCAAAAATAGTTAATAATTGCATCAATTTCAACAACCTTCTGCCTGTTCAGCGGCGGAACAGACCTATCAGCCTGAGAGCAAGGTCGAGGAATACTATTTTGGCATTCCCGTTCGCTTCGATATGGGAATGTGCCAGACTGAATTCCTCCACAAAGGTATTTATGTTCCCTTCATTGATGAAAGGATGGAAATTCACCGAAAAGGCCTCTTCCTCCCCGGTCAGGTAAACCAGCCCGTTCTTTCCCTGCCCCAGGTTCATCATCAGGTTCTCCCTGAACAGATGGAGTGAGAAAGCAAGAAATCTCTTCTGTGGTTCCCTCCCTATGGCCGACAGCTCTTCCGACCAGGCGATCAGGGAAAGTACGTCCTTCTTCCAAACGTACCTCATCAGCGACCTGAAACGATCGAGATCCTGAAACGATGAATCTTCATTCTCGCACAACTCGATGGCCCTGATTATATTCCCGTTCGACACCCTGGCTATGTCGTCAGCCCGGCCTTTGTGGATCCTGAACTTTTCTATGAGATACGACGAGAGATCAGATGGACTGAATGATGGTATCCTGACCAGCTGGCACCTCGACAAGATTGTCGGGACAATCTTGTCGGGCTCATCTGATACAAGCAGGAAAAGAGTCTTTTCTGGAGGCTCCTCTATCAGCTTGAGCAGCTTGTTGGCAGTTACCTGATGCATCTTTTCGGGAAGCCATATTATCATTACCTTGAAATCCGATTCATACGACTTGAGAGTCAGCTTACGGAGTATCTCCGCCGCCTCCGAAGTGAAGATAAGGCCCTGGGCATTTCCGGCTCCGATGTAATTGAGCCATTTTGTAAGACTGAAATAAGGAGAGACAGCGGCAAACTCTCTCCACTTGTCGATGAATTTGTCGCTGACCGGGTCGGTGTCTTTTTTAACAACCGGAAAGACGAAATGCAGATCAGGATGGATCATTTTTTCATACTTCACGCATGATTTGCAGGTTCCGCATGAATCAACACCCGATCTGTTCTCACAGCTTACGTACTGGGCATAGGCGAGAGCAAGGGCAAGGTTTCCGCAGCCTTCGGGACCTGTTAATAACTGGGCGTGACTCACCCTTTCCGACTTCACCGTGCTTATCAGCCTGCCAATCGTCTCTCTCTGCCCGGGGATCTCCGAAAATTTCATTCCGTTCTGTTGAATTCAGTATTACAGGACGGCAAGGGCCTGATCGTAATCGGGCTCCTGGCCAATTTCGGGAACCAGTTGCGTGTAAATGACTTCTCCGTTTTCATCTATGACCACCACACTTCTTGCGTAGAGCCCTGCCCAGGGACCGTCAACAATGTCGATGCCATACAGCTTCCCGAATTCAGTGTCGCGAAATCCTGAAAGGGTGGTAAGGTTTGAAATGCCTTCGGTCGTGCAGAAACGGCCATGGGCAAAAGGAAGGTCTTTTGATATTGCAAGAATCGCTACATTGGATTTGTCTGCAGCAAGCTTGTTGAACTTACGTAACGCTGTCGAGCATACGGAGGTCTCGAGACTCGGGAAGATGCTGAGAAGGACTTTTTTCCCTGCAAATTCGGAGAGACTCAAAGTACCAAGATCTGATTTGACGAGGGTGAAGTCAGGAGCTTTCTGCCCTTTCTTTGGAAGATCACCCGATGTGTTTATGGGATTTCCCTTTAATGTAATCTTTGCCATAATTTTTTTCTCAAATTTAGTTAAACTTTCAAGAAGAGAAAACATGAATTACTCCCCCGGCCCTGAACAGGATTTCCCAAAAATAATGTAGGTTTGCAGATGGAAAAAGTAAGTTAATTAAAAATGATATGTCTATGAAAATGATTCAGGATTTCAATTTCAAGGGAGTTAAAGCAATCGTCAGAGTCGATTTCAACGTACCTCTCGACAAGGCAACACTGGCAGTTACGGACGATACTCGTATCAGGGGAGCCCTTCGCACGATAAGGAAAATTACTTCCGACGGGGGTTCGGCAATTCTGATGTCGCATCTTGGCCGCCCACAGGGTGTAATGCCTAAGTATTCCCTTAAACCCGTTCTTCCGGTTCTCGAGAAACATCTTGGCCAGACGGTTCTTTTTGCAGACGACTGTGCCGGAGAATCAGCTGCAAAGATGGCTGCCGCCCTTAAGCCGGGAGAGGTCCTGCTTCTTGAAAACGTGAGGTTCTATCCCGAGGAGGAAGGAAAACCAATTCTTCCCGATACGGCAACCGACGAGGAAAAGAAAACTGCCAAAGCCGAACTGAAAGCCAGACAGAAAGATTTCGCTAAGAAACTTGCAGGCTATGCCGATGTATATGTGAACGATGCTTTCGGAACAGCCCACAGGGCTCACGGAACCACCGCCGTTATCGCCGACTACTTCCCTAAGGATAAGATGATGTTCGGCTTCCTTATCAACAGCGAACTCGAAGCCATGGACAAGGTTCTTAACAACGCACAGAGGCCATTCACCGCAATCATGGGCGGCGCAAAGGTTTCAGACAAGATCATGCTTATCGAGAACCTGCTCAACAGGGTCGATAACCTGATTATCGGCGGCGGTATGACCTACACCTTCATCAAGGCACAGGGCGGAAAGATTGGAAACTCGCTATGCGAAGAGGACAAGCTCGATCTCGCACGGGAGATCCTTAAAAAGGCAAAGGAAAAGAATGTGAACCTCTGCCTTCCTGTCGACAGCCTTAACGGCAACAAGTTCGATAATGAGGCCGAGACAAAAGTCACCGCTTCAAACGCTGTTGACGACGGATGGCTCGGACTGGATATTGCTGAAAAAGCCATTGAGGAATTCTCGGCTGTGATCGGAAATTCAAAAACCATTCTCTGGAACGGTCCGATGGGCGTTTTTGAAATGGAGAAATTCTCGAAGGGAACAACCGCAATAGCCAAAGCAATCGCAGCAGCCACCCAGAAAGGTGCATTCAGCCTTATAGGCGGCGGCGACTCGGTTGCAGCCATCAACAAGAACGGACTCGCCGATAAGGTAAGCTATGTTTCCACAGGCGGCGGAGCAATGCTCGAATACATGGAAGGCAAAAAACTCCCGGGCATAACAGCTATCAGGGGAGAATAACCCGCACCACAGTCAGTATCTTACCAGGCTGTATCCGTACTATTGCTCATGAAGCATTCATTCATGAACAGTCGTTTGATACAGCCTTGTTTATTTGACCGTATTTTTGTACTATCTTTGTCTTTAGCTATGAAGAAAATTCTGCTTCCGGTTCTGATACTGACACTTCTTCTTGCAGGTTCCTGCAAAAAGGATGAAACGCCCGACACCAGAGGTACTGTAACCATCGACAATACCACTACCCTGGGTTCCACTACATATTATGTCTACGGCTTTCTGTTTTCCCAGGCAAAAAAGGTGACTACCAGAGAAACTCCAAGGCCCGATGTAACGGTCGACAGTGATGGCAACAACATTCTGTTCATGACCGAAAACGAAAGGAACTCATTCTTCCTGGCTGGCGAATACATTAATGAAGCCTCAGCCCTTACCGCTTTTGACAACCTTAATTCGGCCACCATAGCTGAAGACCAGTGGGAGGGACTTGCCATACCCGTAAGAGCTTACCAGGTATGGGTCTACAGGGCAGGATCAAGGACCTCGGGGAACGATCACTACGCCAAGATGAGGATCATATCGACAAGAACCGAACCCGGCGATGTAAAACCTTTTGCCGAATGCACATTCGAATGGGAATATCAGTCTGACGGAACGCTAACCTTTCCGGGGAAATGACAGGAACCCTCCCTGACAGTATTTTTGAAATTAAGGATCCCGGATCATTTTCATCCGCAGCTCTCGAAATATTCAGATACCAGGCTGCCATGAACCCTGTTTACGGCAGGTTCATTTCTGCCCTTGGCATTGATCCCTTAAAAATTCATGATATCAGGGAAATCCCCTTTCTTCCCGTGGAGTTCTTTAAAAGCCACAGGGTGATATCAGACAATCTTTCTGCAGGGCTTGTCTTTGAAAGCAGCCGTACCACAGGCGCCGAACCCGGACGTCACTACGTCCACGATCCGGAGCTTTACAGGCTTAGCTGGCTTACTTCCTTCAGGCATTTTTACGGAGATCCTTCAGGATATGTGATAGCTGCCCTGCTGCCTTCATATACCGAGCGGCCCGGTTCGTCGCTGGTGGCAATGATGGAGGGACTGATCGGGGAAAGCGGGTGCGGCGAGAGCGGCTTTTATGAGGGAAGAATGTCAGAACTTGCTGCCATGCTTGAATCAGTCAGGACTGACGGCAGGAAAAAATTCCTGATAGGAGTCAGTTTTGCCCTGCTCGACCTGGCGAACGATCTGTCGCCCGACCTTTCGGGAACAATAGTCATGGAGACAGGCGGAATGAAGGGACGCAGGAAGGAGATCACCAGGGATGAACTGCACGGCATTCTTACAGCTAAACTTAATGTGCCGGTCATACATTCGGAATATGGGATGACGGAACTTCTCAGCCAGGCTTATTCAGACGGAAACGGTATCTTCAGGTGCCCGCCATGGATGAAGATACTGATACGGGATCCTCACGACCCGCTCGATGTAAGCGATGAAGCCGGAAGGGCAGGTGGTGTAAACATTATTGATCTGGCAAATTATTATTCCTGTTCTTTCCTTGCAGCCGGCGATTACGGGCAGGTTCATGACGACGGGGCTTTTGAAATATCAGGACGAATCGACAACACCGATATACGGGGCTGCAACCTGATGGCTCTCCAATAAGGCCTTTTTATAATAAAGTATCAGAGATAAACAATCCTCTTGTTCTTTGCGCTAGCATAAATCGCAAGCACCAGTTCAACGGCCTTCTTGGCTTCGGGGGCGTCGACTGCAGGTGCACGGCCGTTATCGACGGCCTTTATTATGTCGAGAAGCTGGCGAATGTGCCCCAGGTCGCTTATTGCTTTTGGATCCGACACTCCTCCTCCGGTCACATTGCTTCCGGCGTATTTTTCCCTTATTCTTTCATCATCCTCTGTCTCTTCATCAAATTTCCATGTAAGCAGTTTTTCCTCTTCAATCACCACCGAGCCCTTTGTGCCCAGCACCTCGATCCTCCTGTAGAATCCGGGATTGACGGCTGTCGAGGCCTCAATGACTCCGACAGCTCCGTTCTCGAATTTAAGAGTCGCCGAAGCAACGTCTTCCACTTCAATGCCTTCATGTCCAACCAGTCCGGAGAATGCACATACCGCCGACACCTTTCCCATGAACCATCTCAGGAGATCGACCGAGTGAATGGCCTGGTTCATAACGGCCCCTCCTCCACTGGCAGCAAGGTCGGATCTCCATCTTACTTCTTTGTAGTATTCAGGGGTTCTGAACCATTTGACATAAGCATCGCCCATAACCATTTTCCCGAAACGCCCCGCGTCGATGGCTTTCTTGAGTTCCATGTTTACCCTGCTGAACCTCATCGGAAATATGCCCGACACCAGCACGTTGTGTTTTATGCCGGCATTTATTATCCTGTCGCAGCGCTCAATGCTTGTTTCAAGTGGTTTCTCGACGATGCAGTGCTTCCCTGCAGTGATGGCAGCAAGGGCGGGTTCGAGATGTAAGCCTGAAGGGGTGCAGATACAGACCATGTCGATCCCGTCATCATTACAGAGGTCCTCAACCGATTCAAAAGCTCTGCAATTATTTTTAGTGCTGAAAGACTGGGTTTTTCCCGGATTGTGATCAAAGATGCCAACCAGCTCAGCATCCATGAGGGTTTCAATGGCCCTCGCATGGACCTCGGCTATCGAACCTGCTCCTATAATTCCGAATCCATGCTTCATGCCTACCTCAGCGTTGGATAAAACGCATCCTCTATATGTTTTTCGATCGTCAGTGTCTGACCTTTTGCAAGAACTGTTATCACATCAAATCTCGCAGGCTTGCTTATATCAAACCACCTGATGTAAGTATCGGCGGCCAGGACCAGCGACCTTTGCTTCTGATTTGTTACCGCATCCTGCGGTGACTCCAGAAAATCTTCGGACCGTGTTTTTACCTCGACGAAAACAATAAATTCTTCGGTCTCGGCGATGATATCGACCTCCAGCTTCCCGGCATTCCAGTTTCTGTTCCTGATTTTGTAGCCATTGTTCTGTAGAAACAACACAGCAAGGTCTTCCCCTTTCCTGCCGAGAGTTGACGACTCACTCATTTAATTCTCTTTTATTTACTAGAGAACGGGATTATATCTCGATTAGTTTGTGCCTGATTGCGAAAAGAATCAGACTGGCAGTGTTTTTGGAGTTTGTTTTGCCCAGCAGGTTGGCCCTGTGCTTGTCGACGGTGCGCTTGCTGATGAACAGGTTTTCAGCTATTTCCTGGTTCGAAAGGCCCTCGCAGATCTTCAGCAGGATCTCTTTCTCCCTCTTTGAAAGGTTGGCTGACTTGCTTTCGTTTTCACGGTGCTTTATCTTTTGAATGACGTGGTACAGAAGCTCCTGAGAGAAGAAGCTGCCTCCATTGTTCACTGTAAGTATGGCCTCCTTTACTTCCGAAATATCGGAATCCTTTAGGATAAAACCCTTGGCTCCGGCATCCACCATTTTGTAGTAATACTCCTCCTCGCCGTACATCGACAGGGCGATTATGTCGAGTTCAGGACAGATCTTCAGGGCTTTCCTGGTTGCCTCGATCCCGTCCATCTCAGGCATGTTGATATCCATCAGGGCTACGTCGGCGCAAGTATCCCTGATCAGCTTAAGGAACTCCTCGCCGTTTGAGGCCTCACCGGTGACCTCAAATTCGGGAAAGGCGTTCAGAAGGATCTTCAGACCGTTTCGGAAAAGCTGGTGATCGTCCGTTATTATTATTCTGATCTTTTCCATACCAAGCTTATTCAATCATTTTGATAAGGGCGCTGGTGCCTTTTCCCGGATTACTTTCGAGTATGAAGACGCCATCGACTGACTTTACCCGTGTTTCAATGTTTGACAACCCCATGCCCTTCTCATTATCCTCATTGCTGAGCGCACCTGTATCGAACCCGCGTCCGTTGTCATAGAACTGCAAGGTAATGAATTTTTCAAGCCTGTTCAGTTCGATCTCGATCTTTGATGCTCCGGAATGCCTAATTGAATTGTTAATTAGTTCGCAGGCAGCCCGGTACATAACCACTTCCTTTTCAGGATCGATCCTGTTGTTCTCCATGTTCGACTTGAATTCAATCTCAATGGCCCTTGTCTGGTTAATCTTGGCAATGAAGGCTGACAGAGCGCTTGAGACACCGAAGTTAGACAGTATGTGCGGACTAAGATTGTTCGAGATGTCCTTAAGGGTGTTGATGGCTTCGTTGATGAGATGATTTGTATTGTTGAGGATCACCGTGTCAGTCGCGTCGGTGATTCTGCCGCCCAGGGCCGACAGCGACATCTTCACCGTCGACATGATGGGACCCAGCCCGTCGTGAAGATCCTTGGCAAACCGTTTCCTCTCATTTTCCTCGGTGTTAATTATTGCGCTGATCACCCTTTTCTCCGACTTCATCCTGTCTATGTCGGCACGCTTAAGCGAATAAAACAGTTCCCTTATCAGAACCACCCCGGTTATTATCATGAAGGAGATAATCACATCGAGCCAGTAGTCGATCATCTGCCAAGTGTACGACGGTGTCCCCCTGAAAAACTCAAAGAGCTGAAAGATTTTCCTGAGCGCCATGAAAACGAACGAGATGGATAATAATATCCATGAAAGCCGGTATTTGGTAAGCTTCATAAACCGGAGCGCTATGGAGGCAGCTATGATCTGAAGTACAATTGAGATAATCAGGGCTATTAATCTTATCATTTCAGGCGCAATGTATTGCAAAAATAGCACGAATTTGCCAAATAGAATATTTTAACCATAGGGGAAGCTGATGGACGGGGAAGAAAGTTGGCAGTTGGAGGCTTGAAGGCGAAGAAGAAGAAGTTTCTCGCAGATTTACGCAGAGGAAAGCCGCAGATTTACGCAGAGGAACGACCGGCAGAACCAGCAACCTTCTGGACCGCGCGCTGTTCGCCGCGTACCGCGTACCGCGTACCGCGTACCGCGTACCGCATTGCCGACTAACCAGCAACAAGGCTCATTTTTTTTGACTCTTTTCTCTCATATTTATTACCTTTGACGCCTCAAATTGCCAGATGAAGTTTCTATACAATTCAGGAATCCTCTTGTTTGTCCTCGCGGTGAGGCTGTTGTCGCCTTTCAACTCTAAGGTGCGACTCATGGTGAATGGATGGAAAGACTGGGAAGAAAAGCTGAAGGAAAAGGCAGGTGCCGGCGGAAGGAATATTTGGGTGCACTGCGCTTCACTGGGCGAATTTGAGCAGGGGAGACCGGTGATAGAGGAGCTTAGGAGCCGGGAGCCGCAAAGCAGGATCATCCTGTCCTTTTTTTCATCCTCCGGCTATGAGATAAGGAAGAATTACCAGGGTGCCGATTATGTATGCTACCTCCCTCCCGACACCTCCGTTAACGCTGAACTTTTTGTTAAAACTGTAAATCCCTCAGCCGTCATCTTTGTAAAATATGAGTTCTGGAATAATTACATTTCCGAAGTCAGTAGGAAGAATATACCTCTTTATCTTGTATCCGGAATTTTCAGGCCTGGTCAGCATTTCTTTAAATGGTACGGAGGGTTCTTCAGGAAGATGCTGGCCAGCTTTACCCACATTTTCGTTCAGGACCAGAAGTCGGAAAGCCTTTTAAGAAGTGCGGGGATAAACAATGTAACAATAGCCGGCGACACCAGGTTCGACAGGGTGGTCCAGATAGCTTCATCGGCAAAGGATATCGGGGCACTGGAGAAGTTCAGGGGCAGCGCCCGACTCGTTCTTGCTGGAAGCAGCTGGCCGCCGGATGAGGAGATTATTTCACGGTATATCCATGAACATCCGGGTGTTGTGAAGTGGGTGTTTGCTCCTCATGAGATTGACGATTCCAATATTGAACGGCTCGAAAAACTCCTTGGGAAAAGTGTTGTCAGGTTTTCTGAGTTCACCGAAGCCGGGGCTGGGGCAGAAGTCATGATAATAGATAATATGGGAATGCTTTCATCGGCTTACAGGTATGCAGGTATTGCAGTGGTGGGAGGGGGATTCGGAAGAGGAATACATAACGTCCTCGAACCTGCCTGCTGGGGTATTCCGGTGCTCTTCGGTCCCAACTACGGGAAGTTCCGGGAAGCGGTCGATCTGATCGCCCTTGGCGGAGCCCGGTCCTTCAGCAGTTATGATGAATTTGAGGCGGCATTTGAGTCTCTTGCCGGTGATGAGGAATTTTACCGTAAAGCATCAGAATCTGCCGGCCGGTATGTTAAGGAAAATGCCGGAGCCACTCGTAAAATCATGGGTATAATTGCCATGAAAGATATTAACAAACAATGATGAAAACTTGTTAACAACTAGTTAATTCAGATTAGGGAGGCATAGTTTAATGAAGTGTAAATTCAACAGCCCGTTATTAGTAAGGGTTATTTTTTTTTGATACCATGAAATCAGACAATTAAGTGTAATTTCAATTTGTAAACAAACAATAAAACCTGAATCTTATGATAAAACTTTACAAACGCTTTTTTACAGTACTGTTGTTCCTGTCCATGGCTATGATTTCTTTCGGACAGGGTTCAACAACATCCTCCATGAGCGGTAAGATTACCGACTCGCAGGGAGAGGCCCTGGCAGGAGCTACTGTCGTCGCAACACATGTTCCTTCGGGAACTATCTACGGCGCAACGGCCAACGCCCAGGGATTATTTTCAATCCAGGGTATGCGTCCAGGCGGTCCCTACAAGGTCGACATATCCTTTATAGGGTACTCAAAGGAGAGTTTCACTGACATCAATCTCATGCTCGGTGAGACATTCGGACTGAATGTCAACATGAAAGAATCCAGCACCGAACTCACTGTGGTTACCGTGGTAGGCGCCAGACCTTCAAAATTCAACACCCTGAAAACCGGAGCCACCACAAATATTTCCGGAGAACAGATGACCATGATGCCGACCATCAACAGGAACATCGGCGATATTTCAAGGGTTTCTCCCTATGCAAACGGGATGAGCTTCTCGGGCGGCGACGGACGTTCAACAAACTTTACGGTTGACGGTTCTAACTTCAACAACAACTTCGGACTGAGCAGCAACCTGCCAGGCGGCGGAAACCCGATCTCACTCGACGCCATCGAGGAAGTTCAGGTTGTAATTGCACCCTTTGATGTCCGCCAGACAAACTTCATCGGCGGAGGTATCAATGCCATCACCAAATCAGGGACCAACACCTATAAGGCCACTGCCTATACCTATTATACCAACCAGAATATGAGGGGCAACAAGATAGGTGACCACGATTTCGGCGATCGCGTAAAGGAGTCAAATTCCATCTATGGTTTTACTGTGGGCGGTCCGATCATCAAAAACAAACTTTTCTTCTTCGGCAACCTTGAATATGAAAAAACTCCCCAGCAGGTTATCCGCTGGAGGGCCTCCACCAATGGTGTCTCCGATCAGCAGACCATCTCACGTGTAACTGAATCCGATTTGCAGACGGTATCAGATTTCCTGAGAAATAATTACGGCTACGAAACGGGTTCGTTCAATAGTTTCCCGGCTGACGAGTCAAACCTTAAATACCTGGCCCGCATCGACTGGAACATCACCGATGCCCATAAGCTGAGCGTCCGCTATAATCATACCAAGAACACGGCATGGAATCCGCCCAACGGAAATTCAACCGACGGAAGCTACCGCGACAGAAACAAGGACCGCGTCGGAGAATTTTCGTTCTCCTATGCAAATTCGATGTATTCCATGGATAATATTGTCAATTCCGGATCACTGGAGTTGAATAGCAGGTTCTCCAACACCATGTCAAATCAGCTGCTTGTCACTTATTCCGACATAAAGGACGTACGCGGATCGACTTCCTCACCATTCCCCTTCATCGATATTATGAGCGGTGACCTGGCAACAGGGGCTGATGCCCTTGCTCCTTATATCTCAGCTGGTTATGAACTTTTTACCTGGAACAATGGCGTTAAGAACAAGATCATAACAGCTACCGACAACTTCACCTATTATATTGATGCACACAAACTGACAGCCGGAGTAAGTTTCGAATATCAGATGGCCGACAATAACTACATGCGCAGCGGAACCGGTTACTATCGCTACTACAGTCTGAGTGATTTCCTAAATGGAGCAGCCCCGGTTGACTTTGCCCTGACATATGGCACTAATGGAGAACTGGTTCCCTCGAACGCTGTAAAATTCAACCAGATAGGAGCCTATATCCAGGATGAATGGAGTCCTCTTCAGAACTTTAAGCTAACTGTCGGCCTGCGTGCTGATAACCTTTCATTTATTGATGATATCATTACCAACAACGCCATTAAGGAGCTCGACTTCGGTGGCAGGAACATCGATACAGGTGAATGGCCCAAATCAAGGATCAATCTGTCACCCCGCGTTGGATTTACATGGGATGTGAATTCAAATAAATCAATTGTGGTACGAGGCGGAACGGGAATATTCACCGGCCGTCTGCCGCTGGTGTTCTTCACCAACATGCCTTCCAATGCTGGTATGAACCAGATATTGATGAAACTGCAGACCCGCTTCAATTCTTCAGGTGAACCAACTTCAGTCGATCCAAGGCTGGCACTGCTCGCAGGCGGTATGATTACCAATGTTGATGAGATGATTGACAGGCTCGACTTCCAGACAGTGGTAACTCCCGAGGATGGCAGCGTGCCAAGCTCAATAGCCGGAGTGGATCCTGATTTCAGGATGCCGCAGGTATGGAAATCATCACTGGCAGTCGATTATAAAGTTCCTGTGGAATTCCCGTTATCGGTTACAGCCGAAGGTATGTTTACCAAGAACATTAACGCAGTAATGATTGAGAATTACGCAGTCAAGAATCCGGCATCCAGCTGGGAAAGATTTGCAGGACCTGACAAGCGTTACATTTACCCGTCCGACTATCTTTACAGCAGCACCATCAAGGACGCCTGCGTCCTTGTCAATACAAACAAGGGCTACGGTTATACTTTAAACCTGACAGTCAATACTGAACCTGTGAAGAACCTCGACCTGATGCTTGCCTACACAAAGACAGAAATGAAAGAACTTTCAGGTATGCCCGGAAGCAACGCAAACTCGGCATGGGTAGGGGTTTACTCAGTCGACGGACCAAATGCTCCAACCATCCAACGATCACAGTATGTAATGCCCGACAGGGTTACCGGATCATTGTCTTACCGTATTCCTTACCTTAACGATCATATGGCATCCACTATCAGCCTGTTCTATTCAGGTTTCACTCCATACGGAAACTCCTTTACCTACAGCAACGATATGAACGGCGATGCAGTAACAACCGACCTGATCTACATACCGAAACAGAAGGGTGAAGTTTCATTCCTCACCGCTGCAGACGAAAATGCTTTCTTCGAGTTCATCGAACAGGACCGCTACCTGAGAAAACACAAGGGCGAATATGCTGAAGCCTATGCAGCACGCGCACCATGGGTGAGCAGGCTTGACCTCCGCTTCGTTCAGGATTTCTCAGTTAAGGCCGGAAATACAAAGAACACACTTCAGCTGAGCCTCGATGTGCTCAATGCGGCTAACCTTATCAATTCGAATTGGGGTGTTTACAAGAACATGGCTGTCAGTAACTATGGCTCAATCCTGAAGTATGAAGGCCGTGATGAATCCAATATTCCGACTTATTCAATGGTGAAGGTTAAGGACGCTTATCCGACCAAAACCTACGACACCTATCTTAACATTAGTCAGTGCTGGATGCTCCAGGTTGGTCTACGCTATATTTTCAACTAAGTAAGATCCGATAGTAAATTAAAGGGCGCCTGAATAAGGCGCCCTTTTTTTTCGGCTCAGGCCGGCTCAAAGCTTTGTATTCTGGCATTATTAGGACTAAATGGCTGAAAAAAAGCATCATAGCCTTAAGTTAATAACTCTCCCATCGAATGTTAATAAAGTTAAAATTTTAAGCTTGCATCGAGTTGGATGCTTGTCTATTTTAGCGATTACCCGCTACAAAAATCAACGGTCGTTTAATCGTAACATTATCAAAAGTTAACAGATTTATTTTTTCAAAATGGGAGATTTATTTGTCCAGGAGTCAGTCATCGCATCAGCGAAAGCAAGTGATGCGGCAGCAACAGAAAACAAAAAAAGAACGGAAATGAAGGATCCTGACAAATCGGCTGAATTGAAGCCTGAGAAACTTACATATTCTCATGATGAAGCCGTTGAAGCCAGCATTGATTATTTCAATGGTGATGAACTGGCTGCCAGGGTTTGGGCGAATAAATATGCCTTGAAGGATTCATTCGGGAATCTTTATGAGAAGACACCCGACGACATGCACCGGAGGCTGGCAGGGGAAATACGCAGGGTAGAACTAAAATACAAGAACCCTCTTCCTGAGGAGCTTATCTACAGCGTTCTCAAGGATTTCAAATACATTGTGCCCCAGGGAGGGCCAATGACAGGAATCGGCAACGACTATCAGATTGCTTCGCTGTCGAACTGTTTTGTGATTGGCAATGACGGTATTGCCGACTCTTATGGCGGAATCATGAAGATCGACCAGGAGCAGGTTCAGCTTATGAAACGCCGGGGTGGCGTCGGACACGACCTTTCTCATATAAGACCCAAGGGCTCACCCGTTCTGAACAGCGCCCTTACTTCAACCGGAGTTGTCCCCTTCATGGAAAGATATTCCAACTCTACCCGCGAGGTGGCACAGGACGGAAGACGCGGAGCACTGATGCTCTCAATATCCATCAAACACCCCGACAGCGGCAGGTTTATCGATGCCAAAATGGAAAGCGGCAAGATAACTGGAGCAAACGTTTCAGTGAAGATCACCGATGAGTTCATGAAAGCCGTCGAGAATAAAGCAATCTTCAGGCAGCAATACCCCATCGTATCAGATAATCCGAAATTCGTCAGGGATGTCGATGCCGTCCAGCTGTGGACCAAAATAATTCATAATGCCTGGAAATCGGCCGAACCCGGAATGCTTTTCTGGGACACCATAATAAGGGAGAGCGTTCCCGATTGCTATGCCGATCTGGGGTTCACAACCATGTCAACCAATCCGTGCGGTGAAATACCTCTTTGTCCCTACGACAGCTGCCGCCTTCTGGCAATCAACCTTTTCAGCTATGTGATGGATCCCTTCACCGACAAGGCAACCTTTAATTTTGAACTTTATAAGGAACATGTCGGACTGGCTCAGAGAATGATGGATGACATCATTGACCTGGAACTTGAAAAGATAGATGCAATCCTGGCCAAGATCGAAGCCGATCCCGAGCTGGAAGAACTGAAACAGGTTGAAAAGAACATGTGGCTGAACATAAGGAAAAAGTCGGAACAGGGAAGAAGGACAGGTATCGGGATAACAGCCGAAGGTGATATGCTTGCAGCACTCGGTTTCAGGTATGGCAGTGAAGAGGCAATAAATTTCTCTGTCGATGTGCACAAGACTCTTGCTCTTGAAGCATACAAATCATCAACCTACCTGGCGAGGGAAAGAGGTCCCTTTACCATTTACGATGCTGAAAGGGAAATGAACAATCCCTTCATCCTCAGAATGAAAGAGGCCGATCCCGTGATGTATAACAATATGGTAAAATACGGCCGACGTAACATAGCCCTTCTCACAATAGCACCTACGGGCACAACCAGCCTCATGACCCAGACTACATCGGGAATCGAACCCATCTTCTCGGTGTTCTACAAGCGCCGCAGAAAAGTGAATCCGAACGATAAGAACGTCAAGATTTCATTTAAGGATGAGGTAGGCGATTCATGGGAAGAGTTCATCGTATTCCACCACAAGTTTGTCGACTGGTTGAAACTGAACGGCTACGATCCCGACAATGTAACCCGTATGGGAGATGAGGAAATCAATGCAATCATAGCTAAATCACCATATTACAAGGCAACTGCAAATGATGTCGACTGGGTGGCAAAGGTCCGCATGCAGGGTGCTATCCAGAAATGGGTCGACCATTCAATAAGCGTTACAATCAACCTTCCGTCGGATGCAAAGGAAGAACTGGTGAGTGAACTGTATCTGACAGCTTGGAAATCGGGATGCAAAGGCGCTACCGTTTACCGCGACGGATCGCGCGACGGGGTTCTGATCGCCGGTAAGAGCGATGCCAGAGCTGAAAGACCAAAACGCCCGCGAGTCCTCGACTGCGATGTCATCCGCTTTAACTTCAACGAGGAAAAATGGGTGGCATTCGTGGGTCTCAGAGACGGCAGGCCCTATGAGATATTCACAGGTCTGGCAGATGATGAGGTCTTCCCTATCCCAAAAACCATCGTAAAGGGAAAGATCATCAAGGTCAAAATGGATGACGGCAAAACAAGATATGACTTCCAGTATACAGATAAATACGGATACAAAAAGATATTTGAAGGATTGTCACACATGTTTAAGCCGGAATACTGGAACTATGCCAAGCTCATATCGGGAGTGCTCCGCCACGAGATGCCTATCCAGGATGTCGTGAACCTGGTTCAGTCGCTGAAACTCGACAGCGAATCGATAAACAACTGGAAGAACGGTGTGGAACGGGCACTTAAGAAATACATTCCGAACGGCACAAGGGCCAAGGGAAAATGCGGTGAATGCGGTTCAGATAATCTTGTGTACGAGGAAGGATGCCTGATCTGTAAAGACTGCGGATCATCAAAATGCGGTTGATTATTTCCTGAAGACCCTCTGTCCCCTACCCCCTAAAGGGGGTTAGGGAGATGGCAATTATTTAATGACCTTGAGTTCTCTGCCGATCTTCTCGAAAGCTGCGATGGCTTTGTCGAGATGCTCCTGTTCGTGGGCTGCCGAAAGCTGAACTCTAATCCTTGCCTGGCCCTTGGGAACCACGGGAAAGTAGAAGCCTGTGACATAAATGCCTTCAACGAGCAGCCTGGCGGCCATCTCCTGCGACAGTCTGGCGTCGTAAAGCATAACGGCACAGATAGCAGACTGGGTGGGCTTGATGTCAAATCCTGCCGCCATCATCTTCTCCATGAAATACTTGGTGTTGAAATGCAGCTTGTCCTGAAGCTCATTGGTCTCAGTCATCATCTCAATCATCCTGATGCCGGCAGCAGCAACGAGAGGCGGGATGGAATTGCTGAAGAGGTAGGGCCTCGAACGCTGACGCAGCATCTCGATGATCTCCTTCTTGCCTGTGGTGAATCCACCGATGGCTCCCCCGAAAGCCTTGCCCAGTGTGCCGGTGATAATCTCGATCTTTCCCTTCAGATTGTAAAGCTCCGTAACTCCGCGTCCGGTATTTCCCACAACTCCTGCCGAGTGTGACTCATCGACCATGATCATTGCATTGTACTTAACTGCAAGTTCATGGATCCTGTCGAGCGGAGTCACGTTGCCGTCCATTGAAAAGACACCGTCAGTGACTATCAGCCTGAAACGCTGAGCCTGAGCCTCCTTCAGCTTCTCCTCCAGGTCGCTCATGTCGGCATTGGCATACCTGTAGCGCTGCGCCTTACAGAGACGCACCCCGTCGATGATCGAGGCATGGTTCAGGGAATCCGAAATAATGGCATCTTCTTCGGTGAGCAGGGGTTCAAACACACCTCCATTTGCGTCGAAGCAGGCTGCATACAAAATGGTGTCTTCCATCCCGAAAAATTCAGCCAGCTTCTGTTCAAGCTCCTTGTGAAGGTCACCCGTACCGCAGATGAATCGCACCGACGACATGCCGTAACCATGGGTGTCAAGGGCTTTTTTTGCTGCTTCAACAAGCTTGCTGTTCGCCGACAGTCCGAGATAATTGTTGGCGCAGAAATTGAGCACCTTCTGCCCGGTGTCGAGAGTGATCTCGGCTCCCTGAGGAGATATGATTACTCTTTCATTTTTGTAGAGCCCGGCTTCCCTGATTTCGGAGAGAACCTGAACGAGATGTTGCTGATAATCCTTATACATATTGTTTCTGATTTTGTTTCTTAAAGCCTCAATCTTTTGTGCTGGTTACTAGTTGCTGGTTACTGGTTGCTGGCTTTGCCCTCTGAAGCTTTAGCGAAAGAGGGTCGCAGTTTTTTTTTAAACCCCGGAGTTACACGGAGTAAAGACGGAGTCATACGGAGTTTTATTAATTCGGTTCTGCCAGTTCTGCCGGTTCCGCCGGTTTTGCCAGTTATTATCACTGGAAACGACCGGCATGACTTGCACGACTTGCATGACTTGCATGACCTTTCCGTCTTCACGTTCTAACGCCTTAACGCCTTCTAACCCCTCATACCTCACACCTCATGCCTTGATTTCTAATCCCAGTTTAGTATCACCTTGCCGCAGTTGCCGCTTTCCATTACATCAAAACCCTTCTGAAAGTCGTCGATGTGAAACCTGTGGGTGATTACGGGGTTGAGGTCGATTCCTCCTATTATCATCTGTTCCATTTTGTACCACGTTTCCCACATTTCCCTCCCGTAAATTCCTTTAAGGGTTATTGCCTTGAAGATTATATCGCTCCATGGCACCTCAAAATTCGAAGGCAGGATGCCAAGCAATGAGATGCTCGAACCGTTGTACATGCTTTCTATCATCTCGATGAAGGCTTTGGGTGATCCTGACATTTCAAGGCCGACATCAAAGCCTCGCATCCCCAGTTTTTTGACTGCATCAGCTATCTTTTCGCCTCTCATGGGATTAACAGTCAGGGTGGCTCCCATACTTTTAGCTATCGCGAGGCGGTAATCGCTCAGGTCGCTTGCCACAATGAACCTGGCTCCGGCATACTTTGCAATGGCTACTGCCATGCTTCCAATAAGGCCAGCTCCCGTGACAAGTACATCCTCTCCGAGAAGAGGGAAGGAGAGCGCCGTATGGGTTGCATTCCCAAAGGGATCCATTATTGCTGCCCAATCGTCTGGGATCCTTGGATCGAGCGGTACCACATTGAGCGACGGTAGCTTCAGATATTCGGCAAAAGCACCATCGATGTTGACGCCGATGCCAATTGTATTTTCACACACATGTTCCTTTCCCCTGCGGCAATTCCTGCAGTGGCCGCATGCAAGATGCCCTTCGCCGGTCACCCTGTCGCCGGGTCTCAGATTCTTTACACCTGCACCCGTTTTTTCGATATAACCCATGTATTCGTGTCCGATTACCATCGGCACCTTTATGGTCTTCCGGGCCCAGGGATCCCAAAGGTAAATGTGAAGGTCGGTGCCGCATATGGCGGTCTTCTTTATCTTTATTATCACATCGTTAAGGCCCGGATCAGGAACAGCAACCTCCTCCATCCAGATCCCCTTCTCAGCCTTCGCCTTTACAAGAGCTTTCATCATCTTCATGAATGCCGGTTTTAGAGTACTAAATTAATATTTTTATGTTCAGCGTGCTCATGATTATTGTCACCCGACAAAGCGGACTTACTTAAATAGCTGATCGGGAAGAAACAATAATTGCATGTTTTATCTATCTTTGATACTAATAATTAACAGTTTGATAATATTATGCCGCAGGTAAGAGTACGATTTGCACCAAGTCCGACAGGACCGCTGCATATAGGAGGGGTGAGGACAGCTCTTTACAACTTTCTTTTTGCCAGGAAGAACAACGGGAAGTTTATTCTGAGGATCGAGGACACCGATCAGACAAGGTATGTAGAGGGCGCTGAGGATTATATAATGGAGTCGCTCAGATGGTGCGGAATTGTTGTTGACGAGGGTATAAGGGAGGGAGGTGAGTGCGGACCCTACAGGCAGAGCAACAGAAAAGAGATCTACAGGAGGTATGCCGATATCCTCGTTGATAAAGGGCATGCGTACTATGCTTTTGACACTCCGGAGGAGCTGGAAATACTCAGGGTGGAAGATGAGAAAAACGGGAATACATTTATTTACAGTGCCGCTGTCCGCGGTAAGCTGAAAAACTCAATATCGCTCGATGCTGTTGAATGGAATGCAAGGCTCGATCGTGGAGAGCCTTATGTTATCCGCTTTAAAATGCCCGAAGGCGAAGAGATCTATTTCGATGATCTCATCAGAGGGCATATAGTCGTTAACACTTCGACTCTCGATGATAAGGTCCTGTTTAAATCCGATGGTATGCCTACCTATCATCTTGCTCATCTTGTTGATGACTATCAGATGAAGATAAGTCATGTGATAAGGGGTGAGGAATGGCTTCCGTCGCTCCCGCTTCATGTCCTGCTCTACAGGGCTTTCGGCTGGGAAGCGCCGCTGTTTGCCCATCTTCCGCTTCTTCTGAAACCCGATGGAAAAGGCAAGCTCAGCAAGCGCGACGGCGACCGGATGGGATTCCCTGTGTTTCCGCTCTTCTGGCCCTACGGCGAAACTGCAAAAGGATACCGCGAAGAGGGATATTATCCCGAAGCATTTGTGAACATGATAGCACTTCTCGGATGGAATCCCGGCACTGAACAGGAGATCTTCTCAATGAATGAACTGATTGAAGCGTTTTCGCTGGAGAGGGTGGGAAAATCAGGTTCGAGATTTGATCCCGAAAAGGCAAAATGGTTCAATCATCAGTACCTCCAGAAGAGATCCAACAGTCAGCTTGCCATGGAATTCAGGGAGTTCCTCAGGGAAAAGGGATTCCATATCGATATAGTCCGTCTTGAAATGCTTGTGGAACTGGTGAAGGAGAGGGTTAGTTTCGTAAAGGATTTCTGGGACCAGACCGACTTCTTCTTCAAAGCTCCTGAAGAGTACGACCAGGAGGTTATCAGGAAAAGATGGCAGGAAAACACAACCACCATTCTGGAGGAGATTAAGGGAGTTATTCAGGGACTGGAAGATTTTTCGCCTCAGTCGGTCGAACTGGCCGTAAAATTGTGGATCGAAACCCGTGGTTACAATATGGGTGCAGTGATGAATCCGTTCAGACTGGTTATCGTGGGAGCACTACGCGGACCCCACATGTTCGATATTATCAGCTGGATTGGTAAGGCTGAGACCATCGCACGAATCGAAAAGGGAGTGTCGTTAATTGGGAAAAAATAAATGAATTCTCCCCGGCAAGACGATTATATCGATATCCACACTCACGATTCCAGACCTGAAGCCGGTATCTTTGCCGTGGAAAACGTCATGGCCCATGAGAACAGGGATCCCGCGACGATCAACGCCCCGGTCTTTACGGCAGGCATCCATCCCTGGCATCTTGATGAAAACAACAGCGAAACGCTCCTTGCCTACATCAGGGGAATTGCATCCAGTCCAAATCTGATTGCTTTCGGAGAGGCCGGATTTGACAAGCTCAGAGGTCCGTCACATGAAATCCAGCTTGCCGTTTTCTCTGAACAGGTTAAGATTGCAGAAGAATTCGGAAAACCCCTCGTGATACATTGTGTTAAAGCCTGGAATGAACTTCAGGAAGCCCATCGCGACCTGAAACCTGAAACCCCCTGGCTGGTCCATGGATTCAGGGGAAAGAAGGATCTGGCCCTGCAGCTTGTCAAACGCGATATGTATATCTCTTTCTGGTTCGACTTTGTTATCAGACCTGAATCCTCCGGACTGCTGAAGTCGCTGCCGCCCGAAAGGATGTTCCTGGAGACCGATGGAGCAGATGCCGATATAAGAGATATTTATGCAAAGGTTTCAGCCGATCTTGGACTAAGCGTCGGTATGCTTAAGGAACAGATTTCGGCCAATTACAGGGGACTTTTTATGAAAAAATATACGTTATAACAATGTTATAACAGCGTTATAACATTGTTATAACATGATATTCTGAACTTATGACCAGCTGGTTGTCACGGACAGAGATGCTTATTGGGCCTGAAGGAATTTTCAGACTGCTTTCTTCGGATGTGCTGGTGGTCGGACTTGGCGGTGTCGGATCGTGGGCTGCTGAGATGATATGCAGGGCCGGGGTGGGGAAGATGACCATCGTCGATGGCGACACTATACATGCCACCAACAGGAACAGACAGCTCCTGGCTCTTAACAGCACCGAGGGAAAGCCAAAGGCCGGGGTGATGGCCGAAAGGCTGAAGGATATCAATCCGGATCTCAATCTCACTGTTATCGATGAGTACATCAGGGATGAGAGGATGATTGAGGTTCTTGACAAGGGTTTCAGCTATGTGGTTGACGCGATCGATACTCTGTCGCCCAAGCTGTTCCTCCTTTATCATTCAGTGACAAAGAAAATTCCTGTTGTCAGTTCGATGGGCTCCGGGGGGAAATTTGATCCCCTGAACATTTCAATAAGCGATATCTCAGACACTAACAGCTGCCCTCTGGCCAGGATCCTCAGGAAACGGCTTCACAGGCTGGGAGTCCGCGAAGGCATAACGGCGGTTTATTCACCCGAGACGGTCGACAAGAGCAGGATCGAACGAGTGGCCGGAGAAAGGAATAAGGCATCGGTTGTAGGCACTATGTCGTATATGCCTGCCGCGTTCGGGATAGCCTGCGCATCGGTTGTGATACGCGACCTGGCCGGGATTCCGGGATAACAGGCCTCAGTTAACAGGTGGATCTTCTTTTGCTGAGTTTGAACTCCGTTTAAAGAGGAAGTAAGCAGGGATTCCAACCACGACTGTCAGTATGGCAATCGATGATTCCAGGGGACTTTCCATGAATGCCAGCACCAGGATCATTAATCCGGCGGTTATATAGATTATCTGCGGGATCGGGAAGCCTTTTACCCTGAGAGCTTCGGGGTGAGTCTTCCTCAGTTTCCATATTCCTAAAACCGAGAGAACAGGGAAGATACCCAGTGCAAAGCCCATATAGGTAAGGACCTGTTCGAATGTTCCCGAGAGCACCAGAATGACTGCAATAAGGGCCTGCATGAGAATGGAATTAGAAGGCACCTGGAACCTCTTGTGGATTGTTGCAGCAGCCTTGAAGAAGAGTCCGTCCTTTGCCATGGAGTAGTAAACCCTCGGACCGATTATTATGAAAGCGCTGAGAGATGAGAAAAGAGCAAAGGCAATCAGGATCGAGAACAGGATTTCGGCCGATTTCCCGAACAGGTTTCCCATTGCAAGTCCGCCGACAGATATTACTCCTTTCATAGAATCAGGGTTTATCCCGTAAATATAAAGGATGTTTATTCCCACGTACAGAACCATAACGATCAACGTTCCATAGATGAGTGAACCCGGGAGGTTTCGTTTCGGGTTTTTTATTTCGGCTCCCAGGTAGGTCGATGCATTCCAGCCGCTGTAGGCGAACATGATCCACATCAGCGAAAGACCCACTGTCTTCCAGCCTGCAAGTCCTAATCCGACCGAGCCGCCGTTATGAAAATTCGAGAAGTTGCCCCTTCCGGAGGAAAAACCTCCGACGAGCAGTATCACTATAAGAAGGATTTTCAGAATAGTAAGCGCATTCTGGATGCGTGCGCCGTATTTTATTCCCCTGTAATGGATAAAGGTGAAGATGAGGATCACCGCAACTGCAAGTGTTTTCTTTGTCAGTTCCAGTCCCATGATACCGTTGGCATTCATCCACTCGCCGAATCCGGGGATCGCCCTTGTGAAGTATTCGCTGAATCCGAGTGCAGAGGCGGCTATCGGAGCCGAGAAACCAACTATGAAGGAGACCCATCCGCTCAGAAATCCGTAGATAGGGCTGTAAAGCCTCGAAAGGAAAAGGTATTCACCGCCAGCTCCCGGCATTGCTGCTCCAAGCTCACCGTACGACAGTGCCCCGCAAAGAGCAATGATGCCTCCCACTGCCCACAGGATGACCATAAGCAGCGGATTATGAAGCTCAGCCATCAGAAGCCCGGATGTTGTGAATATCCCGGCACCGATCATATTGGCAACAACTATATTGGTAGCAGGGAAAAGGCCCAGCTTTCTTTCCAGTTTATCTTCCGCCATGTTTACAAGATTATTGTTTTGACCTTTTGTAGCTGATTGCCATTCCTCCTCCCGAGCTGTTAAGTGTTGTTTCATAATTGTCGAGGCTTCTGACGTATTCAAGATAGATGGCAGGTCCTCCGTAACCGCGGTTGCCACCCCGGCCTCTTTCAGTTATATTATGGGTGACGAAGCATCCCCCGACGGTCAGTTTGGGGTCAAGCTCTATGAAATAATTCTTGTACCAGTCCTTGTCGGCATCACTGAACACAAAATCAAAGGGTCCCTTAAGTTCCCTGGCAAGTTTGTGAGCATCGGCAAGTCGTGCATCAATATAATCCGACAGTCCCACCTCCTTGAAATTCTCAAGAGCGGTCTTGTACCTCTCCTCATTGATCTCAATGGTGATCAGCTTTCCTCCGGTCTTGCTCAGCGCCCATGCGATCCATATGGCTGAATGGCCGGTGGAAGTACCGATTTCAATGGCCGACTTGTAATTTCCCTCAATTATGATATCATAAAGCAGCTGCCCGTCGGAAGCAGGTATGTTCATGTCGAACCAGTAATGTGAATGCTCGGTGAGAAATTTTCTGACCTTCTTGTCAAGATCATCACCCGCAGGGCCTGTCTGAGCCCATGTGTTGTTAATGGCAGAAACTGAAACAAGAATGGTCAGAATTGCCAGATTACGTAACAGCTTTAATTTCATAGCGTCAAATTTTAGAGACAATCAGAGATAGCGAAGCCCCGGGTCACCAATAATTATTCCGGGAAATATATAACTTTCATTTTATAATTCAATTAAAAATCTTTTTATAACTTTCCAAAACCATTAATCAGTAGTATAGTCCCATCCTTTGCGTTTCAGTGTATGAAAGAAGAGCCGGGCAACAGTTATTCGGGTATCGTCATTTTTCTTCTGGCCCTGCTAAATGTGGTTATTCACATCTGTGTATCAGATAATCTTGAATATCACCGTGATGAGCTTCTTTATTTCTCACTTGGGCTTCACCCGGCTGCAGGATATGCCACTGTTCCACCGCTTATAGGGTGGATAGCCGGAATCATGCAGGGGATATTCGGGAACTCAGTGTTTGCAGTGAGACTCTTTCCTGCCGTGATGAGCGGAGTTATGGTATACCTGGTCGCCGCTATTGCCAGGGAAATGGGAGGCGCAGGCTTTGCGAGGATACTTGCCGCGGCCGGGTTTACGGTTTCCATAATTGGCTTGCGGGCTTTCCTCTTATTTCAGCCGGTGCATATCGACATCTTCTTCTGGACGCTTATCTTCTACCTTGTAATCAGGTATGTCAACACATCATCAGACAAATACCTGGTGCTTCTCGGGATAACCGCAGGGGCAGGACTGCTAAACAAGTATCTTCTGGGACTGCTTATCATGATGCTTTTGCTTATAGTTCCTTTCACACGATACAGGACAATCTTCACCAGAAGGAAATTCTGGATCGGTTTGCTGGTTGGCTTTATCGTTTTCCTGCCAAACTTATTATGGCAGATCGTGAATGGACTTCCGGTGCTGAATCATCTTGCAGAGCTTGAACGGACTCAGCTGATCAATGTCGACAGGACGGCTTTCATTATTGAGCAGCTGATTATTCCCGGAATGGCATCAGTCCTGACTATTGCGGGGATCATTTATCTCTTCACAGGCAAAAAAGCATGGCAGTACAGATTTCTCGGAATTGTCGCACTGGCTGTCATTCTGTCGCTGATGATGATGCGGGGCAAGAATTATTATACGATGGGAGTGTTCCCTTTTCTTATGGCTGCCGGGGCGGTTTCGTGGGAGATGACTCTTAAGAAAGCATGGTCGAGACTATTCCTGATACTCCTGATTGTGATGCTGAGCATCCCCTTCATTCCCATCGGAATTCCCTTATTCGGGCAGGAAAAGCTTGCCGCTTATTTTGGTGTCATGAAAAGGGAAGGGAAAATGGACTTTTTATGCAGGTTCGAGGATGGATCAATACATTCCCTTCCGCAGGACTACGCCGATATGCTTGGATGGGAGGAACTGACCGGAATAGCAGCTGAGGCCTGGAATATGATTGAGGAGAAAAACTCGGCTTTCATCTATTGTGAAAACTATGGACAGGCAGGCGCAGTGACTATCATCGGCAAAAAATACGGGCTTCCCGAAGCTATCAGCTTCCATGAGAGCTTCAGGTACTGGATACCTCTGGTTTTCAAGCCTGATATTACTTCAGTCGTATATATCAACGAAGAAATGGGAGAAGATGTGAAACAGTTCTTCGGAAAGATTACCGAGGTAGGGAGAATATCCAATCCTCTGGCACGGGAACTGGGAACTACAGTATGGCTCCTCGAGGAACCCGGGGGAAGCTTCAATATTTTCTGGCTTGAAAGAGTGAAACAATTCTTTTGATTTTTTGTTGATATTAAACAGAACAGGATATTAATTTTCCGTGATATCTTTGTCAACTTAAATTACTGACACAACTATAAATATAACAATATGAATTTCTCAGATTTCATTAAGGATAACGGTAAGAGAATAAGCAAGGAGCATTATCTCCATCTGATTCAGGTATCAAGGGCTGATGGCAATATCAAGCCTGAAGAGTTTGAATTGCTTCACAAGGAGGGAAGGAAATTCGGTCTCACCGATCCGGAGATCGACAAGCTGATCGAGAGTGAAGCAGGTCATTACGATCCTCCCTATCCTCTCCAGGAGAAGTTCGACCATCTCTACAATATAGCAGAGATGATCCTTGCAGATGATTTCGTGTCCGAAGGTGAAAGAAAACTGCTGAAGCGTTTTGCCATCGAGGCCGGATTCAGCGACAAGACCATTGCAAAACTTATCGAACTGCTTCTCTCAGGTATCCAGAAAGGTGAGGATGAGGAGACCCTGTTCAGGAGGTTCAGAGCGGAGATTTTGTTTCAGGATTAAGACAAAAGACGCAAGACGCAAGACGCAAGGCGGAAGACCGAAGTTAAAGCCTCATAGCTCACGCCTGCGCCTTGTAACTCGTACCGTGTACCTCACACCGCAATTCAATCTTCTATCTCAGAATGATACTCCTGGAGCGACTTCACCTTATACTCCCCGTTCTGCCTTGCCTTGATGCCTTCGGTTGCCGAAAAGGCTGCTGAGGTTGTGGTGATATACGGCACCTTGTATCTGATGGCGTTCTTCCTGATGTAGGAATCATCATACTCGCTCAGACGGCCGGCCGGGGTGTTGATTACAAGATCAATCTCCTTGTTCTTGATGGCATCCACAATATTCGGCCTTCCCTGGTGGACCTTAAGTATGAGGTCGGCGGGAATATCGTTGTCGATCAGGAACTGTCTGGTTCCGCCGGTTGAAATGATTGTGAATCCCATATCCCTGAAATTCTTTGCCGCCGGAAGTATCCTTTTCTTGTCGCGGTCGGCAATGGTTATCAGAACAGTGCCCTTTATCGGCAGCGGCGACATTGTTGCCTCCTGCGATTTGAAAAATGCCATGCCGTACGAATCGGCAATCCCAAGAACCTCGCCCGTCGATCTCATTTCAGGTCCGAGAAGCGGATCAATTGCCGGGAACATGTTAAAGGGGAAGACAGCCTCCTTGACGCCGTAATGATTTATTGTCCTTTTACGCAGACCGAAATCCGAAAGCTTTTGGCCGAGCATTATCTGGGTGGCAATCCTTGCCATCGAGATATTGCAAACCTTCGAGACCAGCGGAACGGTGCGGGAAGCCCTGGGATTGGCCTCCAGGATGTAAACGGTATCCTCATAAATTGCATACTGTATATTCATCAGACCGACCACCTTAAGCTCCATTGCAATTTTACGGGTGTAATCGTAAATGGTTTTTTTGTGTTCCTTTGAAATGACCACCGGAGGAATCACGCAGGCCGAGTCGCCGGAGTGGATTCCTGCATATTCTATATGCTGCATGACGGCCGGCACAAAGGCATCGGTTCCGTCCGAGATGGCGTCAGCCTCCGATTCAATGGCATCTTCAAGGAATTTGTCGAGAAGCAGTGGACGGTCGGGCGAGACGCCAATGGCTGTTGCTACATATTCAGTAAGCATCTTCTCGTCAAGGATGATCTTCATGGCCCTTCCGCCAAGGACGTAAGAAGGACGTATCATCAGCGGATAACCTATTCTTTCGGCTATACTTAGGGCTTCGTTCATATTGCTTGCCATTCCCGATTCCGGCTGTGGAATGCCAAGTTGGTTTATTACATACCTGAACCTGTCGCGATCCTCGGCAAGATCAATTGTTTCGGGGGTGGTTCCCAGTATCTTCACACCGGCATCCGCCAGTTCCCTGGCAAGATTCAATGGTGTCTGGCCTCCGAACTGAACTATCACTCCCTCAGGCTTCTCCTTTTCGTAAATACTCAGGACATCCTCCGCCGTTAAAGGTTCGAAATACAACCTGTGTGATGTGTCGTAATCGGTAGAAACCGTTTCGGGATTGCAGTTGACCATTATCGATTCATAACCTCCGTCGCGGATGGCAAAGGCGGCATGAACACAGCAATAGTCGAATTCGATACCTTGTCCGATACGGTTCGGACCGCCTCCCAGCACCATTATCTTTTTTCTGTTGCTCACCGGAACGGCATCTGGAGCATTGTATGTCGAGAAGTAATAGGAGGCATCAGGTACCCCGCTGACGGGAACAGGTTCCCACGCTTCGGTGAGGCCGAGGGATATGCGTTTTGCCCTTATAACCTTTTCGTGGATCCCAAGCAATCCGGAGAGGTATCTGTCGGCGAAACCGTTTTTCTTTGCCGTGATCAGCAGATCGTTGGGAAGCATCATGCCCCTGTAGCCCAGGATCTTCTCCTCAAGAATCACCAGCTCTTTCATTTCTTCGATGAACCACTTCTTTATCCTGGTCATTTGGAATAATTCTTCTATGTCAGCGCCTTTTCGCAGAGCCTCGTACATAATGAACTGACGTTCGCTTGAGGGAAGATTGAGCATACTCATCAGTTCCTCAAGCGTCTTATTGTTAAAATCCTTTGCGAATCCGAGCCCGTAGCGTCCTATCTCGAGCGACCTGATCGCCTTCTGAAGCGCCTCCTTGTAGTTCTTGCCAATGCTCATCACCTCGCCAACTGCCAGCATCTGCGTCCCGAGCTTATCTTCCAGACCTTCGAATTTCTCGAAAGCCCATCTCGGAAACTTGACAACAACGTAATCGCCCGAGGGTGTGTAAAGGTCGAGGGTGCCGTCGCGCCAGTAAGGTATTTCGTCAAGCGTGAGTCCGCCTGCAAGCAGAGATGAGATATAAGCTATCGGGAAACCAGTGGCCTTTGATGCAAGGGCCGACGACCGGGAGGTCCTCGGATTGATCTCTATCACAACAACCCTGTCCGTTTCCGGATCATGTGCAAACTGAACATTGGTGCCTCCTATGACTTCAATGGCTTCAACAATGTCGTAAGAATACTTCTGGAGCCTGTTCTGTAGCTCCTGGCTTATGGTGAGCATCGGGGCGGTGCAGAATGAGTCACCTGTGTGAACTCCCATCGGATCGACATTCTCGATGAAGCATACCGTTATCATATTATTCTTTGCATCCCTTACAACCTCCAGTTCGAGTTCCTCCCAACCCAGAACCGATTCTTCAATAAGGACCTGGTTCACGATGCTTGCCGCAAGACCCCTGCTTGCTATTGTACGAAGCTCTTCGACATTGTATACGAGTCCGCCGCCGGTTCCTCCCATGGTATAGGCAGGGCGGATAACTACCGGATATCCGAGCGAGGCAGCCGCTTTTTCAGCATCCTCAACGGTGTTGACGGCCTGGCTCTGTGGCATTTCAATACCCAGCCGGTTCATGGTTTCCTTAAAGGCAACCCTGTCTTCGCCTCTCTCGATGGCGTCGATATTGACACCGATAACCTTTACATTGTATTCCTTCAAAACACCCTTTTTTGCAAGAAGCGATGAAAGGTTCAGCCCGGTCTGACCTCCAAGATTCGGCAGGAGGGCATCGGGCCTCTCTTTCTTAATTATTTCCGTTAATGCATATTCGTCGAGCGGCTCCACATAGGTGGCATCGGCTATACCCGGATCGGTCATTATAGTTGCCGGATTCGAATTGACAAGTACTATTTTGTATCCCAGCGAGCGGAGCGCTTTACAGGCCTGGGTTCCCGAATAGTCAAATTCACAGGCCTGACCTATAATTATCGGTCCCGAACCAATTATAAGTACCTTGCTGATATCTTCACGTTTTGGCATGTTGGTCTTTATTTTACGGCGGCAATTTAGAAAATCAAATTGACACCGCATAAACCCGGCCCGATATCAATCCCAATGATTTATGAACAAAATGGAAATGATACTGTTATCTTCATTAACATGGCTGCTGCCGCTGAAAATAAGTCCGGATCCCGGGTTGTTGATAACTTGAACGGGTCTATGTATGATTATCAGGAGAAAAAGTTCTAAATTTCTGATAGATACTTTTCCGGAATTTTCCTGCTTCGGAAGCTTTTTTTTTACCAAAACGGGAAATTTTGAAGAGATATTATAAAAATCAGGACCCTTTGAAAGCTATATCAGACGGTGTCCTTCAGGACATTTTCAAGGGAAACGTGTTTTCCGGACAAGCTGCCCTGAGGGGCTCCGGAAAGAAAGCCCGCCGGGCAGATATTGGGTACAGGAGATTCTTTTTTATCGCAGTATTTTCCTTGATCTGCACAGTCCTTTTTGCACCCGGAAACCGCACGGTGTCAATAGCCGCCTCACAATCCATCAATCCTTACTTTGGCCTGCTGATGGCTACTGCAATGGTCGAGACCCTGGGAAATCCCCATGCATACAATGAAGAAGAAAATGCAGTGGGATTGCTTCAGATAAGGCAGGTCAGGATAGACGATTACAACAAAAGAACAGGAAGCCGCCTTACCCTCGACCAGATGTATGATGTGGACCTGTCAGTCAAGGTTTTCCTGTACTACGCATCACTGGAACATCCCAGAAACCTCGCGAAAATATCGAAAGCATGGAACGGCTCGGGTCCCATGACCGAACTATACTGGCTTAGAATAAAAGAATACCTGTGAATCCTGATTGAACAGGATTTTTTGCTTAATTTGGGGCAAACCATAATCCAAAGCTAACAGATGAACACATCCAGGAGAACATTCATTAAATCGGGTGCGGCATTGATCGCAGCCGCTGCAGTCATGCCCGGAGAGGTGCTTGCAGCCAAAAAAGGAAAAAAAGGTATAATCGGGGTCCAGCTTTACAGCATCCGCGACGACATGAGGAAAGATCCCCTCGGATCGCTGAAAAAAGTAGCGGCAATGGGATATGAATATGTCGAACATGCAAATTATGTCGACAGGAAATTTTACGGTTATAAACCTCAGGAATTCAGAAAAGTCCTTGACGACCTCGGGCTGAAAATGATAAGCGGACACACAGTGATGGGACGCCAACACTGGGATGAAGCCAGAAATGACTTTTCCGACAGCTGGAAATACACCGTCGACGATGCTGCCGTCCTTGGACAGAAATATGTTGTGAGCCCATCAATGGACAACAGCATGAGGAGCAAGTATGACGACTTCATGCATTATATGGAGATCTTCAATAAATGTGGCGAGCTCTGCAAGAAACAAGGGATGAAGTTCGGGTATCATAACCATGACTTTGAATTCAGCGAAAAACTGAACGACGAGAAGCTTTTTGACATTATGATGCGGACCATGGATCCCGACAAGGTCGTCGTTCAGCTCGATATGGGAAACCTTTACAACGGGGGCGCAGTGGCACTTGATGTTGTGAGGCAGTATCCCGGAAGGTTCGAGAACCTCCATGTGAAGGACGAAATTGCAGCTTCCGAAGGAAGCGACAAATACGAGAGTACTATAATCGGAAAGGGAATAGTAAATGCCAGGGAGGTAATCGACCTTGCAACGAAGATCGGAGGCACTGAAGTCTATATTATCGAACAGGAGTCGTATCAGGGCAAGACCCCGATGGAATGCATCGAGGAGGACCTGAAGGTCATGAAGAGCTGGGGATACTAGAATCCCTGGGACATTTCAGTGTATGGGCATCGTTAAGGAAGGCGGGATTACTTCCTGCCTTCATTATTTTGTCTTTTCAAATCTTGCCGCCCATCCTCCTCCGCTCATCATCTTGATTTTGAGCGTATCGCCTTTCCTGATTGTAATAACTTCCGTGGTGTAATCGGTGGCGTCGCGGTCGGCGTTTATCCCGTCGCTGAATATTTCAGCCCTGTAATTTCCTTCGGGAAGGAAAGAAAAATCGATTGTAAGTTCCCTTGGTGTCCAGCTGGTCATTGCCCCGACAAACCATGTATCCGCTTTTCTGCGGGCTATGGCCACATATTCGGCAACCTTGCCGTCGAGAGCAACGGTTTCGTCAAAGGTCGTTGGAATTTTTGTTATGAATGAGGTGCATTCCGGTTCCCTGAGATAGGCCGTGGGATTGTCGGCCAGCATCTGGACAGGTACCTCGAAAACGATGTACTGGGCCATCATGTTGACTCTTGTGCCCTGGCCCATCGGATGGGAATTGATGGACCTGAAATTGGCGCGGTTGGAGTTCCTCATTGCACCGGAAGTATAATCCATCGGTCCGGCCTGGTTACGGATGAAAGGTATTGTAACGGCATAGCGGGGACCGTCGGGATTGGCCCATTTGAAGTTTTCGAGCCCGTAAACTCCCTCATAGCCCACAACATTGGGGTAGGTGCGCTGAAGGCCAGTGGGCTTGAAAACACCGTGATAGTCGACCAATAATTTATGACCGGCCGCCTGACGGGCAATTTCATATGTGGATGCAACAGCCACCTGGTCGTCGCGGTCGACGAAGTCGATCTTCATCCCTTTTATCCCTGTATTTTCGTAGTAAGGAAATGCCTTGTCCTTTTGGGCAAGCACATCCTTCCACGAGCACCAGACTATTATTCCGACGCTTTTCCGGCTTCCATAGGCCACGAGTTCATCGAGATCGATCTCAGGCCTGGCTTTGGTCAGATCTCCGGGAACGTTCCAGCCGCCATCTAACAGAATATATGGAATACCGTAAAGGGCTGCAAAATCGATGTAATACTTGTATGAGGCTGTGTTCATTCCGGCCCTGAAATCGACATGAGATATGTTCATGTTGCTCCACCAGTCCCATGCAACCTGGCCGGGCTTTATCCACGAGATGTCGTCCAGCCGGTTCGGGGAAGCCAGCTTCTGGACAATATCGCAATTCAGGAGTTCCCTGTCGTTTTCACTTATTACAACCGCGCGCCAGGGAAAGCTTCTCGTGCCGTCGGTCCTGGCTATGTAACCGGCTCTTCTGATCGGGATAATATTCAGACCCTTTACGTAGGTTTCGATGGGATAGGAGGCAAACACTCCCTTTAGACCTTTACCGGTGTCGTTGAGGTCGAGATACATGCCGGCATAGTTCTCTAGGTCTGCCTCAAGGATCAGGGCTTTCTTGCCCTGACCGGCATCAACAAGCACCGGAAGGAAGGCAAGAGAGTCCTTCGGGAACTGCGACAGGCTGATCTCCCTGTAAGTGGCCTCGAATGACGAGTTGAATATTTTGCCGTCGCGGTAATCCCACTGAATGGGGATGAAAGCTTTGTGATCGGCTGTGAAATTGAAGCTGACCTCTTCTTCACTGACGGTTATATCTCCGGGCCGGTTTGTGAAAAAACGGTAAGCCACCGCATCATCATAGACGCGGAAGATTATCCCGTAGTCGCCGCTGAAGCTGAGGGTGACCTGGGTGCAGACATCCTGCACGACAGCCTTGCGGTAGTTTATTGCATTGAAACTGGTATTTATCTTTTCGGTTTTCTGTCTTGCAATCCTTGCATTTTCACCGAGAACCTCCCCGCTTTGAAGAGTCATTGATATGGGTGAGGCGGCTATTATCTTCTGTCCTTTGTGAAACACCGACCATTGAAGTTTTGGAACAGTTTCAACCCTTACAAGAATAGCTTCTTCGGGAGATGTGATTTCCAGCGGCTTTTTCTTCTGGGCACTGAGTGAAGACAATAAAATCAGTGCAGCTGCAAGGAAAACAAGATTAAATTTCAGGATCTTCATAATTGATGAAATAAATGATTACCGGTTGCGGGATAAGACATCCCGGTTTTTCAGGACTATAAAGATAAAATATTGACAGGAAAATGTCCCGCAGGTTTGGGCTATAATAATGTTATCCGGAGGAGGAAGTATCAATTTTCTTTGATTTCGAACCAGTCGAAGTCGACAAATCCTCCCGGTGTTTTTCCGGCGTAGTTGAACAGCCCGAACCTGTAACCCATGAAATGAGGCATGGAATATTGCATTTTCAGCCGGTTGCCTATCTGGATCCACGATTTTCCATCAAGGCTGTAACTGAACCATGACGTGTCGGCCAGATCTCTGAAGTCGCATTCAGCTTTCAGGTAAACAGTATGCCCCGAAAGCGGAACACTTTCAATTTCAACCGGCTTCTCCGACTGGGCGCTTACCATCACTATTTTCTTTGATCCGTTTTCATATTTCACTCCCACCTGTCCGAATTTCCGTTGCAGCAAAGCCAGCCCCGCAAAATCTCCTTCCTTCATGTTTCTTACATCTATCAGAGTCGACCCCTCACAGGCGGGACCGAAAGTCCTCTGGGTGAGGGTGTTCCTGGCTGAAACAAAAGAGGTGTCGACCCTGCCCGTGGTAAGGCGGAGATGACCTTTCCGCTGGTTGAGGGACCAGAACTTATTATCAGGATTATGATTCCATTGCCAGACCAGGGGAAGCGGGCGTTCTCCCCTGCGGCGTTTGAAGTCGTCAGAGGCCACAATCCCGGGGATCAGACCCTTGCTTGCAGGGAGGTCAAGGTTATCCGGGACCTTCCCGTCAATACCAAGGATTGGCCATCCATCTTCCCATTTCACCGGAACAAGGTAAGGAATGCGGCCCACCGATCCGTAATCCCTGAACAGGTAAGCAAACCACCGGCCATCGGGGGTATCGACAAGTCCACCCTGAGCCACACCCAGATACTGCAGGGCAAGTCTTCCTTCCCATGGTCCGGTTATGCTTTCGGCCCTGTGAATGACAACCGTGCGCATTCCTCCCCTTGGCCAGGTGATATTGAAAAGATAATATTTCCCGTCGATTTTAAACAGCTGTGATCCTTCAGCGCCAAGACTGATATTATTTCCGGCAGGGGCGCTTGCATTCTCGATTATTACCTGTTCGTTCGAGCCGGGTTTTATGCCCGACAGGTCAGGATTGAGTTCGACCAGCTTCAGCCGGCGCACTCCGTAAATCATGTACACACGTCCGTCATCGTCAAAAAACAGTGTGTGATCATGAAGGCTCGGACTGAAGGATTTCACCTCCCAGGGCCCTTTTTCAATGTTTTTTGTCGAATAGATATAAGTCTTGCCGGTAGTCTGAGCAAAGGTGGAAACATAGTAAGTTCCCTGATGATAGCGAATGCAACTGGCCCATGTACCCCTGCCGTAAGTGCTTTTGCCGTTTGTAAGATTAAGCTCATCTATATCGTCGAGAATGTCGTAGGCGTAGTTCACGATCTGCCAGTTGATAAGGTCTCTGGACTTCATTATGGGAACACCCGGACTCATGTGCATCGTGGTGCTGCTCATGTAGTATGTGTCGCCGACTCTCATCATCGACATATCGGGAACATCGGCAAAGATGACCGGATTCCGGGCAGAGCCGGGCTGAGAGTATATTTCGATAGTGATAATTGTGATTATCACTATCATCAATCCTTTCTTCATTACAGGGTTTTATTTGAAAAGCCGCGGTGCAAAATCATTCAGAGCCCGGCGCCACGTAAGCCATTCATGGGCTGTGCCCTGCGACTCGTGAAAAACGATGTTTTTTATGCCGTGGGCTTTCAGGGCTTCAACCTGTTCCTTCGGATTGCGTTCCTCGGTGCCTGTGCTGATGAAAAGCAGATTTATCTGTTTGTCGAATGCTGCAGGATCTTTGAAGACGCCGTTGAAGGCGGTCTCGACCGAGGGGGGTTCAGTGCCAGGACGGCCCATTCCGCCCATGAAGAAACCGCTGAAAGTGCCCATCCAGGCAAATTTGTCCATATTGCTGAAAACCGTCATGGTTGTCTGCATGCCTCCTCGCGATAATCCGGCCATAGCCCTGTGCTCCCTGTCGGTGTATGTGCGGAAGGTATTATCGATGAAGGGTATAAGATCTTTTACAAAAATATCGGTTATGTTGCCGGAAGCCTGGCGGACATCTGAATTGGTCTGGATGTCTCCGCTCGGCATTACAATTATCATGGGTACGGCTTTCCCTGCTTCGATAAGCCCGTCCATAATGTTTGCCATGTGTCCCTGGACTGACCATCCGTCTTCATTTTCTCCCCAGCCGTGAACGAGATAAAGGACAGGGTAAAGCTTGCCCGGATTCTTTTCGTATTCTGCAGGGATGTACACATTGATATGGCGCTCCATTCCATTGACAGCGGACCAGTAAAGAATTGAACGAACCTGTCCGTGAGGAATGTTTTTATTAAACCTGTAGTAATCGCCTTCGGGGCCTTCAGGGATTTCAATGCCTGACGATTCCCAGTTACTTCCGAAGTAGGCTTTGCTTCCCCGGTCCATTACAGGAACCCCGTCGATTGCGATTGAATAATAATGGAAACCGACCACCTGCGGATCGGAGGTAATCCACCAGACACCTTTTTCATCTCTTTTCATGTCGTGGTTTCCTCCCAGCTGAAGCTGAACAGTCTTTGCATCAGGAGCCACGACTCTGAATATGGCCTGCCGTGTCTGAGCATTGACGCCGGGATACACTGATATGAACGTGTTTGTTGAAGCAGGTTTGAAACCTTCCGGAAGCGGTTCCACCTGAGGAGCAAGCCCGGGTTGGGCAGATGCCAGGCCGGAAATCATTACAATGGACAGAAGGGAAAGGACTTTTTTCATAGCAGTTAAGATTATTGGAAAATATTAATAAGGATAAAGATAGAAAGATTGAATGAACAGCACTGTATTATGAGGTGATTTGGACAGGCCTATACTATTTCATGCGGACATACTTCTCAACGTTATAGCTGCTTTTATTCAGCACCCAGTTATCATCACAGGGATAAGATTTGTACAATGTATCGCCCCGCATTTCCAGTATCTGCTTAACCTTTTGGCCAATATTGTCAGGATTCGGGAAATACAGGATGGTTTCTTCAAGGTGATTGCCATCCAGTGTGTAGGATACTCCGACATAATTATTGAAAATGGTTGTATCGTTTTTAAAAGTACCAACTGAAAAAATGTGGCGTTCTCCAATCATAACGATATCGCTGCCTGTCCATTGTCCGGGAAATAACTCAGTGACTGAATCACCTGAAAACTGTTGCCATTGAACAAGCTGCCAGGTGCCCAGGGGAAATTTCAACTCCTGAGGTGTAAAACTGCATGAGGTAATTGTGAGAATTATTCCCAGGGTAATAAGTGTTTTCATATCTGCATTCTTCAGGTAAAGAAATTCAGGCGGATCTTGTTTGACTCAAAGTTACACCCGGAAAAGATGGAAATCAAGTTTTTTATTTTTTTGCGAAATGCAGCAACTGAATATTATTAGTGACATTCGTGGCAACCGGAGATCATCTGACCACTGCCATGTGTTAGCGCAGAAAGCAGGTTGATATGTTAGCTGTGGAAAACAGACCTGATCAATGGTTTGAACCAGATATAAGATCATCTATCTCGCTAAGATGCAGCTTAAGATGTCCGGGGAAATCCAATATCATGGCCCTGAGTGTTACACTCTGACCCGGACCGGAAATCCATTCATTTTCCAGTTTCGACTCTTTTACGTTCTTGATTACATGGCAGAAATGGAGGAGGGAGTATTTCCACAGCTGTACCATAATACTCCAATCCTCTTTTTGATATTTCTGGATGGCTATCCATCTGTCATTGTTGCCGAAGGTTGCATAGTTGGGAAAACTGAAAGGACTTTTCTGGTATTGAAGATGAACCACTCTGTGAGTGTTGTTTGATGTTGAGTCAATGAGGTGTCCCAGGATCTGTTTTATAGTTCTGTTTTGACTGTTTCTTCCAGCGCCAAGTATATCATCATTCAATCCGGTAAGTCTTGGTTCCCAGGTTTCAATCAGGGATATAATCTCCCGGATTATTGATTCACTTTCTTTCATGGATGTTTTCTTTTGTGCGGATATTATTTTTCTTTGATCATTTTCAAAAAATCTCCGTCAATTATCAATAATTTCACTCCGTCAACTGTTGTCGATCGATGAGAACTCAAATCATCTGTAACCACATAGGTCATTCCTTTTGATAAAATGGATTTCTTACCATCACTAAGTTCACTCACAAAATCGCCTTCAAGACAATGTACTATATGTCCTTTTGTACACCAGTGGTCAGCAACATAACCTTTTGAATATTCAACCAGTCTTATTCGCAGCCCTTCAAATTGTAATGTCTGCCAGTAAGCAATACCAGTTTCTCCCTTATGTTCTGTCTTTGGGATATTCGACCAATCGACAGTCTGAAATGGAATGTTTTCGTTATTCATTTTTTTCTTTATAATTGTCCCGGTTTTAATTGTCTTTTGTCTGTTTCGAATCGTCCAGCTGAAATTATTGGCCTCCAGTTTTGTCATCCATTCCTGCCAGATCGAATTTCATCATTAAGTCAGTCTGTTCACTATCTCCCAGTTTGAAAATGTGTTTGTCAAACTCGACGAAACCGTTTTTTCTGTAGAACTTTAAAGCTTTGTGATTTTCTTCCCATACCCCCAGCCAGATGTAGTCTGCATTTCTCTGTCTGGCTATCCCGATCGCCTTATCGTAAAGCATCTGTCCGACCTTTTCCCCTTGAAACTCTTTTGATACATAGATTCTTTCAATTTCAACGGCTTTGTCGTCCCGTAACTCGGTTTGTGATTGTCCGAAATTTATCTTCAGGTAACCTATTACTCTGTTGTCAAGTGTCGCAAAATAAAACTGAGTGTTATTGTCTGTGAGTTCAGCCGTCAGTTTTTCAACAGAGAACCGTTCGTCAAGGTATTTTTTCATATTCTCAGCTGTGTTTACTGCTGAAAATGTCTCATAAAAGGTCTGCCCGGCAATTCTTTTCAACTGGTCAAGGTCGTTAAGAGCTGCTTTATTAATTTCAAGGCCTTGCATATTCACAATATGACCTGGTTTTTCATGGTTGACGTATGAAGTACACGGTTCAAGGTTCCGGGTTCAATGTTTCAGAGTTTCAATATTTCAGAGTTTCAATGTTTGAAAGTGTAAGTATTCCATGCTTTGGAAGGCCAATTTTCAAATTTACTCATTTTCAAATTTCTCATGGTTCCATTTCGCAGGGTTGTTGAGGATGTATTGTTTTATTCGTTTGTATTCCTCATGGTTCCGGATAATGCGGTCGTTGTAATTAGGTTGAAAAAAATGATTGTTTTTATTGAATTTTGGAATTTCCAGATGGTTTTCATCAATGAAATCGTCAATTTTTGAATTTACCGCCGATTTAAATCCTGCAATAAATGATGAGATTGATTTGGGTTTGCGGATTAATGGAAATATAAATTTGGATTGAGCCGCCGATTGAGCCGCCGATTGAGCCGCCGATTGAGCCGCCGATTGAGCCGCCGATTGAGCCGCCGATTGAGCCGCCGATTGAGCCGCCGATTGAGCCGCCGATTGAGCCGCCGATTGAGCCGCGGATTGAGCCGCGGATTGAGCCGCCGATTGAGCCGCCGATTGAGCCGCCGATTGAGCCGCCGATTGAGCCGCCGATTGAGCCGCCGATTGAGCCGCCGATTGAGCCGCCGATTGAGCCGCCGATTGAGCCGCCGATTGAGCCGCCGATTGAGCCGCCGATTGAGCCGCCGATTGAGCCGCCGATTGAGCCGCCGATTGAGCCGCCGATTGAGCCGCCGATTGAGCCGCCGATTGAGCCGCCGATTGAGCCGCCGATTGAGCCGCCGATTGAGCCGCACGGCCGTGCGGCTGTACGTGATAGGCTGAGGATTTTTTTATAATTATTATCAGGTGAAGATGATTTGGCATTACAATATATTCATCCAAAATCAATTCATTTCGGATTCTAAATGATTTCAATAATTCGTCGGTAACGATTTTACCAAAATCCGATAAAATAATTTGTTTATTGATAATCGATCCCAGATTACAATCCCTGTTTTGGGTAACGATGGTAATAAAATATTTACCATCGCCCGAATAATCCCAACGGGGCTTTCGATTGGATGGTATCCTGTATTTATTTTGAAATTTTTCCAACAATCCCGATTATTTCAATAATAATTTCAACAATTTTTCCTTCAGGGCGGTATACGGCGGATACCGTACAGGGATATCCACCAGGTTCGATTTAATCATTACCGATTTCATGTTGGAAAATGTTTCGAACGATTTCCGGCCGTGGTATCTTCCCATACCGCTGGGACCGATCCCGCCGAAGGGGAGATACGGTGAGGCGATTTGCATTATGGTGTCGTTTACTGCCACGGAACCGCTTTGCGTTTTTGAAAGGAATTCCTTTGTCAGTTTCCTGCTGGTCGTGAATAGATAGGCGGCCAGTGATTTGGGATTCCGGCCGATGACGGACCAGACCTCAGTTATATCAGAATAGGTGATTACCGGCAATACAGGTCCGAATATCTCTTCCTGCATCACCGGATCATCGGGCGACACATCAGTGATAATGGTAGGTTCAACATAACAATTTTCCGGAATCCGTTATTCCGCCGGAAACTATTGTGGCATTTTTTATGAACATTTCCATCCTCTCTGCCTTCGCTGTATTTACTATACGGCAGTAATTGCTGCTTGCATACGGATCGCCGCCATAGAATTTTCTTATTTCACCTGTAAGCAGTTCAAGGAATTTATCCTTTATTTTCTCATCAATAAGAAGATAGTCGGGAGCTATACAGGTCTGACCGGCATTTATGAATTTGCCCATGGCTATCCTTCGTGCTGCATAACCTAGCTTTGCATCGGAAGCCACGACACACGGATTTTTCCCGCCAAGCTCCAGGGTAAGGGGAGTGAGATTTTCGGCGGCTTTCTTCATAACCCGTTTCCCGACTTCGGTGCTGCCGGTGAAAAAGATATAATCGAAGGTGTAATCAAGCAGGTAATCGGTAAGCGAGTGCTCTCCGTTAACCATTATGATAAGCTCCCCGGGGAATTCCCCTAAGATTCTTGCTATCACCTTTCCGGTTTCGGGCACTTTCTGCGAAACCTTGAGTACCACGCAGTTGCCAGCTGCAAGCGCAGCTATTGCCGGCACCATCGCAAGATGAAAAGGGTAATTCCATGGAGCAAGGATAAGTACCTGTCCATAAGGCTGTGGCATCACATAACTACCAGCCGGGAAATTTGCCAGTGAGTTCCTTACTCTCTTTTTCCGCGACCATTTTCTTACTTTCCGTATGATCAGGTTAAGCTCGGCAATCACAAACCTCGATTCCGTCCCGAGCACCTCGAAACGGGGCTTGTGAAAATCGCGGCCGAGGGCATCGATCAGTTCTTCTTCATGGCGGAGGATCAGTGATCTCAACTTTTTAAGAATACCGATCCTGTAATCTATATCAAGTGTTTTCCCGGTTGCAAGGAAATTCCTTTGCTTTTCGAGAACTAATCCGATTTCTTCTTTCTTCATATCTATAGAATCACGGGTAGAAATGCAGCAGGTATACTACCGTAAGGTGGAGATGGGGGGAGTCGAACCCCCGACCTTTTGACTGCGAGTCAAACGCTCTGACCAACTGAGCTAAATCCCCTTGATCGTCACCCAAAATTAAGCAAAAATCATGAATATTGGTTCCTGGTAACAATTGATTCCTTTAATGGAGGATTTCCCATCAAATCAGTGGATTCGGAACTAAATAAGTCATCAATTACTGAATTTTGACAGGGAATTGTGGTAAAATTTGCTATCTTTAAGCAAAAAAATATAACTATGGGAAAACAAGGTATAAAAGTATCGTCGGTCGACAACGAAAAACTGCTGAAGATGTTGAATGCCGCTCTTTCTGAAGAATGGCTTGCATATTACCAGTACTGGATAGGTGCCCGTCTTATGGAGGGTCCGATGAGAAGCGAGGTTGAACCCGAACTTCTTCTACATGCCACTGAAGAGCTGGGACATGCCGTACTGGTGGCGGAAAGGATCATTCAGCTTGGAGGAACACCCGTTATTAACCCCACACAGTGGACCAAGCTGGCCGGATGCGCTTACGAAGAACCCGCTGATCCGTATATCGAAGTGATCCTTGAACAAAATCTCAATGGGGAAAGATGCGCCATCAAGCGTTACCAGGAAATCGCCGACTTTACAAACGGTAAAGATCATTCAACTCATCAGATGGCAGTCCAGATACTGAACGATGAAGTGGAACACGAGGAAGACATCGAATCGTGGATCACCGATATCAACAGGATGAAGGATGAACTCAGGAAACTGAGGCTTTAATCTCATTTTGTTTTTTTGCCTGCCCATGTCGTATTAGTCTCCCGCTGAGGGAAGAAAAAGACTGAAAATTATTAAAATATTATTGCCGTGCCCCGCACGGAGGCACGGTTTTTGCAATAAAACGAGGTTTTATGAGTATACCCGAAGCCTTCCTAAAACCTTAATCATGAAGAAACCTTGTTTTATAGTTTGTGCATTTTTTATTTTCTTTATCTCCTGTGAACCTACATTAAGATATCACACTGGTACTTTTCCGGATACACCAGTCAACATGGGAGCCATCAACACGGAATTTGACGACTATAATTCGGATATTCCGGTGCTTGGCGGAACCTTTCCCCTCTGTTTCTCATCGAACCGTAACAGCGACGGAGGCAATTATGACATTGTCTATAAGCTGATTGATGTGTGGATGAGCAAAAAGACCGGGGACCTTGCTGTGGAAGAGAATACCAGTTGGAATCTCGATGTTTTTCAAAGATATCTCAATCTTCTTAATGCTCTTAACGTCATCAATACGCAGGCTAATGAACTTGGGCCGTTTATAATACCTCAGGGCGATCGTTTTAAAAGGGTGGGTTCAGGTTACGAGGCATTCCAGAATTTCATAGTGCTGTATGCTTCCGATCAGGGAGGAAACCTGGATATCAGGATGACTGACAACCTTACCGACGATCTTTACTCAAGCCCTGTGGATGTGGCCTTTCTCAATTCAGACTTTGATGATGCCTATCCCACAGTCAACCGCGACAGTTCGCGGATCTATTTCTGTTCCAACAGGGGAGGAGGGGACTTTGATATCTGGTACACCGACCTTGGCACGGATGGAATCCTGTTTGATGCCCTGAACTCCAGCGACGATCATCAGGTGAATGCGGAGGCAGTCCTGTCGTCAGGTTATGATGACAAATGCCCCTACATCCACGGCAATCTGATGGTCTTTACGTCGGACAGACCGGGTGGATATGGCGGATTTGATCTCTGGTATTCGGTCTTCGACGGCAGCGACTGGACCCTCCCGGTCAATTGCGGGGATAAGATCAATACTAAGTACGATGAGTACAGGCCGATAGTAAAGGAGTTCCCGTACGACTTCACAAACGATTTTATGATATTCTCCTCCAACCGTCCGGGTGGTGCCGGAGGGTTTGATCTGTATTATGTTGGGATTGAAAAGATGACGATGGAGTAAGGCAAGGTGGCACAGGGCTCAGGGCACAGGGCTCAGGGCAGGAAGCTTAGGGCGGTTACCTTTACTGATATTTGAAAAGAATAATGTCAATTCCTTGTTCTTTTCCATCTGTTATGAAGCCATAACCATTCAGTAGGGTGCTTTAATAATAATTCAGCAATCCAGTCGGTGAGAATCTGTGTATTCAGGGAGATAAATGTTCGCAGATCGTTTTCCTGTTGAAGAGAGATTTCCGGAAGTATTTCTATTTTATGATGATTGTTTTTATCGCGGAAGATATATGCAGGAATGATGGGAACTCCTGCCCGCTTAGCAAGTAATGCCGGACCCGGTGCTGCCGGTACCGACTTGTTGAAAAAATTAACGTATACCCCGTCAGGATAGGACTGGTCATTTTGTATAAATACAATTTTCTTTTCTTTCAGAGCTTTTATAACTTCTGATGACAGAGCTGAATCCAATGTATATTTCAATGGAGTTATATTAAATTTGCTCAAAATGCTGCCAAAAAAATCATCAGGAAAATCATTAGCTTCTTTATAAATGGCAGCTATCGGATAACCTTTAATAGCCAGCCAGATAATCATTAAAGGGAAATTACCAAAATGGCCGCTGTACAATAAAGCACCCTGCCCACTTTTTATTAAATTATCGAGCTGTTCAAGACCTGAGGCGCTGGCCAAAGCTGTAATCCTGGCACCGGAGTATTTCCCGCTGGCCATATAGGCAAATTCAATAATGCTTTTCAGCATATTCCGCAGGGATTTCCTGAATATGGATTTTATCTCCTTTTCGTCTTTTTCAGGGAACACTATTCTTAAATTATCGAGTGCAATTTTCTTTCTTTTCCAGTTGATCCTTGATCCGGCAAAAACCAGAAAGGAACAAAGCGAATAGCTTATTTTCAGAGGGATAATTCGTGTTGACGAAAGCAGGAATGTGACCAGTTTAAAAGAAGTTGTACTTTCAGGATGTTTGTTTGCCATTGATAAAATCCGTATTTGAATTGTTTTTCAGGAGTTAACATGAATTTCAGTTCTCCTTATGATTTCAAATGTACTTCAATCAAAGTGAAAAACAATTTTATTTCAACGGGGGACAAAGTGTTTAGCAGTTTTTTGAGAAAACATATTTGACTCGGGATTAATTCAATGTAACTTCTGATCTTGTCAATCTTTCCGAAGGAATGCAGTCATGTCGACCGGTTTAAGCAATCAGTTGAGGTGCTTAAGGGTCCGGATGCATCAGTTTACGGAGCAAGAGGGTTGATTGGTGTGATTGTGATAACCCGTAAAAAGGGCATGGATCAAGGGAGTAAACTTTCAGATACGCTTCATTTAATGGTTTTCTGAAGAAGCTTCGGCACGATAGTTGCACGGATTTTAGTAGCCCTTATAACATGTTTGCCAGATGAAAAAGCCTAGAATCCTGCTGATTTTATTCTTTCTGTTTATGTATTTAACCGCTGGCTGGTCGCAGAGGATTACTGCCGGATATTATGGTGGGGTAACCATTTCCGACATTCATGCCGCGACCCTCTCCGGAAAGTGGAAATTTAAACCGGGTCCGGTTCAGGGACTTTATGTTGATTATTCAATTAACAGGATTTTTGGAGTCCGCACCGGAATAAATTATTCGACCCTGAATTACGAACATGTTTCAGGCTACCAGGACTACGGGTATTATCCGCTTGATTACATCCCGGCATTTTTGCCCGGACCATATTATCCTTTCAATGAATTTACGGACTTTAGCTTTATTTCTTTTCCGGCTCAGGTGCGGTTATCGGTTCCTTCAGTTCCGCGTCTCGATCTTATGGCAGGGATATACAATGCATTTCTGATTGACCATAGCGAGTTCTACAATAATATTGACTACAAACCATCAAAGTACGATTTTGGACTTTTGTATTCCATCGGATTAGCACTGCCTCTCACCGACAGACTGGAAGCCTCATTGAATACCAGATATTCAACAGGCCGCAAAGGGATTGACAAATTTAACGAAACCCATCATGGCTCAATGGATTTCACATTCGGACTGGCCTGGAAGGGAATTCTGAATAGCAAAGAAGGTAATACTGATCATCAGGTACAGGATAGTATATCAGAAAAAATCTATCTCATTTATACCGGAGGAATAAATGCCTCATGGAATTCAGGAGACAGGGAAAAGGATAGATACTCTGTGAATTACGGGCCCTCGCTTGGATTGCTTATCAACTACCGCTTTTCAGGGCAAACATCGTTTCGCACCGGAGTGACCTTTGACGTTACAGGTTATTCCCTCAGAGACTCGAGTGATTCATTTAACCGGTATATAATATCCGGTGAAGCATATTACCATGTGAATACAAAAACAAGTGTTGATTATCTTACGATTCCCCTGCTGATTAGTTTTCATCCCGGCAGTGGAGGCAGGTTTTTTATAAACACGGGACCCTTTGCCGGAATAAAGCTGAATGCAAGGTGCAAGGGAGAAGCATACTATAATCCTGAGAGTTCAGGAACGTACAGCAGGTACAGAAGGGTCGTTTATGACGATATGGAAGGTGCAATAAAGGATAACAATTTCGGATGGATAGTAGAAGGAGGTCTGGCAACTCCTTTATTCGGGCGCCTTGCACTGGAGTGCGGATTACAGTACCGCCGGGGTTTCGGAGAAGTATATAACGATTCGTATCTGCCTGATAACGGATCATTCTATAACGAAGGAACTGTTTTTGAAAACAGCTCTCTCTCATTACGCATAGGGGTCAGGGTCCCGGTAAAAGTTGTAAAGTGAACTTATTAAAATATTGCCAGATGGTTTTTCATAAACTGCAAAATACAGATCTTAAATACCGGAAATCCGGGTTCCGGATTTTGATCCTTGCATCATTTCTTGTAGTAATACCTTTATGCAGTCCCGATCCTTCAATGGAATTGCTTGAAAGTTATTCATTTATCTTTGAGAATCAACAGGGGCAAAGATATAATCCGGGTGAAAAAATTGATGTAGCCCTTCAGATTTACAACAATAAGGAACCAGTCGTCACCCCTTTCAAAATCGTTTTTACCGTAACTGAGGGAGGTGGTTCGATAGCCCGGGAAACAATTCTTAATGAAGATGCTACCAGAATTACAAATGAATGGACCCTTGGACCCAATTCCCTTGATCATAAACTCAAAGCCGATATCTTCAGGGCAAACGGCGAGTACATGACCTCCGTTTTTCTCACTGCCCTCACACTGAGAGAAAACGAGTGGGATGCTGTTTCAGAAAAACCGGATGGCACTATTACTGATCTTGCGGCGGATACTGTCGCAGGAGTAACCCTCATGATTTCAAACGGTACGCTTTACAGGCAGGGAGAAAAGTATTATTTATGGGAGAAGGTGACTCATCCGGTTCTGGAATCACCCCGGACCATCGAAATTGACAGCAGGGGGACTTTTTTCGTAAGTACATGGAATGGAGAAATAGTGAAAAGCAGTGATCATGGAGTGTCGTGGCAAAAATGCACCAAACCATATCCCGACAATCCCTATTATTTATTCATGGATGTGGCAAATGATGATTATATATGGGTGTTTAAGTTTGAATATCCCACTGTTTTCTCAGCCGACGAAGGAGTCACCTGGCAGACAACGGGCAGCAGCTTGTCGTCTTTTGGTTTTGGTGATGTTTTCCGGCTGAAAAGCGGCACTCTTTTATTTCATGGATCCAATTGCTGTAGTCTGAACCGGTCTGATGACAATGGATTGACCTGGACACATATTACAACTCCAGGGGCATCCACCAAGCTATATGTGAACGACAGGGAGGAAATTTTCATTTGCAATCAGGATGGCGGATTTGCAATCTTTAAATCCATCGATATGGGTGCCACTTTCACCAGGTTATTTGGCTGTTTTCCACAGTTCGGAACCACTATGGATAACATTTTCAATAAATGGGATGATTATTATTACATACTTGTTCCCGGTTATGGCATCCTGAAATCTTACGATCTTGAGCATTATGAGGTTTACTGGATAAACAATGAGCTGAACAACCTTTTCATCGATCATAACGGGGTCCTGATAGCAAGAGACTGGAACAACAAGACCATCTACTACAGGAATAATCCCGATTGAGTCGGGAAAGATGCTTCAGTATTGTCCGCCTGTTTACAGCAGTGGGATACGCTAAAAATTCTTTTGGAAAAAATCACATAGTTACAAAAGTCGTAACCCTTACCATCTCTCGCCGTCAAAAATTGATCACTTAAAGCATGAATTAATCTCATGAGGTAAAGATAAATTTAGAGTTGTACATTTTACCGGCGGAATGTGGTCAAGGCGAACGATTTATTCACCGATTCCTTATTTTTACTCTAACGGTTAGTCTGCGGTCGTGAATATGTCATAATTATATCCTTCGATAATGCCTGACATATCAGGTGTAATTAATTCATTATCAAAATTACGCCTTATTTGAACCAGAGTCAAACTTCTTTCAGTTTGTAAAGAGAATGAGAATGGGAAATGATATTATTGCGGTCAGTTATACCTGATAGTTTGGTTTATCCCCTGGTATCTCCTGATTTATCGGGATTCGGAAAAGCTTATAGCATTAACCTTTCAGCTTGCAGCTTTTTTCCCTCCTGTATAATTTATCTTAAATTCAATTCCGGGTTTGCCATTTATAGTATAAAAAAAGCCGGTTATTGGAATTAATGTCCACCTGAGATTTTCATTTGACCAAAAGAATTTAACTACAGACATTTATATCGTAAAACAGACTGTACAACAGAATAAACAATAAGAAAAAAGTTGTGACTGGTATGGCGAAGCCATTAATGCAATATCGAAATGTCTATCACTGGTATGCAGTTTATACCTGCCTGTTCCATGAGAAAAAGGTGGAATCCCGACTGAAGGAGAAAAATATAGAGGTCTTTCTGCCGAAGAAGACTATTGTGAAAAAATGGTCCGACAGGAAAAAGCTCATTGAGGAACCCCTTATAAGACCATACATATTTGTATATGTAAGTCAGAAAGAATACTACCATGTGCTGATGATTCCATCAGTTTTGCACTATGTCTGTTTCAACGGGAAAGCCGCGGTTATTCCTGACAGCCAGATCGGTATATTAAAAAAGATTACGGAAAACATTATTGATTACGAGATAACTGAAACCAGGTTCAGTGTTTACGACAGGGTTATGATCCGAAGTGGCACTTTAAAAGGCTGCTGCGGGGACATAATCCAAATTGACAGCTTAAATTATTTGGTTATTAACATCTTGCCAAATTGTTTTTCAGTTAAAATAAGTCTTGCCAATACAAGAATCGAAAGAATAAACTAATTTAATGGACTAATCCAGTTTTACTTTGAAGGATTTTGCTTTTGATAAGTCCAGAATGTTCTGGATATTGCACATTGCCGGATGGTTGCTGTTTGCCATTTTTATGAGGCTATTTGAAGAAGGAGATTTCTTCAATCCTTTCAAGAGGTTCTTGTTATTCCTTCTTACCTATGTCTTAGGATTTCTTATTACCCTTGGACTGAGGTATTTTTACAGGATCGTTTATAGAAATGTCGACTCAATATTCCTGATTCTTCCCATAATAATATTTGCATCAACAATTGCCTTAATAATCTGGGAACCCATTGATGTTATGATAAGTGCACCTTTCTGGGATAAAGGTGAACTGAAAACATACCTCGACACTTATTCTCCTTTCACACTTGGCAGGTATTACCGGATGAACCTCTTCTGGTATATGTTTATCCTTATGTGGAGCATACTTTATTTCGGAATAAATAGCTGGTATGAACACATGGAACAGAAAATAAGGGCCGAGAAAGCCATGAAACTGGCAAATGATGCACAGCTTATAATGCTGAGATACCAGCTTAATCCACACTTTCTCTTTAACTCCCTGAACTCGATTAAAGCATTGACCTACGAAAATCCGGAACAGGCAGGATATATGCTGACTGAATTCTCGGAATTTCTGCGCGTTACGCTGAACTATAACAACCGACCTTACATAACATTCAGGGAAGAAATAGAAATAATTGAACGATTTCTGCTGATTGAAAAAATACGGTTCGAGGAAAAACTCAAATATTCCATAGACTTCGAGGAAGCCATCCTTAACAGGGAAGTATTGTGCTTCATCACCCAGCCACTTGTTGAAAATGCCATAAAGCATGGATTCAGAGCCGGTCCGGATGGAATCACCATAAAGATTTCATTTTCAACTGCCGGGAATAATTGTAAAATTGTTATCGAGAATACAGGTAAAATCCAGGATGGAAATATCTCTTTTGGTACAGGGCTGAAGAATGTGACTGAACGTCTTGAGAATGCCTATAACGGAAAGTACAATCTGACAATCAATCAGGAGGGGGATAAGGTTAGAGTAACATTGCTTATACCGGAAATAAGATGACTTTGACAGCTTTAGTGATAGATGATGAGCGCCTTGCAAGGCTTACTCTCCGGAAAGATCTGGAAAAATTTCCTGATATTAACATTATCGGAGAGGCATCGGGAGTGAAAATGGCAAAAAGCATGATCGAACAACTGAAGCCCGATCTGTTGTTTCTTGATGTACAGATGATGGACGGAACAGCATTTGACCTGCTGAATCAGATCGAGTATTCCGGGAAGATAATTTTCATTACAGCCTATGATAAGTATGCATTGAGGGCCTTTGAAGTAAATGCAGTTGACTATCTGCTGAAACCCGTATCCTTAAAACGATTAACTCATGCTATCGAAAAGCTCTCGGACGAAGATGTGACTGAAAAAACACCCGCCTCCAGGCTGAACTACGATGACAGGTTGCTCGTTATGCATAAGAATACCGTTAATTTTATAAAAATAAGCACGATAACAGCTGTTTGTGCTTCGCGTGAATACAGTTATATCCACTCGTCGGACGGCAAGGTTTATTTAAGTTCAAATAGTATATCAGATTGGGAAAATCGCCTGCCCGATATGAATTTCATCAGAATCCACCGGTCAACGATAATAAACTTCGACTTTATTGTCAAAATCGATCACCATGTTTCCGGAACTGCTGAGGTAATATTGCAGGGGTTTTCCGAGCCTCTGGATATTTCGAGGAATTATTTCAAAAAACTGAAAAGGAGGTATAGCATTTAGCCGTTACATTTTGTGCTGTAATGTTTTTGCTGTTACCACCCCCAAAAACCTTTATGTCATGAGAAAACAAGTATTCAGGTTATATTTTATACTCCTTTCAATAATACTTATCATTTGTGCCTGCTGTCACCAGGCTGATAAGAATGTTCTTCCTGAAAAGGAATTACATCTCATTGAGGAAACCATCAGAAGCAGTATCGGATGGGCAAAAAATAAGGACCTTGAGCTGCTTTTCAGTGTTATCGCCGATGATTCCTGTTACCTTGAAGTTCAACCATCCGGCAGGGTTGTAAAGGGATTTACTGAATTCAGGAAAGGCGCAGATTTCTGGATGCATCCTGATTTCAGGGCGGTAAGGTTTGAAACCCGCGATATGCATATCAACCTCTCCCAGTCGGGAACGGTTGCCTGGTGGTATTGCGAACTCGATGACATCAACGAGTGGAAAGGCCAGCCTGCAAGCTGGGAGAATACACGATGGACAGGCGTTCTGGAAAAGCGTAACGGCAAATGGGTGATTGTACAGATGCACTTCTCGTTCCCGGCTGAATAGCAGAGTATTTTCAATCGTATATTTGTGTAATAAAATATTCTTTCCAGACTTAGTGAAACCTATTTGACGAGCAAAATGATGTTATGATGAATAATTACAAGTACCATCATCTGGGAGTACCGACAACCAGGGAACTTCCCGGGGAAGATTATATACCGCACCTGAAGTGCTATGCATCGGGATTTGAGGAAAGCCCTTATGGGATTGAATGGATGAAATTCGATGATGATTGCACCTTGCCGGAACTGGTAAAAACTGTTCCACACCTTGCCTTTGTGGTTGACAACCTTGCTGAAGCAATAGAAGGGAAGGAAATACTAATCAAACCAAACAGTCCCTCAGAAGGGGTCAATGTAGCATTCATTGTTGATAACGGAGCACCGGTTGAGCTGCTGCAGTTCGATTCATCTGATCATGAAGTGTGGCCCCATAAAGCATTGTACAGATAAAACAATTACATCAATCTCATTCAGGAAAAATCTCCTGTTTCCCTTTTCTGGAAGTCTGTGAACCTAAAACTGTCATTTGTATATTGATAACATGCTTGTTTTCATTAATTTAGTAATTTGAACATAAAGTAAATTAATTTAAGATGAAATCAATAATCCTATTTCTGTCAGGCATTCTTCTGAATGTCAGTTGTGCATTTCCCGCTGCTGGAGGATTGCCATCAGGCAAGGGTCGTTCAGAGGGGCGTTGCATGCAACGCCCCTCCCCTACATTACCTTCGGGATGCACAGTTATAACTGTCGTAAAGGGAAACTCAGTTTTTTTCGGCGGGAATGACGATTCTAATAAACCCGACCAATATTACTGGGTTGAACAGGGAGATTCCTCCCGATACGGAGTGATCTGGGTCGGGAACCCCGATAATCCTCAGCAGGGGGTTAACGAAAAGGGACTGGCGTATGATGCAAACGGACTTCCAAGGTTTGAAGTCAATCCACATCCTGAAAGAATTCCTGTTAAAGGGGAATATTATCATAATTATTTGATGCAGATAATGCATGAGTGCGCCACTGTTGAGGAGGTAATTAACTGGGTAAATACCCATCGGCGGTTCCCGTATATGCACGACCAGATGCATTTTGCCGACAAATCAGGCGATGCTGTAATAATCAGCGCCGGAGCCGACGGGGAGATGGTATTTACAAGGAAAAAACCCGGTGACGGATTCCTGGTATCGACAAATTTCAATGTTGCCAATCCTGATAATGCATACACATACCCCTGTTGGCGTTTTGAAAAGGCCAATGAACTGCTGGGCCAGCTTGTTGAGAACGAAGATCCTCCAGGTTTCAGGGAAGTCACCTCTGTTATGGATGCTGTTCATGAGGAGTCTGCAAGCTGGACAATTGAAACCCTGATTGCTGATCTTGTTAATGGTGTTATTTACCTGTACTATTTTTACCAGTACGATGATCCCGTGATCATAAATGTAAATGACGAACTGGCAAATCCAAGGGAAGCCGGGCCGCTCAGCAAGCTTTTCCCGCAGGATGTTCAGGAGGAAGCTGCCAGGCGTTATAAGGAGGTCACAAAAACCATAAGAATCAACAATATTACCGGCCTTTCATGGAGCTGCCTGATAATTATCAGTCTGATCCTGTTGTTCTTTCTTCCAGAACGCAAAAAAGGATTAAAATTCTGGATTCCAGCGACAGTTGCTCTTGGTCCTTTTGCCCTGGTTCTGAAATTATTTACTCAGACTTCCGGAAACCCATCCGCCTGGCGCAAAGCTCTTGTGGAAACAACCGGGAACCTGATACCATTGGTTATTGCTTACCTGGTTGCACAAATAATATTGGTTCTGAGCATGCTTTCAGGAGGTATCAGTCAGCAGGAACAGGTCCTGATAATTTTCGGCGTTCCTTTACTGTCAGCCTGGATTCTTTTTCAGTCTCCGCTTCTTGCCCTGGCAGGGAAGAAGAACTTTGTCAGATTCCTCTTCCAGCGTTTCCCGCAGGTTCTGGTCACAACGTTTCTTGGATTGGGAGGGATCTTCCCTGTCTCCATGGTTCTTGTAAACAGGACAATAACAATGTCCCAGTTAATACCTTTGTCGCCATGGATTGTAATGACATGGGCTGCCTTAATAGTTGCAGGCAGCCTTATTGGCGGTTTTTTTGTGTATCTGTACGAATTATGGGCAGTAAAGAAAGGTTATCAGGCCTGGAATGTTTTTGCCGGAAATGAAGGAGAAGTCACCACGCCGGGGTTGAGAAAAGTATGGTGGTGGATCATAATAAGCATTTTGATCCTTTTAGCCGGTCTGATTATCGGGGTATTGCTTCTTAGCCGCTAGAATGTGGTTAAAGCAATTGGTTAATGCACCCAGCCGTCGTGCTTGTTGTCATTCTGGCGGTAGCTGATGAAAATGTCGTAGTTATATCCTTCTATGAGACCAGGCTTGTCTCTGGTTGTGATTCAGTATGATAAAGGTAGGAAACGATGGGATATGAGACAAATAAAATATTAAGAAGAGGAGAAAGGGAGAAGAGGAGAAAGGAGAGAGAGAATAAAATGTTTATATTTTTATTGATCGCTGCATTTTAAATGTATTCATTTAACAGAAGACGAAGACGTCACAATTCTTTGCGATATCCGGGACGTGATTATTCGCTACACGGAACATATTTTATTACAGTTTGTACCGCGGATAGAAAGGAATGGTTCGGTACGGTAGGGTCGTTGCATGCAACGACCCTACGAGATCTGACAGAACAAAATAGCCGCAATTTCATGCGGCTATTTGTTGTCCCGTCAGGTCTCGAACCTGAACTCTTCTGATCCAGAATCAGACGTGTTGCCAATTACACCACGGGACATCGTTACAGGGCGCAAAAATAATAAAATGGTTTGAAATCTAATAATAATTTTGATTTTTTGACTGTAACGGCCATGACACCTGTCCCGGCAGTCTTTCCGGGATCATTTCCGGATTAACTTAACGCCGGCTCTTTGCTCATTTTTTATTATCTTGCAAATCATGAAAGGAAAAGGGAACAAGCGACTGATAATAGTATCGAACCGCCTGCCGGTCAAAGCAGAGATCCATGATGAGATAATTCATTTCGAAAAGAGCGCCGGCGGACTGGCAACCGGACTTAACTCATTGCCTACTTCCTATGAAAAACACTGGATAGGCTGGCCGGGAATATATACCGACAATAACGAGACCGAAAAGGAACTCGATCTGTCTCTCGGATCCTATAATTTTCATCCGGTATTCCTTTCTGAGGTCGATATGGAAAAGTATTATGAGGGTTACAGCAACTCAACCCTGTGGCCCCTGTTCCACTATTTTTATATCTATACGGTTCACAGTGATGAATACTGGCAGGCATATAAAAAGGTAAATGCACTTTTCCTTGAAAAGGTGCTTGAGGTGGCCACGAACAAGGACATCCTCTGGATCCAGGATTACCACCTGATGCTGCTGCCAATGATGGTCAGGGAACACCTGCCGTCAATCAGGATAGGCTTTTTCCTTCATATTCCCTTCCCCTCATACGAGCTCTTCAGAACCCTCGAGAACAGGGAGGAGATCCTGAATGGCCTTCTTGGTTCCGACCTCATTGGATTCCATACCTTCAATTACATGAGGCATTTCATCAGCGCCCTGGCCAGAATAACCGGGATAGAATCAGACGACAACATGTTCCACTATGGCAACCGAACCCTGGCCGTCGATTCCTTCCCTATGGGCATTAATTATGATAGTTTTTATAAAGCCTCCAGGCAGCCTGAGGTTAAAAGATTCACATCCTTATTCAGGGAGAGATACAGCGACAGAAAAATAATACTTTCAGTTGACAGGCTCGATTACAGCAAGGGCATACCGGGACGGCTCGAAGCTTTCCGCTTGTTGCTTGAGAATCATCCCGAATGGATAGGCAAAGTGTCGCTGCTGATGATTCTTGTACCTTCACGTGATAGTGTCGACAGGTATAACGACCTTAAAACGTCAATTGATGAGCTGACCGGTAATATTAACGGAAGTTTTTCGCAACCAGGATGGATACCCATTCACTATTTCTACAAGGGATTTTCATTTAGCGAGCTTACAGCCTTTTATCACGAAAGTGATGTCGCCCTGGTAACCCCTCTGCGCGATGGCATGAACCTCGTCGCCAAGGAATATGTGGCAGCCAAGGCAAAAAAACCGGGAGTGCTTATCCTTAGTGAGATGGCCGGCGCTGCCATTGAACTTACTGATGCTATATTGGTCAATCCCAACAATACGGGTGAGATTGCCGCTGCTCTCAACACGGCTTTGCTTATGCCTGGAAAAGAGCAGAAGGCAAGGCTGACAAGGATGCAGAAGAAACTCAGAAAGCATGATGTGGTGCGATGGGCCGGTGAGTTTATCGATAAGCTTGAAAAGATACATCTCCGGCAGAGAGATTTAAAAAGAAAATATCTTAGTCATGGCCAGTCCGACGAAATTGCCCGGGCATTCATGAAAGCCGGCAGAAAACTCATAATACTCGATTATGACGGAACCCTTGTTCCTTTTGTCAACGATCCGGCTATGGCCCTTCCGGGAACGGCACTGGAGGAGCTTCTGGAGAATCTGTGCGGCACTGAAGGTGTTGAACTGGCAATTGTCAGCGGTCGCGACAGTGATTTTCTGGAATCTGTACTGGGATTCCTTGATATTTCGATTTTTGCAGAGCATGGGGCCTTGCGAAGGGTTAAAGGGAAATGGGAGAGCCTTTACAGAAAAGATCTCTCATGGCAGCCTGAGATTATAAGGATTATGAAGGAGATTACCGACAATACCCCCGGCTCACATATAGAAAAGAAAAAGACCTCGCTGGTATGGCATTACCGAAGTACCGACAGGTGGCTTGCCGATCTCAGGGCAGCACAGATGATCAACAAACTCATTTATCCCTGTACACGACGGCAGCTTCACCTTATGAGAGGCGACAAGATTGTGGAAGTAAAACCTTCAGAGTACACAAAGGGTTCAGCTATAAGAAATTTTTTCAATTCAGCCGATTATGATTTTATCCTTGCAGCAGGCGACGACACTACCGACGAAGACATGTTCGATGTGCTGCCTGAAGGTGCAGTGACAATAAAGGTGGGCAAACCTTCCGAAAAATCACGTTACACTGTCCTGAACAGCGGTGAACTTATCAGATTGCTGAGCTCATTTCTGAAATAATTAAATTATGAAGATATCAGATTACGGCATTACGGGAAACTGCCGCAGCAGTGCCCTCATTTCAAAAAACGGATCAATAGACTGGTGCTGCCTGCCCGATTTTGACTCACCATCGGTGTTCGGACGACTTCTGGATGATGAAATCGGAGGATGTTTTGCTGTCAGACCGGTTGGTGACTATGCCACCAGACAGACTTACCTGAATAATACAAACATTCTTGAAACCCGCTTTACCTCTGCTGATGCTGATTTCTCAATCTACGACTTCATGCCTGTTTACAGGACCGATGAGAGCAGGTACTACAATGCACCGGAAATATATCGTATCATTAAGGTCTTAAGGGGGACACCTTCCATTACTATCGACTACCGGCCTGCTCTTAATTACGCCCGGCCCACAATGGGGGTAATTAACAAAACCTACATAAAGCACTTCACTACGGAAGGACGATATGAATCGATCTATCTCTATACCTCTCTTTCCAAAGATGATGTCATGAAAGGCGATGTCATCCGGCTTTGTGAAGAGAGCTTCCTTTGTGTCGCTTATAACCAGAAGCTGGTAAAGATGACTATGAAGCGGGCATGGCTCGAATTCCAGCGCACAAAAGTCTACTGGATGAACTGGGCAAACCGCACCCTCTCATTTCCAAAATACGGAGAACAGATAATGCGCAGCTCGCTGCTTCTTAAACTGCTGACTTATGACAGATCAGGAGCGGTAATAGCCGCACCAACAACATCACTTCCTGAAACAATAGGAGAGACCCGAAACTGGGATTACCGGTTCTGCTGGATACGCGACGCTTCCATGGTGATAAAAGCCTTCCTTCATATGGGACATATTAATTCGGCACAAAGATTCCAGAAGTTCATCCTGAGTGTCAGCCATGGCAAGCAGGAGGAAATCCAGATCATGTACGGCCTTCGCGGAGAAAGAGATCTGGAGGAGAAAATTCTTGAACATCTTAAGGGATTCAATGATTCCCCACCGGTAAGGATCGGCAACGAGGCATACTCGCAAAAGCAAAATGATATTTACGGAGTGTTGATCGATGCGATTTACCTGTCGTTCCAGAAGTTTCCCTCAACACTCGACACTTCCGAGGAGCTGTGGACCCTTGTTCGCAGTATTGTGGCCCTTGTAGCCAGACACTGGCATAAACCCGACAGAGGAATCTGGGAAATTCGCGGCTCTGAAAGACACTTCGTTTACTCCAAGGCTATGTCGTGGCTGGCTCTCGACAGAGGTGTTAAAATAGCCAGGATGCTCGACAGGGATTTTTATGTGGATGAGTGGACTGCTCTCGCCGAAAAGATCAGTGAAGATATTTTTACCAATGGATGGGACGAAGAGATTGGGGCTTTTGTACAGTACTACGGGTCGAAACACCTTGATGCCTCCAACCTTCTGCTCGATGAAATCGGCATTGTTGAGGCTGATGACCCCAGGTATGTGAGCACTGTTCTGAGAACAAAGGAGGAGCTTTGCCGGAAGGGTTTTATGTTCAGGTATTTAAATGAGGACGATTTCGGGGTGCCGAGGAGCTCATTCGTCCTGTGTACCTTCTGGCTGGTGAACAGCCTTTACAGGATCGATCACCAGAAAGAAGCAGTGGAGATATTTGAGAATATCCTGAGATGTTCAAATCATCTCGGACTGCTGAGTGAACATATTGATATCGAAACAGGGGAACTGCTGGGCAACTTCCCCCAGGCATATTCCCATCTGGGATTGATACAATCGGCGCTTCTTCTTAACGGTGAAGAGGTTTCTTTCGAAAACGAGATCTTCAGGTTTATTAAACCGTAGCCTGTTTCCCCCAGCTGTCCTTAAGTGATACAGTCTGGTTGAACACCAGTTTTTCAGGACGGCTGTCCGTATCGACACAGAAATAACCGAGCCTCTGGAACTGGAATTTGTCACCCGGAAGGGCTGAGGCCAGCGATGGCTCCAGTTTGCCCGAAATGATTCTGAGGGAACCTGGATTGAGGAACTCCCTGAAGTCATGATCCTTCTGACCAGCCGGATCCTCATGGCTGAATAACCTGTCGTACATTCGGACTTCTGCATCTATGGAGTGAGGAACTGCAACCCAGTGCAGGGTGCCCTTGACTTTCCGGCCGGCTTGCGGACCTCCGCTGCGGGTCTCAGGATCATAAGTACAGTATGCCTCGGTTACTTCACCTGTCACGGGATCCTTTCTGAAGTCGTTACACTTAATTATATAGGCCCCCTTGAGCCTTACCTCCCTTCCCGGAGCAAGCCTGAAATATTTATCTGGGGGATTCTCCATGAAGTCTTCCTTTTCTATATACACCTCTCTTTCAAAGGGAACCATCCTGCTGCCCATCGTCTCGTCCTCGGGATTGTTGATAAGCTCCATGTTCTCTGTCTTTCCTTCGGGATAGTTGGTGATCACCACCTTAAGAGGATTGAGCACGGCAAACACTCTCTTTGTCCTCAGGTTGAGGTCATCGCGTACGGCATGCTCCAGAAGGGAGACGTCATTCATTGCCTCCACCTTTGTATATCCAATGAGGTCGATAAATTTTCGGATCGATTCAGGAGTATAACCCCTCCTTCGCAAACCGCATAGGGTGGGCATCCTGGGATCGTCCCAGCCCGAAACCCTTCCTTCCTGCACCAGTTCGAGAAGTTTTCGTTTGCTCATAACGGTATAGGTAAGGTTGAGCCTGTTGAATTCTATCTGCCGCGGACGGTAATCGCTTGTTTTAAGCTGATCGACTAGCCAGTCGTAAAGGGGACGGTGAACTTCAAACTCGAGCGTACAGAGTGAATGGGTTATCCCTTCGAAATAATCGCTTTGCCCGTGCGCGAAATCGTACATCGGGTATACTTTCCAGGTTTCACCAGTCCGGTGATGAGAAGCCTTGATGATCCTGTATATTATCGGATCGCGCATCTGCATGTTGGGTGAAGTCATGTCAACCTTTGCCCTGAGAACCCTGCTTCCCTCATCAAATTCTCCGGTGTTCATCCTTTTAAAGAGATCAAGGCTTTCTTCAATCCCCCTTGTGCGGTAAGGACTTTCGATACCCGGCTGAGCCGGCGTTCCTTTCTGAGCTGAGATCAAATCCGCGGGCTGATCATCTACATAAGCAAGTCCTCTGTTTATTAGGTCGATGGCAAATTCAAACAGCTTGCCGAAATAATCCGATGCATAATATTCCCTGTCTTCCCAGTCGAAGCCCAGCCACTTTATGTCCTCCTTTATTGAATCAATATACTCCACCTCCTCCTTTACAGGATTGGTGTCGTCGAAACGGAGATTGCACTTGCCCCCATATTTCTTTGCCATGCCGAAATCGAGGCAGATGGCTTTTGCATGACCGATGTGAAGATAGCCATTGGGCTCGGGAGGGAATCGCGTATGGATACGGCCGCCGTTCTTACCTGCTGCCAGGTCATCAATAATAAACTGTTCAATAAAACTGACCGGTGACTTTGTTTCCTGCGGGTTTAAAATATTCCCTTCATTCATCCTGTTTATTTTTTGTGGATTACAAAAATAGGATGATTTTAAGAGTTAATGATGTATGATGATGATTTTTTATGTCATTCAGGTCGTGCAGGTCTTGCAGGTCGTATTCTAATGTAAACAACTGGCATAACCGGCATAACGGGAGATCGTGTTATTTTACTCAGGATTGAGATAATCCTTGAGCGCGCTGACGTATTCTATGAATTTCTCCCTGCCGGCCGGGGTGACCTTGCAAAGCGTCTGAGGATAGTTTTTACTGAATTTCTTAATAACATCAATATATCCTGCTTCCTTCAGCTTTGTGATCTGAACGCTTAAGTTTCCGGCAGTGGCTCCTGTCTGATCCCTTATATAGGTGAAATCGGCCGATTCGACGTTCATCAGCAGCGACATCACGGCAAGCCTGAGCTGGGAATGCAGTACGGGATCAAGTTCCTTAAAGCGAGTCATGATCTACCTTTCTTTTAAGCATGTAGCCCGGGATAAGATAACCTGCCAGAACTGCCGCAGAGGCAATGAGCATGTCCGCTCCGGGTCCTGCAAAATGCACGGCAATCGCCAAAACCCAGAAGGCAATCCCGCCGGCCAGAAGGGGATTGAACCGGGCAATAATCCCCGAAAGAAAGGTGGGCATGCCTGCCAGCATCAGTATATAAGCAGTAAACGACTCCATGTTTTCGCTTTTCAGGACAACCAGCACCACGGCAGTAAGGAAAAATGCTATCCATACCCACATGTAAATCATGTCGGCATAGGTATGAACATTGCTCTTTTTCCCCTTGATGAAGCCATACAAAAAGGAAACGAATACCCCCGGTATAGTAAGAAGCCATATCAACCATGGCCTTTCCATCCCCGTAAAGCGGAAGAGCAGAAATTCACCAAGGGCACAGAAAAATATGAGCCAGCCCCAGAAAAGCAAATGAAAGATGCCCTGTCTGATGTTGACCCTGGTCTTGTTGATCATGTCGGAGATGATTCTCAGACTCTCTTCGCCCGACATTACTTTTTCACCTGTTTCCATAATTATTTTTACTTTTAGGTTTTAAATAGAACTGGTTTTTATAAACATATTGCAAATATAAAATAGTTTATAATATAAACCAAATGTTTCCGGAATTATTTTTTGAGTTCAGTTATTTTTTTTGTCATGGGACTGATTAAGATAGAAAATATGGAGTTCTACGCCTTCCACGGACATTACAGGGAGGAACAGATAGTCGGCAACAGATTTTTTGTTGACCTTACAATCGAAACAGATATGTCGGTCCCTTCAATAAGCGACAACCTGAAGGATGCAGTCAATTACCAGAAGGCATACCTGATAATTAAGGCGGAGATGGAGAAGAAATCATACCTTCTCGAAAATATAGCCGGTCGTATTCTCGACGCACTTTACGCTGAAATGAGCGGTATAAAAAAAGCCACGATCAAGGTGTCAAAGATGAATCCCCCCATGGGAGGCAAGATAGGATCAGTCAGTGTAATAATGGAGCGGTGAAAATTAACCGTTAAAATTATAGCATGTCAGATAAAAGACTATTTTTGCATGATAATTGAATAGTTGTTCACATATTCAATGGAAAAAAGCAAATCAGACACGGTTCCCGCCTACTATATAGAAAGAGCAAAGGTCGAAGGGGTGATGGGAAAGATGAAAACGGAAAGGTTCTTTCACGACCTGGCAGAGACCTTCAGGGCAATGAGCGATCCCACGAGGACCAAGATTATTTATGCCCTGTGCCTCGAGAATGAATTGTGCGTCCACGATATTGCGGCGATTATTGAAACCACGAATTCTGCAATTTCACATCAGTTGAGGATTTTGCGGAATATGAAGCTGGTAAAATATAACAAGGTCGGGAGAGTGGCTTATTATTCTCTTGATGACATCCATATTAACAATCTTTTTGCAGAAGGGTTGAGGCATGTTGAGGAGAAATGAAATTTGGTCAAATAACTGTTAATATGTTAAGACATATGCATCATAGACATGGAGCCGGCGAAAGGGCCAAAGGTGTAAGTCTTTCGGGCCTTGAGGATGGACAGACGGGTGTCATTGTTTCAGTAATGGGAGGGAAGATGCTTACAAAGAGGCTGGCTGATCTGGGGATTACCACGGGGAAAGAGGTGAAAGTGATAAGAAAGACTCTTTTTTCCGGACCGGTTCAGGTTGAGGTAGCCGGATCTAAACTGGTTATCGGATGGGGGCTGGCTTCTAAAATTATGGTTGAGGTGAAATGAATGGCGAGAAGAAAATCAACATAGTCCTTGCAGGACAGGGCAATTCAGGGAAATCAACAGTATTTAACTTTCTTACAGGGCTTCATCAGCATATAGGAAACTGGGCCGGAAAGACGATTGAAAAGCGCGAAGGAACACTTTTCTACAGGGATCATACGGTTGACGTACTCGATCTGCCCGGGATTTATTCCCTTACAACTGTCTCGGATGAGGAACTGATTTCCAGGGAATATATTATCAAACAAAATCCCGATTGGGTTATTAACGTTGTTGATTCCACAAATCTGGAGAGAAGTCTGATCTTCACTCTTCAGCTTCTCGAACTGGAGCGCCCTGTGATTATTGCACTCAACATGACCGACCTTGCAAAGAGAAAAGGTATAACGGTTGACGCAAAGAGACTTCAGTACCTCCTTAATGTTCCGGTTATTCCGACCGTTGCTTCCAGGGGATCGGGCCTGACGAAGATAATAGATCGGGCGATTGACCTGAAACCATGTAAATCGGTCCGGAAAACCCATAAATATGGCAAGGAAATAGAAAAGGGGATCGACAAGTTGTCGGGGCTTCTTAATGGTGTTGATCTTCCCTATCCGATCAGGTGGGTTGCCATTAAGCTTCTTGAGAAGGATGGTGACATAACCGCTATGGTATTTGAAAAGAAGCCGGAGGCGGTTGAAAGTGCTGCGAAGATAACAGAAGAGCTCGAAGAGATTCACGGGCACGATTCCCCTCTGGTTATTGCAGATGAGAGAAGCCTTCTTGCTTCCCGTATCACACGTGATGCCGTGAAGATAGCCAGGAACAAAAAGCTGTCGCTCAATGAACGGCTTGATGCCCTTACAACACATAAGATAACTGGTTACATCTTAATGGCGCTGATCCTGGGAGGAATGTTCCTGACTGTGTTCAGCTTCGGGAACTGGTTCTCGGAGTGGCTCGAATCTGTCTTTACAGAATGGCACGGCTGGTGGAACGGTGCTGTCGGCACCTCCTTCTGGGCCGCGCTGGGCTGGTCAGCTGTCGAAAGTGTTCTTGCCCTTGTCCAGATTGCGTTCCCTTACATTCTTCCATTTTATGTCCTTTTGTATCTTCTCGAAGACTGGGGTTATATTGCAAGGATCTCATTCCTGATGGATAAATTCATGCATAAAATGGGTATACACGGGAAAGCCTGTATTTCATTCATCATCGGACTGGGATGCAATGTTCCCGGCTGCCTGTCGTGCAGGATAATGGAATCGAAACGCGAAAGATTTATCACGGCAGTCCTTGTTACCCTTGTCCCGTGCTCGGCAGTATCGGTGATAGTGTTCGGGCTCGTGGGAAAATATGTCGGATTATTGTGGGCCCTGGGCTTATATGTTTTTGCAACAATACTTATTTTTATCGTCGGAAAGATCTCCTCAAAGCTGATGATCGGAGAACCGGTTGAACTTATTATGCCCATGCCCGATTACAAGACTCCGCAGATCAAAACCATTCTTTTAATGACCTGGGATTCCCTGAAGGAATTTATTTACATAGCGGCCCCGATCGTAATTGTTTCGGGAGTGTTGATTCAGGCCATTAATCTGGTAGGCTGGATGCCGGCAATTGCATCAGTGATGAGTCCTGTCACTGTCAACTGGTTAGGACTTCCTGCTGTAACTGGTATTCTTCTTATATTTGGGATCCTCCGCAAGGAGCTTATCCTTGTTATGCTTGCAGCCTATCTCGGAACGACCAATTTTAATGATGTCCTGACCTCCAACCAGATGATCACCCTTGCAGTGGTAAGCATGTTCTATGTGCCCTGCGTGGCAACCATCTCAGTTCTTTGGAAAGAATACGGCTGGAAAAAGGCGCTTACAATCAGTCTTATCGAGACTCTTTTTGCCATCGTACTGGCCGGCCTGGTGAAGCGAGGGCTAGATTTATTCATGGGGTAGCGGCGGTAAGGGCGCAGGGCACAGGGCACAGGGCTCAGGGCTCAGGGCACAGGGCTCAGTTGGCAGTCATCCAAGTCCGTTTGTCGTTCGTCGTTTATCGTTTGTCGTCGTTTGTCTTGAGCCATCTTCCTGAAAAAATATAAATCATCATTATTTTTTGTTATGATCAATAGTTCATTATCTTTGTGGTGAACTATAGCTCATAACTAATGTCGCCTCGGCCGCACAGACTCAGGAAGATAAGTAACCCTCCGCTGATATCGGGATTCAAGCCATATGGCGATAAACTGAAACCCGATAACAGTCCGGGTATTTTTCTGCATCTTGAAGAATATGAGGCGATTCGACTATGTGACCATGAGATGTTGAGTCATCAGCAGGCTGCTGTAATGATGGCAGTATCGAGACCGACACTTACAAGGATTCACAGTTCAGCCAGGAGAAAAATTGCCGATGCCATGGTAAACGGCCGGCAGCTAATTATAGAAGGAGGCAAGATTTTCTTCGACAGCGAATGGTACTTATGCAGCCGTTGCGGCTGTTACTTCAATAATCCCGAAAAGCTGACCGCGGTAAAGGAATGCCCTTTGTGCCATAGTTCTCAATTCTCAAATGTGGCGGATTTTGATAAATAAAATAAATAACAAAAACAGGAAATCATGAAAGTTGCAATAACAAGCACGGGGAACACTCTCGACAGTACACTGGACCAACGCTTTGGACGCTGTACATGTTTCGTGATATACAATACTGAAACAAAGGGTATTGAATTTATCCCCAACCCAAACAGGGATGCTCAGGAGGGAGCAGGTCCGGCTTCAGTTCAGATTGTTGCATCACGAGGTGCGGTGAAAGTAATTTCGGGAGAATTCGGGTTCAAGATAAAATCTCTTTTCGAAAGCCTGAAGATACAAATGATAATTCTGAAGGAACCGGAAAAAAAGATCAGTGAAATAATTGATATGTTAAACAATTAAAAAACCAGAAATTATGCCACGTATTGATGGTACAGGACCTGACGGAAAAGGTTCAGGAACAGGAAGAGGAAAAGGGCGCTGCGGAAGCAAAAGCGGCGGTCAGGAGTCTAAGGAGCCCGGTTCAGGAAGGGGTAAAGGCAGGAAAACTGGCGCAGGCCGCGGCCAGGGACAGGGAATGGGTTCGCGCGGGAAACAGCAATAATAATAACAAGATTATAACAACAAAATTCATGAAGAAAAAAATAGCCATCCCGTTGGAAGACGGAATATTATGTTCACATTTTGGACATTGCCAGCAATTTGCAATTATTGATGCCGAAACCAAAAACATTACAGGCGAAACCCTTATAACACCGCCACCGCATGAACCCGGACTGCTTCCGGGCTGGCTTGCTGAAAAGGGCGTTACGGATGTCATTGCCGGAGGTATGGGACAGAGAGCCATAAATTTGTTCAATCAGCAAAATATAAATGTATTTGTAGGAGCTCCGATAAAACCTCCAAAGGATCTCGCAAATGATCTGCTGAATGATACTCTGTCGGCCGGAGCAAACTACTGTGATCATTAGACACGAGGGGCTGATATGATTTCTGATTACCGCTGCTTTTATTGCTTTACAAGGGCCTTTGAACGATTGATATCACGCGATGGCATTTCTGCTGATGCAAAAGACAGTTTTACCAGGGACATGGTGAAACTGTATGCTGAAAACTGGGGAAACCACAATTCTCCCCTGTTTGCCAGGGAACTGCACAGCATCCTCAGGAATTACACCGGGAACAATGACCCGTACAAGCAGGAGAAGAAACTTTACAATGATCTTGCCCTTGGTTTGCTGCCTGATATGAAAAATCTGGTAAGCAGGAGTGATGATCCCTTCAATACTGCCGTGCGTCTTTCAATAGCCGGGAATATCATCGATTTTGCAGTAAACGACACTTTCAACCTGCATGCAACTCTCGACCGGGTTCTTAAGTCGCAGTTCGCAATCGATCATTCGGAATTGTTGAAAAAAGCTCTCGGAAGCGCCCGGTCGGTGCTTTACCTCGGGGATAATGCCGGGGAGATTGTCTTTGACAAACTTTTCATAGAGACTATCGGTCATCCCGGTCTTGTTTATGCGGTAAGAGGGGCTCCGGTCATAAATGATGCAACTATAGAAGATGCTGATTATGTAGGAATGAGCGAGGTCGCCAGGGTTGTATCAAACGGCTTTGATGCACCATCGACGGTTGTAAGTGAATCGAGCGATGAGTTCAGGAAGCTTTTCAGGGAAGCTGATCTTATAATTTCCAAGGGTCAGGGTAACCTGGAAGGACTGATCCACCTTAAGGACAATAGAATTTTCTTCCTGCTGATGGTGAAATGCAATGTTATGGCCGAATTCCTTAAAGTTGAAAAGGACAGCTTCGTTGTATTCAATCCGGCAGGATTTGATGGTGAAAATAATAATATTAAAGGAGAATAAAATGATCACTTTTGGTCCTGTTCCTTCAAGAAGGCTTGGAAAAAGTCTGGGGATTAATAACATTACCCATCCCAAGACCTGCTCCTACGAGTGTGTTTATTGTCAGGTGGGAAGAACTGTGAAAAGGAGCTCCGCCCGGGAGGATTTTTACTCCCCTGAGTTGATCCATGAAAAAGTTGTACGCCATCTGGAGAAGCTCAAAAGTGTTGATCATCCCGATTATCTGACTTTCGTTTCAAACGGAGAACCCACCCTTGATAAAAATCTGGGAGAAGCCATCAGGCTTCTGAAAAAAACGGGGATTCCGGTGGCCGTAATATCAAATGCTTCCCTGATTGACAATGAATCAGTGAGAGATGATCTCAATGAAGCCGATTGGGTTTCAGTTAAGATGGATGCATATGAGGTTGAGACATGGCATCGTATAAACCGGCCTGTCGAAGGACTTAATCTCGATTCTATTTTTGGGGGGATCTCTCATTTTGCCGGCAGGTACAAAGGGAAATTATGCACCGAGTCAATGATCGCAGAAGGAATAAATGACAATGAACCAAATTTCAGGGGACTTGCGGGATTGATACAAAAGATAAGGCCGATGAAGGCTTACCTTTCAATACCCACAAGGCCGCCTTCAGTGAAATCCGTGGCGCCTCCCAAAACGGCAACACTGAATCTTGCATGGCAGATCTTTACAGAAATGGGCATTGAGACGGAATTTCTTACTGGTTTTGAAGGAACCGATACAGGCTATACAGGAAATATCTATGAAGATATCCTTAACATAACCGCTGTTCATCCCCTGAGGGAAGACGCCCTGATGAAACTCCTCGAAAATGACAGCAACGGCTATCAGGTGGTTGAGGCACTGATCGGTCAGCGGCTGATAAAATCAGTTAGTTACGGCGGTAATAAGTATTACATACGCGATTATCATTTAAAATCCTGATCTGTGCTTTCATAATTGTAGTTACCGGAAAGAATGTCATTGCCTGTAACTGATAAGATTCATTTGAGAATTTATTCAACAATATTTATGATTAAAATTGCAATAGCCAGCGGGAAAGGCGGTACCGGCAAAACCTTTGCAGCGACAAATATTTACCAATCGCTGCTAAAACAGAAGTTTGATGCCGTTCTGGTCGATTGCGACGCGGAAGCTCCGAACGCAGCTGCCTTTTTCGAAAATAAACTGACCGATACCATTGAGGTTACCCAACAAGTACCTGTTATTGATAATTCAAAATGCGTCTTCTGCGGCTTATGCCATGAGTATTGCAATTACAATGCAATATTCATCCTGCCTCCGGTAAAGATCATTAATGTTATAGAAGATCTTTGCCACGGCTGCGGAGCCTGCAGTGTGGCATGCACTTACGGAGCCATAACTGAAAAGCCGGTTTCGCTGGGCAGGGTAAATGAGTTATCCGGCAACGGACGGCCTTCACTTATTGAAGCCCGTATGAATATTGGTGTTATGTCGGCAGTCCCGGTAATAAAGGCCGCGCTGAAAAAAATAGACCCGGCAAATGAAATTGCCATTCTCGATTCTCCTCCCGGAACATCATGCCCATTTATCCAGACAGTTGTTTCAGCCGATTATGTGATTCTTGTTACCGAACCAACTCCTTTCGGGTTGAGCGACCTGAGGCAGAGCGTCGAGACACTCAGGGAAATGAACAAGCCCTGCGGTGTGATAATTAACAGGGCCGGAATGGGAAATAACAAAGTGCAGGAATATATTAATGAAGAAGGGATCCCCCTTTTGCTTGAAATACCTTTCAGCAGGAAAACAGCCGAGATTTACTCGGAGGGGAAGCTGGTGTCGGACACCGATCCCCTATTCGCTCAGCAGCTGGTTTCAATGATTCAAAACATCATTCTTAATTATGGAGATAGCAATAATCAGCGGTAAGGGAGGAACGGGAAAATCGAGCATCAGCGCCGCATTTGCCACCATCGATGGTGAAGTCGTGCTCGTTGATTGTGATGTTGACGCCGCTAACCTGTACCTGCTTTTTAACCCGGTACATGAGGAGAAATCAACATATGTTTCAGGACATAAGGCAGTTATCGATTATGACCTTTGCACTTCCTGCGGATTGTGCCTGTCCCATTGCCGGTTTGATGCCATTACTGAAGAAAAAGGAAAAATTATCATATCTGAAATCTCATGCGACGGTTGTTTCCTGTGTTCCCGCATCTGTCCCGAAAAGGCGATCAGAATGGTCCCGAACGACAAAAGCATGATGTATGCAGGATCGTTCCGCAATGGCAGAATGGTATACGGACGACTGGCTCCGGGAGAGGAGAATTCAGGTAAACTGGTAAACGTGGTCAGGGAAAAAGCGAAGCAGACAGCTGGGAAATACGGACTTGATACCATTATAATCGATGGCCCTCCTGGAATTGGGTGCCCCGTAATCTCGACAATCACGGGCGTTGATAAAGTGGTAGTCGTGACCGAACCGACACTTTCGGGATTAAGTGATATGAAAAGAGCCATTGAGGTGGTTCAGAAATTCAATATCCCTTCATTTGTGATAATAAATAAATACGACCTTAATCAGGCAATAAGCATGCAGATCGAAGACTGGTGCATCCATAACAATGTAACTGTTGCAGGGATGCTGCCTTTTGACAGTCAGATCACCGAGGCCATGATCGAGGCTAAAAGCATAATCGAATTCAATCCGGAATCGGAAATAAGCAAGAAAATTGTAACTATATGGAACAGAATCGTAAATCAGTAGAAAAGAATGATTTGTTTGAAAAAATCCCGATGAAAGGGGTCAAACACATTATCGTTGTAGCGTCGGGAAAGGGAGGTGTCGGTAAATCGACCGTTGCAGCCAACCTTGCCGTGGCGCTTGCCCGTGAAGGTTTGAACATAGCACTGGTGGATGCGGATATTTTCGGACCATCCATTCCGAAAATGTTCGGAATAGAGGATGCAAAACCGGAGATTGCAGCATTCGGCGATAAGGAGGTCCTCTTTCCAATAGTGAAGTACGGGGTGAAAATTATGTCAATCGGATTCTTTATCGACCGCAATCAGTCGCTCATCTGGAGAGGACCGATGGCCGGTAAGGCAGTTACCCAGCTATTTGAGGACACCGACTGGGGAGAGATTGATTACATGATCGTTGACTTCCCCCCGGGAACCAGCGATATCCAGCTTACAACGGTGCAGAAACTAAATCTCAGCGGAGCTCTGATAGTAACCACCCCACAGGAGATATCACTTAATGATGCCCGAAAGGCAGCCTCAATGTTCACCAATCCTGATCTGAAAGTCCCGATACTCGGTGTGATTGAGAACATGTCGTGGTTCACCCCCGGTAAGCATCCCGATGAAATTTATTATATCTTTGGAAAGGGAGGAGGACTTCAGCTTGCAAAGGAATTTGATACTATTCTGCTGGGGCAGATACCTCTCGTTCTTGAAGTGGGTGAAGCTGCTGAAAAGGGATTGAGCGTCTTCAGCCAGAATGACAAACCGGTGGTGAAGGCATTTGAAGGGATCGCCGGGCTCATATTATCCAAGACCGAACCAGCATAGTGCCGGTCACGGCAAGGAAAGATGAATTAAAGCAATGGCCTGCCGGACAGGATATTCTCTTTTGGTCGTTGTTGCAATGACCATTGTTGCCGTTTCATGCCGCAACCAGCATGAGAACGGACCGAAAACTCGTGTGGTAACCGACGCTTACGGAAGAAGCATTGCTGTGCCTGATTCCATCCGCTCGGCGATCGGATTGGGTTCCGGGGCACTCAGACTGGTTTGTTACATGGATCTGGCCGATAGAACAGGATATATTGAGGGGAATGAGAAAAGGAGAAAAATTCCTTATATCATTGCAAACCCCGGCCTTCGCAACCTTGAAGTGATCGGCGCGGGAAACAATTATGACACAGAGCTTCTTGCTGCCAGCAATGCTGACCTTCTGGTAACTACCTTTAAAACAGCAAGTGAAGCTGATCGTCTGCAAAAACTTACACAAAAACCGGTGTTCGCACTGAAATATGGTAACATGGGCGACGGGATAAGCGACTTTTTTAATTCATTGTCTCTTATGGGAAAGGCATTCGGAAAGGAGGAAAGAGCCGATTCATTGATCAATTACATAAGTGAAACAATTTCGGAATGTGAATCAAGGGTGGCTACCGTTTACGATCCCGGATTATCCGCCTATATCGGAGGAGTGGCCTTCAGCGGATCGCACGGGATCACATCAACCCTTAACGACTATCCTCCCTTCAGGATCAATTCGATTAACAATGCAGCTGCAGAAGTGCTGAATGAAGCAGGAATGTCAGGGATCAGGAACAACAATACCATGGTCGAAGCAGAACAGCTTATTGAATGGGACCCGGATTTCATTTTTCTCGATGGGGCGGGGACTGCCATCTGGAAGAATGATATAAGCAAACCTGTATTCAGGGTTACAATGAAGGCATTCGAAGAAAGGACGATATTCATTGTTCTTCCATACAACTGGTACTCCATAAACTATGAGAATGTGCTCTGTAATACATGGTTTGCAGGCAAGGTAATTTATCCCCGGGCTTTTGAGGATGTTGATATTGAAGCAAAATGCAGGGAGATATATAAATTCTTCCTCGGAAATGATATTTTTGATGAGATGAATGAACTCTACAGTCCTTTCAGGGAGGCATTATAACTGAACCAATCCATGAAAGAATCCGCAGTACTGAACAGATACAATAGCTACATCCGGAAGAAGTCGGTCTATATATGGATCATGGTGCTGTCGATTGCGGTTCTTTCATTTGCAGGGATACTTATCGGGCCAAGCGAAATCAGGTTTTCTGAACTTGCGGATCTTGTATCTGGAAATGGAGAAGAATCGCACAGGCATATATTACTTAACCTTCGTTTCCCAAGGATAATTGCTGCTATTGTCGGCGGAATTGCTCTTTCGGTTTCTGGTGCGGTAATGCAGACCATCCTCAGGAACCCGCTGGCATCTCCCTTTACCCTGGGGATTTCGAATGCAGCAGCTTTCGGCGCCGCTTTTGCAGTTATTGTTTTTGGGGCGGGCAATACTTACAGCAGCATGGCCGATTCGGTTGTGGTCAATAATCCATACCTGGTAACGGCCTCAGCTTTTATCTGGTCGCTGGCTGCAAGCTTTCTTATACTTCTTGTAGCAAGGAAAAGAGGTGCTACTCCCGAGAATATGGTTCTGACAGGGATTATAGCAAGTTCACTTTTTACGGCACTAACCACCGGTCTTCAATTCATAGCGGATGATGTCCAGCTTGCAGCAATAGTTTTCTGGACTTTTGGCGACCTTTCGAAGGGAGGCTGGGATATCCTGCTGATTCAGGCTGTTGTTATAATTCCCTCTGTGATATACTTTATGTTCCACAGGTGGAATTACAATGCGCTCGATTCGGGCGATGAAGCGGCAATAAGCCTTGGCGCAAATATCAAAAAACTGAGGATTAACGGAATGATAATCGCTTCGGCGGCAACTGCGGTCGTTGTATCATTTTACGGAATCATTGCCTTCGTTGGCCTGGTGGTGCCGCATATTGTGAGGAGGTTAATCGGGAGCAATGAACGCTTCCTCCTCCCGGCTTCGGCATTGACGGGAGCAGCGTTCCTGCTGGGATGCGATATAGTTGCCCGGACAATCATAAGTCCGGTTGTATTGCCGGTCGGGATACTTACTTCCATAATAGGAGCACCCTTATTCATTATCCTCCTGCTCGGTGGGGTAGGTATATCACAGTGGAAATGATAGAGTTAAGCGACATAAGGTTTTCATACAACAGCACTGCAGTTATAAAGGGCATCTCACACCATTTTGAAAAGGGATCGTTCACGGCCATCCTTGGTCCGAATGGCTCCGGTAAGACCACACTATTAAAACTAATTAACAATATACTTAAACCACAGAAAGGCAAAATCCTGCTTTCAGGGAAGGATATCAGGGACCTTAACCCCCGCCAGCTGGCAAAATACATCGGGTATGTACCCCAGTTTCAGAGTAATATGTTCCCGGCAACAGTGTTCGACACGGTGCTGCTTGGCAGGAATCCTTACATAAGATGGAGCCCCGGGGAGGATGACAAACGGATCGCCTCGGAAATACTTGTCCGGCTGCACCTTGATGATATTGCCCTTAAAGATGTTAATCACCTGAGCGGCGGACAGCGTCAAAGGGTGTTCATTGCCCGGGCGCTGGCACAGCAGCCTGAAGTCATCCTGCTTGACGAACCCACCGCGAACCTCGATATCAGATACCAGCATGAGGTTTTCGATCTGCTAGGAAAGCTGAGCAGCTCGGGGATTACGATCATAATGGCAATTCACGACCTCAATCAGGCTCTTAATCATTGTGGTGGTTTTGTACTGATGGACGACGGAGTGATTGCTGCCAGGGGAGACAAAAAAATATTCAGTGAAGAACAGCTTGAGAAAATTTACAAAGTCAGAATAAAAATTTTCAGGGAAGATGATCATACCTATATCCTTCCGTTCTAAACCAAATCATAATGCAGATAGAAATAATAGGATACGTGCGAAACAACCGGGAATCTGCTTCTCCCTCTGATGCAGACCAGATGAAACAGGAAGTGTCATATATCGAAATTGACAGGGCATACGGTGACGGACTCTTTAAGATAGAGAAGTTCAGCCACCTGAATGTGCTTTTTTACTTCCACAAATCATCTGGCTATCAACTGCAGTTGACGACCCGCTCAGGCGAATTCAGGGGTGTCTTTGCCTCATGTGCTCCGATCCGCCCCAGCCTGATAGGCCTGACGACGGTCAAATTGTTAGAACGCGACGGCAATACACTTAAAGTCACCGGACTTGATGCACTGAACGGGACACCGGTGCTGGATATTAAACCGGTAGTGAACCAGTAAGGATATGCCCGGATTTATTTGCTATCCTTCTTTTTCCAGTTCGTTAAGGCGTCTTTCAATCTCTTTCTGACTTCGTACAAGCTCATCTGATTGTGATTTCAAAAGCCTGACCTCATCTTCCTTTGTCATTGACGGAGCCTGCGGATAACCTGGCATTCCCCACGGGCTGAAGCCATAAGCTCCCATACGTCCTAAACCCCGGCCTCCTCCGCCTCTTCCGTATCTCATTCCCCTGCCCATGCCGAATCGTCTTCCTGATCCATGACCGGCTCCTTTTGTGAAACCTGCAGATTCATATCCCGTGCAAAAACCTAAACCTCTTCCGGTAACAGGACCCTGTCCCATTGGTCCGGATTTGTCTCCTCCTGGCATTATTTTATTATTTTAAGTGTACTAATAGTTATACTATCAGCACAAATATAATAAATAAAATGAACATATGTTCATTTTAGTATGATTTTTTTTTGTGATGTTTGGGCTTGAACGGCAATGGTTGCTATCTCACGAAGTCAGAATGTCATTATATCGCCTGTCCGGACCTGTTTTATCCTGAAGGCTTCGTAGAAAGCTGACAATGCCGGTAGTTCCGTGCAATGGGAGGGGATAATATGCTTTACCCTGTTTTTACTGAGATAATTTATGGTTTCTGTTGTCTGGGTGTCAACCTCTTTCAGGTGGAAGCCACCCATTATTCCGCAGATATGTTCCTGTCCGCTTACTTTTTTAGCATGCTCAAGGGTATTGACAATACCTGAATGACCGCATCCTGTAATCACGAATAAACCCTCCTTCATCAAAAGTGCAATAGCACTATCGTCTGCAACATAGTCAGGAATCCCGCTATCCAGTGCAAATGGGGTGCTTATTGATTCAAAATCTGTGAGTCGTGGTATTTCGCCCAGAAAAATGATGTTTTCCGCTATGGGGTACGGACCATCGGAAGTCTGAAGGCTGAACTTTGCGGATAATTCATCTGAGGTATACTTCAGGCCTATGTATGTATGATCGTGCTTCCTGAACCTTGCGGAGAAACAACCGGGATGGCATATTAATTTTCCACCACCAAGATGGTCCAATCCGTTCCCATGGTCAAAATGACCGTGACTCAGTATTATCATGTCAGCATCCTCAGGATTGACGCCCATGATTCCTGCATTCCTCAGGAACAGGTCGCTCTGCCCGGTATCAAATAACAGCTTTTTACCATCAAAATCAATAAGATATGACAGGCCGTGTTCCGCCTGGCAAAATGATCCTGCATGATTGTCGGTGAGGACTGAAATCTTCATCGTGATTTTTATTCAAATTTAATCCAAATAATTTTTTAATGAACCAATGTTCATTTAAATTTGCTCTTCATGCTCGTAAAGATAGTCTTTAAATAATTATGCGATGAAGAACTGGAACAGGATCAAACCGAAATTTAACCTTGTCATCGACTTCATTATGATGGTAGTCATCATGGCTGTTGCAGGACTTGGATTCCTGATGAAATTCGTTCTTCTTCCCGGGTACAAGGTCAATGAAGTATACGGGACCGGAGCAGAGTTATATTTCTGGGGACTTGACCGTCATCAATGGGGAGCCATTCATCTTTACCTTGCTCTCTTTCTTGTTTTTCTTTTGATTCTGCACCTTGTTTTTCACTGGGATATGATAGTATGCATATTCCGTCAGATGGTCAGGAACAGGACAATCCGTGTGGCTTTTTTGGTAAGCATCGGTTTACTGAGTATTGTTCTCGCACTGGCTCCGTTATTTGTAAAACCAGAAGTCGCGCAGCTTGAAAGAAAGCATCACCGGTACCGCGCAACCGAAATTCAGAATACCTCAGATGAAGATGCACCGCCGGCATCAGAAACATTAATCCCGGCAGAGACTCCTGAGATTGACAGAGAGGTAATGCACCGTCATCAAAACCAGGAGATAGCTGTCGACGGTACCATGACACTTGGTGAAGTAGCTGAGCGATACGGCCTGAGCGCCGGTGAACTTGCGAAGGTTATCGATGTTTCGACAGAATATTTAAATGAGCGGCTTGGCAGGCTGAGGAAGAGGTATGAGTTTGAGATGGATGATCTGAGGATGTACATTATACAAAAGCAGAATGAGGGGAGGGAATAGACCGAAGACGGAAAGCCGAAGACCGAAATTAGGTTTGCCGCGAATCCGCATACCGCATACCGCATACCCTTTCTTATTTCAACAGAATATTTATCGTAAAACGATATCCCGCTTATTGTTTTACAATAAAAAATTTACCTGAAACGATATGATTTTTACGGAGTTTTATCTTTTGCTTTGTCCCCGGAGGGTTTATCATCGAGTTGAATGATATTTTCCGAATCACAATTTTTGCATGTTGTGACCGGCTCTTCGGTTACCATTGTTTCATGACACTTCTCACACCTGTACCAGTAATCATCGGTGATGAATGTACCACCCTGGATGATGATTGCTTTTCCTTCGACGAAAGCCTTGGCAATGCTTTTCCGGGCCTTTTCGTACAGCCTGGTAAAGGTCGGTCGTGATATATTCATTTTTTTTGCCGCTTCCTCCTGGGTGAGGTCCTCATAGTCGGCCAGCCTCAATGCCTCATATTCCTCATAAAGAAGATTTACTGACTCAAGTTCGCGCATGGGTACCCCAAAAGGCTTGAATCCTTCCATCGAAGGTGGTGTGTTGATCCTTCTGAATCTTCTTCTGTTAGGCATCCTGAAAAATATAAATCCGGCTGACCATTCATAACCGGCCGATACAAATTTAATCACTTTATCGACGGGTTATGCATAAATTGGGTTAAAATGAACTTCTGTTCATAATGCTCCCTGGTTGTATCGCCAGGCAGCCAGCTGAGAAAATAGTCAGATCAATACGGCCTTTTTTGGAATTTCTTTTACCTTCGGAAGTTTATAAAAATCTTCGGCATGAATGAATTTGACATTAAAGCTGAGGCCTGGGATAATAACCCGATGCATGTGGAACGGGCACAGTCAGTATCCGGTGCGATCAGAGAGATGATACCGCTTACCAGGCAAATGAAAGCACTGGAATTTGGCGCAGGAACCGGGATAACCAGCTTTTTTCTAAAGGATGAGCTGGGGGAAATCACCCTGATGGACAGCAGCAGTGAAATGTTGAGGGTGGCTGATGAGAAGATAAGGGCATCGGGTTCGGCTAATCTTAAAACACTTTTTCACGATCTGTCAGGAACGCATTATACGGGAAAAAACTTCGACCTGATATTTAGCCAGATGGTGCTCCACCATATAACCGATGTTGAGGATATAATTTCGAAATTTCATTCCCTGCTTAATCCGGGCGGCTACCTGGCAATAGCCGATCTTTATCCCGAAGACGGCTCTTTCCACGGTGAGGGATTTGCCGGACATTGGGGATTCGATCCGGAAGGGTTGTCGGTAAGGCTGAGGAGGGCAGGATTTGAAAATACAAATTACAGGAAATGCTATACAATCAACAAGAAAACAGGCGATTCGGGGATATTGCCCTTCGACCTGTTCCTGCTGGTTGCAAGACGGAAAAGGAATCAGCTTTCGTAAACAGCTGAAAAGTAATCCTTACTGAGACTTCTTCCTGAGGGTTTTGATCCCAAAAGGCATGTAGAGGGGACAGACTCCGATAAGGCTCGTTACCGCCATAATTGCGGCCAATGCAAGAAGTACAAGCGCCAATGTCCCTGAAATCACATTCGTGAAATAGAGCAGAAGGATGATGGCCGCAACCACCAGTCTGACTGCCTTGTCGATTGTTCCCATGTTCTTTTTCATCATCATAAAATACTATTTAGTGACCTTCAATACTTCGGTAATTGCCTGAACCAGGCTCTCTTTAGGCAGAGCGCCCATCGTAACCTGAGGAGAACCTTCAACAGGTATAAACAAAAGAGTTGGCAGTCCGGTAATCCCAAGATTCCGGGCCAGGTCCTTCTCCTTTTCCGTATCAACCTTGTAAACATCTATCTTGCCTTCATATTCCCTTGCAATCTCTTCAATCAGCGGCGACAACTGACGGCATGGAGCACACCAGTCGGCATAGAAATCTATAATAACAGGCTTCTTACCCGAAAACTTCCAGTCTTTTTCAAGTTCATAATTGAAAATGACTTTTTTGAATTCGTCATTTGTAAGCTGGGCCACACCTTTCCCCGGTTCCGGAACAACAGCCGCTCCTGCAGTCTGATCGGCCCTGCATTCACTGAAGAGAAGGGGGAACATTATAAGTATGGAGAAAATTATTCTTTTCATTGTTTTCCTGTTTTTATTGTTTGCGTTATTATTCCCTTTAATGTATCGTGTTATTCAAAGATTATTCCGTTTTTTCCTTATCACTTTTTCCCCATGGAGAACCAAACAGGAGGTACCCCAGCAGAGCCCCCATAAGCACGCTTCCGTAAGGTGAGCTCGTAATCGGGCATGTGCCTGAGTTACATCCAATAAAGAAGTAGTAAAGATATCCGCCGACACCTCCTGCTGCAATTCCAAGAAAAGGCCTCCAGAATTTCCATGATCTGAAAAAATCCCTGACTGATTTCGGGCCCGGAGCGGTAGAGGTGTCTGTAGTCATATCTTTTGCTTTTTCTGTTGGCAAATATAAAAAGAAATTTCTATAAATCGCTATAGTATCACCTAAATCTTTTTGATATCACTTCATTTTTCTATCTTTGCTGACAGAAAGCTTTGCTTATGGGTGCAATATTTAATAAGGAACTGTCGGAGGAACAACTGTCTGAACTTTTTAGCAGTGATGACCTCTGTCTCGAGTTCCTTGCCTCGGTGAAATGGGAAGACGGATTTGTCTGCCGGAAATGCGGTAACACTAATTATTGTCACGGGAAGACGCCTTATTCACGTCGTTGCACCAAATGCAAAACAGAAGAATCGGCAGCTGCGGGAACCATATTTCACAACTGCAAATTCCCTTTGCACAAAGCATTTTATATTGCCTATAATGTCTGCCGGGGAAAGGAGGATCTCTCAACCTATGAGTTTGCCAGGCGCCTGTCGATCAGGCAGATGACATGCTGGAATTTCAGGAAGAAGATAACAGAAGCAATCAGAAAAATGGAGGATCTCACTGAAAACGAGAGAGAATCATTAATTAAACTGTCGGGTGACTGAATCCTGTACTCTAAAACTTAAGATCCCTTGAATGGTTAAGAGAAAGGCCGTACCTGGCAGCCAGCTGGGTGCCGTTGAAATACTGGAAGAAAGGGATATCGCACATAAGTGAGATGTTCCATCGTGAAAAAATGACAGGGGATTAACACGATACGAATCGCAATGCGGCTGGAGATTCTTTTTCAGCAGTAAATATTTAACAATTATTGTGAGTTAAATGATGGACAGGAAATAAATTATGTTTTATTTTTATCCTCTGAAAAATAAAAAGCGCCAGATTGTCCCGGATAAGAAATATCGCCAGAGTCATCCTGCCGGTTTTTTTGCTGAGTATTTTACTTTACCTCGCAAATGCAACGGTTAACCAGCATATGCATAAGCTGGATTCGGGCATTGTGGTAAATCACGCTCATCCTTTTGAGAAGCAGAATCCGGCCAAACCTTCCGAGGGACATCATCATACCTCATCAGAACTGATACTTCTTGACCAGATTTCAGCAAATGCGTTCTGGATATACCTGTTCATCATACTGGTCTCTCCAATTTTCTTTGCTTTTTTTGCCTTCATTGTCCGGGAGCTGTCAGCTTCCATCCAGCCCGATCTGTATTTTTTAAGGAATTACCACGCTCCCCCTGAAACCTTATGTTAGTCTGACACTCATGGTGCCGGATTTAAGGCAGCTGCCCCTGCCTTAAAGACTAATATTGAATAACAATTCTTATAAAGGTTTCAAAATGAAGAGATGGATATTTAATTTTCTTGTTATATTATTTCTGCTCCCCCCACATTTAATTAATGCTCAGGACGTCAAGACATCCGGTCAGGCAATGCAGGATTCTCTTGTATTGCTAAAGATGGAAATCATGAGGCTGAAGGAGCAAAATAGAGTTTTTGGTTCAAGGCTCGATTCGCTTATATCGTCACAAAGTATCAGTGCCTTCGCGGAAGATAGTGACGACGACATGAGGAAGCTGATGGAAGAGGCCTCAAGGCTTTCGGAGAAGGAGGAAGTTGAGGAGGAACACGTCAATAAAAGATTCCTCAGCGGAGTCAGACAGCAGCAGGGATTAAACCCAAATATCAGTCTGGGCGGGGATTTCTTCGGGGGATTCAGTTCATCAGAAAATGAATATATTTCCGAGGAGGGCGATGTGCTCTATGGGAATAATGGATTTTTTCTGCGGGAAGTAGAACTTGGATTTGAGTCTGCCCTTGATCCTTTCACGCGGGGAAAATCGTTCATTTCAATCACCAAGGATGCGATCAGCATCGAGGAAGCTTATATGGAGTGGCTTAATCTTCCCTTGAACATGAACCTTAAGGTAGGTATTTTCTATTCCGAATTCGGCCCGCTGAACAGGTACCACGATCATGCACTTCCTCAGTTCGACCGGCCCAGGGCCCTTGTAAACCTGTTTAGCAACAAAGGACTTGGCGGTACCGGGGTAGCCACCTCCTTCATGCTGCCAAAACTTCTTTTTGCCGATGCTTCGACACTCGATCTTACTGTGCTGAGGGGCACGGAGACGGGAGACAGATTCAGCTTTGCCGACAAGAGCTTTCTGTACATCGGACAGTTCAAGAACTTTTATGATATTAACCAGAACAGTTACTTTGAGTTCAGACTCAGCGGGGTAGCAGGAAAGAGTCCTGCAGGCGAAGGGAATCATTCCTATGTGGGAAGCCTTGGCCTTTCGTACAAGTGGGTCCCGATGGGAAGGGAGAAATACAGGACATTTGACTGGAAGACTGAGTTGCTGTACAGCCACAGAACGGAAAATACCCTTGACATCACAACAAAGGGATTCTATTCGTCAGTGCAGAACAAGCTGAATGCAAGGTTCTGGATGGGAGGCAGGATCGGATATTCAGAGCTGCCCTTTGATCCGGATCAGTATGAATGGGATTATACGATTAACCTTGATTTCTGGCAGAGTGAATTTGTCTTTACCAGGCTCCAGTACCAGTATAACAGGCGAAACATCTACTTGCCTTTTTATCCGTCGGAACATATTCCGGGCGATCATTCTGTGATCCTTCAGATCAGCTGGGCCATGGGGCCGCACAAGCATGAAGCATATTAGACATTGCAACATATCATACCATAAAACAATCAATTACAAACAATGAATACATACAAATACAATCGAAAGTCAAAGGGAACAGTCGCTGCTGTTCTGGTTGTTTTGCTCCTTACGGGCATCACTTTTTCTTCATATGCCCAGGGACAGGAAAGAACCCAGAACAGGTACAGGGGAGGTGAATCAGGAAAAACCCTCAATATTGTCTGTTCGTTTTCAGATTACGCAGCAATAGCAGAATTAATTGCAGGAGACAGGGCAACGGTTACCTATATAGCACACGGTGAGCAGGATCCCCATTTTGTTCCCCCAAAGCCCAGTTATGCAGTAACTCTTTCGAATGCAGACTTGTGGATCACAACCGGAATGGACCTGGAGATGTGGGCCGCTACTCTTGTCGACAAGGCCAGGAACAGGAAGATCATGGATGGCGAAATCGGATTTGTATCTGTTTCTGACGGGGTGAATGTCCTGGAGAAAGTTGAATTTACAAGCCGTACCGAAGGTGATGTACATCTTATGGGTAACCCTCATATAAATACAGGCCCTGTAAACTGGAGAGTGATTGCACGGAACATTACCATTGGTCTGGTGAAAAACGATCCGGCAAATTCAGCTTATTATCAAAAGAACAGGGACGCTTTCATTGACAAGGTCGACAGAGCGCTTTTTGGTGACAAACTGGTTGAAATGTTCGGAGGAGAAACACTGATAAAACTTCTTGAGAACAAAACTCTTTTCACATTTCTTGAGAAACCGTATGAAGGAGGAAAACTCATCGATCAGCTCGGAGGCTGGCTTAAGAAAGCCTTGCCTTTCAGGGGGAAAAGAATAATAACATACCATAAGAACTGGTCGTATCTCACCAATACCTTCGGCCTTGAAGTAATTGGATATATCGAACCTAAGCCGGGAATTCCCCCGTCGGCAAAGCATGTCCAGAGCATGATCGGGCTGATTAAGGATCAGAATATAAAACTGATGATCGTTGCAAACTATTTTGAGAAAAAAACTGCCCAGATGATCGAAGAAAAAACCGGGATCAAGGCTCTCTATTTGCCGCTTTTTGTGAACGGCCTTCCCGGCCTTGACGATAATTTCAAGCTGGTTGACCACTGGATCGATCAGATCAATTCAAACATCAGATAAGTGACGGATTGCCGGAACCCGGAGTGAACTTCCAAATACATTGATTTATGATCGACAACCTGTTATTTCTTGCTGCCCCCATCACTGCAAGCATCCTGCTCGCGGGGGTGCTCAGCTATTTCGGGAATCATATCCTTTCGAGGGGTATTATTTTCATAGATATTGCCGTTGCCCAGATTGCCGCCCTTGGAACCATGATAGGTTTAATGCTTGGTCTGGCGGAGCAATCGCTTAACGTTCAGCTGATATCCTATTTCTTTACCATTGTGGTAATTGCCCTGTTTTCCCTGACAAAATTCCAGAAACAGATAGTTCCCCAGGAAGCAATTATAGGAATAATTTACTGCGTTGCCCTGGGGCTTGCAATGCTTTTTGCAGAGAAGATACCGGGAGGATCGAATTTCATTACAAAAACCATTACCGGAAATCTTCTCTGGGTAACCTGGGGAAATGTCCTTAACTGTTTTATAATGTTTGCGGTAGTCGGCATAATTCATCTGGCCTTCTGGAAGACTTTTATAAGAATTTCCGATAACAAGGAAAATCTGCCCTTCAGTCTGTGGAGAACCAGGGCATATGAGCTGATATTTTACATTACCTTCAGCCTGGTGATTGTCAAGGCAGTACCCATTGGGGGCATCTTCCTTGTATTTACCCTTCTGATTGCCCCGACGGCAGCTGCAACACTGTTTACACAAAGCTGGAAAAAACGGTTTATCTGGAGCTGGATAATCGGGATAGTCGGATCGGTTCTCGGAATGTACCTTTCCTATACTTTTAATATCTCAAATGCGCCTGCAATTGTTACCCTTCTCGGTGTAACAGTGTTTTTACTGGCTTTCGGCAGGCTTGCATTCAAAAAATTGTCGGCGAAAATTAAAAACGGAAACCTATGACAATGGCACTTGAATTCATGCTGGCCCCTCTTGCCGGAAGCCTTCTTCTGATTTGCATATTGGTTTATTTCGGGATTCATGTTATTGAGCGTGAGATTATTTTTATCGATATCGCCCTGGCACAGATCGCAGCCCTTGGAAGTGCTGTATCGCTGGTTCTGAACACTTTCCGCGAAGTGTCGCACCAGCATGCGGACGAACATGGGTCAAACACCCTGATGGCCTATCTTTTCTGTATGCTTGCTGCCTGGGTTTTTTCACTCTTCAGGAACAATAAGATAAAAGTCCCGCTGGAGGCATTTATCGGAATCGCTTATGCTGTTGCAACTACAAGCGCGGTGATAATACTTGATAAGTTCGCCGGAAGCGATGTACACATTCACGACATGCTTGCAGGAGCCCTTTTGTGGATAACATGGCCTCAGGTGCTCCGGCTGCTGGTGGTCGTACTGGCTGTGGGCATCTTTCATTATTTCTTCAGGTATAAGTTCAAAGCACTTACATCACTTTACAAGGGAAAGGATAGTGATGTCTCTAATCCCCGCATGTGGGACTTTCTGTTTTATTTTACTTTCGGAATAGTGATAGTTGAAGCGGTAAATGTTGGCGGGATACTTACAGTGTTTGCTTTCCTCATCATTCCTTCATCAATCTCGGCGTTATTTGCGACAAGATGGTCACAAAGGATCCTGGTCGGACTTCTGGTGGGAGGCATTGCAACCTTACTGGGTTTATACCTGTCATGGGTGTTGGATGTTCCGTGTTCCCCAACCATAATCCTGTTTCTTGCACTGTGTCTTGTGATCTCGATACTGATAAGAGCAGTATTGAAAGCGACAGCCCGCAGGGCAGGAAAGGCTTAATAATTATATTTTATGCCAGGCATAAACCTGATTGATCCTGTTTTGATTTGCTGGCATATTGGAATTTCTTCCATCAAAATTGTCATTTTTTCATCAAAGCTTCATAAATGACCGGTATCTTTGTTCCTGAATAATTATGATAACTGGTTTATTAAGGAGATTTTTATACAGAATGAAATGAAAAGGGTGATTAAAATAATGATGATTTTCGCATTTCTGCTATTTGCAGCGAAAGGATTTTCCCAGACTGCAGTTCAGAGCGGCGATACTCTAAGGATAGAGCAGCAGCAAATGGAACAGCAAAAGGAGCAGGAGAAATTACGGAAGGGAGAGCAGCAGGGACAGGCTCAGGCTGCCAGTGGTAATGCCAACGGACAGGCAAATGGCAAGGCAGTAAAGGCTGTGAAGCAGGTGAAGGGAAGCCGTCCCGATATGAGCAAGGCAAAGGGAGCAAGGCCTCCGATGATAGTCAGGCCATCCGGATCCGGTGTGCCCAAGGGAGTTGGAAAACCCGGAGGGGCAGGACGGAAGGGTGGAAGGTAATCCTTCATAATCACCGGATGAGAAAATCAGCTTTCATATTGATCGTTGCATTGCCGGCACTGATGATGACCGGACCTGGCCTTTCAGCTCAGACAGCTGATAAGCCACAGGTGTCAGACAGCTCAACGGCTGTTACCGGGAAAACAGGTTCATTTTATGCCGGAGGAGGTTACGGAAGCAACATGATCTACCTGGGATCGACAATGTCGCAGGATAATCCCTACGGCTATGCGTCCCTTTCGTACGGTTTTCACAATAAGCTCTTTGCCACTGTTTCAGCAGTCCATCTGTCAGCTGCAGACCCACTGGCGGCATTCTATATCGGATCCCTGAGCTACAGCCACCCCTTTAATGACTGGTTCGACATTTCAGCTGGTTTATACCGTTACCAGGTTGATCCGTCGCTCACCGACACACTCTTCGGAAGCTTTAATTACGGCGACCTTACCCTGGGTTTCGACTGGAACATCCTCTATACAAAGATATCTGCGGGAGCCCTCTTTTCAGAGGAGAGCCAGGGCTTCTACCAGGTCAGGAATTCCAGGTATTTCCAGACTCCTGAGTTCTTAAGGGGGAAAGTCAACATTTCATTCGATCCTTATGTAAACCTTATGTTCGGAACCCTCACTGAAGTTACTTCAACCGATGATACAATATTCTATTACTCAGTTTCATCACCATACCGGCAATGGAGGAGCAAGGGTGGCAGCACTAATCCAGGAAGCAGCACTACTCCGGGCAGCACTGTAAACACTATGTATTCATATACAAACAGTTTCGGTCTGCTGGAGATTGATTTCGGATTGCCAATTGACTTCAACACCGATTTCATGACCATCGGTGTGGAGCCTTCTTATGTTATCCCCCTGTATGATGATTCAAATTATCCCGGCGCCAAAGGTTTTGTCTTTTCTATGAGCGTTATTTTCAGGATTTTCTAAATTTACACTGATGAATGTTTTGATTGTTGAGGATGAGCTTAGCCTGGCAATGGAGATCGCTTCATTCCTGAAGTCGGAGAATTTCCTTTGCGATTTGGCTTTTACCGGAAATGAAGCCTCAGAAAAGATTGCCGTCAACCTTTATGATTTTGTACTGCTCGACCTTGGACTTCCCGATTATAACGGCCTCGATCTTATCAGGGAGGCCAGGAAAGAAGGAAGCGAAGCCTCGTTCATTATAATAACCGCCAGGGGTGCCGTCGAGGACAAGGTGAAGGGACTCGACCTCGGAGCCGATGATTATCTGGCAAAGCCCTTTGCCCTTGTCGAACTCCTCTCGAGAATCAACGCTGTTGCACGAAGGAAATTCAGCATAATCAGCCAGGATATTACCCTCGGGGAGTTCACATTGCAGGTCCAGGCCCGTAAACTAATCTGCAATATCAAGGAGGTCGATCTGACCAAGAAGGAATATGACCTGCTTCAGTATCTTGTTTTGAACCATGACAAGGTCCTTACACGGCAGCAGCTATACGAACATATATGGGGAAATATTCTCGAAGACCAGTACGACAGCAATTTTATCGACGTTCATATTAAGAACCTGCGGAGGAAACTGAATTCGCATGCACCTTCTCCATGGCTCGAAACAGTGAGGGGAGTAGGGTACAGGGTGAGCACTGAATAACTTGTGTCATTTTGTTAACAATTTGCGCTATAGAATTAATTATCAATTTTTATTATCTATACCCCCTTCCCAGCCTTCCCCCAGGGGGGAAGGAGACGGTAGAGGTTCCTGTTTTGCGGGACGGGAAAGGGGGTCAAATTAATTCCTTATGATCCGCTAAAGACAAAGCTTGCACTCTTCAACCTTCTCTCAAAGCTGGTCTTTACAGCCCTGTTCCTTATCTTTCTTCCCTGGATAATTGAAAGAATCAACCTGCGACAGGTCGATAAAGACCTTATTCAGAAAAGGGAAAAAACAATTGATCTTATCTCAGGAATAGGCATTGAGCCTTTCATCAACTCCGACACAACGAACACTTTCGGAAGTTTCAACATTCTGAAGGAAGAATATATCAGTCTCGAAAAGACAGATGGCAGCGAGGAATTCAACGAAATAATGGTGAGCGACAGGATCATCGAGGACGAAGTGATCACCTACAGGGTGCTCAATTATACTTTTCAGGTCGATGGCGAAACCTATCTTCTCGAGATCGGAAAAAGCCTCGAAACCATAACTGAAGGAAGAAAAAGCATCTACAGGATCATCCTTGGCTTCCTGGCATTTATAATACTGATTACACTCGCGACCGACCTGCAGTATACCAGGTTGATTCTGAAGCCACTTGGGAAAATTACAAAAAAGCTCAGGGAGATTTCAAGTCCTTCAAAGTTCGATATGAATCCTGTGAAGACGAATACATCCGATTTCGCAGCTCTCGACAAGGCGCTGATCGACCTGATGGTTAAGATCGAGGATTCATTCCGCAAGGAAAAGGATATAACAGTCAATATATCTCATGAGCTCATGACGCCAATCTCGGTAATGAGAAGCAAGCTTGAAAATATTCTTATTCAGAAAGAGACAGGAGAGGAAACTGCAATAAAGATCGAAGAGTCGCTCAAGACCCTTCAGAGGCTCCAGCTTCTGGTCAATTCCCTGCTCATGATTGCACGTATAGAGAGCCGGCAGTACCTTCTTGAAGAAACCGTTGAAGTGGCTGACCTGCTGGCTGAAATAACGGATGAGCTGAGGCCGGTTGCTGAGGATAAGAAGGTAGAATTAAAGGAAGAGCTTAATGATAAAGGTAGTTTTGCAAAGGCAAACAGGTCACTGTTGTTTTCTATGTTTTATAATGTAATTAATAATGCCGTTAAGAATACAGGTCAGGGCGGCAGGATAACCGTCGGAACGGCTTTGATTGACGGTGTATTAAGGGCAAAGATATCCGATTCCGGAAGGGGGATGACGAAGGAACAGCTCGATAAGCTCTTCTCCCGATTCAACTCACGCAGGGACAGTGATAAAGACGGCACGGGGATAGGATTGGCAATTGCTAAATCGATAGCTGACCTTCACGGGATTGTTATTTCAGTTTCCTCCACACCGGAGCAAGGAACGAAATTTTCTTTCATATTTCCTGAAAATTCATGAAATGTTCATCTTGGCGGGATATTTTTGTCAGGTCAAACAATTAATCTAAAGCAGGAATTTATGAAGAAAATAATTCTGACATTCGCAGCGGCAGCGTTTATGCTGGTTTTCGCAGGATGCGATAAAACAAATGACGGCAACGGACGTCTTGTTGTAAATATTACCGATGCTCCTTTTCCCGTCGATATGGTGGAATCGGCTGAAGTGACAATCACAAAACTTGAGATAAGGAAAGCCGGAGACGGGATAAGCGATGAATGTCCCTTTGAGGTGATTTGGGAAGGATCGGAAATATTCAATCTTCTAGATCTCAGGAACGGAGTGGTTGCTGAATTGCTTGATCTCGAGATCGCAGCGGGCGAATATGACCTTCTGAGACTATACGTGGATGAAGCCAGCCTTAAGGTGAAGGATGGTGATAATTATACGGTTAAGGTGCCGAGCGGCAGCCAGACCGGGATCAAGATCTTCATCAGTCCCGGACTGATTGTTGAGGGCGGACTCACAACGGAGTTAATTCTTGATTTTGATCTTTCCAATTCTTTCATGATTCAGGGCAACATGAACACCCCTGCAGGTATCAAGGGCTTCCATTTTAAGCCTGTGATAAGGGCGGTGAATAACTCTGTTGCCGGACGACTTGAAGGTAAGGTTACCGGCATCGACGGAGTAAAGATCATGGAGGCTTCAATAGTTGTTAAACAGGATACCGTCGTTGCAACCGCAGTAGCCGACACCATGGGGTACTATGCTGTGCTGGGCCTGCCATCGGGCGTTTACTCTGTGATAGCAGCAAAGGAAAACTACGACACCCTTAAGGTTGAGGATGTTATCATAACAAGCGGAAACAGGAAAGTGCTGAATCTGGAATTGGAGGTTGAGGAATAGGTTGAGTTTTAGAATTTCCGAGGCTGGAGCAGAAACCTGTTTTACCCCATGTAAACTACCCCCTTCCCACTGAAGGGGGTTTTTATTTTGCATTTGTGATCGGTTTTACATAATTTTCATCTTCAAACGAATACACTGAAAACTATGAAAAACGACCGCAGAACCTTTTTGAAACTTGCAGGCATGGCAGGCTTCTCTGTTGCAGGCCTTAAACTTTTCGGGGAGACTGGTAATTATCAGAACCTTTTTTACGGTTATACCAGCAAAGCTCCCGTTCAGGCAGGCGGCACCAGTATAATTGGTTCCTACGGACCATGGGCTGCAGGACTGCTCGATAAAAAGCTGCCCGATTATTCTTTCCGCCGCGACAATTGGAAGAGCCTCGCGAAGTGGAAGAAGGCAGCAAAAATGAGATATTTCGACCGTCTCTCCATGCCGGCTTTCGGAGGTCCGCCTCAGTCAACTGTAACAAGGGAATATGATTACGACGGTTTACATATTGAGGAAATGAGCTGGCCATTGCCCAACGGCGGCCGGTCGGAGGCAGTTTTGCTGAAACCCCTGAATGCCTCAGGCAGGCTGCCGGGAGTACTGGCATTTCACGATCATTCCGGGAACAAGTATTTCGGTACAGCCAAGATTGTAAGGACTTCTGATGAAGAGCATCCCATGATGAAGGAACATAAGCAGAATCTTTATGAGGGAAGGGCATGGGCAAACGATCTGGCAAAGAGGGGTTATGTGGTCCTTGCCAGCGATGCCTTTCCGTTTGCTAGCAGGAGGGTGATGCTTAAGGATATTCCGGAGCGTCAGCGTCAGGGACTTATGGATCCGGAGCCGGGCGATCACGAAGGGATCGATGCCTATAACCGCTGGGCCGGGCAGCATGAGCATATAATGGCAAAATCGCTGTTTAGCGCCGGGACCACCTGGCCGGCAGTATTCCTGGCCGAGGATATGAAGGCGCTTGACGTACTGTGCGCAAGGGATGATGTTGACAGTGATCGTATAGGCTGCTGCGGGCTCTCGGGAGGAGGAATGAGAAGCGTATTTATCGGAGGCGCTGACGAGCGGATTAAATGCGCCATCCCGGTCGGATTCATGACAACCTGGAGGGATCTGGTTATGGATAAGGCAACCAGTCACACTTGGATGACATATGTCCCCCTTCTTCCCAATGAGCTCGATTTTCCTGAAATTCTCGGATTGCGGACACCTTTACCGGCGCTTGTGCTTAACAACAGAGAGGATCCTCTATTCACCCTTAGTGAGATGAGGAGGGCTGATGAGATACTTAAGGCCGTCTATGAAAAAGCCGGAGCACCAGGGAGTTACAAATGTTCTTTTTATCCGGGTCCTCATAAGTTCGATGCAGCCATGCAGGCTAAAGCATTTGAATGGTTTGACATGTGGCTGAAGTGAACATGATGCCGGGTTAAATTGTTTTATTGCCATAACCATTAAATAATTCCGTTATGGCAAAAGTCAGCACATATCTGAACTTCCGTCGTGAAACGGAAGAAGCGTTCAACTTCTACAAATCAGTCTTCGGTGGGGAATTTCAGGGTGAAATATCGCGTTTCAGGGATATACCGCCCTCAGAAGAACTGCCTGCCCTGCCTGAAGAAGACAGGGACCTGATAATGAATATTGCATTGCCGATCCTTGGCGGGCACCTGTTAATGGGTACCGATGCACCTGAATCGATGGGTTTCAGGGTCAGTTTCGGAAATAATGTTTATATCACCCTCCAACCCGACACAAGAGAGGAGACCTTACGTTTGTTTAGTGTTCTGTCCGAAGGCGGTCAGGTGGAACAGGAACTCCAGGATATGTTCTGGGGAGATTACTACGGGAGCCTCAGGGATAAATTCGGGGTTCAGTGGATGTTTAATTGTGAGGAAAAGAAATGACCAGGTTACGGTAACCTGAAGGCATGAAGGCGTTAGGGCATTAAGGCGTGAAGGATGAGGCTTGAGTCATAAGTCTTTATTAAAGCCAGTAACCGGCATGGGTAATCAGTAATCAGTAATCGGTAATCGGTAAAACAAGAGTCAACCAGCAACCAGCAACCAGCAACTCTGTTTATTAATTCACATTGATATGAAAAGCAACCCTATTTACCCTTGTCTCTGGTTTGACGGAAAGGCCAGGGAAGCGGCGGATTTTTACTGCTCAGTATTTGAAGATGCTTCCATAACCAGTGAAAATCAAACGGTAGTGGTATTCGAAATTTCCGGGCATAAATTCATGTGCCTGAACGGAGGGCCGGGGTTTACAATTAATCCGTCAATCTCATTTTATGTGATTTGCGATACAGAAAAGGAGATCGACAGGATTCATAAAGCTCTGATGGATGGTGGCTCTGAGCTTATGCCATTAGATAAATATGACTGGAGTGATAAGTATGTATGGCTTCAGGATAAATTCGGAGTAAACTGGCAGCTTTCTTATGGAGGTAATGAGAATATTGATCAGAAGATTTCAATCATGCTTATGTTTACCGGGGAGAAAGCCGGCAGGGCAGAACAGGCCATCAATTTTTACACATCGGTATTCGGCACCAGTTCGGATATTATCGGCATCGCCAGATATTCCAAAGATGACAACGATACCGAGGGAACAATAAAGCATGCAGAATTCAGACTGGGCAATCAGGCCTTCATGGCTATCGACAGTTCGTACATGCATCAGTTCGGGTTTAATGAAGCTGTATCAATCGTGGTTGAATGCGAAACCCAGGAAGAAATCGATTATTTCTGGAATAAACTTACAGAAGGAGGGGAAGAAGTTCAGTGCGGATGGCTTAAAGACAGGTATGGCGTTTCGTGGCAGGTTGTGCCGGAGATTCTTGGGAAGCTCATGAGCGATCCCTCCAGGGCAGATAGTGTTACGAAGGCTTTTCTCAAGATGAAGAAGTTTGATATTGAGAAGCTGTTGAAGGCATGATTATCCTATGGTCTGCAATATGCTCCATGCCTGACCTCAGGCCGTAGGCCTTACATGATTTAGGGATGGGCGCAGCCCGTCCTAAATCATGCGCCCCTAACGGGACTGAAATGCTACATAAGCAGGATTTTAGCCCTTCTCTTACTGTTTAAGGGGAAGGGTTAAGACCGAATGATGAAGTATAAAATAATAGAAATTATATTAAAGGAATTTTTATTATTTTTGCACTCCGAATACAAGGTCGGTTGGCCGAGTGGCTAGGCATCGGTCTGCAAAACCGGGTACGGCGGTTCGAATCCGCCACCGACCTCAATTAGTAAATAGAAAACCCTGTAAATCAATATGATGTACGGGGTTTCTTTTCATAGGTGTGGTTCTTTGGTTGAAAGTTGCATTTTATTATCAACGACAAAGGAGAAATACTCGATTTTGTACTCACACCTGCCAATATCGATGACAGATATCCACTCTTAGGCTGCAACCTGCTCCAGAAAATGGTTTTTCTTTTTAACTTTATATCGAACTCACACTAAATAATATTATGAGCAAGTTAAGCATCGTCCTTTCCATTTTCCTGGTTGCCGGCTCGGTATGCACAGCCCAGATGCCACAGACCCGGCAGTCACCCTGGTATTTTGCAGAATCTACAGGACAGCACAGGCTGGTATATCGATAAAGAAACTGGTGTTATGCGGAGGTTTTCCGGGAAGAGCCCGGGTATGACTATTCAATAAATGTTAAACACCGCAGATAAAGGATTTTATTATAATGCCGCTAATTAAAACCAGCCATATGAGAACCAGAATTATTTTCAGTTTTCTGCCTGTATGGGCATTTTTTCTGATGTTGGCTGCCTGTTCAAATCCCGGTAGTGCCGATAATGGTCAGAGTCCGGAGGTCGGTAGGGCAGCACGCTACTGCAACCCGCTGCCAATGGTAATCGGCCCGGGGGGCAATGCTTCTGGTGATGTTACAGTCATTAAGGAGGACGGCAAATACTACATGTTCTGCACTGGTGGAGGTGCCTGGATATCGGAAGACTTGCTTAACTGGACCTTCCAGCGGGTGGAGAGGGTTCCCGTGGCTCCTGATGTTGTTAAATACAACGGTAGCTTTTACATGTGCGGGAATGACGGCCCCCTGTTTAAAGCCGACAACCCCCTTGGCCCCTATGAGAGCCTCGGGGAATGGAAGAACACCCCTGATGTTGCAGGAGGCTGGAACGGAGCCTTCGACATGGAGATCTTCATCGACGACGATAACACTCCGTATCTTTTTTATGCAGGCCGCGGTGTCAGCGGTATCTTTGCAGTGCAACTCGATCCTGAAGACCTTACCAGGTTCGAAGGCCCTGTGAAGCACATCTTTGCCTTCAACAGCGATCATGTCTGGGAACGTTACGGCGAAATGAATGAGTATACTGATGTCTCGTGGATCGAAGGACCATGGGTGTATAAACACAATGGCACATATTACCTGCAGTATTCTGCTTCAGGCACACAATGGAAAACCTATGCCAATGGCTATTATACATCAAAATCGGTGATGGGGCCCTATACTTATGCCCCCAATAACCCGATGCTGCGGAAGACAGACGGGTTTGTAACCGGTCCTGCCCACGGAAGCATTGTTGAGGGTCCCGACGGGCATCTCTGGCAGTTCTATACCATAGTACTGTCGAATCCTCCCGGAGGAAGGCGGATAGGGATGGACCGTATTATAATTGACAGAAAGGGGAACATGTCGGCGGAGGTAACCGAAACACCCCAGTGGGCTCCGGGGGTTATCTCCGACCCGAAAAGGGGCAACAGCGGATCTCTCCCTGTTACCATAAACAAGATGAATGCTATGAACGCTCTTTCCAGCTTCTCATCCCAGCAACCGGGAAGAAGTGCCGCTTATGCTGTAGATAACCTGAGCGGAACATGGTGGGAACCTGAACCGGCCGACACTCTCCCAACCCTTACAATAGAACTTTCCCCTGCAACCCGATTCGATGCAGTTCAGCTTTTCACTATTGATGGCCTCAGGCTTATGTTTACAGGCGGTCGGCGGTCTTTCGGCAGACAACCTGCAGCACCGGTTACAGCACCTGTGCCCGGGAACAAACCTGTTACCGATGCTTTTCAGTACAGGATAGAGGTATCTATGGACGGCCAGAGCTTCACAACAGTGCTCGATCAGACTGATAACAACATACAGCGAAATACGTTTTTCGAGGAGATAACCCCGGTGGAATGCCGCTTTGTAAGGCTGTCGCTCACAAACTGGCCGGGAACCAACCCGCTCGGGATTATTGAGCTAACCGTTTTTGGCAAAGCATCAGGATCATTGCCTGCTGCTCAGCCTATACCGGTGACAAACTGATAATTAATAAACTATTTTAATATAATATATAGTGAAGAAAATAAAAATAATTCAACTGTTTCTTACAGTAACTGCTTGCTGTTTTTTCAGCCTGTCGTATGCACAGCCTCCCAGAGGGATGTTTGGCGGTTCTCCTCAGGTCAATCCGGATAATACTGTGGTTTTTCGCCTCAGAGCCCCAAATGCAAAGGATGTTAAACTGAGTGTGCAATCAGAAAAAGCGCCTGTCCAGATGGTCAGGGACGAGAGAGGCTCATGGAGTGGAACTGTTGGTCCTGTCAAACCTGACATCTATCCATACAATTTTATAGTTGATGGTGTCCAGGTTATGGATCCTGGTAATATGTACTATTTTCCAAATGAACGTTTCAAGGGCAGCCTGCTTGATGTTCGCGGCGATTCTTCCCTGATACATTCAATGAGAAATGTTCCTCACGGAGCAGTAACTTATGAATTTTACCCATCGGCTGAAGGAACAACCGGTACAGTACTTGTTTATACACCACCTGAATATGGCAAAGACCCCAAGCAGAAGTACCCGGTATTTTATCTTATAGGCGGAACAACTGACACCGAAGAGACATGGTTTAAAGTAGGCAGGGCCAATCTCATACTTGACAACCTTATTGCCGAAGGAAAGGCAAAGCCTATGATAATAGTGATGCCTTATGGCAATATTGAAGCCAGGATTGCAGAGCAAAAGGGAGGGCTTAAACCTGCTGACCCTGCAGGAAGGGAGAGTGCTGAAGCAATTGCGAGGTCTATGACATTCGAAAGAGACCTGGTAGATAATCTTATTCCCTATATTGAAAAGAATTACAGAGTTGTTGCCAATAGCGAAAACCGGGCTATCGGCGGCTTCTCACGCGGCGGAGGCCAGACTCTCAGAACAGGTTTTGGCAATATGGATAAGTTTGCATGGATATGCTGCTACAGCGCTTACCTGACAAACACTGAGCTGGAACGTGATTTCAAAGAGGTTGTGGAGAATCCGGAACTAACCAATCAGAAGCTTAAATTATTATGGATCAGCGTGGGTAATGAGGACTTCCTTTATAAACAGACAACCGGGTTCATTGATTATCTCAAGACAAAGAATATCAATCATAAGACTCTCATATCAACAGGTGGTCATACCTGGATGAATACCAAACTATACCTGGCAAACACAGCGCCTTTACTGTTTAGATAATAATCTGATCTTATATTATTACAGATGAAAAAGATACTGTTAACATTAATAATATTTGTCTCTTCCGGCGCCTTCCTGATCGCCCAGAGACCTTCCGCCATATCACCCGAAGTGCATCCTGACAACAGCGTCACTTTCAGGTTTTCAGCCAGGAACGCCAGGCGCGTTTCCCTTGATACAGAGATATTGCCGGCACCAGCTAAAATGACCAGGGATGCTTCAGGTATATGGACAATAACAATTCCTCCTGCAAAACCCGATATTTATCCTTACAGCTTCTGGGTCGACAGCATAGAAGTCAATGATCCCAATAACACTTATCTTTTTTCAAACGAAGGCTTTAAACATAGCCTTGTTGATATAAAAGGCGACACGCCTCTTGTTCATTCCCTGCAGAACGTTCCTCATGGGAAAGTAAGTTACCGCACATATATTACTGCCCGGGGGATAGCAGGCACGCTGGTAATCTATACTCCTCCGGGGTTTGATGTCAACGGTAAAACCAGGTACCCTGTACTTTATCTTATCCACGGCGGATCAGATACAGAAGAAACCTGGACAAAGGTTGGAAAAGCCAATCTTATTGCCGATAACCTGATAGCCCGGGGAAAGGTTAAACCTATGATAATTGTAATGCCGTATGCCAACACAGGCCTGATGATGCAAAAAGCATTCGGAGAGGATATGATCAACAAGATCATTCCTTATGTTGAAGCTAATTATCCTGTCCTTACCGATAGAAGCAGCAGGGCTATAACAGGCTTTTCAGTAGGTGGCGGCGCTACCCTGAATATAGGTCTTATGAACCTTGACAAGTTTGCATATGTATGTGCTTATGCACCTTATACCCAAACCCCGGAATTCAATGCAAATTTCGGGAACTGGAATCCCGATGCAGAGAATTATAACAAACAGCTTAAACTTTTCACTATTTATGCGGGTGAAAGTGATCAATACAGGCCGATTATCGATCGTACTATAGCAATTTACAAGGACAAAAAATTCAATCTCGAGACTATGTACTTTCCGGGCGGTCATACCTGGATGAATTGCAGGATCTTCCTGGCAACTACCCTGCCGCAGTTATTCAAATAAATGAAACATATTTAAATATCAATCTTAAAACATTGATAATGAAAACCAGATTTGTCCTGTTACTGCTTCAAAGATCGGTTACCTTTTTGCTGGCGGAAACAAATTGAATAAAATATAAATAAAACGTACAGACACATGAAAAAACCATTCTCATGCTTTTCAGGCTTCCTGATCATAACCTGCCTGCTGGCATCCTATTCCGCGTCTGGGCAGAATGCCAGAATAAAATTTGACACCGAACGCATTATTGGAGATGTTGATAAAAACCTTTACGGGAACTTCGTCGAACACCTTGGCAGATGCGTATACGGGGGGATCTATGAACCCGGATCACTTCTTTCAGATCCCAGTGGTTTCCGGAAAGATGTAATGGAAGCTGTAAAAGGATTGAATGTATCGCTTATCCGTTATCCGGGAGGAAATTTCGTATCTAATTATCATTGGCTCGATGGTGTCGGACCAAAAAATGAAAGGATACCCCGGATGGAACTTGCCTGGGCAAGGTTAGAAACCAATGAATTCGGGACAAATGAGTTCATTAAGTATTGCAGGGCAGTCGGCAGTGAACCCTATCTATCTGTCAATATGGGTACCGGAACCATCGAGGAAGCGCAACGATGGGTTGAATATTGCAACGTTAAGGAAGGGCCGTATTATGCAGAACTGAGAAAAAAACATGGTTTCCCGGATCCGTACAATGTAAAATACTGGAGCCTTGGAAATGAAATGGACGGTGAATGGCAGATGGGCCACCTCAATGCGGAAGACTATTCCAAGAAAGCACTTGAGGCTGCCAAGCTGATGAGACTTACTTCTCCCGATATCAGGCTGATTGCAACCGGATCTTCAAATTACAACCCTCATGCTGATCCTGACCATTGGAACCGCACAATCATAAACAACCTCCGGGATGTTGCAGACTATGTAGCTCTTCACATGTATGTCGGCAATCCTGACAACAATTATTACAATTTCATGTCAACACCCCTGGTGATGGAGCAGAGGACACGCATAGTCAGGGGTATGATAGATGAGGCAATGCAGAAGGCTGACAGGGGAAACAGGCCTCCGATGTACATAGCATGGGATGAATATAATGTATGGTACCGTGCGAGAACAACCGAAACCATGCAGGGGACAAGGGCCCTGGAGGAAAAATACAATCTCGAGGATGCACTGGTGATAGCCGGATTCCTGAATGGATTCATCCGCAACGCCGATATTGTCAAGATGGCCAATATGGCTCAGCTGGTGAACGTCATTGCACCGGTCTTTGCCGAGGATAAGGGAATGTTCCGCCAGACCATATATTTTCCCCTGGAATTATTTGCCAGGAACATGCGTGGGAAATCGCTGGACCTTTTTGTTGACTGTCCCGGCTATAACACAGATGAGTTTTATTTAGGCCTTGGTGAATCTAAGGCAAAACTGTCGAATGTGCCTTACCTCGACGTCTCGGCAACATATAATAATGGTGAGGTGGTTATCTGTGTCGTCAACAGGCATAAGGATAACGCCATCAAAACCGATATTGTCTGTCAGTCGGGCGAGTTTGCCGATGTGCTCAGGATTTCCGAGATAAACGCTGCCGACCTTAAGGCCACAAATGATTTTGGTGTGGAAAATGTAAAAACCGTTCTGAAACCTGATCTTAAAACCAGAGGTAATACTGTTACGTATTCATTTCCTGCACATTCACTGACCATGTTACGTGGGGAAATCAAATAATAAACCCGGAAATGAAATCATATTTAAAACTTCTCGTTGCTGCAGGATTACTCTTATTGAGTTCAATCACATTTTCACAGGACAAGAATTTCTATATTTTCCTGTGCTTCGGACAGTCGAATATGGAGGGTGCCGGAAGGGCTGAAGCCCAGGATTCCGTTGTAGACGTCCGTATCCAGGTTATGGCAGCGGTTGATTGCCCGAACCTGGGCCGGACAAAAGGCAGCTGGTACCCGGCAGTGCCACCCTTATGCCGTTGCAGGACAGGCCTCTCCCCTGCGGATTACTTTGGAAGAACAATGGCAGCAAACCTACCTGAAAAAGTCAGGATAGGCGTTATCAACGTATCAATAGGCGGCTGCAAGATCGAGCTTTTCGACAAGGATAATTATCAGTCGTATATCAAAACAGTGGCCCCGTGGATGTTAAATATGATCAAGGAATATGACGGGGATCCATACGGCCGTCTTGTTGAGATGGCAAAACTGGCTCAGAAAGATGGTGTGATAAAAGGAATATTATTGCACCAGGGAGAGTCTAATACAGATGACACTCTATGGACCAAAAAGGTGAAAGTTGTTTATGATAACCTTATGAAGGATCTTAACCTTAAGCCGAAGAAGGTTCCCCTGCTTGCAGGTGAAGTTGTACATGCTGACCAGGGAGGTGTATGCGCCAGCATGAACTCGATTATAGCAACGCTGCCTCAGACTATCCCGAATTCATATGTGATCTCTTCAAGCGGCTGCCCCGACGGACGCGACAACCTGCACTTTAATGCCGAAGGTTACCGGATGTTTGGTAAACGTTATGCAGAAAAGATGCTGTCTGTAATGGGCTATAAAATCAAAGAAACGAAATAACCAAACCATGAAGAAGCTGACATTCCTATTCGCCGGCATCAAATTTACCGCCTTTAACCTTTCAGCCCGGATGCCGTAACTGCAACAGGTTGTACGGTCCGGGGCTTGTTTCAGAAAATGGTTATTCCCCACCGCTCGATGAAGTGAACCTTGATATTCTGGCAGGTTTCATGGCCAGCCCGTCAATGAATCCCGAATCCTCCTTCTGGACCATTCTCAACCAGAAGTTTGACCTTTATTTTATTGAACTGGTATATCAGGGTTTAGACTTATGATCCAAAAACTGTCTGGCAGAATTTTGGTGTCCCCCTTCATCCGGGCTCTGAAAAATATCTATACCTCAAAGCCCAACCGGACTTATTTGCACGTAAAATTTGACAAATTTCCTTCCAATTGGAAAAAACATAAGATAAGAATCCGAACCCAAGCAGTCTCCCGAAAAATAAACTAAGGTTTTACAAAGCATAAGAATTATCAAAGTTAAATTAAGAAAGATTTGTTGTTTATAATAACAATTTATACTTTTGTGCCGGATAAGGTTTAAAAATGAAAGCAATTTATACAAATTGGTGTTGGTGGTTAAGCAGATTTCACTTAATGATGTGAGAATACCAGCTATTAGTATATTTTTTAAAAATATTAAAAAACGGCCTGTCGGACTCACGACAGGCCGTTTTTGTTAATAAAACTTACAAAACGGACAACGATGAAAAGATTCGAGATAAAAACCAGAACTGTCAGATTACTGGCTGATACTATAACTCCTGTCAGCATTTATCTTAAGATCAGAGATATATATCCAAACTCCCTGCTGCTTGAGAGTTCGGATTACCATGGTAATGAGAACAGTTTTTCTTATATCTGCCTTAAACCCATTGCTTCTTTTGAAGCAGATAACGGATCGGTTACTGAGATCTACCCCGATGGATCAGGAACGAGAACAGTTCTGAATGACAGAAGTATCTTTAATCAAAGGTTCTCGGCTTTCATTGAATCATTTGTTCTATCCGGTCAAAATGATGACATCCCGGTAAATGGTTTATTCGGGTACATTTCTTATGATGCTGTGGAATACTTTGAAAAGATCAAATTCAATTCCGGAGATAAGTATGAATATAAAATTCCTGATGTGAGATATCATCTTTATAAATACATAATAGCAATCAATCACTACCAGAATATACTCCAAATAATTGAGAACCAGATAAACGGCGAACCAGGTGAGATTGAAATGATAGAGACTCTTCTGAACAGCCGGAATTTTGCCATCTACCCCTTCCGTACCGTCGGCAATGAAAGTCAGAACATTACGGACGAACAATACAAGGCAATGGTTGCCAAAGGGAGAGAACACTGTCTGAGAGGCGATGTATTTCAGGTAGTGCTTTCGCGGCAGTTTTCACAACTGTTCAAAGGTGATGAATTTAATGTTTACAGAGCATTGCGTTCAATCAATCCTTCACCCTATCTGTTTTATTTTGATTACGGGAGTTATAAAATTTTCGGATCATCGCCTGAGGCTCATCTTAAGATAATGAAAGGTAAAGCATATATTAATCCCATAGCAGGAACCTTCAGACGGACTGGTGATGATGAAAATGACAAAATGCTGGCAGAGCGGCTTTCATACGACCTTAAAGAGAATGCAGAGCACGTCATGCTCGTCGATCTGGCGCGTAACGACCTGAGCAGGTACGGGAAAAATGTCAGGGTTGAAAGTTCCAGGGAGATTCAGTTCTATTCCCATGTAATTCACCTTGTTTCTTCTGTTTCGGGTGATCTTCGGGAAGGTTCCTCCATAGCGGATATGATGAGCGCCACCTTTCCGGCGGGAACTCTTTCAGGCGCTCCAAAATATATGGCAATGCAGCTTATCGACAGATATGAAAACCAGAGACGCGGTTATTACGGAGGAGCAATAGGATTTATTGACCTGAGAGGATCCCTCAACCATGCGATCATGATACGGACTTTTCTGAGCAAAGGTAATACCCTCTATTACCAGGCAGGAGCAGGAATAGTTGCAGCATCAAATGAAAATAATGAACTGCAGGAAGTTAATAATAAACTGGGTGCGCTGAAAAAAGCCATTGAAATGGCAGGAGGAATACGATGAAAATAATAGTGATCGACAATTATGATTCGTTTACCTATAACCTGGTACACGTTATCGAAAAGCTGACAGGGAAATATCCCGATGTGTACAGGAATGATGAGATTGCAATTGAAAAGATCGGCGAATACGATAAGATACTTATCTCACCGGGTCCAGGTATTCCGTCGGAGTCGGGTATCTGCCTTGATCTGATCAAAAAGTACTCCCCGACCAGAAGCATACTTGGGATCTGTCTCGGTCATCAGGCTATCTGTGAAGCCTTTGACGGCAGGATCCTCAATCTCAGTACAGTCTACCATGGCATAGCATCACCGGTAAAAATAAAGGCTGCCGACGATCCTTTGCTTAAAAATATCCCCCCGATTATTATGGCAGGCCGATATCATTCGTGGGTCGTATCAAAAAAACATCTGCCTGAATGCTTTAGGATAACCTGTGAGGACGAAAATGGGATTATCATGGGAATAAGCCACCGTAATTATGATGTAAGAGGCCTTCAGTTTCATCCGGAATCAGTTCTTACAGAATATGGAACTGAAATAATAAGGAACTGGATCGATTTGTAAGAATCACAAATGAATTGAAAAAAGATCATAAAAATAATTCAACGTTAAATCACAAATTAATACCATGAGAAATATTCTCAATCATCTCTTCAATCACAGGACACTTAACCGTCAGGAAGCGGAAGAAGTATTAATAAACATTGCCCGGAATACTTACTCTGAATCTGAAATTGCGGCATTTATTACGGTCTATCTTATGAGAAGCATTACAGTGGATGAATTGTCAGGTTTTCGTGATGCCCTGATGAATATGTGCATAAAGGTGGATTTTTCGGATTTTGATACTATAGATGTATGTGGCACCGGAGGCGACGGTAAAGACACCTTCAATATTTCCACACTTTCCACATTTGTACTTGCCGGAGCAGGGATAAAAGTTGCAAAGCATGGAAATTATGCCGTAACCTCAGTCTGTGGTTCATCAAATATTCTCGAACATTTTGGATATAAATTCTCAACTGATGCAGATAAACTTAAAAGAGAAATAGATAAAGCATCCGTGTGTTTTTTACATGCCCCGCTTTTTAATCCTGCCATGAAGAGTGTTGTCCCGATAAGAAGAGCCCTTAAAGTAAAGACCTTTTTTAATATGCTGGGGCCCATGGTCAATCCCTCATCTCCCCGGAAACAAATGATAGGAGTCTATAGCCTGGAAATAGCCCGGCTCTATAATTATCTTTACCAGACATCAGATATTCAATATACAATTATTCATAGTCTGGACGGGTATGATGAGGTTTCTCTTACCGACAGTTTTAAATATATCTTAAACGGAGTGGAGCAGGTGATTTCACCTGAAATGCTGAATTATCAAAGGACCATGCCATCTGATCTTAAGGGCGGTAAAACCACAGATGAGGCTGCCACGATTTTTATGAACATTCTGGAAGGGAAGGGCACAGATGCCCGGAATAATGTGGTTATAGCAAACACCCAACTGGCAATAAAATGTTACTATCCGTCAAAATCTCCTGAAGAATGCAGAGAAATGGCGGAAGATTCTCTATTCGGGGGGAAAGCCCTCCGGTCATTTAAAATGCTTATAGAAATGCAACCATGACAATTCTTGAAGAGATAATATCCGAAAAAAAGAAAGACGTTGCTGACCTGAAGAAGCATACTTCTGTAAAAAATCTTGAAAAAGGTATGTTTTTTTCACGGGATACTTTGTCTCTAAGGCAGTCTCTGAAAGATCAGGCTAAAACAGGGATCATTGCCGAATTTAAAAGAAAGTCACCATCGAAAGGGTTAATCAATTCCCTGGCTGATGTCAGATACATAACAACAGGATATGCAGGTGAAGGAGCATCCGGTCTGTCAGTTCTTACCGACAATAGATTTTTTGGAGGCAGCATCGATGATTTGTTGATCGCCCGTAAATTTAATTCCATTCCGTTATTAAGAAAAGAATTTATAATTGACGAATTTCAGGTGGTTGAGTCAAAGGCCTCCGGTGCAGACGTAATCCTGCTCCTTGCTACTGTACTGAAAAAAGAAGAGATAATCAGGTTTGCCAGGCTGTCACACACACTGGGGATGGAGGTTATCCTGGAGGTACACTCAATGTCTGAACTTGAACTGATAAATGAGCATATTGATATTATCGGTGTAAATAACCGTGACCTCAGGACGTTCAGTGTGGATATAAATGTATCGGTTAAAATCGCTGAAAAGATCCCTGATCAGTTCCTGAAAATTTCAGAGAGTGGAATATCATTGGCATCTGCAGTAAGTTATTTGCGTAGGGCCGGGTATGACGGATTCCTGATAGGAGAACATTTTATGAAGACGGAAGATCCGGTTTTGGCATTTTCAGCTTTTATTAATGAAATTAAATCCGGCAATGTTAAAGATTAAGGTTTGCGGAATGACTGATCCCGGGAATGTGAAGGAAATTGCCGAAACGACCCCTGATTATATGGGATTTATCTTTTATCCCGGTTCGTTGCGTTACATCGGTGGCAAACCTGCTGAATCACTTTTCCGGAGTGCGCCTTCCCATATAAGGAAAACAGGCGTTTTTGTAAATGAAGAAATTCAGAATATAATTGATGCTGTAAAACTATTCGGATTGGACCTGGTTCAATTGCATGGAAATGAACCGGCAGAATATTGCGAATATCTGAAGGATGAAGGATTGACCATCATCAAAGCCTTTGGAATAAATAATCTTTCCGATTTTAAAATCCTTGAACCATACATGGATGTTTGTGACTATTTTTTATTTGACACCAAAACAGAAAGTTATGGAGGAAGCGGTCTGAAGTTCGACTGGGTTAAAATTAATGAATACCGTCTTGATAAACCAGTCTTTCTGGGAGGCGGGATAGGACCGGAGGATGCACCACTCATTAAGCAATTGAAACATCCTCATCTGTTTGCGGTGGATATTAACAGCCGCTTTGAAACAATGCCCGGTATTAAAGAGCCAGAAAAAGTAAGAGATTTTATTAATGAAATTAAAGCATAACGAGCAATGGATTATAATGTCGATGAACGTGGTTACTATGGCGAATTCGGCGGGGCATATATCCCCGAGATGATGCAGGCCAACGTTAAAGAGCTCAGGGAAAATTATCTGAATATTATGGAAAGTAAGGATTTCCTGAAAGAATATTCGGTTCTTCTAAGGGACTATGCCGGGAGGCCATCACCGTTGTACCATGCCAGGCGTCTCTCGGATCACTATTCAGCACGAATTTTTCTTAAGCGTGAAGATCTGAATCATACCGGTGCTCATAAAATCAATAATACGATCGGACAGATCCTGATAGCAAAGAGGCTTGGGAAGTCAAGGATCATTGCAGAAACGGGAGCCGGGCAGCATGGTGTTGCCACAGCGACGGTATGTGCACTTATGGGTATCAAGTGTATTGTTTATATGGGAAAACTTGATGTTGAACGTCAGGCTCTGAACGTACTACGGATGAAAATGCTTGGAGCAGATGTGATACCGGTAATGAGCGGCAATATGACACTGAAAGATGCTACCAATGAAGCCATACGTGACTGGATCAACAATCCTTCAGATACTCACTATATTATCGGATCTGTTGTCGGTCCGCATCCTTATCCTGATCTTGTAGCCCGGCTTCAGTCTGTTATCAGTGAAGAGATAAAGTGGCAGTTGCGAGAACAAACCGGGAAAGAAGACCCCGATTGCATTATTGCCTGCGTTGGAGGAGGGAGTAATGCAGCCGGATCATTTTACCATTTTCTGGGAAACGAAAGTGTAAAGCTGATCGCGGTGGAGGCTGCAGGTAAAGGAATCGATTCCGGTGAAACAGCTGCTACAATAGCAAAGGGATCGCCCGGGGTACTGCATGGCAGCAGAACCATGCTGATGCAGAACGATGATGGTCAGGTTTCTGAACCATATTCAATCTCTGCAGGACTTGACTATCCGGGGATAGGTCCACTCTTTGCATGGTTGAATAAGAGACACAGGGTGCAGTTTGAATCTGCTACGGATAATGAAGCTCTTGGGGCAGCATTTCTTCTTACACGGTTTGAGGGAATAATTCCGGCGCTTGAGCCGGCTCATGCACTTGCAGTTCTCGGGAAGTTAAAATTCAAAGTCGATGAAAATGTCGTTGTGATCCTTTCCGGCCGTGGAGACAAGGATATGGAGGCATATATCAAATACATGGAGGAGATTAAATTATAAATGAATAATATCCATTTAACAGATAGAAATAATGAACCGGATCGATAAACTGTTCCAGAAGAAAAGGAAGAATATCCTTTCTATATACATCACTGCAGGATATCCGCTGATTGATTCAACGACAGAAATAATAAAATATTTATCCGATTCAGGGGTGGACATGATTGAAATAGGGATGCCCTTCTCAGATCCGCTTGCTGATGGTCCTGTTATTCAGGGAAGCAGTGAACAGGCATTAAAAAATGGCATGAACATGAAACTGTTATTTGACCAGTTGGCTGATATCCGTAAAACAATTAATATTCCCCTGCTACTTATGGGATATATCAATCCTGTTTTAAGATTCGGGATGGAGAATTTCTGCAGGAAATGCGCTGATACGGGTATTGACGGGATTATTTTGCCGGATATGACCCCGGAAATATATTCAGAGCACTATTCCGGATTTTTTGAAGAATCGGGATTGTATAATATATTACTTATTTCTCCTCAAACGGATAATGAACGGATCAGGATGATTGACAGGATCAGCAGGGGATTCATTTATATGGTCTCATCATCTTCAACAACCGGAAAAAGGAGTAGCTTTTCGGAAGAACAGATTGCATATTTCAACAGAATAATGGGAATGAAGTTACATAATCCATTAATGATTGGATTTGGAATTTCCGATAAAGAATCATTTGATATAGCGTGCCGTGAGGCTTCCGGAGCAATTATTGGCAGTGCTTTTATAAAAATGCTCCATGAAAAGGGAGCAGATCCTGAAGTTATCCGAAGGTTTATAAATGAAGTCAGGACTTAATACACGGTCGGTTGGCCGGGCAGATAATCCGCCCGAAGGTCAGCTCGCTGAATGATTTTAACTCTCAATCTGTCTGCTGACCCATTCAATCCATTCATTCATTCCGTCACCTTTTGTGCAGGAGATTTCCAGCAACGGAAGGGCAACATTTATCATTTGAAGGTCTTTCTTGAAATTTTCCAGGCTGAAATTGGTATAATTAATAAGGTCCGTCTTGTTAAGGAGTACAGCCCTTGCCTCCCTGAAAAGCATGGGGTACTTCGCAGGCTTGTCGTCGCCTTCGGTAGTACTTACTATGGCCAGTTTGAAAGTCTCACCAAGATCGAACTGGGAAGGGCAAATCAGGTTCCCGACATTTTCAACAAAGATCACATCCAGCTCATCGAGGCTGAAAGAACCAAGTGCCTTTGATATACTGTGCGAATCGAGGTGACACCCGCCTTCAGTATTAATGACAACTATCGGGATATTATATTTCTGAAGCCGCCTTGCATCCCTGTCGGTTGTTATATCACCTTCAATTACAGCAATCCTGTACTTTTGGGTCAGTTCACCAAGTGTCTTCTCGAGCAATGTAGTCTTTCCTGCTCCGGGAGAGCTGATAAGGTTTATCATTACTACTCTTTTTTCAGCAAGCAGGCTTCTGACCTCATTGGCCCTGTTCTGATTCCTGTCGAGGATGTTTTTCATCACTTTTATTTCCATCATTGCTCTCCTTCAATGCTTTTAATGAATAATTCCTTTCCACTTATTATCTCAAGGTCCGATGAGCCGCAAGTACATACAAACCTGTTGTCCTGTACATCAAAATCACTGCCGCACCTCATGCATCTCATCCTCACTTTTCTGATCTCAATATTCAGGCCGGCATCCCAGGCGATTGTTCCCCTTACACACTCCCGGAATGCAAACTCAAATATATCCGGAACGATCTGGATCATCTGCCCGAATATAACATTTACTTCTGTGACTTTCCTCAGCCCAGAGTCCCTTGCAGTCTCAAGCACTATCCTTGTCAGGTCTTCAGCAATCCTTAACTCATGCATGGCCTTTGATTTAACAGATCCTTGGCAGCTGTAAGCCCGAAATCATGTCAAGGATGCGCTTTCCTCCGATTGAAGTATTCAGCGTTACAACCGGTTTGCCGGAGTCTGCAATCTCTCCTATGATTGCGGCATCCGATCCCAGAGGATGCGATCTCATTATCTCCAGAACCTGCTGTGCTTCTTCTCTTCCGGTCACAACAATAATTTTACCTTCATTGGCAAGATACAGCGGATCGAAGCCAAGCATCTCGCAAATGCCCCGAACAGGCTCATCAACAGGCACTGAAGATTCATCGACAACGATACCCTTTCCTATCATCCCGGCAAGTTCGTTAAGCACCGATGCCAGACCTCCCCGTGTGAGATCGCGCATGAAATGAATTTGTCTGCACCTTGTGAGAATGATTTCCGTCAACCCGTTCAGCGAAGCACAGTCGGAAACAACTGAAGTGCTGAAGCTCATCTGGTTTCTGGCTCCCAGTACGGCCAGAGAATGGTTACCGACCGGTCCGTTAATTATGAGCTTGTCGCCCTTCATTATCTTCGTTCCCCTGCCAATATGCTCCCTTGACGGATCGATTATTCCGGTGCCTGAAGTTGTTATGAATAGCTTGTCGCATTTTCCTTTTTCAACTACCTTGGTATCACCTGTAATTATTCTGACCCCTGCTTTCCCAGCTTCCTCTGCCATCGACTCCACAATCGCTGCAAGATCCTTAAGGGGAAAGCCTTCTTCAATTATGAAGGAGGCTGAAAGCCACTTTGGGACGGCACCTGAAACCGCAAGGTCGTTCACTGTGCCGCATACGGCCAGCTTCCCTATGTTTCCTCCCGGGAAGAAGAGGGGATCGACAACATAGGAATCAGTGGTAAATGCAATTGTTCCACCCCCGGTGTCGCAGACTGCTGAATCAGTAAGGGGTTCGGGTATTCCAAAGCTTTTTTGAAACACCTCCCTTATAAGCTGTTGTGTCAGCAATCCTCCGCTGCCCTGGTTAAGTGTTATCAATTCATCCATTTCTTCTGTACCGGTACCACGTATTGCATGTGCCCTCATGCGAAACCATACAGGCTCCTACAGGATTCTCAGGAATGCATAGTGTTGCAAACAGAGAACACGAGGAGGGTATCTCCCTTCCTCTCAGTATTTCACCGCATATGCATCTTTCATCATCTTCATCCGCTTCAACGAAAGCCGAAAAAGCATGCTCAGCATCATATTCTTCATACTCCTTTTTGAGTCTGAGCCCGCTTCCCTTGATAACTCCGAATCCCCTCCAGTATGCATCACATGGTTCAAAGATCTCTGCCATAATTTTCTGCGCCAGAAGATTTCCCCCTTCTGACACAGCCCTGCTGTACTGAATCTCCACCCCGGGAGTCATGTTGTTCTTTTGCCGGACAAGCATCAGTATCGACTGCATCAGATCAACAGGTTCGAACCCGGTAACCACACAGCCCAGCCTGTATTTCAATGGGATAAAGCTGAAGATCGCTGATCCCGTCACTGCAGCTACATGACCGGGACAGATAAAACCATCGATATTCACTCCATCACTGATAACTGCCTCCATTGCAGGAGGCATAACCTTATGAGCATTGAGGATGAAGAAATTCCTTATTTTCTCTTCTGCAGCCTGCTTTACGGCAACGGCTGTTCCCGGAGCCGTGGTCTCAAAACCTATTGCCAGAAAGATAACTTTCTTATCAGGATTCATGCGAGCCGTTTCGAGTGCTTCGATGGAGGAGAGCACAATCCGGATATCAGCTCCTTCCGATCTTCTTTTTTCCAGGGAAGATAACGATCCCGGAACTCTGATCAGGTCGCCGAAGGTTGTTATGATTACGTCCTCTTCCCCTGAAATTAAGACGGCTTTGTCAATATAGCTTCTTCCTGTAACGCATACCGGACAGCCGGGCCCGGAAATAAGCCTGATGCTTTCGGGTAAAAGAGTTCTGATCCCAAACCTGTGAATTGCATTTGTATGTCCTCCGCAAACCTCCATGAAAATGTATTCGCCGATGACAGAAGCTGAAATAAGATCAGTCAGCTTTGATATCAGAGCCTTATCACGGTATTCGTCGATATATTTCATCGGGCCGTGTTGAGGGAATCGTTCATCTCATCAATAATCCTGATTGTTTCAAGGGCTTCCTCTTCGCTGATCTTCTGGATTGCAAAACCTGCGTGAAGCAGAATGTAATCGCCCGGTCTGGGATCTTCAATCATCTGGATGCCGGCTTTAAAAACTGAACCTCCGGCGGAGACTTCCGCCATGGTGCCGCTAATTGACAATATAAGTGCCGGTATGCTCAGACACATTATTTAAATCGTTTTGATGCAATCACCACTTGTCCCAGAGACACTCCTCCGTCATTTGAAGGCACCCTGATGTTTGTGTAAACTTCAAAACCCTTTCCGCGCAAGAGATAACAGGTTCTTTCGAGAAGATATTTATTCTGGAAACAACCACCTGAAAGTACAACTTTTTTTATTGATGTATCACTGCTCATCTGCCCGGCCACCTCAAGAGTAACCATTGCAAGAGTATTGTGAAATTTTGCGGGGATCTTAGAAATATTCCCGGATCTGATTTCGTCCAGGATAGATCTGAACATTTCCCTGAAAACAACGGGACTGCCTGCAGTATATGGATAATACTCATCGGTATTCTCCCCAATGGCTGATTCCAGCCTCAGAGGAGCTTCAGAATCAAATGTTTCAACCGTGCATAATCCGAGCAGCGCCGATACGGCGTCAAACAACCGTCCTGCCCCTGAGGATAGCGGCGAGTTGATATTTTTGTCGAGCATCTCTGCAAGAAGCTCAATCTTTTCACGTCCGGCCTGCTTAAAAACCTTCACTGACATGAAATCAAAGCTGCTTCCGAAATATTTGTACAGGTATGAGAAAGCCGTTTTCCAGGGTTCCCTGACTGCTGCATCGCCTCCGGGCAGCGCTACAGGATCGAGATATGTGTAACGGGTGAAATCGCTGAGGCCGGCAATAAGGAACTCTCCTCCCCATATGGTGCCGTCGGTGCCATACCCAGTGCCATCGAAGCTGATGCCTATGACAGGTTCGTCGAGTTTGTGTTCAGCCATGCAGGAGGCTATATGGGCATGATGGTGCTGAATTCTGAACAGCGGGATCCCGAGCTCCTTGCTCATTTCAAGTGCCAGTCGTGTCGACAGGTAGTCGGGGTGAAGATCGCAGGCAATTGCTTCCGGAGTGAATCGAAACAGCTGCGAGAACCTGTCAAGGGCTTCATTCATGAATTCATATGCAGCAAGGTTCCTGATATCACCTATGTACTGGCTTAGAATTGCCTGTTTCCCCTTTCCAAGGCAGAATGTGCTCTTCTGCTCAGCGCCCAGTGCAAGAATATTTCCGGCATCCGTTTGCAGATCGACGGGGCGCGGTACATAGCCTCTCGACCTTCGTAAAAGTGCGGGCTTTTTATCGATTATCCTCACCACTGAATCGTCGCAGCGGTTGATTATCTTCCTGTTATAGCTTATTAATGCATCCGCTATCCTTCCCAGTTCTATTGCAGCGGTATCATCATCAGTAATTATCGGTTCGTCGGATATGTTCCCGCTTGTCAGTACAATTACCGGAGACTCAAGCATCCTGAACAACTGATAATGGACAGGCATATACGGAAGCATGGCTCCTGTTGTGTTGAGCCCGTTACTGACTGAAGGAGCCAGCTGTTTCCTTTGCTTCAGGATCATGATCGGCCTTCGCCATGATGTCAGCTCAGCCCATTCTTCCTGACCGGCATAACAATATTCCATGAGACTGTCAGCGTCACGGAACATTACGGCAAAAGGCCTTGATTCTCTCTGTTTATTCCTCCTGAGCATTCTGACAGCTTCCTCATTCAGGGCATCGCATAACAGGTGATATCCCCCGGTTCCTTTAATCGCAACAGTTTTTCCGGCATGTACCAGAGCTGTTGTTTCACGAAGGATGGATTTCAGATCATAAAGGACCCTGGTACCGTCACTGTAAGTGTATCTGGGTCCGCATGAATCACAGGCCACAGGCTGGGCATGAAAACGCCTGTCAAGGATATCATTGTATTCACTCTGGCATCCGGGACACATCCTGAAAGGCTTCATGGAGGTTCCTGAACGATCATACGGGAGTGATTCAATTATCGAAAAGCGAGGACCGCAATTGGTGCAGTTGATGAAAGGATACTCCATCCTGCGGGGATCATGGTCCATTTCGCTCAGACAATCGGGGCAGACTGCTATATCCGGACTAACCTCGGTGATCTGATCGTCATTATTAATACTCAGGGTAATACTGAACGAATCAAATTCCGGCAGCAGTCTGGGGTAGACCTCAATGGATTTGATGTCGGCAGCAGGCGGTGCATGAGAAAGGAGATCGTTGCTGAAAGCTCCCACAGTCGCCGGATCTCCCTGAACGACCACTGCGACACCGTCGGTACGGTTATTAACTTCACCCTTAAGTCCGTGTCTTGCAGCTGTTTTGTACACGAAGGGGCGAAAACCCACACCCTGCACGAGCCCTCTTATCAATATTTCGTACCCTTGTATAATTGCTCCAGGTTTTTTGCACTGTCAGATTTCATCTGATTATGAACATAATAAATAACACTCTCGAGCTCATCGCACAAATTCACATTATTTACAATAACGTCTGCCGGTGTCTTGAGCAGAACAGGAGCAAAATTGACAATACCCTTTATCCCTGTCTTTATAAGGTCATCTGCAATCTCCTGGGCTGATATCTCAGGTACGGCAATTATTGCAACCTTCACTTTGAAACGGTCAATTATCTCCTTAAGGCGTGAAAGCGAATAAACTGGTATGTCGGATCTGATCTTCTGCTTGAAAGGATCGATGTCGAAAGTGGCTACGATATTCATGCTTTTGTGAACAAACTTGTTGTACTTTGACAACGCAGAGCCCAGGTTGCCCATGCCGATGAGGACCAGGTTGTGATCCTTGTTACGGTGGAATATCTTCTCCATTTTTTCGATAAGATCGTTAACATCATAACCGCCTCTCTTGTTACCGGTGATACCGAATTCCGAGAAGTCCTTTCTTATCTGATCGGGCGTGACTCCCGTTTCATCCGAAAGTGTGTATGAATAAACCTTTTCCACTCCCAGAAGTTTCATTCTTGTAAGGCATGCCCTATAAAGAAATATTCTTTTTAAACTGTTTTTTACAGTGTGTTTTGTGAATCGTTTCACAATTAATCTGAATTAATATCTATTTCCATGCAAATTAAATGATTTTTTCATTAAAATAAAATATTTTTATAATACTGAAAATCATTTATATAAATGTTATTACACAAAATCTGTCATTAAGAAATTGAATTTTTATATTGACATGTATATTAATTGTTTAATATTTTTATGTGATTATTTCTCACATTAATGAATAATTATTATTCCATTAAAAGAGATAACTGGGAAGCTTCCCTCCTCAGATTAAGTCCTGCTTATAAAATATATGGCATCATAAGCCATGATCAGAATCTCGACTATGAACTGATCGGAGACAAAAATATTTCCGCGATAATTTATAACAGGCCCAAACCTGCAACGCCGCTAAAAACTTTTTTTCTTCCCGTAAAAGAGAACGTCACTTCTGATACCGGTAATGAAGTTCCAAGAATAATTATCGGAACACCCAACTGCGATGTGGAGGCTCTTGCCATTCTCGACGAGATATATCTCGATGAGAGCTTTGAGGACATGTTCTACAGAAGGAAGAGAGAGAATACGATCATCATCAGTTCAGATTGCTTCGAAATCCAGGAGCACTGTCATTGCACCTCTTACGACATCAATCCCTTCTGCACATCGAAGGCAGACCTGTCCGTAGTGCTGAACTTTGATGATATTATTCTCAGGGCAATCTCTCAAAAGGGAATTGACCTGGCTGAAAAATCACTAAATGCCGGCCGGGTCAATGACCAGACACTTATAACATTTATTGAGAACAGACAGCAGGAGACTGTGGAAATCCTCAGACGCGCAGTCAACGGGCTTCCAGATTACATGACAACAGGCCGGCTGGTAAAAATGGCAGATGATTCAATCTGGAAAAGATATTCTTCAACATGTGTTTCATGCGGTGCCTGTACCACAATCTGTCCAACCTGCACATGCTTTCTGCTTATCGACAAACCCGGGTACCACAAGGTAAAACAGATGGATGCCTGCCAGTACCCCGGATTTGAAAGAGTCGCAGGAGGGGAGGACTCTCTTGGCAAGCTTCCTGCAAGGTTCAGGAACAGGTATATGTGCAAATACGTGTGGAAGCCTGCCAAATTCAAGGGTACAGCCTGCACCGGATGCGGACGCTGTATTGAAGCATGCATAGGAAAAATAAACAAGAACGAATTATTCAGAGAACTGGCTAAATGATTATTCATGCCTCCCGAAAGTAACATATACAGGCCGTTCAGGGCGAAACTAACCAGGGTTATTGAAGAATCACCTCTTATAAAGACATTTGTCCTTCAGCCCGAAAAGGAGTTTGCGTTTAAAACCGGACAGTTCATTGAAGTGTCGGTGGATGGGATCGGGGAAGCACCTTTCACACCCTCCTCCTCACCCCTGGTCAGTGATATGCTCGAGGTGACAGTAATGAGAACAGGCTATATGACAGGATACATGCATAACATGAAACCTGGTGATGATATGGGCATTAGGGGACCTTTCGGCAGAGGATATCCGGTTGAGCTTTTTTACGACAAGGAGGTTCTCATCCTGGGCGGCGGCTGTGGTTTTGCTCCAATCAGATCTCTGCTTTACAATCTTATCGCAATATCCGACAAGCTCAGGAAAGTGACTCTCTGCTATGGCTCAAAGACTCCCGAAGACTGTATCTACAAACCGTACATTGCTGAACTCAGGAAGACTCCGAAGTTCGAAGTTCTCAGGAGCGTCGACAGGGCGGATGGTGACTGGACCGAGAGGGTGGGGGTTGTAACAATTCTTCTGGATGACGTAAAACCAGATATCAGAAATTCTGTGGCAGTGGTATGCGGTCCGCCTGTGATGATGAAATATGGCACCATGAAGCTGCTTGAAATGGGTTATCCCGATCATGATATCTATCTCTCAATGGAAAAGAACATGTCGTGCGGTCTCGGTAAATGCGGACATTGCATGATGGGCGAATATTTTGTGTGCAAGGACGGGCCTGTTTTTACATACGCAGAAATCAGGGATCAACCGAATATCTGGAACTGAAATGGCACAAAAGTTATTGATCGATATGATCAGGCTAAGGGAAGCAATGGCAGAGAATCACGACCTCAGTCTGCCGGAAGCACTCTTTTATCCGACTGCCAATTCAAACGGGCTAAAAACAGTCAGGGAACTGGCAGTTTTCAGGTTCACATGCAGAAGATGCGAGGATGCACCCTGTATAGCAGCCTGCCCGGCTGAAGCTCTGGAAAAGGATGACGAAGGCATAATAAACAGGCTTACAAATCTTTGCATTTCATGCAAGTCGTGTGTCACCATCTGTCCCTTCGGAACAATGATGACGGATTTTTTCAAACACCACAGGAACAGGGATCTCTATTTCAACCTGACAGATTCCGGTGATATGAACAAGTTCATCTCGGCGTGTCCTCCGGGAACAGTCTCACTGACCGATCTGAAGGAGTCGCCATCAGACAATATCTATAAGCTCAATGAGAAGGTGCTTATAAAAGACTATATGTATAAAACGGATTAAAACCAGCAGGCATGGCAGTCTATCTGTTCTATTTTCTTGTTTTTCCGGGCCTTCTGTTTGCTGCTGTCACCGGAGGCTTTCTTTCCTGGTTCGACAGGAAGATCACTGCCAGAGTACAGTTCCGGAAAGGGCCGCCGCTGCTTCAGCCCTTTTATGATTTCTTCAAGCTTTTGCTTGTAAAGGAAACAATTCTGCCAAAGCAGGGATCGCCGGTGGTCTTCCTCATGGCTCCGGTTTTTGCAGTTTTCGGGGCTACAATGGCTGCCGTGTTCATACTGCTTCCCCTTTTCAATATCTCAACCGGATTCCGGGGAGATCTTCTTGTCATTTTCTACCTTCTCACCATACCTTCTTTTTCATATGTTCTGGGAGCCGTGGCATCAGGAAACCCTCTTGCTTCGGTGGGAGCTTCGAGGGAAATGAAACTGATTCTGAGTTATGAGCTTACCTTCTTTCTGGTTATCGCCGGCATAATTGTGAAGGCTTCACAGAATTTTGACCTCTATTCCATCATACAGATTCAGAAGGATGGAGCCCCATTCATAGGAAGCATATCGGGAGTACTGCTCTTCATTGCCGGCATATTCTGCATCCAGGCAAAACTGGGCCTTGTGCCCTTCGATATGGCTGAAGCTGAGACCGAGCTGTCAGAAGGTTCATTCATTGAGTATTCGGGTCCTCCCTATGCACTTATCAAACTCACGAAATATATAATGCTCCTTATCCTGCCCTGCTTCCTTGTTGCATTACTGATGAAAGGGTTTAACCTCCACGGGATAAACATACTGTGGGCCTTTCTGAAGGTTGCAGGTGTTGTGCTCCTGCTGACACTGATCCGGAACACGAATCCGAGGATCAAGATCAGGCAGGCGATAAGCTTCTTCATGATCTGGATGAATCTTATTGCAATTGTTGCTATAGTTCTTGCATTTTTTGGCTTATAACAGATAAAACCGTGGGCTTTAAAAGTTTTTGCTTCAAAAAATCATTATGGGTCTTCCATTTCGGAGGAGCTTCATGTAACAATTGCGATATTGAAATACTCGACTGCCTCACACCACGGTATGATCTTGAAAGGTTCGGTATTCTGCTGGTCGGCAGCGTCAGGCATGCCGATGTGCTCCTGGTGAACGGATCAATAAACAGGCGTGACAAGGAGCGGCTTCTGGAGATCTATCACCAGGCTTCGAAGCCAATACTGGTTGTTGCCATCGGAGCTTGCGGTTGTACCGGCGGCATTTTCGCCGAGGGAAATACTTTCGCAGGGCCTGTCGATAAAATAATCCCTGTGGATGCATATATACCAGGGTGCCCTCCAAAGCCGGAAGCATTAATAGCAGGCATTATGGCGCTGGTGAAGAGCAAATGAAGGCGCAGGGCGCAGGGCACAGGGCAAGGGGCACAGGGCACAGGGCACAGGGCACAGGGCAAGGGGTAAGGGGCGAAGGGCAAAAGTATACATAAAATGAGATGACAGACATTATGAACAGTGAAGCAATCATAGAAGAAATAAAGATTAAGCTCGGGAGTGATGTTCTTGAAGCCGAAAAGAGAAGCAACACAAGGTGGTCGGTCACCATTGAACCAGATGCCCTCCTGAAAGTTGCGGATCATCTCTACAGGGAGGCCGGGCTCAGGTTTATTATTGCTTCGGCTATCCATACCAGGAGAGGATTCGAGATTCACTATCATTTCAGCAAGGATGAGATCGGACTCGTGCTTAACATCCACGTTATTCTCAAATCCGACAAACCACAAATAGAATCACTTTCTAATATGTTCAACGCCTCCAACTGGATAGAAAGGGAGATGCATGAGCTTTTCGGGATCGATTTCCTCAACCATCCAAACCAGGAGAAACTCATCTCCGAAGGCAACTGGGCAGAGGGAGTTTATCCGTATAGAAAAGAGTTCAAATAAAAATGATCATGAGCAAGAAATTTTTCATACCCATTGGTCCATATCACCCGCTCCAGGAAGAGCCTGAGCTTTTCAAGCTTTATTGCGACGGGGAGATCGTCAGGGATATTAAATGGGAAACCGGCTATAATCACAGGGGTATTGAAAAACTTGCTGAATCGAAGACCTACGACCAGGTATTTTTTCTGGTTGAAAGAATCTGCGGGATCTGTTCGACATCTCATCCCTTTGCCTTTGCCAATGCAGTTGAGGAAATATGCCGGATTGAAATAACAGACAGGACCAAATACATAAGGAGCATTATTGGTGAGCTTGAAAGGATACACAGTCACCTGCTGTGGGTCGGACTGGCAGGACACTTCCTTGGGTATAACACTGTATTCATGTGGGCATGGAAATACCGTGAGCCTATCCTCGACCTGTTTGAAATGATAACAGGCAACAGGAACAGCTATGCGATGTTCAAGGTCGGAGGTGTAAGGCGTGATATTGAAGAATCAAAGATCCCGTTGATTCTTAAGGGAATGTCTGATGTTAAAAAGAAGCTTTCACTGCTTACAGGTGCAGTAATGGACGATCCGGTTATTCATGCAAGGACAAAGGGAGTAGGAGTCCTTACAAAACAGGATGTGATCGATTATGGCGCGGTCGGTCCGACCGCAAGAGCTTCGGGGCTGGCAATCGACATAAGGAGGGATGATCCGTATGCTGCATATCCGCTCGTAAACTGGAAGGTGATCACTGCGGACACGGGAGATGTATTTGGAAAAGCAGAAGTGAGGCTCCTTGAAATGTTTGAATCAGTCTCCATAATCGAACAATGTCTTGAAAAGATCAAAAAGGAAAAGGAAGGTGATATTTCCATAAAGGTTAAGGAGATACCCGAAGGAATGGGCACAGGCAGAGCTGAAGCTCCTAGGGGAGAGGTGTTCCACTGCGTATTTTCAGATGGTTCGAACTCTCCGGTGAGGCATAAAATAAGGGCTCCGAGCTATGTGAACATCGCCACGTTCAAGAAATCATGTATCGGACAGAGTATCTCCGATGCAACAATCACCCTTGCTGCAGTCGATCCGTGTTACTGCTGCACGGAAAGACTTGCAGCAGCCTACGATGCGGTAACAGGTTCTAAAATGTACAATGCAAGGGAATTGATAGAAATGTCGGTCAGCCTTACCACACAGCTCAGAAAACCACAAGGATAGCGAAATGAAGGAATTTATCGACCTCATATCCAGTAATGCCGTGATGGCGAACCTTGAGTCCGCAATTCTGATAACGATCATTGCCGGGACCATCCTGTTTCTCATCCCTGAAAAAGCCTTTCGGGCGAAAGGGATAATGGCTCTCGCCGTGGCTGTGGCTGCAGGCGTACTGACTACCGGGATTTATACATCAGATCCGCAGAAGTTCATGCCCGAGCTTTGGAACATTGGCAGGTATCTTACGCTCAGAATTGATAACCTGAGCGGGCTGGTTCTTATGTTCATCAGTCTCTTCTCCATATTGATACTTCTATATTCAATAGTTTACATGAAGGGGAAGGGGATAAGAAACTACTATTCCTGGATACTGCTAACGATTGGTTGTTCCTATGGTGCCGTGCTGGCTGATAATCTCCTTCTTTTCCTTGCATTCTGGGGAATTCTGGGGATTACTCTTTACAAGCTTATCCAGGGAAGTGATGAAGAGAGCTCGGCAACAGCCAAGAAGACTCTTATAATGATAGGAGCCTCTGACAGCATAATGATAATCGGAATAGCGATCGTCTGGAAGATCACTGATACCCTGAACATGAGCGAAATTTCCCTTTCAACCGGGAATGCACTTACCGTTACCGCCTTCCTTGCTCTTCTTGTAGGAAGTTTCACAAAGGCGGGAGCCTTCCCGTTCCATACCTGGGTGCCGGATTATGCAAAAGATGCTCCGGCTTCATCTTCTGCATTTCTGCCGGCCTCGCTCGATAAACTCCTTGGTATATACTTCCTGGCCAGAATCATTAACGGGATGTTTATCCCTGGCGAATGGATGACCCTTATCTTACTACTGATCGCCGTCCTGACGATCATAACAGCGGTGATGATGGCCCTGGTTCAGCATAACTATAAAAAGCTGCTCGGATATCATGCCGTATCGCAGGTCGGATACATGATCCTCGGACTTAGCCTCGGATCAGTGATTGGTATCGCTGCAGGATTGTTCCATATGGTCAACCATGCAATCTATAAGAGCGGACTGTTCCTGTCGGCCGGTGCGATAGAACACCGTACAGGCCTTAGTGATATTGACGACCTTGGGGGATTGTCAAAAGCTATGCCCGTAACGTTTATTGCCGCTCTTATCTTCGCAATGTCAATATCGGGGATACCTCCCCTGAACGGATTTGCATCCAAGTGGATGATTTACCAGGCAATTATTGATTTTGGAGGAGAAGCCGGCATCCCGAACAAACTATGGGTGCTCTGGCTTGGACTCGCGGTCTTCGGATCCGCACTTACCCTGGCTAGTTTTATCAAGTTTATCGGCGGCGTTTTCCTCAGCAGGCGCCGGACAGAGCTGGCGGATGTAAAGGAAGTGCCCTGGGCAATGTGGATCCCGGTTGCCCTGCTCGCACTTTTCTGTATTTTACTGGGAGTGTTTGCTACAAACCAGGTAGTTCCGAAGCTATTCATGCCGGTAACCGGTGAGTTTGAGTTTTCAGGTTACTGGAATTCCGGGATGGTTTCGGTACTGGTTCTGGTGTCAATTGTGGCCGGGATAATTATCTATCTCGCGTCAAACATTAAAAAATTCAGGACTTCCGACAGTTTTATCGGCGGAGAAAAGTTCCATGATCTTGCAGGCTATCCAACACCTGAATTTTACAAGACATTAATGGAATTCCGGTTTCTGTCAGTACTATATCGCAGGGCAAAGGAGAAATGGTTCGACATCTATGAACTGTCGAAGGAAGCGGTTTTGTGGTGCAGCCACCGGTTGAGCCTGGCTCACACCGGAGTTCTCTCCGGCTATATAATCTGGATATTTGCAGGATTGATGATCATGTTATTGATTATGATATAATTAAGATTACCCAATGGAAGCAGCTATTTCAGTGATTCTTGTCTTTATGATCCTCGGGGCCATCTTTGCAATTCATGCAAAAGATCTGCTTTCGGCAGTAATTGCCTGCGGCATTGTGGGATACGGCCTTGTTATCTGCTTCCTGCTACTGAAAGCTCCTGACCTTGCAATAGTCCAGATTGTCGTGGAAACAATTTCCCTGGTCCTAATGGTGGCAGTGGTCATCGACAGTACACGGGAGGAACCATACACTAAAACTGACAGGCAGGGATATGTGACAATGGCAACAGCAATACTGATAGTTGGTGTGATCTTTTATTTCCTGAATCTTGCAACAAGATCGCTGGATGCTTTCGGTGAAGGATCGCTCAGGATGGCTGAGCATTATATTACGGGTGCCGCGGAGAAGACAGGCAGTGCGAATCTCGTAACCGGAGTGATATTTGACTTCAGGGGTTTCGATACTCTCGGCGAGGCAACTGTCCTGATCACTGCGGTTCTGGGAGTGCTGACGATCCTGAGAATAAAGGGAAAGAAGGAAGACAAGGCCTGACGGATCCCCTCCCGGGAGGGGTAGGGGTGGGTTCTTTTGAGACCGAAGACCGAAAAACGAAAAACGAAGTTCCAATGAAAGGGATGACAGTAATAGTAAAGAAGACGACCCAGCTTATAGCTGGCATAGTATTTCTTTACGGTATCTATGTGATAACCCACGGACATCTTACGCCGGGAGGAGGCTTTGCAGGAGGTGTTATAATTGCAGGGTCATTCATCCTTCTTATCCTGGCAAATGGAAGTGAGTTCATAAACCTGACCAGGGAAGAAACAGGTACAACTATAACGGAGAATCTGGCAATACTCTTTGTTCTTATTATCGCCCTGGCAGGGATGCTTCTTGGAGCCAGGATCTTTTTCAATAACTGGCTGCCGGCAGGTAAAGTCGGAGAACTGATAAGCGCAGGTGTAATACCTCTCTTCAATATAAGCGTAGGGATTGAAGTTGCGGCTTCGATACTGACAATTTTTCTGGCACTGGTAATATTTAAGGAAGAAATAACAAAATGACAGTTTACCTTCTTTGCTTTATTCTTTTCCTGGTCGGACTTTACGGAGTTATTACCAGGAGAAACCTTGTCAAGATAGTCATTTCACTATCGGTTATGGAATTCAGTGTTTTCCTTTTTCTGGCATTGATAGGATATGTCCATCATGGTGAAGCACCAATTGTTGATCCGGCCAGCCCTGACGCTATTTATGTCGATCCCCTGCCCCAGGCAATGGTCCTTACTGCCATTGTGATAGGTCTTGCCACCACAGCAATGCTGATGTCTGTGATAATAAGGATTTACAGGAAATACAAAACTCTTGATATCAGAGAAATTAACAATCTAAGAGGCTGAATATGAATCCGCTGATCCCCTTGTTTGTAGCTGTACCACTTGCCGGAGCCTTCCTGACAATGATCCTTGACAGGTATCTGAAGAACATCAACAAGTATATCAGTCTTCTGGTGCTGCTCCTGCTTGCAGCCATGAGCCTTATTGCAATAACCACCTCGAGGGGAGATATTTCAGTCTATAAAGTTGGTGGATGGGAACCTGTAAACGGCATTCCAATAGGCATATACATGGTAATGGACAACTTCACCGCACTTTTACTTTGTATTATCAACATTGTCGGTTTTCTTTCAATAGTCTATTCGCTCACCTATATAAGCCGGTACACATCGGAGAGTAATTATTACGCCCTTTTCTGTCTGATGGTGGCTGGGATGAACGGTGTTGTTCTGAGCGGTGATCTCTTCAATATCTTTGTTTTTCTCGAGATTGCTGCAATTTCCTCGTATGCACTCGTAGCATTCGGAGTTGAAAGGGAACAGCTTGAAGCTACTTTTAAGTACCAGGTACTGGGAGGGCTGGCCTCACTCCTTATCCTGTTTGGAATCGGACTCATTTACTGGAAGGCAAAAACCCTTAATATTGCTGATGTCAGAGCTGCTATGGGAAGCAGTCCCGACAAGGTCCATTATATCCTTATCCAGCTTCTATTTCTCTGCGGATTCGGACTGAAAGCCGCAGTGATACCATTTCACGCGTGGCTGCCAGATGCCCATTCATCTGCGCCCTCTCCGATTTCGGCCATGCTTTCCGGTGTGCTGATAAAGGCCGTTGGGATCTATGTGCTGATAAGGATCTTCTTCAACATGTTCCTGATAAGCAATGAAATTGCAGTGCTGATTACCACCCTAGGTGCTCTGTCGATGGTAACCGGCGTTTTCCTGGCGATTGGACAGTGGGACATCAAGAGGCTGCTGGCTTACCACAGCATAAGCCAGATGGGTTATGTAATACTTTCAGTCGGGATGGGGATGATCCTACTTGCCAGGGGGACAAACCCTGAAATCGCATCTCTGGCAATTGCGGGAGGTCTTTTTCATCTCATAAACCATGCAGCGTTCAAGAGCCTTCTTTTCCTTAACGCCGGAGCCATTGAATACAGGACAGGGACCCGGAATCTGAAGGAGATGGGGGGGCTTGCACAGTATATGCCGGCAACCTCCGCAACCTCATTCATTGCATCTATGTCTATTTCCGGAATACCTCCCTTCAACGGCTTCTTCAGTAAGCTGATAATAATAATTGCGGCTGTAATGGGTAAGTTTTACCTTCTTGCACTCATTGCCGTTATTGTAAGCATAATCACCCTTGCCTCATTCCTTAAATTCCAGAGGTATGCCTTTTATAACAAGGAAAATGCCACAGAACAGAAAAGCCTTAAAGAGGTGCCTTTCCCCATGGTCTTCAGCATGGTTGTTCTTGGTATTCTTTGCGTCATCTTAAGCCTTGTTGCTATTCCGCAGGTGCGGGACCTTTTCCTGACCCCTGCCATAAATGTCCTGACAGATCCTCAGGCATACACTTCAACCATATTAGGGATGTGATATGAGATATCTGACGTTTTTTATACTAGGTCTTGTTTTCTGGCTTCTTTTAACCTTCAGAATTACCTTGCCGAATGTTCTTGTCGGTTCAGCGGCATCACTGATCTGCACCCTGATCTTTGCCAGGTATTTTTTTGAAAATACAGGCAAGCTGATCAACCCGCGGCGCTGGTACTGGTTCATGGTTTACCTTGCAGTCTTTATCTGGTCGTGTATCAAGGCGAATTTTGACGTTGCCTACAGGGTACTGCATCCCCGGATGCCCATAAAACCGGGAATTGTAAAGGTAAGAACCACCCTTAAATCGGAATTTGCCAGGATGCTTCTTGCCAACTCAATCACAATGACTCCGGGAACACTTACAGTCGATATAATAGGAGACGACTTTTACATCCACTGGATCTATATACGTTCACAGGATCCCGAAACATACACCAGGATGATCACCGGGGTATTTGAAAAATATATTAAAAATTTTGTTGAATGAACACATGGCTTGAAATATTGCTGTATTTCCAGATAGGCCTCAGCGGACTCTGTCTGTACAGGATCATAAGGGGCCCAACGATACCCGACAGAATGGTTGCCATTGATATTTTCGGCATTCTTGTTGTCGGTATATGTGCCATTATCTCAGTTCTTACCGGCAAAAGCTTTATACTGGATATCGGGATTGCATGGATCATTCTGAGTTTTATCGGTACACTTACTCTGGCAAAATACCTGAGCGGCAAAAGATTAAACCAATGATATGGCAGCGATAATATTAATAGGCATTGGTGTTCTGTTTAACCTGTTCGGATGCATAGGATTATTAAGGCTTCCGGATGTTTATAACAGATTGCAGGCAGCAACAAAATGTGTTACACTCGGATGTTGCAGTATACTATTGGGAGTATTCCTTCATAATGGGATTTCAGCAGCAGGCATTAAGGCACTAATTGCCATACCCCTGCTCTTCTTCAGTGCAACGGTTGCAGCACACGCCCTGGTCAGAGGCACATACCATTTCGGAGTGAAAATGAGCGACAAGAGCATTATGGATGATTATAAGGATGTAGTAAAATGAAACCCACATGTATAAATAACAAACACGTATGTGTATAATTTTCAATCATGTGGGTTCTCCCGCAGCTGCGGGGACCTTTAAATTAATAATTATAATATTCGGATGAAATATCCAAAGCTGAGAGAACTGAAGGAGGCCGTTATTTCACTTGTTACGCCGGCTTATACCACTAGTTACCCTTATAAAGAACATATACCGTTTCAGAAATTCAGGGGTAAACCGGTAGTGGATAACGAAAATTGCGTGGGATGTGAAACCTGTGCAAACGTCTGTCCGCCTCAGGCTATAACTTTTACCGACGATCCCGAAAAGAAAATCCGTACTATAGTGAGGGATTACGGAAAATGCATCTTTTGCGGACAATGCGAGGAACACTGTATTACAGGAAAGGGGGTGGTTCTCTCCGACCTTATATTCGATATGGCCACCCTGGACCGGACACAGGTAGTAGAATACCAGGAAAAGGAACTTCTTATCTGCTCGAACTGCGGAGCTGTTATAACCACCAGGGAACATCTTCAGTTTCTTCACAGGAAACTGGGACCTAAGGCTTTTTCATCCATACTGAACCTCAACATGCTGAACGAAAAACTGAAACTTTCAGAAGGACAGGATGTTGAGATAGAGGTCCGTGACGGGCTGAAGAGAAAGGACATGTTCAATATACTCTGCCCGAACTGCCTGAGATTAGTTTTGGTTAAATATCTCTGAACGGAGTGCTGCAAGACCTTGAGAAAATTCTGACACAAACCGGCAGGAAGATCCTTTTTGTCGGGATCGGGAATGTTCTTAAACAGGATGACGGTGCCGGAGTTTATATAAGCAACAGGATTATTGAGAGAGACAATATAGGAACGCTCACGGTGGAGGTAAGCATCGAGAATTATATTGGCAAGATCAATTCCCTTAATCCTGATATCCTCGTTCTTATCGATTGCATGTACACGGGTTCTCCCCCCGGAAGCGCTGTGCTTCTGCCTGTTGGAAGCGTGATTGACATCACTTTCAATACTCATAACATATCTCTCAGGAACATAGCGTCGTTTTTCACAGCTGAAGTATTTATACTGGGGATTCAGCCGGTGAGTATTGACTTTGGTGAAAATATTTCCTACCTTGTAAGAATTGTATCTGACGAGATTATTAACCTTATAAACAAGAGGAGGTAGCCATGGCAATTGAATATCTATGTAAAATGTGCAAGGGACACCTGAAGGTAAAGACATCCATTATCCTTGCCGCATCTAAAATGAACAGTTCGCAGAAAGGACTGGTCCTTCTTGACCCCGAGTTGGGTAACTATACGACCACGACTCACCCCCCCTTCAAAATCGATGAGGGTGAAGAATACACATTTACCTGTCCGATCTGCCATTCCCAGCTCAACAGTGGAAAATACAAACACCTTGTCAGGATAATCAGGGTGGAAGAAGACGGGAAAGAGTATGATGTCTATTTTTCAGATATTGGCGGCGAAAAAGTTACGTTCAAACTGGGACAGGATAATATCGAGATCGCAGGCCCCGATGCTCCCAGGTATACTAAATATTTTGACGTTCCGGAAGAATACAGGAAATACCTCTGAAAACATTTTAGCAGTAATTGAAAGCAGGGACGATAAGTGTATCATCCCTGTTTCATTTTCCCAGAATTCCTGTTTTAACAAACGCTAAATCTGAGCGGTTTCATTAAAATAACCTAAATTTACTTTGTATCGATACAAGGATAAATGGAAGACTGTGATCAGGAACCGCTTGCTTCGGCTCCGGGTGCTGACATAGATACATTTGAAAGGCTTTATGAGAAATACTATGTATATCTCTGTATGATTGCCCTGCATATTGTCCGTAATAAGGATGATGCTGAGGAAATTGTATCAGATGTCTTTGTCAGGCTTTGGAATTCAGCCGACAGACTCAAAGAGATCAGGTCAGTGAAGGCCTACCTGGTAAAAGCAGTTCACAATACCTCATTGAATTACATCGAACATAACAGGAAATTCAGACAAACTGAAAGTCTAAATGCGCGGGATCTGAATATTCTGGCCTGGGACAGCGACTATCCCGTCGGACAGCTTTATGAAAAAGAGTTGCTTGATATTATTGTAAAATGTATTGAGGAACTGCCGGATTCATGCCGTGAGATATTTCTCCTGAGCCGCGACAAGAATTTGAAGTACAATGAAATATCTGTCAGACTCGGCATATCGGTAAACACTGTTAAGACTCAAATGAAGATTGCGCTTGCCGGACTTCGTGAGAAAGTCAGTAAATATATGGTTATCTGACCTTTATTATACTTGCTTTTTTTATTTTAAAAATATTCAATTCTCTTTTAACCCTCTCAGTAATTTTTATTGTCTTAATGCTATGGAAAATGACGGATACAAAAAATCTGAAGAAGATTTGATTTGCGGTTACCTGAAAAATGAGCTTTCAGGAGAAGAAACTTCCAGGCTGATCCGCTGGCTGGCACAGGATAAGAACAATAAGCGGTTATTTGATGAAATGTCGGACCTGTGGGTAACAGTCCGAGCGGGTTCAGCAAATCCCGGCTTCGATGCCCGGGAAGGTTTCCGTAAATTCATGGGGAGAATTAATCCCACCTATAATCAACAGGGAAATAAAGTAAAAACAGTCTGGCTAAAAACCCTTTTAAGGTATGCTGCAGCGATTATCATTGCGTTCTCAGCGGGCGGAGTGTTATTCTGGTTTGCCGGCAGAAAAAGTGCCGCCCCTGTGAGCCAGAGTATAAACAAGCTTGTAGTGCCTCTGGGCTCGCGGGCATGGTTTACGTTGTCCGATGGTACTGTTGTTACACTGAATGCGGGGAGCACCTTAAATGTCAGTCGCGATTATGGGATCAATAACAGGATTGTCCGGCTCGATGGCGAAGGATATTTCAATATTGCCAGAGACACTAATAAACCGTTCGTGGTCCAAACGCCCTTTCTGAATGTAAGGGCGCTGGGAACGGAGTTCAATATCAAGGCTTATTCCGTTGACAGAACGATTGAAACAACTCTTGTCAGCGGTTCCGTACAGATAGAGCCGGTTAAGGAGATTAACCAGGGGCAAATAACCGTACTTAAACCTAACCAGAAGGTTACATTCTATAAAGAAGATTCTGTCTTCATAAGCGGATCGGGAGAAAGAGAAAAAGGGACACCATCCCGGACGGAATCAGTTAAAAAAATAAGGACCGCAGCTCCGGCCCGGCTGATAACGGAGGATGTCAATGTAGATCCTGTCACCTCATGGAAGGAGAATCGCTGGATATTCGAACAGCAGAGCCTTGCCCAGATTGCCGTCGACCTTGAACGAAAATTTGATGTTCAGATAGTTTTTGATTCTGAAAAACTGAAATCCTACAGGTTCACAGGCACAATACTGGCTGAACCGATTGAACAGGTCCTGGTGGCATTAAGCATGACCGCACCTATTAATTACAAGGTCAGGGGAAGGGTAGTGACTTTATCAGAGAACAAGGACTTTATAGAAATAAACAGGGATTTGTATTCAAACAGACATTAAATACCCTTTACTAACCTTAACCTCCTGCCTATGAAAGAACCCAGAAGACTTATTTAAACGAAGCGCAGGATGCTGTCACATCCCGCGCCGGGTTTCAGAAAGAATTACCAATGTAGCTTTTTGGTGAGCAAAACATTGGCTTGTCAAACTTAAAACACTTCAAATTTATGAAAATCTTACCTCAAAATGCCATTCCGTTGTCATTAACCGGAATAAAAAAAATCCTGCTTATCATGAAACTTATATTTGTTCTGGTTTTTTTCACTTTTCTTCAGGTAAATGCAAACATTTACTCCCAGACTAATGTAACCCTCGATCTACAGGACCAGTCCATAAAGGACGTCCTTAAACTGATCGAAAATCAGACAGAGATCAGATTTTTCTATAGCGATGACCTTCTGGCCATGAATGATATGATTGATATACAGGCCGACAATAAAAATATAATTGCCGTACTGGATGATCTGTTCACGGAATCTCCCCTTACATTCAAGGCTTATGAAAACAATCTGATAGTAATAATTCCCAGGAATCTGCTGCAACAGAAACGAGTGACCGGGATTATCACTGACAGGTCAGGTTCCCCTCTTCCGGGTGTAAATGTCCGTGCAGCCGGAACCGCCATAGGTGTAATATCTGGTAGTGATGGCAGATATTCCATCGATGTACCCTCAGACGCGAAGATCCTGGTATTTTCATTTGTTGGGATGGAAACCAGTGAGATAACTATCGGGAACCAGACCGAGATTAATATAACCATGGATGAATCGTCAATAGGACTAGAAGAGGTTGTTGTGGTTGGTTATGGCACCCAGAGAAAGAGTGATATCACCGGTTCTGTTGTTTCCGTTTCAAATGAACAGATTACAGCACAGCCTGTAAGCAACGTGTTCCAGGCTCTCCAGGGTAAAGCAGCAGGTGTCGATATAACAACCTCTCTTCGGCCCGGTACACTGGGAAGTATTTCTATCCGCGGCGCCCGTTCGCTTACCGCTTCCAACTCGCCTCTTTATGTCGTCGACGGGATTCCCATTCTGTCGAATTCCGGGATAGAAACACTGAACGAGCAGGATATAGAATCCATCGAGATACTTAAAGACGCTTCGGCAACCGCCATTTACGGTTCCAGGGGTGCTAACGGAGTTGTGCTAGTAACAACAAAACGCGGTACCGATGGACAATTTGAACTTAACTACTCGGGTACGCTTACAAACGAACAGATGGTATGGCGTTCTGATTACATGGACGTTGCGGAATTCATGGAATTCTCACGCTGGGGCGCATATTATGCATCTTATAATGCAACCACCGGACTTTACTCAAGATTGCCGGGTAACACCCCGACTCTTGAAAATGATGCCACTATTAATTATTTTACAGCCGAACCTACTGCCTGGCAGAACATCCAGAAAGGCTGGGAAGGAGGCACATGGGATCCCTCCCGGGTTGAAACATACGACTGGCTGGGAGTTGTAACACAGCCTGCCTATACCCAGGAGCATACCCTCAGTGCCAGCGGGGGTACAAAGAACATGAAGGCTTATGGGTCCATAGGTTACCTCGATAACCAGGGTACAACAAAGGGTCAGGAATATCAGCGTTATACGGTAAGAACCAACGTGGAGCTGAATCCCAGGGAATGGATTACATTCGGCGCTGGCATCAACGGATCATGGCAGTACCAGGATTACGGTCAGAGCCGCACGGGAGGAAGTTCCAACGTGACAGCCGATCTGATTGCGGCAGCAGCCAGGATTGAACCTTATTCCCTTCCTTATGATGAAGATGGAAACCGGATTGTCCATCCCGGGGGAAAAGCACGCGTGTGGAATGTTATAGACGAATGGAAATACTCCACGAACCAGCGCGAGACTCTCCGTCTGCTTGGCAGCCTCTTTACTGAAGTAAAACTCCTGAAAGGGCTCAGGTACCGGTTGAACTTCGGCCCCGATTTCCGCTTCTACAGGAACGGCTATTATAATGACTCCAGGTCAATTGTAAGGGAGCTCAGCGCTGCCAATGCCAGCGTCTCCAATACAAAGGACTTCTCCTACACTATAGATAACCTTCTTTATTACGACAATAAATTCGGAGCCCACAGCATCGGAGTCACATTGCTTCAGACCGCATCGAAATGGACCAGTGAGTCATCCAGTATTACAGGGCAAGGTATAGAAGTCCCGACCCAGTTGTGGTATAACCTCGGTTCCCTAACCAGTTCCCAGCTTTCAGCATGGAGTTCCGGCCTTACCGAACGCCAGCTCGCATCGTATATGGCACGTGTGAATTATAATTACAACAACAAATACCTGCTTACATTATCAGGCCGCTGGGACGGTGCTTCACAGCTTGCTGAAGGTAATAAATGGGCTTTCTTTCCAAGCGCGGCCATAGCATGGCGTCTGGACCAGGAAAACTTCCTGAAAAGTGTTGAATGGATCGACCAGTTGAAGCTGCGTCTGGGCTTTGGTACAGTAGGTAACTCTGCAGTGGACCTTTACTCAACAAAGGGCGCTATCACCCAGCTTACAGTGCCGTTTGGCTCCGGAACCGAAACAGGTTATACACTTACAAACTCTGTTGCAAATCCCGACCTTGGATGGGAAACGACAACCCAGTATAACCTTGCTGTAGATTTCGCAGTCCTTGAGGGGCGGATTAACGGGACCATCGAAGTTTACAGGTCATCCACTTCCGATCTTCTTCTTACTGTAGCCCTTCCAAGTGTTACCGGCTATACCTCTACAATTGCAAATGTTGGTGAAACAAGCAACAGGGGAATCGACCTCACTCTCAATGCCAACCTGTTAAATGTGAGCGATTTCTCATGGGATATTGGTGCAACCGCAGCATGGCAGAGGGACCAGATAGAATCGCTGATGAACGGAAAGGAGGATATGGTTGCAAATAACTGGTTCATAGGCGAACCGATAGATATCATCTACGATTACGAAAAGATTGGCATCTGGCAGGATACTCCACAGGATCAGGAAGAAATTGCACTCTTCAATGCTAACGGATCCCAGTTTGCTCCGGGTAAAATAAAGGTCAACGACCAGAACAACGACTATCGTATTGACGGTAATTACGACAGGGTAATCATCGGCAACACACGTCCGCGCTGGATTCTTGGATTAACAAATACCTTCAATTATAAAGGTATCGAGCTGTCCATGTTCATTACCGGACGCCTCAAATACATGACAGGCGTGGGCCAGGGCCTTACAGGGATGTATGGTGACCAGCGCAAGCTCGATTACTGGACGCCCGATAATACCGATGCCGAATACCAGAGGCCCTTTATGAGCGAGGCAGGTGGCGACACTTATGCCGGCACCTACTACAAAGATGATTCATGGATCAAGATCAGAAACATTTCGCTGGGATACCAGCTTCCACCAACCCTGTTAAGCAGGGTTAAAATAAACAGTATGAGGGTCTTTGCACAGATACAGAATGCTGGTATGCTCTGGTCGAATAACAGCTTCATGGATTCAGAATATGGCACTATGTATTATAACCGCGGACTGGTTTTCGGTGTAAACGTGGGATTCTGAATATGCCCGGAATGATTTTTAACCATTAAATGAAAAATACAAGATATGAATAAGTCTATAAAAACTTTCATAACAATTTCGGTGTCTGTCCTGGTTGCTTCAGGTATCAATTCATGCTCAGAAGATTTTCTTGATGAAGAGCTGAAGACCCAGAGAAACACCGAATATTTTGTAACTCCCGAGGGGATTTCCGACCTCGCCGACGGCCTGTACAATAACTACAGGAGTTTTTTTATGGGCAGGGAGCAGTCCGTTTCCACCAACCAGTGCGGTACCGACGAATTCATAGTCGGAGGCGACCAGGCTCAGCAAACCTGGAACGATTATAACTCCAACCTGGGTTCCATAGTACCCAATGTTCCAACCTCCAATGTTACAAAGACCTATGAGATTTGGGACATGATGTACAAGGCAGTCAGTGATGCCAACATGCTTCTTGCAAATGTTGATGCAGCTATTACTGATCCTGATAAAAACAAGCTGTACAAAGCCGAAGGATCGTTCCTTCGCGCGTTCTCATATTTCAGGCTTGTTCAGCAGTACGGGCCCGTTGTACTGAAACTGGAGCCATCCAGTGGCGTTGAAAGGTACTTTGTACGCGCAACGAAAGAGGATTGCGTTAACCAGATAATTGCAGATTTCAGAACAGCGTATGCAGGGCTTCCTGTTGCCGAACCGGCAGAGGGAAAGCTCTACAAGGATGTGGCAGCCCACTTCCTGGCAAAAGCTCTCCTCTACAGGTGTTCCGAAATAAACGACGATTGGAATTCAACCTACAAAACAGCCGACCTGGCAGAAATAGTAACTCTGACAGACGAGGTTATTGCCAATCACCCGCTTGCAACTGATTTTTCCGATATTTTCGCTTTCACCGGGCCTGACGGACCAAATGAGAAACTCCCTGAGGTGATTTTTGCCGCTCAGTTCTCCAGCACAACTACCATCGATGCCAATGGTAACGGGAACTACAACCATCTTCTTTTCCTTTCGGTATATCAAACACTTACCGGTTTTGTACGTGATATAGCAGGAGGACGTGAGTACCAGAGATGCAGGACAAATGAATACGCTTTCAGTGTGTTTGACCTGGAGAACGATTCACGCTTCTGGAAAAGCTTTAAGACTAAGGCAAACCTTAACAACATTTCAAACCTGGCCACGCTTAACGGAACAGATCCGAATACAAGCCTGGAGGTAACTTATGCACAGGGTGACCTGGGATTGATCTACATCATCAATAAGGCGGGCGACACCAGGTTTACAGATCCTGCTGCCGCGGGAGGAACTCCAAAGGTAAAGAGTACCCATAACGGGGTCTATTTCAATAACCCTGTTACCGGTAAACCCACACCGCATGTTTATCCACGCTACCTTGCCGATGGCAGCGGCTTCTTAAAATTACCGGTCAATGTCAGCAGATTCCCTGCTCTCAGCAAATGGCTTGACGGATCCCGAATAGCCGTAGCTGCAACTGCAGGCCGCCGCGATGGGATTTATGCAAGAGTGTCTGAGACATATCTCATTAAGGCTGAAGCTCTTATCCGGCAGAACAAATATGATGAGGCTATCACGGTTATGAATATTGTCCGGGCGCGCGCGCAGTTCAGGGATGGTGAAGACAGGTCTGCATACAGGGATGGCGGCGCTGCTGTACTTTCCAATTCAAATGCACCGCTTAATAGCGCCGGCAGGCTGATAAATTCTTACTGCACTTCGAATTCATACTACGAATCGCTTGATATTCCTGTAACGACCACTGCCTCGGACATTACCACCGGGATCACCCCGGCAAGCCTTCCGGCTGTTGATGAAGCCATTATAACCACACTCGGCTATACTTCAGATTATGACAGGATGATGTGCTTCCTGCTCAACGAGCGTTCACGAGAACTCTACGGTGAGCTTTACCGCTGGGAAGACCTTACGCGCACCAAAACGCTTATAAACCGCGCCAGGACTTACAACGAAGGATCGGTGGCAAATCTTCAGGAGAAGCATTACCTGCGTCCGCTGCCTCAGACTTTCCTCGATGCTATTTATACTGAAGAAGGGAAAGCTCTTACAGCAGATGAAAAAGCAGCAATGCAAAACCCCGGCTATTAATGCAGATCATCTGACAAATCAGATTGATTGCCTGAAAAGGAAACAGAGGTGAAAACGCCTCTGTTTCTGTTTTTCAGGCGGTCACAAACTGTTATATGATAATATAATTGCAGAAGCTTAAACGCAATTCACAACTACAGAGAAAGTGCTTCCCGATCCGGGCTGGCTTTCGACGGTTATCTGTCCACCCTGAGCTTCTATAAACTCCTTGCTTATGGCTAAACCAAGGCCTGTACCTTCCTTGCTTGTGCCCGGGACTCTGAAATACCTTTCGAATATTTTGTTTTTGTACTGAGGATCAATCCCGTGGCCGCTATCAGTAACTGATATTTTTACTCTGTTTCCCGTTTGCAGACCTGATATCCTGATCCGGGAATTGTCGAAAGAATACCGGATCGCATTTGAAATAAGGTTCGTGAGAACCCATGCTGTTTTTTCTTTATCAATAAACACCTCAGCCAGTTCCGATGGATAATCTTCTATAATTGAAATATTTCTCTGGTCAGCTGCCGGCCTGGTTGTGTTGATTGCATACCTTATTACTTCCTTTATATCGGAAGGCATCATGTTGAGTTGAATATGGCCGGTTTCGACCTGCGTGAAATTCAGTATTTCAGCAACAAGCTTTAAAAGACTGTTTGTATCCTCTTCACAACTTTTAATCAGCTCCCACTGTTCGCTGTTAAGAATGCCCGTTTGTTCATTTTCAAGCAACTGCAGACTGAATTTGATTGCAGAAATCGGCGTCTTCAATTCATGCGAGATTGTTGCAACAAAATTGGTTTTTGCCCGGTCAAGCTCCATGAACTTTGTGATATTCTTTAGAATAATCACATACCCCATTATATGTTCATCTTTTTCATATTGAGTGGTGTATGATATATTCTGGATTTCCTTCTCATAAAATATGTCCTTGCCTTTACTCCGGAACTGAATTCTTGAAGTCGCATTATCGAATGAAAACCTGTTTCCCTTCTCCGGTTCTATTATTATCAGCTTGCCTGTCAGTTCATTTTTATTTGCTACCTCGAGTATGTTTTCTCCTATCAGTTTCTCCCCCTCAAGTCCGGCAATTTTCAGGAATTCTTCATTTATAAGGGTTATTTTCATATTCCTGTCAAATCCGATAATAGGATACTGAATCTTGTTTAAGAGAGTTTCGGTAATTTTTCTCTCTGCCAGTAATTTGGAGATGTTGCTTTTATTGTATTCTTCAAGTTTTTGGGCCATCGTATTGAAGGAAATGGCAAGTTCTCCAAACTCACTGTGACTTTCGAAGCCTACTCTCTGTGAATAATCGTTATCAGAAATGTGCCTGATGCTTTTTGTTAGCTCCTGTATCGGATTTGAAATATTTCCCGGAAGAACGATGAAAAGTACAAGCGAAATCAGGAAACAAAAAACACTCAGGAGGCTTATTAAAAGGATTGATTTATCGGCAGTTAGGGAGGCGAAGGAGCTTTTCCGGTCTATAGCATTCAGATTAAGTTCGAGGATTTCAAACAGATATGACTTTGCCTCCTGAAGGGCAGAATAATTTTCCGGATTATTTTTCAATTGCAGGAAGCTTTCCGACAGCTTTTCTGTCAGTTCCTTCTCTCCGGTTTCTGTTATGTTCTTTTTTTGTTTTGCGAGATATGTTTCGAATGAATCCAGGGCATCCTTTTCCAGATCACTTTCCGAGAGAACTCTGAGCATGTTCTGAGTATAGACAAGCGTTTCCTTGTTATCCCTGATAATATTCTCGGAAGCTGCAGCCAGGGAATTTATCTGCTTAGTAGCAAAGAATGCCAGCAGGATTATCAGAGTAAATAGTAATCCAATCCCGAGATAAAGCCTTGTCTTGATTTTCATCGCCTTAGAGTTACCCGTAACCACTACAAAGATACTCCATTATTTCCCTTCATATTGGTAAGATGGGTTATACAACTTTGGCTTTTGTGCCAAAAAATATAGTCCTGAACAAAACCAGGACAGGAATTATTTCCAGTCTTCCCGCCCACATCTGTATAATGTAGAGAATCTCAAGAACAGGCGACATCCCCGGATGTGTTATTCCGCATGAAAGGCCAACGGTGCCCTGTGCAGATGCTGATTCAAAAAAAGCATCTTTCAATGTATAACTGCTTTCCATAAAGTAATATGTAATCAATGTTGAGGCCAGAACAAAAAGCAGATAGATGAAGGAGAATGTTGCAGTAGTGGCAAGTTCCCTGTTCATCTCTTCAGGCAACAGCCTTTTTTCATTGAACCTGACGATTTTTATGGAATTATCTGATGAGAAATAGCTGTTTACATGCCAAAACAAACCTTTAAATATCAGTAATACCCTTATTATTTTTATTCCGCCGACTGTGGCTCCGGCAGCACCACCTACTATCATACCTGCGATGACAATGAAAACAATTGAAGCGCTGTCCCAGACGTGAACGTCGGAGGTCTGCCATCCTGTTGTGGATAAAGCACTGACAAACTGGAATATCCCTGTTCTGAAAGGTTCGGAAATCAGTCCCGTTTTCATAAGCATTAGAGAAAGTACAATACTTCCGAGGATGAACAGGATTATTATTGACCTTGTCTGAAGATTAAGCCAGAGCTGACTGATCTGTTTGTCGTAAATAACCCTGAAATAGAATGGAAGGGCAAGTGAGCCAAGGATCATAGGCAGGAGGTATAGCATATCCATCTTTAGGGAATGATATCCGGCTATACTGTCGTCCAGGGTGCTGAATCCGCCTGTAGACTGGCCTGTCATCGCATGGTTGACCGAATCAAAGATATTTTCAGACAGGCTATAATCAGGTAATATTATGCAGGTGCCTGCAACCAGATAAATAAAACTGAACAAAGTAATTCCAATATAGATTTTCCAGACAGAACGTGCTGTATCAATGATTGACGGCCTCAGGCGTTCGCCTGTCGATTCTGTTCCATAAAGGAGATATGCGGTTTTCCCGTTGGTGTGACCAAAAACAGCCAGTGAAAGTATTACAAATCCGGCTCCGCCCAGGAGTTGAGTGTAGGAACGATAGAAGAGCAGTCCTTTCCCGATTGACGGTTCATGTACCGCCATACTTAATCCTGTGGTTGTAAAACCGCTAATGCTCTCAAATATTGAATGCAAGGGATTTCTGAAGAAGTTAAGACTGGAGATATACTCTGTCCCGGGCGGACAGAACTGTTCAGCTATTTCAGCAGGTGTTATATATGCCGTAATCATAAAAGGCAAGCCACCCATTATTGCAACTGAAAGCCATCCAAGCGCAGCTATTATCAACGCGTGCCTGTGAAGGGGTTCAACAGAGGTATGCAAGCCTTTGTAAAGTGAAAGTCCGGTTACAATGCAGATGACAGAGGAAATTAAAAACCCAAGGGAAGAGCTTAGCTCACCGTATATCAATGAGACAATCAAAGGGATTACAATTGTAAGGCCTAAAAGGACCAGAAGACTACCTGTTTGGCTGAAAACCATTTTTAAGGTGTCAAACCTGCTATGGTGATTATTATCCTTCATTTATGAATTTTTCAATTGAAGAATGAACTAATATCCGGATTGCTGCCTGGCAGGGAAAAAACATACACTTTATCTTCCGCCTGAAGTTGAAAGTCGCCAAGAGTTATAAAGCCGGTGCCATTTCTGACTACGCCGCTTATGACATTATTCTCAGGGAAATTGAGTTCCCTGATCGGTTTAAGAGTAGCCTTCGAGCCTTGTTTCACTGTGAATTCCTGAATTCTGGCATTCACACCGTATAAATGCGTCAGGATTCTGCCTTTAATTATGTAACGAAAAATATAATTTGCCGCTGCCATCTTTTTGTTTATAAGAGTATCAATTCCCATTTCCCGGGTATAATCAAACAGTCCGATGTTTTCTACCATGGCAATGGCTTTTCTTACTCCGTAATCTTTAGCGATAAGACAGGCGAAAATGTTTGTTTCGGAATTCCCGGTAACTGATACAATTGCATCATAATTGCTTAATCCTTCTTCTTCAAGAAGCTTGATACTTGTTCCGTCTCCGCACACTATCTGAACCTCAGGAATGTTTTTTGCCAGATAATTGCACCTTTCAATGTCTTTGTCAATCAATTTGATCCTGTAATATTTGCTGAGCTTTGAAGCAATTTGTTTGCCTGTCCTGCTTCCTCCTATTACAAGCAGGTTTTTTATCCTGACCGATATCTTGCCAGCATATTCAACTACTGAATCTTTACCTTCCCCGGTTGCAACGAAATATACAAGGTCATCTTTCATTAGTTGCAGACTACCGTTTGGAATAAGTGTTGTCCCGTTCCGATGGACCGCAACAATCATAAAGGAGTTGTAAGGTATCAGGCCGGCTGTTTCAGCAATAGTCTTTTCAATGACAGGACTTCCCTCGTCAAGCAATAATCCCATCAGATACAGTGCCTTGCCGTGGAAATTAAAGATTTCTTTCAGCGCCGGCGATTTAAGGATGTACTTTACCTCGCGTGTTGCAAGGGATTCAGGTGAAATCAGAACATCGATACCGGTATCTCTAAGGTCTAGACTTTTCGTGTCAGCCAGGTATTCCATGTTATCAATTCTGGCAATTGTAAATTTCGCACCAAGTCTCTTTCCTATGATGCAGGTTGTAATATTCGAGGATTCGACAGAGGTGACTGCAATCAAAAGATCCGTGGTCTCAATACCTGCCTTTTTCAGGACTTTATAGCTTGTCGAGTCGCCAGATACAGTTGCTATTCCAAGGTCCTTTTCAGCAATTGCAAGCTTCTCGTGCTGAGTGTCAATTAATGTGATGTCCCGGAATTCAAGAATTAGCAATCTGGCAAGATAGTACCCGACTTCTCCGTCACCGGCAATAATTATTTTCATTTCTTCTGTAATGTTTCCGGGTCAGTTCCCGATTATCGTTTTTACGTAAACCGCTTTCAGTCCTTCCGGCATCAACTCAAGATGCTGTTTTAGAGTCATTGAATTCTCCTCTGATGCCAATACAAGAAGAAACTCATTTTCAATTGCATTTTTCTCGAACAAGGAGCCATTTGAATAAAGGAGAGATATTATTTTGAATGGTTCTTTCTGCCCTTCACAATTGTCGTTTAAAAGTTTCCTGGTGTATTCAGCAAAGCGGTGAAGCACCAGATAGTCTGTAGGTATCAGTTCATCCGTCTGCCTAAAAGCTTCCGGAAACCAATGTTGCAGTGTCTTCTGAATTTTTGTTTCCATTGTCTTGCTGTTTGATTCATTACAGACAAGGCAATTCTGAATCCGGAATCGGATCATTTGAATTAAATACCTGTATGTGAAGGCGATATGCTATCGCAGCCGGTTCGTGAAAGTAAAATACCCTTTCATTTTGAAAGGGTATTATTGGCAGAATGAAAGGGTAGTATTAACTTATATTGTATGCGGAAAGTTTGCGATACAGGGTAGTCAGGGCAATCCCAAGCATGTCGGCTGCTTTTGTCTTGTTTCCGTTTGTATATTCAAGAACCCTCCGTATGTGTTCTTTCTCAACTGATTTAAGATCAATTGTATAAATAGGGCGGTCATGTGAAACGGATTCTGTAGTATTCTGAATCTCAAATGGAAGTAAATCAGCGGTAATTTCGTTTCCATCGGCCAGGATAACACATCTTTCAATGACATTTCTTAACTCACGAGTGTTCCCATTCCATTTATGCTGCTCCAGCTTGTTGATGCACTCCGGTGAAATCCTTTCTATTTTTTTCCTCGATTTGGCGGCAAAAAGATGAAGAAAATGATATGCCAGGGGCTTAATATCGATGATCCTTTCTTTCAGGGCAGGTAATCTTATCTGGAAAACGGAAATTCTATAGAATAAATCCTCCCTGAAATTTCCCTTTTCAATTTCCATTTGAAGGTCCCTGTTTGTTGCTGCAATTATCCTGACATCTGTTTTAACAGGCTTGTTGTCGCCTATCCTGATATACTCGCCTGTTTCTATTACTCTCAGGAGTTTAACCTGTAAATCCGTAGCCAGTTCTCCAATCTCATCCAGGAAAATTGTTCCGTTATTTGCTTCAGCCAGTAATCCTTTCCGGTCTTTTACAGCTCCTGTAAATGCACCGGCTTTATATCCAAAGAACTCGCTTTCCAACAGTTCGTGACTGATTGCAGAGCAGTTTATTGCAACGAAATTTCTGTTTTTCCGGCTGCTCGCATGATGGATTGCCTGCGCGAAAACCTCTTTGCCTGTCCCTGTCTCCCCTGTCAGTAGTACGGATGTATCGCTAAAAGCCACTTTTTTAGCAAGATCAACCGCCTCCTGAATAAGTTCTGATTTGCCGACTATGTTATCAAAGGAATATTTGTTCTCCAGCTGTTTTTCAAGATGGAGAACACGTTTTGACAGTTCTGCTTTTTCAACGGCACGATGAATCAATGGTACAATCCGGCTATTGTCGTCACCCTTGGTAATATAGTCGAAAGCACCTGATTTGATCGCTTTGACACTGTCGGGGATATTACCATAGGCGGTGAGAAGAATGATTTCACTTAAAGGATACTTTCCCTTTAGTTCGCCCGTAAATTCAACACCATCCCCATCGGGTAGCCTGACATCACATAGGACAACATCAATGTCATGCTCCGCCATTTTTTTCAGCGCTGTCCTGCAGTCGCCAGCCTGATAAACCTCGAAACCCTCATAGGTAATTATTCTGGATAGCAGGTTTCTGAGTTTTTCTTCGTCATCAACGATTAAAACTTTCTTCAATTTACCGGGATTCTTAATATACAAAAGTATACAATAAGGCTGCAAGTAGTAATTTATTTGGTTAGAAATCCAAATTAAATCACCGGAACAACTATTTACCACGGATTTCACGGTCCCGATAGCTATCGGGATCACGGAAAAAATCACGGATTTTATTATTTGAGACAATCCGTGTATTACCCGTGTTCTCCGGGAACTCTGTGGTCAAACCTGAATTATATAACACTGGCTAAAGCAAAAAGAGCCGTGAGTGCGGTAAATTAGTATTGACTGAATAAAGAGTATATATTTGCAAGATAAATATTTACCGTAATCTGACTTAAAAACAGCTGCCATGAATACAAACAGTTTCATCATTGAACAACCCTCAGGATTTGATTTTGATACGACAGTAACTATGATTGTAAAAGAAGCTGAATCGAGAGAATGGAAGGTGCCTGCAATTCACGACCTTCAACTCTCGCTTGCCAAGGCAGGAAAAACAGTGTTGCCTGTCAAGGTGATCGAAATATGCAAACCGGCTTATTCAGGTCAGATACTCGAGCTTAACGATGAACGGCTGATGTCGGTAATGATGCCGTGCCGTATCTCAGTTTATCTGAAGGACGACGGGCTTATTTATACAGCCGTCATGAATGAAGCTGAAATGTCGGTCCGGATGCCTGAGAAAATTGGCCGGATTATGAAGGCTGCATCAGAAGAAACTATGGAGATTATAAAAACAGTTACCTTCTGAAACTTCCTTAATCATTTATTAACGGACATTGACAGACTTTTTCCAAAAATATTCAGGATTCCGGCTAAATTTCATATTTTCTTCACCGGTATTTCACCGGTTTCCCCAGAAGTTTCCGGATGGTATTGTCGAGCCTTAACCATTCAAATACCTTCCTGATCTCTGTCCTGAGATCGCTTTCGAGCCAGCTTCCGGCACCATAATGGATCGCATAGGTACTTTCGTTTACTTCCTCAAGGTTACCGGCAAAGGTTGAAGATGGCAGGATTAGCATATTTTCATCAAGATGTTGGACCTCATTGATATACCTGAAACCATATTTCTCGGCTGTTATTGCATATATATCCGATGCAAGCAGATCCATGCTGTACCTTCCATCATCAAGGATAAAATGCCTGTCCTGGTAATAATCCATACAATCTCTCAGGTAAGGGTGACCCCTGACACTTCCAAGTACGCCGGCCTGTATCCCGAACCCGGGCTTGTGACTGAAGGGAATACGGGAGGTGCCATCGGGATTTATTAGTTCAAGGGTTTTGTATTCCTCAATTACCGGAGTGTTAAAGACTGCGGAAGTAAAAAAGTCATATTCCAGGTAACTATCAAATTTCTTCCTTACAAATACGTCTGAATCCATATAAACACCTCCTTCGCTAAAGAGAGCATATGCCCTGATGTAATCTGCCGCAAAGGCCCATTTGCCTTCGTTGCAGGCTTCTTCCACAAATTTGACAGAACCAGTGTCAAAGCGCTCCCGGTCCCAGAGTATTACTTCATATTCAGGCATTACCTCCTTCCAGCTTTTCATGCATTTCTTAAGATTGAAGGGGATCTTGCTTCCGCTAAGCCAGCAATAATGGATTTTCTTCGGGATCATCTAAGTCGGATACTTTTTAATGGGAAGTGATTATTAGTCCATCCGGTTAAGTATAGTTTTGCTGATTAAACGGAAACCCGGGCACTTATCTTGCCCTTGCGGATTTTTATTTATTGTGGATACAAAAACCCGGTTTTTTCATGGCAGACCGGGAAACAACACACGGACGAAAATTTACTTCTATGGGTATGTACCCTTTATGTCTGCAAAAAATACGAGGGTGCTGTCGGCAGGTTTTATTATATTTAATCCTTCTGTTTTATTGACATTTAGAGTAAGAGTTGTGTCGGATCGAAAACTGTCGTGATGCAATATTGCTGACTCCCTGTCCCTGTTATCCCTCCTTATGATGCAGAATATGGCAAAGATAATAATAACCGGGGTAATCCAGAACAGGTAATCCTTTTGATATATTTCAGATTTGAATGACATTTACAGATTCAGGGATTATAAATTCTTGTACCACTTATAAAACATCACAGTTTTAAGAGAACGGTAATGATCACGCAAAATTCATATACAAATTTCGGCAATGGCACTACCAAAGTCAACCTAGTTAGTCAAAGAAATTTGCACCTTCATCAATGAAAAACAATTGTTCATCATATAACTAAATTTTACTGTTCTTTTATAAAAATACTGTGGGCTAAATATCAGTGCTTTTTTGGTTGCCATTCAATGCATTGTTGCGCAGGTTATTTTTTCCGGAATTTTTGCTGTCCTGTCCCCCCTTACTCCTGTTGTTTAGAGATCGTAGTATTCTGTGATCAGCTGACCAACGTCCGCCGCCATAGATCAGCAGCATTACGATCAGGATCGTAAGAGCATAATCGATCCTGTAAACCTGGGCGAACGACAGAAATCCTTTGTCGAAAAGTACGGGGAGTTTGGCAGTGAAGTATGCTAATATCATGATCGTCAGCAGCGGTATGGCAGCAAGCCTTGTAAAAAGACCCGCAATCACAAGTAGTCCGCATACAAGCTCAAAGGTGCCTGTGAAATAAGACCAGAACATTGGATGGCCGAACCCGATATCCTGAAAATAGGAAGGTCCGAGAAGGGAAACAATGAGGTATTTCTGAATTCCCTCAGAGACAAAAATCACCCCAACGATCAACCTCACAAAAACAAGTTTGCTGTCATCTGTTGTTTGAGCGATCCTGGTCAGTATGCCAGACGCTTGTTTCATAGGTTTCTTTTTTATTCAAACAAGAGAATAAAACAATTGTTCAGCGGGAGAAAGTGTAAAATAATTGAGTATGAATATTTATATTTACGACTATGAAGAAATTTCTGTTGATAATATCGGCCGTTATCCTTCTTGCTTCGTGCAACAGGGAGGTGTGTCCTGCATACAGCGATTCTGCAAATAACGTTACATCGTCGGTCTTTCAGAAGAAGTCGTACAGGGCCGACGGAATCAACAAGGTTTACAGGGATTCCTATTCTTACCGTAAACGGTGAGAGAAGTCCTGACTTCAGGTATTCGATGAATGAGGTATCAGAATCAGCAGTACAGAATTTTAGAATTTTGCCAGAATATCCTTCAATGCATCCTTGTGGACCATGAAATCCATCATCTTAAGTTTCACATAGCCTTCAGAAAAGAAATAATAGCCCCACTCCCTGGCATTGGGATCATTGTTCTTTGATCCGGCGCCCGAGTCTTTCAGCATGTACCAGTCTTTCCCGTCCTTTTCGGCGTAACCCACGATATGCATCCCGTGATCGTCGGTGGTAGTGTGATTCGAGAACCTGAACTGCCTGGCATCATCGTTTATGTATTCAGCCGGGATATCAAAATCAGGTATCACCGCACACTGTGTGGTGCGGTCAAGACCTGGTTCCGACACATCTCCTCCTATACTTACTGTGAAGCCTTTCCTCACCGCATTTTTCAGGGCAGCCATGAATTCATCGAGCGGGATGTTGTAATAGATATTGCTGTGCCACCAGTTATCAGGCACCTTGTATTCAACCTGCCTGTAGAAGGGTTCCTGCCGGTAGGAGAGGATGTCGACGTAATCAGCGGGATTGATCCTGAGCACATCGGTCAGGTACTGAAGCGGAGTCATCCTCCTGCCGTTTACAGTTATCTCGGCGGGCGGCACTCCCATGTGATGGTTCATTATCGATTTTATGGTCTCAGTCACATATTCTTCGTTCCACAATGAATTTGCTTTTACAGAGGCAAGGAAACGACTCAGTTCGTTATACATGTCCTCATGATTGTGATATTTACGACCGACGGTCAGACCAGTGTAATATTCAAGGGGCACTATCCCGTAAAGCTTCCACATCCTGGTGACGGCGTTTGCTTCCGAACCTTCAGCAAATGCCGAGTTGCCTCTTTCACTCACAAAGCGCTTCGCTTTTTCGACATACTCCCAGTAAACGGTATACATCTCCGAAAGCTTAACCTGCTGCTTGCTTATCCTGTATGCTTCCGATTCGAGGAATGATGTGGTGCTGAAGCTCCAGCATGTGCTTGTGTTTCCCTGCGACACAGGGGGAGTATGCCACTGGCTCTTGTAAAGGTCGATCTTGTTGGGGAGCGATGCTTCGGCCAGGTCAACCGAAAAAGTCCTTGTGACCTGAGGCGGACTGGCTTTTTCCCTTACTTCCCGGTCATCCTTCATTATTGAATTCTGATAAAATCCGGGTTTCGATTCCCTGAAAACTGCCTTGTACCCGTTCTGCCCGCTGACAAACGGTGCCAGCAGAATAAATGAAATTACGAGTATGATTATTCTTTTCATTTTATTGTAGTATTTGATTTATTAAAAATTAATAAGTATCGGTTATTATTAAGAACATTGCTATTTGAATAATTTCAGCATCCCGCCCGTTTTACCCCTAAATCCCCCAGGGGGGACTTGAAATCCATAGCCATTGAATATTTTCCATGTCCTCCATATTTGTACAAACGTCTCAATGTCTGATTCTTAAAGCCCCCCCTTGGGGGGTTGGGGGTAAAGCCACTGGTTTTGGGGGTGGAGCTAAACTTCCTGCAGTTCATCCGATTCATAGATCATCTTATCGGCAGGACTATCTGAAATTCTGATCATTACCCTGGCCAGATCACCGGCCTTAATTCCCCGGTATTTCCTCAGGGGTCCGATCATCATCCATCCGAATGCTTTCATGAAGACGGCTGAAATACCTTCTGCAAGGCGGAATTCAACTCTGTCGCCCATCAGCAGTGATGGTCGTACGAATTTGAGGTTTCCTGTGTAGATATCCCTGACAGCCTTCTCCATTTCTCCCTTGGTCCTGAGGTAGAAATTTGATGAAGAAGCATTAGCCCCGATCGATGATATAACTACCAGCGATTCAGCGGAAGCAGCTTCAGCAAGTCCGGCAATCGCTTTCGGCATTTCGAGATCGACTTTGGTGAAAGCTTCCCGGGAACCTGCAGTTTTAATTGTGGTGCCAAGGCAGCAGAACCATGAGGCGGATTTTAATTGTTCCTTCAGTTCAGAAAGTTTTGAGAAATCCGTCAGCCTTATCTGGCTTAGCTTTGAGTCGGGAAAAGCCAGAGGACTCCTTACAACAACAGTTACTCCTTCGTATGAATCGTCGCTGAGAAGAGTCTTTACAAGTTCTTTCCCGATAAGGCCGGTTGCTCCGAAAACAACTGCAGTTTTTTTCTTAGTACCCTGTTCGCTTGTCATGTATTGAAGCTATTATTTGTTTTAAGATCGAAGCTCATGCCTGCAAATCCTTTTTAACTGACCATTTGTCGACTGCCGGAGCTGTATAATCCTCCATCATATTAAGAAGTGTGTCGATATTGTCGCTTATGAGAAGCATCCGCCTGCTCGATTCCCTAATAAAGCCATTGGCATTCATTGTCGATGCAAGAGCCATAAGCGGATCATAGAATCCTTTGATATTAAGCAGCCCTGCGGGTTTCCTGTGAAGTCCGAGCTGGCCCCAGGTGAGTATTTCAAAAAATTCCTCCATGGTGCCGAAGCCTCCGGGGAGGGCAATTATCCCGTCGGACAGCTCGTGCATTCTGGTCTTTCGTTCATGCATTGTATCAACCAGGACAAGTTCTGTAAGGTTGTCGTGTGCTATACCCTTGTCTTTAATGAACCGCGGTAAGACTCCCGTAACTTCTCCGCCCCTGCTCAGAGCGCCGTTCGCGACCGCATTCATCAAGCCGATTTTCGTACCTCCGTAAATAAGTCCTATTTTCCTTGAAGCAAGTGTCTCGCCCAGCCTGAATGCCTGTTTTTCAAAGATATCATCGTTCCCCCGGCTTGAACCGCAAAAGACCGATATCCTTTTTATGCCATTCATGGTATTTCTTTACAGTTTTACAAAGGGAAGATTATAATATTGGTAATATTCACGGAATTGTGCTAATCGATAAAGATTTCCTTCAGAACCGACCTTACCTTCTTAACTTCTGCAGGCACCAGATCGCCTGTGACTTTCAGGATCCTTTTATTTTCTATTGTGATGATCTGATCGAGAATTATTCTGTACGGTTTGTTTCCTGCTTTTATTTTCACCCTGGTAGGGTAATCTCCTGTATCGGCTCCAATGGGAGCCACGGTAACCGTTCTCAGAGACTTGTTCATCTCAGCGGGAGAGATGACCACGCATTGCACGCTGCTGGGTAGTTCGTTCTCTGATGCCGAATCCTGAGCCACAAGCACTATGCTGTACTGGTTTGCTTCCATCACATTGTGGTTTTACTGAATGATTGATTATTTCAAAAGCAGAATATCCTCCCCCTTTGCATTCATATCGGTAAGTGACTTATCCCAGCCTTCCCTCGGCTGTTTTAGTGGGGTGATGTTGATATGGTTTTTCCTCAGCTCAAGCACTACCTTGTTCTGGATGTTATACCTCTCGAGGATCGCCCTGCTGAGGATGATCCCCTTTGAATTACCGATCTGAATTACCTGTATTTCCATTGGTTACATGATGTTATAACATTGTTATAACAAAGGAATCAATAATAATTTTGTTATGCAAATTTTATTTTCAGTCCCAATCAGTGGCCTTAAGGACGAAATGTAAACTGATTTTTATTTTTACCTCGGATCCCACGGATTTCACAGATAAGATCACGGATTTTATTATTTGAGACAATCCTTGCTTTGTCCGTGCTTTCCGTGAAACCCGTGGTAAAACAGCACAAACCAGACTAGATTTTAATAACGTCAGAAGTCAGGAAGTCATGCAGGTCTTGCAAGTCGCTTTTTGACTGGCATAACTGGCATAACATTTTTTCGCCGGATCCGATATTGATTTTCTATCATTGTTTTCATAACTTTAAGCCTCCTGATAACCTTAAAAAGCCTGACCTGATGAAAAACATTCCTTTAATTCTGTTTTCTCTGTTGCTGATCGCCGTAAATTCCTGCAAAAAGAGCGATGATGTCAAAACTATCACTTTCGAAGGGAAGTCCTTTGAGCAGAAATGGGCTGTTAAGGATCTTAATCCGGGTCTGCCGGCTGACTGGTCCTCATCCGGCTTTCTGACACTTGATTTCAGGGCCTCTTCCACCCAGCGTTTCCATATAAGTCTTTACGATACAGGAGGGTTAAGAAGGCTAAGGATTCTTCCGTTTCAGGGAGCATGGGTAAGAGCTTCCATCCCCCTGGCCAACTTTCAGATCAGGAACGTTATAGGGCACGATATGGCCGCAATAGGACAAAAGGGAATGCCCGGCTTCGGCCTTGGGTTCAGCGGCAGTGTCGGAACCATAAACCAGGTCGATTCGATAGGATTCCTGATGGACCAGCCCATTGGCTCACCTGTCCTTGAAATAAGGAATCTTCGGCTAACAATGACGCCTGAGGATTCAGTTCTCAGCCCGGTCCCCCTTGTGGATGAATTCGGACAATGGATCCCCGCCGAATGGCCCGGCAAAGCGACTGTCATTGAGGATCTCCAGGCTGCCTGGGATGAGGAGGACAAAGCCCTTCAGACCGATCGGTTCAATGTATCGGATTATGGAGGTTATCTTGAAACCAGTGCGGCAGCCACCGGATTTTTCAGGGTTGAGAAGATCGACGGCTTATGGTGGTTCATCGACCCGCAGGGCCATTATTTCATATCAGCCGGCAGTACCGGAATTAGTCCGGGTGGTTCGTTTGCCCGGACTGAGGGAAGGGAATACATTTATAAATCATTTGTTCCCGAAGAACTTACAGCCTCCGACCGCAGACTTGGAAAGGCTTCGTTTTTCACCTGGAATCTTTACAGGAGGTTTGGTTCGGATTACTACCAGAAATGGATGGAGTTTACTGCCAGGCGCATGGACGACTGGGGGCTGAACACTGTTGCCAACTGGTCGGATCCCAACCTGGGACGAACAGCCGGCATACCTTATGTGGCAACACTGTCGGGATGGGGTTTCGAAGCAAAAACGATGGGTATGCCTGATGTATATGCCCCTGATTACGAGAACTATGGTTGATGCTGCAGCCGCCCGCCAGTGTGAGCCTCTCAGGAACGATCCCTTTCTGCTTGGTTATTTTGTTGGAAATGAACCGCCATGGCCCGGCAGGGAGATGGAGCTGGTTAGGGTTATCCTTGAAGGTGATGACACTCCCATGAAGAAAGCCCTTCAGGAATTTCTTAAGGGAGGCGATACCCCCGAACGCCGGAAGGCTTTTGTTTATGACACTTATACCAGATTTATCACCCTTGTGAACAAATCGATAAGGAAGCATGATCCGAATCACCTGAACCTTGGACTGCGTTTCGGCGGCAACCCTCCGGAAGATCTGGTTAAGGCTTCTGCTTCAGTGGGCTTTGATGTGTTCAGCCTGAACATTTACAACTATTTCGCCGATCACGGGAGGCTTAACAGAATTGCAGAGTTGACCGGACTTCCAATAATAATCGGAGAATTCCATTTCGGGACTATTGAAAGGGGACTGTCGCCCGGTTTAAGGCAAACCATCAGCCAGGAGGAACGTGGGGCTGCATATCGTTATTATGTTGAAAATGCTGTTGCCCATCCTAATCTGATAGGAACACATTGGTTCCAGTGGTGGGACCAGCCTTCGACCGGAAGAGGTGACGGGGAGAATTACAATATTGGAATGGTCGATGTTACCGACAGGCCGTACAGGGAGCTTGTTGATGCCGCAAGGGAGACTCATGCAAGGCTTTATGAGATCCATTCCGGAAAGATCCCTCCTGTCGACAGGAGGGCAAAGACCCAATAGATGAAAAAATGAAACGGCCTGAGAAAAGACCGTTTATGAAATTGATTTTTATTATTTACCGCACTAACCCATCTTTTTGCTTTAACCACGGATTTCACGGAGATCACGGATAATGCACAGATTGTCGCAATAATAACATCCGTGATTTTATCCGTGAAACCCGCGAAATCCGTGGTGAATTAATTCATTGAGATCAATATTCTTAATATAAATGCCAGGAAATCTGCAATTTTTGACTGTACTGAATATGATTGGAGCGGTTTAATCTTACTGCGACCAGCCCGTTGGTCTCCTGTCCCAGCGGTGTTTTTCGAGCTGCTTCATCAGTTCAGGCTCCAGCAGACCCGCATCGCTTGCCGCCAGGTTAGCCCTTGCATGTGCAGGTTTTCTCATTCCGGGGATGATTGTGCTTACTGTCGGTTCGCCAAGGATAAAGCGGAGCGCCATTTCGGGCATGGTCATTCCCTCCGGGACCAGGGGTTTGAGGGCATCCGCCCTGTCAACACTGGTTTTCAGGTTTTCAGGAACGAAGTATGTATTCCTCCAGTCGCCTTCCGGCCATTTTGACTCCCTGGTCAGAGTACCGGTGAGAGTTCCTTCATCGAACGGAACACGTGCAATCACGGCCACATTCATCTCACGGCAGGCAGGGAATAGCTCATCCTTGGGATTCTGATCGAAGATGTTGTAAATAACCTGTACTGAATCGATCAGTCCGCTTTTAACGGCTTTTACTCCATTCCAGGGTTCCCAGCGGTTAACGCTGATGCCAATGGCGTGGAACAGACCCTGTTCCTTCAGTTCGAGCATCTTTTTTATCCCACGGTCATCCTCGAGCCAGTCGTCCTCCCAGGTGTGGAACTGCATCAGATCGAACGACTCAAGCCCTGAATTTTTCAGGCTTCTGTTTACATATTCCTCAATGTGGTCGGGAGGGAAGCAATCCTCGAGTGAGTATTCCCTTCTGGCCGGCCATTTGAAGTTCTTTGGCGGCATCTTGGTTGCCGTGTAGAGCTTTTTATCAGGATTTGCCCTTACCAGCTTTCCGAGCAATCCTTCGCTTTTACCTGCACCATAACCCCAGGCAGTGTCGAAAAATGTGCAGCCCAGGTCTGCAGCAAGCTGAAGTGATTTCAGCGATTCTTCATCATCTGAACCGGTCCAGCCTGCCATGCCCCACATCCCGTAGCCAATCTCGCTTACTTTCCAGTTTGTTCGTCCGAATGTTCTGTAGTTCATAAGTGTATGGTTTTATTACTATTGTTTTCAATGGTTAAGTATTACGGCACTTTATTTCATCATCTCCTCCCTGAGATGCCTGTAGGGGGAACCGGGTTTCCAGGCGGGAAATTCTTCGGTCATGCTTAGCAGGTAACCTGTTTCAAAGAATACCCTGATGTCGTCGATCATGCCGTCGAATCTCCATTCATCCGGATTGTAATTGTCAGATGGCTTGTGGTAGTGTTCGGCGATATATCTGTCCGATTCGGCTTTTCCCCATTCTATGCCCCTTTCCACATCATCAATACCGGAGGAAGGATATAACACCGGGACTCCCGCTTCAGCAAAACTGAAATGGTCGGAACGGAAAAATCCACCCTGTTCCGGGAAGGGATCAGGGGTGGCATAGCGTCCGTATTTCTCAAGCACACCTTTCATATATTCATCGAGGTCTGACATACCAAGACCTATCATCGTCATATCCCTTGTCTTTCCGGTTATGTTGAGGGCATCCATGTTAATTACTGCCACGGTCTTGTTAAGTGGGAAAACCGGATTTGCGGCATAATACCTGCTTCCGAGCAGACCCTGTTCCTCTCCGGTGACGGCAAGGAAAAGGATTGACCGGTCCTGCCTTTTCCCAAGACTGATAAATGCTTCCGCCAGTTCGATGAGTGCTGCCGTACCTGTTGCATTATCGAGCGCTCCGTTGAATATTGAATCACCGTCAAGCGATGGGTTAACTCCAAAATGATCCCAGTGAGCCGTGTAAATTATGTATTCATCAGGTCTCTTGTTTCCAGGCAATAACCCCGCCACATTGTTTGATGATACTTCTGTTGCCTGATTGCTGAAACTGACCGAAGCCTCAAGGTTCATGTCGACCACCCTGAATCCTTTCAGACTTGCAGAGGCGATTATCTTTTTGTAGTCAAGGCCTGCAGATTCAAAAATCTTTTCAGCATAAGTGGTTGTTATCCACCCCTGCATCTGAAGATCAGATTTAGATATTTCGTTGCCGGCCAGGGAATAATTCGAACCCGACCAGCTGTTGACCACCACGCTCCATGGATATGCTGCAGCCCCGGTCTCGTGAATGATGATGGCAGCTTTGGCTCCCTGTCGGGCCGCCTCTTCAAACTTGTAGGTCCACCTGCCGTAAATGGTCATGGCGCGGCCATGAAACAGGCTGGAGTCGGAAGTTGCATATCCCGGATCATTAACAAGCATCAGAACGGTTTTCCCCTTCACATCAATTCCTTCATAGTCGTTCCACCCGAATTCCGGGGCATTGATGCCGTAACCGACGAAGACCAGCGAAGAATTTTCTATTGTGATTTGTTCTGACGTCTGTGGGGACCAGCCCACGAAATCAACCGGTGTTGAAAGGTTGAGGCCGGTAAGCCCTCCCGTTATCAGCAGTGACTTGGAGGGATCGGAGGTTAGCCGGAGCAGGGGAACTTCCTGGAACCAGCTGTCTCCATTAGCCGGCTTCAGGCCGATAAGCCTGAACTGCTCTGCAAGATAGTTGACGGTTTTTTCTTCACCTTCGGTCCCGGGGAACCTTCCCAGGAACTCATCAGATGCGAGCATCGCTATATGTTTTTTCATATCTTCAGCAGTGATCGATTCCAGGGCTGTTTCAGGAACCGGCTTTTGAGATCCGCAACCAATGATCAGAAATGGCAGGATCAACAGTAGGTATTTTATACGCATATTTATAGTGATTTCTTTTACGGCAGCTTAGATATTGCTACCTGAGTTCAACAGTTATACTTCCTTTTTGTTTGCTCAGTTCAACTTCGGTGGATACCCCGTCGACCGTGATCCTGTATTTTCCGAAGAAGGCAGGCACTGTCAGGTTTCCGTCTGCTCCTGCAGTCCCAGACTCGTTGGTCCACCATTCCTTATAGATAAGGTCATGGTAGGCCCCGGCGGCAGGTGTGGGCGACCAGTCGCGGCGGTAAAGCGATGAAACGGGGATCCAGTTGTTTCCTTCCCAGAATCCCCACATCAAAATGCCTTCAACAGCAGGATGGGCAAAACAGATCCTGTAAAAATCAACCATCTCCCTTGCCTTTTGTTCTTCTTCTTCCTGAGTCATTTTTAAGATCTTTTCATTATAGTATCTTGACCGCTGACCGGGCATGTTGAATTCGGTTATGAGAATCGGAAGGTTAAATATTGCAAGTGAATCGAGCGCGATCTGAACCTGCCGGCGGTCGAAGGTATCAGAATGAGAGTGCCCCTGGACGCCAATTCCTTCTATGGGAATTCCCTGCCTGAGGAGAGATCTGATATGAGCCATGTAGTCGGCCAGCCGGTTCCCGGTAAGAATTTCATAATCGTTTACAAAAAGCTGTGCATCGGGATCGCCCTCATGGGCCCATTGGGCCATGAGCTTTGTGATTTCCGGACCCAGCCGCTCTTCATAATAATTACCGTGGATCATTTCATTGTTCAGGTCGTAGCCGGCAAACCTGCCTTTATATTTTGAAGTGACTGTAATTGCCCTGTCCTTCATCCTCCGCATGAGTTCCTCATCGTTAAGCTCCTTGATCCAGGGCTGAACGAATTTTGGAATACCCCAGAAGAGATTATGTCCCCTTAGCGGTATATTGTTTTCATCGGTCCATTTAAGTATCCCGTCGACTGTGGCATAATTCACCTGATCCTTTTTTTGTTCCATACTGTACCATTTCACCGCATTTTCGGTTACAGCCGAATTGAAGTTTTGAAGGAATTTCTCCTTGTATTGCTTCAGGTCTTCTTCCTTCAGCCAGCCATCGGCCAGACCGTTGCTTATTGCGCATCCGAACCAGAATTCATGGCTGAGTTGTTCAATGGTTATCCTGGCACCAGGTCTGGTGCTGACAATTATTTTTCCTTTCCGGGTTGCTTCTATCGATTTGTTCAGACTCCCCTGACTGGAATGGACGGTTTCATCATTTTCCGGACACGAAGAATTCATTATGCAGGGAAATAACAATGTAGCAGCAAAAACTGACAGCAAACGGTTTTGTATTCTTTTTTCCATGACGATGAAGTGTTTCTTGAGTTTTAAAGGTAATGGATTTTTGAATTCAGGTTCAGGATGTAAGGAGTGTTTTTATAAGAATTGTTCCCGGATTTCATTTTTTAGTAATTTTAAATACTCAAATCCCACGGTCATTCATTATGAAGGAAAATGATGAAAAACTGCAATACCGGATCCACGTCACGGGGTATGTCCAGGGTGTGGGATTCCGCTGGCGGACGGTTAGGGAAGCTGACAGCCGCGGGATAAAGGGTTTTGTGAGAAACATGCCTGATGGCAGTGTTTATATCGAGGCGGAGGGAACAAGAAAGCAGTTGAGGGATTTTACCGAATGGTGCAGGAAGGGTCCCGGACATGTGGAATCGGTTACTGTCGATGTTTATCCGCCCGTAAACTACAGGGATTTCAGTGTTAAATACTAGGTCTTCACGACAGTAACTGCATAATACCGGAAAAGGAATTCCATGTACGATTGTATTCCTATTTTTATAAATTTACGCTTACCAAATCTTCAAATGAAATTTAACCTGTTTCACCTTGCTTCAGTATTGCTGCTGACAATATCGGCCGGATGCAATCAGACTCCCCGGATTGCTGCAAAGCCTCTTTCTCCCTATGATACTCTTGCAATTAGGGAAGAAAGGATTACGCTTGATTTCCCTTATACCGGGAAGGAGATCGACAGGCAGCTTAGGAAAAGAATCGGGAAGCTTCCGGCTGAGGAAAAGACTGAAATGGAAAGAAGGAACTGGCTGGAATACAAGGTCATAAAGGGGGAAAAGAGATACTTCAGCAGGGCAGCCCTGAATCTTCAGCTCTTAAGGGATTTTCACTATAACCGGGCTTCACGCGACAGTGCAGAAGCTTCACTGCCTGAGATCATTCACAGAAAAGGTCATACAAGATCGATAATAAAGGCCTCTGAAACGGAAGCAAACCCTGTTCTCCCGGTGAACATGACAATTAATTACACCATTACCGTGTTTCCCGATGCAGTTCCGCCCGGAGAGACTGTCAGGTGCTGGCTGCCTTATCCCAGGGAGGATCATCCCAGACAGGGCAATGTGAAACTCATTTCAGCTTCGCCGGAAAATTATCTGATTGCACCTGATTCAGCTGTTCACCGGACCATTTATCTCGAGGCAAAGGCGGAAAAGGGGAAACCGGTGGTTTTCAAAACATCCTTCAGCCTTGAGACGCGAGGACAGTATTTTGACCCGGAAAGAATAATCTCCCAGTCATACGACACAAGTTCAACGGTGTATAAAAATTATACTTCTGAACAGCTTCCTCACATCTGTTTCACTGAAAATGTCAGGAGGCTGGCCGATTCGATAGCAGGGGTGGGAGGAACTTCTAAGGAGACCTACAGGAAGATCTACCTGTGGTTCACTGATAATATTCCCTGGGCAGGTGCACAGGAGTACTCCATCATTAACAACATTCCGGAATATGTAATTCAGAACAGGAGGGGAGATTGCGGTATGCAGACCTTCCTGCTGATGTCGATGCTGCGTTACAAGGGGATCCCTGTGCGATGGCAGAGCGGGTGGAAGGTACCCCCCGACGGGAAGAACCTCCACGACTGGTGCGAAGTTTATTTTGAAGGTACCGGATGGATACCCGCCGATATATCCTACGGACTTCAGTATTCAGACGACATTAAACTCAGGGAATTCTATATCTCGGGAATTGATTCGTACAGGCTGATAATCAATAAAGGTGTAGCAGGCAGATTGTGGCCCGAAAAGACCTTTATGAGAAGCGAGCCCTTCGATTTCCAGAGGGGTGAAGTTGAATGGAAGGGAGGAAACCTTTATTTTGACAAGTGGGATTACGAAATGGAAATTAAATATGATAAATGAGAACAGGTAGACCAAAAATTACAGGAAGAACTTTAATAATATCTATTATTATTCTTTTAACAGCCGGATGTGCCCGGAAGGAAATCGCCGCACCTGATTTCAGCCATAAGATCGATTCAATAGGGATAGTATGGGTTCCTGATCTGAGGGAAGGGATATTCGAAGCGGAGCTGACATCTTCTGAATCGGGATTTGTACTGAAGGGGGAAACAACGGTCCCCGAAGCAAAAAAGGCGATTACAGATTTACTGGAGCAAAAGGGAGTGACTTTCCAAGACAGCCTTACCGTGCTGCCTGAAGCCGGGCTGGCAGCCTCTCCGTGGGGACTGGTGACTGTTAGCGTTTGCAATATCCGGTTCACATCATCGTATGATGCCGAAATGGTAAGCCAGGCAATGATGGGTACTCCCATTAAGATTTTCAAACAGAACGGAGGATGGCTTCTTGTTCAGACCCCCGACATGTACCTGGGCTGGGTCGACAGTGATGCCATTGCAGTTAAATCAGTAGAAGAACACAGGTTGTGGAGATCATCCGAAAGACTCTTATACACAGACAAAACGGGTGATATCTTTTCTGACAGATCAATGAAAAAGCCAATTTCCGATATCGTTGCCGGCTGCATAGTCGAAATCGCCGGAACAGGCAGTGAGGGATTTGATATCAGGCTTCCCGACGGACGTTCGGGATTTATTCCGGCAGGCAGGGCTTTCCGTCTTGAAGAACTTTCTGCAAACGAACTTCTTACTCAGGAAAACCTTGTTTCTTCCGCAGAGTCGTTCATGGGTATTCCTTACCTCTGGGGAGGCACCTCTTCAAAGGGATTCGACTGCAGCGGCTTTGTGAAAACTGTGTATTATCTCAATGGGGTAATCCTCGATCGTGATGCATCGCAGCAATTTCAGAACGGCATCAGGATCAGGGCAAGGAGGGAATCATTCCCCGATTCGCTCCGGACAGGCGATCTTATGTTCTTTGGATCATCCAGCCGCGGACGGCCGAGGGCAACTCATGTGGGGATGTATATCGGAAACGGTGAATTCATCCATTGTTCGGGAATGGTAAAAATCAACAGTCTCGATTCTACAAGGACCAATTTCAGCAGGTCGCGGAGGGATTCCTACCTTGGGTCAAGAAGGATGATCGGAACACCGGCCGGGAAGGGAGCAATGCCCCTGCTTCAGCATGACTGGTATTTTTAGTCTTTTAGATACCGCATACCGCGTACCGCATACCCCGTACCGCGTACCGCGTACCGCATCAACTTGAAATATCTAATCTAATTAAAACATGAATAAAAGAGAATTCTTAAGATACAGCAGCTACCTGATAGGGGGCACCCTGATCGGGACTCAGACCGCAACCGCTGAGCCATTCTTTGTCGGCCCAAAAAGCAATCGCAAAAGGAGGGGTAGCGGAAAGCTGTCGCTCATGTTCACCCCTTATACACTTCAGCTCAGGCACGCATTCACTCTCGCCACAAGTTCGCGGACCACAACCCCCGTGATGCTGACAGAGGTTGAGTTCGACGGGGTGAAAGGGTATGGGGAGGCCTCGATGCCGCCTTACCTTGGCGAGAGCCACGAATCGGTGGCAACATTTTTATCACGGGTCGACCTTTCGCAGTTCAGCGATCCCTTCCTTCTTGTCGACATACTCGAATATGTCGAAAGCGTGATGCCCGGCAACCCTGCGGCAAAGGCTTCGGTCGACATTGCCCTGCACGACCTGATAGGAAAACTGGTCGGCGAGCCTTTTTACAAATTGTTCGGACTGAATCCTGCAAAAGCGCCTCTTACCAGCTTCACAATAGGCATGGATACACCCGAGGTAATCAGGCAGAAAGTGCTCGAAGCGGAACCCTATAAAGTACTTAAAGTCAAGCTTGGAAGGGATAACGACAGAGAAATGATAGAGGTCATCCGGTCGATAACCGACAAGCCGCTTTGCGCTGACGTAAATCAGGGATGGAAGGACCGTAACCACGCTCTCGAAATGGCATGGTGGCTGAAGGAAAAAGGAGGTCTCTTCCTTGAACAACCGCTTCCGAAGGAAATGAAGGATGATAATGCCTGGCTTACAGAAAAAAGTCCCATTCCCATAATAGGGGATGAAGCCATCAGGAATATCTCCGACCTGATGGATAACAAAGGTGTTTACTCCGGCATCAATATAAAGCTTATGAAATGCGGAGGGATGAATCCTGCGATGAAACTGGTTAATGTGGCAAGAGCTTTCGGGATGAAAGTAATGATAGGATGCATGACCGAAACATCATGCGCTATTTCGGCTGCCGCCCAGCTCTCACCGCTGGTCGACTGGTGCGACCTCGATGGGAACCTTCTGATAAGCAACGATCCTTTCTCAGGCCTGAGTGTCGTTGATGGTAAAGTTGCCCTGCCTGACAGGCCGGGGCTTGGAATAACGAAAATCTGATAATTCTACCATGAAAAAATCAATTATAGCAGTGCTTGCATCACTCTTCATTATCAATCCGGCCTTAGCATTGCCGGGAAACCCTGAAAGGATTGATTCAATTTTCCCGGTGCGGGGTTTCTGCATCGGGGCGCCACGGCCCGACGGTCTGAATGAATTCATAAAGTTCATCGGGGAGGATCTTGCACCGAGAAAGATAAATACACTGATTCTGAGGGTTGATTTCAACTATCAGTACGATAGCCATCCTGAACTGAGGGATTCGGGTGCCCTGTCAAAGCAGGATGTGAAACGGCTGGTAACGGAATGCCGCAAGCATGATATCCGGATAATTCCCCAGATAAACCTGCTTGGGCATCAGTCGTGGGCGGGCACGCTTGGTAATCTGCTGAAGGAATACCCTGAATTTGACGAGACTCCTGATGTCAAAATGCCCGAAAAGTATGTCTGGCCGAATCCCGACGGCTTGTATTGCAAGAGTTACTGCCCGCTTCATCCCGATGTGCATGATGTTGTTTTCGCTCTGGTCGATGAGGTATGCGACGCCTTCGAAACAGATGCTTTCCATGCTGGTATGGATGAGGTGTTCTACATCGGCGAGCGTCAGTGCCCGAGATGCTCGGGAAGGGATCCTTCGGAGCTCTTTGCAGGAGAGGTAAGAAAGATACGGAATCATCTGGCTCTCAGGGGTAGAGAGTTGTGGATATGGGGCGACCGGTTGATTGACGGTAAAACAACAGGAATGGGCGAATGGGAAGCAAGCTTCAACAACACCTACAGAGCTGTCGACATGATCCCCAAAGATGTTGTAATATGCGACTGGCATTATGAGCGCCCCGATCAGACAGCTGTGTATTTTGCAATGAAGGGATTAAGGGTGGTGACCTGTCCGTGGCGAATGCCTGAAAACGCTGTTATTCAGGCAGGAGATATGCTGAAGTTCAGGAACAGTTCAACCCCGGAAATGAAGGAACGATTCCTCGGAATGGTTCAGACTGTATGGTCGGGCAGCAGCCAGTTCCTCGATACATACTACGGCCGAAGAAAGGAAGAAGGCAGCAATACACCTGCGAATTGTTTCAGGGCCCTGTACGAAGAAATGCTCAGACTTGCTGACTGACCGTATACCTCGTATCGCGTACCGCAAACCTCGTACCGCCTAATTCAGCCCAAACCTGTAGCTGAACTTAATCAGGAACACATTCTTCAACCGGTAATTGTCGTCGTCGCGGAAAAGACTGCGATTGAACAGGTCGCCCATATTATCCAGGTACTCCATTTGTCCCGACGGATTGAATCCGCTTCTTGTCTGACTCCATACCAGGTACAGGGATGAACCTGGAGCATACTCCCACCTCACCACAAGGTTTGAAAGGAATTCCTGTACATTGAAGTTCCCGGTGTCAAAAGTGTAATCGACAGTTCCATCAAGGTTTTCATCAATTTCAGCAGAATCCTCAACCCGATTTATTTCATTATCTGAATAAACATGGAACCTGTCCCTGAATTGATCAGCCGACGGATCAGTAATATATTTATAGTCGTAATACTTTCCGGAAGCTATAAAGGGCTGGCCCCAATATTGCAAAGTAAGGTCGGGACTGAGGTTTAGATTCACCCTCAGGGAGGTATTGATGGTTCTTCGGTCGATGCTGGCAAAGATATATCTGTCGTTGTCGCCTATGTTTGTTGTGGTAACATACTGAAGTTCAGTGAATGATCTTGAAATCCCCGGGTTCAGCGAAATTCTCAGGTAGTTGGTCGGTTTGTATGAAAGGCCTGTTCCGAGATTCATGTTTTCCTGGTTGTTTTCAAATCCCCGGCTGTAATTCCCGTAAAATTCAAAACCAAGTTTCTTTCTGTCATCTGTCGAGAATCCTGCATTTGTAAAATACCGGCCGGGGGTAATCATTATCGGTCCTCCCCTCAGAAGGGACGGGTCATTGGCTTTTGTCTGGATGTTGCCATAGAGCCATGCGTTCCAGAAATTTTTGAACGTCATGCTTATGTTTGCTTCCAGTCCGGTCTGAACCTTAACTCCGCCAAAGTTGTACATTGACCAGATATCTGCATTCACATTGAACCGGCGATAGATCCCTTTCGGCTCCCACTGATTCCAGCCTGCCCAAAGTAATGGCATTATTCTGTCGGCCTGCTGAAGGTATCCGAGGTCGTTGATTTCAAATCCGGGCGTTTTCCATAGAACAACGCTCATAAGGTTCAGATGCCCGTTGAGTTTTCCGACCTGCACCCTTCCTCCGGCTCCCGAAAGAGATGTACGCGTCGGATCGTATATTGCATAATCCTTATCGGGCCGCTGGAAATACCTTGCCGATGATTTCTGTGTACGTTCGAGGACATCGGTTGTTCCCCTCACCTGGCTGAAGGCGGTGTTGACGTTTATCATCCAGTCCTTTCCCTTCAGGTACTGGGTGAAGTCCACTCCTCCTGAATAGGCCGACTTGTGCATTATATCATCCAGGTTATCATCCAGATTCCGTGTTGTGCCTGTGAAAATGGCCCCCACTATGGTTTTACCTTCGTTGAAATCCTTCTGGACCCTGCCAACCATGTAGTTAGTCAAAGGCTCGACGGTTTCATAGCTTCTTTCTCCGTTGTTATCGATCTCAGCCATTTCTTCACTTGTAACCGCCTCAATGAATCCGAGCGAAAGCCCGTTTTTGGTTTTTCCTGTAAGTTTTGCTGCTCCAATAATCGTGGTGAAATTCGGAACGTCTGAATACATTCCGTCCTCAAGGTCGGGATTGCCCTGCGGGCGACGTCCTATTCTTCTGGAATAGAACAGATTGTCGTTTCCCACATCGCCGTCGCCGATTCCCAGATTGAAATTGGTGATATTGTTGCCCTCGATGAAGAATGGCCGTCTTTCACTGAAAAATGTTTCATATGCTGAAAGGTTCACTTCCGAGGGGTCAGCTTCCACCTGGCCAAAGTCGGGATTGATGGTGAGGTCCATAGTCATATTATTGGTCACCCCTATCTTGGCATCAATCCCTCCGTTAATGCCATACTTTCTTCCTTTGGCAAGGAACGGATTTCCGGGTTCAGCCCTGAATGTTTCGAGCTTTGCCACACCATAGGGAGTGACATCGAAAATTTTTCGCGGCTTGATCTGTTCCAGTCCGGCAAGCTCTCCAAACATGTGAACCAGACCGGGTGAATCCTTAGGGATATGTTGCCAGAAGGACATTTCGTTTTTTCTGTACAGACTGCGTACAACCTCAAGGCCCCATAAATCCCCGGAATTTTTTTCAAACCTCACCTGACTGAAAGGTATCTTCATCTCGGCTATCCAGCCTTCGCTGTTAACTGATGTTTTTACCCACCAGTTGGGATCCCACGAACTGTCCTCATTATCCCCATCGTTGGTCAGCATCTGATCATACTTGACTCCGCTTGAGGCAATTCCGAACATAAAAGCCGTGCGGAGATCATGGAAACTGTCAAAAATAACTGCAACAAGGTCGCCGTCAGGTTCATCACGTCTTGTTAACCGGTGAACAATGCTGTCGGGACTGGTATCAAACGCTTTAAAGGCAGCGTAGATATTGTCATCGTCATACAATATCTTGAACTCGGTCCTCTGGGATGCCTCTGCTCCGTTGTAGGGTTCATACTGGGTAAAGTCATCTATCCACATACCCTCCTTCCAGGTTTCGTCATCAAGTATTCCGTCGATTGAAGGTGCAACTGTTACTTTGGTTGCAGCATATCTCTTCTTTTCAGTTGCCTGTCCGGTTACGACTGCGGATATAAGCAACAAACTGATAAAAACCAGGTATTTTTTTTTCATTTATTGTCGTTCTTTTCATGTCCGTTTAAAAGACGGATAAATTCCGGTTTTGCTTCAGGGAAGGGTTAATTAAGAATGATTTTAAACAAGTAAGTTGCCTGACCCTGTCCGGTATCAGTCTGCATAAGAAGAGCAATAATCAGTTTTATGTCCGTTGATGGATATCCGAAAATTAAATTTATTATCTTACGTGAAAATCTTAAAACATGGTTTCACGCAGGTCATTTATTTCAAAAAGCGCTGCTCTTGCAGCCGGTGCAATAATTGCTCCCCGGGTGGCAGGGATGAACTTCCCGGAACCCCCGGCAACTGTGCTTAACGGAAAGAAGGTTCTGTTCGTCTGGGGCGGATGGATGGGCCATGAACCCGACAAGTGCCGCGATATCTTTGTCCCATGGATGAAATCGGAAGGCGCGGAGGTGATGGTGTCCGATACCCTCGACTCCTATACACAGCTGGATCTCAAGAAGGATTTCGACCTTATCATTCAGGCATGGACGATGGGTACCATCAAGAACGACCAGGAAAAAGCACTTCTTGAGGCCGTCAAGTCTGGAACGGGGATTGCCGGATGGCATGGTGGACTCGGCGACTCATTCAGGAATAATACTGAATACCAGTTCATGGTGGGCGGACAATGGGTTGCACATCCGGGAGGTGTAATTGATTACAGGGTGAACATTACGGACCACAACGATCCGGTAACAAAGGGTCTCGAGGACTTCGACATGCATTCCGAACAGTATTTCGTTCATGTGGATCCCAATGTCAAGGTGCTTGCCACAACAACCTTTACCGACAAAAATGCCGAATGGATAGGAGGGAACGTTGTACCGGTGGTCTGGAAAAAAGCCTACGGAAAAGGTAGGGTATTCTATTCCTCCCTCGCCCATGTTGCTTCTGATTTCAATGTGCAGCAGGCTCTTGAAATCCAGAAGCGTGGCATCCTGTGGGCATGCATGAGCAAGTACGAGCCCATGGAGGAATGGGTACAGCCAATCTATAAAAGATAGGAGCTGCTGTCAGTCGTACAGCTTGATGAACTCGTAAGAGTTGCCGGTGAATTCTAGAAATCTGAGAAAGTCCGACTTCGAAATCACCAGCGAAGCAGTATTTATATTGGGGTGAAATGCCAGCCGTTCAAAGTCATTAAGCTGTTCATCTATAAAAAGATGAACATGATTTTCAGTATCATTGATCAGCCCGAAAGGACTTACTGACCCGGGTTCCACCCCAAGATATCTCATAAGCCGCATGTCAGAAGCAAAAGTCAGTTTTCCCTGCCTGAGACGCTTCTCAAGATCATGAATATCGAGCTGCCGGAGATGTTCGAGTATGACAAGGTAATGTCTGTTGCCCTTGTGATTCCGGAAGAAAATGTTCTTGCATCTTCCCGAATTGAAATCCTTCCAGTGAACAATAGCATCCTCTATTGTATTTAGCGGTGGGTGTTCATGATAATCAAAGCTTATCGCAAGTTTATCCAGGACTTCATAAAGTTCTTTCTGGCCTCTCATAACAAATAAGTTTTGGATTGACAGATGATTGTTGCCGTTATTTTACTCAGACCTGCTATCCGAAGCTGATCACTTCCTCGTCACTTTCCTCCGGTTTATAACCGGTGTCTTCGGCCAGGCCTCCCTTCCTTCGCGCCTCCACGGCAAGACGGTCGCAAATCTCATTCTCGGGGTTGCTGGCATGTCCCTTTATCCAGACGAACCGTACCTTATGTTTTCTGTAAACATCCAGAAACCTGATCCAGAGATCGGGATTTTTTTTCTTTTTAAAACCCTTTGCCTCCCACTGGAAAACCCAGCCCTTTTCAACAGAGTCGGCTACATATTTTGAATCGGTATAAATGACGACCTTGCTTCCCGGGATCTTCAGTGCTTCAAGTCCTACAATTACGGCCATCAGTTCCATCCGGTTGTTTGTGGTCAGCCTGAACCCTTCCGACTTCTCAAGTCTGTGCCTGCCGCAAATCAACACCACGCCGTAACCTCCGGGGCCGGGATTCCCGCTTGCAGCACCGTCGGTGTAAATTGTTATTTCATTTGGCATTGATCAGTGTTATGCCTGTGTTTGAAAGGAAAAGCTTTATTGCTATTGAAAGCAGGATGACTCCAAACACTTTCTTTAGGATCGACAGCCCGCTCTTGCCCAGAATCTTTTCAAACAGTGAGGTCAGCCTCAGAACGAGATAAATGATCACCATATTAAGCAGCAGGGCAATGAATATGTTGACAGTGCTGTATTCCGCCTTTATCGACAGGATTGTTGTTATCGATCCGGCACCCGCTATAAGCGGAAACGCTATCGGGAACACTGACCCGCTCCCGTGCGCATCCTGCTTGAAGAGTTCTATTCCAAGTATCATCTCCATGGCTATAAGGAAGATGATGAATGAACCGGCAATGGCGAATGAGGATATATCCACCCCGAAAACCCCGAGAAGTGGTGTGCCGATAAACAGAAATGCACATAAAATCAGAAACGATGCTATGGTCACCCTTATCGGATGGACAATGCCTACACGTGATTTTATATCGATGATTATCGGTATCGACCCGGGGATGTCAATGATGGCAAAGAGGACCATAAAAGCCGCAAGTATTTCCCGCAAGTTGAAGTCCATAATATGCAATTTTAAAAGATCCCTGTTATCGTGGCAAAACCGGGCTGATAGGGGAATTATTCCCTGATTGTCATTTCATTCACAAGGTGGCCGGCCCCTGCATAAACATCCATTATCCAGAGAACATATCTTATATCCACGGCAATGGTCCTTTGCAGTTCGGTTTCATAGGCAAGGTCGCCGCTCATAGCTTCCCAGTTACCATCGAAGGCAAGTCCGATAAGCTCTCCATGGGCATTCATTACCGGACTGCCTGAGTTACCCCCGGTGATGTCGTTGGTGGTTAGAAAACAAACCGGCATATATCCCTTTGACGAAGCATACCTGCCAAATTCCTTCTTTTTATTAAGGTCGATCAGCCTCCGGGGAAGATCAAATTCATAGTCACCGGGCTTGTACTTGTCGATGACACCCTGAAGCGTGGTATAATATTTATAGGTAACGGCATCCCTGGGATCATAGTCCTCGATCGTGCCGTAAGTAAGTCTCATGGTCGAGTTTGCATCCGGATAAAGTGTTTTTTCCGGGATCATCTCCTTCAGTGCTGCCACCCACAGCCTGCGTCCTTTTGTCAGGTCGCTGTCATACTGTGAAAGGTTCTCCGACACTTCCTGTCTGACTTTTTCTATCGAGACTGAAGTCATATGAAAAGGATCATTCTCAAGTGCCTTGAGCGATGGCTTTTCAAGGAATGCCATCAGTTTTTCCTCACTTGCAAAAACGGAACTGGCAAACAGATCATCCACAAACCTGTCGATGTTGCCCTTGAATTTTTTGTCAATAACTGTTGTGTAGAAATCGGGATGGAATTTTGAGGGAACGTCTTCCCTGTAAAGCTTAAGCATGGCTTTCATCGCTTTCCTGTCTGTTGGAGCATTGTAGTCCTTGTAAAAGGATGTGATATACTCCATCATCCTGTTTTTGAGGTCGGAAACCTGGTTTTTATCGTCAGCCTTCAGGGCGCTTATCATGGCATTGGCCACAGCGTCGAGATCGAGAATCTCGCAACCGTTCAGGAAACACTCGCTGATGTACTGCTGGGCGTTTGCATATTCAGCTCTGGCTTCCACCGATTTGCTTATTAGATTCAGGGCCTCGCCGTATAAGGCTTTCCTGTCGGGACTGGCTGAAACCCATGAGGTGAACTGGCTTTCTATATCCTGTTTCTTTGCCTTCACATTAAGCCTTTCAAGTCCTGCTTTCTGGCCGATTGAATATTTCCAGTAGTTTGACGATCCGGAATATTTTGAGGCATACTGGATATTTACCTTCTCATCGGCCTGCATATCCGCCATGAGAATTTCCTGCCTGATACCGCGGATCTTAATCCTGTTAGGATGGGTTATTTTGAGAAGTTCTTCCACTTCAAATGAAGTTGCATACCTCTGCGTCCTTCCCGGGTATCCCAGGATCATTGCAAAATCACCCTCGTTGAGGTCTTTCAGAGATACAGGCAGCCAATGTTTTGGTTTGAGCGGAATGTTGTCAGCTGAATATGAAGCAGGTTTGCCGTCGGGGCCTGAGTAAACCCTGAATACGCTGAAATCGCCGGTATGCCTCGGCCATTCCCAGTTATCGGTGTCGAAACCGAACTTGCCTATTGACGACGGGGGCGCACCTACAAATCTTACGTCGTTGTACCTTTCATAAATAAGAAGGTAAAAGTAATTTCCTCCATAGAAGGAGGAAACTGTTGCCCTGTAGTGAGTCCCTTCAGCAGCCTTGCTTTCAATGACTTTGCGGGCTTCATTGATTGCCGAAGTCCTTTCTTCCTCGCTCATCCCGTCCTTAACAACTGCCAGAACCTGACCGGTGACGTCCTCTATCTTTATCAGGAATGTGACCGAAAGACCGGGATTGGGAAGCTCCTGTTCCCTGGTCATCGCCCAGAAACCGTCTTTCAGATAATCATGTTCGACTGAACTGTGCGACTGGATCTGACCGTAACCGCAATGATGGTTTGTAAGAAGAAGCCCCTGCGATGAGACAATCTCACCTGTGCATCCGCCGCCAAATATCACTATTGCATCCTTGATGCTTGCATTATTCATACTGTATATGTCTTCGGCCGAGAGTTTCAGCCCCAATTCGGTCATCTTACCGATATTGAGCTTTTCTATCAGCGGAAGAACCCACATACCTTCATCCGGAACAGCCTTTGCACCCAGGCCGGCAAGCAGTGCAAAAAGAATTAAAAAATATTTCTTCATCATGGGAATCATTTTGGATTTTAAAAAAATAAGCGTCAAAGATAACGCTAATATTTAAAATTCAATAGTGAGCTGAGTGTTGAACAGAGTAAAGGATTTGCGGTGGTATGGAGAAATGCCGTGTTCAAGAATTGCCTTCCTGTGAAACGATGTCGGATAACCCTTGTTCCTGTTCCATCCGTAAACAGGGAATTCCTCGTGAAGCTTTTCCATGTACTCGTCGCGGAAGGTTTTTGCAAGTACCGAAGCAGCTGCTATTGAGTAGTAGAGCCCGTCGCCCTTTATGATTGTCCTGTGTCCGACATCCCTGTACGGCACGAAACGGTTCCCGTCAATCAACAGGAATTGCGGCTGCTTGCTGAGACCCTCAATGGCTATGTGCATCGCTTTTATCGATGCCCTCAGTATGTTTATCTCATCAATCTCATGGTTGTCGACAAAGGCTACTTTCCAGGCGATTGCTGTTTTCATTATCTCTTCCTTCAGCTTCGCCCTCTGGCGTGCAGTCAGCTGCTTCGAGTCGTTCAGGACAGGATGCCTGTAGTTTCTGGGAAGAATGACAGCTGCGGCAACCACCGGACCGGCAAGGCAGCCCCGGCCGGCTTCGTCGCACCCGGCTTCAATAAGGTTCCGGTAAAGACACGATTTCAGCATAGGTTAACTTAAGGATTGTCCATAGAATATAGCCTGCTCAGTTGCATCATGACAATGTAACCATGTTTTGTCTCATTGACGGACATAAAGGTATTAATTGTTGAAAAAATTCTAAATTTGTCCAAAATCCAATTAATGATAACAATAGAACAGATAAGGGACTTATCTGAACGCCGTGAAGCGTTGAGGAGGTATCTTTGACATTGATGGCAAGAATAATCAGATAAGGGAAAAGGAGCTTATGCCCCAGATGCCCGGTTTCTGGGATGATCCCAGGAAGGCGGAGGAATTGCTCAGGGAAATTTCACAGATCAAAAGCTGGACTGAAGATTTTTCAAAAGTCGATCAGGGGTTTGAGGACCTTCAGGTGATCTTTGATTTTTACAGGGAGGGAGAAGCTACCGAGGAAGATGTCGACAAACAGTACGACCTTAGCCTTTCGATGATCGAGGACCTTGAAGTCAGGAACATGCTTCAGAAGGAGGAAGATCAGTTGGGAGCTATCCTGAAGATAAACTCCGGCGCGGGAGGCACAGAGAGCAATGACTGGGCTTCCATGCTCATGAGGATGTACCTCAGATGGGCTGAAAGGAACAATTACAAAGTGCGCGAGCTTGATTTCCAGCCCGGTGATGAAGTTGGAGTCAAATCGGTTACCCTTGAGATTGACGGTGAAAGGGCTTACGGCTACCTCAAGAGCGAGAACGGGGTTCACCGGCTTGTCCGGATCTCACCTTTCAATGCCCAGGGCAAGCGTCAGACCACCTTTGCATCGGTCTTTATATCTCCTCTTGTCGATAATAACATAGAAATAGCAGTCAATCCGGCCGATATAACCTGGGAGACCTACAGATCAAGCGGCGCCGGGGGACAGAATGTGAACAAGGTCGAAACTGCAGTCAGGCTCCGGCACCATCCGACGGGAATAGTGATAGAGAACCAGGAAACCCGCTCCCAGCTCAACAACAAGGAAAATGCCATGAGAATCCTGAAATCTCAGCTCTATGAACTTGAACTGCAGAAACAACGGGAGGAACAGGCAAAGATCGAAGGGGAGAAGAAAAAGATTGAATGGGGTTCCCAGATCAGGTCATACACACTCCATCCCTATAAGCTGATTAAGGATCACCGCACGGGTTATGAAACGGGAAATGTTGTGGCTGTCCTCGACGGCGACCTGAGCGAGTTTATCAAATCGTTTTTGATGGAGTTTGCCGGAAAATGATAAGGGGAAAGGGAGAGGGAGAAGAGGTGAAAGGGAGAAGAGACGAAGAGACTGCAAGACTGCAAGACTGCAAGACTGCAAGACTATTTAAAATACGACTGACTTGATACATAAACAACTATTTGAGAACTTTCCACAAGTATCCACTGACGAGTGGATGGCAAAGATCAATGCCGACCTGAGAGGAGCTGATTTCCGGGAAAAACTTGTCTGGAATACCAGGGAAGGATTTGAGGTGATGCCTTTTTACCGTGAAGAGGACCTTAAGCATCTCACCCATGTTGACGGACTTCTTCCCCTGATCCTCAGAAGCAATTCAAAAGAAGGTGGTTCCACAGTGCCCGGGCAGGGTCCGGCTCAATGGCTGGTCCGCCAGGACATAAAAGTGACCGACTATCAGGAAGCCAACAGGAAAGCCCTGGATGTCCTTATGAAAGGGATAGATTCACTTGGCTTTATAATTGATGATCCGGAGACAATAAACGAGCAAAACATGTCGGTTCTCCTCAAAGGGATCGACCCAGCCGGAGCAGAGATCAATTTTCTTTCGAACGGTAAAGCCCGCGAGATAATAGCATCACTGAAAGGTATATTGCAGAAAAATGGTTATCATCCCTCATCCCTGAGGGGAGCCATCGAAGCCGATCCGCTGGGAAGACTTATGGCAAACGGAACTCTTTGCGTTCCCGTTAAGGATGGATTGGATTACCTGGCATTGCTCACACGGGAGACCTCTGCACTTCCTTCGTACAGGAACCTGCAGATCAACGGTTCACGCTTCACCAATTCAGGATGCAGCGCCGTTCAGGAGCTGGCATTCAGCTTCTCGATGGCTGCCGAATACCTCTCTCAGCTTACAGACAGGGGATTAACTGCTGACGATATCGCTTCAAAAATACGGTTCAGCTTCGGCATCGGAACCGATTACTTCATTGAGATCGCCAAACTCAGGGCAGCCCGGGTAATATGGGATGTCATCGCAAACTCTTACCAGCCGCATGACAAGAACAGCTTCAGGATGGAGATGCATTCCGTTACGAAAATATGGACCGATAATGTGGCCGATCCTTATATAAATATGCTGAGGACACAGACAGAAGCAATGTCGGCAATTCTGGGAGGAACCGATTCTCTAACAGTGCATCCCTTCGATATCGCCACATGTCCTCCCGACGAATTCTCAGAAAGGATGGCAAGGAACCAGCAGTTGATTCTCAAGGAAGAATCATGGTTCGGAAAGGTTGCTGATCCATCAGCCGGTTCTTATTATATTGAGAATCTGACTTCTCTTATCGCTGATAACTCATGGAAATTGTTCCTTGAGATGGAAAAGGCGGGCGGATTTCTTGAAGCACTGAATTCGGGATTCCTGAAATCGCAGATGGAAAATGCGATATCCGGAGAAACACTTAAATAAGCTATGAGGCCAAAATTCAAATATGACGATCTGAAGACCAGGAAATCGACTCCGGTTGATTTTCACCTTCTTGGTGACAGCGGCGGCCCCTGGACCACACCGGAAAATATTCCCGTAAAGGCATTCTACGGCAGGGACGATCTTGCCGGTATGGAGCACCTGAATTACGCTGCAGGAATTCCGCCTTTTCTCAGAGGTCCCTATTCCGGGATGTATGCAATGCAGCCGTGGACCATCAGGCAGTATGCCGGCTTTTCAACCGCCGAGGAATCAAATGCTTTCTACAGGCGAAATCTGGCGGGAGGTCAGACGGGCCTTTCAATCGCCTTCGACCTTCCGACCCACCGAGGATATGATTCGGATCATGAACGGGTGACCGGTGATGTGGGAAAAGCAGGAGTGGCAGTCGATTCAATCCTCGATATGAAGATCCTCTTCGACCAGATTCCCCTTAATAAAATGTCGGTCTCGATGACCATGAACGGTGCCGTTCTTCCGGTTCTGGCTTTTTACATCGTTGCCGCCCTTGAGCAGGGAGCAAAATACGAAGAGCTATCCGGAACTATCCAGAATGACATCCTCAAGGAGTTCATGGTGAGGAACACTTATATATATCCTCCGGGGTTCTCAATGCGCATAATAGCCGACATCTTTAAATTCACCTCCAGCCGGATGCCGAAGTTCAACTCGATAAGCGTCAGCGGGTACCACATGCAGGAGGCCGGAGCCACATGCGACATCGAGCTGGCCTATACCCTGGCCGACGGTCTTGAATACCTGAGAACCGGAATAAATGCAGGCCTCGATATTGACACTTTTGCCCCGAGGATCTCATTCTTCTGGGCAATAGGCATGAACCATTTCATGGAAATAGCAAAAATGAGGGCTGCCAGGATGCTCTGGGCTAAGATAGTCAGCGGGTTCAATCCTAAAAATCCGAAATCACTGGCACTGAGAACCCACTGCCAGACCTCCGGTTGGAGCCTTACGGAACAGGATCCTTTCAATAATATAGGTCGCACCACCATAGAGGCCCTGGCCGCCGCTCTCGGACATACACAGAGCCTTCACACAAATGCCCTCGATGAGGCTCTTGCCCTTCCGACCGATTTTTCGGCACGCATTGCAAGGAATACGCAGAAATACTTGCAGGAGGAGACGAATCTATGCAGGGCAGTCGATCCATGGGCCGGGTCACACTATGTCGAATCCCTCACCCATGAGATTGCCCATAAAGCATGGGCACATATTGAAGAAATCGAGAGCCTGGGAGGAATGGCCAAAGCAATTGAATCGGGCATTCCCAAGATGAGGATTGAAGAAGCGGCTGCAAGAGCCCAGGCAAGGATCGACTCGGGTCTGCAGACCATTGTCGGCACCAACAAGTACAGGCTTGAGAAGGAGGAACCGCTTGAGATACTCGAGGTCGACAACAGCGCTGTCAGGGATGCCCAGATATTGAGGCTGAAGAAACTTCGCGCCGAAAGAAACGAGGACGAATGCAGGGCGGCACTCGATGCCATAACCAGAAGTGCCGAAACCGGAGAAGGAAACCTGCTTGAACTGTCAGTCGATGCCGCTGCAAAAAGGGCAAGTCTGGGAGAAATTTGTTATGCTTGTGAAAAAATAGCCGGAAGATATAAAGCAGTGATACGTACTATTTCAGGAGCCTATTCCTCGGAATACAAATCAGGTAACGAGTTTGATGAAGCCAGGGCGATGGCTGCCGGATTTGCCGAAAAGGAGGGCCGTCAACCCAGGATAATGATCGCCAAACTAGGCCAGGATGGCCACGACAGGGGAGCCAAAGTGGTTTCAACAGGCTATGCCGACATCGGATTTGATGTGGATATCGGACCTCTCTTCCAGACCCCCGCAGAAGCTGCACGGCAGGCGGTTGAAAATGATGTCCATGTCCTTGGAATATCAAGCCTTGCAGCCGGCCATAAGACACTCATTCCACAGGTTCTTGATGAGCTGAAAAAGTTGGGAAGGGAAGATATCCTTGTGATTGCCGGAGGCGTGATACCACCTCAGGATTACAAGTTCCTTTACAACGCCGGAGTGGCAGCTGTTTTCGGACCCGGAACATCAGTGGCCCGGGCAGCAAAACAGATACTTGAGATACTTCTTCATTCATCTGAATAACAGGGAAAATGAGCTGAAGTCAGGATTCCTTATTAATAAAATCAATACCATTCCCGATGAGGTTAGCCTTTACAATCATATTTCTTGTTTTGCTTTTTTCTTCTTCCTGCAGAACCTCCAGAAACGCCGGTGCGAATGCCCCGCCTGCAGTTGAAGCACAAAGCGGAAACCAGCGGGTGAATTATGCCGATCCTTCAACATGGCTACTCGGCTATATCAGTCCGGGCATGTTCTTAAATTCTCCCCACTCGGACTGGTATGTCAGGGGCAAGTCCGAATATCATCCCGATGAGTCGGTTATCAGTCAGCTTCGGGAAACCATCGGAGATGATCTTTCGATACTTATTGTCCTGGGAACCTGGTGCCCCGATAGCAGGAGGGAGGTCCCAAGGTTTATGAAGATCGTTGAGGAAACGGGATTTCCGGTTGAAAGGATTGTCTTCGTGGGGGTCGATATTACAAAGCTTGCTCCTGTCGGGGGATATGACACGCTTAATATTGAACGGGTGCCGACTTTTATTTTTCTCTGGAATAAAGTTGAAGCCGGACGCATCATTGAAACTCCTGTCACGTCTTTAGAACAGGATATGCAGAATATTCTGACAAGGAATGAAAACTAACGAAAATAACAGAACGTCATGGAAGATTTCACCAACAACACCGAACAATCCCGGGAACAGATACCGGGTCAGAGTCCAAAACCGGCCGGGCAGACACTTGGAGTAGCTGCGCTTGTAACTGCAATAGTAACCTTTGTAATTGCTGTCATCCCATGCGTGGGTCTTATAGCGGTTATTCCCGGTATAATTGCCATTGTGCTTGCTTCAGTAGGCCTGAGTCAGGCTGCACGAAATGACTCACCCAAAGGTGTTCTTCTGGCAGGTCTGATAATCGGGATTGTGGCAACTCTTATTTCAATGTCGCAGATAATGGTTGCAGGTAAAATCGGTGATAAATTCGACAAGGAGTGGGGCGGTGAGATAGAGAACGTAATAAGGGATGTCCAGAAAGATGTTCTTGACGGACTGGAGGATGCAAATGTCGACATCAGGATTGAAAACGGTGATGATACGATTAACATAAAAGTGGGAGAAGGCAGTGAGGATCGCAGGCGCCAGCTTGAGGAGCTTGAAGGAGGCAATACCGAGACCAATGACACAGTCGGCAAAAACAAGTAATGCTTTTTCCTTACTGAAGCACAGACTGATCTCTGAACCATACCTGTCTGTCAATTTGGCGCTGGCGGGAGTTCTCTTGTTCGTATTTTTCTATTCCGCTTTTTTCTCTCCAGAGAAAGATAACTATCCGGTTGTTTGTATCCATGAGAAACTGACCGGTGAACCATGCGCTTCATGCGGATTGTCGCACAGCTTCTCGCTGATACTACAGGGAAGAATCACCGAAGCTTACAAATGGAACAGCAACGGAATGAGGGTTTTCATCTTCTTTTCTGCCCAGATGATCATGAGAATCGTGTTTTCGGTGTTTTACCTGAAATACCCTGAAACAGTAAGGCAGCTTATAATTTACGATACAATAGCCTCTCTGACACTCTTTCTGATCGCATTCATGCCATTTATTAAATGGATATTCAGATTTTTGTGACAGGGGTTCAAGGCGAAAGGCAACTATAAGCAGGCCGGACTCAGGTCATTCCAGATCGTTCAGGATATCATACAGCAAACTGCTTTCGAACCCTTTTGACAGGCCGTAGCGAAGCAGTTTTCCCTTCAGGTCGTACTGGTTCTTTGCCTTTACCGACTTCCGGTGGGAGAGAGCATGTCCCTTATCATCTGCCTGTATTCAACTTCATCAATATTCGACATTGCAGAATCGATGATTCCGGAAGGTATTCCTTTTACCCTCAGTTGCGAAATTATCTTAACCCTTCCCCATTTGTTGTAACGGTACTTGTCCCTGACAAATGCCCCTGCATATCTTTCTTCGTTGATGAAATTCTCCCTTATAAGAACAGCTATCACATCCCCTGCCTTGTCTGACTCCAGACCCCATGATTCGAGCTTCTGCCTGATGTCCGATATGCAATACTCTTTCCTGGAGCACAGCGCCATCGCCCTGTTGAGGGCTTGGTTTGTGCGGTCTCTTTCAGGTTCTTTTTCTTCCTGCTGCGAAGCGGTCTTTTCCATTGATGTCTTTTATTATCCTGATTTCAGAAAATCCGGACTTTTCAAGGAGATCATGCATGGAGTCACCCATTACCTCATTGATCTCAAAATAAACCATTCCCCCCCGATTGAGCTTTTCCCTGGAGAGGTTCAGAATTGCCCGGTAATACCTGAGAGGATCGTTGTCGGGAACAAACAATGCCTTTCCCGGTTCAAAATCAAGCACATTGCTCCTCATCAGTTTTTTCTCCGACTCCCTTACGTAGGGAGGATTGCTGATAAATATCCCTGCCATTGGTAGTTCGGGCAGACTAGGTGTGAGCAGGTCAGCGTGCATGAAATCAACTTCCGCATTGTTGATTGCGGCATTCCGGGCAGCAATTTTCAAAGCTCCTCCGGATATATCAAGGGCTGTCACCTTTGCCGCCGGCAAACTGACTGCAAGCGCAATTGCCAGACAACCCGATCCTGTACCGAAGTCAATTATCCGGGCTTCGGTGCCCTTGTTCTCCTTAATGACCATATCTGCGAGTTCCTCCGTTTCGGGTCTGGGGATCAGGACATTTCTGTTCACCCTTATCCTGCAGTTGTAAAAAACAGTTTCACCAAGAACGTACTGGACTGGCTCCCCTGCGATGAGCCTGCGACAGTAACTAATAGCTCTTTTCTGATATGAACTGCCTGAAAGAGGCTCGTTTTCCCTTAGCATTAAGGCCATTTTGCCGGTCATGAATATTTTCTCTGTCACCAGTGCGGCAATTGCCAGTGATTCCCGTCGGGGGTACAGGCCTGAAAGTTCGCCGGCAATATAGTTCCTGATATCTTTTATTGTTTGTAATTTAACAGCCATAACCCAAAATTAGCACTTTAGGTTTAATGGCAGGAGAAGATCATCTTAAATTCATGAAGCGATGCCTTGAACTTGCGTCAAAGGCCGAAGGACTTACCTACCCGAATCCGCTTGTGGGATCGGTTATCGTTCGTGAGGGAAAGATAATCGGGGAAGGCTACCACATGAAAGCCGGCTGCCGTCATGCCGAAGTGGTTGCCATTGAATCGGTGCGTGACCGCAGTCTGCTCGCCTCTTCAACTCTTTATGTCAATCTAGAGCCCTGCTCGCATTACGGGAAGACGCCACCATGCGCCGACCGGATTATTGCTGAAGGGATCCCGGTGGTCGTTGCAGGCGCCACCGACACCAGCACCAAAGTGTCGGGAAAAGGGTTTGCCAGGCTCAGGGAGGCCGGCTGCAGGGTGATCACAGGCATTGCCAATGATGAATGCCGGTTCATCAACCGGAGGTTTTTTACAGTTAATGAGAAGAATAGACCTTACATAGTCCTCAAATGGGCGCAGAGCGCTGACGGATTCATCGGCCGCGACAGGGAGAAGAGGATGAAGGATGGCCCGCTTTGGATAACAGGCAGTTCCGAACGGATCCTGGTTCATAAATGGAGAGCCACTGAACAGGCTATCCTGGTGGGAGGTGAAACAGTGAGGGCCGACAATCCGAAGCTGAATGTACGGGAATGGACGGGAACCAGTCCCATCAGGCTTATTCTTTCCGGATCAGGAGACCTGCCATCAGATCTGGCCATGAATGAATTGATCGGTCCGCAGGTTGTATTCACCTTCTTTCCCGAGAAAGTGAAAATGGAGAGATCGGTGGTGGTTAAGCTGAATAAAAATGAACCATCGGCCATCCAGGTGCTCGATTATCTTTACAGGTGGGGGATACAGTCATTATTCATTGAAGGTGGTGGGGCAGTCCTTAATCATTTCATCAGCCTCGGGCTCTGGGATGAGGCAAGAATATTCCATGGATATAAGGTTCTGGGAAATGGTGTAAAGGCTCCTGGGCTTAAAGGCAGGTTGATAAGGGAAGAGGAATTCACCAAAAGCAAGCTTGAAATTTTTGCAAGAGATGATTAGGAAAGGAATGTTCCTCCAGTTACTGATCAATGCCCCTACCCCCTGAAACGGGAATTAGAACCTGTCAGATCCTTGCAATCTTCCTCGGATCATCTATCCAGCCCCTGTCATTGCTGAGAGCTGCAATAACTTCTTCGGGAGTTTCGGCAACCGTCCACATGTTTTTATGTTCATTTCTCATGAAATTGCCCAGGATCATCTGATCCAGCATTCCGATCAGGGGGTTGTAAAAACCAAGGGTATTAAGGATCACAACCGGACCGTGAAACAATCCAAGCTGCTTAAGTGTGATGGCTTCTGTCAGTTCCTCCAGGGTGCCTATGCCTCCGGGCAGAGCCACAACAGCACCTGCCCTTGAAAACATGTTCTTCTTTCGCTCTCCCATGTCTGCCGTGACTATCATGTCGCTGACACTCGGATGCCCCCATCCTTCGTCGTTCATGAAAGCCGGGATGACTCCAGTGATGCTGCCGCCATGCTCCAACACAGCGTCGGCAAGAACGCCCATAAGACCGATACCTCCGCCCCCGTAAATGACATTTATCCCCGACCGGGCAAAAAGTGTGCCCAGCAGCAATGCTGCCTCAACGTATCCGGCGTCTATGCGGCTGCTCGAGGCAGCAAAAACACAGACTGTCATCCTCAATGGGGCTATTGGAGAAGGGCGTTTACCTTGTTTACAAAATTCGTCTTTGGCACGGCTCCTACCTGCTTGTCAGCAACCTTTCCTTCCTTGAAGAAAAGAACAGTGGGAATGTTCCTGATGCCAAACCTGGAAGCAACTGCGGGACTGTTGTCAACGTCACACTTGGTTACCATGAGCCTGCCCGCATATTCTTTTGAAAGATCTTCCACTATAGGTGCAATCATCCTGCAGGGCCCGCACCATTCCGCCCAGAAATCGACCAGTACCGGAAGCTCCGATCTTAAAACCACTTCGTCGAAGTTGCTGTCATTTACTTCTAATGCCATATCTTTTTGTGTTTTTGAATAGTTGAAATCTGAGGATGCAAATATATGGATATTTTATTAAAGCTGCCGGTCAAATCCTGCAACCTGATCAACTGAATCAGCTGTCTCTTTCCCTTTCATCGAGGTCAGTTTACCTTGTATTCAAGTCCAGGATAATCATCCAGAAATGACAACATCTCATTGTTCAGCCTTACCCTGATGCTACGCGAGAACATCGAAAGCGAGACCTTGTCTTCCGTATCATAGAAAAGGAACCTGAGCTCAGTCAAACCCTTGTTCTCATTTACCAGGGCCATGAGCTCATTTATCAATTCTTTTGTGATTTCCTGAGGATTAATCTTGATGGTTACAGACCTGATCAGTTCGTCCTTCACGCTCGAAAGAAGGTTAATTGTCTTAATATGGAACTCGAGCTCGTCCTCCCGGTATTTCTTTTTCTGAACCCTTCCCTTAACAAGAAGGTAATAGCCTACGGTGAAGAATTTACTGAGCTCAAGGTACTCCTTGTCGAACAGGATGAACCTGAATGAATCGGAATAGTCCTGAAGGGTGAATGACCCGTACGGCTTTCCGTTCTTGCTTGTCCCGCTTTTCGTGTCGACCACCATCCCGGCAACCGTTACGTCGCGTTCGTTGTATTCGTTGAGGTTCTGAAGATCGGCAAGCGTTGCCGTGGTGAAAGTGTTGATCTCGAGTTTGAAGTCGTCAAGGGGATGAGAGGAAAGGTAAATTCCGATTACCTCTTTTTCGCGGTTCAGCTTTTCGAGCTTTGGCCAGTCGGGACACGACGGCGGCTCGGGCTTCTGTATGTCAAAGCCTGCTGCTCCGCCAAACAGCGTCTGTTGGCTGGAGTTCTTAGCCGTCTTCGCATTATTGCCGTACCTGATAAGGTTCTCAATAAAGCTCGATCCCTTTGTATCTGTACCGAAATACTGTGCCCTGGCGATGGAAGTGAAACAGTCGAATGCTCCGGCCACTGCCATCGCTTCAAGGTTTTTCTTGTTGAGAGCATTTAGATTCACCCTCTCGACCAGATCATACAGGCTGCTGTAGAGTCCGTTCTGTTCCCGTTCCTCTATAAGCTGGATCACCGCGCTCTCGCCCACGCCCTTAATACCTCCAAGACCAAACCTTAGATTCCCGTCTTTGTTGACGGTGAATTTCACATTACTCTCATTAATATCCGGACCCAGGACTTCCATCCCCATTCTCCGGGTTTCGTCCATGAATGTAGTAATCTTCTTTATGTCGCTTATGTTACGACTCAGCACTGCAGCCATGTATTCGGCCGGATAATTAGCCTTGAGATAACCTGTCTGGAAAGCCACAAGAGCGTAACAGGTGGAGTGTGATTTATTGAAAGCATACTGGGCAAATGCTTCCCAGTCGGACCAGATCTTGTTGACTATCGCTTCGTCGTAACCATTTTTGAAGCAACCCTCCCTGAACTTGAGGTTCATCTCGTCCATGATCGATTTCTTCTTCTTCCCCATTGCCTTCCGCAGGTTGTCGGCCTCGCCCTTGGAGAAGCCTCCGATTGCCTGCGAAAGAAGCATCACCTGCTCCTGGTAAACGGTTATGCCATAGGAATCGTGGAGGTACTTTTCCATGACGGGGAGAGGATAATTTATCTCTTCCAGCCCATTCTTTCTTCTGATGAAAAGGGGGATATGCTCCATCGGACCCGGACGGTAAAGGGCGTTCATGGCTACAAGGTCCTCAAACCTGTTCGGCTTGAGTTCCCTGAGGTAACGTTTCATGCCGGTGGATTCAAACTGGAAGATACCGGTTGTCTCTCCGTTGCTGAATAGTTCAAAGGTGAGCTTGTCGTCGAGTGGAAGGTTGTCGATATCAATCTCTATTCCTTTCGACCTGCGTATGTTTTCGACACAGTCCTTTATTATGGAGAGTGTTTTCAGCCCGAGGAAATCCATCTTCAGAAGCCCTACCTGTCCGACCTGGTTACCGTCGTATTGAGTAACATAGAGATCGGCGTCCTTGGCAGTGCAGAGGGGCACATAATTATCGAGCGAGTCCTTGCCTATTATTATTCCGCAGGCATGGATACCGGTCTGCCGCACCGATCCCTCGAGCACTTCGGCAAATTTGAGAGTCTGGGCGATCAGTTTGTTGGGCGAATTTCTCTCCCGGTTAAGTTCAGGAACCTCCGAATAAGCTTCCGAGAGAGTTATGCCTGGCCTTTCGGGAACCATCTTTGCGAGCCTGTCGGCATCGGGAAGAGGCAGCTTCTGAACCCTTGCCACATCCCTTATGGCTCCTTTGGCGGCCATTGTACCAAATGTGATAATATGGGCAACCTTGTCGTGGCCATACTTGTTCACTACATATTTTAGGACGTCTTCTCTTCCGTCCTCATCGAAATCGATGTCGATATCGGGCATCGATATTCGGTCGAGGTTGAGGAACCTTTCGAACAGAAGGCCGTATTTTATCGGATCTATATCTGTTATTCTAAGACAGTATGCAACGGCCGAGCCTGCCGCAGAGCCCCTGCCCGGACCTACTGCGACCCCCATCTCACGGGCAGCCCTGAGGAAATCCTGAACAATCAGGAAATATCCGGGAAACCCCATCTTTGCGATTGTATCGAGCTCAAACTCGAGTCGTTCGGTCTGCTCGTCGGTGAGCACTCCCCATCTTTCCTTAGCTCCGCTGTAGGTAAGAAACCTGAGATATTCATTCTCGTCGGTGAAGCCTTCGGGCAAACCGAAATCGGGCATGATCGGATCGTGGTCGAGATTGAATTTCCCGATCTTCGCTGCCAGCTCGCCAGCATTGTCGATTACTTCTGGCATATCGCTGAAGATCATTCTCATTTCTTCCTCGCTCTTGAGATATTCCTGCCGCGAATACCTTAGCCGGTCGGGATCGTCAATGTCCTTCGCGGTGTTAAGACAGATCAGCCGATCGTGAGCTTCGGCATCTTCAGCGTTTATGAAATGTACGTCGTTGGTGGCAATGATCTTCACATTATGTTTTTCGGCAAGTTTCCGGATGCCCTCTATAACCTTCTGCTGTTTCGGAAAAACCGTTCTGTCGGCTTCCGGATCGTTGGTCTCGTGCCGTTGGATCTCAAGGTAGAAGTCCTCGCCGAACAACCCGACGTACTCCTCCAGAACCTTCTCTGCCGCAGCCATCGATCCGTTGAGTATCTCATCAGATATCTCCCCTGCCAGACATGCTGACGATGCAATAAGGCCCTCCCTGTATTGTGCCAGCAGTTCCTTATCGATACGGGGGGTATAATAAAATCCTTTTATCCAGGCCAGCGAAACAAGTTTAATAAGGTTCCTGTATCCTTTTAGATTTTTTGCCAGAAGCACAAGATGATCACCCGACCGGTCCTCTTTTACAGCCACGCCGCCAACGGGTCGTTTGGCCACATACATCTCACAGCCCAGAATGGGCTTGATTCCCTTTTTAAGTGCGGTCGCATGAAATTCCTTTACCCCGAACATGTTGCCATGATCGGAGATGGCAATGGCCTCCATCCCCATCGATTTAGCCTTGTCGATAAGATTGGAGATGTTCGAGGCTCCGTCGAGTATTGAATATTGCGTGTGTACATGCAAATGCGCGAATGGGGCCATATCGATTGTATTTTTTCTGTTAAGGTCGGAACACAAAATTAGCCAAAAAGCCCGACAGGCATCCAATAAAATGCAACGAGTTATCAACGGCTGACTGCATGCTTGAAATAGGCAGTTGGCAGTCAAGTAGGTAAGCGGTACGCGGTACGCGGTATGCGGTATTATTCGGTATTAGGTATCCGGTAATCAGTATTCGGTTTTTCACGCCTCGTACCGCGTACCGCGTACCGCTCACCGATTCACCCAGCAACCCGATTTATTTAATTGTTTCCTTAAAAAATTTCTATATCTTTGCACCCACATTTTAAAAACAGGTTAAATAAAAAAGCGTTAAAACTAAATGTCAGTTAAAATCAGATTAGCTAGGAAAGGCCGTAAGAGAATGGCCTACTACCACATTGTGGTAGCTGATAGCAGGTCGCCACGTGATGGCAGATATATTGAAAGAATCGGAAATTACAATCCGCGAACCAACCCCGCAACCATCGAACTCGATTTCGATAAAGCCCTGGGTTGGCTGCAAAATGGCGCTCTACCTACAGATACCTGTAGAGCTATCCTTTCATATAAAGGAGTTCTAATTAAGAAGCACCTGCTCGAGGGAGTGAAGAAGGGTGCATTCGACGACGCCGAAGCAAGCAGGAGATTCGAAACCTGGATGAAGCAGAACGAGGAAAAGATCGAATCAAAAAAATCGAACCTCGAGAAATCGAAGGATGATGATGTAAGCAAGCTCCTTCTGGCTGAAAAGAAAGTCAACGATGCAAGGGCTGCACGACTGGCAAAGAAACTGGCTGATCTGGCTGCCAAAGAGGCTGCTGAAGCTGCTCCGGCAGAAGTGGCACCTGCTGTAACTGCCGCTGAAACTGCAGTTGAAACAGTTGCTGAAACCACAGCTGAAACACCGGCAGTTGAAGAGACTTCGACTGAAACTCCTGCAAAAGAGACTTCGGCTGAATAATTCAAATATCACAGGGAAAAAGACCCCGTGCCATACAATGCCGGCATATTACTCGGAAGGATACAGAAAGTCCAGGGCTATGACGGAACCCTGTCAGTAAGGCTGGAAAGGGATTTTACAGAAGATATTTCTGACATGGAATCGGTTTTCATCGAATATGAAGGAAAACCGGTTCCTTTTTTTATCTCATCAATGGAAGATGAGGGAGGCGATATCCTCAAATTGAGGCTCGAAGGCTATGACTCTTACGATAAAGCCTCTATATTCACCGGCTGCAGGATTAGCATGACCACCGGACTCCGCCGGGAAGAAGACGACGAAAATTCAGGCATAACAGGATTCACAGTAATCCTTTCAGATCTTAGCATTGCGGGTGTAATTGAGGAGATCATTCAGAATCCCGGACAGGATCTTCTCAGGATTCTGTCGCCAGAGAAAAAAGAAATACTTGTTCCGCTTCACAGCGACCTGATCACCGGCATCAATAAAGAGAAGAGAACAATATCCATGGACCTGCCGGAAGGACTTATGGAAATCAATTAACAGGTCTGCAAAATCATATTGTTTCAGGTAAAAAAATTGTTGTAAAACAATAACTCAGTTATCGTTTTACAATAAAAATTCGTATATTTTTCCATTAAATATTGCTTTAAAAAGTAAGAAAGAAGTTCTCGCAAAGGTACGCAGATGGAAATCCCGCAGAGTTTCGCAGAGTTTTGCTTTTCCGTCTCTTAGTCACTTAGTCTCTTAGTCATTTCGTCACCTTTACGCCTTTACGCCGTTACGCCTTCACACCTTTCCACCATTTTACGTTCCCTTTGCAACTATTCCCGTTTTCGGCCGTCTTTTACTCAACGAACCAATTGCAATTTATCAATTAACCGGAATCAAATGAAAAAATTTATCCGACCAGCTATTTTCCTAACCGCTTTTGTATTAACCACAGCATTTGCACTTGGGCAGGCAAAAGAAACCAGGAATGTCAGAAACTTCACAAAGGTGAGCTATGGCATATCAGGTGAACTGATCCTCAGGATCGGCCCTGAATACAGTCTGACGATTGAGGGTGACAGGGATGACATCGAGGAAATCATTACCACTGTCTCGGGCGACAGACTGACAATCAGGCAGGACAACTGGAGGTTTGGTTTCAGAAACCAGATCGACAAGATCACAGTATATCTTACAATGCCGGAGGTTGAAGGGATTGGTGTTTCAGGATCAGGCAGACTGAGAGTTATGGACCCGATCGAAGCAGATGATCTTGATCTCGGCGTAAGTGGAAGCGGAAGGCTTACCACCTCAGCAGTGAGCGCCGATGACTTGCACTGCGGAATTTCAGGATCTGGAGGCATAATTCTCGGGAAGGGCTCAATCGATGAGGCAACCATTTCAATAAGCGGCTCAGGAAGCTTTTCGGGAGAGGAGGCTGATATAGACAGACTCGATGTAAGCATCTCAGGAAGCGGAAGCTGCCGTTGCGGGGAAGTGGATGAGCTGGAAGCCCATGTATCGGGAAGCGGTAATGTAATCTATTCAGGCAGTCCGAAAGTCAATGCCAGGGTATCAGGATCGGGCCATGTAAGATCGAGATAGCAGGATTATTTGCGGATAATCCTGATCACGCCATTATCCTCAACTTTTATAATGGATGATGGCGTATTCCTTGTTGTGTCGGATTGCCTGTAGCTGACCACACAGTCGGCCGAGGCAGCAATCACTTCATCGATCTCTCTGAAAATGGCAGGAGCCGGTGCATCACTGATGTTGGCTGAAGTCGATACCACCGGTTTTCTGAACCGCGTTATCAGCTCATTGCAGAAACCGTCGAAACATATCCTTATTCCCACCGATCCGTCACTTCCGAAAACACCTGGGGCAAGGTTCCTTCCGTTGGGATAGATAATGGTAAGTGGTTTGTCTGCCACCTCAGCTAGCTGGTATGCAATTTCGGGAATATTCCTGACATAGCGTTCCAGCATGCCGAATCCGTTAACCAGTACGATAAGGCTTTTACTGTCATCGCGCTTTTTGATTGAAAAGATCCTTTCAACAGCATCCTGCCTGGTTGCATCACAGCCAAGTCCCCAGATTGTATCGGTCGGGTATAGTATTACTCCCCCTTTCACAAGTACATCAACAGCCTTTTTAAGGTCTTCTGAAAAGTCATTTTCTTTCATGCGATCCGGTTCCTGGCGGTTCGGTAATGTTTTTTATTCTTTAAAATACGAGACTTATGGCTATAAGTCTCTTCTTTATTTCGTCAATAATTTCTATTTCTTCTTCGGGTGTGGCGGCCTCGAAGGTAACCGAAAACCGGACATATTTTCCCGCGTCGTCCCATGGGACCGTCGATATCAGAGACTCTCTGATAAGGAATTCGGAGAACTGCGCCGCTGTTTCAAAGACCTTGCCGCTTGTTGTTCCGCGGGGGGCTTTTACATAGCAGAAAAAAGACCCCTTTGGTTTAACCGCACTGAATCCGGCTTCATTAAGGGCTGCGATCAGCAGGTCGAAGCGCCTCGAGTATTTTGCAACGGTTTTTTCTGTTATTTCAGTGTGCTCAAGTGCTTTTATTGCTGCCTTCTGAATTGCCCTGAACTGGCCAGAGTCGGTATTGTCCTTCACTGCGCCGTAAGCCTTTATCGCTCTGCTATTGCCGCAGACAAATCCTATTCTCCAGCCTGTCATGTTGAACGCCTTTGACAGGGAATGGACCTCCAGACCGACATCCATGGCGCCGTCGACCGATAGAAAACTAAGCGGTTTCTGACCGTCATAGGTGAGGGCGCCGTAAGCTGCATCGTTGACAACCACAATACCGTTCTTCCCTGCAAAATCTACCACTTTTTCAAAGAATTCCGGGGTGGCCACTGCGCCTGTCGGATTGTTGGGATAGTTTATATAGAGCATCCTTGCCTTCCGGAGAATCTCAACGGGTATTGAATCAAGGTCGGGCAGGAATCCGTTTGATTCAGTCAGCGGCAGGTTGAAGACTTCACCCCCGAGATACCTTGCATAGGTAGCCATCACCGGATATCCCGGAATTGTTGTCAGGAGTACGTCGCCCGGGTTGATGAAACAGAACGGAAGCATGGCAAGAATCGGCTTTGATCCGATACCATGAATTATATGTTCTGAAGGATCAAAACCTGAAAGCCCGTAAACTTTATTGAGGTAACGGCCTGCAGCCTCCCGGAATTCAGGGATCCCATTGTCGGCGTACCACCTGTTCCCGGGCAGGCCGGCTTCTTCGGCCAGAGTATTTACAACGAGCTCATCGGCGGGCCAGTCGGGCTCCCCGACTCCCATGTCGATAAGCTTTACACCGGGATTCGCCCTGGCTGCTTCAGCCTTGGCTCTCTTAATCAATTCAAACTTGTAAATAGCCGTCGATTTGCCGAAGCTTCTTCCTCCAAGCCTTTCGGCAATCTTATCATCGAAAAAATCACTCATGAGGCAATCTTTTGAAATTCCATTAAAAATATTCCCGGCAAATGTAATAAAATGTTAACTCCGTTGCCCGATTATTTCATTTTCATAATCTCGTTTTCAGGGAGTCCGGCTGATATTAAATTGTAGGGCATATTCCCTTCTTTTAACGACTTAAAGTGAAAAAAGAAGATTAAATTTGATAGAGAATCGACCTGCCTAATGTTCCCAAATTTTTCATACCATGAACAAATATGTTTATCTGACCTGCACCCCTGAAGCACTTGTTGCTTCGATGCTGCCTCCCGAGGGCTTTGGAATGTACCTTTCGACAGGTACAAAAAAGAGGAATAAAGCCCAGACTATATACTTTGAGGTTGATCTGGAGAAGATAAAAAACCTCATCGACATGGAAAGCCTTAACCGCAGATGTGTTGTCAAGGAGGACGGCAGCCCGAAAAGCTCCGTTTATCTTTCCGTTTACAGGGTGCTCGAGATGGTTCCTCCCGATGCCCTGAAATCGCTCTACCTTACTACCGATCACGGAGTAGTGCTTGAGCTGAAGAAAGCGCCCTATGACAAGAACATGGAAGTGAAGGGAGCCCTTCACCTCTACCAGGAGCTTAATCCGGTAACGCCTCTTGTGGCAAGCGGACTTCCTCCTTCAGCATTTGTGAAGAGATTAACCGATGGTTCCACGCCCATTAGCCTGCCCAAGCTTTTCTTTGTTGAACTAAAGCTTGGCGAACTGGCAACAAACCCTCTCTATGGTTCAGCTGAACATCTTCCTTATCGTAATATTGGCCATCTCCGCGATTGCCTCGAGATTCTCAGGGGAGAGTACGACAAGCACATGAAGACTGTGCAGAGGATATTTTCAGGAGAACTTCTTTACAGGACGATAGAGTCGGGATTTTATGTCGGTGCGAAGGATGATATAGTGTTCTATCCCTATCCATCAATGGCTGAACTCGAAAATATCAATTACGAGTTTTTCAGGGCAATTTAATCCGGGAATGCTCTTTTTCGTTTGCATAAATGAAAAACTGAATTAGTTTTGTACCGGCAAAAATTTTGTCAAACCAAAACCTAATTTTTCTAATTTAAAAACAGATATCATGATTAGTAGCATTTTTTGGATTGTGCCGGTTTCAGCACTTCTTGCATTGCTGTTTGCCTGGATCTTCTACCGGAATATGAAAGCTCAGGAAGAAGGTACCGAAAGGATGAAGGAGATAGCAGCATATGTCAGGGAAGGAGCCATGGCGTATCTCAGCCGTCAGTATTCGGTTGTTATCAAGGTATTCATCATTCTTGTTATCCTTTTGACAATACTGGCTTACTTCGGAATTCAGAATCCTTTCGTACCTGTTGCATTCCTTACCGGAGGGTTCTTCTCTGGACTCTGCGGTTACCTTGGAATGAAGACCGCGACCTTTGCTTCGAACAGGACCGCATGGGCGGCTTCCAAATCGCTTAACAAAGGCCTGCAGGTTGCTCTCAGGAGCGGAGCGGTTATGGGTTTGGTTGTGGTTGGTTTCGGATTGCTTGACATTGCAATCTGGTTCCTGATCCTCAACGGATGGGTTTTCACTCCGGAGCATATGGCTAACGGACTCGATTTTCTTGGGCTGACATTTGTCCACCCCGGTACAACTCCTCATGAAAAGCTTATTGAAATCACCGCTGTGATGCTAACCTTCGGAATGGGTGCATCAACACAGGCTCTCTTTGCCCGTGTAGGCGGCGGTATATTTACCAAAGCTGCCGACGTAGGCGCTGATCTCGTTGGAAAGGTTGAAGCAGGAATCCCTGAAGATGACCCACGCAACCCGGCTACCATTGCCGATAATGTTGGAGATAACGTAGGTGATGTTGCCGGCATGGGAGCTGACCTCTACGAATCATATGCAGGTTCAATACTTGCTACAGCTGCTCTCGGTGCAGCTTTACCAGCTATTACAGGCGATCTCCAGATGAAGGCAGTCATTGCTCCGATGCTTGTTTCGGCAATTGGAATACTGCTCTCCATAGCAGGTGTATACATGGTCAGAACCAAAGAATCGGCAACACCTAAAGCTCTACTGAGCGCTCTCCTTCTCGGAACCGGAGGCAGTTCTGCCCTTATTCTTGTGGTACTTGCCGTTATGGCCGGCTTCGACTGGATAACCTGGGGTGTTTTCGGATCAGCAGTTGCTGGTCTTGCTGCCGGTGTGATTATCGGCCAGTCGACCGAATACTATACTTCTGATGGGAACAAACCGACCCAGGGTATTGCTAAACAGGCATTACAGGGTCCTGCTACCGTTATCATTGAAGGTATGGCCGTCGGAATGTCCTCCACATGGATACCGGTTGTGACAATCGTTGCAGGTATTATAGGCGCTTACGGTTTTGCCGGAGGTTTCTCAAACTTTGCAATGGGTGTATACGGAATCGGATTTGCTGCCGTTGGAATGCTTTCAACACTTGGTATCACTCTTGCAACTGACGCATTCGGGCCAATCGCCGACAACGCGGGTGGAAATGCCGAGATGTCAGAACTGCCTAAGGAAGTCAGGGAAAGAACAGATGCTCTCGACGGACTTGGAAACACAACCGCTGCAACCGGAAAAGGTTTTGCTATCGGATCAGCTGCTCTTACAGCTCTTGCGCTTATGGCAGCATATATGGAAGAGGTAAGGCTGTGGCTCGGACGACTTATCGATAAGGCTCCTGATGGATTCAAACAGATTGGTGATACTCTTTTCTATAGCGATACAATGCCTGCAGTACAGGAAGGACAGGATGCAATCAACATTACCACGGCAACTATAAGGGATTTCGCCGCTGCATACGACCTGTCGCTTTTCAACCCCATTCTTCTGGGAGGCGTTTTTATTGGTGCCATGATGGCATTCCTCTTCAGCTCGATGAGCATGAAAGCTGTCGGACGCGCGGCAGGTAAGATGGTGGACGAAGTCCGCCGTCAGTTCCGCGAGATCCCTGGCATCATGGACGGAACCGGGAAACCTGAATACGCAAAGTGCGTTGAAATATCCACAAAAGGCGCCCAGAGCGAAATGCTTGTTCCTTCATTGATAGCCATCGTAGTTCCCCTGGTAGTCGGTGTCATATTCGGTGTTCCGGGTGTCATCGGACTACTCGCAGGCGGTATGAGCACAGGCTTTGTGCTGGCAACCATGCTTAACAACTCCGGCGGCGCATGGGACAATGCAAAAAAATACATCGAACGCGGAAACTACGGAGGAAAGAAGAGCGAACCTCACAAGGCGTCAGTTGTTGGTGATACCGTTGGCGATCCCTTCAAGGATACCTCAGGTCCTGCCCTCAACATCCTTATCAAACTTATGTCGATGGTTTCGGTTGTCCTTGCCGGACTGACCGTTGCATGGAGTATACTGAGCTGATACGGTAATTAAAATTCTTACATATTCAATCCCCCTTCCGTAATGCCGGGAGGGGGATTTTTTTCTTACTTTTGGACAAAACCCTGAAAAATGATCCTCCCGACCCTGTCCGATATTCAGTCGGCCCATTCCAGAATCAGTTCGTTTATTCACCGGACCCCCGTGCTTACCTCCCGACAGTTGAATCTTATTTACGGTTGTGAACTGTTTTTTAAATGTGAGAATTTTCAAAAGGTGGGAGCTTTCAAGTTCAGGGGAGCTTCCAATGCAGTACTCTCGCTGAGCGGGGATCAGAGACATAAAGGTGTTGTGACTCATTCATCGGGAAACCATGCAGCCGCATTGGCTCTGGCTGCCGGTATGAACGGAATTAAGGCTTACATAGTGATGCCTGAAAACGCTCCGTCGGTCAAAAAGGATGCTGTTGCAGGGTACGGGGCTGAGATAACATTTTGCAAACCAACCCTTCAGGCACGAGAGGAGACCTGCAGGTCGATAATGGACACGACAGGGGCGACACTCATCCATCCGTATGACAATTTTAACGTGATATGCGGACAGGGAACCTCGGCACTTGAACTGCTGGAAGAAAGAAATGACCTTGATTTCATTGTGGCGCCGATAGGAGGGGGAGGATTGATGAGCGGCACCTCGACATGCTCAAAGGGGATCAGCCCTCGGATCAGGGTGTTAGGAGCGGAACCCCTTAATGCCAATGACGCATGGAAGTCGTTCACGACAGGAATACTCACGCCTTCTGTTAATCCTTTAACAATAGCCGATGGCCTCCTTACTTCATTGAGCGAGCTTACATTTTCAATCATCCGTAAGAATGTCGATGATATTTTTACTGTAAGCGAGGAATCGATAGTAAACTCGATGAAACTGGTTTGGGAGAGGATGAAAATCATCATAGAGCCTTCGTCAGCAACCGTTCTGGCTGTGATCGGAGAGAATCCGGCATTGTTCAGGGGAAAGAAGGTCGGGCTGATAATTTCAGGAGGCAATGTGGATCTGACCAGATTACCATGGCTTGAAGGCGTAAAGGCGTAAAGGTCATGCAGGTCGTGCAAGTCATGCAGGTCATGCAAGTCATGCAAGTCATGCAAGTCATGCAAGTCGTATTCAATGATAACGACTGGCAGAACCGGCAGAACAACCCGGAACCTTGAACCCCGACCAGTCTAGTTCTTCTTCCTGAAAAACGCCGTAATCGGATAGTGGTCGGAGTACTTCACCTTTGTAATATCGAAATGACGGCACTCGAACGAGTCATCATAAAGTATATAGTCGATACGGTTGGGAGGATAATTGCCCTTATAGGTGAACCCCGCCCCGTATCCTGCACTGACAAACGAATCAAAAAGCCCTTTCCTGATCTTCCGGTATGAATATGAAACAGGGGTGTCGTTGAAATCGCCGGCAACGATAACCGGATAGGGTGATTTGTCGATCACCGCCTTGACGGCTGTTGCCTGGGAAGCCCTTTTTACGAATCCTGCCCTCAGACTCGAAGAAATGTTCGCTATGTCGTGTAAAGTCTCCCGGTCCTCGGTTCCTTCTACAAGTTCATTGATAAAAGTCCTTTCCATCCTTTGCAGCCTGAACGACTGAAGATGGTTATTGAAGATCCTTATCGTATCGTCGCCAGCCAGTATGTCGGTGTAAATTGACAGGCTCGACGATCTCTCATGTACAATATCCTTTCTTCCTACTATCGGGTATCTGCTCAGTGTAACAATTCCGTATGAACGGTTCTTTCCCGTACGGATAATCTTGAAATGAGAATTGTATTCTTTCCCTGCCGCTGATTTTATTTCCTGCTGTTTACGGACAGGATCGCCTGAAAGAAAGATCTCCTGAAGACATATAACTTCCGCTTTCTGATTTCTCAGAAGCTCGAGTATTATCTTCTCTGAATTGTTATTTCCATTTCCCTCATAATAGTTGAAAAGGCGGACGTTGTAACTCTGAACCTGGAATGTCCCAGTCTTGTCACCCGATGGTTTCTGAACCTTAAGATAGTTTGCGAAATGGGTAAAACCGGCAAGAATTACCACCAGGGAGATGAGGGCTTCCCACTTCAGTGCAACCGCCCATGTAAGGCAGAACAGCAGATTTGCCAGTAGCAGATAGGGATAGGCGAGGCCGAAAAGCGCAGGGAAAGCAACTAAATCAGGATTTATTTGGACTGAAAGATACGACAGGATCAGGGCAATGACAAAAATGACATTAACACCAAGGAATGCTCTGTAAATGATCTTTTTCAAGGCTGTCGTATTTCCTGCTAAAATACCTGTATTCCTTTTATAATCGTACTTGCAATCGATGATTTTTGATCAGGACTGGGAATTGATTTACGAATACTTGAGTCTGGTGGATCAGTTTTTCTTCTGGCTTTCCCTGAAGAGGAGATCTTTTTCCTCCCTGGTAAGGCTGTCGTAGCCCCCTCTGGATATCTTTTCGAGTATCTTGTTGATTTCTTCCTGGCGGTCGGCTTTTGCCTTGTTGTATTCGTAATCGGTCTTTTTCCGGCTGTATGTTACTTTCATCTTCTTTCTGGGTTTAAAAAGAGTCACCAGTGTATCAATTATTCTGTTGATGCCTCTGCCCGGATCTATCCCCTTTCTCAATCCGGCGGTGTAAAGGTATCCGAACAGTGCACCTCCCATATGCGCCAGTTTTCCTCCCGAATTGACCGAAAAGTCCATAACTGAAGTCATTACGAAGATGGCGACCGCAATCCATTTTATCTTTATCCGTCCTATAAGAAAGAGGTTTATGGGATAATCGGGGACATATGCCGCTATGGCTACCACCACTGCAAGTACCGAAGCAGAAGCTCCTATGGCCACCGACTCCGGTATCATTCCGCTGAAAACGGGAAAAATGTTGAATGAAAGGATATAGACCAGGGCCCCTGATATGCCTCCAAGGAGATAAACGGCAACAAGCTTCCGCTGGTCGAGGTACTCAAGGAATATTTTCCCGAACCAATAGAGCCAGAGCATATTGAAGAGTATATGAAGGATATCCTTATGGGTGAACATATATGTTACCAGAGTCCACGGTTTAATGGCCAGGGCCTTAAGCGAGGCGGGGACTGAAAACACTTTCAGGATTTTAAGCGAAAGAACTTCGTTATTGAAGAGGTAGGCTATTATAGATCCTGCGGAAATAAACAGGAAAACAGCGATATTGATGTAAATCAGCCTGTTAAGATTATTAGCTGCGCTGAAGGTCTTTTTTATGTCGTGCCAGAGAGCCATACACTCAGAAAAGAGTATTTGATGTTTTCCTCCAGTATCTGATAAGAAGATAGCCAAACAGCATTCCGCCAAGATGTGCTGCATGTGCTATGTTGCTTCCGGGCTGCGCTACAGCCATATACAATTCGATGGCACCGTAACCCAGTACGAAATACTTGGCTTTTATCGGGATCGGAGGGAAAAGGAGCATCAGCTGGGTGTTGGGGAAAAGGACACCGAATGCGAGAAGCACGCCGAAGATAGCTCCGGAGGCACCAACCGTGGGTATGTTCAGTATCATCTGGAGATTCTTCATCGTGGCATCGGCATACTGCTTTCCCTCGCTCAGAACCATGGCGCCGTCAGCCAGGACAAGCTGAAGCTGATCGGGACTGATTGTGTTAATTATTTTGAAATACTGGACCGCAATAACCGATTCGTGAACCAGCGCCGCACCAAGTCCGCAAACCATATAATAAATGAAAAACCTTTTGGGCCCCCACACGTTCTCAAGAATACCCCCGAACATATAAAGGGCGAACATGTTAAAGAACAGGTGCCAGATACCGGCATGCATGAACATATGAGTCAGAATCTGGAAAGGCCTGAACATTTCCGATTTGGGAAAGTAAAGCCCCAGAACGGAGGTAAGATCGTAGCCAAAGACACTTTGTGCTGTCCAGGTGAGGACAAGCAAAAGAATATTTAATATGATGAGGTTCTTTACAACCGGAGGCAATGACGAGAACCCTCTTCCGTATCCGTTCATTAAGCTGTTTTTAATTCAATAATGGGGCAAAGATACTATTATCAATTTATACGGCAAAAAGGTAATCTACAGTTCAGACAATGCCTGTCAATTCCCGGTTAGCAGACTTACCTCAACCTTTTGTCAATCTCATCAATTGTCAGGATGTTGATAACCGGCTTTCCCTTTGGCGAATAGTTGGGAGCCTTGCACATGAAAAGAGCATCGAAGAGATCCTCCATTTCACTTTTCATAAGGGGTTTGCCGTATGGAATTGCTGAAGCTCCGGCCATTGCAGATGCAACTTTCTCCCTGGCGCCTGTCGAAGGATCCGACTGGGTACTCTTAAACTCCTCGAGGAGGATCTCGATCATCATTCCGGGATCGTCGGAGCCAACGCCAGACGGTTTTCCGGTTACCGAAACAGTATTTCCCTCCCTGTAATCAAATGCAAATCCCAGCAAACGCAGATCATCTTCAATTTCCCTCAGGATCAGAATATCTGCCGGGTCGAGGGTGAGGTCAACAGGATACAGCTGAGCCTGGCTCAGGCTCCTGTTGCTTTCAAGATTCCCCAGGAACTGTTCGAAAAGGATCCTTTCATGCGCTCTTTTCTGATCGATGATCATGAGGCCGGATTTTACCGGGCAGATAATATACTTGTTCTTAATCTGGAACAACTTTCTGTCGGTAGCCATCCTGCTGCTTTCCTGTTCTTCCCTTTCCTGTCCGCCGTAGAGTTTCTGCCAGCCTGCAGCACTTTCCCTTTCAAACCTTTCGATCAGCCTGTTCTGATCCGATGGCCGGTCATCCCCGGCAAAGGGATCATAACGCGGGTCGATCTCAATGGGAGGAGGTTGGGGAAAATCCCTGAATGACGATCTCACCGGAATATCGACAAGTCCTTCGCCTTTGAAATCGAGTGATGGTACGATATTAAATCTTCCGAGTGCTTCCTTTACCGAAGCCATTAGTATCTGCCAGATTGCTCTTTCATCCTCGAATTTGATCTCGGTTTTGGTGGGATGTATGTTTATATCTATCGATGAAGGATCGACTTCCATGAAAATGAAATACGAAGGGATGGCCTCGGGTGGGAGTATGTTCTGGTAGGCTTCAAGAACAGCCTTATGGAAATAAGGATGTTTCATGAACCTGTTATTTACAAAAAAGAACTGTTCACCGTAGGTTCTGCGTGCATTCTCGGGCTTCCCTATAAAACCGCTGATGGTTATAAGCGTGGTGGTGGTGTCGAGTGTGATGAGGTCGTTGCTTATCTGTCGTCCGAATACACCGATGATCCTCTGCCTGGAGTTACCCTGGGGGAGACTGTAGATCTCACTGTCGTTATGAATAAGTGAGAACCTGATTCCGGGGTGGGCGATTACTATTTTCTGGAACTCGTTGATGATATGCCTCATTTCGGTGTTATCCGATTTAAGGAATTTTCTCCTGGCTGGGATATTGAAAAACAGGTTCTTGACTGAGAAGTTCGATCCGGTTGCGCAGCTGCATGGTTCCTGGGCCTCGACTTTCGATCCGTTTATTACCAGCAGGGTGCCCGATTCATCCTCTTCTCTTTTTGTGCGAAGCTCAACCATTGCAACTGCTGAAATCGAGGCCAGCGCTTCTCCCCTGAAGCCTTTTGTGGTTATTGCGAAAAGGTCGTGAGCTGTGGTTATTTTCGACGTGGCGTGCCTTTCAAAGGCCAGACGGGCATCAGTCTCCGACATGCCTGTACCATTGTCGATCACCTGAATAAGAGTTCTGCCTGAGTCCTTGATTATTACATCAATGTTCCGGGCCCCTGAATCGACCGAATTCTCCATCAACTCCTTCACCACCGATGCGGGTCTCTGGATCACTTCTCCTGCGGCAATCTGATTTGCGACCGAATCGGGCAACAACTTGATAATATCGGGCATCGAAAAGAAAAATCTTCTAATTGTGATTACTGATATGCATGGAAAACAGGCTTTGGCGCGGAATTCTCATCCGCTGTTCTAACCTGATGCAAATATAGTATATTTGCAATATTGCATTCTCACAGGGGAATTCACATTATCAATGATCCGTTTTATTATTTTTGTAAATGATGCCTGGCATCTCATTAATTGCTGCTATGAAAAAACTGTACTTCCTTGCCGCCCTTATTCTTCTGCTTCTGCTTCCCGACTGCAAAAGGAAACAGGATGCGGACACCCTGAAAGTCATGACTTTCAACATCAGGTACGACAATCCCAGAGACAGCATCAATGCATGGCCAAACAGGGCTTCGTTCCTTTGCAGGTTCCTGAACGATGAGGAACCCGACCTGATAGGAATGCAGGAGGTGCTGAACCACCAGTATGAGTATATTGATTCTGTTCTCACCGGCTACAGCTCTGTGGGAGTTGGCAGGAGCGACGGCGCAAAACAGGGGGAGATGAATCCTGTTTTCTTCAGGAAAGACAGGTTTGACCTCATAAGGTCGAAGACCTTCTGGCTTTCCGATTCTCCGTCGATGGCCGGATCACAGGCATGGGGAGCTAATCTGCCGCGGATCGTGACATGGGTGGAACTGTCGGAAAAAACCTCCTCCAAACACTTTTTTTTCTTTAACACACATTTTGCGCACGACTCCGACTCCGCCAGAATCATGAGTTCTGGTTTGCTCCTTAGTAAAGTCGACAGCATTACAGCCGATTTCCCTTTCGTAATAACCGGCGACCTGAACATGCGCATCTCAAGCAAGGGATATGAGATACTTACAGGGCCCTTCGAAAGCATTCCCCTTCTTGCAGATACATATGCCGTTACAGAAAAAAGACCGACCGGACCGGCTTACACCTTCAACGGCTTTTCCGACAGCATCTCGTCGGGCAGGATCGACTATGTCTTTGTACGCAACGGGATGAAAGTTCTGGATCACAGGACCTTCATAAAAAAGGAACACGGGATATATATTTCCGACCACTGGCCGGTAATGTCTACGGTGTCGCTGAAATGACAATCCCGGAATCCATAAGTATCCCCTCATTTTTCGCATTTAAAAAACAGGGATTTAACAGTTTTATATATTTTTTACAAGGAGTAAAGAAAAGAACATGAGAACAGAAGGCAGACGGACTAGCAATAATGTAGAAGACCGCAGAAGTATGAGCTCCGGAGGTAAAATGGCCGTAGGTGGAGGCCTGGGGGCAGTTGTTATTGCCCTTATAATACTTCTAATGGGCGGAGATCCATCCTCAATATTAAATAACGCCCCTGCAGAATCAACAGAATCAGGTGAATTCACTTCAACTCCCGCAGAGGAGGAAATGGTGAACTTTGTAAGTGTTGTCCTTGCCGGAACAGAAGATGTCTGGGGCAGGGTATTTCAGCAGTCAAACATGACCTATCAGCCGCCCGTACTTGTCCTTTTCAGGGACCAGGTGCAATCGGCTTGTGGTTTTGCCACATCAGCAAGCGGGCCTTTTTATTGCCCGGGCGATCAAAAGGTTTATATCGACCTTGCTTTTTTCGACGACCTGAAGGCCAATCTTGGAGTTAACGGTGATTTTGCTATAGCCTACGTACTTGCACATGAGGTCGGGCATCATGTCCAGAACCTCCTTGGAATACTCGGCGACGTTAACAACCAGAGGTCGAGGATGAGCGAGGTGAACGCAAACAGACTCCTGGTACGTCTTGAACTGCAGGCCGACTTCCTGGCCGGCATGTGGGCTCATTATGACCAGAAGATGTTTAATTCACTTGAAGCAGGTGATATTGAAGAAGCTATGAACGCCGCTGCTTCGGTCGGCGATGACGTGCTGATGAAAAAATACCAGGGAAGGGTTGTCCCTGATGCTTTTACCCATGGCACTGCCGCCCAGCGAAAGGATTGGTTCCGCAGAGGCTACACAACCGGTGACTTCGATCAGGGCGACACTTTCAATGCAAATATCAACTGAAAATCCTCAATTATTACATTAATTGTCAGTTGTTTGACTGAACCCCCTTTAGGGGGGGTGGGGGGTAAACAGAAAGGGAAACCTGACAATAATTCTAACCTGCAAAAAAGATGTGTACAATGATTAGTTAGGGGGCAGGGGGTAAAAATTGTGATAATTAAAATGCCTCTGTTTAAGTAAAATAATCCCGAATCCTGCTTATTTCACCCTGACGACAATTGAATCTGAAATGTTGAGTGCAGTCGTCAGGGAACTCAGATCGGTGAACAATTCCCCCGTCTTTCCTGAATAATGACTGTGCCCGACCGGCTTCATGGTATAAGACTCCTGAAGAGTTGCCATGTCGATGGATGCTTCATACACCAGAGCCGGTTGTGCCGACCATAGGTAGTTCTCATCTCCGGGAAACCTGTTATTGGTCCAGTGTTCATTCCAGTCCCAGTTCTGGTTTATCTCAAGCATCACCCTGAACTTCCCGGGCAGTGGATTGTCGGCATGTGAAGTCATTATGAAACCTGTTTTTGGGGTTGCTCCGGTGTAAGCATCCGGAACTGCCGTCCTTTCATCGGGCATGAACAATCCATCGGCGGCCCTGATACCCCTCTTGTGAGCCCAGTAAGGCAGCGTCTGGGGAGCCCTTTTCGGAGCCGTGATCCACCTGCCATTTTCATGTTTGGCGTATTCAAAGATGCCAGTCGCAACGGCTTTTGCAACATAAAGGGTCTGGATGTATTCCCCTCCTTCAGTTTCGAGCCATACGGCAAGAAGGGGATAATAAAATGATTCACCCGGTGTTAAATCGACAGTTATCTCCGGACCGCTGCCGGCCGGATTGGTGGTAAAGCTGACCTTTTCCTGCTGTATCGGGCTCCGGGTTCTGAGAGAACCTGACGAACATGCTCCGGCAATCAGTATTAAAAAGAAGATTAGAGATCTGATCATGGCTTTGCTGTTAAAATTCGACAATAATTCCGATTGACGGCAGAACTGTACCTGAAGAACCTTCAATGAATTTCATCGAGTATCTTGAAGGATCTTCCGGATCGGTGACGGGATTCCCGTTCTGATCGGATTCCCTAAGGAGAATAGCCGGCTGGTCGGACTGGTGATTGTAAAGATTCTGAACATCGGCATAAAGCATAAGCGACCACCCCTTGAAAAAATATTGCTTGTCAATCCGGATATCGAGCTGGTGGAATGCCTTCAGCCGTTCAGTGTTAAACCTTGTATAGTCGATATACCCCTCTCCCTGAAGGTCCCATGCTGCTTTCAGCGACGACAGCTCAACGTTGTAGGGAGTATAGGGCGCTCCACCGACAAACCTCCACTTGAAACCAAAATCCCAGTTCCTGTTAAGCTGTGTTGTGGCAGTTACATTGAAGAGGTGGCGGTTATCCCACGACGAGGGTATCCAGTCGGACAAGAGATCCCTGAATTCGCTCCTGACAAAGGTGTAGGAGAAAACCATATTTGTCTTTTTGAATTCCTTGAGCCGGCCGAGAAGCTCAAAGCCGTAAGCCCTTCCCTCCGATGTGGAGACCAGCTCTTCGTCCCCGAATATGCCATAGCCTGCGCTCTTGCTCGACAGCGGTACCTGGTCCCTGACTGAAAAAGGATATCGTGAATAGTTCTTGTAAAATCCTTCCAGTGTCAGTTGTATGTTTTCTTCCGGCAGCAACTCAAGCCCCGCAACAAAATGATCCGAACGTATGTATTTCAGATCGTTCGCCTTGTTAAGGAAGACTCCTGCCGTGCTCGAATATCCGAGTGCTGTATACGGCGGCAACTGGTAATAACGGCCGACATTGAAATTCACGTTCAGCTTTTCGGAAAGCGAGTATGAAGCTGAAAACCTGGGCGAGAGCTGCGGTAGAGGATTGGCCATCGTTTCGGACCATGTGTTGAAGTCGGTCCTGATCCCGAGCGACATCCTCAGCCTTTCTTCAAGGTACGCCTTGCTTACCTGTCCGAACAGATTGAACTTCCCGAACTTAAGGTTGGTGTCATAATCGATCGATGTCTCTCCGTCGCCGGTGAAGATCTTCCTGTATGTTGAATTCCGGTAATGGGAATATTCCATCCCGCTTCCTATATTGAACCGGAAACCTTTATCACCTATGATGGTCCTTTCAAACCTTCCTTTGATCTCGCCTTCGCCCGAAAGATAGTCGAGAAGCTTATTGCCCGGTGTCTCGATATTGCCCAGATACTTGTACTGTGAGTTGTTGAGGTAGTTGCGGCTAAGCACCCAGGTGTCGAAACCTCCTTTCCTGAAATGCTTGTACACAAGCCCGACTGTGTAGCTGTACTGCTCCTGCACTGGTATGTTGTCGAGAAGATATCGCTGATAATCCGTTTCGTTTGCCTTCAGGTTGAGGCTGAAATCATCCTTTGCACCCAGACCGATCACGCTCAGCTCGTTCTTGTCGTCGAGCCTCACCCTGTACTTGAACTGAAAATCGGTGTAGTTGGGAAGAAAGGGAAGTTCGAGAAGGGAGAAGAGAAACTGAAGATATGACCTGCGCGCGGACACCAGAAATGTAGCATTCGGACCGGCTGGTCCGTCGAGGGTGAGGCCAAGATCGGATGCCCCTACAGTGGCCCGGAATTTCGTCTTGTCCTTGTTTCCGTCGACAAAGGTGAAATTCATTACTGAACTGAGGGCATTTCCCCTTGATGCAGGAAATGCTCCCGATAGGAAATCGACCGACTGAACAAAGTCGACATTGATAATTCCTATCGGACCTCCGGAGGCACCCTGAGTTGAAAAATGATTAAGATAGGGGATCTCTACATTATCGATATAGAAGCGGTTCTCATTGGGTCCTCCTCCCCTTACAATCACATCATTCCTGAAGGCAGGCGTGGATGCAACCCCGGGGAATGATTGTATGACCTTTGATATATCCCTGTTGCCGCCGGGGTTCTTTTCTATCTCATCAATGCCTATTATCCTTGCCGAGACCGGACTTTCAATTTTTTTCAGAAAAGGTGAGGCCTTGATCACAACTTCTCCGATCATGGCGGTGTTTTCCTCAAGAGGGATGTCAAGATTCACAGGATTGCTGTTTGTCACCATGATAGCCTGCGAAACATAGGGTTTAAATCCTATGGAAGAAGCTCTTAATTCAACAAATCCGGGTTTTATTCCCGTAAAGGAAAAGTTACCGTCGTAATCCGATATAGCTCCGATTGTTGTACCGAAGATCTGGACCGTGGCAAAGGGTACGCCTTCGTTGGTGTTTGCATTGTAAATCCTTCCCCTGATCACCCCGGAATTATCCTGCCCTGCCAGAAAGGGAATAGCTGCGAGAAATATAATAAAAGTCAAGATATATCTGTTCATGTTCGTCGTTGTTTGCCGAAGTAACAATAATTCCTGTTAATTGTTTAACAGATTGCGGGTCAAAAGTAACACTTTCAGAGAAGATCCTTAAGCGCGCTCCTGAGTTCCGGATAGTTAAAAACAAATCCCGCGGAGATAATTTTTTCAGGCGAAACCCTGCTGCCGTTCAGCAAAATTGAGGACATCTCTCCAAAAAACATCCTGAACATGAACGAGGGGATTGAAGGGAAAAAGAAAGGTCTTTCCATAACTGCTGAGACAGTTTTCATATACTCCCTGTTGTTCACATGTTCAGGCGCCACGGCATTGTAAGCGCCGCTCATTGAAAGGTCTTCCAAAGCTTTGGCATAGATGGCGCAGAGGTCGTCGATATGGATCCATGGCACGTACTGACTGCCGCTTCCGAGGGGTGAACCAATCCCGAACCTGGCCGGAAGAGCCATCCTCTGAAGCGCTCCGCCTCGCCTGGTCAATACTATGCCTGCCCTGAGAATGACTGTCCTGATGCCAAGGTCCTCCGTTCCCCGGGCCGCTTCTTCCCACCGGCGGCATACTTCACCGGTGAAATCATCAGCCGGATTATCAGTTTCGACGTGCATCTTATCAGATGTCACCGATCCATAGTAACCTGTAGCCGAGGCCGAGATAAATGCCCCGGGCTTTTTTCCCGTTTCCTTCAACCTGGAGCTTATAAGCAGGGCTGACTCTATCCGGCTGTCTAATATCTCCTTTTTCCTCTTTTCAGTCCACCTTCTGTCACCGAGCCCCGCCCCTGCCAGATGTATGATGTAATCAGCCGTTGATAATGCTTCCGGGTCGATCACCCCTGAGTCAGGATCCCACTCGTATACCTTCATTCCGGGACAGGAAGCCGGTCTCCGGCTCAGGAGTGAAACACTGTATCCTCTCTCCCTCAGACTGTTGCTGAGGTGTTTCCCGATAAGGCCGGTACCGCCTGTTATCAGTACGTTCTTCATAGGATGTCAATAGTGCAGACAATTTAAGTAAATTCTGAAAAAAATATAATGATTTTGTATATCATATAATATTTATATAATATCTTTGTTATATATAAGTAAATTTAATATCACATGAAAATTATATCAAATCAGCTTTACAGCGGGTCGCTGAAGACTATAGTCTTAAAGTTGCTGAAAGAAGAAGGTCCCCTTCACGGGTATGCCCTGACCAGGAGGGTTGAGGAACTGACAGAAGGTAGAATAAAGCTCACCTTCGGTGCTCTTTACCCGATCCTCCATAAGCTTGAACATGAAAAGGCTGTAGTAACCACAACGGGGATCCATAATAACCGTACCCGGGTTTATTATTCCCTCACCCCAAAAGGGGAATCGGTGGCGATTTTAAAAATAAAGGAGCTGAAGGAATTCATCGATTCGCTTCAGAAGATAGTTGAACCGCAGGCCGGACTTAATTATGTCTGAGCTTACCATATATAATATTGAAACGATTGCAGGCGACGTGAGAAGCCAGGAAATCATATTCCCGCATCTTGCAGATGAACTTGTCGATCACATATGCTGTGATGTGGAGAATGAGATGGAGAAAGGACTTACTTTCAGTGAGGCTTATGTAAGGGTGAGGCAAAAGATAGGAAAAAGGCGGCTGAAGGAGATACAGGAAGAAACTCTTTATGCAACAGACTCAAAATACAGAATCATGAAAACAACAATGAAGTTTTCCGCAGTAGCAGGCACGATTTTATTCGGAGTTGCCGCAATGTTCAAGATCCAGCACTGGCCTGGCGCCGGGATAATGCTGACTCTCGGTGCTCTTATCCTGACATTCCTGTTCATGCCGTCAGCCCTCGTTGTTCTGAGGAAAGAGACAAGAAGCAGGAAAAGGCTGGTTCTCTTTATATCCGCATTCCTGTCAGCAGGGCTTTTCATAACCGGCATCCTCTTCAAGATCCAGCATTGGAACGGAGCCGGACCGATTTTGATACTGGCCGGAGCTGTTGTGGTGTTTTTATTAATACCATCCCTCCTGTCGGCAGCTTTGCAGAATACTGAAAACACTGCCCTCAGGCCAGTTTATATTACAGGTGCAATCGGACTGGCAGCCTTCTTTGCCGGATTTCTTTTCAAGATCATGCACTGGCAGGGTGCCAGTATTCTTCTCCTGGGCGGTTTAGTGGTAATTTCCCTTATCGTTCTGCCATGGTATACCTGGCTGAACTGGAAGGATGAAAATCATGTCAGGCCTGAATTCATTTTTCTGATAGCCGGATTGCTTTCAGTGATAATGCCTTCAGCGCTTTTAAACCTTAATCTCCAGCGTTCGTTTGATGAGGGTTACTTCTCTAACCTTGAAGAACAGCAGGCTCTTTTCAACAGCATGATCCTGACAAAAGGGGAGTTGCTTGCCTCTTATCAGGACTCTTCGACCATTGATATCATGAAGGAACTGGATTCAAGAACAGCCGGTCTGCTCAAGGTTGTCAACTCTGTTGAAAAGAAGATGGTGGGTGAATCAGAGGGAGAGCCCGGTAATCCTGTTGAGAATCCTTCACAGGTAATACAGACCGAAACAGGACCTGAAATAAGTTACCGCCAGCTTTCCTCTCCCTTTCATACATCTCCGGTTCAGGACTTTCTTGTAAAAGGAACTGAATCACGGGATGCACTTGACAAAGCGATTACGGAATACCGGTCGTGGCTGTCTACGGCAATCCCGGCCGGCACCTGGAACGAGGTCGACAGGATGCTTGATCTTTCAATGTACCTCCCGGCAGCCTCCGGCGATGAAAAACGAAGCTCCATGCTGTCGGGACTGCATTCGCTTGCTGTCATGAAAAACAGTCTTCTTGCTGCTGAACAGTATGCACTTAAGGAACTCGCAGAAAATGACTAATCATTTAAAAAAAAATGCGATGAAACCCACATGTATCAAATGCACAAACACGTATTTATATAATTTTCAGTCATGTGTGTTCCATCATACCATTAAAATCAAAATTTTATTATGATGAAACAGAAAATTTATATACTGGGACTGGCAACCGCAATAATTGTGTTCCTTGGAACACTGTTCAAGGTCAATCACTGGGCGGGAGCTGCGATATTGCTTGTCAGCGGAATTTCAATACTGGTCTTTGCCTTTATGCCTCTTGCACTTGTCAGCAGCTATAAGGCTGAAGGCAATAAAAGTAAAAGGTTATTATACATTGTAACATGGCTTACAGCTTTTTTGATTTTTACTGCCATGCTCTTCAAGATCCAGCACTGGGCTTTGTCGGGGTTGCTGATGCTGGTTTCAATCCCTTTCCCCTTTGTTGTTTTCCTGCCTGTTTATCTGATGTCACGGTCGGGAAATTCAAAGGAAAATATTTACAATACGGTGAGTGTTTTGTTCCTGCTGATGATAATATCGTGCTTTACCGGCCTTCTTGCCCTTAATGTATCAAAGGACAAGATGATCGACAGCTATACTTTGGTTCATAACTATTACCGGTCAGATAAGACAGCTCAAAATCTTGATGTCAGGAGTCAGTCATCAGCCGCTCAGCTTATTGATAAGCTGATAGGAATGACACAGGAATACAGGGACCTGTATTTAAGTTCTTCAGGCTATTCACCCGATATGTGGAAAGGTGAACTGGGCCCTTATCAGGGCTCCTGGTTATCTCAAAAAAATGACATCAGGTTCGGTAAGGAGAAGGAAGCCATTCATTCGGGATTGTTGTCGGGACTGAGAGATCTGATTTCACTGCTTGAAAAAACGCCGGGATGTGAGTCCCTGGCAGCTGCCGCTCCATCTTTGTTCAATCTGCGAAAGACTCCCAGTGGAAATTACAACTGGGATTCTGATCAGATCCTGTACCCGACTCACCCCTGGCTGCTTGTATATCTTGTCGGACTGGAGAACAACCTCCGGTTAATGAAGGTGTCGGTAAAATGATTTTCCGGCAATGCAGTACAGATGGAGGAGATCCCGCATCCCGGTTTCTTACGGGATGCGGGATGACATGGTGAATGGTGATCATGGGGGGGTGAGGCCGCGGCGAGGGATCCCAGCCTGGAATAGTGGGAGTATGAAAGCGTGGGAAGAGGAAGGAAAAATATCTGTCTGGCAACCATCAGAAAATGATTAACAAAAAGATGTGAATAAAGAGTAGGGTGAAACCGGAGGCACGGCACCCTCTCTTGCCGTACAGCTCTGAAGGAGCGAAATGTTTTTATCCGGACAGTAGTAATGACTTGTCCTGATTTCGTCCGGAAAGTATCCCTTTCCGTCGGGGAAAATACCCTTTACTTCTATTTGATTTTCAGAGGCTGTATTCCCTGTTTACTTTTACGTCAAAAGTTTTATAACCATGAAAAATGGAATAATGATTTTTGGCGTATTCTTCCTCCTGACATCCGCACTTCAGGCCCAGCAGGACAGTGTCTGGACACTGGAGGATTGTATCACCCACGCCCTGGAAAAGAATATCCAGGTAAGAAAGGGGGAACTCTCGAATGAGAGGTACCAGTATTATGCCGATCAATCCAGGGCCCAGCGCTTTCCTTCGGTAAATGCTTCGCTGACTCAGAATTACAACTGGAGCAAGGCGTCAGGGGGATCGGGGTACAGCGGGATGAACGGTTCAAATGTGTCGATGAATTCATCGGTCACCGTTTTCAACGGATCGAAACTGACGAACCAGATAAAACAGGCTGAACTTGACATCCAGAGCGGTCAGTATACTCTTGAAACGACAAAAGAGTCGATAAGCCTTAGCATTCTTAATGCTTATCTCCAGGTTCTGTATGCCGAAGAGCAGGTTAAGAACAGCGGGAGACAGATTGAATCAACAGAAAGCCAGCTGAATCTTGCAGCTGAGAGACTTGCAATGCAGGTTATCTCAAAAGCTGATTATGCCCAGGTTAAATCCCAGCTTGCAGGCGAAAAGCTTAATCTGGCTAACTCTGAAAGCCAGCTGGCAATTGCAAAAGTAAATCTCGAACAGCTTATGGAGCTGCCGGTAACTGACGACTTCAATATTGCCCACCCCGAACTTCAGGATATGCTGAATCAAAACAGGTTGCCTGATGTCACAACTGTTTATGAAACTGCACTTGCCATCAAACCTCAGATAAAAAATGCCGCTGTCAACAAGGAAATTGCTGCACTCGACGGTAAAATTGCCAAAGCCGGGTATTATCCCGTATTATCGGCAAGCGGGGGAATTGGCACTAACTATTCAAGCCTGGTAACGGATCCATATTTTGATCAGATAAATAACGGTATAAATCCTTCAATTGGATTATCGCTTTCAATTCCGGTTTATCAGAGGAAACAGATCAAAACCAGCGTCGCTGTTGCTCAGATCGGATATCAGGATGCTGAACTTACCGAGATAAATACAAAAAATGAACTCAGGAAAAGCATCGAACAGGCGTGTCTGGATGTGAGTTCAGCCCAGGTTGAATATGAAGCAAATCTTGAGAATTACCAGGCAACAGTTGAATCGGCTCAGTTGTCGGATGAAAAATTCAGGCAGGGAATCATCAATTCAGTTGATTACCTGGTTTCCAAGACGAATCTTATCGTAGCCGAAAGCCAGTTGCTGCAATCGAGGTTTAATTTAATATATAGTTACAAAGTGCTTGATTTTTATTCCGGAATTCCATTATCACTTTAAAAGCAATTACAGAAAAAATAAGATCATGAGAAAGAAGATTCTAATATTTGGTTGGGCAGTGGCCCTTGCATTAATTGCGATTCTTGTATTAAAGCCCTTTTCAAAAAAGGAAGCCGAATACACTTTTGATACTGTAAAGGTTCAAAAAGGCAATATCTCGAATACGGTCACTGCAACCGGTACGGTCGAGGCTATGACAACAGTTGAAGTTGGCACCCAGGTTTCAGGCATTATCGAACATGTATATGTCGATTTCAACGACAATGTAAAACAGGGACAGGTATTGGCACGACTCGATGAAACATCCCTGAGGGCTCAGCTTCAGCAGAGCCAGGCCTCACTCGATCAGGCTCAGGCACAGCTGAATTTTCAGGAGGCAACCTGGAACCGGCTGAAAGCCCTTTATGACAAGGACCTTATTGCCAAGGCTGATTATGATCAGGCTTTATATAATTACGAAAACGCTAAAGCTTCAGTTTCAAATGCCAGGTCGTCGGTTGACAGGGCGAAGGTAAACCTGGCGTATGCCACTATAACCTCCCCGATCGATGGGGTCGTTCTGAACAGGGCAATAGAGGAAGGTCAGACAGTTGCTGCAAGCTTTAACACACCGGAGATGTTTACTATTGTTAACGACCTTACTCAAATGGAAATTCAGGCAAGTGTCGATGAGGCTGATATAGGACAGGTTAAACAGGGACAACGTGTTGACTTTACAGTTGATACCTATCCTGATGATAAATTTATGGGATCGGTTTCACAGGTCAGGTTGCAGCCTGTAACTACAAATAATGTTGTAACCTATGTGGTTATATTCAGCGCTCCAAATCCCGATAAAAAGCTTATGCCCGGAATGACTGCAAGCGCCACAATTTATATACAGGAGAAACCGAATACTCTTGTTCTTTCAGGTAAAGCTATGCGGTTTACTCCTGATACTGAATACATGATGAAGATGGTTAATAAATCGGACCAGGGGGCTTTGCCGTCAGGAATGCCGGTGGAAATGAATGCAGGAATACCGGAAGCAGCCAAAATGGTCTGGATGAAGGATGAGAAAAACGGTATTCGTCCTGTTCCGGTTACAGTCGGGATCGAAAACGGGTCTACTGTTGAAATCCTTTCAGGACTGAGTGAAGGCGATGAAGTTATCATTTCGATGAATAACCCAGCCAAAAAAGCAACAACAAGAGCAAATGCGGGCCCTGGCGGTCCTCCAATGTTTTAGGAGTTAAGGTAACTGTACGAAATCAGAATAAAGGATCATGAATAATACGATCATAGAAATCAGGCAGCTTAAGAAGGATTATCATGTCGGCGAAGTCACAGTACATGCTCTGCGGGGAGTTGACCTGCAGATCAGAAGCGGGGAATTTGTCGCGATAATGGGAGTGAGCGGATCCGGCAAATCCACTATGCTTAACATTCTTGGATGTCTCGATAAACCCACAGGCGGAGATTACTTTCTCGATGGTGCGGATGTCAAAACCCTGAACAAGGATGAACTGGCCCGACTACGAAATAAAAAGCTGGGATTTGTCTTTCAGGCATATAACCTTCTGGCACGGACAACAGCCCTTGAAAATGTAGAGCTGCCGTTGTTTTATAACTCCAAAGTCAAGTCAAAAGAACGTAAAGAGCTGGCACTATGGGCCCTTGAAGCAGTCGGACTTAAGAACAGGATGCATCATATGCCAAACCAGATGTCAGGCGGCCAGCAGCAACGAGTTGCAATCGCCAGGTCGTTGGTTAACAATCCTGTGCTGATCCTGGCTGATGAACCTACCGGAAACCTTGATACAAGAACTTCTTATGAGATCATGGAACTGTTCCAGGATTTAAATGAGAAAGGAAGAACAATTGTCTATGTTACCCATGAACTTGATATAGCAAGGTTTGCAACACGCTCAGTTGTCTTCAGAGATGGCCGGATTCAGCGCGAAAATGTTATTACCGACCGGCTTTTTGCAAAGGAAATCCTCAAGACTTTACCGCAGGAAAATATCGAAGAGTTTGACGCATGATGAATAAGAAAGGTTATGAATATATCAAATCTGTTTAAAATTGCCATCCGGGCGCTGGTCAGGAATAAACTCAGGGCCGTACTTACAATGCTGGGCATCATAATTGGCGTGGCATCGGTCATTGCGATGCTTGCAATAGGAGAAGGGACCAAAAAGAATATCCAGAGTCAGATGTCGTCAATGGGGACCAACCTGATAATGATAATGCCAAACATGCAACAGCGTGGAGGTGTAAGTCTTGGAGCCTCAAGCTCAATGGTTTTGAAGATGAGCGACGTTGAGGCTCTTCGCAATGAGGCAACAGCTTTATCGGAAGTCTCGCCACAGGTAACTGCCAGTGGTCAGGTGATCTATGGCAACCAGAATACACAGACAACTGTTTATGGAGTCAGTGAAGAGTACCTCGCAATCAGAAAGCTTACAATTGAAAGCGGAAGAATATTCAATGCCGGCGAAATAAGAGGAATGTCGAAGGTGTGCATTATTGGACAGACTGTTGTGGAAAATCTGTTTGGAGAAGGCGCAGATCCCGTAGGACTGTCCATTCGTATCAAAAACCTGCCGTTTGAGATTATAGGTGTGCTTGAAGACAAGGGAGAAAGCGGAATGGGACAGGATCAGGATGATCTGATACTTGCTCCTTTTACAACTGTACAGCGCCGACTTGCAGCAATCGACTACATTAACGGGATCTATGCTTCAGCCGTAACTGAGGAAAAAAGTGCAGCGGCAATTGAAGAGGTGACTGAAATACTCCGGAGAACTCATAAGCTTAAGGAATCGGAAGAAGATGATTTCAGGGTTATGTCACAGTCGGAACTTCTCGATACCGTTTCGTCAATAACGGATATCATGACATATCTTCTTGGAGCGATTGCTGGAATTTCGCTTCTTGTCGGAGGCATCGGCATTATGAATATTATGTTCGTTTCAGTCACGGAACGTACCCGCGAAATAGGTCTTCGTATGTCAATTGGCGGACGAGGCCAGGACATCCTGTGGCAATTCCTTGTTGAATCAATAATAATGAGTATAATAGGAGGAGCTCTCGGGGTGGTCTTTGGCTTCCTGATAGCACAGGTAGCAGGTACGCTGATGAACAGCCCGGCTGTCGTCACTACGCAATCGATCATACTCGCGTTTGCAGTATGTTTTGTAATAGGAGTTTTTTTCGGCTGGTATCCTGCACGTAAGGCAGCAAACCTGAATCCCATTGATGCGCTTCGCTATGAATGATCAGAACCGGAAAAGATTTTTTAATTACCTTCGCTTCAGCTATAATGGAAAATCAATGAAATTGAACTCCGATAAAAGCAGAATAAATATCATCCTTCATATACTGGCCTGGATAGTATTTCTCGTATTGCCCCTCTATTCATCAAGGAGAATGCAGATGGGGAATGACTTTCTTGTTATCTATTATACTATACTGGCTATTAACGGCCTTATTTTTTATATTAATTATCTGTTCCTTGTACCCAGATACTTCTTTCAGAAGAAAAAATACCGATATTACCTTTCTGCCTTTGTTCTTATAGTTTGTTTCTTCTTTGTTTCTGATATTTCAAGTAATCTTTTGTTCAGAAACTTGTCAGAAGAGGTACGGCCCGGACAGTATAACAGGCTTCCGGAGGGAATGGGAAAGCCGGAACCTCCAGTGGGCATTGCGCCGGTCGGGGGCGCGTTCAGGGGGTCTCATATTCTGGGTTATTCTTCAACGGCCATCTTTATTGTCTTTTTCTCGTTGGGTCTCAAAGTCATTGAACGCCAGTCAAAAATTGAAAAGATGCAGGAAGAGATGGAAAAGGAAAAGCTGAATTCGGAACTGGCATTCCTGAAAAACCAGATCAGCCCTCATTTTTTCTTCAACACCCTTAATAATATCTATTCGCTTATTGCCATTAATACTGAGGATTCGCAAGAAGCTGTTCTGAAATTGTCTAAGCTGATGCGGTATCTGCTGTACGAATCGGAACACGGAGACACAAAGCTGAGCCAGGAGATCGATTTCATGAAAAACTACATTGACTTGATGAAACTCAGGATGAACGAAAGGGTTACGCTGAATGTCAGTTTTCCGGAGAAATACGCAGACAGGAACATACAGCCCCTGCTTTTTATTCCTTTCATTGAGAACTCGTTCAAGCACGGAATAAGCTACCGCGAAAAGTCATTCATAGATATTAACATGACAGCGGAGGCTGATTCGATAGTATTTAAATGCTCCAACTCCCTTCACAGGAAGATGGAAAAGGAAGCTGACCCTAAAACGGGAGGAATAGGTCTTGAAAACGTCAGGAAAAGACTGGACCTTCTCTTTCCCGGCCGCCATGACCTCAGAATAAACGGCTCTGAAAACCGGTTTGATGTGTTTCTTGAAATAAAAACAGCCTGATGATCAGGACAATTGCCGTGGATGATGAGCCTCTGGCGCTTCAACTGGTAACAGGGTATATCAAAAAGACTCCGGGACTAGAGCTTGCCGGCAGTTTTGACAATCCCCAGGAAGCACTGGAGTACGTGATCAATGAAAACGTAGATCTGATCTTCATTGATATCCAAATGCCTGATCTCACTGGAATTGAATTCACAAGGGCGCTTACCGGAGGACCGAGGGTCGTATTTACAACAGCCTATGAAAAATACGCCCTCGAAGGCTTCAAGCTCGATGTTGTGGATTATCTTCTGAAGCCTTTCAGTTATGAGGAATTCCTGAAGGCTGTCGGCAAGGCTGCCAGACTTATCCGGATTGAACATGGCGAACAGGAAAAGGTGGAATCAAACAGTGAGTTCCTGTTCCTGAAGTCGGATTACAAAATAAGACGGATCAACTTCAACGATATACTCTATATCGAAGGCCTGAAGGATTACGTGAAGGTTTACACGGCAGGCACACCAAACCCGGTGCTCTCCCTTATAACAATGAAACTTCTCGAGGCCAAGCTTCCGGTGGCAAAGTTCATGAGGGTGCACAGGTCGTTCATTGTTAACCTCGAAAGGATAGAGACCATTGAAAGAAGCAGGATAGTCTTCGGAAAAGCCTATATCCCGGTTAGCGAACAATACAAGGATAAATTCCAGGAATTCGTCGACAGGAATTTTTTGTGACTTGTTTTTACCACAGATTTCACGGATAACACGGAAAAGATCACGGATTTTGTTACTTGAGACAATCCGTGTATGGCCCGTGCTCTCCGTGAACTCAGTGGTTAATCTCTTGGTCTTTCTATTTAATATGTATCGCTATTCCGTTATCCGGCCTGAGACTAACCGGAAATATAGTATTATTGTCTATCCTCATACTGTCAATTCTGACATGAGTCCTGGTGTTGACTGACGGGTCATCGGAATAGATTTTCGCTGAATATTCCTTATCCGGATCCAGAAAGGAGAAGTTGAGATCAAGCTTTACAGGATTGGCCCCGTTTATGCCTCCGATAAACCACTCCTCCCCCTTTTTCCTTGCTATCACCCCATATTCCCCGATTTTCGCATGCAATACCAGGGTTTCATCCCATACAGTAGGTACATTGTCGAAGAATTCAAGCTCCGGTTCGTTGCCGATGTAGTTGGTAGCTCCCCACAGGCCGTCATCTTTTTTTAGTGCCGGGGCGGCTTTGTCGTACCAGTACAGGAACTGCAGCGGGCTGAAGATGCATACCGCCTTTGCAAGCTGTGAAGCGTGGGAGCCCATTTTATTCTCAACCCTTTCATTGTAATAGCATATAGTGTTGTCGCCCTGGCCTGCGAGCATCCTGGTGAACATGGTTATGAGGGTGTGACTGTTCGATGGACTCTCCTCGTCGCCGCGGATCCCCTCCATTGTAAGAAAGTTGGGATAAGTGCGCGAAAAGCCTGTCGGCCTGTATTCGTCATGGACGTCGGCTACAAGCTTGTACTCTGCAGCCTTCATTATCGATTCGTGAAGCCATGCTGTTGCATCCTGAGTTCCCACCCTTACAAATCCGAACTTGATCCCGGCGATTCCCCAGTCCCGGTAAAGCGGAAGCAGCTCGTCAATCTGACGTTCGAGAGCTCTCCGGTTAACATAAAGGAGTATTCCGATGTCTTTTGAACGGGCATAGTCCAGAACCTCCTTCATGTCGAGAGGACCTTTCGACCTTGCGGGATCGAGGTTCACGGCACGGGCATCCGAGCTGTCATTGTTCTCGGGGCCGTACCATCCGGCATCAAATTCAACATACTGCATGTTGTGGGATGAAGTGAAATCGATGGCTGCAATTGCCCCGGCTGTGGTCAGGGTAACTTCACGCAATACCTTGCCGGGCTTTATCCATGAAACATCGGATAAAGCGCAGGGATCGTTCAGGTTCAGGATCAGGTAATTCTTCTCCAGCAGATCGCCGGGGTCTTTACCCGTCATCACCACCCGCCATGGGGTCTGAAACGGCAGCGCCTTGTTTACAGTGCCTTCAAGCTGCGTTATAACATTGTTATAACGTATTGTATCGGGCTCAAACTTCATCCTGGCATAGTCCACCAGCCTTGCTTCGGCGAGTGCAATTGTAAGGCCGGTGTCGATCTCGATCACCAGCGGCCTCTCGCAGCCATTCTGGATTTTGCTGAGCGGCACTTTTGAATAAGCAGCCTGTGCCCTGTTTGCAGACCATGCCGGATGGTCGGCGGTAAAACCGAATGAAATCCTTTCCGCGTTTATTAGTATTGAATCGATCCCCTCCTGCTGCGGGAATTCAAGTGAGAATGCAACACCTTCGTCATAAGCCCTGCAGATCAGGGTTATTTCCAGGTCGTCATTTTCAAGCCGTATGCTGGCCTGGTTATAATTATCGGGGATCTCCTTCCTCTCACCGAAATTATTAATCCACTGATCCCTAACCGATTCCTTTTTCACTTCCCTGATCTTGAAGTTTCCCCAGAAGATACCTTCCGCATTGAGCCTGACCGGTGAAGGGACAATCACCTGGCGGTTCCCGTTTTGAAGGGTGAAGGCAGGATACCTGATTCCGTCCTGCTCATAGTCTGCTGCAAAGGTGAGTTTGTTGGTGCCGTCGGGGGATATTATCGTTATCCTTTTTCCTTTGTTGCATCCGCAGCCAAGGACAAGTAAAAGTGAAAGAACTGCTATCCTGAATTTCATGTTTTGCTGGTTTTAATTTACACTGATGGAAATCGGGTTAGGGGATTAATATCAAAAATAGAATGTTTTTCCTAAAACAGGCATTGCTTTTTAAGGTTTTGGAAAAAAACAAAGGGGTGTTGCATGCAACACCCCTTCAGCATATTTCATGATATTGCTTAGCTCAGGAACAGTTTGATGTCATCTTCAACCGTACCGATGCCGGCTATTCCGAATTTTTCAACGAGGACCTTTGCAACGTTCGGGGAGAGGAATCCGGGAAGCGTCGGACCGAGGTGAATGTTCTTTACTCCGAGATAGAGGAGTGCAAGCAGCACTATCACGGCCTTCTGCTCGTACCATGCGATATTATACGCGATTGGCAGTTCGTTGATGTCGTTCAGATTGAATACTTCCTTCAGTTTAAGGGCTATCACTGCAAGGGAGTAGGAATCGTTGCACTGGCCGGCATCCAGGACTCTGGGTATGCCTCCTATGTCGCCGAGCGGAAGCTTGTTGTAGCGGTATTTAGCGCATCCGGCTGTCAGTATAACAGTGTCTTTCGGAAGTGCCTGTGCAAATTCAGTATAGTAGCTGCGGTCCTTGAATCTTCCGTCGCATCCTGCCATGACAAAGAATTTCTTTATGGCTCCGGATTTGACTGCATCAACAACCTTGTCGGCAAGGGCGACAACCTGGTTATGGGCAAAGCCACCGACTATCTCACCTTTTTCGATTTCAACAGGGGGCTTGCAAAGCTTTGCATGTTCAATGATCGCCGAGAAATCCTTGCGGCCTCCCTTTGGCCTTTCAGGGATATGCCTGAAACCGGTGAATCCGGATGATCCAGTGGTATAGACCTTATCGAAGTAGGTAGCATCCTTTTTCGGGGGAACTATACAGTTGGTGGTGAAGAGAATGGGGCCGTTGAAAGTTTCGAATTCTTCCTTCTGCATCCACCATGAGCTGCCGTAATTGCCTACGAAATGCTCGTATTTCTTAAATGCAGGATAGTAGTTTGCAGGGAGCATTTCGCTGTGGGTGTAAACATCGACTCCGGTGCCTTCGGTCTGCACCAGCAAATCTTCCATATCCCTGAGGTCGTGTCCGCTGATCAGTATACCAGGGTTGTTCCTGACACCGATGTTAACCTTTGTGATCTCAGGATTCCCGTAGGTTGTTGTATTGGCTTTGTCGAGCAGGGCCATGGCCGAGACTCCGAATTTACCCGTTTCCATAACCAGGGCAACCAGCTGATCGGCATTCAGACTGTCGTTGGTGGTTGCAACAAGCGCTTCCTGGATGAATTTGTGGATGGATTTGTCATCAAAACCAAGGTTATTGGCGTGTTCGGTATAGGCAGCCATTCCCTTAAGGCCATAAATTACCATCTCCCTGAGCGACCTGACGTCCTCATTAAGGGTGGCCAGAACACCTACAGATACGTTTTTGGCCTCGAATTCCTCTACAGTATGGCCGGTCCAGACAGCCGATTCATGAACACCGGCAGGTATCGTACCACCAGCTTTCAGATAAAGCACCTTAAGCTCATCCCTGAGCTTAAGACCTTCCCTGACCTTTGCCACGAACCTTTCGATATCGAAGTTCGCATTGGTGATTGTCATGAAAAGACTGTCGACAATGAACTTATCAGCTTCGTCGGCTTCAATGCCGAGTTTCCTCAGCCCGGTGGTGAAAAATGATATTCCCTTTGTCACAAAAACCAGAAGGTCCTGCATATTGGCAACGTTGTCCTTCTTGCCGCATACTCCTGCAATTGTACAGCCTGTCCCTTTGGCCGTCTCCTGACACTGAAAGCAAAACATACTCATGATATTACTGTTTTTATGTTAATAATTAATAAATGACTTTTTCAACACTCAATAAGTCTGCATTTTGCAAGACAATAATTTACACAAAAAAACTGAATCCGGCGCAATAAAAATGTAACATATGTTACAAATGGATTTATATTCTGGGTGAAAAAAGTCTTTGGCAGTCCGTATCGGGTTATTTATCTTTAAATTTTAGTAGTACGGCTTAGGTCCTTGTTCATTCTTTTTATTATATTTGGTACTGTGTTTCGCTAATCGTGCAAGTATAAAATTATGCTGGTAAGGACATTTGGCAGTGCCGTGGCAGGCATTGACGCGGTCACGGTAACCATTGAAGTCAATGTATCGAGGGGGATACGTTTTTTCCTTGTAGGTCTGCCCGATGTGGCGGTAAAGGAGAGTCAGCAGAGGATCGAGTCGTCGCTTCGTGCCCTGGGATTCAGGTGGCCGGGGAAGCAGGTCCTGATTAACATGGCGCCGGCTGATATCCGGAAGGAGGGGTCATCATATGATCTTCCTCTTGCTGTGGGAATCCTGGCGGCTGATGAGAATATCTCCCCGGGCCGTATCGAATCGTATGTCATGATGGGAGAGCTGTCGCTCGACGGAACCCTGCAGCCTGTAAAGGGAGTTCTTCCCATAGCCCTGAGGGCCAGGGAGGAGGGTTTCAAAGGAGTGTTAGTGCCTGTAAAGAATGCCAGGGAGGCAGCTGTTGTATCGGAGCTCGATGTCTACGGCATGGAAAAGCTTGGAGACGTTATCGATTTTTTCAACGGTTCCGGGCAGTTTGAGCCGGTGAAGGTCGATATTGAGGGTTTGTTCAGGGGAGAAGCCAATAAATATGATGTCGATTTTTCTGATGTCCGCGGTCAGGAAAACGTTAAAAGAGCCCTCGAAGTGGCAGCCGCAGGGCACCATAATCTTCTAATGATCGGCCCCCCCGGGGCAGGAAAGACCATGCTTGCGAAAAGGCTGCCCACCATAATGCCCCCTCTTACCCTGGAAGAGGCTCTTGAAACCACTAAAATTCATTCGGTGGCAGGCAAAATCGACGACCACATGGCGCTGATGACCAAACGGCCTTTCCGGAGTCCTCACCATACGATTTCAGATGTCGCTTTGGTAGGCGGGGGAACATTCCCCCAGCCCGGGGAAATTTCCCTGGGACATAACGGGGTACTGTTTCTTGATGAACTTCCTGAGTTCAAGAGAACCGTGCTGGAGGTGATGCGACAACCGCTCGAAGACAGAATAATAACCATCTCCAGGGCAAAATCAACCTGCGATTACCCCGCAAGCTTCATGCTGATCGCCTCAATGAACCCCTGCCCCTGCGGATACCACAACCACCCTGAGAAAGAATGCATGTGCACTGCCGGAATGAGACAGAAATACCTGAACCGGATCTCCGGACCGTTGCTCGACAGAATTGATATTCATATAGAAGTTGTTCCTGTGAAATACGATAAGCTTACGGATTCTGTTAAAACGGAGCGATCAGATTTAATCCGGGATAGAGTCGTTAAGGCAAGGGAGATACAGGCCAGGCGTTTTGCGTCTGTGAAGGGAATCTACGCGAACGCCCAGATGACATCATCTATGCAGAGAAGATACTGTCAACTCGATGAGGCCGGAGGAAAACTGCTCCGCACAGCCATGGATCTGAGAGGCCTTTCAGCCAGGGCCTATGACAGGATTCTAAAGGTGGCACGGACAATTGCCGATCTCGGGGAGTCGGAAAACATTAGTGTCGAACATATCTCGGAAGCGATCAACTACAGAAACCTCGACCGCGAGGGATGGGCCGGATAGACTGTTATTCGAGAAGAAGCGCTGCAGCCCCTATCAGACCGGCATCTGCTCCTGCTTCAGACCTTACAATGGCTATCGGGTCGTAGATCATATCCCGTGCAAGTTCATGGAACTTCTCAAGTATCCTGCTGAAATATAAGTCGCCAAGATTCATCAGCCCGCCGCCAAGAATGATCAGTGGAGGATTGAACACCTGGAAGATATTATATATTCCAATTCC
>CAWJAW010000008.1:0-48709 GCA_963840965.1 uncultured Bacteroidales bacterium | reverse complement strand
CACACCCATTAATACCGGCTCTTTCATACCGGTCCAGTTAGCATAGACATAAATATCCTTATTATTACTTCTTGCTTCCATCTGTCTTCTTTAATAATCTCACCTTTGGTCCATTGATAGCTATTTTTGAAACCTGCGAATTACTCTGTAATGTAGCATTTTTAAAAATCCTGGGTGCCCGTTCCCTGACTATTAGTTTGGCATCCTGAAGTCTTCTGCCTAATTTATCATCATTAGCAACCTTCATGATATCATTCTCAAGTCCAAGAACTGAAAGCACTTTAACATATGCCCCGATTGTAACATTAGGATTCCCTTTTTCAATAGAGACTAAAGTTGGTCTACTTATATTTGCCCTCTCAGCTACCTGTTCTGCGCTAAATTTCCTTCGCAGTCTTGCAAGCTTGATATTCTCTCCAAGAACTGAAATAGGTTTCTGTGCTCTGGGTAATAATATTGTATTTCTTGTTTTCATAACGTTAACTATATTTTACAAATATACATCTTTTTGTCATATATATTTAACATTATCAAACATTTTTGTCTTACATGGTACATTTATGGTTAGCCGTGACCTTTCAAATCTCCTTCATCAGCTTAATTTTCCTGACGGTATTAATTGAATGTCCAGTTATTCAATTTGACCAATTTTTGCAATATTATATCAGAACATATGGCAGAAAAGACGGATATAGAATCATAATCTGAATTTTGGAAGACTTAATTTTGTACTACTTTTTGTACTACTAATGAAAATGGCCTCGCAAATACTTGATTTACAAGGCCATATGATTTTGATAGTCGGGGTGAGAACCATCTTACTATTTACACTCTTTTTACAATAAACTGACACTTTTATTATAGCCTTTTAATTGATTACTTATTTACAGGTGTAAAAATTGCCGCTGCGAAACCTTCTTTATTATCCGGGTTCACAGCTTCGCGATTGCAGAACCATTCATATCGCGCGTGAAACGGGTTTTTATCCAGGCACTTGAAACTCATCTGTAATTTCCTTAGTTTATTATGTGGTTAACATACATAATATCAGGTCCTATCATCAGGATAAAGCCTTATTATCCTGTTAATTAGAATAGCAGCACCCGGACCGTTTCCAACAATGGATGCCAGGGTTGAATCAAAGTTACAATTTTATCAGTGCGTTATGCAGGGTACAGGTTGTTTGTTGTGAGAAGCTGGCCTGCAGTTCTGATAAGGATAATTCTTTGCAAGCGGTAATCGCTCCTGAGATGGCTGATTGTTGGTCCATCTGCTGCTCTTTCTCTGAAGGGAGCTCTGCTGGTGAAATTTCTGTCTCCCGCTGTAAAATCTCTTTTCCATGAACCGACCTTTGCAGATAAAATGACCCTTTCTGCCGACAAATCTTTTATTACCGCCGATTTGGTTTTTCCAAACCTGAATCCTCAAGTATTTTCGTATTAGGATAAATAAAATTCAATTGGTATGGTAAAACAGATTAGAAATTCAGCAAGCGCAATCATCTTAATGGCAATTACGTTATTTACAGGTAATGTTTTATTCGCGCAACCAGGTCAGGGACAACAAGGTGGTGGTCAGCAAGGAGGACAGCAACGCCCTCCGGCAATACCAAATACAAACCAAATTAAGAAAATGGTAAGCAATTTGGCTGAGGAAATTACTTTAACCGACAAACAAGAAGTAAGTGTTTTGGAATTATACACAAAACATTTTGAAGAGGTAAAGGCAAAAACATCAGGTAATTCAAGACCAAACCGGGAGGAAATGGAAGCCCTGGATACAAGTTTTGAAAAACAGGTCAAAGCTGTTCTTACTGAAGAACAGCAAAAGAAGTTTGTTGCCTGGCAGAAAAAGAACAATCCAAGGCAGAGTGGCCAGAAAAGACAATAATTTAAATTGAAAACACAAAGATATGTCAATTCAAAGTATAAACGGATGCATCGGATGTGGCACATGCGTAAAAACGTGCCCCACTGATGTTATTCGATTAAGTCCAGCAACAGGAAAGGCATTTATAAAATATCCGGCCGATTGCCAGATCTGTCATTTATGCCGTATGTATTGTCCGGTTGATGCTATAACCATCTCTCCGGAGAAGTCAATCCCGGTAATCGTATCATGGGGGTAACAATGGAAAAACGTATACAGACATATAATCTGATTGCAGCGATCCTGGTATTTATTGGAATACCGTCACTGCTATATGCCCTGGGGGACTTTCCACGGGGCACAATCCTGAAGGAAGCCATCTCCTTGCTTACGCTTCTGACATTCAGCATGATGTTGGGACAGTTCTTCCTGGCACGGAGCAACAGGGCTATGCTGAAGGTCCATAAGAGCTCTTCGGTATTGAAGATCCATAAATTCATCGGCTACTTTTTTATTGCAATTCTGCTGGCACATCCGTTTTTAATCGTTCTGCCACGCTACTTCGAATCCGGTACAGAGCCGAAAGAAGCATTCTTAACACTGATCACCAGCTATGACCGTCCGGGTGTTTTACTAGGGATGATAGCTTATGGAACAATGTTAGTCTTAGGTATTACCTCTTTGTTTCGTAAAAGACTGGCGCTGTCGTACAGGACCTGGCGCGTGTTTCACGGGATCGTGTCAATAGTGTTTATTGGTTTTGCTTCATGGCATGCCATCAATCTTGGCGGGCACATAAACAACCCATTTACATTTTACATTTTAATGCTGGCAATATTAGGGGTGTTACTACTACTCAATACTTATTTTTCAAAATCATCAAAAACAGTCGGAGGTGAATAGATGTCTGAAATAAACGTAACGAACGGAATATCACGTCGCAAGTTCATGGCTCTTGCCGGTGGAGCGGCCGGTTTTGCAGCGTTGGCCTCCATGGGTATAAACGCAAACTGGGGGGAGAATAAGACCTTTATTAAGGTCGATGAATTGAGTCTTCAGGAAAATGAAACCGACGTGCTGGTTATCGGTGGCGGAATGGCGGGATTGTTTGCAGCCGTGAAGGCCCATGATGCCGGGGCAAGAGTAATGCTGGTATCCAAAGGACGTCTCGGTTCATCGGGCGAAACCCCCTTTGCAAAAGGGATATTTGCTTACGATGCAACCAAGGAGAAACTGAGCATTGATGAGTTTGTTGATTCTGTTTCCCGCTCAGCACTTGGTACAAATAATCCAGTCTATACCCGGCAGATGGCAGAACAATCCCTGGCGCGGGTAAATGAGCTTAAGGAATGGGGTTTCTTTGACTCACCGCTCTACAACAATTCCTTTACCAAGCCCATTACCGAACGAAATATCCCGGTTATGGAAAGGATTACAATTACTCATCTCATTAAAGAAGAAGGCCGGATAGCAGGCGCCGCAGGGTTTAGTCTTGATGAAACTAAAATTCATTTTATTAATGCGAAGAGTGTTATTCTATGTACGGGTGCCGGTGGTTTTAAACCCAATGGCTTTCCCATCTGTGATCTGACTCACGATGGCACCATAATGGCCTATAACATTGGTGCAAAAGTCACCGGAAAAGAATGGAACGATGGTCATCCCGGGCAGGCTACCAATGCTGCGGATTGTTTCGGCGGATGGCATGGGATGTTTGAACGTAAACCGGGAACAACAGGAGTTGAGGTGCATCATGATCTGGGCGTTGACCTGAACTACAAGGCATACATTACCGGCAGCCCTGTTCAGATGGGGCGTCCCGGGATGGGTGATGAAACCAACGTGCAAGGCGGTCCATTTGTACCGGCCGAATTTCAACGGAGTGGATCACAGGAGAGAAGGGCCAACGGGCCTTCCATTGGCGATACTGCCGGAGTGAAAGACAACAGACCGGTTGGTGACAGGCCTGAAAGAGGAAAAGGGGATACGCCATCCGGTGGTGGACGCCCCGAAGGCGGCCCTGAAAGAGGAAAAGGGGATACGCCATCCGGTGGTGGACGCCCTGAAGACGGCCCTGAAAGCAAACAGGAAAATGGATCCAAAGAAGGCGGTGCACCTCCCGGAATGGGCGGAGTATCTGTGGGAGGTTCTTCGGCAGGAATGTCAATCCACAAGTCGGAAGGCCTGGTGCCAATAAACGACAAATGTGAATCAAATATTCCGGGATTGTATGCTGCAGGTGATGCATTAGGTTCATACATGGCTGGTGCAATTTATACGCAGGTTGGTTCTTCCTTAGCTGGTTCAGCAGTTCAGGGTGCTGTAGCTGGGGAAACTGCTGCGGAATATGCAGGCAGGGTTAATATCTTAAATATCTCAAAAGAAAAAGCTCAGGAAGTTCAGGAAAAAATATGGGCTCCGTTAAAGCTGAAAGCAGGTTACAGTCCTGCCTGGGTAACACAAACTTTGCAGGGTATTATGATTCCCAATTTCATTATTTATATAAAGAAAGAAAACCTGCTAAATGCGGCACTGGCATATATAGAAGAATTAAGGGACCACCATATGCCACTGCTTCGCGCAGCTGATATGCATGAGCTGCGCCTGGCACACGAGACTGCCAACATGATCGTTACAGCCGAGATGAAGCTTAAAGCCTCACTGATGCGCAAGGAGAGCCGCTGCAGCCACTACAGGCTCGACTTTCCTGAGTTGGATGATGTAAACTGGAGGGCATGGATTAATATTTTTAAGGGAGCCGACGGTACCATGCAGTTTGAGAAACAACCATTTGGCAGCTGGCCTCAAAAGGGTTAACTGATAATGAGTTGGAAATTATTCATAGGAAAAAGACCTCAAACAGTGAAATATATCGATGAAATATAAAGGCTTCAACTACCTGCACAGATAAGATAAAGTCGATGCAAGATATTGAATCCATTTTAGCAAGATGTAAGCCTATCACACTGAAAGAACTTGACACCGTCAAGCTTCTCTACAGGATAGACACGAAGTTTATGTTTAGCGGTTCAAAACTTCAGGATATTCTGAATGATATCTCTGATGAATACAGGATACTGGAGATTGACGGCAGACGTATAATGACCTACCGGACTACTTATTTCGATACAGCCGGGTTCAAAATGTACACTGAACACCAGAACGGAAAACTAAATCGCTTCAAGATCCGCGAGAGAGAGTATTCCGATTTTGATATTAAATTCCTGGAGGTGAAATTCAAAAACAACAAAGGTCGCACTTTAAAATCAAGAACGTTGAGATCTGAAAGCCAGGATAAGTTTACAGAAGATGAAGTCATTTTCTTAAACAGCCATTCACCTTTCGAATCTCAGGAACTGGAATTCAAACTATGCAATAACTACAGGCGTATAACCCTGACCAACCAGATTGAACGCGTTACTATTGATTTTGATATGAATTTCACTAGCACCCTGGGAGAAACCATCTCAATACCTCAACTGGTTATAATAGAAGTGAAACAGGGAAAAAGATCAATGAATTCTGCCGTAATTTCCATTTTAAAGAAATACCATATCCGTCCGGACGGATTCAGTAAATACTGTGTCGGATCAATGATGTTATACAATAATCTAAAATCTAACGCTTTCAAATCAAAAATTCAAATCTTGAATAAGTTAAACGCCTGATATCATGCAAGCAATTAATTCAATTACTTCAATCCTCGGTGCATTGCCCGACAACCTGCAACTTTTGAATACCGACATCCTCAATGCGGAAGATTTATTCAAACTCATTATCCGATTTGGATTTAACCTTATCGTAACCATTGTTTTGGTTCGGTTGCTTTATTACAAGTCAAGCCGCAGGAAGGATTACCTTTTTACATACATGATGTTCAGCACTGTGATCTTCCTTTTATGCTTCCTTCTTGAGAGTGTGAAAATCGAATTGGGATTTGCCCTCGGGCTGTTTGCCATTTTTGGGATAATACGCTACCGTACTACTACTATCCCGATTAAAGAAATGACTTATCTGTTTGTCATTATCGGAGTATCGGTAATTAATGCGTTAGCAAACAAAATGATAAGCTACAGCGAACTGTTGTTTACAAATCTCGTAATTGTCGCAATCGTCTGGGGATTCGAAAGGATATGGTTATTAAGGCACGAATCAACAAAAATGATTCTGTATGAAAAGATTGATCTGATTAAACCGGAAAATTACAATTTATTGCTTCAGGACCTTAAGGAACGTACAGGTCTGGAGATTAACCGGATTGAAGTAGGTAAGATAAATTTCATGAGAGATACTGCCGAGATAAAGATCTATTATTATAATGGATTGGACAATTTTGAAGAATTTACAAGTTTCGATAATGAGGTATAGCGACAGGATTTAAGTCAATAATGAATGTAAAAACTATAAAAATGGATAAAACAAGAATCCTGATAACATCATTCCTGTCACTTTTTCTATTGATAACAATAAACCTGGAGGCACAGGAAACCACGGTAACTAGTGATCTGGAAATGTGGAACAATGTTGCGATAAGTAAAAAGATAGGCGACCGGTGGCAGATCTCATTGAAAGAGGAACTTAGATTTACAGAAGATATATCAAGGTTTGACATGTTTTTCACCGACCTGGGGCTGGACTATAAAATCAACAAACATTTCTCTGCAGGAGTGAATTATCGCTTCTATCAGAATAAAAACAGTGACAATGATTTTATTACTCAACACCGGCTCAGTGCCGACATAAATTACAAACAAAAACTAGACAGGTTTACTTTTGGATACAGGCTGCAGTTCCAGAATAAGGATGAAGACCTTCTTTCAGGCAGTTCGGAAAACAACGTGTATAACCTGCGTAATAAGATCAGCGTGGATTATGATATCAAAAATTTCAAGCTGGAGCCCTATTTTCAGGCAGAGATATTCAGGAAGTATGAGACAGGTGAGGAATCTTATTTCAACAAGATGCGATGGAAACTGGGGGCGAGCTATCCGGTTACCCGGAGCTCTGACATTGAGCTTTTCTATATTATAGATAATGAGTTAAATCAGAGTTATCCCAAGAATGTATACGTCGTAGGATTAGGATATAAATTTTCATTTTAAAACATTCAGATCATGAAGATAACCAATCAACTACCCGTAAGAAAAACGGTTAATGTGGCAACTCTTATCCTTGCCTCCAGCCTTTTCTTTACCTCATGCTACAAAGAAGAGATTATTCCCGAAGAGGAATCTGTTGTTCCAGGAACCGGACTGGCAGACTGGACGGCCGAGACACACGGCGATGAAGCTGCTCCCAATTACGATATAATCTTCCCGCAAGACAAAGTGAACCGTATTGATTTGGTTATCAGCTCCTCGGACTGGTCCGAGATGCAACAGGACCTGAGCAGTAATCTAAGCAGCAGTGTACCTGGCGAAAGGCCGGGGGGTGATGCACCCGGTACTGTAGATTTTACTCCTGTTTTCGTCCCCGCATCTGTTTTCTTTAATGGTAAAGAGTGGTATAATGTAGGTGTCAGGTATAAAGGGAATTCCAGTCTGAAAAGTGCTTATCAGTCAGGCATTAAAAAGCTGGCATTGCGGTTCGACTTTGACGAATTTGAAGATACCTATCCTGAAATAAAAGACCAGAGATTCTATGGTTTTCAAAAACTCTCTTTCTCCAATAACTATGATGATGTGTCGTTTATGCACGAGAAACTTGCTGCCGATATATTCAGAGGGGCAGGGTTAAAAGCTCCACAGACTGCATATTACAGGATATACATAGACTATGGACAGGGAGCTAAGTATTTTGGATTATACACGGCTGTTGAGATAGTGGAGGATACCATGCTCGACAGCCAGTTTGGAAGTAGTACAGGTAACTGCTACAAGCCTGACGGTACTTATCTGAAAACGTTTAGCATCTCCACCATGGAGAAAAAAAACAATGAGGAAATGGCTGATTACAGTGATGCGCAGAGTTTCATCAGTTATCTGAATGCAAGCACAAGAACCTCAGATATTGATCAGTGGAAGTCAGATCTGGAATCGGTATTTGATGTGGATAATTTCATGAAATGGTTGGCTGTAAATACAGTTATCCAGAACTGGGACACCTATGGGAAGATGACCCATAACTTTTACCTCTACAATGATCCGGCAACTGAAAAACTGGTATGGATCCCCTGGGACAATAACGAGTCTCTGTCAGCCGGGAAAATGACTTCCCTCAGTCTTTCCATGAACGAAGTGACAAGTAGCTGGCCGCTGATAAGGTATCTGATGGATACACCGGAATACAAAGCCTTTTACCTCGACTATTTAAGTCAGACAATCAATGGCTCATTCTACCCTGCAGATATGAAGGAAAAATATCAGTATTACTACGATATGATTCAACCGTATGTGGTTGGCACAGACGGAGAGGTATCGGGTTATACCTTTCTGAAATCGTCTTCAGAATTTGCCAGTGCACTGTCGACACAAAAGAACCATGTTGACAGCCGGTTCAATGTAACAACCAGCTACCTTGCCACCCAATAAAATATTTAAAATCAGAGGTATAATGATTAAAAACTAATTATTTATATTTATCATCATATTAAGAAAAAAAGGGCATGGGAACCACAAAGGAAAAAAGCGAGAATCTTATCTATCTGCTCATTTGGCTTATAGTATGCTCGCTGCCTGTATTCACATTACGTGGAGACGCGAACTTCACCTGGTCGCGGCTGGCTCTTGAATTGTTTCGCATCCTCCCTTTCATGCTTGTCTTTATTGTCAACAACAGGGTGCTGGTACCCCGGTTCCTGTTCAGGAATGAGAATGTTCAATATCTGGTCTATATTTCAATATCAATTATTGTCATTGCCTTTCTCTTTGATTCTTTAAAGTTTGTACAGGATTATCTTAAACCTTCCCAGTTACCCCCTATAAATGATATCCCCCACAGGCTTCCCCCTCCGGGATTGCCGGATCGTGTCCCTCCGGGCCCCAATATGAGAGGTTTGTCTTTAGGAGGAAGATTCATGGATGTGATCATCATTTCATTTCTGGTAGTAGGGTTTAATACAGCTGTAAAGCTCGTTTTCAAACGACAGGAAGAAGAACAGAAAATTGAGGTACAGAAGAAAATGCACATACAGACCGAACTATCTCTTTTAAAACAACAGATCAGTCCGCATTTTTTCCTGAATACCCTGAACAATATCCATGCATTGGTGGATATAAGCTCCGAACAGGCCAAAGAATCAATTATCAGACTCTCGGAATTGATGGGATATATGCTCTATGAGTCGCAGACAGAAAAAATCTCCCTTCAGAGAGAGATGAATTTTGTAAGAAGCTATGTGGAACTTATGAGAATCCGGTTTACAGATGAGGTTGATATCGAGTTGAATATCCCCGCGAATCTGCCCAGAGTTGCTATTCCACCCCTACTGACCATCTCCTTTATAGAAAACGCTTTTAAGCATGGGATCAGTTATGAAGGCCATTCATATGTGCATATTGACTATCGCTTTACAGAGAATCATATGAGCTTTATGATTGAAAACAAAGTTCACGGTGATGATGCAGGAAAAATAAATTCAGGTATAGGTATCAGTAATGCCCGTAATCGTCTGGATTTGATTTATGGTGACACATACGAATTAAAAATCAATGAATTGCCCGGGAAAATATTCTCTGTCAAATTAGAGCTACCTCTATGATAACCTGCATCGCCATAGATGATGAGCCTCTGGCTCTCAAACAATTAGTTGGGTATATTAATAAAACTCCGTTTCTCAGGTTGGAAAATAGCTTTACCAGCGCTTATAAAGCACTGGAATATCTTAATGACAACCAGGTTGATCTGATGTTTGTTGATATAAATATGCCTGACCTTTCAGGAATTGATTTTGTAAAATCTCTGACAAATCCGGCAAAGATCATTTTTACAACGGCATATCGCGAATTTGCTTTTGAAGGCTTTCAGGTTGACGCTGCTGATTATATTGTAAAACCAATTGGCTATGCTGATTTCCTGAAGGCCGTAAACAAGACTAAAGACCGGTATTTTACAACCGGGTTGGAAACAGCAAGCATCCGGACAAATGAGCAGTTCCTGTTTATTAAGTCAGAGTACAGGATTGTACGAATCGATTTCAATAATATAAACTATATTGAAGGAATGAGGGATTATATCCGGATCCATCTGGATAATCAAAAACCAATAATGTCACTGATGGGGATTAAGAAATTAATGGAACATCTGCCATCGGAAAAATTTATGCAGGTACACCGTTCTTTTATTGTTAACCTGAACAAGATAACTACAATTGAACGCAATAGGATAATTTTTGATAATAATGTATATATTCCAATAAGTGAACAATATAAGGAGGCATTTCAAAACTATCTGGACAACAATTTTTTAAAATAATAACTTTAATGAGAAAGATGAACTTATTATTGCTTACTTGTCTGGTGTCCTTAATTTGTTGTGAAAAGGATACAACCCAATTGCAGGATAACAAACCGAATCTGAGTTACCCATTCCAAATAGTCGATACAGGAGTAGAACCTTATTACACCGATGTTGGCATTACCACTCCATTAAAGGCGGGCGATGCATTCTATGGCCAGGATGCTGATTATTCAGGTAATAAACCATCGTACACCAATAATGGTGATGGTACAATTACCGATAATGTAACCGGATTAATGTGGGAGCAGGATATGGGAGAAAAGCTCACTCTTGAGGAAGCCTTTGTTAAAGCTGACAACTCTACCCTGGGTGAATATACAGACTGGCGGGTACCTGCCATAAAAGAGCTCTATTCACTTATTCTGTTCACTGGTCAGGTAGCGGGGCAACAGGCAGTAAAACTGTTTATCGACACTGATTTTTTCAATCAGCCATTGGGCAATACTGCTGTTGGCGAACGCGAGATTGATGCCCAGACATGGTCATCGACAGAATATGTTGGTCGTACGATGAATGGAGATGAAACCATTTTTGGAGTAAATTTTGTTGACGGGCGCATTAAGGGCTATCCAAAATACAAAAAAAGCACCGGCATGGCTAACAAAATGTATTTCAGAATGGTACGCGGCAACCCGGAATACGGTAAAAATAAATTTGCAGACAATGGAGATGGAACTGTAAGTGACCAGGCAACCGGTCTGATGTGGCAAAAAGCCGATGATGGAATTAGCAGAGACTGGAAAATAGCATTAGAGTATGCCGAAACCCTCTCACTTGCCGGTTATACTGACTGGAGATTACCCAATGCGAAAGAATTGCAGAGTATTGTTGATTACAGCCGGTCGCCCCAAACCACTCAATCACCCGCCATCGATCCGGTTTTTGTCACAACGGAAATAAAAGATCCCGATGGAAATATGGGTCAATATCCCTTTTTCTGGACAGGCACTACACATTTGGACGGAGCAAACCCATATGCATCGGCTGCCTACATTGCTTTTGGGGAAGGACAGGGGAAAATGAACGGAATATTGATGGATGTACATGGTGCAGGATGTCAGCGAAGCGATCCCAAAAGCGGAGACAAAAATGCTTATCCTCAATTCTTTGGGCCTCAAGGCGATGTCCGTTATGTTTACAATTTCGTCCGATGCGTCCGCAATATTGATGCCGGCAAGAATACTAACCGGTAACTGGCTGTTCATTGGAAGGGAGAAATTCGTCATCTGAATATAAACCCATAGCATTCTTGAGATCGGTGTTATTAAAAGTATCAAAGAGAGGAAGACCCTCAGAATCAACCTTAAATGCATTTAAAGGAGAGGATAAATGTTCTTAATTCTTGTTAAACTACTCTCCATGGCAATAACCACCCTGGCCCGGAAGTAAATCTCGTCCGGTACAAAAAGCAGTAGCCGGGCCACCCCTCCTTGCGAAGGGGAAAGTTATGGTATTAACTATCTGCATATTAAACACCATATTGAGATTAAAATGATTTAAAACATGATGAAATGTTTATGAATCGGCGATATTGGCTTACAAGAATACAATCAGTTTCGCCATTCCTGCCGTCATCACTGACTCGATCAGGTTGGTATAAAATGAGCCTGAATACATACCTGACGCACTAATTGTCACAAGTCAGGAAATCAAATCCTTATCTGAAAGACATAGACAGGGATAGTGCGATGGGCTTTGCCATCAGGAACGGACACACCGATATTGTCAACCTGTTGCGGTCATTCGCACAGATGGAAAACAAAATCAGAAAAGATAAATAATCCCGGTTGTATTTTTTTGTCTTTAAGTAATATCAAAAATTTCCTCTTATCGATCTAGTAGTATCCCATATTACGATGATCAATATGCGGACGCTCGGTTCTCTTCAGAGGTATGGACATGCCATCTGTTGCCTCGAGCCAGTCATAAATCGCGTGATTCAATGATTTAATAGTATCCTGAAGCTCAGGAACAGCTATTAAATTGTGAATCTCATAGGGATCGTCCTGAAGATCATAAAATTCATTTGTATCCCATATCCCGTAATAACGGATGTATTTGTAACGGTCGGTCCTTACTCCGTGCATTGTCGGAGTTGAAGGATATTCATGTTCCCAGTAATATTCATAGAAAATACGGTCACGCCATTGAATATCTTTACCCTGCAAAAGGGGAAGAAATGAACTCCCGACCATGTGCTCAGGTTTGTCCAGACCTGCACATGCCAGCACAGTCGGAGCGACATCGACATTCTGGACCATCTTTTCAAGCACCTGTCCGCCCTGGAACAAACCAGGAGATCGTGCCAGCATCGGAACCCTGACAGATTCCTCATAGAATTGTCTTTTATCAATCAGACCATGCTCGCCCCAGGCAAATCCGTTATCTCCCATATAAATTACCATGGTATTATCATCAATCCCCAATTCCTTCAGACAATCAAGAACAGAACCAATACTTTCATCGACCGACATCAGGGTTTCGCAATAGCTGATAACTTCTTCTTTCCAGTTTCTACCGTGGTAAGCATAGTCAACTCCATGCCAGCTTTCCCTCTGGTCCCTTACCCAGTCGGGATGCATATTTTCCCCGTAATATTCAGAGCCATGTGCTGCTTTACCCGTTACCTGATCCACCGTTGGAAGCTGTTTAGCCCCATAGTAAGGCTCCTTGAAATTCTCCGGTATTATTGGTTCTTTTCCTGAGTAATAACCTCTATGTCTTATGGCAGGATGAAAGTCACCGTGAACCCCCTTATGCGAAAGGTAAACAAAGAATGGTTCAGATGATCCTACCTGTTCCTTTATAAATTCAATTGCGTGTTCAGTCAGAAGGTCAGTAACATATGTACTGTCTTTAAACTGTGTCCATGTCCCGTTGATATTTATTCTTGGGTTATAATACTGCCCATGACCCTGGAATGCTTCCCAGTGACTGAACCCTGGCTGAGGATCTCCTGAATCGTTACCCATATGCCATTTACCAAAAAAAGCAGTCATGTATCCGGCATTTTGCAGATACTCCGGAAAGAATGTCAATCCTTCCGGCAGTGGTGCCGCATTATCGACCACCTTATGTGTATGCGAATACAACCCTGTCAGAATGCTGGCACGGCTTGGAGAACTGAGTGAAGTTGTGACAAATGCATTTTCTATGTAAACTCCCTCAGATGCCATCCGGTCCATATTAGGTGTCCTGAGCCAGGGAACATTACCTGTGAAGCCCATATAATCATATCTGTGATCGTCTGAAAGAATAAAGACCACATTTCTGGGTTTATCACTATCGGGCAATTTTTTCAAATATAGGGGGTCCGTTTTTTCAGAAGTTGTGCAACCTGTCAATGCAACAGCGGCAAGAAAATAATTAAGGTTGTTCATTTGTAAGTACCAGACATCCAATAATCAAAAATATTTTGTACTACTTTTTGTACTACTAATAAAAATGGCCTCGTAAATACTTGATTTACAAGGCCATTTAATTTACTCAGTCGGGCATTGCCCGACGAAGCCCTCCGAAAACAAAAAGCCCTCCTTCGTCCCGCAAAAGCGGGACTTCGGAGGGCAAAGTCGGGGTGAGAAGACTCGAACTTCCGACCTCTACGTCCCGAACGTAGCGCGCTAGCCAACTGTGCTACACCCCGATTATTTTTAATTAAAGAACTTCCGGCCTCGGAGCCTGTCCCGCATCATCGGGATCCCGAATCCCATATTCACGGGACTAGTCAATCCCGCATACGCAGGACTACACCCCGCTTCGACCTCCATAGCTTTAGCGACGGAGGTCATTTCTTTTCGCCCACAAAAATAATACTTTTTCCTTATGATGCAGATTTTTCCCTTCTTCTATTTCAGCACATCGCTATTCACAGCTTTTTCAATTTCGGCAGCAGCATCCTCCGGAAGCAGGAAGCCTTCGGCAACCAGGGCTCTGGCGGCTTCCCTTACTGCTTCCACATATCTCTCATGAGTCTTGTAGCGTTCCTCAATTGAAAGCCGCGGATCATCCGATTCCTTCCTTTCCTTTCTGGCTTTCAGGAACGGGATGAACATGCCGTTAAGGGATGAAAGGTCTCCCTTTCCATATCCTTCCCTCCTGAGAGCCCATCCTGTATGCGTGCCCAGAGGAACTCTGATCTCAATGCCCCTGATGCCTGCAATTTCGTTGCCGTCGCGATCGACCTTAGGTACCAGCGTCTTATAGGTTTGTTCAGATTTGATCAGAGGCGGTTCCCGTGAGATTATTCCTGTCACATTTTTGAAATCGTACTCCGGGCCGTAATCCAGAAGAGGGAGTTCATTCACTTTCCCGGTATAGGGGATTCCGGGAATCTCAGGCCAGCCGGTTGATCCCTTAGCCGGTGATACAAGCGTGCCTGACGCAATTGTGGGATATGAACTGGCTGGTGGTTCCTTTTCTTCAATAATCCATTGCTCGAGTGCAACAATCAGTGCATGAAGGTAAGGGGTGTAGGAATTCGGATTCTGGGGAAAACCGCTCATCTGGTCGGCGGCCGCTGACGGAGTATGCTGGGTCCCTGAAAACAGATAGATCCTCACATTACCGGGAATTTCAAGGTCGTGGGTGCCATTCGAATCGGTAGTCGTAAGCGAAGCCCTCGACTGCCAGTATTCCGAGGAACTGAGTGTCTGCATAATCTTAGGGCAGGTTCCTGTTTCAAGACATTTCTCCAGGATTCCTCCGGTGACACCTGATATGGGATCGGTTGTTACTCCCCATGAGAAAGGCGGGTCATTTGCCGGGTAAAGGTGATCCTCGCGCTGCATTCCCCCTCCTCCCGGACGTCCGAACCTAATGTTCAGTGCGATCCTTCGCGGGCCAAGATGAGCATTCACACCATCGAAGACCTGCCTGTTGCTTTCATCCTGATTAAACCCGAGGTGCAGGAACGTCCTGGTGAAATTGCTGCACTGCGACACCCCCTGCAATATGGCTGAGCAGATTGGATTTTCCGCGGAGCCCTGGCTGATCAGCGGTCCGGGGAAATCATACCTGTCAGCTGTTGCAAATCGGAGAAATGATGCAAAATCGCGTATTGCAGCGAATCCAAGTCCCAGAACCAGGGGATCCTTTGCAGTATAGATCAGCTCATAGATGTACCCGGGCTGGAAACCGTCCCTGAGTGATATCTTCGAAGGGCTCGGATAACCCGGGAAACGTCCTTTATTGCAATCGGAGAAAGCCCATTCGCCGTTTGGTATAGTGTCGCGCTTACCCGATTCAAGGGCTCTTCTGGTCAGTGCAAGTCCGGCATTGTCAACGGTTATAGTCTCGTAACTGTGATGGGTAAGCCCGGTAAAGAATCCGCTGCTCAGGTTCAGGGTAACCGACGGAGAGTTGACCTGAAACTCCGCCCGGATAATGCCTGCAATCGACCCTCCGTCAATTCCGGCATATGGCACCCTCATCAGAAGCCTGTTATTTCCCTTCAGAACATCGGCCTGCCAGGCGCACCACACATAAACATATCCGCGCCGAAGCAGGGCAGTATCTGCGGGCAGTATATTGCCCCGGTTGGGAAGACTCATGAAAAGAAGGCCGTTGCTCCGGTTCATGTCGGCCGGCTTAAGGATTACAAAATCCGACACATATTCGACCATGCCCTTAGAGTTGAGGGGAGCAAGGTTAATATCCTGTATAATGCTGTTAAGTAGATTCTGCGGATCCACCTCGCCGTATAACTGACCTGAAAGCCTTACATATGACCCTGCATCTCCGAAAAGCCTGCCCTCCAGATAAGGTTCCGTTTTCGTCACAATGACCCTCGTGACCTCAGCCTTTAACGTAACAGACATAAGGATCGAAAGTATCAGCAGCATAATAAACCAGAGGCCCCGTTTGAAAAGAATTTTAATCATTCTCGTAATGCTTAACAAGTTATAATGCTCAATAACCAGCAACAAGCAACTAGTAACCAGGAACCAGTAACCAGCAACTTCGGTTAAGAACTTAAATATAGACAATTCATACCGATGGTGGATTCCGCCGGACCTGCACATTTTTCCTCATGGCAGGGAAGATATAATTTTATATCTTTCCCTGGTCAAAAACCATAGACAATTACCTTCGGCCAAGCCTCAGATTATGGAAAATCTGAATTATCAGTCCAATTATTAATAAACTTGAAAATGTCATCAGGCCGTATAGCGTCAATAGATATCATGCGGGGGCTGACCCTCCTGCTGATGCTTTTTGTAAATGACCTCAATATGGACGTGGCTCCTGCCTGGCTCGGGCACATGTCAGCTGACTTCGACGGAATGGGTCTGGCCGACTGGGTATTCCCCGGATTTCTTTTTATAGTCGGGATGTCAATCCCATTTGCAATCACAAACAGGATATCACAGGGACTTACCCAGTCGGACAACATAAAACACATTATTTACAGGACGGTCAGCCTGCTCGTTATTGGCGTTCTGATGCTCAACACCTCTAGGGTCGATCCTGAACTCACCGGTATCGGTAAAAATCTGTGGGCCCTGCTGATGTACCTCTCAGTGTTCCTTGTCTGGAACAACTACAGGAACAAGGATGAAAAGCCGTTCACTGTCACCGGCTTCCGCCTTGCAGGAATAGGGCTCCTGATAGTGCTGATCTTCAAATTCAGATCGGGACAACCCGAAAATGACGGTTCTCTGATTACCGGCTGGTGGGGAATCCTGGGGCTTATAGGCTGGGGTTATCTTGCGGCCGGACTGACTTTTATCCTCTGCAGGAACTCCATCGCCCTTACAGCCTTAGTTGCAGCCCTGTTCCTGGGTCTCAACGTATTGTCGGCACTTGGACTGACTGGTTTCCTTGATCCGGCAATGCCTTTCCTGGGCGTGATCGTCGACGGAAATGTGCCGTTCATCGTCATTTCGGGCACGGTTGCAGGACTAATGGTTAAGAGTTCAGCCGATACAGGCCAAAAACCTCTGATCAGGGACCTGGCCATTGCGGGAGTTTTAATACTGGCCGCAGGATTATTCCTGCGCAAATGGTTCATCCTTTCGAAGATCCAGGCCACTCCGAGCTGGGGACTGGTATGCACGGGGATAAGCTTTCTGGTGTTCACCATCATTTATGTTACCGCCGATGTATTCAAAAAGACCCGATGGGCTGACTTTTTCCGACCTGCAGGAGAGAACTCACTCACAACATATCTGGCGCCTGATATCCTTTATCACCTGATATGGATGGGCGGATTACCGGTGTTTTTTTACAAACAATCGACAAACCTTCCGGTATTAATCGGAGGTTCGGTCATCTGGGCGGTACTTATGGTTTGGCTTACTGCTTTTCTGAAACGTCTTGGAGTAAGCCTGAAACTGTAAGTTAACGATCTTCCCTGCTCATGGAGAATGGATAAGATTCTTCTGTCGTTCCCCGTTTTAAGTCGGGAGTATTTTGCATGGTAAACTGCAGTTTTCCCCCCGACTGAAGCTCCGGATGCCTGATGAAGTTCCTGCTGAGCTGTTGCCCGTTAAGTGAGATACCGCCGACATATACATTTTCCCTGGAATTGTCAGGTGCTTCAATAACCAGGCTTTTTCCATCTTCAAATCTCAAGGTAGCCTTTTTGAACAGAGGTGATCCGAATACATATTCATCTGTTCCGGGTGTCACCGGATAGAACCCTAATGAAGAAAAGACATACCATGCTGAAGTCTGGCCGTTATCCTCATCGCCGCAGTAACCATCGGGAAGCCAGTTGTAGAGCTTGTCGAGCACCTCTCTGATGTGGAACTGTGTAAGCCATGGTTCTCCGGCATAATTGTAGAGATATATCATGTGCTGAACAGGCTGGTTGCCATGAGCGTAATTCCCCATGTTCATTACCTGCATCTCGCGTATTTCGTGTATAACCAGTCCGTAATACGAATAATCGAATACCGGCGGGACTGCGAAGACTGAATCGAGCATGGCAGTGAAACCATTCTTCCCTCCCATCAGCGACACCAGGCCTTCAACATCCTGGAATACGCTCCAGGTATAATGCCAGCTGTTTCCCTCAGTAAAGGCATCGCCCCATTTGTAGGGACTGAATGGCGACTGGAAAGTGCCGTCGAGGTTACGACCCCTCATCAGCATGCTTTCCATATCAAACACATTCTTATAGTTCATTGCCCTGTTGCGGAATTTAGAAACCTCCTCTACCGGCTTCCCAAGGGCTTCTCCCAGCCTTGCAATGCAGAAATCGGCATACGCATATTCAAGTGTTCTTGCGACATTTTCATTTATGCCTGCGTCGTAGGGTACATATCCGAGCTTGTTGTAATATTCAGCGCCAAGTCTTCCGACCGATGATACCGGTCCAACGCTATCGGTGTTCTTCAATATTGCCTCATACAGCGTTTCGATGTCATAGCCCCTTATACCCTTGAGCCACGAATCAGCTATAATGGATGCAGAGTTGGACCCGATCATGCAGTCGCGATGGCCCGGACTTGCCCATTCAGGCAGCCAGCCGCTTTCGAGGTAGGTGTTTACAAGACCCTGCATAATCTGGCTGTTTAGCTCCGGATACATCAGTGTAAGGAAAGGGAACTGAGACCTGAAGGTATCCCAGAATCCGTTGTCGGTGAACATGTAACCCGGGAGAATCTCGCCGTTGTAGGGGCTGTAATGCACTAACTCTCCCTTTGAATTAATTTCAAAAAACTTCCTTGGAAAAAGAAGCGAACGGTAGAGGCACGAATAGAATGTCCTCATCTGATCGTCGGTTCCTCCTTCCACCCTTATTCTTGAAAGCTCTGCGTTCCATATATTCTTTGCCTTTTCCCTTACATTTTCAAAAGTCAGTCCGCCCGTCTCGCTTTCAAGGTTGAGAAGAGCCTGTTCCTCGCTTATGAATGATGAAGCCACCCTCATATTCACCTGATCACCTTCCGAAGTGCTGAATCCAAGGATTACTCCAACATGATTCCCCTCTTCCGCCAGATCGTTTGTATTCAGGGTGCCTCCGTTCCATGTGTGATTCTCACGGAAGTCCCTGTCGAATGTTATAACAAAGTAATTACAGAAGTTTGCCGGCACTCCGCCATGGTTGTTCTTGCACCAGCCCACAACTTTTCGCTCTGAAGGAATTATTTTAACATTCGACCCTTTGTTAAAAGCATCTACTATGATCCAGGAAGAATCACTCCGGGGGTAGGTGAACCTGAACATAGCGGCCCTTTCAGTCGGTGTAACCTCGGCAGTGACGTCGTAATCGGCCAGGTAAACACTGTAATAATAGGGTTTGGCTACTTCAGCCTTATGTGAGAACCACGAAGCCCGGTCCTGCTGGGTGTATTTCATTTTTCCGGTCACGGCCATTATCGAAAAGGCACCATAATCATTTATCCACGGGCTGGGCTGGTGAGTCTGCTTGATACCCATTATTTTGAAATCATCGTAGGTGTATGCCCAGCCGTTGTTCATTTCACGTGTGTGGGGAGTCCAGAAATTCATTCCCCACGGCAATGCAATGGCAGGGTAAGTATTACCCGTTGAAAGCCTGTATTCCGAATCGGTTCCCATAAGGGGATTGACGAGTTCTACAGGGTCAAAGTTTTCTGCAGTATCCTTAACGGAACATGAACCAAGAGAGAACATAAGCAGGATAGCAGTCAATAAAACTGCACTCCTCAGCGGATTCCGCGAGATAAAATTTCTTTCCATATTATCGGTTATCAAAAATCTTTCCGTCTGAAAAAGTAGTCCCCATGGAACTTCAAAAAGTTATGGGAGACTATGTATTCATTATTCAGATACTTCGTGAGAATGGTCCTGACCCTCTCCTTCCTGTCCTTGTTCCGGTTATGAATCTCTATCTGTATATACGCCGGTCTGCATCTTCTGAGCGTTTCGGAGGCTCCTTCAAGTACCTCCATTTCATGCCCCTCAACATCCATTTTAACCAGGTCCATCTTAGGAATATTCAATGAATCGAGGCTCCTGAACACGAAATCACCTTCCGAATCGGTACGAATATTGGTCGTACCAACATTCAGGTTCAGTTCCGAGCGCTGGAAGGCCGATCCGAACTGCATATCACATTTCCTTTCCCTGTCGGACAGTCCAAATTCATTTACTGTTATATTTGGCAAGTCGTTGAGCCGGATGATATCCTTCATGTACTCGATCATTTTGGGGTAAGGCTCAAAAGCCTCCGCCCGCAGTTCAGGATTGAACATGGTGATATAGCTGTAAGTCCCGAAGCAGGCCCCGATGTCGAAAAGGACGGGATCCTTTATCCGTCGGCTTAGTTCCAGGAAGACCCTGATTTTTTCCGTTTCACGGACTATTGCCTGCCCGTTCTTGATATTGCCCCTGAAACTGCCGGTTGTGGCAGCGGCAAAATATGGTACTTTGAGCGTTTTCCCAAGGTAATCGGCGGTCAGGATTTTTTCATCAGGAGTCATAAAACCATAATTGCATGAATAATTACATCAATCTGATCTGTTTAATCAGCACGGGCTAAAATTATAAAAAGAAGTGATACGCGGCAATTCAGGACCATGTAATTCGGAATCCTGTCTTACTAATCGCCATTATGTATAAATAAATACATTTGCATCAGATACCAACGCAATGATCATTCATATTCATTTCCATTCGCACAAGACGGGAGTCACGAGAAGTGTGGAGACCATCATTCCGGTCATGAACAGATATGCCGAAGCACGGGTGTTCGGGTATGGGATCGATTGTACAAAGATAAGTTTCAGCGGGCTCCTCAGAAATGTTTATGCAGGTAAGGGAACAGTAATCCATGCTCATCGTAACAATGAGATTCTGTTTGCACTGCTCCTCAGAATTCTGGGCGCCAGGTTCAGGCTCTTCTTCACAAGGCATTCCGACACCTTACCCTCCGGTTTTACCATCTGGCTGATGAAGAAAGCCGACCAGGTCATCAGTCTTAATCCCGGAATGGCAGAAAGTCTTCCGGTCAGTAATATCATGATCCCCCACGGAGTCGACACTGATATTTTCACAACCGGAGAAAAGGCCGTGGTACAGGGAATAAAACAAAAGTCTCTTGTGAGTGTGGCCGCACGGATCAGGCCCTCGAAAGGACAGCTTGTTGCGATGAAAGCCATTGCCCCCCTGTTGTCAGTGAACCGCGAATGGGGATTGATGCTTATCGGCAAGGTCGACGACAACGGTTATGCAGCTGAGATCCGCGAGGCTTCCAAAAATAGTGGGGTTGAAGACCAGGTCCATTTCATTCCGGAGACAAGTAATATAGCCAAATACTACAAAGCCAGTTCAGTCGTGATCATCCCGTCGGTGTCGGAAGGCTTTTCCCTGGTTTGTCTCGAAGCCATGGCCTGCGGTCTTATTACAGTGGCTACCGAAACAGTCGGAATTCATAATTCGGTGATAGAGCATGGCATAAACGGCTTTCTGTTTCCGGTTAACGACGTCAACTCTCTGAACCGTATCCTCGATGATGTGATTTCCGGGAGATTTAAACCTGATCCGGTAGAGATCCGTAAAACGATAGTTGAGAAGTGGAGTGTCGACAACAATGTAAGGGAACTCCTGAAAGTGTATAACAACTCTTAAGCTTACTCAGTACGGATCCACATCAACCGCAATCCTGAGGGTCGAAGCTCCCTTTTCCCTGAGAAGCCGTTCTATAGCGCCGGAAATATACTTTTTCGCCTGCGCTGCCGGTTTTTCCCTTTCGAGTTTTACAAGGATATTTTTTATATACCACAACTGAACCTGGGATATCGGGGCGAACTCAGGACCAAGAATCCGTTTGCCGAATTCCGCCTTCAGGTCCCGGGCCAGGATATCTGAGTAACCGTTCAGAAGTGACCTGTCGCGGTGTTTGACGCTGATCCTTATCATCCTGCAGTAGGGAGGATAGTTGAATGCCTTTCTTTCGTCCATCTGTATCCTGAACATATTCCTGTAATCGTGATTCAGAACCAGTCTGATCATCCTGTTTCCCGGATCGGAAGTCTGGATCACAACCTTTCCCGTCTTTGTTCTTCTTCCGGCTCTGCCGCTAACCTGTTCCATCAGCTGGAAGCTCCTTTCGTGAGCCCTGAAATCGGGATAATTAAGGAGATTGTCAGCGTTCAGTATTCCCACGACAGTCAGATTCTCGATATCAAGTCCCTTTGAGATCATCTGGGTTCCGATAAGAATATCGGTCTGACCTTCCTCCATGGCTCTGATTATCCTTTCGAAGGAGCTTTTTCCTCTTGTAGTATCCTGGTCCATTCTCGCCACCCTGGCTGAGGGGAACACAATCTTTATCTCATCTTCTATCTTTTCGGTTCCGAATCCCCTTGTCTGAAGTCCGGATGAGCCGCAATTTCCGCATTGTGCAGGTATTGGAGATGAATATCCACAATAATGGCAGACCATCCTGGTGATTCCCTTGTGGTAGGTAAGGCTTACGGCGCATTGTACACATTTCGGTATCCAGCCGCATTCGGGGCATTCAAGGTAGGGTGAGAATCCTCTTCTGTTCTGGAATAGAACAATCTGTTCGTTATTTGCCAGGGCTCCGTCGATGGCTTCGAGAAGCTGCGGGGTGAAGTGCGAAACCATCAGTTTCTTTCTGTAAGCCTCGCGTGTGTCGGCCAGTATGATCCCGGGAAGCTTAACGGAGCCGTACCTCTCCCTGAGTTCCACAAGTCCGTACTTTCCCGTAATGGCATTGTTGTAGGTTTCGACCGAAGGAGAAGCCGATCCCAGGACCGTTTTTGCCTTGTGGAATCCGGCGAGGACAATTGCCGAATCGCGGGCATTGTACCTTGGAGCCGGATCGTGCTGTTTATATGATCCGTCATGTTCTTCATCGACTATTATCAGCCCAAGGTTCCTGAAAGGCAAAAAAATGGCTGATCTGGCGCCGATAATAAGGTTATATTCCTTTGCACCGTTTTTTCTTCCAACCCTGTTCCATATCTCTACCCTCTCGGCATTGCTGAAGCGCGAATGGTAAATCCCGGTTACCTGGCCAAAGTGTTTCTGAAGACGCTGAATTATTTGAGTTGTAAGAGCAATCTCGGGAAGAAGGTAAAGAACCTGTTTTCCATGTTTTAGCTGCTCTTCTATAAGATGGATATAGATTTCTGTCTTCCCGCTCGATGTTACTCCATGAAGTAGTGCCGTTTCCCTGTCGCTGAAGATCTTCTTGAGTTCCTTGAGTCCGGCATCCTGTTCTCCGGTAAGTTGTTTAAGAGGCTCAGCGGGTGTCTTATATTCGGCCAGACGTCCCGTTTCCATTTCAATTATCTCCAGGATGCCTTTCTTCAGTAGCCCGTCGATGCTGCCGGGAGCAGAACCTGCTTCCTTCAATAGAAGACTTTTCCTTACAGGTTGTACCCGGCCTTCCGGAACATACCCTGAAAGGTAGAGATAAACCGTGAGGAGCCTTAGTTGAACAGGAGCACGTGAAAGGCTGTCGAGGAAAGCATTGAGCCGGTCTTCAGTGAAAGCCGATGCAAGCCTGACGAAGGATTCCTCTCTTGGCTTGTACTTTTCGGTGACTGGTAACTCCGTAACACCCTCAAGGCACAGGTCCGACGGCAGGGCTGCTTTCATTACCTCACCCACCGAACACATATAATATTCTGATATCCAATTCCACAATTTTAGCTGAATCTTATTTGCCACCGGTTCAGCATCGAGGACACGGATTAAAGGTCGAAGATTCCTTGTGGCAGGAGGGATGTCATGTATCCTGTTGACAATTCCGGAATAAAGCTTTCTGTTTCCCAGCTGGACAAGAACCCTGGAGCCGGGTTGAACAGACCTTTCCATCTCATCAGGGATGGAGTATGTTAAGAGGCCTTTATAGGCCAGGGGCAAAATAATATCAGCAAAATGATTGTTCATCATTAGTAGCGGATCGGCACTTTACAGGAAATCAGACCGACTTCAGGAAACTCGACATGACAGTAAGCAGATGATCCTTCCTTATTGGCTTTATGAGACAGGCATCGCATCCTGCTTCGAGTATTATATCCTTGTCGTCTTCAAAGATGAAGGCAGTCTGTGCAATTATGGGAATATCCTTACGGATGTTTCTGATCTCCCTGGTTGCTTCTATTCCGTTCATTTCAGGCATCTGCATATCAAGAAGGACAACATCGATGCCAGGAGTGCTTTTAACCAGTTCTATTGCCTCAGCGCCCGACCTGGCGGTCAATGTTTTAATATGAGTGTCGGAAAGTGTCCGGTTCAGGTAGAGTAGCACATCCTTGTTATCATCGACCAGAAGACAGGTCCGGTTGCTCCAGTTAACAGGACCACCCTGAGATTCAATACCTGCAGCTTCAAGCCTTGATTTGAGCCGGGTACTGCCTCCGGCGGGCCGGTAGGGAATTGAAAAACTAAACTCTGAACCCACTCCTTTTTCCGACTGGACATATATTTTACCACCCATTCTCTGGACCACCTCCCGGGCAAGAGTAAGCCCGACACCCAATCCCTCAAACGGCCTGTGATGTCCGTCAATCTCCTGGCGGAATTCTTCGAATATATGGTCGAGATTCTCCTGATTGATCCCGATACCGGTATCCTTTACCCTGAATACCAGGCTGTCGCTTTCTTTTGAATATGAAAGCCTCACCGAGCCTTCGAGGGTGAATTTAACGGCGTTGTCCATAAGGTGATTAAGCACCCTTTTCAACCATACCCTGTCGGTAAAGACAAGGTCGCCGTTTTCCTCAAGCATATTCATAACGGTGATCACAATCGGCTTTTCGTTCCGCCTGATGATTTTTCTTGAGTCCTCTACAACCTCGCTTACGATATTATTTACTGAAGCTTCCTCATAGGTAATCTCTATCTGGGAGCTTTCAAGCCGTGAAAGGTCGATAATATCACCGATGATCTGAAGAAGCTTTTCGCTGTTGTGATTTATATGCTCGATATATTCCTCCTTGACATCATTTGTAAGATCATTGACCAGCAAAAGGTTGGCAAATCCCACAACGCTGTTCAACGGGGTCCTGATTTCGTGCGAAATATTTGCCAGGAAACTTGATTTGAGCCTGTTGCTTGCCTCAGCCTCCATATTTGCTTTAATAAGATCTTCATGTATTTTTTTCAGGGCAGTAATATCTCTCGAAATTGTAAGGCCGCCAATAATATCGCCGTTCTCATCCTTTACCGTCACCGACTTTGTCGACAATGTTATGAAGTGTCCATCCTTATGCCTGAGCCTGAGTTCACTTTCATAAAATCCGTTTTCACGAAGGGCTGCTATCTTGTTCGTTTCATAATCGGCATCTTCGGGATGTATCAATCCGTCATCTTCGATTGCATTGTACTGTTCTCTTGTCAGTCCGACAAGGAAATGGAAAGCCGGGTTGGCAAATTTCAGGTTGCCGTCCCTGTCGTAGAAAGAGATCCCATCATCGGCCGAATGGATAAGGCTCTTATAGAACATCTCCGAGTAGGAAAATTCGCGTGTGATGTTTTCCTTCTCGATCGAAAGGTCCTTATTGGTCTTCTGAAGCTGGGAGTTTATCTCCTCAATCTGCCTGTTCCTGTCCCTCAGTTCCCTGTTGGCTGAACGGATCCTTGCAGAAAAAATAAGAATCAGAACCGCCATAACAATCATTGCTCCGATAAGGGTGAGAACAAAGGCAAGGGTTGATATTGAAAGGAACGGTGCTGACGCAGCCGACAGGGATTCAGTACCTGCATATAATAACGAGGCAGGAACCATTATAACGGCTGCAGCTGTTGTAAACAGGGCGAACCGCCGGGGTAAATAAAGTGCAATGCACCTGAAAAACCTTCCCATGAAAAACCTAAAGATTAAGACTCAAATTAACTTTCAATCCCCATCAAGTTTCAAATATAGAAATTCGCAGTTAACCAGTAGTCATTATCAACGCAAATTATTACACAAAATATACTAAATTGCGAACAAATGTCATTATATGATTGAAAAAGACAGGAAAAGTTTTTCCGGCGGCAGGCGTTACAAGAATGATGACATAACAGTATACTGGAAACCGGATGCCTGTGTACACGCATCATACTGCTACAGGGAACTGATAGAAGTATTTGATCCCGGGAGAAGGCCATGGGTTGATATGGAAGGAGCCTCAACTGAGAGGATAATTGAGGTGGTGAATATGTGTCCGACCGAAGCTCTGACCTGGAAATGGAATGATCCGGAAAGAAACCTGGAAGTAGGGCCCGATCAGACCAATCATGTAATTTTCAGAAGACCTGAGCTTGCAGGAGAGGATACAGAGGATACTGAAGTTAGGGAGAAACCGGTTTTAGTAAAGATAATGTACGACGGTCCAATTATTATAAAAGGTGATTTCATCCTTAAATACGGCGACAACGCCAGGGAAATGAAGGGAGGGCTTATTTCGCTCTGCAGGTGCGGTTCAAGCAACCAGATGCCCTTCTGTGACGGCACACACCGTAAAATTGGTTTTGAAGATGTTTAGGTATTATGGAGAACAATCAGGAAAAGAAAATTGAAACAGTAGTACAGGTTATTGAAGGCGGTCCTCTAAAAATAACCGGTAACATTGTTTTTCAGGATATTAAAAGGGATATCACGGCAAATGTCACCGAACTGTATCTGTGCCGTTGCGGTCGTTCGTGCAAAAAGCCATACTGCGACGACTCTCACAAGAAATGATATTCAGAGGGGAATCATTCACCTTCTGATTTACACTGATTCCAGCGCTTTTCTTACCGCTTCCGCAGCATCGCCGAATGATATTGCCGATATTACCGACAATCCCGAGTTATCAATGATTTCTTTTGCTTCAGCTGCATTGGTACCCTGAAGCCTGACCACTACGGGAACCTTTATTTCACCAGCCGTTTTATAGGCTTCAACAACACCGTTGGCTACCCTGTCGCACCTGACAATACCACCAAAAATATTTATAAGAATGGCTTTCACCGCAGGATCGCGGAGTATGATCCTGAATCCTGCCCTTACTGTTTCAGCGCTGGCGCTTCCTCCCACATCAAGAAAATTTGCTGGTGAGCCGCCCGACAGTTTAATAATATCCATTGTAGCCATTGCAAGTCCGGCTCCGTTAACCATACAACCCACATTTCCATCCAGCTTCACATAATTGAGGTTGTTTTTGCCTGCTTCTACCTCAACCGGGTCCTCCTCATCAAAATCCCTCATTGCTTCCAGATCGGGATGTCTGAAAAGGGCATTATCATCAAGCACCATCTTACAATCGACTGCAAGAATCCTGTCGTCGCTGGTTTTCAGTACCGGATTGATCTCAAGAAGCTGGGCATCACATCCATTAAAGGCTTCATAGATACCGAAAACAAACTTGCGCATGTTAAGGAAGGCATCTCCGCTCAGGCCAAGGTTAAAGGCAATATTTCTTGCCTGAAAAGGAAGTATTCCCATCGATGGTGATATCTCCTCGGTGAAAATCCGGTCCGGATTCGTTTCTGCCACATGTTCAATATCCATTCCACCGTCGGGTGAGTACATCAGTACATACCGGCCGCTTTTCCTGTTCAGGAGGATGCTCATATAGAATTCCCGGGGTTCCGATTTTCCGGGATAATAGACATCGGCGGCAACAAGTACCCTGTTAACCCTTTTTCCAGCAGGTCCGGTCTGAGGAGTAACCAGGGTCATTCCTATCATCTGAGCGGCAATAGTGCCGGCTTCTTCAACCGTGCGGGCAATCCTGACTCCTCCACCCTTACCCCTGCCACCTGCATGTATCTGAGCTTTCACCACGAAACACCCCGGATTGAATTTTTCCTTCAGCTGAGTGGCAACCATCAGTGCCTGTTCGTCGTTGTTTGCCACGAATCCTTCCTGAATGTCGACATTATATGCCTTCAGGATCGATTTTCCCTGGAACTCATGTATGTTCATCTGCTGCGAATTATTATACCTTGTTTAGCCGCCTCCCTGTCTTTGAGGGAAATATAGAAAAAAAAAGGATATTTTGCCTATTTTAGCCTAAAAAAGGATGCGAAAGCTGCTTAATAAAGAGCTTGGGAGAAAGACTATTTCAGATTACAGGAATTCGGCCAAATCGTCTTTCGTTGTAGTTCTCGACAATGTCAGGAGCCACAACAATGTAGGGTCGGTATTCCGTACGGCCGATGCCTTTCTGACAGGGAAACTATATCTGTGCGGGATCACCCCCCGTCCACCCCACAGGGATATCCAGAAGACAGCGCTTGGGGCGACTGAATCGGTTGAATGGGAGTGGTATGAGAGTACTTCAGATGCGATACGAAGGCTTAAGGATGAAGGCTTTTATATAATAGGTGTTGAACAGGTGGAAGGGGCCGTGGAACTGCAGGATCTTACTATCGCACCCGAAAAGAAATACGCGCTTGTTTTCGGACACGAAGTTAAAGGTGTAAGCCAGGAAACACTCGAACTATGCGATCAGTATATTGTAATACCTCAGTTCGGTACCAAGCATTCATTCAATATTGCAGTGAGCACAGGGATAGTACTCTGGGAAGTAAACAAAAAGGGCGTTGCAAGCAACGCCCCTTTATGTTGAAGTTTATGAGCAAACTACTGGAACATTCCTGCGAATGAACTGTCGCTGAAATATTTTGCAAACTCCAGATCGTTCCTGAGAGCTGTACTGAGGTCTGTGCTAAGGCTTGAAGCCTCTTTCAGTGCATTCAGGGTATAGGTCTTGTCATCGAGGCGTGATCCAACGATACCTTTCAGGTATGATGTAAGTGCTGTTTTTGATTCTCCAGTGAGGCCTTCAAGGGTTGATTTTGCCCTGTTATAGTCACCTTTGAGGATCTGGGCAAGAGCCAGATTATTTGAAGCTTCGGTTCCAAAGAAGTTGACAGCCTTGTCATATTCGCCCTTGGTGATTGCTACAATTCCGAGTCCGTACCTTGATTCCGGAGTGGCGGCCGTCATTGAGTTGAAGAGTTCTTCAGCTTTTGCCATGTCGCCTTTGAGAATATGTGCAAAGCCTGTGTTGCTTTTGACAACGTCGTTGTTTGCAATGGCTTTTGCCTTATCGAGAGCAGTGATGGCATCATCAGCCCTGCCGAGTGCAAGAAGAGCTGCTGCCTGGTTGTTATGTGCGCGGATGCACTTCGGATAAGCTTCAGCAACAGCCTTGTAGAATGCAAGCTTCTCGTTTTTGTCGGTTGTAAGAACTCCTGCGTGAAGCATTTCCTCGAGGCTGAGAACTTTCGGATCGGATTTCATCTGAGCGAGTATCTGCTCATCGGTGCGGCCGATATTATCAACGTTGACAATGAGTTTTGACCTTCTCAACTTGGGAAGAACGTCTGTCTTGAGAGCTTCGAAAGCTGCTGACATGTTCTTGATCTCCCTTTCGCGAACTTCAGGATCTGAGTACATTGAAAGAACCCTGAGGATCAATTCTTTGTCAGGAATACTTGAGTTCTCAACTTCAGTCTTGAAACCTTCCCAGTCTTCAGCTGTAGTAAGTGAGCTGAAGAAACCTTCGTTCTGGGCAGCTTCGATTGTCTTGAACTCATTTTTAAGAACTTTATCAGCAGAAACACCTCTTTTCCCCGAGAGTTTTTCATTCTCGTCGAATTTGCCGTCGGGAGAAGCATATGAGCTTACTACTGCGCCCTTGAGCTCTTTATTGGGGTCAGCAGTGGCGGTCACAATATATTCTTTCAGAGCAACAACATCCTCTCCTTTCAGCTCTGTACTGCGTACATTGGCCTGGTTGATGACATAATTGATGTCGGCAACTTTTGTTTCAGGAACGATCCTGACATACTGGTCAGGCATAATAACAGTCTTTACGTTTTTCTCAACTAGGGTCGAAGTAGCTATAACACCGTCAGCAAGTTTAAGGGGTTCAAAATCGAGGGCTTTTTCGCCCATTGTGGCGGTTGTCCTCAGAACCAGTTCTGACCTTTTCATCGCATCGGTGTAGGGAATGGCCGAAGTGTAGGTAAAATCACCTCCTGTATAGGTAATAACCTTATTATTGGCCATGACTTTTTCTCCCTGAAGAACCTGAACTTTATCAAAAGCTGTTTCTCCGCCTGCATAGGTTAAAACCGGAGTTAGGGCAAGAGTAGCTTTCTTGTTGAAATACTTCTCGGGAAATGTTCCATTAATAGTAACATTCACAAGTCCACCATGAGCTTCAAGTACCTGTGGGGTAACGTCGTACCTGATGTCTCCGGCTTCCTTCTTCATTTTATTCAGACCGGCGCAACTCGATAGAAAAGCAGCTGCGAGGAAAAGGATAAAATAGCTTCTGATTTTTTTCATAGTCTAATTTTTATTTGTGTTAATCAACTTGATTTATTCTTTAAAAGTTTAAAAAGAATATCTCTTTTGAAATTACCTGCAAAATTATAAAAAATAGTTAGAATATAAGAAAAAACATTTAAAATGTTCATAATATGACCATATTAAGCCCTTTAGCCCACAGGCCGGCGAAAATTGTTTCGGTGATTTTTCTGTAATCTTCCTCGTTTTCAACAAAGTCAATATTATTAACATCGATGATAAGGTATGTGCTTTCAGGGTTCTGTCTGAAGAATGAAAAATAGCTCTCCTGGATCTTTTGCAGGTACCCGGCGGTTATATTTTTCTCATAATCCCGGCCTCTTTTGCTTATGTTTTCCAAAAGCTTTGAAGCTGTCTGGTGAAGGTAAACGTAAATATCCGGTTTGGGCATCTGACCATAAATAATATAGAAGATTTGCCTGTAAAGATTATATTCCTCTCCTTTAAGTGTTGACGCTGCAAAGACGAGCGATTTCATGAAATAGTAATCTGAGACCGTAAATGATTTGAATATATCCTGCGATCCGAGTTCGTCATTCAGCTGTTTATAACGGCTGGCGAGAAAGGAAAGCTCGAGGGGAAATGCATATTTATCCGGTTCTTTATAGAATTTAGGAAGGAAGGGGTTATCGGCAAACTGTTCGAGTACCAGCCGGGCATTGCATTCATTGGCTATCCTGGTGGCGAGAGAGGTCTTTCCTGCCCCTATATTGCCCTCAATAACCACATAATTATATTTGACTTCCATCGATCACGTATGATAAATCAAATATAGGAAACGGTATTGATAATATCAATAAACGTGAATGGGCGTTGAAATACAACACCCATTCCGTTCAATATCATCAGGCAAATATGCTAGTTTCTGTGATCATCGTGCCTTGGTCCTTCTCCGCCCTCTTCCTTCGGGGGACGCGGGAGCAGCACTTTACGGGAAAGTTTCAGTTTTCCTGTTTTTGAATCGATTTCAATAAGCTTAACATCCAGTTCATCTCCAACCTTAAGTACATCTTCGACTGTTCTCACCTTTTTCCAGTCGATTTCCGAAATATGAAGAAGTCCGTCCTTATTGGGAAGAATTTCCACGAAAGCTCCGAACTGAACTATGGTTTTAACTTTTCCCTTGTAAACCTGACCGATTTCGGGAACCGCTACGATTCTCTTAATCCATTCGAGAGCTGCTGTTATAGTTTCCTGGTTTTCGCCGAACACCTTAACATCACCATGTCCGTTTACCTCCTCAACCACGATTGTGGAACCTGTCTCACGTTGGATTTCCTGAATCACCTTGCCTCCGGGGCCAATGAGTGCACCAATCAATTCCTTGGGTATTGTGAGCATTTCGATTCTGGGAGCGTGAGGCTTGAGTTCAGGTCTGGGACTTTCTATTACATTCCTCATAATATCGAGTATATGCATTCTGCCGGCACGTGCCTGATCGAGGGCTTTTGTAAGAACCTCGAAGGAGAGCCCTTCCACCTTGATATCCATCTGTGTGGCGGTTATCCCGTCGCGGGTTCCGGTGACCTTGAAATCCATGTCGCCGAGGTGATCCTCGTCGCCCAGGATATCCGAAAGTATTGCATACTTTCCGGAATCCTTGTCGGTTATGAGTCCCATTGCAATACCGGATACAGGTTTTCTAAGCTGGATACCGGCATCCATGAGTGCCAGCGTACCGGCACATACAGTTGCCATTGATGAAGATCCGTTCGATTCGAGTATATCCGAAACCACTCTTATGGTATAAGGATTTTCCGATTCGGGGGGCATCATGTTTTTCAGAGCCCTGTGTGCCAGATTTCCGTGTCCGATCTCCCTGCGGCTGACACCTCTTGCAGGTCTTGCTTCACCGGTGGAGAATGGAGGGAAATTATAGTGCAGGGTGAATTTCTCAGTTCCCTTGTTAAGTACATCATCAATGATCTTCTCATCAAGCTTGGTGCCGAGAGTAACAGTTGTAAGGGATTGGGTTTCACCTCTTGTAAACAGAGCCGAGCCATGTGTGGCAGGAAGGGGATCAATTTCACAGACAATCGGCCTGATCTGATCGGGTTTCCTGCCGTCGAGACGAATATTATCATCGAGAACCAGCCTTCTTGCGGCTTCCCTGACCACCTCGTTGAAATATTTCTTTACAAGGGTTTCGTTCACTGCGTCCTCCTCAGTGTATTGTGAAAGAAATCCTTCCAGCACTTCATTAAAAGATTCTTCTCTCCTGTGCTTGTCGGCGACAGCAGCCCTGGCAGCCTGGAAGCACTTGCCATAAGTTTCGTCCCAAACCTTCTTTTTCAGATCCTCGTCCTTCTCTTCATGGCAGTATTCACGCCTGGGGCCTTTTCCGGCCTCTGCGGCAAATTCGATCTGAGCCTGGCACTGGATTTTTATTGCCTGATGGGCAACCCTGAGAGCCTCGATCATATCTGATTCGGAAACTTCCTTCATTTCGCCCTCAACCATCAGAATGTTGTCGGAAGTAGCTCCAACCATCAAATCCATATCAGCTTCCTTTAGCTGGGTGGCAGTTGGATTAACAATGAAGCTGCCATTTATCCTCGCCACTCTGACTTCTGACATTGGTCCGTTGAACGGGATGTCGGAGAGTGAGAGTGCTGTTGAAGCAGCAAGACCTGCCAGCGCATCGGGAATAATGTCGATATCGGCAGAAATAAGGTTAATTGTAACAAAGGTCTCGGCATGATAGTCATCCGGGAAAAGTGGCCTCAACGCCCTGTCGACCAGCCTGGAAATCAGAATCTCGTAGTCCGATGGCCTGGCTTCACGCTTAAGGAATCCTCCCGGAATACGTCCTGAGGATGCATATTTTTCCTTGTATTCAACCGAAAGGGGCATGAAGTCAGTATCCTCTTTTGCCTCTTTTGCCGAAACTACAGTGGCAAGCAGCATAGTCTTTCCCATCTTCAGCAGCACCGACCCGTCAGCCTGTCTTGCCATCTTCCCGGTCTCGAGGGTTATAATACGCCCATCGCCGAGATCAATATTCTTCTCTTTAATATTAAACATTCTTTCTTTTGTGTTTTGTGATTGCCGAAATTACAATTAATTAAGGATAATAAGAAAAAAGGCAATTCAGAATTGCCTTTTTTCCCTCACTTACGTAATTTCAACGCTTTGACTATTTCCCGATAACGCTCTATGTCCTTGACCTTGAGGTAATCAAGAAGTTTCCTCCTCCTTCCCACAAGCTTTATAAGAGCTCTCTGGGTGCTGAAGTCCTTTTTATTCTTTTTCAGGTGTTCGGTGAGATGTGATATCCTGTATGAAAACAATGCGATCTGTCCCTCGGCCGTACCCGTGTCAATCTCTGATGTTCCAAACGTTTTGAAAAACTCCTGCTTCTTCTCCGTAGTCAAATACATATCTTTAATTAATATATTATTAATCCATAAATAAATTGAGTCTCCAATTTTGGAACGCAAAAATAAGGCTTTTTTATGTAAACTATCAAACAATTGACTACTTTTTTTTGAAGTTCAGTAAATATTCCCTAAAAGTCCAACGACACCATGGTTAAAATATTGTCATGTCTATTATAATGACGTAAATTTAGGCCTAATAGTTGCGTGGATAAATTAAGATAAACGACAACTTATTAACAAATTAACAGAGTTGTGAGTAGAATGTTCAGGTCAAGGTTCGAGCGTCAGCTGATCGCTGTTTTTCAGTAACTTTCCCGAACTGATCACACTACTTCCTATCCTGCAATCGAGGCATCTTCTTTTACGGCAGTATTCATCAGTAAGCTGGATGAGTGCCTGGGTGTAAAATGCCGATTCGGGAACCACCCCTGCCAGAGTCCAGTCGCGAATAACAGAATTCTTTTCCGGATCAATATCAGCGAGAAAATCCAGTGCCCTGTCACAAAGCATTCGGTCGTTGTGCGTCCGGCCGTAAAAAAATATCATTGGTATCACGGCATTGATCAACAGAATATCCGTTGCCTGATCGCCGGTGTGTTTCCCTGATCTTTTGCTTTCCTTTCCGAATATGTAATGGTTGTCCCAGTATAATGATGCTGCCACTCCGAAAAGGCCCTTCATCTGAGACATATCGTCAGCCACGAGTGTCCGGGAGAACAATCCTCCGGCAGTTGAAAGAAGAGCTGCCAGCTGCGACAGTCGCACCGTTGGAAAGTTTACAGGACGGAGGCGGCAGAACTTCCACAACCAGCCATGGATAGGCCTGAGTGAATATTTAGCCGACAGCACCTTGTATTCCCGTATCAGGCCGGTATAATATTCATCTGAAAGGGCATTTTTAAACAGTCCTTCTTCCAGCATACCGGCGCTCCCAAAAAGGAGTGCCTCGATCTGGAGCCTGTTGTCGGCATGTTTCCTTATTATCCTGAAAGGAAGGGCTGTAGCCAGCATTTCAAAAGGCTCTGTATTCACCCTGAACCCGAAATACCTGGTCAACACCCTGTAGAATGTCTCATCCCAGTCGTTACCGGTTGCCGTCCAGATCTTCATCACAGCCTCCGACTTTATTTGCAGCCTTTCGATAAGAAGTGAATTCAGCCAGGTTCGAAGTAGAAAACTGTCGGTACCTTCCAGCTCATCCCGGCATGCAATGGCGCAGGGATTATTAACCAGATCGATGTATTTCCGGTACAGCTCCGGATTGAATCTTATCTCAGTCGTCAGCAGTTCCTCATTGTTTGCATTGTAAACCTTTATGTCCTTTTCTGCAACAACATGAAGGATTACATTGTCAAAGGCATGGTCGTGGTCATGACCATGGATATTGAAGTGGGATGACCTGATATGTATCTCCACATTGCCGGCCCACTCAGTTCCGGCAATAATGATCCTGGCGTTAAAAAAATCAGGACCCGAATCGCGGTTGTACTCACCCGGACTTATAACAGTTATTGGATTACCATCTCCGTCGATAAGCGAAGATGTCTCATACAGGGAATATTTCCACAGGTAATGCAGGAATTCTTCTTTCATTGGAGCACAAGTTTATAAACAGCGAGTACATAAAGTTACAAAACTTGCTGCAATGATATATGCGTTATAGAAAAAAAAAGGTGTCCGATACAGGAATCAGTCAGAATCAGATAATTTTATGTGCTGCAAGATGAGATTCCATTTCCTTCTGGATTTCAGCGGCTTTTTCACCAGCTATCCTGTCGAAGTTTTCAGAGCTGTCGGCAAATATTATTCCTCTTGAGGAATTCACCAGCAGGCCGCATTTTTCTGTAATCCCGTATCGGACTACATCGCCCAGGCTTCCGCCCTGGGCTCCGACTCCTGGAACAAGGAGGAAATGCTCCGGCACTATTTTCCTGATATCCCTAAGCATATCAGCGCGCGTTGCTCCTACGACATACATGAGGTTGTTGAGTGTTCCCCACTTGCGCGACAGTGTAAGAACCCTTTCATAAAGCATAAGACCGTCCTGGTTGTGATACTGGAAATCGTCGGCTCCCCGGTTTGATGTCAGAGCCAGCAATATGACCCATTTCCCCGGATATTCAAGGAAAGGAGCCACCGAATCTTCACCCATATACGGGGCGACCGTAACTGCATCAAAATCCATTGATTCGAAGAACGCCCTGGCATACATCTTTGAAGTGTTGCCAATATCTCCGCGTTTTGCATCGGCTATAACCATTATACCGGGATAATTGGTCCTGATGTAACCGAGCGTCGACTCGAGGGTAAGCCAGCCCTTTGACCCCATCGATTCATAAAAGGCGGTGTTAGCCTTATATGCTGCCGCGAATTTATGGGTAGAGTCAATAATTCGTTTGTTGAATTCGAGAACAGGGTCCCTGGCTTTGTGAAGTGAAGGTGGGAGTTTTTCAAGCTCGCTGTCAAGACCGATACACAGGAAGGATCTTTTCTCCGAGATTGCTCTGTACAGGCCATTATGATCCATAATGATATGGTATTAAATATTGCTTTCCTTCATCCTTTCTGCATTTTCTGCCACCTGCAGCTTCCCGATTATCTCACCGATATTGCCGTCGAGAATGTAAGGCAGGTTATAAACGGTAAGGTTTATCCGGTGGTCAGTGACCCTTCCCTGCGGGTAATTGTAAGTTCTGATCTTTGCAGACCTGTCGCCGGTTGAGACCATTGTTTTTCTCTTATGGGCAATCTCATCAAGATATTTCTGATATTCAAGATTATACAGTCGTGTACGCAATTCTTTCAGGGCCTTGTCGTAATTCTTGATCTGTGATTTTTCATCCTGACAGATTACAACGATTCCTGACGGAATATGCGTAAGCCTGATTGCTGAATAGGTGGTATTGACCGACTGGCCTCCCGGTCCTGAAGAACAATAGGTATCCTTTCTGATATCTTCATTCCTGATCTCGACGTCGACTTCGTCGGCTTCAGGCAGAACCACCACCGATGCAGCTGAAGTATGTATCCTTCCCTGAGTCTCGGTCTGAGGCACCCGCTGAACCCTGTGAACGCCTGATTCGTACTTGAGAATGCCGTAAACCCCTTCACCTGAAACTCTGAGCACAATTTCCTTGTAGCCGCCTGCCGTCCCCTCTGAAAAGCTGTTCACTTCAGCCTTCCATCCATTCTGCTCGAAAAATTTGCTGTACATCCTGAAAAGGTCTCCAGCAAAAATACTGGCCTCATCACCTCCGGTTCCAGCCCTGATCTCCAGTACTGCATTCTTGTCGTCCTCAGGATCAGCAGGGATCAGAAGTAATTTTATCTCCTCCTCCATTTCAGGAAGGGCTTCAGACAGCTGGTCAAACTCCGCCTTGGCCATTTCCCTCATCTCCTCGTCCTTCTCGGTTGCAAGCAGTTCTCTGGCGCTGGCGAGGTTTTGAATTACAAGCCTGTATTTCTCCATGGCATCCACAACCGGATGGAGATCCTTGTATTCCCTGCTCAGCTTTACATACCTTTCCATGTCGGAGAGTATGTCAGGCCTTGTAAGAAGCTCCCCAACCTCAATAAACCGTTGTTTAACTCCCTCCAGCTTCTCAAGAATCATGTTTGCCTCCATAGAAGTAACGAATTTTCAGCGTGCAAAGATAATAAAAAACTAAATCCGGTTTCAGTATTCGAATCTGCCGTTTTCCGTAACTATTGTAAGCTTTTTATTGTCAGACGCCTCGCAATGTCCTATGATCCTCGCGTCGAGGTTGAAACCGGCGGCAATTCCTGTAATTTTTTCTGCTGTATCACGGTCGGTGTAAATCTCGAGCCTGTGCCCCATATTGAATACTTTGTACATCTCCTGCCAGGGGGTACCCGACTCTTCACTGATAATCCTGAAAAGAGGAGGTATGGGAAACATATTGTCCTTTATCACATGGAGTCCGTCGATAAAATGCATTACCTTGGTCTGGCCTCCGCCTGAGCAGTGTATCATTCCATGGATTGAGGATCTAAGCTCCCTTATGATTCTCACGGCAACGGGAGCATAGGTGCGTGTAGGAGAGAGGACAAGCTTCCCGGCATCGAGGCTGAGTCCCCGTAATTTTTCTGTAAGTGACAGACCCCCTGAATAAATAAGTTCCGGAGGTATTGACGGATCATAGCTCTCCGGATATTTTTCTGCAAGATACTTTGAAAAGACATCATGCCTGGCTGATGTGAGCCCGTTACTCCCCATTCCTCCGTTATATTCCGTTTCCCAGGTGGTTTGGCCGAAGGATGCCAGTCCCACAATAACATCTCCCGGCTGTATGTTGCAGCTGATCACATCTTTTCTTTTCATCCGTGCCACCACAGTCGAATCGACCACAATGGTCCTGACAAGGTCTCCAAGGTCGGCGGTCTCCCCTCCGGTCGACCATATGCCAACTCCCAGACTCCTGAGTTCTTCAAGGACCTCCTCGGTTCCGTTAATTATTTCCGAGATGACCTCGCCGGGGATCAGATTTTTATTTCTTCCGATTGTCGAAGAGATAAGCATGTTATCGCAGGCGCCCACACAAAGGAGGTCATCGGTATTCATAACTATAGCATCCTGAGCAATGCCCTTCCATACTGACATATCTCCCGTCTCTTTCCAATAGATATAGGCCAGCGATGATTTTGTTCCGGCACCGTCTGCATGCATAACATTGCAGTAGTCAGGGTCACCTCCAAGGATATCGGGTACAATTTTACAGAATGCTTTCGGATATAACCCTTTATCAAGATTTTTTATGGCTGAGTGAACATCCTCTTTTTGGGAAGATACTCCGCGTCGGTTGTAATTTGATCCGGTGGACATTTATTTTCTATAAACCCAGATTATTGACTGTTTCAGAAGCTTCCGGAAGTTGGGATTTTGGAACGTAGGAACATCGTGTCCGCTCTGGAGTACAACAACCCTTGCTTTTCCGTAGCTTTTTGTCCAACCAATTACCGGGTTGCTTGACTTCTCATCAGTTGTCAGGAGCGGAGTGACTCCATCTTCAACATAGTATCCCTTGTATGTTTCGTCACTTATCAAAAAATCATTAAGCCCTTTGGTAACAGGGTGTTGAACGTCAGATATCCTGACAGTAAATTGAAGATCGTGGATATACGAGCATGGTTCGTATGACTTGCCCTTAAAGGTTGTGGCCTTATGAAAGTACTTCCCCCCGATAATATTCCAGTACTCCGGCCAGTTATCAAAAGCGCATATACTGTGATGAAGGGCAACAACAGGCTTACCTTCACGGATGCAATCTGCGAAATTCTTAACCTGGTCATCAGTGATCGTCTGCCACATGTGATAAAATACCAGGACATCGAAATTATCCCTGTTCTCTGGGAGGAACATATTGTATGCGCCCGGAAATTCAGCAACCTGATACGAAATTTCAGGAGCCAGATCTGAAAGCATGTTATTAAACTCTTCAGCGTTAAACCCATGACCGCCCGTGATAACAAGTATTCGGATGGGTTTGGAGGGTACGGAGGAGGAAAGGATCAAGGCAGTCAGGAAGAATAATAACAAAGAAGACATTAAGTTTTTCATTTTTCCCGGGCCTCATAATCCGTTCTCAAAACTCTGAATTCAGTACGCCTGTTTATCTGGTGTGCAATCTCTTTTTGTTCTTCGCTGGCAAGAGTGTTTATGAACTGTTCTGTAAGGGAAGTCCCTTCCTTCAGGAACGGGTTCTGCTCAGCAATAACTGCATCCACCACTTTTGGAGTCGATTCTCCGTAGCCTTTGGCCGAAAGCCTGTCGGGTTCAATTCCCTTTTCTATAAGATACTGTACTACCGACTGCGCTCTCTTCTGAGAGAGGTCGAGGTTGTATTCCTCCGTATCGCGTGAGTCGGTATGCGACATCAGCTCTATTGTGACATTGGAGTTGTCATTAAGTGTCTCAACCAGCTTATCGAGCGACACCATCGATTCGGGCCGGAGATCCCATTTCCCAAAATCGTAAAAAATATTTGGCAGTTCAATCGGTTTGTCGATGGCAGTCAGGAGAATAGTGACCATAAAGTCGCGGCTCTTTTCCTGGTTCTTGGTCGTTTCTCTTTCCTTGCCGTTCAGGTAACCCTGTTTTGAAGCAAGGAAGATATAATCGACGTCCTGCCTGAGGCTGAATTTGAAATCACCTCCCTGCCCTGTCTCAGCCTGGAGATTCGATGCGTCGCTGGCGATCAGCCTTACAACTGAGCCCTGGATTGGCAAGCCTGTCTTCTCGTCTTTTATCAGTCCGGTAACATTGAATCTCAGCGGCGGCAGCTCAAAAGTATATAAGTCATCATTGCCCCTTCCCTTACGTGTGGAGCTGAAAATTCCCTTCTCATTTCCGCTTTCGAAGGAGATACCGAAGTCGTCTGCAAAGCCATTTATGGGAGCTTTCATGTTCTGAACCACCCAGGAGCCGTCGGGCTGGGGTACAGCCCTAAAGATATCAAGTCCGCCCATCCCGATATGTCCGTCGGATGCAAAATACAAAGTCCCGTCATCCCTGATATGAGGAAAGAGTTCGTTACCCGGGGTATTAATATCATTTCCCAGGTTGCGGGGAGAGGACCAAGGGTCTGATTCATCATTTCTGTTTACATAATAGATATCCTTGAGCCCCGATCCGCCCGGCATATCGGAAACAAAATAGAGAGTCAGCCCGTCGGAGGAAATTGAGGGGTGGGCGGCCACCAGAGAATCAGGAAGTATTCCTGTATCCTCCGCATCGCTCCATTTGTCGCCAGATCTTTTGGAGACCATTATCACACAACCCTTTTTCTCACGTTTTCCGGCCTCACAACGTGTAAAGAAAACCTGCATGTAATCGGAAGTAAAGCTTGGTGTTCCGTCCTCCGATTCACTGTTGAGACCATCGACAGGAACCGGGGTACTCCATTTTGATTTTTTGTCGATACGGCTCTCAAATATGTCGGTAAAGCTTTGTCCGGTTGCTCCGTGAGCTTTGCTTCCGGCTGCATCGTCGCGTGAAGAGGTAAAATAAATGACACCGAAATCATCACGGCCATAGGCCGGGCTGAAATCCGAAAACCTTGAGTTCAGGTCCTTAAGTTCTTCTACCCGATAAGCCTCAGGGTTCCTCTCCCACTCCAGTGAAAGCTCGCAGGCCCTGATTTGCTGATCGGCCCTTGAGTCGGAAGGGGCCACCTGCTTGAACTTTCTGAACTCCTCGATAGCCTGCTGGTATTTACCGGTTTTTTTAAGCGATTCGGCAAGCCAGTACTGGGCTTCGGGCTTTGATGTGGCTGAACGAACTGCAAGCCTGTACCAGGTCTCCGCGTTTCTCGGGTCATTGGTAAGCCGATACGATTCAGCAACCATGTAACCCAGCTCTGTCCTGAATGATTTGTCGGCTTTTTTCGACTTCGAGTAAGCATCCTTGAACTGGTCAATGGCTTCGTAGTATTCTCCTGCGTTAAAAGCAGCATAGGCTCTTTCCGCCTTTTTCTTCTGGGCTTGCGAGTCCTGAAAGATAAAAACCGAAAATAATATAATGGCCAGTATTAATCGCTTCATGATATCATTCTGATTTAAACATCAAAAGTAATCATTTTGATAATAAGAAATAACAGCAGGCAAGAAGCCTTCGAAATGCATCAATAAATGTACCATGTTTGCCGGAATGAAGTGCAAAAGGAAAAGATAAGCGGTATTTATGAATTCCGAATTCCTGAACCGTGAAGAAAAAAATCCATAACAACCTGATATAATAACAAAATTTCTTATATACCTTTAATCTAAGATTCTAAACCCTATTCTGATTCCTGATTTAACTCCCTAAACTATGTATCACACAATTAAAGTTATTGTTGTAGTGGCATTGATTTGCCTTACAGTAAATGCTGAATCTCAGATCAAGGTCGATCTGAAAAAGAAACTTGAACAGCAGGTAAACAATAGGCTAAACCAAAAAGCTGACAGAGCCATTGACAAGACACTCGATGCTGTGGAGGACAGTATTGCCGCAGACATGAAAAATGACGGCAGTTCAAATAAGAATGCCTCCGGGCAGGACAACCAGTCAGGGCAGTCACAAACAGAGAATGATCAGAATTCTGGCGGAAAGGCCGGAAGCAGTCAGCAGACCTCGCTTCAGTCATACTCAAAGTATGATTTCAGCCCCGGCGAGAAGGTTATCTTTTATGACGATTTCAGCCAGGATGCCGTTGGCGATTTCCCGGCGTTATGGAACACCAACGGCTCGGCCGAAGTGGTAACCACCAATCTCTACCCGGGCAACTGGATGAAATTTGTGATGGATGAGTGTGTATGGACTGACGGGTTGCTGAAGTTGCCTGAGAACTATACCATTGAATATGATATTATTCCCATAGGCGGACTTGAGGGTGAAGGTATGTCAGGGTGGCACATGAGGCTTATGCAGGCAAAAAACGTAAATGCATGGGACCACGGCTCGGCACCCGGCCAGGGTGGATTCGAGTTCCAGGTTGAATATTTCGGCAGGCCCGGTTATAATACATGGTTCTACGGTGAGGCTTGTGCTCCCTCCAAGCTGAGCGGGTTTGTCGAAGGAGATAATCTAAAGGAACAGATGAACCAGAAATACCATATTGCGATATGGATTCAGAAGACCAGGGTCAGGCTTTACCAGGACCAGAACAAGATCATTGATCTGCCACGCGCCTTTCCTGCTGGTTGCGTTAAACCTGACAGACTGAGGTTTGAGTACGGTGCTGCCATGATCAGCAATGTACGTATTGCCGTGGGTGCACCCGACATGCGCAACAAGCTGATGACTGAAGGCAAGCTGGTGACCTATGGAATCTATTTCGACATAAACAAGGATGTTGTAAAACCCGAGTCTTACGGAACACTGAAGGAGATAGCCGGCATCCTCAATGAAGTACCTGATGTCAGGGTAAAGATAGTAGGCCATACTGATGCCGACGGCGCCGATGCGTCCAACCTCGATCTCTCAAAACGCCGCGCTGCCTCTGTGAAGAACGAACTGGTAAAATCGTTCGGGGTGAACGGTGACCGGCTCGTGACCGACGGGATGGGTGAAGGCCAGCCTGTGGCTCCCAATGACACACCGTCCAACAAGGCGCTGAACCGCAGGGTTGAGTTTATCAAGCTCTGACGATTCATTGCCGACTTCTCAGAGCAAAATGTAAAGGGGCACCATAAATGATGCCCCTTTACATTCCTAACCCTTACCCTCACTTACCTATCTTGTGAACAGTAGTTCCCTGTATTTCGGCAAAGGCCAAATTTCGTCATCAACGATTAGCTCAAGTTTGTCGATATGGTGCCTTATACTTTCGTGGTAAGGCTTGACATTCTTCTCATAGGCAAGAGCTTTCTTGTATGAGTCTTCAATTACATTGGCTTTTTTACGTTCCTCAACCATTTCGAAGACCATCTTCTTTATTTTTACGATGTGGTCGGAAATGATTGTAACGGCTTCTCTCTCCGGCTCTGAAAGCTTCTGATATTCATTCTCCGGGAAAATCTCCTTCATTCCCCTGATGTTTTCGATGAGCGATGACATGTATTTAATCCCTGTCGGAACAATGTGATTTATTGCCAGATCGGCCAATACTCTCGATTCTATTTGTACCTTCTTTGTGAATTTTTCATATTCAACTTCCACACGGCTCTGAAGCTCCTTCTCGGAGAAGATCCCTCCTCCTACAAGCACCTCTTTCGACCCGGGAGTAAGGTACTTACTGATGGATTCAGGAACACTTTCTACTGAACACAAGCCTCTTTTCCTGGCTTCTTTCATCCATTCGTCAGAATAATTGTCACCCTCGAAACGTACTTTCTTCGATTCAAGGATCGACTTTTTCAGGACCTGGAATATGGCTTCATCTCTTCCCCTTCCCTTACTGATAAGAAGGTCCACGTCTTTTTTAAATTTTCTGAGCTGAAAAGCCACAGCCGAGTTCAGTGCGATCATCGCGGCGCTGCAGTTAGCTGACGAGCCTACAGCCCTGAATTCGAATTTATTGCCGGTAAATGCAAACGGCGAAGTCCTGTTCCTGTCGGTATTATCGAGTAGTATCTCCGGTATTTTTCCAATGCCAAGCTTCAGTTCCGTTTTCTGTTCCGGGCTCATCTTGCTGTCGGAGACCTTTTTAGATATGTCGTCCAGCATTTTGCTGAGATAGGTCCCAAGAAAAACGGAAATTATCGCCGGGGGAGCCTCATGTCCGCCAAGCCTCCATGAATTGGATTCACTCATCACAGATGCCCTGATCAGCTCATTGCTTTCATAGACAGCTTTAAGAACTGAAACCAGGAAAGTAAGGAACTGCAGGTTTGTCCGGGGATTTTTACCGGGCGAAAGCAGATTAACTCCGGTGTTGGTTGATAGCGACCAGTTATTATGTTTTCCCGAACCGTTTATGCCCGCATAGGGCTTTTCATGGAAAAGAGCACGGAACTTGTGCTTTCTCGCAACCCTTTTCATGATATCCATCAGAAGCTGGTTATGATCAACGGCCAGGTTTACCTCCTCAAAAATGGGAGCGGCCTCAAACTGATTGGGAGCCACCTCATTATGACGTGTTTTTACGGGGATGCCAAGCTTGTGCGCTTCGCATTCAAAATCCTTGATGAAGCACAGGACCCTTCTTGGTATCGATCCGAAGTAGTTATCGGCAAGCTGCTGATCCCTTGATGCAGTATGCCCCATAAGCGTCCTGTCAGCCAGTGCAAGGTCGGGCCGCGCATAATATAAGGCCTCGTCCACCAGAAAATATTCCTGTTCAACACCAAGTGTGGGAACAACTTTTGTGACATCCTTATCAAAATACTGGCATATATCAACTGCGGCCTTGTCTAACTCCGAAAGAGATTTAAGAAGCGGAGCCTTGTAATCAAGAGCTTCGCCGGTGTAAGAGACAAAGATCGTAGGGATACAAAGTGTATTTCCAACAATAAACATTGGAGACGATACATCCCAGGCGGTATACCCCCTGGCCTCAAATGTGTTCCTTATACCTCCGCTCGGGAAACTCGAAGCATCAGGCTCCGACTGAACAAGCAGCCCTCCCGAGAAATTCTCCACCAGATGACCACTGTCGCCAAAGTCGATGAAGGCGTCATGTTTTTCAGCCGTCCCGTCGGTCAGGGGATGAAACCAGTGGGTATAATGGGTAACACCGCGTTCAAGAGCCCATGCCTTGAGACCTATAGCTACCTGATCAGCCTCTTTCAATGTAAGGGATTTGCCTTCGTTGATTGCGCGCTTGATCACCTTGAACGCTTCTGTCGAAAGATAGTGTTCCATCTTGTGCAGGTTGAAAACATCAATCCCGAAATACTTTGAAATGTTGTTTGCAGGAGGCGTCGTTTCGAGGGGGACCCTGCCAAACACTTCCTTTAATGCGCTAAATCTGAGTTCTGCCATTGTCTTAATTATTATTTGATGCAAAAATATATATTTTTTGATACGACCCCCTATTTTTAATACTTTTTTTGCAATATATGATGTTTTTTTGCACCAACCCCCATTTAAAAGTAGGGGGGGTAACTACATAATTTCTCTTTTTCGGGCAAATCTTTATCCACATCTTTTTGTTAATCACTCTCTGATAGTTGCCAGATATATATTTTTTTCCTCCTCTCTCGCTCTCATACCCACACTATTCCAGGCTGGGATCCCTCGCCTATGTACTGCCAGATGAATTGCTGTCCGCTTTGAAAGACTTTAATGGGTCAAACAAGGTCTTTACGGGAACGTCCGGCGAGGGATGACAGGCGCCTCTGGGGTAGTTGGGGGGTGAGGCCGCGGCGAGAAGCAAAATTTTGCCAGACATGTCAGGTTCTCCCTCGCCGCGGCATCACCCCCCCATCATCACCATGCACTATGTCATCCCGCATCCCGGTTTCTTACGGGATGCGGGATCTCATCCAACTGTACTTAATTGCAGGGAATAGCTTTTTCATTTATCAGGATGTGTATAAAGAGTAGTTTACGGAGGGTTGGGCAATAAAACCCAAAAAGAAATAAAGTGATCCATCCCTGCTGCATATAATTATAAGGTATGCAAATGATGCCTGACCTTTTTTAATAGGAAATTTGTTATATTTGTCGCCTGATTTAAAAAAGATCAATTTCATCCAAAGAAGATATCATTCATGTCAGCACTTCAATTTTTAAGGGAAAAGGCAGGTGTAATGGTTGCCGTAGTTATCGGTGTTTCACTGTTCATCTTTGTAATCGGCGATTTTTTCAGCGGCGGTACCGGCCAGTCTGCAAAGGCAAGGAAGTATTATGAAATAGGAACGATCGGAGACGAGTCGCTTTCCTATCAGGACTTTGAAACGGAAGTATCGAATCTCGTTGAGATTTACAAGCTTTCCGGCAACACAAGCATTGATGAGGCTACAACCGAATCGATAAGGGAGCAGACCTGGCAGAAAATGATCCGGGAAAGGATTCTCGACAACCAGTACAGGAAACTTGGGATAGACGTTAGTACCGAAGAAGTTGATGAACTTGTTCTCGGAAACGATCCTCATCCCATTGTCCTGCAGCTATTCACCGACCAGCAGACAGGCGCATTCAACAAGTCAGTTCTTGTCAACTTCCTGAAAAACACCGAGGTTGATGAAACAACCAACAAATACTGGCTCTTCTTTGAAAATGAGATTGTCAACGACAGGCTTGCCACCAAATACAATACGCTTGTCTCCAAAGGACTTTACGTGACATCCAAACAGGCAGAATTTGACAGGGACCTTTCGGCATCAACTGTAGATTTCAGCTACATAGTGAAGAATTATTCTTCAATCTCCGACTCCCTGGTCAACATTACCAGCGCAGACATAGAATCGTATTACAGTAAGCATAAGGAGAGTTTCAAGAAAACAGCTCTCAGGGATATTGAATACGTGACTTTCGATATTGTTCCCTCGGAGGAAGATATTAAACAGGCTGAGGACTGGATCAATAATGCAAAAAGTGAGTTCCTGTCAGCCGAAGATCCTGTTCAGTACATAAACCTCACTGCCGATACAAGGCATGTTGGATTTTATATCCCTCTCAGTGAAGTACCGGAACAGCTAACTGAATTTGTTGAAAAGGAAGATATGACAGAAGTTTTCGGACCCTATAACGAAGACGGATCCCTTAAAATAGCCCGGATTCTTGATGCAACCAACAGGCCCGACTCGGTTCACGCACGTCATATTCTGATATCAGCCGGACAGACACGAAGCCTCACTGATGCAAAAACAACAGCTGACAGTCTTGTAAAACTTATTAAATCAGGAACTTCATTCCCGACACTGGCGATCACCAATTCTGATGATCAGGGTTCAGCCCAGCTCGGAGGCGACCTTGGATGGTTTCCTGAAGGAATGATGGTCGTCCCCTTTAACAACGCCTGTTTCGCTGGAAAAAAAGGCGATATTGTGACTGTTGAAACCACATTCGGGATACACATCATCGAAATCCTTGCCCAATCAAAACCTTCACGAAAATATCACATCGGGATTGTCGACAGGAAGATAATTCCCGGATCGATGACTAACCAGAGAATTTACAGCGATGCAAGTCAGTTTGCGGGCACCAGTAACACATATGAAAAATTTAACCAGGCAATAACTGAAAAAAACCTGACGAAAAGAGTAGCCAATGATATTAACCCCCAGCAAAAGACACTGCCGGGTCTGAATAATCCCCGGAACCTTGTAATATCATTGTTCCAGACCGAACAAAACAAAATAGTACTTGATAACAATGATCAGGCTGTTTTTGAAGTTGACGATAAATACGTGGTCGCTTACTGCACAAGGATAACCGAAGAAGGAATAGCTCCGATGAAAGATGTAGAGAACGATATCCGGTTCCTGGTAGCAAAGGAGAAAAAGGCCGAGATACTGTCATCTGAATTTGAGAAGAATATCGGTTCAGGCAGGAGTCTTGATGATATTGCCGCCTCAATGGGTCTTTCAGTTCAGGAAGCAACGCAGGTTACTTTCAGATCGTATTCGGTTCCGGGCGCCGGAGCTGAGCCTGCGCTTGTTGCAGCATCTGCAGTATCAAAGCAGGGAACCGTTACCGGACCGGTAAAGGGAGAAAATGGAGTATATCTGCTTTCCGTTAACAACCTCGCCCAGACGAGTGACCAGGACCTTGAAATGCTTAAGGAAAGACTCTCCGCCACATACCAGATGAGAGGAAGCTATGAGGCATATGAAGCCCTGAGGCAAGCGGCAAACATCGTCGATAAAAGATATAAGTTCTATTAGCAGTAGAACAGCTAATAGTCGTGATAGCAGTATAGCCGGTTTGCCTTGACAGAAAAGGCAAACCGGTTTCTTTTTTTACATAGTTAGTGCTTCTGTTGCCATATTTGTATTGCATTAAAAGAGGTCGGCGAGAAAGAAGCACAGGGCGCAGGGCGCAGGGCACACCCCGTAGCTTTCTTTGAACACCGTAGCTTCAGCGAAGGTGTTAGCGAAGGTGGAGGGCACAGGGCGCAGGGCACATAGCGATCAGCTTCAGGATATTGCGACTGGCAGGTTTATAATTGTTGTTAAAAGTAAAACAGACATTCGTGAATCCGAAATTATTCGGAACGATTATTGCGATTTTTTTCGCAATCATATTTCTGCATACCCACCTCTCTCCCTCCCGAGAGAGGATTCTTAAGACTTCACTCTGTCTGACCCTGCTCCTCCTAATAATGGCATCGCCTGCACCAACAAAAAAGCCCCTCAGTTTCCT
>CAWJAW010000007.1:0-138619 GCA_963840965.1 uncultured Bacteroidales bacterium | reverse complement strand
CAGTTGAACCAGAACTGGTTATCCGGTTCCCCGCTACCGAGTCTCGAGTTTATCATACCGGGAACACCGAGGCTGAGAGTAGCACTCTTTACGAAAAGTAACCGGTTGAACTCCTGCTTTAGAATATTCCCCTTTTCAAAATTGCCCGGAAGGTTAAGCCTGATAAGGTTTTCCCTGTTGAAACCGATATCAGCATGCTTTGCAAAAGACAACTGTTTATATATTGTAATAAAACATATAATTAAGATAACTGAAACAGCAGCCTGGAATACAGTAAGTATCCTGTAAAGTGAAGCACCCTTTGCTTTTGTCCCCAATCCACTTATGAAGTGGTATATATCAAAATTCCTAATCATGTACACCGGGACTATTGAAGTTAAAAACGTTACAATGGATATTACTACTATTATCAGGATGTTAACAGGGTATCTTATAAGGTCCGTAGTTTCAAGGTTACGCTCAAGCAAACTTCCGGCATAAGGCAGAATTTCAATTACAATAATAACTGCCAGGAAGAATGACAAAAGCAGGCCTGCCAGATTTTCATAAATGTGAAAACCTATCAGCTGCCGGATGCCCGCTCCAAATGATTTCTTTATTCCGGTTTCCTTAAGCCTTGCGAACTGAAGCGATATAGAAAAATTTACATGATTGGCAACTGAGAGAAACAAGATCAGAAAGGCGATAGCAGCAAACAGGAAAATCATGGAAGTGTTTGCCGTGCGGTTGAAATTATTCTTTATCTGTTTGCCGAAGTAGATATCTTTCAGTGGCTGCAGCCATGTGGAACCTTCCTGAAATGTGAGCAGGATATTAGCCAATGCCAGTTTACTATTCAGGCTTTCTCCGTCAAAACCTTCCCTGAGCCGGATGAAAATATAAGCAGGATTCCATAATATCCCGTTATCTCCGCTCTGCATGATACGGAGTTTTTCATCCTCGATATTGAGGTATAAATCTGAATGGAAACTGGTATTTTCAGGGAAATTGTCAACCACTCCCGTGATTCGTGCTTTCATAAAACCACCTACATCGATGGTTCTTCCAAGCGGACTTGTATCTCCGAATAGCAAAGCGGCCAGCCTTTCTGAGATTACTGCAGCACTTGTCTCCGAGAACGGCTCTTCCGAGAATCCCTCGATCAGGTCAAGGTCAAATACTTCAAAAAACCTGTTATCAGTAGAGATCAGATCTTCCAGGGTGGCAAAACTGCCTTCACAACCTACTGAAAATGAGTACCCGGCAAGATACTGGGCCGGACTGGCAACTTCTACCTCAGGGTAACGTTCCATGAGGTTAAGGGCAACTTCAAATCTTATTGAGCAGTCATTCCCATCTGTGGCAATCAGACGGTAAATTGACTTGTACCCCCTGAAGTTACGATCAACGGTTTTTTCATTATAGATAAATAAAGCAATTATCAATACTACGGCAAACCCGATAGCGAATCCGATGATATTCAGAAGGGAGTATAACCTGTTTGTTCTCAGTCGTCTTAATATCAGTTTAAGATTATAGAGTAACATAAAAAATGACTTTTAAATAAATACTTACCTTTTAAATTATTTCTATTCTCTCTCTATCTCAACGGCCGCCTTAGTTTTATCGAAAGCGGACTAATCATTTTACTCCCCAGGGTATCTTTCCGCTTTTTCGGAACCGGTCGTCCAGCAAAACGGGAGTTGGGAACAGTCCCCCTGGAGCTTGTCCCGCCTCAGGCGGGTGGGATTGGAGATCATTCATACCTCAACGCTTCGACCGGATTTCTCGTTGCTGCCCGCCAGCTCTGCAGACTGACTGTAGCAGATGCAATTGCAAGGGCAAGCAATCCGGATAAAACGAATACCCACCAGCTTAATTCTGTTCTGTATGCAAAGTTCTGCAGCCATTTATATATTGCAAACCCGGCTATCGGAAGTGCAATTAAATATGCAATAACCACCCATTTTACAAAATCTCTGTTCAGTAATACAATTATTTCATATACAGTGGCCCCATTCACCTTACGGAGTCCGATTTCTTTGGTTCTCCTTTCATTCATGCTTAATGAAAGTCCCAGTATCCCCAGAACGCAAAGAAAGATAGTAATGGCTGCAAAGAGCAAAAACAGATTTAGCGCTTTCTGATCCGATTTATAATAATCAGCTATTCTGTCGGTTAGAAACCTATATGAGAACACCTCACCGGGAAAGATCTTTGCCCATACATCATTGATCCTGCTGATGTCCTCCTCAAATAAGATTTCACTTTCTTCACCCCTGATTTCAGGATGAGCCAGTTTGATATTCACAGTTGAAAAACCGCGGGGGCTGTTGATAAAGACACAAGGCCTGACCTGACCATGCAGTGAACCTGAATGAAAATCTTCCACGACACCTTTTATCATCAATCGGTTTCCTTCCGGTCCTCTGATAATAAGCCCGACAGCCTCATCTGCAGATTTTATGCCTGTTTCCGTCAGGAATTCCCTGTTTACCAGGATTGTATTGGTCGTATCGGTGATTGAAAAATTGTTTCCTGCCAGCAGTGAAAAGGAATAAATATTAATATAGGATGTATCAACAGATTTATGTTCAGCATCAATCGTTTTAACTTCATCGCCTGCAAACACTCCAAAATTTGTCCATGACTGCGATTCAGCCGGTAAAACAGAACTATAACTTACCCCTGCTATTGAAGGGAACGACAACAATTCACTTTTAAAGGCATTGAGGCTAACGGCGGAATTGTCAGGCAAACGTGCAAAGAGGACATTTTCAATATTGTATCCCAATTCCTTATGGTTAATGAAATATATCTGTTTAACAATAAAGAATGTGGCTATTATCACCGATTGTGCAACAATAAACTGAAGAATGACACTCCCTTTTCCAAACAAATTCCTACCACCAGAATAGCCTGAGTCACTTCCTTTCATCAGGGAAGAGAGGGATTTAAGCTTCAGATTAAGAATCGGGAAAAGGACTGAAATTACGCTTCCGGCAATAAGAAGGAACAAAATAAAGAACAGGATATTAATATCAGCCGCCGGAGTGTAATTCCTGGGAATATCAATGAATGCATAGTAATTCCGGATAAAAGGAAAAGCCAGTTGCAGGCTGATCAGAAGTGCAGAGATATTAATAAGCAGAGATTCTGTGAAAAACTGGAAAAAAATATTTATCGGTTTTGTGCCCAGGATCAGGTTCAGTGCAAACTGTTTCTTTTGTCTGACTGATTCTGCAAGGAAAAAGTTGCTGTAATTAAAACAGGCTATCAGAAATATGAAAATACCAACAATCGTAATCGCGTATAACAGACCGTTACTGACAGTTCTGTAATTATAATTCCCGAATCTGCCATCTCTGTGCACCTGTGAAAGGGGTTGCAACTTAAATTGTCTCCTTTCGGCATAATCTCCGTCTGCATGCGGGCCATAAATATCTTTGAATTTCTTCTCAACAGTGGCAACCTCGCTCCTCTTGTTCAAAACAACGTAACATTGAAAGTTATCGGCTAAGTTACCCCAGTCATTTTCAGCTCCCGGATTCATCTTTTCGGTAAAAGTGGGCAAAGACAGAATTACTTTAAAGGGGAAATCGGAGTTTTCCGGGAAATCTCCAATGACCCCTTCAACTCTGAATTTTGAACCAAAAAGTAAAAAATCCTGACCAGTGGGATCCTGGTCCGCAAAAACCTTATGTGCTATTTCCTCAGTAATTATTGCGGCAAATGGTTCTTTAAGTGCCTCTTTGCCGGCGCCGGAAATCCATCTGATCCCCTTATCTCCAAAATCAAAGACTTCAAAAAATGATGGTTCAGTGAATACCACGCCATTATCGACAGGAAATACTTCTTCTTTCTTATTTCCTTCCACTGGAATGGTTATCTTCTGCCCGTTCAGATAGAATATCGAAACGACATTGCTGACCTCAGGAACACTTCTTTTTATTGCTCCAGGAAGGCCAAAATATACCCCGGTTCTGTACTCAAGTCCGCCATCCGTATATTCTAAACCTGAGGTAACCCTGACAACCCTGTAAATGTCTTTACTCTGTTTATGGTACCTGTCAAAACTTAGTTCATAAGAAATTTTGCTGTATATGATGATGCAACTCGTGAATCCAAGTATGAGGCCGATAATAATCAGTAAATTGGATTTATAGTTTCTTATGATTCTGCGAAGGGCTATTTTAAAATATTGTCTGTTCATATTATTGATAGCTAAAGGTCCTCAATTGTTACAGCTCCCGCGGGGGTTGCGCCTTGTGCCCCGTGCTCTGCGCCCTGCGCCCTGTGCCCTATGCCCTATGTCATTCATACCTCAAAGCCTCAACCGGATTTCTTGTTGCCGCTCTCCAGCTCTGCCAGCTCACGGTAAGCAATGAAATTATAATTGCCGATAAACCTGCCAGAACAAATATCCACCAGCTTATTCCTGTTCGGTAGGCAAATCGTTCCATCCACTTTGAAATCAGCCAGAATGAAACCGGAACCGAAACAACTACGGCTACCAGCACCCATTTTATGTAAGCTGAATTAAGCATCAGCAAGACCTCAGTTTCTGAAGCTCCGTTTACTTTCCTGATACCTATTTCCTTTTCTCTTTTCGCTATACTTATAAGCGAGATCCCGAATAATCCCATTATGGATAATACCAGTGCCAGAAGTGAAAACGCCTTTATTATGCGACCTTGGTTTCTTTCACGTTCATAGAAATTCTCTACCTGGTCGGTCAGATAGCGTACTTCAAAAATTTCATCCGGTGAAATCTGAGAATAGAGATCCCTTAATATCTTAATTATCTTTTCATCATTCACACCGTCGGTCCTGATCGCCAGGAGCCCCATCCTGGCAGGATTCTGAGGCAGAATAACCATTGGCTGAATGGTGGTATGCAATGAGTGTGCATGAAAATCCCTTACTACTCCCCTCACCCTGAAAGCAAGCAGGTTACCTCCCGCTTTAACATTATGCACCCTCGCTGCCGATTCGTTTATAAGCACTTCAGGCGGACCCTCCTTGTAGGGACCGAAAGGTGATCCGTCAATGACCTCTATGCCCAGCAGGTCGGTCATCCCTTCACCCATTATCAGACCATCAAACCTGATTCTCTCTCCCGATACGTCTGCAAGGTTGATTGGCAGGAAATTTCCAAACGGCGGAATGAACGAACCTCCGGCAACATTGATCACTCCGGGTATCTTTCTGATCTCATCGCACAGGGTAAGAAAGCTGTTCCTCAACTCGTCAGAAGTGAGATCAGCCACAATAACATTTTCAGGATTAATGCCCTTGTAACCGCTTCTTGAATAGTCAAGTTGTTTTGAGACTGCAATAAGTCCGGTCACAAGTATCATATAGATAGTGAAATGGAGCAGCAGAAATGAGTAATTCCATTTTTTTGACCCGTTCATTCCGGAAATCCTTCCCGATATAAGTTGTAAAGCAGGAATACGTGAATATCTCAGACCGATAATCCAGCCCGACACTAATCCGGTCAGAAGGATAAGCATCACAAGCAAGATCCACAGCCGGGGAGTCAGAAAAACCTGACCTGAAAGTGTTTTTCCAAGAGTGTTATTGATAAAGGGAATCCCGGACTCAATAACAAAAATTGCCGGGATGAGGCTTAGCAATACTATAACAAAGGATTCCAGAATGACCATTCTCCTGATCTTTCCATGAGAGGCGCCATAGACTTTTCTTGTACCCAGTTCCCTGGTTCGTTCAGATATTCCTGCCCGTGAAAGGAGAACAAAATTCGCCAGTGAGATCAGAAGGATCATCAGAGAAATAATTTCATAGTATTTAAGCTCATCAGCATTCCCCCTCCGGAGGAAGAAGTTTCCGTTTATATCTTCAGAACCGAGGTATATATCAGCAACAGGTTGTAAGCTAAAGCGAAGTGTATCCTGTCCGGGACTGGCAATCAGTTCCTTGTATTTTTCCATTTTTACAGGCAGCACTTCAGGATCAGCATTTCCATCAAGGACCAGGAGCGAAAGGAATTCGTTATCCCTCCATCCCAACGGCTGAGTTTCCGATGTCCCGTAATCACCCAGGTCTCTCTGAAACTGCCCCAGCATTTTTTGAGAAAGTTTTATATCGGCAATCAATTCCGGATGAAGAGTTGAATTTGAAGGAATTTCCCTGTATACCCCCGAAACGGTAAGCTTTAAAAAACCTTCCGGAAATCGCACCTCAATTACTTCCCCCGGTGCAGAAAGGTTCCCGAAATAAAGCATGGCCGATTCTTCAGAGATAGCAACCTCGCTCATAGAAGCAGCCGGGGTACCTGAGATAAAATTAATTCCCATGATCCTGAAAACCGACGGATCGGCAAAACCAAAATCTGCCTCCCTCACAACTTCGTTATCCTGAGTCTTAAGTTGCACGGAACCAGACTGGTAATACCTGAAATAGTCCTTTACTTCCGGAAATTCATTTTTCATCGATTCCGCAATCGGGTAGTGCACCTGAGAATTTGTGCCTGAAATTATGCGATACACATTTCTGTGGTCAGGGATGAAAGTATCAAACGATTTTTCATGGATCACCAGGGCCATAAGAACGATGATGCATCCAAGTCCTATTCCAAGGCCCAGAATGCTTATTATGGAGACAACTTTCCTTCGTAGAATACTACGTAATGCCGAAGTTAATTCCTGCTTTATCATGGCAATCTGTTTTTTACAGATTAACTAAAATGATGCCATTGTTATATATCGTTGAATTTCATAATATTATAATTTTGTCTGTATATAGCAAGTAAATTTATTTTACATTTTTATGTAAAATATTTTAACGATTTGTTGACTTTTGCTTTTGTTTGAAATAAATTTAACCACGGAGAACTCAGAGAACACAGAGAAGCACAGAGAGGAAAGGAAATAATAATAAAACCTTGAAATAGAATTAATCTCCGTGACCCTCTGTGCTCTCCGTGGTGAAAAATATCATTTAAAAAATGTCCACCCAGAAAGCTAATATCATGGTTGTCGACGATAACAGGAGCATTCTCAGTGCCCTTGAGATCCTGCTTGTCCCGGAATTCGGTGAGGTTACACTGATTTCCAACCCAAATCAGATAGTAACCGAGCTCAGGAAGAAAGACTATAACCTGGTTATCCTTGACATGAATTTTACAGCCGGAATCAAGTCGGGTAATGAAGGTATTTACTGGCTTGGAAGGATCAGGGAAACCTTTCCTGAAATATCCGTAGTGATGATTACAGCATATGGAGATATTGAAACTGCCGTGAAAGCGCTCAAGGCAGGTGCTTCCGATTTTGTTGTAAAACCCTGGGATAATGAAAAACTGATGGCCACTCTCAGGCTTGCCCTCCAGCTGAATCATTCGCTCAGGGAAGTAAATGTTCTGAGGGACAGGGAATCTGTTCTCAAGCGGGAAATGAACCGGGAACACCGGTATATAATCGGTTCTTCACCCCAGATAATGAAGGTTTTGAAGCTTTCCCGGAAGGTGGCAAGGACCGACGCCAACGTGCTGATAACCGGAGAGAACGGAACCGGCAAGGAGCTTATAGCCCGGGAGATTCACAGGATGTCGGACAGGTCCGGGGAACTGATGATAAGCGTGGATATGGGAGCAATAACCGAAACCCTGTTCGAAAGCGAGTTATTCGGACACGTCAAGGGCGCTTTTACTGATGCTAGGGAAAACAGGCAGGGTAAGTTTGAGATCGCACACAAAGGAACGCTCTTCCTCGATGAAATCGGAAATCTTTCATTTCACCTCCAGTCCAAACTGCTGGCCGCCATTGAAAACAGGCAGATAACCAGGATCGGATCGAACGAACCGGTACAGGTGGATATCAGACTTATCTGCGCTACAAACAGGAAAATTGACAACATGGTAAAGGAAGGACTGTTCAGGGAAGATCTTCTTTACCGCATCAATACAATTCAGATTGAATTACCGCCGTTGAGGGAACGGGGAAAAGATATTGTCGCCCTTGCTGAATTCTTCCTTCAGAAATACACATGTAAGTACAACAAAAGGAACTTAAAGATCAACCGGCAGGCTATTGACAAGCTAATGGATTATTCGTGGCCCGGAAACATCCGGGAACTGCAGAACACAATTGAAAAAGCCGTTATCCTGTGCGATACAGCTGTTATCAAGCCTGAAGATCTTTATCTCAAACCCGTTTCCAGAAGCATTGGTTTTGATTCCATTTCAACACTGGAAGAGGTTGAGCAAAGGATGATGACCCTGGCCATTGAAAAGAATAACGGGAACCTTACTGCCGCAGCCGAACAGCTCGGGATAACCAGACAGACTTTGTACAACAGGATGAAAAAGGATAAAAAATGATAAGCAAAAATTTATATATCAACATCATAACAAGGGTCCTCGCAATCGCCCTGCTCTCGGTCCTGCTCGGTTATATAATTTTCTCGGTCCGGTCTGTCCGCCTGTCGGTCCTGTGCGCCCTGGCCATAATCATGGTAACTGCAGGTCTTATTGCATATCTGAACAGAACAAACAGGAATATCAGGTTCTTCTTCGATTCGGTAGCGGATGATGACTCAAACCTTTCTTTCCCGGTTGATAACAAGAGCGGAATAGTAAGGGAACTGCACCAGAGCATGAACAGTTTCAACAGGCAATTGCAAACGCTGAAATTCGAGATCAGAAAGCAGGAGCAATATTTCAGAAGAATACTTGAACATCTTGCAACAGGCATCATAACTTATAACGACAAAGGATTCATTCATCATGCCAATTCTTCGGCAAAGAGGCTTTTGTCGACTGAAGTTCTTACACATCTCAGGCAGATTGAAAGGGTGGACAGAAAGCTTTACAGGGCTATCATGAACCTTAAACCCCAGGATAGAAAACTGGTACCCGTCATCACAAATCAGGGTGAAGTACAGTTGCTGCTGAAATCGACACTGTCAGGAACAACTGAGGATGCACTGACCATAATCTCGATTCAGGACATCAAGCATGAACTGGATGAAAAAGAAGTTGACTCGTGGATGAGACTTATTAGAGTTCTGATGCACGAAATAATGAATTCCATCACACCGATAACCTCTCTATCCGAATCCCTGACCAGGATGTTCAGAAACGGTGATGTGCCGGTTAAGGCGGAAGAAGTGACTGATAAAACTATATCGACCGCCCTTCTGGGGCTTAACGTGATTGTTGAACAGGGCAAAAGTCTGTCTGCTTTTGTTGAATCGTACCGGAAGCTTACCCGGATACCCCGGCCGGAACTGAGCCTTTTTAAGGTATCTGACCTTATGTCAAGGGTGAGAATTCTCAGTGATTCTCTCGAAAAAGGACCAGGAACGGTAATTTCATTCGGAAATGGCGATCCTGATCTGGAAATCTTCGGCGATGAGAATCTTATCTCCCTGGTACTCATCAACCTTATAAAGAATGCAATTGAAGCTAATGAGCAGAATCCCGGATGCATGATCAGTGTCACCTCCCGGAGAGGTTACAACCTTAATCCGGAGATCTGCGTCTGCGATAACGGTCCCGGAATAAGTGAAGAGTATCTTGAGGAGATATTCATCCCGTTCTTTACAACAAGAGAAAAAGGATCAGGCATCGGGCTGAGCATTTCAAAGCAGATAATGGGGGCTCACGGTGGCAGTCTCAAGGTCCGTTCCGCTCCCGGAAAGGAAACTATCTTCTGTATGGGTTTCAAGGAATAGTATTTTCCCGCAAATTGATGTTAAATTTGCAGCCGGATTTCAGCAGATGAAGGAAAACGAACTGACCGGCATTTTTAATGATCACCCTGTTCTGGGTAACTTATCAGAGGCCATTGAATTAAGGACCGGCAGGATAAACCTGTCAGGATTATCCGGATCGCTCAGGTCTGTCGCAATTGCCAGAATCTTCCATAACACAACAATGATCCATGTTGCGGTGATACCTGAGAAGGAGGATGCCGCCTATCTCTATAACGACCTGGTTTCCCTTACAGGAGGCGATTCCGTATTCTTTTTCCCTTCGACGTTCAAACGTTCCGTTCAATATGAGCAGACCGAGCCTGCAAACATAGTGCTCAGGACCGAAGTATTGAACCATCTCACTTCGGGAAAGAGAAAAGGCATCATTGTCACCTATCCCGAATCGGTAATGGAAAAGGTGATAAGCCGCAGGAACCTCAAAAAGAATACAATGAACATCTCAAAGGGAGACAGGGTTTCGCTTGAGTTCCTTGAAGAGATGCTTCATGAATACAACTTCGAAAGAGTCGACTTTGTATATGAGCCGGGACAATATGCAGTCAGGGGAAGCATTGCCGATATCTTCTCATACTCTTCCGACCTTCCGTTCAGGATCGACTTCTTCGGCGAGGAGGTGGAATCGATCCGTACATTCAACACCGACGACCAGCTCTCTATAGAGGTTAAAAAACAGGTTTCAATCATTCCAAACATCCAGGATATATCGATAGAGGAGGTAACCGATTCAATCACTGACTTTCTTCCTCCCTCATCTCTTATCTGGTTTGAGGATGCCGCGTATATAAAGGAAAAGATCAATAACATTTTTTCGCAGATACTGACAAGGGAAGAAGCAGGCCAGACTACCGGCAAGAAGGCCCTTATTATGACCGGATCGAGGTTTCTGGAAGAATGCAGCAAATTCCGGACAGTTGAGTTCGGGAGAACAGGATATTATAGTCCTTCGGAACAATTTGCATTCCGAAGCGAGCCACAGCCGGTATTCAACAAGAACTTCGGATTACTGGCCGACAAGCTGACAGCCAACAACATTGAAGGTTACGAAACATATATTATCTCTGAAAGTCAGTCGCAGATCGACAGGCTGCATGACATTTTTGCCGAGATAAATCCCGACCTGAAATTCACGCCCAGGCTTCTGAACCTTCATGGCGGCTTTACCGACCACGATCTGAAAGTGTCGGTCTACACCGATCATCAGATATTCGACAGATATCATAAATTCAGCATCAGGGGCTATTTTACAAGGAAGGAAAGCATATCAATAAAGGAGCTGACAGGCCTTAACCCGGGCGATTATGTGGTCCATATAGATCACGGCATCGGCAAATTCGGCGGGCTCGAAAAGATTGAAGTGAACGGAAGGATACAGGAAGCCATCAAGCTGGTCTATAAGGACAATGACATCCTCTATGTCGGAATACATTCGCTTCACAGGATATCGAAGTACAAGGGGAAGGATGAATCGGAGCCCAGGATCTACAAGCTTGGGTCGGGGGCGTGGCAGAAGTTAAAGCAGAACACTAAAAAGAGAGTAAAGGATATTGCTAAGGACCTTATTCAGCTTTACGCTGAGAGAATGTCGGTACCCGGATATTCGTTCTCGCCCGATTCTTATCTGCAGCGCGAACTCGAAGCATCATTCCTTTACGAGGACACTCCCGACCAGCTTAGCACCACCATTTCAGTAAAAGAGGATATGGAAGCCGAACATCCGATGGACAGGCTTGTTTGCGGGGATGTAGGATTCGGCAAGACCGAAGTGGCGGTCAGGGCAGCCTTCAAATCAGCCTCCGACAGCAAGCAGACAGCCATTCTGGTGCCAACCACCATTCTGGCCCTCCAGCATTATAAGACATTCACAGCAAGGCTTAAAGGATTCCCGTGCAAAATTGATTATGTAAGCAGGCACAGGAAACCGGTCGATCAGAAACGGATTCTGAAGGAACTGGAGGAAGGGAAGATCGACATAATCATAGGCACACATAAACTCGCCGGAAAGGATGTTAAGTTCAGGGACCTCGGACTGCTTGTAATTGACGAGGAACAGAGGTTCGGCGTATCAGTGAAGGAGAAGATAAAGAAGTTGAGATCAAATGTCGACACCCTGACACTTACTGCAACACCCATTCCGCGGACTCTTCAGTTTTCGCTGATGGGAGCCCGCGACCTCTCCATTATAAATACCCCTCCTCCGAACAGAATGCCCATCATAACCGAGATACACGGATTCAACGAGGATATAATCAAGGAAGGGATAGAGTATGAAGTCAGCCGTAACGGACAGGTTTTCTTCATACACAACAGGGTAGAGAACATTAAGGAGTTTCAGGCCAAGATAAGCCGTATCTGCCCCAATGTCAGGACAGCTGTTGTCCACGGAAAGATGGAGGGAGTGGATATTGAGAACGTGATGTTTGATTTCATCCAGGGCGACTATGACGTGCTTGTAGCGACGACCATTATTGAATCGGGACTCGACATTCCCAATGCAAATACAATATTTATCAATGAGGCTCATCACTTCGGACTCTCCGAGCTTCATCAGCTGAGAGGCCGGGTTGGAAGGTCGAACAGGAAAGCCTTCTGCTATCTTCTGGCGCCACCCTTTGAAAACCTCACTCATGAGGCCCGCAGGCGGCTGAGGGCGATAGAGGAATTCTCGGAACTCGGAAGCGGATTCAACATTGCCATGCAAGACCTTGATATCCGCGGATCGGGCAATCTTCTCGGTGCGGAACAAAGCGGTTTCATTGCAGATGTCGGATACGAGACTTACCAGAAAATCCTTAATGAAGCAATGGCTGAAATTAGGGAGTCGGAACCTCAGTTCCGGGAACAGGAAATAAGCGTATCGGGGAAACGCCAAAGCCTTGAAAAACAAAGACCCTACGTTACCGACTTCCAGATCGAGACCGATCTTGAGATCATGTTCCCCGATGAATATGTCTCAAATATCTCCGAGAGGATCAGACTTTACAAGGAACTCAACGAGATCGATAATGAGGAAGGACTTGAGCTTTACGAAAGCAGGCTTACTGACAGGTTCGGCCCGCTGCCGCCACCGGCATCATCGCTTCTCGATGTTGTGAGGATAAAATGGATTGCCACCCGGCTGGGAATAGAGAAGATATTGCTGAAGAACAATCTTCTGATCGCGTTTTTCATTTCCGATCCTAATTCAAAATTTTATCGCAGTTCCCTGTTTGTGTCATTCATGAATTATGTTAACCGGCATCAGAAAAGAATGTCGGTTAAGCAGAAGGAGTCAAAACTGAGTCTTACCATTACCGGCATAGAAAATGTACGGTCAGCGATAGGAATCCTGCAGGGCATTGAAGATGATGCTAAAGACCATATTATCAGGGGATAATACAGCCATGTTTTGAAATTGAGCTTTCCGGGAATGTTATAACATTGTTATAACGTCCAAAAACCGCTGTTGACTCCCATCTCATAAATAAATTTTTTCCATAATAATCCCTTTTGTACATTTGTATCTATACAGATTGCTATGAACCTTATTTTTGATGTGGGGAATACGGCTACCAAGATAGCCGTTTATGAAGGTTACGAAAAGAAGGTATCTCTCACAACCAAGCAATTCAGTTTTGATAAGTTGCAGGAAATATTTGAGCCCTATCTGGATGATATTAAACATGCAATAATTTCAACCGTCAGGGACCTTCCTGAGTTCATCATCGACATGGCAACTCTGGGCATTCCCAATGTTCATGTTTTGTCGCGGCATACCAGGCTTCCTTTCAGGATAGAATACGAGACCCCCGAGACCCTCGGAGCCGACAGGCTGGCAGCTGTGGCAGGTGCCTATTACCTTTTCCCGGGAAGAAGTCTGCTTGTAATCGATGCAGGAAGTGCGGTTACCTATGATTTCCTTTCAGGCAAAAGCTACAAGGGAGGAAATATTTCACCTGGCCTGAGCATGCGCTTCAAGGCACTTCATAAATTCACCGACAAGCTTCCGCTTGGCTCAACACTGCAGAAGTATTCCACCCCGGGCAGGAATACACTTGAAGCAATTTCAGCAGGAGTGACCGATGGGCTGATCTATGAAATAAACAACTACGTCCAGTCCTTCCAGGAAGCCAATCTCGATTCGATGGTTATTCTCACCGGAGGCGACAGCGGTTACCTGAAGGAGAGATTATGCTGCAAGGTTAATTATCAGCCTGATCTGGTCCTTGACGGTCTGAATCATATTCTGGAGTATAATGCGAAAAAGAATTAAATTATTTATACCGGTCCTTGCCGTTACAATAAGCATCATTTCGTGTGGGAAGAAATCAATTGAATACGAAAAGATAGACATTCTCCGTCTGCCCTCACAGACAGGAAAGGATTTTACCACAACATACACCGATTCAGGAAAGCTCGAGCTGGTCTTCTCTGCTCCGGTAATGGAAAGATATGAAAAAGCCGAACCTCCCTATACAGAATTCAGATCGGGTCTCGACGTCCGGTTTCATGATGGCAAGTCAAGGCCAGTGGCTTCGGTAACATCGAGGTATGCGAAATTCCATGATGACAAAAACCTGTGGGAACTTCAGGACAGTGTCGTGGCGTTCAATGAAGCCGGGGAAAAGCTTGAAACCGAGCTTCTGTTCTGGGATCAGAAGAAAGATCTGATATACACCGACAGGTTTGTAAAGATCACAACTGAGGACCAGATCATTCAGGGCTACGGTCTTGAGTCGGATCCCCGTCTGACCCGGCGGAAAATCAAAAATCTGAGTGCCACGATTTATATTAATGAGGGAGACTGAATTTCTTAATTAAGCAATTTGTGATAGCAATCCCGTAATATTCAAGAGCAGGGCAACTACACGTTTATCAGATCTCCCCGGTTCCACCAGTCCCGTCAGGGGCGTAATGATTTAGGGCGGGGCTTCGCATCATTGGTGGCCTTAAGGACGGGCTTCGCCCATCCCTAAATCATGTAAGGCCTACGGCCTGAAGCCAGGCATGGTATGCTATAGTCCCAATCAGGGGCCTTAAGAACATACCGCGCCCAATCCTAAATCATGCAAAGCCCACACGGCCCGGGGCCAGATAAGAATTGAATAATGCAGTCTCAATCAGAGGTCAGGTAGTATTCAGGGGGCAACGTTACGTCCATTTTGGCTAAAAATGTTATTTTTGAGTCATGAATGCCATTCTGGTAATAATCATTGTAATGATTTTCTCCGCCTTTTTTTCAGGAATGGAGATCGCCTTTGTGGCTTCGAACAAGTTAAGGATAGAGCTCGACAGGAAGCAGGGCAATTTTGGCTCACAGTTTACAGGTGTTTTTACCAATAATCCGGGGCAGTTTATCGCCACAATGCTTATTGGTAATAATATCGCGCTGGTTATTTACGGTCTATTTTTCTCCCGTCTTCTGATTCCGGTCCTGATGCCCCTTTTGCAGTCAGACCTTGCCGTTCTTGTCGTTAATACGGTAATGAGTACTGCCCTGATACTCCTTATGGCTGAATTCCTTCCGAAGACAATGTTCATGATCTCGCCCAATTTCTTCCTGAATATCCTGAGCCTTCCTGCAATGTTATTCTATATTATCTTCTATCCCATAAGCAAGCTGGCTCTTGCAGCATCAAATCTGTTCCTAAGGATATTTTTCGGGATGAGAGGGAATAAAAAAGAGCTGGAGAACCTTGTCTTCAGCAAGGTCGACCTTAACAATTTCATAAGTGAGGGGAAAAAGATCACCGGGAGCACAGAACCACTTAGAGAGAATATCAGGATATTCCGCAATGCCCTCGACTTCTCGAATGTAAAACTTAGGGAATGCATGGTTCCGCGGACGGAGATCGAAGCCATCGAAGCAGGGAGCAAGGTCCCGGACCTTAAGGAAAGGTTCATTCAGACAGGTCATTCGCGGATCCTGGTTTATCAGAATACGATCGACAACATTATCGGTTACTTTGAGCTGAAGGATGTATTCAGGGATCCTCCGGATATAATGTCGTGCGTCAGGAAGCTTGCCATCGTTCCTGAGACGATGGCAGCAAACAGACTGCTGAAGCTTTTCTTTGATGAAAAGAAGAGTGTCGCCCTTGTGGTTGACGAGTTTGGAGGCACTTCGGGGATGGTTACCATTGAGGATGTACTGGAGGAGATAGTCGGAGATATCGAGGATGAGCACGACAATTATGAACTTACCGAGAAAGAAGTCGGTCCGGGAGAATTTGTTTTTTCAGGAAGGCTTGAGATAGACTACCTCAACGAGACTTACAACCTTGATCTTCCGGAAGAGAATGATTATGAAACACTGGCGGGCCTGATCCTTTATCAGCACGGAAGCATACCCGGAGTGAATGAAACAATAAGGAAAGGCAAGTTTGTCATCAGGATCCTGAAGGTTACGGCAACCAGGATTGAGATGGTAAATCTGAAAACAGAATCTAAATAGCAACTGTGACGAAAAGAACTGTTACATATTCGTCGCTTTTTACTGCGACCTTTTTCAACAACTGTCAGTTCTTGTGGAAAGAATTGTAATGATCTACAATCCGTTTGAGATCAGCCTCCCTGGTAAATGAAAGACGGTTCTGAGAAACGAAATCCCTCAATTCCCGGGATTTGTCTGACAGTAGATCCATTAGGGTTTCCCCCTTTCTGTCTATTAAGACAATCGAATTGTCCTTTCGCAGATAGTAAGCGTTTTTATGTTCGAGGCGGTCATCCTTTTCGCCAACATCCAGTGCTACATTATAGTTCGACTTAATTTTTGTCACAGTATGCCTGACAAGCAACTGGGCCACATCACCGGAAAGAAATTCAAAATAATCCTTTTTAGTACCTTCTTTCTTTTCAGTAAACGGAAGGTAAACAAAGTATCGTCCTCCATACATCGAAATATACCTGACACTGTCGGGTGAGCCAAGTACATAAACATTGCCATCATGCTTATAGTGCATTTCTCCGGTAAAGACGTTATATCTCATATCCAGGCTGTCGATAACGCTGCCATTGTGCAGGGTAATGGTTCCCATACTCCACTCATCCGACAGATATGGAGATCCTACCACGCCCGGAATTCTATCGTCGCCCAGGGTGATTTTGTTGTGGCCCGGAGGCAGATTCACATAATACAGCTGAGCGGTACTTATGCCAGCGGTAACAAAGAGAATCAAAAGACAAACGGTTAGACGTCGTAACATACACTTTAATTTTTGGTTTAAGTTCAATCAGCAATGTTCTTAAAATAAAGATAGAGACCGTACCCCGCAGGAGGCCGGTCTCTATCTTAAAAGCTATTATTCAAAAGAACGTTTAATTTACACCTGTACGTGTATCATACCACATTTGCTTACCCCAGAAATTATCAGTAACCTGGTCGCTGAAAGGTTTACTGTTGGCTCCATTCAGAGTACCTTCATTTGCCGGGTAGGGGTACCTGAAAGGAGGGGAGTTATGGCCCGGGAAGAATGATCCGGGAGCAACATAGTTTGTACTCGGGATTCCTGTTCTGCGGTACAACGACCATGCTTCCATGCCCTGCTTAAACAAAGCAATCCACTGCTGCAGATAAATCTGGTCCAGATCATCGGCAAAAGCACCACCACCGAGAAGATAAGCGTCAATGTCAGCTTGTTCTACTCCATTTTCTTCAAGTGAAGCTGTAACGGCAGTTTCATAAGCTTCCTGTGCGGTAGTTCCTGTTGTCCATCCTAACTTGGAAGCTTCAGCAACACTGAACATAACTTCCGCGTATCTCATCATAGGGGAGAATCCTGCGGGATCTTTTCTGAACCGTATGCCTATTCTCGAAACAGATGACAAACTTGGCTGAGCCTCAGCACCAATGATAAATCCTTTGTATTGTCCGTCGTCCGTTGCAGGAACAGCATAAACCGGCAGGCGAGGGTCATCCAGTGCAAGCAGTTCATTTACCAGGACATCAGCCATACCATGGTCATCCCTTGATTTTGAATCAGTATACCAGGGCTCTTCATAAGGCGAGGTACCCTGCCATACGAACATTGCATTGTCATCGTTGCTTTCCATTATCGGATTTGCTGCAGGATTCCCGAGAATTGCCTCAACCACAGGCCTTGCTGTTTGAGCCGCGACTTCTGATATACGCATCGCAATTCTAAGCCTGAGAGAATTAGCCAGTTTCTGCCATTTAAGGACATCACCCGCAAAAATCATATCTCCTTCGCCAATCTGATCGGTGGCAGCAGGAGTTGCCAAAAGATTATTTGCTTCAGCCAGTACATCAAGCAATGCAGGGTAGATCTCCTCCTGTGTATCGTATGTAGGAAGAAGTATGCCTTCACCCAGTTTTATTGCATCGGTGTAGGGGATATCTCTCCATCGGTCTGACATGGTCTGAACAATCATTGATTCAAGAACCTTTGCAACACCAAGGAGGTTATCAGCGCCATCAGCAGTGGCTTTTTTCTTTATTTCATTAATATTATTCAGAAGTATGTAGCCATAATACCAGTTGTTTTCGACGGTACCAGGTCTGAAATTATAGCGTGCTTCATCAATATACTGAATTTTTGTAAGGTGTCCGGCGTATGTTGAAGGCTCATTCATATCGGCCCATGAATCATGGAAGGTAGATGAATAATAACGCAAAACAAACGCCAGTACATTGGTAGCCGGGGCATCTTTTGCCCTGTCAGGGTCAGTGTTGATTTCCTCAAATTTCTCTGTACAACTGCTGAATGCGAATACAGTGAGGAATATCAGGACTCCAAATTTTAATATATATTTCTTCATATTTCTTTGCCTTAAAATGATTTAGAATGTAAAACTAAGCTTGACGCCCATACTGCGTGATGGGGGGTAGCTTGTACTCTCAAGACCTACGCCATCGTTGCCGCTTGTTACGGATGTTTCGGGATCAAGTCCTGAAATATTCGACTTATGTCTCCACAAAATAGCAAGGTTAGAGCCAACCAGGGAAACAGTTCCTGATTTGATAATATTACCGCCGAACATAGTCTGTGGCAACCTGTAGGATAAATAGGCTTCACGAAGTTTCACATATGAACCGTCATAAACGCTCAGTTCACGATTACTGTAATAAGACTCGAAGAAATCCTGAGCGCCGACAACCAGGTCATTTTCTGCAAACTCTGAATCCTGAAGGTCTTCAGCCGGAGTGACTACTTTAACTACTTTCTCATCCTTGAGGAAATCTTTACCTAAAACAAGTCCGTCACGGCGAAATTCCTCCCAGGCAGTGAATTCAAGGAGACCCGAATATGCTCCAAACATCTGGGAGACACTGAATATATCGCCACCCTTGCGAACGTCGATCATGAATCCCAGGCTTATTGCCTTGTAACTGAAATCATTTCTGATACCTGCCAACCAGTCGGGATTTACATTTCCAAGTATCATATTGGCTGCTGTTCTTGGAAATCCGGCGCTGTTTACAATAATCGCATCGTCTGATTCCCTGCGAACCATGCCTCTTCCCACGATAACGCCCCAGGGTTCACCTGGTCTTGCCTGAACGTAAGTACTCCACTGGCTGCCAATGTTATATGAAGCCAGAGGCTGATTGGTTACCGGATCGGTATACAGATCTATGATTTTACTCTGGTCTTTTGACCAGTTAACCGTAATATCCCAGTTAAATCCGTCAGTGCTGCTGAATGCGTTTGCACGGAACTGGATCTCAATACCTTTGTTATTGATCTCACCTGCGTTGATAAGCATGGTATTATAACCTGTTGCTTTTGAAATAGCAACCGGAAGGATCTGGTCCGTGGTTGTTTTATCGTAAAGTGATACGTCAAATGCAATACGATTATTAAACAGACGGGTTTCAAGACCCAGTTCTGTTGTAACTACCTGCTCAGGCCTCAGTCCGGTCGGCGGGAATTCAGTAGACTGTGAATACTGTGTAACTCCGAAGATGGTGGATGCTGATGCGGCAAAATACGGATCAGTCCTGTAAGCGCTTGTCGCTGAACCAATCTTTGCAATGCCTCCCCTTATTTTCAGGAAGCTGAGAACAGGAGATTCGATTCCGAAAGTTTCCGTAGGAATCCAGCTTACGCTCACAGCAGGATAGAAGAAAGGATCTGCAATTGTGGAAGTCCAGTCGTTGCGCATGCTTCCATCCACGTAAATCATTCCCTTGTATCCAACTGTTGCTGAACCATAAACACTATTACTGCGGATCCATGAATGGTCCATTGCAGTAACAGGGCTTCCTTTTGCATTCGCAATTGTGAATAAGTCGGGAACGGTCAGCTGATTGGCTCCAATCGTGGAAGACTCCCATTTCAGGTCCCTGTAGTTGGCCCCTGCCAGTACATCAACATTAAAATCGCCGAATGCCTTGGTATATGTTGCGATAAAATCGGCGTTCACTTCATAGTTTTTAATATCAAACAGGTCGAAATATCCGCCATCCCATGCTCCGGCACCGGCCTGAACCTCATTTGAACGGTATGTGACTACCGGGAATGTTTTGGTACTGTAGTAGTCAATACCCAGACGGCCTTCAAACTTCAGGGACGAAACAGGGCTGAAATACAAGGAAGTTTTACCAAAGAGCCTGTCCTTATCCATTGAGTTGGTATTCTTGTTCAAGCTCCAGTATGGATTGTTATGATAATTGCTGTTCCAGTTGTAAGGATAACCGTTTTCCATGGTCTCGGTCCAGTGGGCTTTAAGATCCTTCATGTCAACCTGCCTGCCGAACCATTGACCCATAGACTGCATGGGGTTACTTGCGTTGTATTCTGTCATCGGGAGGTTCTCACTTTCGCTCCTGGTATAATTTGCCGATACATCATAGTCCCACATTTTTCCAAGTTTGACCGTAGTATTAAAATTGAGTGAATAGCGGGTCAGATCGGTATTGGGAAGAACCCCCGACTGGGTGCGGTAACCAAGGGATGCACGGGTCGTAGCTCTTTCAGAGTTGGCAGTTATGGAAATGTTGTGGTTGCTTGTATAACCTAACTGGTACAGGTCCTTTATGTTGTTCGGATTAGAAACCCATGGTGTAGCAATCAGGTTTCCACCTGCGTCACGGGGACTATTGTACTGAGTAAGATTCAGCCCGCTGTCGAGTCTGGGACCCCAGCTTTCATCAACGCCGTCGTTTACTCCGTTACCAAGACCATCCACATAGCTGAAGCCATAACCGGGATCATATTCTCCCTGGGCATATTGCTGGTAGGTACCCTCGAAACCATCTTCCTGAGCTAATCTATAGAAAGTCTCATCTCCAAGGTATCCTTGCCCGTATTTATTTTGCATTTTCTGCAAACTGTAAACCTGATCGACGTTAAAGTTACCGTCGTAGGTGACAGTCAGTCCTGAACGACTTCTGCTGCCCGATTTGGTTGTGATGAGAATCACACCATGTCCTGCACGCATTCCATAAAGAGCTGCCGAACCACCCTTAAGAACGGAGACGGATTCGATGTCATCAGGATTAATGTCGTACAGTCCGGATCCGAAGTCGATATTGTTCTGCCTCTGTGAACTGTTTGATATCGGAATACCGTCAACAACTACGAGCGGCTGGTTGTCACCCAGTGAGCTGTTACCCCTGATTACAATACGGGATGATGCTCCGATCTGACCACCTGCCTGACTAACCTGCAACCCAGCGATTTTACCATTCAGGGAGGAGATGACGTTCGATTGTGCCGACTTGGTCAGCTCATCACTTTTGACATCCTGTATGGCATAACCGAGGGCTTTCCTCTCACGCGATATACCAAGTGCTGTAACAACAACCTCATCCAATCCCACGAGATCAGATTCAAGAACAGCGTTGATAACAGTACGGTTTCCTATCGCAACCTCCTGCGATTTCATTCCGATGTATGAAAACACGAGGGTAGTAGCGTTGGCCGGTACAGTTATTGAATAGCTACCGTTTATGTCAGTAGAGACACCAATTGTAGTACCCTTAACCTGTACCGTGACACCAGGGATAGGGCCTTCTCCCTCCACAGCGGAGGTGATGGACCCTGTAATTACTCTTGTCTGCGCAAACAGGGTCGTGACTCCTGCAAACACAAACAAAACAATCATCAGTAATAGTTTCTTCATAAGAAATTAATTTAGGTTTGAATTTAACCCGCCAAAGATAATGGATTTTTGAAAAAAAGCGTATAGATGATACTTATATTAATATTCATTAACAAAATCAGGTTTATTTTGAATGAAATTAAGGACCTGCAATTGGGGTTAAAGATTGGTTCTTACTGCCTAAAGAAATACATAATATAATCATTAACAGTTTGATTTCGATAGATTGAAACAAAAAAAAGGCTGATCTGCAAAAAATACAGATCAGCCCCGTAATCAGAAAGGTAATTTTTATTCCTGTTTTGTCATTACCACACTATTAGTGTACCGGGCAACTCCGGGAGCGGCTCCGTCGTAATCGAGGTTGACAGTAAGGGTGAGTTTTGGTGTAGCGCTGCAACCATCCCATGTTCCGGCTCCGAAGTACCAGTAATCCCATGGTCCCGGTAAAGTCTGGCCCCAGTATGTAAAAGGAATCTGGACCGTTCCATTGGCAAGATTAAGAGAGAGTGTTATGTCCCCGTATGGTTCAACAGATGCCTGGAAAGCTTCTTCCCAATCGATGAAAACCTGTCCGAGCAGGGAAGGAATACCTGCGGCACCAACTTTCACAATGATCTCGTTGGCTCCGGTTCCCGCCACGACTTCTGCTGTTGTTGTCCTGGGTTTGCTTCCCGTTTCAACAATATCCCATGTTCCTATAAAATCAGTGCGTTCCAGGGGACAGAATGGTTCAACAGTTACTTCAATGGATTTTGGATCAGAAGTTTTGCCACCCACTGTAGTCTCAGTCACATTAATATACGCCTTCCCGCTTGCCGGGGATTTGTCGAACAGTACTGTGGCTTTTCTTGTATCCGCACTTACTGACTGTATGGTTGCATCAACTGCCGTCCAGTTCCACGTTGAACCTGCCCTGAAGTAAGAAACCCCAAAATCATAGGTAAAAGTCTGAAGAACAAGGGATGGTCCTGTGGTACTGAGAATTGCCGGGACCACCATTGAGGCATCGTAGGCGTCCTGGGCTTTCTCCATTGCAGTTGGTTCACATGCGGCAAAAAGAGCCACAGCCACCAGGAGCGAGGTTAACCTGATCAATATTTTGTTTTTCATAATATGAATTTTAATGATTTTTATTAAAAAGGTGTCAGAACCATCCGCCGTTTGAATAATCCTGGCCTGCGACGCCCTTGTCGGCTCCGAAGCTGTAAGGTTCCATCAGGTTGACCTCAAGCTGCTGCCCGGGGATCGGGAAATGAAGGGGAGTTCCCTTCTGGAGCTTGTCAGCCTTGCGCATAGTGCAGAATTCAACTCCCACTCCGGAGCAGAAAAGCTCAATGTTCCTTTCGTGGAATATTGCTGCTTCAACCTCAGTGGCAGTTGCTCCGATCGGAGCCAGACCACCTCTGGTGACCCTTTCACCTGCATTGATTATGTCAGCTGCACCGGTGAAGTTCGACTGGTGCAACATGGCTTCAGCCTTCAGAAGGTCGTTTTCTGCTTTTCTGAATACGGGAGAAGGGGTTGTCCAGGTGGCAAGATAATCATCATGCCTTTTGTACCTGTAGCACGAATAGTGATAATAACCTCTTTCAACCCTGAATGTGCATGATGAAAGATACTGGAAGTCAGTGAATATGCGGTCGTCAACACCGTCAACGTGCGCGGTTGTGGGAGCTGGAAGAGCATCCCACTGAGCTGCACCAAGGGTCCAGCGTGCCGGCATAGCCGGGTCCATCATATTGGCAATTCTCATATCAACCCTGCCCCATCCTGCATAATTGGCATAGGTATGATACAGGTCGTACCAGTCGACATCATCCATAAGGGGAGCAAAATCGAAGGTAAGTCCTTTGTTTGCATATGCAAGTACCCTTCCCCAGTCGACTGCATCATTGTCGGCCTTGTTGCGCGGGGAGTACGACAGAAACCTTGCTGCCATCGAGTTTGCAATCTGACCTAATTCCACTTCGGTATATGTCATCCCGGGAATCCACGGTGCCGGAAGGACAAAATCAGCAGAGGAGCAAGTTGCAATGCATTTATCAAGGCTGGCAACTGCGGCTGTGATGAGGTCGGTATAGGGACTTGCAGGTATTTCACCCGTAAGGTCGGTATCCTCCGTGACAACGAAGCCCTTGTCATAGAACAGGCCTACATATCCCAGTGCCAGACCCTGCCCGAGGTAAGCCATAGCTTCAACCATCGGCGTTTCGTCTGTACCGTCATCAGCGGTAATCACCATACCATCTGCCAGTATCTTACCAATAATTTCGTTGGATGATGAGAGCAGGGAATATAATGATTTATATAAATTCTCATTGACCGTTGCGTTACCGTAAGCCGGAGTATTATCCCATGCTATCCGTGGCTCCATGCTGAAATGCCACATGGCCACATTACCATGCGAACATGTTCCTGCATCTGCTCCGACCCAGAGGGCAAGTGCCGGGCCGTCGTATTCCTGGGTGGACTGGAACCAGGTGTTGATAAGTCCGCCTGCAACGCCCTTTACATCGGTAGGTTGGGAAAATGCTGTCGCAAAATCCGGATCATTCAGATTCTTTACATCCAGACTTTCGCAGCCTGTTACCAGGAATGCGCTCAGGACAGTAAAGAGAAACAAATATTTGTATGTTTTCATATCCTTATCAGTTTAATAATTAGAACTTCAATTCAAGTGATGCAGCGAACGACCTGTAGTTCGGATATCCCATAAAATCATATGAGAAATACTGTGTCCCGTCTGTAGTGGCAACTTCCGGATCGTATCCTGAATAATTCGTCAGGGTATATAGATTCTTGCCAAGAATTGACAACTTAATGCCTTTTATGTATCCGTTAATAAAGTTGCTGAGAACGGAGGCAGGTATAGTGTAAGACATGGAGACTTCCCTCAGTTTCAGATAGGTTCCGTCCTCAACCCAAAAATCGTTGAAATCGTTGACATCATAGAAAGTCTTGTAGTAGGTAAGGGTTTTCTTCAGATAGTCGGGCTTGCCGAACTGGTCCATCATACCATGCCTGTCATCCCTTGTGAGCCACTGAGCCGATTTGTTGTAGATATCGCCGCCGTTTTTCCACTCCAGAAGTGCATAAAGACCGAATCCCTTCCAGCTGAAGTTGTTTGTCATGGCCAGCTTGAATTTCGGGTTTGAATCGCCGGTTTTGCCATACCATACCGCACCAGTCTCATTAAGTTTCTTAATAGGCTTTTCGGAAGTTGTTCCTTCGGTGCCTTTGGCGATAACGTATCCGTCGCTGTTGATCACATAATTGCTTATGTTATCCGTTTCGCCAAGCTGGTCGGAAAGTTCCTCGAGCGAGGTAAGGAATTTGTAGCCATACATTGCGCCGAAAACTTCACCCTCGCGGATATAGAAGCACTTGTTGGCCTCCTGTCCCTGCGGGCCAGTCTGGAAAGGAGGAACCGTCAGTTCGGTGATCTCCGTCCTTACCCTGTCGAATATGAAGCCGACATTATAGGCCAGATTGGTCTTTCTTACGACGGCCGCATTAAATGATGCTTCCCACACTTTTGAATTAAGTGCTCCCGCGTTCTGAACCTGGCTTGGCCATCCTCCGAACTGTACAGCCAGAGGCACCGCAAGTATCTGGTCAGAGGTATTCGTGATGGAGCGTATAATTTCGAGGCTGAATCTGTTCAGGAAGTCGAGATTTAGTCCTATTTCCCATTCTTTCGAGAGAGAAGGTTTCAGATTAACGTTACCCAACTGGGACTTGGAAGTAAGACCTCCGCCGATTGACATTACCTCATACTGATCGGCAAAACCCGGTCTCTGGCCGGCAGTACCATATGCAGCCCTCAGTTTGAATTCCTGAACTCCCGGGATCTTAATATCCTCGGTGATCCTCCAGGCACCCGATAGTCTGTAATACGGATTCCATCTGGCTTCCGAGCCGAAGAGTGATGATCCGTCGTAGCGGTACATACCGTCGAAGATATACTTGTCCTTATAATCGAGGTAAAGGATAGCGAAATAGTTTTTGGCAATGATCTCATCCTGGTAGCTTGTGATACTTTTATTCCCGGCTATTGCGTCAAATGTCGGTACTCCTCCGAGGCTGAAGTCATAACCCGTTGCAGAATGGCTCTTATAAGCTTCCTTCTCAAAAAGGTAGCTCAGTTTAGCCCTTGTGTTGAAGTCGCCGATTTTTCTGTTGAAGTTCATCGTAGCCTGGAAATTCTGGGAGAAATCGGCCGAGCTGGCTCTGTAATAAGAACCCTGTGAATAGACAGGTCCTTCCCCGCCACGTGACCATGTGTCGTACGGATTGTAAGTGGTATAGTCGCCCAGAGAGTATTCAAAGGCATATTTACCTTCAAGACTGATTGAGTTGGTAAGGTTATACCTGGCGCTGTAAGTACCCAGTATCCTGTCGCGTTTTGTGAGATCCTCGACCTTCCAGAGGTTGTATATAGGGCTTTCCTGTTCATCCTGCCATATGTTCGGGATAAAAAGGTAGGGCTGGCCGTCGGGGTTGGGAGCATTGAAATCAGCATCCGGTTCGAGAAGGAGTGTATTGAAGAATACACCACCATTGTAATAGTTGGCACCTCCCGGATCCTGAGTTGAGGACTTCACATAGAGGTTTGATGCTGAAAGAGCGAGTTTTGGAGTCAGTTTGTGGTCGACGTTCAGCCTGAAGCTGTTTCTCTTATAGCCATCGGTTTCGGCAACAAGTCCCGACTGACGGTTATTTTCGAAAGATATCAGGAAGTTTGTTTTTCCAAGGTTGGATCCGATAGAAACGTAGTTTGTATAATAGTTGCTGCCGGGAAAAATTTCTTCCTCATGATTATAGAGGCGTGCATATGGATTGTCAAGATACTGATCCGCTTCAATAGCCCTTGATCCGTCAACACCCTCATCACCGTATCCCGGATAATTTGCAGGATAGGTCACACCTTTGTACCTGGTGTAGGGGAAACTTCCCTGGTCATCCGCCAGCTGATACTGGTGGTGGGTGGCAAGGTTATATTTCTTTGCCAGAGTGTTTATGCCAAATTCGTTCCTGGCAATAACCTCCGTCCTTCCCTCAACGAGCAAATTACCGCGGCGTGTTGTAACAGCAATAACGCCGTTTCCTGCCCGCGAACCGTAAAGTGCAGATGCTGATGCGCCCTTGACGACTTCTATCGACTCGATATCGTCGACGTTTATGTCACCGAGCGTTCCTTCCATTATTGCACCGTCGAGGATGATGAGTGGAGCCTGTGATCCTGTGATCTGAGTGGCACCGCGGACGAGTATTGTAGCTGCACTTCCGGGTTCTCCGTTTGAGCTGATAACAGTAAGACCGGCCACCTTGCCCTGGAGAGCTGATGAAGCCGATCCTGCGTAAACTTCCTTGAGCTTGTTCTCGTCAACACGCTCAACTGATACAGCAAGCTTCTTTTTGGGAGTTCCGGCGGCAACACCGGTGACAATAACTTCGTCGAGGTTCAGAAGGTCCTGTTCCAAAACGACATCAATTACGCTTCTGTCTCCTATCGCCTCTTCCCGGGTTTTCATCCCGATAAAAGAAAAGCTCAGGGTCCTGGAATTCGCAGGTACATTCAGTGTATATTTCCCTGCCATGTCAGTATAAGCACCAATTGTGGTACCCAAAACTGTGACAGATACTCCGGGAATTGGTCCCTCCCCTTCAACCGAAGAGGTGACTGTACCTGTAATAACTCTTGTTTGTGCCAATAGGGTTGAGGCACCCATGAACACAAAAAGAACAATCAACAGTAGTTGTTTCTTCATACGATTTGGTATTAGGTTTGATGTGTAAACATCCCAAAGATAACGTATTGGAAATAAAAACAAAATTCTATAGCTGTTTTTTAACATCTAATGACTACTGTTTATTGGAAAACAGCATCAAATGCACATTTCAGACAGTATAATTCTGTAAGTGTCTTTGAGAAAACGGACCCTTATCCGGTGATTAACAGTACCTCAGGGAGCAAAATGGAAAGGAGGAACTACTTAAGCAACCTAACATAATGGGAATAAAACAGAGGTATTGTTTCAATTCCCTTCAAGAAATTGAAAAGAGGATAGTTTTCATTGGGCGAGTGAATGGCATCTGTATCGAGACCGAATCCCATCAGTATCGACTTTATTCCCAGTATCTTTTCGAATGTTGACACAATTGGAATGCTTCCTCCGCTACGGACCGGAATTGGTTTTTTGCCGAACGATTCCTCCATCGCAAGGGCGGCTGCCCGGTATTCAGGTGTGTCGAGAGGACTGGCATAAGCTTCTCCGCCATGCAGATACTCAACCTTCACCTTAACTCCCCGGGGGGCGATGGAAAGAAAATAATCCCTGAAAAGATCCGCTGTCTTTTCGGCATTCTGGTTCGGAACGAGACGCATTGATATTTTTGCACTGGCAAAGGCAGGCAGAATAGTCTTGGTACCTTCACCTGTAAACCCACCCCAGATTCCGTTAATGTCGAGCGTCGGTCTTATGCCTGTCCGTTCCAGCTCAGTGTAACCCTTTTCTCCTCCAAGATCATCCACTCCGATTGATTTCATATATTTCTCCCTGTCGAAGGGCCTCTTCGCCATAGCATTCCGTTCCTTCCTGCTCACAGTCAGCACATCGTCGTAGAAACCGGGAATGGTAATATGACCGTTCCTGTCCTTCAGCGATGCGATCATATCACACAGGACATTGCACGGGTTGACAACTGCTCCTCCGTATATCCCGGAGTGAAGATCGTGACCGGGTCCGGTCACCTCAACCTGCATGTACGACAGTCCTCGTAGTCCTGATGTTATCGAGGGAATATCGGGAGCAACCATTGTTGTGTCGGATATCAGGATCACATCAGCAGCAAGCATCTTTTTGTTGTCGCGGCAGAATTTCTCCAGGCTTTCCGATCCGGTCTCCTCTTCGCCCTCAATCATGAATTTCACATTGCAGGGCAGTGTTCCGGTGCTTGTCATGAATTCAAAGGCCTTGACATGCATGAAAAGCTGGCCCTTGTCATCGTCGGCACCCCTGGCCCATATCCTGCCGTCGCGCACCTCAGGCTCGAAGGGCGGTGACTTCCACAGATCGAGAGGTTCTGCAGGCTGGACGTCGTAATGTCCGTAAACAAGAACGGTTGGAAGCTTTGGAGAGATTAACTTCTCGGCATACACGACCGGATTCCCAGCCGTCGGGAAAATCTTCGCCTTTGATGCCCCTGCCTTTTCAAGGGAATCCTTCAGGAATTCAGCAGCCCTGATCATATCTGGTTTGTTTTCCTGCTTTGCACTGACCGAAGGTATCCGTATCAGTTCAAACAACTCTTCAAGAAACCTGTCGCGGTTCTGCTCGATATAGGTACTGATGCTTGTCATGGGTATTTAGTTTTTTATATGTTTAAAATTTATAATAATATGTCCTTCTTGCCGTCAGCTGAAGCTGACGGTAACTGAAGAACGTATTCCAGCGAACCTTAAGTTGCAATCAACACTGCTGTGGCATAGATTCTTATTACTGTCAGCTTCAGTTGCAGTCAGCACTGCCGTGGCATGTCTTCTTATTACTGTCAGCTTCTGCTGCGGTACTCGCTGCCTGCGGCAACTCTTCCTGTTTCCGTCGGCTTCAGCCGACGGTTGAAGCACCCCCCTGGCCGTGGGGCTTTAGCCCCCTGGTTTTTATCAGGATATCCCGAAACGCCCGGGATCATTTCTGATTTCCTCAGCGGCAATACATAGCTGGCTGTAGGTATCCTCACCAAATGCCCTGATCAGAGGGTCTTTCAGAAATTCATATACAAAGACCCCTTCTTTTTTACCGGTGTCGACAGCAGTGTGGCATATAGAAAGTTCCTGGTAATTGACAGCCGTGAACCCGTCAAAATGCTTCACCCTGGCAGGGAAAAGATGGCATGAAATTGGCTTTCTGAAGGGGATCTTCCCTTCGAGGAATGCCTTCTCGATCCCGCAAATGTATATATTGTCTTTTTTAAGTGCGTAGGCGCACTCCTCGTTGCCAATCAGCGGTGTTACCCTATCTCCCTCAAAGTCAATGACGCTGGTCCCTTCCCTTTCAATTGTTACAGTTCCCTCAGGCCTGATATACGATTTTACCTCAGGCCAGATCTCTTCCAGAATATCAACCTCATCATTTCCCAAAGGAGCTCCAGAATCTCCATACCGGCAACAGTTTCCAAGGCAGCGGGGCAGGTTGCACCTGAATCTCTTCCCGATTATATCGAGACTGAAAATGATGTCGTTGATGCGGATCATCAGCTTACCAGAACCCTGCCGGTCATTTCTTCCGGGATCGGGATACCCATTATTGTCAGGAGGGTCGGCGCAACATCAGCAAGGATTCCCTCCTTAACCGATTTATAATCATCGCTTACCAGGATACAGGGAACCGGATTCAGGGAGTGGGCTGTATTCGGGCTTCCGTCTTCATTCAGCGCCTTGTCGGCATTGCCGTGATCGGCTATTATAAGGATGTCATAGCCTTTTTCCCTGGCCGCGTTTACAACTGCTCCGGCGCATTCATCAACGGTTACCACAGCTTTCCTTATAGCATCATAAATGCCAGTATGCCCTACCATATCGCCGTTTGCGAAATTAAGGCAGATAAAATCAAATTTTTCTGTATTTATAGCTTCAATCACGGCATCCTTTACGCCGTAAGCGCTCATTTCAGGCTGGAGATCATAAGTTGGCACCTTTGGGGAAGGAATGAGTATCCTTTCCTCATTTTTGAAAACCTCTTCCCTGCCACCTGAGAAGAAGAAGGTGACATGGGCATATTTTTCAGTCTCGGCAATCCGGAGCTGTGTCTTTCCTGCTTCTGAGATAACCTCGCCTATGGTATGGTCGGCATTTTCCTTCGGATAGATTACATGAAGTCCTTTGAAGGTGGCGTCATATGGCGTCAGCGTGCAATAGTGAAGCGGCATGGTATGCATTCCGGATTCAGGAAGGTCTTTCTGGGTGAGGGCTATTGTAAGTTCCTTTGCCCTGTCGTTCCTGAAATTGAAAAACACCACAACGTCTCCGGGCTGCAGTTTTCCGATTGCTTCCCCCTTTTCGTCGACAACGGCAATGGGGTTCATGAATTCATCTGTAACTCCATCGTCGTAAGAAAGCTGAATAGCATCAAGAATATCACGGGTTTGCTTACCTTCCCCACCGACGATCAGGTCATAGGCGGTTTTGACTCTTTCCCATCTCTTGTCGCGATCCATGGCATAATACCTCCCGATGAATGAGGCCACCCTGCCGTTTGACACCTTCAGATGATCGAGAAGGTTTTTCATATAACCTTTCCCGCTTCTGGGATCGGTATCACGTCCGTCGCCGAAGCCATGTATGAAAACATTCTTAATTCCGTAATCACCGGTCATGTCGCACAGGTGATACAAGTGAGTATCGAGAGAATGAACGCCGCCATCGGAAAGCAGTCCCATGAAGTGCACCTGTTTCCCGTTGTCTCTGGCGTAAGAAAATGCTTCAGTAAGTACAGGGTTCTTTTTTATGTCTCCGGTTTTGCATTCCAGGTTTATCTTGACCAGGTCCTGGTATATAACCCGTCCTGCTCCAATGTTAAGGTGTCCCACCTCCGAGTTTCCCATCTGTCCGTCGGGCAATCCGACGTCTTCCCCTGATGCGTGAAGCCTTGAATTAGGGTACCTTTTGATAAGGCCGGTAATATTTGGAGTTGGTACCTGGCTTATCACATCCGCAGCCGAACCGTCGCCTATTCCCCAGCCGTCGAGTATCATTAAAAGAGTCTTTTTGTTTTTCATAAGAATGATTTGTAATAAGAATAAACATAAAAGAAATAAACCTTGTTCATGCAAGCGGAGGCAAAAATAACTAAAAATTGGATTGGTCGGTAATGTGGCGTAAAGGCCTAAAGGCCTAAAGGCGTAAAGGCGTAAAGGTGTGGAGCCATTGAGCCGTTATGCCGTTATGCCCTTACGCCGTTACGCCTTCACGCCTATCTTATCTGCTTTATCCTTATCTTTAAATCTGCACCTTCACAGGTTTCTTCGTAGGCTATATCCTTTCCGATGTAGGCCACCCATTCCTCCGGAGTGAAGTTTCTGGTGACGTATGTACAGCCATCGGCTGCAAAGGTGTCAGCAAATGTGGGGCGCGCTATCATCCGCGGTTTGTCCGAAGCGATTGCTGAAAGGATCACCCCTCCGTCGGGACTAAACTCGAATGAGATGACAACACCCTCATTGTCGGTGAAAGTCACCGGAGCAGCGGTCAGGTCACCGGTATCCCATAGTTTGAGAGTACCGTCAGCTCCGGCAGTTGCCATCTGGGAATTATTTCCGTTGAAGCGGATATCTTTAATTTCGCCCAGGTGAGCCTTGAACCAGGTTAACCTCTCTCGAAGAGCAATGTCCCACAATTCAACGGTTCCGTCATCATAGCCCACGGCAATCCGGTCATCATCGGGTTTGAACCTGATATTCCGGATCTTCCTGCCTTCCGATTCTATAATCAGGTTTCTGCTGTTCTGACCCGGGTTCCATACCAGGCCTTTCCCATGATCGCTGATACCGGCAATATAGTTGCTATTGAGAGAGAGAGCTATTGATGTGATCTGCATAGCACCGGTGCCGACGTCAGTTGAAGTCCTGGCGGTCATATCCCATTTCAGGACCTTGCCATCGAGGGCGGCTGAATACAGGAATTTGCCATCATAAGAAAATACGAGCGACCTGATCTTACCTGTATGACCGTTCAGTTCAAATCCCTTATCATTTCCTTCAACCGGCAGCACACCTATTTTGTTATCCGCTCCTCCGAAAGCCAGCCATTCTGATTCAGGGCTGACTGCCATCACCTCGACAACCTCATCTCCGGAGTAGACCACTCTGAAACTCTGATCTTCCGCAGCCATGTCCCATCTGAGTATATTTCCCCGGGAGTCGGAGGAAAAGAATTCATTTTTCCCCGGTATGAAGGCTATGCTCTTAACATGGCTGTCCAAACCTGTGAAGTTTTTTATCCTGGTGCTTCCCTTGTTCTTTGCGATATTATAGAGGCCTGCATAGATATCGGCGTCATTCCTGCTTCCATTGTTTCTGCTGTTGAAAAGGTAGGCCTGATAAGCCAGAAGAGGTTGCAGCTCCTCTTCCATGGGAACCTGCAGTGACCTGAGCGACATCGATTTTGCTACCGAGACCATCCTTAAACGCTGAGTCTCGTCTTTCAGTCTGAAGGCTGAATCGGCCATCATCTTTGCGAGGCTGCCTTCCCTGATGGCGTTCTCCGACTCTCTGATAATACTTTCAATTTGCCGGCGGCCCGACCCAATCTCATTTTCGGCTTTAAGGCGCAGCATTCTCTCCGTGTCCTGCTCCAGTCTGGCTACAGCAGCGACCGAGTCGGACAACAACGACTGTATAAGCGCGGCTGAAGCATACTCCTCGGCGAGGACCTTCTGGGCTTCAACTTCCATTTTCTGCTTCTCAACCATCCTGCGCTTCTTATCGGCGGAAAGCTTTGATCCCAATGCAATCAATGTGGTCAATCCGGCGATAATAGCCAGGCTTCCGAAAATGGAGGATATTATTCTGATCCTTTTAAGCCTCCACCTGTTGTGCCGGACCTTTCTCTCCTCCGCTTCGAGATGCTCCTTCTCGCTGGTTCGCAGAAAAACCATAGCCCTCTCGAATGCAGGATCGTGTTTTACGGCCCATGATAAGGTAGGCTTGTTCTGTTCGCGCCAGTTTATTGCAAGTTGTAGCTCAGGCTGTTTAAGCAGTCCCGCTTTCCCCTGCTGGTACAATGCCGATGTCGCGGACAGCCTGAGGTACATTTGAACCGAAGCTGATTCCCCGGCTACCCATTGCCGTAGACGGGCCCACAAAAGGATAATGCTTTCGTGTGACAGATCGACTATTGAATTATCGTTGAGAGGAACTGAATAATGAGGTGTTAGAATCGATATTGCCGGGTTGCGGAATTCCTCCACCACCTTTATCAGTTCATCATAACCGCACTGGATGGACGATTTCAGGTCCTTAATTGTCAAAGGCAATCTTATACCCTTGTTATCAGGTCCTGGTCCGGTTATGTTTTTAAAAAGGCGCTCGCAGATATTCTTCCCCCTTCCATCAAGTTTTTCATACAACTCATCGGCATGCCGCGATATTGAATCCCTTATTGTGCCAATGGCAAAGTAATCGGAGAAATCGAGAGGTCTGCCGGGTTCATCGAGTTCCTTCCACCGGAGCCAGGTTCTCATAAGCGCATGCTGCAGGATGGGCAGCTGGTAATCAGGGCTGCTGACCTCATTCACAAGAAGCTCGACCAGATCCGGATCGATTTCGGCCCCTATGGTTTTTACAGGACCGACGATGGCTTCTCTCATGGATTCCCTGTTCATTCTGGAAACCATGTAACTGCTTCCGTTGATCAGATTTGTAAATCCCCGGTATTGGGAGCATTCGGTTATAAGGTCCGACCTGATTGCTATTACAAGATAAATATCGGGGTTATTGTGCGACACTGAATTTGTTAGAAGATTTATAAACCTTGATACTTCCCGGTCGCGATCCGGGAGTGATTTAAATGAACCGTCCCTGAACAGCTCCTCGAACTGATCGATGAACAGCAGTGTCTTACCGCTGAAACGGGCCCGGGCATTCCTTACAACATCTCCTATCCCGTCAGGTTCTTCCTTCAGCTGTCTGAGAATCTCTTTTAACGATTCGTTTTCAGTATCCCGGGTGGATCCATTTCCTGCGAGTGCGGCGGCAAGATTCCGGACAGGATCGCTTCCCGGCCTTACTGTAACTGTCCTCCACTTGATATCTCCTGCATCTGAAAGACTTTTTATCCTGGGTATCAGTCCGCTCAGAACAAGGGAAGATTTTCCGCTTCCCGACGCTCCTGTAATTGCCACAAATCTGTTTCTCAGGAGCTTAAGGAATATCTCCTCACTTTCTCTATCGCGCCCGAAGAAATACTCGCTCTCTTCCGGAGTGAATGGTCTTAAACCCGGGAAGGGGCTGAACGATTCGTCTAAATGTAAGCCGGAAGTCATACCTGAGTATAAATTATCCTTCGTATTTATCTATATAACGGAAAATCCCGAAAGAACTTTCAGGACAATGGAAGTCAAATTCGCTTATACTTTTAAGCGGAAGGACATAGCAGAAGTTACAGGCCGATCTTATATCGCGGGCTATCCTGCCCGGATCAGTGAGGTCTGCATGGCTTACGAAGACCTGAGGTTCGCCATTTTCGTCAGAAAATGACCACATTACGGTATCAGACGGCTGGGAGTACAATCCACGCTGATCATTTCTTGCAAATACAAGTTTTTCTGCAAGAAAGAGCAGGTCATCCTCTCTTATCTGTCCGAAAGATGAAGCCAGGAATCTTACTTTATCGAACATCAGCTCCCTGTCATTTGTCTGGTCGGAGACTATTCTGTCGAGGTGCATCCTGTTCTTTTCAGGTATCCTTGAGGAAGTTGACCTGTAGAGTTCCATGGAAGATCTGGACAAAAGGCGTGCCGCTTCCTCCCTCAGTATCTGATCGGGACTGAAAAGCAGGGCAGCGACCGATTCCCCGAGATAAGCTTCCTCAAGGGCAGGAATGTTTCGCAGAGCGCATGCCTTTGTCCACACTCCGAGAAGATTATAGTCGCAGTTGATTATATCCTCAACCAATCCGGTAACAGAGGGTACTTCTATGGGGAACCATTGCTGGAATTTTTTCAGAGTCTTACTCCTGCTTCCTTTTTCGTCAGCAAGGCCGAAGATCAGGGATGCCATTTCCGGAATTGGATTATTTCCATTCTCCTCAACCTTTTCTCTATAAACAAGATGAAGAAGTTTGAGGAGGTATTCTTTCCACCTTTCATATTCCTTGTTCAGCTCGCCTGCAAGGAACCCATTTTTCTCCTCCTCCAACGGGATCAGGATGGAGATGATCCATGTCAGGGTGCCGAAAGTCTCAATAATGTTTGTCTTAAGCCGTTCCTTCCCGGACTCATTCAGACTGAATCCGGAGGCATAAAGCGTGTCAAGCGACATTTCCCTTACCAGTCTGGAGTTTGACGACAGTCTCTCGACCAGGAACGAAAGATCGGCAGGCTGATGTATCTCCGACATCAATCTCAGGAGTACCTTGCTTGTATTAATATTTCCGGAGGTCTTCAGATAGCATCTGTCAATATCCCTGGCAACAGCAGGGCCCAGGCTAAGCATCACAGCATAGGCATCACTTGCCACACCGGTCAGTGTAAGGCATTCGCAGACCTCCTGTATCATGTCGGTCATCCTGAACTTACCGATGAGAAAGAGTGCCAGCCTTTTCAGTTCCGGCGATTTATCTTTCAGCAATTTAAGTATCTCGGTCGTTTGCGGATATCTTGTTCCGGCCAGGGTAATACGGGCATTCTCGGCTCTGGTGAATTCGTTGGACGAAGTGGTTGTTTTCTTAGCAGCATCCGCGGATTCTGTCAGTGAGGCTATCCTCTCATAGGCCCCGGAAGCTAAGCGGCGAATTCCTTCGTCGAGGTTTGGCGAAACCGTAATTTTCTTAAGTGCGGGAAGAAGGTTAAGGTCGCGGAAGGCAACTGCGTATGCCATTAACTCCTCGAAGAACCATCTGTTCCTTACAGTGCCGATTACAGACAGATTTCCCGTTTCGAGCCAGTAAAGCTGTTTCCTGAAAAGAGTCTTGCCTGAAAACTTGTTTGTCAGGTTTTCCCATTCGCCGGTTGAGGGAACGACTTCCAACCTCGCGGGGGGTAGTACGAAATGTCTGATTCCCATAAACCTGAAATGTTTAATTCAACAACCTAAAATTAAGAAATCCGGCAGATAAATCACTATCCTAATCTGTTCTTTATCAACGCAAGCAAGGCTGAAATATTTCCCCTTTCAATTTCTGTAATTATATCGGCCTTTGAGTACCAGATTTCACGTTCAGCCAGTAAGGCACTGATATATCCCGGCAATTCCTTTTTTCCGATATCTTTCAGCAAAGGGCGCCCGGCAGTTGAGCTGGTGAGACGCCTGCTCAGTTTTTCGGGAGTCAACTTCAGATAAACTGTAAGACCGTTCTTCAGCATGAATTCCATATTACCGAAAAAGCACGGAGTGCCTCCGCCGGTAGAAATGACTGTATTCCTGCTGTTTCCAAGTTCCCTCAATGCTTTGGATTCGGCAGTCCGGAACCATTCCTCGCCCCTTTCGGCAAATAATTCCGCTACTGACCTCCCATTATCCCTTTCTATAAGCTCATCGAGATCGATAAATGACCAATTCAGGCGCGAAGCAAGCTTCCTGCCTGCCGAAGTCTTTCCGCTTCCCATGAATCCTATCAGGAATATTTTGTCAGTAATCTGCATCAGAGCTCCAACTTCATCTGCGCCGGATCTGATGGCTTATCAATATGCGGTTGTTCCTCCTCCTGCTCCTGCTCATCCTCTACCGGCGGCTGTGATTCCTTTTTTACTACAGGTTCTATTTCCTGAATATTATCGACCATAAAGCTTGTCAGACGTCTGCCTTTGGCCTTGTAGCTCTTGACACCAATGAATTCGGCAACTTCAATGATCTCATTGGTGCGGTCCTTGTGCTTGCCCCCAAACCGGATCTCAAATCGTGGATACTCCACCTCAGTTATGCTTATTAGCTTTGATTCAGGGTCCTCATTGATGAAGCAAAGTGGTTTTTCAGATTCCTCAATGATGAATCGCTTAACATAATAGAACTTCTGTCCGGCATCCCAGTAAGCAGCAGAATAGACTGCCCCCTGGCGGAATTTTTCTATTATCAGGATGTTGTCCTCAAAATGGTTAGTGAGGTCAAACCCGGTTACCCTTAAGTAACCGTTCTTGGTAATGACCAGTATCTTGTCGTCGGCGCTGAATTCACCCAGGTAAATACCTCTTCCGTCGACGTTAAGCCTGAAAACTGCATCGTCGAACCAGATCTTTCTTCCTCCCAGGGTTGAAACTCCTTTTTCCTTGAGTGATATCTTATGAACGGAATTCCGGGTCAGGATGTTTCCCATGGAAGTTTTTCCCTTTATCGCCAGCTGGCCGAAGTCAAATTCAAACATCAGCTTCTTCAGCCTTGCCTTCGGCTTGTGGTGGACCTTGATTACTTCGGCCTCCCCGTTTGGATTGGCGCTGAAGTACAGGATCTTCGAACCCGGGACTCCCCTGGTCAGATTGTACTCCTTGTCACGGGTAAGACCCGATATGGCGCATCTTTTAATATAGTACGGCCCATCCTTCCCGTCCTGGTATACTATGTTATATATGGTGCGCTCATCATTTTTCCGGAAGACCTGGGCATAGATGGGGTCGTTACCGACGAAGATCTTATCGGCGACCTTTGTAATCTGATAGCTTCCGTCCTTCCTTATAACGATTATATCGTCGATGTCGGAGCACTCGCAAACGAACTCATCCTTTTTCAGGCCGGTCCCGATAAAGCCCTCCTTATAGTTAATATAAAGTCTGGCATTGTTGGCGACAACCTTTGTGGCATGGATTGTATCAAAGCTCCTGATCTCGGTTTTTCTTTCCTTCCCTTTCCCGTATTTCTTTTTTATCTGCTTGAAATAATTGATGGCAAAGGGGATTAAATTTTTGAGGTGGTTTCTGACCTCATCCATTTCGACATCAAGGGCTTTGATATGTTCATCTGCCTTTTTGACATCGTATTTAGATATCCTTTTGATTTTGATCTCGGTGAGCATTATGATATCATCCCTTGTGATATCCCTCAACAGCCTTTTTCTGAAGGGCCTGAGACCATCGTCTATAGCTGAGATCACCGCTTCCCATGTTTCACACTCCTCTATATCCCTGTATATCCTTTCCTCGATGAATATTTTCTCGAGCGATGACATGTGCCACTCCTCCATAAGTTCCGACAGTCTGATCTCAAGCTCGGTTTTCAGTAGTCGTACCGTATTGTCGGTTGAGAACTTCAGAATTTCGCTGACCCCCATGAATGAGGGTTTACTGCCGGTAATTACGCAGGTATTCGGGGAAATTGAGTATTCGCAGTCAGTCAGTGCATAGAGGGCGTCGATGGTTTTGTCGGGTGAGATTCCCGGCATGAGATAAACCACTATCTCCACATTGGAAGAAGTGTTGTCATCTATTTTTCTGATCTTGATCTTTCCCTTTTCGTTGGCCTTTATAATAGAATCGATAAGGCTGGTGGTTGTTTTGCCGAAGGGGATCTCTGTGATGACCAATGCCTTTTTGTCAATCTTCTCGATCTTTGCCCTTATCTTTACTACTCCTCCCCTTTGGCCGTCATTGTATCTGGAGACGTCGATCATTCCTGCCGTGGGGAAATCGGGATAGAGAACAAATTCCTTACCCTGCAGGTAGTCGATTGAGGCATCAATAATCTCGTTGAAATTGTGGGGGAGTATTTTTGAGGCGAGGCCGACAGCAATTCCTTCCACTCCCAATGCCAGCAGCAGCGGGAATTTGACAGGTAAGGTGACAGGTTCCTTGTTTCTTCCGTCGTAAGAGAGCTTCCACTCTGTTGTTTTCGGATTGAAGACCACGTCCCCTGCAAATTTCGACAGACGGGCTTCAATGTAACGCGGCGCTGCGGCACCATCGCCGGTAAGAATATTTCCCCAGTTACCCTGGGTGTCAACCAGAAGGTCCTTCTGCCCCAGCTGCACAAGAGCGTCGCCTATAGAAGCATCTCCATGCGGGTGGAACTGCATGGTGTGTCCGATGATATTGGCCACCTTGTTGTAGCGTCCGTCATCCATTCTTTTCATCGAATGGAGTATACGCCGCTGAACAGGTTTCAGTCCGTCGTGGAGATGCGGTACGGCCCGTTCTAGAATTACATATGAGGCATAATCGAGGAACCAGTCCTGGTACATACCCGACAAAGCCGTCACCGAGTGCATGGCAGCAGAGCCCTGACCAACATCATCTTTATCTTCAGGCCTGTCCGGTTCAAGATCCAGATCTTCCATCCTCTGAATATCCTTTCTTATCTTTTATACTTCCTGCTCAACGAGATCCTCCTCAACCCTGAGGTTCTCAATAATGAAATCCTGCCTGTCAGGAGTGTTTTTCCCCATGTAGAACTCAAGATAGCCGTTGACAATGTCATTCTTCTTCATCATGACAGGTTCAAGCCTCATATCCTTTCCTATGAAATTCCTGAACTCGTCGGGGGATATCTCACCCAGTCCCTTGAACCTTGTTATTTCAGGGGCAGGACCCAGGGCCTTAATGGCTTTTGCCTTCTCATCCTGTGTATAGCAATATCTTGTTTCCTTTTTGTTCCTCACCCTGAAGAGAGGTGTCTGCAGGATATAAACATGTCCTTTTCTGACTAGATCGGGAAAGAACTGGAGGAAGAAAGTAAGGAGCAGGAGTCTGATATGCATTCCGTCGACGTCAGCATCAGTTGCAATTACGACATTATTGTAACGGAGATCCTCCATGCCGTCCTCAATGTTCAGCGCAGCCTGAAGCAGGTTAAACTCCTCGTTTTCGTAAACAATCTTCTTGGTCAGCCCGTATGTATTGAGGGGTTTACCCCTCAGGCTAAAGACCGCCTGTGTTTCCACATCGCGCGATTTGGTTATCGAACCGCTGGCGGAATCTCCCTCTGTGATGAATATTGTTGATTCGAGTTTCCGGGGATCGTTTGTACTGAAATGAATTCTGCAGTCGCGGAGCTTCTTGTTGTGAAGGCTCACCTTCTTTGCCCTCTCCCTGGCAAGCTTCTGGATCGACGAAATGGCTTTTCGTTCCTTTTCCGAGTCCTGAATCTTCTGAAGAAGGATCTTTGCCGCTTCAGAATTCTTGTGGAGATAATCGTCGAGTTGTTTCCTTACAAACTCGCCGATGAAATTCCTGACCGAAGGGCCAGAGGGTCCCATATCCCTGGAACCCAGTTTTGTCTTGGTCTGTGATTCGAATATGGGTTCTTCGACCTTAATGCTTATCGCGGCTATTACTGATGCCTTGATGTCGGCCGGATCAAAGTCCTTCTTGTAAAAATTATGGATCGTTTTAACGAATGCCTCCTTGAATGCAGCCAGGTGGGTTCCCCCCTGTGTTGTATTCTGCCCGTTGACAAAGCTGTAATAATCCTCGCCGTACTGTGATCCGTGGGTGAATGCCAGTTCGATGTCCTCTCCCTTAAGGTGGACAATGGGATATAAACCCTCCTTGCTCATGTTTTCATTGAGAAGGTCAACGAGACCATTTTTGGAGAAAAACTTTGTACCGTTGAAATTAATTACAAGTCCGGCATTCAGGTACACGTAGTTTTTCAGCATTGAGTCCACATATTCCGAGATGAAGAAGTATTTTCCGAACATAACCTCGTCGGGTTGGAAAATAACCTCAACGCCGTTTTCCTCAGTGGTTGGCTCGAGAGGGTAATCCTTCACGATCAGACCGTGAGCGAATTCGCTCACTTTTATCTGCCCGTCGCGCATTGACCGGATGACAAACCTGCTCGACAACGCGTTTACGGCTTTTACCCCCACTCCATTAAGACCAACTGATTTCTTAAAAGCCTTGGAATCATATTTTGCACCGGTATTCATTCTGGATACAACTTCAGTGACTTTTCCGAGAGGAATACCTCGTCCATAGTCGCGTACCCTTACCTCACTGCCATTAATGGATACATCGATCTTCTTCCCGTAACTCATCATGAATTCATCGACCGAATTATCCATCACCTCCTTCAGGAGAACATAGATACCGTCGTCCTGCGATGAGCCGTCGCCCAGCTTCCCGATGTACATGCCGGGTCTCAGCCTGATATGCTCACGCCACTCGAGGGTTTTTATATGTTCTTCTGAATATCCGACAACTGTCATTTTCCGGAATTTTTGCGCAAATATAGTCATTTAGCGATTGGCCGATCGCCCGAATTTTCAACAATCAGCCCTGTTTTTGAAACGCTGAGACGCACCTGATCTGCCTGTCCGAAATATTTATCTGATTAATTGGTTCTTATGCGGCACAATGCATCATTTAACTGTGCACAATACATTGTTAATAAATGGTGGATAATCAAACTATTCCCATCTGCTTCATCAGGAAAGCCGCATTCATCTTACGCGTTATACCATCGCGCAGGAGGTAATCGAAGCTGATGTTCTCTCCGTCGATCCCGATCTCAAAGCAAAGGTTGAAGACCTTTCCGGGATATACCTGTTCCATTTCTCCGAGTGAGATATCGTGAGTGGCAATCATTCCGGTTCCGCCCAGATCGACCAGCTTTCCAAGGAATTGCTTTGAGCCAAGACTCTTGTCGGTCGAGTTGGTACCCTTGAGAATCTCATCAAGGATAAAAAACATGTTTTCGCCATTTTCGAGCTTCTCTTTCAGTATCTTAAGCCTTTTCAGCTCGGCATAGAAATATGATTCATTCTGACTCAGCGAATCTACAGTGCGCATGCTTGTGAAAAGCTTCACTGGAGTCAGGATCATTTTCCGTGCACAAACCGGTGCTCCCGTCATTCCAAGTATCATGTTTACTGCAACTGTCCGCAGGAAGGTACTTTTCCCTGCCATATTGGCTCCGGTGATTATAAAAACCCGGCCCTTGCAGCTAATTGAAAAATCGTTGCATACCCTTGTTTCACCCGGAAGCAGGGGATGACCAAGTGCAGCCGCTTCGAGCACGGGTTCGCCATCGGCGATTGAAGGAAAGCAGTAACCGGGATTATTGAAGGAATGATTTGCCAGGCTGTTGAGAGCATCGACCCTGCCCAGAAGGCTGAGCCATAAAGGAAGCCCCTGTTCGGCAGATCTGCGCCAGCTTTCAAGCTGCATGATGCAGTGAAAATCCCAAAGCAGGAAACCATTAAGAAGGAACCCTCCAAAAAGATTCAGCCTGTTGTCAAACTTCCTTATTATCCTGTTCAGGTCCCTGATCTTTTCCGCTACCGAACCTTCGGACGAACAGAGCTTTTCCTTTACTGATAAAAGAACAGAAGAAGAAAAGGATTCATTTTCGAAAGCTGACAAAAGCTGCTCAAAGGAAGCAAGAAAATGATGCTTTTTTGAAACCATTTCGTGGATTCTGTTCGTTTTGCCCAACGACAGTCCAACAAGACTCAGGTTGATAATGAAGATCAGCATGAAGGCAGAAAAGGGTATTACTCCGGCAATGAGAAGGCCGAGTGCTGCAATCGCTGCAGCGGGAAGGATATAATAAACAGCCCTTTTAAAAGAGGAAGCAAAGGAATCGCCGGTGCAGTCCAGCCATTCCCTGAGGCTCTTTATCTCATTATCATCCAAAGGCTTTCCGAGTCCGCAGGCCATAAATTCCTGGCGCCATTCAAGCTTCGCCGACAATTCCTTCACCGCCTCCTGCATCGGAACAATGTCGTTTCTGAGCTCAAACGGATCGAGAAGCCACCCGGCAAGAATGCTCCTTCCCGAACCCGTCACAGTCCGGTTAAGGTAGCTGAAAAGTGAAGAATCGCCGAAAAGATCGACATCAACTGAAAAGTCATGCCGTGGATCATTCTTATCCGAACCTCCGTCGAAAGGTGACGAGTCTCCGTCGAGCGCCCTGATCTCGTTACCATTGATCTTTACAAGGTTTTCGGCGATGGTTATCCTTCCTGTAAAATCCTCAAATATCTTCAGCAGAAACAAAAAAACGATTATTGCAGAAATCAGAACCGCGGAGCCCAGAGTAACCGATCTGGTGAAGGCCAGAGCCGACAGTACTGCACCAGCTGTGAATACCAGAAGCCTCAACAGGGAAATCCAGAGATGTTTGTTCCTAAGCTCCGCCAGCAGAAGTTCCTGTTCCTGCTTAATTTTTTGATATGTTGTCCTTATCTGCTGCCTCTCCATTTTAAAACATCATTGCCCTGACCCTGAATGCCGATGTGATGATAGCTGAGCCCACGCTGGTAGTTGTAATAACCCATCCTGTTTAGTACACGGCGGTATGAAAGGTTGTATGTCATTTCAGGATCTTCGTCGCAGTTCGCTTAGTTCCCTGATTATAAAGTTATTGAAATATACCGAAAGCACATCGGGATCGGTGGTGTTGAAAGATTCAGGATGTACAGGGTCAAATACCCTGACCTTTACCCTGTGGCCGGTGGTAAATATGAGACCGTGCTTGGGAAGAACCCCTCCCGAACCATCGAGCACGACAGGCAGAATCGGGACACCAGCATCGATAGCCATCTGAAATGCCCCTCTCTTGAAAAAACCCGGCTCTCCGTTAACTGATCTGGTTCCTTCCGGAAACATCATTACTGAAGTGCCTTGTCTGAGCAACCTCATCGATTTTTCCATCATCTTTTCCTTGCTATCCTGGTCTCCCCTGTTGATCACTATATAATCAGCCATACGCAGGTACCATCCAAGAAAGGGTATTTTCATGTTTTCTATCTTCGACACCCATTTCAGCCTGTAGCACAGGCAGTTTATGAAAAGAATGTCGAGTATCGACTGATGATTTGAAATTATTACAAAAGGGCCTCCTCCGGCAGCTTTTTCTCTACCTTCTATCTTTAGTTTCCATATCGGAATAAGCCTGACCGCTAAAAGGCTTTGCCAGTTAAGCAGCCGGTGGATTACAGTCCGGTTTTTATCAAAGGGAAGGGTAATAAGCCAGACCAGAAATGTAAGGGGAAAGCATACAACAATCAGGAACACTCCTGTCATCCATATAAAAACTGATTTCAGAACATCCATAGCCGGTTTGCCTTAGTCAAAAGAGATTAAAAACATCAAATCCGGGACTAAAGATATTCTCTTTTCCCAGAATTTCCCTTACGGCGCTCACCATATGCCTGCAACCCTCGAGTAAACTGCCCGCCTTTTCAAGATCGCAATGACCTGTCAGCAGGCACTGATTTATTATACCATCCTTCACTGATAAGTCGCACAAAGCTTCCCTACCTCCGTATCTAAATCCCCTTATCAAACGATAGGGAGGGCCGTAGGCATAAGTCCATTCCCACGATTTGTACCGGGTTTCAGCGAGTTCGCCTATCTGCCTTGTTTCATCGTCCGAAAGGGTTGATTTGCAGGAGCCGGGATGGTAAATAAGGAACCATTCCAGCATCAGGTCCCTGAAATGTATTGTATCGCGTACGGTCCCGAGCATCCCGGCCAGATTGGTCACCGGCGAGGGATTGGAACTCACTGCCCGGGTCTCATACACCGAAGTGTCCTTCCTTATGCACCTCCTAAGGAGGTCAAGATCCGCTTTGAAAAGGAGGGTTCCATGATGGAGGACCCTGTTTCTGTAGACATGTTCCGCATTTCCCGAAATCTTTAGCCCTCCGACCTTCAGATCGTTCTTTCCTTCAAAACGGGCATCAATACCGAGAGAAGCAAGGAAAGAGATAACCGGCAGGGTATATTTCCTGAAGTCAATCTGTTTTCCTTCGGTACTGTTGAGGATGAAGCTGAAATTCAGGTTTCCGGGGTCATGGAATACTGTTCCTCCGCCCGAGATTCTGCGGATTACAGGTATTTCGTGCTCAGTGACAAACCTTGTATCGGTCTCCCTGTGAGGAATCTGATGTTTGCCAGTGATTACCGATCTCTCATTGATACTGAGGAGAAAATATTCATCATCCGAGTTCCTGAGGAGAAACTCATCAGCCGCCAGGTTGAAATAAGGATCGGACGGAGGCAGGATAATGCACTGCATAAGTGTATGTTAAGCCCGCGACAGGGTTCTTCGTTCGTAAAATGAAAACAGTTTATAAACACCCCAGCCGATGAAGGAACCCAGTATAGCTCCTCCCGCCACATCACCCGGGTAATGGACGCCCAGGTAGATCCTGCTGTAACTGACCGCTGATGCCCAGAGGATTATAAATAAGGTGTACCATTTTTTCCTGATGAACATAAGGCTCAGAAAGGCCACATTGAATGAGTTTGCTGCATGGGATGACACGAAACCGTACTTTCCTCCGCATACTCCGTTCACTATATGAACAAGTCCCTGGAGTGAGGTTTCATGGCATGGCCGGGGCCGGTCTACAAGATACTTGATCATCACCGATGTACGGTCGGCGAGGAACACTGCAAGTGCAACGAACAAAAGGAGTATCCAGAACTTTTTCCCGTACCTTAGTCCCATCCATATCAGGATTGCAAGGTACAGAGGCGCCCATACGAGTTTCATGCTGAGAAAGTACATAACGCTGTCCCAGAATGGTGAGTTTACCGAGTTGAGAAAAAGAAAAAGCTGCTGATCAATCTGCTCCATATCTGTTAATAGCTGTTCAGGGTCTTCCAGATCATATCCTTAAGTGTGGTGATCCCCTCGCCGGTTAGTGATGAGAAGAATACCCTCGGAAGATCCGGCAGATCTTTCCTGAGTTCATTCCTTATCTCCTCGTCGGCCAGATCGGATTTTGAGATACCCAGGAGCCTTCTTTTATCAAGGAGTTCCGGGTTGTACATAAGGAGTTCGTTTACCAGAATATCATATTCTTCCATGATGTTCCGGCTGTCGGCCGGAATTATGAACAAAAGCATCGAGTTTCTTTCGATATGTCTGAGAAATCTGATTCCCAGGCCCTTTCCCTCATGAGCACCTTCGATAATCCCGGGGATGTCGGCCATCACAAACGATAAGCCTTCCCTGTATGACACGATTCCCAGGTTGGGAACAAGTGTTGTAAAAGGATAATCGGCAATTTTGGGTTTCGCGGCTGATACCACCGACAGAAGTGTCGATTTGCCGGCATTCGGGAAACCGACCAGCCCGACGTCGGCCAGAATTTTAAGTTCGAGAATGAATGCCTCCTCAATCCCGGGTTCTCCCGGTTGGGCATATCTTGGAGTCTGGTGGGTAGCTGATTTGAAGTGATCATTGCCAAGTCCGCCGCGGCCTCCTTTGGCAAGTATCCTTTCATCACCGTGATCCGTTATCTCGAACAGAATCTCGCCTGTACTTTCTTTTCTCGCAATTGTACCCAGAGGGACCTCGATTATTATGTCCTTTCCGTCGGCACCGGTTGAGAGCTGATGACCTCCGGAGCCGCCGTTCTCAGCAAAAATATGCCGCTTGAATCTCAGATGCAGAAGAGTCCACATCTGGCTGTTGCCCCTTAGGATGATATGGCCGCCGCGGCCTCCGTCGCCTCCGTCGGGTCCGCCCTTCGGAATAAATTTCTCCCTCCGCAAATGAGCGGAACCCGGACCTCCGTTTCCGGAACGGCAGTAGATCTTTACGTAGTCGACGAAGTTGGAACCTGCCATTATGAATCTATATGCCCGCTAATGAGAGTACTGAGACGCCCGAATATATCATCGATCGATCCGACACCGTCAACAGGCTGGTAAATGCCTCTTTGCTTGCAGAAGTCAATAATAGGTTCCGTTTTGGCCTTATATACATCAATACGGTTTTCAATCACGGCCGGATCCTTGTCGTCGGGACGACCCGAAAGTTCAGCCCTGAGGATCAACCTTTTGACTAGTTCATCATGATCGACGTCAAGTACAAGCATGCTGTCGATCTTCATTCCTCTTTCATTCAGCATTTTTTCAAGCGTTTCGGTCTGTGCCACCGTACGGGGGAATCCGTCAAAGAGGAAGCCGGCCGAGTCTTTCGTGCTGTCGATCTTGCCTGCGATCATTTCAATCACCACCTCATCCGGAACAAGTTCGCCTGTTGACATGATTGCACTCATCTTTTTTCCAAGCTCTGTTCCTGCTGCTATTTCAGCACGAAGCATATCGCCTGTTGAAAGATGTTTGAGGTTGAATTTTTCAGCCAGTCTCACCGACTGGGTTCCCTTACCGGATCCGGGAGGACCAAAAATCAAAAAATTGAGCATAGATATTAAATTTATATTTATGAAGATTTGAAAAATATTTCAGGGCATGAGAGAATAGACAGCCGGGAGGTTTCTACCCTCACCGTCGTAATCGAGGCCGAAACCCACAACGAAGTCGTTGGGGATTTCAAAGCCGACATAGTCGATATGGATGTTCTTCCTGTAGGCTTCGGGCTTGAGGAGCAGTGTTACTATACTTATTTCCTTAACATTCCTTATTATCAGATTGTCGACCGTATGTTCGAGGGTAACGCCTGTATCGACAATGTCTTCGATGATGATCACCGATTTGCCGTTCAGGTCCTCGTTCCAGCCGATCAGTTCCCTGATTTCGCCCGAAGAAGTTGTACCTGCGTAAGATGCCAGTTTTATAAAGGTGATCCTGGCTTTGAGCTTTATCCTCCTGAAAAGGTCAGCAGCAAAAATGAACGATCCGTTCAGCACGCCAACGAAGATGACCTCCTTGCCTGCAAAATCGTTGTTGATCCGGCCGGCAAGCTCAATTATCTTGTCATGAAGGGCATTTTCAGGGATATATTCCCTGAATATTTTGTCGTGTATCTGTATTTCGGAGGCTGTCATAATCCGGTGAAAAATATCCCTGCGAAAATATGAAAATAATAGCTTATTTTTGTTCTCTTCAGGAAGTTAAATGAAAATATTAAGATGGAACCAGTTGTCAGCATAATAATGGGAAGCACTTCCGACCTGCCTGTAATGGAGAAGGCGGCTCAGGTGCTCAACGATTTCAGGATACCATTTGAGCTTAACGCACTTTCGGCTCACCGCACTCCCGAAGAAGTAGAAAAATTTGCGAAAGGAGCCGCGGGAAGAGGCATTAAGGTAATAATCGCGGCTGCAGGAATGGCTGCACATCTTCCCGGTGTGATTGCAGCGATGACTCCGCTGCCCGTTATTGGAGTTCCGATAAAGGCTTCGCTCGAAGGGCTCGATTCAATGCTGTCGATCATTCAGATGCCTCCGGGAATCCCTGTCGCGACAGTTGGCATCAATGGCGCACTGAATGCCGGTATCCTCGCCGCTCAGATCGTCGGAGCAGGCGACGCTGAGGTGATGAATAACGTGGTAAAATACAAGGAAGGACTTAAGAAAAAGATTGTAGAGGCAAACGAAGAACTGAAGAAGATCAAGTTCCCGTTCAAGACCAACTGAATTTTCCCGCGAGTCGCATTTCCAGAGTGTGACAAACGACAATCATATCATTATCGCCAGAAATAACAACAAATATTTATCGTAAAACGATAAATATCAGTATGTTATTCGACAAGTTTTTTACCTGAAACAATATGGGATTTGAGACGGAAAACGGAAGACCGAATGACAAAGACGGAAGAACAGTTCTGCCGGTTCTGCCGGTTCTGCCAGTCGTTATCATTGGAAATGACCTGCACGACACTTCTTCGCTGAAGCTACGAAGTGCAAAGCTTGCACGACTTGCACGACCTTTGTACCTTCGTCAATTAGTCCCTCCGTCTCCCTTTCTCCCATTCTCCTCTTCTCCCATTCTCCCATTCATCTTCTTCACGCCTTCTCAAAAATTTTCCGATTTCCCATCCTGTTTCATAATTATTGCCTAACTTGCTTAAGTAAACTGAAACAGTTTGTACTCGCTGCGCATTATACCTGTTTCGTTCATATTTGTTTTTCTCTTTTCCTCAGCCCGTGGCGGTGATCCTTATTTTCCCGCTGCCGGTGCCGGAGAATCAGGGATGGGATGGTCGTGTGTTATGAAACCCGGATTCTGGTCCTCATTTCATAACCAGGCCCTTTTGCCCTTCAATGAATCGGCCGCCGCAGGAATAAACTACCATAACAGGTTTGGTATCAGCGAACTGGGAACAAAATCAGCTGCGATTGTTATGCCTCTTGATAAGGCCGCACTCGGATTTATATACAGCCATTTCGGGTACCGCGATCTTGCAAGGCATTCAGCCGGACTGGCATGCGGTGTCAGGCTTTCGGAAAAGATATCGGCAGGGGTTCAGGCTGATTTCTTTGCCGAGAAAACGGCCGGTGAGTACCGCGAAAGAAGATCGCTGTCGTTCGAAGCGGGAATACATATCATGGCATCGGAAAAGGTAAGCCTTGGGATCCATGTGTTCAACCCTGTCCCCTCAGCTTTCAGAAAGGAATATCTTCCTTCGGCGGTAAGGGCCGGGGCCGGAATCCGGCTGAGCCGCGATCTGAGCGCCTCTGCCGAAGCGGAGATGTCGACTGCCGGTGGACTTGACATCAGAACCGGATTTGAATACGATCCGTTCCGCAGTTTCAGGATAAGGGGCGGATTCAGCACCGGAGGAAACTCATTCTGCTTCGGGATGGGATACATAGTCAGGTCGGTTCAGATCGACCTTGGATTCAACACTCACGACAGGCTCGGGATTTCAACTGCCGTTTCGGTGATATTTGCTTTTAAATGATGCTTATGAAAGCAGGACTGTTAATACTTGTCTTTCTGCTCGCATCCAGCGCTGTTTACACACAGGAGGAAAATATTCCGGATATCATAATGGAGATTGCAGAGCAGCTTTCGGAGGATGAGACTGACGCTGATGCGGCAGGGGATTTTGCGGTCAGGCTTTCTGAACTGGCTGAAAATCCCGTCAGGATCAACACTGCCGATGAGTCCGAATTGTCACGCCTCTTTTTTCTCACCGATTTTCAGGTAAAGGCACTTGCTGATTACATCCGCAAAACGGGAAGGATTTACTCTGTTTACGAAATTGCAGCAGTTCCGGGTTTCAGCACCCAGCTGGCAGTTATGGTTACCCCTTTTGTTACTCTTGAGGAAGGCTTACATGAAGAGAAGAAACCAGCCAGGTTAAGAAATGATATCCTTATGAATTTCTCTGCAAAATTTCCTCCTTCTGACACCTCTGCTCCAGGAGGATCGTGGAAAATGCTTACGAAGTACAGGTTCAGTGCAGGTGCATTCTCGGGGTCAGTGACATCTGAAAAAGATGCCGGAGAGAAACTTTTTCATGGGAGAATACCGGTTACCGATTTTCTCTCGGCAAACCTCGTCTGGGAAGGAAAGGGGATTGTGAGGAAGGTCATTGCCGGCGATTTCGGCGCCAGGTACGGTATGGGTACAGGAATAAACACCGGGCTTCGCACCGGATTATCACTGACCCAGCCCGGGTATCTGTCGGGCGGTGATGAGATCAGGCCCTACACCTCAACCGACGAAAACATCTTTTTCAGGGGAGCCGCCGTTCATCTCCGCTCAGGCAAGACGGGAATGACCATGTTCTGGTCACGGAACCTGATTGATGCTTCGCTCGATACCGCCGGTAATCAGGAAGATATTTACATCAGTACGTTTCAGAAGTCGGGATTGCATACCACAGCATCTTCGCTGGCGGGGAAGGATGCAGTTGCGGAAATTTCATACGGATTGAGTCTTTCTACCGATATCAGGTTGTTAAGGCTGAGCCTGCTGTGGACTCAGAACAGGTTTTCAGTTCCGGTCATGAATGATGATCCTGCTCTGAGGGAGCTTTATGACTTTACAGGTTCAGTCAGTTCAACTGCCACAGCCGGTTACAAATACATGCAGGGCAGGGTGCTGTTGTACGGAGAATTTTCCGTTAATCCGACAGGGAAGAAAGCTTTTGTCCAGGGGATATCATTCAAACCATCCGACAGGTTGTCGATGAACCTGGTTTACAGGAATTACGATCCGGGTTATGTAAGTTTTCACGGCAAGGGGCTTTTCAGCAATTCGTCGGGAGACAACTCCGAAGGCATATTCGGAAATTTCATTCTGGAGGCAGCCAGGCATCTCTTTCTCAGCGCCGGTGTTGACGTAAAAGTAAACCCGTGGCTCAGGTACAGGTGCTCCGCCCCGTCGTATGGCATAAGCAGGGAAGTGAGGCTCAGATACCTTCCATCTGAAAAGATATCATTTGAGGCGGTGTACAGTTACAGGCAATCGATGCTTGACCTGCCGGAATCAACCGGGATAAAGAAACAGTACCAATCGGAGGCCACTTCACTCAGGGGATCATTCCGTTACATGCCACTCGAAAAACTGACGCTGACTACAAGAATCGACCACAAATCGGTCAGTCCTTCAGGGTCCGCCGGGTTAAGCATGCTTCAGGACATCAGCTGGCAGTTCAGGGTAATCCCGGCAACGATCTGGTTCAGGCTCTGCATTTTCAGAACAGGAGACTGGGACTCAAGAATCTATGCATATGAAAACGACCTGGTTCACAGTTTCAGCATCCCGGCATTGTGGGGCAACGGAAGCAGAAGCTACCTTATGGTTTCAGTCAGGCCTTCAGGCCATGCGGATTTCAGGATCAAGTTTGCCTTTGGGGAGTCATCGGGACCCGATGGTTCCAAAAGCAGCACCGAGCTGAAAATTCAGGCCAGGGTAAGGTTCTGACACCAGGGGATTTAAAGTAAATTACTTCTGTGTATGCTTTGCAGAAGCTTGTGGCTGACTGTGAGACCCTACCTTTCCTGACTTGTGACGTCTCGTGAAATTAGTGCGGTTCTATTTTATAACTCACTGAATATGAGTAGTAAAAAATCTTGAAACTGGTTTTTACCGCACTAACGCATATTTTTGTTCTAAGCGTTGAAAGAGGCCTGTCGACTTGAGAATAAGTTCAAAAGATTTTGGTGCCAATCAGGTATTTAGTGTATCTCTAACAGGCTGATATATAGTCTCGTAAGTTTCCCCTCCTTGGAAAGGAGGGGTGGCCCGGGCAGTTGTTTTGTACGGGCCGGAATTCCATCCCGGGCCGGGGTGGTTGATCAGTTTCTAACTTACTTTACTCTGATGAAAAACAAAAAGCTCTTTAACCGAAAATACCTCAAGCCGATCAGGTCAATCCTGAGGAATAATTCTACCTCTGCCGAAGCTGTCTTATGGACATATTTAAAATCAGCCAGCATTGATGGCAGAAAATTCAGAAGGCAGCACAGTATAGGAAAATACATTGCTGACTTTTACTGTCCGTCAGAAAAGCTTATCGTTGAACTTGATGGAGAACCTCATGGTGATTATATCCAGATTGAAAAAGACAAAATAAGGGACAAGTTTTTTAAAGGTCTCGGCCTTACTGTACTTCGATTTGAAAACAGGTTGGTATTTCAGGAGCCTGAATACATACTTAAAGAAATAAGAAATGCATTTAAAGGAGAGGATAAGTGTTCTTAATTCTTGTTAAACTACTCTCTATGGCAATAACCACCCTGGCCCGGAAGTAAATCTCGTCCGGTATAAAAAGCAGTAGCCGGGCCACCCCTCCTTGCGAAGGAGGGGAAAGTTATGCCATTGAATATCTGCATATTAAACACCATATTAAGATTAAAATGATTTAAAACAAGATGAAATGTTTATGAATCGGCGATATTGGCTTACAGGAATACAATCAGTTCCGCCATTCCTGCCGTCATCCCGATAGCTATCGGGACTCGGTCAGGTTGGTATAAAATGAGCCTGAATACCTGACGCACTAATTGTCACAAGTCAGTAAAAATTACTTCTGTATATGCTTTGGAGAAGCTTGTGGCTGCCGGTGAAACCCTACCCTTTAGACACATCCTGATAAATGAAAAACCTATTCCCGGCAATACAGTACAGTTGGATGAGATCCCGCATCCCGTAAGAAACCGGGACGCGGGATGACATGGTGAACGGTGAGCATAGGGGGGTGAGGGATCCCAGCCTGGAATAGTGGGAGCGTGAAAGCGTTCGGATTAGTTAATATCTCTGTTTGTCTTGATATCCCTTATATTGAGCTGCAAGTTACGGTTACCCCTGAACTCATTCATTTCGATTGAATAGCAGATGTCGAAAGGCTTTCCAGCCCTGATATTTTCATAGTTTTCAGCCAGACCGAATGCTATGGCCGGGAAGCTTCTGCTGCCGGTTGCTTCGTGACAGAGATCGAGTTTGAGGTGTTCACCGCTGGTGCCCACCATTCGTCCGGCTCCGGTGTCAAAAACATTCCGTGAGACAAAAACCGGTGACATATTTTCAGGTCCGAAAGGCTGGAACTTGTTAAGAAACCCATAGAAATCGACAGTGATTTCAGAGAACGAGAGTTCGGAGTCGATGAACACTCGTGGTACGAGCTGGTCCTCGCTTATGGTATCGTTGACATACTGCTCAAACCGTTCGATGAAAAGAGTGATGTTTTCCTTTTTAAGAGTGAGTCCGGCGGCGAACATATGACCTCCGAAGCTTTCGAGCAGGTCGCTGCAGGCCTCGATAGCCTGGTAAAGGTCGTAACCCTGTACCGAGCGCGCCGATCCGGTTGCAAAGCCGTTTGATTCGGTCAGTATCACGGTTGGCCGGTAGTAGGTTTCGATAAGCCTCGAAGCCACTATTCCGATAACACCCTTTTTCCATGAAGGATTATAGAGGACAGTGGTTTTGGCATTGACCCGTCCCTGATCTTCAGAGATCATTCTCATGGCTTCGGTTGTTATTGACCGGTCGACGGTTCTCCTCTCTATATTAAAATTGTTAATCTCCTTGCTGATACCGGTAGCCAGGCGTACGTCGCTTGAAACAAGCAGTTCAACGGCCTTTCTCCCTGATTCCATCCTTCCGGCGGCATTTATTCTGGGGCCTATTTTGAAAACCACATCTTCGATTGTAAGAGTGCGGCTCACTTCCGCCTCCCGGATTATTTCCTTCAGTCCGGTTCTCGGAGCCTCGTTGAGCTGTTTCAGTCCAAAGGAAGCCAGCACCCTGTTTTCGCCTGTCAGGGGTACTATGTCGGAAGCGATGCTCACGGCAACCAGGTCGAGATAGCCGGTGATATCCTTAAAAGGTATATTATGGACCCTTGCATAGGCCTGAACCAGCTTAAAGCCGACTCCGCAGCCTGAGAGTTCCTTGTAGGGATAGCTGCAACCCGGTTGTTTTGGGTCGAGAACTGCTGTGGCATTTGGTATTTCGTCGCCAGGGTAATGATGGTCGCAGATTATCACATCGATTCCCCTGGTGCGGGCGTATTTAACTTTCTCAACGGCCTTAATGCCGCAATCGAGAGTGATCATCACCTTGCAGTTGACCTGATAAGCGAAGTCAATGCCCATCAGTGAGACACCGTATCCCTCCTTATAGCGGTCGGGGATATAGTATTCGACATTCGAGTATTGTTCCCTGAGGAATGAATACACCAGTGCTACTGCCGTGGTTCCGTCGACGTCGTAATCGCCGTAAACAAGTATTTTCTCATTTTTCTTGATTGCAGTCGATATCCTGTCGACTGCGGTAGTCATCCCCTTCATCATAAAGGGGTCGTGGAGGTATCCAAGGTCCGGTTCAAAGAAAGCCTTTGCCTCTTCCGGGGTGGTAATTCCCCTCTGGACCATCAGGTTGGCCAGCGCCTCCGAAATATTCTGATTGCCTGCAAGCTGTCTGACAACTGCCGGATCTCCCTTCTCCTTTATCACCCATCTCTTATCCATTCTTCAGTCAATTTATCCATTTCAGGTCGAAAACCTCCCGGAGGTTATTTCTGACCAGCAGTTTTATCTTTTCAAGATCCTGTTTTCCGTCAAGTTCCTTTTCAAGGGAAGTCACGCCCTTGTCGGTAAAGCCGCAGGGGTTAATATAGTTAAAATACGTCAGGTCGGTATTTACATTAAAGGCAAACCCGTGCATTGTGACATATTTGCTGGCCCTCACTCCTATAGCGCATATTTTACGCGGCCTCTTTCCCTGTTCCGCATCGAGCCACACACCGGTTGCATTCTTCAGTCGTGCAGCTTTTATGCCAAAAGCGGCGACTGTAAGTATGACAGCCTCCTCGAGCCTGGAAATATACTCCCTCAGGCCAATCCCGATCTCTTCAAGGTCGAAGATGGGATAACCGACAATCTGACCCGGCCCATGATAGGTAATATCGCCTCCCCTGTTGGTACGGTAAAATTGCGCATCCCTTGTCTGTAGTTGAATATGGTTAATCAGCAGGTTATCCTCCGATCCGCTTTTTCCAAGAGTATATACATGAGGATGTTCAACAAGGATAAGTGTTCCGGGCTGTGCCGGTTTGTCGACGGGGTTGTTTTCCTGAAGGCTAATCTTTCTGCTGATAATTTTTCTGAAAACATTCTCCTGCAATTCCCACGCCTCCTTGTAATCCCTTAATCCAATATCCTGATATAAAACGCTATAGCTCAATTCAACTTAGATCGGTTAATTCAGTACAATATAGTTATTTTTCCTCAAGACCCATTTGTTTTTCAGAATGAAAAGAGGATCTTACCAAAGGATGGCATTCCACAAATTTAAATCCCACGGCGAATGCCAGCTTTCTGTATTCCGCAAATTTATCCGGGCTTAAAAAACTGACCGGTTCCATGTGGTTCATGGTCGGCTGAAGGTATTGCCCCACGGTAAGAATGCTGCAACCTGCATTCCTGAGGTCATTTATCGTCTCAGCCACCTCGGTTTCTGTTTCCCCGAGTCCGACCATTAAGCCCGATTTGGTCCTTACCCCGTTTCCTGAAAGGTATTTAAGGACATTCAGGCTGGTCTCATATTTTGCTTTTGTCCTGATAAGCGGAGTAAGCCTTCTTACCGTTTCTATGTTATGGGAGATGATGTCGGGTTTTGAATCAATTACACGTTTCAGGTAAGCTTCCTCCCCGTCGAAATCAGGTATAAGTGTTTCGATTGTTATTCCCGGATTTTCATGTTTTATCATCCTGACTGTTTCGGCCCAGAATGATGAGCCCCGGTCGGGAAGGTCGTCGCGGTCGACTGAGGTAATTACGCAATGTTTTAGTCCGAGCGACTTAATGCTGATGGCAAGCCTGGCCGGTTCTTCCGGATCGGGGGGCAGCGGTTTGCCAGTCTGAGTGGCACAGAACCTGCAGGCTCTGGTGCAGATGTCGCCCAGTATCATGAAAGTTGCTGTGCCGGCATTCCAGCACTCGCCGATATTCGGGCAGTTACCGCTGGTGCATATGGTATGGAGATGATTATGCTCCACTATCCTCTTCACCCTGGAATAATTTTCCCCGCTTGCCCTCTGCATCTTAAGCCATTCCGGCAATCTTCTCCCCTTTTGCATGTCTGGTTAATGAACGGCAAATTTACTAAAAAATCAGCTCCCGGAAAACATTGCGGGGGAAGTAAACCTGTTATCAGATGAGTAAACCGGTATGGAGAAAACAAATGACAAAAAAAACTATATTTGTTAATTGACAATTTAATCGGTTAAACATATAAAAAGTGAAATATGTCAGAGAACGAATTCAGAATCAGTAAAGACTACCAGACAGTCATCGGGGATTTCCCGAAAGTAGGGATCCGGCCGGTGATTGATGCCCGTGAAAGGGGAGTACGTGAGTCGCTTGAAAAGCAGACCATGAGTATGGCCAAAGCTGCAGCTGCCCTGATCAGCAAGAACTTAAGGTACCCGAACGGGAAGCCTGTGGAGTGTGTTATTTCCGGGACTACTATCGGCCGGGTGGCTGAAGCTGCGGCCTGTGCCGAACAATTCAGGAAAAGCGGGGTGGGTCTGACCCTTACCGTTACTCCATGCTGGTGTTACGGAAGCGAGACCATAGATGTCGATCCAATAATGCCCAAAGCCATATGGGGTTTCAACGGTACAGAGAGGCCTGGAGCAGTATACCTGGCAGCGGCTCTTGCAGGACATGCGATGAAGGGGCTTCCGGCATTCGGCATTTACGGACGGGATGTGCAGGACGCTGGCGACAAGAATATTCCCGAAGATGTTTCTGAAAAGATACTTCGCTTTGTAAGGGCAGCTCTGCCTGTTGCTTTTATAAAAGGAAAGTCGTATCTGTCGATGGGTTCCGTTTCAATGGGAATTGCAGGTTCAATCGTCAGGGAAGATTTCTTCCAGGAATATCTGGGGATGAGGAACGAATATGTCGACATGAGCGAATTCACCCGCCGGCTCAACGAAGAGATCTTTGACAAGGAAGAATATACCAGGGCGCTTGCCTGGACAAGAAAATACTGCAAAGAGGGAAAGGACCTGAACGAGAAACCCTCATCGAGGAAAAGAAAGGACCAGGAATGGGAGATTGTTGTCAGGATGGCCCTGATAGCCCGCGACCTCATGGTGGGAAATCCGGTGCTTAAAAAGCTTGGTTTTGGAGAGGAATCACTTGGTCACAATGCAATACTGGCCGGATTCCAGGGTCAGCGTCAGTGGACCGATCACATGCCTAACGGCGATTTTCTCGAGGCTATTCTTTGTTCCTCCTTCGACTGGAACGGGATCAGGCCTCCTTATCTTGTTGCAACCGAGAATGATGCGATGAACGGCGTGCCGATGCTGTTCGGTTATCTTCTGACCAACACCGCCCAGATGTTCTCTGACATACGCACCTACTGGAGCGCCGCTGCTATTGAGAGGGTTACCGGCATGAAACCGGCCGGGCTTGCAGCCAACGGGATCATTCACCTTATTAACTCCGGTGCTTCCGCGCTCGATTTTTCAGGCAGGGAACGCAGGAAGGGAGAAGCATGCATAAAGCCCTTCTGGGAAATAACCCCGGAAGATGCTGCCGACTGCCTTAAAGCAACTCAATGGTCGCCTGCAAACACCGGATATTTCAGGGGAGGAGGTTACTCATCCCAATTCACTACAGAGGATGTGATGCCGATAACCATTTCGAGGGTTAACCTGGTCAAGGGGCTTGGTCCGGTAATGCAGTTAGCAGAGGGCTGGACGGTTGATCTTCCCGAAAAGATGAACAAGATACTCACCGACAGAACCGATCCGGGATGGCCAACAACATGGTTTGCACCAAGGCTTACGGGTAAGGGACCCTTCACAGATGTTTATTCAGTGATGGCCAACTGGGGAGCCAACCATTCGGCTTCGAGCTACGGTCACATAGGAGCTGATCTTATAGCGCTAGCTTCCCTTCTGAGAATACCGGTATGTATGCACAACGTTCCTGATGAAAAGATCTTCAGGCCAAACTCATGGAATGCATTCGGCATGGACAGCGAAGCATCGGATTACAGGGCCTGCGCAAGCTATGGTCCTCTTTACGGATGAGGACAAGGGTAAGACAAAAAATCTGTCATAAGCAAAATACGGTTACAACACTGAAATATAATGGAAACATCTTCTGAAGAAAGGAAACTTGAAATTGGTCCTGATGCTCTCAACAATCTGAACACAATCAGAATATGGACCACATTCCTTTCGGTACTTGGTTTCATTCTAATAGGATTATTTATTATTGCGGGAATTGCCACCGGCATGTTCCTTACAACTTTCAGCACAACTAAGGCAGCCCTGGGCATCCCCGAATCGATGGTGATCATTCTTTTATTTGTGGCCGGTGCAATTTCCCTGTTTCCGGTTGTATTCCTTTTCCGGTTTTCGAAAAACATAAGGGATGCTGTTCAGCACAACGACCAGCAGAAACTTGACAGGGGAATAAATAACCTGAGGAAATACTTTACATTTATAGGGATCCTGGTGATTATTGCCATCACTGTTTATGCTGTGGGGCTGATATATGCCGGAGCATCGATCTCATTTCTCAAAGGGGCCTGACCTATGGTGCGCGATACGACAATTGTCTTTGACTGCGGTGCAACAAATGTAAGGGTGATTGCCATCGACGTGGCAGGAAGAATTATTGCGTCTGAGTCATTCCCGAATGCGACGCGGCCCGATCCTTATTACCCGGCATACAGGATATGGGACACAGTGGAGATATGGGAAAAGATGTGCCTTGCTTCACGGAAAGTGCTGGGGATGATCAAACCTGAAAGAATTGCCGGTGTCACAGTTACTACTTTCGGAGTCGACGGGACCCTTTTCAGCAGGGACGGCAGGATGCTTTACCCGGTCATTTCATGGCAATGTGAAAGGACAAAGCAGATTATGTCCGGGATCGGCAAGTATATTCCGCAGGATGCACTTTACAGTGAGAGTGGAGTTCTTCCGTTCAGCTTCAACACCATTTACAAGCTGATATGGTTTCTGGAGACCAGGCCGGAAATCATTTCCGGCAGTCACAGGTTTCTATTCATGCCCTCGATTTTCATCAGGCAGCTCACGGGTGAAATGGTGAATGACACCACTATGGCTGGCACATCGATGATGACGAATCAGTGTAAGAGAGATTTCTCCGACATGATTCTTGAAAAGACAGGTATAGGCAAAGAGTTGATGGGGCCTCTTGCCGAACCCGGGACCATTGTCGGAACTGTAAGCAGGAAAGCTTTTGAAGAAACATCAATTCCCGCCGGCACCCCTGTTGTGGCCACCGGGCACGATACCCAGTTTGCCATTTTCGGATCGGGGGCCGGGAAAGACGAGCCCGTACTAAGCTCAGGTACCTGGGAAATACTGATGGTCAGGGCAGGAAGCTTCAGAGCCGGACCTGAACAACTTGATTTGGGCATTACCACCGAACTTGATTCAAGACCAGGTCTTTTCAATATTGGCACGCAGTGGATTGCATCCGGCGTCGTTGAATGGGTGCGCCGGAATCTTTACAGCGACCTTGGCGATGATGCTTTCGACCTTATGATAGAAGGAGCTGAGAAAGTCGCCGACGGCTGCAACGGGGTGAAGGTGATCCCGCTTTTTTACGAGGAAAGGGAAGGCAGGCCCGAAGGTCAGATCCTCGGACTTTCCATGGACTCGACCAGGGATGAAATATTCAGGGCTGTTCTCGAATCACTTTCCCAAAGGCTGGCGGAAGGCCTGACCGCCCTTGAGAATGCCGGAGGATTCAGGGCCGGAAGCATACTTTGCGTTGGTGGCGGATCTCGTAACCGGCTGTGGAACAGGCTCAGGGCCAGATCGTCCGGCGTGCCTCTCAGAGTAATAAAACAAAAGGAAACAACCGTGCTCGGAGCCTCACTTTTCGTTCAGGCGGCCTGCGGTAACTTCAGATCGCCGGAGGATGCGAGGTCGGAAATAGATTACAACACCGAGGTGATCGAACCAGGATAAACAACAGATCAGGAACAGGTACTGGCAGACAACAGTTGCGGAACAGTAAACTTTTTCATGACTGATCTGTTTATAAATAAGTTAACCGGAAAGCAAAATGGACATAGCATATTTCAATGGCGCCTTCATGCCCAGGGATGAGATCAGGATAAGTCCTGATGACCGCGGATTTCTGTTTGCGGAAGGTATTTATGAAGTAGTAAGGTGGTACCAGGGATTCTTTTTTGATATGAATGGTCATGTGGCAAGGATGAAAAGGAGTCTCAGGGAAACTCTGATTTCTTGGCCGGAGGAGGACAAATTCCCGGCAATTGCAAAGGAACTGGTTAAGCTGAATCATCTTGAGAATTCACAGGCTCTTGTTTATCTTCAGGTAACAAGAGGAGCCGCCAGCCGCACCCATGCATTCCCTTCGCCTCCCGTAAGTCCGACAGCCTATGCCTTTGCAAGGGAATTCACACCCGAGAATGCCGGCAGGGAGTCGGGAGTTGCCATTACTGTTAAGGAAGACATCAGATGGGCTCGCTGCGACATCAAATCCATTGCCCTTTTACCTAACACGCTTGGTTTTCAGGATGCCGTCAGCAATGGTTTCTTTGAATGTGCCTTTATCAGGGACGGATTAATCACCGAATGCTCGCATTCCAATATCTTCTTTGTTCAGAAAGGGATTCTCTATACCCATCCTGAATCGGAAAGTATATTATCCGGCATCACAAGGAAAAACTTAATCAAACTGGCCCGCAGGGAGGGCATCCCGGTAAAGGAGGAAGCTATAGCTCTCAGGAAACTGTCGAAGGTTCAGGAGATATTCATAACCAACACATCAGGTGAAATCACTCCTGTCGTAAGGGTGGATAATTTTGAGATCGGAGGCGGAGTACCCGGACCTGTAACCAGGATACTCAGGGAACGCTTCAACGATCAGATCTGCTCGTACAAACATTAGTGAGCCACGTTCAGGCAATAGCTGAATTTTGATATCTTTGCACAAATTTTAACCGATCGGTTTATGATGTTAAGTGAACAGGAACTGATACGGAGAGATGCACTTGCTGAGTTGAGAAAGCTTGGCATCGATCCGTATCCTGCAGCCGAATACAAGACGAATGCCTATGCTGCCGATATATTGAATGAATTTGACAAGGATGAATCGAAGTTCGGGGATGTATGCCTTGCCGGAAGGATAATGAGCCGCCGGATCATGGGGAATGCCTCTTTCGCCGAACTGATGGATTCGACAGGAAGGATACAGATCTATGCCAGAAGGGATGATCTTTGTCCGGGTGAGGACAAAACACTGTACAATACTGTTTTCAAACGCCTGCTCGACATGGGTGACATCATCGGGGTAAAAGGTCATGTTTTCAGGACCCAGATGGGCGAGATTACAGTTCATGTCAGGGAATTCACCATACTTAGCAAATCCATCAGGCCGCTTCCGGTGGTAAAGGAAAAGGACGGAATCTTCTATGATGCAGTCACAGATCCGGAGATGCGCTATCGCCAGCGCTATGTAGATCTCATTGTCAATCCTCATATACGTGACGTGTTCAGGAACAGGACAAGGATAGTGCAGTCGATGCGCGAGCTTTTCAATTCACAGGGGTACCTTGAAGTGGAGACCCCCATCCTCCAGCCCATCCCGGGAGGTGCTTCGGCAAGACCTTTCATCACTCATCATAATACACTCGACATACCGCTTTATCTCAGGATTGCCAATGAGCTTTACCTCAAAAGACTGATAGTGGGCGGATTCGAGGGAGTTTATGAATTTGCGAAGGATTTCAGAAATGAAGGCATGGACCGGAATCATAATCCCGAGTTCACGGTGCTGGAAATATACGTGGCATATAAGGACTACTTCTGGATGATGAGTTTCACAGAAGAGATAATCCGGAAGGCGGCGATGGAAATTCACGGCAGAACTGAAATCGTTTACGGAGACAAAAATATTGACCTCACTCCTCCGTATAAAAGGATTTCGATGACGGATGCAATCAGGGAGAATACCGGGGTTGACATCACGGGGATGACGGAGGAGGAACTTAGAAAGGTTTGTGACAGGCTTGAAGTACCTCATACACCTGAGATGGGCAAGGGCAAGCTTATCGATTCAATCTTTGGAGAAAAATGCGAGCATAATTATATTCAGCCAACATTCATAATCGATTATCCCTCTGAGACCTCACCGCTTACCAAGATGCACCGGAGCAAGCCCGGCCTGGTCGAAAGGTTTGAGCTGATGATAAACGGTAAGGAGATAGCAAATGCCTATTCGGAACTTAATGACCCGGTTGATCAACTCGAGAGATTCCAGGATCAGTTGAAGCTATCTGAAAAGGGTGATGATGAGGCCATGTTCATTGACCTTGATTTTGTAAAAGCACTCGAATACGGCATGCCTCCCACCTCAGGAATGGGTATTGGCATCGACAGGCTGGCAATGCTTCTTACCAATCAGCCCTCGATCCAGGATGTTCTCCTTTTCCCTCAGATGAAACCGCTTATTCATAAACCTCAGGTTGAAAGTACTAAAGAAGAATACATGGAAGCCGGGATCCCGGAAGAATGGATTGAACCCCTGAAAAAGCTAGGATTCACGACACTTGCCTTACTAAGGGAGACTGCAAAGGCAGGCAAGTTGTCGAATGATCTGAACGGGTATAATAAAAAGAACAAGCTCGGCCTGGCCGGATTAAGTCCTCAGGCTGTTGAGGAATGGCTGAAAGGCAAAGAGTAAGCGGCCTAAAGATTTTCTGTGCCAGGCGGACAATAAAGATCATAAATTGAATTTTTATCGGCAATTTGTTTGTTATTTTGCCGTTATAATAATTTATTAAAGCCGGAGTTAAATTCTTATATAAACCCATATGCTATTATATAGAAAAATTCTACTCATTTTTTTAGCCGTAATCGCCTGTGAATCATCGTTCGGGCAGCAATCACCCTTCAATCCGGTTTCATACAGGATCTACACTCCGTTTGTCCTGAATCCTGCTGCCGCCGGAAGCAAGGATTACTTATCTGTCGACATGAACGCAGGTTTCAGGGGACAGTCTTCTTCCCAGATCCTTAGCGGGAACACTCGTCTGACCAAAAAAGTGCTGGGCTATCTTCCATCGGGAAGGACGTATTCCTACTCAAACACAGGTGTGGGGTTATACGGCTACAATGAATACGAAGCCGCCGACTCGACACACAATGCCGGAGTAAGCGCATCTGCAGCGTACCACATACCCCTTAGCAGAAGGGGATTGTCGTTCGTTTCGATTGGGGCAGCGGTCAAGGGGATGTATCATTTCAAGGAAGGGAAAGCAGACCAGGAAATACCATACAAGGAATTCAGCTATCCCAATATCGATTTCGGCGTCTATGTTTACAATCCAAAAGCTTATGCCGGGATCTCTGCGACCAATCTGCTGAATCCTCCCAAAGACACGGCAACCCTGCATAATTATTCAGTTCCTGTCTCGAGGCAGTATCATCTGATCGGCGGTTACAAATTTGTTTTGAGCGAAGCCCTGGATATTGTACTTGAACCGTCTATTTTAATTCATACGGACGATTCCCTGTCGTTCGATATTAAGGAAAACATTGAACCGCTTCTGAAACTGTATGTAGGCAATTTCTGTATCGGGACATATTTTAACGACTACAGCAAAGTATCCTTCTTTTTCCAGTACAGGTATCCGAAGTTCTACGTCGGAACCTATTTTGCCCTGCCCAAAGATTCCCCTTTTTACAAAAAAGCCTTAACTTCGGAGATTGCAGTGGGAATAAATTTCTCGCCCAACAAGTCGGGCTATACTAAAAGCGGACACTGGTAAAATGGTTATGTATGGATTATGAAAATAACAACTAATAACATATCGTCTTTACCGGCAACACTGTTGCTTATGGCTCTTACTGCCGGCTTTGTCTCAGCGCAGTCAATAGGACAGCAGAATTACAGGGATATGATCAAAGTTGACAGATTCAACCTTGAAATAGTAGCCCCATCATCAGGCATTCAGTTCTACCGCAACGGCATTGTTTTTCTATCGGATACGAAAAATGAAGCAAGGATGCTTGAGAGTCACACCTCATTCGGAAAGATCGATGCCTATTATGCAGCTCCTCTAGATACTGTTGCCGGCACCCTCAGTCTTTTCTCTCCCACCCTCTCCTGGCTGGTCCCAATTGAGGCAATGACCTTCAACTATGATTATACAGTGATGTATTATACCAGAAAGCCTTCGAGCAGGGAGCCTGAGAAGATCTTCAAGGCAAAATATGAGCTTTCCAGAAACAAAAAATATGAATGGGTCAGCGACACCAAACCGGTTAATTTCTGCTCCGACAGGTCGCTTTATTCCCATCCTGCCCTTTCGCCCGACGGTGAAAAGATGGTTTTCAGCAGCAACAGGAGCGAAAGCCTGGGCGGGCTTGATCTTTTCATTTCCTACAGGGAGGGCACTGAGTGGTCGGCTCCCATAAATCTGGGAAACCTCATAAACACAAAGGGAGATGAACTGACACCATACCTTGACCAGGACAATAACCTGTATTTCTCGTCTGACGGCATATCCGGTTCAGGAGGCTATGACATCTTTTTTTGCAGGTACACCGGAGGCAAATGGGACAAACCTGCCAATCTCACCGAACTTATCAACACTCCTGATGATGATCTTGCCTTCAAACTAAGCAGGACTGACGGTAAATCGGCTTTCTTCACAACAAGATACAAGCAATCAGGAAAGGCGCCACAATTATTTAAGGTCACCCTGAGAGATCAGATGGCTCTCGGTAATGACGGCAGCCTTCAGGAAGTCTTCGGTCTCATTGCCCGGACGGTAATCACAGCTGAAGAGGAAGTAATTCCGGTTGCGGCTAAACTGGAAGAGCGTGAACCTGTTGTGAAGGAAGTTTCACCAACTGCTGAAAAGCCCATGCAGAAAGTTACCGAAGAGGCAAAGGTACAGGAACCATCTCCTGCAGTGGTTAGAACAGAGGCTGCCCCCGATCCCGACGCAATTGTGTTCCGTGTGCAATTCCAGGCCGCCTCGGAAAAAAGGTCTGACAGAACCATCACAATAGGGGGAAAGGAATATGATGTCTTCGAGTATTTTTCAAATGGCATATACAAATCCTGTGCAGGAGACTTTCCTTCTCCTTCAGCAGCAGCCGGACTTCAGGCGCAGCTTCGCAGGGATGGTTACAGTGATGCATTCGTGGTAGCCTTCAGGAATAATGAACGGATCACAGGTTCAATACAAAATTTAACCAGCCAGGCGAGTAAACCGAAGCCCGCCGGAGAAGCCCTAAATACGCAGAGAGTGCCGGCTCAGATGCAGGAATCGGTAAAACCTGCCGCACAAAGCAATGAGGCGGCAGAGGACAAAATAGTCTACCGCGTGCAGTTTGCCTCATACATGAAGCCAAGGGGAAGCTTCGAAGTAACATTCGGAGGGACCAGATACAAGACATTCGAATACATGTATAACGGAGCCTATCGTGCATGTGCAGGAGAATTCAGTACTTTAGCCGCAGCTTCAGGGCTCCAGAAACAGGTCATGAAGGAAGGTTATCCCGATGCATTCGTGATCCCGACCCGAGGAAATGAAAGGGTAATAAATCCCTGAAACGACCCGGTCAGAAAAGAAAAGTAACTGATCGAGGCTAAAGCCTGTTTAGTTGTCCGTCGAAGTTCATCACTTCACCTTTTCTTGTTTCCGACGAGAATTTACGACCGTAGTAACTCAGAGAAAGAGGCATTCCGGAAAATGAAGTCACTTTAAGATTCTTCAGTTTACCTTCATTCCATTCAAAATCGAGTTCAAATCCACCTCTAGCCCTTATTCCCCTTATCTTTCCCGATGGTATCCCCTCGGGCAGGGCGGGCAGAATCTCGACTTCGTCAAGATGGCTCTGGATAAGCATTTCAGCAATTCCTGCCGCTCCACCGAAATTCCCGTCGATCTGGAAAGGAGGGTGGGCATCAAAAAGATTCGGATATGATCCTCCTCCTGCTGAACCGCCGCCCCTGGCCTGTGCAGAAGGCATCCCCTGAGGCCTGAGAAGCATCTGAACCATTTGCCATGCATGGTTTCCTTCCCTGAACCTCGCCCAGAAGTTAATCTTCCATGCCAGACTCCATCCGGTTCCCTCATCACCTCTTGCGACAAGCGATTTTTTTGCAGCCTCCATGAATTCCGGATTATCCTTCCAGTTGATTTCCTTTCCCGGATGTACGCCCCAGAGGTGCGAAACATGACGGTGCTTATTATCCGGATCATCAATATCATCCATCCATTCCTGGAGCTGGCCGAACCTGCCTATCCTGTATGGCGCAATCCGGGGAAGCAGAGTTGAAAGAGTATCTGTAAAGGCATCACAGGAATCGAGTATCATGCCCGCCTCTATGCATGCCCTGAACAGGCTCTTAATTATCTGGTGATCCATGGTGGGACCTGATACCAGGCCTCCGTTTTCGGGAGAATTGGAAGGGCATGAAACCAGCCATCCCGTTTCCGGATCGGGCACAAGCAGACCGGTATAGAACAAAGCTGCATCCCTCATAACAGGCCAGGCTGAATTTCTGAGAAAAGAAGTGTCCCTTCCGAAAAGAAAATGCTCCCAGTAATGGTGTGCCATCCATCCGCTTCCGGTAACCCATATTCCATGGTCGGATGCATTTATCGGAGCTGCACCCCTCCAGATGTCGGTGTTATGGTGAAGAACCCAGCCCGATGCATTGTAATGATCCCTTGCGACCTTTGTGCCTGCCGGAATCAGTTCATCAATCATTTTAAACAGGGAACCATGGCATTCAGCAATGTTAAGTATCTCTGCCGGCCAGTAATTCATTTCGATATTTATATTGACAGTGTACTTGCTGTCCCAGGGGGGATTGAGTCTGTTGTTCCATATCCCCTGAAGGTTTGCAGGATAAGTGCCTTCGCGGCTTGAGGAGAGAAGCAGATAACGTCCGTACTGGACATAGAGGGCAGCAAGGGAATTGTCCATTGCCTCTGGTATTTCCTGTATTCGCCTGTCAGTCGGAAGGTTCTCCTTTCCTGATAAACCCAGGTCAATTGAGAATCTATCGAAATACTTCCGGAAGTCGCCGGTATGTTCCTCCCTTAGCTTTTCATAGGTCTTGCCTGCTGAAGCGTCAAGATGTTTGGTGCACAAACCGGAAGGATCTCCGGAGACATCGTTCGGATTGACGAAATTAGTGGCAGCCGACAACAGTATTGTGGCTTTATCAGCTTTTTCAATGCGGAGGCTGCTGTCTGAGGCGGAGATCTCTCCTCCTTTTAAAAGAACTTTGGCAACAGAAGTGCCGTAGAGGGAGCCGTTTTTAACCTTCACATCGAGTGTCAGAGTATTGTCTTCGCCTGCAGTAACATTATAATCTTCGTGCAGCGCTGTCATAGAGATATCAAAGGAAAGTGACCTCCTGCTGTCGGATGACAGGTTTATAACGATAAGGTTTGCCGGGTAGCTCGCGAAATATTCACGGGTGAATTTCTTTCCTTCTGCCTCATACGTGGTTCTGCAAATAGCATTTGAGATATCGAGCTCCCTCCTGAAGGCAGTTACCGAATCGTGTCCACTGAACTTAAGCCACAGGTCCCCGAAAGGCTGGTATTTCTCCTGGCGGGGCGGCACGCTCATGAACTCAGCGAAGGCCAATTCTTCGGCCTCATCCTGTTTGCCATCCCATATAAGTTCCCTTATCTTATCGAGGTATTGAGAAGCACCTTCATTTGAATAATCATGGGGCCGGCCTGTCCAGAGAGTTTCTTCATTGAACTGAATGTGATCCTCACCCGGGTTTCCGTAAATCATTGCTCCCAGCCGGCCGTTCCCGACCGGAAGTGCTTCCTCCCATTTTGAGGCAGGTTGTTCAAACCAAAGCTTTAGGTAAGCATCATCCTTCACCCCGCTGCTGCATCCGCAGACCGTGGCAAGGCAAAATAATACCGCAAAAAAGTTGATGGATTTCATTATCAAAGGAGATTCGTGGTTTAATCAGCAAGATACAAACTATTTTTACGGTTTTAAATAGCAAAATATTGATACCACATGCAACCCTAGAGTTTTTTACATGTCTTTATACTGAAACAAAATTTGTCAAACTAATAATTAAGGCCATGAAGAACCTGAAGTTCGGACTGTTACTGATTCTTGCTTTTGGAATTACTTTCTGCACCGACGGGCAGATGCGCAGGACGGTATACGGAAATAACAAGGTAGAAAAGGAAAAAAGGGATGCCGGACAGTTCTCAGCCCTGAGGGTCAGCAGCGGAATTGATGTTTACCTGTCGCAGGGGGAAAGAGAATCGATTGAGGTGGAGGCTGACGAAAACCTTCATGAATATATTCTGACAGAAATCAGGAACGGGGTTCTGCATGTTTATACCGAAGTCAACATCAGAGAGGCAGAAATGAAAAGGGTGTATGTTACGATGAAGGATATTGAATCGCTGAGCACATCAAGCGCAGGAGACATCATTGGTCAGACACCGGTTAAAACCGGTCGTCTCGAGTTATCTGTGAGCAGTGCAGGTGACATCAGGCTTGAAGTATATGCAAGGGAGATCAGGGCCGGCGTCAGCAGTTCGGGTGATGTTACCATCACCGGAGAAGCCGACCTGCTTGATGCAAACCTCAGCAGTGCCGGCGATTTTAACGCCTACGGGCTTGTGGTAAAGGAAGCTGAAGTTTCTGCTTCGAGTGCCGGAGATGCCGATATCAACGTCACGGAAAGGCTCAGGGCACGGTCATCGAGCGCGGGAGACATCAACTACAAGGGTAACCCGAAATACATTGATGCACATTCGTCGAGCGCGGGTAGTGTGAACCGGAAATAGTTCTTCTCTGGATACAAAATGCTTTCACTTACAAGGCCGGCAGGTATATCCTGCCGGCTTTTTTTTAACTTTGTCAATTCGTAACCCCTTTTAAATTTTGACAGATGAAGGAAAATATAAGTTTAAGTCTAAAAAATGTTTCAGATTTCATATCCCTTGAAGAAATAACAGCCCTCGCCCAGCAGTCGGTAAGGCATCTTGACAGCCTGAACAACAAGACCGGAGCCGGAAATGATTTTCTGGGCTGGCTGACTTTGCCGGATGACATTCTGCCGCAGCTTGACACTATTGAAAAGAGCGCAGAGTATTTGAGATCAATATCCGATTTCACTGTGGTGATTGGTATAGGAGGATCGTATCTTGGATCGAGAGCGGTTATCGAGGCTCTTTCACATACCTTCTCAACTCTGAGAAAGGACTTACATCATGAAGTTGTCTTTGCAGGGCAGAATCTGTCGGAGGATTATATTGCTGATCTTCTTGAGATTCTTGACAAGGTCAATTATTCGATAGTTGTTATTTCCAAATCGGGGGTGACAACCGAACCGGCCATAGCGTTCCGGATAATAAGAAATCATCTTGAGAATAAGGTAGGAAAGGCAGAGGCAGGTAAAAGGATCATTGCCATCACCGACAGTAAAAAGGGAGCTTTGAGGCCCCTTGCTCAGCTTAACGGATATCAGACATTTGTCATTCCCGACAATATTGGCGGAAGGTATTCGGTTCTGACTCCGGCCGGATTATTGCCGATAGCACTGTGCGGATTTGACATCAGGGCCCTGGTGAACGGAGCAAAATCAATGGAACAGATCACCCGCATCAACAGGAACGGAGAAACAAACCTGTCATTGCTTTATGCCGCCGCCCGCAATCTGATAATGCAGTCGGGAAAAACGACTGAGATAATGATAAGCTATAACCCCAAACTTCACTACTTTGCTGAATGGTGGAAACAGTTGTACGGAGAGAGTGAAGGCAAGGACGGCTTAGGGATTTTTCCGGCAGCTGTCGATTTTACCACCGACCTGCATTCTCTCGGGCAGTATATTCAGGATGGACAGAGAATAATGTTTGAGACCGTTCTTTCGGTCAGGGAACCTGTTAAAATGGTTACGGTTCCGAAGGAGGAAGAAGATGCGGATCAGCTCAATTATCTTGCAGGACAGAGGTTGTCGCAGGTTGATCACAATGCTGAAGCGGGAACCATCCTGGCCCACAACGACGGGAAGGTGCCTGTAATGCACATCACAATTCCGGAACTTACTGAATACTATGTCGGCCAATTATTTTATTTCTTTGAACTTGCTTGTGGTGTCAGCGGATATATCCTGGATGTTAATCCTTTTGATCAGCCCGGAGTGGAGGCATACAAGAAAAATATGTTTGCCCTGCTCAGCAAACCCGGCTATGAAGATGCAGGCAAATTACTCAGGGAAAGACTAAAATAAATCAAATATGAACATAGATCTAAGAAAAAACTTCCTTTGGTCGCTTGTGGTTCCCACCAGCATGGGGGTAAGAATAACTCCTGCAAACGGACAGCCTGTACACTCCAGTGACACTTTTCACATGCAGGTGACAAGTGCCGAGACTAATGTAGCTAGCGTTCCCTCCTATCTCGGACTCCCGGTTAAGGTACTGACAACCTTTGTTAAAGACAGCCCGATCTCAAGGATGATCAGGGACAACCTTGCTTCGAGGCATATGGCATATGAAGGTGTTGAACTTGAACAGGGCGGGCCCTGGGGATATCGTCATCAGTTCAACATTGCCGACAGCGGTTACGGATCAAGGGGGCCAAGAGTTCACAACGACAGGGCGGGAGAAGTTGGAAGAACTCTCAATGTCAAGGACTTCGATCTCAAAAGACTTTTTGAGGTCGAAGGAGTCCAGATCCTTCACCTGTCGGGGCTCATTGGAGCCCTGTCGCCCGAAACAAGCAGTTTTTGCCTTGAGCTTGCGCGATCGGCAAAGAAACATGGAACCAGGATTGCATTTGACCTCAATTACAGAGCCACATTCTGGAAGGGAAGGGAAAAGGAACTGTCGGCCACCTTCAGGGAAATAGCCGGGCTTGCCGATATACTTGTCGGCAACGAGGAGGATTTCCAGCTTTGTCTGGGTATCGCCGGACCAGAAGAGGGAGGCAAGGACCTTGCGGCGAAGATAGAGAGCTTCAAGGAGATGATCCGCAGGGTTAAAAAAGGGTTCCCTGCTGCATCGGTATTCGGGACCACCCTCAGGCAGGTCATTAATGCGAACGAGCATCTCTGGGGTGCTATAATGCTCGAAGGAGATGAATGGCATGTTGTGGAGCCGCGGCCAATCCATGTCCTCGACCGTATTGGCGGCGGTGACGGGTTTGTCGGAGGTCTGCTCTATGGGGTCCTCCGGAGCTGGGAACCCGAAAAATGGATACAGTTCGGATGGGCTACCGGCGCGCTTGCCACAACATCCGTAACCGACTACGGCCAGCCTGCCGATGAGGAACAGGTATGGAGCATCTGGAAGGGCAATGCCCGGGTAAAAAGATAAAAAAAAGCCCTCATTAATACAATGGGGGCTTTGTGTTAAAAACCTATTACTGATTAGTTCTTTCCTTTCAGACCGAACTTGTTTACGAACTCATCTATCACCTGTGTCAGGTTGGGATCACCTATTTCCTGAAGATCGTAATAAACCCTGGTGTTAGGTTTCCTGATGCTGATTATCCTGTTCAGATCGATCGGAGTTGCTATGACAATGCTGTCGCAATCTGTCTTATTGATTGTATCCTCAAGGTCCTTCAGCTGCTGCTCTCCGTATCCCATTGCAGGAAGGAGTGTGCCTATATTCGGATAAATGCTGAACGTCTCAGTCAGTTTTCCGACGGTAAATGGCCTTGGGTCGACCAGCTCAGCAGCTCCGAACTTTCTGGCAGCAACGATTCCTGCACCCAGTTTCATTTCGCCATGGGTGAGGGTAGGTCCGTCTTCAACAACCAGTACCCTTTTCCCTTTGATCACCGAAGGATCGTCGACCCTGATCGGTGAGGCCCCGTCGATTACGATTGCCCGCGGGTTAACCTTTTCGATGCTTTCCCTCACCACCTGGATCCCTTCGGGCGAAGAGCTGTCGATCTTGTTTATCACGACCACATCGGCAAGCCGGAGTGTTACTTCGCCGGGATAATACCTCAGCTCATGACCTGCCCTGTGGGGATCGGTAACGGTGATCATCAGATCCGGTTTGTAGAAGGGGAAGTCGTTGTTGCCGCCATCCCAGACCACAACATCGGATCCGGCAGGATCGTTCTCGGCAGCACGAAGTATTGCTTCATAATCAACTCCGGCGTAAATCACGTTGCCTCTGACAACATGAGGTTCATATTCTTCCATTTCCTCAACGGTGCACTTGTGTTTTTCAAGGTCGCTGATTGTGGCAAATCTCTGTACTTTCTGTTCTGCAAGATCGCCGTATGGCATCGGGTGTCGCACTGCCACAACCTTAAGCCCTTTCGCCATCAGGAGTTCAATAACCCTCCTTGACGTCTGGCTCTTTCCGCAGCCTGTTCGGATGGCTCCCACTGCAATCACGGGTTTTGTGCTTTTTACCATAGTTGCATCCGGGCCGAGAAGAACAAAATTGGCGCCGGCAGCATTTACCAGGGCACTTACAGCCATCACTTTCTGATATGTGACATCACTGTATGAAAAAACACAATCCTCAACCTTGAATTTGTGTATCAGATCGGCAAGATTTGCTTCCGCAAAAACCGGAATCCCTTCAGGATACAACCTGCCTGCAAGTACGGCAGGATATTTCCTGCCGTCGATATCAGGTATCTGGGCAGCAGTAAATGCGACTATATTATAGCTTTCATTGTCCCTGAAATAGGTATTGAAGTTGTGGAAATCCCTTCCGGCCGCACCGATTATTATAACATTCTTTTTTGGCATAATTCCTCCCTTGATACTTGATAATTAATTTCGTGAAAAAACCGTTATCATAATAAACTGAAACGACAAATTTATAATTTGCAGGTATAAAATCCGAACATTTGAATTGATTTTTTCAGATGCGGTAATTATACCATAACTAATTGATTATTTGATTTTTTAAACTCGAGTTCATGCCTTCTAAAAATATGTTAAAGAAAATGTTTCCGGTATAACCGGGCTAAAATTATTTCTTTGTACTATTATGTCCTGAAATGAATGTCCTGGCCCACATATACCTTTCAGGTGATTCTGAAAAAATAATCATCGGTAACTACATAGGAGACTATGTAAAAGGGCGCGATTATTTAAAATATCCCGAGCAGGTCAGAAAGGGCATTATACTTCACCGGCATATTGATGATTTTACCGACAGGCATCCGGTCGTTCACCGGAGCAAGATCTATTTCAGCAGAAAATACCACAAATATTCAGGTGTTATCACTGATATTCTTTACGATCATTTCCTTACGAAGGAGTGGAATTTTTTTTCGCGCAGGCCTCTTGAGAGTGTTACCTACAATTTCTACAGGGCGATGGTCAACAATTTTGACATACTTCCGGAAGATGTAAGGAAGATGATGCCCTTCTTCATTATAAACAACTGGATAGAATCATACCAGACAAGGAGAGGGATCAGGCATGTCCTGAACACTCTCAGCAAGAGGTCGTCGCTTCCGAATGAAACCAGGTTTGCAATGAAGGCTTTGAAAAAAAATTACTATTCGCTTCAGGACGATTTTATGGAGTTTTTCCCGCAGCTTATAGACTATGTGGAAAAGGATTTCGGAATAGAAATATCGCACAGGATTACTATCCCCTTCTGATCACACCAGATATTCTGCGCGGCTCGCATCGAGCCGGAGAAAAATAAACAGCAGTATTGTAAAGGCCCAAAGGGAGCTTCCTCCGTAGCTCAGGAAGGGGAGCGGAATTCCTATAACGGGAACCAGTCCGACAGTCATTCCGATATTGATGAAGAAATGGACAAAGAAGATTGACACCACTCCGTATCCGTATATTCTTGAGAAGTCGGATCGCTGCCTCTCAGCCAGGATTATCAGCCTTATCAGCAGTATGACATATAAGGCAATTACCACGAAGGATCCCATAAAGCCCCATTCCTCACCTATTGTGCAGAAGATGAAATCGGTACTTTGCGCCGGAACGAATTTAAATTTGGTCTGGGTCCCCTGAAGGTATCCCTTGCCGGAAAAGCCTCCCGAACCTATCGAGATAATCGACTGGTTTACATTGTAACCGGTACCGTGAGGATCCGATTTTATCCCGAGCATTATTTCAACCCTTTCCTTCTGGTGTGGTTTCATCAGATTATTGAATGCCAGGTTAACGGAGTTGACAAAGGCAAGGCTACCGGCCAGAAAAAGGTAAATCATCAGAAGCGAGACGGCTTTTTTGTTATAAAAGTAAACTGCAAATATCACACCTGAAAGCAGAACGGAGATCAGCAGGATGTGCTCGTTTTTCATAGACTTGAACATGAGGCTGTTAAGTCCGTATACAAGCAATGACATGCCTGTAACGATACCCAGTGCCAGAAGACAGAGCTTCCATTTCCTTGTAGTTATCCATGCCAGAAGCAGAGCAGCAGTTATCAGCCCGATGGCGAGCCATGTGTTATTGAATATCAATGTAAAAAAGAAGAGGATCATCATCAGGAGACCCGAGATCAGAAAATAAGGACTCATGCCTTCCCTGAAAAGTACAATAAAGAGGGCAAGAAAAACAACCGCCGATCCCATATCAGGCTGAAGCACAATCAGCAATGCAGGCATCATTATAATGCTCAAGGATATCATAAAGACAGTCAGTTTTCCAAGGTCATGCCTCGAGGCATTCAGATAAGCAGCCAGGGCCAGGACGGTGCCGATCTTTGCGAATTCAGATGGTTGAAGACTGAAGGTCCCGAACTGGAACCAAGATCTGGCACCATTTATATCCTTTCCGACGAAAAGCACGAGAAGGAGGAGGAACAGCAAAAATACGTAGATGAAATAGGCAAAGAAAAAATAAAACCTGGTATCGATCACCACAACAAATACAGCAATAACTATTGTTGCAATAATCCACACAAACTGTTTCCCGTATCTCTGGGAAAGGTCGATTATCCTTGTATGCTCCTCGTTAAAGACGGCTGCATAAATATTGAACCATCCTATTACTACAAGCAGCAGGAAGATCCCGATAGAAGCCTTATCGAGCCTGTTCCATATATTGATGTTTCTAGTCACCGGCAATAAGATTCAGGTCAAGCATTCTTTGTTCCGAGTATTTATTTGTCACCTCGCCGGTCAGATATTTCTCCATCATCAGACTGGCAACAGGTGCCGCATAGGTTGCTCCGAATCCTGCATTTTCGACATATACCGCAATTGCAATTTTAGGGTCATCCTTCGGGGCAAAAGCAATGAACACCGAATGATCCTTGCCGTTGCCGTGAGGATTCTGGGCAGTTCCTGTTTTTCCGCACACTATAATATCTTTCAGGGCTGCGATCCTTGCAGTTGCTCCCTCATCTCCGTTTACAGCTTCTTCCATTCCCTGAACTATGAATTCAAAATTTGCTGAATCGATACTGATGGTGCGTTTAGCAAGATATTTTTCATCGGGCCTCCCGTTGGTTCCTATCGACTTAACTATATGGGGAGTGTAATAATATCCCCTGTTTGCAATGGCAGCCGTCATATTGGCCATCTGGAGCGGAGTTGTCTCAATTTCACCCTGTCCGATTGCCATGGAGATTATAGTAAGCGCCTTCCATCCGTTTTTTCCGTGATACCTGTCGAAATATTCCGGTGAAGGAACAAGTCCGGTGAGTTCATTGGTGAATTCAATTCCGAGTCTCTGACCGAAGCCGAACTGTTCAAGATATTCCTTCCATTTAACGTAAGCCGCCTCAACCGTCGGATATTCCGGATTCTCCATGATCCTTCGGAATACCTGGCAGAAGTAGGCATTGCACGAATTTGAGATGCCGTGAATAAGGTCGAGAGGAGAACTGTGGGAATGGCAGCCGACAAACATATAACCATTGTTGCATCCGAATAGGGTTGAAGGGGCAATAACATTCTCCTGAAGACCTATCAGTCCGTTGATTGGCTTGAAAGTTGAACCCGGGGGATACTTTGCCTGGATAGCCCTGTTAAAGAGAGGAAGTGCAGTATCGGCACTGAGCCTTGAATAGTTTTCCGACCTTATTCTGCCTACAAGTAGTCCGGGATCGTAGTTAGGGCTTGAGACCAGGGCGAGTACCTCTCCGGTTTTTGGCTCAAGTGCCACAATGCTCCCTGATTTATTTCTCATCAGGAGTTCTCCATATTCCTGAAGATCCAAATCGACGGTTGAGATTATATCCTCTCCCTGCACGGCAACCGTATCAAGGCGGCCGTCGGCATAGGATCCCTTGATCCTGCTGTAGACATCAACAAGATAGATGGTGACTCCTCTCCTGCCCCTCAGGAACTTTTCATATGCTTCCTCTATTCCAAGTTTCCCGATATAGTCTCCGGCCTTGTAGTAGGGATCATTTTTCACCACCGATTCATCCACTTCGCTGACGTAGCCAAGGATATGACCTGCGATGGGTTTTGAGTATTTCCTCAGGGTTCGTGGCTGGACGTAAAATCCGGGATAGGAAAAAAGCTTTTCCTGGAATCTTGCATATGATTCTGCTGATATCTGCTTGAGAAAAACTGACGGAGCCCTTTTTGAATAGTTTTTAGCCGCATCCATCCTGTCGCGGAAGGAGCTGACTGATATTTTCAGAAGATTGCAGAATTCGGCTGTATCGATATCCGTGACCTGTGCCGGGACAACCATAAGATCGTATGCAGCCTGATTATACACCATCAGTTCCTTGTTCCTGTCGTAAATAAGACCTCTGGCAGGATATTGGGTAACATATCTGAGTACATTGTTATCGGCCGACAGCCTGTATGTATCCTTTACAACCTGTATCACAAAGAGTCTGACAAGCAGGACGAGCGCTGCAATCACGACAAATGCCATGATTATGTACTTCCTGTTTATGAATGCGTCTTTCATGAAAGAAAAGTTACCTCTCCTTGCGGTAATACTCGATGAGAAGGATGAACCCCAGTGTAAAGATTGAACTCAACAGTATCCTTAATATTGTCCTGAAGAAATCAGTAAATCTGAAAACCTCGATGAAAAAGAGGGCGCTATGATGAATCAATACAATGGCCGTTGCATATATCAGGAACCACCGGAAGCCATAGGAAGCCATTGAAAGGCTCGATCCGGGGTCGTAGCCATCGCGCGGGGCAATCAGTCTGAGTACAAATGGCCGGGCAAAACCGGCCAGGAGGGTGGCCGATGCGTGCATCCCGGGCGATCCTGCGGAAAGGTCGATAATCAGGCCGGCAGCGAATCCAATAATAAGAATTAGCCACGACGGGGTGAGTGACGGAAGAATAAGGATTATGATAATGTAAACGTAGGGATTGATATATCCACTGAACTGAATATTATTCAGCACCAGAACCTGAAGCAGAATCAGGAGGACGCTAATAAGTCCGTATTTCAGGATAGAGTTGATCATTGGTACTGCAATTCAATTTCAAGCTGTTCTTCCCTAAGCAAGTTCCCGATGACATTCACATACTGAACCTGCCTGAAATCGGCAAACAGCTCAACGCTTATCTTGTAAAAATCACTTCCGCTCTTTTTTAGATCACTTACCCGGCCGATGCCGATTCCTTCCGGAAAGACAGCGGAAAATGCGGTTGTCTCGACTGTATCACCCAGAGCTACTGATATGTGCTGGGGAATTTCGTTCAGCACTGCGTAGCGGGGATTACGGCCGTCCCAAGTAAGCGACCCGAAGTAACCACTTGATTTCAGCCGCGAGCTTAACCTGAAATCAAGATTGAGAAGGGAAATTGCTATTGAAAAATTCCGTGAACAGCCTACTACCAGCCCGACCACATTCCGGCCGTCGGTCAAAGCCATATCGGGTTTAATGCCCTGAAGGCGTCCCTTATTGATTGTAATAAAATTCTTTTGTTTATTGACGGAATTATTTATCACCCTTGCAGGGGTATAATTGTATTGCTGACCTGCGGTTGAATCGTTTACAAATATAAACCCGGGATCCTGTTCAGGCGAAAGTTGTTCGAGACGGTTCTTCAGGTAGCTGTTTTCTTCGGCAAGCTCTGCGTTTACTTCCCTCAGGCTTAGATAGTTTTTGGCATTGGTTATCCTCTCCTCCATTCCTTGTGTCATTCCCTGGACGGTTTTAACCATCCTCGAGTTGTGATATGAATTGCCGTTGGTGAGCCAATAGAATGCTATTCCTTCCAGGATAAGAAATACGATTATATTATTGTATTTCAGAAGAAAGTTTAGCAGGTTTCTCATTCACTCACGTCGTCAGGTTATCTCATTAGGAAAGGAAACTTGTCCACATTCTTCAATGCCACTCCCGTGCCTCTTGCGACAGCATGAAGGGGGTCCTCGACGACATTGAAATTTATGTTCAGCTTATCTGCCAGTCTTCTGTCGAGACCTCTCAGAAGGGCACCTCCTCCCGTAAGATAGATACCCTTGTTCACCACATCGGCATAAAGTTCAGGAGGAGTCTGTTCCAGCACGTTAAGTAGTGCAGCCTCCACCTTTGTAAGCGATTTATCGAGGCAATATGCAATTTCCTGGTATGAGATGGGTATCTCAATGGGAAGGGATGTCATAATGTTTGGTCCCCTTACGATGTAATCCTGCGGTGGATTATCGATATCCGGGAGAGCTGCTCCTACAGCTATCTTGATATCTTCGGCCGTCCTTTCGCCGATTTTAATGTTGTGCTGGTGCCTCATGTAAGACTGGATATCCGCAGTAAATCCGTCTCCGGCAATACGTATTGACTTGTTGCATACGATCCCTCCAAGCGCAATAACGGCAATTTCAGTTGTCCCGCCGCCCACATCGACAATCATGCAGCCCTCGGGGGCTTCCACATCAAGTCCGATACCTATAGCAGCAGCCATAGGTTCGTAGATCAGATATACATCCCTTCCTCCGGCGTGTTCTGATGAGTCGCGGACGGCACGAAGTTCAACCTCGGTACTTCCGGAGGGTATGCATACTACCATTTTCAGCGAAGGTGAGAAAAACTTAGGTCCTGTGTTGATAAGCTTGATCATTCCCCTTATCATCATCTCAGCCGCATTGAAGTCAGCTATCACTCCATCGCGTAGTGGTCTGACCGTCCTGATATTCTCATGCGTCTTTCCGTGCATTTGCCTGGCAGCATCTCCGATAGCTATAAGTTTGCCGGTATTCTTATCAATGGCAACTATTGAAGGTTCATCGACAACTATCTTATCATTGTGAATGATAACCGTATTAGCCGTTCCAAGGTCAATTGCAATCTCTTGTGTCAAGAATGAAAAAAGTCCCATATAATGAGCTTATTGATTTTAATGTTTAAAATGTCGCTTTCCTGTAAAGACCATTGCCACATTGTTGGCGGAGCAATAATCGACCGAATCCTGATCCCTGACCGATCCTCCCGGCTGAACAATAGCTGTAATACCAGCCTTGTGTGCAATTTCAACGCTGTCAGAAAACGGAAAGAAAGCATCTGAAGCCATAACCGCCCCGTTAAGGTCAAACCCGAAAGCGTGTGCCTTTTCGATAGCCTGTTTCAGCGCATCCACCCTCGAAGTCTGACCTATACCGCTGGCACATAGTTGTTTGTTCCTAGCCAGGACTATGGCGTTGGATTTGCTGTGCTTTACAATCTTGTTGGCAAACACGAGGTCATCTGTTTCAGCGGGCAGGGGAACCTTTGGGGTAACAGGCTTCATATCCCCGGCCAGTTCGGTGCTCAGGTCCTTTTCCTGCCAGAGCACCCCGTCAAGAAGCGATCTGAACTGGTAAGGGTTCACCGCTTTTTCCTTTCGCCTGAGAATTATGCGGTTTTTTTTCTGTGACAGTATTTCGAATGCCTTATCAGAAAAACCGGGAGCGATTATGATCTCGAAAAAGATCCTGTCGATTTCAGCAGCCACCTCATCCCCTATCGGAACGTTGGTTGCTATCACCCCTCCGTAAGCCGAGACAGGGTCGCACGCAAGGGCATCCTTCCAGGCGTCAGACGGGTCAGGACGCGAGGCCGCTCCACAGGCGTTGTTATGTTTTATAACTACATACGTGGTTTCGTTGAATTCATCGATCAGTGCAAGGGCGGAGTCAATATCCAGGAAATTGTTGTATGAAATTTCTTTGCCATGAAGTTTGTCAAAAAGCTTTCCGGTGTCGCCGTAGAACATACCTTTCTGGTGAGGATTTTCGCCGTACCGGAGATGATAGGCAGTGTTTATGCTTTCCCGGAATACATCTATCCCCGCGGTCTGGTTGAAATAACCGAAAATGGCAGTATCGTAGCCTGACGAGGTCTTGAAAGCTTCAGCGGCAAAGTAAAGCCTTTCGGCGAGTGAGGTTGTCCCTTTCTTTTCCCTGAGGAGTTCAATCATCTTATCGTACTGGTCCCTTGATGAGATAACAAGTACATCCTTGAAATTCTTTGCTGCAGCCCTTATGAGGGAGATACCGCCGATGTCAATTTTTTCGATTATCTCCTCTTCATTCTCAGTCGACTTCAGTGTGTCCTCAAAGGGATAAAGGTCAACTATTACAAGGTCGATTTCAGGGATATTGTACTGTGAAAGTTGAAGAAGGTCCTGCTCATTGCTGCGCCTTCCAAGAATGCCTCCGAATACCGAAGGGTGGAGAGTCTTCACCCTTCCTCCCAGGATAGAAGGATAGGTTGTAAGTGATTCAACAGTCTCCGCCTTAATTCCCAGGTTCTGAATGAAGCTGTAAGTGCCTCCCGTGGAATAAATTTTTACATTCAGTTCATCAAGGATTCTTACTATCTCATCCAGCTTGTCCTTGAAGTATACTGAAATTAATGCGTTGTTGATCCTCTTTTCACTCATATACTGAAATTTATGAAAGGTCACTCCCTGCAGATTCAGGCGGTTAAAAATAGATATTTTTTCATTATACTCCATATAAAATAATCATGATTATTCCGGCCGGTGAGGCGAGCACCTGTAATCCAAATGAATTTATTACCTTTGACACACCAGTAATAATTGAAAGTAATTGAAAACACGATTAAGGCTTTTTAAGGAAGGATTTCTGTCAGCCGTTAAGTCGGTGACAGTTAACAAACTGCGTACTTTCCTTTCGCTTTTTGGAATCACAATTGGCATATTCTGCATCATCTCGGTATTCACGGTTCTCGACTGGATGGAAAAATCGATCCGCGACAGCATAAGTTCTATGGGTTCCAATGTCGTTTATATTCAGAAGTTCCCATGGTCGTTCGATTCGGAGATGAAATGGTGGGACATAATAAGGTGGCCCACCGTATCAATGAACGAGTACCAGGCTATTCTGAAGAGATCGACAAAAAGCGAAGCTGTTTCTTTCCTTATAGCAAAGAGCGACAGGATTAAGTACAAGAACAATGCGGCAGATGATGCTGTGCTCGCAGCGGTCACCGACGATATGGAAAAAGTTGTGTTGTTCGAGATCGATAAGGGCAGATATTTTTCACCGTTTGATTATATAAGCGGGAGCAATGTTGCAGTGATGGGTGCTGAAGTTGCAGAAAGGCTTTTTGGCGACACAGACCCGATTGGAAAGGTGATCACGATGGCAGGAGGCTTTAAGGCTACAGTGATCGGTGTGCTCAAGCAGGAAGGACAGGGAGCCATAAGCCTGAGCAATGTTGACCAGATAACACTCATACCGTTGAATTTCGGACGAAACTTCATCAATATCCGGAACAGGTTTGTTGATTCCCAGATGATTGTGAAAGCCAAACCGGATGTTTCTGTTCAGGAGCTGACAGATGAACTGACAATGATAATCAGGGCAGCCAGGAGGCTGAAGCCTGCCGAGATCTCAAACTTTTCAGTCAACAATTCGAAAATGCTGTCACAGGGTTTCGAAGCGGTATTCAAGGGCATAAATATCGGAGGCTGGATAATAGGGGCATTTGCAATCCTTGTGGGCGGCTTCGGAATTGCCAATATTATGTTTGTTTCGGTCAGAGAGAGGACCAATATTATTGGAATACAGAAAGCCCTTGGGGCCAAGAGAGGCTTTATCCTTCAGCAATTCCTCACCGAATCGGTTCTTCTTTCACTTGCAGGCGGCATACTTGGCCTGCTCATGATATTCATCGGATCGCTGGTGATAAACTACCTGTATGAATTGAACATGCATCTCACTCTCGGGAACATAGTTCTTGCCCTGACAATTTCAGGAGTAATCGGAGTTGTGGCCGGTTATGCACCGGCAAGTTCTGCAGCAAGAATGAATCCGGTTGATGCTATCGGTTTCTCATTCTGAGGCCATAAGATTCTCACTGATCCAGTTGGTAAGATCGACAAACTGGTCAACCGACAGTTGTTCGGGCCTGAGATGCAAAAGGTGATTATCTTCAGACTTTATGTTAAACGCAGCCCTTACCGAGTTTCTCAGTGTCTTGCGGCGCTGGTTGAAACAGCCTTTAACAACCCTGAAAAACAATCCTTCATCACAATCGAGAAGTTCCCTGTTGTTTCTGGTCAGTCTCACAACCCCTGACATCACTTTCGGCGGGGGAGAAAACACCCCTGCCGATACAGAGAAAAGGTAACTTACAGAATAGTATGCCTGTAACAGAACACTAAGTATTCCATAGGCTTTTGACCCCGGCTTTGAGCAGATCCGCTGAGCAACCTCTTTCTGGAGCATTCCGCACACTTCGGTTACAACATCGCGGTTTTCAAGTACCCGGAAGAATATCTGACTCGATATATTATATGGGAAATTACCTATAAGCGCAACTTTCCCCGAAAAACTGTTCCGGATATCGAAAGTCAGAAAGTCGCCCTCTATTATGTTTATTTGTCCGGGGTACGCGTTTCGAAGATAGCTTACCGATTCCCTGTCGATCTCAATCACCCTGAAATCGGGGAATTTCCTCTTCAGGAGGAAGCTTGTCAGAATCCCCATGCCCGGGCCCACCTCGAGTACGCTGCTGCAGCCATCTCCCGAAAGCGAGCCGGCAATTTTTTCAGCGACAGACTTATCCCTGAGAAAATGCTGGCCAAGGCTTTTCTTTGGTTTCACCCTGTCCATATTTCCTGATTTATAATTTACTGCCGGTCCTTCATTTCCCATAATAAATTCCTGAATGTGCCAGGCCGGGCGGGTGATCCGGCAGAGTTACAGGAATCTTTATCCCTGAAGGAGTTCCCTGCCAAACTTTCTCCAGATGGGCAATTTAAGTGCTTCGAGAAATTCAATGAAGCGCTTGAGAAGGTTGAAATAGAGGGTCACGAAAAGTCCGACCGTCATTATCCATATTGCCAGAACATTAAATAGAAGAGTATCGATCCTGAGTTTTCCGATCTGTTTGTAGGGGGCATAGAAATGTGCCCGGCCGTGTTTTGAGCCGGGTTTCATGAGTACAGGATCGGCCTTCTGGATAAGTCTTTTTCCAGTATCATATATTCTATTGGTGCTATTCCTGTTGAGAACAAAATTTGCAAGGCTCTCGTTATAATTTGCTTCTTTCAGAGCCTGGTATTCATCATTCCCCATTGACGCTGTGAGAGATCTGACCAGTGAGTCCTTGCTGTCGGAAACAACCCTGTTCCTTGCCCTGATCACAAAGGCAAGGGAATCGAGATATATCTTTGCCTGATCAGCTGTAAATTCCCTGAATCCTTCATAATTGACTGATGAAGCCCACGAGCCCGGTTTAATTCCAGCTGCTTCCGACAATTCACCAAGGTGATAGTTTATTGTCCTGAAATTGTTTCTGCACAACTCTTCAAACCGGGGGTTTCCGGCCGCCGCCCTGCATTCATCGACCTTCACCTTAAGGGTAGGAATAAGAAAGGCATTGTACCATCCGGTCTGGCTTATCTCCATGTCGTATTCAAAAAGGGGCTTTTCGAACCTGTTGGCCTTGAACTGTTCGACCAGAAGAGCCTCATACGCCCATCTGGTAACCATAGCATCACCTATTACGGGCACATAAATCTTTCTGCTGATCGATTTATGCAGGTCGTCGAATTTTATCATGGCGCCCCCAAGAATCAGCATGGGTACAAGAATCAGCGGGATAAGGATATAGATGCTGACCGCGGTTCGCATACCTGCCGAAATATTCAGTCCAAGTACATTTCCGAAGCAGGCAGTTGAAAAGAGGATGAGCCATTGCTGAAAGAGCATTCCCCTGACACCGAGAAGGGTATTGGCAACAAGGACGAAACTGAGCGACTGAATTGCTGAAAGGAAGAAGAGGAAGGTAATCTTTGAAAACAGGTAACTCGATCTGCTTATATTGAGGAATTTCTCTCTCTCAAGCACTTTCCGGTCGCGGAATATTTCTTCTGCGCTTACAGTCAATCCGACGAAAAGCGCTACAATAATCGCCATAAAAAGAAAGACCGGATAATTTTTATTCGCTCCGAACGAGTATACTCCCTGTTCGCTGTATTTTGAAATGAATCCCAGAATTAGTGCCAGCAGTGGCACCTCAAGCAGGTTAATCGTCATGTATTGTTTGTCGGCCTGTTTCCTTGTTATATTTCTCTTGATGAAAGTCTTTGCCTGTTCCCATTTTTTCGGAATCTTGAAGTTGCTTTGTGGAAGGGCGGTTTTCGGAGGAATTTCCTCCAGGACCGGCATCATTTTCTTTTTGTATTTTTCGTACCAGTCTTTCGGACTTACCTGCCTTTCCTTACCGGCATATCCGGAATTGTCGATCACCTTGACCTCCACGATCTGAAGTATGCTCTCTGTATCGATATTTCCGCAATTCGGGCATTCGCTTTCGGCAGCATTTGCCTGTGATGTCTCAGTCTTGAAATATACAAGGGCTTCAACCGGATCGCCATCGTAAATCATATAGCCTCCCTTGTCGAGAATCCAGAGCCTGTCGAACATCTTGAGGATATCGGATGACGGCTGATGAATAATAGTGAATACCAGTTTCCCGGCAAGAGCCTGGTTTTTCAACAGTGTCATAACTTTTCCGGAGTCGAAGGAAGACAGGCCTGAGGTGGGCTCGTCAACAAACAGCACACCGGGTTCCCTCATAAGTTCAAGCCCGATGTTGAGCCGTTTGCGCTGACCTCCGCTCACCTTCTTGTTCATGATATCCCCCACCTGGAGATCGCGTATTTCCATAAGGTCGAGGTCGGACAGAACCTTTTCGACAGTCCGGTTCAGCTGCTCCTCATTGTAGTCGCCGAAACATAGTCTGGCATTGTAATACATGTTCTGATAAACTGTCAGCTCTTCGATAAGCATATCGTCCTGGGGCACGAAACCGATAAGCCCGGAAAGGTTTTCTGCCTCACTGTTGAGATCGTATCCGTTTATTAAGATATTTCCTGATGTGGGTTTGGTTTTCCCGTGAAGAAGATTCAGCATGGTAGTCTTTCCCACGCCGCTTCCTCCCATCAGTCCGACAAGATTGCCCGACTCGATGTGAAAATTCATTTTTCTTACGCCGTTGTCGGAATTCTTAAAGAGGAATTCAATTTCCTTTCCCTCAAAGACTATTTTCTCAGGAAATTTCCTGGAAACGAATTTCTTGTAAATCCTCGAGAAGTAAATCGGTTCAATCCCCTGACCTTTTATATTCACTCCTCTTTCGAGCAAGTAGGGTCTGCAGGCTATAATATCCCTTCCCTTGAAGTACAGAGTCAGCGATCCGTCGTAAGTAAAGATAAGCGATCCGGTGCTTTCGATATGAAGGAAAAACATATGCCCCCTGAAGCCCTTTACCCTGATGTGCCTCCAGCTTTCGTAGTTTTTAAAGGAATTGGCCCATAATTTCGGGTTTTCATTTTCTATGACAAGCAAGCAGTCGGGAGTGACCTCATCATAAGTCCTGCCTATCATGAATGCAACTGCATTCTCGTATTCCTTCTTTGAGATATTGAAAGTGCGAGAGACAATATCGACAATTGTTTTTTCCTGTTCGGATATGGTTCCATCCTCGAATGCGAATTCCAGGAGCTGAAGAAATACAACCATCCTTTCCTCAAGGAACAAGCCCTTCTTTATCTGACGGCAGATATTGGTTATCTGGAAAGTTATAAGGGAGTCTTCATCTGACAATTCCGTCTTATCGACGGTTTTGAGTTCATTTGAATAAAACTCGAGGTTATTTTCAAAAAGGGAATAATACTCCTCTTCCAGTTCCCTGTTAAGATATCTCCGGAGGTAACTTCGGAGTATCTTTTTGCCTCTGGAGGAGATCCCTCCAGGATTGACGGTGGAAACAATGGCAAAGATATGTATCAGAGCCAGGAGTACAGATTCCCTCATAAAAAATTACTATCAAAAAAAGACCGCAAAATGAATCCATTTGCGGTCATTATGGTATGCTGGAATAATTAAATTATTTGACTTCTTATTGTTTCTATGGCGTTGGTTATATCGATGATATTCTGATTGGTAAGGCTTGTAGTGAGTCCTTCATAGACCTTCTTTATAGGTTCCAGCTTGTCGACGAATTCCTTAACGTTCTGATCGGTTAAATATGGTTCGGTAAGTTCGAGGAACAGTTCGAATGATTCCTTCTGTTCAATAAGGACCCTTGAAATGCCTGCTACCTGATATGCCGCTTCAGAAACGTGTGTTGTAAGATACATTCCTTCGACCCAGGCGCCGCCGACAACAAGAAGAGCAAGTCCCTGCTGGTCATTCTGGCCTAAGTAGGCATATGTTTTGTCAAAGGCTTCGGTAAGGATCGATACCAGTTCCTCCTTCTGGTCCTGATTCTTGCGGATCCTGTCATAAAGGTTCTCATCATAGATCTGCGACATGTTCAGCTCATTCGCCAGCGACCTGATGGCATCGAGGTAGTTAAGTACCTCCTGCTGCATGTTGTACAGAGTAGCATAGCTCAGATCGGCTCCGAAAACTCCCATATTTATAGCTTTTCCCGAACTGGTCAGATATTTCCTGGCATTGGCGACAGGATTTGCTATACCCATAATATATCCTACTTCAAGCTCTGAAAGCATCTTGATAACTTCAGCCGAAGTCGGCAGAGGATAGACATTTTTTTCAATCTCCTCTTCCAGCATCTGAACCTGTCCTATTTCCAGATCCTTATCGCTGGTTTTTGCCTTCTCAGCCTTGTTTTTACACGAATTCAGTCCACCGAATGACAAGATAAGCATCGGGATAATTATAACAGCTATAGCCTTTTTCATTGTGATAGGTTTAAAGTTAAAATCTACTCTGAAAGCGATCATAAAAATAGTAAATAATATTAAAATACGCTTACCGCTACAATCTATTTTACAAATTCATTCACTTAAACATCATTCGATCACCGGGATTAAGTTTTCCTCTTTGCCTCGTAGAAATCAGAGAGAAGGATATAATGCCGGACGGGCAAAGGCTATTTTAATTATCTTTGAGCCCCTGAAACATATTCATTTCAGATGAATTGGAATTTTGATGAAGAGGTCCCAAGGGAAAGGACCAACTGCGTGAAGTTTGACCTCAGGAAGAATGTTTTCGGATCCGCTGATGTCATTCCGATGTGGGTTGCCGACATGGACTTCAGGACTCCGGATTTCATTGTAAACGCCCTCAGGAAAAGGCTCAGCCATGAAGTGATGGGCTACACCTTTCATCCGCGTGAATATTTTACCTCGATAGCTGAATGGCTTCGGACCATGCATGGGTGGGAGGTAAGTGAGGACTGGATCTGCTTTTGTCCGGGAGTAGTGCCTGCCCTTAACCTGTGTACTCTTGCATATACCCGTCCCAGCGACTCAATAGTCATCCAGCCTCCGGTTTACACTCCATTCTTTGATGCCGTCGAGAATCACGGCAGGAACCTCATCCTCAACCAGCTTGTGTTTAGCGAGGGCAAATGGAGGATGGACCTTGATTCGCTTCGCAGAATTATCACCCCGGAAACAAGGATGATCATCATTTCCAATCCGCACAACCCTGTCGGAAGGTCGTGGGATACTGAGGAACTCAGGGAACTGGCTGGGATATGCCTTAAAAACCATACACTTATCCTTTCGGACGAGATCCACTGCGACCTCGTCCTGCCAGGTTACAAACACACCCCGGTGGCAAAGCTCTCCTCCCCGATATCTGCAATAACAGTAACCTGCCTTGCCCCAAGCAAGACGTTCAACGTGGCAGGTCTGTCGACATCTTCCGTGGTCATTTCCAATCCTGTTCTCCGGAAATATTTCAAGTCGAAGACAGATCATCTTCACATCGGCAACGGGAATATTTTCGGAACGGTATCGTCCGTAGCTGCATATTCGGAAGGTCGGGAATGGCTTTCCAAACTGCTGGAATATATTGATGGTAATGTCAGCTGTGTAATGGACTACTGCAGGGAATTCATACCCGAAATCATTCCAGTCCGGCCGGAGGCCACTTACATGATCTGGCTCGATTGCAGAAAGCTTGGCATGACCGGGAAGGAGCTGAATGAGTTTTTTATCAGCAAGGCAGGGGTAGGGCTGAATGAAGGTTCAGCCTTCGGACCCGGAGGAGAAGGTTTCATGAGAATGAACCTGGGAACCACCCGGCTCAGGATAACGAAGGCGATGGAGCAGATACACAAAGCAGTTGAATCTATCAGATAAGAAAAAGTCAGATGAAAAAAAGGATCAGAATAAAACTCACACTCGAGGATGGTACCATATTTCATGGTTGGTCGTTCGGGGCGCCAGTTCCGGCAGCCGGTGAGGTTGTATTCAACACAGCCATGACAGGTTATCCGGAAAGCCTCACCGACCCCTCTTACAAGGGGCAGATACTATGCCTTACCTATCCGCTTGTAGGCAATTATGGCGCACCCGCCTTAAGCGAGGAAAATAATCTTTATAGCTTTTATGAATCCTCCTCGATCCACATCTCGGGGCTGATAGTATCCGATTACTCATCGGATTACAGTCACTGGAATGCAAACGAGAGCCTGGGCGACTGGCTTGGGCGGAACAATATTCCCGGAGTTTATGGCATTGACACCAGGGCGCTTACTAAAAGGATAAGGGAAAAAGGAGTGATGCTGGGGAAACTGGAACCTGAAGGTGCCGTAACAGACTTTTACGATCCCAACAAGACCAACCTGGTTGCCGGGGTGAGCACCAGGGATATAAAGAGATATGGTTCGGGAAAATACAGGATAATGCTTGTCGACTGCGGAGTCAAGTATAATATAATAAGGAATCTTCTGAAGAGGGATACCACAATTATAAGGGTACCCTGGGATTATGATTACAGCAAGGAAGAATACGACGGGCTTTTCCTTACAAACGGTCCGGGCGATCCCAAAATGTGCTCCACAACAATTGAACATATAGCCTGCTCATTTTCAGGCACAAAGCCAATTTTCGGGATTTGCCTTGGCAACCAGCTGATGGCGCTCGCCTCGGGAGCCGATACCTATAAACTTAAATATGGACACAGAAGTCACAACCAGCCAGTGATCAAGGCAGGCACGGGAAAAGCCTACATCACTTCACAGAATCACGGGTATGCAGTAGATAATGAAACCCTTCCGGCCGACTGGGAACCACTCTTCATCAATCTGAACGACAACACCAATGAAGGTATGCGTCACAAAACAAAGCCGTTCTTCTCTACTCAGTTCCATCCTGAGGCGTCAGGCGGACCGACCGACACTGATTTCCTGTTTGATGAATTCATTGAAAACATTAGGCTCTCTATGCAATAGAACATGCACCAGGGCAATCTGCGGCTGCATTGATCAGGCAGCTGATACCCTTAAGTTTATTTCAATTTTAACATCCCTGCAATCAGTTCTCCTGATTGTAACGAGTTAAAGCATTTCATCCTTTCACGGAACAACTTCCCCACTTCTTCGTTGCAAAGATTTCCGATACTGCCTTCATGGGCATATTCAGACAAGGATGTAATCTCAAATACCTTCTTCCCTATCATTGATGAAACTGCTTTATAAGCATCGCGGAAAGGGACACCCTCCTTTACCAGCCGGTTGGCTTCCTCTGTGCTGTAAATTGGATTATAAAGAGGATTATCGGCAATGTTGTCATTAATCTTAATGTTTTCAAGCATTACTAAAGCCATGTTAATACATTCGTTAAGCTCAGAAAATGCATTGAATATCAATTGCTTCAACAACTGAAGGTCCCTGTTGTATCCTGATGGCAGACCAGTGACAAGCATTGAAACCTGAGCGGGCAACGACTGAAGGATATGTGTTTTGCCCCTTATCAGTTCGAAGGCATCCGGATTTCTCTTCTGGGGCATTATGCTCGATCCGGTTATGAATTCATCAGGAAAATCGATAAATCTGAATTCAGCCGTCATAAAAAGACAAACCTCAGCAGAGAACCTGGCAAGAGTCTGTGCCGCTGAAGCAATTGCTGATGCAACTGCAAGTTCGGCCTTGCCCCGGCTGAGGCTGGCATAAGCTGAATTGTAAAGCAGGCCGCCGAAATCAAGAAGTTCTGTTGTGAGCTTTCTATCGAGTGGCAGTGATGTACCGTAACCCGCTCCTGTTCCGAGCGGATTGCGGTCGATTACAGCTCTGGCCGATCCGAGAATAAGGAGATCGTCAGCAAGCGACTCTGCCCAGGATCCGAACCAGAGTCCGAATGACGACACCATTGCCGGCTGCATATGGGTATAACCCGGGATCAGCTTATCCTTATGCTGTTCGCTTAGCTCCTGAAGTTTGTTGAACAGCCTCTCAAGATCAGCGGCAAGGGAATCTATAGCATTACGTGTCCATAACCTCAGATCGACCAGAACCTGATCGTTTCTTGACCGGCCGGTATGTATCTTTTTACCCGTATCGCCGATCAGATCGGTAAGCTCCTTTTCAACCTGCGAATGAATATCCTCAACACCCTCCTCTATTATGAGATCTCCTTTCACGGCTTTTTCATATAGTGCCGCAAGTCCCCTTAGAAGTTCATCCTTTTCTGCTGTTGTTATCAGGCCTGTTTTGCCAAGCATGATAGCGTGAGCCATCGATCCGGCAATATCCCAGTCAGCAAGACGCAGATCCGCAGTCCTGTCGCCAGCCGAGGTGAATTCAATCACCCTTGGATCGGGAACTGCATCTTTTTTCCAGAGTTTCATCATTTACTAGGTAATTAACACGGTGAACCAATTCTAAAATCAGCGTTTTTTGCATGCTTCAACTATGGCACGGTGGGCCATAAGCCTTATAGCATTAATCCTTATGAACCCCTTGCTGTCGGTCTGGTCGAAGCCTCCTTCGATATCCATGCTCGAGAGTTCCTTGTTGTAGAGCGACGAAGGTGATTCTCTTCCTTCGATAATAACGTTGCCCTTGTATAGGCAGAGATGAACGCTTCCGTCAATAAGCTCCTGGCTTTTCTCGATTGCAGCCATGAGAAAATCCATTTCGGGACTGAACCAGAATCCATAATAGATCAGTTCCGCGAACTTTGGTGTCAGCATATTCCTCAATCTCATAACCTCTCTGTCCATGGCCACCCCTTCCAGGTCCATGTGTGCAATGTGGAGCACGGTTGCTGCCGGCGTCTCATATACACCCCTCGATTTAATGCCGACAAAGCGGTTTTCGACCATGTCGAGCAGGCCGATTCCGTTAAGGCCTGCAAGTTCATTCAGATAGACATACATCTGGTAGGGGTCTTCCTTTATGGTGCCGTCCTCCTTATTAATAAGCTTTACCGGAACACCGTTCTTAAAATGGATTGCCAGCCTGGTCTCCTTGTCGGGAGCATCCTGGGGCATCACCATTTTCTCGAGAATACTTTTCCGGGCAGTATACATCGGATCCTCCAGAATACCGGCCTCATGGCTGATATGCATCAGGTTGTCATCCTCACTGTAGGGTTTATCGATACTGGCTTTTACCGGAATATTTTTCTCGGCGGCGTATTTAAGGAGATCCGTCCGGCCCTTGAATTTTTCAAGGAATTCCCTGTCTTTCCAGGGAGCAATCACTTTAATATCCGGTTTCAGAGCATAATAGCAAAGTTCAAATCTGACCTGGTCGTTCCCTTTTCCGGTGGCGCCATGTGCAACACAATTTGCACCCTCGCTGACTGCGGCTTCAATCTGTTTCATTGCAATCAATGGTCTTGCAAGAGCTGTACCAAGGAGATACCTTCCTTCATAGACAGCATTTCCCATTATTGCCTTTAAGACGTAGTTCTCAATAAATTCCTTCTTCAGGTCAGCAATTATGACCTTTGAAGCGCCCAGTAGAAGGGCTTTCTTCCTGCATTCCTCAAAATTATCAGCCTGGCCCACGTCGGCAACAAATGCAATAACTTCATAATCCTTATCTATCAGCCACTTCAGGATAACCGAAGTATCCAGGCCGCCGCTGTATGCAAGCACAACTTTCTCTTTCATCGTTCTGTTTCTATTAGGTACTTTAATTTAAATATTGAATTGTCTTTTGGGATTGACTTCCGGGCTTTGCCGCCTGATATGGCCGTGGAGTCCCGGCATTATCAGCTCAAGGCAATTATGAAGCTGTTTCAGGCTGATGCCGTTTCTCGGGATAACCAGAATTGTATCATCCCCGGCTATCGTCCCGGCAATTTCATATCTGCGTGAATTATCAATAAAATATGCAGTTGCATTTGCATGTCCGGGTATGGTGCGAATAACCATCAGTCCTTTTGCCTCGACTATTTCACTGACAACCGATAACATGTTCATCAGGGAACCAGGTTCTCCCGGGGAGGGATTTGAACTGGTAAGCGAATACCTGTAAGCTCCTTCACCGTCGGGTATCCTGCTGACGCCCAGCTGCCGAAGGTCGCGCGACAATGTTGCCTGGGTGCAGATTATCCCGTTCCCTTTCAATTTCTTAAGCAAGGCTTCCTGGGAGGAGATTTTCTCCCCGGCTATAATTTTTTCAATCGCCAGGAGCCTTAATGTCTTCTGCATATTTATGCAATTTTTTTGCAAATATATACATATTTTTTATTCTGAGGTCATATTTGGAAATTTGTTATATTTTTGTTGCCTAAAATGAGCCAATGAGAGATGATATAAAGAAGGTGGTCATCCTTGGATCAGGAGCGCTCAAGATAGGAGAAGCCGGGGAGTTTGACTATTCCGGTTCCCAGGCCCTCAAAGCCTTGAAGGAAGAGGGTATCGAGACCATCCTGATAAATCCAAACATCGCAACAGTCCAGACTTCAGAAGAGCTTGCCGGGAAAATCTATTTCCTGCCTGTGACCCCTTATTTTGTCGAAAAGGTTATAGCAAGGGAGGCTCCCGATGGTATACTGCTTTCGTTCGGGGGGCAGACGGCACTGAACTGCGGGACAGAGCTGTACAGGAGGGGAGTATTTGAGAAGTACAACGTGAAAGTGCTGGGCACTCCGGTCGCGGCAATAATCGACACTGAGGACAGGGAGCTTTTCGTGAGGAAGCTCGACGAGATCGGGATCCTTACACCGAAAAGCATAGCTACAGGGAGCATTGATGAGGCTGTTGAAGCAGCAGGAAAGCTGGGATACCCCGTGATCATAAGGGCAGCCTTCACACTTGGCGGTCAGGGAAGCGGTTTTGCAGCCAATAATGACGAATTACGGGCCCTTGCATCAAAGGCCTTCTCCTATGCCGGTCAGATCCTTATAGAGGAATCGCTGAAAGGGTGGAAGGAAGTTGAATATGAAGTGGTAAGGGACAGGTTTGACAATTGCATCACCGTATGCAACATGGAAAACTTCGATCCCCTTGGCATTCACACCGGCGAAAGCATCGTGGTTGCTCCATCGCAGACCCTTACAAACAGTGAGTTTCACAAGCTAAGGGAACTATCCATCAGAATAATCCGTCATATAGGAATAGTAGGTGAATGTAATGTTCAGTATGCACTCTCACCCGAATCGGAGGATTACCGGGTTATTGAAGTCAATGCCCGTCTTTCGCGCTCCAGCGCCCTTGCCTCCAAGGCAACGGGTTATCCGCTGGCTTTCATTGCAGCAAAGCTCGGACTGGGTTACGGACTACATGAGCTTAAGAACAATGTAACCGGAAAGACAAGCGCCTGTTTCGAACCTGCTCTCGATTATATAGTCTGCAAGGTGCCACGGTGGGACCTCAACAAGTTCAAGGGAGTTTCGCATCTCATCGGTAGCAGCATGAAAAGCGTCGGAGAAGTAATGGCGATAGGGAGGTCGTTCGAGGAGGTGATTCAGAAAGCCCTGAGGATGATAGGTCAGGGAATGCATGGTTTCACAGGTAACCTTAAGCTGGGTTTCGATGATCTTGAAAAAGAGCTGGCAGAACCGACCGACATGAGAATTTTTGTAATTGCCGAGGCTCTTGAGAAAGGAATCTCCGTCGAAAAGATACATGAACTTACAAAAATTGACCTTTGGTTCCTGTTCAAACTGAAAAATATCATCTCGATAAAAGAAGAACTCTGCATTCACGATTCCCTCGAATCGATGCCGTCAGAACTTTTGATTCAATCCAAGGTCTTCGGTTTCAGCGACTTTCAGATAGCCAGGCATGTCCTTAAGTCAGGCACGTCAGCGATCCACAGAGATCTTCTCAGGGTTCGTGAATACCGTAAAAAATTGGGCATAGTTCCTTATGTAAAACAGATCGATACCCTGGCAGCCGAATATCCTGCAGTAACCAATTACCTGTATCTTACCTATGCCGGTTGTGAGCACGATATACCATTTGACAGAGACGGGAAATCAATAATTGTTCTAGGTTCTGGTGCCTACCGTATAGGTTCGAGCGTGGAGTTCGACTGGTGTTCGGTAAATGCTGCCGATACCATCAGGAAAGAGGGATTGCGATCGGTTATGATAAACTACAATCCGGAAACTGTCAGCACCGACTATGACACATGCGACAGGCTTTACTTCGATGAGCTGACTTTTGAAAGGGTTCTCGACGTCGTCGACCTTGAAGCACCCAAAGGGGTTATAGTTTCGATGGGAGGACAGATACCCAACAATCTGGCAATGCGTCTGCATGAACTAAATATTCCGATTCCCGGGACCTCTCCCCTTTCGATCGACAGAGCTGAAAACCGTCACCTTTTCTCGTCGATGTGCGACATGCTTTCTGTCGATCAGCCCCAATGGAAGGAACTTTCGTCGACCAGCGACATCTTTGAGTTCATCGACAGGATAGGCTTCCCCGTACTTATAAGGCCTTCATACGTTCTATCGGGCGCTGCAATGAATGTGGTCTCCAACAAAAATGAGCTTGTTCATTATCTCGATCTGGCCACACGGGTATCCAAGCAATATCCGGTTGTGGTTTCGGAGTTCATAGAAAACGCCAAGGAGATTGAAATAGATGCAGTTGCACGCGAAGGTGAAATAATGGCCTATGCAATTAGCGAGCATGTGGAGTTTGCAGGGGTCCATTCAGGTGATGCCACAATGGTCTTTCCTGCTCAGAAGATTTATTTCGAGACTGTCAGGAGGATCAAGCGCATCACAAGGCAGATCTCCAGGGAGCTAAACATTACAGGACCTTTCAATATACAGTTCCTTGCAAGGGACAACGACATAAAGGTGATCGAGTGCAACCTCAGGGCAAGCCGCAGCATGCCGTTCGTCTCAAAGGTACTCAGGACGAACCTGATCGAACTTGCCACAAAGGTTATGCTCGGAATACCTGTCGAAAAGCCTCATAAATCGGTGTTTGAACTTGATTATGTGGGTGTCAAGGCTCCTCAGTTCAGTTTTTCGAGGCTTGCCAAGGCCGATCCGGTTCTCGGAGTCGATATGGCTTCAACCGGAGAAGTGGGATGCATTGGTGAAGGCTTTTATGAGGCAATCCTGAAAGCCATGTTTTCGGTAGGTTACAGGGTTCCCAGTAAAAGCATCCTGCTTTCCACCGGTCCAGCCAGGTCGAAAGTTGAACTGCTGAACAGCGCAAGGGCACTCCGCGAAAAAGGACATAAGCTGTATGCAACCAGGGGAACCTGCGAGTTCCTCACGAATGCCGGAATTGAGGCAGAGGTGGCTTACTGGCCTGATGAAAACAAATCGCCGAACACAATTGAACTTATAAAAAGCAGGGAAGTCGACCTGGTGGTAAACATTCCCAAGGATCTTTCGGCTACTGAACTTAACAACGATTACTCAATAAGACGCCACGCCGTCGATTTCAATGTACCGCTCCTCACAAATGCCAGGCTTGCCAGCGCGTTTATTCTTGCTTTTTGCAGGATGAGTGTGGAGGACCTGAAGATAAAGAGCTGGGATGAATACAAATAGAAACACGCGGAGCAGAAATGGAATGGCTTTTCCTGATAATACTGATCCCGTACCTTTACCATATTTACAGGATATGGAAGGCCCTCTCAGGAATAGAACCTTTCAGAAGCGGTAAGGAACCCTGTCTTTTCATGTCGGTGATCATCGCCTGTCATAACGAAGATAAGGATCTGCCCCATTTGCTTGCTGATCTCTCATTTCAGGAATATAATCAGGATCTGTTCGAGGTCATTGTTGTTGATGACAACTCAACCGACACGACCGCCGAGACAGCACTATCGCTTAAGGAAATAAAAAACTTAAGGATAATCAGAAACAGCGGAAAGGGGAAGAAGCAGGCGATAAGGACCGGGATTGAAGCATCAGCAGGCTCGTTTGCAGTGACAACCGATGCAGATTGCAGGGTTGGTAGGAAGTGGCTGAAGACGATTGCCTCCTTCGCTGAAGAGAAACATCCGGTGATGACTATCAATCCGGTAATTATTAATGCAGGCAGGGGTTTCTTCAACAAGTTTCAGGAGCTTGAGTTCCTGAGTCTTCAGGGGATAACTGCCGGAACAGCAGCTCTGGGAGATCCCGTCATGTGCAACGGGGCAAACCTGGGAATATCAAAAGAAGCCTGGCTGAGAAATTCCGGCCGACTTCATGATGAACTTGTATCGGGGGATGATGTTTTTCTGCTTCACAGTCTGAAATCCGAAGACGGACCGGGAATCAAGTGGCTGGAATCGGCGAATGCAGAAGCAACCACCCGGGGCTCCGACAAACTGATATCATTCCTTCGTCAGAGGGGAAGGTGGATATCCAAGGCAGGGTACTATAGTGATCACTATACCAGGCTTCTGGGAATTGTAACATTTGTTACAATTTTAGCCCAGGTTCTCTTATTCATGTGGGGGTTCATCAATCCCGGTTTTTTTAAGTTATTTGCTGTTTTTACTCTTATCAAATCGATCCCTGATTTCCTTATTCTTCACAACACCACGGGCAGATATGGCAAAAGGGAACTTCTCAAATGGTTCATCCCGTCCCAGCTTGTTTATCCCCTGTATGTTGTTCTGGTGGTACCTTTTTCGTTCCGTGGCAGGTCGGACTGGCATGGTTAGTTGCCCATTTCCGACAGGAACTTGATCCTCATAAGTCTGATCTCCTCCTCTTCAAAATCGTTGCCGAGTTCAGCTATAGCTTCTTCAAGAGAATCGGACTGCGCTTCTTCCCTGAAATATGAAAATATATCGTGCTGGCGTTCCTCGTCAATTACCATATTAACATAATAGTCGAGGTTAATCCTTGTGCCATAATTCACAATGGCTTCTATCTCAGAGATAAGCTCACTCATTTCCAGTCCTTTTGCTTCAGCAATATCCTCCAGCGGCCGTTTCATGTCTATGCTCTTGATTATATAAACCTTGATTCCGGATTTATTAACGACCGATTTCACCACCATATCGAGCGGTCGGATTATCTCTTTTTCTTCTACATATTTCTTTATTAATTCAACGAACTCACTGCCGTATCTCTGGGCTTTTCCGGTGCCTACTCCCGAAATATTCTGAAGCTCATCAAGATTCACGGGGTACTGTATGGCCATATCCTCGAGCGAGGGGTCCTGGAAAATGACGAAGGGAGGAACGTTTTTCAGTTTTGATATTTTCTTGCGGAGATCCTTGAGAATGCTGAAAAGTTCTTCATCAACAGCGGCAGTTTTTGCTCCGAAGGCATTTTCCTCATCACTTGTATCAGCATAGTCGTGGTCCTCTGCGAGCATGAAGGAAATGGGTTTTTCAAGGAAATTCATTCCCTTATCGGTGATTTTGAGCAGTCCGTAGTTCTCGATATCCTTTGTAAGAAATCTTGCTATCAGGGCTTGTCTGATCACCATGTTCCAGTATTTATCGTCTTCTTCCTCTCCGACCCCGAACATTTCAAGCTTATGATGTTTATACGACTTTATGGCAGAGGTTACTTTTCCCGAGAGGATATTTGAGATATGATCGGCTTTGAATTTTTCCTTGACTGCCAGCACGGTTTCGAGTACATTGACGACAGCTTCGCTTCCCTCGAACTGGGCTTTCGGGTGGAGGCAGTTATCGCAGGCTTCGCAGTTTTCGGCCGGGTATTCCTCCCCGAAATAATGAAGAAGCAGTTTACGTCTGCACACCGATGATTCGGCATAGGAGACTGTTTCGAGAAGCAGCTGCTTGCCTATTTCCTGTTCGGCGATAGGTTTTCCCTGCATAAATTTCTCGAGTTTCAGAATATCATTATAACTGTAGTATGCAATGCAGTTACCCTCACCCCCGTCGCGGCCTGCCCTTCCTGTCTCCTGGTAATATCCCTCGAGGCTCTTTGGAATATCATAATGGATGACAAAACGGACGTCGGGTTTATCGATACCCATACCGAATGCTATGGTAGCAACAATGATATCGGCTTCCTCCATCAGGAATTTATCCTGGTTGGCAGTTCGGGTTGCCGAATCCATCCCGGCGTGATACGGAAGCGATTTTATTCCGTTAACCTTAAGATTTTCGGCAAGTTCCTCCACCTTTTTTCTGCTGAGGCAGTAAATGATTCCCGATTTCCCGGGGTTGTTCTTTATGTATTTTATTATCTCCCTGGTTACGTCCTGTTTTGATTTTACCTCGTAGTACAGGTTCGGCCTGTTGAAGGATGATTTGAATACGTCTGCCTCAAGAATCCCAAGGTTTTTCTGGATATCATGCTGGACCTTTGGTGTGGCAGTGGCGGTGAGGGCAATGATTGGTGACCGGCCTATCATATCAATTATCGGCCTTATCCTCCGGTATTCGGGGCGGAAATCGTGGCCCCACTCCGAGATGCAGTGCGCTTCATCAACCGCGTAGAAGGAGATGTCGATATTCCTGAGAAAATCGATATTCTCCTCCTTTGTAAGGGATTCCGGGGCAACGTACAGCAGTTTTGTTTTCCCCGTGAGCACATCTTTCTTCACCCTTGCACTTTCAGTTTTGGTAAGGGATGAATTAAGGAAATGGGCCACTTCGTCGTCGGTGCTGAAGTTACGCATGGCATCAACCTGGTTCTTCATAAGCGCTATAAGCGGCGAAATAACAATCGCTGTACCCGACTTCATAACGGCCGGCAGCTGATAGCAAAGGGATTTCCCGCCGCCCGTAGGCATCAGCACAAAAGAGTCGCGGCCACCAAGTATGCTATTTATTATCGATTCCTGATTACCCTTGAAAGTATCAAATCCAAAGTACCTCTTCAAATAATCATGTATTGTTGCTCCATTCGTCATCTTATTCCTCTCTGATGATTATTTATCTTTTTATAAAGTTCTCCACTCAGTGGTATATAAAGTTAAATATTTTATCATTCAAATCGAATATTTCCGGCATAATTATAAAAAATGTATTGAATCAAAATTTCGACTATGGTTTCCACTAAATTTAATTGGTATTGTTTTGCAAAATAAGATTTATCATCTTTACAGCCTGTAAATTCATACCAATTGCCTTAAGAAATATGACCGCGGAAAAGAAGCAAAGGAAGAATAACGAGGGAGAGATGTCGTTTCTTGAGCATCTTGAGGAACTGAGGTGGCACATAATAAGATCTGTCGTTGCCATATTTGTTTTAATGATAATCGCCTTCATGTTCAAGAATGTGATCTTTGACAGTGTCATACTTGCCCCGAGAAATCCTGATTTCTTTACCAACCGCCTTCTCTGCAGGCTGGGTGATATAACCGGCATCAAATCCTTATGTATCAACACAGATCCGGCTAACCTGATAAGTATCAAAATGGCCGGACAGATCACCACACATATCACCGTTGCACTTGTCGCCGGGCTCATTCTGGCATTTCCGTATATTCTTTTTGAATTTTGGAAGTTCTTCAGGCCGGCCCTTCACAACAACGAGCAGCAGGTAGCCAAAGGCGGTGTTCTTGTAACTTCCCTGCTTTTCTTTACGGGTGTACTATTCGGATACTTTGCGCTTGCTCCCCTGTCAATCCACTTCCTTACGACTTATGAGGTCAGCCCCGAAGTGGTGAACCAGATCAACATCCGGTCATACATAGGAACAATTACCTCTATCTGTCTTGCCACAGGCCTGATTTTTGAGCTTCCGGTGATAACCTTTTTCCTTACAAAGGTGGGGCTTATAACGCCGGAATTTCTGAAAAAATACAGAAAGCACGCGATCCTGATCATCGTAGTTCTTGCAGCAATTATAACTCCTCCCGATGTATTTTCGCAGATGCTTGTGTGTATTCCGCTTCTGATCCTGTATGAAGTGGGGATCACCATCTCGAAGCGTGTAGTGAAGCAGAAGGAGATGAGACACAAAGAGTTCATGGAAGAAGCGGCTTCCTGAAAATCCTGTAAAATGATCAAGGGATGAAGCTATACACCGAAAATCTTGTTAAAAAGTACCACAACCGGACTGTTGTCGACCACGTCTCGATTGAGGTGGAACAGGGCGAGATTGTCGGACTGCTTGGCCCAAACGGCGCCGGCAAGACCACATCCTTTTATATGATTGTTGGGCTTATCAGGCCAAGGGAAGGAGACATTTTTCTTGAGGGAGAGAATATTACTTCCCTTCCGGTATTTAAAAGGGCTCGCAAGGGCATTGGTTATCTTGCCCAGGAACCATCGGTTTTCCGCAATCTTTCGGTTGAGGACAATATTAAGGCAGTGCTTGAGATGTCGGGACTTTCAAAGGCGGAACAGGCGGAGCGGCTCGAGACCCTTCTCGGGGAATTCGGCCTTCAGAAGATAAGAAAGAGCAAAGGGATCCAGCTCTCCGGCGGTGAAAGAAGACGTACCGAGATAGCCAGGGCTCTCGCCCTCAAACCAAAATTCATACTGCTCGACGAACCATTTGCCGGTGTCGATCCCATTGCTGTCGAAGACATTCAGGACATTGTCTCAAAGCTGAAAGACAAGAATATAGGAATAGTAATCACCGACCACAACGTACACGAAACGCTGGCAATAACCGACCGTGCCTACCTGCTTTTCGAAGGCCGCATCCTGATGTCGGGAACCTCCGCCCAGCTTGCCGAGGATGAACATGTGAGAAAAGTCTATCTTGGCAAAAACTTCGAACTCCGCAAGTAACAATCACCGTTTGTAATAACAATTATTTTATCTAATTTTGCGGGGATTTTTCCGCGGATGTGTCGTAATTGGTAGCCGAGCAAGACTTAGGATCTTGTGTCTTTATGACGTGGGGGTTCGAGTCCCTTCATCCGCACCAGAATACACCGCACGAAACGGTTGTCAAAAAAACGTTCCGGCGGTTTTTTTAAAATACTCTATAAACAACTAAAAATGAATATCACCAGGGAGAACACTGACGATCTGAATGCCATCCTGAAAGTCCAGGTTGAGAAGACCGACTATGAGGGTAATGTGGAAAAGGTACTGAGAGACTACCGAAAGAAAGCTAACATAAAAGGATTCCGCCCGGGAATGGTTCCTTTCGGACTGATAAGGAAAATGTATGGCAGGGCTGTTCAGATTGATGAGATAAACAAGGTAGTTACTGAAAATATTCAGAAGTTTCTGACTGATGAAAAGATAGAGATACTGGGCGACCCGCTCCCGCGTCCCGATGAAGACGAGAATATTGATTTCGATACCCGTGAATCGTTCACATTCTCGTTCGACCTTGGCCTTGCGCCTGCATTCGAAACCAAACTAAGCAAGAAAAACAAGGTAACATTTTATGAGATTGCGGCCGATGACAAAATGAAGAACGAATATCTCGATAACTATTCCCGCCGTTACGGCCGCTTTGAAAAAGCGGAGACTTCGGAAGAAAAGGACATACTAAAGGGAAAAATTGAGGCACTCGATGAAAACGATAATCCCCTGCCCGACGGACTTTATGCTGACGACACAACCCTTTCGGTCGAGCTTGTCAAGGACAGCGAGATCCAGAAGCAGTTCATCGGGAAAAAAGCTTACGACATCGTGACCTTTGATCTCAGAAAAGCTTTGCCGAATGACAATGAGATAGCCGGCCTTCTGAAAAGGAAAAAGGAAGAAATAGAAAAAATTGACGGCAACTTCAGGTTCACGATAAATGAAATAAGCCGTTTCCGGAAAGCAGAACTTAATCAGGAGCTTTTTGACAGGATATACGGAGAGGGAGTTATCAAATCGGAAGAAGAATTCCGCGGCCGCGTTGATGAAGAGATTGCCGCCACCCTCCGTAATGAAAGCGAATATAAACTTTCACTTGATCTGAAGAAGCTTGCCATCGATAAATCGGAATTCGAACTTCCTGAAGAGTTTCTGAAAAGGTGGCTCCTGAAAGTAAATGAGGACAATTCCGAAGAACAGATAGAAAAGGAATTCGGCAATTTCGCACAGGACCTCAAATGGCAGCTTATCCGCAACAAGATTGCCAGGGACGGTGAGATCAAGATTACTGAGGAGGAACTCATTAAGGAAGCCGAGAATATCACCAGGCAGCAATTCAGACAGTACGGGCTGTTCTATGCCACTGACGAACAGGTTTCCAATTATGCAATCGAAACACTGAAGAGAGAGGAAGATGCGAAACGAATTGCCGACAAGATACTTGAAGAAAAAGTCATTCTGGCTCTGAAAGAGATGGTTAAACTCGAGACTAAATCAGTTTCGACTGAAGATTTCAATAAGCTTTTTGAATCGTAATCAATGCTTTACACCTGACTACAATTTTTTTCTTAACTTTGGGTTTTATCAAAAAGACTATTACCATGAAGAATGTTGACGATTTTGGAAAATTTGCACGAAGCAGGCATGGGATAAGCAGTATGACTCTGCACAAATATGCCACTGTAACTTCAAATAGCTATATATCACCTACAATTATTGAAGAGCGTCAGCTTAACGTAGCCTCTATGGACGTTTTTTCGCGTCTTATGATGGACAGAATAATCTTCCTCGGCCTGCCGATTGATGATTACGTGGCAAATATCATCCAGGCCCAGCTTCTCTATCTTGATTCCTCCGATCCGGGAAAGGACATTCAGATATATTTCAACACCCCGGGCGGATCGGTAAGTGCCGGACTTGGCATTTACGACACCATGCAGTACATCACGGCCGACGTTGCCACAATCTGTACCGGTATGGCCGCATCTATGGGAGCCGTGCTTCTTACCGCAGGAACAAAAGGAAAGAGGTCAGCGCTCAAACACTCCAGGATAATGATCCACCAGCCGATGGGAGGATTTGAAGGACAGGCTTCCGATATCGAGATCCAGGCAAGGGAGATCATCAAACTGAAGACCGAACTCTATGAGATAATTGCACAACATACCGGCAATCCGCTCGAGAAGGTTGAGAAAGATTCTGACAGGGATCATTGGATGACTTCCGTCGAGGCAAAGGAATACGGAATGATTGATGAAATACTTCAGAAAAGCGAACGTCAGAGATAATGGATAAGTGTTCATTCTGCGGCAGGACAAAGAAGGAGGTCAGCATGCTTGTAGCCGGTCTCGAAGGTCATATCTGTGACCATTGCATCGAGCAGGCTTACGGCATTATGAACGAGGAGCTTGGCACAAAGAAGAACTTCAGCTTCGATACTATCAATCTTCTGAAACCTGCTGAAATAAAACATTTTCTCGACCAGTACGTGATCGGCCAGGACATGGCCAAGAAGATCATTTCCGTAGCTGTTTACAACCATTACAAGAGGCTGATGCAAAAGCCCGACGCTGAAGATATTGAAATTGAAAAATCAAATATCATTCTTGTCGGTGAAACCGGAACAGGAAAGACTCTGCTCGCGCGGACGGTTGCCAAAATGCTTCACGTCCCCTTCACCATTGTCGATGCAACGGTGCTGACTGAAGCAGGGTATGTCGGTGAGGACATTGAGAGCCTTCTTACCCGTCTGCTTCAGAATGCCGACTACGATGTCAAGGCTGCTGAAAAGGGCATTGTATTCATTGACGAAATCGACAAGATAGCCAGGAAAGGAGATAATCCGTCAATAACAAGGGATGTGTCGGGCGAGGGGGTTCAGCAGGGATTGCTGAAACTGCTCGAGGGATCAATTGTAAACGTACCGCCCCAGGGAGGAAGGAAGCATCCCGAACAGAAAATGATACCCGTTGACACCAAAAACATACTCTTCATATGCGGGGGCGCGTTCGAAGGGATCCAAAGGAAAATTGCACAAAGGCTCAATACCCAGGTAATAGGTTACGGTGCTGCCAAGCAAAGGGAAAGAATAGACAAGGACAATCTTTTACAATACATCGCACCTCAGGATCTTAGGGCATACGGACTGATTCCGGAAATTATCGGAAGGCTCCCCGTGCTTACTCATCTTAATCCCCTCGACAGGGACGCCTTGCGGGCAATCCTTACTGAACCAAAAAATGCACTGGTAAAACAGTATGTCAAACTGTTCAAAATGGATGGTATCGATCTCAGCTTCGGCGAAGGAGTTCTTGATTTCATCGTCGACAAAGCCATCGAGTTCAAGCTTGGCGCCCGTGGCTTGAGATCTATCTGCGAAGCTATTATGCTTGATGCCATGTTCGAGGCTCCGTCGGCCGGGACAAAAGAGCTTGTCATAACAACTGACTACGCGGGCCGGAAGCTTGAAAGGATCGATATGAAAGTACTCAAGGCTTCATAAAGCCCGGCGTCCTTTTTTCCTCTCATATATTACATAGGAATAAGGTATCTCCCTTTCATCCTGAGATATGCATTCCTGCGTTTCAATCACTTTCCACTTTCTCCTGTCGATGCGCGGAAACCAGACATCAGCTTCAGCTTTTCTGTGAACATGAGTTATATACAGCCTGTCGGCAACCGGCATAAACTGACGGTACACGCTTCCTCCTCCTATAACGAAAATTTCCTGGCTGTTGTCGCATTTGGAAACAGCGTCTTCAATCGAGTATGCAGTCATGGAACAATCAATACATTCGCCCGGAACATCCGTTATAACAATGTTATAACGTCCCGGAAGGGGTCTTAAGGGCAGCGATTCCCATGTTCTTTTGCCCATAATCACGCACTTGCCCAATGTAAGTTGTTTGAATCTTTTCAGGTCGTCGGGTAAATGCCATAGGAGGCCGTTCCCCTTACCTATACCCCAGTCGTCGGATACTGCAGCAATTATTGAGATCATAATCTATATTTAAACAGAAATTTCGCCCCTTATATGGGGGTGAGAGTTATAACCGGCTAACTCAAAATCCTCAAACCTGAATTTATCAATGGCGGTCACAGCCGGGTTCAGGGTCATTTTCGGAAGCCCGTAAGGTTCCCTGGTAAGCTGAAGTTTCACCTGGTCAAGATGGTTCAGGTAAATATGTGCATCGCCCAGAGTATGGATAAATTCACCTGGTTTGAGTGATGTTACCTGTGCTACCATTAGTGTAAGAAGCGCATATGACGCAATATTGAACGGGACGCCCAGGAAGATGTCGCAGCTTCTCTGGTAAAGCTGGCACGACAGTCTGCCGTCGGCCACATAGAACTGGAACAGTATATGGCAGGGAGGAAGCGCCATCTTTTCAATTTCTCCGGTATTCCAGGCGCTTACGATATGGCGCCTCGAGTCGGGATTTTCCCTTATGGATCTGATCACATTTGAAAGCTGGTCGATCTTACTGCCGTCGGAAGAAGGCCACGACCTCCACTGGTAACCGTAGATTGGTCCGAGGTCACCGTTTTCATCTGCCCATTCATCCCAGATCTTTACCCCGTAAGCCCTGAGGTAAGATGTATTGGTACTTCCCGAAATAAACCACAGAAGTTCATGGAGTATGGATTTAAGATGGAGCTTCTTGGTTGTCATAAGGGGGAATCCATCAGCAAGATCAAATCTCATCTGATAACCGAAAACGCTCATCGTCCCCGTTCCCGTCCTGTCGGCTTTCCTCGTACCCTTACTGAGGACATGGTCGAGGAGTTCAAGATATTGCTTCATAAGTATGCTTCACCAGTCTATTTAGGAGAAATCCGTGCCACCCATCCGCCACCCGGGGCCAGAGCGATATTCATTTTATCACCGGATTTAACGCTCTTTTTCAGATGCTTGTAATCCTGTGCATGTTTGTCGGCGTTCACCCCGTCCTGGAAGATTTCCATTTCATATTCCCCTGCGGGCAGGAATGAAAGATCGAGGTCGAGCTGGCGTGGGCTCCAGTCGGTCAGTCCTCCCACAAACCATTCATTTCCGGAACGGCGCGCCAGAAGGAGATAATCACCTGCTTTTGCATCAAGAACCTTTATATCGTCCCAGACAACCGGCACCCTGACAATGAAATCGGTGCATTCCTGTTCCCTCATATAGTTTGACGGACTATCGGAAAGCATCTGAAGAGGGCTCTCATATACTACATACAATGCCATCTGGTGAACCCTTGTACCCTGGCTTGCGGGCCTGGTGAACTGGGGATTGAAGTTCGCCCTGTCCATATTTACCATTGCTCCCGGAGTATAGTCCATCGGTCCTGCGACCATCCTGGTGAAGGGCAGTATAAGGTTGTGCTCGGGGGAGATTGTCCTTTCCCATTTTGAATTTTCCATTCCCCTTACGCCTTCGCGCGTAAGTGCGTTGGGATAGGTTCTCTGAAGGCCGTCGGGCTTATATGATCCGTGGAAATCGATAAGCATGTGATGCTCGGCAGTCTTGCGGGCAGCTTCATAATAGAAATTAACAATCTTCTGGTCATCCCTCTGCATGAAATCCACCTTGACTCCCTTAACTCCCCATTTTTCATAAAGCGCCACTGCCTCATCAATATCATCCCAGAAGGTTTTCCATACCACCCAGAGGATCACACCCACGTTTTTGCTTTCGGCATATTTACACAATTCAGGCACATCAATTTCCGGAATGGATTTAAGCACCGGGCCTCCTATTTTGTACCATCCTTCGTCGAGAACAATATATTCAATGTCGTTCCTGGAAGCAAAATCAATATAGTATTTATAGGTATCATTATTGATTCCCGACCTGAAGTCCACACCATAAATATTGGATGCATTCCACCAGTCCCATGCTACCTTGCCCGGTTTGATCCATTTGGTATCGGTCAACCTGTTGGGTGCACCAAGCCTGAACACCATATCGCTTTCGACAAGATTACCGTCATTACCGGCAATTATGAACACCCTCCAGGGGAAGGTTCTGGTGCCCTTGGTTATGGCGACATAGTCCTTTGTTTCGGTCACGTAGAAGTCACGGTCGGTCAGCATCTTTTCCGTCTCGGGGTATCCGGGCTGAACACCGGTGATGATTCCCGATCCTCCGCCCCTTATCCACATCCCCGGATAATCTTCAATATCGGCTTCAGTAAACAGCACATTTACGTCATTCGCTTTGAATAGTGTCGGGAGGCTTGCAAGGTGCTTGCTTGCTATTGTATCGAGCGATGCAGGGTAAAATACCCTTTCATTATGCGACATGAAACTTTCCTCGAGGGGATACCAGGCTGTGGAACCTGCCGGGAACCGAATATCGACTATTTCATTTTTCACAACAATCTCATCCCTGAGGGCTGTTTCAAACCTGTAGGCCACACCATCGTTATAAGCCCTGAACTGAATTGAGAATCCTGATCTGAACGACAGCACAAGGGTGTTACCGTTATCCGGCGACTTCGACCGCTTGAAGGCAACAACAGGTTCGAGCACCTGGTCAACCTTACCGGGAGTGGCTCTTCTCAGGGATTCGTTCTCGCCGAGAGTTCTGCCGTCGCCCAGAACCATTCCAGTCCTGACTGCAGATATAACCTCCCTGCCTTCGTAAGCTGCCGACCATGTGATGCCTGTGCCCACCGAAACAGTCATTATGATCTTGCCGTCAGGAGATGCAACCGTGTAATCCCTGGAATACAACATGCCAGATGCTGAGATGAGCAATGCAACAATTAGCATACTTTTCTTCATGATATTTATTTTTAGTTGATTATTCATTGGCAGGGAAACAAACCGGACTCAATTATCTGTCCGCTTTCTTTCGCTTTTCGATTTCATCCCTGATTGCGGCTGCCCGTTCATAATCCTCGGTACTGACAGCTTCATCAATCATCTTATAAAGTTCCTCGTCGGAATAAGTATCGTATTTCGAACCCCCGGTTTCAAAAAGGCTATCTGAGTCAGTATCAGCAGAAGGCTCTGATTCAGTTGCCGTTATTGTGATGCCTGCCTTATCGAGAATCTCTTCGGTTATGTAGACGGGACATCCGAATCGCAGTGCAAGGGCAACCGCATCGGAGGTCCTGCTGTCGATCGATATCTCCTTTTCACCGTTGTTGCAGAGAAGCCTTGAATAGAAGACTCCCTCCTCAAGCTTGTAAATCATCACCTCGATGATGGAGATGTTAAATTCGGAGGCAAAGCTTTTGAAAAGATCATGAGTCAGGGGACGGGGTGGTTCGAGGTTTTCGAGTTTGATCACAATTGCCTGAGCTTCAAAGCCTCCGATAATGATAGGGACCCTGCGTTCACCTTTGTCTTCAACCAGTATCAAAGCATATGCCCCTGATTGGGTCTGACTGTAGGAAATCCCTAGAACCTTCAGCTTTACTCTCTTCATATCAAACAATTAGAAACCGAAGGAATATATGCCTCCCGGGTTGTGTCAGACAAATATAAAGATTATAGCAGTAAGACAAATGCCTGTAAAGTTCTTTTTTTCAACAGAAGTGCAAGTCCTGTCATGCAATTCCGTAATAGTCTTTTATTTCCAAGTAAAAATTAACAGTACCAGGTTGCCTGATTAATGATTTTGTATATCTTTGCAGTCCGAATTTGAGTAAATCCCTGCAGGCTTTACAAAGTTGTATGAAGTTTTTACATACACGCCTCCCGGAGTCAATTAAAAATAGAAGAACAGATGTACGCAATCGTTGAAATTGCAGGTCAGCAGTTTAAAGTTGAAGAAGGCAGGAAAATATTTGTCCACCGTCTCGATGCAGAAATAGACTCCATTGTTGAATTTGACAGGGTTCTGCTTGTGGAAGATAATGACAAAGTACTTGTCGGGGAACCGGTAATCGGGAATTTTGTCGTTGAAGGAAAGGTACTTGATCATGTTAAGGGTGACAAGGTTATTGTTTTCAAGATGAAGAGGAAAAAAGGCTACAGGGTAAAAAACGGGCACCGTCAGCTTTTTTCCCAGGTAGAGGTGATCGGAATCGGAGAAAAAGGAAGCATTGTCAGGAAAGAAACCCCTAAAAAGGAAAAAGTAAAAAAAGAAACAACAGAAACGGGAGCGGAAACGGCAGCTGCAGAGGAGAAGCCTAAGGCAAAGAAGCCGGCAGCCAAAAAGACAGTTGCAAAAGCTGAGAAGCCTGAGCCCAGGGAAAAGAAAGCCGCGGCAAAGAAGCCTGCTGAGAAAAAAGCCTCAAAGAAGAAAGAATAGAAAAATTTAAAGACTTAAATACTATACAGTTATGGCACACAAGAAAGGAGCGGGAAGTTCACGTAACGGCCGCGATTCAGAAAGCAAGCGACTAGGCGTCAAGCTCTTCGGAGGTCAGATAGCCAAAGCAGGCAATATCATTGTACGCCAGAGGGGAACCAGGCACAATGCCGGGCTGAACGTAGGTATCGGCCGCGACCATACCCTTTTTGCACTTAAGGATGGTGAAATAGAATTCAGTAAAAGAAAAGACAACAAAGTTTTTGTATCGGTAAAACCGATTACTGAATAACAACATCTTAAGAATCTAAAACTCCGGAAATTCTTTCTCTCCGGGGAAAGCATTACCAGGAGTTTTTATATTTTTACAGCAGGCTTTCAAGCCTGCTTTTTTTATTAAACTGACAGCAAAATGCTTACGATAAACCTAATCAGGGAAAACAGCACTCTCATTGTTGAACGACTCAGGGTAAAGAACTTCGATGCCGGCGAGATAGTCGGCAGGATACTTGAACTCGACCAGACGCGCCGCGAGATCCAGTCGAAGTGCGACCAGATGCAGGGCGATATGAACCGGATTTCGAGGGAGATCGGAGGCATGCTGAAGGAAGGCAGGAAAGATGAGGCAGCTGTTGCTAAGAAAAAGACTTACTCGCTTAAGGAAGAGATCAAACTGTTGTCCGAAAAACTTGATGTTCTTGAAAATGAGGTAAGGAATGAGATAATAAAACTCCCAAACCTGCCTTACAGCCTTGTTGCTCCGGGCTTTGGGGCCGACAACAATGTTAAGGTAAAGGAAGGTGGTGTTATACCGGTTCTTCCCGAAACAGCTCAGTCGCATTGGGATCTTATAAAGAAGTACGATATCATCGATTTCGACCTGGGCATAAAGCTTACCGGAGCAGGATTCCCGGTTTACAAGGGAAAAGGCGCAAGGCTCGAACGCTCACTTATTTCCTTTTTTCTCGACGAAGCAGTTAAAGCAGGATATACTGAACTGATGCCTCCCATTCTGGTTAATGAGGATTCCGGTTTCGGAACAGGCCAGCTGCCCGACAAGGAAGGGCAGATGTATCACGTGGGCATTGACAACTTCTACCTGATCCCCACCGCCGAGGTTCCCGTAACCAACATATACAGGGACGTAATAATTGACGGGGAGAACCTGCCAATAAAAAATGTTGCCTATACCCCCTGCTTCAGAAGGGAGGCCGGATCGTGGGGCGCGCATGTGAGGGGTCTCAACAGGCTTCATCAGTTCGACAAGGTGGAAATAGTGCAGATAGCTCACCCTGACAACTCATACCAGTGCCTCGACCAGATGGTCGGCCATGTCGAAAGCCTGGTTTCAAAGCTTGAACTCCCCTACCGTATCCTGAGGCTGTGCGGAGGCGACATGTCGTTCACTTCAGCCATGACCTACGATTTTGAGGTTTGGTCTGCAGCCCAGAAAAGATGGCTTGAGGTGAGTTCAGTATCGAATTTTGAATCTTTCCAGGCCAACAGGCTTAAATGCAGGTTCAGGGAAAAAGGGGAAAAGCAGAACAGGCTTGTTCATACCCTGAACGGAAGTGCTCTTGCATTGCCGCGAATTGTAGCTGCCCTTCTTGAAAATAATCAAATGGAGCAGGGAATTACAATTCCGGAAATTCTCAGGCCTTACACCGGATTCGACATTATTAACTGATAACCCGCACACATAATCCTGCTGCTCCTGATAAGGAAGAAGATGCTTCAGGGCTGAAAGAATGAACAGATCGCGTCTATCATATATCTATGCCGGGATTGCAATCCTGTTCTGGGCGACAATACCGACTGCATTCAAGATCTGTCTGGGAGAGATGTCTGTTCTCCATATGCTTTTATTAGCATCTGTGACATCTGCCCTGGTCCTGCTGGGAATACTCCTTCTGGAGAAGAAAACAAGCCTGCTGAAATTATCTTCTCCGTACGACCTGCTTAAGTCTGCACTTCTCGGGCTGATGAACCCGTTCATTTATTACCTTGTACTGCTCAGGGCATATCAGCTCCTGCCTGCCCAGGTGGCTCAGCCCCTCAACATGATATGGCCCATCATCCTTGTCTTTCTTTCGGTGCCAATCCTGAAGCAAAAAATAGCTGCACGCAGTTTTGCCGCACTCTTCATTTCATTTCTCGGAGTTTATATAATATCATCCCAGGGAAATCTTTTCAGCCATGGCCGGGCCGATACCAGGGGAGTTATGCTGGCAACAGGCAGTTCTGTATTCTGGGCCTTATATTTTATTCTGAATGTGAAGGATAAGAGGGATGAAGCCGTGAAGCTTTTTCTCAATTTCCTGTTTGGTTCATTCTATCTGGCCCTTACATTGGTAATAACTGGCAAATGGCCGGAAAGCATCAGTTTAAGAGGTTTGTCGTCTGCGATATACATAGGCCTTTTTGAAATGGGAATTACATTCTTCTTCTGGCTCAAAGCCCTTCAGCTGGCTCCCTCCACCGACAAGGTGAGCAACCTGGTTTATCTTGCTCCCTTTCTTTCCCTTGTATTTGTGCATTTCATACTTCACGAACCCATCTATTATACAACTCCGGCAGGTTTAATTCTTATAGTATCAGGAATATTGATACAGAACAAAAGGAGAAAGAGGGCTTAATCAGCTATCTTTGCACTTCAGGCGAAGTACAAATATGGATGCAGGGATCTATGCTTTAATAACGCAAGACAACGGAACAGATTGAAAAAGATCAAAAGTGAAAGGATCATACTGGGTATTGACCCCGGAACAAGCATAACCGGCTATGGAATAATAAGAATATCGGGCAGGGATCCCGAGCTTGTTACCATAGGTTCGATCGACCTGTCGAAATTTGACGATCACTTCCTGAAAATCAAGCATATTTTCGAGCGCACCATTGGCATCATCGAGGAATACCACCCCGACGAGCTGGCAATAGAAGCCCCCTTTTACGGCAAGAATGTCCAGTCGATGCTGAAGCTCGGCAGGGCTCAGGGGGCAGCGATTGCGGCAGCACTGAGCCGCTCCGTTCCGGTATCTGAATATGCTCCCAGGAAGATAAAGATGTCTATAACCGGGAGAGGCTCCGCATCAAAGGAACAGGTTGCAGCCATGCTAATGAAGATTCTTAAGTTCGACAAGATAGAAGTAAAGCTTGATGCCACCGACGGACTGGCTGCAGCATTATGTCACTTTTACCAGAGCAATAATCAGGTTCAGGACAAGAGCTTCAACAGCTGGAAAGACTACATCAGCAAGAATCCACGTAAGGTTAAGAAGCAATAGGCAGTCAGATTGCTGAAAAGGCAAGCGCTGCGACACTGACCTTTGTATTCCCTTCTTTAAGTATTTCATCGGCACAAGCCTCAATGGTCGATCCTGTTGTTATTACATCATCCACTATAAGGACGTGCTTCCCCTCGAGCCTCTGCCTGCCGGTAACCCGAAATATATCATTCACATTAGTCCATCTGTCGTATCTCGATTTTCTCGTCTGGGTTCCGGTAACTGTCATTCTTTTTAATATCTCCGTGTCGACTGGTATTCCCGCAGCAACAGAGATTCCATTTGAAATGAGATCACTCTGGTTATACCCTCTTTGCCGCTTTTTGGATGGGTGAAGAGGAACCGGTATTATCAAATCAATTCCATTGAGAAAATCTGAGCTCTTCAGTGAATTTCCATAAATCCTCCCGAGTTCGGTTCCAATTTCGGCAGCGCCTTTGTACTTCAGATGATGTATCAATCTCCTGATTCTGCTGTCGCGGGTGTAATACGAAAATGCCGCAGCCCTCTCTACCGGGCATCTGCCCCAGAAGAGTTTTTCAACCGGATTTTCAGGGATCAGATGGAAGTTGGTCCTGGGTATAAGCACATAACAATCAGTGCATATAACCTTTTCGTTTCTCAGGAGCTGATTGCCACAGCCATGGCAAAGCCTGGGAAGAAGAAGACTTATGACGTCATCCCACAGATCGTACAGGTAATTCATGCAGCGGGCAGAATTGTACCTGTAAAGTTATAAAATTGAATGATAGAGAAAGATTGAAGGCAGGAAAATCATAGAATTACCTTCTCACTTATCCTTAAGGCAATTTTTCCAAACTCCTCAGGTGTCATTTTCATTTTGGGATTTGCAAAATTCAGGTCCGAGATTGCATTTATGGGCACCAGGTGGATATGGGTATGGGGCACTTCAAGGCCAACTACGGCCACACCAATCCTGGCGCAGGGGATTGTCTTTTCTATGCCGAGAGCAATCTTTTTTGCAAAAAGCATTAGTCCTGAATAATCATCATCGCCGAGATCGAAGATATAGTCAGTTTCCTTTTTAGGTACCACCAGGGTATGACCGGCTGTCAGCGGGTTTATATCGAGAAAAGCGAAGTATTTTTCACTCTCGGCTACCTTGTAGCACGGTATTTCACCCCTGATGATTTTAGTGAATATAGTTGCCATAGAACCAGTATTTTGCTAAGATATGAAGAGTATTTCGAAGGTCATCAGCCCCGAAGGAACCTTTATGTTGACAGTGTCGCCAACCTTTTTACCGATCAGTCCCATTGCAATGGGAGAATTGACGGCAATTTTACCCAGTTTCACATTGGCCTCGCTTTCGGGCACTATCTGGTACTCCATCACATTGTTGTTGGATTTATTCTTGATCTTAACCTTGTTGAGTATTCTTACCGTTGATGTATCGATTTTAGATTCATCGAGAACCCTTGAGCGGGAGAGAATATCCTCCAGTCTTGAGATTTTCATTTCAAGCATACCCTGAGCCTCCTTTGCAGCAGCATATTCGGCATTCTCTGAAAGGTCGCCCTTGTCCCTGGCTTCCGCTATCATTCTGGAGATTTTCGGCCTCTCAACAAGCCTGAGCTCATCAATCTCTTCCCTGAGTTTCTGAAGACCATCTTCCGTTATGTAAACATTATCTGACATTATATTTCTCTTGCAGTTAAAAAACAAGAAGAATCCCGGGATTCCCGGAACTCTTCAATAACAAATATACTAAACCTTTGGTAAATTTCCAAAAAAAAAGCAGGTTAAAACAGGTATAAAACAAGTAATTAAGTCAAGCTACTTGTTGCTGGTTACTTGTTGCTGGTCACTGGTTGCTGGTTAAGTTTATGATTAATAAGTAAATATGTAAAACCATCAATAATAATTTTAATAATTTTTTAAAATTTATAATACTCATTATCAAGCAACAAACAGTTGGCAGTTGGCAGTGTACAGTTGGCAGTCAGAGACCGGTATCCGGTATTCAGTATTCAGTATTCAGTATTCGATTGTAAATGTTGTTGCCCTGTGCCCTGCGCCCTGAGCCCTGCGCCCTGTGCCCTGAACCCTGTGCCCTGCCCCAGCAACCAGATCAATCTCCTACCTGAATTTTCTGCGGGCTTTTTTGGTATCAGCAATCCTTTTCTTCTTTTTCTCCTTGTATTTAAGGTCAGCCTCCTTGCGGTTTGCAGTCATTCGCTCCCGGACTTCAGGCGACTGTATCTCCACTGCCCGCTTTCTTTCATTCTTCACATATTCGGCATATTCCTTCTTCATTTTCTCCTGGTTGGCTGCCTGCTTCTTTTTAGCCCTCACCACGCTTGGAGATTCTCTGTATTTTACTCGTTTGGTATTAAGGCTTTTGCCAAAGAGTTCCTTTTCGGGATTCCGGATACTCCGATTGGATCTCTGAGCTTCGCATACCGCTTTGGTGCAAAGCATTATCAGAAAAAGAGACAACAGTCTTCTGAATGATAAAAAATTCATTTCCGGCTGATTATTTGTAATTTCCTTTCAAATTTGCATAGTTAACAACTCGAATGCTAATTTTGTGCCGTTATTTAATAACGCAGAATTCAATTATGGCATATCTTAAGAAGACACTTTTTTTCCAGTTACTGTTAACAATGCTGGCGGCTGGTTCATGCAGCAGGGAGAATGATGATGTTATCCCTGATGTTTACGTCGATTTCACAATTGACCTAATGGATCCACAGTTTTCAAGCCTTCTGGTGATAGGGGTTTCGGATACGGTTGACTCCTCAACCAACAACTGGGGATTCAGGTCAGCGGGTTATGACGATAACGGAATAATCATTTACAGTGCTCCTGATAATTACAATGCCTATGACAGGACCTGTCCCCACGATTTTGCCGTCAACGGCCTCAGCGTGAAGATAAAAACCGACATGGCTTCCATTGCTGAATGTCCGGAATGCGGAACCAGGTATGCCCTTTCAGCATACGGAACCCCTATATCAGGCCCTGGTAGTTACCCTTTGAAGAATTATGCCACCAGTTTTGATCAAAACCGGTATATTGAGGTCTGGAACGGGCAAAAAAAGTGAAACAACACTCTTATTGCCGGTCAGATCAATACCTGTAATGATCGGGTTTGTACGGTCCTTTCGGATCAACACCTATATAATCAGCCTGTTCCCCTGACAACTTTGTCAGCTTAACTCCAAGCTGATCGAGATGGAGCCTTGCCACCTCTTCATCAAGATGCTTGGGAAGCCTGTAAACTCCAATTTCATAGGGTTTTGTCCAGAGCTCAATCTGTGCCAGCGTCTGGTTGCTGAATGAGTTGCTCATGACGAAGGATGGATGTCCGGTTGCACAACCAAGGTTCACCAGCCTGCCTTCGGCAAGAAGGAAGATCGAGTGGCCGTCGGGGAACACATACTTGTCAACCTGAGGTTTGATGTTAACCCTTCTGATCTCAGTCATGTCATTCAGCCTGTTTACCTGAATCTCATTGTCAAAATGGCCTATATTACAGACAATAGCCTGATCCTTCATCTTCATCATATGTTCGAGGGTAAGTACGTCCCTGTTGCCCGTTGCCGTGACGAAAATATTGGCTTCTCCAAGAGCATCCTCAACAGTCTTGACTTCGAACCCCTCCATGGATGCCTGAAGGGCGCATATCGGGTCGATTTCGGTTATTATTACCCTTGCCCCGTAAGCCATCATCGATTTGGCACATCCCTTTCCTACATCTCCGTAACCGCAAACTAAAACAACCTTACCTGCTATCATCACATCAAGTGCCCTCTTGAGGCCATCAGCCAGCGATTCGCGGCACCCGTAGAGGTTGTCGAACTTTGATTTTGTCACTGAATCATTAACATTAATGGCAGGTGTCAGCAACTCACCTTTCTCCATCATCTGATAGAGTCTGTGAACTCCGGTGGTGGTTTCCTCTGAAATTCCCTTCATCTCACTGACAACTCCGTGCCATTTCCCGGGTTCCTGCGTCTGAATCTCCCTGAGGGTGTCGAATATTATTGCTTCTTCCCTGTTTGAGACTTTTGCATTAAGAATTCCGGGATCATTCTCAGCTTTATATCCCAGGTGGACAAGAAGTGAAGCGTCGCCACCGTCATCAACAATCAGGTTGGGTCCCTTGCCTCCTGGAAATGATAGCGCCATTGAAGTAAATTGCCAGTATTCTTCCAGAGTCTCTCCCTTAAATGCAAAAACGGGAATACCCCTTTCTGCTATTGCAGCAGCAGCATGGTCCTGTGTGGAGAATATGTTACAGCTGGCCCATCTGACATCGGCTCCAAGCTCTGCAAGAGTTTCAATCAGCACTGCTGTCTGTATGGTCATATGAAGTGAACCGGTTATTCTTGCTCCTTTCAGAGGTTTCATGGATGAATACTTCTTCCTTATAGCCAGCAGGCCCGGCATTTCCTTTTCAGCAATCTCGATTTCCTTTCTTCCGAAAGCAGCCAGGGAAATATCCTTAACCCGGTAATTTTCAACAGTAACCATCTGATTCATTTAGTAAATTTATTATGATTCGCCGCAAAGTTAACAATAAAATCAATGGCGTTGTTCATGTAAGCAATCTCAGTGCCTCAATCTTATCGAGTTTCATCTGATCAGAAAGCTCTCCGGTGTTTGCAAAATTTTTCTCTTCCCTCAGCCAGTATCTGAAAATCACTTTGATTGTCTGCCCGTAAAGATCCCCGTCGAAGCCGAAAATATTAACCTCAATCGATCTGATCTTCAGGTCTATGTTAACGGTCGGGTTGACACCAATGCTGAGCATCCCGTTATATTTATCTTTTCCGATAAAAGTTTCCACTGCATAAACTCCATCGGCAGGCACAAGCTTGTTTTTCGGAGCCATTATATTAGCTGTCGGGAATCCCAGTTGATGGCCCATTTTTTTTCCCGTCACCACTTCACCCGTAAGCGAATAGAAGTACCCCAGACAGGCATTTGCCTCATCGAGCCTTCCGCTCAGAAGTGCATTTCGGATTAAGGTTGAGCTTATAAAGCCTTCGGGGCCTTTAATGCCTTCGACCTGCTCCGTTTCCACGCCGTACATCAGGGCATATTCTTTTATGCTTTTGAAATCAGCATCCCTCCCCTTCCCGAAATGGTTGTCATATCCAACCAGCAGACATCCTGCGCCAATTTTACGAGCAAGGATTTCTCTGATGAACTTTTCTGCTCCCATTCCTGCAAGTTCACTTGTAAACGGCATAATGATAAGATGATCGATTCCTGACTTCCCCAGGAGTTCCTTTTTCTCTTCGGGTGTTGAAAGGAATGACAGGTTGCTTTTAGTACCGGGAAGTACAAGTTTCGGATGGGGCTCAAAGGTTATGACCACCGACTCCCTGCCTGCATGTCCTGCTTTCCGAACCAACTGATTGAGAAGAGCACTGTGTCCAAGGTGAACTCCGTCAAAAACCCCTACCGTTACGTACGGATTTTTCAGCGAAGGGTAGTCATTTCCAAAATGAATTGTCATGGTGTTTTCGCTATACCGCAGCAAAAATAAGAAAGCCTTTTAAAACGGGGTAATTAAGTGATTTAGATTTTGTATTTTTATAGAGACTATCCCTTAATAAATTATCATGAATCCTGCAGAATTTTATTTGTCTGATCCCTGGCTTGAGCCCTTCAGAGAAATTATCGATAGCCGGATAAAAAAGTGTCTGGCGAAAGAAGTTGAGCTTGCCGGGGACGGGAAGCTTATGGAGTTTGCAATGGGGCATTTCTATTACGGGCTTCACCGCGACAAAGAAGGGTGGGTATTCAGGGAATATGCCCCGAATGCGGAAAAGATTTTTCTTACAGGTGTATTCAACGGCTGGAAGGAAAGGTCAGCATACAAGATGAACAGGATCAACCAGTCCGGCGACTGGGAGATAAAACTGCCTCCCGAAGCGATGAATCATGGTGACTTTTACAAGCTTTCCGTTCACTGGAACGGAGGCCAGGGAGAGCGTATACCGTCGTATGCAACAAGGCTTGCTCAGGACGAAACAACCAAGATATTTTCCAGCCAGGTATGGTGTCCCGAAAAGACGTATGAGTGGAAAGTCAGGGAATTCATTCCTGAGTCTACTGCTCCGGTTATCTATGAGGCCCATATCGGCATGTCAACTCCCCATGAGAAGGTTGGAACATACAGTGAATTCGCCGATAATGTGCTTCCGCTAATTGCAAAATCGGGATACAACACCATACAACTTATGGCGATTCAGGAACACCCTTTTTACGGATCATTTGGCTATCATGTTTCCAGTTTTTTTGCTGCCTCATCACGTTTCGGTACCCCTGAGGATCTGAAGCATCTGATCGACAGGGCCCATGAATATGGGATAAGGGTTATAATGGACCTGGTCCATTCACATTCGGTGAAGAATGTAGCGGAAGGGCTTGGGCTGTTTGACGGATCATCCGGGCTCTATTTTCACGACGGGATCAGGAGGAACCATGTTGCATGGGATTCGCTCTGCTTCGATTACGGGAAAGACCATGTCCTGCATTTCCTTCTTTCCAACTGCAGGTACTGGCTCGAGGAATATAAATTCGACGGTTTCAGGTTCGACGGAGTCACCAGCATGATCTATTTCAATCACGGCCTGGAGAAAAACTTCACCCGGTACGAAGATTACTTCGATGGAGGCCAGGATATTGATGCCCTCATCTACATCTATCTCGCCAACCTTACCATCCACCAGTTCAGGCCGGAGGCCCTCACCGTAGCTGAGGAAATGAGTGGTATGCCGGGAATTGCTGCCCCTCTTTCAAGAAAAGGTTTTGGCTTCGATTACAGGCTCTCGATGGGAGTACCCGATTACTGGATAAAGCTGGTAAAGGATACTCCTGACGAGTCCTGGGACATGGGGCAGCTCATTCACGAACTCAGCCAACACAGGCCCGAGGAAAAGATCGTATCATATTGTGAATCGCACGACCAGGCTCTTGTCGGCGATAAAACACTTATATTCAGGATGATTGACGCAGAAATGTACACCGGGATGTCGAAGTCGCATCACAGTCTGACCGTCGATCGCGCAATAGCACTTCACAAAATGATACGGCTTATCACTTTCTGCACCTCGGGGGGAGGTTACCTGAACTTCATGGGCAATGAATTCGGGCATCCCGAATGGATCGATTTTCCCCGCGAAGGCAACAATTGGAGTTACAAATTTGCCAGGCGCCAGTGGGATCTGGCCCTTAATGAAGACCTGAAGTATTCGTTTCTGATGAAATTCGACAATGCAATGGTGAAACTGCATAAGGAACACCGGATACTCGACGACATGTCAGTGAACAGGATCTACGAAAACAATCATGATAAGGTGATCGCCTTTACCAGGGGAGATTTTCTTATGGTTTTTAACTTTCATCCGAACAACTCATTTACTGATTACGGTATACCCATAAAAGGAAAATTCCGGATAACTGTCGATACTGATGATCCCGAATTTGGGGGATTCGACAGAGTAAGAAGGACCGTCAGCTATACCTCGATAAGAAAAACCCAAAGGCAGACACTCGATCAGCCTTTCTTCCTGTATCTGTATCTGCCTTCGCGGACAGGTCTTGTCCTTAAACGTGAACAGGTAAAGAGGGCAACCGATATCTAGTCAATCCACCTGAGCAGGTAGAAATCCTGTTTATGCGGAAGGTCATTGTGTTTTGGATATATCCTTATTCCGTAAAAGAAAGTACCCGCTTTTTCCGGCACCAGATTTGCCCTGTAAAGGCATTTCCCGTTCTTATTGCTTACCAGTTTGAACTCCTGGCTGTCAACAAATTCATATTCTCCATTCTTGTTGAGATGGGTGAAAACGAATTCGACGCCAACGTTTTCCTTTGGGATTTTCTTGATATCCAGAGCAATTTCTGCCCGGTAATCATGTCCTGAATGATAAACATTTTCATGAGGCTGTTCGAAGCTGTAATTCAGGACTTCAATATTATCCCACTCCTGTCTCATGGTGTCCTTCCAGGAAGCCATTTCTTTGGCCTTTTCAAAGTCGTTGGCATTGAAATATTTACTTCTCGGCCACAGTTTCATGTAATACCTTTGGATGTAGTCGTCCAGCATCCTGCGCATGGTAAATTCCGGGGCTATCTTCACCATGGTATTCTTGATATGGCTTATCCATTCAACCGGCACACCGTTCTCATCAGAAGAATAATATGCAGGAATGATTTCATATTCCAGCATATTATAGATTGTTTCAGCATCGACGTCGTCCTGAAGATCCTGGTTAGTGAAAGATTTCTTTTTGGGAAGGGCCCATCCGGCATAGGCACGGTAACCCTCTACCCACCATCCGTCGAGGACACTGAAATGTATGGTACCATTCATTACAGCTTTTTCTCCGCTGGTCCCTGATGCTTCAAGGGGTCTTGTCGGGGTATTAAGCCAGATGTCAACTCCCCTGACCAGCTGTTTTGCCAGTTCTATGTCGTAATTCTCAAGGAAGATCACCTTACCGGTAAACCGCGGCATCTGTGATATCTCAACTATTCGTTTAATGAGATCCTGTCCTCCGCCATCATGTGGATGAGCTTTCCCGGCGTAAATGAATTGCACCGGTCTGTCAGGATCATTGACGATCCGCGAAAGCCGGTCGAGATCCCTGAAAAGCAGTGAAGCTCTCTTGTAAGTAGCAAACCTGCGTGCAAATGCGATAGTAAGGGCCTTATCGTTCAAATGTGTGCTTATATTCAGCAGTGTGCGCGGGCTGACATGCTTGTCGAGCATATCAGATTGCAGTCTCTTGCGGATATTAATGAAGAGGTTCTTTTTCAGCTCAGTCTTAACCTTGTACACCTTTTTATCGTCAAGAGAATAAAGCTTTTCCCAAAGGCTTCTGTCGGTCTGGTCGAAATTGGCGGTGCCCAGAAGCTCTTTGTAAACTTCCTGCCACTCCGGGGCAATCCATGTAGGATAATGAACACCGTTTGTGACATATCCGATAAAAAGTTCCTCTTTCAGGTAACCGGGCCAGAGTTTATTAAAGAGCCCCTGAGTAACCTCTCCATGAAGCTTGCTAACACCATTCAGCTCCTGAGACATATGGGTCGCCAGGAAGCTCATGTTGAATTTCCTGTCGGCATCCCCGGGGCAGCGGCCCATATCCATGAGCTCATCCCAGTCAATGTTAAGCCTGGTATGATAATGGGAAATATATTTTCTCAGAAGATCCTCCTCAAAGGCGTCATGTCCTGCCGGCACCGGAGTGTGTGTGGTGAACAGGGTGGATGGTCTGATTACCTCAACGGCCTGATCGAAAGTAAGATGGTGGTCATCAATAAGTTTTCTTATCCTTTCAAGGCTGATGAATGCCGAATGGCCTTCGTTGCTGTGATAAAGATCGGGTTTGATCCCCACTTCGTTAAGGGCTCTTATGCCTCCAATACCAAGGATAAGTTCCTGTTTAAGCCTGTTCTCATGATCCCCTCCATACAGATAATGTGTTATTGAGCGGTCTTCAGGCAGGTTATCCTCAAAATCGGTATCAAGAAGCAGGAGCTGCACTTTACCAATTTTTGCTTCCCAGATCCGGATCTTCACAGTTCTTCCCGGCCAGACGATGCTTACCGTCCGCTGTTTTCCTTCAGCATCCTTCACCGGATTAATAGGCAGCCGCGAAAATTCCTCAGCCTCATAAATGGTAAGCTGTTCTCCCTTAAGTCCAAGCTTTTGCTTGAAATAACCAAACCTGTAGAGAAGTCCTATACCCGTTATGTGGACATTGGAATCGCTTGCTTCCTTGAGGTAATCGCCTGCAAGAATACCAAGACCTCCCGAGTAGATTTTCAGGCAGGGATGGATTCCAAACTCCATGCTGAAGTACGCGACTGATGGTTTTTCATTATCGGGCGGTCTGCTGATATAATCCCTGAAAGTCTTCATTACACCCTCAAGATCTGCGATAAAATCCTCGTCATCCTCAAGAACCAGGAGTCGTTTATAGTCGATCTTTTCGAGAAGTAGTTTCGGGTTATGCTTCACCTTTTCCCAGAGGGAAGGATCCATTCTCCTGAAAAGTGATTCAGCTTCGGTGTTCCACGACCACCAAAGGTTGTTGGCGAGTTCCTTGAGCGATGAAAGCTTGTCGGGAACGTCGCTCTGCACATAAATATCCTTCCAGACCGGTATCTGATGAGGTTTCCTTATTTCCCTGCCGGGGGCCTCAACAAACTGAGTGAACTCTCTTGGTTCATCTCTCCTCATACTGCTCTGTTCCAGAGCTATTTCATAAGCCTCAAAATAGTGTTTTACCAGGTTGTCCCACATTGCAATCCTTGAGATCTCATGGGCCTTGAACCTTGCTTTCGTGATTTCTGCTTCCGAAAGACCTACATATTTTTTTATAAAATCCCTCATCTCGCTGACCACACTCTTTTCATTGTCATCAGTCCTTTCGATGACGGCAATTCCGTTACCGTGGTCCCTGAAGTATTCTTTAACCCAGAGGCCGAACCCCGACAATGAGGTGGTAACAGTGGGAATAGAGAACATAAGGCTTTCGAGCGGAGTATAACCCCAGGGTTCGTAGTAAGAAGGGAATACCGACAGGTCGAACCCTATAAGAAGATCGTAATAGGCAAGGTTAAAGATACCGTCGTTCCCGTTGAGATATGATGGCACAAAAATAATCTTAACCTTTTCATTCTGGTCATTGGTTAGTCCGTTTTGAGCAATGCGGTGAAGCACCGGATCGCTTGAAGGATAATGCAGACAATGTGTAAGGTAGCGGTCAATGCCGTTAACCGGGCCGTTATTATAGAGAATGTCGATCAGATCCTGGCGGGGACCCTTGTGATAGGCCGGCATCAGAATAAAAGCCACGCATTCACGTGCGAGGCTTTCCTCTTTATTCAGTTCCCCTAGTGAATCGATTAAAATATCGACGCCCTTGTTACGGAATTCATATCTTCCGCTGTTTGCAATGAACATGCAGTCATCATTCAGCTTATAGCCGAGAACAGCCTCCGCGACACTCCTCAGTTTATCTCTGGCCGCCTGCTGTTTCTTCCCGAATTCTTCTGCCGGAGGGACAAAGGAATCCTCAAAGCCGTTAGGGGTAACCAGGTCTACATTCTTGCCCAGGAAATAAGCACACTCTTTGGCAGTGATTTCGCTCACGGTAGTAAAGACATCTGCCTCGGCAGCTGAAATCTTTTCAAGCGATTGTTTTGCCACAACATTGAATTCCCTGGATATCTGAACGGGGTTGTAATCTTTAAGCTTCCCGTAAAGGGGCCTGCTGTTTCCGGCTATTGATCGTCCCAGTACAGTTGCATGGGTAGTGAATGCCGTGGCAATCCATGGAGCGTATTTTTGGAGATACAAAATCCCGGTTCCGGTCATCCATTCGTGAAACTGAGCAATGATATTATGACGCTCGTGATAGTATGATGTAAAGCTTTCAATGACTTTTCCCGCGGCATATCCGAACAGTGCCGGTTCCACATAATCCCACTGACCGGTGATGCTGTCAAGTTTATATGTTTCCCAGAACTTTGCAAATATCTCATTCTGTTGCCCGAAGTAAGGGGTGAAATCAAGCAGAAAAACTATTGGTTTACCGGCTATGTTCCAGCGTCCGATCTTTACTCTGAGTCCCTCAGTGGCAGCTACTGCCCTCCATGCGGGGAATAATGAATCATCAGGTATGAATTCCGGATTTGTGACTTCTTCTCTCCATACATCGGGGCCAATGGTAATATAATTGTCTCCAAGCTCATTTTTTATGTTCAATGCTTTTGTTGAAATTACCGTATGAATACCTCCGACCTTGTTGCATACTTCCCAACTGGTCTCAAAAATTAGTTCAACATTCATTATACAATATATTGGTTCTGATTTTAACTCGATACTGGTTTAGATAATAACTCAGAATTACCTGGAAGATTTTCTTTTCCCTGAAGTTTTCCCTGAAGTTGTTTTCCTGCCGGTTAGCGATTTTGCACTTTTTCCTGAGAAAAGTGGGGTTGCCGGAGCTGTTTTATTTTTGGTTCCGGACTTTTTCCTCAGTTCATCGATCTGTGCCGCCTGCTGATCGATAATGGATTCCTTTTCCTTAATAAGATCATTAAGTTTTGAAATTTCGGTATGGGTATCCCTGTCAGGGACAAAACGGTTTACCCTGATCTCGAAATCGCTCAGGACGTTCATATAATTCATAAAAGCGTCGTAAGGTGTATCATAAGGGTTGAAGTAAGCATGCACGGCACCGTCGGAGAAGAACTTTGTGGCCATATAGTAGAAATGGTCGCTTGCCTGGAGATATTTCCAGTCTTTTTTGATCTGGTTATCCTCGCAGCGGTTGACTTTATCCGTAAGGATGTAAAGTTTTTCCAGGGCTGCAACCTGCAGTTCATTACCGTGCCAGGCAGTGATGTCACGTTCCTCGTCGGCCCATGAGATAGGCGATGGAATGCTTATTGCTGAAACCGGCTGGAGGTAAGCAGCAACCTCTGTGGGAGTCATGAATTTGTATGGTGTCTTCTTCAGGATCGCTGAGGGAAGGTGTTCGAGGAAGTCAAATATTCCTGTATCCTTATGATTATGTTCCCCGAATGTTTCATAATCAAGGAAAACATTCACAAGTTCACTTTTGGAAGCGATTTTGGAAAGCCACGCGGTATATTTGTCGGTTGTCAGCGGCCATTCAGCCCATCCCTTGTTTGAGAACCTGAATGCTATATCATCGCTGAGGACGAAATTCCTTAACAGGACCTTAAGCCTTGGATTAATCGAATTGCAATACAGGAAGTTTGGACTTTTCCATCCCAGGACATGCTTGGCGCCCTCTGTAAGCATCGATTTGAATCCCATGTCGGCAACCCACGACCCTATCTGATCGGAATAGATAAGTTCAGTATTCCTGAAAGATGTGGTCTCATAGCCAAGGAATTCCCTGATCATTTCCCTGTGGTCATTGACCTGGTGTTCAAATTCGCTTCGGGTCTTTATCGACACCAGCGAGTGCGATTCGGTCTCGGCCAGGAATTCCACCATTCCCGTTTCAGCCAGTTTCCTGAACGATTCGAGGACTTCCGGGGCATAGAGCTGGAACTGCTTTATCACAAGACCGGTCAACGAGTAAGTCACCTTGAATTTCCCCTTGTTCTTCAGAATCTGGTCGAGGATGATCTCGTTGGCAGGCAGATAACAGTTATCCGCCACCTTTCTCATGATCGATTCATTTGTAAAATCATCATAATAATAATGATCATGCCCCAGGTCAAAGAACCTGTATCTTTTAAGCCTGAAAGGCTGATGTACCTGAAAATAAAAGCATATAGCTTTTTTGCCTGTTAAACTCATATCTAGTTCTTGTTTTGCCAAATCACTCTGTAATAAATATCTCTGACATGTCTTGCCGAATTATCCCATTTAAGCCTCACAACCTCTTCCTTTCCGTTCTTTATGAACATTTTGGAAAGGGCGGGATAATTAAGGATCCCGTAAATAGCATCAGCCATCGCGTCAATATCCCAGAAATCGGTTTTAACTGCGTGGGTAAGAATCTCCGACACTCCCGACTGTTTACTGATTATTACCGGCACGTTCGACTGCATTGCTTCGAGTGGGGAGATTCCGAAAGGTTCTGAAACTGAAGGCATAATGTAAACATCACTCATTTTAAGCATGGTGAACACGTCCCTCCCTTTCAGGAATCCGGTAAAGTGGAAACGGTCGGTAATATTCAGGGCGGCAGCTCTTCGCATCATCCTTTCCATCATATCTCCCGATCCTGCCATCACAAATCTTACGTCGGGCATAACTTTAAGGACTTTGTATGCAGCTTCAATGAAATATTCCGGTCCCTTCTGGAGGGTTATCCTCCCAAGGAAAGTGACCACCTTGTCATCAAATCCCTTTTTCATAGAAGGGTCCTGCGCCATTTTGACCGGCTCCACAGCATTGTATACAGTTTCAACCTTCTCAGGATCAATGTTGTATTTATTAATAACAATATCCCTTGTAAGATTGCTTACTGTAATGATTTTGGATGCAGCGTCCATTCCAAGTTTTTCAATCCGGTAGACATCGGGGTTGACATTTCCCCCGCTGCGGTCAAAATCGGTTGCATGGACATGTATTACCAGAGGTTTGCCCGAGACCTCCATAGCTGCTATTCCCGCAGGATAAGCAAGCCAGTCGTGGGCATGAATTATGTCAAATTCGTTTTCTTCGGCTATTACAGAAGCGACAACTGAGTACTTATATATTTCATCCATCAGTTCACCGCCGTATTTTCCCGAAAAATCGATTGTGCCTTCCTTGTTGGTCTGCACAATGAGTTTGTATCCTGAGGATTCTGAGCTTATTCTTTCCCAGAATTCTTCGGGATCAGTATACGGGACAATCCTTGAGGATATTTCAATCTGTTCAAGAGGGCGTCTGAATCCCTTGTAATGAACCTGCTTGAATGCTACAGGCACCTTGTTGGCCCCGATAAGCCTTACCTTCGTTTGATCCTCATCTCCCCAGGCCTTCGGGACAACAAAGATCACATCCAGGTCCTCCAGTGTCGACATACCTTTTGTCAGGCCAAAACTGGCTGTACCCAGCCCGCCCGAAATATGTGGCGGAAACTCCCAACCGAACATTAATACGCGCATATCACACCTGTTTTTATTATAAAGAATATTTGTTCTCAAGCAGATCCATAATCCGCAGGATTTCCCCGACGCTCCAGGCTTGTGATATGGCACCGTTCGGAGCATGAGGAGGATCGCCATCGTGGATCTCGGAGACAGTGCTGACACCATGTTCACTCATCGCCTCCTCGAATCCCCATAAAAGCTTCTTAACCCTTTGCACACCCTGCTGTCCGTACACTTTCAGCCATCCCTCGCAGAATGGCCCGATCAGCCATGGCCAGACAGTACCGTTATGGTAGGCTTTGTCTCTCTCCTCCTGGCTCCCGAAATATGTTCCCTTGTAAAGAGGATTGCCCGGCGACAGGGTACGTAATCCCCGCGGTGTAAGCAATTCCTTGTCAGTGATATCAAGCACTCTTTTCATCTGATCCTTTGACAGCATCGAATATGGAAGAGACACAGCGATTAGCATATTAGGCCTCACGAAGTAGTTCTTACCCTCCTTATCGTTGACATAGTCGGCCAAATGACCTTTTGCATGATCACAGAACAATTCATGGAAGGAAAGGTTTATCAGTTCGGGAAGGTCTTCATATTCCTTTAAGAACTTCCGTTCCTTGTTCTGCCTTGCCAGGTCGAGGGTAAAACATACAGCATTGTACCACAATGCATTGATTTCTACCGCATATCCGTTCCTCGGCGTAATAGGTACACCATGCACTACGGCATCCATCCAGGTAAGCGATTTCCCCGGTGCATCTGCATAAATCAACCCGTTTTCCCTCATTCCTATATTGAACCCGGTTCCCGACCGGTAAGCATTGAGTACCGATTTCATGGGTCCGCCGTAACGGTCCCATGCATCTGTTCCCCCGTTCTCCAGGTACTGCTGGACAGCCCAGAAGAACCAAAGCGGGGCATCAACCGAGTTGAAAGCAGGATTGTCGGCATTACCCATATTGGGGAACAATCCGTCCTTCATGCTCCCGACCTGGGTATCGAGTACCTCACGGTAGAGCTGAAGCTTTTTTGCAGGCCTGGCGGTTGCCAGACCGGGAAGTGCGATAAATGTATCCCTTCCCCATGATCCGAACCAGGGATACCCTGCTATCACAAGTGTTTTGCCATGACGACTTTCGATAAACTGCTGGGCAGCATTTCTCAGGCAGTTTGAGAAATTGCTTCTCGGGATCTTCCCGCTGACAGTCCTGGTGAACTTGGTTTTGAAACCAGATGGCTTCTCTTCCTTTGTTGAAGCCGAGAACACAATTACATCTCCCTCTCCGGCCTCTATTTCAAAGAATCCCGGGGCAAAAAGATCCTCGGAGTAGTCATAACCTCTTTTCTGCTCCTCAATATATTCCACTCCCAGATACCAGTCGGGTACATGGACAAATTCGGCATTTGTTGAGAATTGCATGTGAAGGAAGGGGAATCCTTCATACAGCTTCATTTTTATTCCGCTGGGTATGAATTCAACTTTTGTGTTGGCTGCAAGATTTGCATGAGTAAGCTCATGGATATTCCTGAAAGCCAGGAATGGACGTATCTGAAGCTTCATGGGTTCCGATGCCTCAAGGATAGTGAACCTTGCCATGTATTGTTCCTCATAATGAGTAAGAAGTCTTTCGTGCTTAAGCCTTACACCACCAACCCTGTAAATTCTCGAGGGAATTCCTTCCATCTCGAGCTCCTCTATATATTTGTGCCCCTTGGGGCTGTAGTAATCACCCTTGTATTTCCTGATCCCTGTATTAAAACTCTTGTCGTGATTAACAACTGTCACATCCATTGATGAGAGCAGCACATGCCTCTCCCCGCCGAATGCATCAATCGGGCACACAAGAAGGCCGTGGTATTTCCTCGTATTGCACCCGACAATTGTAGTTGAGGAATATGATCCTGCACGATTGGTCCTGATGACCTCCCTCGAAAGTGAGAACTCGAGGTTTACAATCTGACCCTTTTCGAACTTAATGTAACTCATAAACAAATCTTTTTAATCTATCACTAAAAAGTCTTTTAAGATACTTCATTTTATTGAACCATGCAAAGGGAAGGGTATAAAATAAGCTTACGGCTCTGCCTGAAAAAAAAAAGAATAACTTTGCATCTCAATAAAACGAACCAATTAACAAACAACCTTCTCTGCATGAACAGAAATCTGGCTTTCTTCCTGTCGACCGCCCTCATGCTTGCGGGCTGCCAAAAGAACAATGTCGAAATCTCCGGAATATTGGAACAACCATTGCCGGGGCAATATGTATTCCTGCAGGAGCTTAAACCTAATGAGCTTCTAAATGTTGATTCCGCCATAGTATCGGATGATGGTAGGTTCGAGTTCAAAAGGAAGGTTAAATTCCCGTCTTTTTATCTGCTCAAAATTAATCAAAATAACTTTCTGACAATGCTTGTTGAGCCCGGAGAGAAAATAAAAATGACTTCTCACTATGATTCTCTCAATTATCCTGTCGTTGTAACCGGGTCATCAGGCACGGAACTGATAGCCGGCTTCAACAAAGAACTGCTCAGGACAAGAAACAATATCAGGGGTCTGAACGATCTTTTCGACAATAATTCAGACAGGGCTGATATGACTGGCTTTATTGATTCGCTCGACAGGCTGGGCGACGGTTACCTGAATGAAATAAACAGCTACGCGAAGAAATTCATTGATGAGAATGTTTCATCCCTTGCCACAATCCCGGTTCTGTACTCAATGCTGACACCGGAGCTTTATGTCCTCGATCCGCAGAAAGACCTTGCCTGGTTCCTGAAGGTCGATTCGTCATTGTACGGCAAGTACCCTGAGTACGGCCCTGTGATTGATCTTCACAACCAGATAGAAGAAATGGTTACCTGGTTCGAGACAGCCAATACGTCGGATGGAGATGAAAAAATGGAAGCGCCTGAAATAGCTCTTCCCAGTCCTAAAGGTGACACGATAAAACTCTCATCCACAAAAGGCAGTTATGTCCTTCTTGACTTCTGGGCTGCCTGGTGCCCTCCATGCAGAGCGGAAAATCCCAACCTCGTCCAAGCCTGGAATCAATACCATGGCAGAGGATTTCAGATTTACCAGGTTTCCCTCGACAAAACACGCGAGGCATGGGTGAAGGGAATCGAGGATGACGGACTTGGCAGTTGGATCCATGTGAGCGACCTTGGATACTGGAATTCTTCTGTGGTCCCGCTTTACAAAATCGAATCCATTCCGGCTAACTACCTCCTCGACAAAGATGGCCGGATAATTGCCACCAACCTGAGGGGAGAGGCGTTGCAGAGAAAACTCGCCGAACTGTTCAAATAACCTTAAACCACTCCACCCTACCGGAAATTCTGTTTGATGATGAAAAAAATACTGGTAATAATTATCCCGGCACTTATCCTTGCCGGATGCAGCAGCAAGGATTCCTTCATTGTCTCCGGACATATCAGCGACCCGCTGAAGAATAGCGTCGTGCTCAACAAGGTTGAAGTCGACAGGATGATTTTTGTTGATTCAGCCAGGCTGAGCGGCAGCGGCAGTTTCAAATTAAGGGTTAAGACAGAAGCAACCGATTTTTACCAGATCGGCTATTCCGATACGGATTTCATCACACTTCTTGCAGGTCCCGGTGAAAAAATAAATCTCACCTTTAATGGAAAGAATACATCCGGCGATTATGAGGTTTCGGGATCGAAAGGATCGGAGGATGTGAGGATACTCGACCTCAGGCTCGCTGAAGGAAAAAGAAAGCTCGACTCCCTCAGGGCCATTTACGACAGTCTTCCGGCGAATCCGGACTCTGATCCTGAAAGAAGCCGGCTGGAGGAAGAATTCACTGCAATATTGAAGGATCTACGGAAGAAAAACATTGAATACATTGTCACCTGGCCCTCATCAATGGCTTCCCTGAAAGCCGTTTACCAGAGGATTGACGAAAACACTTATGTTCTTTACGATCCCCGCGACCTCCAGTACCTGAAAATAGTCTCCGATTCCCTCGGCCGTCATTATCCTGAATCCAAGAACGTCAGGGCCCTTGCCGAAGACGTGAAAAAAGAAATGAATCAGTTGGTTGCCAGGCAGATTCAGAGTATTGCCAGCACTTCGCCCGAAATCAAACTCGATCCGAATCTCCTGGATGTCAACGGTAAAAGGATAGCTTTGTCGTCGCTCAGGGGAAAAGTTGTGCTACTCACCTTCTGGTCAGTCAATTCAAGGGAGTCGCTCGCGGAAAACATCCAGCTTAAAGAATTCTACAAATTATTTAAGAACAAGGGATTCGAGATTTATCAGATCAACATCGACGAGAATGAAGACAAATGGAAGCAGGCTGTCCGCTTCGATGAACTGCCCTGGATAAGCACAAGGGAAGATGATCCGAACGTCCTTGAAAATGTTCGGTTGTTCAATGTCCAGACCGTACCGGCAAATTACCTGTTCGACCGTGACGGAACGATAATTGGTACAAATCTCCACGGAAGATCCCTTCAGATAAAGCTGAATCAGTTGTTTAACAATCCGGCCGGTAATTGAAAGAAACGGGAAAAATATTCTTTGCATCCGATTTTCATCTCGGGCTGAAGACGGGAAAAGATCCTGCCGAAAGAGAGAAGCTGGTTGTCAGGTGGCTCACAACCGTAGCACCTGAAGCAAGGGAGATTTACCTGGTGGGTGACATCTTTGATTTTTGGTGGGAATACAAGCTGGTTGTCCCCCGCGGATTCACAAGGTTCCTGGGAACCATATCCTCGATAACCGATTCGGGGATACCGGTCCATTTTTTCACTGGTAACCACGACATGTGGGTCAGGGACTACCTGTCGGCCGAATGCGGGATGATTGTTCATACATCGCCCTTCAACTGCAGCATTGACGGGAAAAAGTTCCATATTGCCCACGGAGAAGGACTTGGAAGCAAAAACACCGGATACTATATCCTTCTCTGGATCTTCCGGAACAAACCTCTACGTGTACTTTATTCAATGCTCCACCCCAGGATAGGTATCGGGATTGGCCAGAACTGGTCGCAACATTCGCGGTTTGCAAAAGGAATAACACAGGATTTCATGGGTGAAGACAGGGAAGACCTTTTAAGGTATTCACGTTCGGTAATGAAAAAAGACAATATAGATTATTTTATCTTCGGTCACCGCCATCTCCCAATGACATTCAATAACGGAAACAATGGCAGGATAATTTTCCTTGGCGACTGGTTCAGCGATGGAAGCTATGCCGAATGGGACGGCAGTGATCTATATTTGAAGAGCTTCAGGTAATCCGTTTGTATTCTCCACCCTTACAGTGAGTAAAAAATAAGAATACTCCTCATTGACCTTCTTAAACTGGTATTCCAGTTTACCCCCCGATTTCCTTGCCATCGAAATCAGTCCCATATTTCCGGTGCTGTCAGTTTCTATCGACTGGGCCGACAGTGCAGCGAAAAACAAGGTCTTGAGTTCGTTCTGACTGAAACTGTTTATGTTGTCAATTTTTAGCTTAAGTTCTCCGATCATCGATCCTGATATCAGATTCCCTGTTGTCAGGACAAACCTGCCATCCTCGAATCTTACCATTGCAAAAGACAATCCATATTTATCTTCAGCTTCTCTTCCCGGATTGTATTTTGACACATTTTCAAGGATCTCCACCATTATGTTAAATACCTTTCTCCTGATCCGGGAATCCACATCCTCATCCGAAAGCCTGGCCTCGGTGATTGAAAGAACATCATCTCCAATTCCGGAGGATATATGACCTGACCAGGTCATGTGAACATTGTTCCGGGCCATCAGTCTCTCAAACTCCAGCACCGGACTGCCGTCATACTTACCCCGGGGGCTGCCATTGGTTCTGCCCAGGCCCGAAGAATCGACTGTCTTGCTCAGCACGAAATATGACAACCCTTCTCCTAACGGAATGAAGTCAAAGTCGAGGCTGTTTCCCGTTTTCAAAGCCATCTCAAGCAGACCGAGACCCGCACCTCCCTTTTCACTGAATCCCGGGGTCTCAAGTATCTGCCTGTAAAGTGCCTTGATATCCATGGCATCAAGTGAATTGACCTTTTCAAGCTTGTCCCTGAGTAAACCGGATTGTTCTTCCGTGATCACGTTCCCTGTGGTTACCGTGTAACCGTCATCAGTTTTTGAATATGAAACAAGCGGCATAACGGCATGGCCTTTTTGATCGCCATGTTTTACAATATTCTGAAGACTTTCGAGAACATACATGAAGAGTCTCTTTCGCCCTGAAAGGTCGAAAGAGTCCTCCTTCATTTCACTTTCAAGCAGGGTAAGAAGAGGAAGGGAATTCTTCTCCGTTATCTCCCCCCTGAAAACAAACAAGAGGCGCCCCCGCCTGATTTTATCGTGAATCGTACCTGTAATATCCATGCTAAAGAAATCCGTGCTTATATAACGGCAATAAATACAAAATCGTTTATCATATCTGAATATTTGTCCTTCTTCATTGCCTGTAACACCCGCATGATAATTTATTATTTGAATTTTTAATGTATCTTTTGCCGGTTTAATGCTGAACTGTAAATCATTCCCATTTTGCTGACTGTTTTTAACATACAACGATTTTGCCTGCACGATGGCCGGGGGATCCGGACCAACATTTTCTTCAAGGGGTGCCCGCTCAGGTGTTTGTGGTGCAACAATCCCGAAAGCATCGATCCCTTTCCTTCAATTATGTTTGACAACAGGCTTTGCCATAGGTTCGGAGATTGCATAAGGAACAGCGGCGGCAGCATAAGGCCGGCGGGAGAAAGTCTGGTGATTGACAGGGAAAATATCACCTGCTTCGATGCCCTAAGGGATATTTGTCCGTCGAAAGCCCTGACTATTGCCGGTGAGAACATGGGCATCAACAATATAATGAGCGAAATTGAAAAGGACGTTCCGTTCTACGAAATGAGCGGAGGCGGAGTCACCCTCTCAGGCGGCGAACCTTTTGCCCAGAACGGCGAACTGATTGAATTGCTTGAAGAACTGAAAAAAAGGAATATCCATATATCAGCCGAGACATCTCTTCATGTGCCATGGGAAAACATCGAAAAATGCCTCGGACTTGTAGATGTCTTTCTTGCCGACCTGAAACACACCGATCCTGAGAAGTTTGCCTACTTTACCGGAGGCAATGCAGGACTTGTAATGGAAAACTTCAGAAAGCTTGATGCCAGTGGAGCTGAATACGTGGTCAGGGTGCCCGTCGTTCCCGATTTCAATTTCTCCGGACCCGAGATCCGTTCCATTATCGATTTTGCTTCTGACCTTAAAAATTCACGTGAGATCCATTTCATTCCCTTCCATTCGCTTGCAAAGGAAAAATACCTGTTTCTTGGGAAAGACTATGTTTTTGGCTTTGCACGGAATGTTGAGAAATCTGAACTTGCTCCTTATATTGAATATGCTAAACTCAAAGGCCTGACAGTCAAAATAATGAATTGAGATGACAACAATTGCTGAATCGCCCGTCATTACCCGGAGGATTGCCGGGCTGAAAGAAAAGATCCTTTCGGCCAGGTCGACCATCTGCACCGAACGCGCCCGGATCTATACAGAAGTATACAGGGAACACGAAGAAACCCCGGTAATCCTGAAACGGGCCTATGCGCTTGAGAAAACACTTAAGGAGATGACCATCTTCATTGATGAAGGCGAACTTATCGTTGGGAACCAGTCATCAGCTTTAAGAGCCGCTCCCATCTTCCCCGAATACGTCACTGAATGGATCATAAAGGAACTGGATGAATTTGACAAACGGCCGGGTGATGCCTTTTTTGTCACGGAGGAACAGAAGGAAGAGCTGCGTGAGCTCTGCCTTTACTGGGAAGGAAAAACACTGATAGAAAAGGGATATTCCCTTATGTCGCCGATTAACAGGGAAATACACGATTCAGGAATTATAAGGGCTGAAGGAAACCTGACATCGGGCGATGCCCATATTGCCGTGAACCTTGAAAAACTGCTCACAATCGGCCTGCAGGGTTACCTTAATGAGATAGAGCAGGCTGAAACGAAGCAAGCGCAATCGGACGGGGAGTATATCAGGAAGAGTAATTTTTACACGGCGCTGAAGACGGGCATACGATCGTTCCGGGCATTCATTGAGAGATTTGAACGACTTGCCTCGGACCTCTCCTTTGATGCACCGGGCCCTGAAAGGAAGGCGGAACTTGTGAAAATAAGCGATTGCTGCAGGAACATAAAGAACAATCCCCCCGACGGTTTTTACGAAGCTCTTCAGCTAACCTGGTTCGTTCAGCTTGTTCTGCAGATCGAAAGCAACGGACATTCGGTTTCGCTTGGAAGGATGGACCAGTATCTTCTGAAGTTTTACGAGAAAGATAAGGCAGCAGGCAGGATTACCTCTGATTTCGCCCTTGAACTTCTTGAGAACACCTGGCTGAAGCTTCTGTCGGTCAACAAGATAAGATCATGGTCTCACACCCGGTTCTCAGCCGGCGGACCCCTGTACCAGAATGTAACAATAGGCGGCCAGACAACTGACGGACACGATGCCGTAAATGAGCTCAGCTTCCTGATACTTGATTCTGTTGGCCGGATGAAACTCACCCAGCCCAACCTGTCGGTCAGGTTCCATAAAAATATCAGCCCGGAATTCCTTAGCTGCTGCATTGACGTTATCGGCAAGGGTTTTGGAATGCCTGCCTTCAACAACGACGAAATCGTGATTCCTTCTCTTATCGGTCTCGGAGTAGCGAAGGAGGATGCATACAATTATTCGGCGATCGGCTGTATTGAAATCGCCGTTCCCGGCAAATGGGGTTACAGGTGCACCGGTATGAGTTTCCTGAACTTCATGCGTGTTTTACTGGCAGCGATGAACAGTGGCCTCGACACCATGTCGGGAAAGACCTTCTTCCCCGGCACCGGGCAGTTTGAGGATTTCCATGGCTTCGGTGAACTGATGTCGGCCTGGAAACAACAGGTTAGTCTTTATACAAAAGCTTCGGTGGAAATCGACACTGCCGCCGACCTCGCCCTTGAGGAACTTGTTCCTGATATCCTGTGCTCCGCCTTTGTCGACGACTGCATTACCCGGGGAAAAACTATCAAGGAGGGAGGCTCTGTTTACGATTTCATATCAGGTCTTCAGGTCGGGATAGCAAATCTGGGCAATTCAATGGCCGCGATTAAAAAGCTTGTCTTTGAGGAGAACAGAATCAGCAAGGCGGAGCTGATGAAAAATCTGAGGAACAACTTTGAAGGGCACGATGGCGAGAGGATAAGGCAGATGTTGCTGAACTTCGCTCCAAAGTACGGCAACGACGACGATTATGTCGACAACCTGCTTGCAGAGGCCTATATGTGCTACATTGAAGAGCTGGAAAAATATCACACCACCCGCTATGGCAGAGGTCCGGCAGGCTGCGGATATTATGCAGGTACATCAAGCATCTCAGCAAATGTCCCTTCCGGGTCGGTTGTCCCGGCAACGCCTGACGGAAGAAAAGCTTTCACCCCGGTTGCCGAAGGCTGTTCTCCCACCTCGGGCACCGACAGCCTCGGACCGACTGCAGTATTCAAGTCAGTCTCGAAACTGCCTACGGGGAGAATATTGGGAGGAGTTCTGCTCAATCAGAAACTGTCACCCTCCTCGCTTTCAAATGAGACACAAAAACAAAAGCTCATTTCGATTCTGAGAACCTTCTTTGCAACCCTCAAAGGCTGGCATGTCCAGTACAATATCGTATCGAGGGAAACCCTGCTCGACGCCAAAAAGAACCCTGAGAACCACAGGGATCTGGTGGTCCGTGTGGCAGGTTACTCGGCTTTCTTCACCACCCTTTCACCCGATACCCAGGATGATATAATTGCACGAACCGAACAGTCACTTTAATAACTATGGAAAAGATACTCTGCGGCGTCGACCTTGGAGGCACCAAGCTATCTGCCGGACTGGTTTATCCCGACGGAAGGATCCTCGGTAAATCGGTGGTATATGATCATGTCTCTATGGATGAGGAAGGCATTGTTAATTATATAACACTGATTATCAGGCAGCTGATTTCGTCCAACGGCCTTAATGAAACTGACCTGGAGGGCATAGGAGTGGGCTTCCCCGGTCATGTGCGCTACAGGGATGGTTACACAATAACCACTTCAAACCTGAAGGGCTTTAAGAACTATCCTCTTCGCGACATGCTGGCCGGGAATTTCAGGGTCCCTGTAAGGCTCGATAATGATGCCAACGCGCAGGCATTCTGTGAGCTTAAATTCGGAGCAGGAAGAGGCTATGATGATCTGATTTTCCTGACCGTCAGTTCGGGCATCGGAGCCGGAATTGTTCTGAACAGGAAGATCTACCGCGGAATGACCGGTACTGCAGGGGAATTCGGGCACACCATTGTTGATCCGGACAGCGACTTCATCTGTACCTGCGGGAACAGGGGCTGTCTCATGGGTTGTGCCTGCGGACTCACGCTTCCCGCGAGGTTCAGAAAAAAGATCGAGGACGGCATGCAGACCAGTCTGCCTCTTCCCGGGGATTTTGACTACAGCAGGGTCGATGGGAAGCTGATCATGCAGGGGCTGGAAGCAGGTGATCCTGTCAGTGTGGAGATTGTAAGGGATTGTGCCGATTATATCGGAATTGGAATATATAATATCTTCCAGGTGTTCAA
>CAWJAW010000006.1:0-886586 GCA_963840965.1 uncultured Bacteroidales bacterium | reverse complement strand
ATCTAGTCTGGTTTGTCTGATTTTACCACTGACTTCACGGAGAACACGGACAATGCACGGATTGTCTCAAATAGTAAAATCAGTGATTTTATCCGTGATCCCGATAGCCATCGGGACCGGGAAATCCGTGGTGAATTAATGGTTCTGATTTTACCACTGACTTCACGGAGAACACGGACAATGCACGGATTGTCTCAAATAATAAAATCTGTGTTTTCATCCGTGAAACCCGTGAAATCCGTGGTGAATAAATGATTCTGATTTTACCACTGACTTCACGGAGAACACGGACAATGCACGGATTGTCTCAAATAATAAAATCTGTGTTTTCATCCGTGATCAAGCCCGGCTGAAATCCGTGGTGAATTAATTCATGGAGATCAATCTTCTTAATAGCCCTCTTCTTTAGGTTGTACGGTTTTATATGCTGAGGAATAACCAGCTGGCATTTTACAGTCAGTATGGTTCCGACCGGTTTTCGAAAGGAATCCCAGGTATTCATATTTATACAATAAAACATATATATTGCTGAAGATCAATATTTAGCGTTTTTTTAATGTTTTCAGAATTTTTCTTGAATCTGACTTTTAGTTTAGTTAACTTCGGTGTGCTTTTCCTTTCTGTGAAAGTCAGACAAAGCATAAGATGGGTTGGATAGTGCTGCCGGAGTTTGCTATTGGGACTGACGAGGCAGGGCTGTGTGGGAGAGAAATAATCATTCAGGCTTGAAGGTTGATGGAGATGGTAACGAATATGATACGATTGTTTATGGTCCACTTGACAACATCCAGCTTATTGTTGGTATAAAATAAGTTAGATATGAAAAAAGAAATTGCAATTGATGACACATTATGCAAGAAATGTAAAGTCTGTTCGGAAGTATGTCCTAATGGTATTTTTCAATCTAAAAACAATCATACTTCAGTAAAGTCTGAAAGAATTGAACTCTGCTTTTTGTGTGGACAATGTATGGCAGCTTGTCCTGAAAAAGCAATTACTGTTGCCGGACTTGATTATAACAAAGACTTCTTCGATCTGCCTGAGACTATAAATTCATTTAATGCTCTGATTCAGAGTCGCAGATCTGTTCGTGCTTTTAAAGATGTTCCTGTACCGGCAGATCTTTTAGAACAAATTGTAAGTGCAATATCTTATGCTCCTCCATCCTTCCCTCCAATAAAAGTAGAAATTACTGTAATCCGGGATAAACAACTTATGAAAGAATCCCTGCAACATATGATCAATTTGTATGACAAACTGATGCAGGGATTAAGCAATCCTATCGCAAAACATATTATCCGTAGAAAAATTGGACAGGAAAGATTCCGGGTAATTCAAAACCATATTGTTCCTATGTTCAAAATAAAACTCCCATTTATGAAGGCTGGCACAGAAGACGCTATTACCCGCAGTGCACCGGCAATGATATTGTTTCATGCAAACAAGCAGTCTGATAATTATGCAGCAGATATTTATATTGCACTTGCATATGCCCTTTTAAAAGCTCATACTTTAGGTCTTGGAGCTACAGCTATTGATCTCATCCCTCCTGCTATTGAGAGAACCCCAGTTCTGAAACAGATGTTTAAAATACCAAAAGAAAACGAAGTTGTTGCGTCCATGATCCTGGGTTATCCAAAATTCAAATACAAAAGAGCAATTCAAAGGCAGCTTAAGAGCATAACATGGATTTAAAAATCATTCCGCACAACATGGTCAAACAAACCAAGCACCATAGAAACCCGAATAAAAGCAGATCTAATGTATAAACTTCCATGTCTTACATATGTAGAAATGAAAACTGTTGTTATAATTTTAGTTATCAGTTTAATTTGTGTAATGAGTTCCTGTACGAATACTCAAAATGGAGGTGACCCAATAATTACTGTTGATATTGATAAGAACATTGATAATCTGGAAGTAGTTAATCTTAGCGAAATTGCTAGTGATGTTAAATACATTCCTCTGGGAAAAACAGATAATTTCCAGTTAAGTAATGTATCTTCAATTGATGTCTCTTCAGAATATTTTTTAATCTCCGACAGAAAAAATTGTCTTTTATTCAACTCTGACGGCAAATTCCTTTCAAAGATCGGGAATAGGGGCAATGGACCAGATGAATATCAGTTTATCGGGAGCATTGCTCTCGGATCCGGGGTTAGTCAATCAGTCTTTATCCATTCATTGTACGACTTAATTGAATACAACCTGGATGGTACTTTAGGTAAGAGATATAATGGACTGCTTACTAATGATGAAAAGGCTTTTGAATTGTGGCATCTAATGAATGATTCATTGGTTTTTATTAACATCCCAAACTCAACAGGGATGGAACAAAATAAGGCTATTATAATGAATCTTCATGGTGAGTTTGTTGTTCAATATGGAAACTATGAGACATTTCAATTTATAAATCCGAGGGGAAATTTTATTTCGGAATTTGCACATATTTATGAGTTCAACGGATCATTATGGTTTAAACAATATTTTAATGACACCCTGTTTTACCTTGACAAGAATCTCAAGCTGATTCCAAAATACATCTTCAAGGCAGATAACCTGAAGATACCAGTTTCAGATCGCCTTAAATTCCCTATTGCTGATATTTTATGGAGCCATAAAACATTATTTGAAGTCTACCAGACTGAAAATTATCTTTTCCTGAAATTCTTATTCGGAAATAATTTTCCGGCAAAAAGACTTCATCCCAAACCTTCACCTTTTCCTGGCCAAAGTGAAATCTGGATTAACACCAACTATATTCTGGGAATATATGACAAGAAATCTGGTGACCTTAAATTGTGTAAACCCACCAGTACCGATAATCCATTATTCACGTCAGGAATTTATAACGATATTGATTGCGGACCAAGATTTTTCCCTTCCGCAGTTGTAAACGATTCCACTTTGCTCATGTCAATAGATCCATTTGAGCTCAAAGATCATGTGAAAAGTAAGGACTTTAAAAGTAATCCGGCCAGATTTCCCGAAAAAAAGAAGGAATTGGAAGATCTGACAAATGAGCTTGACTTAATGGACAATCCTGTTCTTATGCTCGTGACTTTTAAATAACAAACACTTTGACTGATAAAATGGGTAAGTTGTTTATCGTGGTTTTTGCTCCCTGTTACTATCGGAATGCCCTGTGCTTACGTCGAGCAACACAACCTCCCCATATTGCCGGGCATTTACTGCCAATGCGGAGTCCCTCCTTGCTAACGCCACATATTGCTGAAAGTTTGTATAGCTTCTGAGTAACGAATTAAGTAGTTGTAGGACTAAATAAATAGATTTATATTTACCGGAAATTACCGATATGAGAAAGGCATTTCTATTAATAACCACACTTTTTATTTTACAATTTGTCTGGAATTGCGGCAACAAAAATGGACTAAAATCGGGAGCCGCTTTTCACGCTGACCTTGATAACTGCAAATTATCAACAGATCTCAAACTAAGCGATTTAATCGAGGATTACAGGCTTGTCCCGCTTGAAACCACAAATGAATCATTGCTTGGAGAGTTCAGGAGCATAATCAGTCTTTCGGGTGAATATATTCTTATCGCCGACAGGAATAATGTTTATAAATTTTCCGCAGAAGGAAGGTTCATCAATAAAATATTAAAAAACGGAAGAGGCCCTGGTGAAACATCAGGTTCATGCAGGTATTTTTTTAACAGGAACAGTAATATCCTGTTTTTCGAAGATGACTTTGTTGAAAATGAAAACATAAGATGTTACGATGTTAAGGCTGAAAAATTCCTGCCTTCAATAAAAAAATGCTTTCCTGGCCGATGGCTAAGCTTAATAGTATATCAGGACTCACTAATAATGGGATCCATTGAGGGAGTTTTAAGAGGTGAAACAAATCCATATGCAGTTTTTGTTCAGAATTTCAAAGGACAGTTTGTCTGGGGTATAAGAAGCAACAAAACCTTCATTATTCCAAGAAGCGACATCAATGACAATGTATTACAAAGATTGATAATCTACCCCGGGGAGGGATCAGAATATCTCAAGTACTGGCAGGATGATACATTATTTACTTTAAAGGATAAAAGCCTGACAGCTTATTTGATACCCGAATACAAAAATAAAATCCTTAAACCCAATATGATGCCTTTTGAAGGGGACATATTTATAAATTACGAATCCTGCCAGAATCCGGCTTATGTGATGATGCAGTACTCTTTATTCACCGGATGGACAAGTGAAGGCAGCTGGAGCAGAGCCCATTATAAAAAGAACTATTATATTCTTAATAAGACAAATGGTGAGCTCGCACTAATCCAGTCATATCTGGATGATTTCACCGGCAAAAAATTTATAGTTGGAAAATCTTTTAACTGGACTCCGGGAGTTGATAAAGACATTCCTTTTCCCAAAACGTCACCTGATGGTGAATTATATGTGGTTTATTATCCTCATGAACTGTCAGAAATTGACACCGAACTGAAAAATAGTCCATTTAAAAACTTATTTGCTCAATTGGAAATCATAAAGAAAAATCAGAAGGAAACAGACAATCCTGTTCTATTAATAGGATATCCAAAAAAGAGACTGCAATTACAAAAGTAAAACCAGTTGTGCCACGGACGGTTTTATTAAAGGACTCCTCATTGTTTTTGCAAGTCCTGCTCCCATGGCAAATTCTGCTTACAGCCTCGCCTGAATAAGCTCATCTGCAAGCAAATATGCTGTGGTCAGGGAAGGTGCACCGCCGCCTCCCGATAGTTATCGTGACTGAAGCAACGCCAAATTCCGCCTGGCCATATTGCTAACTGTTATTACCAATCCAAATCCATATAAATGATTTCAAGACACAAAAACCTATTAATATAGATGCGTGTCTAATGATATAGTTATATATTTGCTAAAACCTAATCGCTTACAATTATGAGAACACACATTTTTATACTGGCAATTGGATTGCTGCTCGCATCATGTAAGAGTCCGGCTACTTCTGACTCGCCTTATCTGATTGATCTGGAAAATGGAATCACGAATATCAATTCAGTTTCTTTGAGCAGTGTAGGCAATAAGCTGGAATATATACCACTTGAAACTGATACAGCTTGTTTAATTCAAACCATTTCCAATGTATTTCTTACTGACTCATTTATTTTTGTAAGCGATTATGACAGAATATTGAAATTTGACAGCAAGGGGAATTTCTTAAGACAAATAGGGACAAAAGGCAGAGGGCCCGGGGAGTATTCTAGTCTGGGGAATTTTCTGGTTGATGATGTTAATAAAGAAATATTTGTTTTATCGGCAAGAATAGTTCTTGTTTTTGATTTTAAAGGCATTTTTTTAAGAGACTTCAAAATCGATGCACCATGTCGACAGTTTATACTAAATCAGAATAGCGAGCTGCTATTCCATCCTTTTAACCTTCCTAATGCCGCCACTGATACAGTGTATAGTTGGTACATAACAGATCGTACAGGAGTTGTGCGAACCAAACTTGTTAACACTCTGAAAAGAACCAACAAAGGAGTCATTATACCTATATCTCCGCTCTACATGTATAATAAAACTCCCCATTTTATGGAATTTGGCATAGATACTTTATATAGTTATGACAATAATAAGAAAACCCCATACGCAATATTTAATCCTGGTAACTTGAAATTTCCCCCGGATCCTACGATGGCTGAGGTTCCTGAAATAAATGGGAAAATCTGGATAAATGAAATCAAAGAAACAGAGGAATTATTTTTTGTAAATCTATGGTGGGATCTCTCCGATTCAATATCAAACTGTATCTATGACAAATCATCATCATCATTCACTCTGCTGAAGACTGGTGGTTTCACTAATGACATTGATGGAGGCCTGACATTCTGGCCAAAGAAGATCGTAAACGAAAATCTCTTTTTGGATTATGTAGATGCCTTTCAGTTGATTAACTATGTAAAGAAAATCCATACAGATAAGAATGAGCAATCAACTCAGCTTTTTGAGGTGGTAAAACAGTTATCTGAAACATCAAATCCTGTTTTGATAATCTTAAAAAATAAATAGCGCTGGTAATAACACAGACATTACTAAAGGATTAAGCATATGCCGACAGTGGGTTTGCACGGGTCAGCAATTCTGGTTACCTTTTGCTGCATAAATAACAAAACGCCCTGGTGACGCAATGGCTGCAGTTGTTATACCTAAGCTGCATCAGGATTACCGTATTTTCATATTTCAAATTATCTGTTTACCAAAAACTGCACATTATGAAAACGAAAACAGTTTTGTTCTGTTTATTGGTTGCTGCTGTCGTTAATCAATGTATATCTTCTCATGGCTCTAATTCCGAAAAGATTCTGTTTGATTACTTCGGACAGATTGCTCCAAAAGATTCTGCAGAATTATTTGCCCCTGGTATTATATCTGACACAGTAAGAAAAGCCTGGTCGCTTGCTGTTTCTCCGGACGGTGATGAAGTGTTTTTTTCCAGAGGTCAATGGCCAAATACCAAAATCATGTATATGAAAAAAACGGGAGATAGTTGGTCGTTGCCCGATACAGCCGGCTTTTCCCGTGATTGCTGGGCAACTGAACCGGCATTTTCCCCTGATGGCAGGTATTTGTATTTTTCAACCAGCAGGGAGAAAGCAGATATTCTTAATTACAGTCTTTGGAGGATCAGGAAAATAAAAGACGTCTGGTCTCTGCCGGAAAAGCTTTTTGACATTGGGGGAGATAGTATTTGGGAATTTCACCCTTCAGTTGCCAGTGACGGATCGCTTTATTTCTGTAACTGGGATAATAAAAATCAGACCGGGAATATTTATATGTCAAAATGCGATGAAAATAAATGTTCTGATCCGGTAAGAATAGGCAACCCAATCAGTACCGGTTATAGTGATGTTAATCCATTCATCAGTCCTGAAGGAAGATACATGATATTTACATCAAACCGGCCAGGCGGATATGGAGATTATGACCGGTATATATCTTTCAGGAATACTGATGGGAAATGGACAAGTCCAAAAAATCCTGGGTCCGGAACTCAACACAAAGGATGGCGATTCTGATATGGATGTTTCTCCCGACGGCAAGTACATATTTGGTTATCTGAACGGTAATATTTACTGGATGCCGGTTGGAGATTTCCTGCTTCAGTAAATGACACTTGTTTAAATAAAGGATTCATAAGGTTGACTAAGTCAGGGTCAGGAGACTTAAATTGCAGATTTCTTAGCATTTATATATGGAATATTGATCTCCATGAATTGGTTCACCACGGATTTCACGGAGAGCACTGAGAAAACCACGGAATTTATAATTTGAGATCATCCGTGTCTTACCCGTGTTCTCCGTGTACTCAGTGGTTAACCCAAAAACAAATACTTACCACCGGTTTCACGGATATCACGGAGAAAATCACGGATATTATTTGAGACAATCCGAGCATTCCCCGGATTCTCTGTGGGGCCAGACTTTTTAAAGATAACAGACCCGAACAGCAACTTGAATTTGTGAGTGCAAAATCATTTGAAACAGGATTGACACAGCTACACTACAGACGAATCAGATAGAGTGAACAAAAATCGAAAAAGCAGAGCCGTCAGGTTTCACCCTGATCAGGATCCAGATGTAATAATTGTATAACTAATCTGCAACCAGTGGATACATGCATCACGATGCTCAGGGGTATTAACATGACCGGGCATAATACAATCAAAATGACCAGACTTGCTGATATGTTCAGGCAACTGGGTTATACTGACGCGGAAACTTATATTCAGAGCGGGAATATTGTTTTTACATGTCACAACGGGGATATTGACGATGTTTCCTCAGGGATCAGGAAGGCTATTCTTTCTGAATTCAATCTCAACATAGCTGTAATAACCCGCACATTGGATGAAATGAAGAAAATAGTCTCTGCCAATCCATTCATGGGAGAACCCAATTTTGATCCCTCAAAAATGGCAGTGCTTTTTCTTGAGTATAAGCCATCGGAAGAACAAATTCTGAAAGTTGCCGACATTGATTATCCTCCCGACAAATTCCGGATAAATGGTAGGGAAATATACATTTACTGTCCGAACGGATTCGGCAAAACAAAGCTGTACACGAATTTCTTCGAAGCTAAAATGAAGGTGACAGGCACAGCCCGGAACTGGAGAACAGTAAACAAGCTCGTTGAAATGGCTGAGAAAAAGAACAAAGTCCCCGATAATACATAGAAAAAGAATAAAAGAAATTAAAATACCGGAAACACAGAAAGAACAATATGGGCGACAAAACCAATCAGTGATGGTGACACTGGACAGTCAACATCGGCAGATCCTACCGCCAACAGTTAGGTTTAACTTAATACACATACTAACAACACTTTAGAAAATGAAATCAAGACTATCTATCCTTGCTCTTCTGATCTGCAACTCATTGTTTTCACAGGTTACAGATCCTGGCATGGTTCTTATCCCTGCCGGAGAATTCACAATGGGGAAAAACTCTCAGGGAACAACGGACTGGCAACCTGAACACAAAGTATCGGTGGACGCCTTTTACATGGACAAATTCGAAGTAACAAACAAACAGTACTTTGAATACTGTTCTGAGACAGGCAATCCCCTTCCTGAATTCTGGGGATCGGCACAGTTTAAATGCAGTCTGGAGTATCCTGATCATCCTGTTGTAGGAGTCAGTTTCATGGAGGCATTGAAATATGCGCAATGGGCTGGTAAAAGACTTCCTACTGAAGCTGAATGGGAATATGCCGCAAGAGGTGGATTGCCAGACTCCAATTATCCCTGGGGAAACCAGATAGACTCGACCCTGGTGAACTATGGTAAAAAATACAGGACAACATTAAAGGCAGGATCCTTTAAACCAAATGGCTTTGGATTATTCGATATGGGAGGCAATGTGTGGGAATGGACAATGGACAATTATGGAGATGACTATTATGCAAACTCTCCGGGTCAAAATCCTAAAGGTCCGGATTCAGGAAGATTTAAAGTAATTCGTGGCGGAAGCTGGCATTCCGGGGCAATGTGCATTCAGACTTTCTATCGCAACGGCCTGCCACCATCATGGATTGATTTTGCGGTAGGATTCAGATGCGTAAAAAGTGCCAGGTAAATTTTACAAAACAAACTGTGCAATAACATGACTGATATAGAAATCATTGACCTTACACCGGAGAACATTGCGGACTATGGTGTCTGCGGATACAAGGACGTTGAAAAACATCTTGAGTTAAGAAGAAAGATTGACTGGTTCAGGGAGTATTATCCCAAAGGATTAAGAATAAAAGCAATTATGGCAAAGACCGGCGGATACCAGGGTATGCTTGAGTATATCCCCGGGAAATATGCTCACCGGCCTGTTGACGCTGCGGGCTATATGTTTATCCATTGCATATTTGTCGGTTTCAGAAAAGAATTCAAGGGGAAAGGCTATGCTTCATCCCTGATCGATTCCTGTATTCAGGAAGCAAAAAGCCTGAATATGTCCGGAGTGGCTGTAGTTACCAGAAAAGGATCATTTATGGCAGACAAGGATATCTTCATTAAAAAGGGATTTGTTTCTGTTGATACTGCAAAACCGGATTTTGAGCTTCTGGTTTTAAAATTCGATAAAGCTGCACCGGATCCGAAGTTTAATAAATTCTCGCCTGATAAATATGATAAAGGTCTGACTATTATACGTTCTCCGCAATGTCCTTATTCAGTAAAAAATGTAGATGCGATTTTGGAGACTGCAAAAAAGCTTAAAATCGAGGCTGATCTGATAGATCTGAAGGATCATGAATCAGCCCGGCAAACTCCGTGTGCCTTCGGGACTTTTTGCATTATCCATAATAATGAGGTCATAAGCCATCACCCGATAAGTAACGGACGATTTAAAAACATAATGGCAAAAAGATGACATCAATTGTCTGACATTCAAATTATGAACATACTATTCCCCGGACAAAATGATTGTGGAAGCCAACTGACACGGACAGAGTTGCCTGATGAATAGTAACAGTTACTGGCAGATGTTCCAGCGTATTATGTATTCCGGGCGACTGCTTCCCCTGCCGGAATCAGATATATTCGAAGCTGATCTTCTTTATCCATTTCTCCTCCAGGAGCCTTGCAATCCTTTTTACTACGGTCCTTCTTATCTCCAGGTCGACAGGCAGTGTGGGATCCTGGTGAGCCACATTGATCCTCGTACCGATAACGAAATGGATCTCATCGCTCTCCATTAAAAGCCTTACTATCTTGTCGGCCGGTCCTTTCCCCAGCCTGACGCTGTTATTGTACGATTTCAGAATCTCGTTTACTTTCTGAAGGGTGAGGATGCCTTCGGTAACCAGGTCGATACCTTCTATAAAACTTTCGGGCGGCAGTTCAGGATCCTCAAAGATCAGTTCATCTATGATCGCCTTGTTAAGCTCACGGGCCACAACATCAGCGGTCGTGCCTCCGCAGATGATAACCTTGCCCTTGTATTCCTTCACCTTCAGGGCCAGGTCCCGGTCCTTTTCCTTTTCGTAGGGAGGCCCGGTGCAGAGAAGCAGTTTTCTTGGCTCACGGAAATATATGGTGGCGCATGATATGTCGTCCTTTGCCTTGTAGGCATCGTTCTTATGGGCCATGGTCACTATCTTCCCTGAGAGATTCAAGGCCGACATTGAAACATCGCCTTTGACAAGTGTCGACGCGTAGGTTGCAATGTCATCCCTTCCCCATCCGAAGGGAAAGGCTTCGCTTCCCATTCCGCTCTGTGCCACTCCGTCGGAAAAAAATACTATCCTGTCTTCCTTTGAAGGCATAAAGGTGCATGTCTTCAGGACTTTTCCGGCATTTTTCCCCTTGTTGAGAACAACCTCCTTCCATGAGGGATCGAAGGTCTCTGATCCCCTTAGTATTATTGTCGACGGATTGTCGTATTCGAGGATATTCACGCTTCCGCTGCTTTCTATATCCACTATAGTGAAGGTGGAATAGCTGATCATCCTCTCGCTGCAGACGGGCAGGGTATTCATTATTATTTCGGCAATACGATCAACCTCCTTGTGCTCCCTTGTGAAGTTGAGCGCCATGGTTGCCGTTAGCGTGGCCAGCACATTTGCCTTCACTCCGTGTCCCATGCCGTCCGATAGCACGGCAATAACCCTGTCTTCCTCCTTTATGTATTTGTTGAGGAAGACATCGCCGCAGATCCTTTCACCGTCGTGATTTCGTTGCTGGCTGTTTACTTCTATGTAAAAATCCTTATACACTGTGTGTTATTGCCTCGGGTCTTTTTTTACAAGCGACTTTTTCTTGTACGACTCAATAATTGAATTAAGCATTTGCTCGGTTTCGGATGCGCCTTCTCCCAGGAGGAAACCAATTTTCTGAACCATTTCGAGGTTCTTTTCGATAACGTCGCTTACCCTGTTTATAACCTCCTCTCCCTGAACCTCAGGGGAATAGAGATCCCTTATTATGGCGCCGCACATCCTGTTCTTCTTAATCGGGAAAATCGACACGTTGAGCATGCTGTCCTCATAATGAATGTCCTTGCTCACCACCGGCTCATCTTCCTTGAGCACATAGGAGAACATATTGTAGACATTGAAGGGAAGAAGGGTTTTCAGATCAGCCCCTACGAGTCCGGGAATGATTTCAGAGACAGCTTTCGCATCTTCACCGAGGATATTTATGAAGCTCACGTTCGAATGAAGCACTTTGAGGTTGTTGTCAACAATAACCACCCCGGACGGGAGCTTCTCAAGCATGTTGTTCATCATGTCGGAAGCGCTCTGAGCCATATCCTTTTCTCTCATTGCAAGCTCTTCCGATTCTTTCAGTGCCTTCTTGGTCTCGGCAAGCTTCCTGTTCGTCTGCCGCAGAGTTTCAATGTATTCCTGCTTGTTCCTCAGGTTGTAGGTGTGGCACATCTCCGGCACCGCAAGCCCCTTTGCCACAGTTGAGGCAAAATGGCGGCACGACTGATAGCCGCAGGCGCCGCAATCGAGTGTGTCATTTATGTCTTCCCTGCCAATTATCTTCATCACCTCAGCTATCGCTTCCTCCGGCGGTTCAGGTATCCTCTGGTCGTTTGGATGAAAGTCCCTTGAGAAATCGAGCTTCGACCAGCGCTTCATGTCCTTTTCCCACTGGTTTTTGTCGAGCTTTCCAACCCTTTTCTCGGCATAGAGACGAACAAGCGCCCTTCTCTTGAACCTTTCATTATGAGTCTCCATACCGGGACCCAGAAGACAGCCGTGACAGAAAAACAGGTTGAAGTGATGGCGGATAGTATCAATGTACTTTTCAAAGTCATTCAGGCCTTCAAAGACGTCTTCCCTTCCGGCAGCCGTAATAACGCCGCTGACAGCTATATCACGCTTTATGCCTGCGGCCTGGAGTATTCCTGCAGGAAGAGGGTAGAGGGCTCCCCAGTGACCGTATGGCGGATCAAAATCCGACATCCTGACTGTCCTTTCCTGTATGTCGAACTCATCAAAAAGCTGCCTTAGCTCGATAAAGGTGAGAACCTGGTCTACAAGCCTGCCTCCCCCGAAGTTAACAGCCTCGTCCTTGTTGTCAATGCAGGGGCCTATGAAAATTGTTGCAACATCTTCACCGTGAAGCTCCTTTACAACCATAGCAGTTGCCATCATGGGCGAAACCAGTGGAGCCAGGTTGGTAAGAAGCTCCGGATGATACTTCTCGATAAGCTTTACTATTACCGGACAATTGGTTGTTATATAGTATTTTCCCTCAGCCTGTTCAAAAAGATCCGCATACTTTGAGGCGATCAGGTCCACTCCGAACGAGTCTTCATGAACATAATCGAAGCCCAGCGCCTTCAGCATGCTCACAAACTTCCTGTAGTCGGTTATGTCGTCAAATTCCGATGCTATACTCGGTGCAACCAGGGCAGCTGTCTTACGCTCCGATGCCAGCAGTTTTTTTACTTCTTCCTTTGAATCGCGGAATTCAATCGCCCGCGGAGAACATTCAATAAAACAAAGGCCGCAACCGATGCACCTTTCATTTATGATGGTCGGATGCTCCTTCTGCGCCCTCACCTCTATGGCATTTACCGGGCAGACCCTGACGCAGGAATATGAATTCCGGCATTTAAGGTCGTTGATATAAAAAATTGGCTTTCTGTCGTTCATAATTAACCAGTGATTGGAATCCTATCTGATATTCCCGATCTCCTTTTCAAGTATGTCATCAATTTTTGCCAGAGTTACTCCCTCTATTATCCTGTCATTTATTCTCAGATTCGGACCATTACTGCATAGATTCATGCACCTTGCTCCCTTGAATACTATCTTGTCCTCCAGATGGTTCTTCTTAAGATAATCCCTTATATAGTTCACTACATCACGATTGCCCCGCGAGAAGCAGGAACTGCCCATACAAATCTGCATTTCGATTTTTTGCTGCATCCGGTGTCTGATGAAAACAACTTAAAGCTCAAATGTAATAATTTTTCTCGGGCTTTCATCCTCATACTGACCAAACAGCCTGACCATTTCATTGATTGTCACCGGTTAATTACTAATTATTGTTAATAAAATAACAATGTTTATTTTGTAACAATAAATTTCAGTATATTTGGAATGTATTCATTATCTGACAGGATGGCAAAAGACCTCGACAATATCTTAAGTAAATACAAGCAAGGCCGGCGCGAAGAACTGATCCCACTGCTTCAGGATATACAGGAGGCTAACGGTTATATCTCCGAGGAAGCTATTATCCGGGTGGGAAGCCATCTTGGACTGAGTACTACGAAAATTTTCGGACTGGCAACTTTTTATGACCAGTTCAGGTTCTTTCCTGCCGGGAAAATCCACATTAAGTTATGCAATGGCACAACATGCTTCATGAACGGGTCGAAAGCAGTAATCGATAAATTCAGGGAGGAGCTCAGGATTGAACCCGGACAGACAACGCGCAGCGGGAATTTCAGTATTGAGACAGTGACCTGTATGGGGGGCTGCTACCACGGACCGGTGGTGATGATAAACGGCGAATACCATATACATATGAAGCCCGAACAGATAACGGAACTTATACGAAAGCTTAAATATATAATTGAGAACGATTAGATGGATGATTTAAAGGCATTCCTCATACAGAAGGTATTGTTGTTTGAATCCGATACTCTCACTTCCGAAACGGAAAAGGTATTGCAGAAGGTGCGTCGCGACAGGACCGATGTGCCTGTGATCCATGTTACCTATAACTCAAGTTCAATAATTGCAGGCGCCGACAAGACATTAACTGCCATCCGGTCATATGTAAGCGATAACCAGCCCTCAGCGGAAGTTGTAACTGTGGGCTGTGCCGGTCCGGCAAACTTTGAGCCCCTGGTCTGTATCCAGCTGCCGGGAAAAAACCGGCTGTTCTTCAGGAACATCACCGAGGAAAAGGTGGAGCCTCTTCTTAACGGGGTATTTCACAGTGACATAAATGAAGATGACCTGCTCGGCCAGGCCGGCGAAAAGGGATTCGGCCTGTGGCCCGGGATTTCCTTCATGAACGAACTACCCTTCTTCGCCCTCCAGAAGCGGATAGTGCTCGGAAACTGCGGCTGCTATAACCCCGAAAGCATTGAGGAATATATTGCCAGGGGAGGCTACCGGACATTTGTCAAAACGATCCGTCATTACACCTATGAGGAGGTATGTGACATTATTGAACACAGCGGCCTCAGGGGAAGGAGCGGGGGAGGTTATTCCACGGGCCTTAAATGGAAGCAGGCTCTTGCAACCCCCTCCAGTTCGCGCTACCTGATATGCAATGCCAAGGAGAGCGATCCCGGATCGTTCAGCGACCGGACCATCCTGGAAAGCGATCCGCATCGTCTTATAGAGGGCATGGCCATATCTGCATATGCAATAGGCGCTTCAAATGCAATAATCTATCTCAAGTCTGGCTCCGGTCACGCCCTCGAAAGGCTTCAGAAAGCCCTTGCACTGGCGAGAGATTACGGCATCATTGGCCATAACATTTATTCCAGCGGATACAATCTCGAAATATCGGTAAAGGTTGAACCCGGGGCATTTGTCTGCGGCGAGGAAACAGCTCTTATTAACAGCCTAGAGGGAAAACGAGGAATGCCTCAGCTCAAGCCTCCATATCCTACAACTTCAGGTCTTTCGGGAAAACCCACAGTAATCAACAACGTGGAGACACTGATGAATGTTCCGCTCATTATGCAGAATGGTCCCGAATGGTTCAGGGGCTTCGGCACAGAAAAAAGTCCCGGAACAAAGATTCTTGCCATAACCGGCCGTGGAAGAATGTCGGGGGTGGTGGAGGTCGAAATGGGAACCACTATCCGGACTGTTCTCGAGGATATTGTTGACGGCATAAGGGACGGAAAGGATTTCAAGGCCGTTCAGCTTGGAGGGGCCTCCGGAACATTTATTGCCGAAGGTGACATTGACACCCCAATCGAATTTGAGGCCATGAAGGAAAAAGGAATAGTAATGGGCGCAGGCGGATTCGTTGTGATCGATGAGACCTCGTGCATGGTCGACCTGGTAAGGTATTACATGGAATTCATAAGAAGGGAAAGCTGCGGAAAATGCATACCCTGCCGTGAAGGAACAGGCAGAATGCTTGAAATCCTTGAAAGCGTCATAAAAAAGCCGGCCAACGAGGAATCAGGAACCACCCTGGAGAGATTCAAGGGGGTCATGCAGCTTGAAACAATCTCGACGGTAATGAAAGACACCTCGCTTTGCGGTCTTGGACAGACGGCGCCGAATCCATTTATGAGTGCACTCAAAAATTTCAGGGAGGAATTCGAGGAACATATCTTTGACAGGAAATGCAGGGCCAACGTCTGCAGAGGACTCAGAACATTCATTATCAATGTCGAGAAATGCACAGGATGTACCGTGTGCGCCGGCAAATGCCCGGTAAATGCGATCTATGGAACCCGCCTCCAGCCTTTTTTTATCGTGGAGGATAAATGTATTGGCTGCGGGATTTGTTATGATGTGTGTAAATTTAGCGCGGTGATTGTGAAGTAAGAGACCGAAGACCGAAGACCGAAGACCGAAGAACAAGGAACGAAGAACAAGGAACCAGAAACCAGCAACATGCTCTTCACGATTCAGGTAAATAACAAGAAGATCAAGGCCGAAAAGGGAGAAACAATCCTTTCGGCCCTTAACCGCAACGGGATAATAATCCCCACCCTCTGCAGGATGAAGGAGTTTACCCCTACCGGAGCGTGCAGGATCTGTGTTGTGGAGGTTGAGGGACGCGACCGCCTTGTAACGGCATGCTCCCAGCCTGTTGAGGAATGGATGAAAATAAAAACCCATTCGCCTCGGGTAATAACAGCAAGGAAAACAATCGTCGAACTACTGCTTTCAAATCATCCCGACGACTGTCTTTACTGTGACAGGAACCTGAACTGCGAACTCCAGAGGCTGGCGGAGGAACTGAATATCCGTGAACGGAGGATAAAGGGGAAGAAGACAAAACAGCGCCTCGACCAGTCAAGTCCAGCCATCGTCAGGGAACTTGCAAAGTGTATCCTGTGTGGCCGTTGCGTAAGGGTGTGCGAGGAACTTATAACATGCACCTCCCTCGATTTCATAAACCGCGGCCGGCAGACTCATATCGGCGCCGCCATGGACAAGGATTTTAACTTCTCGAGTTGTATCCATTGCGGGCAGTGCGTTCTGGTTTGCCCGACAGGCGCACTTCACGAGAAACATAATATCACCGAGGTACAGGAGTTTCTGAACAAGCAGGATGCGGTGAAGGCTATCCAGTATTCCCCTGCAGTTGCATCAGGAATCGCCGAAGAACTCGGAATAAGGAACACAAGGGATTTTGACAAAAGCCTTAATGCTATCCTCAGAAAGATAGGATTTGACAAAATATACAGCACCGGTACAGGGACTGATGTCTGTGTTACTGAGACCGTAAGCATGCTTATTGAACGATTGGGAAGTAAATCAGGCCAACCCCTTTATATAACTGCATGTCCGGCATGGGTGAAATACACCGAACAATTCACTCCGTCGATCCTGCCTGACTTGTCAACGGTCAAATCACCCCAGCAGATAACAGGGATACTGATAAAAACACTTGTCGCCGGCCAGCTCGGTGTCAAACCGGAACAGATATTTTCCGTCTCGGTGTCGCCCTGTATAGCGATGAAGTATGAGGCAAGGCGCGACGGAATGATGCGCAAGGGAATCAGCGACGTTGATTCGGTGATGACTGTCAGGGAACTGGCCCGCCTGATAAGACTGAACGGAATTGATGTCACGAATATCGAAAAAGAACCTGCAGATGAACCGTTGAGCGGAAGAAGCTCGTCGGCAGTGCTCGCCGAGGTATCCGGCGGACTTGCAGAGGCGGTAATCCGGCTGCTGTATTTCAGGAAGACAGGCAGGGAGATTGATCGTCAGGAATTCAGAAAGCTAAGATTGTCAGGTAATTTCAGGGAGTCGGTTTTCAGTATTGATGACCAGGTTATCAGGGTGGCTGTGGTTGACGGGCTGAACGGACTTGAAAAACTAAGGTCTTCAATGGCCGCCGGCACGGTTTATGATCTTGTGGAAGTGATGACCTGTCAGGGAGGTTGCATTCACGGCGCAGGTTTGCCCTTTGTCTCGTCGAAGGAGGAACTTAAGGCCAGAACAAAACTGGTTTACCAGGCCGACGAAAGTGAAGCAATAAATCTTCCATGCAAATCCCCGGCGCTTATAAACCTTTATGAAAAGCTTCTGAAGGAGAACAATGAAATATCGGATAAGAGTATATTTTTTACGCATTTTGAGAAGAGGAATGTATTGCTTTGAATCCATATTGTCGTATAGTCGTGCAAGTCGTGCAGGTCGTGCAGGTCATGCAAGTCGTGCAAGTCGTATTAGTTTTGAAAGTCTGGCTTGTCGGATTAAACATCGCCTGTCGTCTATAATACTTATTACATACTCTTTCGCCATCACACAGTCACGCCGTTACGCCTCTACGCCTTTGCGCCCTTACGCCTTTATACCATTATCCCTTTAAGCCATGCTTGTTTATACCATAAAAGAACTTTGCCGAACCTGCTACACTTGCGTCAGGGAGTGCCCTGCCAAGGCTATCCGGATTGTAGGGGGCCAGGCTGAGGTCATCGATGAAAGGTGCATAGCATGCGGAAACTGCACCAAAGTGTGCAGCCAGGGCGCAAAGGTTTTCCTGAATACAACCGAAAGGGTACTGAATCTCATCGATTCCGGAAAAGATACTTATGCAATAATCGCTCCCAGCTTTCCTGCCGAGTTCCAGGAGTTCCCTGATCACAGGATACTTGTCGGGATGATAAGGAAAGTGGGATTTAAAAATGTGCTCGAGGTTTCCTTCGGTGCTGATCTTGTAGCAGCAAAGTATAAAAAACTGCTTGAGGAAAGCAGCGAATATTACATCACATCCGACTGCCCATCGATAGTCAATTATATAAAGTACTATCATCCCGGACTGGTAGAAAACCTGGCACCCATTGTTTCTCCAATGGTTGCCATGAGTCGTGTGGTCAGAGTGAAATACGGTAATGCCGTCAATGTGGTATTCATCGGTCCCTGCGTGGCAAAGAAAGCCGAGAGCGGCGAAGTTGACGAAGTCATAACCTTTTCTGAACTGCGGGAGTTGTTCGATCTGCTCAGGATCAAACCAGCTGCCGTTGAGCCTTCCGATTTCGACCCGCCAGCCGGAGGAAGAGGAGCTATTTTCCCTGTGACCCGTGGTCTTCTTCAAACAGCCAATATTAATGACGACGCTATAACTGGTAATATCATAGCTGCCGAGGGAAGAATCGATTTCCCGGGAGCCCTCAAGGAACTCGAAGCCGGAATGATTAAAAATCAGCACATGGAACTTCTCTGCTGTGAGGGCTGCATTATGGGCCCGGGTCTTTCAAAGAACGGGAAGCAATATAACAGAAGAGCACGCGTGAGTTCCTACGCTAACTCCAAGATGCTTGAGATGGATATGGAAGCCTGGGAGAAAGCGATCCTGAAATATTCAGATATCGACCTCCACATAAAGCACAAACCAGAGGAGCGCCGGCCCGAGTTGCATGTAATCGAAGGTATTGAGGAAGTGCTGGCTTCAATGGGGAAATTTACCGAGAAGGATCATCTTAATTGCGGGGCATGTGGTTACGAAACCTGTATCGAGCATGCCATGGCCATTAAGAAAGGATTGGCCGAGGTCGAGATGTGCCTGCCCTATACCATCGAAAAGCTCCACAAATCAGTTAATGATCTTGCCCTGACAAATGAAAAGCTAACCTCTATGCGCGAGGCACTCAAGCAGTCTGAAAAACTTGCACATATGGGACAGCTATCTGCCGGTATCGCACATGAGCTTAACAATCCTCTGGGAGTTGTGATAATGTACAGCAATATCCTTCTCGACGAGAGTCCTGAGGAATCTCCGGTAAGGGAGGATCTTAATCTGATTGTGGAACAGGCTGCAAGATGCAAGAAGATAGTTGCGAATCTGCTCAACTTCGCACGGAAAAACCAGGTCAACCACCAGCTGATAAGTTTGAAGGATCTTGCCGCCCACAGCCTTGAGAGCATCATTGCACCCCCGAACATTCTTATTTCGGTTATCGACAAAACAACCAATCCTGAAGCAATGCTCGATACCGAACAGATGACACAGGTTCTGACTAACCTGGTGAAGAATGCCATTGATGCAATGCCCGACGGCGGATCCATCGACCTTATTCTTGAGGATACACTCGGAGATGTGATCATCACTGTAAAGGACACAGGGACAGGAATCAGGGAGGAGGACAAAGCCAAGGTCTTTGAGCCATTTTTCACCACAAAGGCAATTGGAGTGGGAACAGGTCTTGGTCTGGCTACTGCATACGGTATTGTAAAGATGCACAAGGGCCAGATAACGGTTGAGTCAAATACTGACAGGTCAAAAGGACCAACCGGAACAAGTTTTAAAATAATTTTGCCAAGAAGGAAAGAATGATACCCGCTGGCCCTTTACCCCAACCCCCAACCCCCCAAGGGGGGCTAAGAACCAGGATGGAACACAAAATCCCCCCTGGGGGTTCCGAAAGCTTTCGGGATAGGGGTAAAAAACTAAGGAATTGAAATAAAGAAAAATTAAACATAATAATGAAAAAAAGCGATTTTACGATTCTTGTGGCGGATGATGACCCTGACTACCTTTTCCAGACTGTGACCCATCTGGGAAGGGCAGGGTATAAAACTGTGGCAGTGGAGAGTCAGGCTGAGGCTGAATCGGTAATCTCGAAAATGAAACCAAGTCTGGCCATCTTCGATCTTATGATGGAAAACGACGACAGCGGGTTCATTCTTTGTTACAAGCTGAAGAAGAAATATCCTGATATCCCGGTTATTCTTGCTACGGCCGTAGCTCACGAAACAGGAATTTCTTTCAGCCTCGATTCGGAAGCGGAAAAAACATGGATCAGGGCCGACAGGTATCTTGAAAAGGGGATCCGGCCCGAACAGCTCGACCAGGAAGTGATGAAACTATTAAAGATCTGATATGCCAGTATTAAAGGTACTTGTTGTTGATGATGAGCCCGGTATCCGATCAGGAGTGTCGCGTATCCTCAATAACTTCCGTGTTGCCTACCCGTTCATGGATGAGGATTTTACATTTGATGTGACAGAGGCCGCTACAGGAGAGGATGGGATCACACTGATTGACGGTGATAAACCGGACATCGTTCTTCTCGATAATAAGCTTCCGGGCATTCAGGGAACCGAGGTCCTTGAATATATCCGGAACCAGAATTATGATGTGGTGGTAGCAATGATTACTTCCTATGCCTCCCTTGATGTTGCACTTAAGGCTCATAAGTTCGGAGCCACCGACTTCGTTCCCAAACCATTCACCCCACAGGAACTTAAATCGAGTATCGAGAATATAACCAAACAGCTGTATCTGAAGAGAATAACCCATAAGATGAACGAGGAGGGCAGAAAAGTCAGATTTCAGTTCCTTTCGGTCCTTTCACATGAACTGAAAGCACCACTTAATGCTGTGGAGGGTTATCTTAAAATGATGCAGGACAGGCAGGCAGGCGAAAGGATCGAGGATTATGCAACTCCCATCGAACGGTCGCTTCAGAGAATCCAGTGGATGAGGAGCCTGATAATGGACCTTCTCGATTTTTCCAAAATCCGGCTTGAACGAAAGGAAGAAAAGATTGAAGCGGTTCATCTCAAGGATATTGCTTCCGATGCAATTGTGACTGTCCAGCCTTATGCCATTCAGCTCGAGGTCTCAATAAACCTCGGACTGAAATCGGATGTCGTGATTATGGCTGATCCGACCGACATGGAGATAATATTCAATAATCTGCTCTCCAATTCGGTTAAGTACAATAAGAGAGGCGGTAAGGTGGAAATTGTAATCGACGAGGATGAAAATGACGTAGTATTGATGTTCGCTGATACTGGTATCGGGATCAATGAGTCGGACAAGGAAAACCTGTTCTCAGATTTCGTAAGGATCAAAAACGAAAAAACAAGAAACATTGGAGGTAGCGGCCTTGGTTTATCAATAGTCAAACAGGTGGTTGATCTTTACCATGGGTCAATAACCGTCGAAAGCGTACCGGATGTTGGTACTACTTTTAAAGTTCGTCTTCCGAAAAAATTCAACTAACCTTAAATTAATGTCATGAATGCTTTACCGGGTAAAACAGTAGAACGTCTGAGTGAATACAGAAGGACTCTTCTTTCCTGCCTCGGGGAGAAAAGAAATTTTATTTTTTCGCATCATCTGGCATCGAGACTGCATATAACAGCAGTCCAGGTGAGACGCGACCTGATGCTTATCGGCTATTCCAGTGCTAACAGAAAAGGGTACGACGTTAAGGAATTGATTGACACAATAGGCAGAATTCTGGATTCCAACGACGGGATGAACGTCGCTATAATAGGAATCGGAAACCTGGGTAGAGCCGTTGCAGGATATTTCAAGGGGAAAAGATCAAAGCTTAACCTTGTGGCATCATTCGATAATGATCCGCAGAAAGTGAATAAAGTAGTCTCGGGAGTCAAATGCTACTCATACGATGAACTCGAGAAAATGATACCCGAACTCGGTATCCGGATCGCCATTCTGACAGTTCCGGCTGATTTTGCGGTAGAAATCGCGGAGGAAGCCGTCCGTTACGGAATAAAGGGGATCCTGAATTTTACAACAATACCCCTGAATGTACCGTCAGATGTATATCTCGAGGAATATGACATGATAACATCCTTGGAGAAAGTGGCCTATTTTGTTAAGGATAACACAGTCTAGTTCAAGGTCAGGCGTATGAAGATATTCAAAAGCTTTGAAGAAGCATCTGACATCAGGAACCCGGTGGTTACAACGGGTTCATTCGACGGCGTTCACATTGGCCATAAGACGATCCTGAAGAGGCTTAAAATGCTTGCTGAAAAGTATGACGGTGAATCGGTACTCATTACCTTTGACCCTCATCCCCGCAAAGTTCTCTACCCCGAAACATCAGGAAAGAATCTAAGGCTTATTAGCTCACAGCAGGAGAAACTCGAACTGCTTGAGGGAGCAGGCCTTGATAATATCATAATCCAGAAATTCACCCGTGATTTCGCCCGGACAACCAGCGAAGAGTTCGTCAGGGATTACCTTCATAGTATACTTAAGGCAAAAGTGGTAGTGGTTGGTTTTAACCATCATTTCGGCTTTAACCAGGAGGGCGATTACAGGAAACTCTGGAAGATGCGCGAAAAATATGGCTTTGAGGCTGAAGAAATTCCCGAGCAGGAAGTACAGCACGAAACTGTAAGCTCGACAAAGATACGGCAGGCTATTAGGGATGGATTCATCCAGAAGGCAAACGCCTATCTCGACCACTACTATATAGTGATGGGACAACCTGAGAAATACAAATACCGGAACAATTTCTACGAGATAAACCTCGCAAAGGTGCCTCTTACGGAAGAATGCAAGCTTCTGCCTGCACCCGGACTCTATGCCATTACCATGAAGACATGTAAGGTCAGTTCAAAGGGAATGGCAATAATCAACGGGAACAGCGACGGACCGAACGAGGTGCTGATTAATGTGCTAGACGGCGATCCTGTAAGCTATGGCATGGATACAACCATATTCTTTCATAAGAAAATCCACGGATCAGTGAATCTTGAAGACCAGAATGATTCAGCCCGCAGACTTAAGGTTGCAAGGAAGGAGATTTCCGAACTGATCTTCTGATTACACTGAAACTGTCCAGACAGCCTTACTAAAGGCTATCGCCGAAATCATTTCTGTATTTCTCAGCAAGCTTCTGAGGCCAGTCCGACAGGGGCTCAAGACGACCAATAAAGAATCTGAGCAGTGGAGGCTCTTCAGTGAACCTCATTCCTCCGACGAGTTCCCTGTTGTGATACAGCCAGTTCAGCCTGTCGATAACGTATTCGATCTGCGACAGTGTATATACGCGCCTGGGCACTGCAAGCCTCATCAGCTCGAGGTCGGCCAGTATGTCAACACCGTTCTCGTCGCGGTTGTTACTCATGGTGCCCCTTTCCATTCCCCTGACACCCGAAATTATATAGTAAGCCGCAATCAGAGCTCCTGCAGGATATTCCTTCTGAGGAATGTGACTAAGGAACTGACCGGCATCAACATGGCATCCGAGCGCTCCGCCTGGCATGATTACAGGAATGCCCAGCTTGTCGAGCTCGTCAACCATGTATGCTATGTACCGGGGAGATTGGTTGACAACATGCTCATCAACCGTCTCCTTCAGCCCTTCGGCCATAGACTCCAGTTCCTTGATGGGGATACCTCCATAAGTGAGGAAACCCTCATATACGGGTATCAGGAACTTGATTTTGTCAAATACTTCCTGCCTGTTTGTACAGATGGCGCCGCCCCGCGAGGAACTTACCTTCCTTCCGGAGAAATAGATGATATCGCACATGTTGCTCATTTCAAGGAGGATTGATGCGAGAGAACATTCCTTGTAGCCATCTTCCCTCATCTTGATCATATAGGCATTCTCACCGACAAGGCTGGCGTCGAGCACTATGAGAAGGCCGTGCTTGTCAGCAACTTTCCTGACTTCGCGGAGGTTCTGCATTGAGAAGGGCTGACCTCCCAGCAGATTGGTCGATGCCTCCATTCTTATAAACGGAATGTTTTCCCTGCCGTAATCGCTAACAGCTTTTTCAAGCTTTTCTATGTCGAGGTTCCCCTTGAACGGAAAAGAACTCTTTACCGTCATTGCCTCAGAGGTGAATATCTCCAGGACTTTGCCGCCGCAAAGCTGGATATGCGCCAGGGTGGTGGTGAAGTGATAATTGGTCGGTACTACCGATCCTTCCTTTACGAATGTCTTGCTGAGAAGGTGCTCTGCTGCTCTTCCCTGGTGGGCAGGCATGACGTATTTCTTGCCGAAGACCTGCAGAACGCTTTCCTCAAAACGGGTGAAACTCTGCGATCCTGCATAGGCTTCATCAGCAATGAACATCTTCGACACCTGCGCATCACTCTGGGCATTGGTGCCGCTGTCGGTAAGCATATCCAGAAATATGTCCTTGGTTTTCAGCAGGAAGGAATTAAATCCGGCTTCCCTTATCGCCTCCAGGCGTCGTTCGACCGGAACCAGGCTTATCGACTGGACTATCTTTACCTTGTGCATCTCAAGAGGAATATCCTTCCCGTTGAAAAACCTTACCGTAGCATTCGTAGAAATCTTCTCCATTATTTGTTTTGTTTTTGGTTATAAATAAAAGGCTTACCGTTTCGGGTAAGCCTTTTTCTGATATCTGATGACCGCATCTTTTATCAATCACGACTTACCCCCGGGAAGCCAGTGATAATAATAGTAATAATAGCGGCCAGTGATTAACATTTTAATATTTTCAAGTGCCTGCCAAAACTAACTTTAATTTATTCAGGAAACAACAGGAAAGGGGAATAAATTTTTCAATTACAGGTATTTTGGTAACACTGTGAAACGGGGAGGGGGTGGCTTTACCGTCAGATTTATCTGACGGTTGGGAGCCCCCCCGTCTTCGTGGGGCTTTAGCCCCTTTTACCTTTTCCCTGTGAATAAAGTCCCGGAAACAGAGAGGGGATGTATTAACCGTCAGAGCGCAGGAAAACAATTTGTAAGCAAAATTCACACAACAAATATTTATCGTAAAACGATAAGAATCTATATGAATAACAACAAATAATTTACCTGAAACGATATCTAAATTGTGATATTATCAATTATAACTTAATGATGATTATCTGGTTGTAAGCAACGGAGCCTCATTACGAATTGTTATCAGAGGTTTAAGCCGCGAATTTTAGCCGGTTTATCAATTATCATGATTACTCTTTTATTTTGGACTATTAATTTTTATTATCTTGCTTTCGTTCTTACCCTGATAGTTTTGTTTGTAGTTAGCTATAATTCAGAAGAATTCTTTTTGGCAGCAACCTTGAATGCGGATTTCATAAGCGCCTCGCCTGCTTTTCTTCCGAGCCCTGATCCGGCCGCAGAAAATTTAAAATCTAAACTTATCTGAAAGCTGATTATGATAAATGACAAACTAATAAATCCTTCAAGCATTGCCGTTGTAGGCGGATCCGACGATCTCATGAAACCAGGAGGAAAGATCCTTCAGAATATTATCGAGGGCGGTTATTCCGGTAGCCTGATGGTGGTTAATCCAAAGCAGGATGTAGTTCAGGGTGTAAAATCATACCGCGACATAAGAGAAATCCCACCAGTCGACCTGGCAATTCTCGCGATTTCATCCTTATATTGCCTCGAAGCCGTCGACGTTCTCGCCCGCCAGAAGAACGTAAAGGCTTTTATTATAATTTCTGCAGGTTTCAGTGAGACCAGCGAGGAAGGAAGGAAACTTGAAAAAGAAATATCATCGATCATTTCCGAAACGGATGGTTGTCTGATCGGTCCTAACTGCATCGGTGTTGTTACACGTTCCTATCACGGTGTTTTCACAACTCCCGTGCCCTTATTGAGTGACAAGGGCTGCGACTTTGTCTCCGGCTCCGGCGCGACGGCTCTCTTCATAATTGAATCGGCTCTTCCCAAGGGACTTCGCTTCTCAAGCGTTTTCTCAGTTGGCAACAGCGCCCAGACAGGAGTTGAGGAGGTGCTTGAGTACTGGGATCTGAACTTCGATCCGGTAACTAGCTCACTAATAAAACTGATCTACGTCGAGTCCATCTCCAATCCCGACAAACTGCTCCACCATGCTTCATCACTTATTCGCAAGGGATGCAGGATAGCTGCCATCAAGGCCGGTACAACGGAAGCAGGGAGCCGTGCTGCCACATCGCACACTGGTGCCATGGCTTCATCCGATTCGGCAGTCGAAGCTCTTTTCCGCAAGGCTGGCATAGTCAGATGCACAGGCCGGGAGGAACTTACAACCGTCGCTTCGGTATTTATGCACAAACCGCTTAAAGGCAGGAATATAGCAATTATTACTCATGCCGGCGGACCGGCAGTAATGCTTACGGATGCTCTTTCAGCAGGGGGAATGAACATTCCAAAATTCAGCCAGGGCGATCAGGATAAGATACTGGGAATGATGAATCCCGGAGCTTCGGCGCTTAACCCTATCGATATGATTGCCACAGGATCGATTGAACAGCTTGGCAATGTAATAGACTATGTCGACAATGAGGCTAAAGGCATTGACGGCATGAGCGTTATTTTCGGGAACAACGGACTCAACGACATGACGGGGGTTTATGATCTCCTGCACAGGAAAATCATGGAATGCAGGAAGCCTCTTTACCCCATACTCCCTTCAATATCCAGCTCATTCAGGGAGCTTGAATACTTTATGAGCAAGGGAAACGTGAATTTTCCCGATGAGGTTGTTCTGGGAAGGGCACTGACCCGGATTTACAACACACCGAATCCTGCTGAGGAAAAAATCTTCCTCGACAAGGTTGATGTACCGCAGATAAGAAGGGTAATCGACAGCTGCGAGAACGGATACCTTGAACCGGCAAGGATTCAGGAAATCCTCAGGGCGGCAAACATTCCTCTTGTGAAGGAGGGAATTGCCAAAACCCGCAAAGAGATCATTGAACTTGCCGATGACGCAGGCTACCCAGTTGCTCTTAAGGTTGTCGGTCCCGTTCATAAGTCGGATGTCGGAGGTGTGACTCTTAACATTAAATCACAACATCACCTGGAGGCTGAATTCGCAAGGATGGAGAAGATCGACGGCGTTACCGGCGTTATGGTTCAGGAAATGATCGCAGGTACTGAACTTTTCATAGGTGCTAAATATGAACCCAGATTCGGACATATTATCCTTTGCGGACTCGGAGGGATCTTCGTTGAGGTTCTCGGTGACGTTTCCTCAGGTCTTGCTCCCCTTACCCTCAGCGAAGCTGTTTCAATGATAAGGAGCCTCAGAGCATACAAAATTATAAAGGGTACCCGGGGAAAACCAGGAATAAACGAAGCTTTATTCGCCGAAATTATTGTCCGGCTTTCAAGTCTGCTCCGCTTTGCCACCGAGATAAAGGAACTCGACCTTAATCCCTTGATTGGCAGTCAGAAAAGTGTAACGGTGGTAGATGCCAGGATCAGGATCGATAAAGGTTAGTGATCCTAATCCTGAATTATCTTCAAAATTTTACTTATGTTGGAGGACTTTTTCATTCACTTAAATTTAACCAACAACCAGTAACTAGTAGCAAGCAAAAAGTTAAATTAATTCGACAATGATAATCCCACAACTTTCGGTCTTTCTTGAAAATAAGTCGGGGCGCCTTACCGAGGTACTGGAAGTACTAGGAAAAGGAAGCATAAGGATAATTGCCCTTAGTATCGCCGATACGTCTGAATTCGGAATACTGCGCCTGATTGTCCCCGATCCCGACAGGGCAAAAGCCTTGCTTAAGGAACAGCTTTTTACTGTCAATATCTCGGAAGTAATATCTGTAAAAACTCCCAATGAGGCAAAGTATTATGCCGGATTGCTCAGGATACTTTCCGATCTTGATATCAGCGTGGAATACACCTATGCATTCGCAAACGGCTCCGATGCTGTGATAGTGCTCCGATGCAGCAACAACGACGAAGCCGTAAAGGCACTCAGGGAAAATAAAATAGAACTGCTCAGCTCGAAGGAACTTTATGGGCTCCGTTGAGTGCAGGACTGACAGCCGGTCAGGAAACTCCGGCCAGACTTTTCAGGGCCTTTTGAAAAATGAAAATCAAATCAACAACATACACATCAAATCAAATAAAAACGGAACTAAAGGGACATAAGGAAATGGAAATCTGGAACAGGCATTTTGAGTGCATGGATCGTGATGAGCTGAGGAGGGTTCAGAGTGAACGTCTGATAGAAACTGTTGAGCGCGTTTATTTCAATGTTCCTTATTACAGGCATAAGATGCAAGAGGCGGGACTTGGTCCCGAGAAGATCAGGTCGATCGATGATCTCAGAAAGCTTCCTTTTACAACAAAACAGGATCTCAGGGATAATTATCCTTTCGGCCTCTTTGCCGTTCCGATGAGTGAGATAGTAAGGATACATGCTTCGTCGGGCACCACCGGCAAGCCTACCGTTGTCGGTTATACCAGAAACGATATATCAACCTGGTCGGAGGTGATGGCACGCACACTTACCAGTGCAGGAGCCAACCGTCACGACTTCATTCAGATCGCTTACGGATACGGACTTTTCACGGGCGGACTCGGACTGCATTATGGCGGTGAGAAGATAGGAGCTTCAGTGATACCCATATCGGGGGGAAATACCCAGCGCCAGATCCAGATAATGCACGATTTCGGAAGTACTGTTCTTGCATGTACCCCTTCGTACGCCCTGTATCTTGCCGAGGCCATGATTGAAAGCGGGATAAGCCGTGATGAGTTCAGACTGAAGGTGGGTGTTTTCGGTGCTGAGCCCTGGACCGAAAACATGAGGAAGGAAATTGAAGACAAGCTCAGAATCAAGGCAATTGACATATATGGTCTGAGCGAGGTGATAGGTCCCGGCGTTGCCAGCGAATGTCTTGCCCAGGAGGGTCTTCATATTTTCGAAGACCACTTTTACCCTGAGATTATCGATCCCGAGACTCATGAGGTTCTTCCCGAGGGTTCTGTGGGAGAACTGGTTTTCTCCACCCTGACCAAGGAAGGACTTCCTCTTATCAGGTACCGGACACGCGATCTCACCAGGCTTAACTACGGAAGATGCAAATGCGGACGTGCAATGGTCAGAATGGATAAGTGTCTCGGCAGGAGCGATGATATGCTGATTATCCGGGGAGTGAACTTGTTCCCGTCGCAGGTCGAAAGCGTTCTGCTTGAGATGAGTGAGATAAAGCCTCATTATCAGCTTATTGTTGACAGGATCAATAATCTCGACACTCTCGAATTGAAAGTCGAGGTCGATGAAGCCTTCTTCCTCGATAAAATAAGCCAGCTCGAAGCGCTGCGGATGAAAATTCAGGATAACCTGCAGAGCTCTCTGGGACTTGGAATAAAAGTAACCCTTGTTGAACCCAAGATTCTCGAAAGAAGCGAAGGCAAGTCAAAAAGGGTTATCGATAAAAGAAAATTTTAATCAACCATGGATAACATACCAATCCCTGAAGATATAATAGAGTCGGTGAAGAAGTCTGCCGGAATTTTTTCACCCGGGACGTCTTCAATAAGAGAGATTGTATCCCTCGTCAATCGTTTAGAACGGGAGACGGGAATCAGCTTCGTAAGGATGGAGATGGGTGTTCCTGGTCTGCCAGCCCCTGAAATCGGCACCAATGCCGAAATAGAAGCTCTTAAAAGCGGAGTGGGATCACTCTATCCCGATATTGCCGGACTCAGGTCGCTGAAAGAGGAATCATCCCGTTTTATTAAGCTCTTTCTCGACGTCAGTATAAGCCCATCGGGCTGCATCCCGACAGTCGGTTCAATGATGGGATCGATGATCTGTTTCCTTGTAGCCAACAGGAACGACAGAAACAAAGAGGGCTCTCTTTTCATCGATCCGGGATTCCCGGTCCAGAAACAGCAGGTGAAGATGCTTGGGCACGATTATTTTTCATTCGATATATATAATTACCGCGGACATAAACTGAAGGCGAAACTTGAGTCGATCCTTGAAACAGGCAAGGTGTCGTCGTTAATCTATTCAAATCCCAACAATCCGACATGGATATGCCTTAATGAGGAGGAACTTTCTATAATTGGCGAACTATGTACGAAATATGATGTTATAGTAATAGAGGATCTTGCATATTTCGGGATGGACTTTAGAAAAGATTATCTTAATCCGGGGGAACCACCTTTTCAGCCGACGGTGGCGCGATATACCGATGATTATGTACTGCTTATTTCCAGCTCCAAGATCTTTAGCTATGCTGGACAGAGAATTGCCATAATGGCAATTTCGGACCATCTTTTTAATCGTTCATACCCCGATCTTTTAAGGTACTACTCATCTGAAAAATTCGGCCATTCAGCTATTTTTGGAGCGCTTTACGGGATCTCGGCCGGAGTGACACATTCGGTTCAGTATGGCTTTGCTGCCCTGCTGAAAGCGGCAAACGACGGTAGATATAAATTCAGGGATGACATAATTGAGTATGGAGAGAAGGCAAGAATCATGAAGGAGATCTTCACTGGAAACGGCTTCATGATAACCTATGACAAGGATATTAATGAGCCTATAGCCGACGGATTCTACTTTACCATTTCCTATCCGGGGATGACTGCTTCTGAACTGATAGATGCGCTTATTCCGTTTGGAGTAAGTGCCATTACTCTCAATACAACGGGAAGCGAAAGAAATGGCCTCAGGGCTTGCGTTTCGCAGGTTCCCCGTTCACTATTCGGTGATCTGGAATACCGACTGAAATGTTTCAGCAAAAAATATCCGGTAAATAATTAGAAGTCACAATATGGCAAAAATCAAAGGAAGCATCGTAGTCGATGTGGAGAGGTGTAAGGGATGCGGAGTTTGTTTGGTTTCGTGTCCCACCGGCACAATTGACATGGCGAGGGAGGTCAATGGCAAAGGCTACAATTACGCTTATCCGGCACACCCCGAGTTGTGTATAGGATGCGCCAACTGCGCCATCGTATGTCCTGACGGCGTGATAACAGTTTATAAAACAAAAGTATAGCGGCCATGGAAAGAGAACTTAGATTGATGAAGGGAAATGAGGCTGTTGCCGAAGCCGCAATCAGAGCCGGGGCTGACGGATATTTCGGATATCCAATAACGCCGCAGAGCGAGATAATTGAATATCTGATGGAGGCCAATCCCTATGAGACCACTGGAATGGTGGTTCTTCAGGCTGAAAGTGAGGTGGCTGCCATAAATATGGTTTACGGTGGAGCAGGGTGCGGCAAGAAAGTTATGACCACTTCATCGTCGCCGGGTATCAGCCTTAAGCAGGAGGGAATAACCTATATAGCAGGCGCTGAGCTGCCCTGCCTTATTGTAAATGTTGTCAGGGGAGGTCCTGGCCTTGGAACCATCCAGCCGGCGCAGTCGGATTACTTTCAGGCAGTCAAGGGAGGCGGGCATGGAGATTACCATCTCATTGTCCTTGCTCCGGCTTCAGTTCAGGAAATGGCCGATTTCGTCGGGCTTGGATTTGACCTTGCCTTCAAATACAGGAATCCGGTAATGATACTTTCCGACGGGGCTATTGGTCAGATGATGGAAAAAGTATGGCTTAACCCTCCCAAAGAGAGGTCGAAGGAAGTTCCCGAATGGGCTACAACGGGTAAACCTGCTACCAGGAAAAGAAATGTTATTACATCACTGGAACTGGATCCTTTAAGGCAGGAGATCTTTAATCAGAAACTGGTGGCGAAATACAACGAGATCAGGGAAAAAGAGGTCCGCTTTGAAGAGTATCAGTGCGAGGATGCAGAATATCTGCTGGTGGCTTACGGGACAAGTGCCAGGGTGTGTCAGAAAGCAGTTCACCTGGCCCGTGAACAGGGTATTAAGGCAGGATTGTTAAGGCCGGTAACCCTTTTTCCTTTCCCCTCGAAACGGATCAGGGAACTGGCAGAACAGGTAAAAATGGCGATGGCAGTGGAGATGAGCGCCGGACAAATGGTTGAGGATGTGATGCTGGCAGTTAACGGGAAGGTTCCGGTTCACCATTACGGCAGGATGGGAGGGATGATACCTACACCCGATGAAGTTGTTGAAAACCTTAAAGAAAGGATAACAGGAGGCTGATATATGAAAGAAGTTACAGGAATTAAGGAATACATAAAGCCCGAAAATCTGGCTTACAGGAAATCATCCCTGCTTACTGATGATATAATGCACTATTGCCCGGGTTGCGGCCATAGTACGGCTCACAGGATGCTTGCTGAGGTCATTGAGGAAGAAGGAATACAGCATGATATTATCGGGATATCCCCCGTGGGATGCTCCGTGTTCCTATACAACTATATCGATATCGACTGGCAGGAAGCTGCCCATGGAAGGGCTCCGGCACTGGCAACAGCAATAAAGCGACTCCTTCCCGATAAATATGTATTTACTTACCAGGGCGACGGCGACCTTGCAGCAATCGGAACCGCAGAAACCATACACAGTTGCAACCGGGGTGAAAACATACTCATTATTTTTATAAACAACGGGATATACGGGATGACCGGCGGCCAAATGGCTCCTACCACGCTTCCCGGAATGAAATCGTCGACATCACCTTTCGGCAGGGATGTAAGGTCAATGGGAAATCCGTTGAAAATGACCGATATAGTCGCAACGCTGCCTGGTACTTATTATGTAACCCGGCAAAGCGTTCACTCCCCGGCAAACGTCAGAAAGACTAAAAAAGCTATCCGGAAGGCATTTCAGTACCAGAAGCTGAACAGGGGCACCTGCTTTATTGAGATCGTTTCCAACTGTCCTTCGGGCTGGAAGATGACTCCAGTTCAGGCAAACAAGTGGATGGAAGAGAACATGTTTCCATATTATCCGCTGGGCGACCTAAAAGTGCCGGAAGAACAGCAAGGCCAACAACCTAAAAACGAGTAAAATGACAGAAGAGATTTTAATAGCCGGATTCGGAGGACAGGGAGTCCTTTCAATGGGCAAGATAATGGCTTATTCAGGTATGATGCAGGATATGGAGGTAAGCTGGATGCCTTCCTACGGTCCCGAAATGAGGGGAGGAACCGCTAACGTAATAGTGATACTCAGCAGCGAACGGATAAGTTCTCCCATTATCAGGCATTTCGACACGGCAATAATCCTTAACCAGCAGTCTATGGATAAATTCGAGCAGTCAGTCAAGCCGGGCGGTGTGCTTATATATGATGCCAACGGTATCACCAGACATCCGGAAAGGACGGATATTTCAATTTACCGGGTTGATGCCGCTGAAGAGGCTGCCAGACTGCAAAGCCCTAAAACATTCAATATGATTGTACTCGGTGGGTTTCTGAAGATCAAGCCGGTACTAACAATGGATAAGGTGATCTCAGGACTGAAGAAATCGCTTCCTGAGAGATACCATAAGATGATCCCGGAGAATGAGATATCCCTTAAGAGGGGAGGAGAGATTATACGGGAAGTACAAAAGGTATAACTATATCATTATTCGTAGAAATGCATCTCCGTGATGTATTTCCAAACGGCCGGATTCAGATAGTACGACATGTTTTTCCCTTTTTTGATCCCATTTCTGATAAATGTACCTGAAATATCCATCAGCGGGGCATTAACCCAAAGAACCCTTGCCTTCCCGAGAACTTCCTCAAGTTGTTCATTTTCTTTCTTTACCGTACCAGGCCGGGGATAAATGTAAATAGGAAATCTCTTCACAATCTCTTCTGCATTTTTCCATTTATGAAGGGTATATAAGTTGTCCTCGCCCATTACAAGTACAAATCTGTGATGCGGATACCTCTCGGTAAGGAGGGCCATGGTATCGATTGTATAAGAGGGTGAAGAGCGGTTAAACTCAATGTCGGACGACTTCATGTCAGGATTTCCACCAATGGCAAGATCGACAAGATAGAGTCTGTCGCGGTCGGAGAGCAGAGTTGATTTCTTCTTGAGAGGATTCTGCGGGCTAACCACAAACCAAAGTTCGTCGAGGTCGGTGAATTCCTTCATATATCCTGCAATGGCAAAGTGCCCGATGTGAACCGGATTGAAAGAACCGAAAAACAAGCCTATTTTTGACATAGGATAATTATTTGCAGAATATTTACGATAGAGCTTCTGACCAGCGGTTAATGAGGCTGCTTTAGCTAATGGTCAAGGAAACTCTTCACCATAAGGTAAACCTCCTTTTTTGCCTGGGCAAGATTGGCGTTGACTACTATATTGTCGAACCTGTCCGACAGTTTTATTTCCTCCTTTGCCTTTTCAATCCTGATTTTTATCCTTTCACTGTCGTCGGTTGCCCTTCCAAGAAGCCTCTTTTCCAGTTCCGGAACCGACGGTGGCATTATGAAGATTGATATTGCTTCAGTGCCGTAAAGGTTTTTCAGATTAATGCCTCCCTGTACGTCTACATCAAATATAACATTCATTCCTTTGTTCCTGATCCTTTCGATCTCACTCTTAAGCGTTCCGTAACGGAAACCTTTGTAGACCTCTTCCCATTCGGCAAATTCATCATTATTTACTCTTCCCTCGAATTCGTCCGCAGAGATGAACAAGTATTCCCTTCCGTTTTTTTCATTTCCCCTGGGTGGCCTGGTGGTTGCAGAAATCGAAAACTCCAGGTCCAGTCCCTGTTCCAGAAGATGATTCACTATTGTTGTCTTTCCGGCTCCGGAAGGGGCTGATATTATAACCAGTTTACCTTTCATCTGATATTAAGGTCGAGTATTTATATTATTTAAAATTTTCATCCTGTTTGTTAAACCCCTAAATCCCTGCCTGCGCTGCAGCTCCGGCAGACAGGCCCCAGGGGGGACTTGAAATCCGCAATCACTGGCGGGTTTATTTTTCAAAAATATTACAAAATATTCAATGTCGATTCTTTAAAGCCCACCCCTGTGGGGTTGGGGGTAAAGTCCCGGGGGCTGATCAAATTGGCAAACGATGGATTCTCTACATAACATCCCTAAACCTAAAGTATATTGTTTGCCTGTTCCTTGATCTTTTCAAGCTCATCCTTCATCCTTACCACTAGCTTCTGGATCGAAGCATCGTTGGCTTTCGATCCCAGGGTGTTTATTTCTCTTCCTATCTCCTGGGCAATGAAACTCAGTACTTTCCCGTTCGGTGAACGGGTGTCTATTGTTTCCAGGAAATACTCGCAATGCTTTTTCAGTCTTACCTTCTCCTCGTTTATGTCAAATTTTTCCAGGTAGAAAATCAGCTCCTGCTCAAAGCGGTTTTTGTCCATGTTTTCTGTTCCGTTGTTTTCTCTGAGAATTGCCCAGAGCTTTTCCCTTACCTTTGTAATCCTGCCTGGCTCAAATTCTTCAACCGCCGCAAGCGATTCAAGGATCCCTGCAATCCTCTTTCTCAGGTCCGTTTCTATCGATTTTCCTTCTTCGGCCCGGTAAAGATCGAGAATGTTAACTGATTCGGTTATACGTTCCTTAACCATTTTCCATTCGTCTTCGGGCAATTCAAGTTTTTCGGTTTTGAGAGAATCGGGGAGCCTCATGATTATGGGCATTATCTGATCGTCGATGTTTATTTCAATTTCGGAGGCCAGTTCCCTTAGCTGCCTGAAATAGCTTTTAATTATCGTCTTGTTGATTATTGGTATCCCTTCATCTTCAAGAATGTCGAAATAAATGGAGAAATCGATTTTGCCCCTGTCCAAAAGCTGACTTATTATATTCCTGATCTCCAGCTCCTTTTCTTTATAAAGCCAGGGCACTTTTGTGTTCAGGTCCAGTTGCTTGGAATTCAGTGATCTGATTTCAACAGTAATCTTCTTCCGGGGTGTTTCGGCTATGGATTTCCCGTAACCGGTCATGGATTTGATCATATACGTTCAGGTTAGTGCTGAAAGGTACGAATTCCCGTTGTTTTTATAAAAAATGTTAAAAAAATAATAAGAAACGATTTATAATAGCAATATAATCAGTGTTTTAACTGTGATTAAGCGTTAAATTTCGGCTTCTTTCGGATTGATTTTGTTATCTTTGCACCAATTAAACGTCTTATCTGACGTTATGATTTATACCTTGAACAGGTAAATCTTGTATCAAAACCGTGGCTTATGAAAGGAAGATCTCTCCTCCCTTTGATAGTATTTATTTTTTTTTATCTGCCTTCCGGAATCTCCCAGGAAGTAACAGCAGCGGTGGATTCTGCCGTGGCAGTAGCAGATACTATGCAGGCTTCTCCTGTTTTTCGCCGCGACATGGTGGCCCCTCCGGATATTGTACTTTCGCAGGATGAGGCCGTGAGACTGCTTCAGAAAAAATTCAGATTCCGGCCCGGACGTCAGGCAGTTGATCCCCTTTATGGTGCCATAGGAACTTTGCTGCTTGCCTCATCCACCCCTCCCTTTGATTCCACAAAGCATTATCTGACGGAATATCCCTTCGATTCGCTCAGGATAGCAGGCGACACCCTCCCGTCTGTTAGAATAATAACTTACCCACTGCCGGTTGATACAATCCGGAGAATTGATTCATTGCAGATTCCGGTTATTGCAGATTCACTTGCTTTATCAGGATATAAATTCAGGAATGATTCAATCAGGGCAGCCGTCAATGTTCTTCTCGATTACCTGGAAGCCCGCGATTCAAGTATTATCAAATTTACCGGACCGGGAGTTGGGGAGTATCCTCTCTGGCTGAACTCAGGATCGGACCGTATGATAAGGTTCTGGCTGAAGAATGATCTGGCTGATTCGGTGTCAGTCTGGATAGGCAATCCCACGAGAAACACAATCGGGCTTTACCTCGAACATGGGGTCTCCATAAGGAGGCCCATGCGGCAGGGGAATGTTTCCGAAGCAAGGATCGACGTTGAACCCAGGGACAACACAACCCTTATCGATATAAACAGGATACTTACCAAATCGCAGTACTGGAGGTACCGGACGGAAGCATCCTTCTCGCTTAACCAGGGCATGGTATCCAACTGGGTAAAGGGCGGAGAAAACAATATCTCCACTGCACTCGACCTGACATGGTTCGCCGATTACAACAACAAGAGCAAACTTCTGTCATCGGCAAACTTTGCAAGAATGAAATATGGGTTGATAAAATCGGGAAGCGAGGACATAAGAAAGAATCTCGACCTGCTCGAGACAAATTCAAAACTCAATCACAAGGCTTTTGGTAAATTCGATTTCAGCGCAATAATGCTTTTTAAAACTCAGGTTTCCAAAGGCTACAATTACCCCGATACGATTCCTGTCTCCAAATTACTGAACCCTGCCATCCTGACAATTGGTTTCGGGCTTGATTACAAGCCCAACAAGAAGACATCAATAAACCTGTCGCCGCTTTCGTACAAGGGTACATTTGTGCCCGACACCGCCAGTATTGAGCAGACTAAATACGGTATTCCGACAGACAGGAGATCAAAACATGAACCAGGAGCCAGTTTTATGATAATGAATGAGATGCGCCCGATGAAAAACATGGTTGTAACCAACAGGCTGCAGCTCTTTACAAATTACGTGAATAATCCCCTCAATATTGATGTTGACTGGGAGATGATCATTCAGGCCAATCTTAACTGGTTCACCGATGTAAGGCTCAATACCCATCTGATCTTCGATGATGATACCAAGACACTTCTCTTTGACAAGGATAAAAACCCGGTGATGGGGGAGGACGGCAAGCAAAGAAAGACAGCAAGGGTCCAGTTCAAGGAATTGCTCGGGCTGTCATTCATATTCAGGTTCTGAAACCTGAGAATTCATGGATGAAGTAAAGAAGTCTGCGATTTTTGCCGATTGTTTACTTATATTTCAATAAGACTCTTCTGGAAAATCCTGAAGCGCTTTACTATCTTACCGTTCATCCGGTCGCATTCAGCTCTCATCCTGGTATTCTGTTCCATTATAAGGTGACTGTCGAGGATTGTTTTATGACGCTTTCTGGCCGATTCAAGGAGTTTCACTCCCAGCATTACATCAATTCCCTTTCCCCTGTATTCTTCTCTTACTCCTCCAAGCATCATCATTAGTTTGGTCGACTCTTTCATACCTTTCAGGATCTTGAAAATTCCAAAAGGAAAGAGTCTCCCTTTGGCATCGATTATTCCGGCAGTCATGTCAGGAAGTGCCACAATGAAACCAACAAATTCGTTTTTCGACTTAGCAATTTTAACGAATTCAGGATCCAGGATCGGCAGATATCTTCCGGCAAATTCCTCCTTCTCCGGATCATTAAGCGGAACATAACCGTAAATATCTCTGAAGGTCTTGTTCATCAGTTCCAGAACAGGTATGATTACCGGTTTTATCTCTTTCTTCGATTTAAACTCGATAATAGATATCTCTTCGTTACGTGAGTATCTATCCAGGGCTTTTAAATAAACAGGAGGATAAGATTCAGGGATCGGAAGATTGTAATTCACCAGATCAATCTCCTTGGTATATCCTTCTTCTTCAAGAAGGGCAGGCATGTACGGCGAGTTGGTAGGTGCGGTAAATAGGTAGGGATACTCGAATCCTTCGATCTGGAATCCCTGGGGATCCTTATCCGAGAATCCCATTGGCCCAACAATTTTCACCATTCCCCTGTTTATGACCCACTCTTCAGCCTTTGAAATCAGAGTATGGAATACCTCCCGGTCGTTATAGCACTCCATAAAGCTGAACCTGCCATGCTTTTCGTTTTTTATTTCGTTATACCTGTTGTTTATGAGAGTCATTATCCTTCCAACCGGTTTCCTGTCCTTCCAGGCAAGAAAGAAGGCAGCATCGGCATAGTTATACGACCTGTTCTTTTTCTTGTCGAACAGATGCCATTCGTCTGAATATAGCGGAGGCAGCCACCCGGGTTCCCCCTTGTGAACCTTTGCCGGAAGATGGATGAATTCCCGGAGCTCCCTGCGGGACTGGACTTCTTTAACAATTATATCGGACATCAGGTCAGGGTATTTCTAGCGGCAATAAACAAAAAAAACTGACAGGCTATCCCAAATCAGGCGAAAATTACTAGGTCGAGTATCACGAAAAGTGCATATACCACGCTTGCAATACCGTTTGTGGTCTGAAATGCCAGAGTCACCCTGCTCAGGTCGTTGGGCTTAACCAGCATATGCTGCCATAAAAGCAATACTGTGAAAATAATCGCTCCAATCAGGTAAAGGATGTTCCCATTGCCTGCTAAACCGCCGGCAACGACAAGGAGGAAGGTTAAAAAATGCACAATACCTGAAATTGTAAGGGCTTTTTTCCTCCCTGTTATTGAAGGTATTGAATGAAGCTTATGTTCCCTGTCGAATTCCGAATCCTGAAGTGCATAAATTATGTCAAATCCGCTTACCCAGGTCAGGACGATAAGGGAATAGATAATCGGGAGGTAGTGGAACGAACCAGTCACGGAAATATATGCACCTATAGGAGCCAGGCTTAGACCAAGGCCAAGGATGAAGTGGCACAGAAATGTGAATCGTTTGGTAAGGCTGTAGCCCAGGATCACTGCGATGGCAACTGGTGAAAGAAAGAGGGTAAGCCTGTTGATCAGCCCGGCTGATACAATAAAAAGTATAGCATTTACTGCGACAAAGATACCTGCAGATTTTACCCCGATCTTGCCAGAAGGGATCTCCCTCTGATCTGTCCTGGGGTTCAGTGAGTCGAACTTCCAGTCAACGAGTCTGTTAAAGCCCATAGCGGCATTTCTCGCAAAGACCATGCACAGTACAATAAGCAGAAGAAGCCGGAAGCTGAATTCATTAGCCGTGGTGGTGACTGCCAGAGTGAAGCCTATCAGTGCGAACGGCATAGCAAAAACCGTATGCATGAACTTGACGAGAGATAGGTAATTGCCGGCTGTCTTGAGTATTCTTCCCATTTCAGGATTATGAATTCAGATTAAACCCGTGGTTTTAAGGTTCGGGAAGCTTCAGGTCTTTTATCTTATCTTTGCACCAAGCTCATTCTCAAAGGCAAGTCGGAGGTTGTTCATCACCTTGTCGATATTCTTGTCAGTCAAAGTCCTCAGATCATCCCTGAGAATGAAGCTGACGGCATATGATTTCTTGTTTGCTCCAAGGTTGTCGCTTTCATAAACGTCGAACAGACTGACATCGCGCAGTACATTCTTTTCGGTAAGGAAGGCAATATCCCTTATCCGGCCGAACCTGGTCCCCCTGTCAAGAAGCATCGCCATGTCGCGCCTCACGGCAGGATATTTAGGCAGTTCAGTGTATGTGATGGCTTTTCCGCCGATCAGCATGGTTACCTGATCCCATTCAATATGGCTGTAGAACACATCCTGACCGATATCGAACCTTGTAAGCATGCTCTTTGACAGTTTTCCCGTCTCAGCCAGTACCTTGTTGTTGAGAACATAGGTTATCGATTCGGCAAAATATTTCTTCTGACTCTCTCCGTTCGCGAACAGCACAGTGTCAATCCCGAGCCGTGAAAAGATCATCTCGGTGGCGGATTTTATGTGGAAGAAATCTGTAGGACTGGTCTTGTGATTCCAGCTTTCCTTACCTGTTTTTCCGGTAATGAATATGTCCAGCGATTTTCTTTCAGTGTAGTCATCAACAGAAGGGACAGGCGAGCCATGACCGGTTTTGAAATAGCAGTTTCCGAATTCATAAAGCTTTAGATCGTAGCACTGGCGGTTGATGTTCCAGATAACCGAGCTCAGTCCGCCATACAAAAGCGATTGTCTCATTGCATTCAGATCGGAACTCAGTGGATTTGCAAGGGTAACAAGCTGATTTGTATCAAAATCATTGTTGCCTTCATACCACGCCGCCGGGTTGAGAGAGTTGCACATTATCTCGGCAAAGCCATTGGCCGACAGGAGGTCTGAAACGGTATTAACAGCCTTTTCAAGGTCGGGTTTCTCAATGTAAGTCAGGGTGGAGTTTACATGATTATTTATCTCAACATTGTTGTATCCGTAAATCCTCAGGATCTCTTCGATCACGTCAGCCTCAAGTTTTACATCAACCCTGTATGCAGGGACCTCAAGAAGCATAGTATCATTATCTTCCCTGAGAATTTTAAAGTCAAGCAGTCCGAGGATCCGGATTATTGTCTCCCTGCCTATCTTTTTCCCGATGAGACGGTCGATGTTCGTGAAACTTACTTCGGTAGTTGCATTCCTGATTTTCTCAGGGTAAACGTCTATAATACCGGAGCTTATCTTACCCCCGGCGAGCTCCTTCATCAGGATGGCAGCCCGTTTCAGGGCCCAGGCAGTTATGTTGGGATCGGTTCCCCTTTCAAATCTGAACGAGGCATCGGTCTGAAGGGAATGCCTTTTGGAGGTTTTTCTTATAGAAACCGCATTGAAATGAGCGCTCTCCAGGAAAATGTTCCTTGTGGCCGAAGTGACTCCCGATTTGATTCCCCCGAATACTCCTGCTATACACATTCCCTCTTCTTCATTGCAGATCATCAGGTCGCGCGAAGAAAGACTTCTTTCAATTCCGTCGAGGGTTATGAACCTGGTTTTGTCAGGAAGGTTTTTAATAATGACTTTTTTTCCTGTTACCTTATCAGCGTCGAAAGCATGCAGGGGCTGACCGATCTCGTGCTGAACAAAATTAGTTATATCTACAACATTGTTTATGGGGTTGAGGCCTATTGACCTGAGTCTTGTCTTCAGCCATTCGGGTGATTCCCCGATTGTGACATCGTCTATTGTGATTCCGGTGTATCGCGGGCAGGCGGTTAGGTTTTCCACGATTACTTCAAAGCCTGAGGTATTGCTGTCGGGACTGAAGCTGTCGACGGAAGGCCTGATGGCAGCATGGTCGCGGCCGCTGTTCAGGCTCAGGTATGCCGCCAGGTCGCGTGCAACGCCAAAGTGCGATCCGCTGTCTATCCTGTTGGGAGTCAGGCCGATCTCAAATATAGTGTCACGCACCACCCTGAAATACTCACTTGCCGGTGTACCCGGTACAGCATTGCTGTCGAGAACCATTATGCCTTCGTGGTTGTCGCCCAGTCCCAGTTCATCTTCGGCGCATATCATACCCTCTGACACTTCACCTCTGATCTTTGTCTTTTTGAGCATGATAGATTCCTCACCCCGGTATAGTGTTGTCCCGGCAACGGCAACAGGAACTTTCTGTCCTGCAGCAACATTGGGTGCCCCGCATACAATATGAAGATGTTCAGGCTGGCCAATGTCAACAGTGGTAACTGAAAGCTTGTCGGCATCAGGATGTTTCATACAGGTTACAACTTCACCTATCACTACACCCTTCAGTCCGCCCCTGACTGATTCCCACTCCTCCACTCCTTCAATCTCGAGACCAATACCGGTAAGGATTTCAGATAATTCGTGGGGATCGATGTCAATCCCAAGGTATTCTTTCAGCCAGTTATATGAAATTTTCATCTGTTAAAATAATAATATTCTCTGAGAATTGTTTTTATATAATTGCCTCAAAAAAGCCCGTCTGCCCGGTCGTGATTTGTTTAAAAGTTTATCCGGTTTGTGGGTTACTTTCATCCTGACCGGCTGTTCAAAACAAAAAAATTATCAAGATTGCAAAAGTAAACAATTTCTCTAAGCTTAAGGGTAATTATCTATCTTTGCACATTAAAACTTGATAAGATGATTCTCGAACAGAACGACAGACTGATACTTATAACAAATGACGACGGGTTGTATGCAACAGGACTCAGGACTCTCATTGAAGTAATGGAAGAATTCGGAAAGGTGGTGCTGGTCTCAACCCAGGAAAGTATGTCGGGAATGTCGATGGCACTCACGGTGAAGACTCCGTTAAGGGTCAAACTTCTCGAAGAGACTGATCGCCGTAAGGTCTATACCTGCAACGGAACACCTACCGACAGTATCAAGCTTGCCGTAAACCAGCTGCTTGAAAGGAAGCCCGACTGGGTCGTATCCGGAATCAACCATGGTGCAAATGCATCGGTAAGCGTCCTTTATTCAGGTACCATGGCAGCAGCTATCGAGGGATGTTTGTATGGTATCGACTCGGTGGGTTTTTCAATGAGCGACTTCTCACGGACAGCCGACTTCTCGATATGCAGGAAATTCATCAGGATCGTGATGCTGAAACTTACCGAAATGACGCTTCCCAATGGTATCTGCCTTAATGTCAACATACCTTCTGTTCCCGAAAATGAAATAAAAGGAATAAAGATCTGCCGCCAGTCAAAAGGCAACTGGAAAGAGGAATTCGAAAAGAGGAAAGATCCTATGGGAAGGACCTATTACTGGCTCACCGGGATGTTTCAGAACCAGGAACCCGAGTCAACGGATACAGACGAATGGGCACTCGCAAATAATTATGTCTCAATCGTTCCGGTTTCGGTCGACATGACTGCACATGCATATATTGACACGTTGAAGGAACGATTCAGTTTATGACATTCACCGGGAAATATGACAGGCAATATATCGGAATCCTTGCCGGTTTTATTATCCCGTTGATGATATCCGCAGGAATCTGGCTCTTCTCAGATAGCAACAGGACTCCGGTGGAATATTTCAGAAGAATAGCTGAGGCAGATATCCTGACTCACATAATTTCCCTTTGCGTGTTTCCCAATATATTCCTTTTCCTGCTCTTTAACCGGCTCGATATGCTCAGGGCCACCAGGGGAGTGCTTGCAATCACAATATTCTGGGCAGTGCTTGTCTTTGCAGTAAAGTTTCTGTTATGAAGTATTTCATAATAGCCGGAGAACAGTCAGGCGATCTTCACGGGTCGAACCTTGTCAGGGAACTGATCCGATTCGACATGGAAGCGGATATCCGATGCTGGGGCGGTGATCTCATGCAGTCGGAGGGAGCAGAACTTCTTGTGCACTACCGCCAGACAGCGTTCATGGGCTTCGTCGAGGTTGTAAAAAACCTTGGTTCCATTGGCAGGCTGTTCACCCTTTGCAAAAAGCAGATCAATTCATTCCGTCCCGATGTTGTGATTCTGATCGATTACCCGGGCTTTAACCTGCGAATAGCGGAATTTGCCAGGAAATCCGGATTTAGGGTTTTTTATTATATTTCACCGAAACTGTGGGCATGGAATGAGGGAAGAGTAAGAAAAGTGAAGGAATATGTCGACAGGATGTACATCATTTTTCCCTTTGAGGTTGAATTTTACCTAAGGCATGGCGTTGAAGCCGTTTATCGAGGTAATCCGCTTCTGGATGAAACGGAAAAGAGATTGAGGGCACTTCCTCCGGAGGATGAGGTACGCAGATCGCTTGGGCTGGATAATAAACCTGTTATCGCCATGCTTGCCGGCAGCAGAAGGAGTGAGGTAAAGCAAATACTTCCTGAGATGCTTAAAGCCGTTTTACATTTTCCCGGCTATCAGTTTGTCCTGGCAGGGGTGAAGAATCTCCCGGACAAACTCTACACGGGAATCTTAAAGGATTATCCGGTGAGACTTATCACGGACAGGACGTACGAGATACTTCATGTATCGAAAGCTGCGCTTGTGAAATCGGGAACCGCAACCCTCGAGGCTGCCCTTTTGGGGGTACCAGAGGTTGTATGTTACAAGGGCGACTTTATCTCAATGGTGATCGCCTGGGCGGTGATAAAAGTCAGATTCATTTCACTTGTAAACCTGATTGCCGGTTATGAAGCCGTTAAGGAACTGGTCCAGTATTCCCTGAACGAAAAAAACCTGGTAAAGGAACTGGAGGCTGTGCTGCCCGGTGGATCAAAAAGAGGAAAGGTACTGCGCGATTATGCTTTGGTGAAGGAAAAACTGGGACCTGAAGGTGCCTCGGAACGGGTGGCATCCGACATGGTGGAGGCTTTAAGGCAGCCAAATCCATTGTGATATGTCAGATGGCCTGATTATCAAAGTTGTGAGTATTAAATGACAAGGATTTTTCTGAATATACTATTGCTTGTTTTCCTTTTACCTGTAATGGCTCCGGCACAGGTTAAGGTGAGGGTTTTTGCTGACAGGAAACCTTCCTCTGCATCTCTTTCAGTGATCAATGGTAAATTTGAGCTGGATACATACGACGGCTCTCCCGTCCCAATCGAATCGGGCGATCCTGTAATTTTTGCGTTGTACGGAGGCAGGGTGGCCGTAAAGCTCAGAAACTCAGTGAGCTTTACAGTGGATTCTCTGACCGTAAGGGGACTTACCGGAAATGACCATTTTTCTCTCAGGATCAATGACAGCCCGGGGGAGCGGCGATATTACAGCGGAAGCCTTAAATGTATCTCTGACCTTGGGGTGATGGTTTTCACAAACACCTGCGACGTGGAGGAATATATTGCCGGTGTAGTAAGAACAGAGGGCGGTCCAGGCCGCAGGATAGAATACCTTAAATCCCAGGCTCTTCTTGCCCGGACTTATCTTTACAGGCATTCAGACCGGCACATGATAGACGGCTATAACCTGTGCGACAACACTCACTGCCAGGCTTTCCATGGGATAACTTCTGATTCGCTGGTACTAAGGGCCGCATCCGAAACAAGAGACCAGGTTATCCTTGCAGCCGACAGCACACTCATAGTCTCAGCATTTCACTCCAATTGCGGTGGAGAAACCTCGACCTCCGATTTTGTATGGCTCGCAGGTCATGCCTACCTTAAAAAAGTTACTGATCCGTATTGCATAAAATCACCCAATGCTCACTGGAAAAAATCTATCCCCCTCGCTGAATGGGAATCTTATTTGAAACGTTCAGGATACGCTCCTCCCGAAAATACGAAATACTCATACAATTTTAAGCAGAACACAAGACATAACGAGTACGGGATCGGAACTTTCTCCATTCCGTTCAATAAGATCAGGAATGACCTTAAACTTAAATCATCGTTCTTTTCGGTGTCGCACGAAGGCAGCTCAATCGTTCTCAGGGGAAGAGGATACGGCCACGGCGTGGGACTGTGTCAGGAGGGAGCCATGGTTATGGCCGCCAGGGGATTTAAGTCGGATGAAATAATAAAATTCTATTATTCAGATGTTATAATAACGGATGTGAAAAACGTAAAGCCCTTAAAAAATGATTAGGAGACGGAATGGTGGAGTTCATTGATTATTTTTGCACCGTTAAAACCGAAAACACATCCTTTATATCGGGATTATGGTTTTCCTGGTATTAATGGAAATGGCAGAGTTTATTAATGATCATCATCGGATAGGAGTATAAACAGGTCAAAAAGAATAAGATGTTCGCAATATTCAAAAAGGAAACAACCGGATTTTTCAGCAGTCTTACAGGATACATAGTCATAATCGTCTTCCTGCTGATCAATTCGCTGTTTATGTGGGTGCTGCCCGGAGAATGGAATATTCTCGACAGCGGCTATGCGGGTCTCGATACTCTGTTCCTGTTATCACCCTGGATCTTTTTATTCCTTGTCCCTGCAGTCACGATGAAGATGATTGCAGAGGAGAAGAGGCTGGGAACAATGGAACTGCTATATTCAAAACCGGTGACCGAGCGCGGGATTGTCTATGGTAAGTACCTTGCTGCAATTGCACTGGTTTTGCTAGCCCTGTTGCCGGGAGTGATTTATTATATTTCAGTCCACCTTTTGGGAGAAACACCCGGAAACCTCGATAAGGGAGGCACAGTCGGAGCATTAATCGGATTGTTCTTTCTGGCTGCAGTTTATGCATCGGCAGGCCTTTTTGCATCATCGCTCACCGATAATCAGGTTGTCGCTTTTATTGTTGCAGTGCTGATCTCACTCTTCCTTTTCATGGGCTTCGACGCGTTCGCCTATCTTCCGGGTCTGAGGAAGATCGATGAGTTCGTCATCGGACTCGGGATCAATGAACATTACAAGTCGATAAGCAGGGGAGTGATAGATCTCAGTGATATTGTTTATTTCGTCGCGGTAGTTATACTGTTTAATGAGGCAACACGGATAGTCCTTCTGTCGAGGAACCATGAGAAAAACAACTGGTTCCGTTTCGGGATTACCGTCGCTGTAGTTGTAATTGCAGCTGTGGCAGTTTCATTTCTGAGACTCCGGGCCGATCTGACGGAGGACAGGCGCTACACCCTCTCCGAACCAACAAAGGAAGTTCTGTCAGGTATAAAAAATGACATTTTTATCCAGGTCTACCTCGACGGTGAAATGCCTATCCCCTTTAAAAGGTTGAAAAGGTCGGTGAGTGAAATGCTGGATGAGTTCAGAATATTCTCCGGCAGGAAAGTTGATTATGATTTCATTAATCCCTCGGAAAACAACGACCCGGAGAAGAGGGATGTGCTTTACCAGTCACTGCTGGAAAAGGGACTTAATCCGGTGAATATTCAGGACAGTGACCCTGAGGGAGGGTCAAGTCAGAAAATCATTTTTCCGGGGATGATCGTCAATTACAACGGCATCGAGGTGCCTGTCAATTTTCTTAAGAACAATCCAACCATGACTGCTGAGGAAAATCTTCTTCATTCTGCAGAAGGGCTTGAATACGAGCTGATACAGCCTATAGCCACACTCAGTTCCGATACCATATACAAGGTGGCTTTTATTGAAGGACATGATGAAATTCCCGAGACTGGAGTTGCAGATATCATATTCCACATGGCACGGTTCTTTACTGTCGACAGGGGTGTGATAGGTGGAATCACCGGCATTCTGGATAAGTATTCAGCAATAGTGATTGCCGGACCACAGAAGGAATTCAATGAGAACGACAAGTTCGTACTCGATCAGTATATCATGAATGGAGGAAAGGTGCTTTGGCTGGTGGAAGAAGTGAATGTGGATGCCGACAGCCTTGTGATGGGAGAGACCGCTGCCATATACAGGCCTCTGAATCTTGAGGACCAGATATTCAGGTATGGAGTAAGGGTCAATGCGCAGATAGTCCAGGATGTTGAGTGCGCTCAGATCAGGCTTATACTTTCGAGCGGCGGGGTGAGGCAGCAGCCGGTTTCAGTTCCCTGGCTTTATTTTCCGCTTCTCACACCATATCCTGATCATCCAATCACCAGAAATATCAACAGGGTCAAGGGAGAATATTCCAACTACATAGATACAGTGGGACTTGATGGAAACATCAGGAAAAGTATCCTGCTTTCAACCTCAGGACTCACCCGGACATTATCACCTCCCTTTTTCATAAGCCTCAGGGAAGCCGAGATGGTTCCTGAGGAAAGGTCCTTCAACAGTCCAGGTCTGCCGGTTGCAGTCCTGCTCGAAGGGGTGTTCCCTTCGGCTTTCAGGAACAGGCTTACGAGCAATCTGGCAGGAGATAAAGAGTTCAGGATCAGGGACGAAAGCGTTCCAACAAAAATGATAGTTGTGGCCGATGGCGATATAATAAGAAATGAGGTAAGAAGAACCGGTACTGTTGAAACACCTTTTCCCCTTGGCCAGGACAGATACACTCTTGAGATGTTCGGAAACAGGGACTTCATACTTAATTGCCTCAATTACCTTGTTGACGACAACGGCATTATGGAGCTTAGGTCAAGAGAGCTGAAGCTAAGACTGCTCGACGGCGAGGAAGTTAAAAGAAGAAGATTGTTCTGGCAAACCGTCAATATAGCAGGACCGGTGTTGCTAATTCTCGTTGCCGGTTTTCTTTTCGGATGGAGGAGAAGAATCAAGTATTCAAAGTCGTTATGATGCAACGTAAGGCAGTTCTGTATACCCTTGGTGCGGCCGTCATTATTTTTCTGATGATCCTTCTTCTGAGGGAAAGGAAACCATTCGGTGGCAGCAACACTTCTTTTGCAGCAAGACCGGTTGAGAAGATCACCAGGATTGAGTTCACCTCGGGGAACAGTACCCTTGCCCTCAGGGAAGAGGGTGATGAGTGGCTCGTAAACGGGAAACGGCCGGCCCGACGAAGCAGTATTCTTTTCATAGAAAGGATACTTACCGAAATGCAGATCAAATCGCCCGTGTCAGATGAGCTGTTCAATTCCGTAATAACTGCCATGGGAATCGAGCCTGTAGCCGTGAAAGTCTACGAAAAGAACAAATTGCTGAGTTCATTCCTTGTCTATAAAACGGCTTCAAACCAGTATGGAAACGTAATGAAGCTGAAACCCGGATCGAAACCATTCATCGTTTCAGTTCCGGGCAGCGAGGCAGAGATCGGATCGGCATTCACTGTAAACGAACTGTTCTGGCAGCCATATACCGTGTTCAGCCTGCAACCGTCGGAGATACATTCGGTGACCTTCGAGAATCTTTCTGACACATCATCTTCATTCATGATCAAATACGCAGGTGGCATTCCCTCACTTTTCGGAAACACCAGGGAACTAACAGGCTGGGATACCTCGCGTATTTTGAGGTATATTTCCTATTTCACGCAGGTGCCCTTCGAATCATGGGCTACAGAACTGACGGAGGCGGAGAAGGCAGGCATATCGGGTGAACAGCCATTGTACAGGATTACAGTTTTAAGTCCGGAAGGGGAGAGGAGCCTGATAAATCTGTGGAAACGCATCATAACGGAACAGGATTCTGTCAGGGACGATACCGACAGGATGTGGGCACGGAAGCAGGGAGAAACGGAGTTTTTTATTGTTAAATATGCGGATATTGATCCCATTATTAAAAAGCGCTCATATTTCCTCCCCGGACAATAATTTGTTTGTGGATATATGTTTTTTTTGTAATATTGATAGTTGCGAATTTGCAGAAGTAATTAAATCAAATATAATATGAAATTTGTTGTATCCAGCACCGAGTTACTAGGTCATTTGCAGGCCATAAGCAGGGTGATCAGCTCCAAAAATACCTTGCCGATACTTGATAATTTTCTTTTTAATCTTTCAGGCAACGATCTTGAAATTACGGCATCAGATCTTGAATCGACCCTGATAACAAGGATGAAGCTTGAGAATGCCACGGGTGATGGTATCATAGCCCTTCCGGCAAGGATACTGCTCGACACTCTCAAAGAATTCTCCGTGCAACCGCTTGCATTCGATATTAGCCTGGATACACTTGCCGTAGTTATCACATCTGAGAACGGAAAGTTCAATGTGGTAGGTCAGAACGGTATTGATTTCCCTGCACTCCCGGCCATCAGAAAGGAGAAAAAATTCTCATTCGTAATCAATGCTGATGTGATGCTGGCAGGAATCAACAGAACGCTCTTTGCCACCGCCGACGATGAACTCAGACCTGTGATGGGAGGTATCTTTGTTGAAGCTTCAACCGATAAGATTACCTTTGTGGCTTCGGATGCCCATAAGCTGGTACGATATCAGCGCAGCGACACTCATGCTGACGATAATTCATCCTTTATCCTTCCCAAGAAACCGGCTTCGCTTCTCAGAAATATTCTGCCAAAGGAAGAAGGACCGGTAACTGTTGAATTCGACGATAAAAATGCATTCTTCAACCTGAACGACTACAAGGTGGTCTGCAGGCTCGTGGAAGGCAATTATCCCAATTACAATTCGGTGATTCCCAAGAATAACCCGAGGAAGGTCACGGTCGACCGTGTCGAATTTTACAATACTCTCAGAAGGGTATCCGTCTTTTCAAACCAGGCAAGCAATCTCGTCAAACTCCAGCTTAAAGGCAACCAGATGACGGTTTCGGCTCAGGATATCGACTTCTCAATTTCAGCTTACGAAAAGATCAAATGCCAGTATGAAGGCGAGGACCTTGAAATCGGATTCAAATCGGTGTTCCTCCTTGAAATTCTTTCAAATATGGCATCTCAGGATGTCATGATTGAACTGGCTGATCCCACCAGGGCCGGCCTGTTCCTGCCGGGAGAATCTGAAAATGAGTCGGAAGACCTTCTCATGCTTCTCATGCCAATGATGATAAACGCCTGACCATTGAAACTTAACCTCCGCAGGCCCATAGCATTTCTCGATCTTGAAACAACAGGCATTAACGTTTCAAGCGATCGCATTGTCGAAATCTCAGTTCTCAAGATAGATCCTAATGGAAGTGAGGAATGGCTTATTTCAAGGATAAATCCTGAAATGCCCATCCCTCCAAAGTCAACTTCAATCCACGGAATAACAGATGAAGATGTTGCTGACGCTCCGAAATTCAGGGAGATAGCAAAAAATCTTGCTGCCTTCCTTGAAGGAACTGATCTTGCCGGATTCAATGCAATAAAGTTTGATATACCAGTCCTTGCAGAAGAGTTTCTTAGAGTGAATATTGACTTCAATTTCCTCAAGAGGAAATATGTCGACGTCCAGGTCATCTTTCACAGGAAGGAGCAGAGGACACTTACTGCAGCCTACAAGTTTTATTGCGACAGGGAGCTTGAAAACGCTCACAGCTCTAAAGTCGATACTCAAGCCACTTACGAGGTTCTTAAGTCTCAGCTCGACAGGTACAGCGACCTGGAGAACGATGTGGAAAAACTCGCCGACTTCAGCGCTTACAACAACCTGGTCGATTTTGCAGGACGCATAATCTATGATGAGAACGGGGTGGAAGTGTTTAATTTCGGAAAACACAAGGGGAAACCGGTGGAGACTGTCTTCAGGGACGATCCGTCATATTACTCCTGGATGATGAACGGCGATTTTCCGCTCTATACAAAGAAGATTCTCACAGAAATCAAGCTCAGGTCTTTCGGTAAAGGACAACAGTAAGATGAAGGTTATCTGTATCGGGATGAACTATCGCAGGCATGCCATCGAGATGGGCAGGCCGTATCCATCCGAACCGGTGGTGTTCATGAAACCCGATTCTTCGCTGCTGAAGAAAAACAAGCCTTTCTTTCTTCCGGGTTTTTCGAATGATATCCAGTATGAACTCGAAGTGGTGGTGAAGATATCGAAACTTGGAAAATCGATCTCCCCGAAATTTGCTTCGAGATACTACGATGAGATTACGGCAGGAATTGACATAACGGCACGCGATATCCAGACCAGGCTTTCAAAATCGATGCTCCCGTGGGAGATATCAAAGGGATTTGACGGTTCCGCCCCGATAGGTGACTTCATTCCGGTGAGCTCAGCCGGCGACATCAGGAACCTGGATTTTCGCCTGGAGATAAATGACCTTATTGTACAGCACGGAAATACCTCCGACATGATCTTTGGAGTCGATGAACTGATTTCATATATTTCCCAGTACTTCACTCTGAAAACTGGCGACCTTATTTTCACCGGTACACCTTCGGGGGTAGGCCCTCTTATGCGCAACGACCATCTGGTCGCTTATATCGGAGATAAGCCTCTCCTGGATTTTCTGATCAAGTGAATTAATCAGACTCTTAGTTGAACCAGTAAGACAATTTTATAACAAGGCCGCGGTTTTTGGACCGCAGGTCTCCGGCGTATGGACTGCCAAAGCTGTTGTTGAGTATGTCGCCGGCCCAGGAGTTTTCAGTATACACAATGAAAAGGTCCGACACTGGTGCAAACCTCCACTGGAAACGAAGGTTTAGGTTGAGGTTGTCGATCTGATTGTTATACTGTATAAAACTGGTAAAGAACAGGTAGTCGGTGAAGGTGAAGTCGAATCTGGGACCAATCAGAAGGAGCCTGGCGCTGTTGTAAGGACCGGGAAGTTCAATATCGTTGTATGTTGTTACAAGAGCCAGGCTGCCATATGGCTGGACACGGTAATTCACCTCTCCGTTCAGGGTTAGCCGGTCTCCGTTGTAGTATCCTCCGTACCTGGCGGTTAGAGAGAAGTTGAACATCTTTCGGTTGTCCGAGACGTAGGTGGCGCCAATTTCATTCCAGCTGAAATCCTCTCCGGCCAGCAGCTTAAGGCCTCCGGTGTTGGTGGGATCGAACGGTTGAAGGAGTCTTATATAATTCTCCTTTGCATCAACCGAAAAGGAACTCTTGTTCAGAAAGTCGATCCTGTACATAAGGTTTGTTTCCCTGTCGGTTAGAGAGAACGAATTATAGGGATCAAGGTAGGTGTCGAACCTCATGACAGGCCCATGACTGATAATGCTTTTGCTTTCAGGAAAGAACTTGTACTGGAAAGATCCGTTCAGTTGGTAATAACCCATTCTCCTTACGTAACCCGTCTCGGCATTGTAACCCGAACCTGTAAGGGCCTGATTTACGGACGCCGTCAGGAAAGGAGTTGAATAAGTTATATTAGCGGCCATTGCTGCATCCTTCAGAGTGAGTTTTTCCACAAAGTTCTGATGGTAATATATCTTGCCGTTCCACCTGTTGTCGGGTGTGGCAAGGTTGTATTCAAGTCCTGCCACCCTGTTATACTTGTTCCCGGTAAAGGTTTCGTCATCTTCGGTGTTCATCACCTGCTTGTTTATCAGGAATCCTGTGATGCTCGACCTGCTGAAAACCAGTCTCTGGAGGGCAGCAACCATGTAGTTGGCTGTGTGAACCTCATCATTTTTTCCCGTCTGGATGTCCATTATCCCTATCCTCCACCTGTCTCCGAGATTTCCGCTCAGTCTTGCGCCGGCCAGGACGGGATTTTCGAGACCGATCCTCCTTGAAAAGAAAGGCCTAACCATGTTAGTACCCAGGCTTGCGAAAAGGTCGCTGTTCTCCAGATAAAACTGCCTCTTTTCAGGGAAGAAGAGCTCATATCTGTCGAGATTTGTCTGCTGCTTATCCACCTCAACCTGGGAATAGTCGGGATTAACCGTCAGGTCGAGATTCAGGGATGTTGAGAGGATCATCTTTGCATCCACCCCTGCATTCCATTTCCATAAGGTGGCTTCTCCGGCTTCGAAGTTGCGGGTGACCTTCGCTGTTGCATAAGGTATAAGCGAAAATCGCAGTCCGGCCTTGTCCCTGGGTTCATCCCAGACAAGAGTTCCGACAAATGGAAGGGAGCAGTGGGGAAACTGACGGGGCATCGGTGCCCATGCCGATTTCTCGTTATTCTTGAGGTCGAGCCGTCCGAAATTGACCCCCCATTCCGTATCCCCCTCGAAGTACCTTAAGCTCCTGAACGGGATACTGACCTCGGTAATCCACTTGTCGTCATAGCTCTTCACTTCCGACTTCCATTTGATGTCCCAACTGTAGTCTACCTTTGTGCCTTCATACTGCAATCCCTCAGTTTGTGCCCCTGCAGCCGATATGCCGAAAGCAAATCCGTTTGTGAGATCGTTGTAAGTGTTCAGGAAAAACATGAAGTTGTCATTGTTGGAGAAACCGAAATCCCTGCGAAGCGATTCAACCGGCCTCTTTCCAGGAGTGGGATCGTGACAGATTATCCCAAGATACAGGTTTGATTTGTCGTAGGTAAGCATCACCTCAGTTTTTGCAATTGGATATCCTGTGTCGGTCGGGGTAACGCGCTGAAACTCCCATGCCCGCTCGGCTGTCGACCACGGCTCCTCATCAAGGACTCCGTCGATTGTAAAAGGCCTGTCTGTTTTGTTGATGTGAATCCGGTATTTGTCCCGGTTAACAGCCCTGACCTGGCTGAAGACAGAACCTTCAGAACATAGCAATAGAAGAATGGTCGCAATTACAGTATATCGTGGCATCAGAATTTAAATTTTGGTGAAGATAAAGAATTGGTTTGTGAATATTAAATTCTATTTTTATGCAATTGCTTATCCAGTCTTGATTTTAGAGATTTTTCACATTTAAGAAACAACGGTAATGTGATATTATAAGTTTGATAAAATTATTGTTATGAAGATTTTTATCTCCAATGATGCGAATGAACTGGGCTCATCTTCTGCCGGGGTGATTTCTGCAAAATTGAATGAAATCATCAGCGTGAAAGGTGAGGCAAGGATGGTGGTGGCAACAGGCAGTTCACAATTTGAAATGTTCAGGGAACTGGTCGGGGAGAATGTCAACTGGCAGAAGGTAGAGGTGTTTCATCTCGATGAATACATTGGTATCCCGATTACCCATAAGGCAAGCTTCAGGAGGTACCTTTACGAGAGATTTATTAACCTGGTACCGGTGAAAAGGTTTCACAGCATCGATGTGGAAAGAAATATTGATAACCTGATAAACGAACTTACCAGCTCGGTCCGGAATAAACCCATCGACCTGGGTATTGTTGGAATTGGTGTCAACGGACATGTTGCATTCAACGACCCGCCTGCCGATTTCGATAGCAGAGATGCTTACATCACCGTTAAGCTTAATAAGGAATGCAAGCTCCAGCAGGTTAATGAAGGATGGTTCGGATTGCCAGGGGAGGTCCCCGATATGGCTGTATCGATGACGGTGTGGCAGATAATGCAATGCAGGACAATCATTTCAGTTGTCCCCCACCAGTCAAAGGCTGAAGCCGTCAGGCTTACACTTTCCGAAAGCCTGAACAGAATGGTGCCCGCAACAATGCTTAAACAACACCCCGACTGGAATCTTTTTCTCGACAGGGAATCCGCAAGTGGTATTATCAGGTTTTAACCCTTGGACAGGCATCCAAAGCCCCGATGGAATAATTCCGGATAAAAATAAACAACTAATGAACAGATCAGGAGAAGTAAGTGCTCTGCACTATGATACAGGCAAACCGGTCAGGATAAAGTTCAGAGGCGGACTGATAAGTTCTGTTGATGAAATTCCGATGTCGGACGAGCTTAATGATATTTTTGTTGCACCCGGACTCATCGACAATCAGATAAACGGTTACAGGGGAGCTGACTTTTCAGATCCTTCCCTCAGCAGCCTTAAGTTCAGGATGGCTGTTGATGCCATAAGGAAGGATGGTGTTACAACATTCTTTCCGACAGTTATCACAGGCAGCCATAACAACCTTGTGAGGATTTTCAGGAATCTTGCATGGGTCCTGCAGGATGATGAAGAGGCAAATACTTCTGTTGCGGGGTTTCATCTCGAAGGCCCATATATATCGCCCGAGGCAGGTTTCTATGGCTGCCATCCGGCAGAATTCATCAGGAAGCCTTCATGGGATGAATTTATGCAATACCAGGATGCTGCTGCCGGAAATATCCGACAGGTTACTGTAAGTCCCGAGATTGAAGGCATCATGGATTTCATCAGCCGTTGTGTCAGACAGAAAATAATCGTCTCAATCGGACATACAAATGCCAGTGCAGCACAGATAATGGAAGCTGCTGACAGGGGAGCCAGACTTTCGACACATCTCGGAAACGGATGCGCAAACCTGATCGACAGGCACAGAAACCCGATATGGCCCCAGTTGGCAAATGATCTGCTGACACCTTCAATAATCGCCGATGGTCATCATCTTCTTCCCGAGGAAGTGAGTGTGTTCTGCAAGGTTAAAGGTCCGGATAATATTATCCTTACATCTGATGTAACCCACTTTATGGGAATGGAACCAGGCAAATATGTGTTTCTCGGGAGTGATATTGTCCTGTCGGCTGACGGACTTATCAAAAACCCGGTGCTTAATTGCCTGGCAGGGGCATCACTTCCCCTGATTACAGGCGTGGGTAATGTGATGAGATTCACCGGTTACACCCTGGGTGAAGCTGTAAATCTGGCTTCAAGGAATGTTTCAGCGGCCTGCAGAATCCCCGGTCGGGGCACTCTTGAAGACGGAATGAGGGCTGATCTCATCCTTTTCCATATGGAAAATTTCAATATGTCAATAAAAAAAGTAATTGTAAACGGCAGGGAGATTGGATCACAGTCTGAAAACTGAACAACTTTAAACTTATGGCAATACTCGATTATATAGTTCTTATAGGCTACTTTGTCCTGATCACGGCATTTGGAATCTGGATTTCAAGGAAAATAAAAACCAGTGACAGCTACTTCAGGGGTGACAGAAAATTCAAGTGGTACATAATGCTGGGACAAGCATTCGGTGTCGGGACCCATGCCGAAATGCCCGTTGCACAGACCGGCGCTACTTTCAGCAACGGGTTTGCCACCATCTGGTACCAGTGGAAGAACATGCTTATTACACCATTCTACTGGCTGATAGCTCCTTTTTACCGTCGTAGTGAGCGTACCACGGTGGGTGAAATCATCGAGGACAGGTATGGAAGAACAATGGGGCTGGTATATTCAATCTTTGCCATAGTCTTCTTTGTATTCAGCATGGGGGTCATGCTCCAGGGCGCAGCTAAGGTCATTTCAGTTGCATCGGGGAATATGTTCTCCCCGAACATGATTGTGATGGTGATGACGGTGGCTTTCATAATCTACAGTTTTGCAGGGGGCCTTATTGCTGCTGCCTATACCGACTTCATCCAGTCGTTCCTTATTATAACCCTGTCTATAATGCTTATTCCACTTGGACTTAAGGAGGTTGGCGGTTTTCATGCGATAAGGCAGGTTCTTCCCGATCATTTCTTCGACCTGTTCAACAGTGCCAGCGGTATAGACGGCTTCACAATTGCCATGCTTGCAGTGAACGGTATAGTGGGAATCACTGCCCAGCCCCATATGGTGTCGATGTGCGCAACCGGAAACACTGAAAGAGCCGGAAGGATAGGACAGACGTTCGGATCGATGGTTAAACGTCTCATTACCATCGGCTGGGCCCTGACAGGCCTTGTTGTTGCCGCACTGGTGATCATGCAAGGGGTGGAACTTCCTGATTCCGAGATGGCTTTCGGATATGCCTGCAGTGTTCTTTTAGTTCCCGGCCTGGTCGGATTGATGCTGGCCGCAATACTTGCCGCTAATATGTCGTCATGCTCCAATTTCATGGTAAATACCGGAGCCCTCTTCACGCAGAATATTTATAAGCAATATATTAATCCACAGGCCACTGATCTGAAACTGCTTTGGATGGGACGTTATTCGGGGCTTGGATTATCGATTATGGCCGTACTCTTTGCACTCGGGGTGAAGAATGTCCTTCATGGATTCCTTTTCGTGGAAACACTTGCAGCATTCATGGGGATAATTTTCCTTGGAGGAATTGTCTGGAAAAGGGCCAACAGATACGGAGCTGCAGCCGCAGTGCTGGTCTCACTCTCTGTTTACTATGCAGCCAATTTTCTTTCGACCGGCGAGCTGGTCCTTGTGTACAAGTGGATGCCCGGTCCCTTTGGAGTGGCAATGCTCTCGGGCTTCCTGGTGTTCTGGCTGGTAAGCATTCTCACCCGGCCCGAGAACAGGGAGAGGATAGATGGGTTTTTCGATAACATGAGGCGGAAATCCGATGCGGATTACAACGGCCCCGATGGGCTTAAGCCTCTTGGCGAGCTGTCGGGTGATGATCTTCTTCTTCTCGATCTTCCTGGTTGGGGAACGAAGGAACGCTGGCGCAACTTTTTCAGGCGCTACAGGGAAGACCTGGCTGGTTTCGCTCTCAGCTGGGTGATGGTCGGACTGCTTATCCTCATAGCCTGGGGATTTATGCAACTATAGTTTCCACCTGTTTTTTCGAGAATATCCTGGTGCTTAAGCCGGAACTGAATATTCTGTTTAACACTTTGAAATACAGGACCAGGTAAAGAATCAGGGATACGAACCAGAGAACCAGGATATTGAAAAAGAACGTTTCTATCTGCCTTTCCCCGATTTTCTTGTAGGGCGCATAGAAATGAGTCCTACCATTCCCCGAAACGGGTTTCATGTAAGCGGGTTCAAATTTCTGAATGTATTTCTCCCTGGCTGGAATAATTCTTTGAGTAGTGAATTCGTCGAGTACTATCTCCCTTAGCCTCTTGTTTGTATTATCATCCTGCAACTCCAGGAATGTATTTTCCCCCATTTTTGCAACCAGGGCAAGTGTGACTGATTCTTTTTTCGCCAGGTTGATTTTCCTGATTGAATTAAACCGGTGCGCAAGACTGTCAAGCAACCGTTCTGTTTTGCTGGCAACGGTACTATCAAACCTTTGGCGGTTCAGCGAAGAAATCAGCTCCTCGGGCGGAGGATCAAATCCTGCCTCTTCAGACAGAAAAGGGATATACTTTATAAGCTTTCCGAATTTATTCGAAACAATTTCTCCGAACCTGGAACTGTTATTGTAGTTCCGGCATATCTGCAAGTCATTCTGCAGAGCGTTTATCAGAAATGATGAATACCAGGTGTTCTGGCTTATCTCCATATCGTACATGAAGAAATACCTCTCGAACCTGTTGTTTTTAAACTGTTGTGTTGCAAGAGCTTCATATGCCCACCGGGCTGGCATAAGATCGCCCAGGATTGGCACATATTCTATGGATGTACCTTCCTTCCTGTGGAGACTGTCGAACCTCACAAGCACCCCGCTGAACAACAGTTGAGGTATTATTATGAACGGGATCAGAACATAAATTGTGGCTGCCGAGTTGAATGCCGATGAGATGTTCAGTCCTATCAGATTGGCCAGACAGGAGGAACTGAACAGTATTATCCAGTATGAAAGAGTCATCCCTTTTATCCCGAGAATCAGGTTTCCGGCAATTACAAAGGATAGTGTTTGTACCGCAGAGACAAGGAACATCATAATGACCTTCGAATTAATATAACTGAACCAGCTGAGGTTGAGGAAAGACTCCCTCTTGAGTATTTTACGGTCCTTTACTATTTCCTCCGCACTAATGATCAGTCCCATGAAAAACGCAGTAATGACACACATGAACATGTATGCAGGAAGGTTTTCATTCTCACGCAGAATGTATGACTCTCCCGATACATTCCTTGTGAAAAATGCAAGGAGAACAGCAAGGACTGGGGCTCCGAGGAGGCTGATCACCATGTACTGCCTGTCGGCAATTTTGGATAAAAGATCGCGTATGAAGAAGATGACTGATTGTCTGACAAGGCCTGGTATTGAATAGTTGTTTTCAGGAAGCGGTTCCCTGAGGGTGGTTCTATCTGCAAATTTACTTTCTTTTTCAGCCTCGAAGCTTTCAGCCCATTCCGCGGGAGAAACTCTTCTCAGCCGGGTTGGTTTACCGTATTCGTTTACCACCTTTGATTCAATGATCCTCAGCAGCTGATCGGTATCCACATTGCCGCAGGTGATGCACTGATCTTCAGTTGCATTTGCCAGATTGGTGCGGGTTTTGAACCATATAACTGTTTCGTTGGGATTACCGTAAAAAATCAGGTATCCACCCCTGTCAAGAATCATGATCCGGTCAAACATCTTGTAGATATCCGATCCTGGCTGATGAATAGTCGTTATTACGAGTCTTCCCTTGTAGGTCTGTTCCTTTAGCATGGTCATCACAGTCTCCGCATCGACCGAAGAAAGACCTGAAGTGGGCTCGTCTACAAAAAGGATTGTCGGTTCCCGGATGAGTTCCAGGGCAACATTGAGCCTTTTGCGCTGGCCCCCGCTGATTACCTTGTTGACAGGGCTTCCAACCTTAAGGTCTTTTATTTCATAGAGATCGAGATCATTAAGGATTTTTTCAACCTCTTCTCTGATCCTTGCCTCCCCGAGATTGTCAAGACACATCCGGGCATTAAAGTACAGGTTCTGGAACACTGTAAGCTCCTCATAAAGCAGGTCATCCTGCGGCACGAATCCTATAACCCCTTTCAGGTGCTCCCTGCCTTCGGAGGAATGGATATCATAACCGTTGATAAGCATTTTTCCAGTGTCAGGCTTGAAAATTCCGCTCAGGACATTGAGAAGCGTCGACTTGCCTACTCCACTTCCTCCCATGATCCCCACCAGCTTCCCCGATTCTTCATGGAATGTGAGATTTTGTATCCCGTTGTCACTTTCCCTGAACCTGAGACTGATATCCCTTGCATCAAGCGAAACCCTTTGCTTGAAAGAAGCCCCTGTAAAAACCTCTGCAACATCGTTGTAATAAATGGCGTTCACAGAAGCGCCCCGGATAGATGACCCGTGGTCGAATATATAAGTTTGCTCCGGGTGAATATTCTGCCCGTTCAGCAAAAGATCCTCCCTGCCGTCGTACTTCATAAGCAGAGTGTTGGTACTTGCCACATTCAGGAAGGATAATCTGCCCCTTAGATTCTCATTAATCAAGTGTTTTATCCCTTTCCTGTCCGATGAGTCATTGTTATCGATTAATAGCAGCTTTTCCTCTCTGATGCTGTTCCTGTAATATTCGAAGATAAATGCCAGGATGTCCTGGTATTCGGTCGGTTGAATGTTAAATGCCGTCGCGACAGTCTCGACGAATTCTTGCTCTTTTTCAGTGATTCCTGCACTGAAGGAGATGAAGTCCATAAGTTGCACCAGGACGTATATCTTCTGCTTCTGCTGAAGCTCCTCGTTAATTTTTTCACAAATGGCCAGTATCCTGATTGAGGTCAGCGATGTCCGTTTACGGTCTTTGATGCTGTCTTTCAAAATACCATTGGGATAGTAAAGCCTGAGGTAATCATCGAAAATCGTCATGTATTTGAGCACCTGCTCATTGTTCAGATGCTTTGACAGAAACAACCTTACAACCTCCCGCCCCTTGCTGGATATTTCCCTGTCCGCATGGACATCACTGATAAGCGCGAAAAGCCTTATTAAAGCTTTCAGAATGGGCTCACTCATTCTACTGTGAATTAATTACAATTGCCTGATCGATTTTTAAGCTTCCGTTGTATGAGATTTCAACAGAATGCTATCTTTGTTTAAGAATATCAATTTACTAATAATATTGGATCCGGAAAAATTATTTTAGTCGAATTTTCTGGAATTATTCCTCCTGGTTACTGTACTGGATTTTTACGATTTCATCTCATATGTCTCCCATGGAGAAACTGATACTAAATCCGACAGTTTTTACACCAAAGGTCATCCTTGACCATGAGGAGCATTTTCTGGAAATCGGCGGAGAGTCAAGACCTCAGGATGTTCGCGAGTTTTACTTCCCCATTTTTGAATGGATGAATGATTTCAGCGACAAGCTGATCAATTCAGAGGACAACACCAAACCCATAGTCATCAATTTTAAATTTAATTACTTCAATTCCGGATCCGCAAAGTGCATTCTCGATATCTGCAAGATACTTGCAAGGTTGCGTTCCCGGGAGATTGAAGCTTCAGCCAGATGGCATTACATTGCGGGCGATGATGATATGCTCGAAGCTGGCAGGGAAATATCACGGATTGTGAACCTGCCATTCGAATTCCTAGAATCAGAGATGAAATGAAGACTAATGGTTCATTTGCCAATCCGGAAAGTTACAGAAAGCATCATTCCGAGATGGTTGCAAAAAGCCTTTATAACGATTTCAAAAGGATTAGCAGGGTTTCACCTGTTACCTCCCCTTTACGGAGAAAATTTTCAGATCTCGGGATAGCAAATAGACATTTCTGGATCGATTATGCTGATAAAATTCCTGAAAAATTAATCCATATAGGATTGTATTTTAGGATTTTCAAAGATTTTTGCAGGACCTGCATCATAACTGAGGAAGAGATAGAAACCCTTGTTTTACTGGATATTGAAAGCAGTCAGGTTAATCTTCATAATGCTGACAAGAGGCATTATTTCCGTGAATTGAACTTTATAATTCCATATGCCCTTAAAAAGGCAGGATATGAGATCATTAGGCAGGAGGAAATCGAAGGAGTGAGCAAATCACTTCTGATGAAGATTGCCAGGGTTGTTCATGCTACTTACCTTCGAGAAATTGTGAAGCAGAATGATGGCTCCACCCGGACAAAAAGAATGGAAGAGGCAGAATTTAATCAACTTCCTTTTGAGATAATCCAATCGAATATTGACAACGCTGTTCATTTGCCAACCAGATTGCTCGCCATTGGCTACAGGATCAGACCTGTCAGGAAAGGCTTCAAGCCCAGGGCTCTCCATCTTGATGAACAGGAGATTGAAACTATGGCAAAAGTTGAACATCTGAGGTGGAGCTGGGAGAAAAGACTTAACGGATGGACATACGGAGAGGTAAAGGATTCCAGGATAAAGAGACATCCATGCCTTGTTCCATATAATGAACTAAGCGAAAACGAGAAGGAAAAGGACCGTGAACTGGTAAGGCTGACACCTGCCATACTCAGGGATATCAGATATGAAGCCTATCCCGTCTCTCCGGGGCAGATAAGCAAGTTGTCGTATGCCATCAAGCCCCGTAGCAGCATTCATAAGCTATTATCAGGCACCGATGATCTTACTGCCGGTATCAATGAACTCACTGAAGATTCCCCTCTGATCAGGGAAAAGCTAAGGTCAATAGATGAGAAGATCAAGCTTACATTAAGCGAAGTGGAGGGCAGCTACAACTATGCCAGGCATATTCAGGAGGCTTTTCTTCCTGATGATCTTGACATCCGGGAGTGCTTTCCTGAAAGCTTCGTGCTATTTGAGCCAAAGGATATTGTGAGCGGCGATTTCTATTTTTTCAGCAGGAATGATGGTAATGTGATTTTTGCCCTTGCTGACTGTACAGGGCACGGCATCCCGGCTTCATTGATAAGCACAATAGGATACGGAATACTCGATCAGACAGTAAATATCCTTAATATAACCGATCCTGCAGAAGCGCTCGGCAACCTTTTTTCAGGCATTCACAGATTCCTGCGGAAGGATACTTCCATTTCCGGCGTGTCAGACGATATGGCGATCGTATTGTGCAATTTTGATACAAACACCAGGATCCTGACTTATTCTGGAGCTGGAAATATTGTTTTTCAGGCCACCGGCGGAAAGATTTCCGGCAATTTATCAGGCAATAGCTACGAAGGCAGCTTTAGGAACGGCAGATATGATTTTAAGGCAAAGAGTCTTCGGTTAAAACTGAATGACGCACTTTACATTTGTTCCGACGGCTTTGCCGACCAGTTCGGGGGTGGCAGACACCAGCGCTACAGCAGAAAAAGATTGCGTGATTTCCTGTTACAGATATGCGACTACCCTATGCCCGAGCAGGGTGATATGCTGTACGAGGAATTGGAGCGATGGCGGGAAGATAAGAATTGGGATGAAGATCAAACGGATGATATAACCATCATAGGGATCAGAGTCTGATAAAACCGGCTTTCACTCAATCCTTATCTTTATTTGACTTGCCTTCATTTCTTTCATAACTTTATCAAAATATATCTAAAGCATGTCAGGTATTATCCCGGGATATAACTATGACATCTTCATCAGCTATCGCCAGAAAGACAACAAGTATGACGGTTGGGTGTGTGAATTTGTGGATCATCTGAAGAGTGAAATTGAAGCCACATTCAAAGATGAGATAAGTGTATATTTTGATAATAATCCGCACGACGGACTCCTGGAGACTCACGACGTTGATGAATCGCTGAAGGAAAAACTAAAATGCCTTATTTTCATTCCGGTCATTTCACGCACCTACTGCGATCCGAAGTCTTTCGCGTGGGAACATGAATTCAAAGCATTTATTGAACAGGCTTCCCAGGATCAATTTGGACTGAAAGTGAAGCTTCCTAATGGAAATGTTGCACTGCGGGTATTGCCGGTTCAGATCCATGAACTGAAAGCCGATGACAAATCACTTGTTGAGAGCGTCCTGGGCGGATTTCTCCGGCCTGTTGAATTTGTTTATGCCGAACCTGGTGTAAACCGGCCTCTCTCACCGGGGGACTCGGAGGGAAAGAATATTCACAAGATAAGCTACCGTAACCAGGTCAACAAGGTTGCCAATGCAATTGATGAAGTGATATCTGGTCTGATAAAGGTTACGGAATCAATTTCTGAGGTTCAGGAACCTGAAAGTGCCTCATCTGTCCGTGTTGTACCAGACAGCTTTAAAAAGGCCCGATTAAGAAAGGGAGAAAAGAAAAAGATAGCCTTTACATACAGTTCCCTGATGATTGTCCTGGCGTTGGCTGCCATTTATCTCTTCTCGGCGGGAAGTTCTCTGCCTTTCACCAGACGTGACTGGATACTGATCTCTGATTTTGAAAATCTTACCGATAATCCGGTATTTGACAAATCACTCTATACTGCTTTCTCTCTTAGTACAGGCCAATCGAGATATGTTAATGTTTTTTCGAAGGCAAGAATGATGGAGACAATGGCAAGGATGAAGATTGGCGATCAGACCTTTGTTGATGAAGAAATGGCGAGAGAGATGGCAATGAGGGAAGGGATCGGACTGTATATAGTGCCAAGCATCAGCGAGATAGGAAGCAAATATTCAATCACGGCAAAGATACTTGAAACCAGGACCGGTGATCTTCTCAAATCGGAGGTGCTTTATGCTTCATCTGAGTCTGAAATCCTGCCCGTTATTGACAAATTATGCAGAAAAATCCGTATTGATCTCGGGGAGTCAAGATATGATATATCTTTACAGGACAAGCCTTTGGGTAAAGTAACCACTTCGTCGCTGGGGGCATTGAAGCAGTTTTCAATGGGGATAGAGAGTCATTTGTCAGCTGATTTCAGCGAAGCAAGGAAATACTACGAAAATGCCCTTAAGATTGACACAGGTTTTACCGCAGCTAAGGCATCCCTGGGTAATATTTTAATTCAGAAGTTCAACGATCCGGCAGGAAAAAACCTCCTTAACGAAGCTATCCGGAATGTTGATAATCTTACTGACCGTGAAAAATACGGGATAATAGCCTTCCATGCCGAGCATGTTGAAAAGGATTACCGCAAGGCAATCGAGAATATAGAAGTACTGAAAAGATTATATCCGGACGATCCGGTAGTTCGTAACAACCTTGGATGGTACAATCAGCAAATCAGGCAATATGACATTGCCCTGAAGGAATATAAGGAAGCAGTAAGGATCAATCCTGATCAGGGACTTACCTATTCAGGAATTCTTTGGGTCTATGGTGAATTCCTGGGAATGATTGATTCTGTACTGGTCTGGGGAGAAAAAATGATCTCCGACAATCCAGATAATCCATGGGGATACTTTTATTATGGTTCTGCATGGTTTTGCCGCGACAGCATTTCAAGGAGCATATCCTGCTTTAAGAAAGCACTGGAACTCAATCCTGATTTCCGGGATGATCAATACAGACTGTCTCATGCATACCGTCATCTTGGGAACCACACTGAAGCCATAAAAGAACTTGAAAAAATTCTTGAAAAATATCCCGGAGATGCATCTGCATATTATGATCTGGGTGTTAATTACGAAGCAATCGGCAAGCCTCAGGAAGCCAGGAACCATTATCTTAAGTTCAAAAAAATTGCTGAAGATATCTGGATAAGAGATTTTCCTGATTATTATGGCACTTATGCATCACTGGCCTCTGTTGCAGCTAGGCTCGATGAGAAGGAATTATCTCAGCAGATGCTGAAGAAAGCTATGGCCCTGGATTCCACTCAGTATTTAAGATTTGCAGAAGTGCTTTGTGTTCAGGACGATATTCCGGGGGCACTGAAATACCTGGAATCAGCCCTTGATAATGGATACAGGGACCTCTACTGGCTGAAAGTCAGTGCAGACCTTTCAGCTTTACGCTACGATATCCGATTCTGGAATCTTGTTAACAGAATTAATAGGTAACATGTCCAGCCTGATCCCGGGATATGAATACGACATTTTCATCAGCTACCGCCAGAATGATAACAGGTACGACGGCTGGGTAACTGAGTTCGTAGATCATCTGGGGGCTGAACTTGAGGCGACCTTCAAGGAAGAGATAGGTGTTTACTTTGACCTTAATCCTCACGACGGACTGCTCGATACACATGATGTTGATGAATCCCTGAAAATAAAACTCAGGTGTCTGATTTTCATCCCGATTATTTCGCGCACTTACTGTGATCCTAAATCCTTCGCGTGGATACATGAATTCAGGGCTTTTATCAGGCAGGCTTCCGCAGACACTCTCGGGCTGAAAGTCATCCTTCACAGCGGAAACGTGGCAAGCAGGATATTGCCTGTCAGAATACATGAACTCGACGCTGAAGACAGGGAACTGATCGAACACGAGACCGGAGGTGTGCTCAGGGCAATTGATTTTATCTACAGGGAACCGGGAGTCAACAGACCACTGACTCCGGTTGATGACGAACATAAGAACCAGTACAGGACAAGGTACCGTAACCAGATCAATAAAACAGCCAATGCAGTTAAGGAGATAATCTCCTCCCTGCAGTCGGATCAGACTCCGGTCATAAAGGAAAAGCATGGACCTAAAGAACCATGGGAAGAACCGGGAATCTCAGAGCGTGCTTTTAACCCAGTCAGCAGAAAAACCAAATCATTCCGACATGCCCTGTTTTACTTACTGACAATACTGGCGGCAGCTGCACTTTTGTATTCCCTGATCAGGTTCAGTGGCATCAGGCCGGGGCCGGGCAGACTGAATGAGAAGTCAATAGCAGTTCTGCCGTTTGAAAACATCGGCGCAGATGAAGACAATCTCTGGCTGGGAGATGCCCTGACGGAGGAAGTTATTTCGCAACTCTGCAAGGTAAATGATCTGAAGGTCCGCCCGAGAACCTCTGTAAGAAAATACAGGGGAACGACCAAATCAATACCTGATTTGGGAAGGGAACTTGACGCAAACTATATAATTGGAGGCAGCTACCAGATATTCGATGAGATCGTAAGGATAACAGTCAAACTTATCAATGCACGTAAGGATGAACAACTCTGGAGCAATGTGTTTGAAGGAACCTGGAATGAAATGCACAGTATGCAGACAGACATCGCTATCAGGACTGCTTCAACCCTGCAGGCTGTACTCACTCCTGAAGAAAAGGCACGTATCAGGAAAGACCCAACAGGGAGTGCAGGCGCATATAAAAACTACCTTACAGCCAATGTCCTTTCTGAAAATGCCCTGTATTATCTCTTTTCAGGAAACAAGTTTGTTGACTCGATAAGCTTCAATGAAGCTATATCCATGTATGACAGGGCGATAAGAGAGGATTCCGCCTTTGCACTTGCCTATGCCAGGCGTGCGATTGCAAGGTCGTGGGGTTACCACGCCGGACAGCTCGATCCCTCGCACATAGAAAAATGCAAGGCTGATGCCGGAAGATCTCTGGAACTTGATAAAGACCTGGCCGAAGCATGGGTGGCACAGGGATTCTACAACTATTACTGCATCGGCAACAATTATGAAGCTCTTACGAGTTTCAGCAAGGCTGCGGAACTGGCTCCGGCCAGCTATCAGCCTTCTTTCTACATGGCCATGGTGTATCGAAAAATGGACGATTGGGAAAGGTCACAGGATTTGATCAGGAAGGTGATAGCTGAAGAACCACAGGATGCCCTTGTCCTTATCAATATCGGAACCTCTTATGCTTATATGCACAGCTTTGACACGGCTGTTGCCTTTTTTCAGAAAGCCTCGGAAATAATGCCAGAATGGGCCGGACCTTATACCAGTCTGCTGGAAACCTGCATACTGAAGGATGGAAATACAGTCAGTGCAAGGGAGGTGCTTGATACCGTCATTACGAGGACAGGGGAGAAACAGCAATATTATCAGGTACTCCTTGATATCTACGATAGAAGATTCATTGAGGCTTTGAATAAAGTAAAGGCATCGAAAGATGAAGATTTCGAATTTCCCGGGCTCAGATATCTATTGAGCGGACTGGTCTACAGCCTTATGGACAATGAGCAGAATACAAAATCATACTATGATTCTGCCCTGGTCCTGTATAAGAGTATGATCATTGAAAACCCTGATGATTGCTATTTATATAGCTGCTGTGGTCTGGCTTACGCCGGCCTGGGAAATGAAACAGATGCCGTAATAGCCGGCAAAACAGCGGTGAAGCTTGCCAGTGAGGACAACCTGGTTAAAAATGACATGATCATTAACCTGGCGAAGATACACGCAATGAACGACGATTATCAGGATGCAATACGGGAAGTGAAATATCTGATGAACAATCCGTCATGGTTCTCATTGAACATGCTTAAAGTCGATCCGGCATGGGGTAAACTATATGACGAGCCGGAAATCAGGTCATTAACCTTAAAATGATTAATATCCTTTATCTGTTGAGTTTAAACCCAAAAAATGAATGCCATGCAACAATTTTCTGAAAGGGAATTCATCAGGCCGTTTCCCCGGCCATTTCCCATGCACGCCCTGAAAATGCTGAAAGGCGCCGGACTTAGTGACTTACAAAAGCAAAAAATTGCCTCCCTGATGCTTACTTATCACAAAAAATGCCTTGTCGAGGAAAATAAATTGTACGACGGAATTGTAAAAATACTTGAGAATCCAGAAAGCAAGGTTTGAGCCATTCCGGCAATCCGGTTCTTATTATTGCCTTCGGAGAAGACGAAAACCTGGGGGTGGGTTATCTGATGTCCGTTTTGAAGGGTGCCGGAATCGAAAACGGAATGATCGATTTCAGGCACAACAACGAGGAGGTACTTGCAGTCATCAGGAGGCAAAATCCATTAGTTGTCGGCTTCTCCCTTATTTTTGAAGTTTACCTTGATGAATTTGCACAGCTAATAAAGTTCCTGAGGCATAGCGGGATCACTTGTCATTTCACCGCGGGCGGTTATTACGCCAGCCTTCATCCTGAAGAACTGCTCCGGCTTATACCCGAAATTGATACCATTGTCCGTTTTGAGGGCGAGCACACCTTTCCTGAACTTATCAATTGTCTCAGAACGAATGCTGACTGGAAAGACGTCAGGAATCTGGCCTTCAGGGAAAACGGCCTGATTACCAAGACACCTCTCCGTGGCCTTGAGAATGATATTGACAGCTTCCCCTTTCCCTTCAAAGGCAAGTGTGCGAAGTATGCCCTGGGAAAGAAGTACACTACCATTATTGCTGCCCGCGGGTGCATTTATGACTGTTCTTTCTGCAACACAAGAGAGTTTTACCGGCAGGCAGGCGGACCCATCAAACGGATCAGAAAGCCTGAGTCGGTTGTGGGTGAAATGTATCATATGTATGCAGAGAAAAAATGCTCTGTATTTCTTTTTCAGGACGATGACTTCCCGGTGAGAACGGCGGGCAGCGAAAGCTGGATAAGATCTTTCTGCAAGGAGCTGGAAAACAGAGATCTGAAAGGCAAGATTATATGGAAGATAAACTGCAGGCCTGATGAAATTGACCGGGACACCTTCCGGTTGATGAAGCAGCATGGTCTTTTTCTGGTTTTTATCGGCCTGGAAGACGGGACTGACGAGGGACTGGTCAGGCTTAATAAAAGAATGACAGTGGAAAATGGTCTGCAGGGAGTGGAGATCCTCAGGAATCTTGATTTGGGCTTTGATTTCGGTCTCATGCTGTTTCAGCCTGAATCAACTTTCAGCTCACTCAGGGAAAACCTGAAGTACATGGAAAGGATCTGCAGCGATGGTTATTCACCAATTACATTTCTGAAACTCATGCCTTACTTTGATACACGGGTGGAGAAGGATCTGAGGGAACAGGGCCGGCTAAGGGGAAGTCCGGGTAACCTCGATTATAATTTCAGAACCAAATCGCTTGACGCCACCTGGGCAGCTGTAGGCGAATGCTTTGCCTTTTGGCTGTGGGGCAGGGAGGGTATGGTTAACCTTGCGAAGTGGGTCAGGAATTACCTAGCGGTCGATGATTTTTTCTGGGGGCAGCAATCGATTCCCTCCAAATACAGCGAACGTTTTACTGAAACGGTTACCCGCGGCAACCTGTGGCTTTCAGAAAACCTGACAAACCTGTTTGATTACTATGAATCGGGCGATTACCTGAAAGACGGAGGAAAATTAAAAGAAAAGATCAAAACCAATGCTGAAAGTATGAATAAACTCCTGAGCAAATCACTGAAAAAAATGTTGAAAAACCTTCAGGAATAGGGTTCGGAGATACCTGATTTGTAAAATCCATTTAATCCGATTAGATGATTTCCCTATCTTTGAGATTGAAGAAAATGGTTATTCTATAACAGTAAAAAATCTAAGCCAGGCTACTTCAAATTACATTTACTATTTGCTCCAAATCTTTGATTTGTTTACGATCAAAATCCCTGGTCCTGGTGTCCAATTTATTAAACTCCTTCAGACTTTCATGTTTTCTGAGAAACAGATCCCTTTCTGGTCCATAGTCCCAGCCGTAAAGGTATTTTGTAGCCATGGAGCGCCGATGTTCCATCTCGGCAAGTTGCTCAACTATGGTGGGATCTGATGTGAAACCGTAATTTATACCAGCCCTGGAGGGATCATTATATTTGTCAGGATCATTTAACTGGTTAACGGTACGAAGTATAATATTAATATGTTCCACGACGGATCTGTTGTCATCACGTATCTCTTCATCCAGCAGATGCCAGGGAGTTATTGTTGGTTTTTCCTCCGGAATGTCTGTTTCTTCTTCAATAGATTTTTCTGTATCTCCTATAAAGTCATTTATTGCGAGTTTTAACCAACGGTGATGTACTGCAATAGCTTTTCTGTCGAGGCATTCATCTGTTATATTTTCAAGTACTGCCACCTTATCCAGAATATTAAACGAAAAAAGATTTTTGAGAGGATCAGTGGCATTCCAGGATAGGTTTTTGTAGAAGGGACGTACCACAGGGACATTTTCCTGAAACAGCTCCAAAACTCTCGATGAATAAGAAGCCTGATACCGGTCTTCTGAACTGCATATGTAAATTATATCAACATCTGTAAGGTTCAGGTTTGTCAGAATTGAACCTGTCAGATGATGGGGATTCAATTTTACAGCTTTGATATCTATGAGGTTATTCAGGTTTTTATATATGGTGTTTATTCTATTAATAAATTCATCCGCTTCATGAGAGATAAGAGTGATCCTGGTATTTTTAAAATTAGCATAATGACAGTTTTGGGCACAGAGCTTAAATAGCTCTTCCGCTATTTTACTGAATCCGATTAAAATAATGTTCATGGCACTATCATTGGTCCCTGTAATTCTTCTGAATCTATCCGGAGGAAAGTTCCTGAAAATATAGGCGGCTGCAAGCTGATTGATGTTGAAAAGTCTTACATTACCCTTGCAGCTTTCGAAATCCTTAACCTCCGGATTATACTCCAGCAATTTTTGTTTGGCAATAGAATATGCGTTTATCAGACCATTATCTGCTTCATTGAATCCGCCAGTTGATTTTACTTTAATCGCTGATTCCCGATAAATCCGGAATAATTTGGAGATTTCCGTTTCAGGTTGTCGCCTTTTCTTTTCCCACTCGTCCGCTATTGAAGTCTTAAGGTTCCTACTGTCAATATTGGCTGAAAGTTTGATGATTTTTTCTTCCGGCCTCGTTTCTTTATTTTTAAGTAATTCCATAACATTATTTAACAAAGTAAGATTTGTAAAATCATCCCCTGCAACTGCAGCAAGCGATTTTGCATGCGCAAGTCCGACCTTCTCCAGGACTGTTTTGTCAAGTGCGTTGGCTTCGATAATAGTAACGCCTGCCTTTCTCAAACCGGCAAGGTTCTCATTACAGGCATTCTTTTCAATTACTACAAGGTTTTTTTTATCCTTAAAGTTGAGCGCAATGGCCTCTCCCAACTCACCAAGGCCGCATAAAATAGTGTGTCCCTTCATTATGCGGACTTTTGAAAGGAAGTATTTATACCTGAGTACTGAAAGGATGGCAAGCACTATTGTAATGACCAGTGCGGCCACTGCAAGATACCTCGCGAGGTTAAATAATAAAGTCACAATTTTCGGCTGAGGTCCGTTATTGTAGAAGTAGTCCCCGGATTCCATTGTAAATAACTGGAAAGTAAGATATAGTTTTCTGAAAAAAGGATAATCAGGAAAAACAAGATTAAAACTTATCAATCCAAGAATTGCAGCAATAATCGAAATTACAATGGGTATGAAAAATTGTTTGCCGTGTTCTGATGTTTCGTAATTCATTTCTCGTTGGATTTGGTGTTGTACTATCAGAAATGAATGTTCAGGTGTAATGAAATGTACTGAATTCAGGCAACATAGAACTGTCCTTAATTACTTATTTCAATCCTTTATATTGGTAAGTATTATCTTTAATTCTTTTATAGCCAAATCTTTAGAATCCTCTTCCTGCCAACCTAAGCTTTCAAGAATATCCTTCAAGTTCACAATCAAAATCATCAATTCGCCGGCCTATTTCGGAGACATCACGGGTAAAAAATGTATTTGTGAATCCATCTCCTTCCTTAAATGAAACCGATTCTGCAAGAAACCAGTCACCAACAATTGTAAGTGATTCCTTTTTTGCAGGATTCATTTGAATAGCGATTATCGTTTTTTCACCATTCCTGAGTAATTAAAAAATCAATCATATTTTGTAATCTGGTCCTTGCAGAAACACTGCTCCGGCCCTGGAGGGCGTATGCCGGATTTATTATTAATCTGCTTCCTTTATGATCTGCATGTTGTTGAAGAGCAAGTCTTTCGTTTCTTTGAAGACGTTTATGATAATCGCTTCTGTTCTCGGGAAAGTACCGATCTGTCCACACCTGTTTCAGGATACATGCTGAAGGTATATGGAAAGAGCTTAGCCCACCCTTCTGCCTTACTGTTCCGGATTTGTTGATTGAAGATACCTTGTTGCAATAATCAGCCATCATCCTGGCTCTCTCTTCCGGAAGGTGGGCACATTCAAACAGTGGAGTTGAATTGCTGTTGCCAAGCAAAGCTTCAAGGGATGATCGGTTCAGTAGTTTTCTGAGAACCGCTTCATCATCAGTTATACTCATTGCATGAATTATCTGAAGCATACCTCCCGGGGATTATATCCTGTGTTGTTAGAGGTAAAACCGGAATATGAAGCGCCATGGCATATCCTATTTCCTGATGTACCCAGATTCTTTCTGAGGAAAGCTCTGTCAGAATAGGCATAATAATATGGGATTGTGATATGTAGTCTTTTATCTGTTCATGGAATCCTGACCCTGGGATTAAATCTTCGTCCCATAATGGTACGATATTGTTATCATCAAGGGCTTTGGCAACCTTTCTTGCAAGGTCTTTGTCTTTATGTGAGTAGCTTATAAAAACTCTGATTTTCGGTTCCATTTGTATTTTAAGTATTTTATAAAGTGGAATCTTAAAGGGGCTTATGGCGTTGCTTTTTCCAAAGGGTTTCAGCAAAATATAGAGGTTTTTTATCTAATTAGTAAGCCAGAATCAGATAATGGTTTTTTAATCGTGACAAGTTAAATTATTCTGTTCAATCTTAGAATACCGTGTTATGTCTCTACAGTCATTGAATTTAGTATTTGTCTGTTTCAACCTCAGCCATATCTTATTTTGTTTTCTGGTCGATCTTATGTACCTCGTATCCTATCCTTGCCAACAAAATGGGAATATTTTCCACTTGTATGTATTGGCGTTGCTTTGCTTTTGAGTCAAGTTCATCCCATGGGACCAGACACGGATTCAGTTTTTTTGAGATATCCTTTACGGGACCATATCTCCAGCCGTTTAGCAAACGCTCTGCTGTCCAGCGTGCATGCTCGAGTACAACGAGCTTTTCATACTCTGATACATTGTTGTCATCTTTTGTAAGGATAGCCTTTATATCACAGATCACCGGATCATCCGTTTTTCTTACGCCTAAACCTACTCTTTTAAGAATGTGTTCATAAAATGCAACATGCAAACGGTTTGAATTTTGAAGTGAAGGTGTAATATTAAGCCATGGCATCAGCACTTTATATTCATTAATATCCTCTGTGTCTGATTTAAAACTTAATAATTCCCTGTTACGGTAAAAATCGTGCACCTGTGGGGCAAGTGTCTTTATTTCCTCGTCAGTTAATCTGGTTTCAGTGCTTTGATTGACAAGAGCCCAAACTGTATAAGGATCATTGGGTAAAACAAGCAGATTAGGATGATCTTTCCATTCTTTTTCCTGCAAGAATTCAGATGCTGCCCTGCCACTGTAGGCTAAAAGGCCAACCTTCGCCCCTAAAGAAAGTGCTATCTTATATTCCATTGCAGCAATTTTTCCCCCCTCAATTCCTATCAGAATAACATCTCTGGGGTCGATACCGTTGCAGATCAGGTCAGTCCAGCAAATAAAAATATCCAGCTCCGAAAAATTTTCCGAAGATGTTCCGAAATGGTTATCGTAACAATCAGATCGTTCAATACCTGAAGGAAGTGTCTCCGGTAGATATGAATCAAGTTCTAATCCAGGAGTGCCTTTTAATAAGGCCTTTACCCTCCCTACCAGTCCGGGAATGCCTGATGTGGTTCCGCCGCTTATTATTGTCCCTTTGAATCCATTCATTATTTCATGGATATGGGTATAGTATCCTTCAGCCTTTGCTTCATCCATATTGGATGCTCCTCCTGCGATAATTACCACTGGTTTTTTGAATTCCTTTTCATTTATCCGGTATTGATTTAGTAAATTCAGATATCTTGTTCCGGAAACATTGTTTTCTGAAAGATGCATTGCGATATTCAAATAAAGTTTGACTTCCTCAGCCAATCCGGGATTCTTTGTCTTAAGTTGTCCAATTAGAGCAATTTCAGCATCTATTTCCGATTGGCTCTTAAGGAATTTGTCATCCAGGATCGTACTTATGGCATTTGCATATGCATCTATGCATTTTTCTGCGTCATCAAGAAACAGATAGCAATGTCCTAAAGCAAAGAACGCCGGTAAACGCTTAATGCCTATTTCAATTAGTTCTTCAAGTTTCCCGATTGCCTCAATTATGTTTGCTTTAAAGAGACTGATATTGTAATCAGCCGAAGCTATGTTGCCTGTAATCAGCGATTCCATCATAGCAACCAAGTACAGAGGATTTTCAGGCATCAGGTTATGCGCTTTCCCGAATAGCTCCGCCACTCGGCGCGACTCTTCAGTATTACGCTGAAGTAGCTTTCCGGCACGGTAATAGATATAGCTCAGCTCTTCTTTCTTCTCTTTTCCTGAAAGATAGTCCGGACTGTTAAAAGCAGTCAGAACTTTCTGTATTACCTTAAGCCCTTTCCTGTAACATGGATTATCTGTTTCCGTCCTGCACGACATTACCATAATTATGCCGTACTCAAACCTGAGCTTCAGTTCCAGCATTTTATCTTCAAATGGTAACTCAAGTAATGGTTTTAATAATTCAATAGCATCTTTGAAAGCATCCTGGGACCGGTAAATAGCAGACAATTTAAGGGTATTTTTAACGAGCTCGTTTGGATTGTCCGGCAGTACTTTTATCAGTGTCTGCAATTTCAAGATGTCTGTTTCAGCCCGGTCAGTGTCGCTCTGAAGCTCATAAACAGTTGCCAGAGAGTCTATTTCTGCTGCCATTCCGGCAAATTTGGCATCGGCGTTTTCAAGCATTGCTGAAAGTTGGGCAGCTTCCCTTTTCCATTCATCAGGGATATTCAACTCGGTCTTGTAGATTCGATCGTGCGATATATCGGCCCAGATATGCTCGGCAAGTGTTCTGACTTGAATTTCGGCTTTAAGACTTTTAAATCTGTCATCTACCTTAATTCCTAGAATTTTATCTTTTACCGGCGTAACTACATAATGTATCGAACGATATCCGAATTCACTTACCTGCAATCTGGATTTCTGGTCCAGACTGTTCGCTTCATCAATCTTAAAATTTTCCTTTATGAACTTACAGATTTTATCTACCTGGCTTTTAAAATGTACCACGACACGGGCGCCACACATATCGGTCATGTCAGTTAACGGATTCCTGTACTTGTCCTTCTGGATAATCTTGTTGGAAAAACTTACAAGGCTTTTTGCACGGGCATCCGCAAATCCCATCAGTCCAAGCTGGTTTATGGCTTTTTGAAGAACTTCCTTCATAAAAGACGAAAAATCTTCAAAAGCAGATCTGGTTTTTTTATACTCCTCGATAAACTCGACCTGCTTTTTAATCGGGATATTTTTTTCCATGGCTATTGATTTTGCTTAAGTTACACCTTTCGAATCTGGAAATGAAAGTCTCAATCTCTTTCCATCGGGTTCCTTTAAAATGCTAAACAAGCCTTGCCGGTAATTAAGTAAAAATAAATAAATCTTTGTACATTTATAATCCTGATCAATAAAAAATTACAGGGCTTATTCTTTCATTTTCAGTTTCTCCAATACCCTGCCTATGCCGCAGCAAACTAAAATATTCAGAGTTTTTGTAAGCTCAACATTTTCCGACATGCAAACGGAAAGAGGTTTCCTTCAAAAGAAAGCATTTCCCCGACTTGAAAAGTTCTGTGAAGAAAATGGAGCCCGGTTCCAGGCGGTTGACCTCAGGTGGGGCGTAAATGAAGAGTCGCAGCTTAACCAAAAGACCCTTCAGATCTGTTTCAATGAAATATCACGGTGTCAAAAGATCTCACCAAAACCCAACTTCCTTATACTTCTCGGAGAAAAATACGGTTGGCAACCCATCCCGGAAATTATTCCGGAGGGCGAGATGGAGCAAATTTCAAGGACACTTAAAGGGAATGATAAAAGCCTTATCGAAAGATGGTATGAGAGGGATGATAATGCTTTGCCGCCTGAATATGTTCTTCAACCGCGAAAGGATGATAATGCAGACTATTCTTCATGGGAGCCGGTTGAAAGAGAATTGCGAAAAATATTGCGTAATTCAGTCAGTATATTGAATTTCAGGACTGAACAGAAAGCCAGATATTTTGCATCAGCCACTCACCAGGAAATAATCAGGGGAGCTTTAAATGTCCCGGAGGGAATTGAGAATCCGGAGAAGCATGTTTTTGCGTTTTCAAGGACTATTGAAGGATTACCAGATGATGATTCGGCAAAAGGATTTATAGATCTGATTGATAGTAATTTCGATAAATACAGTAAAGATGCGCTTGATGAATTGAAGGTAACTCTTAAGGGTAAGCTTGGGAAGGAACACTTTAAAGAATACGGAGGCAGGTGGAAGGATGAGAAACTATTTATTGAAGAAAGCGAACTTGAGAAGTTCAATGATTATGTATATGAGAAGCTTGCAGCCATAATAGGAGAGCAGCTTTCAGCAGTTGTTGACCATGATGAAATAATCCATGAATCAAAACTGCACAAAGACTTTGGCAGCAAGCTGACAGAGCATTTCTGCGGGCGTTCGGAAATTCTTGAATCCCTTCAGGAATACCTTGTAAAACATTCAGATAATAAAGTCCGTGCCGTGATTGGTGAATCAGGGTCAGGAAAGTCGAGTGTGATGGCAGAGCTGGTACGGCAATCGGAAGATAGATTTAAAAATGCAGTTATCATTTTTCGTTTTATCGGGACCACTTCAAGGTCGTCAAATATTATTTCGTTGCTTCAAAGCGTTTGCGGGCAGATAGCGAAGGAATACAATACAACACTTGAAAATCTGGCAGGCGAAGTAAAGGATAAGGCTTTATATGACCTTAACGGTCTGACTGAAGTCCTGAGAAAGTCATTGGCACTGGCTACACCCCAAAAACCGCTTCTTGTTTTTCTCGATGCTCTCGACCAGCTATCGGATACCGACAGTTCTCTATCGATGTACTGGCTGCCGGGAGAACTTCCCGCCAATACACGGATGGTTGTTTCAGCCCTGCCGGTAATAAAGCCCCAACTGGGTAATCACAATCAAATCGGTTTGCCGGTTCTTCCAGTTGAAGAAGCAGCAAATATTCTTGAAAGATGGCTGAAGTCCATAAATCGAAGGCTGACCACGGATCAGCAGGAAGAGTTGCTGGGAAAATTCAGGTTGACGGGTTTGCCTTTCTTTCTGAAACTTGCATTTGAGAGAGCAAAGAAATGGGCGTCATATACTCTGGCAGAAGAATATAAATTAGAACCTGATGTAAAAGGTATTATCAATGGATTCATAGACATGCTTGAGGCTGAGCATACAGAGGATTTTGTCAGGGATGTGATCTGTCTGATGCTAAGCGGGCGCTACCAGGGACTGGCGGAGAATGAGATCCTGGAGATTTTTGCATATGATAAGGATTTATGGGAGCAGTTTCTAGCCAGAACCCATAAAGATCACCGGAATGAACTGGGAAATATGAAGGAAGAGTTTGAAAAGGACAGGAAATTCATGAAGATCCCGATTGCGGTCTGGTCGAGGCTATTTCTCGACCTGGAACCATATCTTACTGAACGCGATGCAGATGGAGTTCCGATAATTACATTCTTCCACAGGCAGTTTAATGAGGTGCTGAGGGAGAGGTATGGGTTATGAAGAAAAAAGATAAAAGGCAAAATGCAAAAAGACGGAATACCGAAAAACGGAAGACCGGAGATAAAAGGAAAAAGAGAAAAGACCAATGATCAATTGTTTTATGAAAATTGAAAAACATAGATATAACGCTTGTCTTGCTAACTATTTTTCAGTTCAGCTCCTTTTCTCTGATGGCGACAAACAGAAGAAACCCCATATCCGTAAATGTGTTGAACTCCCTTTTCAACAAACCAAAGCCGAGCTTTGGGATGAGGTAACCGATACCCTTTGTAACCTTGATTTCATTCAGGCCAAAGCTGTAGCTAAAATGACTTATGATCTGGTGAAGGATTTTAATGATGTTCTGGAAGTAATTCCCGATAATGCTGAAAACATCCGTCAGGAAAAGGAAAGGCAGGCAAGGATGGATAAATATACAAGGGACCTTATTGCTTATGCTAAAGGAGAAATTATCAAACTAAAAATACTTGAAAGTGAACCGCTTTGGAGCCAAAAAAGAATTAATACAGAAATTAGGCGTATTAAAAGAAATCCCAATAGGTTGGATCGCTTGAATGACTATATGAGATTTCTTGGACAAGAATCAGGGATATTGAATATCGATGCTTATGAATTTTCGCATTATGCAATTCAACTTGCTTGGAATTATGCGGATAGTGGACCGGTGGGAGAAGCTGCATTAAATGGATCGGCTGAAGTATTTAAATCCTTTCTATTTCGCAGTAATTCAACACGCCCGTCATGGAATCCAATGCCTCAATCCATCAAAACACTAAGGGGGCATACTCTTGGAATTACTGCCGTTTCGATTGCCGCGGATGGAAAAAAGGCAATATCAGGTTCGCATGATAAGACCTGCATTCTTTGGGACCTGTCCACTGGGGAGCCAATTCAAATACTTAGGGGACATACTGGAAGGGTTAATACCGTTTCAATTACGCCAGATGGCAAAAGGGCAATTTCAGGTTCATATGATAAAACCTGCATTCTTTGGGATCTTACTAAAGGAGAGGTACTCCTAACACTCAGGGGACATACCGATCAGGTCCTGAGTGTTTCCATTTCTCCAGATGGTAGCAAATCATTGTCATCTTCCTGGGATGAGACATTCATCCTTTGGGATCTGACTGCAGGTATGCCAATCCAATTACTAAGGGGGAATACTATATCTAAAGTCGTTTCAATGACCCCAGATGGCCAAAGAGCTCTAACTAGTTCAGGTTATTCATGCATCCTTTGGGACCTGAGTGCAGGAGTATCGTTAAAAACTTTAAAAGGACATTCTAGTTTTATTGATGCCATTTCGATTACCCCAGATGGCAAAAAGGCAATATCAGGTTCATATGATAAAACCTGCATTCTTTGGGACCTGTCCACAGGGGAGCCAATTCAAATACTTAGGGGACATACTGGGTGGGTCAATGCCGTTTCAATTACCCCAGATGGCAAAAGAGCAATATCCGTTTCAGATGATAAGACCTGCATACTTTGGGACTTAACTATAGGTAAATCACTCTATAGACTCAGGGGGCATTATGAACATGTCAAAGCTGTTTCTATAACACCGGATGGCAAAAGAGCAATATCAGGTTCCCATGACAATACGTGTATCCTTTGGGACTTGAATAACGGGGAGTTTAACCAGACATCCAGGGGGCATTCTGAATATGTTTCTGCTGTATCCATAACACCGGATGGCAGAAGAGCAGTTTCAGGTTCCTGGGATTATTCCTGCATTTTTTGGGACTTAACAACGGGAAAGTCTCTCCATTCACTTAAAGGGCATACTTATTGGATTACTGCCGTTTCCATTACACCTGATGGTAAAAGGGCATTATCAGGTTCCGAAGATTATACCTGCATACTTTGGGATCTAACAAAAGGGGAGTCGCTTTTTATGTTGAGAGGGCATACTAATCTGATCAGAACCGTTTCCATCACCCCCGATGGTAAAAGGGGATTATCAGGTTCATGGGATAATACATGTATATTTTGGAACCTTTCCACTGGGAAGTCGCTTTATATCCTCAGGGACCGTACTGGATTTGTTAATGCTCTTTCAGTTTTTCCTGATGGTAAAAAAGCATTAGCCGTTTACGGTGATAATACTTTCATCCTATGGGATCTGATTACAGGGAAGTCACTTCAAAAATTCAGGGGACATAATGACTTAATCAATGCAGTTTCAATCACCCCGGATGGCAAAAGAGCAATATCAAGTTCCGAAGACAGTACCTGTATACTCTGGAATCCACTTTCAGGGGAGTCGCACCTTGTTCTCAGGGGGCATACAGGCATAGTTAATACTCTTTCCATCACTCCGGATGGCAAATGTGCATTATCAGGGTCCGAAGACAGTACCTTAATCCTTTGGGACCTGAGCACAGGGGAGGCGCTCCAAACACTCAGAGGGCATACTTACAGGGTCAGAGCTGTTGTTATTGTGCCAAGTGGAAAAAGGGCATTATCAGGGTCCGAAGACAATACCTGCATTCTTTGGGACTTGACCACAGGCAGAAAATTGTCCCGGTTTCATGCTACCTCTGATGTAGTTTCTGTATCTTTTTTTCATGGCGGTTTTGTTTTAGGTTGCACAACTGGCGAAGTTGTGATATTAAATGCAATAAAGGAATTATTAAGCCCTTGCGAAGCCATTGTAACAATAAGGAAAATCTGGGATTTTGAATTGATGCACTACCGATCACCTTCTGCAGATTGCCCTTTATGTGGCCACCGGTTTGCACCCCCATATTCAGTAATTGATAAAATTGAAAACATAACTAAAAAAGCAAGCCTAAGACCTGAACAATCCCCCTGTCTTGAGTTACCTGATGAAGCATGGGAAGATCCAGGATTGCTTGGCAATTGCCCGAAATGCGGAGGGGAGTTGAAGTTTAATCCGTTTATTGCCGGAGGGGAAGGTTAACAATAATTGAAAAGAAATATTGAGAAATAATAAATTCCATATCGCTCTTGCTAGATACTTCCAGACTAAACCACTGTATTTTGATAAATTTGATGACTGGAATCCGAATACTAGGAAACTCGCGGAGCAACCCTGGCAACAACTTTGTTCCGGACAATGGGATTTGGCCATTGAGAAATCGTTGACTGATTTTCCTTTTGTCATAATAAAAATCATGGCTGGATTAATCGAAGGTCTTTTTGAGGATTACCTTTTTGCTGACCGGTTAGTTCCTTTTGAAAAAAGAAAACAACTCAATTACTGGATAGCTTTTTTTCGAGAAAAAATATATATTCTTCGGAGGGGAAACAAAGGATGGCCTGAATATAAGATTTTCCTTCAATTAGCTGTTGAACAAGCTGATAACAGCCCCTTAACAATTGGTGCCGAGAACTGGCTGACTTCGGGAAATTACAGATGGTATTGGCTCAGACAGACTAACCGGAAATCCAGGATAGAGTTAAATCCTTGCATCGCTGTTTTCGAGGGACATTCAGATGAGATTAACGGTGCTTTAGAAACTAGAAATGGAAATTTTATTTCATGGCCAATTGGATATACAGAATACAGCAATGAAAATACTATACGGTTATGGAATCAAAGTGGGAAACTACTTGCCTCATTCGAGGGTCATAATGATACCATTACGGGTGTTTTTGAAACTTCTGAAAGGAATATCCTTTCGTGGTCTAAAGACGATGGCACAATAATAATATGGGACAAAAGTGGTAAGATAATCACCAAGATTATGGATAGAGTTGATCAGGTCATTGAAACCTTTACTGGAGGGATCCTTACTTGGTCGAAATATGGAGATAAGGAAATCCTTCGAGATAAGAAAGGATCAACTATCGCTTTGCTAGAAGGTCTAAAATATGGAAGAGATGGTGTACTTGTAACCTGTCAAGGAAATATCCTTGCTTGGTCATATGATGCTATCGGATGGTGGGATAATAGTGGAAAGGCAATAGCATTTTTTGAGGAGAGCGTGGCTGGTGCCATCGAAACTTGTCAAGGGAATATCCTCACATGGTCCAAGAATGGGAAAATAATAAGGATATGGGATGATAGCAATAAAAAGATAACCTTGATAACGCCCAATGATAATGGATCAGAGTTCAAAATTAATGGAGCGATTGAAACGGTTGACGACAATATCCTTGCCTGGTCAAAAGAAAGCGAAACCCTATTATTTCTTAATAAGGGAGGTAAGATCATTGCCCTTTGGGAGGGACATAATAATGTTATTAATGGTGTAATAGAAACTCATGATAGGAATATTCTATCATGGTCAAAGGATGGAACCCTCAGGTTATGGGACACATCGGGGAAGACACTTATCCTATTTGTGGGTCATATTTCCGAGGTAGTTAATGCAATTGAAACCCGTGAAGGATATTTTATTTCAGAGGGAAGCCCTGCTTATGAATTGCGGAACGGAATTAAAATGCTTTTAAGGAAGACTATTATTTGGGATAGGAGTGGAAACCAAATAGCTGAGTTTGAGAAATACCCTGGTAGTTTAAGACAGATACTGGAGCCAAAAGAAGGGAGATTTCTTACAATAGCGGGTAATAACCTGATCCTTTGGGATATAAATGGTGTTCAAATTGGAGTTTACGGAGGCCATACTGATACTATAACGGGGGCCCTGGTAACCAGTGAAAATTATGTCCTTTCTTGGTCGGAAGATAGAACCCTACGGTTATGGGATATAGCAATAAATCCCATTACAGAACCGAAGCTTAGTTATCTTAAACTGAAAGATGAACATGAAAAACAGGAAAGTAATTCCCTTTCATGGTTTGGAAATATGATCAGATTAAGTAACAAAAACGGAAAGCAAATTTCTGTGTTTGAGGGAAATTCTCAAACTATACTTGGTGTTTTGGAAACAAGTGAAGGGAATTATCTTTCCTGGTCAGCAAATTCACTCAGGCTTGTGGATAAGGACGGAAAAACAATTCTGGATTTCATTGTACGGTATGATTCATGGGATTATGATGAACACCGCAGGGAAATTGCTGGTGCCATAGAAACTGAAGAAGGAAATATCCTTTCCTGGTCACTTGATGGAACCGTTAGATTATTGGACAAAAACGGAACATTGCTCAATTATGTTGATGAATATATTGAAGCAGGTATAACCAGCCTTTTTGAAACCCGAAATGGTAATTTTCTTTCGTGGTCAAGTAATAAAGTATATAATTATCCAGCTTTGCATTTAAGGGACAAAACGGGCAGAACGTTAAAAAAATTATTCAGACATGAAGCATATATTAAACATGCTTTAGAGTCTAGAGATAGTGATTTTCTCTCCTGGTCTGGGGATAATAGTGTTCGATTGTGGAGCAGAGAAGGGGATTACATAAGAAGTTTCTCTCCGATGGAAGCATTAGAGTTACTGCAAACCTGGCTCTTTAATAATAAATTAAAATGCGAGGATTTTTATAAATTCCATTCTGCATTAGGCTTTCCTTTTATATCGTTACCTGCTCATAAGCATCAAAATATAGAAAGCGCTACTTGGCATGGTGATTCTAAATGTACTCTCCAACAAATAAATGTTGAAGGAAGGGTAGTCCTAATCCTAAATAATGGGCAAACCTATTATTTACAGTTATATAAAGGAGATAGACCGGCTGATTTTGAATGGATGAATAGGATGAACCTCTATCATGGAACAGATAAAAATAGCCAAGATAAATAAGTGTATAGAAGGAAATTTAAGCATATCTACTTTGGGATAACCTTAACCGTAAGAGCCAAAATACGTCATTTTTCTTTCTTGGTAACATTGATATAATTGGTTAAAGGATGCATTCTAAAGTTAGAAATGAAAAATTCTAAAGTGCCTATTATGTGAACATTTTGCTAATACTAAGTTAAAAATTCTCATATTAAGGTTTTGACAAAACTCCTAATATTTTATCCTTAGTGATTGTGCTACCCATCCTTCAGAAAGTAATCTCATTCTGATATCTTTGGTATCGATTAGTTCCTCCAATTTTACCATTTCAATTGCGCCAGGGCCTTTCCTGACAATCGCAAGATTTATATCCGGAAATTCAATAATACCTAATGATCGATTATAAAAAAAGCTAGTTGTAGCTCGGGGAAGTAGTGATACATCTTCAAGTTCTATATCGGTATTAAGAATCGCAAAACATGGTCCTGCAATATAAGGGAATAGTTCTCCTACATATTTGAGATTAAACCGTTGTATAAATTCATGTAATTTCATATTGTGCTCAATATCCCCAGTGTAACCCAGAGCTCTGAAGGTGGCAGTAATTTTGATTTTGGTTTCATCCATGCACAGAAAACCAGCAGGTATAATATGATCTGATTCTTTTGGTATTTCTCCAAGATCCTGTCGACTTACATTTTTAATCCATCTGCCAATTCTAGCAATTGCCCTTTCATTTTTTAATTTAGGGAAGTCTTCTCGAGTAAGATGTTCTCCTGTTCTTTTTCTACCAATACATTCAAAATAGAGTTCCTGTTCTTGTAAGGAGAGCTGCCCGGAGGACATTTCAAATCCGAAAGTAATTAAACTTTCAAATAGATTTAAGAGGTTATTACTATTAAATGCCCATTGCAGTCCATATGCTAACGATTGATTTGTATGGTATTGATCCTGCTTAGTCCAGTTAAAAACATTTCGCAGCAATTTCATTATTCTTGATTTTGTTTGATTCAGTATTAAAACCCAAGTTTTTGTCTTTCTATTTCATTTTGATTTCCGTTAGACGGTAGGGAGAAGAATCTACCTGATTGCGATTAATTCTTATTTAACAACTTTGATAACAGATTTCTGAATATTGACTTCTTCTTAATTACCGGATCTCGGGAGACCCCATCAATAAATCGTGCAATGGTAATTTTCCTGGCCCAGTCAATCTCCTGATGATTTAGGGGTGTTTGTTCCGCAAAGAGTTTCAACAGGGCTGGATTAAATTTTGATATTTCACTACGCATATTCTTATCAAGATCAGTAAACTTGCCTTTACCAACATTTGTTGGTCCAAGAATAGCTTCCCTATAAACTTTTTTTACCAGGTTAGTTTCACCTGCACCCAGAATGACGTAGATTAGAAACCTGCACGCATCTCTTTGCATAATACCCTTGGAATGTGCTGCCAGATATATTGCAGCATGAAGACAATGTTGATATGCTTCCTGGTTCGAATCACTCAGTCTCATAACTGTTATATAAGCAGTTTCAGAACAGAAATCATATAATAATTCTTCCATGATTTTGATGTAGCTATTACTCCATCGCTTGCCAATAATGGTAACCCGGTGTTTGAGGCCCTGAAGCAGAGCTTTCCCTTCTGATGATCCTTTCCATTGAGCCATTTCCTGACGTGCTGTTAATTGAACTGAAGTAATAATCCGTTCCGCCAAAAAGTTCAGCATTTGATCATCAGAAGGTGTTTTTTCTTCCAGACTATTAAGAATTCGATGAGCGAGTTCTATATCTCCTTTACCCTCATCTCCAATTTCTTCGGCTTCGGATAAAGCTCTCTCAGCAATTATCTTTGCTTCGTCTTTTCTTCCAAGGCGTTGGAGGGAGAGTGCCTTATTTGTTAACGGTTTCGGATATCTCACCGGACATAAGGAAACCGATTTGTCTAAAGCAGCAATTGCGTTTTCCTGTTGATCTAACAAGTATAACCATGCACCTTTAAAATTCCATAACATATGATCTGCGGGATCAAGTATCAGAGCTCTATCCATTTCTATCAAAGCCTGCTGAAGAGCCAGCCTTTCTTGGGGAGGAAAACCTTCTCCCCGTGTATTTCTGGATGCTTCAGCTGCTTTATCCAGCTCTCTGAGTGATGACATTCTTGCTTTTCTTAACTCAAGTTCATCGTCAACGTTATGTTCTTCAGCAAGTAGTGCTAATTCTGCAAAACTTGCACAATCTCCATGTTGTTTTTCACTTTGATAACCGGCAACTGCGTCCATTAAAATTCTACCATAACTGTTTCCATTTCTTAGCAGCTCCCTTATACTATCAAAGAATTTTAGGTCGTGATCATCAGGTGCAAGAGACCGGGCGATTTCAACTCTTTCGAAAAATTCTGTTTCGTTTCGCGCATACTTGGCTGAATTGAAAGTGGAAAATAAATAGTTTTCATTGGATTTCCTGCGGTCTTTTGAATGATAATGGGCTTTCAGGAAGAGTTCCTGAGCTTTTAATCCCTGCCCTAAAAAATCTTTCCGGATTAATGCTTCAGCATATTCTACCTGAGGATCATCCGGAAATTCATTTGATAAATCCCTGATCCGTTCCAAGGCTAATGTTACCCATCCGTGCTCTGCATCAAAAAAGCAACGATTAATGGAATTAATTTTGTCATTATTATCATGCATATTCTTTCCCTCCCAGGTGAAATGTTTTCTAATCAAGATACGTGAATTGAGACCAATTTTTAGCACCACATTTGCATTCTGTTCTATCGTCACTGCATTCATAACAGGTCCTGCGACCACATTCACGACAGGCCAAACCACTTTGAGGCCACCGGGCAGATGAAGATCTGATCATTAAGTGCCCCTTAATGACATCAAGCGATCTTTTGCACCGGTAACACTTGTTATTTTTAGGAAACAGGAAGCTAAAAAACCCTTTATGATCAGTTTTTTTCTGGTTAGCCATATTCTAAGGGTATTAATATTCAAGAATTGTCTTAAAAGTTAAAATTTTAAGTTGAATTTTTATTTTGAATTTCTACTACGAAATGGTTCCCATCGATGGTGCCAACACCAATGAGATTCATATTACTGCAAGTACATGAAACTTGAAATGGTACTTCCAGAGCTGCAACAGTTTGCAAATGGTCAGCGGTATCCCATAATTCAAGCCAATTTATCCCTTTATCTTGCGATATTATTGCCAGATAATCCTTTTGACAAAAGGTTATTAGGCCAACATTAGCGTCACGGGTTTGAATTAATTCCCAACGTCTACCCTGGTATTCATAAAAACTTACAATTCCCCCATACGCAATATAAATTCTATTGCCACTTTCATCTGTTGTCAAATCGGTTACCATTTTTTTCGTTTCAAGAACGACCTCACGGGAATTATCAGATCTGACAACAACTACTGACCATAAAGATTCTCCTGAATGGTATTGACCACAAGCAACAAAATCGTTCCCATACCCAAGATGCCTTATAAATTGTTCCTTTCTTATTACACCAATGGGTTTGATTCCCTTTTCAACCGGGTCAGTAATAAACTTAATAATTCTGAACTCTCCCTTTTCACTGGCAGCCAGGACACGACTTGTATCTAATGCAACAACTCCAATCACCGGACTATCAAACAGATCAATAGCATCATCAAAGGCAGGCCTGGTGTCTGGATTTAATTTTACAATCATCCCATTTGAATATCCTACCACAACTCTCCCCTGTTCACCAGAAGAGCTTATCGATATTGGTTGATAATTATTGATAATGAAATCAGTAACATATTTGTCATCCTTATACCAGGTTACTTTTTTCCCGTATTCATTTATCATGATCATCCAACCGTCGTCAGAAAGGCAGCATTTGGTTACAGGATCTTTTGAAAGATTTATTTCATCACCAGAAACTGGAAGTAATTCGAGTGATTCGCTTGTTGCTAATATAAATTTGTCCTCCTCCGGAATAAACTCCAATGCGTTAATGGTGGATTGCTGCCTGACTCCTTTATATATTCCCCTCCTTGTGATCGTTTCCAACGTAGTGTCCCAGGATAGTAATTCACCAGCATTAGTTGCAAAAAATGAAAAATGTGTATCCTTCAATTTAACTAAAATGCATTTGTACACCGAACCACGCACAGGGAATCCTCCTGCAATACGACAAGATACTATTTTAGATTCTTTGGTGACAATATTGAATAGTATTAATTCTCTTGATCGGGTTGAAAGAATCATGAACATCCCCTTTTGATCCAGACAGGCCAGTTTAACGACAGTTTCAATACCAACCAACTCTGAGCAAAAAGGATTTCCATCTTTCATCTTAACTAGAAGTATTTGTTGACCCGGAATGCGGTCCCCTGAAATAAATACTCCTGAGTTAGCGTCTGCTGAAATGGAAAGCGATGAAAATGTTGAAATAGGGGAATCCCATATTATTGATTCAATATTTTTAACTAAATCCAGGAAAACCAGGAAACTATTTTTGTTAACTCCTATTATCCCTGTTCCAAACCAGGAAAAGCATGAAAATAAAGGTTTAAGCTTAAACTGTGTCTGGTCTGAGTCTATGAAAAGCGTACCCTCTGAGGTTAAAGTTGCAATTCTGCCAGTTTCCGGATTTATAGAAATTTCAAAGATTGTTTTGTTCTCATTTATATTGGTAACATTTTTTAAATCTTGTGTCTTGATTTCATATTCTTCAATTCTATTGTCATTTTTTAAGATATAGAAGCTTTTTCTTTTAGAATTTACTGTAATAATGCCTTTTATATGCTGAATATCAGGAAACTTGTTTCTGGAGCGAATCCAAACTCCCCTTTTATTCAATAATTCAATAGTCGAACTTAAAAAAGCCTGTGAAATGATATTGTTTTCAGCATGGATCAGCCGATTTACAATCGTATAAATAGAATTGTCAGGTCTTTGGCGTATTGCGGCTAATCCATTATAAATTGAATCTTTGACTGGTTTTATATTAGTAAATCCAAGTTTGTCAAATGCGGTATCAATATCTTCTAGTACAAAATTTAACAATCCTCGTGATATCGCTGCTTCAATAAAAGCCAGATTACATAACAGATTCTCAATGTTTTCCGGGCAGTCAGAATACATTGTTTGGAAAGGTAATTCTGAAAGAATTCTGTTATTACAATTGTACCAATCATTTAAGCCAGCAGGATATTTCTTTGAAAAAAAGTATTCTGAAAGAGTGGTGTGGTATCTTCTTGAATTAATATCCATAATGAATATCAAAAAAGGGAATTACTTTTCGAAACGGGTAGTTGTCAGGTTTAATGGCATTTGCCGATGTTATCAAATTTAATGATTAATTGATATAGAAAAGCTATTTCCTAAATTATATTTGATCCCTGGCTATGAGATAATTATCTATACATAAAGTATTGTTACCTTCAAGATAACTTGGTTAAGCGATTAGCTGCACTTAGGTATGCCATTTTGTTGTTAAACAGAGGAGTTGAGATCATATGAATTAAAGTAACAATAATAACAGTTCTAATTCCTGAACCCGTTGGAATTTTCCATTGTCATTAACCTAAATTGACAGGATATAAAGATAATCTTCAAATGCAGGGCAATATCCATTATGTAATTTTCTCAAAATTCACGAATTCTCTCAAATGAAATCCGAATAGAAATGTTGTTTTCATGTAGTATCTTCATCATCTCATAATCCCAAGCTTGGGTATTGAGTTTCCAAAGTTTTCCAATTTTTATATCATATTCTGCAAATTCTCTTTGCATAATAATTGGCAACACGGTTTCCGTATTCATACTTAGTAATAGTACAATCGGAGGTCCAACAAGGTAGCAATTACTTATACGGTCAGTGCTGAATATATGGTTTGTATAATCCCAAGAAGTTCTTGCAATGCCATCGAACAAGTAAATTTGAACACGATAACCTTCTAAAAGGACAACCACCATACCTTCTGACCTCTTAAAATTATATACACTTTCTTTTATTATGCGGACTATGTCCATACAACTTACCCGTTGCAAACCATCGACTTCAAAACCATCACGCCTTTCTTCAATTGGAATTTTGTGACTCTGGAGTAATTTTTTCAATAGACTCATTTTATTACATTAGTCTTAATGAAGGTGTACCTATTTTATATTTGGTTACTAAGATTTTAATGGAGCTTATAATAAATCCTGATTCTCTATGCCCCCCTGTCCCATGGCATTAGCGGAAATTCAATGAAGTGCTCTTCCAGTGTATTATCCATCTTGTCGCCAGATAATATCAGGATCACTTCTTCCCAAATGTCTGAAATCCTCGCAATACAGGAAAGATCATCAGGATTGCCGACATAATTAGCGTTATCTAATATCAGAACGGGCTTTTTATCAATTTGTGGCTTGAAAATTTCATTAAGGTTTGGCTTGAAACTGATTACCGGGTCTGACTGAAGATTTTGAGTATTTGTTTTGATATTCTTGCTTGAAATCAGCTTTGACATATCACGGAACAGCTTTGTTATTCCTTCCTCTCCGAGAGGATAATAATAAAAGTTGTATTGGTTCTTCAAGACTTCGCAGAATAAAGCAATAAAGGAAGTCTTACCGTACATGATAGGTGCTTTTATATAAATCCGGTCAGCAACCTGTAATTTTTCACTTAGTTCCTTAATGTCCTCACTGCGTTTGTGCCATTTTTCTTTGATTTGCGGAACTGAAAAAATATCTTCTATCTTTTGCAAACTGACAATTTTCATGAATGATGTAGCCAGATGATACATTGTACTCTTGCCTCTGCCTGTTTTTAAAAGCATTTCCAATGACTGCAATCTGTTTATCTTGTTGCGGATACTTGCGTCTGATGTATACCTGATGGTTGTCTGGTTTTTAAAAAATTCACCAAGCTGTTTTCTTGAAAAACCACTTTCATGAGTTGAACTTAGAAAAACAGAAAGCGCATTCTTTTCATAATCAGTCAAATCATGAAGGCTGGCAATTCCAGTTAGTTCCTCATAAATCCTTCTGTCCAGACCAGGGAAGGCGGAAGGGAAAAGAATTTTATCGTTATAATTCTCAACAAAAGCAGTTGCCCTGGCATTATCGTCACTATACTTTGTGACATAATAATCAATGTTCTTTCTGAACTGCCTGGAAAAGGACTGAGTATCTTCTATTGATTCAATCCTCATTACAGACGATTCAATTGCTCTTCTCACAGCCCTGAAGTTACCTGGCCATTTCCGGGATAAGATTAAATCCGATATTTGTTTCCCAAGTTCTTCCGAATATTGTTTTATCCCCTGGGCTTCTGAAAGCCTGTCGATGCTTTTTATATCCCTTGAACTTAATCCGAACATCCTTGTTACAGATGCATAATCCTTTCGTTTGCCAAGTGCCTTTGCGATAAAATACGGTATTGATTTTTGAAGATCCTTAGGCCTCTCATCTATGCCTTTGACCTCCACATCGATACCGATTTTGTAATAGAAGTCTTTTCTTATTTTATCCCTCGGTCTGTTGGTTGCCGCAATTATGATAAGATCCTTTAGTGTATAATCCATCTTGCCGGCAACCCTTCTTCCTTCAGCAATTTCAGAATCGACTGCCCTGAGAAATTTTGCCTGCAGGTCTTTTGACAGTTCTCCTATCTCATCCAGGAACAGGACTCCATATTTAATTGATTCGACCAGCCCGGGCCGTGTTTTTGCGTCCGTGAACGAGTTTTCCTCATGCCCGAACAACAAACTCTCTGCGAGATGAGGGTATATTGTAGATGAGTTTATTGACTGATAAACCCCCGCCCTTAGTGAATCTGCAAATACTTTAAGTTCTTTTTCAGAATAATACTTTGAATATAAATTGATTAAATCTTTAAACCCGTCTGGCCAGTTTTCCCTGTACTGTTCATAAAACTCCGTACGGGTAAGGGAACAGTAGTAATGACGAGCAAGAAATTCCTTTCCCGAACCGGTGGGACCAAATATCAGAACAGGTTGACCCTGCCTGGCAAATGCTGCAACTTCAGCATATAACTCTTTTGTGGATTCATCTTCAGGTTTGAATCCTTCATCAAGATTTGTGGTGGTGAAAGCAGGAAGACTGAAATTCATTGGTAAATTAAATAACCTTATCTGAAATTCGTTAACCAATTTACTGATTATTTGAATCTCCCGCAAATTTTGAATCTAAAGAATTCTGTTAAAGGTCCTTTTATTGTCATGAATGAAACCTGTCAGACAGGCAAGGGATAATCTCATGATAATGTTCCATCATAATCCTAAAGTTGGAATAAAAACAGAGAGATTTTTTAAAAGGCCCCGTTCTATGATTTCAACCTCTTTGGGAGTTCCTTTTCCCTGATCTGATCAATAAGCTGCCTGCTCTGCATGTATCTTTGCGTCAGGGTGCTGTATTGATTGTCATTTTTGATCCTTGAGATGATAAGATTTTTAAGGTTCAGTTTGTTTATATATGCTGCCCTATGGGGATCTTCAAGCCTCAGATATTCTTTTATCCCATCTTCTCCGTAGCGGTAAACATTGATAACAGATGTGTTGGCAGCATAGAAGAATCCTTTTGGGAATGCTGTGTCGGGTGGACAGGTTATCAGGAAGTCCTTATTGCCTGTCAGATTGTAAAGTCTTGCCAGAAGCCTTCCCGTATTGGCATTAAGGAAGGCTACGGTCCCGTCGCCGCTGCCAGTGACAAGAATATTTTCGTCTTTTGAGAGACAAATAGACCAGATCCACAAAGGATGAACTTTCTTGTGATAAATCTCCTCACCAGTCACCAGATTGAAGCATCTTATAATACCTCCTTCTGTCGCACTCCATAGTCTCGTTTCATCCCTCGAGATTCTGACTTCCCGGACATCCTTTTCTCCATGGAAAAAATGCCTGTAGTATTCGCCTGAGAGCTTGTGATGAACTCTCACCAGGCCATCGGTGCATGCTGCCGCAAGGTATTTTCTGGAAACAGCCAGTTTCCTGACCGTTCCTTCAAATACGAAATACCTGATTTCAGGATTCCTGCCGCTGAGATCCCATTGGTAAGCTATTCCGTCATCACTCCCGGTATAAACCTTTCCATCATCATAAACAATGTCGACAGCTTCAGGGTCTATTCTGTCTTCGGTATGTTTATACAACTTAACGACTCCCCTGGAAGACAGGTTAATACATCTTCCGTTATTTTTTGCATCAATATAGCAATCAGCATCATAGCTTGCAATGAACAGATGCTCCTGATCGGGGTGAAGGTAGCAGCTCGGACTGCGTCCGAATCCGCTAAGCAGGTGTGAGGTTATGCCTGTTTCTATTTCAAATCTTCTCGATGTGGCATCCCATGATGCAGTATGGAAGGCCTTGTCGTCGCTGGTTAAACTTGTAAGTCTGACCGAGGCTGTATGACCTTCATAATTGTGGGAAAGGAATTCGAGTTTCTCAAGATCTGCAACCCTTATACGAGGCACAGCACTTTCATAAGTAATTATGAGGTACCTTATGTCGCTGGTCAGATTTACCGACCGCACAGCGTCTAATCTCTTCCCCGCCCGGATCTCGTGTTTCAGAATGTATTCGCGCTTCGCATCATCACTTCTTCTGATATCGGGTGATGATCTGCCGTTACCTGATTGTTTAAGTTTATTGCCTGAAGTCATTTCCCGGATCTGGTTATTTTGGCCACTATCTCTTTTCTGAGATCAATTATCTGGATTTTCAAATCACTGATTTTTTTTTTCAGCTTTTCTGTATGGCCATCTCTGTTTCCCAATCCTTCCCGGTACTCCCTTGTCTGATCTTCATTTGTGTACTCATCCTGAATCATTTCCAGCCTGGCCAGATGATTTCCAAGATTCACAGTTTCATTTTTAAGAAACTCGAGTATATCATCGATTGAAGATCCCTTGCTTATTAAAAATTCCAGACGGTTACCTGGTTCGTAGCATTCGGGATCAATTCCAAGTATTTCGCACGCCTTTTTATAAATTGATTCCAGATGATCAAAATCGGGCAGACTGTATAGAAGCATAGTTGGGGAAAATGAGAATATTTCATTCCTGGTTGATTTCATCAGCTCCAGCCATAATTTATTGATCTCATTTTTTCTTCTCTCGGTAAAGCCTGAATAACCGGGGATTTTATCAGAATGGAGCATCATATACAGTTTCTTGATCAAAATTCCGCATTCGGCTTTATAAGAGTCAACAAAAGCCTTTGTTACCGGCGTACTACCTGCAGGTATTATGTCTTCAATATTATTGCGGCTTCTGGTAAGTTTGGTTTTCAGTTCCTGCTTTTCTTTTTCTGCTTCAATGAGAATTTCCCCGGCACGAGTCAGTAATTCCTTAATAGAAATTACACTCGCTGCTTTAATTAGTTCCATGACAGTTTTGTATTTTCTTTTCTTATACAAAAGATCTGATTTCTCCACTTCGAGGTATCCGAAAACACTCATGTATTTATTTTCAATACCAACATTCAGCTTTTTCTTCCTTTCAAGATCAAACAGCATTTCGTCAAGTCCGTTTGATTTTACTTTCCATACAGCTTTAAGCTTAAGATAATTTTCTTTTTGTTCCGCTGAAATCCTTCCAAACATTATCTCTTCGGTAATTACCTGCCCGGGATAGAACTTGTTAATATTATCATTTGCACAAAGAAATCTATGGTCCTGCGACAGGTCTTCTACAATAAATTCCACCTGGCTGAATGTTATTCCGGAGGCTGATCCGTCGGGTTTCCTCCTGATATATTTGAATATTTTCCCTGCATCAGGTTTGAAATCAGCAATATGAGTTTTTGCCAGGGTTTCCCGAGGTTCGTTATTTTTTGGATAAATCCCGGGATGTAATGAAATACCTGACAATTCAGGCTGCAGATGTTCAAATTCCGCTTTCATTATAAAGGCTATTAGATTAGGAAGCGGAAGATGGCAATATGTAGCAAAGCGTGATGCCTGTCCGGGATCTATCAGATACCGGTGTGAATTGACACTGAAAATACCTAAGAATTCATCCTGAGATATGTTAAGGACCGGATTACTGTCGGAATGCAGCAAAGGATCAGGATGATCCCCGCATAGTCTGGTCATTTCCGAATTTTCACCCCTCGCCTTTGCAAAGATTTGCCGGATGTCGTCTGACAGCCTTGCTATTTGAGCATCATCATTTGTCATTTTAGCTTATTATTATTTCCAATTAGTTATAATTTTAATTACAGAACCCGACAAGGACCAAAACCTTCCCTGACCGATCAGACCTGGAAACTATTCACCGCCAATTCCTTTTTGAGTTCTGAGTTTTCTTTCTGAATCTCCGCCGGAAACAGTTTTTTGTCAGTAAGATGAAGGAAATTGGTAAGCAAATCTATCGGAATGAACCTCCAGCTGTAATAGGACTGACGTCTGTAAGATATTCGTCCGCAGCCGCATCTCATTTCAAGACTGAAAGGTTTTTCCTTAAGGGTTACCTGTCTGGAACCGCAGGGGCAGAGGAAGAAGCCGTCAATTGTATATGTCAATCCCTTTTTTACGGGATACGGGCAATATGATCTGAAATGATCATTCACGCAAACTACTTTCTGACCTGTTTTGAAGTCCATATCGTTGCTATTAAACTATAGAAGGAAAGCAGTATTTGTGCCATGTTTAGTATTGAATTAATTATCAAAGTTTTACAAAATAATTATCAATAATATTTATCGCATTAGCAGTGAAATTGCACGTAAAATACGCGTAAGGCAGATTTCATGAATCTTAAAAGTACAATTCAATAAAATGATAAACAGGAGAATAGAATATGTGGCATTTGTTTTGCACCTTGAGGCCTTAAACCAGATAATTTTTTTGAATGAATACACAACTGGATATGACAGCAGAAGAAAGACTGAAAAACCTGGTGCTTGCGCCATACATATTAAAAGCCACTGCCCTGATTGGAAAGGAAAGAGATGGCGGGGGGAACCAGTTCAGGCATGCAATGGCAACGATGGCAATACTTCTCGATTACAAGCTTTTCGATGACTATGTGCTTCTCAAAGCCAGTGTAATTCATGACTTGCTGGAAGACGTGCCTGAAACCGATGAGTTTGAAATAAGAATCATTGATGGTCAGGCCGACCAGGTACTGGAACTTGTGAAGGAAGTTTCCCGGCCTGAAGGAATGCCTAAGGAAGAGTACCTTCAAAGAATTCTTGAAAAGGGTTCGCGAAGGGCAAAGATACTGAAGTGTGCAGACAGGATTTCAAATCTTACCGATCTGCATACTGATGTCCGCTCAACCAGGAAAATAAATGCTTATCTCGATCAAACGGAGAAGTATGTAATCCCAATGGCAAAAGAGGTAAATGAGGATATGTTCAGGGAGCTGTCGGATCTTATTAAAAGCCGCCGCAGGTTCATTGAGATAATTGAAATGTCCCGTCCCGGTGATGAAAACAATAAATCAGAATAGTACCTATTGATTTTCGCAATTAATCTGAACACATTCAATCTGTATTCCGATAAAGGATTATTGATGATTATGGTTGCAGTAATGCTTGCTGTCGTTGCTGTGCCGTTATATGGAATCTACAGGCTGATCATCTGGAAGATGTCCGAAAAAACAAAAGAAGCTTTTCATAATGTCCTGGCCGTATCCGTAAGTTTATTAGTTGTCATGGTTGTTGCATGGGTGCCTCTTGAATTGATTACAGAGCATCAGGTAAACAGGCAGCTTGGATTCAGATATGCCACTCCTGATACACCCGAGGGAGAGTTTTTTATTATAACAAAAACTGTTCCCGCAGGGGTTATGGACAAGGCCGGATTAAAGGCTGAAGACCGTGTGTTGATGAACAGTGTCCCCAGGTTCTACAGAATTCTGATAAGGAATCAGGGCGGGGAGGTAGAATTTAATATACTGAGGGATGAAAAGGAAATAGTGATCAGGGTGAGGGTGCCGGAGATGGATCTTACACTGAGAAATAGAGCAGGAAGGTTAATACAAAAATCCAACCAGCCATAGCGGGATCCTGTTATGATGACCTTTCTCGATGTCATCCTGAAGGTCAAATTCTTAATTCAATAAATTTACATCATCCTCCTGACAAAAGTTGTTTTAAAACAACATTGAGTTACTTTGTTATATCCAAAATCTGGCAAATCCGATAAGCAATTTGAAGAGGTATTATGTAAATAAACAATAATATCATGATTTTAATCCCATAAATATCGTTATATTTGCGATTATAACCGTAATTTACCACAGGATGATTAAAAGAGTGCTTGAAAAAACTATTAATGAAAAAACAGGATCAGGTAAAGCTATAATAATTACCGGTGCCCGCCAGACAGGTAAAACTACTCTGTTATCCACTCTGTTCCGCAATCGGGAGGGAACCTTATGGCTTGATGCGGATGAACCTGATGTACAGGCACTATTCGAAAGTCCGACTTCTGACAGACTCAGAATACTTTTCACCGGAAAGAAATGTGTTGTAATTGATGAGGCGCAACGAATAAAAAACATTGGAATTAAACTTAAGCTGATAACCGATCATCTGAAGGAAATCCAATTGATTGCCACCGGTTCTTCCTCTTTTGAACTGGCAAACGAAATAAATGAACCTCTGACCGGCCGGAAATGGGAATATCAATTATTCCCAATCTCTTTTGAAGAGATGGTGTCTCACAGCAGTCTGCTTGAAGAGACCAGGTTAATGCCGCACCGACTGGTTTTTGGATATTATCCGGAAATTGTAACTAATCCAGGTTCTGAAAAAGATATCCTCAAACAACTGACAGACAGTTATTTATATAAGGATATATTAATGTGGGAACGGATCAATAAGCCTGATAAGCTGGTGAGTTTATTGCAATTGCTTGCGTTTCAGATTGGAAATGAAGTATCATATAATGAGCTTGCAAATGAACTTGGAATTGATAATCAGACTGTTGAAAAATATATTCAGCTGCTTGAAAAGACTTTTGTGATTTTCAGACTTGGAGCATTCAGCAGGAACCTCAGGAAAGAATTAAAACGTTCCAGGAAAATATATTTCTGTGATAATGGAATACGTAATTCAATTATTGCCAATTTCAATCCTCCGGAACTGAGGGGCGATACCGGAGCGTTATGGGAGAATTTCATAATCGCTGAGCGAATGAAATATATTAGAAACAACAATATTTGGGCAAACACATATTTCTGGCGAACTCAGGATCAACAGGAGATTGATTATATTGAAGAACGTGATGGCAAACTTTATGCATTTGAAATAAAATGGAATTTAAAATCCAGAGTCAGATTATCAAAAACGTTCTCAGCAGCATATAAAGACTCCACATTCGGGGTGATCAATCCTGAAAACTTCGATGGATTTCTTACATCTTAATCTTCAACACCTGCGACTGTCCGGTAGCGGACACATTTATTCCTGTTTGCAGTGATCGCTCTCATTCTGCATGTCCGAAAAGGTGCTGCTGATGAAGATGGAGAAGGTTCTCCAGGGTTTGGAGTTTGCCATGTTGATAAATATCCTGAAGTTGAATAATATTAAACTCCGGGCAAGTTCTGCCCGATTTGATCCGACTCCTGTTCACAAGAACCAGGGTGATTTCAAGGATTCCGGTAATGTGTTAAAATCAAATCGCTTCTACGAAATCTAAATTATTTAAATTTATATAAAACTCCGGCAATAATTTAAATAAGATTTTTTGTATTAGCGTCATTAAGAGTTCTGCTCATATCCATAATCATAAGGGGCATTTAAACACCTCGTATCACGCCTTCACGCTTAATCTCTCCCATTCCCCTCTTCTCCCTTTCTCACCTTCATCTTAACGCCCTGTGCCCTGCGCCCTGCGCCCTGTGCCCTGCGCCTTCCCCTACAGTCCCAGCACCTCTCTTCCCTGCCTGAACACTATGTCGACCGGGATGCCGGCAGCATTCACCCTGTCGAGGTCGCGGCGAAGGCTTTCGGTCATCACACCGTCACCTTCCACCCAGGCTTTGGCGGTGTCATAATCGCCATCTCCCTGCACTGTGAGTATCTTTTCCACCAGCGATTCCACAGCCTTCTTCATCTCCTCAAGATTCACCTTGTAGTACCCGTTATCCTGGTAGACGAAGGCGCCGTTGTCGGCAAAGTATTTCAGCGACAGCATATTGGCTTTGCCGTGCGCGCTGGCTGCTCCAAACCGGCTCGACCGGAATATTCCCGCAAAGAAGGTAACATAGTTGTTCATCACCTCGCCGCTTGTTATTTCGCCCATCTCATAAAGCTTTGTTACAAGGTAAAGGCCCATGATGTCGGCCTTGGCCTCCTCGAGCGAGGAATATTGTTCCTTCAATGCTTCCCTTACCGTGCCCTTTCCGTTAATTGTGTTCTGAACACCCATTCCATGAGCCACTTCATGGAAGGTTGTATTCTCGAAGAAGGCATCAAAGGTAATATGTTGACGCTGGCTCTCATCAATAAGCATGGTGGCAATTGGCATCAGAATGTTGTCGAATTTTGCTTTCATTGAGTTTTTGAGCTGGAGCTTGCGGCTGCCTACAGCCAGATGTATCTCAGGGTCATTTGGAAGGTTGATGGCTATGGTCTTGCTCCCTGCGTTGCAGTCACCCGCATAGTAGATCGCATCATATACATTCATATCAGCATCAATTCCCGGCTTTTCTGCCTTGTAGGCCGGATCGACGGGAAGACCTTCCTGAAGCCCCGGAAGCATGGCATTGAATTTCTCAAGCTGAGCGCTCCAGACGGGATCTTTCACCAGGACGAATGCCTCATGGGCAGCCTTATATCCAAAGAGCTGATCTTCATAGTTTTCTATTGGTCCCACCACAAAGTCAATGTTCGACTGTTTCATTTCCATCCAGGCAAAGTCGCTCGGCTGATAAGTGTTGGTGAGCAGTGCATCAGCCCGCATTGTGAGATAATTTTTCAATCCCGGATCCTCTGCCAGTTCAGCTGCCTTAAGCATCAGCCCGGCTGCCCTGGAATGCTGTTCCTGAAAAGCCTCGGAGTAGGGCATTGCAGCGAGCTTACCCTCATTGTCGCGTCTCACTATTGTATAAAGGCTGGTCTTTTCCGGATCATCCCATTCCTCAAACTCCTTTACAGTCATGTCCGCCGGATAGAATTGCGCACCGGGAAGCTTCTCCCCGAATCCCGGAATAAAGGGAATATTATCATTAAGCCTGTCCCACGGGCCGTAATGGATTTTCACATACTCTCTGGCATATTCATTTTTAACCTGCGCAAGCAGTTCTTCCTTGTCGCCGTACGCTTCCATCCAGTAAATATCATCCATGATGGCTGCTGCATCTATCAGCAGCCCTACAATTTCTCTTTCCTGGCTGCTTAGCCAGTTCAGGTCGGTGGTCAGTGTTACCTCTTTGAATCGTGCAAGATTGGCTTTCATTTCTTCTGTAAGTTTCTTATCTGTGGAATTGCATCCTGTAAGCCATGCAGCCAGGATGATCATTAGTAATCTGATGATCTTCGTGTTCATTGGTGCCGGGTTTTTGTTAATCAATTGCCAAGTTAGGAAAAAGTTTTGATCTTAACATATTGTTGGCAGGCGTAAAGGGGCGTGGAGGAATGAAGGCAAAGAAGAAGAAGTTTCTCGCAGATTTACGCAGAGGAAACCCGCAGATTAGCGCAGAGAAAAAACTTGCATGACACTTCTTCGCTAAAGCTACGAAGTGCAAAGCTTGCAGAACCAGCAACCAGCATCCTTTTGTCACATTTCAATCCTTATCAGGGTACTTGATGAATTGAATAAGAAAAGCTATCTTTATCCGATTATTAATAATTTGAACTATGGGAAGATTAGGTCTGACGGAAATCATACTCATTCTGCTGGTGGTGGTGCTTCTTTTCGGTGGAAGAAAAATACCCGAACTGATGAAAGGTCTTGGCCAGGGGCTGAAGGACTTCAAAAAAGCCTCCAAGGTCGATGATGAACCCGATAAGATGAAGGCTGAATCCAAAGAGGACGAAAAAAAGGTCTGAAAACCATATCGTTTCAGGTAAAAAATTTATTGAATTACAATAAGCAGGTTATTGAATTACGATAAATTTTTGTTGTTATTTTCAGCTTTAACGGGGCATTTCCCCTGTCCGGACTTCAGTCCGTAGGCAGGAATCCGGGAACTTTCCGGTGTAAGGTACCCTGTTCGTAACTATACGCTATTTCAATAAGCAGTGGTTCACTCCATGCTCTGCCGAAAAACGTTATACCCACGGGCAGGTTTGAAATAAATCCCATAGGTACGGTAATCGCCGGATATCCTGATATGGCAGCAAGTGATGAACTCCCGCCTATGAAATGATCACCCAGCACCAGGTCGGTCTTCCATGCCGGCGATCCGGTCGGTGCCACAAGGGCATCCAGATCATTCGAATCCATAATCTTATCAATGCCTTCTTCCCTTGAGGCCTTTAACATGGAATCAAGAGCTTTTTTATATTCAGACGAACGCAGATCTCCTTTACTGTCGGCCATTTCAAGTATGCTCTGATCAAAATAACGTAGTTCGACTGTATCGCTTTTGTTGAATTCAATCAGTTCAGTCAGGGTCTTAACAGGCGCGTTTTCACCAAGTCCGGCGAAATATTTGTTGAGACCGTCCCTGAATTCGTAAAGCAGAACCTCGAAGGATGCATCCTCATAACCTGATCCGCGTGGGGCATCAACTTCAATTATCTCAGCTCCCTTCGCGGCCATATCAGCAACAGCCTTTTTCACTAGTTCTTCAACCTTTGCGGAATAACGGGCTGAATTCCGGATCAACCCGATTCGCTTCCCCTTTAATCCGTCCTTTTTAAGAAAGTCTGAATAATCCGTAAGTGATCTTCCTTCCGACTCCAGGGTAAGTTGATCCTCAGTATCAATCCCTGTAAGCGCCCCGAGGCATCTTGCCGCATCCTCCACTGTGCGGGCCATGGGTCCGGGTGTGTCCTGTGTATATGATATCGGAATAATGCCCCTTCTGCTTATCAGTCCGACTGTTGGTTTGATTCCGACGATTCCGTTGTTATTCGACGGACAGACTATCGATCCGTTGGTTTCAGTGCCTATTGCTGCCATGCATAGGTTTGCAGAGACGGCAACACCCGATCCTGAACTGGAACCGCAGGGATTACGATCGAGAACGTAGGGATTTTTTGTCTGACCGCCGACACCGCTCCATCCGCTCGACGACGTCATGCTTCTGAAATTAGCCCATTCGCTCAGGTTCGATTTCCCGATGATAACGGCTCCGGCCTCACGGAGTTTCGCAACTACCGGACTGTCTGATGCAGGGTAGGAATCTCTCAAAACTGTGGCTCCGCCTGTATTGGGCATACGGTCGTGGGTATCGATATTATCTTTTATAACCACAGGCACACCGAATAGGGGACCCGTGGTTTCTCCGGCAGCAAGTTTTCTGTCAAGCTCTGCGGCGATTTGCATGGCATCGGGATTGATAATTATTATCGAATTCAATGCAGGTCCGCTTTTGTCAATTTGTTCAATCCTTTCAAGGAAGACAGAAACCACTTCAGATACTGTGAACTTCTTTTCTGAGTAGCCCGCCTGCAACTGTGAGATGGTCATTTCTGTTATCCATGAAGTGTCTGCGTTTTTTGCTGACTCAGGTTTTTCCTGACCAGTCCTGCATGACGTGTACATTAAAGCCAGGCAGGTAATGATCAGGGGGATGAATTTTTTCTGCATAATTTTGCCGTTTGTTGGATCAGGTTAATATCAGTAAATGAAAAGGAACAGCAGGGGAAGGATCACTCCGGTTGCTGTAAGGATTGCCCCTCTGCGTGTTATTCCGTTTTTGCCCTTTACCAGGAACAGGCCGGTTACTGTCACAAAAATCAGCGAAACACAAAAGATATCGCTGAAGTATTTCCACCACCTCCCTGGATTGTAGTGAAGGAAGTTGATCTGGAAAAAAAGAGGCCGTTTACTTATTCTTTCTATAGTACCATCACCGGTGCCCGTATTTATCCTGATTGATCCGTCGTTGACGAAAATGGTTAGTATGTTACCCGATGGGTAGTAGAATGTTTTATATTCCGGGCTACCGGGGATTTTTTCCAGTATTTCCCTTGCTGCGGCATCATCGAAGCTTTCCCTCTGCACGGGGATATCGGTCGTGAAAGATCTGTTTTCGATTATGTAATTCGGATTCCAGTCGTTTTTGTGATTAAGGGCAATACCCGAAAGTGCATAGATTATCGTCATCCCGGCTATGAGATACCCTATGTCGCGATGGGTTACCCTGTTGAATTTGTTAATGTTCATAAAAATGAAATTGAAAAAGGTCAGTTTGGGACTGACCTTTTAGTTAAGTATTTCTGCTGTTGCTACTTCACAACGGTGTGCTTGGCGTAGACCATCATCAGATCGGCAAGCGCTGTTTGTGCGGAAAGAGCTTTTTCCGTTTCGCATGTATCGGCTCCTGCTTCAACTTCATGAGTTTCTCCCGCTCCGGCTGCCGGTATTGTCAGCCTGCCTTCAACGATGACCTCACTTCCAAGCAGTTCAGTCGGGAATTTCGGCATTTCTTCCCCTGCCTGAATGTAAAGTCTGACATCCGGGTTATCTCCCGTAATGAACAGTTTCTTCCCGCTTTGCAAGCAAACATGGACCACCTTGCCTTCAACGCTTATGTTCTTGCCAACATATTCCGAAGGATTGTCTATCAATGATGCAAATTCAACCTTTACAGCACCCTGATCCTGGCTGGTCTGCGCGGTCTCCTTGTTTCCCCCGGTTCCGCAGGAGATCATAATAAGCGCAATTACTGAAAATGCAAACAACTTCTTTATCATACTTCTTTACAATTAAATTATGGTTTCTTTTTTGAGGCCGAAAGATATAAAAAAAATCCAATATTAATCAAGAGGTCAGAGCTCCCATCCCGGACGGTATTCTCTCGTGAGGTATTGATTGGCTTCAGGAATGTTGGTTATCTTCATGTTTGCCGAATCATATTCTACCCTTTGTCTTGCCCTCAGGGCTATCGCACCGAGATTGATGGTTTCGGTCACGGGACCTGCAAGGAGGAAGCTTCCAGGCGCCTGGGAGCTGTTCCTGAATGCTTCGATCCAGACATTGTCGCCGGCTCCGCCTTCATCCTCACTGTTATAGTCTTTAACGATGTGTTTCATTTTGCTTTCAGGAAGAAGCACAGGGTCCTCGCCTCTGAATCCGGCCAGAATTTTTCCCTTGTCACCAACTATCATCATTCCCTCGCGTGGAAGTGATTTGCCCGTGGATCTGAGTTCATCGGGAACGAAAGGTTTAATTCCTCCGTCGTACCACAGGAGTTCAAATGGAGGAAGATCAGGTTGTTCGGGAAACTGGAAACGGATCATGCACGAAAGGGGGAAAGCAACATTGTTGTTAACGCCAACCGCCACGTTGTCGCGGAGGGTGCATGTTGTTGTGGCGTTGGCTTCAGCGCTGTATGCAGGTTTTTCTATACCCAGTGCAAGGAACAGGTTGAAGAGGCTGTAATGTCCCATGTCGGCGATGCTTCCTCCGCCGAAATCGTACCATCCCCTGAAAACGGCATGGGTGAAATTAGGGTGATAGGGTCTGTCGGGAACAGGACCCAGCCAGAGTTGCCAGTCGAATCCTTTCGGAACCGGAGGCTTGTCAGCAGGAACCGATTGCCACTGAGGCCATACCGGCCTGTTCGACCAGTTGTGGATCTCTTTTAGTGTTCCTATCAACCCGGCCTGGATCCAGGTTTTAATCAGAGCGGAGCCGGGCCTGTTGTTCCATGCCAGAAGATGGGTGCTCATCCCTGTGTTTTTAGCGGTTTCGATGGTGAGCCTTCCTTCACGGATCCTGTTGGCGATGGGCTTGTGAGTAACCACATGCATCCCTTTCTTCATCGATGCTATTGCTACAGTTGCATGCAGGTGATCGGGTGTCATGTTCTTGATGGCATCAATATCCTTCTCTTTTTCAAGCAGTTCACGGAAGTCCGCGTATGAAGCGCATCCCTTGTAATCGGCTGCATCCTTCGATTTCGCATAATATTTATTTACAAATTCCTGCCCTATGTCCCTGCCTCCGGGGATCCCTTTCAGTTTTTCACCCCAGCTATTGTCCCCAAGGGCCTTGCGGATTCCGTCCCTGATACCGTTTGCCGACCAGTCGACGTAATCAGTTGTGAATTTATTCGGGTCGGCAACCGCCACAATCTGAACCGCCGGGTTGGCTATCAGTCCGGTCATTTCTCTCATGCCCTGGGTGCCGCAACCTATATACCCCAGGGTAAGTTTATCACTTGGAGCCACATATCCGGGTCCGCCGAGGACCTGCCGTGGTACAATCGTAATTGCCAGGGATGCAGCAGCAGCCGATCCCAGGAATTCGCGCCTATTGATTTTCTTTGAATCTGACATGTGTCGATGATTATGGGTTAGGTTTGAAAAAGATCATTTTATTAACTTTTGGCAATTACCAAATTTACAAAATGAGTTGATACAAGAAAATTTATTTGATGTGAATTATTTCCTGATAATGCAGATGCTCGTTTTACTTTTAAAATACTGGCTGAATCAGGGAATATTTTCCTGTTATGAAGTGTCTAATACAATAAACCAATAAAATCTTATTGAATATGAAGAAAAATTTTACCATGCAGATACTGTCATTAACAGTAATGCTTGCATTTCTTTGCATGCCTCTGGCTCTTAATGCACAGGGCTCAAAGGCTGATTTTTCGGGAAAATGGGCATTCAATGCCGAAAAGAGTGAACTGGGCCAGCAGGGTCAGGGCGGTGGAAGAATGGGCATGGGCGGCGGTGATTTCACTTCAACCCAGGCAGCTAATCTTCTTACCGTTGAAAGAACACGTCAGGGCAGGGATGGTCAGACCGTGAACACCACCAGCAAATATACCCTCGACGGAAAGGAAAGTGTAAATACCATGGGAATGGGCGAGAGCAAATCAACCGCCACCTGGTCGGCCGACGGCAAATCACTTACCATCGTTACCAAAATGGCATTTGAGCGCGACGGACAGTCGATGGAATTCACGACTACTGAAGTCTGGACACTCAACAGCCCGGCATCACTTACAATAACCACCACGAGGAATACCCCGAACGGAGAGGTTACGACAAAAATGGCTTACGATAAGAAATAAAGAAATAAAGGCAAACAGGCAATAGAAAAGAACCACAAAGCACCAGTGTTTTGCGGTTTTTTTATTTTCGGGCGGTCATCCTTTCGTTGTTAACCTCCTTGAGTTCCTCTCCCCTGACAATGAAATCATCAGCATTCTCAGGTGTCAGTACATAAATTGCCTGTTTCGGCTTGAGGCCCTGTTCAATAATTGTATGTTTGTCATTTACATCCCCTGTGACAACAATTTGCTTGGTTTTGTCCTTTGTGTAAACGAAAGGAATTCTATCAGCTTCGGCATGAACGCATTCAGTGGGAATGTAAATCACATCGCTGTATTTCTGAATGACTACCTTATTGCTTGTGGTCATGGCTGGCATGAGGTCGGGATCCGATCCATCAAGTCTGACCATTACCTCAAAAACCTTGGAGTCGGAATTTTCAAGCTGTTCACCAATATTGGCCACAGTATAAACCTTTCCTGAGAACATCTTGTTTGGGAAGGCATCAACCCTTATCTCCACATTCTGTCCAAGCTCGATCTTTCTGATTTCGATCTCACTGATGTAGATTTGTGACAGAAGTGAAGAGAGATCAGGTAATGTGGCTACAATCCTGTCGGCCATGTTTATGTTCGACCCTGTTTTAATTTTGTTGCCCCTTCGGTCCCTCTTGTAAACAACCATCCCGGGTGATGGCGCTGTTATGGTGAAACCCGCGAGCACTTCCTCGAGGCTGGCAACCCTTCTGTCGATCCTGTTATACCACATATTCTGCCTGATGAGGTCTCTTTTGGCCTGAGCCACCCTGAGTTCGTAACCTCTTTTCCTCTGTTCCAGCATTCTTTTCTGCCTTTCCAGGTCTATCTCAGCCTGTCTGATGGTGGCCGGAGGTTCAAATTTTGAATTTTTAAGGGTTATTTCAGCTTCTTCAACCGTGTGAATCTGGTTTCGTATGTTATTTCTTAAACTAGTGAGAGTTACAGCGGTATCGAGCTTTTTCATCTCTATGTTGTTCCTGTATTCGTTAAGCCTTTCACGCTCATCTTTCAGGGTGTTGTCGTACTGGGTTCTGTCGAGTGTGGCAACATAATCTCCGGTTTTCACAATGGTTCCTTCAGCCACCATGTCGGTGATCCTGAGCGGCTGGGCCCGGAAATCCCTCCCTCTGCTTACCTCGGGGGCTTTTATATCTATTGCGTTTTCTGCAAGAATTTCTCCCGGGACTGAGATCGAAACTTCAAAATCGCCTTTTACGGCTTCGGCAAACAACAGACTCCTGTCCTGCCTCGATGTAAGTTTGTTGAAGAAAAACAGGACGATCATTGTAGAAACGAAGACGACCACTGTTATTAAAATCGTTTTTTTCATCACTTAAAGTTGCTGATTAACTTAAATAAAGTTCATACGAGAACGAAATTAGGAAAATTCGCCTTGCCATTCCCTTGATTTAAACTTATTTAACATATTTAACAATAATTTATACATATTGTTCCGATAGGTTCAAAGATTTCAGCAGTTTGGAAGGAGGGTCTTAACAGACATTGCCAAAGTATCATGCAAAAAAAAATCCCCCGTTGCAGGGGGATTAAATTATACCCGTGAAACGGGTGGATTAGTTTTTGATTTTATTTTCTGAACATACCTCCAAGGATGGATCCCAGGATGCTTTTGCCCTTTGCCTGCTGTCCTCCACCGCCTTTCAGGATGTGCCCTGCGACATCATCAATAATGCTTCCGTCTCCGTCTGCATCAAGGAGTGAACCTATTCCGCCGATACCTCCGCTTGCCGTGGTTTTCTTCTTCGAAAGAGCGCCAAGAATGATTGGTGCAAGAGCGGGAATCATTTTCATGATCTTAGATGCATCAATGTTGAGAGATTTTCCAAGAGCCTGAGCTGCCTGAACTCCTCCGTTTGCTCCAAGAAGTCCTCCAAGGTTTGCATCGGCAGTCGAATCATGTGTCTTGGAGGCAATCAGGTCCTGTAAGTTATCAAGGACAGAAGGATCCCCGTATTTGTTAAGGATATGGTCAACTCTTGCATCACCACCCCTTTCGTCTTTCTGTTTTTTTAAACCAGCCAGAATAAGAGGGGTAAGTTTTGGTAAAAGTGACTGAACCGTGTTCTGGTCAAGCCCGGTGTTGGCTGACATTTGTTCTGTCACTTCTCCACCGTAGGTCTTCATAAATTCGTCAATGAAATTTGCCATTGTTTGTTTGTATTTGATAAAAAAATAAGGGATGAACCGGTTTCAGTAAGCTTTCATCCAATTGAAAGGTAAGTATGTTTATATTAATTTCAAAGAAATATCTGCATTATTCCATATTTAATGTGTCGTGGCTGAAAGTCAATATTTTAAGGATGAATAAAAAACACCTCAATTACTCATGCCGTTTATGTTTTTAAAGCATCACTCAAATCAAAAAAAATCTGTTTATTTGGAAAACCTAAAGCCAGATAAACATGTTCAGACCTTTGATTCTGCTGATATTTCTTGTTATACCAGGATTTGTATCAGCTCAGAACCATCCGGAGAGTTCACTTCAGGATTCCCTCAAGCTGCATGCCATCAATGAGGTTGTGATTACTGCCCGGAGATTCAATTCGGTCGTAATGAACACACCCGAAGCAGTAAGGGCGATCGACAATAAGGCAATCGGGGAGTATCAGCTCAGAACATCGCCTGAAGCTCTTGCACTTACCCCCGGAGTTTTTGTCCAGAAAACAAACCATGGCGGTGGATCACCTTTTATTCGCGGTCTTACCGGGAACCAGACTCTTCTTCTTTTTGACGGTATCAGGATCAGTAATTCAACAATGAGATACGGCCCGAACCAGTATTTCAATACTATTGATCCCTTCAGTGCAGGAAGGATAGAGGTCCTTCGCGGAAGCGGATCCGTTCAGTATGGTTCCGATGCTATAGGCGGTACTGTCCAGGCTTTCAGTTACGAGACTGGCTTCACTGAGGAAGCTGGCTTGGGAGGCGTTGTTCTTGGCAGACTTTCAAGCCACAGCATGGATCAAACTCTCCATTCAAACATTTCGTTCAGCAACAGAATTCTTTCGGCCAGGGCCGGAGTCTCCCTCAGGAAATTCGGTGATATAGTCGGAGGGGATACAACAGGCCGGCAGACTCCATCGGGCTATGATGAGTCGGATCATGATTTCAAAGTCAGTGTCATGTTGTCGCCCAAAACTTCCTTGACAATGCTTTATCAGAATGTCAGCCAGACAAATATTCCGGTTTATCACAAGGTGGTGCTTGAAAACTATGCCGTAAACGAAACGGATCCGCAAACAAGGAGGCTGGCCTATGCACGGCTCAACACCGACCTTGATGCAGGCATGCTGAAATCGGGGATAATAACTGCATCATACCAGCAGACCAGGGAAGGAAGGTTGAGTCGGAAAAACAATTCAAATATTCTCAGGCGCGAATACGATAAAGTCAGGACTTTCGGATTATCCGCCGAAGCCCTGGTTTCAAATGACGATCTCTGGTCGGGCAATATCGGCGTTGAGTTTTACAGCGACCAGGTAAATAGTACACGTACCGATACCGATCTGGCAACCTCATCGGACGCGGAAAAAAGAGGCCTTTATCCCGACGGTTCGACAATGAACAGCCTTGCTCTCTTTACTGTACACTCGTTCGACCTGCCGGGATGGAACGTTACCGCCGGAGCCAGGTTCAATTCTTATGTAATAAATGTTGATGACCAGGAGCTTGGCATGACAAAGCTTACCCCTTCGGCATTGGTCGGGAACCTTGCCTTTATGAGGAAACTCAATTCCGGATCCGGCCTGTTCGTCTCGCTTAACACAGGCTTCAGGGCTCCTAACATAGATGATCTCGGAACACTGGGCATTGTTGATTTCAGGTATGAGACACCCAATTTTGATCTCAAACCCGAAAGTTCATTCCAGTATCAGATTGGCTATAAGTACAGCAAAAACGGACTGAGGGGAGAGGTCTATCTTTATCGCAATGAATTGTATAATCTTATCACCAGGATAAGGGTTGAAGGACAGGAAATTGAGGGTTACCCCCTATATACAAAGGAAAACAGCGAAAGAGCTTATATTCAAGGATTTGAAACAGCATGGGACTATTCTCCCAGATCCTGGCTGAATTTGTCAGGCACCCTTACCTATACCTACGGTCAGAATATCACAAAGGATGAACCGGTGCGTCGTATTCCGCCTCTGTTCGGAAGAGTGGTGGCTGAATACAAGACTGATAACTGGCATGCAGGGGCCGAGTGGCTTGCAGCAGCCCGGCAGGACCGTCTGGCTCAGGGCGATGTCGACGACAACCGGATCCCTGAAGGAGGCACTCCCGGATGGAACATATTCAATCTGAATGGTGGCTATACATGGAAATTCCTGGCCGCAGATTTAAGCTTCCGGAATATCCTTAACAAGGATTACAGGTATCACGGATCAGGGTTAAACGGTTACGGACGTTCCATCTTTCTTACAGTTCAGGTAAATTTTTAGCCGTTGCGGGCAGAGATACGATTATCATTACTTTTACATAGAAAAACACTTTGCTGATGATAAAAGAGTAAGTTCATTTATGCTTAAAATCAGGAATATCACATCCAGAATTATGCTGGCTGCCTTTCTGCTTACTTTAGCAGTAGTTGTTGTGGCTTGTGCCGGTATGTCAGATCGTATCAAAAGTAAACACGAACTTCTTAATTTCAAAAATGCAAATGCTTCCATCGTTATGTCTGAGGACGGGCAGCTTCTAGGAAAATATTTCTACGAAAACCGGACAAACATCACCTATGATCAGTTACCGGGGCACCTTGTTGATGCTTTGATTGCAACCGAAGACGTCAGGTTCTACGATCATCATGGAACAGATCCAAGAAGCTTCCTGAGGGTGCTCTTTAAGTCGATCCTGATGAACGACAGAAGTTCCGGAGGAGGGAGCACGATAACACAGCAGCTGGCCAAGAATATGTTTGGGCGCACGACCAGGGGTTTTATGCCAATGGTCTCAAACAAGATCAGCGAACTGATAATGGCCCGCCGCATCGAAAAGGTTTACAGCAAGAATGATATTCTTACACTGTACCTGAATACAGTTGCCTTCGGGGAAAATGTTTTTGGCATCGAAGCAGCCTCAGTCAGGTTCTTCAATAAATCAACAGGTGACCTCGCCATTGAAGAATCAGCGGTGCTTGTAGGTATGCTTAAGGCCAATACATTCTACAATCCCCGCCGTAATCCTGAAAATGCAAAGACAAGACGAAATGTGGTTCTGGGCCAGATGAAGAAATACAAATTTCTTGACACGAAAACAGCAGATTCTCTTTCCCTGCTGCCATTGGTTATCGATTACAGCCGGAAAACACGGTCTGAAGGCATTGCTGATTATTTCCTGGTTCAGGTGAAGAAAGAGGCGGAAGAAGTTCTGAGGGGTTATAAATCTCCTGATGGCAGCGAATGGGATATGGAAAGAGATGGTCTTATAATAACCACAACTCTGAATTATTCCCTTCAGGATTATGTGGTGCGCTCCTTCAGAGAGCATCTGCAGGTTATGCAAAGGAGGCTCGACGCACAGTACAGGACCTCATCGGGCCGCAGGGCACTGGAACAGATTACCGCCAGTGAACTCAAGAGGCTGGGACTGGAAACCATGGCCTCTGAGATGAGGATTCAGGAGATATTTGACTGGGAAAGCACTTATACCGATTCGCTTTCGGTGTCGGACAGTCTTAAGCGTTCGCTTACGCTCCTGCATGCCGGACTTATGGCAATGGACCCCGTGTCCGGTGGAATTAAAGCATGGGTGGGAGGGCTCGACTTCAAAACCCAGCCCTACGATCAGATTCTTGCAAGGCGTCAGCTGGCATCTGTATTCAAGCCTGTTCTTTATGCTGCGGCCCTGGAAGAAGGATTTGAACCATGCCGCTACCTCGACAACGATTCAATTACCCTGTCGGGCTTTGATGACTGGAGCCCCGAAAATTTTGATCATTCATACGGTGGAAAATACTCCCTGTCCGGAGCTCTGGCTCATTCAATGAATATTCCCACTTTCAGCCTCTTCCTGGAAATAGGATTTGAAAAGGTCAATGCGATGTGGCGAAAGATGCGCTTTTCATTCGAGCTTAATAACACCCCTTCGCTTGCACTTGGAACTGCCGAGGCAAACATCAGGGAAGTCGCCGTTGCCTATTCTTCATTTGTAAACGGAGGATACAGAATCGGGACCTGGTGCATCAGCTCTATCTCAACTTCATCGGGGAAACTAATCTATTCGAGGGAGACGACAGGAGAAAAAATCAGGATTATGACCGACAGAACCAGCCTTCTTATGTCAGCCATGCTGCAGAAGGCTATCAGGGAGGGAACGGGCGTCTCAATGAATGGTGTTTATGGTGTTGATTTTCCCCTTGCCGGCAAAACCGGGACTTCACAGGATTATTCGGATGCCTGGTTTGCTGCTTTTAATCCCGGACTTGTTATTGTTTCGAGGGCAGGGGCATCATCGAGGTCCATTCACTTCAACAGCGGATCGAATGGATCAGGAAGCGCCCTGGCATTACCTCTGGTGGCTCTCACCCTGAAGAAGATGAAACAAAACAGGTCGTTGAGCCAAAGCCTTATCAAACCTTTTCCCGAGCTTCCTCCTGAACTTGCCGGCGCTCTCGATTGCCCTGATTTCAAGGAGGACAGTTTTTTTGACATCATATTTGATATCTTTGAAAAAGATGAAAAGGAATATGATACACCCGAACAAAGGATTCAGAGAAGAGTTAACAGTATCCTTAGAAAAATTCTAAAAAAGAGAAGATATGAAAGATAAACTGCTCCATTCACTGACTATTGTCTGTGTTTTGATATTGATCATCCCTGGCCTGGCATGTTCGCAGGACCTTAACTGGACACATTTCAGGGGAAGCAAGCTTAACGGCATTTCATCTGCTGCCGGTATTCCAACCGAATGGAATGCCAGCAATACTAAATGGAAAACAGAAATCCACGGAAGCGGACATTCATCTCCGGTTGTTTTCGGGAACCAGGTTTGGATTACCACCGCTACTCCTGACGGCAGGGAACTCTACGCTGTCGGCCTGGATGTCAGGTCAGGAAAGGTAATCCATGATATTAAGGTGTTTGAGCTTGATGAGAGGATAGGAAAGCACGGGATAAACACCTATGCCAGCCCTACACCCTGCATTGAGAACGGGTTCGTTTATGTTCATTTCGGAAGTCTGGGAACTGCTTGCATCAGGACCACTGACGGATCGGTAATGTGGAAACGGACCGATCTGAAATGCAACCATGTACAGGGCCCCGGCTCATCACCGGTAATTTATAAAAATCTTCTTATTCTGCATTACGAGGGAACCGATGTCAGGTTCATCGTTGCACTCGACAAGGTTACAGGGAAACAGGTTTGGAGGACAGACAGGCCTGAGGAACCCTACAAGGCTCTTGCCAACATCGGGAAAAAAGCCTATGTTACTCCACTGATAATGAATGTTAAGGGGAGAGACCTTTTGATATCAAACGGATCAGCGGTATGCTGTGCCTATGAACCCCTTACCGGGAAAGAGGTATGGCAGGTGGTCGGTGGAGCCGAGTCGACTGTTCCCATGCCGGTGGAGTGGAACGGGAACGTTTTCTTTTATACGGGTTCAGAAAACAGTCCCGATGGCGGAACCTATACTGAAATGTTCGCAGTCAATCCCGATGGGAGGGGAGACATAACTGCAACAAATATTCTGTGGAAGAAACGAGACGACCAGGCTCATACCCAGATGCTGACGCCCGTTGCAAAGGATGGGCTGATATATACGTTAAACACAAGGAACTATATGATGTGCATCGATGCGGAAACAGGTAAAGAGATCTGGTCGCAAAGGCTAAGGTCCGACCATAATGCATCCCCGGTGATTGCCGAAGACATCGTTTGGTTTTTTTCGGTTAAGGGAGAAGTAACTGCCATACGCACCGGGCGCAAGCCGGACATTGTATCCAGTTTCCAGATGGATTCCGGAATCTGGGGCACACCTGCCTTTATCGGGAAATCGGTGATATTGAGGACAGAAAAGTACCTCTGCAGGATAGAGAAATAGTTATTGTTTAATCAGGTAATACTTTTGCGGTGGAATGGTTTGGTGAACTGCTCTGGAATGATTCGGTTGCACATACCATAATTCTGTACAGTGTAGTAATAGCTGCCGGGGTTCTTCTGGGAAAGCTAAGGATTCTGGGGGTATCCCTGGGCATTACTTTCGTGCTGTTTGCGGGAATACTTATGGGCCACCTTGGATTCACAGCAAACCATACCGTGATTGAATTTGTAAGGGACTTTGGACTTATCCTTTTTGTTTTTTCCATTGGTCTGCAGGTTGGCCCCGGCTTTTTTGCATCGTTCCGGAAAGGAGGGCTGACGCTTAACCTCCTGGCAGCATCTATTGTGGTACTTGGAGTTCTAACCACTCTTGCAATACACTTTATTTCCGGCACACCGGTTCCGGAACTTGTGGGGGTGATGTCGGGAGCCGTAACAAATACCCCTGGTCTGGGAGCCGCCCAGAATGCCCTTGCACAGGTCTCTTCCGGGACAGAGGGAATGGTGATCCCCGATATCGGGCTCGGATACGCGGTGGCTTACCCTTTCGGGGTGCTGGGCATCATAATCACCATGATATTAATAAGGAAGGCACTCGGGATCGATACAAAACGGGAATTGGAAATAATTGAAAATGAACTTCATCCTGCTGATTCCCTGCCTGAAAAACTAAATATCCTTGTCACAAATCCCCTGATCTTCAACAAGCCGGTCTCGGAAGTTGCAAGGAAACTGGGAGAAGGTGTGGTCATTTCTAGAGTGCTTCATAGGGGGAATCTTCTTTCAGCTGCATCGGGGACTTTAATTCATGAAGGCGATATAATACTTGTTGTCACCAGCAAGAAAATGGCAGGAGAGGTACTTCAGCTTACCGGCTCAGTCAGTGAGATGGATCTGTCGACCAGGTCGGGTGACCTGATATCGCGGAGGCTGCTGGTTACCAACAGGGAAGTGACCGGTAAAAGCCTTGGCTCCCTGAAGCTTAGAACACGGTTCAATATAAACATAACCAGGATTTACAGATCAGGGATAGAATTCATTCCCAATCCCAGGATAGAACTTCAGATGGGTGACAGGTTAACTGTTGTCGGAGATGAAAAGTCGATTGCCATAGTGACAGTGGAGATCGGCAATTCGATGAAACGCCTGGAAGAACCGAACATAATCCCGATTTTTGTGGGGATCCTGCTTGGCGTAATTCTGGGGAGTATCCCCGTCAATATTCCGGGAATGGCTCATCCGCTGAAGCTTGGACTTGCCGGAGGTCCGCTGATAGTTGCAATCCTTCTGAGCAGGTACGGGCACAAATTCTCGCTGGTTTCCTATACCACGGCAAGCGCAAACCTTATGCTTCGTGAGATTGGAATAGTATTGTTCCTTGCAAGTGTCGGAATACGATCGGGGGAGAATTTCATTTCCACTCTGGTGTCGGGTGACGGGATGCTTTGGATGGGATACGGCGCCATGATAACTATTTTGCCGTTGCTCCTTACCGGATTTTTTGCAAGGATCTCATTTAAAAGGAACTATTTCGAAATCTGCGGCCTTCTCTCGGGAAGCATGACCGATCCTCCCGCCCTTGCCTTCGCCAACGGGATCGCCTGTTCGGAAGCTCCGTCGGTGGCCTATGCGACAGTCTATCCCCTGGTGATGTTCCTTAGGATCTTCATGGCACAGATTCTAATTCTGCTGTGCGTTTGAAAAGAAACCCGGGAAATTACTTTTCCCGGGCTCCTGCTTCAATTTGAATATTGTCAGATCCCGCTCAGCTGAACCCCTTCAAACCGCATTGAAGGCAACCTTATGGAATCGTCACTCCTGACATCATTTCCCATTTCCTTCAGGTTGAACCAGAACTGGCTCATATTGCCGGCAATGTTCATTTCGTTAACGGGATGGATGATCCTTCCGTTCTCAATGTAGAATCCCTCAATTCCGTATGAGAAATCACCAGTTGAGCCGTTGCAGTTGCCGCCAATGAAACCTGTTATCAGGACCCCTTTCTTAATGGAGGCAATCATTTCTTCGGGTTTCCTTGTCCCGGTTTCAAATACCACATTTGAACTGCTTCCGGAGGTGGGTTTCATCCCAAGTTTTTTCCCGTAGTAAGTGTCAATGTAATAATCCTTTAGTATCCCTTTTTCTATAATGGGACGCTTCACTGACTTCATCCCTTCGTTATCGAAAAGCCTCGAGCCCGGTGCAGACGGGATGTGGGGATCGTCAATCGCGGTCAGCACTTCAGATGCCACAGGTTTTCCCTGTTTGCCGATCAGGAACGATTGCTTCTGGTAAAGGCTCGATCCTGTCAGGGAATCATACAGCGGCGAAAGAAGGTTTGCTGCAACCCTGTTTTCCACGATTACTTCATACAGACCTGAATTTATCTTTCTGGGATCCGATTTCCTTAGCGCCCTTTCAAGAGCTTTTGATCCAATTCCCTCTTTCTTCAGCTTGTCGTAGAATAGCTGACTTTCATACCAGTAGGCATTAGGCCGGCCGGTGTTGCTTTTCACCGACACCTCAGCAACAAGCTGCACCCCCGTTCTGGCGGAGCTGCCCCTGAAACCGTTGCTTGTGACCATTATGCTGCCGGAAATGCTGTCGTAATAGTAGGAGCTTACCGACAGTATCCTTTCATCCTTTCCATAGGCTTCTTCCATCACTTTTCTGGCAAGATCGATTTTCTCCTTTGCATCGAGCGAATTGATGGTGGTGTCAAAGATATCAAGGGAAGGGCCGCCTTCCCTGTAATAAAGTTCCGGATCAGGAAGCGACCGGTATTCGTCGGCAGCAAGAAAGCGGGTAGATTCTATAGCTTCCTCCACAAACCTGTTCAGTTCTTCCCTGTTCATCCTGTTTGTCGAATGGGAAGAGTATTTCTTGTCGACGTAAATGCTTATAGAAAGATTGGCCTGATTTGATTCCTTAAGACTGTCAATTTTTTGGTCCCTTATCTCAATTTCAGTGCTCCGGTTGTCAAAAACGGAAACCGACACCTGTTCTGCTCCGTTTTTCAATGCATGCTCAACGACTTCATCGGCCAGTGCATATTTTTCATTTGTATCCATAATGTTCTTTTTTTCAGTTAAATGAGAATACTCTAACCCACAGTCAGCTTAAGGATCTTCACTGTCGGCATACCCATGGTAACCGGTACTGACTGACCGTTTTTGCCGCACATCCCGCCTCCGTTGTCGATGATCTTGTCATCAGCAATCATAACTATATCGGCCAGCGCCTGCGGGCCGTTGCCGATTACGTTAATGTCCTTGATCGGTCTTGTCAGCTTCCCGTTCTCAATCAGATAACCGAATTTTACAAAGAATGTGAAATCGCCCTGGCCTATATTCACCTCGCCATTGCTGAAATAGTCAACATAAATTCCTTTTTTCACACTTGCTATAATTTCGTCCTTCTTATGTGGCCCGTTCTCCATGTAGGTGCTTCTCATACGCGGCATGGGGATATGGCGGAAACTCTGCCTTCTGCCGTTGCCTGTTGATGGAACCTTGTAGAAATTGGAACTTATCCTGTCGTGAAGGTAGCTTGTCAGTTTCCCGTTGCTGACCAAAATGGTTTTTTCCGTAGGATTTCCCTCATCGTCGAAATTGAGGCTGCCACGGTTTCCGGGAATGGTGCCGTCGTCGATGATGGTTACAAAGTCTTCTGCAATTTTCTGACCCATCTTGTCACAGAAAATAGAAAGGTTCTTCCTGTTGAAATCGGCCTCGAATGCATGTCCCATTGCTTCGTGAAGAAGAATTCCCGACTGGCCGGCTCCCATCACAACCTCCATCTCGCCTGCCTCGGGCCTGACAGCACTGAATAATTTTGATGTTCTGTCGACAACTTCGGCTGAAAGCTCATCAATAAGCTCATTTGTAAGGAAGTCGGGTCCCATCCTTGAAGACCGCGTTACGTAGAAGTTTTCGGTGCTGCCCTTGTCTTCCATAATGCATATTCCTGCAATGGTTATAATCGGCCTGTAATCCCAGGCCAGAAGCCCGTCAGAATTGAAGAAAAGGATGTAGGATGTCTTGTCGTCGATGTAGACGTTTACCCGGGATACCCGCTTATCGGCCGCAAAGATGTTGTCGTTCATCCTTTGCATGTAAGGGATTTTGTCCTTTATGGAAGTGTTCTCCCATGAACCGTTGATAGCATAGTAGTTCGGCTTGGAATATTCGGTAACATCAGCGACGGAAACCTTTCCGGGACTGTCGGCAATGTTTGAAGCCGTTCTGGCTGCTTTAAGCATGGCTTCTTCAGACAGGTCTTCAGAATATGCATAACCAGTCTGGTCGCCCTTAAGCACCCTTATCCCCACGCCCGATGAAATGTTGGAATAGGCACTGTTAACCTGGTTATCCTCAAGGGCACAGGTGTGGTTAAGCGAATGTTCAAAAAAGAGGTCAGCATAGTCTGCCCCTTTTTCCATAGCTGCGGAAATTACTTTCTGCAGGGTTCCCCTGGTCACCTCAAAATGGCTGAGATAGCTTTCAGCATCTTCCGAGAGCCTTACCGTCTTGCACGACTGGATGAAGGGCGGTATGATAAGAGAACCTGCCGCAGTGATCCCGCTGATCTTAATGAAGTCGCGGCGTTTTAATTGCATAATGAATAGTGTTTAATTGTAAGATCAAGTTTATATAAATTCTTACGATTTTCTCCTGTAACCTGGAATTATTTTATCAGAAAAGACGGCAGAAATCTTACGAAGATGCAGTAAAGAAGAAATATTTTTCTGGCCCTTACCCAAAAAACACCTTTTCACAAGCAACTGATAGCCGGTATTGTTTATTTTTGTAGCTTTTTATGCAGGAACCAGTAAATTACAGCAATATTAATGAAAGTCCTCATCACCGGATCCTCAGGATCTATAGGAAGCGTAGTCGCCACATACCTTGCGGAGAAAAATATTCCGGTTGTCGCTCTCGATCTGAGAGATAAACAGGATTCTGCAAAGAACGGGAATTATAAATTCCACAACTGCAGTATTACAGATAAAGAAAAGCTTGAGAAGATATTCTCGGAGGAGCGTCCGACACACGTTATTCACCTGGCAAGCACATTTCACAAGATACGCGACAGGCAGTTGGAATACCAGATTGATGTGGGCGGGTCGGCTTATATCCTGGATATTTGTAACAGGACTTCATCGGTAAAGCAGCTGGTTTTTTCAAGCTCTGCAACTATTTACGGAGCACACAGGGATAATCCGGAATGGATCAGCGAAACCGATCCCGTCCGGCCGGGGAAATATGTATATGGCCTGAACAAGAAACATATTGAGGAAATGTTCATGAATTCACCGGTGAGGGAAGATCTTCACAGGGTGTTATGCCGGATATGCACTGTCATCGGTCCTACCTATAATAAGCCTGCAACCATAGTGTCGATGCTGCTGAAAGTAGGCTGGCTGCCTTCGTTCACAAGAAACAACAGGGTCCAGTTCATTCATACCGACGACCTTGCTGAACTCATATATCTGATTCTCAAGGATGACGAAATAACAGGGATCTATAATCTGGCACCTGATAGTTATTCTGCGATCACGGACCTTATGCCCGGGAAAAAATACATCTGGATACCTCTGGGCCTTGTCAGACTTTTTATCTCAATACTGTGGCCGCTAAGGCTTCTCAATCTCGAACCGGCCGGTGTGAACGCAAGTATCTATCCGATTGTAATTGATCCGAAAAAAATAATCTCGAGGTACAATTACAAGTTCAGGTATTCCTCCGACCAGGCATTCGGGGATGTAAAAATACGGAACATGATACCTTCAGATGCCAGGTTCTAGTCAATTTCCCTGTAAATGCATCCGGCTATTTCAGTCCCACTGTAACAGCAGTGCCTTTAAGTCCTTTTGAATCTGCTTTTACCGTAAATGAACCGGTGACTCCCTTTTCGGCTTTTACTATCACAAGGCACAATCCATTGTAGGCTTTCCTTTGGGATGCCTGGAACGGATCGTGGCTTGTGGCATCCCCGTTATCGACCGCCACTATTTTTCCGGGGCCCAGGATGCTGAAATTCACAAGGTTGCTGCTTTGCGGCACCATGTCGCCGTTCTTATCTTCAATCCTTACGGTAATGAATACCAGGTCGGTTCCATCGGCAGTGATTGCAGGACGGTCAGCTGAAGCCGAAAGCTTTGATGCTTTCCCTGTTGTGACCACTTTTTCCTCGGCCCACTTTTCACCATTTTTGTATGCAACAACCTTCAGGTCTCCGGGCTGGTAGACAACTTCATCCCATCTGAGCCTGTACTCAAACTGGCCTTTTTTCTTTTTCCCGAGCGATTTGCCGTTAAGGAATAATTCGGCCTCATCGCCCGATGTATATACATGAACCGGGATTATCTGACCTTTTCTCTCCGGCCAGTTCCAATGGGGGAGTATGTGAGCCATCGGAAGATCGGGCCTCCATTTTGACTGATATAGATAAAAGCGGTCTTTTTTAAATCCTGCTATGTCGATTATCCCGAAATAACTGCTGCGCGATGGTACTTCCGTTACATTCTGCATGTCGAGCAGGGCCTTTGCCTGGTCGTATCTCCGTGTTCCCGGTCTCAATCCTGTCAGATCACCTCCGTAGGGTGTCGGTTCTCCGAGATAGTCAAATCCTGTCCAAACAAATTCACCGAAAACTCCCGGGTATTTATCCTGCATTTCCCATTGCTGGTCGGGTGTTGATGCCCAAGCCGGATAGGCGAGATCGTAGGATGAGATCTGGAATATGCCTTTGCCCGGCAGGTTATTGTTAAGGTCGCCCTCGACCACAGGGAAGAAATACTCACCCCTTGAACTTACGGTCGACGCCGATTCGCTCGAGTGGAAGGGCAGGTTGTCATTTTCTTTCAGCGCAAAAAAAGCATCGTACCTGTAAAGCCTGTAATTTATGCCAAAGGCGTCGACGGTCTTCTGAAAGCCGTTTGTACCTGATTCGTCCCAGTTGCATCCCACTGTTACGGGCCTGGTGACGTCTTCCGACTTGATTATCCTCCTGAGGCTCTCTGAAAGAGCGGGATTGTTCTGGTCCCCGACTTCATTTCCGGTGCTCCACATGAAAACCGAAGGATGATTGCGGTCGCGGCGTACCATTGCCCTAAGATCCTCTTCGTGCCAGGCATAGAAAAGCTTGTTGTAGTCGTAACGCTTCTTTGGAGTCTTCCAGGAGTCGAATGCTTCGACCTGTACAAGAAAACCCATCCTGTCGCAAAGATCCAGAAGTTCCGGGGCGGGCGGATTATGACTTGTTCTGACGGCATTGCATCCCATTTCGCTCAGGATCTCAAGCTGACGCTGTGCTGCCCTGGTGTTGAAGGCAGCTCCAAGGGCTCCCAGATCGTGGTGGTTGCAAACACCGTTTACGGGGACTTTTTTCCCGTTGAGGAAAAAACCGTCGCGGGCAGTGAATTCCAGTGTCCTGAACCCGAAATTGGTCTGACAGATATCGGCTGTTTCATCTCCATTAAGTACATTGACCTCCACCCTGTACAGTTCCGGATTCTCAAGGTCCCAAAGGGCTGGTTCCTTAACAGTCAGATCCACCCTGAAAGTATGATTCCCGTTAGCCTGGAGGAGCGCAGAAGGTGAGGTGAATTCGGCAACCGGGGCCGGGGAGGGATTGCCTTCCCTGTCGAGTTTGTATACTGATGCTCTTATGACTGCTGATACAGGCTTTGATATATGGCTTTCCACTTCAGCGTGCACGCTGACAACCCCGCTTTCCTTTTTAATTTCGGGTGTGGTGACAAATAGTCCGTTATAGGTAACATGAAGGGGCGATGTCTTCACCAGCCATACATTGCGGTAAAGTCCGGCTCCGGGGTACCATCTCGAATCCCAGCTTTTCGTGTCGAGCCTCACTGCTATTACGTTTTCGCTGCCGAAGGCAACATACTGTGTAAGGTCGAGCCTGAAGGAAGAGTATCCGTAGGGCCATCCACCGACATGCTCACCGTTGAGCCACACTTCTGCGTAAGCCATGGCTCCGTCGAAGTCGATGTAAATCCGGTTGTTCCTGTCGGTTTCATCGAGGGTGAAGTGTTTTCTGTACCATCCGATTCCTTTCCAGGGAAGAAGGCCGGTATTATTCTCAAGTGTATCGCTGAAGGGGCCTTCAATGGCCCAGTCGTGAGGAAGGTCAAGGGTACGCCAGGCTTTGTCATCGGCTGTTGGAAGCTGAAGTCCGGCAGGTTCCTTGTCGAAAGTGGCAGCATCGGTTGATGTATTGAAGAATTTGATGAATTTCCAGCCCTGGTTGAACGACTCGCGCGATCTGGGGGAATCCTGGGCATTCGCCGGGTTTATGCTGCTGAACAGAAAAACAGCAATGATTATGAAAGAGGGTAGTAGGCGTTTCATGGTCCTTGGTTTAAATTTCCCTAAAAATAGAAAATCCGGGCGAATATGCTGCCTTGACTAAGGGATAATAAAATTTGTACTCTGAATAAAAAAGAATTTCTCGCAGATTTACGCAGAGGAAGAACGCAGAGTTTCGCAGAGACGTGAATGTGTGTCACTTAGTCACTAAGTCCCTTCGTCTCTGAGTCTTCCTCACGCCCTCACCCCTTTACGCCTTTATGCCTTTACGCCCTGACCACATCTACTGCTTCACGAACTTCCTGCTGACGACTTCGCCCGAGGCGAACCTCATCCTCAGTATGTATAGTCCGGGGTCGAGGAATGACACATCGACCATTACCAGGTTTCCGCCGCTAAGTTTCTTTTGCATGATCTTTGTCCCGGTTACGGAGTAAAGCTCCAGGCTTGTCAGTATCTTTTCTGACTCGATTGTCAACTGATTTCCTGCAGGTATGGGATAAATCTTATAGAATGTGTTTGTTCCATTTCCCGGATCCGGCTCGCCCATCATATTTGCATCGAGCCATGCAAGGCGCCGGGCTATCCATGATTTGAATTTCACTATCTCTCCGGCATATGAATCAGGTTGCTCCCCGTACTCGGGAGTGCCGACATTACGGCCAAGGATATCCCATCGTGTGAAATGTCTTTCCTGTGCCTCGTCGAGAAGAAGTGCAACCGAATCAATTGAATGATGCAGGAATTCCTCGCTCAGAATGGTTTTTCTGAGACTGAACCATCGGTTATAGATCTTGCTTGAGAATGCCTTGTCCTGCATTAGCCTCACCTCCCACGAAGGCGGAACAGGCCATGCTCCACACTCGTTGATTCTGTATGCCCATCCCGAACCGTCGCTCTGATTGAAATGGATGCAGTTTTCGGTAATATCTTTCCAGGCCCAGTCATAATCCCATGGCGGACCGGAATGGATAAGGCCTCCGTCGCTGTCCTTGTCTTTGTAGAAAAACCTGCTCTTCTTGTAAGCGTCCACATTCCGCGTAAGCTCACTTATAATAAAATAATCAACAAATGAATTTACATCAAGGTATATATTGTAACCGCTTCGTATATCCGCAAAATTCTTGCTGTAGAGCACACTCTCAAATAAATTTACATGATCCCTGAGATATGTCTTTTGCACAGGAGAGAGCTCTTCAGGCTTCGGATCGCAATACACAAAATGAACCCGGGCGCCGGGTTTGTTGACCGGTGAATAATCGCTCAGCCAGCTGTCGTCATCGGTGTAGTAATCAGTCGAGAATATATATCCTCCTGTAAGGTCGTCGCCTGAATTTTCATCCGGATTGAGTTTCGCAATATCAACCCGGTTCTTGTCCTGCTTTATTTTTTCACAGAGAAGATAAATCCCGTCATATCTTCCATTGAGGACCACCTCGCAGTACCTTGTCCCCGGCGCATAATGGCCCATTTTCCTGAATATCTCAAAGGCAAGTTCGTTCCTCAGGAAGGTCTTGTCGTTGTAATTGGCAGTAAGTATCCAGTCATTCTCTTCAGGCATTCCAAGCAGGGGTACATTGAGGTTTTCTCCGTAAATATCGCGTGTTTCAAAGCCGTAAGGTTTCTGGGGAAGTGATGATGAATGCCTTCCCCTTATTTCTATTCCAACTGTACCGTCGTAGATATTTCCCGCGTCCTCCGGTGAGTTTCTTTGTTCGCCGCCATTATGGATGATTTTCATTTCAGCCGTTATTTTAGGCTCATTCACAATATTCTGGCCTCCGAGAGTTGTGATGATTACCAGTGGCAGGTTGGTTGAGGTCAGATTTACCTGGGCTTGTGCCAAGAATCCGGAAAAAAACAGGGTAAGCAGATATAACAAAGGTTTTTTCATTAGACGGATAAAATTACCCAAATTTTTAATTTTAACCCTATCCCTGCCCTTGCCCTTAAAAAATAAGGGCAAGGGTGAAATTATCCTTATTTGCAATATCTTTTTACTTTTGTCAGGTTAACCTAACCGAGAAATGAAATACTTGCGATACCTTATTCTCTCCACAGCGCTTATTTCAGCTGCAATGAATGTTGACTCTCAGTATCTTGCCCCGTCACAGGGAACTTATACCAGGCAGGACACCCTTCGCGGATCCATTACTCCCGAAAGGGCCTGGTGGGATCTGACCTATTATCATCTCGATATTGCAGTCAATCCCGCCGACAGTACAATCTATGGTTCCAATACTGTGACTTACCGGGTCAAAACTGAATCGGATGTGATGCAAATCGACCTTCAGCCTCCGCTCGAGCTGACAATGGCCGAACAAAACGGAAAATCACTGAGCTTCACCAGGGAAGGGAATGTTTACTGGATACGAATGGCCGAACGCCAGGAGCCTGGCCAGGTGTATTCGCTGGTGCTTGATTACGGCGGCCGGCCAAAGGTATCGCGCAGACCACCGTGGGAAGGTGGGATAACATGGCAGCGCGATAGCCGTAACCAGCCATTCGTGGCTTCTTCATGCCAGGGCGACGGTGCCAGCCTTTGGTGGCCCTGCAAGGACCATATGTACGATGAACCCGACAGTATGCTGATAAGCGTAAACGTGCCTTCGAATCTGATGGATGTCTCAAACGGCCGTCTCAGGAAAGTGGAAAAGCTCAGGAACAATACAACTACATGGCACTGGTTTGTGTCCAATCCAATCAATAATTACGGTGTTAATATAAATATTGGCGATTATGCCCATTTCTCGGAGGTTTTCAATGGTGAGAAAGGGAAGCTCGACTGCGATTATTATGTACTGAGGGATGATCTTGAAAAGGCAAAGGTTCAGTTTCGGCAGGCTCCCATGATGCTCGCCGCCTTTGAATACTGGATGGGGCCCTATCCGTTCTATGAGGATGGATACAAGCTGGTTCAGGTTCCTTACCTCGGAATGGAGCACCAGAGTTCGGTTACTTACGGAAATGGATTCCGGAACGGATACAACGGAAGGGACCTGAGCGTGTCGGGCTGGGGCATGAAGTTCGATTTTATCATTATTCACGAGTCGGGACATGAGTGGTTCGCAAATAGTATCACCTATGAAGATGTTGCAGATATGTGGGTTCATGAAAGTTTTATCAACTATTCCGAGAACCTGTACATCGAATACTACTACGGGAAGGATGCTGGAAGGGATTATGTTCTGGGATGCAGGGGAAACATAAGGAACGATCAGCCGGTTACAGGCGTTTACAATGTAAATGTAAGCGGTTCGGGCGACATGTATTACAAGGGCGGCAACATGCTCCATACACTGCGAAATATAATTGACGACGACGAACTTTGGAGAGGAATACTAAGAGGCCTGAGCCGTGATTTTTACCACCAGGTAGTAAAGGGATCGCAGATTGAAGCCTATCTGTCGGAAAAAACGGGGCTGGATCTGAAAAGCTTCTTCAACCAGTATCTCAGGGATGTCAGAATACCGGTATTCGAGTATTACGTACAGGGCAACAAGCTTACTTACAGATGGAATAATTGCGTCGGAGGATTCAATATGCCTTTGAGGATATATGTTTCGGGCGTCAGAAAGGATATAGTTCCGACAACCCGTTTTACCACAATAGAGCTGGATACTGAAAATTCTACAATATCAGTAGATCCCAATTACTACGTTGGAAGCCTGAATATGACCGGGAAGTGATTTCCCGGAAAATTGTAGTGGGTAACCTGTATCAGGTTAGTCTTGTGTTTTTGCCCGGGTTCCTGTTGGTTATTTTTCGTATATTTCAATATCATTAACAAACCTGAACATGAAAAAGCCGATTGTTCTAATTATTACGTGGATAATGTCGGGAATCCTGTGCCATAGCCAGGAGAAATCATTTCTGTCTGACATCTGGTCGTATCTGGAAAACCCTGCAGTATTTGAGATTAATCAGGTTGAGGGACATGTTCCCCTGGTTCCCTGGGCCAACATCGATCAGGCCCTTTCTGGGAATCATGTCAGAAATCCGTACCGATTGTCGCTCAACGGAATATGGAAATTCCATTATTCAGATACTCCTGAGGGAGTAATAGCAGACTTCTTCACAGAACGGTTCAACGACAAAAAGTGGGACACAATCAGAGTGCCTTCAAACTGGGAGATGAAGGGATACGGTGACCCCCTGTTCCGGAATGTCACAACACCTTTCAGACCCGATCCGCCAAAGGTTCCCAGGGAATATAATCCGACTGGCTCTTACCGTCGGACATTCACAATCCCTTCAACATGGAAAAACAGGGAAGTATTCCTTAGAATGGAAAAAACTGCTTCAGCATCCTTCGTCTGGATCAACGGCAGGGAGGTTGGGTACAATGAGGGAGGACAGGAACCTGCTGAATACAATATAACCGGATATCTAAGAAGCGGCAGGAACACCATAGCTGTTGTAGTTTACAAATATTCCGATGGATACTATCTCGAGGATCAGGACTACTGGCGACTGGCAGGAATTTTTGACGATGTCTGGCTCTGGTCGGCTCCCCTTACCCATATCTTCGACTGGTCGGCTACCACCGACCTCGACGGTACTTACACCGATGCAACGCTTGGCCTGGCTGTGGCTGTGAGGAACAATGACCGGCTTCCTGCAAATAATTTTCAGGTACGCTCAACTCTTTACGACCCGGAAATGAAACCGGTAAAGACGATGCTGACGGAGAAATTCACCGTCATGCCCGATTCATTGAATAAGGTCAAAATAAGTGAAAGGATTAATTCGCCTGCCTTATGGTCGGCCGAAAAACCGAACCTTTACACACTGACTTTCGAGCTGCTTGGCCCTGCGGGAGTTACAGAGGCTGTATCCGGACGGATTGGTTTTAAGGAAACCGAAATAAGGGATCAGGTTTTTTATCTCAACGGAAAGCCTGTCAAGTTGAACGGCACAAACAGCCATATGCAGCACCCGGTTACCGGTCACACAATGGATGAGGCTACCATTAGAATGGATATGGATATTTTTAAAAGGTTCAACATCAATTGCGTAAGGACCTCACACTACCCGCCGGTGACAAGATATCTTGAGCTTGCCGACGAATATGGTATTTACGTTGTTGATGAGACTGGCGACGAGGCCCATGCCACCGAGTATCTTTCAACAAATGCCGATTGGGAACAGATGTACCGCGAAAGAGCACGAAAGATGGTGCTTCGTGACCGCAACCATCCTTCGGTGCTGTTCTGGAGTGCAGGTAACGAAAGCGGTGAAGGGGAGAACATTTGTTCTGTTATAGATGAAGGTAGAAAATTTGATACGACCAGGTACTGGATGTATGGAGGCAACGCTTTTGCACACCGATGCGAGGAGATAATCGGTCCCAGGTATCCCCAGCTAAGGGATCTGCTTACGAAAGTATATAATATTCCTGCAACTGAAGATCCCAGGCCTTCTTTCCTCGATGAGTATCTTGCAGTGACCGGAAATGGCGGCGGAGGACTCGACGATTACTGGGAGCTTTTCTACAGCAGCCCGAGAAGCATGGGCGGAGCAATATGGGATTTTGTCAGCACCGGAATTACGGAAAAGGTAAGAACCCTCAGCGACCGGTCGGGAAACGATGTTCAGGTCAATATCATGGGAAGGGCAAAACTCGTAGCTGGAAGGGAAGGTCTTGGCATCGACCTTAACGGCCATGATCAGTGGGTTGAGGTCTACAGGCATGATGCCCTCGAAACAGGCGGGGATAAACTATCGCTTACACTCTGGGTCTATCCCCGTTCGCTTAGTTCGTCCGCAGGAACCCTGATAACAAAGGGCAACTGGCAGTACGGCATCAGACAGGTGGGTAATGAAGCCCTGGAGTTCTATGTTACCACCAGGCAGAAACAGACTGTGAAGATTCCTCTCCCCGAAAACTGGCTCGACAACTGGCATCATGTGACAGCACATTACGACGGCTCAGCCATATTTATTTCCATTGATGATGCAGAAAGCGAACACATTCCGCTGACAGGAAATATCAGGAATACCCCTTTCCCCGTAAATATTGGCCGAAATGCGGAAACCCATGGCCAGGAGACATCAGTCTATATCTGCGATGCAATTATCGATCAGGCAGGCATATTCTCAAAAGACATCTCATCCAAAATCCTGAAGGATCCAACCTCCGGCATCAGGCAGCAAGCAGACCTCTGGCTCGACTTTGAGGAGGAAAGCATAGATGGTGAGTTCTTCAGTTATGGTATTGGCGCCAGGACCTATGGATCAATCTGGCCCGACAGGCGTCCCCAGCCTGAAATGTGGCAGATAAAAAAATCAGCTCAGCCCGTAAGCATCAGGATGGTATCGCCCGATAAGGGGCTTGTGGAGATCACAAACAGATACCTGTTCACCAATTTGAATGAGCTGGAAGCCAGATGGACGCTTCAGCGTAACGGCGGAATTCTTCAGCAGGCAATCATCGACCTCGATATCGAACCCGGAGAAAAGGCAATTGTGAATATTCCCTTTGCCAGGCCTGAACCTGAGGAGGGAGCCGAATTCTTCCTGAATGTAAGTTTTCATCAGAAGAAAAAGGAAATGTGGGCCGAGGCAGGGTTTGAAATTGCATGGGATCAAATGGCTCTGCCCTGCTCAGCCCCTGATTCAGGGGAGGAACTGGTTGAAAGAAATCCCATAACGTTGAAGGAATCGGGTAATGATCTTATTGTCAGCGGTAAGGATTTTAAATATGTTTTTGACAGATCGACAGGATCGATCACCTCTGTGAAGATCAACAGCAAGGAGATGATAAGAAAGGGGCCCGGACTGAATGTATGGAGAGCACCACTGGCAAATGAAACTGATTCCTGGACATTCTGGTCGTCAAACAACAAGCACCGGATTGACGGTTACGGCAGGATGGCAGCCACTGAATGGTACTCTTCAGGAATTGATAATATGAGCTTTCTTAATATTGCATTCTCTTATGAGCAGACCGGCGATTCGGTCATTGTGGTTAAATCGCGCAATATTTACACCACATCCAATGGAAGAGGTTCGTTCATAGACAAGTCGGAATACACTATCGATAACACGGGTATTCTATCAATAAAGAACTCGGTTGTTCCGAACGGCCAAATGCCATCATGGCTGCCCCGGATCGGTCAGCAATGGATCCTGGACAAGTCTCTTGACAGGGTCAGGTGGTTTGGCCGTGGGCCGCAGGAGAACTATCCCGACCGGAAAAGCGGGTATAGGGTAGGAATTTATGAATCGACTGTGGAAAACATGTATGAACCCTACCTCATACCCCAGGATTACGGACTGAGAACCGATAACAGGATGGTCAGGATAACTGATGCCGAAGGATCAGGACTTGAATTTACGGGTGACAAGCTGTTTAATTTCAGTATCCATCCATACTCAGCTGAAAATCTGACCAGGGCATTGTACACATACCAGCTCCATCAAGCCGACGGGATGACGTTCAATTTCGACTATGCCACCAGCGGATTGGGCTGTACTGCTGCCGGTGTGTTCCCCGAGTACCAGGTAATGCCTGGAAGATATGATTTTACTGTCACCGTAAAGCCGGTTTTTGCCACGGGAAATTAGCCGGAGCTGCCGGAATTATTTAATTGTAATTACTCCATCCCTTCCAGTTCGGTCTTTGCATACAAACTGGCGGATGAGAGTTCCATCGCCTTCTTCAGGTTGGCACGTGCCTCCGGAATATTTCCCAGGCCTTTGTTGCCAAGACCTTTCAGCAGATAAGCGTTCGACAGCCGGGCATTCTCTGCTTCACGTTCCCCGAACTTGGCGAAGAAATCAACCTCGCGCGTCTCATTGCGGCTTATCTGCCGGTCGCCTTCCGCTTTGATTGCATTGAAGGCCTTTTCAGCTTCGGTTTTATTGCCAAGCGCCAGCCAGCTTAAACCCTGGTAATACCTTATATAGCTCGAGCTCATTGCTTCCCGTGCAGTTGACATTTGGAAGTATTTCCTTGCCTTCGATTTGCTGCGCATGGCTTCATATGCCGACCCTATAAAATAATCGACCTGGTAGTTCCTGTTGCCGAAACGGCTTCCACCGGCTTCTTCCTCAGGAACCTGGGCGAGCAAAAACTGCTCAAGGGCTTTCGGATAATTCTTTTCAGCCATGAATTTCCTGCCCAGCATCAGATGGGCGTCGATCATTATATCCCTTACCCTCGAACTTCCTTCCCGATAGCTGAATTGTTTTCCTTCAAGATATTCAACCGCCTTCCCGGGCCTGCCGGCAAGTGTAAGAACCGTAATCTGACGGGCAAAGGCATCATCCCTTGCTGAAACAACCTCATTGTTGCCGTCGAAAAGGGCAAGCCTTTTTGAGACTGGAGAATTGCTCATCTCATAAAGTGCATCCAGTTCCTCATAATATACCGGCTCATTCTTATTAAGCGACAGGGCCTTCTCATATGAGGCAATAGCTTTGGCGCCGTCACCCAGGTGATGGTAATAACCCCATCCGAGGTTACGGTGGGCAATGGCCAGCGACGGATCGAGCCTGACTGAGTTTTCCCAGGCTTCAATTGCCTTTGCCGGCTGCTTGTCGTATAGCAGATTGCCAAGGTAATACCATGGTCTGGAGTCTGTTGCGTTATATTCCGAGACAGTTTTCAGCACATCAATCGTTTCAAGCCTGAAGGGGAATACATAATCGACAGGAAGCGCCGAGCCTTCCCTGCTTAGCCTTGCCGCTTCATTACGGTTACCCTTCCGGTGGCTGATATATCCGAGGTAATAATATACGAGGGGATTCTTGCCGGTGAAGCGCTTCAGAACGTCTTCTGCTTCAACCGCCAGCCCGTCGTTAAGATATGCCACAGCCAGCTCAAGGTAATTCTGAACATGATCCCTCATCTTCACAGAAACTGCCTCAAGTGCCCGGGCTGCGTCCTGATCGTTTCCCGATTCACGCAAAAGGAGGAATAGCTCATTTGCAATCCTGAAGTCGAGTGGGTCCTCCGAGGCCGGACGGGAAATCATTTCAATTGCCTCTCTGGTCCGGCCCAGCTTCCTTAGAAGTGAAGCCCTGAGGGCAATGGCGCTGTTGTTTCGCGAATTGGTAGAAAGGGATTCATCCACTTTGTCCAGAGCACTGCTGAAATCTCCCCTTATCGAAGCTATTCTTGCGAGTTCGAGATATGCCGCAGAATGGAACGCATAATCCCATGTTGCACGGAACAGGGTGTCGGTTGCTTCATCCAAAAGCCCCATTGCCTTGAGTGTAAGCCCTTGCAGATAAAGAGCCTCACAGTCGGAAGGCCTTGTAAAGTCCTTCGTCAGTCTTTGAATTGCCTTTGAAAAGTGCTGCCTGGCTTCCGTATAGTCGCCGTTTTTCAGTGCTATGTTTCCCACGGCAGTGTTGGTGCGGATATCAAGCGGATCCCTAATAAGTGCCTCACTGTAATAATCCATCGAGTTGAGGGTGGGGTTGTGGAACTGTTCTATCCTGCTGCCAGTAAGGAAGAGCTCCTCAACAGTCGGGATATCAGCAGGCAACGGAGGCCTTTTCACCACTTCAGGCAGGCTGCCTGGTTTGATTATATCAACCGGCTGGTAAGAAAGCAGAATTTCTCCAGTTTCGCTGTCCCTTATCTCCGTGTACAGGTCGGTGAGCTTATAGGGCTGGTCAAGCTTTATGGTCCTGGTAAAGGCTAAGTCGGGCGAAACCTCAGCTTCTCCAGAAAAAACTGTCTTATCGCCGTTTCTGAGAATAATTGCCGCCCTACTTACTTTTCTGGTAATACAATACCCAAGGAAGACCTGGTCTTTCTCCCTTGTTTCAAGGTTCACGGCTCCATTGAGATTTGCATTCTTAAATCCTCCAATGTCCTTTACCGGATACCAGTACTGGGTGATCTCCTTTACTTCATATGGCTTTATCCAACTGTAATCGGGTTGATTGTCTGAAAAGGCCCCTGTCATAATTTCTACGTAGGGTCCGTCATTCTCGGTGAGCCTGCCTTCAGTGGCCTGGCCCCTGGGGCCTGATCCCCATTCCCAGAGCTTGGCCCCCTTTACTATGTTATGGTCACCGATATGTACAGTGCCGGTCTCACTGCCATGGTCGTAGCCTCCCATGAAATCCTCCTTCAGGTCATGCGCAAAGAATGAATTTGACGATGGTGAGTTTTTCCACCAGCTGATATCAACTCCCCTTGTAAAATCCTGACCAACATATATTTCGGTCGAAAAAGGCCAGTTGAGTGAAGCTGTTCTTGGCATGGTAGGTTGCAACCGTTACACTAGGCGGAAAAATCACCTGGTAGTTTTCGTTGGTGTGAGCCGCCACATTTGCCCAGTACAGGAAGGTATTAGTGAATGGGGTCGGGTTGTGGATCTTTATGTCGGCCCTGAAATATGACCGTCCGGGGAAAACAGTAATCCCGACTGTCCATCTCATCCTGTGACGGGGTTCTGTTTCTCCTATCCAGATCGTTTTACTCCCATCGCTGTTATCAGATGTCGTATAATCAACGTCCATAAGCGTTGTAGCCCTATGATGGTGAAGAACACACCATTCGATACCTCCCGAAACCCACGCTCCGAGCATCCCTATGTTCGAGGGCTTCACCACATTGTTTTTGTAGATGAAATTGTATCCGTTCGACTTGTCGGCGGCATAATAGAGTTTGCCTCCGATCTCCGGGGTTACACAAAGTTCAATATATTCATTATCAAGCTTTAATGCTTTCCATGGTTTTTCAGTCCTTTTATCGGTTATCACATCATTCATTGCATATGGGTAGATGTATTTTGAAGCTCCCTGGTACGACTCACCCTTGAAGAACATTGGATTTTTGTCGGGCGGTGCAACCTCATAGGTGGGAAGCACCCATTCGTAAGAGGTCAGCTTCACCTGGGCCTGAACAGGACTCCATAGTGATAACATGATAAATACCGCAAATACGGTTTTGAATCCTAAAAATAATGCTGGTTGTTTCATTTCTGATGTTTTTGCATTCAGCCTGAGAAAAATATCCGGAAAATACATTGAGATTTTAATTTCTGTCCGTTCCTGGCAAACAGGGATAAACGAATGCTTAAAGTTAAAGGTTTAATCTGATCAAAATTCATAACTTTATTCGTTCCAATCCGAAAGGCAGTTCGCTTACTTACGTTTTAACAAACATTAACTTATGTCAAAAATAGCTCTGATTCCAGCTCTTGTATTATTTCTGATCAGTCCTGCACGATGCACGGAAAATCATAAATTAACCCCTGAACAGAAGCAGAATCTCATTCAGTTGCAGCAGGAAGTCTCTGAGGACCTTACAGGGAATATCCTTCCGTACTGGACAAACAGAATGGTTGACAATGAAAACGGAGGATTCTACGGCCGGATAGACGGTAATGAAAATGTGTATCCTCAGGCCGAGAAGGGAGGTATACTGAATGCCAGGATACTCTGGACCTATTCCTCTGCATACAGGGTCCTTGGTGACACCTCTTATCTTCGTATCGCCACAAGAGCCAGGGATTATATAATGGCCCATTTCATCGACAGGGAATCGGGAGGCGCTTTTATGAGTGTCAATCCCGACGGAACTCCGGGCAATACAAGGAAACAGGTTTATACAAATGCGTTTTTTATTTATGCGCTTGCCGAATACAGCAGGGCAACAGGCGACAAAGCTTCACTTGAAGAGGCAAAAAAAATATTTGACATGCTTGAAAAACATGCTGCCGACCGTGAGCATAATGGATATTTCGAGGTTTTCAGCAAGGAGTGGGCGAGAATCAGGGAGCGACTGATAGGCGAAGAATCAGACCTCACTGAAAAGACAATGAATACCAGTCTTCATGTGATGGAAGCCTATGCGAACCTTTACAGGGTGTCGGGTGACAAGGAAGTGGGAGAGAAGCTCGAAACTATGGTCAGGCTCTTTCTTGATAAGATAATCGACAAAAATACATCACATCTGATACCTTTTCTCGACAAAAGCTGGAACAGCACGGCCCATATTGATTCGTACGGCCACGATATAGAAAGTTCCTGGCTGCTTTATGAAGCTGCGGGACTCCTGAATGACAAGGAATTGCTTGAGCAGACAGCCAAAGCATCCATTGCCATTGCTAATGCCGCTGCTGAAGGACTCCGTCCCGACGGCAGTATGGTTACTGAAAAGAACCATGCAACTGGTCATGTCAGTCCCAGGAGGTCGTGGTGGGAGCAGGCCGAATCGGTGGTAGGCTACCTGAATGCCTTTGAACTGACCGGCGACGAAGCCTTCTTCGAAAAGTCGCTCAGGTCATGGGAATATATAAAGAAGAATTTCATCGACAGGAAGAACGGCGGATGGTACAGCTACGTCTCCGAATCGGGGATACCCTCCGGCGATAAGACCGGATTCTGGATCTGTCCCTATCACAGCGGAAGAATGTGCATTGAAGTTATGGAAAGAGTAAGGAATAATTCAGAAATTTACTAAATTTGGGTGAGTTAATGTCTGAATAATATGTACACTTACACATTTGGAGGCAAGAACGGCACAAGGCACGTTCTGCACGAAAGTACCGACATGGTCGCCGTTCGTACACGAAACTCAAGGGATCTCGATAATGCTGTGATCTCGGAAAGGGGGAAGAAAGCTCTCCTTAGCCTTAGGATGGTTGCGGAATTCCCTGAAGCTGATATAACTGTCTTCAGGACAAAGGCGGCGGTAAAGGACAGGGTTGCAGCGAGGAACAAGGCAAAGTCAGTGTTAAAAAAGGAACCAGAGTTAAGGTTCGTCGGTAAGGTGCTTGTTGAGGAAGACGGAAAAACAGTGGTTCTTTATACCGAAAACATCTTCATAAAGTTCCACGACAATGTGCCAGTTGGCAGATGTGAAGAGATCATTTCGGATAATATTCTTAAGATAAAGCAGAAGACCGGTTTTGCAGAAAACTCTTATTTCGTCAGCGCCCCTGAAGATACCGGACTACGGATTTTTGAGATAGCTGAATCGCTCCTGCAGATGAAAGAGGTTGAATTGTGCCATCCTGAACTGATAAGAAAAAGGGGATTGAAGCGTATCAATGCCAGACAATGGCATCTGATGGCAACAACAATCGACGGGACAGAGATTGACGAGGGTGTCAGGGCCGACCTGGCTCATAAGATTACCCGTGGCGACAATATTATAATTGCAATCATCGACGATGGCTTTGATATTGATCATCCCGAGTTCAACAGACCGGGCAAAGTGGTTCATTCACGCGACATATCGTCAAACAGCAATGATCCCCGGCCGCGAAACAGCTGGGACAACCATGGTACAGCCTGTGCGGGCATTGCAGCTGCAGGAGGCGAAGAGGCATCGGGAGTCGCTCCCGGGGCTTTGCTGATGCCGGTCAGGCTCAGCTCAAGCCTGGGATCTATGGCTGAGGCAAATGCTTTCATCTGGGCGGCCGATCATGGCGCTGATGTTATCTCATGCAGCTGGGGACCGGAGGATGGCAACTGGTCAGATCCTGGCGACCCTGTCCATACAACCCTGATTGACCTTCCCGACAGTACGAGGTTAGCTATCGATTATGCAGTGTCTAAAGGTCGCGGAGGCCTGGGATGCGTTATTGCTTTTGCCGCCGGAAATGGAAATGAGGATTGCAGCTATGACGGCTACGCAAGTTATCCGAAAGTGATGGCAGTGGCCGCGTGCAACGACATGGGAAAAAGATGCATTTACAGCGATTACGGAAAAGAGATATGGTGCTCCTTTCCCAGCAGCGATCTTGGCTATGAGCCTTTTAACCACCCCGAACCCCTTACTGCCGGAATCTATACGACCGACAGGACAGGAAGGGCAGGCTACAATTCCAAGGGTGATTACACTGATAGCTTCGGAGGTACATCAGGCTCCTGCCCCGGCGCTGCCGGTACTGCTGCACTTATCCTGTCAGTCGATCAGAATCTTTCATGGGAACAGGTCAGACACATAATAAGGGATACCTGCGATAAAATTGATCTTGCCGGAGGGGATTATGATTCCGGAGGACACAGCAATCTATACGGATTCGGACGGATCAACGCCGAAAAGGCTGTTCTTATGGCTATCTCGCTTAAATCAGCATCATCAGCAGGCAGGCAACAACAACCAGGAAGGAGAAAAACCGGTGCGGAAAGAAAAATCAATGCGTAACACCTACATAATATGAGCAGACAGGTTATATCATCGGCAGATATCCGGCGATTGAGCCAAACCGGGGCAGGTAACAAAAGCACGGAGCCGCCGGCTTTTCCGGCCACCCGCGATACGTATGCCGACAGGCTGTTTAAATACATTCCGGCCGAGATTGTTGCAGGATATATTTTCGCAACCGGTATGCTGGAGAACCTGACAAAGGCAGCCGAGATCAGTATATTCCAATGGGGATTGTTCCTTATCTTCCTCGTCCTGACACCTCTTTACCTGTGGAGAGTTCAGAAGGTGCAAAAAAGAAGCCAGCACATCATATCAGCGGTTTCATTTGTTGTCTGGGTTTTTGCCCTGGGCGGACCTTTTTCGCTTTACGGCTGGTATAACCCTGTTTACGGAGCCGTTCTTCTACCTGTTTTCACTCTGGCCGTGGCAATAGTGGAAGCGGATTAACAAACCGCCCTTGTCGGAAAGAGAGGGCTTTAAATCCCTTTCAGGAAGTCGGCGCTTGGTTTGAAAAGCTCTTCCGACATCTCGACAAAGATATTTTTCACTCCGCCTGCCGTAAGTGAGGCAAAGAAATCCTTCCAATCGACCATTCCCTGTCCGACCGGCACTGCTGCTTTCTTTTCTTCCGACCAGTCGGCAAGATGAGCTGAGATAAACCGTCCGGGATATTTCCTGAAATAGTCCTGAGCCTTGTATCCTATATTGACTACAGCAACCTGGAACTGCATCTTTATGAGTTCCGGGTCGAACTGCTGAAGCAATAATTCATAGATCAGTGTTCCGTCGATCTTTTCAAATTCGCCGTGATGATTGTGAAATCCCATCTGAATGCCTGCATTTTTTGCTTTCCGCCCCATCTGGTTCAGCTCATCAGCGGACTTTTTCCAATCGTCGGCTGTTGCATTTTTTGGAAGTCCGAAACTTGAAAGTACCATCTGCGACTGACCCGACTCCAGGGCAAATTCAATCCTTTCGTCAAGATGTTCCCTGAACTCGTTCATGCCGTAGTGAGAACTGGGAAATATAAGTCCCGCATCGTTGATGATCTGCTTCATCTCTTTGGCCTTTAGTTTCATCAACGGACCAAAACCGGATGATTCATACCCGGGAGGTGAACACATCTCAACACTCTGGTACCCCAGGGCAGCCATTTTCCTGAGCGTGCCCGGGAAATCCTTTATCAGCGCTTCCCTCACAGTCCAGACCTGAAATCCGATGGGCATTGTGACAGGGAGGGCAGAAGTCATGGCATTCAGTCCGGCAGGAATGTGTGAGGCCACCAGGGCCGATCCGATTCCCAATGCAGTGGTTCCCAGAAATTTCCTTCTTGATATCCTTTCCATTTGACCTGATAATTTAGTGTTTATACGATATTAATTGTAAAAGGGGATTCATTCAAAGATACTAATAAAACAGCATACATATCTTTGAAGACTTAGTGCCTTTGACTATCTTTCAGCCGATTATTGATTTCACTAACAAAAATTACAGGGAAATGACAAGAAAGTTATTATTCACAGTGATAGCCATTCTGGCAGCGGGAACTTTGGTATTGAACGGGCAGACAACAGCAGTAAGTGCTTCTGAAGTAATCATGTCGGGATATTCGGCCAAAAGCTTCAGCGCCGATCCTGTTTCCGACGGAAATCTTGAGACGATCCTGAGATGCGGAATGAAGGCGCCGAGCGCCAGGAACAGCCAGCCGTGGAGGTTCACGGTTGTAAGGAACGATGAGCTGATAAGCGAAGTGCTTCGCGGGCCGGCCCCGGGGAATGTACTTGTAATAATCTCTGGCACCGAGGATAAGGAGGTTGGGATGTATGTTGATTACGACTGTGGTCTGGCCACCCAGAACATGTATATTGCGGCTCAGAGTCTCGGACTTGGCGCCCATATCTATGGCAGCCCCATTGCAAATATCAACTCTAAGAAGGAAAGCTATGGAATACCTGAAGGTTTCAGGGCTGTTGCCGTGCTTCGTATCGGTAATATCGACAAGGGAGTCGATGCGGTTTCGTCGGCCTCACCCCGAAAGACTTATGAGGAGATTGTAAGCTTTAAGTAGTACTTCTGAAGCAGAAACTAACAATATGAGAAAAATAGCAATATTATTTCTGTTGCTCCTTATAGTATCCACGGTTTCAATGCAGGTTAGCTTTGGACAGGACATGGCAGGGGAGAATGATGCGCTTGTCATACGTAAATGCACTGATTTCAATATTACCGGCGATGGAACCAATGATCAGTGGAATAAGACTGACTGGGTATTTCTCAGCCATCAGGGCTCCGATTTCATCGATTACAAGACCAGGGTTAAGGTGCTGAGTTCCCCGGCAGGGATATATTTCCTGTTTGATTGTGAGGACGAAAAACTGACCACAACTTTTAAGGGAGACAATCTCAATCTGTGGGAAGAGGATGTGGTTGAGGTATTTCTGTGGACTGCAGAAGATTTCCCTGTGTATTTCGAGTATGAAGTTTCACCGATGAATTACGAACTGCCTATTCTGGTTCCCAATTACAAGGGGAAATTCCTTGGCTGGCTGCCCTGGAATTACGAAGGTGATAAAAAAGTTGTGCATGCCACTTCGGTCAGGGGAGGAGAGAAGGTCAGCGGGGGTAAGATCACCGCCTGGACTGCTGAGTTCTTCATTCCCTACAAGTTACTTGCACCATTACCTGAGGTTCCGCCGGAATCCGGCACCAGGTGGAGGGCAAATATGTACAGGATCGATTACGACAAGGGATCTTCCCATTTTTCATGGAGGAAGACTTCAGGTACCTTCCATGATTATAACCGTTTCGGGACCTTTATCTTTGAATAAGCCCCACGAACAAGCGGCTGATTCTACTGATGGATATTGACCTTCTTTAGGTTTGCCTCGAGAAGGTTCCTTAATTCAGTGCTTTTTGCATAGTCAATTGCAGTCTTACCGGTATTGTCCTTCAAACCGGGATTGGCTCCCCTTTCCAGCAGCATTTTAACAATATCAGTATGCCCGTTCATCGAGGCAACCATGAGGTCGGTGTATTTTGCCGTCTTGTGCGGATCTATCCTGGCGTTCTTCTTCAGGAAGACCTTTACAACAGCTACCTGTCCGCTCCTGAAAGCTTTTATAAAGGCAGTTGCCCTGTCGGAATTGGCGATTACATCATCCAGCGACCCTTTTCGGTCAGCAATGTTGACAGCTTCCAGAACTCCGTCGTCGCGGGTTGCAATCATGGCGGTCAGGTTTTCGCTGAAGCTGAAATCCTTGTTGTAACCCCTGTATAGTTTTATGCTGATGCTGTCGGCTATATCATCCCTGGCGGTAATAACCAGGGCGCTTGTACCATCGGTGTCGAGCGAATCGGGTCTGGCTCCTCTTTCAAGGAGGGTTTTTACAATGTCGGTATGACCGTTCATTGCAGCCAGGAAAAGTGCGTTTGAACCATCGGCCGATTTAAGGTTGATATCTGCGCCCGAAGCCATCAGCAGTTTTGCGTAATCAGTCTGACCAAGCATGGCTGCAGTCATCAGCGCCGAAGTTCCTCCGTTGTCGCTTAGGTTGGGATCCGCACCGCTGTCGAGCAGAAGCATGGCTGCATAGGTGTTCCCGAAAAGTGATGCCTGAATCAGGGCAGTGGTGCCATTCCTGAAATCCTGCATATCGGGACTTGCCCCATACTCAAGGAGGAGGGATACTATCTCTTCATGCCCGTTCTGGGATGCAAGCATCAATGCCGTATATCCATCAGTTGCCTGAAGATCAGGCTTCGCCCCGTTTACAAGCAGCAGCCTGGCCACTTCAAAATGACCGTTCTGGGAAGCCATCATCAGGGCATTCGTTCCGTCAAGCGCTTTGATCTCAGGGTCAAATCCCCTTTCGAGCATCATCTTAACGATCCTGTCGTGACCGTTGTAGGCGGCAAACATGCCGGAAGTGGCCCCGTCAATTGCCTGGATGTTGGGATCCGCTCCCCTGCGGAGAAGTATCCTGCAGGCCCTGGAGTATCCCTGCGAAGCAGCATACATCAGCAGACTCCTGTCGTACATGTCGGTGTAGTTGACATTATTCATTGACCTGGCCAACTCGACTGTACTTGAAATATCTGCAGCTTTCTTCTGTCGTGCCATGGACTTTGTCAAGGGAGTGTCCTGGGCCATGGTTTCAGTCATGACACATAGAAGTGAAATTACTGTAATTAGGATTATTTGTCCGGCTTTCATATGATGGAGAAAAAACTTGTTGGTTATTTAGCCAATAAACAAATAAGATGCGCGATTGTTCTGCCAAACTGTGGTAGTTGCAGAGGCAATAAAATTACAAAATAATGGAATGAAAATCAAGATTACATCAATCTTCAGGCATATGATAGGAATTAGTACAGTGCTTACCATCACCTCAATGCCTCGTAAAATTTTTCCTGTGTCCATTGGCCGGTGCATTGAGATGGCAAAAACACCAAAAATATTCCTGTCGGATATAATGCAGGAGATTAGTGGCAGAAGTGAAATCGAAAGACAACCGGATTATCAGGCGCCAAGGCTTTTCAGAGCCTCGTACACAAGAAATGCCGGCCATACTATTGATTTAAGGACACCCAGCACTCCCATCCAGAATGTGGCGGCTGTTGAAATGTAATAAATGGCGGCTCCCAGGAATCCGAGTCCGTAGACTGCTCCCGATGGTGCACAATTCTGATTGAATTTGTCTTTCATGGCTTTATTAACTAAGTCTGTAGATTCAGAAGACCCAAATTTACATCAGTGAAAAGAGAAAGTCAAGGAAAGGAGCAACAGAAATCCGGGAAAATATATAACATCCTCAGAAATAACGATAAAATTTTATCGAATACCGATATGAAACCATATGTGAAACAACAAGTTTTTTACCTGAAACGATATGGTTTTCAGTAAGGGGGCTAAAGCCCCCGGAAGACGTGTGGGGTGCTCCAAACCGTTGGCTGAAGCCAACGGTAAAACAAATACAAGTGCCAGATTAACATTCCTTTAGAAATAGACCAGGTTAAACAATGAGAGTTGCTGCCAGGTTCTTCCTGTTACCGTCAGATTTATCTGACGGTAAAAAGCCCTCCTCCCTGTTTCCGGGACTTTAGTCCCATAGTTAGCCAAAGGGGGCGAAGCCCCCGACCCGAGAGGATACTACAAATTGTAAAAAAGAGAAACGAAGATATAAGGCTGAAGCAAAAAGACGCGGTTAACTCATCAATTTTAACCACTCAACCGGATTGTTTTGGAAACTGTAAGTAAAATTAAATCAGCGTTTAACATTTTTTAATAGAAAAAGTACTACCTTTGTGGCTTTTTAAAAGCAAAAGCATGGAACGTACAAAATCAGGCAAAAACGCAGTAAAAACAAAGTATCTGAGAATTGATCACAAGACCGTTATTGAGATTTCAGCGGACATTCCGGATGACGTTGCCCGCGAACATTATTTCAGGAACAGGGGACTTAACAATCCTAATCAGAAAAGAAACCTGGTTATCAATTAACCGGTTCAAAGAATTTTACGACAGTCCGGACATCGGGTAGTACCGGCCTGTCAGACGGCAAATCGGGGGAAATGCCGGCAGGCTGACAGCCTTTTCTAGATCTACGACAAACGACACACGATGCTCGGCGTCGCCCGTGATGCTCCGGACGTCAGGATATCTTTTTCCTGCCAACTGCCAACTGCCTTTTGCCTCGTGCCCTGTCGCCCTCGCCCTCCGCCTCAACAGCAACTACCACCCGCGGCTTATTTATTTCAATTTCCTTTTCCTGCATTCATTTTTTAATTATCTTTATCTATTTTTTAGTTGGTCAGTCTGCAAGTTTGTGGCCGCTATAGATGTACAAATACATTGATTATGAGTGCCATTAATAAATTTCTATTCATTATTCCTGTTCTGGCTGTTTTTACAGCGCTTCATTCATGCAGTGAAGATTTTCTGATCAGGGAACCTCCGGGTTCAGCTGCAGGTTCGATAATGGAATGTCCCGAACTCCGGCCGCGGCTGGGAAGGCATTGAGGAAGACCTTCAGTTTGCAATTGACAATCTGCCCGCTTATCATCCCCTCGGGGAGCCCGGCCATGCAACAAGGTATTCAGCCGAAGCGGTCAAAGCACATGCCCACATGCACCAGAAGGAATTCAACAGGGCAAAGGAAAGTACCCCCGTGATGGGGCTTTGTACCAGTTATTCTGATCTTGCTTCCAATCCGGTGGTTGACTGGACCCAACCGGCTGCGAACTATAAGGTTGAACCCTATCCTTCGGGGCACCCTGCTTTTTCAGGTATTGAAGAAGCCAGAGAGGCTGTCAGGCTTGAGATTAGGCTCGAATTTGCGACCGAGGGACACAGGTTCTTCGACCTGCGACGCTGGGGCATTGATGATGAGGTGCTGAATGATTTCATCTCCCGCGATACGGAAGTGACTGATTATATGAAAGGAGCCAGATACGATCCGGAAGAAGATGACTTCTGTCCCCTGCCTCCCGGTGAAGTGGAGCTTCAGAAGGGGATACTTAAGCAGGATTCGTCCTATCTGAATTTCATTGTGCTGAGATAGACCAGAACAGCCATCACTGATCAAATTAAGGCTAACCTATTTTGAATTAACAGAAATGAAAAGGAAACGGATCAGAAAAATCATTCAGGCTATACAAGGACTGTCAGGAACTCTGTGGTTAAACCAGAAACATATATTTACCACGGGTTTCACGGATATCACGGATGAAATCACGGATTTGATGATTTGAGACAATCCGTGCATTACCCGTGTTCTCAGTGAAACCCGTGGTAAAATAACACAAACCAGATTCTTTTTTTACCCCGTTAGTCCTGTTCTTTCTGGCCCTGGCTAAAGCAAAAACAGGCATTAGTGCGGTAAATATTAAAAACTAACTTTATATATTGGTCAGCGATTCAAATAATTCAACCAGACTTAATTTTGATTGCGTCATGAGTAAGGATCAAATTCCAGCACTATGAAACTTGTTTTTCGTTTACTGATTCTGATTTCTGTGACTTTCTGTTTCTGCTCCGGCCCAGGCAGGAAGAATGAAGCATCCTTACCTGACAGCCTTTCCATTGGTGAGATTGAAAGAAGGGATGAAATTCCTCCCCTGACCAAGCTTGAACCGGGAGAAATTCATGTTACGGATGATGCTTTCGGACCCACAATCAGCCTTACAGGTATACCCCTTGAAACCAAAGAAATTACCAGGGCTGTTCAGATGCTTGTAAAGGATAATTATCTGATACTGCAGAACCAGAGGCCCGACAGTCTTTTTATGATATTTGAATTGCCTGAAATGAAATGCCTTGCAGCATTTGGCAGGACCGGGCGGGGACCTGACGAATTCGGGTTTCCGAATATTGTGAAGACAGAGGAAGATTCCATCCTTTTTTACATTTATGAACAGGTTAGTGATAAGGTATATAAAGTAGCAAAGGAACGAATGATCCCGGAGTACTATCTGACGCTTCCGAAACAGGAACAATTCGGTGACAAGCATATAGTGTTCCAGGATGACAAAACCGCCTGGTACGCTGCTTCCACAACAAAGGGGAAAAATATTTATTACTTTAATAAAGACAGTGTTCCCGGTGAAAAAAGCATCGCTGATCTTGCCATACCCCGTTTGAAAGGATCGTGGACAACATATACAGGTGATTTCGGGACTAACTTTACTTACGGCCGGATAGCCTACGCCTACAAGTATTTCAAACGGCTCAGGATTATTGATATGAATAACATGAATCAGAGGGAAATAATCTTTGAAGCCGAGGAGCTGGCTAAAGGACAGAATGATATTCAGAATCTTGAGCCTACAAATATCACCCATTTCTGGGGGATGTCGCCCGGTGACAAACATTTCTGGATGGCTTACAGCGGCAGGTCACCCGTTGATGTTCAGCAGGCAAACAGAAGCAATAACAAGTTCATTTTCATTGAGAAATACGACTGGAACGGGAATCCGGTAAAAAGATACAGACTCGATGACTGGGGCTACTTCTGCGTCGATGAAAAGAACGAAACCCTCTACCTCTCATCAACGGCAGGGATTTTTTCAATACTGAAATATGATTTGTCGGGAAAAGATGAAAAGGGGACCGAGTGACTTTATAAAGGAGAGATATATTAGTTCCCGGGAGATGAAAAGAATTTACGTGGACAATTAACAGATACCTGAATTAAAATGAGAACCAGCTCAGCAATCTATTTCCTGTGCTTTCTTTTAAGCTTCTCCTGCAGTAATGAGAAAAATATCACTTCAGAAGGTTCAGACTTAATTCCCCCTTATCCTCTAACAATCAATGTAAATGAAGGATTAAAAAATCAAGCCACACTGAGGCTGAGCGAAGTTGCCGACAGCATCAGATACGTAATTCTTTCGGAAGAAAGGGATGTGGCAGTCAATTTTGTATTTGAGGCGGCGCTTACAGATTCTGCAATAATTACTTCAGTGTCACAGTGTCCGTTTCTTGTGTTTGATCTGAACGGTAAATTTCTTGATACAATCGGACGTTTTGGAAGAGGACCCCATGAATATATGCCAGGGAGCAAATTCTCCTCCGACCCGGCTTCCGGCGATATAATTGTTTACAGGAATTTTTTACATGATTTTATCAGTTTTGATCTGAACGGAGGATTTATTGACAATGAGATTCCCGAACTTTCATTCAGTATTGAATCATTTGTATGCCTGCCCGGTTCGAGGCTGGCGTTGTTCCCGGCATATGACGGCAGGGAGTTACTTGATTACAATTTCAGGAAATCCATGATACTTATGGGTCTGTTTGACCGCAATGGGAATAAGTTGTCTGAAATCAGCCATCCGGTGCAGAATATCCCCTCTGATTTTGTCCCTTCCAGATTTGTTACCGGATCACCTGTAAACAGGAATACATATTTCAAAAATGAAATCGTAACCCCATGTTATGAAAACTCTGTTTACAAAATTAACTCCGATTCGATATATACCGGGTTTAGGATAAACTGGGATAAACTGGCGATCCCCGAAACCTTTGAGGAAAAATACTATCCGAGATCCTCATCAGCCAGTTACCCGTTTGCTGAGATAAGGGGCAAGTTTATCGAGACACCTGAAAATGTGTTCTTCATACTTACAAACAATGGGACAAATCATCTGATGGGATACGATAAACTAAAGGGCCTGACCAGCAGTATGAGTTTTGCGGAAGATGAAAAGGCTGGTTTCATAAACGACCTGGACGGGGGACACCCGTTCTTCCCCTTCTGGACTAACAGGGAGGGGGACATCTGGATAGATTTCGTAGAGGCTCTTGACTTGAAAACGCAATACGCTGACGACTTTCTTAAAGATAATGATGCCGTTAATCCCGGAAGCAAGAAAAAGCTTATGGACTTCATCAACAACCTTCAACCTGATGACAATCCGGTATTAAGGATTGTATATCTTAAAAAACCCGACTGAGGATTTGAATCTGTGTCGCCCCCCGCTTTTGCGGGGCAGGCTCTTCAGGGCTCAACATCATTTAGTGTGCCATAACCCTCAGTTGCACTGGGGGTTATTCACATTCAGTCACTTACGTGACTTTTTTGTCCAGCTGCCTTGCAGCTGTCCTTCGAGGAAACAGACACTTCCCAACAACAGATAACACCCTTGCAAAGATCTTCTCCAGAGGAGCTGGACAATATGGATTTGGGATACTTATTCCCAACTACCTAAGAGGCGCCTGTCATCCCTCGCAGGACGCTCCCGGAAGGACCTTGTTTGACTCATTGACGTCTTTCAAAGCGGACGGCCATTTATCTGACAGTACAGAGGCGAGGGATCCCGGCCTGGAATAGTGTGAAAGTGAGAGCGAGGGAGGAGGAAGAAAAGATTTCTATCTGTCAACCATTTTCTCCTGAGGAGCTGGGCAATACTTATGATGGATACTTCCCCCAACTAAAAAACACTTTGGCAGGGACATGCAGGCAGGAGCTGGAATAAATTGATCACTGGAACATCCTCCCATCGCATAGGTCCCTGGACTTGACATGCTCCGCAGGAGCATCAGGTATTTGGCACAGTGAACCAGGCCGGTATTAATCGTATTTGTAATCCAATGGCAGGGTAACTCACTGCAGTCAGAACAACGAGTCACATTCAGTTTGCTCTCGGCGCAAAACTTTATGGCGCATTTCAGGCTCCGCAATCTGTTTAGCATACGGCAGCCAGATGTTCATTTTCTTTGTCCTCTTCGATTTTTTGATCTTCACTAGCTGAAAGCCCCGGGAAGAAGCATTTTTTATTAACAATCACCTTTAAGTGAAAGGCCATGGTATACGACTCAATAAAGAAATAATTATCTTTATAACAAACAAATAGAAGAAATATGGACAATTCAAGAAAAGGAAAATGCCCTGTAATGCACGGAGCGAACACTGACACGAATAGTTCCGTGATGAGCTGGTGGCCGAATGCCCTTAACCTCGACATTCTGCATCAGCACGACACCAAGACAAATCCTTTAGGCCAGGATTTCAATTATCGTGAAGAATTCGGGAAACTTGATCTGGAATCAGTTAAAAAAGATTTGAAGAAACTGATGACTGACAGCCAGGACTGGTGGCCGGCCGACTGGGGTCACTATGGCGGATTGATGATCCGTATGGCATGGCACAGTGCAGGAACTTACCGTACAGCTGACGGACGTGGCGGAAGTAATACCGGAAATCAGAGGTTTGCACCGCTTAACAGCTGGCCCGATAATGTTAATCTCGATAAGGCACGACGGCTGTTATGGCCCTTGAAGAAAAAATATGGAAATAAGTTGTCATGGGCTGATCTGTTTATCCTGGCAGGCAATATGGCTTATGAATCCATGGGATTCAAAACATTTGGCTTCGGAGGCGGCCGTGAGGACATCTGGCATCCCGAAAAGGATATCTACTGGGGTGCGGAGAAAGAATGGCTGGCTCCGACAAAGAGCCGATATTCAGATGATAAAGACCGTGAATCGCTTGAGAATCCCCTGGCAGCCGTTCAGATGGGGTTGATCTATGTGAATCCCGAAGGCGTTGATGGCAATCCTGACCCGCTAAGAACGGCAAAGGATGTGCGGATGACATTCAAGCGAATGGCAATGAATGATGAGGAGACAGTTGCTCTGACTGCAGGCGGCCATACTGTTGGCAAAACTCATGGCAACGGAGATGCATCCCTTCTGGGACCAAAACCTGAAGAAGCACCGGTAGAAAATCAGGGATTTGGCTGGATGAATCCCGTTGGAAAAGGGAATGCCGAACATACCGTAACCAGCGGCCTTGAAGGTGCATGGACAACCCACCCAGACAGATGGAACCACGATTACTTCCACCTGCTGCTGACCTATGACTGGGAACTTAAGAAGAGCCCGGCTGGAGCATGGCAATGGGAACCCGTGAATATTAAGGAAGAAGATAAACCTTTGGATGCTCATATTCCGGGAGTACGACGGAATCCGATTATGACGGATGCTGATATGGCGCTTAAGATGGATCCCGAATACCGGGAAATTTGTGAGCGCTTTTACAAAAGCCCGGAGGCTTTTGCCCAGGCCTTTGCAAGGGCATGGTTTAAGCTTACCCACCGTGACCTCGGACCAAAAACCCGCTACCTGGGTCCTGATGTTCCCAAAGAAGACCTTATATGGCAAGATCCAATCCCTTCAGTTGACTACGCACTTTCAGAAGCAGAAATTGAGGAATTGAAGTCGAAACTGTTAAACTGCGGTCTGACGCGCACAGAGTTGATTAACACTGCCTGGGACAGTGCACGAACATTCAGATGTTCCGATTACAGGGGCGGTGCAAATGGAGCAAGAATCCGTCTGGCTCCCCAGATTGACTGGGAAGGAAATGAACCCGTACGCCTGAAGAAAGTTCTGGCAAGTCTTGAGAAAATTCAGTCTGGCCTGAACAAGAAAGTAAGCCTTGCCGACCTGATCGTTCTGGGAGGAAGCGCTGCCGTCGAGAAGGCTGCTCAGGAAGCCGGGTTCAGCATAAAGGTTCCGTTCAGTCCCGGACGTGGTGACGCAAGCCCCGAAATGACCGATGCGGAATCATTCGAACCGCTTGAACCGATACATGACGGCTACAGGAACTGGGTCAAAAAAGACTACGTTGTGAAACCCGAAGAGCTGTTGCTCGACAGAACACAACTTATGGGACTGACTGCTCCGGAAATGACAGTTCTCATTGGTGGAATGCGTGTTCTGGGAACTAACCATGGCGCAACCAAGCATGGAGTGTTTACCGACAGGGTGGGTGTCCTGAGCAACGATTTCTTCGTTAATCTCACTGATATGAAGTTTATATGGAACCCTGTTTCAGACGATCTTTATAACATTGCGGATAGAAAAACCGGAGAAACGAAATGGACTGCAACAAGAGTGGACCTGGTTATTGGCTCAAATTCCGTTCTTCGTTCCTATGCTGAGGTTTATGCTCAGGATGACAACAAGGAGAAATTTGTGAGAGACTTTGTAAAGGCCTGGGTGAAAGTGATGAATGCAGATCGCTACGATCTGAGCTGATAATCTGGCTGTTTACAGGGGATATTTAAAGAACGATCCGGTGGATGTGTCTGCCGGATCGTTCATTTTGTAAAACGGAGAAATAAGTACATTCACCCCGTGAGGTCAGAATTATGAAGCTTGAACAGTTTCTCCGATCTTGGCGCCCCGCATCCGGTGCATTCGGCGTCGTACCAGCTCATGGGCAGGCCGCATTGCGGACAACGCCAGCGTTCTTCTTCGTATCTGACCCATTCATGAACGCCCATCTCACGAATCTTTTCAAGGTTCGGCAGGTACTCGGCACGGTGCAGCAGGCCGGTATTTATCATACTCGTAATACGATGGCAGGGCAAATCTTTACAGTCAGAACAACGGGTCACATTCTGTTTGTCTGCTGCACACACCTTCATAGAGCATCTCTGGCAATGGAAGGCAATCTGTCCGCCGCTGAGACAGCCGTCGCAAAGAATGCCATCCATCCAGCCCGGATCAGGAATAGCTTTCACTGCCGTAAACGGTCCCGATGACAATCTCTTCTGCAGTCTGGCTTTTTTTTGCTCCTCTGTGCTGTGTTTGGCGATGTAAGCCGGACAGGCTCCGCAATATGTTCCGCAAACGGCAGCAAGATGTACATTTCCATCTTCGATTTTTTGATCTTCCGGGGCTGCGAAACAATCTGGTGAAAAAAATGCATAACAGACAGTTACACCGGCTACCCCTTTAAAGAATTTTCTTCGGGTAATTTTATTTCTTCCAGGATGCTTATCAATATCAGCTGGGGCTTCTTTGACAGTTGCTTTGTTATCCTTCTTCAGATAGTTGCTCAAAATGTAGTTGTAATAACCCGGGATCAGACTTGCCATGATTTGCCTTTTTTTCAATTTCAATATTGTCCGACTAAATTAATAAAAACGACTATCAGCAGGAATGAATAAAATTAGCAATTTTTATTGTACCCGCTTCTGTGCCTTCCGTTGGGGAAGAAGCGGCTGGCGCGGATTGAAACGAAAAAGTTGCATAAATGATGCATTATTATGAAATTCACCGAAATAAAAACCAGTGCAGATGTTTCTATTGAAGCCGGTTCTGATTTTTCTGGGTACACTTTCTCTTATCGCAGGGATTGCAGGCATTTTTATACCGGGCTTGCCAACAACTCCCTTTCTTTTGCTTACAGCCGGCCTTTATGTCAGAAGTTCTAAAAAGTTATATTCCAGGCTGATTTCAAACAGATTTATTGGTTCGTATATTTCTAACTATAAGCAAAATAACGGGATGACACTTAAGGCAAAGCTTTATTCAGTTGCTCTGATGTCGTTGATGATTACGGTTTCGTGTGTATTTCTTATTGATCTGCGCTCAACCAGGTTGTTAATAATTGCTCTGGGTATTATTGGAGCTGTTGTAATGATCTTCATCGTGCCAACTGTAAAACAAAAGTCCGGGTAATCGAAAAGCACGACCCTGAACTTCTTAAGTGGTGGAACTGGAAAAACCGGACCTGGGAGAAAATCTGACGTTTTTAAGACGGAGAACGGTTCATTCAGGCCCGTGAAAAGCCCGAAATCAGGTTTTTACATTTAAAAATTTCTGCCATTAGTCAAAACCGACAGAAATCAGGTTCACAGAAAAATGATGATTCCAAACTGCAGATAATCAGTAAAATAGATAGTTGAATTAGTTAAGGCCACCTCTCAGCGGTGGTTTTTTTGTAAATATTGGGCCCGTTTTGACGAATGGATGGTATAGTCCCGTAAACCTTCCACCCTTGTCCCGTGACCAGCCGGTTAATGTTGATTAATAGTAGTTAAATTGTACTCATTGCCTCATATAATGGAAAAGTGCGTATTGACACGTGGCTTTCTGCACTCTATTTTTACCATACACGTAAACCAAAAACCAACAGCAATGAAAACACTTTATGAAATTTCGTCACATGAGACCGGCACAGTAATAATAAGGCGTAGAAAGATAGCCAAGGCGCTGCGCAGATGGTTAAGGGAAAACGAAGTTGCATTCAATCACAGATTCTTTGTAGCCTGACCCCCGGCAAGACAATATCCTGCGATAAGAAACTTGTTGGTGTGGTTTTAATTGGTTTATGGCTTGATGCCAGATTATTCCCGGGCTCAGCGCCCGGGATTTTTTCATATAAAAAGCCCTGTTGCCTTGTGAACATTTTTAACAGCAATATTGTTTTTCAGACAGGCACAAAGAACATCGTCATTAATATACTTCTTCATGTCAGAGATAGTCAAGAAAAATCACCTGCTGCCTGAACAGCGTGATGTAATTATCGCGACCTTAAAGGCCCGCTTTGAGACCAACATGAACCGCCATCCAGGAATTGAATGGGCTTCGGTGCAGGCAAGAATCGATTCTGATCCGTCTAAACTCCTGTCTCTTTATGAAATGGAAAGAACAGGTGGGGAGCCTGATGTTGCCGGCCGGGATGAAAAGACAGGCAGCTTTGTGTTTTATGATTTTTCGGCAGAGAGTCCCACGGGTCGCAGAAATTTATGCTACGATCGTGAGGCACTGGATTCACGCAAGGAAAACAAGCCGGTAAGCAACGCCCTGGATATAGCCGCTGACATGGGCGTTGAGCTGTTGACTGAAGAACAATACCATGAACTTCAGCATTTTGGAAGTTTCGACACTAAAACATCGAGCTGGCTGAAGACTCCGGACAGCGTCAGAAAGCTCGGAGGAGCCCTGTTCGGTGATTTCAGGTATGGCCGGGTGTTCGTGTATCATAACGGCGCTCAGTCGTACTACGGTGCCAGGGGATTCCGGGGTTCACTCATGGTATGAACGGAAGAGAAAATTCTTCAATATTGTACTTTCAAGAAAAAAAACATTCCCCTAAAGGGCATTTTGTTTAATTTTAGGAACCATTAAATAATTTTTGAATGAAGATCACAGTAAATGACATCCCCTTTGAAATTCACGACGGCGCCAGGGTAAAAGATGCTGTTTTTAAATATTACCTGCAGCAGGGAGAGGAGCTTCCCAAAAGCATGCCTGTCATCGAGGACAAATACGGAAACCAGATGGACACTGAGGGACGACTAACAGAAGGTAACTCTCTGCTCATAACAAAGAAAAAACGTAAGAGATCGTGGTTCCCTGGACTGTTATTGCTGGTTTTTGCTGCTGGACTTCTTTTAAGTTGTTCTACCGGCAGGAAGTCAGTCACCCGGGCACCGGCCGAAAGGCAGGCAGTAATTTTGGCAGTGAACGACATCCATGCGACAATAGACAATTTCCCAAAGCTTGCTTACATAGTCGACAGTCTGAGGTTGCTCTATCCCGATATGCTTCTTGTTGCGGCCGGAGACAATCAGACTGGGAATCCGGTCAATGACCAGTATCCGGAAAAGGGGCTGCCTGTCATTGAACTGATGAATTCAACAGGCTTTGATCTGAGCGCAGTGGGCAATCATGAATTCGATTCAAAGCCTGAGGGGTTCAGTAATCTTACTCACAAGGCTGATTTTGATTTCATCTGTGCCAATGTGTCGGTGACCGGATCTTATGATATCAAAATCTCTCCATATAAGATAATTACTCTTCCCAACGGACTCCGTCTGGCTTTTCTGGGCTTGCTTCAGTTAAATCAGAACGGCATTCCCGATTCTCATCCCGACAACGTGAAAGGCTTTGCCTTCCGTTCTCCTTTCGAGGCTGCAAGGGAGTATTTGTGGCTTAAGGATTCGAGCGACATAAGCATCGCCCTTACTCATATTGGTTTTGAAAGTGATGTAAAGCTGGCCGAAACCATGCCTCCGGGCATCGACCTCATAATCGGCGGACACTCACATACCAGGGTTGAGAAGGAACAGATACATAACAGCATCATGATTACCCAGGCCGAAAACAAACTGAAATACGGCACTCTGATTATGCTGACTGCAAAGAGTGACGGCTCATTGCAGCGAAACATGGAGCTTGTAAATATCAGGGATTCACGGAAGGAAAAGCCGTCTGTCAGGGCAATGGTTGACCGGTTCAATGATAATCGTGCACTTACTGAGCTTGCAGCTACTGCAACCGATGACTTTTCATCATATGAGCAACTAGGCTATCTTATGGCCGATGCCCAGCGCGAAGCAGCCCTGGCTGATATTGCACTGGTTAATCCCGGAGGTGTCCGTATAGGAAATCTTCCGAAAGGGCCTGTAACAATTATGAATGTTTATCAGCTTGATCCCTTTGGCAATGAACTGATAGTTACAAAGCTGACCGGAAAGGAAATTCATTCTCTGATGAAAGCTGCTTTTACTCTTGATGATAAAAGCCCGATGTATACCTCGGGGATCAGAACAAGGCATAAACTGGATTCATCCGGGAACCTTCTTGAGGTATCACTCATGAACGAAGACGGGAGCCCTCTTGATTTGGACCGGACCTACTCGGTTGCCATGAATAGCTACATGACATCGGTTTACAAATATGAGCATAGCGATCCGGGCCAGTCGCTTTTTATAACAACTGCCGATGCTCTGATCTCATACCTGAAGAAGAACCCGGAACTGCGAAGTTACGGCGACGAGAGCAGAATTGAAATCAGCAGGTGAAACAACGGTAAGAACTATTTCAGGGTAACATCAAGATAAACGGAATGGCGTCCATAGGTTTCATAAAACGGTTTAAACACAACTCCGTCGACAGTGAATTCCAGCTGTTCAGGATTGCCTGATATCGATTTGCCTAAATCTTCCGCATCCAGTGTTACCTTGCGCCACTCCGTGCGCGGCTCTGGCTCCTGGGCTGCCAGCAGCACCGGCCCGTAGAACAGACTGGCAATGTTCTGCTGATCCATCACCGGTTCCAGATAAAATTTGAACGGCATGCGCAGCTCGACAGTATCCCCGTTCTTCCATTTGCGGCTCAGGGTAAGATAGCTTCCGGGCACAGCGTTGATCTTCACATCCTTGCCGTTTATCTTCACAAAATAGCCTTTCGTTGCCCAATGCGGAACACGGACATTAAGGTCAAACCTTCCCTTCCCTTTAATTGTTAACAGCGCCCGGTCTTCCTTGGGATATACAGTTGTCTGAGTCACAGTAATATTCCTGTCAGTCCAGTTCAATGTTGAAGGAACAAAAAGGTTCACATACAGAGCCCGGTTGTCTGCACTTTTAAAGTAAATCGAATTCTGAAGCTTCGTACTGCTCTCAAGAGCCGTGCCGTTGCAACAACTGAACCCTGTCATGTCAGGATTGCCAAACTGCTTTACCGACCCGGGTCTCAGGGGTACGTGATAGGTATTTGCAGGGGTGTGCTCTGCAACAGAAGCAAGAATATGATTGTAAAGTCCGCGTTCATAATAATCCATCAGCTCGGCCCTCTGGTCAAATAGAAACAGACCACTGGTTAATTTGAGCATATTGTAAGTTGCACAGGTCTCGTTCTGTCCGCCAGCTGCGAATCCATTTTCATACAAAGTTGCCGGCTGGGCGTAAAGCATTCCGCATTATTTGGATTGCGCGCTCCTGCAACTCCACCGATGCTGTACATGTAATCGCTGGTCACCATCTGCCAGAAATTATCCGCAATGTGATAGTATTCAGGTGCATCCAAATCGCGGTAAATCTCAAGCGCACCGATAATCTGAGGTATGTGCTGGTTGGCATGCAGGCCTCGCAGCATATCCACATTCCTGGCCAGTCCGTGATTATGTTCAGCATCACCGTAGAATAATCTGATATTGTCAAATAATTGTGCAACCTCGAGGTAACGGGCCTCACCGGTAATCCTGCTGAGTCTTGCCATAGCTTCATTCATTCCTCCGAACTCTCCTGCAATGTATCTGTTCCACATGCTTATCAGTGTCTCAGTTGGCACCTGACTAAGGCGGGCATGAACCCAGTCGCCCATGCCTTTTACTATTTCAAGCGCTTTCCGGTTGCCGCTGATCTCATAAACATCCATCAGCCCTGCCAGTATTTTGTGGAGAGTATAGTAAGGAGCCCATATCTGGGCACTTGATCCTCCGTAAGTTGCTCCTTTTTCAAGCATGATGAACTGGTCGGGCGGATAGGCGCTGATAAAACCCTTACCCCAGTTCCAGTAATCGGTCCGGATACCGTCTTCACTCAGATCGGAATTATAGTCTGATTTGCCCTGACCGGTCGGGACTGCTGTCGGATCTGAAACATGTTCTCCTCCGGCTGCCTTCGGTTGTCCGGACTTTTGTGACAATTCGTAAAGGGTATTAACCATATACTCCATCTTACCGGCAAAATTTGCCCTGAGCGATTCATCGTAGCCTGTACCTGCGTAAGCCTGGGCTATGGCGCTCAGATAATGACCGGTGGCGTGTCCGCGCAGTTTGGTCTGCTGACTGTCCCAGCCGCCCAGCGGTTTCGCTCCTTCCGGTTGTTCCTGCCCGAAGGCATTGCGAAACATATAGAGGAAATTGTCAGGATTTGTATTTGCGAGTCCTGCTATGAATTTATCACGGTTCTCAATAAATTTAGTGTCGTGACCATGAATGTCAGTGTTTAATGTAACCTGGTCGAGATCAAAAGTTTCGAGGGTACGAACGGGGGAGGCATGTACATCGGCTTCCTTCACTGTTACTCTTGCCACCGGCTTCAGTCCGGAACCGGCTATTTTACCTGTTATCGTGTATGTGCCTGGCGAAAGCACCTGGCTGTTGTCAGATGGTGCCGGCCATATTACCCTTACTTCAGGCCCGGGTGTATTATCCTTATAAACGCCTTTTAAAAACCGGGGTAATACCGGAAGATATCCCACAGTTGTTTCCACACTTATTTCCGGAACACCTGTCAGTTTTGCATTAAACAACTGCGGAGTTGTTTCGGGAAACACCGGCAGATTCCTCTCCGGTTCCGCTCGTCGTCTGGCCGGGGCTTCTTCCTTTTTAAGGGCAATATTATAAATACGTACAATTTGTCTTTCACTCAATGGAATTCTGTAGATCCGGAAATCGGCCAGTTTTGCATCAAGAAAAGTCTTTTCGGAACCTGGCGATTTGCCAATATAGAGTTGATTATTTTTTTCTGGGCCATTGTCAAACAATTGTTTTAGTTCCAGTTCCATATCCTTCGTCTCGCTGACGAGAGTTCCGTTGAGGTATGTGGCAAGGGTTTTAGCCGGTATGTTGATAACCACTGCCAGGTGACTCCATTTATTAATAGGTACTGCAGGCGAGACAGCCACATATTTATTTGGTTCGGTCAGTAACTGTGTCTGGAATCCCTCTTTATCCTTTGTTCCTGCGGGAGCAGCGAAGAAGTGCGATTTGCTGCTTTTCCCGAAGTCGAAAAATATTTGTCCGCTTCTGGCAGACCGTAGGAAAATCCAGCCGGTGATTGTAAGTGATTCTTCCCCTGAAACCGCCTCTCCGGGGATGGATATATATGTCTCGCTCTCACCCGACAGCGAAAGGACATTTCCGAACAGACTGTCGGGTACGAAACCGAAGTCAGTTCCCTGAATGATGCCATGGAAGTTGTTCCTCGACCAGTCTCTTACATCCCCGTTAAACAGATAGCGGGAAATTAAGCTTGTTTCTCCGATACCGTCGAGTATCTGATCACCGCCCTGGGCAAATGACGGAGTAATACCGGAAGCACTGAAAATCAGAAGGATTACAGCCAGCAGTTTATGGGTTTTCATAATTATGTTCTTTCTTGGTGGTTCATCAATGAAGAAAGTAAATTTAACGAAAAAATCCCTGCCGCCTTGGGGCGGCAGGGACTGCTCTGATGGCTTTGGCGGAGAAAGAGGGATTCGAACCCCCGGTCCCACGATAGCAGGACAACGGTTTTCAAGACCGCCGCATTCGACCGCTCTGCCATTTCTCCCTTCGTCCGCCGTAGCTTCAGCGAAGGCGGAATTCGTCCGCCATAGCTTTCGCGAAGGCGGAAAATCGGTCAGCCGCAAAGATAATACTTTTTTCATTTTTCCGAATTTTTAGGAAAATAATCCGAATTATCAGATAATCAATGAGATGAATTATTTATCAACAGGATTTTAACACTAAATATTTACACTTTACCTGAAGTGCCCTTAAAATGAGCGTTTGCGATGTTTCACAGGATCCCGGGTTCTGAGGTCAAAATACCTCTATTTGTGTCTAAAACCTGCACTATTTGCGGAAAATAGGCAAAAATTATTTGCTCATGTATTAAAATGAAATATATTTGTACCCAACAGAACCATTGGTCTAACCTTTAAATCGTAAATTATGACAAAAAAAGAACTGGTTAATGCAATTGCCGAAGACTCCGGTCTTTCAATCAAAGATTCCGGCAAGGCTTTAAACGCATTCGTTTCAGCTTTCGGAAAAGCCATGAAGAAAGGACAGAGAATCCAGCTCCCGAACATGGGTACATTTAAAGTTACCAAAAGAAGTGCAAGAGTTGTCCGCAACCCCCGTACCAACGCCAAACTTAATGTTCCTGCGAAGAAAGTAGTTAAATTCAAACCGGCTCCCGCACTTAACAAAGGTCTTTAATCCCGATTCAATGAGATTGCCAGGGGGGTGTTTTATTTTCACCCCCCTTTTTTGTCTCCCCCGAATCTGAATGCAGGAATGAATTCCTGATACCGGTTTCGGAAAATGTTCTGAAACATAAATTTATTTAGAAGGATAAATTTTTATATGAGTATTTTTTGTTATTTTTGATCTGAAAACCCCGGTTCAAATCTGAAAGCATGAACTGTATAATTGTCGACGATGATAAGCTTAGCTGTAAGCTTCTTGAAGGTTATGTGAATAAGTATTCCTCACTCAATCTTATCGGTGTATATAACGACCCGGTGACAGCGAGGAATGAGATTTCCAATCAGAAGGACGTCGACCTTATTCTCCTCGATATCAAAATGCCGGAGATGGACGGATTCGACCTCCTTGGAAGCCTCGACCATCCGCCAAACGTAATCGTGGTATCAGGCGGAGAGGAGTTTGCCCTGAGAGCATTCGACTTCAACGTAGTCGATTTCCTCCTGAAACCGGTCTCATATGCAAGGTTCTGCAAGGCTATCGATAAGGTGATGAGGTATTTCTCTCCAAAGGAGCCACCTAAATCGGGAGACGAGGAGATCTTCATCAAAAAGGGTTCATCGCTTGTTAAACTGAAACTAAGGGAGATTGTGTATGTTGAAGCTCTCGAGAACTATGTAACCCTCAATACCGGTACCGACAAGTATACGATCCATTTTACGATGAAAGCCATTGAAAGCCAACTGCCATCAGGTGTCTTTATCAGGGTTCACAGATCATATATAATAAATAAGAAGATGATTCAGGCTATCAAGGAAAGTTCCCTTGATATAATGGTCGGCCAGACTATAAAGAATGTCCCTGTAGGTAAGTCATTCAGAGATTCCCTTCTGAACGACATTAATGTTATGGCCCGATAATCAGGCTAAAGCATGATGTATACAAGCCGACAGCTTTTCCTGAAATACCTCGGACAAACTTCACCATCTCCATTACTCCTTGAAGTCGTAAAGGCAGAGGGAATTTTTATGTACGGCCCTTCAGGTGAAAAATACCTCGATCTTATCTCCGGCGTTAGTGTCAGCAACACCGGTCACAGGCATCCCAAAGTAGTAAAAGCCATCCGTGAACAACTCGATGCCTATATGCACCTGATGGTTTACGGAGAGATGATACAGAGCCCGCAGGTTAATTTTGCCGGATTGCTTGCAAAATATCTTCCGCCTTGCTTAAGCTCAACCTATTTCGTCAACTCAGGCAGTGAAGCAGTCGAAGGCGCCCTCAAACTGGCCAGGAGATTCACCGGTCGTAGTAAAATTGTTTCATTCCGGAATGCTTACCACGGCAGCACCCTCGGAGCCCTGAGCATCCAGGGAAGCGAAGATTACAAAACTGCTTTCAGACCTCTTCTTCCGGATACATGGCTGGCCGGATTTAATAATCCTGATTCTCTCGATATAATCGACTCAAATACGGCTTGCGTTATTATCGAACCCATCCAGGGAGAAGGCGGTATAATAACTCCCCGTGATGGATTCCTTGAAATATTAAGAAAGAAATGCTCGGATGAGGGCACTCTGCTTATATTCGATGAGATCCAGACAGGATTCGGAAGAACCGGACATATGTTTGCAACCGACAGATACAGAGTTGTACCTGATATTATTGTCCTTGCGAAAGCTCTCGGCGGCGGAATGCCCCTCGGAGCCTTCATCTCATCCCCTGAAATAATGGCAACCCTGATTTCTAATCCTGTCCTTGGACATATCACAACCTTCGGAGGTCATCCGGTGTGCTGCGCAGCCGGGATGGCTTCGATGCAGGTAATTATGGAGGAGGGCTTAATGGACAATTGCAGGCTTAGATCGGAGCAGTTCATGAACGAGCTGAAACACGACCTGATCAGTGAAATAAGAGGGGAGGGGTTGATGCTTGCTGTAATCCTGGGCAATCCGGCTTTTGTCAGGTATGCCGTTCAGAAGGCCCCGGAATTTGGCCTGATTCTTGACTATTTTCTTTTCTGTGACACTGCATTCAGGATAGCCCCTCCGCTTACAATCAAGGCAGATGAAGTGTCCCTGGCCTGCAGACAGATTAAAGCTTTACTTGACGATACCAGAAAGAACGTCGCGGCATTATGAGAAAATTGTTACCTGTTTTGTTGTTATTTGTACTGACCGGATTCTTCAGGATCGCTCAGGCTGGTCCGGCAGTTCCGGATACCAATGCTCTGCTTGAAAAGCTTTTCTCAAGACTGGCCTCCGCACGACAGGATGCCGACCGGATCAGGATCAATGATTCAATAGTCACCATAATTGACAGCTATGCCAGGTCGGATTCAGCTTTTACCCATAAGTTCGCCGGATTGAGAAACCTTGGACAGATAACATCGAAAAATTCGCAGCTGAAAATTATTACCTGGAACGCTGTGTTCGGCGAATCGGGAGGAAAATACTACTGTTATTTTATTCACAACACCGGAAAGAAGAACAGGGTGTACAGGTTGGAGTCTGTTTATGACAATGAACCTCCTTTGGGAAATAAACTCTACACCGAAAATGACTGGTATGGAGCCCTGTATTATGACCTCCGCCAGTTCGGAAAAGGGGCGAATCAGTACTGGGTTCTTCTTGGACTCGATCTGGGAAATCCCGACATTACACGAAAGATGATCGAGGTTCTAAGCCTGACCCCTGAGGGAGATATTATCATTGGAAAGAACATCTTCAGGAAGGGGAAATCAACTCTGAACAGGGTCCTGCTCGAGTACAGCTCAAGCGCGGTGGTCTCACTCAGATTCCTGACAGACAAGTTTATAATATTCGACCACCTGGTTCCTGTTGCGGCCTCACTTACAGGCAGAAGGGATACTTACGGACCCGATTTCTCATTTGATGCATACATCCTTGAAAAGGGCCTGTGGCAATTCACTGAGAATGTCGATGTCAGAAACCCGAAGAAATAAAATCTGACAGCGATTGGCAGAACCGCTCAGATCATGTCTGCCCCTCTGCAAGATACCCAGGCGAGCTAAAAAGCGGAACAGCTTAAGCAACGAAACCTGTCGCTGCTTCATGAAAAAGTGACGATTTGTCAGTCGTTCTTCAACGGCATATCTTTTGATTGCTTACGGCGTTGTTCATGTTTAACCTAAAAGTCTACCGAAATGCAAACTGGAAAAATTGGAGTAACCACCGAGAACATTTTCCCGATTATTAAAAAATTCCTCTATTCCGATCATGAGATATTCCTTCGCGAGATAATTTCCAACGCTGTTGATGCCACCCAGAAACTAAGGGCGATGTCGTCAGCGGGCGACTTCAGGAGTGAGCTGGGTGATCTGACAATCAGGGTTTCAGTAGATAAGAAGAAAAAGACCATCACCGTTTCCGACTCGGGGGTTGGAATGACATCGGATGAGATAGACAAGTATCTCAACCAGATCGCCTTTTCAAGCGCCAACGACTTCCTCGAGAAATACAAGGAACAGGTAAATTCGATGATAGGTCATTTCGGCCTCGGTTTCTATTCATCATTCATGGTTTCAGATAAGGTCGAGGTTGTTTCAAAATCGTGGGACGAAACGGAACCTGCTGTAAGGTGGACCTGCGACGGCAGCCCAGAATACACAATCGAAGAAACGAAAAAGGAACGAAGGGGAACCGACGTGATCCTTTATATCGACAAGGAATCGAAGGAATTCCTCGAGGAAAGCAAAATAGAGGAACTGCTGAAGAAATACTGCAAATTCCTGCCTGTGGAGATTGCCTTCGGACAGGAAAAGGAATGGAAGGACAATAAATATGTCGAGACCGGAAAAGACAAGATAATAAACAACACGAAACCGGCATGGACCATGAAACCTGCGGAACTGAAGGATGAGGATTACCTGAAGTTTTACAGAGAGCTCTATCCCATAGGCGATGAACCGCTCTTCAATATCCATCTGAATGTCGACTATCCTTTCAAACTGACCGGCATACTTTATTTTCCGAAAATCAAATCAAACATCGAAATTCAAAAGAACAAGATCCAGCTATATTGCAACCAGGTATTTGTCACTGACTCGGTCGAGGGGATTGTTCCTGAATTCCTTACCCTTCTTCACGGGGTTATAGATTCGCCCGACATTCCCCTCAATGTATCGAGGAGTTACCTGCAGAGCGATTCAAATGTGAAGAAAATTTCATCGCATGTAACCAAGAAGGTTGCCGACAGGCTGTTCGATATCTTTAAGAACAATCGTGAGGAGTTTGAAAAGAAATGGGATAATCTGAAGCTTTTCATAATCTACGGGATGATTACCGAAGAGAAATTCTACGAGAAAGCGACTAAGTTTGCAATGTTCAAGAACACTGACGACAAATATTTCACTTTTGAAGAATATGAAAAGCTGATCAGGGAAAACCAGACCGATAAGAACAAGTCGCTTGTTTATCTTTATACAAATAATAAGACCGATCAGTATTCATATATTGAAAATGCAAAAAGCAAGGGTTATGATGTTCTGAACCTCGACGGCCAGCTCGATGTTCATCTTATAAATCATCTCGAAACAAAATTCAAGGATTCGAGGTTTGTAAGGGTCGACTCGGATGTTATCGATAAACTGATCCCCAAATCCGATTCAAAATCCTCTAAACTCTCGCAGATTCAGCAGGATGATTTAAGAAGTGTCTTCAATGTCAGGGTCAAGTCAAAGGAGGTTTACAACGCGGTTCCGGAAACTCTGGATGAAAATGATTCCCCGGTAATACTTACCCAGTCGGAATTTATGCGCAGGATGAAGGAAATGTCGCAGATGGGCGGAGGTATGAATTTTTACGGTGAACTGCCCGACAGCTTCAACCTGGTGATAAATGTGAATCATCCTCTGGTGTTAAAGATATCAGAAGATCTTCAGGCCGCTGAGGGTAAAAGACTTCAGGAAAACAACGCAGAAAGGGAAAAGCTGAAGGCCGGAGTAGATTTTATGGAAAAGGAGCAAAGCAATAAGAAACCTGATGAGATCAGCCAGTTCGAGAAGGATGACCTTGAGAAACTCAGGAAAGATCTTGAGACTGTAGAAACAGCCAGGAAAGAGATACTTGAGAATTTTGGATCAGGAAATAAAATTGTGAAGCAGCTTGTAGACCTTGCCCTGCTTTCAAACAATATGCTTAGAGGAGAGGATCTGAGTACCTTCATAAAGAGAAGCGTTGAACTGCTCTGATACTAAACTGTTTTCAGGTGCTAATTTTCTGAAAAATAACAACAAATATTTATCGTTTTACAATAAAAAACACTATGTAAAACGACAAGTTTTTTACCTGAAACAATAACGTTTTTGACGAATCCGGAAAGGGTGGAGAGCGGAAGTATCAAATCATTCTTCCTACTTCACCCTTTATGAAATCAATAGCTGTCCTGGTAGGCTCATGTTCTATCTCCATAACCTTACCCAGAAGGAGTCTGCTCAGTTCAATGCCGGGAGCATCGCTTTTGATCCTTTCGGCCTCGTTGTTTATCATTTTTATCGTGTTCGACCTGGCATTTCTGACAACCTCCCATGCCTGCGGGCTCATATAGATCTGCTGGGAAAGGTTGTGCTCAAACTCGCTCCTGATGGTTGTCAGAAGGGCCGATTGAAGCTGCGCTGACGTCATATCCGGAGTGCTGACCCGCATCAGAAGCGATTCGAGGCTTATTCTTTCCAGAAACAGAACGATCCTTTCATAAGCCTGGAGCTTTATGGGAGTAATGTTTCTGTTCCCCTGCAGGATCACTTCCTGTCTTCTCTTCTCCTGATCGTTCCTTATCATATTCCTTATTATGATCCAGGCCGTCAGAAAAACGATCAATGCAGGTAATGTTATCTTCAGGATTTCAGCAACTGTTTCCATTCGAATATATATTTATATGCAAACGTAAGATATTTTGATATAAAAATATCCATCCCTCTTTTATTTAATCTGCCATCTTCTTTGCCAGGCTTAAGCCAGGTCACTATCCGTTTCACAAAAACAGGATCAGATACTGCAGAAAATCAAAAATTCCTTTTACATTTGGCGATAGCCGGAAGCATAAAACCATGAGCCACTAATGTTTGTGGTACAATGAGTGCAAAAGGCCGTTGTATGCACCAATAATAACTAACCTGTATGGAATACTTATCCGAAAGAATTAAATCCCTGTCTGTTTCGCAGACTCTGGCAATGGCTCAGAAGAGTCGTGAATTAAAGGACTCAGGTGTGGATGTTATAAGTCTCAGTCTGGGGGAACCTGATTTCAATACCCCCGATTATGTTAAGGAGGCTGCCAAGAGGGCAATTGATGAGAATTACTCGAAGTATCCTCCCGTACCGGGCTACAATGATCTGAGAGATGCCATATCCTTTAAGTTCAGAGAGGAGAATGGTATAAACTACAGTCGTGAACAGATAATCGTATCAGCCGGGGGCAAGCATTCACTGATTAATGTGATAATGTCAGTGATCAATCCTGGTGAGGAAGTAATCATCCTTGCACCATACTGGGTGAGCTACTACGATCAGATAATACTGGCGGGAGGCAGGCCTGTTGTTGTCGAAGCACTTCTGGAGAATGACTTCAAGGTCAGTGCTGCACAGATTGAAGAAGCAATAACGGACCGTACCAGACTGATAATTTTCAATTCGCCATCAAACCCTACCGGGATGGTTTATACCGGGAACGAAATGGAAGAAATTGCCAGGGTGGTGGAAAGACATGAAGGAGTTCTTCTTATGTCGGACGAGATTTATGAACATATAATTTTCGATGGGAAGCATGTCAGCATGGCATCCTTCGATTTTATTTACGACAGGGTGATAACCGTGAACGGTGTCTCGAAGGCTTATGCTATGACTGGATGGCGGATCGGTTACATCGGAGCTCCCTTGTGGCTGGCAAAGGCCTGTAACAAACTCCAGGGCCAGTTCACCTCCGGAGTGTGTTCAATAGCTCAAAGGGCAGCACTCGCTGCGATTCAGGGTAGAGATGATTCGGTAAGGATTATGAAAGAGGCATTCCATCGCCGCCGCGATCTTATCTGCGGATTGCTGAAAGAGATCACGGGAATGAAGTTAAGGATTCCGCAAGGGGCTTTCTATGTGATGCCTGATATTTCAAATTTTCTGGGAAAATCCGACGGCAGCAGGAAGATAGTAAATTCCGACGATCTTGCCCTGTTCCTGCTTGAAAAAGCGCATGTTGCCGTGGTGGGGGGAGATGCCTTCGGAGCTCCGGGCTGTATCAGGATATCATACGCCAATTCCGACGACCTGCTGGTTGAGGCGGTTAAGAGAATCAAATCAGCCCTTGAACAGCTGAACTGAATAAAGGTTTTCAACCTCAAAAAAAGCAGGCCGTCAGGTTTGGTCTGTCAATATTTGTTGTAGGATACCGTCTCTTCTTTCGGTTTCCGTTTCTTCTGTCTGTAATCGCCCGACGCGTAGCCCAGGGTGATAATAAGCTCGACTCTCTTTGACGTAGGTATTCCAAGTATGCTTTTTACCCTGTCCTCGTCGAACCATCCTATGATGCATGTTCCGAGGCCTTCCGAAATTGCCTGCAGACAGATGTTCTCTGCAGTGATTCCAATATCGATCAGTGAATAATCCTTGCTCTTGATTGTTCCGCCAACCCTCGAGCTGAGATTCGGCTTCTCTCTCACTAACACGATCATAACCGGGGCCTGGCTTACAAAAGTGTTCATTCCAAGGAGTTTCGCCGAAGCTGCATCAGCCAGTTGTGCCAGTATGGTCTGATCGGTAGCAACAACGAATTTCCAGGGCTGGGCATTGCAGGCAGAAGGTGCCATCCTGCCTGCCTCCAGGATACGGTCGAGTTTATCCGGTTCGACAGGAATTTTGTCGTATTTCCTGTCGCTCTGACGTCTGAGTATCAGCTCAAGCATCTCTTTTCCGCCGGTCATCGATCAATAATTTTCTGACATGAGTTCGAAATAGCCAATAGGATGCAGGCAGGCAGGGCAGTTCTTTAGGGCCTTTGTTCCGAAATGGACATACCCGCATTTCCTGCAATACCAGAATACCTTATCTTCCCGTTCGAACACCTTGTTTGTCATTAAGTTGCCAAGAAGCTTCCGGTACCTGTCCTCGTGGTTTTTTTCTGCTGATGCGATGGCTTTGAATGCAGTGGAGATATTCTTGAATCCTTCTTCCTCAGCAACCCTGGCAAATTCAGGATAAAGCTCGTTCCATTCCTCATGTTCACCTGCTGCTGCGGCTTCGAGGTTTTCGGGTGTTGTTCCGGTCTTTCCTGCAGGATAGGCAGCGGTAATTTCAACCATTCCTCCTTCGAGGAAGGAGAAGAACCTTTTTGCGTGCTGTTGCTCCTGGAGAGCTGTTTCCATGAATATTCCCGCTATCTGCTCGTAACCTTCTTCCTTTGCCACCTTTGCGGCAAATTCATACCTGTTCTTAGCCTGCGATTCACCTGCAAAAGCCTTGAGAAGGTTCTTTTCAGTCATTGTGCCTTTTAAACTCTTTTCCATATCAATGGTTTTTGATTAAGTATATGTAATTGTTTTATGATATCTGCAAATATTGATATTTAGCAAAAATATCTATCTTTAGTTTCAAATTGTAATCTTTGAGGAAATTTATTAACCCTAATTAATTAAGAAATGGCAATATTACTGGTAATTCTGGCAATCATTGTAGTTCTGGTATTTTTCGCGATATCATTGTACAACAGGCTTGTAAGGCTCCGCAACAACAGGGAGCAGGCATTCGCCGATGTGGATGTTCAGCTTAAGCAGAGGCACGATCTCATTCCACAGCTGGTGGAAACAGTTAAGGGATATATGGTGCATGAGCGCGAAGTGCTTACCAATATAACTGAAGCCCGTGCAAATGCAATGAAGGCAACAACTGTAAATGAGAAAATTGAGGCAGAGACAAAACTGACCGGTGCTCTTCAGGGTTTACGGGTTGCAGTGGAAAACTACCCCGACCTCAAAGCCAGCCAGAATTTTCTGGACCTTCAGAATGAAATATCCGACGTTGAGAACAAGATAGCTGCGGCAAGAAGATTTTTCAACTCAGCCACCAAGGAGCTCAACACAGCTACAGAGTTATTTCCATCGAATATTATTGCAACTCTGTTCAATTTCAAGCGGGAACCTATGTTTGACCTGGGCGACCAGCGGACTGTGATCGAGCAGCCACCACAGATCAAGTTCAATTAGTATGAAGTATTACGGACTACAGAGCCAGATAACAAAGAACAATCTGAACTCGGTACTTTTGCTGCTGATGTTCCCATTGGTCTTTTATGCTCTTACCTGGCTCTTTTTCCTTTTTATGTCGTACGGTGTGGAGAACCAGGAGATGGGTCTTTCATTCGTTAACCGGTCATTCCTGAGTGTTGTGCCGTGGATTACCATCGGCGTGGCAGTATGGTTCGCAATAGCCTGGTTCTCTCATACCGCAATTATAAACAACGCAACCAATTCCAGGCCTCTTGAACGCAAGGAGAATAAAAGAGTCTATAACCTGGTGGAGAATCTTTGCATAGCGACCGGGATGAAGATGCCAAAAGTTAATATTATCGAGGACGACTCGCTGAATGCATTTGCAAGCGGGATAAATGAGAACACCTATACAATTTCCCTTTCGCGCGGCATTATCGATAAGCTCGAGGATGATGAGCTTGAAGCAGTGATCGCCCATGAACTGACTCACATCCGGAACAGGGATGTCAGGCTTCTTATAATTTCCATAGTCTTTGTGGGGATATTTGCATTTATTACCGAGATGCTTTTCCGCTCTCTCCGTTTTGGAAGCCTCGGAAGGGGAAAGAAGCAAGGCGGCGGTATACTCATTGCCCTGCTGCTTGCGCTCGTCGGTTATCTGCTTGCTTCACTTTTCAGGTTTGCCCTTTCGAGGAAGCGCGAATTCCTTGCCGATGCCGGCTCTGCAGAACTTACCCGGAGGCCTCAATCGCTTGCTTCAGCCCTGCGCAAGATTTCTGTTGATCCCACCATAGAAGCAGTAAAACGAAAGGATGTCGCCCAGATGTTTATAGATAACCCCGGCGAACAGGAAGCGAAGAAAACTTCCTTTTCGTTTTCCCATCTCTTTGCAACCCATCCGCCTATTGAGAGTAGGATTCAGCTGCTTGAACAGTACTGATTCCGGCAGCTTAAGTTATCTTTAAGATCACTTGTTTTTTGAGGAGCGGGACTTGATAAGCTTTGACTCTTCTCCCTTAAGGAGACGACCGATGTTAAGCCTGTGTGTAAAAAGGAGAGCAAGAGCCACCACAACCGAAAATATTTTCAGGTAAACCGAAGGTGTGTCGAAGAAAAAGAAAAGAAGAACGGGAAAAGCAATTCCGGCTATCATCGATCCCAGGGAAACATAGCCTGAAATAAGAAAAACACAGAGGAATACTCCGAAGCATGAAATGGTCACAAGAGGGTGAATGGCAATGAGAACGCCGAATATTGTGGCAACACCCTTGCCGCCGCGGAATCCGGCAAATACCGGGTAGATATGTCCGGCAACTGTCGCCAGTCCTGCAATGATCTGGTAATTTGTAAGCATTGCACTGCCCTGGTCGGCCATGTTCAGGAAAACTGGCAGCATGGCCGCACACCAACCCTTTAAAACATCGACCAGCAGAACAGGAACGCCGGTTTTCCACCCGAGTACCCTTATTACATTTGTTGCTCCTGCATTTCCGCTCCCGTGCTCCCTGACATCAACCTTGTGGAATATAATCCCTGCCCACACTGAAGTAGCAATCGAACCAATAAGGTAGGCCAGGACTATGACAAGAAGGAGGAGAGGGATGTTCATGGGACGAAGGGCATAAAGGCGTTAAGGCGTAAAGGCGTTTAGGTTTCAGAGGGAGGGACCTGATTCGGCAAGTGCTGCTGTTTCCTCGTTGGATGAGAACTTGCTGAAGTTGTTTATGAATTTCAGTGCCAGATCGGTAGCGGCAATACGCCATCTAACCGGTGATTCCCAGGCTTCTGAAGGATCCAGTAAGTTGTTTTGCACACCTTCGATCTTTTCAGGGATCTTCAGCCTGAAAACAGGTAAGGTTCTGAATTCATACTTCTTTATTGAATCGTCAAGGATCGAGTTTATTATGAGTCTTGTTGTGGGAAGGTCAATCCTTGAACCAATGCCATAAGGTCCGCCGGTCCAGCCGGTGTTTACCAGCCATGCTTCAGCTCCATGCTGCTTCATTTTTCTTGTGAGTTCGTTGGCATAGATTATCGGATCGAGCAGGAGGAAGGCAGCTCCGAAGCAGGCTGAGAATGATGGAACCGGTTCATCAATACCTCTTTCAGTTCCGGCAACCTTTGCGGTGTAGCCGCTCAGGAAATAGTATTTCGTCTGTTCTTCTGTAAGGAGACTGACGGGAGGCAGTACTCCGAATGTGTCGGCTGTGAGGAAGATCACCTTTTTTGCATGGTCTCCTTTGGAAACAGGCTTTACAATATTATTTATATGGTATATGGGGTATGATACCCTTGTGTTTTCAGTTTTAGAGTCGTCAGCAAAGTCGATCGTTCCGTCGGGAAGGACGACCAGGTTCTCAAGCAGGGCATCTCTACGGATAGCGTTGTAAATATCCGGTTCGTTCTTTTTGCTCAGGTTGATGCATTTCGCATAGCATCCTCCTTCAAAGTTAAATATTCCGTCGTCGTCCCAGCCATGTTCATCGTCACCTATAAGAGCTCTGTCGGGATCTGTAGAAAGGGTCGTTTTTCCGGTTCCCGAGAGCCCGAAGAATATTGCCACATCTCCTTTCCTTCCAACATTGGCTGAGCAGTGCATTGTGGCAATTCCTTTCAGCGGGAGGTGATAATTCATTACCGAGAACAGGCCTTTCTTCATCTCGCCGCCATACCAGGTGCCGCCGATAACTGCCATACCTGATGTAAGGTTAAAGAAGACAAAGTTTTCGGAGTGGAGGCCCTGCTTTTTCCAGTCGGGATTGGTGGTCTTCGAGGCCATCAGAACCACAAAGTCAGGAGTGAATTCTTCCAGTTCCTTTTCGTCGGGCCTGATGAACATGTTTTTAACAAAGTGGGCCTGCCATGCCACTTCGACCACGAATCTCACCGAAAGACGTGAGTTAACGTTGGCTCCGCAGAAACAGTCAACAACGAAAAGTCGTTTCCCGGAAAGTTGTTTTGCGGCCAGTTTCCTGCAATGTTCCCAGATATCGATGTTAATGGGTTTGTTATCGGATACTTTTGCTTTTTCTGATTTCCACCAAACAGTATCACGGGTTGTGTCGTCGAGAACAATGTATTTGTCGCTTGGTGAACGGCCTGTGAAGACACCGGTATCGACTGAAACCGCTCCTGCCCTGGTAATAAAGCCCTTCTCATAACCTGTAAGACCGGGTTTGGTTTCTTCGGCAAAGAGGGTATTGAATGTTGGATTGTAAACAATTTCCTGAACATCGTCAATTCCGTATTTTTTCAGATCCTCTGCAGATACCATAATCGGGTATTTTAATTAGAAATTCAACTCAAATGTATCAATAAAATTATAAACAAAAAAGGGCATCTCCGGATGCCCTTTTTGCTGTTTCGGGAAGATAGATTATTTCCCGTATTTGATAGATGACTGTGCAGCAGCAAGCCTGGCAATTGGTACCCTGAACGGGCTGCAGCTGACATAGGTAAGTCCGTTTTTGAAGCAGAACTCCACAGATGCAGGGTCGCCGCCCTGTTCGCCGCAGATTCCGATCTTCAGGTCAGGCCTTGTTGCGCGTCCTTTCTGGACCGACATGGTTATGAGCTGACCGACACCTTGCTGGTCAATTGTCTGGAACGGATCGTTTGCAAGCATTTTCTTGTCGAGATAATCGTGGAGGAATCCACCGATGTCGTCGCGGCTGAAGCCGAAAGTCATCTGTGTCAGATCGTTTGTTCCGAACGAGAAAAACTCGGCTGATTTTGCCATTTCGTCGGCCAGAAGGGTTGCCCTCGGAATTTCGATCATGGTCCCGTATTTGTATTCTATTTTCTTGAGACCGGATTTCCTGAGAACTTCTTCATAAACTGCATCCACAACTTTTTTGGTGACAACCAGTTCGGAAACATCGCAGGTAACCGGAACCATAAGTTCTGGTTTGGGATTTTTCTTTTCCTTGAGCAGTTCGACTGTAGCTTCGAACATCGCGCGAACCTGCATTTCGGTTACCTCGGGATATGTTACACTGAGACGTACACCGCGATGACCCATCATCGGGTTTGATTCGTGGAGAGCCTCGCCGCGTTTCACGATATCGGATTTCTTTATTCCAAGGGCCTTTGCAAGTTCGGCCTGCTTTTCAGCTGACTGGGGTACAAACTCATGAAGCGGGGGATCGATTAGCCTGAAAGTAACCGGCATACCATCCATGGCCGCCAGGGTGGCTTTCATATCCTTCTTTACATATTTGGAGAGTTCTCCAAGAGCCTTGCGACGCTCGGCTTCGGTTGAGCTGAGGATCATCTTGCGAAGGAGGAACAAAGGCTGTTCCGAACCCTTGCCATAGAACATATGCTCAACACGGAACAGTCCGATACCTTCGGCACCGAAATCACGAGCAACTTGTGCATCCTCGGCGGTGTCAGCATTGGTGCGGACTCCCATTTTGCGGAATTTGTCGACGATCTTCATGAAAGCCTGGAAACGGGGATTCTCTGTAGCATCCATAAGTTTGATGCTGCCCGGGTAAACATTTCCCTTTGTCCCGTTGATTGTGATAACATCACCTTCCTTGAGAACTATATCAGTTCCGGCAACTTTTATCTTCTTGCTGCCAGCTTCCACATGCAGTGCTCCTGCACCAACAACACAGCATTTTCCCCATCCGCGGGCAACGAGTGCGGCATGTGAAGTCATTCCGCCGCGTGCGGTAAGTATACCTACTGCAGCTCTCATTCCTTCAACGTCTTCGGGGTTGGTTTCTTCACGGACCATGATAACGTCGTGGCCCTTACGGGTCCATGCAACTGCATCCTCGGCTGTGAAAACTATTTTACCAACTGCAGCACCTGGTCCTGCAGGAAGACCTTTGGCTATAGGCTTAACTTTCTTCTCAGCATCAGGATCGCAGATCGGGTGAAGAAGCTCATCAAGCTGTGATGCATCAACACGCAGAACGGCAGTCTTCTCATCAATGAGTTTTTCCTTGATCATATCCATCGCCATATTGACGGCGGCGGTACCTGTCCTTTTTCCGACACGGCACTGCAGCATGAACAGTTTGTTCTCCTGGATGGTAAATTCGATATCTAGCATATCGTGGAACGACTTCTCAAGAATATTGCGGATATCAACCAGTTCCTTGTATGTCTTCGGCATGACTTCTTCCATGCTGTGCAGATGCTTGTTCTGCTCATTTTTGGTAGCATTGTTGAGAGGGCTGGGAGTGCGGATACCTGCCACTACGTCCTCGCCCTGTGCATTTACGAGCCATTCTCCATAGAACAGGTTCTCTCCGGTTGCTGGGTTACGGGTGAAAGCAACACCTGTGGCTGATGAGTCGCCCATGTTCCCAAATACCATCGCCTGAACGTTTACAGCTGTGCCCCAACTATCCGGAATTCCTTCAATACGGCGGTACGAAACGGCTTTTTTGCCATTCCAGCTCTTGAATACAGCCTTGATACTTCCTTCAAGCTGTTCTTTTGCATCATCCGGGAAAGGTTTGCCAAGTACCTGCTTGATCTTCTTCTTGAATTTCTCGGCGAGGTCCTTTAACTCCTCGGCTGAAATGTCGGTATCTGAATGGTAACCTTTACTTTTCTTGAACTGGTCGAGCATTTCGTCAAGCTGTTTGCGGATTCCCTTGCCTTCTGCAGGCTCAATACCTTCAGCTTTTTCCATTACGACATCGGCATACATCATGATAAGACGACGGTATGAATCCCATACAAAACGGGGATTATTGGTCTTTTTCAGGAAACCTGGAATAGTAGCTGTGCAAAGTCCGATATTTAGAACGGTATCCATCATACCCGGCATCGAACTGCGAGCGCCTGAGCGGCATGAAACCAGTAAAGCATTTTCCGGATCACCGTACTTCATGCCCATAGTTTTTTCGGTCAGCTTCATAGCTGCCCAAACTTCAGGCATCAGCTCTTTTGGAAGAGTACAATCATTTGAATAGTATTCATTACAGGCATCGGTCGTGATAGTGAAACCGGCAGGAACGGGCAGCCCCAGGAGGCACATCTCAGCGAGATTGGCTCCCTTGCCGCCAAGTAGATTCTTCATATCTGCTTTACCCTCTGCAGTCTTATTGCCAAAGGAATAAACTCTTTTTACTTTCGACATACTTTTTTGATTTATGATGAACTTAATTAATTTATCCGGAAAAATTAAGGTGCAAATTTAATATTAAAATTTGAATTTCTGAATAGCTCGCGAAAATCATGATCTCGGATGGAACATTATCAGAGTGTCGCGGAGAAAACTTCTGTCGATATGGGTATAGATCTCTGTAGTCATTATCGACTCATGTCCAAGCATTTCCTGTACCGCTCTCAGGTCGGCTCCGGCTTCGATCATGTGCGTTGCAAAAGAGTGCCGGAAGGTATGCGGACTGATCTTCTTCAGAATTCCCGCACTCCCGGCAAGATCCCTCGTAATGGTGAATATCATCGCTCTTGTAAGCCTCCGTCCCCTCCGGCTGAGAAACACAATGTTCTCATCATGTATAACAGGCAGCCTGTTCCTGTCGATCCTGTAAAGGTCTATCTCCTTCAAGGCTTTCCCGCTGACAGGAACCAGTCTTTGCTTGTTGCCTTTTCCCGTGACGCTTACGAACCCTTCGCCATAATGGATGTCGGTGAGCCTCAGGTTTACCAGTTCGGAGACTCGCAGACCACACCCGTAAAGTGTTTCAATAATGGCTTTGTTCCTGTGGCCGTCGGGCTTGCTGAGGTCAATGGCATCGACAATCCGGTCAATCTCTTCAATAGTAAGGACTTCCGGAAGTTTCAGCCCCAATCTGGGCGACTCCATGAGGGAGGACGGGTTCTCTTTGATCTCACCATCGATCAGCAGAAACCGGTAAAAGGCTCTTATTCCCGATATCAGCCTTGCCTGTGTCCGGGCGCTCATTTCTCCTGAACCAGCCTGACTGATAAACTCCCTGAGATCGTGGTAGGTTATCGATGCCGGACCCTGTTCCCTTCCGCTTTCTCTGTCAAATTCCTCAAGCTTGCGGACATCATTCAGGTATCCTTCAATGCTGTTCTGTGACAGCGATTTCTCGAGCCTGAGATAGTAAGCGAAGTTTCTGGTTGCTGATTTCCATGTGAGGCTCATAGGTTTTATGATCAATTACCAGTGCAAGGTAATACAAAGTAATGCAGGAGCCGAAGTCTGAACCTCCGATATTTTAGTTATTTTTACACATTGTTAAATACTGAGTTGCAGATATGAAGATAGTGATAATCAACGGGCCCAACCTCAATCTCCTTGGAAAGCGGGAACCCGGAAAATACGGAACCGAGTCTTTCGGGGAGCGGCTTGAGTTGCTGAGGGAACTCTATCCTGATTTTACGATCGATTACTTCCAGTCGAATATCGAAGGCGAAATAATCAACAGGATACATGAAACGGGATTTAATTATGACGGGATAATTCTGAATCCCGGCGGTTACACCCACACTTCGGTTGCGATTGCCGATGCTGTGGCTTCTGTGGAAAGTCCTGTCCTGGAGGTTCACATAACCAATGTCGCGGCAAGGGAGGAATTCAGGCATAACAGTCTTGTGGGGAGATATTGCTCCGGGAGTATCATCGGCCTAGGCCTCGATGGATACAGGCTTGCCATTGAAGCCTTGAAGGAGATCAGTAAAAAAACAAAAAAGAAGGCATGAAAAAAAGGACAAAGATCGTTGCAACGATTTCGGATAAAAGATGCGATCGTGATTTTTTATCCGAGCTCTATCAGGCGGGTATGGATGTGGTCCGGATCAACTCAGCTCATCTCGACATTGATGGGGCCCTTAAAATAGTGCGGAATGTACGAATGGTATCCGACAAGATTGCCATACTGATAGATACCAAGGGACCTGAAATAAGGACTACTGTAAGCGATGCACCGGTTGAACTCAGGAAAGGGGACAAGGTGATGATGGCCGGGAATCCAGGTGAGAAGACCACCGGCAACCTGATCAATGTATCATACAGGAACTTCGTTGCGGAAGTTCCTGAAGGTTGCGAAATTCTTATTGATGACGGAGATATAAGCCTTAGAGCGGTTAAGCGGAACGGAAGCCTTCTCGAATGCGTGATAGAGGACGGAGGGATGCTGGGTTCAAGAAAAGGTGTAAACCTTCCGGGTGTTAAGATATGCCTCCCTTCACTCACCGAAAAAGACAGGAGTTTCATCAGGATGGCAGTGGAGAATGATCTGGATTTCATTGCTCACTCCTTTGTTCGCACGAAAAAGGATGTGATTGATGTTCAGAAACTCCTGGATGAGTACAATAGCACCATAAAAATCATAGCCAAGATTGAAAACGAGGAGGGTGTCAGCAATATCGATGAAATTCTAGAGCAGGTTTACGGGGTAATGGTTGCCAGGGGCGATCTTGGTATCGAGATACCTTATGAAAAGATACCTGGCATTCAGAAAATGATCATCTCAAAATGCATCAGCATGAGAAAGCCCGTAATAGTGGCAACGCAGATGCTGCATTCGATGATCAGCAACCCCCGCCCGACACGTGCTGAAATAAGCGACGTAGCCAGCGCAATTTACTCTCAGACCGATGCACTGATGCTTAGCGGGGAAACGGCAAACGGCAAATTTCCAGTGGAGGCGGTCAAAACCATGACCAAGGTTGCACTCGAGGTGGAGGAAAACAAGGAAAAATTCCTTGAAATTCCCGCTTCAAAAGTTAACGGTGAGATTTCAGCTTACCTTGCAAAAGTGGCTGTGAAGACGTCTGTCAGGGTGAGCGCAAAGTCGATCATTGCCGATACTATTAAAGGGACGACTATCAGGGATATGGCTGCCTACCGTGGCTATAAAGTAATCCTGGCGCGGTGTTATCTTGCCAGCACCATGCGGCAGCTGGCACTTTCGTACGGGGTGTATGCAAGCTTCCAGGAAAAACGAAAATCGATCGATGATTTCCTTAGAAGAGCTCTCACCGACCTTACTGCAATAAATGAGATTGCTGATAACGATCTTGTTGTTGTTCTGGCAGGCAACTTCGCCGGTCCCGCGGGATTTTCCTTCATCGAGGTCGGAACTGCAGGATACCTGAAGGACAGGGTTGATGCCTTCATCTGAGATGTATTATTGGTCTGATTTTTGATGATAATGTTCTTTGCCTAAACTAATTTCGGATGATCAGATTGCTTATTTTTTCAATTTGGCTGGCATTCCATCCGGTGCATGTCTCTCTGATGAGTATTGATTATGAACCTGAAGGGAAAGTATTCAATATGTTTCTGAAGATCTACTTCGATGATTTTCTTCTGGATTCCGGGCTTGGGGCAGGAGGGGGTGATAAGCTGGTTTTTAAGGGCAGCGATGAATTCACCAGGGTGTATTTAACGGATTATGTGAATGAAAAGGTGAGGATCATGATTGACGGGGTTCCTGTTAAGGCGGAACTGGGGAAAATTGATCTTTCGGATAATGAACTGAGGATGAACCTTTCATTCGGATCAGAAGCAAAGGTCAGATCGATTACAGTGAAAAACCAGATAATGACTTCCATTTACAGCGATCAGGCAAACATGCTGATAGTTAAGGTAAATGATTTCGAGGAGGGGGCCAGGCTTACAGCACTGGAGACCGAAAAGACGTTTGATATTCAATAATTTAAAGGATTAGAGGAGATTAAGCAAAGTGAAGATTCTGAAAACGAAGACAATCATAATTATTGCCCTGCTGCTGCTCGGATTCGGCAGCGCCCGGGCAACGCACAACAGGGCAGGGGAGATCACCTATGTACAGTTATCGGATCTTTCGTTCGAGATAACCATAACAACCTATACCTACACATTGAGTTTTGCTGACAGGGATCAGCTTGAAGTAGAATGGGGCGATAATTCCACATCAGTGGCACCCAGGGTCAGCATTTTATTCCTCCCAAACTATTACAAAAGGAATATCTATAAGATCACTCATACCTATCCCGGTCCCGGGGTATACAAGATTGTTGTTCAGGATCCCAACAGGAATGCAGATGTGCTAAATATCCCCAATTCGGTGAATGTTGTATTTTCTATTACCACGACACTGATTGTGAATCCTTCAATAGGCAGAAACAGCACTCCGGTCCTTCTCAATCCGCCCTATGACAAGGCTGCGAGGGGATATGTGTTCATCCATAACCCGGGTGCCTATGATCCTGACGGCGACAGCCTCTCTTATGCAATTACAACCTGCACCCGCGAAGACGGCATACCGATAGAGAACTATACCCTTCCTCCTGCCACCGACTTTATAAGGGTTGATGCCCTTTCAGGCGACCTTATATGGAGCACACCCAGGGACACCGGGGCTTATAATGTTGCAATGGAGATACAGGAATGGCGCTATGGAAAAAAGATCGGAGTGGTGGTCAGGGATATTCAGATCAATGTGTACGATACTGACAATAAGCCGCCGGAGATAGGTCCTCTCCCTGACAGATGCGTTGAGGCTGGAACAGTGATAGATTTTCTTGTATCGGCCTCTGATCCTGACAACCATTTCCTTCAGCTTTTTTCTACATCCGGAATTTATGATCTGAATTCATGCCCTGCAACATTTACGAAGGTCGATTCAGTCGCGGGCTTTTATTCTTCTCGATTTCTCTGGGCAACTTGCATGGAAGCAGTGAGGAACCAGCCATACGATATAATAATTAAAGCCGACGACTTCAGCGAAGATCAGAATCTGTCGGATTTAGATAATTTTCAGATTAAGGTTCTTGGACCTCCTCCGGTTCTGACAGGCATATCTCCCGAGGGCAAGTTTGTGAGGCTTGTATGGGATGACTACGGAACAAATGCCATAATGGGCTTCAATATTTACAGGAGGGAGGGAGCTTCTTCATTCACACCCGACAGCTGCACTTCGGGAGTCCCGGCATCGGCCGGATACGAGAGGATTGGATACATCGCCGGAAGCGGAACGGTATCATTTATCGACACAAACGATGGGGAAGGCCTTGCATTCAGCAAGGAATATTCCTATAGAATTACTGCTGTTTTCAATAACGGGGCGGAGAGCAAAGTCTCGAATGAGATAACCTCATCCCTGGTTTCGGGAGTGCCTTTGATAACGAATGTCAGCGTACGGTCTACATCGGCCACCAACGGCTCGATAGTAGTAAGGTGGAGAAGACCTGACCAGCTTGATACCATACCTGCATCGGGCCCCTATGAGTATATTATATCCAGAGCCGACGGAGTGACCGGGACGGAGTACTCGCAGATCAGTACGATCACAACAGCCACGCTGAACGAGACCTCTTTTGTTGATACTCTTATCAATACCATCGACAGAGGGTTATATTTACAGGATAGAGCTGTTTAACAATGCCCCGGGTAACAGGTTCCTGATAGGAGAGCCGGGATACGCCTCATCCCTGTTTCTTACCGCAAACCCGGGCGACAGAAAGGTTCGCTTTGTAATAAGCCGTAACGTTCCGTGGATAAATACGAGATACGATTTCTTCAGGCTGAACCGGGCTACCAATGTATATGACTCCATAGGAACCTCGAATCTTCTGGAATTCACCGATAACGGACTGGTAAACGGTACGGAGTATTGTTACAGGGTAAGGTCGACCGGCGGATACACTTCGGCCGGACTGCCAAGGGATCTGTTAAATTTTTCACAGATAACTTGTGCCACACCCGTCGACAATGAACCGCCATGTCAGCCGGTAATCACAGTTACCAGTCAGTGCGACAGCCTTTATAATAATGTGCGCTGGACCATAACTGATCCAATCTGCCTTGAGGACGTTGCCGGATACAATATATATTATAAGATGATCACCGAGGAGAACCTGTCGCTGCTGACAGTGATCAACGACAGGAACACTTTCAGCTACAAGCATTATCCAGGCGAGGTTGTATCAGGTTGTTACGCGGTGTCGGCATTCGATGACCTTGGGAACGAAAGCCTGAAGTCGGTTATGATATGCGTCGATTCGTGCAATTTTTACGAGATTCCGAATGTGTTCACACCAAACGGCGACGATATTAACGACTGGCTTAAAGCTAAAACATCCGGACTGGTTGAAAAGGTCGATTTCAAGCTGTTCAACCGTTATGGCGTTCTTATTTTTCAGACTGAAGAACCAAAGCTCAACTGGGATGGCACCTACAAGGGTAAGATTGTCTCCCCGGGTGTTTACTTCTATCAGTGCGACGTTTTTGAACGGAGGATCTCGGGCCTGGAGCAGTTCCATCTTTCGGGCTTTGTTCATGTCATTACCGAACCCGGATCAACGGTCACAGCGCCTGAATATTAATGAATTAGTCATGTTAAAGATGAAGAATATATTGTTTTTCTTACTGTTGTCCCTTACTGCAGCCGGACTTCAGGGACAGACAAAGTCAGATTTTCTGATGAAAGGCAGGGCGCTAGTTGAAAGAGGAAAGCCTGATCAGGCCATAAGCATTTTGTCGGCAGCACTGGAGAATTATCGGGAAATGGATGTTTATCTTGGAAGAGCTGAAGCTTTTGTGGCCAGGGGTGATTACTCGCAGGCAATAAATGATTACAATTCGGCAAACACTATTTCTCCGGGCTCGGGAGAATACGGACTTGCAAGGATATATGCCCTTAAGAGAGATGCAGCGACTGCCGTTTACCATCTTGAACTTTGCCTTGAATCGGAATACAGGAAAAGCGAAAAGGAGATCATGCTCGATCCTTCATTCAGCCTTGTGGAGAACCGGCCGGAATGGCGTCAGTTCTGGAGAAACGAAATTTACAGTTCTGTCGAAAAGGGAATTGCGGAAATTGAGTATAGTCTTACGACCGGAAATATTTCTGATGCAAAAACTGTGTTTACCGGACTTTCAGGGAGTTATCCGGGGAATGATGCCCTGGCTTATGCGGGAGCGCTGATCAGCTATTCAGAAAAGAAGCATGACGAATCACTGAAAATACTTGACGGTCTCCTCGCCGATGAACCAGGCAATGAAAAATACTTAAGGCTTCTTGCCTTAACACAGGAAGCATCGGGAAATCCGGCAGGAGCTTCTTCGACCTATACAAGACTTATTGCAGCAGGTACTGCAGAGCCCGAAGTGCTTTTACTCAGGGCTGAGTGTTTCAGGAAGACGGGCGAAACAGACAGGGCGCTCGGGGATGTGGTAAAATTCCTTGATCTTTTTCCGGGTGACAAAAAAGCTCTGAGCCGGGCAGGCCGTTTGTCAGCTGCATCAGGTGATAATCTGAAGGCGCTGACATATTTCTCGGAGAATCTCAGGCTTCATCCAAACGACGCCGAATGCTATGTAGACAGAGCCAACTCCTATTTTGTATCAAAGTCGTGGGATTTTGCGATGAAGGACTACAGCATGGCACTCGACCTTCAGCCGGAGAACCCCGATGCATGGCTTAACAAGGGAATTGCCCAGCTGAGCATGGGTAAAAAAGACGATGCCTGCTTTGATTTCAGGAAAGCTTTCGGACAGGGTAACAAAAAGGCTGCGGAATACCTGAGTAAATACTGTTTAAAATAATCGGTTCAGACAGTCGTGCAAGTCGTGCAAGTCGTGCAAGTCGTGCAAGTCGCATACCGCACGCCGCGTACCCCCTCTTACCTTATATTCTTAAGTATCTTATCGAACAGGTCATGCGGCTTGAAGGGCTTCAGGACGTAGTCGTTGATACTCAGATCGGCAATTTTATCGTGGTTTTCAGACAATATGGCGGCCGTAAGGGCTACAACGGGAATATTGCTGATATCAGGATTACTTGATTTCCTTATCATGCGGGTGGCTTCAATTCCATCCATCACCGGCATATGCAAATCCATAAGTACTAAATCGAAATCGGCTTTATCCAGCATTTCAAGGGCAAGTTGACCGTTTTCGACATGCGTAACCCTTACTCCCCAGCCGGAGAGAAACTTGTTGGCAACAAAGAAGTTGATCTTATTATCTTCTGCCACGAGGATTCTCTTGCCTTCCAGCCCTATGTAGGTCTCCGAAGCCTCACCAGCTTTAGGCCTGATCCCTAGTTCGGGAATTCCGAATGAAAGAACGAACCTGAAAGCAGAACCTTTGCCGGGTTCACTATTCACATCAATTCTACCCCCCTGAAGCTCGACGAGTTTTTTACAGATTGCCAGTCCCAGACCCGTGCCCCCGAAATGTCTAGTAGTATCCGGCGAGGCCTGGGTGAAGCTTTCAAATATTATGTCGTGCTTGTCTTTTGGTATTCCCATACCGGTATCCTTAACCACAAATTCAACGTTGGCCTTGTTGTTTTTTCTTTCAATCTCCTTCAGGGTAACGTGGATATAACCAGATTTGGTGAATTTGAGGGCATTTGAAAGAAGGTTGGAGAGGATCTGGTTAAGCCGGATGGGATCGCCGATGACTTCATTCGGAAGAATGTCGTCCTTGATTATTTCAAATTCAATATTCTTTGACCGTGACCGGAATGAATATGTTCTGAGAATATCATTCATGAAATCACTGAGGCTGAAAGGAGTCTGCTCAAAGACAATTTTCCCTGATTCCATTTTGTTGTAATCGAGAACATCGTTCACAAGCGTCAGGAGATGATTTCCCGAAAATCTCAGTGTCTTTATAAAGTCCATCTGATCCTCCCTTGGATTGCCCTGAAGAAGGAGGTTGGTGATGCCTATAACTTCGTTGAGGGGTGTCCTGATCTCATGACTCATTGTCGACATGAACTGCTGTTTCGACTGGGCGGCTTCTTCAGCTTTCCGGCTTGCCTGGATCATGTTGTCAATCATTGTCCTGCGCTGTATGGCAATGGCTATCTGATTGGCAATGAATTCGAGCACATTTACATCTTCCATGGTGAACTTGTTCTCGTCATGGTAGTCCTGCAGGGCCATAACTCCAATGATCTCCCTTTCGGCTTTCAGAGGTACTCCCATCCATACCTTGCAGGGAGTTCCCACCAGTGCTATATCTCCTGAGTTCTCGAGATCTTTCAGGTCATTTAATTTGAGCAGAACCGATTTCCGGAGTCCTATAACCCATTTTGTTATGGTTTTTCGTGCAGGTACATTCTCGAATTTGTCCTGTTCATCAGAGAAGAGCGGCATCGACAGGGTATCGGTCCGGGCATCATACAAGGCAATGAAGAAATTGTTCGTATTCCATATCTTGCTTAGCTCTTTCACTATTGTAGGGTAAATATCCTTAATGTCAATCTGGTTCAGGGCGGCCGTTGAAATATTGTAAAGAATTTCCTGGATGGTCTGTACTTTATGTTCCTGGGTAACATTCCTGTAAATCCCAAGCGAGGCTGCTGTTTCGCTGTTTATTAAAAGATTTGTCGCTGTAAGTGAAACCTGTATCAGGTTCCCTGATTTATCGTGCCTCAGGGTGTTTTTTATCATCCTGCCGTTTTCGCGTACCAGTTCCTCCAGGTTTACTGACTCAGTCTTCAGGTGGTCGGGAGTTATCAGCTCATCAACGCTTCTGCCAAGGGCTTCTTCCGTGGTATAGCCAAACATGGATGTGAATTCCTTGTTTATGCTGGTTATTCTTCCTTCACGGTCCATTATCACTATCGCCTCTGGAATGGAGTCGACCAGGTGCTCCAGGAATGCCTTTTCCCTGTTTATCTGGTCCTCGTAGCTTTTTTGCTTGCTTATATCAGACACAATTCCCCTGTAGCCTATCTTAAGATTGTTATGAAACAGGGCAAATGAATGAGTCAGTATAGGCACAGGTGATCCATCCTTTCTCGTAGCGTAGTATTCATTGCTTGAAACCTGGTCGGGGGAGTCAAGATTCCTGAGATTTTCTATCATTTGAAGATAATTCTCCGGGAATACCTTTGAGATATGAATCCCTGCAGCCAGATCCTGTTTTGAATACCCGAAAAACTTCAATGCCTGGATGTTGCCATAAATGACATTTCCTGAAAGATCGACTTCATAAATCATTTCAGGAAGCATATCTGCAAAGTTTTCGAAAATGATATTTTGGTTTGAGAGGTCATCCTCGTTCTTCTGCCGGGAGGAAGGCTCCCATGTAACGAGTATGTTTCCTGAGGCAATGCTGAATCCTATGTAATGTCCAAGTGAGTCGTCGTCATTATCCGAAACTGAAAGCTTCGTTGCACATCCTGTTTTCTTTGTATCAATGATGAGCCTTACGAGCCTTTCTTTGCTTGCCAGTGGGGTTTCATCAAGGTATTTGTCCTTCGTTTCTGACCTTTGAACCGATTCGATAAGCGCCGCCTTATCGTTCAGGTCAAGGATTTTTATCCTTCTGTCTTCGGTTATTCTAAACAAGGCAAGATATGCGCTTACGGTTTCAAATATCTCCTTAATTGTATTTATCGGCGTAAAAACCCTGTTGTCTGCATGGTTGTTATGGAACTGAATTCCGTTTACAGATCTGAGTCGTTCAACTTCTTCAGCCAGTCGTTTATTGGCCTGGAGAAGCTCTTCATAAGTAATTTTAATGTCAGGCATACTCGAGTCAGAATAGGGCGGGTGTGAGATTTTTACAAACTTTATTCTATAGAACGTTATTTAGGGCGGTAACTGTATGTATCATACATATTACTGCCTGTTTTTTTCGATATAGTATTTGCAAAACTCCTGTAATCCGCACTCTTTACAAAGCGGAACCCTGGCTTTGCATACGTATCTTCCGTGAAGAATCAGCCAGTGGTGGGCTTTATGCATCATCGACTGCGGGATGTTCTTTGACAGCTGAAGTTCGGCACTTAACGGTGTTTTTGCGTTTCTTGTCAGGCCTATTCTTGCAGAGACTCTGAATACATGGGTATCGACAGCCATAACAGGCTTACTGTAAACCACCGATGCCACTACGTTTGCAGTTTTCCTTCCGACACCCGGCAGTCTTTGTAGTTCGGAAGGATCGGAAGGGACAACACCTCCGAACTCACTCACCAGCATTTTTGCCATTGAAACAAGGTGCTTTGCCTTATTGTTTGGGTAGGAACATGATTTGATGAACTCAAGTATATGTGGCGGCTCCGCCTTTGCCATCGATTCTGCATCGGGATACCTTTCAATTAGGGCGGGAGTTATCATATTCACTCGCTTGTCGGTGCATTGAGCTGACAGGATTACGGCAACAATCAGTTCGAAAGGATCTGAGTATGAAAGCTCTGTCTCTGCAATCGGCATGTTGACACTGAAATATTCAATTGTTTTGCGGTATCGTTCTCTGGTAGTCATATCAGGATGGAAAAGACGGTTCTAAAGTTAGTTCTTTTTATCATTGAATGGAATCCTTCTGCTGGCCTGCAATCCTTAATGATTTTGATATTTCTGGGTTTTATATGTGATTCCGTATGTTTTGTTACCTTTAACGGGCAAAGGAGAGGTCAATTGGAAAAGATAGTAATCAGGACAGGTGATTCTGTATCTGAAATCCTTGTAGGAGCAGGCTGGGAGATGGTTCATGAACTGCTTCCCGAATCGGGTGTGGCAATTCTGACTGACAGAAATATTTTCAGGATTTATGGAGACAAATTCCCTGATTTCCCGGTATTTCAGGTTGATGCGGGAGAGGCAAGCAAGAAGATCCGGGTTGTTGAATCGCTGGCCGGAGAGCTTCTGGAAACCGGGATCGACCGGGACGGGTTAATTCTGGGTATCGGAGGAGGTGTAGTTTGCGACCTGGCAGGATTTCTGGCTTCCATATACATGAGGGGAATCAGATGCGCTTATGTTTCTACTTCGCTTCTTTCGCAGGTCGACGCCAGCACGGGAGGCAAAAACGGAGTAAACCTTGAGGGGGCAAAAAATGTTCTTGGCTGCTTTAAACAGCCTGAGTTTGTCATCTGCGATCCGGAGATGCTGGAGACCCTGACTGATGAGGAATACTATTCGGGACTTGCGGAACTAATTAAGACGGCCCTTATCGGCGACCGTAAACTGTTTGAGCTTATTGAGAACAACCAGACAGGAATATCCCGGCGTGAACCCGGGCTTCTTTCAATGTGCATTTCTATGGCTGTGAACTTTAAGGCATCTGTTGTCACTGAAGACGAAAAGGAGACCGGACTCAGGCGTCTTCTTAATTTCGGGCATACCTACGGCCATGCAATAGAAATGTATAAATCATACCGGCACGGCTATGCTGTCGCAGATGGAATGGAACTTGCCTCCAGGTTTTCTCTCTCGAAAGGAATGATTACAAGAGAGGAGTATGAAAGGATAACTGGTCTGCTGAACTCATACGGATTACTGTCCGGTCATGACATTCCTGACGACAAGATAACTCACCTGATAATGAAGGATAAAAAAAAGTCGGGAAATGATATAAGCTTTGTATTCCTGAACGGAATAGGCAAAGCTGTGGCTGAAAAGATAAGTGTAAACGAAGCAGCTGAGTTTTATATTCAGAGTAAACCTGCCAAATAACGTACATGATATGAATTCTTTCGGAGAAGTGTTCAGAGTTTCGGTTTTCGGCGAGTCGCATGGCAACTCCATCGGTGTTGTAATTGATGGATGCCCTCCCGGGATAAGTGTCAGTCCGGATGATTTCATGCATGATCTTTCGCGAAGGCGCAGCGGAGCAAAAGGAACAACCCCGCGCAGCGAGACAGATATCCCTGAGATACTTAGCGGAGTATATAACGGGAATACAACAGGGGCCCCTCTTTCGCTTGTCACCAGAAACAGCAACAGGAGATCGGCCGATTACGATGAGTTCAGAAATGTCCCACGTCCGGGTCATGCTGATTATGTAGCGGGAATAAAATATAAGGGTATGGCCGACATGAGGGGAAGCGGCCATTTTTCGGGCAGGATAACATGGGGACTGGTGGCTGCGGGTGTAATAGCAAAAAGAATCATTAAACCATCAGTGGTGAATGCCCGGCTTATATCCGCAGGGGGAATGAACGATGTTGATAAAGCAATTGAAAAAGCTCTTTCAGAGGGAGATTCTATTGGAGGTATAATCGAATGCAGGATCTCAGATCCGGCAAAAGCTCTCGGGGAACCATTCTTCTATCCGGTTGAATCAGCTGTCAGCCATGCTGTTTTTGCAATTCCCGCAATCAAGGGTATTGAATTCGGTTCGGGGTTCAGGGCCGCTTTAATGAAGGGATCGGAACATAATGATGCATTCGTTGATGACAAAGGAAAAACCCTGACAAACAATGCCGGAGGGATAAACGGCGGAATCACCAACGGAAATGAGATAATATTCAGAGTTGCTGTAAAACCCACATCATCGACAGGTGTGGAACAGAATACCTTCGATTTTGGCAGGATGGAGATGACAAGTCTGAATGTAAAGGGGAGGCATGATACATGTATTGCCCTCAGGATGCCGGTAATTGTGGAAGCCGCCGCTGCTGTTGCGCTGGCCGACCTTCTGATGATCGACAGGGGGATTAACGGGTTACGGACTCTCTGATAATTTTCATTCGGACGGATCGTTCATCTCTATCCTCAGGACAGTTTTCGTTGATTCAGTAACCCTGAACCTGTCATCAAGCCTTTCACCCATTACCCAGACAATGTCACCGTCCGATTCAAGTATCATGGTTTCTTCCTTTCTTATCCTTGAAAATTTGTTGTCGATAAAGTAATCACTAAGTTTCTTTCTGCTCTTCATGCCCAGGGGACAGAAGTAGTCGCCCTCTTTCCATCTTCTGACAATAAGAGGCAGTCTGATCTTTTCCCTGTCAATAGATGCAACCCGCGGGTCGTGGGGTATTTTGTAGACGGCATCCACCTGTTCAAGGCATGCAAACCTGACCGACGGTATGCTCAGCAGATCCTCCACTGATTCTATAAGGAGATCATCCTTACGGTCGTGTCTGACCGGACTTATGATGAGTTCATTCCTGTTCTTCAGAATCCGGTCCGTTAAGGTGAATATCTGTTTTCCCGTGCCGGCTTTTATCAGTTTTTGAAGTTCTCCGGCCAGAGGCTCCGTTATGCCCCAAGGGCAGAAAAGTTCGAACATCATTGCTTTGTTGTCACTGAATTCAGCCAGTTTTTCAGTATCAATGACTATCGATTGGCCTCTCTTTACAGAAATCCGGGATCTGATACCGTCGATGTATCCCGAAAGGATTCTGTCGAGCCCACCCAGCCTCAGAGCTGTATAATTGAGTGTCTCTTCTATCGAGGGATTAATCTCCTTCAGAACCGGTATGACAAGATGCCTTATCTTATTTCGTGTATATTTAATTTCTGCATTCGATCTGTCTTCTCTGTAAGGTATACTGAATTCGCCACACCAGCCTTCAATCCTTTCCCGGGTTGCGAAAAGAAGAGGTCGTATGATTCCATTGGCTGAAGATCTCATCCCGGCAAGTCCAGTGAGCCCAGTTCCCCTTGTGAGGTTTATAAGAAGGGTTTCAATGTTATCGTTAAGATTGTGGGCCACGGCAATTAGGCTGCAGCTTTGCTGAATTTTCAGTTGCTCAAACCACTCATACCTGAGATCCCTGGCGGCCATCTGTATCGATATGCCTTTTTCTTCTGCAAGCTTCCTTGTATCAAATGATACTGAATGGAAGGGTATGTTGTTTTTCCCGGCATAGTTCCTTACAAGTTCCTCATCCATATCCGATTCAGCACCCCGCAGCCTGAAGTTGCAGTGGGCGATAACCGTATCGGCTCTCATTTTCGTGAACAGATGAAGCATTACCATTGAATCGATCCCTCCGCTCACGGCCAGCAGTATCCTGTCATCCTTTGTGAACAGGGCATTCCTTGCAGCATGATCCTTGAATTCTTCAAACAGAGTCATAATTATCTGAATTGCACTATGGATGGTTGACCGGGTTCAAAATTGTAAGGTTTCAGCATTTGTTCTCCGGATACCATTAAGGCGGTTGTAACCGAGTACGGTGGAACATTCGGAAAAAACCCCAGCCTTACCTGGAAAGTGTTCAGGATGAGATTGTCGTTCCTGACTCTGAGACCAAGTCCGATGGCTGACACAAATTCCCCACTTACCGCGAACTCGTTTGTGCCGAAGAGAAATCCGGCATCGGCAAATCCGAATAATGCAAACCTGAAACCATAAAAATCAACAGGGCTGAAAAGCACTGTTTCGAAGTTGAAGGCAATCCTCTGGGTATTACTTATTGAATCGTTCCGGAAGCCTGAAAAACCATCATCCCGGATGACAGTCAGTGATTCGTCGTAGTACCTGTCAAACCCCCTTGTGTATTCAGCGTTTATAAAGTTCCTTATCCGGTATCTGCCTGTGTATAAAAGATTCGAGATAAATTTGGTCCGGAATGACAGGATACCCTGTTCCGTGTTATTATGGTTTATGAAGGTTCCGAAAGCAGCTGAAGTGTAAAGATAACCGATTTTGTTTACCGATTCGCCCAGGGAAACAGATGCCCCGGCGTAGTACCTGTTCTTGTATTCATTAAATTCACGTCCGGCAGTAATATTTAATAACAGTCCGTGAGGTATGTCTTCAGTTCTGCCATAGCCATATATAAGACTTGCATTATAGAATCTCTGAACGGAATACGAGACGGAACCAAGAAAGAGGCGGTATTGTTGAAGATAATGATAGGAATCAGGATTGATATATGGATGCTGGAAAACATTGTTGTTGGTGTACCGTGCTCCGATGATGAGCCGGGTAACCGACTCTCTGTCAAGAAGGAATGATCTTAAGAGCCAGTAATCCTGCAGATTGTATTTTACAGGCTGAGGTTCGGGAAGTGAATCTAGATCCTCTGAGGTGATGGTTTTTCTGAGAGTAATGTTCCCTGCATATTTTGTTGTGGAGCTTATCAGCCTCCGGCCGATATCGATTCCGTAGGTTTTTCTGCCCAGCCCGTCATGAAAAAATAGTCCGAGGTTGGTGAAGGTTCTACCCACATTATTTACTTTGTAGTTTACTCCGAATCCAGGAGAATTCGTAGAGTCAACATCCCAGGGAACATCAATTCCGAATTCGTGACCCATGCCAAAGATATTCCGTTCGAACACTGAAACATTTCCTTTTCCGACTCCTGCCAGGTTGGCCATTGCCCCAAGGGAATATATATCTTTTGTAACAACTATAACATCTGCCAGTGAATCCGAAACGGGAACAACCAGGATCCTTGCGTCGTCGATAAACGGTAATTCCCTAAGGTATCTCTCGTTTTCACTGAGAGTGAGAGGGGAGATAGTGTCGCCTGAACGGAAAAGGAGGTTCTTTTTAATTATCAGCTCATTGGTGTTGAAATGAGTAACGTTAAGTAGTTTTTCTGTTTTGTTTGGATCAAAGAAATCAGGGGTGTTAATGTTCGATCCGAAAACATTCAGTCTTTTAATTTCTATGTTTCTGATTTTCAGACCTGAAGATTCCGCGTATTTCTCCTCGCTTGAGCCTGAGATCTCTTTTGTCGTTTCCGGATCGCGGTCAATGATAATGAAATCGTAAAGCTTCCTGGTGACCAGTGTCCTGGAAGCTTTAATCTTAAGCGAATCGAGGAAGATCATTGTACGGTGCTCTCCGTTTATGACAGGCGCTATGAGTCTGGAAACCCCTGAGTTGTTGGTAACCGGCACCGATAGTCTTATCTTTCTGATTTCAGGAGCTGGAGGATTTTCTCCTTTCCTGATGACAGAATCTCCAATGAATTGTCTTTGTGGATAGGACGGCAGGAAAATAAGTAGAAATACCTGGAAGCAGAAGAATCTCCGGATCAGCTGAAACCTTTTAATATCTTCATTTTCAGGTTTCATTCTGATTTTTGAGCAGAACATCATCAGAGTTGAACTGGAATCCGAGACGTTTACCCGTTATTACCCTGGAATGCTGGATTTTTGCTTCGGCCTGTCCGACAGTGGCAATTTTGACTGTATCGTACGGTGGCACGAGGAGATCGAATTCCAGGGAGTACTGAATCGAGGTAGAGATAATAACCTGAAGGGAAGACCGTGTAATCGGCTCATTGCCGTAGTTGGAGAAAAGCATGCCCATCTGCCGTTTGCCTTCAACCAGGTATTGGTTCTCATGGTTGATGAAAATCCTGGCAATCAGGTATCCGAGGTCGTCAAGCCTTGAATATTTAAATGAATCGTACAGGAAGTTGTAAATATTGATCATTCCCGAGTACGCATTGTTCTTGTTTTTTTGAATGTATGGTGTTTTCCACGCCGGATGTTCCCTGTCAAACTGAAATATGTTAGAATGCATGCTGAACAATAGAATATCGCCTGCGACCTTCAGCTGTGCATCGAAGCTGCTTCTGTCAGTATACTCCATTTTAATCCTTGAATCCACTTCCCCAAGATTGTTGTTAACATCTTTTGAGAGGTTTTTAAGTATATCCTTAACTACGCTGAACCATTCAAAGGTGTTGTCGAAAACTTGCTGCTTAAGCAGCGATTTTTCCTTTAGTGTGGTGATAATCTGAACTTTCTTGTCGTCAGGTTCCGGTATGGCCATGTTTATTTATTTATAACTGAGCTCTAAAATAGCAATTATCCCGTGAATTTCAGCCTTACATTAATATGATCTTGCAAAAAGGACACGTTTTTTAGAAGGCTTTCCCGAATAGATGCATCTGCCTTCTTCTTCAGGTGAATCGAAAGGTATGCACCTGATTGTTGCTTTGGTTTCTTCCTTGATTTTTTCTTCTGTTTCTGCAGTTCCGTCCCAGTGGGCAAGAATGAAACCTCCCTGTTTCTCGATGATTTCGAGAAATTCTTTCCATGTGTCAATTCTGAATGTATTATCTGCACGGAATTTCAATGCTTTTTTGAACATATTGGACTGGATTTCTTCGAGCAGATCCTTTATCCTCTCCGGCAGGCCCTCTGAAGAGACTGTTTCTTTTTCAAGAGTGTCGCGCCGGGCAATTTCCACTGTATTGTTTTCAATATCCCGCGGTCCGATAGTTATTCTTACTGGAACCCCCTTCAGTTCATAATCTGCAAACTTGAAACCCGGCTTAAGGTTATCACGGTCGTCGAACTTAACTGAGATGCCCGCTTGCTGAAGTGATGCCATTATTGTCCTGGCCTTTACGCTTATATGCTGAAGCTGTTCGTCAGTTTTGAAGATAGGGACAATTACAGTCTGGATGGGAGCCAGCCTTGGCGGCAGAACAAGACCTTTGTTATCGGAGTGAGCCATTATAAGGGCTCCGACCATCCTTGTCGATACGCCCCACGAAGTGGCCCATACATAATCGAGCTTTCCTGTCTTGTCGGTGAACTGAACATCAAAAGCTTTTGCAAAATTCTGACCAAGGAAATGACTTGTTCCTGCCTGAAGCGCTTTCCCGTCCTGCATAAGGGCTTCTATTGTATAGGTATCTATTGCCCCTGCAAAACGTTCATTCTCCGTTTTGTATCCCCTGATGACAGGGAGTGCCATATAATTTTCTGCAAAGTCGGCATATACATTTATCATCCTCTCTGTTTCCTCAACAGCTTCCTGACTTGTTGCATGGGCTGTATGTCCCTCCTGCCACAGAAACTCAGATGTCCTTAGAAACAAACGGGTTCGCATCTCCCATCTGACAACGTTCGCCCATTGGTTGATCAGAATAGGCAGGTCTCGGTAGGACTGGATCCAGTTTTTGTATGAATTCCAGATAATTGTCTCAGAGGTGGGACGGATTATGAGCTCTTCCTCCAGTTTGGCAGAAGGATCGACAACAACACCCTTGCCATTCTCATCGTTTTTTAACCTGTAGTGGGTAACAACTGCACACTCCTTGGCAAACCCTTCCACGTGTGCTGCTTCCTTGCTGAAAAAAGACTTCGGTATAAAAAGAGGAAAATATGCATTGACATGGCCGGTTGCCTTGAACATCCTGTCAAGGCCGGCCTGGATGTTTTCCCATATTGCATATCCGTAGGGCTTGATTACCATGCACCCCCTCACCGCCGAATTCTCAGCCAGATCGGCCTTGATTACCAGGTCGTTGTACCATTGTGCATAATTATCTTCCCTGTCTGTCAGAAACTTAGCCATTGTGTGGTATCGTATTTTAAATTGTTTTGATCATTTATAAACTGGTCGTAAAAGTAGTTAAATAATGGAAAATTAAAAAAGAGGGAGTCTGCATGAACAGGAAACGGTTGAGCAGCGTTGCAATGGAGACCAAAAGAGAAGTATTAGCCTTTTGAAATTAATTGTTACTTTGTCAAAAAGAATTAAATTTGCTGAAACCTGAAACCTGAGTAAAAATCTGTAAACCCAACTACTTTGGTATAGATTTTGATACTTATAGTTAAGTAAAGTAAACGAAAGGAAATAACCACCAAAATGAAAGCAACAAATTACATATTCGGCCTTGCCCTTCTGACTCTCGCCTCCTGCTCTTCGGGGCTGTATGTGGGAACAGAATACGATGATCTGTATTATGTGAGTTCTGATCAGCCTGTAACGCAGGCCAGAACCAGCGAACGCAATCAGATTTCCGAAGGCAGTCTGAGATCAGGATCATACTACGACAACATCTATGCGGCTGACACCCTGGTATCGGAAGAATATTCCGATGCAGTCGACTATGCTGATGCGGGCAGTTATGACAACAGATACGATTACTATGACGGTTCCTATTCCGGAAGGCTGAACAGATTTTACGGGAATTACTTCAACCCTTACTGGAGGGATCCTTTCTACTCCAGCTTCTACCCCTCTTTCGGGTTCAACAGCTTCTACTCAGGATTCCCGTACTCATACTACGATCCGTTCTACTACGATTACTACAGCCCTTATTCCTACGGTGGATTTTACAGCCCCTACTCATATGGCGGATACTACGGAATGGGAATGGGAATGGGAATGGGATATTACAGCCCATATTACAGTTCCTTTTATTCACCCTGGTACTACGGCGGGTACTATAGCCCCTACACATACAACGACAGAAATGTAAATTACGGCAGAAGAGAAAGACCCAGCACCATGTCGACCCGCTGGTCAGGTGGCGGCACCTCAGCAGCTTCCGGAACTTCCGGAACAGCATCTTCAAGGAGAAGTACCGATCCGGCTTCAGTCACGGGACTTCCGGCCACAGGAACTGTTGGTACATCAACCTCGAGGAGAACAACCACCACAGTCAGCGGTACGCAGCAGTCTGTAGCAGGTGAAAGAAGAACCACTACTCAGGGGTCAGGTAACACCGGAACTGAGTCAACCCAGACGAGAAGACCAGCTGTGACACGCCCTGAATACAATTCAGTCAACAGGTCCTATACTCCTACTTACACCAATCCAAGGGTGAGCACCAGGCCTTCATACAACAACACCAGGGTAAACAGCGGTACTATCACCAGGCCTTCCAGCTCTTCGACCCAGGGAAGAAGCAGTTCATCCTACTCTGCTCCTGCAAGGTCAGGCTCTTCAAACATCAATTCCGGTACCTACTCAGTTCCATCAAGAAGAAGCTCAGCCAGCGGATACTCATCAGGATCCTACTCCGGTAGCAGTTCTTCCTATAGTGGTGGCAGCTCGGTGTCGAGGAGCAGCGGCTCATACTCCGGAGGTTCCTACTCTGGTTCCTCATCTTCGGGAAGCTCATCATCTTCATCCAGCCGCTCTTCATCCGGAGGAAGAAGGTAAAAAATCAACTAACTCATTGATTATTAATACATTCTGTAATAGAATGCGGGTATTCTCTTAAATAAAAAGAAATAAAAATGAAACGGTCAGCCTTAATAATTGCAGCAGCATTGCTTACATTCACCGGTCTGAAAGCCCAGAATGTAGATGATGCCTTAAGATACTCCCAGATCTTTTACACCGGTACAGCCAGGTTTATGTCGATGGGGGGTGCATTCACAGCTCTCGGAGGTGATTTGTCAACCTTTAGCCAGAACCCTGCCGGAATCGGTGTTTTCAGATCTTCAGAAATATCTGTGACACCACAGCTTCTTCATGCAAAGACCTCAGCAAATTTCAACGGAATTTCCGATGATTATCTGTACAATTTTAACCTTGGCCAGGCAGGCGTCGTCGGAAACCTGATAAAGGGAAGCGGAACTACGGGATTGATTTCACTCAATATCGGATACTCATTCAACAAGACAAACAATCTGAACAATACGGCGCGTATTCAGGGAATCAGTTCAAACAGCTCCATGGCCGATTACTGGGCTGATGAGGCTTATGGTATTTACTACGGCGATATCGGAGGCGCAGCAGGAATTGCTTACGATGCATGGATCATCGATACAATAACAGGGTCGGGTGCCAGCTATTATGGTACGGTTTTTTCGAATTACGGCGACAACCCAACATCTGATTATGGCCAGAACATCAGGCGGTTGATAACCAACCAGGGTTATACAGGAGAACATGCAATTTCAATCGGTGGCAACTATTCAGACAAAGTTTATTTCGGAGCCACCCTGGGCATCAGCACTATGAAGTATTCCGGACACTATGAGCATCTTGAGAAAGCCGACTATTTCCTCGATTCACAGTTCAGCGATTTCTCTTACGTTGAGCATTTTGAAAATACCGGAACAGGGGTTAACCTTAAGATAGGAGCCATCTTCAGACCAGTTGAGGAACTAAGGATCGGAGTCGCCTTCCATTCACCTACATTATATAAGATTGATGAGAGGTTCTATGATAACATATCTTCCAATTTCACAGATGGAGGCCATTATGAATATTATAATGACGAACTCGTTTATGAATATGCACTGACAACTCCTTTCAGGGCTCTTGCCGGAGTTGCATACCAGATTGAAAAATCAGGTCTTCTGAGCGTTGATTATGAATTTGTTGATTACAGCATGGTTAAGTTCTCTGAAACAGGAGATGACTACGATTACAGCGAGAAGAACCTTGATATTAAAAATACACTGAAACCGGCACACAACATCCGCGTTGGAGGTGAACTGAGGTTTAATAAAATGTACTTCAGGGGTGGATACGGCTATTATGGAAAAGTATTCAGGGAGGATGAGGTAAACAAGGATTTGTTCAACAGGTCAATTTCAGCAGGTATCGGTTTCAGGGAGCAAAACCTGAATATCGACTTTGGTTTCACCAACCTCAGGAACGAACAGCAATACATACTGTACGACTCTTATTATGAGACTGCTTCGGCTAACCTTATTAATACAAGGAATATGTTCTCGGTTACCCTTGGTTATAAATTTGGGTTCTAGTCTATTATACTTACTTACAGCTAAGAGGTGCCTTACCCGGCACCTTTTTCTTTCTATAAATACAATGCTGCATCCGGTCCAAGGTTGAAGATCAGATCGATGATGCTTAAACCTGGTGCAAACCCGGCTTCTCCGAAAACCTGGATGTAAGGTTTTGAACTGAGTACCTGTTCCTGTTTTGGTGAAATACTGTATCTGTAATCTCCTGGCTGAAGTCCGGCCGGTTCATATGAAGAAGTGTAGTTTATACACTTATTAATATCAAGAAGGGCGAGACACTCCTGGAGCAGTTCGTGGTTAAGGTCGATAAGAAAACGTTGTTTTTTTTGCAGAATGATGAAGATATTTTCTGAGAAATACATGAAGTAAGGCGATCTTCCGTATGCTGATGTGAAGGCTCTTATGTGAACCTGCTGCCATCGTTTCGAATAATCAATCCGGATATCTTTTACCGGCGCTTTTAACCTGGCGCCTTTCGTGACCGGTACGGAGAGACTCAGTAAACCATCTGATGCAAGTATCACGCATCTGTTCCTGTAGGTTTGCTTGAGGTAGTTTTCCTCCCGTTCGATAAATACTTTTTCTGCATCCCGGATAAGCCTGAAATAGAAGGCTGGAGGAAAATATGCCGTGGAAAGAAGCAGTTTGTCGGCCATCGGGGCAGATTACTTCATCTGGTTAATCATACTTGCGGAAAAGCCAGCGCCGAAACCATTGTCGATGTTGACCACAGTTACTCCAGAGGAACAGCTTGTAAGCATTGCCAGCAGTGCCGATATGCCTCCGAAGCTTGCTCCGTAACCGACGCTTGTCGGAACAGCGATAACTGGTGAGCTGACCAGACCTCCAACAACACTTGCAAGGGCTCCCTCCATGCCGGCAATTACAATTACCACACGGCATTTCCTTATTTCGGGGAGTTTATCCACAAGGCGGTGTATACCTGCAACGCCTGCATCATAGATTCTGAGGACGTTGTTTCCGAGAAGTTCGGCAGTGACGGCTGCCTCTTCCGCAACCGGTATGTCGGAGGTGCCTGCAGTGATAACCGCAATAGCGGTGTCTGGCCGTTTCATTTCGCGGAAGGGGATGCTTATGATTCGTGCCTCCGGATACCAGACGGCGTCGGGGAAAATATCCCTTACTGCGTCGTACATTTCCCTGCCGGCCCTGGTTCCGATAACATTGTTCTTTTTCCCAGCCATCAGTCTGAATATGCCAATGACCTGGTCGGTAGTCTTACCTGCGCAGTACACTATTTCAGGATACCCCGTCCTGATTTCCCGGTGATTATCAATTTTTGCATACCCGAGATCAGTAAAAGGAAAGTCGTGCAGAATGTCGAGTGCTTCCTCTACGCTTTTACTTCCGTCCTTTATCTCTCTCAGGAGTGCTTCAATGTCGTTCCTGTTCATTGTCTGGTGTTTTCAGGATCATAGGAGCCAGATCTGTATCCTTCCAGATCCAAAGATACATATCTGAATCCGATTTTCTTCAGGCCTGAGATAATAAGTTCTCTGTCAGGACTCTGAGTCATCTTTGCAAAATTGGCGGGGTTGCATTCTATTCGAGCAAGGTCACCATGTATCCGGACTCTGGTTCCCGGATATCCGCTGGTGCGAAAAAAATCTTCGGCCTGTTCAACCATAAGGATCATCCCGGAGCTTACCGGTGTGTTATAAGGGATTCTTGTAAGAAGGCACGCCAAAGATGGTTTCGAGGCGATGGTAAGTCCTTCTGCATCCAGTAGGTCCCTGATATCCTGTTTTGTAAGACCAGCCTCCATCAAAGGGCTCCTGATACCTAGTTCCTTCAGTGCCCTTATTCCCGGTCTGTGAGATTTGGCGTCATCAGCGTTAGAGCCGTCAACGACATGACTGAAACCCTTATCAGCAGCAAACCTGATCAGTTGCCCGAAGAGTATCTTTTTGCAGATGTAGCACCTGTCGGGTGGATTATTCCGGATTAGTTCAGGGAAGGATAAATCTATTATGCTGTGTCTGATTTTGTGAGCCTTTGCAAATTCGGAAGCTTCTTCAATTTCCGAATCAGGCATATAGGGGGTTCTGAGGGTGACTCCCATTATTTTTTCGTTCAGGAGTGAATGTGCACGGAGAAGCAGATATGTACTATCCACACCGCCAGAAAAACCTATGACAAAGGAATTCAGATCATTAAGCAAATGGTCAAGTCTATCCCTTTTGTTTTCGGCCATGAGTGCTATTTGTTGTTTACAATAACTGAGATGATATTGTTATAAACCTCCTTAACGGGGATGTTTCTTTCCGATGCAATCTTTCTGCATTCTTCGTATTCGGGTTTGACTGAGACTTGTTTCCCGCCGAAGAACGACCTTTTCACCGTAACCTCACCGTAGATGGTGTTAACCTTAAAGGTTTCTCTTGCAAGGGTGTCTTTGTTAAATTCAAATGATCTCATACCCAGCGTGGTGGATTCAGTGAAGATTATCTCTTTCAGCTTATTTTCAGAACCTTTTTCGCATATTACATTAAGAATCACACCGGGTCTTCCCTTTTTCATAATGATCTGAGTGAAAAATACATCGGCAGCGCCGGCCCTGAAAAGATTATCGGTGATATGATCATAAAACTCCGGATTCATGTCGTCAATATTCGCTTCCATCAAGACAGCCCTGTGTCCCTGTGCATGTTCTTCGTTTGTTTCTCCAAGAAATACCCTGAGGAGGTTGGGGACCACAGGATGTTCCTTATGTCCTATTCCGTAACCTGTTTTTTTGATAGTAAGCAGGGGTCCGGTTCCGAATTTTGTCCCGAGGGTAGTGACGATTGCAGCTCCTGTCGGTGTTGTAGCCTCAAAATCAACGTTTCCTATTTTTACCGGGATTCCTTTGATTATTTCAGAGGTAGCCGGAGCGGGAACAGGAAGTCTGCCATGTGCGCAATCAACGAATCCGCTACCGAGTTCAACCTCTGAAACGTATACGGCTTCAATCCCAAGTGCAATGAAGCAAATAGCTGCACCGGCAACGTCTATTATTGAATCGATCGCCCCTACCTCGTGAAAATGAACCTTTTCCAAAGGTATTCCATGAACGGCAGCTTCGGCCTCCGCAATCTTTAGAAATATCTTCATACTCAAATCTTTAACCTCTCCTGACAAAGTTGATCCGGTGATAATTTTGTCAATATCCGATAAATGCCTGTGGACATGTTCATGTCTGGTCTGCCTTACGGTTATTTTGGTTCCGGTGATCCCGTGACGCTGGCTCTTTTCTGATGTAAGTTCCCATCCATCCAGGTGGAGTTTTCCAAGTTCGGATCTGAGATATTCGATATCGATACCAAGGTCGACCATGGCACCTAGGTTCATGTCACCGCTTACACCCGAAAAGCAATCATAGTACAGAATTTTCATAAATAGTTATTAAAAAAAGTGTAACAAACAAAACCCGACAATGTTGAGATCACATAAATCGGATAATAATCAGTAATCCTGCGTAAATATACAATTTACAATCATTGGAGAATTGATTAAAATAATTCGTATTTTTGATGACTTTTCTGTAACGAATTAAAATCGGGGTTATCCATTATGAAAAGGAGGGAGTTTTTTAGAAAATCTGTAGGAGCCGGTATTGCTGCCGGTGCTGCCTTTAGCATTGGAGGATACAATAAATTGTGGGCGACAGAGGCTTCTCCGGCGAAATATGATCTGGTTGCAATAATGGGTGGTGAACCCGATGCAATGTTCGATCTGGGTATTCAGGAACTTGGCGGTATGGGAACATTCATCCAGAAAGGACAGAAGGTTCTTGTCAAACCAAATATAGGCTGGGACGTTGTTCCGGAATTGGCAGCCAATACAAATCCCAATCTTGTAAAAAGGATTATTGAACACTGTTTCAGGGCAGGAGCAAAGGAAGTATATGTTTTCGATCATACCTGCGACAACTGGGTCAACACTTATAAGAATTCGGGGATCGAAAAAGCTGCAAAAGATGCAGGTGCGAAGGTTGTTCCGGGCAATACTGAAAACTATTACCAGGAGATCGAGATACCAACTGCTGTAAAGCTTAAGAAAGCCAAGGTTCATGAGCTTATTATGGAAACAGATGTTTTTATAAACGTTCCCATTCTGAAAGACCATAACTCCACCAGGATGACAGCCTGTCTTAAAAACATGATGGGAGTTGTATGGGACAGAGGGTACTGGCATTCGAATGATCTGCACCAGTGTATAGCCGATTATGCTCTTTTTGAAAAGAAACCTGTCCTCAATATAGTTGATTGCTATAACGTAATGGTAAAGCATGGGCCTCAGGGTGTTTCAAAAGAGGATGTTGTCCAGATGAAATCACAGATTATAACCTCCGACTGGGTTGCAGGTGATGCTGCAGCCGCGAAGATGCTCGGTATTGACCCCCAGCGGATTGATTATATCCCCATCGCTCATAAGATGGGCCTTGGCACAATGAACCTTGAATCGCTCAATATCAAGCGTATAAAAATGTAATTTGTAATGACATCTTCCTTGCTCAGGAAATTAAGGATTTTGTTCTCTTCAATTGTCCTGATTTGTTTCCTTTTCATTTTTGCGGACTTCAGGTCAGCAGTACCGGAGAAATACATAAATTATCTTCTTTATCTTCAGTTTGTACCTTCGGTACTTAAGTATATCAACCTGATGACAATGGCGGCAGGAGGTTTCATAGTTGTCCTCCTGCTTACACTTCTTACCGGCAGGACATATTGTTCATTTCTTTGTCCGTTGGGTATCGGACAGGATCTTCTCAGCCGGATCGGAGGAAGGGTTAAAAGGAAATTCAGGAGATTTGGATATAAAAAGCCGCATACAATAATCAGATACTCCTTGCTTGCCCTGACTCTTGGGACCGGCATTTTCTTTGGTCTTTACCTGGTTACTCTTCTTGATCCCTACAGCATATTCGGACGGTTCATGACTTATCTGGGCGAGCCTGTGATTTTGCTTTTTAATAATTTCCTTACATGGGTGCTCGGAAAATTCGATGTTTACACTCTCCATCATGTTGATATCAGGGGATTTGATCCTTTGACTTATACCGTACCCGTGGTATTCTTTCTGCTTGTCGGAGCGCTGTCCTTTTTTAAAGGGCGCCTGTATTGCAATATGATCTGTCCGGTAGGCACTCTTCTTGGTTTGATTTCGAAGGTCTCGATTTTCAGGGTTAAATTCATTGAAAGCAAATGTACCCGTTGCGGAAGGTGTGCCATAAGATGCAAATCATCCTGCATCGATTTCCTCAATTATAATATAGATGTCAGCCGCTGTGTGAATTGCTTCAACTGCATTGATATCTGCCCTGAGAAAGCACTTTCCTATAGTTTTATAGCCTCAAGGGAAAAGCCCGCCAAAACAGATGAGGGCAGGCGAAAATTTGTTGCAGGATCACTTTTAATGCTAAGTGGTATTATCCCGGGTACCAGAAGCCAGGCTCAAAATGGAGTTCCCGTTCCGCATAATGAGTCCACAGTAAAAGAACCCAGGAATTTTCCGGTCTGTCCTCCCGGAGCGGGATCTATTGAGGAATTCACTGAAAAGTGTACAGCCTGTTCCCTATGCATAAACGCCTGTCCGAACAATGTCCTTCAACCGGCCCTGATGCAGTATGGAATTGCCGGATTCATGCAGCCAGTCATGAATTATCACCGAAGCTTCTGTACCTTCAACTGTACGGTATGCACTGAAATATGTCCCACGAATGCCCTAAAACCTCTACTCCTAGAAGCCAAAAAGCTGACTCAGATAGGGAAGGTTTTTTTTATAAAGGATAACTGCATAGTTAAGACTGATAAGACAGCTTGTGGAGCCTGCTCGGAAGCCTGCCCCACGAAAGCTGTCTATATGGTGCCATACGATGGCAATCTGTTGATACCGGAAACCAACGGAGACATCTGTATAGGTTGCGGACATTGTGAATATGCATGTCCGGTTACGCCTTACAAGGCCATATTCGTTGACGGAAATCCTGTTCACATGGCTGCCGCCAAACCTGAAATAAAAGAAGCCGAAATCACAAGCCCGGAGGAGTTTCCTTTCTGATAAGCGGGATTAACTAAATTCTTGGCAAACATGATTTTTGTTTGCATGAGCTATTTTTAAGCTGTTAATTTTGCTTAAATTATTGTCATCAATAACATGCTCTTTTATGAAACCAAAATATATAGAACATATTGGTATTGCTGTTGCCAATCTGGCTGAATCGGTGGCGTTTTACGAGAAAGTCCTCGGTCTTGAATGTTATAATATTGAGGAGGTTCCGGATCAGAAAGTCAGGACTGCTTTCTTTATGGTGGGACAGACAAAGATTGAACTTCTTGAGTCGACTGACCCTCAGGGTACAATTTCCCGCTTTATTGAGAAGAGGGGCGAGGGAATCCACCACATTGCATTTGCCGTGGAAAATATTGAGGAAAAGCTAAGGCATGCAGAAAATGAGGGAGTAAAACTGATCGACACCCATCCAAGGAAAGGCGCCGAAGGCCTTGACATTGCATTCCTTCACCCGGGTTCGGCGCATGGAGTCCTAATTGAAATTTGTGAACCTCACGGTCACGAACAGAAGGAATAATACAGGATCTGTTACATCTTAACCAGTACACAAAACACTCATTATATATGGATAGCCGGGAAAAGGTTAAGCAGCTAATCGAACTGAGAGAAAAAGCACGTCTCGGGGGAGGGTTGCAAAAAATTGAGGATCAGCATTCCAAGGGAAGACTGACAGCCAGGGAGCGGATTAATATGCTTCTCGATGAAGGAAGCTTTGAAGAGTTCGATATGTTTGTTACTCATCGTACCGAGGATTTCGGAATGGGCAAAAAGAAATTTCTGACCGACGGAGTGGTAACCGGCCACGGAACAATCGACGGAAGAGTGGTTTATGTGTTTGCTCAGGACTTTACCATCTTTGGCGGATCGTTGTCTGAGGCCTTTTCACAGAAAATTTGCAAGGTGATGGATCAGGCCATGAAGGTCGGTGCGCCGGTTATCGGAATAAACGACAGCGGTGGAGCCCGTATCCAGGAAGGAGTGAAAAGTCTTGCAGGCTATGCTGAGATTTTCGAAAGAAATATACTTGCATCGGGGGTCATTCCACAGATATCTGCGGTGTTCGGACCATGCGCGGGAGGTGCGGTTTATTCTCCTGCCCTTACCGACTTTATTATTATGAGCGAGAAAAGCAGTTATATGTTCGTAACCGGTCCCAAAGTGACGAAGACAGTTACAGGGGAGGAAATATCGATCGAAAACCTGGGCGGTTCGGGCGTTCACGGCACCAAGTCGGGCGTAGCCCATTTTGTGGTGGAAGAGGAGGAGCAGGGACTTATGTTAATCAGGAAACTGCTGAGTTACCTACCCCAGAATAACATGGAGGAACCCCCTCTTACTGAATGCGACGATCCTATCGACCGTAAGGAAGAAGATCTGAACACCCTGATACCAGAAAACGCAAATCAGCCTTATGATGTTAAGGACATAATTTTCAAATTAGTTGATTACAGCGAGTTCCTTGAGATTCATGCAGGATATGCAAGGAATATAGTTGTCGGTTTTGCAAAGATGGGAGGAATGCCGGTTGGTATTGTAGCCAATCAGCCAAACTTCCTGGCAGGCGTTCTTGATATCGATGCATCGAGAAAGGCTGCAAGATTTGTTAGGTTCTGCGATGCATTCAATGTTCCTATCGTAACGCTTGTTGATGTTCCGGGCTTTCTGCCGGGAAGCGGACAGGAATATGGTGGTATAATTATCCATGGTGCCAAGCTTATGTTCGCCTACGGTGAAGCCACTGTTCCAAAAGTGACTGTTACATTGAGGAAATCATACGGTGGAGCTCATTGCGTAATGTCGTCCAAACAGCTTCGAGGAGATGTAAATTACGCCTGGCCTTCGGCTGAGATAGCCGTTATGGGTCCATCAGGTGCCATTGAAATTCTCGAGGGAAAAGCGTTGGCTGAAATAAGCGATCAGGAAGAAAAGACAGCTTTCATTGCCGAAAAGGAGAATGAATACCGTACCAAGTTTGCCAATCCTTATGAGGCAGCAAAATATGGCTTTATCGATGACGTGATTGAACCACGGAACACCCGCTTCAGGATAATCAGGGCTCTGAGAACCCTTGCTACTAAAAAGGATCCGGGACCTATGAAGAAGCATGCAAATATACCATTGTAAACTAAGTCAGGCCATGAGTTATTTCTCAATGAATCTGTTAAGCCTCTACCTTGATGATGCAGCTGCTGTTCGACTGCTGATAGTGCTTAACATAATACTGATATCAATCGTATTGCTGTGGTTTATCATCAGGGTACTGGTTCCCCTGATAAGAAAATCCCTTGCATGGCGTAATGATAAGGCGGATGTTGCTGAAACCGTTACCCCTGACACCGGGGAAACCGGTTCAGACGCAGAAGCTGCGATTGCAACAGCTCTTTACTTGTATTTCAATGAGATGCATGACGAAGAGAGCGACGTTATTACAGTGAAGAGGGTGTCCAAGACTTATTCCCCATGGAGCTCAAAGCTTTACAGTATGAGAAATTTACGGTGATTTAATTCAGCATGGGATCTCAAATTGATTATGTAAGAAAAAGAATATGAAGAACTTCAAGTTTTTAGTAAATGGGAAGAAATACGATGTGAGTATTATGTCCCTTACCGGAAATGTGGCAAAACTGAAGGTGAATGATGAGGATTACGTTGTGGAGATAGAAAGGAACCTTAAACCCGATAAAACTCCGATTGTTGTCCGGTCTTCAATAAAGGAGCCCCAGAAGGAAATAGAGAAGAAAACAGGAGGCCCGAAAACGGAAGTTAAATCTCCTCTTCCCGGGATTATTGTCAGGATATTTGTTAAACCGGGAGATACTGTCTCAAAGAACCAACCGCTGTTTACTCTGGAAGCAATGAAAATGGAAAATGAGATCAAAGCAGAGCGAGATGGTTTGATCTCCGGCGTGAAAGTTACAGCAGGACAGACAGTTCTGCAGGATGAGGTTATTATGGAAATGGATTGATCTGTTTTTAAACATCTATAGTCCCGGCATCATGGATATCAAATGTGCAACATCAGGAAATTCAGGTCCCAATATCAGATCCGACTGCCATATTACACTCTGTCTGAAGAGTGAGGGAGGGATCTCGATAGATCTGAAATCGAAGGTGGAAACGCTTTATGGAGATTCCATCAGAACTCTTTGCTCCGAGATGCTCGGCTATTTCGGGATTGAGAACGCTCATCTTGTAATAGACGATTCGGGAGCACTGCCTTTTGTTATTATGGCCCGGATGGAATCCACTGTAAAGAAACTGACCGAAGCGGGAATGAACTTTCTTCCTGATTTCCCCGAAGCTAACAAGTATTCAACCCTGCGCGACAGATTCCGTTTTTCAAGACTATATCTTCCTGGAAACACTCCAGGCCTTATGATAAATGCGGGGCTTCACTCGGCCGACGGGATCATCCTTGACCTGGAAGATTCTGTAGCGCCCGACAGAAAGGACGAGGCAAGAATTCTGGTGAGGAATGCCCTCCGTCAGCTTGATTTCAGGGGTGCTGAAAGGATGGTAAGAATAAATCAGGGTGACAGGGGAATGGCCGATCTCGATTTCGTAATACCCCAGAATGTAAATCTCATTCTGATACCTAAATGCGAAACTGCTGAAAACGTGAAGGAAGTAGCAATGCATATCAGGGATATCAAGGCAGGAACCGGATTAGCCAATCCGGTTTACCTGATGCCAATAATTGAGAGTACATTGGGAGTGGAAATGGCATTTGATATTGCCAGGGCTGATGAAAGTGTTGTTGCCATGGCTGTTGGGCTCGAGGATCTTACCGCCGATATGGGTGTGCGAAGGACCAGCGAAGGGAATGAGACCCTGTATGCCAGGACAAGAATCGTAAATGCTGCCAAGGCTGCTGCGATTCAGCCTATTGATTCGGTTTTCCCGGATATTGGTGATATGGAAGGTCTCCGTCGGAATGTTGAGGTTTCAAAATCGCTTGGTTTTGAGGGAATGGGTTGCATACATCCCAGGCAGGTGGCAGTAATACGGCAGGGATTTGCCCCGGAGAGGGAAGAAATTGAAAAAGCACGGAAGGATAGTGCTGGCTTATGAGGAAGCTTTGTCAAAGGGCCTTGGTGTTGTTGCCCTGGGTTCAAAAATGATTGATCCCCCAGTAGTTGCCCGAGCCCTGAAAGCTATCGATCTGGCTGTAAAGCTCGGTATCCTTGATTCAGGATGGAGAGATGAATCTTCGGCTGAAGTGTATTAATCAACTTAAATATTGCTTATCATGTCAATTCCGACTGTAATAAATGCCGTGGGCAGGGCTGTACCGGCAGAAATAAACGGAAAACCTGCAATCCCTTTCAGGGGAGTCGGAAAATACAGGCCTTCGGGAAATAAGTATGGTCCGCCCATACCCTCATGCATTGATTTTCCCGCTGATGGCAACAAGGTGGTGCCGACCCTCGAGGAGGCCCTCCTGCGATGCGGTATCCGAGATGGGATGACAATATCCACTCATCATCACCTAAGGGATGGAGACCTGATCAGCAACAGGATCTTCGAAATAGCTTCGCGGATGGGAGTGAAGGATCTTGTATGGTTCCCTTCTGCTTCTTTCCCCTGTAATGATCCTGTTATCAAATATCTCGAGGATGGAACGATAAACAGGATAGAAGGAAGCATGAATGGTCCGCTCGGAAGATTCGTATCGGAAGGAAGAATGAAGGGTACTGCAGTACTAAGGTCGCACGGTGGACGTGTTCAGGCAATTCAGGATGGTGAGGTAAAAATCGATATAGCGATTCTTGCTGCACCAACAGCCGATTCTTTTGGCAATGCAAAAGGAACCGGAGGCGGTTCTGCATGCGGAGTGCTTGGCTATGCCAAAGCTGATGCAATGTATGCCGGAAAAGTCATTGTTGTTACGGATAACCTTGTCGATATCCCTTGTTTTCCGATGGAAATAGAGGGCAACACTGTTGACTGTGTTGTGGTTGTCGATAAGATAGGAATACCGGAAAAGATTGTTTCAGGTACTACCCAGATAACCAAAAGCCCCGACAGACTGCTTATTGCGGAGCTTACTGCGGCATTTCTTGAGAGGAGTGGCATTTTAAGGGATGGTGTCAGAATGCAGGCGGGCGCAGGGGGTACTTCTCTTGCTATCGGGGTATTTATTCACGAGATACTCAGGAAAAAAGGGTGGAAGTCGAAATTCGGTTTCGGAGGAAGCACCAGGTATATGGTGGAAATGCTTGAGAAGGGGCAGATGGAATACATCCTCGACGCACAGGCATTCGACCTCGAATCGGTCGGCTCTATTGTCAGAAATGAGAATCATGTACCTTATTCAGTTTTCAACGCATATAACCATCATTCAAAGGGCAACCTCACCAGCATGATGGATATAATGATACTTGGTGCAACTGAGGTAGATTTGAATTTCAACGGTAATGTGGTGACCCACTCCGACGGTTACCTGCTGCACGGTATAGGAGGATGGCAGAATTGTCTACACGCCCGCAACGTAATCCTTCCTGTGCCTTTGTTCCGCGACAGGATACCTGTCATTGTTGACGAGGTTACAACTCTTTGCGGTCCGGGGGAATTAATAGATGTAATCATTACAGAGAGGGGCATTGCCATTAATCCGCTCAGGCACGATCTTATAGAAAGTGTGAGGAACAGCGGCCTGCCCGTCACTACAATTGAAAAGCTTAAGCAGGAAGCTGAAAAAATTTGCGGAAAGCCTTCAAAACCGGCCTTCGATGATAGAATTGTTGCTGCAATAAAATGGGTCGATGGCACCGTTATTGATACCGTAAGGAAAATCAAAAAATAATAGACTGGTACATGGAAAAATACAAATGCATTATCTGCGGATTCATTTATGATCCTGCTGAGGGAGATCCGCATTCCGGTATAGACCCTTCTACTGATTTCAGCGATCTGCCAGATGACTATAAATGCCCTGTGTGCGGGGCGGGCAAAGATGAGTTTTTTGCCGCCGGTTGAACCATAAAAGATACAGGTTGATTATTTTCCGACGGTAACATCAGGAATCCTTCCTATCACATCAACAAGCAAGTCCCAGAACATCTCTACTGTATCAATTTTTATCTTTTCTTCAGGGGTATGAGCCCCTCTGATGGTTGGACCGATTGAAATCATGTCTATCCCATGAAATTTCTCATGAATGAGTCCGCATTCCAGACCGGCATGTATTGCTTTGACAAGCGGTTTTCGCCCGTTTAGCTTTTCGTACGATTCAGTTGTTATCCTGAGTATTTCCGATTTCAGGTTCGGTTTCCATCCCGGGTAGCCATCAGAATGCAATACCTCGGCATTTGCCAGTTTCATGCATTTTTCAACCATCGCGGCAACTTCATGCTTCGACGACTCCACAGAGCTTCGCTGAGTAGTAACTATACGGATCCTGTTGTTGTCTTCAAAACTGACTGAGGCAAGGTTTGTGGAGGTCTCAACCAGGTCTTCCATGTCTTCCGACCAGGCTATTACACCGTGGGGGCAGCAATCCAGTGCCTTGATCAGTCTTTCCTGGTTTTCCCTGTCCATTACCGTATTAGGAGCCGGGATTTCATCGATGGCAAGTTTCAGATCCTTTTCTGTTTCAGCAAATTCTTCTCTAAGCCTTATTCCGTTTTCCTCCACCCATTTTAATATCTCCTTTCCATAGGTCCGGTCGGCAGCAATCTTAGCAAAAGCTTCCCGCGGAATCGCATTCCGGAGATTGCCCCCGTCGAAACTGTTTACCGATATTCCGAACTTCTGCGTGAGAAAGGACAGAATGGAATTCATTATTTTCACAGAATTGCCGTATCCCTTATGGATCTCGTCTCCTGAATGGCCTCCGCGAAGCCCGGTTAAGGAGATCCTGAAACCGATGCTCTCCTCTTTGACAGGAATGCTTTGGTAATGAAAGTCTCCAACCGTATCAATACCTCCGGCACATCCGATGTAAAGGATTCCTTCGTCCTCCGAATCGAGGTTGATAAGCGTTGTTCCTTCAAAAAAGCCTGGTTTCAGTGCTATGGCTCCAGTCATTCCGGATTCCTCATCAACAGTGAAAAGGCATTCGATTTTTCCTGTTTCTATTGTAAGGTCAGTGAGGATAGCAAGCTGAGATGCAATTCCTATGCCGTCGTCAGCGCCCAGAGTCGTCCCTTTGGCAGCAACGTGGCCATCAATTATATAGGGAATGATGGGATCGGTAAGCCAGTTGTGAGGATAATCGGCATTTTTTTCACCAACCATGTCCATGTGGCTCTGCAGAACAATGCACTTCCGGTCTTCGTATCCCGGTGAGGCTGGTCTGGTAATAAGAATATTACCGACAGAGTCTTCCTTTGATTCGAGTTTATGCTCCGTTGCAAAATCGAGAAGATGTTTTCTGATCTTACCTTCATTTTTGCTTAAACGCGGTATCCTGCATATCTCCTCGAAATAGATCCAGATTGGCGCTGGACTTAAATGAGATAATGTACTCATGCTTTTTATGTAGCGTTAATGAAACAAAAGTACTTCTTTTTTATAATAGTTAAGTAAGTAACTCTGAATTATAACAAGCTGATATACTTAATTTTTGTTAAATTTACGAAGCAAAAAAAATGTTTACATATGGCAAAGCGAACAATAGTTACCCTGCCCGGGGACGGGATCGGTAATATAGTAATGAAGCAGGCTCTGAGAGTCCTTGATGCATCAGGATTTGAAGCTGATTATATCCACGGCGACATTGGCTGGGATCTCTGGTGTAGCGAGGGCAATCCTCTCCCGCAGCGAACCCTTGACCTGATTGGCAAACACAGGATAGCACTGTTTGGTGCCATCACCTCTAAGCCCAACGAAGAGGCAAAGGCTGAACTCGATGTCTCATTACGGGATAAAGGTAAGGTGTATTCAAGTCCGATTGTCGGACTCAGGCAGAAATTCAATCTTGATATCTGCGTCAGGCCCTGCAGATCGTACACCGGAAATCCCCTGAACTTTATAAGAAGGGGAAAAGGAGGAGCAATTGAGGAGCCTGTTGTTGATGTAGTGATCTTCCGTCAGAACACCGAAGGTTTATACTCAGGTGTGGAGTGGACCAATCCTCCCGTACAGGTTCATCAGGCCCTTTTAACACACCCGAAATTCAGGGCCAATTATGGCAGCGTGCCCCCTGAGGAGCTGTCAATTTCAACACGTATTTTCACAAAAAAAGCCACTCAACGCATACTGACGGCAGCCTTTGAACACGCTCAAAAATGCGGATACAATTCGGTGACCGTCTGTGAAAAACCAAATGTAATCAGGGAGACCTCCGGCCTTATGTGGAAGATGGCTAAGGAAACCCAGAAGAATTTCTACCCGGGGATTAAACTCCTCAATACAAATATTGACGCACAGATGATGTGGCTGACAAAAAATCCAGAGGACTACGGGGTGATTGTGGCGGGAAACATGTTTGGCGACATAGTATCGGACGGATTTGCCGGACTCATTGGCGGATTGGGTTTTGCATGCAGTGCCCAGTTCTCTGAGGATGGGATTGCTGTATTTGAGCCAACTCACGGATCGGCTCCGAAATATGCGGGTTACGAAATTCCTATAGTCAATCCGATTGCGATGATCGAATCGGCATGCATGATGCTCGACTATCTTGATGAACAAGCCACTGCCGACAGAATCAGAAAGGCCGTTGCTGAGACAATTATAGAAGGAAAGACAAGAACCTACGACATGATGAAGATGACCGGTTCTCCGGATGTGGTGAGGAACGGTGCAGCATCGACCATAGAAATGGCTGATTCCATAATCTCAAAACTAAAGTAAAAAGGAGGCTTGTAATGAACGACATTGTTAAGAAACTATGGCCCGAACTTGAATGGATTAAGGATGAATCGCTGCGTGAGAAGACAGCCAGGACATGGGAAACAGCTCTGCAGAAAAGTGTTCTGAATGCGGAGGATCTTGACCATATTCCATTCACACTCCTGTGCGGACCCGATATGAAGGTAACTTTTATGGAGCATAAGCGGTGCGTGGTCCATATTGCCAGGGAGAGCGGGGAGAAGATGAATTCGTTTTTCGGCGATAACCTGAGGGTGAATATGGATGTACTGATTTCAGGAGCAATACTTGCAGATGTTGGAAAACTTCTTGAATATGAACTTGATGCTTACGGGAAGGCAGTTCAGGGCCGGTATGGCCAATATTTGCGTCACCCATTTTCAGGGGTGTCACTGGCTGAAGAATGCGATGTGCCGGCCGAGGTGTGTCATATAATTGCCGCGCATGCCCACGAGGGCGATCTTGTGAAACGGTCAACAGAGGCATATATAGTACATCATGCCGATTTTATGACCTTTCTTCCTTTTAAAAGCCGCCTTGTAATCTGAAAAACTGAAGTGGATTGTTTGTTATCCCAGCTTCATCTTCTCGATCTCCTCCAGGTTCCTCTCATTGCAAACATCTTTGGCATCGGGAGTGTAAAGATAATCAATAAGTTCCAGGTACCTGTCCATGATCTTGCCCCTGACGATTTTCATCGTTGAGTTCATCAGCCCGTTTTCCTCATTGAATCCTTCATCGAGTATGCCGATAGCAACAGGAAGCCATCTCTGGGGAAACATATGGCCATATTTCCCGTTTGTGCGATACTCATTCACCTCGTTCTCGAGAAGTGTCGCAACAGCCCTTCTCCCTTCATCCGAATCGGCAGTCAGATTTTTTTCCTCGAGATAGAATTTGAGTGCGTGCTGGTTAGGAACAACAAGAGCCACGGAATATGGCTTCTGATTATTGTAAAGCATACACTGATCGATATATTTCGATTGTTCCGACATGGCTTCCTCGATTCCCTCGGGACTGAATTTCTCACCGTCGTCAGCAATAAGCAGGCTCTTGAATCGTCCGAGGACATAAAGGAAACCATCAGTGGTCATATAGCCCATGTCGCCTGTGTATAGCCAGCCGTCCTTTATCGTTTCTTTCGTGGCCGCCTCATTCTTCCAGTAACCGTACATAACATTCCCGCCCCTGATAACTATTTCGCCTTTTTCTCCGGCAGGTAGTTCCCGGCCTTCATCGTCGCATATCCTGAGCTCCATATTGCTAACAAGGGCACCTGAAGAACCCAGCTTGTGTCTGGCTGCTGAATTGGATGAAATGACCGGAGAGGCTTCACTTAATCCGTAACCCTGATACATCGGTACCCCAAGAGCATAGAAAAACCTCTGTAGTTCGATTTCGAGCAGGGCTCCTCCTCCTATGAAATAATCAAGCTCACCGCCGAAACTCTCACGGATCTTTCGGAACAGGATCTTGTCATAAAGGTCGATAAGTGGTTTCTTCAGTTTCTGCAAACCACGCCCCTTATTCCATCCTTCCTTGTTGTATGAATAGGATATCTTCATTGCATGATTGAAAAGAAGCTCGGTTAGTTTGCCCTTCTCTTTGATACCCTTTTCTATATTCTTTCTGAAATTCTTGGCAATTGCGGGAACACTCATTAGAAGGTTGGGCTTTATCTCCTTGAGGCAGACCGGCATGTTTCTGAGTGTTTCCATGGGTGTCTTTCCGGTTTTCACCGACGCCACGCTGGCACCCTTGCCCATGAAGGCGTAAATAGCTGCAGTGTGTCCGAATGAGTGATCCCACGGGAGGATAAGCAGTGTTTTGTAGAATGAAGGAATGTCCATCAGACTGTATGACTGATAAACGTTGGTCACATAGTTACTATGGGTAAGGATAATACCTTTGGGATCGGCCGTAGTACCCGAAGTATAGCAGATATTGGCAAAATCGGATGGCTTGATAGCTGAATATATCTCCTTGAATTTTTCTTTGTTAACCGGGTTCTCCAGCCACTCCCTTCCTGCCTTCCTGATCTCATTGAAATGTATTTCATTTTTTTCATACTCCTCCTGGGTGTCGAGGTGGACTATCTTTTCAATGGTATGGCAGTCTTTGACCACCGTTTTCAGCTTTGCAGCCTGTATCGAAGAGGCCAGAACCATTCGTGATTCGGAATGATTTATCCGGAATTTGATCTCTTCAGGATTGAGTTTGACAGAGAGGGGTACGTTGACAGCACCGGCATATAGAATCCCTAGTTCACCGATAACCCAGTTGTTACGGCCTTCGGAGATAATACTCAGCCTGTCACCCGGTTTGATACCCATTGTGATGAGACCGGCGGCAAACTCATATACCTGTTTCCTCGTTTCACCATAGGTGGTTCCCTCATACTTATCCTGCGGCTTCTCCCACAGATATACATTGCTTTCATACTTTTCAACGCTCTCTTCGAAAAACTGAATTATTGATTTCATCAGGCAAGTAGATTATATTTATGAAACTAAATATGTAATTACATTGTAATTACTATGTTAGGGAGTGGAATTTCCTGAGCCTAATATACAAAAACCTTTTATATCAATTATAGTGTGAGCACTTGTAAAAAAGTTATAGTCTTTGGATTGGTTTTCAATATTTTGTACTTTTGAAAGAAGAGATTTGTTGTTTAGTGTCAAAATTAAAACCTCTTAAAATTCAATTATGAAGCATTATGTGATAGTTTTTATGGCGATGTTGCTCATTCTGCCTGTCTCCTGCCAGAAAATAAAGGAAAGGGGACTGTTTGGAAAGAAGGCTAAAACACTTGAGTTGCTGCTTGCCCAGCAGGATAGTATCAGGGTGGCTGATTCCATCCGTAGGGTTGAAAACCGGCTACGGGCCGTTGAGGAAGCAAGGCTTGACAGCCTTATAAGAGCCGAACAGGAAAAGGCTGCATATGAAGTCCGTCAGAAATACAACATAGTGGTCGGTAGTTTTATAACACCGGAATATGCCCAGGCATGGACTGAAGAGTACAGAAAGATGGGTTATGATCCGCAGATAATCCGAATGACCGATAGCAAATTTGATCTTGTTGTTGCAGAATCGCATGAACAGTATTCAAGAGCAGTCAGGAGGCTTGAACAGTTCCATGATACTGTTGAGATCGATGCCTGGCTTTATGTAAGGAGGTAACCGGAAGCTACCTGAAAATTGTAGAATTCCTGTCGGGACCCACAGATACAATGGTTATTGGTACACCCGTCTGTCTTTCAATGAATTCAACATAATTCTTCAGATTAACCGGCAGATCGTTGTATTTTCTTATTCCGGTTATATCTTCCGCCCAGCCCGGCACCTCAGTATAAACCGGTTCAATCACAGCATTATTATCAAACGGCACCTGATTGATGGTTTTTCCTCCGATTTTATAGGAGGTGCAAACCTTTATTGTACTGAATCCCGAGAGGATATCGGCTTTCATCATGAATAGCCTGGTGTTGCCGTTTATCATTATGGCATATTTGAGAGCAGGCAGGTCGAGCCAGCCACATCTTCTGGGCCTCCCTGTGGTTGCACCGAATTCAGCTCCCTTTTTCCTCAAAAATTCCCCGGTTTCGTCGTTCAGCTCGGTCGGGAAGGGTCCGCTGCCCACCCTGGTGCAATATGCCTTGAAGATCCCGAATACTTCACCTATTTTTTTTGGAGAGACACCGAGTCCGGTGCACGCACCTGCACTAATGGTGTTTGAGGAAGTGACAAACGGATATGATCCGAAATCAAGATCGAGCATCGTTCCCTGTGCACCTTCGGCCAGCACCTTTCTGCCAGCAGAAAACAGTTCATTGATAAGGTATTCGGTGTTTTCAATCCTGAATTTTTTTAGAAGTTCAATTCCTTCAAACCAAAGCTTTTCATATTCACTGATGTCGAAATCATAGCCGAGGTTCTTAAGCAGAGTCACATGACTGGCAGTAATCCCGTTATACATATGCATGAAGTCATTCAGCAATATATCGCCGGCCCTGAGGCCGTTACGGCTCGTCTTGTCAGTGTATGCTGGTCCGATACCCTTAAGTGTTGAACCTATCTTCAACCTGCCCTTCTTTTGCTCATAAGCTGCATCGAGTACTCTGTGAGTGGGCACGATAAGGTTTGCCTTTGTTGAAATGACAAGCCTTCCGGTCAACTCTCCAAGGGGAATACCCAGTTCCTCAATTTCCTGTTTGAAAACTGCCGGATCGAGTACAACTCCGTTTCCTATTATGTTAAGCTTGCCGGCATGAAATATCCCGGATGGAATAAGGTGAAGGACATGCTTGATATTATTGAATTCAAGAGAATGACCGGCATTGGGCCCTCCCTGGAAACGGGCAACCACGTCATAATCAGGGCTCAGGGCATCCACAATCTTTCCCTTACCTTCATCACCCCATTGAAGGCCAAGTAGTATATCAATCTTCATGATGAATCCTCAGGATTTATAAAACAGTGTCGAAGTTACAAAATAATCCGGCCTGAGATTACGTTGATAATATTATGTTGATAACTGAAGGGGAAATTCACGTTATACTTCTTTACTTTAAATGATCAATAAACTCACTAATTGCCTTGGTAAAATGAAAAAAATTGTAGTTCTTTTTCTGCTTTCAGCGTTCACACTAAGCTCATTCGGTCAGGATGAGGTAATTGTTGCACCTGAAAAGAATGTATTGAAAGTTAATACATTGGCACTGATTGTCGGAACTGGTTCCATCTTTTATGAACGGGAGGTGTCCGACCTGGCTTCTGCTCAGATGGGAGTTGGCTTTATGAGTTATAATCTTGGAGATGTCAAGTTCTCCGGACTGATTCTCACACCTGAAGCTAAGTTTTATATCAGGAATAATGCCATAGACGGCTTCTATATCTCTCCTTACCTGAGGTATAGCCAGTATGGATATAAATCAGACGAAGGTGAAGATGAGGGGAAATTCTCCGCAGTCGGAGGCGGTATTGCATTCGGAAGACAATGGATTTTCAAGAAGGGATTCGTTATCGACTTCTTCTTCGGCAGCCACTACACTGACGGAAGCGTTGATATTCAGCAGGGCGGTGAGCCTGAAGATATAACTAAAATTGAAGGTTTTAAAACCAGGGTGGGTCTGGCGGTTGGTTTCGCATTTTAAAAATCAAATGTCTGCGACAAAAAGGGGATAAATTAATCCCCTTTTTGTTTTTTTACGGGCTTGTCCAGGTTGCCGTAAATGTAAAGGGAATGATATTGGGGAGTGAACCCGTGCATGCTGGATGCAGTCCGGATGATCTCCTGAATTCTGGGATCGCAGAACTCGATTACTTTGCCAGTTTCAATATCAATCAAATGGTCGTGCTGGCCACACTGGTAGGCCCGTTCATACTGTGCAATGTTCTTACCGAACTGGTGTTTTATTAAAAGATTGCAGTCGAGGAGCAATTCAATGGTATTGTATAGTGTGGCCCTGCTGACTCGGTAATTCTTGTTCTTCATGAAAATGTAAAGCGATTCGACGTCGAAGTGCCCCGTTCTGGAATAAATCTCATCAAGAATAGCAAATCTTTCGGGAGTCTTTCTGTGTCCCTTCTTTTCCAGATATTCCGTGAAAATCTGCTTTACTGTCGATCTGGTATCATTTTCAGCCATTTAAGAACCGGTTTTTTCTTGTCATTTTTTATGGTCTTTCCGGAGCAGCGTGATGATAATTATTTTGTGGCTATTCGGAAAAATCCTCGACACGCGTTATACTGTCAATCCCTTTTACATTCGACAATTTTAGTATAAGGTTGTTCAGGTCCTGGGTGTGATGAACATAAAGGTCGATCGTTCCCTCGAAAATTCCTTCCCTGACGTTGAAATTGATATTGGTCATATTAACTTTCAGCTCTGAAGAAATAATATTCGTCAGGTCATTAACCAGCCCGATCCTGTCGACGCCGGTCATCTTGATCCGTGCCAGAAATGAGACCAGTTTGTGAATTGCCCATCTGACCGGCAGAATCCTGTTACCCTCGTTTGACATTATCCTGATTGCTACAGGGCACTTGGGTTTATGAATCACTATCGATCCTTGTGGTGAATGGTATCCGACAACTTCATCGCCAGGAATAGGGTTGCAGCATTTTGCTATTTCGTATGACTGACCTGCATTCTCGATATTTTCCCTCAGAAGGAAAGGGGCTGAAGGATCAATCCTGCCTGTAATTGGCTCATCTCCTTCTTCCTTTTTGTCCTTTTTTGATCCAAGGAGCTTAAGCTCCCAGTATTTTATTACATTCTTCGCAGGCGACTTCCTGATAATCTTCTTCAGGTTGTCGGGGTTTATTGTTCCCAGTTCTATTCCGGAATAAAGTTCATCCTTATTCGGCACATCATATTCCTGCATCAGTTTTCTGAGTATCTCGGTGTTTGGAGTGGCTCCAATTTCGGCAAGTTTCATCTCGAGGATTTCCATCCCTCTCTGGATCCTGTTGGACGATTCGGCCCTTAGCACACTCTTGATACCTTCCTTGGCCTTTGAGGTGGATACGTACGAAAGCCATTCTCTTTCAGGCTTGGCAATGTCGGAAGTGATAATCTCCACCTGGTCGCCGCTCATAAGTATTGTGCTGATCGGATTCAGTTTATGGTTGATCTTGGCACCAATGGCTTTGTTACCTATTTCGGTATGGATTTCGTAGGCAAAATCCAGGGCTGATGCCCCTTTTGGAAGGCTGACAAGGGTTCCTTTGGGAGTAAAGACCATAATTTCGGATGAAAAGAGGTTCATCTTGAACTCGTCAAGGAATTCGATCGGATTCTCCAGTGGGTTTTCAAGCATCGACCTTATTTTCTTGATCCACTTATCGAGTTCAGTCTCGGGTGTGTTGTCTCCCTTATACCTGTAATGAGCGGCAAAACCTCTCTCCGCTATTTCATCCATGCGTCTGCTCCTTATCTGGACCTCAACCCAGTGGCCTTCAGGACCCATTACGGTTACATGAAGTGCCTCGTAGCCATTTGGCTTCGGCCGGCTCACCCAGTCGCGGAGCCTGTCGGGCTTTGGAAGGTACGTATCAGTGATCACTGAATAGATGTTCCAGCAGATTGTCTTTTCAGGTATCCCGGGCGTCGGATCAAAAACAATCCTGACAGCTAGTACGTCATAGACTTCCTCAAACGGCACATTCTTCGACTGCATTTTGGTCCAGATCGAAAAAATAGATTTCGGACGACCGCTGATTTCGAAGTTAAGGCCAGATTCATTGAGTTTATTTATGATTGGGAGACTGAATTTGTTGATAAGGGCGTAATACTTTTTTTCTCCCAGTTTCATCTTGGAGGAAATTTCCTCATATATCACCGGCTGACGGTATTTGAAACTGAGGTCCTCCAATTCACTTTTTATGGCGTACAAACCTATCCTGTTTGCAAGGGGGGCATACAGGAAGATGGTTTCGCCGGCTACTTTCATCTTTTTATGTTCGGGCATCGACTCAAGGGTCCTCATATTATGAAGCCGGTCAGCTATCTTGATAAGAATTACCCTCAGATCGTCCGACAGTGTCAGGAGCATTCTGCGAAAGTTTTCTGCCTGAAGCGATGAAGAATTGTCCTTGTCGTAGGTAGTGCTTGAAATTTTTGTAAGACCGTCGATCAGCGTGGCTATTTTTGGTCCGAAATCCCTGTTCACTTCTTCCAGGGTATAGTCGGTGTCCTCCACGGCATCGTGAAGGAGGGCTGTGGCAATTGACCGGGCCCCAAGGCCGATTTCCTGGTTAACTATTTTTGCAACAGCTATCGGGTGGATAATGTAAGGCTCGCCCGATTTACGGCGAAGGTTCCAGTGAGCCTTGTTGGAGATATTGAATGCCTTCTCAATCAGCTCACGGTCGCCTGGCTCCCTGCATCTTACCATATTGTTAATCAAGGAATCGTATTCGGATTGAATAAGCTTTGTGTCCTCCTCGTCAAATATATCCTTACTGCCCATAAAAACTATTTGTGTTCTTTTCTGCCAGATACAAAGATAACGTTATTGAGTTAAATTGAAACTGCCAGATGATTTGTGGCTGGCCGGAAGCTAAAGTCTGTTGCAATATTCAGGCAATGCCTTGTCTGTTATCTCCTGACAATGGTCAGCGTGCCGGTCCGGTCAATAATCCTTCCGGGGAGTGTCGTTATCCGAAGGTGCCAGATTACGACTCCCTGAGGAACGGGGGATCCTCCTGCCGTTCCATCCCATGATTCGGCGTAATCGCGGGTCTCAAAAAGGGTGTTTCTCCGCCTGTCTGTGATTATCAGCCTGTATTCTGAAGGTGTAAAGGTCATTACCGGCTTGAAGAGGTCATTTATCCCGTCGCCGTCGGGAGTGAAAATGTTCGGAACCGTTACTGTTTCCTCAATTGTAGTGCATGCAATTCCGGAAACAGTTTCTCCTTCGATTCCGAATGGATTTCCTGTTTCTGTAGCTCTTACCCTGAAACATATCTCTTCTTTTTTCAGTTCGTGCATTATTTCCGGAATGCTGATCGAAAGAATAGTATCTGCCGGTGCTGTTGCGGCTTCAAATTCATATCCGTTTCCCTTATCGGCAAGAATGGAGTACGACAAAACAGACCCGCGCCACTGACGGTAACTGTTCCATTTCAGGATTATCTCGTTGCCTGTATTTGTAAGGGTCAGCTTAATGCTGGACGCTACATTGGAGGTCGCTGTATTCTTTTTGCATATGACTGCAGAAAGCCGGTAGAAATAAATTTCATCAGGGCTGACTGACCTGTCGGTATAGACAAGCGACTCAACGTCACCTGCGGTGAATTGGGCTATCTGCTGAAACGGTCCTGAAAATCCTGATCTTCTCTCAAGGGCGAATGTGTCAATATCCGATGCAGGATCGATGTGGAAAGATAGGTCTATCTCCCCGTTATCCGTCACAGTTGCATAATCGGCATTGATCCATTGCGGAGGAGCAGGAAGGCTGGCAACAGCAGAGGTAAGGTTGGATGAAGAGCTTTGTCCGTTATCAAAAATAGCCTCTATTATAAAATCGTAAACTGCACCATCAGTCAATTCATCAATATTGAATTCGGTTTCATGGCCTGCTGCCTGTCCGGCAAGGTAGTAAGGACTTCCGTTTTCCGATGCCATGATCTCATAACCTGAAACCTCGTAGGGATAGGATGAATACTGGCTCCATGTAATCTTAATAAGATTGTTGCAAGGATCAGGGCTGGATTTGGCATGAATGGTGCACAACTCATTTGAAAGCCGGCTTATGTTCCTTGCGATATCAAATGCCGCAACGACGTAACATTCAGGCCTTTCGTCCGAGAATGGATTCCGAAACGAGTAGCTAGTTGCTGAAGGATTGAATACGGAGTCGATGATATAACCTTCACCGTTCCTGAAACTATAAACAGCAAAGCCTGCAAGATCGGGTTCAGTGTTTGGAGTCCACAATAACTCTGTTCTTCCGTTCTCCTGATTTATGGATGCCAGCAAAAGGGTAGGGGTTGCAGGTTGTTCCTTGTCGGGCTGCCCTTTTACTGGCACAGAAAAAAGGGATGTTAATATTATTAGTATGTATGTCAGCTTTTTATTCATCAGCCTGCCGTGATCTTGTAAATTTCCCCGGTAGTATAGTAGGTGTTGGCGAGTTTTAGCAATTCTTCGGGCGTTATTGTCCTGATGGTATGCATTATTGTAGAAAAATAGCTTAGATCAAGGCCGAATTCCCATGCTGATTTGAAGCTTTCTGCAATCGACATTGGTCCGTCGAACAATCTGACAAGCTCTCCGGCCATATAGTTGCTTACTACTTCAATCTCTTCAGCCGGAACTGGTGTAGTCAGGAGCAGGTTTATTTCCTTTGATATCTCATCGATAGCTTTTCCTGCATTTTCCTTGCCGACATCCGTAGATATCATCCTGAAACCCGATTTGTCGAATGATGAGACAATAGAGTGAATCCCGTAAGTATAACCTTTTTCTTCCCTTATATTCTTCATCAGGCGTGATCCGAAATAACCGCCCAGGATCACATTGAGGAACTTCAACCCGGGGTAATCCTGGTGTCGCTTGTTTATTGTCGCCGCTCCTATCCTTATCGCCGTCTGTACCGCTCCCTTCTTCTTTATATGTTCATTTTTTACAGGGGAGCCTTCAATTATGCTTTCTGTTTCAATGGTTTGAATTTTTTCTGATCTGAGTCCGCCGAAGTGTTTTTCCAGAGAGGCTATTGCAGAACCGGGAATTTTGCCTGAAACGATCACTGCCATTTCTTCGGGTCGGTATAAGCGGGAATGGAAATCCCGTAATAGTGATGGAGTCATAACATTAAAATCAGGTTCACTGACCATTCTGCCGTAAGGATGACCAGGGCCGAAAATGGATTCAAAGAACCTTTCGCTGGCTATGTTCTGTACTTTTTCCCTGTTGATTCTGAACCAGTTTAGTCTTTTCTTCATGAGTTTTTCAAGCTCTTTTGCAGGGAAAACCGGACTGAAGAGAACCTCTGCAACCAGTTCCAGAGCTTTGTCGAAATATCTGCTGAGGAAATAAGCGGTCAGACCAGCTGTGTCCCTTTCTGCCTGCATGTTGAAAAATATGCCATAGTAGTCGAGCAAAGCGTTCAGCTCTTCCGATGTATACCTTTCGGAACCCTCCGTAAGCATCATATTGGTTGAACTGGCCAGGAGGGGCAGATGTTCCTTTATCATTCCTGCTCTGAAGACGCACTCAATCCTGATAACATCCTCTGTACCTGCCTCTATCATGTAAAGGCGGACCCCGTTACTCAAGGTAAGCGACTTTAATGGAATATCAATTTGTGCGTCAAAAGGATGCACCTGGGGCTGTATTCTCTGGAAACTGTTCATTTGCCTTTTCTTTTTGAGGCGATGTAATACAAAGTGGAACAATTCTCCGGATTAAGGTACCGGATTGCTGCATCCATTATCATTGGTTGGCTAACAGCCCGGTAGGTCTCCACTTCCCTGTTTATCCGGGATGCATCCCCCAGCAATTCAAAAACCGACAGATTGAGTGCCTTGTTCAGGATGCTTGTATTCGACAGTACGGATGATGATTCATATCTGTTCTTAACCTTGTCTACCTCAGTATCAGGAGGAGCATTGTCTTTAAGTTCATCAATAACCTGGATGACAGCTTTTTCGGCTTTTTCGATATTAACCCCCCTCATTAGTTTCCCGGTCACGATCATAAGTCCGGGATCCAGGTCAGAGGTTATATACGCATTTATCTCGCTGAAAAAATTAAGGTCCCTGACGAGCCTGTTGTAAAGCCGACCTGATTCACCCCCTGCAAGCAGGTCGGTTATCAGATCCATCGTATGGAAATCGGAGCCGGAGCGTGGTCCCATGTGCCATGCTTTGTAAAGAGCTGAGGCAGGTAGATTCCTTTCAACTGTCATACGTCTTTCTTCGGTCTGGACAGGTTCGGAGCGAAGGCTCCTGGCAGGTTGTTCGCCTGAGGGAATAGAGCCAAACCATCTGAGCGCCAAATCGTATGCCCTGTCGGGAGTAATATTGCCGGTAAGGGTTAAAATTGCCTTACCAGGATTATAGTGACGGCTGAAGAAGTACTGAACATCCTCAAGACTTATTCTTTCTATGTGCGAGGGATCAATTCCTATTGTCGGCCACCTGTAAGGGTGGGTTGTGTAGGCCAGTGGCCTCAGCCTGAGCATAGCGTCACCATAGGGCTGATTGAGATACCTTTGCTTGAATTCTTCAATTACAACACTTTTCTGAACATCCAGTTTACTGGGGGTAAAATCCGGAGCAAGCATCCTGTCTGACTCAAGCCAGAATGCCGTCTCTATATTTCCGGAAGGAAGAGTGAGGTAATAGTTGGTTATGTCGTTGTTGGTGAATGCATTGTTCTCTCCTCCTGCAAGCTGAAGCGGGAGATCATATTCCGGGATGTTCCCGGTGCCGCAATACATCAGATGTTCAACAAGATGCGCCATGCCGGTCAGTGAGGGATCTTCATCCCTCGAGCCGGCATCATAAAGAATATTCATCGCGACCAGGGGTGTTGACCGGTCCTCATGAACCAACAACTTTAATCCGTTATCCAGTCTGTAACTACTGAAATCTACCATGGCCTGGAAATTTAGAAAAAGACAAACTTAGTTAAAAAACAAAGACGCTTTATTAATGTTTTTATCTTTGCGGTGCTATGTTGAACATGAGGTTTTTCAGGAAACTGTTTTCAAAACAGTTTAGCGAGATCGATCAGTCGAGGCTTATTTATGTTCTCAGCCTTGCTGTAGGATTGTTCAGCTCCCTTGCTGCTGCAGTACTGAAAAATTCCATTCATTACACAAGGAGGATACTTACCGAAGGAATAACCCCTGAGTCAGGAAGCTATCTTTATCTTATTTACCCTGTTCTCGGTATACTCCTGACCGTATTGTTTGTAAAATATATTGTAAGGGACAATATAGAGCACGGTGTCAGCAGGGTGCTTCATTCGATATCAAGAAAGAAAAGCAGGATCAGCAGCCATAACAACTGGACCTCCCTTCTTGCAACAACGGTCACCATTGGTTTCGGCGGATCAGTTGGAGCAGAGGCCCCTATTGTACTTACTGGTTCGTCGATCGGTTCAACCATTGGCAGATATTTTGGCCTGAATTACAGATATGTAACTCTCCTGATTGGCTGCGGCGCAGCTGGCGCCGTATCGGGAATATTCAAGGCTCCCATTGCAGGGATTGTCTTCACACTTGAGGTACTCCTTCTTGATCTTACAATGTCGTCGATAGTTCCGCTTCTTATATCCTCGGTCACAGCGGCAACAGTGGCCTATTTCCTAATGGGTGACAATGTCCTTCTCTCATTTACGATAACGGAGGCCTTCAACATACGTAACATACCCTGGTACCTTCTTCTGGGTGGTATTACAGGAATGGTTTCTGTCTACTTTACCAGACTGACTTTGTTATTGGAGGCCAGGTATAAGGAGATCCGCAATATATATGTTAGATTGCTGGCAGGAGGACTTGTCCTTGGAATGCTTGTCTTTCTCTTTCCTGCTTTCTACGGTGAGGGTTATGATGCAATAATGGCTCTGCTCGAAGGAGAATCTGAATCCTTGTTCCGGAGTTCACTGTTTTCGCATCTTGGAAACGGATACCTGGTATTTTCTCTTTTCTTCCTTTGCCTTATCCTGCTGAAGGTGGTCGCCAGCAGCTCCACAACTGGTGCTGGAGGCGTGGGTGGTATATTTGCCCCGACACTGTTTCTGGGAGGGGTGACTGGTTTTCTCACTTCCAGCCTTCTGAACAAGTTCGCATTGCTGGACCTTCCGGATAACCGCTTTGTTCTTGTGGGGATGGCCGGTACAATGGCGGCAGTTATGCATGCACCACTGACCGCAATCTTCCTTATTGCGGAAATAACAGGCGGCTATTCTCTGCTTCTTCCGCTTATCATTACATCAACCACAGCATATATTACAATAAAGGGCTTTGAACGCCACTCAATATATCACGTTCAGCTAGCTGAAAAGGGAGAACTGATAACCCACGACAAGGACAAGGCAGTTCTTACAATGATGGACTGGAAGAAAGAAATTGAAAGGGATCTGACAACCGTTCGCGCATCTGATACCCTCGGAGAACTCGTAAAAACCATATCAAAATCGGCAAGAAATATTTTCCCTGTGGTCGATGAATATAATATTCTGCAGGGAGTGGTCCATCTTGATGATGTACGGGAGATTATGTTCAACAGCGACCTCTATAAGACGATAAAGGTAAAGGATATGATGACAATACCTCCGACATACCTTGACCTGGGCGAAAGTGTCGAAGCCGTTATGGAGGCATTTACAAAAACAGATGCCTGGAACCTGCCCGTACTCGACAAGGGTTATTATGTGGGATTTGTATCCAAATCCAGAATATTCGGTGCCTATCGCGATTTGCTCGTTCAGTTTTCCGAGGAATAGAACCCGGATTTCCCCTGTCATTTGCATGAAATTAGTTATGGATGCATTAAGGCTTACCCTATTTGCATTATATTTGTCAATGGGAGAGGATGCCCGTTTAATCGGTGTGCCCCGGACCTGATATAAAAACCTGTTCGTAAACTATTGAAAAATCATATACTTATCATGAAAGACACATTGATCTTCGATCTTATCGAGAAAGAACGTCAGCGGCAGCTGAATGGAATCGAGCTGATTGCTTCGGAAAACTTTGTCAGCCAGCAGGTGCTGGATTCCATGGGATCAGTCCTGACAAATAAATATGCAGAGGGTTACCCCGGGTACAGGTATTACGGAGGATGCGAGATAGTAGATCAGACCGAGCAGATTGCAATCGACAGGCTGAAACAACTCTTCGGTGCCGAATATGCAAATGTTCAGCCCCATTCCGGCGCCCAGGCTAATATGGCCGTTTTCTTTACAGTAATGAAGCCCGGAGATACATTCATGGGATTAAACCTGGCGCACGGCGGCCATCTTTCGCACGGATCTCCTGTGAATTCATCAGGGATCCTGTACAGGCCGATAGCTTACAGTGTAAAGGAAGCTGACGGACTGATCGATTATGATATGATGGAAGAGCTTGCCCTGAAAGAAAAACCAAAAATGATAATAGGAGGCGCATCAGCCTATTCACGCGAGTGGGATTATGAGCGGATGAGACAGATCGCAGATGCTGTCGGCGCGATACTGGTTGTGGATATGGCACATCCCGCAGGACTGATTGCAGCAGGCCTGCTAAAGAACCCGCTGAAATACGCTCACATTGTTACGTCAACCACACATAAGACGCTGAGGGGACCCAGAGGCGGAATTATTCTGATGGGTAAGGATTTTGTTAATCCATGGGGAATTACAACTTCAAAGGGTGAGGTAAGGATGATGTCCTCACTGTTGAACTCAGCTGTTTTTCCCGGAGTTCAGGGTGGTCCGCTAGAACATGTAATTGCATCCAAAGCCGTTGCATTCGGAGAGGCACTTCTTCCTGAATTCGGATTATACCAGGCACAGGTTAAGAAGAATGCCGCAGTAATGGCTGAGGCATTTATGGCCTTAGGATATAAGGTAATATCAAACGGAACAGACAATCACCTGCTGCTAATAGACCTGCGGACAAAATTCCCGGATATTTCTGGCAAAAAAGCTGAGAATACTCTTGTACTGTCACATATCACAGTCAACAAAAACATGGTGCCTTTCGATTCCAGATCACCGTTCCTCACATCAGGACTAAGGGTCGGAACCCCTGCTATTACGACCAGGGGGCTGAAGGAAGAACACATGGGAGTCATAGTCGACCTTATGGATGATGTTCTCTCTAATATTGATGATCAGGGAGTAGTGAAAACAGTGGGAGATAAGGTGAAAGACATGATGAAACCGTTTCCGCTCTTTAGATTGTAACAAAGATTTACCTTGAGGATTATCTCAGTACAAAGTTATAGGTTATAGTACCCTTCTGAACGGCCGGAGCATCAGTTTTTGGTTCGAACCTGGACTTAAGAGCCGCTTCTTTTGCAACCCTCAGAAGATCAGCATTGAGAGTTGTGGAGCCTTTGGCTCCTGGATTTGCCTGAATCACTTTGCCTGATCTGTCAACACTGACTTCTACGACTACCTTACCTGATTCCTGGAGCTTATATTCAGGTACTGGAAGTGACTGGACTCCCCTTCCCACGAGTGAGTAGGAAATTCCCTGATTGCCAAGCCCGCTTCCATCGCCTCTGTTCTGGGAGTCGACCGACCCTGTCGGGACACCTTGGTTTCCCGTTCCGCCTGCCACACCTTCACTTGTGGAGGTGGTTCCTGCATTTTTTGAGCCGGCCAGTGCGTCACGGGTTTTATTTTTGATATCGGCTGCTCTTTTCTGTTCAGCCTCAATCCTTTTTCTCTCAGCTTCTTCGGCTTCCTTCCTTTTCCTCTCAGCTTCAATCTGCTCCCTGATTTTTCTGTCAGCTTCAATCTTTTCGAGTCTCTTTCTTTCAACTTCGGGATCCACTTTCTTTACCTCGGGAGCCTCCTCTGTATCCTGGGTGAGTATGGCTTCTTCGGTCTGATTGTTTTGCGCTACCTGCGGAGGAGGACTTGAAGGCTCTGTCTCGACCGGAGGAGCAGACGGTTCTATCATTCCAAGACCTGTCTCATCCAAACCGAAATTGACCAGGATTCCTTCTTCCGTTTCAGGCGGTTCGGGAGCGTTGAAGGCAACAATGACCAGAAGAACCATCGTAATCAGAGCTATCAATGAGGTGCCGATGATTCCCTTCTTCCTCTCGCTGGGAATGTTCCTTATGCTGTTATTTTGGTGAAGTTGCAATTATCAGTTTATAATTATTTGCCTGAGCAATGTTAAGTACTGCTACAACCGTTTCGAAAGGTACGTTTTTATCCGCATGCAGCGAAATATATGTCTCGGGATTTGCTCCCAGCTTTTCCCTCAGCAGAGCTTCCATAGTCTCAAGGGTTACCGGCTGCTGTTCGAGATAGTATTTCTGATCAGCAGTAATTGAAATAGTTGTCTGTGGCTTTGCCGAGGTTTGTGTGCTTCCTTTCGGCAAAAGAAGCTTGAGGGCGGTAGGATGAACCAGCGTCGACGTAAGCATAAAAAAGATGAGAAGGTTGAATACAACATCCGTCATCCCTGTCGAGCTGAAATTAATACTGATTTTATTTCTTTGGGATAATGCCATTTCAACGACCTGTTTTTAAAGGTTCATTCAGAATGTCCAGAAATTCAGTCATCGTGGCCTCAAGGCTGAAAACTACCTTTTCGGTCCTGACTACCAGTGTGTTGTAGGCAAAATATCCAAGGATCCCTACAAAAAGCCCGAAAGCTGTTGTTATTAGGGCTGTGTAAATACCACCCGACATCATTGAAACGTCAATATTGCTGCCTGCCTGTTCCATCCTGTAAAATGACTGAACCATCCCAATCACTGTTCCAAGAAATCCGAGCATTGGTTCAGCCCCTGCAATTGTTGCCAGGGTGGGGAAACCTCTCTCGAGCTTTGATATTTCCAGTTTGCCAACATTCTCGACAGCTGTTGAAATATCATGGAGGGGTCTTCCCAGCCTGCTTATTCCTTTCTCTATCATCCGGGCCGACGGAGAATCGGTCGATTTGCAAAGCGCCATTGCGGCATCTATCTTGCCGTCATGTATATAGTCCTTTATCCTGTTCATGAAATTGGTGTCCTGTCTGGATGCCCTTTTGATAACATAGAACCTTTCAATGAAAATGTAGGTGGCAATCAGAAACAAGATGAAGATCGGTATCATAACCCATCCGCCCTTGATCGCAAAATCCAGCAGTGTCAGCGTTTCAGCAGCCGTAACAGCTGTTTCCTGTCCCTCCTGCATAAGCAATTGTAGAAATCCCATATTTTCCCCTGTTATTAATTTATTATAAATGAATTAATTATCTTTTTTCTGTAATTTTTTGACGGTCGAATTTATTTAAAAACGTTGAACCGGCCCAGTCTATTATTGTGTGTTAATAACATTATCATAATATTTATCAACTCTCATTCTTCCACTGTCACCTCTTCTTCTTTCCTGAATTCTGACGGAGGCTTTTTCTTAAAGATGTCTGACAGCTTGTTGAAATCCTGCCTTAGCGAGAATCCCAGGCCCTGGGTATAGGGTGCTCCCTTTCCGGTGTAGGGGTTGTTATATCTGTTGAAAACCTTGAACCTAAGTTTCTCTGTTAACCTGTATTCAATATCGAAATCTCCGATCAGAGGTGTCTCTTCGGTCTCGGTTCCGGTTACATCAAAATTTCCGTTTATTGTGACCTTGTCATTGAGCAACTGAGTCGACAGTGCCACCTGGAGCTGTTGTGAACTTAAGTCCTTAGTCCCGGGTGTATAAAGGAACCCTACATCAAAATCGTTGCTTATCTGCGACAACCAGTTGCTCAGTTGGTTAGAAAGCATCTCGGTTGTTGTGACTGCCATTGCCGATGTTCCCGTTCCGGTAACTCCCGATGATGCCCGGTAGGAGGGATCGGCATAAAAACTGTTCATCACAAGAAGATAGATGAACTGTTTACTCTTTTCCTCCTCAGTAGTTATGGCATTACGGAGGTATGTTCTTGTCTCCTCGTCAGCGTTGGGAAGATAGATGTTGAATCCGACAACAGGATTGAACAGATTCCCGGAGAGATTCAGCTGGGGCTCAACCGGTATCCTGGCTTCATATTTGGGATCCTGCAGAATAGGAAACAGGATAGGGGAGAGTGATGTCTTTATATTCCTGTATTTTGCAGTGAGGTCGATCTCTGCGCTTTCTATATTTCCGTTGAAATTTATTTTACCTCCCTTTTCAACTTCAAACTTCTTGTTGAGGATGTTCTTGAGTGTGAAAAGATAATCGCCTTCCTCTATAGTGTAATCCCCGAAGATTTTGAATTCTCCGTTCCTGTTTAGACTGATATTGAGCTTGCCTGAACCGTTCCCCCTTATCACGTCACCTGCTTTGGGATCAATAAGCAGCTGTACCTCAGCATCGGGCGTGACATCAAGGTCAAAATTAAGCTCAAGCGACGATCCTGTCGAAGTTGTCGTGGTGGCTTTAAGGTCTTTTTCTTTCGCCATCATTGCGGAGTCATGATTAATGAAGGTGACGAAGGAAGATTCAGAAACTGACATGCCGGAATTGAGTGGTATAAAGAAGCTTGTCCCGCTTCCAGTTTTAGCTGAGATATCAAAAGAAAGAGAGTTGGGGCCACTCTTTATTGTGGTAACGCCTGAGACGTATGCGGTTCCATAGAATAGCTCGTTGTCGCCCTGCCTGGTGTTGAGAACAAGGCAGTCGTTCTTTTCCATATTGATGGTAAGATCAACACTGAAATCCTTGAATGATTTATGGTAGATAGCACCGGTGAGCAGGGCGCTGTTCCCTTCTTCATCCGTTATCCCCGTATTCCTGAACCTGATCCCCTGCCTGTCGAACCGAATTGAATCATTGATTGAATAATGTGTCTGGAGATAATCGATCCTGAGCGATGTGTTTTCAGGCATAAGAGAACCTGTGAGGACCAGTTCGCCCGGAGCCCCGGTGACCTTTATTCTGCCTGAGACCGTACCCTTTATGTCGGAGGCAAAAAAGCTGAGAAGCGGATTGAGTGCATGAACCGGCAGGTTTGAAGCGATTCCGTCAATCCGGAATTGCTTGATCCCCGGATCGTAAAAGCCCGATAAATCAAAGTTTCTGAGGCCATTGAGATTGTTTCTCGCACTCAGATCAGCAACTTTTTTCAGCGAATTCCACTGGGAAATAACAGATACATCTCCATAATCGCCGCTAAGTATTGAAAATCCGTCAATCCTGAGGTCGCTCTGGATGAGAGGATTTTTCAATGCACTTGAGATCACAATATTTCCGTCAACAATCCCCCTGATGTCCAGAGGGAGGGAGGCCTTGCTGTAATTTTCATCCGGTTTTGCCGGACTGTTGAGAGGGCTCAGGTCAATCCCGTTAAATAACAGTCTCAAGGTGTCATTCTGATTCCCGGACACAGACCCGTCGGCAATATAGGAATGGACTCCGCTTGATACTACGAAACGGTTGATTTTTGTTGATGCTGAATCAACGATTATGGATGACTTTCTTACGGTCCATGTTTTATTCTTAGTGATAACATCCGTTGAGTCAATGTCGATCCGGAGAAGAGATCCGGTTCTGCCGTCATCCCTGGGAATGAACGATCCCTTTGAGATAAATGCCCCCTTGCTGATTTTGCCTATCCTGTCGTTCCAGTCGAGGTCGAAATTGAGTTTGTCTGATCCTGCAGTTAAACCTGCCCGGAATTCCTTCAGATCGGCTCTTCCCAGTACCAGCAGCGACGTACTCCTCAGGTCGGCCATGAATTCCGATTCAGAATAGAGCGCTTTTAGTGAAAAATTGCTGAAGGTGTTGTTCTTGAAAACAAGCTTCCTTGAATCTGCAGACACGCTTATCAGGCTGTCCCTGTAAAATGAACCGCTAAGGGTGCTCTTTTCTGAAAGAAGCAGGCCTGTTTTGAAGAAATTATTTAGTTTGTCAGTGTTCCTGAATCTTACGGTATAGGTGAATTCATTTGCGGAAAGTCCTCCCGAAAGCTCAGGGATACTGAATTTTGAAGGCAGAAGGGTGGCAAGGGCTGATTTCAGAGCCAGTCCTATTTCACCGAACTTATAGTAACCCCTCAGATCGGCATCAACAAAATCGGTCCTTACTGAAAGGGCAGGCTTGCCCCCTTCATTAAACGCTTTCAGGGTAAAATCGTACAAATCAAGTTTATTGCCGTATTTCTTTATTGTTGAATTAAGAAGTCTTATTTCTCCGAATAAATTGTCAATGTTGTTTCCCCTGAAATTTGCTGTTGCCAGCATGGAGAGGCCCGCCGTGGTGTCGCTTTTGTCAAAATTCAGCTTGTAAAGATTCGATTCGGTAAGATTGAGGGTTAAATCAAATTCGGGCAACTCGTTTCTGAAGTCGAGCATTCCCAGCATGTCCATCCTTATGTTCCGGTCGGATATTTTTATGCTTCCGTCCCAGGTCTTTTCAGTGAAGATTCCGTTGAGGGTAACATTCCTGTAAACATATTTGTTGACCTCAACACTGTCTATTCTGCCAGTAAGTTTACCGGAAATATTTGTTGTAGAAGTTGCATAACCGTCAATGTCTGTTTCCATGGTCAGCTTGCCCAGCATTTCCTTATTGTCAGTAAGAAGGCCCAGATCTACATTTTCGCCCTTTACCAGACCCCTGATTCTGAAATTTCCCTTGCCCTCAGGTCTGAATGAGATGTCTGTTTTCAACGACCCGGCATCTGTTCCAATTTTGCCATAGGTGACAAAATCGGTAGCAAAGCCGGTGAAACTACCTGCAAATGAAATGTTGCCAAGTTTTCCAATGACATGCGGCAGGTTCAGCGCTTTGCCATTCCTTCGTATCATTTCCATATCCGGGGCATTGGTACTGAGGTTGCCTATGCTTATGTGCATGAAGGTGTTCTTGAGATCAGGCAGACCCGACATGTCAAAGTCGCATTCGAGCTTTGTATAATCCCTGAATGCTGCCGTTATTTTTCTTCCGTTTATATCAGACACAGTTCCGGTTATTCTTCCCGATAATTCAACTGACTCCTTAAGGCCTCCGGCTTCCGGAAGAAAGTATCTCAGATCCGAGGCGCTTATGAGAGATTTATCCAGGCTGATGTCGAACCTTACCTTTTCAGTGAAGTTTCCGAATCCATCCGTTTCATCTCCCGAAAGGATCAGATGATTTGCATTTATTATGGAACTGTCGAGATAAAGGAAGAGATCCCTGAATAATATATTCTTCCCGGCAAATGTCAGGTTGCTGTTCATGCTTCTTACGAGAAATCCTTTCGATTCCCCAAACCGGATATCGTTGATTTCAAGCACGGTCGAATCGCCTCGGATCCTGAAATCCTCAGCATCGCCGTTGATCCGTGTCAGACGCAGATTGTTGAAATCGGTAAGGGATTTACCGGGCTGCCGGGTCCTGTTGAGAAGGGCAAATCTCCCGTCTTTTATTGTTATTTTATTAACAGAAAATCTTGTTTCTCCTTTTTTGACTGTATCATCCGGTGTTTTAAGCATGTTGAGATACCATGTGAGATTCATCAAACCCGTTGTGTCGGTTATCAATGCAATTACGGGCTGATCGATATCCACACGGCCAAGCCTGATATTATTTCCTGCAAAGTCGAGCCTGAGAATGCCGGCCGATATCCTTTGTGAGTAGAGCATTGTATCGTTGTTCTGGTCTTTGATAAGAAGATCACCTAAAACCAGTTTATTAAAGAAAGTGTATTCAACCCTGCCAACCGAGATAGTCGATTTTATTTTTTCCGAAAAATGACCGGTTATCCTGTTCACCATGAACGTCTGGACCTCAGGTATACGAAGAACAATGGAAGCCAGGGTCGGCACCAAAAGGAGGATGCCAAACAGTATCATAAGATACTTAAATGATTTTTTAATACTTTTGAGCATTAAAATGCCTGAACGTTCGGGTTTCAAAATAACCTAAAATATCCGGAAAATCAAAGGAAGCATGGCGGTTACAATACTGGCGATAGAATCATCCTGCGATGATACCTCTGCGGCTGTCATAAGGGACGGTTATATACTCTCAAACCTTATAGCAGGTCAGGAAATACACATTGCATACGGGGGCGTTGTTCCCGAGCTTGCTTCCAGGGCTCATCAGGCAAATATTGTGCCAGTTGTGGATCAGGCACTTAAAAAGGCTGAAGCAGATCCTGCTGAAATTGATGCGGTTGCCTTTACCCAGGGACCCGGTTTGCTTGGCTCTTTGCTTGTAGGCACTTCCTTCGCAAAAGGATTTGCGCTTGCAAGGAATATTCCTCTCATCGAAGTGAATCATCTTAAGGCTCATGTGCTTGTGCATTTCATCCTGGCGAAGGACGGTAAGAACAGGCTGCCTGACTTTCCTTTCCTTTGCCTTCTCGTATCTGGCGGACATACAAGGCTGATTGTGATGAAGAACCATCTCGAAATGGAAATAATCGGAAACACCATTGACGACGCTGCAGGTGAAGCCTTCGATAAATGCGGGAAACTCATGGACCTTCCGTATCCGGCTGGTCCCATGATTGATAAGCTTGCAGCTCAAGGCAATAAAAAGGCATTCGTTTTTGCAAAACCCAGAGTAAAGGACCTCGATTTCAGCTTCAGCGGACTTAAAACAAGCTTTCTTTATTTTTTACGCGACAGGCTTAAAGAGGATCAGCAGTTCATCGAGAAAAACAAAGCCGATTTGTGTGCCTCTCTCCAGGAAACTATTGTGAGCATTCTCATTTCAAAACTTGTGAAAGCCTCTCAACTGACAGGAATAAGGGAGATTGGCATTGCAGGAGGAGTATCAGCTAATTCCGGCCTTAGAAACGGCCTTGCCAGGGAAGCATCCAGAAGGGAGTGGAACCTTTTTATTCCTCCGTTTTCCTACACAACCGATAATGCCGCGATGATCGGAATTACAGGATATTATAAATATCTAAGAGGAGAATTCGCAGGTCAGGATGTTGCCCCGCAGGCTAGTTAGGCCATAAGTTGATTTCATTTTTGGCTGCATTGTCAGGAATGCTTTACAATATGGCGTTAATGTTCCCGTTAATTCAGCATGAATGAGTTGAGGATAGAGGCTACAAAAAGTTCACCTGAGATACTGTTAAGTCCGGGAGGGATGATAAGGATCAAGGGCCGGTCGATTCATGAAAATACCCTGGATTTCTTCAAGCCTGTTGAAGATTGGATTAATGGCTATATCCTTGATCCTGCAGATGTTACATGTGTCGATATGAACCTCGAATACTTCAACAGCGCAAGCGCCAAATTCATGATACAACTCTTTCAGAAAATCTCCCGTGTCAGGCTGAAGAACAAGAAATTCATAGTAAACTGGTACTATGAAGAGGGAGACGAGGATATTTATGAAAGAGGCGAGTATTTTTCATCCGTCCTCCATATGCCTTTCAATTTCATAAGAACAGCTTGATTTAAAGGCTGTCATTGTCGCCTTGTTCTGGCGCGAATTCAATTCAAGGAGGGATCACTTACCCTTCCCATGAATAATATTGAATTGGTTGAGGTTTCCCTGATGATATACAAAAACGGATGATCCATCCTGAATTCAAGCGGGGGAGGAGGTATTGATGTCGTTCCAACTGTTACCACAGTTGCTGCTGCAGCTTCAGTTCCTTCCTCATTTGTCTCGATGAAGGTCTGATGTGCAACATCATTCAGGAGAAGATCAAACTGTTCTGAAATGTTTGAAAAATCGGCTTTGTCAGTGAACGCTATTCCCATTCCCATATCCGAGAGTATGTCCTTTAGGGTTCTCTTGAATCCGTATTTGAACCTCGGAAAGGATACTTCAATCTCATGTTCGGCCATCTGATTAACCCACAGCTCATAATCCGGGCTATTAATGAGAGCAAATGTGCTGTTCAATCCTTCCTTATCATCGGGCAGAATGACATCCATTACATAGTTGCCCTGCCCGTATTGAAATTCAGCAATTTTGAAACCGTTTCCTTCATATACCTTAAATTCTTTCTTTTGCTTCATCATAGGCACCGTCACCTGTGAGTTTAGGGTAAGGAAGAAAGCTTCATCTACGGTTAAGGATTCGTCAAACTGAAGTTTCCATTGTCCCTTGAAGTAGATTGCATTGATCAGTAGCATTACCGTATTATCCGGCAATTGACTTATCATATCCCTGATCAATCCGTTGGTTTTATCTTCGATCCATTTATTCATAAGACCGGGGGCTGACGGATCCCCAATGTCAAATGCCTTCGACTCGGCATCATAGTAACTTGTAAGCACATCGATGAAAGCCTTTTTTACTTCGAAATCATCTTCTGTCCACACCGAGTTGGCAATTGATATAAGTACCCTCCTGTCGATCGTGAGCAGTGCGTTTGTAAGAGCATTGTACGATTTATTAAGCGTTTCCGTGTCAATACCGTTGATCCTGAGAGCTTCCTTCATCGCATCCCTGGTTTCACCTGCCGCTCCGTTAATTGTCATTGAAAGTGCATATGATATACTCAGGGGAGAGATCATTACATTCTGATCGGGTTCAGCATTTTCAATAACCTTACCGAAGATGTCGAATGCGAATTCATTGCCTGATTCTATAATTATGGCCTGAGCTTCCGTCAGGTCAATGGGAACGGGATCAGTGACCGGAGCATACTCTTTCTTGCTGCACGACAGCAAAAACAGCATTATTATTAGGAGGAAGGTCTGAGATGTGATTCTGATTTTCGTCTTCATAATCAATCGATTTTGATTAATACTGCCAATTCGTATGGTTCCTCAGGGCCACACGCATAAAAAAGAAACCGTTTATATATAACGATCCTGAGTAACGTTTTGTGACAGAATATGATCAAAAATTGTGCCGGCGGGTTATTTTTTTCTTTTCTGTTTACGGTTGGCATCAATATATGCCTTGAGATAGATACCGGAGACAGTCAGGAGTATAAGGCTTAAAATAAGAAGAACTATGAAGGAGAAAATTGTCGTTTTTTCAGTTCCGGGGATGGGATCCCTGAGCCTCAGGACGTATCCCAGAATTGCAAAAAAGAAAATAGTAAGTGAAACTGCAAAGGCAAAAACAGCCGAAGTTATATTGAATATCCTGGTTGATTTGTAATACTTGCTGTTTTTAAATTGATTGAATGAGCTTCTGGCGTAGTATTGGGCACGCTGGCGCGATCGGTCCTGTCTGTATTTTCTCCACTCCTCCACTACCCTGAAATAGTCCTGATCATCAAGTTGTCCCTTCCCATAATTTGATACAAGGAAATCATAAGCCTCGGTAGCTTCAATAAATTTTTCCTTTGCCCCCGGAGTCTGGTTTATGTCGGGATGATACAACCTCGCTTTCTTTCTGTAAGCTTTCCTGATGTCTTCAAGCGATGAATTCATCGGGATGCCAAGTATGTTGTAATATTCAGATATGAGCATTCAATTTTCCTTTCGTGACTAAACGATTCCTGTAAATCCCATGAATGCCAGGGCAAGAATACCTGCTGCAACCAATGAGATCGGAACACCTTTCATCCCTTTGGGGATATCTACCAGTTCAAATTGCTCCCTTAAGCCTGCGAGAATGATTAAGGCCAGTCCGAAACCAAGCGCGGTAGCTGCTGAGTAAACTACTCCTTCGATCAGATTATAATCTTTCTTTATTACCAGGATTGCCACTCCGAGAACAGCACAATTTGTTGTGATTAGTGGCAGGAAAATCCCGAGAGCCTGATACAGGGGCCTGCTGATCTTCTTGAGAACGATTTCCACCAACTGAACAAGTGATGCAATCACGAGTATGAAGGTAATGGTTTGCATGAAGGCAATGCCAAGTTTCTCGAGAACATAAACCTGTATGAGGTATGTGACAATAGTGGCCAGTACCATTACGAAAGTTACTGCAGCCGACATGCCCAGAGATGTGTTCACCTTTGTCGATACTCCAAGGAAAGGGCACACACCGAGAAACTGGGCCAGAACGATGTTGTTTACAAGGAGCGCGGAGATTATTATAAGAATGTATTCCATTGGTTGTCAGATTAATTCTGTTTGATCTTATTTACAAGAGCTATAAGGTATCCAAGAGCAATGAAGGCTCCGGGAGCAAGTATGAAAACCAGGATTCCATCACCCTGAATGAACTTGTGACCGAAAATCGCCCCGCTTCCGAGGATTTCACGGCAGGCACCCAGAATTCCCAGCGCAAGGGTGAATCCCAGTCCCATTCCAAGCCCGTCGATAAATGAAGACCATACTGAGTTCTTGCTTGCAAAAGCTTCGGCACGTCCAAGAACAATACAGTTTACCACTATCAGGGGGATGAAGATACCAAGGGTAAGGTAGAGGTCCTGCACATAAGCCTGCATTACCAGGTCAACCACCGTGACAAATGAGGCTATAACCACAATAAAGGCAGGTATTCTGACCTTGTCGGGGATCAACTTCGACATCAACGCAATAACAACATTCGAACATACCAGTACAAATGTTGTTGCAAGTCCCATTCCCAGTCCGTTCAGGGAAGAAGATGTAGTTGCCAGGGCAGGACAGGTACCCAGTACCATTACCAGGAGGGGATTCTCCTTTAACAGGCCTTTTGTAAAGTTTGCAATCTGATTCATTTTATTCCTCCTTTATGAAGCGTGTTATAAGCCCTCTGAACTGCATCGCAAAAGGCCCTTGAGCTGATTGTGGCTGCTGTTATGGCATCAACAGGACCTCCGTCCTTTTTTACTGTCAGCCCGAATTCCGCAGGGTTCTTATCAATGAACTGATCCTTGAATTCAGGTTCGGTCATCTTGGTCCCAAGTCCCGGAGTCTCCTTATGCTCCAGGACCATTAAATTTATTATTGTCCCGTCGGGTTTGAATCCGGCCATAAGGGTTATATTTCCGCTAAATCCACTCTTTGTATAAGTATTTACTGCATAACCTATAACTTCATCGTCTTTTTTTGCTGGATAAACCTCCAGACTGTCTCCTTCACCGGTGGGAAGAAGGAACATTTCATCGTTGGGATTATTTGTGAAGCCAGGTACAACCTGCTTTATGGCATTGATCTTTTTATTGAGATTCGACAGTGCAATGGGTTCCTTTGTCACTTCATAAACAAACCCCAGCAGCGCTGATGAAACCATCGCGATAAGCGTCAGCGAAACCGCCATGTTCCTGAAAGTTGATTCAGTTTTAGCCATTTTTAACCTCCTCCCCAAACCGGCTGGGTTTAATATAAGCATTCATTAAAGGGACAAATGCATTCATGATAAGTATCGCAAAAGAGACACCCTCGGGATAAGCTCCGTAGACACGTATTACCACCGTGATTATCCCGATCCCGCATCCGTAAATAAGCATCGCTTTTGGCACCATTGGCGATGTGACATAGTCCGTGGCCATATAAATGGCTCCCAGAAGAACACCTCCGGCAAGGATATGGAACATTGGATCAGCATTTTTTTCAGGATTTACCAGCCACAGGATTCCTGTAAATATGGCAATGCTTCCGACAACGGCAGCGGGAATATGCCATGTAATCACTTTCCGTAGCAGAAGCCAGACTAATCCGATAAGCAATGCTGCTGCAGCAACCTCTCCCATCGATCCTCCGATGTTTCCCAGGAACATCTGTGAAGGGGAAGGCAGCTGGCCCATGATTTCAGAAAACGATTGACCACTGTCAAGCCCTCCCTTTAATATTGCAAGCGGTGTGGCTCCTGTTACTGCATCCAGATAACCCGTTTCAAGACCCTTTGGTACCGGCCAGGTTGTCATCTGTACAGGGAACGATATAAGCATAAATACTCTTCCGACAAGTGCGGGGTTGAAAGGATTGTTCCCCAGCCCACCGAAGGTCATCTTGGCAATTGCTATTGAAACAAAGCTCCCAATAACAATTATGAGTACCGGAATATTTGAAGGAAGGTTAAAGGCAAGGAGTATACCTGTCACGAGGGCTGAACCGTCGGTAATGGAGACTGGTTTTTTAAGTATGAACCTCTGAATCAGATATTCGAACAGCAGGCATGAAATAATGGATGTAGCTGTTACAATTACTGCCCCTATGCCAAAATAAAAAACTGAGACAATGAACGCTGGTACCAGAGCAATTACTACGTCGGTCATCAGCTTTCGGGTTGATTCCTTTCCGTGCGCATGTGGCGACGGGGCTATATTCAGCAGATTAGTCATAGGTCAGATAAATTCTGTTTATTTCAATACTTTCTGGCGGGCCATTCGTATCACAGTTGACTTGCCGAGCCTGATGTAGTCAAGAAGAGGCCTGCTGGCCGGACAGGTAAAACTGCAGGAGCCGCACTCCATACAATCCGTTATTCTTTCTTTTTCGGCGCGTTCAAACATATTTTTCTCCGCAAGTGTCATCAGCAGGTAGGGCTCCAGGTGAATCGGACATACTGAAACACACCTGGCACACCTTATGCACGGATTGATTTCTTTCCTCTGGGCCTCAGAGGCAGTTACGAGAATTATTCCCGACATTCCCTTCACAACAGGGGCATCAGTATTGCTCACAGCCTTGCCCATCATTGGTCCGCCATTTATTATTTTGCCTGTGTCGACTGGAATTCCGCCAACTGCTTCAAGAACTCCGGAAAGGGGAGTCCCTATCCGAACCATGTAGTTTCCGGGCTTTGATACCGATTTCCCCGTAACAGTGACAACCCTTTCTATTAGAGGCTTGTTTTTCTGAACCGCTTCATATACTGCAAATGCCGTCCCTGCATTATGGACTACTGCTCCTACATCGATAGGCAGTCTGCCCGACGGAACCTCTCTGTTGATCAGAGCTTTAATAAGTTGTTTTTCTGCACCCTGCGGATATTTTACCTTAAGCGGGTGAACGGTTATACCCTTGAATGATGAGGTTAGGGCAGTCATGCGGGCGATTGCATCCGGCTTATTGTTCTCTATGCCGATCATAGCCTTTTCAACTTTCAGTGCTTTCATCAGGATGGTGATGCCAACTATTACCTCTTCTCCCTTCTCAAGCATCAACCTGTGGTCGGAAGTAAGATAAGGTTCGCATTCCACTCCATTAATTATAAGTATATCGCATTTCTTTCCCGAAGGAACGTTAAGTTTGATGTGCGTGGGGAAAGTGGCACCGCCCATCCCGACTATTCCCGATTCAAAGCACTTTTTTATTATCTCTTCCGGAGACAACTTTATGTCCCGGACAATATCTGTGCTCCGGTCGATGGTGTCAATCCACTCATCGCCTTCCACATCGATGAATACGGCAGTCTGCTTCAATCCGGAACTGTCGGAAGCAGTATCTATCTTGCTTACTTTGCCTGAAACCGAAGAATGAACATTGGCCGATACGAACCCTTTTCCTTCTGCTATAAGCTGGCCGGTTTTTACCGTGTCGCCCTTTGCAACAACAGGATTGGCAGGTGCGCCAATGTGCTGTGACAAAGGAATGACGACTTTCCCGGGAATCATAAGATATTCAATCGGAATACCGGCTGTAAGCTTGTTCTCGGGCGGATGAACACCTCCTGTTGGGAATGTTTTGAGCACCATTATTCAGTTTTAGTTTTCATTACTAGGCTTTTACCACTTCAACCTCTGGTTCAACCTTTGGTTTTCTCGGAGGGAAGTTAACCTCAATTATTGCATTAGTGGGGCACTCCCCGGCACATTTTCTGCAAAATGTACATAAGGTTGCGTCGATGTATGCCAGATTGTTCTCAATGGTAATAGCATTAAACGCACAAACCTTCTGGCATTTGCCACACCCTATGCATGCTACCCTGCAGGCTCTTCTTGCAGGTCCTCCCTTGTCACAATTGGAGCATGCCACATATATTTTTCTGTCTTTTTTTGCCTTTTTGCGTAATTCGATAAGGTTTCTTGGACATGCTTTGACACATGCGCCGCAGGAAGTGCATTTTTCATCCGAAATCTCCGGCAGCAACGAAACAGGATTGATGTACAGCGCATCGAAGGTGCATGCCCTCTCGCAATCTCCGTATCCGAGGCACCCGTAGCTGCAGTCAGTCTCTCCGATATAAAGGTTTTGTACTATCCTGCAGTCTGATGCTCCATTGTAAACGGAGGTTCTCGGACGGTATTCAGGCGATCCGTTGCATTTCAGGACTGCAACTGTCGGATCAGAAACCGGAGCTGTTCTGCCAAGAATGCCCGCAATGTCCCCCATTACCGAAGCACCTCCGACCGGACAGTAAAGACCTTCGAAGCTGTCGGATTTTACAATAGCCTCGGCAAGGTTCCTGCATCCGGCAAAACCGCAACCGCCGCAGTTGGCCGCCGGCAGAAGAGCCTGAACTTCATCAATCCTTGGATCCTCATATACCTTGAATTTCTGCGCAACAAAATAGAGGATGACAGCCGCCAGAAATGCCAGCAGGCTCAGGCTGATTATAGTTATTAGAATTGTCGGACTCATCAATATTATGTTTTTAATGTAAAGGTGAAACTCCGGTCAATCTTATGCCGGAACAGGTAAAGGATCAGAAACCAGGGAACCAGAAGGGCAATTGATATCAATCCTGCTGTGAGTTCATTGATGGATAATGATTGAAAGATTAAAAGGCCTCCGGTTACTATGAGAAAAGGTACCAGGTAACTTAGTACTACTGCTCTCATTCCAGCTGATTCCTCCATAAGAACAGTTACCTTGTCGCCCGGAGATACATCGTACCTTCCCTTTATATCGATTATTTTTTCCTCATTTTCAGTCATTCCGCACTTACTCCGGACATGGCAGCCTGCACATGCAGCGCAGGAGACTATGCTGACAACAACCGAATCGACGCCAACTTCCTTAACCGTCCCGTCATGCTGTATCTTGTCTTTTAAAACTGATTCTTTCATCTGAACATCAGCCCGGTTTGAAGAGGTCAAATTTATCAAAGCTTAGTTTATTAGAACTGTTTTTTATCAGGTTTTAATTTCAGTAAAATTATTTATAACCATTCTAATTAACTGATGTTGCTCCACGATTGCTTTAAGCTGAACAGCCTTCCAAGTTCGGATAGCAGGACAAAATTCTCCTCATTTTTAAGCATCGGATCTTTTTCCAGTATGCCATCAGCAATATTTCTCACATGTTCGATGATCTGCCCGTCCTTGCCAAGACTGGCGATCTTAAGGTCGAAAGGAATTCCACTCTGGAGTGTGCCTTCTATGTCACCTGGTCCCCTGAGACGAAGATCCGTTTCCGCAATCTCAAATCCGTCTGAGGTCCTAACCATTACCTCCAGCCTGGAAATGGCCTCTTTCGACAGTTTATCAGAGGTCATGAGAATGCAATACGACTGATCGTTTCCTCTTCCAACCCTTCCCCTGAGCTGGTGGAGCTGCGAAAGCCCGAACCTTTCAGCGCTTTCGATTACCATAACCGAAGCATTTGGAATATCCACTCCGACTTCAATTACCGTAGTAGCTACTAGGATGTTTGCATGCCCTTCTTTAAAGAGCTTCATAGATGTCTCTTTCTCTGCCGGTGTCATTTTGCCATGGACAATGGTGATGCAATATTTTGGAGCAGGAAAGACTCTTGAAATTGTGTCCCAGCCATCCTCCAGGTTCTTGTAGTCCATTTTCTCTGACTCCTGAATAAGAGGGAAAACTACGAATATCTGCCTGCCTTCGTCTATCTGCTTCCTTATGAAGCCGAATACTTTGTTCCGTTCCGGATCTGTAAAGTGCATGGTTTTTACCGGAACCCTTCCCGGAGGCAGCTCATCAATAACAGATACATCAAGGTCACCGTAAAGTGTCATGGCAAGCGTTCGCGGAATGGGAGTGGCAGTCATTACAAGGATGTGCGGAGGATTGGCACTCTTTTCCCAAAGCCTTGCACGCTGGGCCACACCAAACCGATGCTGCTCATCGATAATTACCAGACCCAGGTTGTTAAATATGACATTTTCTTCTATTAGTGCATGTGTACCTATCAGAATATTCAGTGAATTGTCCCTCAGCGATTCATCAATGTCTTTTCGAATGCTCTTTTTTGACGATCCGGTAAGCAGGCTGACATTTATCCCTATACCTTCCAGCATCTGGCAAATAGTGTTATAATGTTGGTTTGCAAGTATTTCGGTCGGAGCCATAAGGCATGCCTGGTATCCGTTGTCAATTGCGATCAGCATGCTCATTAGGGCAACCAGTGTCTTTCCGCTTCCCACATCTCCCTGAAGGAGCCTGTTCATCTGCCTGCCTGAACCAAGGTCCCTTCTTATCTCCTTCATTACCCTTTTCTGGGCTTCTGTAAGGGAAAAGGGAAGGTTGTTATAATAAAAGCTGTTGAAATGCTCCCCTACATTGGAGAAAATAAATCCCTTGTATTTACGCGAACGGATTGTCTTGAATCTTAACAGGTTGAGCTCAATATAAAAGAGTTCTTCGAATTTCAGTCTGTACCTTGCCCTTTCAATTTCCGCATTGCTGGCCGGAAAATGTATTTTATGTATGGCATCATGAAGGCTCATAAGGTTGTGGCCTGAAATCAGATAGAAGGGGAGGGTCTCGGGAATTCTGGATCTGAGCTGCTTCAGGATCAACCCTATAAACTTGCTTAGGATTTTTGAGGTGATAAACTGGTTCTTCAGCTTTTCGGTTGTGTTATATTGTGCCTGCAATGCTGATGAGATCCTGGTTGAAACTTTTTCCAATGCCTCAATCTCAGGATGAATGATATTGACTATCCCGTTGAAAACACCGGGCTTGCCGAAAACAATGTATTCCACATCCGGAACATAAGTTCCCATTATCCACCTGGTGCCCTTGAACCATATAAGCTTTATTGTGCCGGTTTCATCCTGAAAATCGGCTACCAGCCGTTTACCCTTGCCCTGCCCTTCAGTGTAATAACCCTTAATGTATCCTTTTACCTGAACCAGCGGTATATCGGGCTCGAGTTCCGCAATGGTGTAATACCTGGTCCTGTCGATATACCTGTAGGGAAAATGATAAAGCAGATCCCTGAACGTCTGAATGCCGAGCTCCTGGTTAAGAAGCTCAGCCCGTTTGGGCCCCACCCCCTGAAGATAGGTTATGTTTGTCTCAAGCAAATCCTGCATTTTCTGTACCTGGAAAAAGTAAGTGAAATGATACCCGAAAATAATTATTTTTGGTGACCTGTCCTAACACATAAAATTACACCGCCTATGGACTTGTACTGCGTCCCGAAGTACCTCACTTACCTTGCATTTTCAAAGCACCGGAGGGGACATGGCATTCATAGTCCGTTTTTGTTCAGTCTTGTTTCAGATGTTTTCCGGAATAAAATCGATCCTGATATTGTCTGTACTATTGAAAAGACAAGAAAACGCCTGCTTGCAGATGTCAGATCCATAATTGTAACTGATCTTGGCGCAGGCTCCAGAATTATGAAATCGAAACTCAGGAAAGTGTCCGACATTGCCAGATATTCATCAGTTCCGAAGAAATACGGGATACTCCTTGCCAATATGGCGCGTAATTTCGGCAAATCCGGAATCCTTGAATTCGGAACTTCGCTCGGAATAAGCACCATGTACATGGCTGTCTCCTGCCACGATGCGGAGATCATTACAATGGAAGGCTGCCCGGCAACCTCTGAAATTGCAAAAGAAAATTTTAAAAAGTCGGGGCTGAACAATATCACAACAATGACCGGATCATTCGATGAACTCCTGCCCGGGTTAAAACGGAGGGCAGTATCACCCGGACTTGTCTTTATCGACGGAAATCACCGCAGAGAGCCGGTATTGAAGTATTTTAACGAGGTTGCGGAAATGTCGGGGGAGGATACTGTTGTTATTCTTGATGATATTCATTCATCACGGTCAATGTCGGAAGCCTGGGATGATATTAAAAGGCACGAAAAAGTTACCTCCTCAGTTGATGTTTTCCGGATGGGAATGGTGTTTTTCAGAAGAGGAATGGCACATTACGATTACACTGTCAGGTATTAACAAAAATTAAGTTTTAATAATTTCTTATTTAATATAATTAGTCTAATTTCGAAACTTCAAATTTAGGTGCACTATGGATAAAGTAATTGAAATTCATGATATTGTTAAGAACTATCAGATAGGTTCAGTAATAGTCAGAGCTTTGAGATCTGTTTCTGTCACAATAAACAGAAATGAATACGTTGCAATAATGGGACCTTCAGGATCCGGAAAGTCGACTCTTATGAACCTGCTCGGTTGTCTTGATACTCCCACAAGCGGTGAATATATCCTGAACGGTACCGATGTAAGTAAGATGGCGGATGATTACCTGGCAGAGATCAGGAACAAGGAGATCGGATTTGTATTCCAGACATTCAACCTCCTCCCAAGGTATACAGCCCTTGAAAACGTTACTCTGCCTTTGATTTATGCCGGGGTTCCTAAATTAGACAGGGAAAAGGTGGCAGTTAACACACTTGAACAGGTAGGTCTGGGCGACAGGATGACTCACAAACCGAATGAATTGTCAGGCGGACAGCGGCAGCGCGTCGCTATTGCCAGGGCTCTTGTAAACAAACCTTCCATTATTCTCGCTGATGAGCCGACCGGAAACCTCGACAGCAAAACATCAATCGATATTATGGGACTGTTGGATGTCATTCATAATGCCGGAAATACAGTCATTGTTGTTACCCACGAAGAAGATATCGCAAGGCATGCGGAACGAATCATTAGGTTGTTTGACGGGGAGATAGCTTCGGATGTCATGAATAAGGAACGGCTCAAGTATTCATAAAATAAATTATGAATGCCCATGAAGATCTATACCCGTTCTGGTGATGATGGCACTACTTCATTGGCGGATGGACAGAGGGTTCCGAAATTTCATCCACGGATAGAGGCTTGCGGAACTATTGATGAACTTATCTCCTGGATTGGCCTTCTGAGGGGATTCCACGAAAACGAAAGCAGAATCCAGACACTTTTGTTCATTCAGGACAACCTGATGAGATTCGCTGCGAAATTGTCCTTACCCGGTACGGATGAACCGGAAACCGGCGACCGGATGTCTGCTCGCGAAAGCTTACTTTTCCTTGAAAATGAAATTGATACACTTGAGAGCAAACTGCCTCTCCTGGATCATTTTATCCTGCCCGGCGGTCATGTCCTTGTTGCATACTGTCATATTGCCCGATGCGTCTGCCGCAGGACCGAGAGGACTGTTTTATTGTTGAATAATTCCGTGAAAATTCCATCTTCGATCTATAAATTCCTTAACCGGCTTTCGGATTATTTGTTCGTTTTAGCCCGTACTATAAGCATAGAGGTTGATAATGATGAAGTTATGTGGCGGGGTTAGACTCTGCAAAAACTTCATTTTTTCTCTTGTTTATTAAATAAATTAATCTATATATTTGCAAACTTTTTTTTAAACAAAATCTAATTACTGAAAATGTATTGGACACTTGAATTAGCATCAAAACTCGAAGATGCTCCTTGGCCTGCCACAAAAGATGAGCTGATTGATTTCGCCATAAGGTCAGGTGCCCCCATGGAGGTTATTGAAAACTTACAGGAGATTGAGGATGAGGGAGATATCTACGAAAGTATTGAGGATATCTGGCCCGATTATCCATCAAAGGATGATTTCTTCTTCAACGAAGATGAATACTAAAAGAAAGGCTGGTGCAAAACCAGCCTTTTATTTTTTGAATATGTCCTCCATTTTTTTAGGTCTTATCAAATCCTGCCATGTAAATCCTTCAAGTCTGAGCTTGAGCGGATCTGCTTCAGAAGGGGGATCAATAACACCTTCAGGATTCTGGTACTCAGCTATCTCGACAATCTTCCCGTCTTCGACCAGAATTTCAATCCGGGCACATTTAGCCTGATTGACTCCTACAATCTGTTCGCTGTCAAGAAGGTAGTAAATGGTTTCCCCATTCCCCTCCACGTTGATCTTGTACAACTCATTATCCCTGAAGTAACCGGTAAGCGATCTGCCCTTGACCTGGTTGAAACGCGTATCATCAACCTGGCTTGTCACAAAAGCCGAATTATATAACTCGAGCCTCTCAGCCTGCCGGTTCTTTGTGAAAATAGCTATTGAATCTGAAACGAGCTGATTTTCTTCCGACCATAGAACAGGCAGGGTATAAAGCCTGATCACCGAATCGCGGAATGAGTAGGCAAGGGAGTCACATTTGGCCTGAAGATCATGGCTGAAGATCTTGCAGTTGTGATAAGCCCTCATCAGCCTGTAGTCCTTCATGGCTGAGTCGGATCTGGTTACAGCGCTTATAGTATCTGCGTGGAGGAAGAGCGAGTCCTCCTTCGACACCTGGATGAACAAGGCTCTTTTGGTAACCATGAATCGCTCGGGCTTCTCATAATACCATGCATAGTCGCCCTTTACAATTATGTTGTTGTTTGTATCGGTAATGCTAGTATTGTTAAAGGCAAGACCATATCCGTTCAGATCATCATAGTAGAGCGAATCTCCCCTGATCACCTGCTGCCTGTTGTCGATGACAGCATTCTTCCAGATCCGCGATATGTCGTTTTTTGTGTCGTACCAGCCTTTCTCACAATACAGGTAGATGCTGTCGCCTTCCATTTCTGAAGGACCGGTGAAGAAAGCCGTTTCGGTCTGTGTGTTGTAATCCATGGTATCGGCTTTCATCACATAATCGGGATTCACAATGTTGACACTGTCCTTGAAATGGAAAAGATTCTGTGCTACGTAATAAATGCCGATTATGCTGGTGAGGGTGTTTTCTCCGTTTGTAATCCTGCCGCCGGTATTGTACCGGGCAATCTCGTTGGCCACATCATATTCAACGGCCTGGGTGAACAAATGGGTTTCTTTGTCGACGAGTTCAACATTACCATGAACTGATGCCTGTTCAGTTGCTCCGTCATAAAACAGGCTGTCACCGTGAAGGTGAAGGGTATCTCCCTGAAACATGTGGATTCTTCTGAAAGCCTTAACCTGATTAACGCCAGGATAAAACCAGGCGCTGTCGCAGGTCATGAAGATATTTTCCTGCTTAAGGGAAACGTTCCTTAGAAGCCTTGTTACCCTTCTTCCGGTGCTCTTTTCTATTTCATCGATCCCTTCATCGGCATTGAGAACCTCAATCATTTTTTTCCCGGGTTTCTGCTGTTTAGGCAGATCCTGGCTGAAGAATGATTGTGAAATAAGAATGATACCCGCCAGAAGCAAGGATTTTCTGAGGAATCCTGAAGAAAGCCATATTTTCAAAGATGCTATTTCAGCCATCCTGATTCAAGAAATTTGCATGATTTGAACTCATCGCTGATCTTGATATAGGTAGTCCCTATTTTTTCCATGATCCACTTCTGGTACGACGTCTGCCTTTCTCTCATCATTGTTGCACTGTAAAAATACTGGTAGTCATCCTTAAGATTTGCCCGGTGAGCCGGTATCTCATCATCAAGCCTTACGACCCGAAATACAACATTCCCGATATCATCGGTGGTCTGGAATGGCTCTGATATCTCACCCACCTTCAGATCCCTGACCTTTACATACATATCCCTGTTGAGCTCATCAAGTGAAAACCAGTTGATTCTCTCTGCAGGATTGGAGCTTACCATCTTCCCCCCGTTGATCCGGCTGTCGACGTGAGTGGAGAACCTTATAGCAGCATCTTCGAATTTAAGGCTGTCCTTGCGTATAAGCCTCGTCAGGCTGTCGAGTCTGGCAAGTGCCTCTTCGGCATCCCCGGGCTTAACCTTTGGCCTGATCAGTATATGCCTTGTGTTCAGGAGATCACCTTTTTTGTCGATCATCTGGATAATGTGAAAACCGTATTTTGATTCAACAATTCTTGAAACTGTGTTCGGCGAGAGGCTCCAGGCTGCATCGGCATAGGGCTTTTCAAGTTCCCCCTTGAGCTTGTATCCAATTTCCCCGCCGTTTATGTAAGAACCATCTTCCGAATTTTGTATGGCCAGCAGGGAGAAGCTCTTACCTGCAAGAATCTGACTGCGGATATCAAGCAGCTTCTGCCTGGCTTCAGCCTTGTTTTCTTCATTCCTGGGGGGATCAAGCTGAATAATGCTGATCTGGACCCTCGACGGGATAACTGGCAGGGAATCTCTGGGTATGGAATTAAATAATCTTCTGACATCATTGGGTGTTATCTTAAGATCTGAAGTAATGGTGTTCTGTACTTCCGATACTGTCTGGCTTTCCACCAGAGCTTTCCTTATATCCCTTCTTATCTCAACCATGCTTTTGTTGAAGTATTTCTGAAGAGCCTCTTCACTTCCCGCTGTTCTTATAGCATCGTTAATCTGCATGTTCAGATCAGTTTCCACCAGGTCGTCGGTCACGATTATGCTGTCGATCCTGGCCTGGTCCACAAACAGCTTGGCTATAAGCAATTCCTGGAAAGTATTGCAGCGGAGTTCATCCACACGTGCCCGGGGGTTACTTCTTCTCACATCCAGAACGGCGTTTTCAACATCCGAAAGGTAAATTACCTCATTCCCCACAATCGCAGCAACTGATTCAACAAGGGTCTGTGCATTTGATGACAAAACACACAGCATCAACCCTGCAACCACAAATAAAACTGTCCTTTTTCTTCTCATTTTATCAGTAAATCTTAAAACTGTTTTGCTTTAATCCTTCATTATAAATCCCATTCTCAAGTTCCTGGAGAAATTCAATCCGGCGGTTGTTCCAAATAAGCCTCCGGATATCTTCCATGACATATTCAAAGGGAGCAAGCGTTCCCCTTAGCCTGAAATCATTTATCGCCATAAGGTAAACCGATGCGGAATCGCGTGCTTCATGAAACTTGGTCCATTTCAGAAAGTTCTCCTGGTTTGGAATCTCATCCTTCATTTCAACCGAAAGCTTGTCCATCGTTATCCAGTTTTCATTAAAGTCATCTAATCGCTCGGCAAACTGGTAACACATACTTTCAAGTTCCTGAATGTCATTTTGTTTGTCGGACCTTATCAGCGACCTGAATTTCCACATCTGGGGCGTTTCAATCGGCAGCTTTATGAAAAGGGCTTTTACGATGTTCGAGGTCAGTATAAATCCTTCCTCGTTTCTTTCGTAGTAACGTTCCATCTCTTCGCGTGAAATGATGGTGTCCATTTTCTGGATCATCATCATGCTCTGGTATTCATGTACTACAAGATTGCGCTTTGTTTCAGCTACCTGGTAATCGATCTCCTCCATCTGTTCATGAGAGAGATTGGCTGAAGCCTTCTGAAACAAAAACTCCCTTTTTGCCCATTTATTTATGTAGTTTTGAACATAAGTTGCGCTATCGGCAGTATTTGTGGTGTTTACCCCATTCATAGGTATCTCATCCGCGTAAAGAATCCTGTCGCCGGCTTTTGCAACGGCTACACGCCGGGGTTGGCCATTGCCGCCATTGCAGGCATAAACGGTAAACAGTATTAAAATGAACTGAAGAATCCTATTCATTAGCCAGTCTTTTTTTTAATTCCTTAAATACCTGTTCGTCGGTCTTAACAGCAAAGCTGCCCCTTAACTCCCTTATCCATTCCTCATTCAGCCAGTCCTGATAACTTGAAATTATATCCGCCTGAACTTCCCTGAAGGGAAGCGGAGCAGGTTCGTTAACTTTAATGATTTTCAGGACTGACGGAAATCCGTTAAGGGTAATGAAGTGGTCACCGGGCATCCATTCAACCTTGTCTATTTCGCGATCATCACCGGCTTTCCACCGTCCTTCAGTTATTGAAAGCAGAGTGTCTCCTCCTTTATTGAATCGGGCCAGAAGTTTTTCGTCTGCATCCTGTTTGCGGGCGTATTTCCTGAATGATTTCTCCAGACTTAATCCACCCTTCATGTCCCTGAGTGTATAAACCTTTCCTTCGATGCTTCTGTCAGAAAGAAATTTGTTCTTGTTAAGTTCATAATGCAACATAAGCCCTGCTGAATCCTCCTGGACCCTGTTCCAGACCTTATCCGATGATATCTCGAAGAGCAGAATTCCGTCGTGAAACTCCTTCATAAGATACTTGAAGTCAGGATGTTTTTTTTCAAGGATGGAATCCTCATATTTCATGATTTCCTCAGATGCTATAGATTCAACAGATGCATCAATGAAGTGGGAGGGGTTGTCAGTTTCAACAGCCCTGTCTCTTTCTTCAAGATATAATGCAAAGTCTGATGCAGACAGACCCTGACCGGCAAAAGAGTAGATATTTCCTTTGGGGATCCAACGGGCGGGGTACTTTGATTTTCCCCGGATTATCATGGTATCCGTATTTTTAATAAACCAGTTTCTTACTTCAGTATCCACCCTGAATTCATATTCCTTCCTCAGCCTGTCGATAAACGACTTCTTCCCCAGCGAAACCAGGTCAGTCTGATTCAGCCTGCTCTCAAGGAATGGCTTAGCATCTTCATAGGTACCGGGTCCCTTTCTTTCAAGGAGTTTGATTATATGAAACCCGTATGGCGACCGTACAGGCTTTGTGTATTCACCTGTATCCTTTATTGAGAATGCTGCCTCCGAAAAATCATTTATAATCTCTCCGGCACCAAACCAGTTCATCTCACCTCCGTTAGCCGCAGACTCCCTGTGGTCTGAATTTTCAGAGGCAAGCTTTGCAAATGATTCACCTTTCCCGAGCCTTTCATAAACCTGATTGATTTCATTTTCAGCCTTACTGAATGCCTGTTCGTCGGATCCGGGAGGAACAGATTTCATGATATGGGAAACCCTGATTTTTCCTCTTGACGGCCTGCGGTCGATGACTTTAATAATGTGGTAGCCGAAAGGGGTTCGTACTGGCCCGGAGACCGTTCCCGGCTGAAGACTGTAAGCAGCATCTTCAAAGGGTGTGATCATCTGGAATGCCGTAAAATAGCCCAGACTGCCCTTGTTTATCATTGCCGATTTATCGTCTGATTCGGATAAGGCCACTTCTCCGAACGACTCTCCTCCAAGAATTCTTTTTCTTATTTCAATTGCTTTCCTGTATGCCTTCAGGGTGTCGTCCGGAGAAGCATCCTGCCGACAGTTTACAAGTATATGCGATGCATTGATCTCCTCCAGGTAACGGTCATATGCTTTTCTCAGCACCTTCTCCCTGATGTCAGGATCGGTCAGCCAGGTCTGGGCTAGTTGATTCCGGTAACCACTGAGTTCTTCCCTGAAGGCCCTGGTAGTATCATAACCGTGTTCAACCGCATCAGCAACCTTTAGCTTAAAAGCAATGAACTGTTGAAGATATTCATCAATATCAACCCTGTATTCCGGATCAAGACTTTTATTGAACATTCTGACAAACTCGCCCGCCTCGACATCCATTTCTGCCACGGTCATAAGTATCTTTTCATCGGCATTTTGAGAAAAGCCGGATGAAAGAGACAGAATGATCAGTATATGGCTCAGGATTGATTTTTGTCTCATGGCACTGCGAAGAGATCCGTTATTCGAAAGACTTCCTGCTATAGTTCGGCGATTCCCTTGTTATTGCCACATCATGAGGGTGGCTTTCGATTATACCTGAATGAGTGATTCTTGTAAATTTGCTGTCCGACTTGAGAACAAGAATGTTTTTGGCGCCAAGATAACCCATCCCGGCTCTTAGTCCGCCCATCATCTGAAAGATGACTTCCGAGAGTGTACCTTTATACGGGACCCTGGCTTCAATGCCCTCCGGAACGAGTTTCCGTATATCATCCTCTATATCCTGGAAATACCGGTCTTTAGATCCTTGCTGCATGGCCTCAATCGACCCCATTCCTCTGTAAGCCTTGAATTTACGTCCGTTGTAGATAATGGTGTCGCCCGGCGATTCCTCGACTCCGGCAAAGAGCGAGCCGGCCATTATCGAATCAGCTCCGGCTGCAATTGCTTTTATTATATCGCCCGAATATCTTATACCACCGTCAGCTATCACCGGCACACCCGATCCTTTTATTGCCTTTGCCACGTTGTAGATGGCGCTTAGCTGGGGAACGCCCACTCCCGCAATAATCCTTGTTGTGCAAATGGATCCTGGTCCGATTCCGACTTTAACGGCATCCGCGCCCTCGTCCACCAGACTCCTGGCGGCCTCTGCGGTTCCGATATTCCCGGCAATCACCTCGACTGACGGATATGCTTTCTTTACCTCCCTGAGAATCTTCAGTACACTTTTTGTATGAGCATGGGCCGTATCAATCACAATGGCATCAACCCCTGCATTTATGAGGGCTTCCACCCTTAACAGGGTGTCGGATGCGATACCTACTGCAGCGGCAACCCTCAGCCTTCCCTTGTCATCCTTGCATGAGTTGGGACGATCTTTTGTTTTGGTGATATCCTTGTATGTTATAAGTCCGATCAGCTTGCCCGATTCATCCACCATCGGCAGCTTTTCTATTTTGTGCTTCTGCAGAATACGTGCCGCTGCCTGCAGATCAGTCTGGTGATTGGTCGTAATAAGGTCGGTAGTCATCACTTCCGTGATCTTCTTGTTGTTGTTTTTTTCAAACCTCAGATCCCTGTTGGTGACAATTCCCTTAAGTATGCCTCCCTTGTCGATTACCGGAATGCCTCCGATCTTATATTCAGTCATCAGATTTATAGCTTCGGCAACCGTTGCCTCCAGCCCGATTGTAATGGGATCAAAGATCATAACGTTTTCAGCCCTCTTTACCCTCTTTACCTGTGCGGCCTGTCTTTCAATAGGCATGTTCTTGTGGATCACACCTATGCCGCCTTCCCTGGCGATGGCAATGGCAAGCTCATCCTCTGTGACAGTGTCCATCGCCGCCGAAACCACCGGAGTATTGATCTTTATGTTCCTGCTGAACATTGAACTGATATCCACTTCCCTCGGAAGCACCTCAGAATATGAAGGAACAAGAAGGACATCATCAAAGGTCAAACCTTCGAAAATTATTTTTTCCTCAAAAAATGACATTGTGTGATCCTTTTGGTTTTTGTGGGCGCAAATTACTAAAAAAAACAGCACTCTGAAAACTTGTTGCTACATTTGTATATGCCCCGGCAAACGGTAACGATAGAACAATGCAGGAAAATCCTGACAAGGAATTGGGGATTCACCTCCTTCAGACCTCTTCAGGAGGAAATTATCCGTTCGGTTGCAGAAGGCAGAGACACACTTGCCCTCATGCCAACCGGAGGAGGGAAATCGATTACTTTTCAGGTGCCTGCCCTGGCATTGGAGGGAACATGCCTGGTCATCACTCCTCTCATCGCCTTGATGAAAGAACAGGTGAATCGCCTTAACAGCCTTGAAATCAGATCTCTGATGATTCATTCTGCCATGACAAGGGAGGAGATTGATATCACAATCGAAAACTGTATTTACGGCGATTACAAGTTCCTTTATGTTTCCCCCGAACGAATCTCCACTCCGTTGTTCCAGGGAAAGGCCGGACGCCTTAACCTTTCCCTCGTTGCAATCGATGAGGCTCATTGCATTTCCCAGTGGGGCTACGATTTCAGGCCATCATACCTGAAAATAGCCTCCCTCAGGGAAATCATATCTCCTGAAATTCCTTTTCTGGCACTTACAGCCACTGCTACTTCGGCGGTGGTGGATGACATAATGGATAAGCTTGCCTTCAGGGCGAAAAATGTACTCCGGACCAGCTTCGCCCGGAAAAACATCTCCTATCTCGTCCGTCAGGTCGAAGAGAAAGGAAGCTATCTTCTGAAAACGCTGGGAAGCGTTAACGGCAGTGGAATAGTGTATGTCCGCAGCAGGAAGAGAAGCAAGGAAGTTGCGGAATTGCTGGTTGCCAACGGGATAGATGCCGACTTCTATCATGCCGGTCTGTCCGATGAACTGAGAGACAGAAAACAGGCAGCCTGGTCGACAGGAAAGACGAGGGTGATAGTATCGACCAACGCATTCGGGATGGGAATCGACAAGGCCGATGTAAGGTTCGTGATCCACTGGGATACACCTGATTCGCTCGAGAATTATTTTCAGGAAAGCGGCCGGGCAGGAAGGGATGGCAAACCTGCGTGGGCTGTTCTCCTTTTTTCACCATCCGACAAAACCCGGCTGCATGATTCCCTGAGGCAGAAATTTCCCGAGGTGGAGAGGATCAAGGATGTATATGAGGCATTGTGCAATCATCTTATGGTGCCCCTCGGCTCTGGAAAGAACAACGTATTTGATTTCAACATGGCTGAATTTATCTCACGCTTCCGGCTCCCTGTGATTGAAACCTTCAACAGCCTTGCCTTCCTCCAGAGAGAGGGATACGTCGAATTTACAGAAGAAATTAATAATCCGTCACGGGTTCATTTTGTGGTGGGACGCGACGATCTTTACAAATTTCAGGTTGCAAACGAATCGTTTGACGGCTTCATAAAACTCCTTCTCAGGTCCTACACCGGAATGTTCACCGAATTCGTCGCAATAAACGAGGACTCACTTTCCCGGAAGGCAGCAATTACGAGGGATACAGTTTATAATTACCTTGTAAAACTGTCGTCAATGAACATCATCCGGTATATACCGGGTAAAAAGACATCGCTGGTCATTTTCACCGAGGAACGGCTTGTCAGAAAAGCGCTTATGATATCCCCGGAAAACTATCTCCACGTTAGGGAGAAATATATCGCACGCCTCGATAAAATGATCGATTACGCGGAATCGGCCAACAGGTGCAGAGTGGTTATGCTTCTCGATTATTTCGGCGAGGAATCGGACCGATGCGGAGCTTGCGATGTATGCCGCGAAAGGAATGAGCTCGACCTGAGTAAATATGAATTTGATATTATCCTGGAAGAGATAAAGGAAATCCTTTCAGAAAACTCGCCCGATCCTGAAGAACTTGTAAAACTGGTGAGCCAGCCGGAGGAAAAGGTAATAAAGGTCATCCGCTGGCTCCTCGATCATAACAAGATAATTCAGGACAGCAGCCACAGGCTGGCATGGAAGAAGTAGGCCCGGCGCTTTTTATCTGATCACCTTTGTGGTGCCTCCCTTTTCCAGCGTGATGTCGACCGGTGCATTTGTTTTCCACGCTCCCCTTGTGAAATCGGGAACCGGAACAGGATACGACCTGCTTTCGACCGACCATTCACTTAATGGTGCAATGGCGCTCCAGAGTGCTGCATCATAAACATCCTGGTCGAGGGGCAGCCCGTTGCGCAGACAGTCGATCAGCCTCCAGTTCTCGAGGAAATCCATTCCGCCATGACCGCCAACCTTCTTGGCCAGTTCCCCGACCTTTCGGACTATTGGAGCCGTATACTTCTCCTCCAGGGCTTTCATATCCTCATCCTTAACCCATTCATCACCAATGGAGATCTTTGCCGGGAGAGGGTATTTCAGGGCTGCTGCCTTCGTTCCGCTGACCTTATGAATACGTGAATAAACATTGGGTGAGGTTACATCATGCTGGATCATTATTGTCCTGCCTTTCTCGGTAAGGACCGTGGTTGTCGTCATGTTCCCCCTGTACTTCCTGTCAACATATTTTTTGTAGAAAGAATCTTTTTCGGCAAGGCCTTTGGCAGTATTATTCATCATAAAGTCTGCGCTCATTACCGACACCAGGAAATTCATCTTGTCGCCCCTGTTTATGTCCATTATCTGGCAGATAGGTCCCAAACCGTGGGTGGGGTAAAGGTTGCCCCTTCGGGTTGAGTTTTCCTCAAGGCGCCACATCTCCCAGTATCCTGTTTTATTGAAGTTGCTTCCCAGGAGATTGTGTATGTATGCTCCTTCTCCGTGAATAATGTCGCCGAAGAAACCCTGCCTGGCCATGTTAAGCGTAAGGAGCTCGAAGAAGTCGTAGCAACAATTCTCCATCATCATGCAATGCTTCCGCGTTTTTTCGGAAGTCTCAACCAGTTGCCAGCATTCATCCATTGTCACGGCTGCAGGCACCTCAATAGCAACATGTTTTCCGTGCTCCATGGCAAAAACTGCCATTTCTGCATGCATATTCCATGGGGTGCAAATATAAACCAGGTCGATGTCGTCCCTTTCGCACATACGCTTCCAGCCTTCCGGATCGCCTGAGTACAGAACAGGTTTGAAACCTGTAGATTCTATTCTTTTTCTTGTTTTTTCAACTTCTTCGGGGACTACATCGCACAACGCCCTGATATCGACTCCCTCAAGAAGGCTCATGCTCGATACATGACCTGGCCCTCTGTTACCCAGACCGATGAATCCTATCCGTACCGTGTCGAGGCGGGGTGCCGAGTAACCCGACATGTTGAAAATCTGACTGCCCGGCGCTGAGAATGGAGCAGTTTCAGTGCCGATTGCTTTGAGAAGACTGCTTCCGGCCAGTCCAAGACCGGTAAGTCCGGTAATCCTGAGGAAATCTCTGCGATTGCTCTTCATATTTTCTGGTTTTGGTTTGTTAGTGTCAGGTGACATTATCAAAGGGGAAAGGCTTTGCTGGTTTCCTCTATATTTTACTCTCCAAAGAAATGCTTTTTCATAAACCTTATGAATATCTCGAAGTCCCCCGGCATTGAACCGTGGCCTCCTTCATGCATAAAATATCCCAGGTCATTCAGTAACGGAACTCCTGCCCCCGGCCACACTTCAGTGTCAAGCGGCTTTTTCCCGATAAGACTGTACACCGGACCGGCAGCCACAGCGGCAAGGAACTCACCCCTGGGGTCCGACCAGTTGTCGGTGATTCCGGTCTGAAGCAAAAGAGGCCGCGGAGCCATCAGTGCAACCAGCATGTGGGCATCCACGGGCGAAAGAGATGGGTTGTCCTTATAATTTCTCCAGTTGGTTGCAAACTGATAAAAATACCTGGTGGGGTGAGTCATGTGGTCAATGTTCTCACCATAATTCCTTCTTGAGAGAGCTGCCCCTCCCTCTCCTGAACAACTTGCAATTACCATCCCGAACCTCTGGTCGCGGGCTCCGGTCCATAGCACGGTCTTACCCAGCCTCGATACTCCGAACAGGGCGACTTTTTGTGCATCTACCAGCGGATCGGTCTCGAGATAGTCCATCGCCCTGCTTAGTCCCCACGACCACGCGGAAATTGCACCCCATTCATCGGGAGCAGGATAATCCCGTCCTTCCTTAAGGTAATATCCTCTGATCCCGTATTTTATCCCATCTCCAAAATCAGGCTCAATCTCGCTGTAATTGACAGTTGCAAAACCGATACCCTGCGAAAGGAACTGGTTTACATCCATCCGGCCGAACCCGCCTTTCCTTTGAACCGGTACAAGGTTGCCCTTCGGGTCACGCATTAATCCGGCCTTTATTCCCGGATCATCCGTGACGGTGGCATTGGGCATGAAACCGACATTAAAAAAGACCGGTACAGGCTTTGTGGCATTTGCAGGGATATAGATCAGGATGTCCATCTTGTGGGCTGATGTGTCTTTAGTGAAATAGACAGTCACCTGTTTTCTTATTGCAGCTCCGTTCAGCGCCGGAGTTCCCTTGTCAAAAACATTGAAGGATAAGTCGGCGGGCCGGGGAGGAACCTTGCCATACTGGTGTTCTTCGAAAAGCGCCAGGATTTCAGGCCTTCTTTTTTTGAACCACTGCCTGGCGTTTTTTACTTTCCTGCCATTAGCCAGCACAAGAGGATCGGGGAGGGTGTATGTTCCAGCCTTTGATTCATCATAGTTTACCGGAATTCCTGCAACAACATCATTTACAGGCTTCTGATCCTGAGCTTCCGCCTTGAAGACAAGTATTGTTAATAAAATAACAATGCAAAAACTGATCTTTTTCATTCTATTCTGATGATTTAAGTATCGTTACCGGGCCCAGCAAACCCGACTCCGCCGGATTCCTTCCCCAGACCATCACCTGCGAGTTGAGTATCTTGTTCCCGGCAGTGGCTTTCTGATCGCCGATCAGCCTGTTGGTCCACTGATTTGTTACCCTTACCTCCACAACGTTCGTCCCTTTACTGACAAGTCCTGTGATTTCTGTCCTGAAAGGACTGGTCCAGAGCAGTCCGGCATTCGTTCCGTTGATAAATACTTCGGCCATATCCGCCACATTGCCAAGATCGATAAAGAGTTTCATCCCGGGTTTCAACCAGCCCCCTGGGATTTTAATTGTCTTATTATAGACCGCAGTTCCTGAAAAGTACATGATACCTGCATCATTGCTGGCGGTCCATGATTCAAGATTATTGCTTACGGCTTTTTCAGGTGCTCCCATTCCTGCCGGGAAAGCCACTTCCCACGGACCGGAGAGGGTTGCCAGCAGTCCGTATGAAGCTCTGGAAACTGGCATTTCCATGCTTCCGGCTTTTTTCCGGAACACTATGAAGAGCGATTTCCCCGGGTCGAAACTCAGGGGCACAACAGTCGATTTATCTTTTATTGTAAATCCGCATGGCGCTATCGATCCGGTTAGGGGATCCCATATTTCGGCCTCCATGCCGGCTACCCTGAATCTCACTTCAGTGTCAAGCTTAATATCAGAAGAGTTTACAAGGAAATAGAAATCCGCATCCCTGGTACTCCTGTGGATCCAGTTAATTTTCGAATCGAGCGGTTTTGAATATTCGACGTCGGGTACTACTCCAAGTTTTTCAAGGACAAGGCTGACAGGTGTTCCCCAGAATACCCTTCCCTTGCCGGCTTTACGGTTTGTCCGGCTGATTCCGTCAAGGTCGGTCCAAAGCTCGTCAGCCAGATTCCTGAATTCCTCATTATCGCCGGGATATCCCGAATAACCGGGGGTATCCTGTGGCCTTGGACCAATCACTGTTGCCCCTGCCTTAACCAGTTCATGTATCTTTTTGAGCACATGCAGAGTCATCTTTTCCGTGTTTGGCAGCACCAGTACTGAATAGCTCATCCCGTCGGGAAGAACCAGCTTGCCGGCTTCGGAAACGCTTATCCTGTTTAGCAGCACATCGGCATTGATGTAGTCAAAATCGTAGCCTTCGGGAGGAGCGGGAAGGAGTCCGGTGCCCCACAAGGGCATTGTTGAAGGTGCCCCTTCATCAAGCAGATAAGCTATGTCGGCAACAAATTTACCCTGCTGAAGCATGAACGAGTTGCGGGCAAGGTATTTCATGAACGGACCGGCCTGGTCGGCCCATGTGATATTTCGGTTAATATGAGTCCCGACCATCGTGTTGCCCGGCTTTGTATCGAGCGGCTGATGAGCCGAGGTGTGAAAGACGAAACGGTTTATGCCCTGGGCAAACCAATAGTCTCCGATCTTTTTGAGAGTATTCGGCGATTCGTAACCGCCACCAGTATAGGCTTCCGCGGCAACCAGCTTTTTCCCGTAAACATGCGAAGCGGATGCTGCACCTCTTACATCCTGGTAGTACATAAGTTCCGGATGAAGGGCCCTGTACCAGAATTCCCCCATGGGTATATCCACATATTTCTTGCAAAGAAGAGCATCCTCGAGGATTTCGAGCGAGACACCCGAGGCTTCGCCGTATGTTTGGATGCCCTGCTTATTGAGGAACTCCGTAATGACAGAGTAGTGGTTCTCTGCAAACATGTCTGCAAGAGTGCGTCGGAAGTCCCAGAGAACCCGGTCGCTAATATCTGCGTTTTTCATCACTCTTCCTGAAAGACATGGCAGAAATGGTTTAAGATCATAGCCTCTCCGGTCTTTGAACTCCGTAAGCATGTTGTCGGTCCAGTTCTGCATTCCGGCTTCCCAGCTGTCGAGCATTACGCTTCGGAGCGTTTTGCCGTACAGAGGACCAAGGGCTGAAGCAAGTGGTTCAGTGTATTCCTTTAAATATGCCGTGGTATGTTCACGGCTTAGCTTATCCACTTCATAGCCCGATCCTGCCGGAACAGAGGGTCTGTTCCTGGCACCCGTAAGTGAGTACCCGAATCGCATTATAGTCCAGTTGCCGGCCGGCACTTTCCAGTTGAGTTGACCATCTTCCGTCATCATCGCGGTGAGATCGATAACTGATTCAGGATCGATCCCTGAATCTGGAACCAGGTCGCCCGACTCAACGGGTTCGTAGTTGAAAAGATGATAGAAACCTGCCTTGTCCTCCCACCTGTGTATCCTCGGGCCTGAATGCAGCTTAATCTCACCAAAGGTGTAAGCTGTGTCGGGCGGATTGACGATCTCCTTCATCACATCATCGGGCCTCATGGGAGCGCCTGTGAATTCTATCCTGAAATATTTTGCAGTGACAGCCGGGAAAGAAAATGTGGCAACCTTTCCGGCACGGTAAAGCTGAGCTCCGGGGAAAAGGGTAACTGTCTGGAAATCTGTTTCATTGTTGCCTGCCAGAATTTTCCCCACGGGTATTCCGGCACGGTTGGCTATAGTTAGTGCCCGGGCGGTAACAGGCTCTGCATAAGCATACTGTATCCAGATCCCCTTCTTTTCTTTCCCTGAGGATATTTTGACAGAACTGTTAAGGTCATCATCGAGCAAGGCTGATGGATCGATAACGCCCGAACCGCATGTGGCAGACGGGGCTTTCGGAGCTGCTTCGGTCTCCTCCGGGGGTGTAGGGAATGCAAGTACCACACAATCCTTGTAGTACACCGGAACCGGTTTCGGTGAGTTGGAGAGATTCCTTATCTGTCCTTCAAATGAAGGTGGATCCGGAAGTTTGTCTCTAAAACTCTGCGGCCCGTTGAGATTCATTTCACTCCAGACCAGTTTCTTCATTGCCTGTTCGGGTTTGACCCAGGGTCCTCCGGTAAGGCTCCATCCTGCTGAGCTGAAAATGGTCATCTCAAGGCCCAGCCTCTCCGCTTCGGAAGCTGTATGACGAACAGCATCAAACCATTCCGGCGACCTGAACAGGATTTTGTTTTCGACTGTCTGACCTTGTCCGGCAGCAACATCCGCGAGATGCATGCCACCGATGCCGACACGTTCCATCCATTCGAGATCCTTTGTAATCCCATCCTTCGTGATATTGCTGTTTGTCCAGTGCCACCATGTACGAGGCAAGGCAGACTCCGGGGGCTCCCGGAATCCGTCAGCCATTGAAACTGCATCTTCCTGACCTGTTACTGTCAGAGTAAGTGAAATCAGGAACATTATCACCGGAATCCGGTGAAACCTCAATTTTAACCTGTGCATTGTGATCAGTGTTGGCGGGAACGGAAATTTCTTAAAGCTCTGTCAATTGCATATTCCTCCACCTTACCTTAATCCCTCCTCCGCTGTGTATCTGGAGCATAATCCTTCCTTTGCCCTTACCAATCTTTTCATCAGTCATATCTGTCATCACCTCACCATTGAGCCAGGTGGTTATTTTGTCGCCGGTAACCTTGATCCTCATGGTGTTCCAGTCGTCTTTTTTCAGAATATTCTCCTTTTCATCCGGAATCTGCCATATCCAACCTCTTCCATATGATTCATAAATACCACCGGTGTCATTGCCTGGAGGTGCAACTTCCACCTGCCATCCCGATATCTGAACCCCCGTTTTGATATATGAGCGGATGAATACTCCGCTGTTCCCGTTTGCCTCCTGCCTGAATTCGAGGCTCAGGTCAAAATCATTGTAATATTTTGTTGTTCCAAGATAGCCATACTCCTTGTCGGGTCCGCTTTCGCAAACCAGTTCTCCGTCCTTTACATACCATAATTCAGTTCCGTAAATTTCCCATCCTGTGAGATCGGCTCCGTTGAAAAGGTTCTCCTGTTTGGGTTTCCTTGGCAATTCCTTGATTTTCATATTCCTGAACCACACCCTGTTACCATGGTCCTGGAGGGCTATGACTCCGCTTCTGGCCAGACCATATTCAGGGGCATTGTCCCATTTTCCGCTGTTTTTCCTTGCAAACCAGTCTTCGGTCCATGCCTCGAATTCAAGTACTTTCTGACCATTGAGCCAATGCTCGACATGACCGTTGTCAAACACGATTCTGGAATTGTTCCATGTCATCGCCTTGTTCAGCACTTTTTTAGCGGGATCACAGGTGTACATGGCATAATCGGCCGCGGCTTTCTGCCACTCTTCGATAGGATTGGGATAACCCGCATCATCGATTAGCTGGTACTCCGGTCCTGTCACATAGGGAACTTTCAGTTCGGGTCTCTCGACCACATGGTACAGAAGCCCGCTGTTGCCTTCTTCGGAAATCTTCCAGTCAAAGTCGATAATGAAGTTTTCGTATTCGCTGGTCGTTACAATATAACCTGTGCTGTCGCTTCCAAGTCCAAGCGAGGTAAGAACTCCCTTTTCAACCTGCCAGGGGGCAATGTCAACTTTTTCCCCTTTGAAGTCACGCCAGCCGTCAAGGGTTTGGCCATCGAACAACAGAGACCAGCCTTCTGCGATCTCCTGTTCTGTCAGTACGTTGTTCTTCTTGCCACAACCGGAAAAGATCATTCCGGAAATGAGGATTACCAGAAAAAAAGTAAGGTTCTTCTTCATATTTGTCATGGTTTATGTTGCTTAATACTATCGCCGGAGCTTCCGGCCTGGGTTTAGAGTGCTTAAAGTTATCAAACTTTAATTCTTTTCGGGCAACTCTTAGTCACATTTTCCCTAATTTTGCAGGTCTGTTTATTAAAATTTAACATGACCAGCAAGAACGATCCGATTTATTCCCGGAACGTCGTTGAGTTTACGGCGGCGGCAATGGAATTCTGCAAATACGCGGAACATGCAGGGCAGATGAAGGGAGATGAATTACTCAAAATACTTCAACGAATACTCCCTTACCTTTATATCAAGGCGTCATTACTTCCTCAGCTTGAACCATATTTCGATGACGGTAATGAGAAATTCGTAACAGAGGCCGACTGGTTCAGGATTCATGATGAGCTGAGAAACAAATTCGGAACGGCTGATGATTATATAGATCTGGCCGATGAGAAGTTCAATGAAGCCGAAGGACCGGTGGTTTCCAGTATTTCAGAGAACATGGCTGATATTTACCAGGATCTAAAGAATTTTTTGCTGCTCTACCAGACCGGCACTCAGGAGGTAATGAATGACGCTGTGTGGGAATGCAAACTTAATTTCGAGGATTACTGGGGACAAAAACTGGTGAACTCACTGAAGGCAATACATAAATTCATTTATTCGGGAGAAGAGATCGGTAAGGCTGAATCCCACAATACTGACGACGCAGAAAGAAAAACATCCGACTGGTTTATTACAAGACGACAAAAGGATTTAAGAGGAGATGGAAAATAACGGATACGCAGAGACAATTTCGGAAGAGGAGCTCGGGAAGTGCGAACTATCGTGGTTCAGGGGAGAAATTGTCCTTATAGAGGACATGGCAGCCTTCAACGAAACATTCCCCAGGTTGAAGGGATCTAAGGTCCTGGGTTTTGACACCGAAACAAAACCTTCATTTAAAAAAGGAAAGAAAAACAAGGTCTCACTGATTCAGCTGGCAAATGATGAACTTGCCTGCCTTATCAGGATAAACAAAGTCGGTATGCCTCCTCAGCTTGCAGGGCTTCTTGCAGATGAAAATGTAGTCAAGGCAGGTGTGGCCGTTCATGATGATATCCGTTTTCTGAAAAGTGTTCGCGGATTCGACCCGTTGGGTTTTGTCGACCTCCAGAAATTTGTAAGGGAATACGGTATCCAGGTTTCAGGTCTTAAAAAACTGGCGGCTATAGTGCTGGGATTCAGAATATCAAAGCGCCAACAGGTTACCGACTGGGAAGCCGATCAACTTTCAGAAGCCCAGCTTGTGTATGCCGCAACCGATGCCTGGGTATGTCACCAGATATATAAAAAGCTTGTGAATGGAAACTAAAATAGTCCTGAAATCAGGAAAGGAACAGTCCGTAAAACGGCTTCATCCCTGGATCTTTTCAGGAGCCATTAAAAAAATTTACGGTGAGCCTTCCGAAGGTGATATCGTAAGGGTCTTCGACAATAAGGATAATTTTCTTGCCGTCGGCCATTATCAGCCCGGTTCAATTGCAATCAGAATATTGTCATTCAGCGATGTCGAACCTGATATTGATTTCTTTCATCAGGCTGTCTCGCAGGCATATGAATTCCGGAAAGCAGCTGGATTGACCGGCGATTCATCCCTCAATGTATTCAGGCTGATTCATGCCGAGGGAGACGGTCTGCCCGGATTAATCGCCGACTATTATAATGGCGTGGTGGTCATGCAGATGCACTCAGTGGGGATGTACAGGATAAGAAAGGAGCTGGCAGGCATAATCCGTGAAATACCTGGCCTTCAGGTAAAGGCAATTTACGATAAGAGCGGGTCAACAATTCCGTTTATGTCGGGGATAAAACCGGATAATGAGTTCCTATTTGGTGATTCTGAGCCTGTGATTGTTACCGAATATGGCTTCAGGTTTAAGATCGACTGGTTTGGCGGACAGAAAACAGGATTCTTTATCGATCAGCGCGAGAACAGGCGACTTCTTGGCGAATATGCAAAGGGCAGAAGCGTTCTTAACATGTTCGGCTACACAGGTGGATTTTCTGTTTACGCAATGAAGGATGCCCGGCTTGTCGACAGTGTCGACAGCTCGGCTCAGGCAGTTGAGCTGGCTGACGAAAATGTAAAACTCAATTTTGGCGATGATCCCAGACACACATCGATCAAGGCCGATGCATTTGAGTTTCTGAACGATATCAGGGATAAATATGATCTAATAATTCTTGATCCGCCTGCTTTTGCAAAGCATAACAATGTGCTGGCCAACGCCCTGCAAGGTTATAAAAGGCTTAATATGAAAGCCATTGAAATGATAAGGCCCGGAGGTGTCATTTTCACTTTCTCCTGTTCACAGGTTGTCAACAGGGAAAACTTCAGGAAATCGGTCTTCGCAGCTGCGGCAAACACAGGGCGGTCTGTGAGGATACTCCATCAGATGAGCCAGCCACCTGATCATCCGGTTAATATCTACCATCCGGAGAGTGAGTACCTGAAGGGGCTGGTGCTGTATGTGGAGTGAGGAATTTGAAAATTTGAGAATTTGAAAATGAATGCTGACAGAAGAAAAATTTGATAATTTGAGAATTTGAAAATGGAAGTGAACAAGAATATCAAGTTGATTGCCTCAAAACTTGGCCTGCACGAATGGCAGGTTGAGAATACGATCCGTCTTATGGACGACGGGGCTACCATACCCTTTATTAGCCGTTACAGGAAAGAGATGACTGGCAGCCTGGACGAGGTTCAACTGCTGCACATAAAGGAAGAATACGGACGGCTCAGGGATCTTGATGCCAGGCGTGAAAGCATAATCAAGTCGATTGAGGAGCAGGAAAAGATGACTCCCGAACTTCGCGCAAGGATCGATGCTGCTGTTACTATGACGGAGTTGGAGGATATCTACCTGCCATACAGGCCAAAACGCCGTACAAGAGCTACAATCGCAAGGGAAAAAGGGCTGGAGCCCCTGGCCCTGATAATCATGGAGCAAAAAGAACGGGATCCCCGAAATAAAGCCGGAGAGTTCCTGAATGACGATGTGAAGAGTGTTGATGACGCAATTGCCGGAGCCTGTGATATAATTGCTGAATGGATCAGTGAAGACGAGAAAGCAAGAAGACAGCTTAGACGACTCTTTGAAAGAGAAGCAGTTATATTTTCAAAAGCAGTAAAAGGAAAGGAAGCGGAAGGAATAAAATTCAGCGATTATTACGACTGGTCCGAACCATTGCGAAAATGTCCTTCACACAGGCTCATGGCCATGAGAAGGGGAGAAGATGAGGGATTCCTGCGCCTCGCAATCGAACCTGATGAAAAAAATGCTCTTGAAATACTGAATTCAATTTTCATTAAGGGTGCGAACGATTCATCAGACCTGGTCGGCGAAGCGGTAAAGGATAGCTGGAAGAGACTGCTGTCCTCTTCGATGGAGACAGAATTCAGAAATATTTCAAAGGAAAAAGCTGATGAGGAGGCTATTCTCGTGTTTGCCGATAATCTTAAACAGCTTCTTCTGGCACCCCCTCTCGGCGAAAAGAATGTACTGGCAATTGATCCGGGATTCAGGACAGGGTGCAAGGTGGTTTGTCTCGACAGACAGGGAAACCTTCTTCATAATGAGACCATTTACCCCCATCCTCCTCAAAATGAAACGGCTCTATCGATCAAGAAAATCCTTTCCCTTGTCAATGCGTATAAAATTGAGGCAATAGCAATCGGAAACGGTACTGCAAGCCGCGAAACCGAGGATTTTATCAAATGGGTCAAATTCGAAAAGGATATCCAGGTGTTTGTTGTCAGTGAAGCCGGGGCATCAATTTACTCGGCATCGAAAGTTGCCCGGGATGAATTTCCCGACTATGATGTCACTGTCAGGGGATCGGTTTCAATAGGGAGAAGACTGATGGATCCGTTGGCAGAGCTTGTGAAGATCGATCCCAAATCGATCGGGGTGGGACAGTACCAGCATGATGTGGACCAGCAGAAGCTTCAGAACTCTCTTGATGAAGTTGTAATGAGTTGTGTCAATGGAGTGGGAGTGGAGGTGAATACCGCAAGCAAGCATCTTCTTACATATGTTTCAGGACTTGGCCCCCAACTGGCTCAGAATATTGTCGATTACCGGACCGAGAACGGCCCGTTCAGATCCAGGTCAGAGTTACTGAAGGTCAAAAGGATGGGAGCAAAGGCATTTGAACAGAGCGCCGGCTTTCTGAGAATAAGAAATGCTGCTTATCCTTTAGATTCAAGTGCGGTTCATCCCGAGAGTTACCATGTTGTTGAGAAGATGGCAAAGGACCTGCGATGCGACGTAAGGGAACTTATAACAAACGAAATCAAACGTAAGGAAATCAAACTGGAAAATTATATTACACCTTCAGTCGGATTACCCACCTTAAAGGATATACTACAGGAGTTATCAAAGCCCGGACGGGATCCGCGATCAAAAATAAAAGAGTTCAGCTTTGCTGATATCCATTCGATGGAGGATCTCGTTCCCGGAATGATCGTCCCCGGAATTGTAACAAATGTTACAAAATTCGGTGCATTCGTCGATATCGGAATCAAGCAGGACGGACTGGTTCATATATCAAACATGAGCAACACTTACGTCTCCGATCCGTCAAAGATCGTAAAGCTTCACCAGCACGTAATGGTTAAGGTACTAGATGTCGATATTGAAAGAAAACGGATCCAGCTTTCGATGAAAGGTGTCGATAAAAAATGAAAATCAGGATAACAGATTTATAAACCGGATTTAAGCCTTCATTCACTCAATTCCTATCAGCTCCCTGAGTTCATCGATATGATTATCATAAATCCCACGGGGACTGGTGTTGTGCTTTTTGCATAATGATGCCGCATAACCCACCGCAACTCCCATCTGACCAGTGGTATGCATCACCCTCGGCCCTCCGAGTCCAACATGCGAACAGCTGAAGCATCTTCCCGCCATGAACAGGTTGCCTATATTCCTTGAATAAAGCGACCTGTAGGGTAGATAATAGTGATCCACCTTATAATAAAGGGCTTCAGAAAGAAAATCCGGCAAGGTGCTGTCGGCTTCGATCTGCTGATAGTGGACGTCGACGGTTCGTGTTTCCATAGCCACGGCATCAGGGAATTCGGTCATGTTTCTTTCATCATTGAAAGTATAGATGTAATCGCCCTTAAGTCGTCTCGATTCTCTTTTACCGACAAGGTATCCGACCCATTCCAGTCCGAGATTTGCGTTTTCCTCATCCTTTTTTGCATTGCTGAACGATCCGTAAATAGCCTTGAGCATGTGGTCGCGAATATATTCGGCATCCTCAATCTGATGAAGATCATTACGCGAGAACTCCCATTTCCACGTGCCTGTTGTGGCTGAGTAATCACCTGCAACGTCCATCGCCCAGGGAACATCCGGAAATGACACAGGAATTCCAGCATCATAGGTTCTCCAGAGCACCGATGATCCCATTACCTTGTTGTCAGCCTCGGCGGGGCTCCAAAGCTCACCATGTTCAACCCAGTTTTCGTTATAGGTTGCAGAATCCTCCCGTCCGTACATGTATTCGGCGCCTGCCCAGTAGCCAATCCATCCGTCGCCTGTGCAATCGGCGAAAACCGGGGCCGAAAATCGCATCCGTTCTCCGGTTGCGGTTTGCCTTGCATCGATTGAGGTGATGATTCCGTTGCTTGTATTCGCAGAGTATGCCCGCCAGTTCAGAAATATTTTAATGTTGTCGTATCGGGCTATGTTTGAGTGCCTCTTCGCGTCATCCTTTGCAGCATCGGGCGATCCGTTGGGCCACCATACAGTGTTCAGCATGCTGATTATCCTTTCCGATTTCCAGGTTATTCCCTCGGTGTGAACTCTTATCTCGCTGCTCGCATTACCTCCCAGGACAGGCCTGTCGTGAACGATCGCAACAAGCAGCCCCTGTTCAGCAGCTGCAATTGCCGCGGCACATCCGGCAATTCCTCCGCCTGCTATGACAAGATCAAACTCAGCTGACCTTTCAGGTATTTCAGCTTCGCCGTGAAGTTTTTTCCTCCATGATGACAGTTCATCCCTGCCGGCTGGAGGCTCCGTTTTTTTCGTGCTCAGGTAAATGGCATCGCACCTTCCCTCAAAACCTGTAAGGTCCTTCAGTTCAATCTTTACCGCAGGATCCCTGATTACAACTTTTCCGGCATATTGCCATTGCCATGTTTCTAACCCTGTTCCAAGGATACTTTCAAGTTCATTGCCATTGAAAGCAAGCATAAATCTCCCCGGGGCCTCCCAGTCTCCTGCAGCCCAGTTCCTGGTTCTCACCCAGACATGGTATTTCCCGGCTGCCGGAATGGTAACGATGGTGGAAGCATCCTCCACAGGATTTCCCAGTCCATGAGCAAGAAGATAGGGTGATCCCATCTGCTCCGTAAACTGCGGATCAACAAGCCAGCCTCCCTTTTCCCTGAACGACTCGGCTTCAACAAGCAGTTCGTTGTGCTTATCTCCGCATGAGGGGGTTAAGCTTAGCAGAAAAATCAAGAGAGGGATGAAGAACTTCATAGTTCCATCGTGTTAATTCATTGCGGGGGCAGGAATCATTCTGTTTGCCGGAGTGGTGCTTATTTCCACTGCTGGTTTCAAAGGTAGCCGTGCATCCCTCATGGCAGCATTGAATGCAAAGGATGCCGTGACTATTGCATTATGACGCAGGTCATCCAGCGACAGCCTTTCCCATGTGTCCATAACTGTGTGGTAACCGCGGCCATATTCGATCTCGTCCTGAATAAACTGAAATGCCGGAAGACCTAATCCGTCAAATGTCTGATGATCAGTTCCTCCGGTATTTCTTATTGTAATCGTGGCGGCTCCCATGTCCTCAAACGGTTTCAACCACTCTTCAAAGATTGGTCTGGCCATATCATTTCCCTGGAGGTAAATGCCCCGGTATTTTCCGCTTCCGTTGTCCATGTTGAAATATGCTGCAAACTTATCATAATCAGGTTTATGAGCCCTGGTCTGCATGTCGGCAAGGTACTTATCGGCATATCCGCGCGATCCATTCAGCCCTTGTTCCTCGCCGCCCCAGAGAGCAACCCTGATTGTTCTTCTTGGCGAAACTCCCAGGCTTTTAAGTATCCTGAGCGCTTCCATCATCACGATGCAACCCGATGCATTGTCTGCTGCACCGGTTCCTCCATGCCACGAGTCTATATGGGCTCCGATAAGCACCACCTCATTTTTTAACAGCTTGTCGGTTCCCGGAATTTCTCCGATGACATTGTAAACCTTCGGACTGTCAAAGAACCTGTTCTGAATCTCCACTTCCATCTCAACGGGTGCATTTTTCCTGAGCAGTCTTTCCATCCTTCCGTGAGCTTCGACCGGCAGATTCAGTTCAGCCACCGGTTCAGGATCGCCTGCCTTATAACTGGCTCCGTTTGAGCGGGGTACATTAAAGGTTCCCGAGCTGTTAAGTATCACGGCAGCTCCCTCAGCCTTTATGAGCTCCATCAGTTTGGTCCTGAGTGCCCTCTGGGCCATGTACTGGGCATAATCACCCGAGATAACCCTTCTTCCCTGGCGTGAATCAGCCATGGCGAGCTGCTCCAGCTCTTCTTCCGTGTACCTGCTGGCAAGGGGCTCGTAACTCACCTGGTAGGTCGAGGTAGAAGGCATCAACACTATCTTCCCGCTGATCTTGCCTTTGTACTTTTCCAGATCTGCTTCACTGCTTGCATCCAGCAGTATCACCTCCGATTTCACAAGGCCTTTGGTGCTGCCTGTCCACGCAACCGGATTACAGGCAAAACTGGCATAGTAGGGGGAGGTCATGGCAGCATAGGTCTTAAGATTGTCCCATCCTCCCCGGCTGAAATTCCCTGCTTCCTCTATCCTTGCATTCTGAAAACCCAATTCCTCCATCTTCATTAAGGCCCATTCGTTTCCCCTGGCTCCGCCGCTCGATCCGGTAAGCCTCGGTCCGGTAAGATCGGTAAGACCATAAGCCAGGTCTTCAATTGCCGAATTCCTGGTGCCTTCCTGCTTGATCTTGTAAATCATCGTCAGATCGACTTTTTCGGTCTGGGAATATAAGGATACAGGCAGCAGCATGATAAAACATGCCCCGATGATAAGTCTTTTGATTTGCATTTGGTTGTACTTAGAGTTATTAGTGAACTCAAATGTAGAAAAAAGAAAAACAGAGTGAAGGCATGAGGGACATTTTAACAATAGTTAACGTTAACTTAACCTTACAGGTCTTTGTTGGTCTGATGATATCCGCTGATAAGAAGGTTGTTTTCTGCTATCTGGTTTACCCCTAAATCCCCCAAGGGGGACTTGAAATCCGCTAACATTGATGGATTTGTTTTTTATAAAATTACAAAACATTCAATGTCTGCTTCTTATAGCCCCCCCTGGGGGGTTGGGGGTAAAGCGATCCTGGGTGGCAAAGCAACCCCGGGGATCGGGGGTGAAGTCCAATGGGCTGAACAAATTGACAAATGAGATATCCTGAATTCTGTAGGTAACATCCCTGATGCTCATTTTTTCTTAATTTTGACCTCCGGTATCTGACTTTAAAACTTAAGATGATTTACCCCGAAAACTTTGAAAATAAGATCGGATTTGACAGGATCAGACAGCTTGTTTCCGAATACTGCCTCAGTGAAATGGGCAGGGAGCTTGCTGAACTGATAAGGTTTGAAACAGATCACGATATTATTGGCTTTAACCTTTCGTCCACCTCGGAATTCCAGAAGATTCTCAGGTTTGAGGACTATTTCCCTTCGGAACATTACTATGACATCTCGGTGTCGCTTAATAAAATAAGAATTCAGGGTTCATTCCCTGAGGTCTTCGAAGTCTTCGATCTTAAAAGATCGGTAGGAACCGTTAAGGAGGTGATTGCCTTTTTCAAAAAGAAGGATGACAGGGACTATCCTTCGCTTAAATCCATCTGCAACAAGGCAAAATTCTATCCGTATGTTCTTGATGCGGCTGATAAGATAATAGATAAGGAGGGAAGAATACGCGACAATGCTTCACCAAGGTTAAGGGAGATAAGAAATGATATCATTCAGAAGGGCCTCCTGGCTTCCCGCAGGCTTTCTTCAATACTGAAGCATGCACAGGCTGAGGGTATTGTAGATGCTGATACAGCTGCATCTGTCCGCAACGGAAGGGGGGTGATCCCGGTCAATACTTACGACAAGAGGAAGATAAGGGGATTGATCCACGATCAGTCGGCATCGGGAAAGACAGTGTTTATCGAGCCTGCCGAAATCGTCGAAATAAATAATGAGATAATTGAGCTGGGTTACGAGGAGAGAAGGGAGATAGTCAGGATTCTCACCGCTTTTGCCGATGATATAAGACCCTATATCGACGATCTTATAGAGGCAAATGATTTCCTCGGCGAAATTGACCTCATCAGAGCAAAGGCCCTTCTGGGGAACCGTCTCGGTTCAATAATGCCGGTTATTTCCCATGGCCCCTCCATCTCGTGGAGAAACGCCGTTCATCCGCTCCTGAATATTGCCTTCAGCAAGCTCACCGGAAGGAAAGTGGTACCCTTGAATATCATACTCGATGATAAAAACAGGATTATCCTCATTTCCGGCCCTAATGCCGGAGGAAAGTCAGTCTGCCTGAAGACCGTTGGATTGCTTCAGTACATGATTCAGTGCGGTCTGACCATACCCGTTGATGAAGGATCTGAGTCGGGAATCTTCAATGACATTTTCATCGATATTGGCGATGAACAGAGTATCGAAAACGACCTCAGCACTTACAGCTCCCACCTGATAAGCATGAAGCATTTTGTAAAGAATGCTTCGGGAAAATCACTTATCCTTATCGACGAATTCGGAACAGGAACCGAACCTGTCATCGGAGGTTCAATAGCCGAGGCCATCCTTAGCGAATTCAACGATTCAGAAGCCTACGGGGTTATAACAACTCACTATACAAATCTTAAGCACTTTGCCAGCCTGACTGAGGGAATCGTCAACGCTGCCATGCTGTTCGATCACCACCTTATGCAACCCCTGTTCCAGCTGAGTATAGGCAAGCCAGGCAGTTCATTCGCTTTCGAAATTGCCAGGAAGATAGGACTGCCGGAGGAGATACTTAAAAAAGCTTCAGAAAAAGCGGGGGTGAAGAATGTTGATTTTGACAGGAACCTGAAGGATATCGCACGCGACAAAAGATACTGGGAAAACAAGAGGCAGGACATACGCCAGCACGAAAAGCGGCTAACTGAACTGATTGCCCGGTATGAAGAAGAAATGGCAGGTGCAAAAAACCTGAGGAAGGAGATTATTTCAAAGGCCAGGACTGAGGCCGGATCATTACTGGGCGAAACCAACAGAATGATAGAAAATACAATCCGCCAGATCCGCGAATCTCAGGCCGAAAAGGAGAAAACCAGGGAGGTACGACAGAAGCTTGAGGAGTTCAGGGACGAGCTAGGAAAGGAAACAATGCCTCCGCTTATCCCTTCAGAGGAAAAGATGGTGCAGCTCGCAGGAAAAGCGAAGAAGTTAAGATCAGGAGAAGAAGAACCGGTAAGGAAGGAGAAGGCCGGCAAGGATGTTCCCCTCAAAGAAGGCGATGCTGTTAAAATGACCGATACCATGGCCTGCGGTGAGATCATCAGTATAAAGGAGGGGATGGCCCGGATCGAGACAGGAAGCATGAAGATGCTCGTACCTCTCGATAAGCTTGAAAGAATTAGCAAGGCTGAATTCAGAAAGAGCATCAGGACTGAGCGATCCGAAACCGGAACTGATCCTGTTATCCATTATAGGAAGCTTGACTTCAAGCCCGAAATAGATATCCGAGGTATAAGGGGGGAGGAAGCCCTGAACCAGGTAAGGGATTTCCTCGACACAGCAACCATGATTCAGCACCGGAACCTCAGAATCCTCCACGGAAAAGGCAACGGCATCCTGCGTCAGCTTGTGAGGGAGTACCTGTCGACCATGAATGTCGTGAAATCCTTCCGCGATGAACATGTTGAAATGGGAGGATCGGGAATAACAGTTGTGGAGATGGATTTTTAGACGTTATAACAATGTTATAACATAAATTATCAAGAAGTTCTCGCAGATTTACGCATAGAAAACCGCAGATTTACGCAGAGAATTGAATGGCCTTGAGTCTTGGCTTTGCGTCTTGCGCCCTGCGCCCTGCACCCTGAGCCCTACGCCCTGCGCCTTTCTCATGACTCATGATCAGGCACAAAAAAAGGGACCTCCGAACCGGTCCCTTTTTTCTGTCCATAATTTCCATTCTTTTCAATACAGCTTTACCGAACCATAGCTTGACCGGACGTATACTTTTGCAAGCGGGGAGCTTTCGCTGCCCACAATTCCGGATATTTCACTTGAGTTATTTTGTACAATCCTGCGTTGATGACTGAAATTATCCTCATCAAACCTCAGTTCGCCATAGGAGGTTCTGGCATCAAGTTCATAATTTGCACCGTTTTCAATACCCAGTCTGACACCGATATAACGCGAATCAGTCTCGATTGATTCAAATCCTGCCGGGATGTTTTCAACGGCAATTGATCCGTAGCCACCGTCAAATTTGAGTTTTTTCGACAGTTTGCCAACATTGATGTCGGTGTAACCTGCTTCGAGCACGAGATTGTTGATATCGTCGATAGTAAGTTTATCGTATTTGCATTGGGCAACAACCGAACTTGTCTTGTCAATGCTGATCTTCGAGTACTTGCTGTCGAGAAGCAGGGCCTGGCACTCATCTATGGTCAGGTCTCCGACATAGCGTGCAACAAGATCGATCCAACCGGCCGATCCGATTTCAGCTTTTCCGTAGGCTATGCTTATTGTGTTGACAGGTTTCTCATTTCCGCGAGTGAGTCTTTCGACCACCAGATTCCCGTATTTGATGTCAATCTTTACAAGCCCGTCAACTTTCTCAATCTCAGAATTTCCATATCTGTTAATCAGGTTGAAGTTTATCCGTGAAGGCATGTTAACTGTGTAATCTATGCTGAAACGCCTGGATCCGCCTCCCCATCCCGAAAAGTTGAATTTTTCGTCAATTACGGTGCGGGCTTTGAACATGTCTCCTTCCTCACTGAACGCCACATCGATATAGTCCAGATACCTTTGAGCTCTTTCGCGATTGGGAAATTCAACAATGACCTTTACGTCAATTGTAATTCTGTCCTGGTCCGACGTCTCAACAATGACCTTCCCATACTTGTTGTTGATGTCGAGAGTTGTTTTTGCACCTGCTGTCCATTCTTTGTGAAACTCCTTGGTGAGCTCCTGGGAGATAAGTCCCGGTGAGCCAAGAATAAGGCAGACGAGCAATATTGATCCCGTTTTAAATGCTTGTCTTTTCATTGTCTGTGTCGTTTAGATTTTCATTCCTTATGGCTTTCAGTTGATTCACTATGTACGACATTACTTCCACTTTCGTCTGGTAATGTTCTATCATGGCGTTTATTATTCTTTCATCGTTGGGATTGGCTTTCAGGTCTTTCTGGAGCTGAACGTACACCGAATCCATGCTTCTCAGTTCGCTTAAAAGCGCTTTTTTCTGTTCCGGGTTGTTATTCAGATTGATTTCAGTAATCTCGCTTTCCATCAGAATTACCTGGTGTGCGTAATAGTTCTCAACCTCCCTGTACTGGGGAGAAACATCACTCAGGCTCATCCTGTCCCTGTCGGGCCTCAGGAAATGATCCCATGTCCAGAGCGAAGAGAGTGTAACAAGCAGGGTGACCACTGCAGCCTTAAGAAGATACGGAACGATGCTTCTTTTGACCACCAGAGGCTCACATCTGATCTCCAGTTTCCTGAAAAATCTTTCAAAGTGCCCTTCCGACGGCTCGGCGCTGTCGAAGAACTCCCTGTTGCTTCTGAATATGTCTTCTATATTTTTCATTTTCTTAATTTTTTCACTTTTTCTTCATTTCGGCAATCAGCTTCTGCTTTGCTCTTGAAAGCTGCGATCTCGAAGTGCTGCTTGAGATATCAAGTATCTCGGCAATCTCATCGTGATCATATCCTTCCAGCAGATAGAGCGAGAGAATGATCCTGTATCCATCAGGTAGTCTGTCGATTGCATCCTTCACCTCCTCAACCTTTATGTCGAGCTCCTCTTTCCTTACAATGTCTTCACTGCTCTCATCCCTTAACCCCACGTGCAGCTCAATATCTTCAAAGATCGCTTTTCTTCTGCTCAGGGCATCGAGCGAGCGGTTAATCACTATTCTCTTCAGCCATGCCCCGAAACTGACGGTTCCTGAGTACGTATCAATCTTTTCAAAGGCCGACAGGAACGCTTCCTGCATAATATCCTCCGCTTCCATTGTATCGTTCACAATCCGAAGACTCGTGTTGTACATTGCTTTATAGTACAACTTGTAAATCTTGAACTGGGCTTTCTGGTCGCCAGTCTTGCATCCGTCCAGGAGATCCTGATGCAAGTTCCGGAATGCTGCTTCTGCATTTGCCATTTTCGAGTAAAGGCTGGTTTTTATACTTGTAGCTGCACCCACTGTCTTCCATTATTTCCAATGAAAAGACGGGATGGATGTTTTATTGCTGCATTGAATTTATGAATTTTTGGAGATTTTCATTAAAAAAAGCAAGATTATTCCCTGTGTAACTTCTCCCGATGAATAATCGAGCTCTGATCCAAACATGCTATGCGGTATTGAAAATATTATTAATGTTACGGCTGCTGCCAGTAATGTGTAAACCCGTGTATCCCTTTTTTTGTTCATAACCACTGCCAGGATCCAGAAAAAGAGTGCAATAAGTGTCTTGTTGTCAGTCAGATCCCATCCTAATGGTACTCCTGTCCATAATTCACCGAAGGCAAATTTCTGAACCGCAGGACCAAGGATCATTCCGCCGGCTATAAGAGAGATGAGGGTCCAGACCGAATACTTTCTGAAGGCAGGCAGTTTGAAAAGTGCCATCAGACCCGCCACGTTCGCAAGAAGCATGGCTAGGAACATAAATATTATGTGTGGTGTAAGTATGTAAGAGGGGACGGCTCCCTTGAATCTTATTACCACCGGTGTTTCCTTAAGAAAGGTTGTTGTCCCACTTGAATCGGTTAGTTCAAGGTAGTATTCGATTTTCCCTGCTGGAGGCTGCTGTGGAACTGCGGCGTATAAACCCTTTTCCTCCGTAATACCGAATACCTTTTTCATCAGCATCGAATTGACAGGGTATACCTTATATATAAATTCACTTGAGCTATACTCTTCCCCTGTCTTGTATCTTCTGTGATACAGCCTGACTTTTAATGTAGTGTCAGTAATAGCCAGCCTGACCTCAGGTCTCTCGTCAAGTCCCAGACTCCTCACCAGCCTTACCTTTAACAGGGTGTCATTTACTGTCAGGTATGTATCACGCGGATTGGTAGGTCCTGTTTTCCTCTGGTAATATGCTGCTCCGAGGGTTATTATAATGCCCAGGATCCATAAAATGGTCATCTTCATGGAGTACTGATTTATGTCTTAGACGTAATAGCGCTACAATTGTATCAGAAGAACTTCATTTTTCCCGTTTCGCAATATCTCAACGCTGATGGTTTCCCCGTGTTTAAGCTGGCCCATCCGGTACATGTAATCCTGGATGTTGTTGATTGATTTGCCGTTAATTGCTGTGATGATGTCTCCTTTCTTCATGCCTCCCAGGGCAGCCGGCTTACCCGGCGTTACCAGGTCGGCCCGAAGTCCGTTCTTTATATTACCGGCAAAATCGGGCATTATCCCCAGGGTGACTCCCTGCCTCCTCATGGTCCTGACAGCCTCCTGCTTTGGTCCGGCTTCAGTAAAGGCAAGCTTGTTATCGTCATTGGCAAGCTTTTCGGCCACATCGAAAATAATATCCGATACACTTGCCATTCCCTGATAATTCAGCTTTTCCCAGGTGTCAGAAGGTGTATGATAATCGAGATGCGCTCCGGTCGTAAAGAAAAGGACAGGAATGTCCTTGCCGTAGAATGCCGAATGGTCCGAGGGTCCTGATCCTTCTTCCGACAATGAGAGATTTATTGAATTTGTATCGACCAGTGAGACAATGAGTTCCTTAAGGATAGGGGAGGTGCCTATACCTCCGACCTGCAGGGAACCTGAATCCCTCAGCCTGCCAACCATATCGAGGTTGATCATGGCGTTGACCTTTGAAAGATCGACCGGCGGATTCTCTGTAAAGTATTTTGACCCGAGAAGCCCCGATTCCTCCCCCGAAAAGCCTGTAAAAATTATGCTTCTCCCGTTGCCATTTTCAGTGAGGGCAAATTTCTCGGCTATCTCAATAAAGCCGGCTACGCCCGAGGCATTATCATCGGCACCATGATGAACAGCGACAGTGTCGCCTGCGCGGCTTGATGAGCCTCCCATGCCAAGGTGGTCAAAATGACCTCCGATTATCAGATACTCATCCTTAAGATTATCATCATCCCCCCTGAGGACCATAACCACATTCCGGGTAGTGCTAAGCTCCACTATTACTTCTGATCCGGCATTTACTTCAACCCCTGTGGCAAAACCAATACTCTTATGTGAGGTGTTTATTTCCTTCTCAAGACCCGCCGTGGTAATACCTTTTGCTGAAAGTATCCTGTCGGCAACGTTCCTTTTTATTCTCAAAACCGGGATGCCAACAGGCCAGGCTTCATTTGACAGACTGCTGAAGGTGTCACTGTTGTCATTTACAGGCCCTGATACCATAAGAACACCGGCGGCTCCCATGTCTTTCGCAAGCATGGCCTTGTCCCTGTCACTGTTGAAAGGTATGAATCCGCTGACGGAAAGGTTGGGTTCCGGATCTCCCCTGAGCAGCAGCACCCATTTTCCTTTTACATCAACGTTACGGTAATCATCCCAGTTAATACTGTCATTGCTGATCCGGAATCCATAACCCGCAAAAACAACTTCTGCACTGAGTTCAGCAGTTTCGCTAAAAGAGAAGGGAGAGATATCAGCCACCGGATCAAAGGATTGGCCTCCCACCAACAGAAAATTCCTTTTTCCGGCGGTAACCTTGTCCGACACCTCAAACCGCTGGAATCCGTCTCCGGTCAGCGGTTCGAGCCCGGCCAACTGAAGCCTGTCCCTGATATAAACGGCAGCCAGACTGTCTCCTTCAGTCCCTGTCATCCTTCCTTTAAGATCGTCGGATGAGAGGAACCTGACATGATCCTCCAGCTCTTTTGGATGAATGTTCCTTGATATGCTGCTGTTGCACGACCAGGCGGCAACCGCAGCCAGAAATATTGCAAAATGAAAAGTCCTTATTGTCACAAACTGATGTTATTCAAATAGTTTAAATGCTTCCTTTATAAGACCTATTGCCTCCATAAGCTGGGCTTCGGTGATTACGAGGGGAGGAGCAAAGCGGATAATGTGCTCGTGGGTCGGTTTGGCAATGACACCCTTGTCCTTCATGGCAAGGCAGACATCCCATGCGGTCTTTCCGTTTTTTGGCCTGATTGCCACGGCATTGAGCAAACCTTTTCCTCTGACAAGCTCGACCATATCGGATTTAATCCCTTTCATTTCGCTGCGGAAAATTTGCCCGAGTCTTTCTGCATTCTCAGCCAGCTTTTCATCCTTTAGCACTGAAAGCGCAGCAATTGCAACTTTTGCCGAAATGGGATTGCCTCCGAATGTCGATCCGTGTTCTCCGGGCTTGATTGTGAGCATAATATCATCATCGGCCAGTACTGCTGAGATTGGCATAAGACCTCCGGAAAGAGCTTTGCCCAGGATCAGAATATCGGGTCGTACTCCTTCATGGTCGCAGGCCAGAAGCTTGCCGGTACGGGCAAGTCCGGTCTGGACTTCATCGGCTATGAAAAGGACATTGTGCTTTTTGCAGAGATCGTATGACTTTTTTAAATATCCTTCGTCGGGAACAAAAACCCCGGCTTCACCCTGGATGGGCTCCACGAGGAATCCTGCCACATCGGGATCCTGCAGAGCGTCTTCAAGTGCCTTGATGTCATTATAGGGTATTGTTATAAATCCGGGTGTGAAAGGTCCGTAATCGTTTCTTGCATCCGGATCGGTCGACATCGAAATGATTGTTATCGTCCTTCCGTGGAAATTACCGTCACAGCAGATGATCTTTGCATTTCCCTGTGCTATGCCTTTCTTCTTGTAGGCCCACTTGCGGCAAAGCTTGAGGGCTGTCTCATCAGCCTCAGCTCCGGAGTTCATCGGAAGAACCTTGTCATAGCCGAAATAGCCGGTTACAAACTCCTCATACTCGCCCAGCACAGAATTATAGAATGCCCTTGAAGTAAGTGCAAGCTTCCTGGCCTGACCGGTCATGGCATCCACTATCCTTGGATGGCAATGCCCCTGGTTCACTGCAGAATAAGCTGAAAGAAAATCGAAATATCTCTTTCCTTCAACATCCCATACAAAGACACCTTCGCCTCTGTCGAGCACTACAGGCAGTGGATGATAATTGTGAGCTCCATACTTGTCTTCCCGGTTAATATAATCCTGTGAATTCATATTGTTGATAATTAATTAGTTATATTACATCCAAAAATAAGGTACAATTTTACAAAAGCTTTTCGTCTTTTCCAAAACCTCCTATCCTCATATTGGACTTTTTAAAGGAAAGGGTCTTGCGGTCTTGCGGTCTTGCAGTCGTTCTGCCGGTTCTGCCAGTCTCTTCGTCTCTTCGTCCCTCCGTCTCTTCGTCCCTCCGTCCATCTTCATTCCTCTATCAGCCCCGGCCTTAGCCTCCTCGTCCTTTCAACCGCCTGTTCATGCCTCCACTTCTCAATATTGGCTGAGTGCCCGGAAAGCAGCACATCCGGAACCTTCCATGCCATGAATTCCGCCGGTCTTGTATAGACAGGGGGCGCAAGCAGGTCGTCCTGGAACGAATCGGAGAGGGCCGATTGTTCATCGCCCAATGCCCCAGGGATCAGTCTTACCACAGCATCGATGATCACCGCAGCCGGGAGTTCACCACCCGAAAGCACATAATCGCCGATAGAGATCTCACTCGTCACGAGATGATCCCTTATCCTCTGGTCTATCCCTTTATAATGGCCTGCAAGGATAATTATGTTGTTCTTAAGCGACAGCGAGTTGGCTATCTTTTGAGTCAGCTTCTCACCATCAGGTGAAGTGTAGATTATTTCGTCGTAATCCCTGTCTTTCTTAAGCTCTTCGATAGCCTTGTAAACCGGCTCGATCATCATCACCATTCCGGCTCCTCCTCCAAAGGCATAGTCGTCGACGCTCCTGTACCTGTCGTTGGCATAGTCGTGAAGGTTAACGATATTTATATCCACAAGCCCCTTGTCCCTGGCTCTCTTAACAATCGACCAGTTCAGCGGGCTGTGAAGCAATTCAGGCAGAACGGTAAGAACATCAATTCTCATTCAATTTCGTTTGCTCAAAATTAATAAAAAGCACAGAATCGCAGTATTAAAATCCTCGTGTCCGGGGAAAGTTGAATTTTCCAGCCCAAAATGTAAAATGAGTGTTGTTAGTATCCTGGTAAGCGGGGAGTAGCTTCTTTTTATCCGCGATGAACGAAAGTCAGAATTCCGGGTGTATTAAAAGTAGTTATCCAGATAGTGAAGAATGCTGATTATCTCATTATGAGTGTTGAGTCTTCCGGTTGCACTATTCCTGATGTATTTCCTGATGACATCAGATTTATCCGGATAGGCTTTGCAAAGCGCTTGTCCTTTAAATTTCTTAAACACAGATAATCCGGATTCAGATTCGATAAAATAGACCGGCTGCTCAATGTAAATATCCTTCATCGAAATTTTACCATTGACTGAATAGTTTTCCTTGCGTAAAAAAAACCTTGAACGGTAAATGAATAATTTGATCTTGTTAAAATCGATTTCCTGCAGAAAGCATGAAATTGAATCACTTACGAAATCTTTTTTAATCTTCATTCTCGTGAAAAACACGGTTGAGTCACCTCTGAAATAATTGAAATGAAAACCTTTGACTGATTCCTTATCCACTTTTATCACATTATTCAGGACCGGTTCTCTCCAAAAAAGTTCATCGGTCAAACCATTGTATCTCAGAAAGGCATTACTGATTTTGTCACCTGACTCAAGCAACAGATCACCCTCGATCCAATCAGGATTGAGGTAAGTGTCGGATTGCAAATCTCCTTTATATAATTCACCAACGACATATTGAAGTGGGATTTGCTGAACCATGTCAAACTCGTTCTGCCTCACCTGCCCTGATAATTGGACAGCGATCAATAATAATGCTGATATGATAATGTGTTTTTTTTCCACAGGATTATTTTGCTTGTACAGTTATTGTTGCAGAACCTGCAACGGGAAGGCCGCTTTTGGTAAGGCCCTGAACATTTATAACATAGTTACCCTGAATGTCCGAAGAGTAGACAGTAAAATCCATTTTGCTACCGGTTGGTCTGAATTCCGGTTCCCAGAAAAGTACACATCTCAGGTCGGGATAATGTGCAGGAAGGTCTGCAGGATTAAAATGCTTTGGCTTAGTAAAACATATACTTTCATCAGGTTGAGTTTGTCTGAAAGGTTGAGAAAAACTGATGCTTTTTATTGCATCGTTCTTGCTATCCACGTTAAGTATTCCATTGAAATATAACCCGTTAAAATACCTGACATTAGGAACGGTTTCTATATATTCGATATCATTTGAGCCCAGTTCAATGATCTGTTCTACATTGTCGATAGGGACTCCATCGAGAAATATCAGGGGTTCTTCATCCGAAACAATCTGATATTGGAGAGTTGGAAAACTGGCAGAATAAGAATCGTCGTATTTCCTGATCCTGAGACCAGGGATAATCTCCCGTGATATTTCAAAAAAATCTTTCAGCTCAATGTAATCTGACGGATAGATTTTAGGATAAGTTTTATAATAAACTTCAGGAGGTAGATGATCTGAATAAAAAGTTTCAATTGTATCTGTTTTAGTCTCTGATCCATAATATCTTGCAACTTGTCCTGTCTTAACAGCTCTTTTAATGAACTCCCTCACATAATGCCTGTTAAAATCCCGGGTAGGCTGGAAAGGTACTTGTCATATCATATCTTGAATTAAGGTTGATTTGAGCATTTGCCTTGCCTCTGAGCTTCAAATAGATCTCTTTGCCTTCATACCAGGGATTCAGGTATAAACAAAATTGACCCGATGAGTCAGTCGTGGTGTATTGAAGATTTGGTACCGTATCACTGGCCGACACAAATACAGTGTGGCTTTTCTTTGGTGATGAGAAATCAATTCCTGTATTTACAGTTCCGGGTGTCTCTGTAACAATTCCCTGAATTACAGATCTGTCAGATTCCTTTTCATAAGTTAAACCATAGTCATTGTAATTTGTCTGGCTTTGAACTTGCGGGTGAATTGAGAAAAAATCCGTAATGAATGGAACCGGCTGTGAAAAATCGAGGACCTGGCTGACTGAAATTGAAAGAGATGAAATTTCATTGACAGGTATCTCCCCCGGCTCAACTGTAAAAAGGATCTCTTCTCTTCTTTCATAGTTGCTTTTGTCAGTCAGGATCCTAAGATTCCGGGGCCCTTGTTTAGCAATATTTGGGCTTTCATTTGACAGGTATTCTGAAGATTGCAATTCTCTTTCCGAGAAATAACTTACATCGTCATCAAACCTGTTTGCAATTATTATTTCTTTTTTAAAGATGGTTTCGGGACGATTTCGCATGAAGTTTGTATAGCAGACTATCTGATAGAATCCTGTTCTTAATGTGTCGGCAAGCTTAATTGAGCCAAATGACACGGCATCTTTTACTTCAAGCCTTGAATGTGAAACAACGTCAGATTTTTCATCCCGGATGATGAAATAAGCAAACCTGCTTGATTCAGAATATTCAGATTTCAGGTACATCTTGTAGTAAAGTATATCTCCTGCAACGTAAAAATTACGGTCAGTATGAAGATAAACCGTTTCAGATTTTAATGCACCGGAAGCCGGATTTTCCGTAATGGAATATTCGGGAATTAGCATAAGAAACACTATTACAACCAAATTCGTCATTTTGCAGTTCTTTAATCCCCGGTTTAAAATATCCAGAATGGAGGTTTCTCATTAACCAGACAACCGTCAGGGAAGACAGGATTCACGCAGGGTATTTGCCTTACTGGAACCTGATCGGTTGAAGGATTTCTAAGTCCAATTTTATAGGCTGTCTGATTTAATGCAGAAACTTCAAAAAAGCCGAAAGCTGCCTTTTCAGGATCTGAGATACACTTTATATTACCCTCCAACCTGACCGAAATTGGATCAAAGAGCTTACCTTCGGCAGTTATCTGGTCTTCTATCTTTTGATAGTAATTGTAAGCATCATCATTAAGTGAATAAAGATCAATATACATCACCCTGCCGGAAATGTTATAAACATTTCTCTCTCCTGTCGGTATGCCTACTGAAGTAATATCCGCCTGTAATGACCCCGGCCAATAGGCTGTCCCCTCTGTATATGTCAGGTTATCAACAAAATAAATGGATTTATTTTCTATTGAGTTAGTACTTTTGCCCGGAGGGGAAGCTAATATCAATTCTTTCATTGTTTTATCCAATTGCCAGCAATAAAACATATATAAGGGTGGATCGATATTGGGCGGTGGGATGAATAATGAATAGGTATACAATTTTAACAGTTCCACATCAATCCTGAATCCGGGAAGTTCAGCTTTTTTTCCTTCAATATTTAAAAGAATTCTGGCGCCGGTAAGCTTCCGTAAAACCTGGTTAAACCTGCTGATATATTCCTGATAATCATTTATTGCATAAACGGAATCCGGCTCATATTCAGTTTCCATCTTTTGAGGTATCGATTCATAAACATCCCCCTCGTGTGTTTCTATTCTTAAAACGTACGAATCTCCGGGTTTCGCAGTGAATATTGAGGCATCAGAAACATAATCGCCATTATCCGTTTCCACAAAGTAAATTTCTGATCCGTTATTATCGGTTACCGATACTCTTGCATCACTTATGGGTTCTGTTCCTCCCGATGAATAGAATTGAGATGCGTAGTTAAGTTTAATATGATATCCGGTTGCCTTGTTTGTTATTAGTCCGTCAACTACCAGGATCTTTTCATCATTATCCAGTTCGGTAGTATATGGTTTGTAACAGGAAACCATCAGTATGCCGGTAAGCAAAATCAATATTCTGGTTTTGTTACTCATCAGAAGGAAAAGTTATAAGTCAGGGTTGGCAATGGTCTGCCAATTATATAAAGCATATAAGTGTCATAAATCCGGTATTGACTATCAACCATGTGTTCCTCTTTCTTGTAAAACACCGAATAAGGATTCCGGCGCCCATAAAGGTTAATTATGGAAAAGGTCCAGCTTCCCTTGTACGACTTTTTGATTTTGAGTGATTTATCGTAAGTCAAGGATATGTCAAGTCTGTGATAGTCAGGTAATCTGTATTTATTCCGGTCGGAAAAGTAAATCAGCTGATATCCCCTGTAGTCATATTTCAGTTCGGGCAGGGTAACTGGTCTTCCGGTACTGTAATTAAACGTTCCTGCAAGCCGCCAACGCCTCGAAATGTGGTAATTGAGGTTAATGACCAGATTATTCGGCCTGTCATAGTTTGAGGCAAAGACACTGTTCTGGTTGATTTGTTCTTCCTCAAACCGTCCGGTAGTTCTCTGAAGTGATCTTGAGAAAGTATAGCTGATCCAGCCGGTGACGGCTCCCGTGTTTTTCCTCATAAACACTTCTGCACCAAAATTGCTGCCCTTTACATTTACCAGGGAGCTTTCAATATATGGATTCAATAAAATTACCGCCCCGTTCTTATAATCAACGGAGTTTGTAATCCGCTTAAAATAAACCTCGAAGGAAGTCTCTATTGAATTATCCCCGAAATTTCTGAAATAACCAAGAGCAATGTGATCACATTTCAAAGGCTCATGATATTCTGAGCTTAGTTTCCAGATATCGCCCGGGGTCATTACTGAAGTGTTCGACACCAGGTTGATGTACTGGTGGATCCTGTTATAACTTAGCTTAAGTGATGATTTGTCTGAAAGGCTGTATTTGACCGACAACCTTGGTTCAAAGCCGGCAAAGGTCTTTATGATCTCACCGGAGGTATGATAAACCGAATCAATAACGGAAGCCGGAGTTAGCGGAAGATCAGGGTCATAGACATAAGATTTTAGAGGTCCAAGGTAATTGTATACCGGAATTCTCAGCCCGGCATCAGCCGAAATTCTTTCTGATACTGAAAAATTATCGCTGATGTAAAGAGCGCTTTCAAGTGCCTGTTCTTTCTGTAGTGAAAAAGAATTTACTTTTGAAGCAAGGCCAGCAGGATTAATTTCGCCGGGCATAATTCTGTAAAGGGCGCTGTTCACTCCGAATTCTATTTTGTGACCACTGGAAGGGAACCATGAAAAATTGAGTTTAATATTATTATACTGAAGTTTAGTATTAATTCTGTATGCTTCACCCGGACGAAGTGTGTCGGATTCTGTAATATGATATTTATAATTGCTGACCCCCACGGAAAGGTCAAAAAACAGGTCAGAAGAAAATGTGTGATTCCACCTTGTCGAAGCAAGGAAGTTATCGTACTGATATTTTGTGGATTCCGAGAATCCGAATCTGTCAAAGCTGTAATAAGCAAACAGACTTATTTTGTTTAAATGGTTTATATTATAGGTTAGCAGAGAGTTAAGGTCATAGAAGTTTGCGGAACTGTTCATCAGGTCAACATCTGGTATCTTATGGAGTAACCAGTTTGAGTATGAGGATCTGGCACTTAAAAGGAAGGATCCTTTATCCCCTGTCACCGGAGTCTCAACATATATTCGGCTGTCAATGATACCAATTCCTCCTTTTACACTGGTTTCGGTCTGATTTTCCGGCCCAAAGGACATCTCAAGCACCGATGATGCCCTCTCTCCAAATTTGGAAGGTATTCCGGCTTTATACAATGTTACCCCTGAAATACCGTCTGAATTGACAACAGAGGTAAGGCCGAAGAGGTGTGATGGATTAAACAAAGGAACATCTTCGAGGAGTATCAGGTTCTGGTCGGCACTTCCGCCACGGACATTGAAACCTGTACCAAATTCCCCTATAGTCTGGACACCCGGGAGAAGAGTTATGCTTTTTATTACATCATTCACACCCATTGACAGGGGAAGCTCTTTTACCGAAAATGCATCAAGCTTAACATAGCTCATCTGTGTGCCGGAGATGTTGATGTCGGGCCTTTCCGCTGTAACGACAACCTCATTCAGCTTTATTGATTCAGGGTAGATTGATAAACTTATATATCCATTACTGAAAAGTTGCACTTTCCGGACAAGTTCGTCATAACCCATAAAGGAGATCGTTAGCGAATGGTAGCCTGCAGGAAGGGTCATACGGAATTCTCCGTTTTTATCAGTATTTGCACCGGTTTTCAGCCTGTCACAAATGACCGATGCTCCAGGTAAGGGATTGCCATCTGAGCCGTCGGTGATCTTTCCCGAAAGTGTTACTCTGGAATATTTTCCTGATTCCAGGGGATTTCCTATTCTTGTCAGGTCCGGATCTTCCTGTTCGTCAGTTCCGGAAACCTCAGGTGTTATGGGTGTGAAAAAGAAGGAAACAGAATCGATTGTAATTATTGAGTAGTCTGTTTCTGATTCGAGCCGTTTAAGTACCTGAGAGAGGTCAAGTTGAAGCAGGGAAGAATTGAAGACCCGCATTTTGAACCATTCAGGTTTGTAAAACAGACTAATGTTGTTTTTTGACTGTATCTGGTTTGCGAGCTCTTCAAAGGATATGAATTGTACTTTATTGATTTCCTGAGCCTGAATTGTATTTGAAATTAAAAAAAAAATCAAACAATAATTATAAAACCTCATCTTCATGATAATCAGTCTGGTAGACTCATAATTTCTCTAATGTTGAGACAACTCCTGATGCAATTTTCATGCCATTGTCAGACTTTTCGGAAACTCAAAAATAGAATTATTATTCTGTCCGGAGTGCAGCCGCCGGATTGTAACTGGCTGCTTTAATTGTCTGGGACATTATTGACAACCATCCTATAATCAGTGTGATAAGTGTTGCAACAATAAAAAATGCCGGACTTACAGGAATCCTGCTTGCAAACCCTTCAAGCCAGTAAGCTGATCCGAACCAGGCTACAGGATAGGCAAACAGCGACGAGATCAGAATGATATTGATCATTTCCTTTGAAAGCAGGGCGAGAATGATAGGTGTCGAAGCTCCGTAACTCTTTCTTATCCCTATTTCCCTTGTCCTTCTGTTGGTGATGTAGGTAACAAGCCCGATCAGTCCTATACAGGCAATGAAAATAGCCAGAAATGAAAAAATAAGAAATATTTTACCAGTTTTCATCTCAGATGTATATAGGTTGTTCCATTTGTCAGCGAAGAATTCATGCTGGAATGGCATGTCGGGAGTGAAAGTTTTCCAGAGTTTTTCAATCTCAGAAATGCTTCCTCCGACATTGTTTCCTGACAAGCGGATGACAGCAAACTGGTCGCCGCCTCCTCCCCTGTTTACTGTGAAACATACCGGTCCGATTTCCTTATGCATCGATTCAATGTTGAAGTCCTTCATAACTCCGATTATCCTGTACCGGATCCATTCCTGTGGTCCCCCGGGCTGAAGGAGATACTGATTCAAAGGATCCTCCAAACCCAGGAATCTGACTGCCGATTCATTAATAAGGATTGCTGTTGAATCAGTCCCGAATTCACGTGAAAAGAAGCGTCCTTCAGCAAGCTGAACTCCCAGGGCTTCAGGAAAATCAAAACTTACAGTTCCCTGGTTTATCAGATAGGTGTTTTTTTCAGGATCATTATCCTTGAAAAATGCATTGTTATTGAAGTCGGTTCCCGGGACTGATCTGGAAAATCCGGCTTTTTCAACACCCGGAATCTCAAGCACCTGAGTCCTGAAAGATTCCAGTTGCTGCCAGAACGCATCCGCCCGCCGCAAAATGATAAGGTTCTCTTTCTCAAATCCAAGGTCTTTCTTCGTAAGAAAATTCAGCTGGCGCGATACGATAATCGATCCGATGATTATAATTATTGAAACGGTGAACTGAAATACCACAAGGATACCTCTGAGTCTCTTTGACATTGAGCCGGGATTCATCGTGCCTTTCAATACTGTTGAAGGATTGAATGAAGCCAGTACAAAAGCCGGATAAAATCCGGAAGCTGTCCCTACAAAAACTACCAGAGCAACCAATATGGCAATTCCCTTAAAATTGTTTATGCTTCCAAGTGATAGATGTTGTCCGATAACCTGGTTGAATGACGGAGTAAGAACATAAACAATCAGCAGTGCCAGCAAGGCTGCGATGGAGACAATAATAAGGGATTCAGCCAGGAACTGAACCAGCAGACCGGTTTTACTAGCTCCGGATACTTTCCTGATACCAACCTCTTTTGCTCTTGCCATCGATTTTGCTGTCGCCAGATTGATATAATTTATTATGGCGACAAGCAGGATCAGAATTGCAATTGCAGCAAATATTAATACCGTGGCCGGAGATCCCGGCGGTTCAAGATTATACTGAGTTGCCCCCTTGAGATGAATATCCTCCAAAGGTTCAAGAATATAGCTGAAATCATTGCCGGCTTTCCTGAAATCATCAATAGTTTGTCCCAAAATTTCCTTAAGCTGGGGACCAACATAGTTTATAACCATTTCCTGAAATTTGTCCTGCAGGGCTTTGATGTCAGCATCATCCCTTATTACCAGATATGTATAAAAGCTGTGACTGACCCAGGTCTGATTATTGGATATTCCCGGATATGTGCTCATAGAAGCCAGGATATCAAATTTTAAGTGTGAATTGTCAGGGACATTCCTTATTATGCCGGTCACCGTGTAAAGTACAGTATCTGACTCAACGGTGAGTCTCTGGCCAATAGGATCCTGATCGCCGAAATATTTTTCTGAATACTCCTCTGTAAGTACCATTGACCTGGGACGAACCAGTGCTGTCTGTGGATCTCCTTTTACCATTACAAAGTCCAATACATCAAAAAAGTTCGAATCAGCGAACAGGACGCCCTCCTCATTGAACTTTTTATCCCCAAATCCTATGAGCCAGTCACCCATGCCCCTGACTCTGGTAGCTTTCAAAACTTCAGGATAATCTTTTAATATAGCTTGTGCCATAGGAGCCGCAGTAATAGCCTGATCAAGTTCACCACCAGCCATCCGTCCGATAATTTTTACCCTGTAAATATTGCTGTAATTGGAATGGAACTTATCGTAACTGAGTTCATTCAGTACGTACAATGAAATGAAAATAAAGCTGATAAGTCCGATAGCGAGACCTGTAATGTTGATTGCGAAATACCCCCCGTGTTTTTGCATATTGCGGGCAGCATTTACAAAGAAGTTCTTTATCATCTATAATCTATTTATCAGGATTATAATAAAATCAATAGATTTTCTATTCGGTTCTTATAGAGCTTGCCGGATTGGTTATTGCCGCCTGGTAGGCCTTGTAGCTTATTGTTATAAAGGTGATAGCTACTGTAAGCAGCGCCGCAAGAACAAGGATCGGTATGCCGATATTTGTCTGATAGATATAATTCTCAAGCCAGTTGCTCATGAAATAATATGCCACTGGCAACGCAATTAATATCGATATTCCCACCAGGATAAGGAAATCCTTTGAGATCAGCCTGACAACCACTCCCTCGCTGGCGCCGAACACCTTTCTTATTCCTATCTCCTTCGTTCTCTGCTCAACCATGTACGAGGCCAGTCCGTATAATCCAAGACAGGCGATCAGTATGGCCAGTATTGTAAAAATGGTGAATATCAGTCCTCTTTTTTCATCAGCCTCAAACTGCCTGTTGAACCTTTCTTTCAGGAATGAATATGAATAGGGCTGGTCAGGAAAAACCTCCTTCCATGTACTCTCAATGAAACTAAGTGTCTGTTCCATATTATTGCCGCTGAGTTTGACATAGACAATGTTGTTCAATTCCCGGTACACCAGCATCAGTGATTCAATTTCATTATACATGCCCGTCTGATGGTAATCAGCCATTACCCCGATTACCCTGGCCTTGATGGCATTTCCATCGCCGAGTTCGACCTTCTTGCCTATTGGTTCACTCCAGGCCATTCTTTTTGCAAGCGTCTCATTGACAACAACTCCTGTAAGAGTGTCGGATGGCATGTCCTGGCGGAAATCGCGTCCGTCAACTATTTTTATCTCAAGCGCATCAATAAAGTCATGATCGACTACCGCAAAGTTAATGCCCCTTTGCGCCATTCCCTGGTCGGTTTCCATATTGAAGATTACCTTGCCTGAACCTTCACCCATCGGGGTATTTGTCGATGTAACGTATTTTATGTCCTCATTTTTCAGAAGCAGCTGTTTCAGAACCGGATACTTGGTGATCATCTGCCGGTTGTTGAGCTGGAGGGAAAGAACATTCTCCTGGTTGAATCCCTGATCTTTTTCCTTAAGGAAATTCAATTGCCTGAATACAACCATGGTGCAGACTATCATGGCAACAGAGATCGTGAATTGAATTATTACGAGAATCTTACGGAAGAGAGCTCCGGCTGATCCCTGTGTTATCTCCCCTTTCAGCACCGTACCCGGACTGAATCTCGAAAGAACAAAGGCAGGATAGCTGCCGCCGATGATTCCGGCCACTATTATTACCATTAATATCGATATCAGAACAACCGGACTGGTCAGAATCCCAATGTCAAATGACTTGCCCGCCAGGGTGTTGAACCTGGGTAGCAGGATCATCAGCAGTACAATGCTTATTATCAAAGAAATAACTGTAAGCAGTACGGATTCGGACAGGAACTGCAATATCAGAAGTGACCGCCTTGATCCAACAACTTTCCGTAGGCCGACTTCCCTGGCGCGTCGTGTCGATCTGGCAGTGGCCAGGTTCATATAGTTCATCGCGGCAATAAGCAGCAGGAAAACAGCAACTATCGCGAATATGTAAACGTATGATATGCTTCCTGTGGGTTCGGGTTCACCTGCATTTGTTGAATAGAGATGGATTTTTTTTATTGGTTCAAGTATGTACTCAATGTTTATATTCAACGGCCCGAAAATTGACTTCATATGGGCTTCGTACATCCCCTGGATTTTTGTCTCGAAGGCTTTTACGTCAAGCCCCTCAGGCAATAAAAGGTAAGTAAAGACTCCGAAGTTACCCCAGGTGCCAAGCTCTTTTGGCAGGTTATTCCTTGCTGCCAGAGCTTCGAAACGGAAATGCGAGTTTGAGGGAACATCCTCAATCACACCGGTAACCTCATAAGTATTGGTGCCCTCCGTGAGTATTTTTCCTATCGGATCGGATTTTCCAAAATACCTGCCTGCTGCTGTCTCGGTAAGAACAATCTTGTTCGGATCCCTGACAGCCGATTTTACTTCCCCCTTGAGTACCTTGTAGGTGAAGATGTCAAATACCGTGGAGTCGGCATAGAAAAAGTCCTCCTCGATGTATTCCTTGTCCTCGAATTTATAAGCTGCCCGGGGCATGTTTATAAACCGGGTGAAGGACTCCACTTCAGGATAATCGCGGGCTACCTGCGGTCCGAACGGGATCTGCGCAACAATCCAGGTAAACTGATCATCCGTCTCTGTTATGGTTGAGGATACCCTGAAAATCCTTTCGGCATTCTCGTGATACCGGTCATAACTCAGTTCATCAGAAACATATATAATAAGGAATAATGCACTCATGATTCCAAGAGTCAGTCCGAGTACATTCAAAAGGCTGTATCCGGCATGCTTGCGGATATACCTTACCGAGGTTTTAAGCAGATTTCTGAACATAGTGTATTTTGGGTTGAACTTCTACGTTTAAAGGTATACTATTTTTTTCGTTCATAAGGTTGTTGATCCTGATTTCAAAAAAAACATACTCGCCGGACGACCAGGATTACTTTGTTGTTTTCCATTAAAAGACTTATTTTTTTTTCAGATGCAACAGTTAAGCCACAAAATCGTCCTTAAATAAAAATTTCGGATATGTTGAAAAACCTAATCGCCCACAGTATACGATTGTTCAGAAGACAAAGATCCTACATGTCAATTAATATTCTGGGACTGTCAATCGGAATTGCCTGCAGTCTTCTGATAGCAATTTATGTTATAAGTGAAGCAAGCTTCGACAAGTTTAATGAGAAAAAAGACCGGATCTTCAGACTGGTGCTGAACGGGAAACTGGGCGGGCAGGAATTCATCGGCTCCTATACATGCGCCCCGATCGGTCCTACAATGCTCAGGGAATTCCCTGAAGTGGAGGATTATCTCAGGATGACTGGCAGGGGACCGACGGTAGTCGAATACGATGATATTACATTCGTTGACGATCACATAGTCGAATCTGACTCGGCTTTTTTCAACTTCTTTTCAATTCCGCTTCTGAAGGGGGATCCCAAAAATGTCCTTAATGCTCCCAGGCGGGCAGTATTGTCCGAATCGACGGCCAGGAAAATTTTCGGTGATGTGAACCCGATTGATAAAGCAATCAAGATAGGCGATGACACCGCACGTTACATAATTTCGGGTGTTATGGCCGATGTGCCTGCAAATTCACATTTCGAGGCAAGTATCCTGACTTCCTTCATGACAAATCCGCGATCGCAGAACCCGGTTTGGATGAGCAACAGTTTCAGCACTTACCTGCTTTTAAAACCAAACACAAGCTTTGAAACGGTTGATGCCAAAATTCCGGCTTTGCTTGAGAAGTACGTAGGTCCTGAATTACAGCGCTTTATGGGGGTTTCGATCGAGGATTTCATAGCCCAGGGTAATACCTACAGGTTTTTCCTTCAGAACCTTCAGAATATCCACCTTGATCCTTCTATCCAGCAGGAATTCAGGGCAGCAAGCGATCCCAAATACCTCTGGATATTCGGAAGCATTTCACTCCTGATCATTGTGATAGCTGCCATTAACTTCATGAATCTTGCTACTGCGCAGGCAACCAGAAGAGCCAGGGAAGTCGGCATCAAAAAGGTGGCCGGCTCTACCCGGGGAATGCTGATCTCACAGTTTCTTGCGGAATCGTTCATCCTTTCATTCGTTTCGTTGCTGGTCGCTCTTTTAATTATAAGGGTAACACTACCTTATTTTAACAGCCTGCTCGGGGCCAGCCTCAGTCTTTCCCTCTTCGACACCTGGTACAAGATTCCGGTTCTGATTGTCTTTACATTGATTGTAGGGATCTTTGCAGGAAGCTATCCTGCCTTCTTCCTTTCTTCATTCAATCCTTCGGAGGTTCTCAAGGGAAGCGTGAAGGGAAGCATGCGAAACGGACGGATAAGAAGGGTACTTGTTGTCTTCCAGTTTGCAATCTCAATCCTGCTTATTACAGGGACTCTTGTAATGTACAGGCAGATATTCTTCATGCTTAACAAGGATGTAGGCTTCAACAAGGAACAGCTGCTTGTAATAAATATGGCACACTCACTTCAGAACAGGGTGGAGTCATTCAAGGAAGCTGTGAGGGAATTACCCGGGGTTATTGAGATTGCCAGTTCAACTGCAGTGCCCGGCCGAAACAACAATCTTAATGGCTATGGAATAGAGGGCAGGAAGGATGAATCCTACCTCCTCCAGTCAAGCTGGATCGATCCTGAATTCATCGGAACATATGAGATGAGCCTGGTGTCGGGACGTGATTTCGATCGTTCCTTTACTTCCGACAAGGATGCATGTATTATAAACGAGAGCGCTGCAAAGAACTTTGGGATAAACGATATTTCAAACACCAGGTTCATGCTCCCCCAGGATTCGGGAAAATTCCAGTATCTCCAGATTATAGGAATAGTGAAGAACTTCAATTTCGAGTCGCTCAGGAATCCTATTCAGCCTCACATCTTCCTCAGCAAGGGAGAACGCAACAACTGGGGATATGTCAGCGTAAGGCTTTCCGCTCAGAACTACAGTCAGACAATCAGTGAAATAGAAAAGAGATGGAAGGATTTTACTTCTAATGATCCCTTACAGTATTATTTCGTTGATGAGGATTTTGAGCAGATGTATCTGCAGGAAAAGCAGAATGCTCAGCTGGCGGTCATTTTCTCAGTGCTGGCAATTCTGATCGCGGCGCTGGGATTGTTCGGTCTCACTTCCTTTACGGTCGAACAGCGGACAAAGGAGATAGGGATCAGAAAGGCAATGGGGTCGTCGGTTCCGGGTATTTACTTTGTCATCTCGAGAGAGATCATATTGCTGGTATCCATTTCTGCACTGATAGCCTGGCCCCTGGTGTATTATATAGCCGGCAATTGGCTGGAGAATTTCCATTACAGGATTAACGCGGGCGCTTTTAGTTTCCTCGCAGGTCTGGGAATTGCACTAACAGTTGCAATAATGACAATCAGTTACCGGATCCTCAAGGCAGCGAGAATTAACCCGGCACAGTCGCTGAAATACGAATGATTGGTGGAAATAGGGTAGGGGCTGCCGGTAAACGGGTTGGGAAATTGATCCAATGATGGCCAGGCCGTAGGCCTGAAATGGGTTAGGGATGGGCGAAGCCCGTCCTTAATTGCATAAATGACATAAAAGCCCTGAAGGGGCGTAATAAAATTCTGAGCCGGAATCTAATACATTTTATTGATGAGCTGTCCGATCTCGTCCCTCTTCTTAAGGGGGAAGACATAATTCTTTCCATCCCTGGTGACTATATTGAGCCCTTTTGCCAGGAACAATCCCTTGCTGTAAAAGATCACATCCAGGATGTTTTCGAACATTATTTCAAGATTGAACCTTTCCGATTCATCGGTGATCGTCCTGAAATATATCCGCTGGTTTGTAACAATCAACTTGCCGTCAACTGTTTTGTCTTCAACTAACTGATTCGTGTCTCCGGCTTTCAGGACAACTTCGTTGGGATATAATTTGACTGTCATATTACCTTGGTTTTTTATAAAGACGTTCCTGACCGTCTAATGTTGCATTAAAATTTTACTATTTGCAGTTGTCAAAAAAATAGACAAAAATTATTAACTTGGACCTTTAAATTTGAGCTTATGGTTAAGGAGTTGCAGAAGCTTGTTCACGGGCCGTCGCCCACAATGATTAACGTTTTGAACATAGTTCAGAAGGTCGCCGCCACCGATGCCAATATCCTGATAACCGGAGAGAACGGAACAGGCAAGGAACTGCTTGCCACTGAGATCCACAACAGGTCGGGCAGGGCGGGGGAGCTTCTGATAAATGTTGATATGGGATCGGTGCCTGAAACATTGTTTGAAAGTGAGCTGTTCGGACATGTCAGGGGCGCTTTCACAGATGCCCGGGACGATCGCAAGGGAAAATTTGAGCTTGCTTCGGGAGGCACTCTCTTCCTTGACGAGATTGGCAACCTTCCGCTTCATTCCCAGTCCAAACTCCTTAATGCCCTTCAGAGCAGAAAAGTGGTGAGGGTTGGTTCCAATAAGTCCGTTCCTGTTGACATTCGCCTCATCTGCGCAACCAATCGCGATCTTAAAAGTATGGTAGCGGAGGAAAAATTCAGGGAAGACCTTCTTTACCGTATAAATACAATTGTTATTGATGTACCTCCCCTGCGCGACAGGGTGGATGATATCCCCATTCTGGCTTATCATTTTCTGAAAATATACTGTGAAAAATATAACAGGGAGCCGATGCGGTTTAACACCCATGCCCTTGAAAAACTTGCAAATCACAGCTGGCCGGGTAACGTGAGGGAACTTCAGCATGCTGTTGAAAAAGCTGTTATAATGAGTGATTCAACAGTCTTGCTGCCATCCGATTTTGAATTCGGATCTTCACTAAAGAATCTCCATCCCCGCGAGCTTACCCTCGCAGAGATGGAGTCAAAGTATATCGTGGATTGCCTGAGGAGGAACGGGAACAACATCAGTGTTACTGCTTCCGTGCTCGGAATTACCCGCCAGACACTCTACAACAAGCTAAGGAAATATACCCCGTAGGACACATTGTACAGGCGTAGCTTGCTACGCCCTACAACCATCATAATCAGGAAACTATCTGTCCGTCGAACAGGTTCACTATCCTGTGTGCGTAACCGGCATCCCTTTCAGAGTGGGTAACCATGATGATTGTGGTCCCCTCCTTATTCAGTTCCGAAAGAAGGTTTATTACCTCAATACCGTTTTTTGAATCGAGGTTACCTGTGGGTTCGTCGGCAAGTATGAGCCTTGGATTTGCGACGACAGCCCTGGCTATTGCCACCCTCTGCTGCTGACCTCCCGAAAGCTGCTGAGGAAAATGTTTTGCACGATGAGTTATCTTCATCCTGTCAAGAGCATCCTCCACTTTCTTTTTCCTTTCACTGGTCTTCATCTTGAGATAGATCAGTGGAAGTTCCACATTCTCAAATACATTAAGCTCATCGATAAGGTTAAAACTCTGGAAGACAAAGCCGATATTGCCTTTGCGGAAAACCGTCCTGTCGCGCTCCCTGAGGTTTGCCACCTCGGTCCCGTTAAAAACATAGCTTCCCGCGGTCGGATTGTCAAGCAGGCCAAGGATATTCAAAAGTGTTGACTTTCCGCATCCTGATGGTCCCATAACTGCTACATATTCACCCTCCTTTACGTGGAGATTGATCTTGTTCAGAGCTGTGGTTTCAACTTCCTCAGTTCTGAATACCTTTGTTAATTCGTTGGTTTTGATCATGGCACTGATTATTTGCTGTTTAGACTCTAATTTGATTTTTTAAAGACAAGTTTTTCGTTTTTACCAAAGGTTTCATAACCCGAGACTATTACTTTCTCACCGGGAGTGAGGCCTTCAAGCACTTCATAATATTTGGGATTTTTCCTTCCAAGGGTTATATTCCTCTTGACAGCGAATGATTCCGAGGGATCGAGAACGAAGATCCATTGTCCGCCGGTCGCCTGGAAGAAACCGCCGATGGGCACCAGCAATGAGATTTTTGGCTGGCCAAGCTGAAGGCTTGTATAATATGTCTGCCCCGACCTTATATTATCCGGCATACTGTCGGCAAACACCATATCTATCTCGAAAGTCCCGTTTCTGACCTCCGGATATACCCTCTTTACAACCAGGTCATAGTTATGTCCCTGCCTGTCGAGAGTTGCGGTCAGCTGTGTTTTGACCCTGTCGATGTAGTGTTCGTCAATCTGGGCGGTTACCTTGTATGATGTCAGTACATTTATCTGACCCATGTTGGCTCCCCTTGAGATCGACTGGCCAATCTCGGGGACCAGTAGACCGAGCTGTCCGTCGACTGTAGCCTTTACGTTCAGATTCTCCACTCGCTGCCTTACAAGCGCCAGGTTCTTTCTCATGTTTTCGAGGTTTGCTTTGAGGGTTTCCACCTGCACCGATCTGAATATTGAATCCTGTCTCTGCCTTTCCATAAAGAGATCTCTCGATTGCATCGCCATATCCAGATCTTCTCTCGACCTCAGATATTCTTCCCTTGAGATGAGGTTGTCCGCGATCAGCTTTTCATTCTGCTCGAAATTCCTTTTTTTCCTTTCAATATCATATTTCAGGCTGATGAGTTCCCTTTTGATCGAGATCCTTTCCTGTTCCATGGTTACCTGTGTGTTCCTCAGGAAGTTTTCTTTTTCGGCAAGCTGAGCCTCACTGTCGAGGATGTTCAGGTACAGGTCAGGATTGCTGAGCCTGAGAATAATATCTCCCTGCTTAACCATGGAACCCTCTTCTATCAGAATCTCCTCGACACGGCCGCCTTCCTGAGCATCAAGGAATATTGTGCTGATGGGTTCCACTGTTCCGGGAACGGTTATGTAATCATTGAACTGGCCTTCGGTCACTGCTTCTATTATAAGCTTGTCTTTCTCCACCTTGTATGTTGAAGTCCTGTCAGTGAAAAATGCCATGTAAAACAGGATGATAATTATAATACCAAAAATGATATAGCCGATATGCTTCTTCTGAAGGCCTTTTTTCTTAGGTAATGCTCTGTCCATCGTTTCTATGGGGGTATCCATTGCAGATATTTTTATTTAGTTGGTTAATATTTTTTCGTATTCTCCTGTAGTATAGAATTCTATCGTGAGTTTTCTTATTAAAAGCTGCAGTTTTGTTCTCAAGGCCTCGGTCTCAGCCCTGAAAAGGGTAGTTTTCGCTGCCGAATAATCTGTCACATCCGTCAGCCCTGCCTCAAACTTTTTTTCGACTGCCTCAAACGATTTTTTATTGAATTCGAGGTTGGAGACAGCGGCCGTATATTCACTTTTTCCCCTGTTGTAATTGAGGCATGCATTCTCGATATCGGTATACAGGTTGTTCTTCTCCTGTTCCAGCCTGAGTTCGGCGTCACTTTTTCTCAGCTTTGCCTGCCGGATATTCCTTCCCAAGGTATAATTATTGAAAATCGGTATGTCGAGACTCAGATATACAGCCTGGCTGTTGTTATTCTTGAGCTGGGTTGTGTAGGCATCCTGCTCCGGCGCATCATCGCTGGTTATTTTATAGAATCCGGTATATATCACACCTCCTCCCGACAGCCTCGGAGATATACTACCCTTTGCAGCGGCTACCTGTCGTTTCGACGCCTTCAGCTCATAGTCGATGGCCTTTAGCCGCGGCAGGGTTGCTGATGCAATTGAGTAAATGCTGTCGACACTGAAGATTTCGTCGGTAATCAGGATATTGTTAAGATCGGGCATCAGAATCTCAAATTCGGAAACCGGTCCAAGCTGAAGCATCTGTTTTAAGGTTGTAAGTGCCTGGCTCGCCGTGTTTGAAGCAATAGTCCGGGAAAGTCGGTCTTCCGAAGCCCTGCTCTCCAGCTCGAACTGCTTGGAGAGAGCTTCTTTACCAGTTTCAACAAGCTTCGTTATCCTGTAAAGTTGTTTTTCCGACTGTTCCGCCTGCATTATGGCTGCCTCCTCCAGGCCCTTTGCATAAAGTACCTGATAGTAGGCACCAAGAATATTCACAATGACAGTATTCCTGTAGACTTTTTCGGTTTCAATCCCGGCATTATGCATGAATTTGCTTGCTGCCATGGTGTTAAGTGCAGCAAATCCAGTAAAAAGCCTGAAGGACGTGTTGACTGAATAGGAGTTGCTGATGTTCTGCTCGAATGTAATTAGGTTTGTTACAGGGTCTATCGACCTCCCGAATCCCATCTGTGCATCAGACCCGAAATTAAGTGAAGGCAGCATGTCCATCCTTGATTTCAGAAGATCTGCTTCAGCCGATTCGGTCTGCAGCATCTGCCTTTGAAGACCAATATTGTTTTCCACAGCATAATTTATGCAATCCTGAAGAGTCCACAGCTTTGTCTCCTGCGCTGACAGATTTCCATAGCCTGTTATTAGAAAAAGTATAAGTATTCGGATTATCCTGTTCATTTTCTTTTTTTGATGTTTCAGTTGAACACCCAAAAAACATGCCATCTTTATAAGATACAGAAATACAATAAAATAAGATTATTTTGCAAATAATTAATGTAAAAAAAAGAGACAGCATTGTGTCTAAATATCATACATGTGAAATGTTGTCTTGAAGGGGTGGCAGTATGACCCGGACGGATACTGTCAGGAATCAATATTAACTGTGAGTTGTTCTAAGTAAGACAAAAGATTGTATATTGGTTTAAAAAACAGGATATGGAATGCCGGACCGGATGCGGAGCATGTTGTATTGCCGCCTCGATATCTTCACCAATACCCGGAATGCCTGAAGGCAAACCGGCCGGGGTTAGGTGCCCCCATCTCACGGAAGATTATAAATGTGCTCTTTACAATAGTCCTGAACGGCCTGCAGTATGTTCAGCTTTCAAGGCCGAACCGGAGTTTTGCGGCAATAACCCTGAAGAAGCCTACCGTATTTTATATGAATTAAGCCGTTAGAAAAGTCTTGCGGTCTTGCGGTCGTGCGGTCGTGCGGTCGTGCAGTCGTGCAGTCGTGCAGTCGTGAGGTTGTCTTACCTCAAGCCTCACGCCTCATGCCTCATTCCTTAACGTCCTGATTCATAAACCACTCTGCCTCCGGTTATCGTGTAATCCACCTTCGTCTTCATTATCTGATCTTCCTGTATGGTAAGCAGATCCCTGTCGGTGATAACAATGTCGGCCAGATATCCCGGTTTTAAAATGCCCTTGCGGTCTTCCATGAACTGGGCATGAGCCGATCCGAGGGTATATAATTCTATCGCTTCCTCCATTGTAAGCTTTTCTTCCGGAAACCATCCTTCACCCTCCTCTCCGAGCCTGTCTTTTCTGGCGACGGCAGCGTAGAGTCCTTCCATTGGATTCAGCGGTTCAACTTGATAGTCGGTTCCAAAAGCTAACCTGGCTCCGGCATTCAGCAGACTTCTCCAGGCATAGGCACCCTTGCTCCGTTCCGTACCAATCCTTTTTTCGCAGAATCTCTTATCGGAAATGCAATGAGTGGGCTGCATGGAAGCAATGACTCCCAGTTCCCCAAACCTCGGGATATCGGTCTGACTCAGGGTCTGGGAATGTTCATCGCGATGCCGGCTGTCGCGCCTGCCATTAAGGTTCAAAGCCTTTTCATAGGCATTGAGTGTCCAATTATTTCCCTTGTCGCCAATTGCATGGACACCTATCTGGAAACCCATGCTGTCGGCTGTTACAACCATTCTTTCAAATTCTTCGTAAGGCATCATGGCAAGTCCCGATGTTCCGGGATTGTCGGTGAAGGGTTCAAACATGAGCGCCGTTCCCGAACCGATAGTTCCGTCGATGAATGCCTTAAGGTATCCGAACCTGATCCAGTTACCTCCTGCCGGATACTTCTTCCTTAGTTCATCATACTGCTTAAGGCGGTCAGTATCACCAGTCAGAGGTTTGCCGATGTCAATCCTGGCTGTCAGACTGCCTTCATCCTGCATGTTTTCATAAGCGCTGAAATCAGCCGATCCCGGGATCTGAACGCTGGTGACTCCGTATTCCGCAGCTTCTTTCAATGCCAGCAGGTAACCCTGTTTCACCCTGGCAGCTTCTTCTTCCGGTGCACGGTCGATAAGCACCGCGCCAGTCTTTATAAGTCTAACCGCACTCTCCTTAAGTATCCCCGTGGGTTCTCCTGTCACAGGATCCTTCTGTATCTCACCTCCAAAGGGATCGGGAGTGTCTTTTGTAATACCCGATTTCTTAAGAACATAGCTGTTAACGAGCACAGAATGGCCGTCGGCGCGGCTGAGCAAAACCGGATTGTCTGGCGAAACTGCATCGATCAGCTCTTTTGCCGGCCATTGCCTGTCGTTGAACATCTCGTGTTCCCAATGGCCGCCCTCAATAAGCTGACCGGGTTTCGACTTCTCTGCCTGCTCCCTTACCTTAAGGGTTATCACAGCCGGATCGGTTGTGTATCTTAATTCTATGTAATCGGGATCGAGAGGGCCGAAATGAACATGGGCATCGTTGAATCCGGGTATCACCAGCCTTCCGCGGGCATCAATGACCCGGGTCTTTCCTTTTTCAATGAATGAACTGATTTTCCCGGCTGTTCCGACAGCAATAATGATTTCGCCCCTGATTGCTATCGCTTCAGCCACAGGATTGTCGCGGTCGAGGGTAAGCACCTTGCCGTTGATTATGACGAGATCGGCTTTCCCGTTTTTACTCCCTGAACATGATAATGTCATGATTACTATTGATAATAAGATGATTGCTTTTTTCATTGAAACAGGTTTTTGACTGCTGAAATATATGAAAAAACAGAAAACTCATTACGACACCGGAAAGGTTCTTTCTGTAGTGAAAAGTCTGTTCATTCTTCCGTCTTCCGTCTTCCGTCTTCTGTCTTCTGACTTCCGTCTTCCGTCTTCTGTCTTCCGTCTTCTAAAACCATATCGTTTTGGGTAAAAAAATTGTTGAATAACAATAACCTAGTTATCGTTATTCGATAAAAAATTATCGTTATTTTGAGATTTCAAGGATCTTTCTGACCTTGTTTCATACGGTCTCTGCATCGATTTTAACTTGACATTAACTATTTTAAGAGTTTATTATCACTTTCTGTCTGCTAATTAAGTTACATTCGCAAAAAAAATAGAGAATATGAATATTGCCATCATAGGATACGGACGGATGGGGCATGAGATCGAGTCCGCTGCTCTTGGCAGGGGCCATGCCGTTAAACTTATTGTAGACAAGGACAATATCGACGATCTGAACGAGAGGAGTACCAGGGATGTCGATGTAGCCATAGAATTCACCACTCCCGAAACTGCCTTTGAGAATGTGGTCAGGTGTCTTAAGATGAAGATCCCGGTTGTAAGCGGCACAACCGGATGGCTGGAAGACTACGGCAAGGCTGCTGATGCATGCGACGAGAACAGGACATCCTTCATCCATTCAACCAATTTCAGTATAGGAGTAAATATCCTGTTCAGGCTTAACAGGGAACTGGCGAAACACATGGAACGTCTGGATCAGTACAAGCCTTTCATAGAAGAGATCCATCATACGAAAAAACTTGACGCTCCAAGCGGAACGGCGATCACTCTGGCACAGGGAATAGCTGCCGCTCACCAGGGATACGACGGCTGGTGCCCCGACGACATGAATGAAACGGGGAAAGTCCCGGTAAGGGCGATAAGGGAAGGAATTGTTCCTGGTACACATACCATAACCTGGAATTCGGATATTGATGTGATAAGCCTCCGGCATGAGGCCAGAAACAGGAAGGGACTGGCCCTTGGTGCAGTGATAGCAGCCGAATACATATATAACCGCACTGGAGTTTTTACAATGGACCAGGTACTCGGTTTCTGATAATTATTTCTATTTTTACGTATTCTTACCCAATAAAATAATATGGATCAAACACTCAAGGGAAAATACATCAGGTTTGGCATTGCTGCACTGCTGTATATCCTGGTCGTCGTCTGGATCGGCAATTACTGGCTGCTTGCCGGTCTTGCTGTTATTTATGATATCTATGTATCTGAAAAGGTTAACTGGACCTTCTGGAAGAAGCGTAACGGACCGAACAGCAGCTTTATAGAATGGCTTGATGCAATAATTTTTGCGGTTATTGCAGTAACTCTTATCAATATCTTTCTCTTCCAGAATTACCGGATCCCCACAGGATCAATGGAGAAATCGCTGCTTATAGGAGATCATCTGTTTGTCAGCAAGCTGGCCTACGGGCCCAGAATGCCAAACACCCCGATAGCTTTTCCTTTTACCCAGAATACAATGCCGCTTTCGAAGGGCAAATCGTGGTCAAACCTGGTGCAGTGGCCATACAAACGACTGGTTGGCGTGGGCAAGGTTAAAAACAATGATGCTATAGTATTCAATTTTCCTGCCGGTGATACTGTTGTACTTGAAGAAACCGAGACAGCTTACTATGAAATAGTGAGGCGAACGGCAAGGGAGATGGCACAACGGGCGAACAGCGGAAACCCAGTTCCAAAGCCTGCTTCATTCTATATGGCTGATGCAAGGAAAGAGGTGTGGGACCGTTTTAACCTTATCTACCGGCCGGTCGACAGACGCGATAATTATGTAAAGAGATGTATCGGAATACCCGGCGACACCGTGCAGATCAGAAAAGGAGAGCTTTTCATAAACGGTAAGCTGGTTCCGGCAAACAGTACGCAGCAGTTAAATTATCTGGTTGCAACAAACGGGACAACCATCAATCCAAAGACTTTCGAACGCCTGGGCATTTACAGGTCGGACCAGACAATGCTTTCAGGTTCGGTGTATTTTCTTCCGCTTACAAAGTCAAATTCCGAAGCCATTAGCAAATTTGTCAATGTCAGGGAGGTAACTCCGTATTATTCAGAACCCGGAGAATACAATCCGGTAATTTTCCCTCACAGCAGAACTTACAACTGGAATGAGGATCATTTTGGCCCCCTATGGATCCCAGCCGGAGGAGTCACGGTTAAAATCGATACCTCAAATTTATGCCTTTATGAAAGGATTATTGATGTGTATGAGGGAAACGACCTGCGTGTGGAAGGCCCAACCATATACATTAACGGGCAGCCTGCCGGCTCCTATACCTTTAAAATGGATTATTACTTCATGATGGGCGACAACCGGCACAATTCAGCTGATTCGCGTTACTGGGGATTCGTTCCCGCTGACCACATAGTAGGAAAACCGAGGTTTATCTGGCTGTCGGTCGACAAAGAGTTGTCGGGTCTGAAAAAGATTCGGTTCAAACGAATATTCATGAGCATAAAATAAAAAAAGGACATGCTGCGGCATCCTGACTTCTGACAAGTAGTGCGGCAGTGATACCATTGTTTAAATAAAGGATTCATAAGGATATTCCAGTCAGAATCCGGAGAGATAAATTGCAGATTTCTTAGCATTTATATTAAGAATATTGATCTCCATAAATTGATTTACCACGGATTTCCCGGAGAACACGGGTGATATATGGATTGTCTCAAATAATAAAATCCGTGATCTTATCCGTGATATCCGTGGTTAAAGCAAAAAGATGCGTTAGCGCGGTAAATAATAAAAATAAAAAAAGGACATGCTGCGGCATGTCCTTTTTTGTATCTAAATCTCTATTTATTTTACTTTCTCAACAATGGTCCTGAAAGCTTCAGGATGATTCATTGCAAGGTCTGCAAGAGTTTTCCTGTTCAATTCTATTCCTTTCTTCTCCAGGTTGCCGATGAACTGTGAATAGCTCATTCCGTACTGACGTACACCTGCATTGATCCTCTGTATCCAAAGTGACCTGAATTCGCCCTTTTTCTTTCTCCTGTCGCGGTATGCATACCCCATACCCTTGTCGAGGGTGTTCTTTGCAACCGTGATGACATTTTTCCTTGAACCAAAGTTACCCCTGGTCTGACTGAGAACCTTCTTTCTCCTGGCTCTCGATGCTACTGAATTTACTGATCTTGGCATTGCTCTTTGTTTTTTGACTGTCAGCGTTCAATCCGTTGTGGTTGACTCTTTTTTGCTGTGCAATCTGTTAGTAATTAATTAATTAAATCAAAGACCGGAGTTTATTTCATGGCAAGAAGGAGTTTTACGTTCTTCAGATCGGTTTTGTGTACCAGGCCTGAATAGGTAAGATTCCTCTTCCTTTTTGTTGATTTCTTAGTCAGAATATGACTCTTGAAAGCATGACTCCGCTTGATTTTTCCTGATCCGGTAAGGCTGAACCTTTTTTTCGCACCGGAATTAGTTTTCATTTTTGGCATTTCTCTGTATCGATATATAAAATTACTTCTTCTTCTTCGGAGAGAAGGAGATTATCATTCTTTTCCCTTCTAGACGCGGAAGCTGTTCCACTTTCCCGTATTCTTCAAGGTCGTTGGCAAAACGCAGCAAAAGCACTTCTCCCTGTTCCTTGAATAAAATGGACCTTCCCTTAAAGAACACATAAGCCCTGACTTTTGCCCCTTCCTCCAGGAACCTCATAGCATGCTTGAGCTTGAAATTGTAATCGTGCTCATCCGTGTTGGGTCCAAACCTTATCTCTTTGACCACCACCTTGACCGTTTTGGCCTTGATCTCCTTCTGCTTCTTTTTCTGCTGATAAAGAAACTTCTGGTAATCAGCGATTTTGCAAACCGGTGGATCAGCATTCGGGGATATTTCCACAAGATCGAGCTCCATCTGATCTGCCAGCTTAAGGGCATCCTGGATACTCATAACTGATGTTTCAATTCCTTCACCGACAACTCTGACCACTCTGGCAGTGATCCGGTGGTTAATCTTGTGAGCCTGCTGAACAACGCGTGCAGGACTTCGCCTAATTGGTCCGGCTATAGCTATTTCCTCCTTACTTTGGTTTATACTTAAATTAACAAAATAACTCCTCTACCAGGCTATCTCATTTTTAATCTCCCCGGCGATAAATCCGGCAAATGCCTCAAGTTTCATGCTCCCTTTATCACCTTCACCCTGCTTACGGACGGAAACTGTTCCGCTTTCAACCTCTTTTTCACCTATGATCAACAGGTATGGGATCCTCTTTAATTCATTATCCCTGATCTTCTTACCGATCTTTTCACTTCTGTCATCAATTAGTGTGCAAATATCGGAATTATTTAGAAAATCCAAAACTTTTAGTGCATAATCATTGAATTTTTCGCTTATGGGCAGAACAACCGCTTTTTCAGGGGCAAGCCACAATGGAAATTTACCTGCAGTGTTCTCGATAAGCACGGCTATGAATCTCTCGAGCGAACCGAATATTGCACGATGTATCATCACCGGCCTGTGCTTCTGATTGTCACTGCCGTTATAGGTAAGATCGAACCTCTCCGGAAGGTTGTAGTCAACCTGGATGGTTCCGAGCTGCCACTTCCTTCCGATGGCATCCTTAACCATGAAATCGAGCTTGGGGCCATAGAAGGCCGCTTCGCCCGGTACTACAGTAGTCACCAGCTTCTTCTCAGTGGCTGCTTCAATGATTGCTCTTTCGGCCTTTTCCCAGTTTTCATCAGATCCGATGTACTTGTTTTTGTCATCTGGATCGCGAAGGGATATCTGTGCGGTGAATTCACTGAAATTGACTGCCTTGAATATGAACTGAACAAGGTCGATTATACTCTTGAACTCATCCTTAAGCTGATCGGGCCTGCAGAAATGATGCGCATCATCCTGTGTAAAACTCCTGACCCTGGTAAGACCATGCAGCTCGCCGCTCTGCTCATATCTGTACACAGTGCCGAATTCAGCCATCTTGTAAGGAAGATCCTTGTACGACTTTGGAGTGGCATTGAATATTTCGCAGTGATGCGGACAGTTCATCGGCTTAAGCATGAACTGCTCTCCCTCCTGGGGAGTCGACATGGGCTGAAATGAATCCTTACCATACTTTTCGTAATGCCCCGAGGTCTTGTATAGGCTTACATCCCCGATATGAGGGGTTGCAACTATGGTGTAACCTCTCTTTTTCAAAACCTTAGTCATGAAGTTGATAAGGTTCTGCCGCAGCTCTGCTCCCCTGGGCATCCATAGCGGAAGCCCCATCCCGACCTTCGGGGAAAAAGTAAAGAGTTCAAGTTCCCTTCCTATCCTGCGGTGATCTCTCTTTTTTGCTTCCTCCAGAAATGCGAGATAGTCATCAAGCATTTTCTGTTTCGGATATGTGACGCCATAAATCCTGGTGAGCATTTTGTTTTTTTCATTGCCGCGCCAGTATGCTCCTGCTAATGTCAGAAGCTTTATTGCCTTTATCGGTTCAGTGGATGGAAGGTGGGGACCCCTGCAAAGATCGGTAAACCCTCCCTGGGTATAAAGTGAAATGGTTCCGTCTTCGAGTTCGCTTATAAGCTCAACCTTGTACTGGTCGCCTTTTGAGCTGAAAATCTCAAGGGCTTCCTTCTTGCTTACATCTTTCCTGACAAACGGGAGATTTTGAGCCGCAAATTCCTTCATCCGGTTCTCAATCACCTGCAGATCACTGTCGGTAATTACTTTCCCGTCGCCCGGATCTACATCATAGTAAAAGCCTGTTTCAATTGCCGGCCCTATTCCGAACTTAATCCCGGGATAGAGACTCTCAAGAGCTTCGGCCATGAGGTGAGCTGATGAATGCCAGAATGCATGCCTGCCCTGGTCATCGTCCCACTTGTGAAGCATAAGCGTTGAATCTGAGTTAATTGGCCGGGTCAGGTCGATCAATTCTCCGTTAACGGTTGCCGAATATACTTCTTTTGCAAGCCTCGGACTTATCTGCTCGGCAATCTCCAGACTGCTTATTCCATCCTGGTATTCCTTAACAGATCCGTCGGGGAAAGTAATGTGGATCATCAGTTTCTCTTTTTTTATTGGAGTGCAAAGATAGAAAAATATTTATTTCATTATGCAGCGAAAGGTATTGCTTGTACGTCTTAAAAATGGCACACATTTTGAATTTGTTTTTTCGTATATCAATTTACTGAGTCATGAAAAAGTTAATAATACTCTCGATCCTTCTTCCCCTTGTTCTGGTTTCATGTGAAATGTCACCCAGAGCCTACTTCTCGGCAAGTCCTGGCGACCCGGTTGTCGGGGAAGATGTCTGGTTCACGAATGAATCGGAAAATGCAATTGATTTTGAATGGGATTTCGGCGACGGATATATTTCCGACGAGCCGAATCCGATACACAGATTTACTTCCACGGGGGTTTACAACGTCAGGCTTAAGGTATGGTCAGAAGGGGGACTAAGTGATGTGGCTTCCCTCGACCTGGATGTCAAAATACCCACTCTTCTTGAAATCGAGGTACTTGAGTATTTTGACGAATACCCGGTTCAGGGAGCAAGCGTGATTCTGTATCCACGGCTCGTCGACTGGGAGAATGAAGAAAACAGCGTCAATGAGGGATTCACTGATTCGGAGGGAAAAACAGTGTTTGCCGATCTCGACAAGATAGTCTACTATGTCGATGTATGGGAAGAAAATCATGATAACTATACGCTTAAGGACGATGATGTGGGATTTATCAGAACTCCCGAAGTGATACCCAACAGGATAAACAGGTTTATCGCCTATGTCGATTATGTGGAGCACACCAAGGGTTCAGGAAAACGCGACGGGCAAATGGTAATCCGCAAGATCGAAAGGAAGGCTGAGGACAAATTGCAGCCGGAAGCAAGTGATGATATCACAGGCTGGGAAGAACTTTATGAGAAGAGGGTTGTGAAGAAATAACCTCAGTTATGCAATGAGGATTATAAGGGGTAAGCTACGATCCGGGGCTGATTATCAGGCTCCGGATTTTTTTCTAGAACCAGGTCCCGATCAGATTTTTACGGTCGTGCTGGAATTCACTCAGTTTGTATACTACCTGTTTGTCATCCGATTCAATCTGGTATTCCCAGTATGTCGATATAGGACCAGGTGAAACCTGGTTTCTTTTTATGTAGAGCCTGTCTCCTGGTTTGAAATCACATCGCTCGCCAAAGGCTGAAATCTTACCGTAAGTGCTGTCCATGGTTGTCTTGATCCAGATCAGATAGGGTTGGCCCAGTTTTTCGGGTATATGCTGTCGGTACTCCACAAAGTTTCCGACATATTTACGTGTAAGAAACAGCAAATCTTCTTCCGATCCCGATTGTTTGACCGAGGCACATGATGAAAGAAGAAAAAGTCCCACGAGAAATAAAGCCCTCTTCATACTGTAAAGAAGATTTGTCTTTGTTTGTTCAGCCGGCATAATCAAATGATTTCAAATATATTAACGTCGAACCGGCAGAAAAATTACATTATTCCTGAAATATTGATATCTAAAGCTTATGGCCTTCCTGCATACGCCACAATGCCTTCATGCCGGAGGAAGCCCTTACTGCTCATAACCGACATCTGAGGATTTCTGTCACCGGTCATCGAAGCGCAGCCGTATTCTCCTGATCTGTTTATTGCAACGAATTTCTCCGAGGGATAGAAGTCCGGGTTTATTTTCCTGTATCTGTCGATTATCATCCGGAGAGCCTCTTCGCAAGCTTTCTGGGGTGCGATGCCTTCCTTCATTCTGAGGACTATGTAGTATGATGCACATGATTTGATAACGTCCTCACCGCGGCCTGTGGCTCCGGCTGCTCCGACTTCGTTGTCGACATAAAGGCCGGCCCCGATAATGGGGGAGTCACCCACACGTCCGTTCAGCTTGAAGCTGAGTCCGCTTGTCGTTGTGCATCCCGCAATATCTCCGTTGGAATCAATCGCAAGCACATTCGTTGTCCCGTAATGATGCTCGATATCGGGGAAATCTCTATAATATGATTCTTTTTTCCTGATATTCTGAAGATGTTCGGGCGATCCCCAGTCGTCATTCGGACTGAGTTCTTCCTTCCATCTCAGCCATATCTTTCTTGCCTTTTCGGTAAGCAGGTTCTCTTCCCTGAATCCCCATACCCTGGCGAAGTCCAGCGCACCGGCTCCCACAAGCAGGACATGATCGGTCCGCTGCATTACCAGCTTTGCAACGGATGAAGGGGTTTTGATGTTTTCGAGACATGCCACGGCACCCGCAGAGTAAGTTTTTCCATCCATGAATGAAGCATCGAGCTGTACCACCCCGTGTTCGTTGGGCAGGCCTCCGTACCCGACGCTTGTATCCTCAGGATCAGCCTCTATGATATTGGCGGCTTTTTCCACGGCATCGACTGCATTGCCTCCTGCACTGAGCACTTCCCATCCTGCATCCATGGCGAGCTTTCCGGTCGCGTTAGAGTGGCTGGTTATGATAATCGGCCTAACCGGGTTCCCTTCACGCTGAAGAGTCAATGAGGTAAGCTGCGGAAAAATTAATGCGCCTGTTCCAGCACCCATGGCGCTGGTCACGAATTTCCGGCGTGACAACTGATTTTTCATTTCGTCAATTTTAAAATCTTGTTTTGTTCTTCTTCAGTATTTACTAAAAGATTTGTTCACGCAGCCATCCCGGCCTGTTGGTGGTTATGCCCATTACGCCCAATGCTATCAGCCTTCTGGCTTCAGCCGGATCATCAACGGTCCAGGTAAAGAGATCAAGATTAAGGTCTCTGACCTTGCTGGCCACCTGCTCATCGATCAGACCAAAGTTCAGGCTGACTCCGTCAAGACCGGCACCCGGTACAAGCGGAAGATTCTTTTCCAGCAGGATCTTGTTGCTGCAAAGCCAGTGACAGGGATTGTCCGGGAAGGTCTTTTTTGTGTCGGAGATTGTCTGAAAATCAAATGCAATGAAAGTAAATTCCCGGCTTTTAAGATATCTTCCTACAGTTTTCTTAAGCAAGGGGAGTACCTCACTTCCGCATTTGAGTTCTACCACCAGTTTTTTCCCTAAGGGCACCGATTTGATCACTTCCTTCAGAAAAGGGATCTTTTCTCCCCTGTACTCTGCGCTTTTCCATGAACCCGCATCCAGCGACCTCAGAATTTCCGAACCGGTATTTTTTACCGCATGATCGGCGCCCGCCGTACGTTTTGTATTCGCATCATGAATACACACAATTTTGTTGTCGGCAGTAAGGTAGATATCCACCTCAACTGCATCGGCGCCGAGTTCAAAGGCAAGACGTGAAGAAGTAACCGTGTTTTCGGGTGCCAGGTACGAAGCTCCCCTGTGGGCAATGATCTCAACCTGCCCGTATCCTTTGTTAAAAAGTAAAGCCATAGCACAAAGAATGAATGTCATCTTCATAATAACAGTGTGAATTTTCTGAAATGTTATTTTATCAATTTGTTGTTCAGCTCATTCCTGATAACACCCGACCATACCCTGTAACCTTCCTCGTTAAGGTGGAGCCTGTCGTCAAGAAAGAGTTCGGCCCTTGGAAGACCGCTTGCATTGGTGAAATATCTCTCAGTGTCGATATAATAAGTATTTCGGTGGTCTTCACATATTTCCCTTATCATTTCGCCTGCTTCCTTAATTTCAGGCCACACATGCCATCGCAACGGGGTAGGGGTGACACTCACCCAGAAAACAGGAGTATCCTTGAACTGCCTGCGGATTATGTAAAGGGTTTGCCTGAAAAGCCGGGATACTTCCAGCGGGCTCTTGTCATTGTCACTTCCTGAGATGTCATTTGCTATGAACAGTACTATTGCCTGACACTGGTGAGGGTATAATATTCTGTCGGCATACACTGCAAAATCGCTCAGCTTTGCTCCTCCGTATCCTCTCTGGATTACATTGTAGGGCAGCATGTCCCTGCCAAGGGTCGACCACAGCCTGATACTTGAACTTCCCGCAAACATTATTGCATCGGAAGGATATGATTTTGCAACATCGAGCTGTTCAAATTTTTCTATTTCACTTTCCCAGGCCTTTACTTCAGGGAGTTCCCTGTATTTTCCCAGCGATGCACACGATGCAAGAAACGCTGAGAGTATTATCAGTATAAGTATCCGTCTCATGTCGTAGAATTTATTCTTCATAAAGGTAGGGGATTATTTGTTAAAAAATCAAAAAGACCCTTTGAACATGGCCAAAGTTTTATTTCTGACAACGACATTATAATTAATTTTTGGAAAAAAAAGTTACGTTTGTATTAATAACCTTAACCAAATCCCGATACCATAACTCAAATGTCAAAAAGCAAATTGTTTCTGACCAAGCCGCTTGGTCAGCTGATGGAAGAATCGAAGGAAAGCGGGGGCCTGAAAAGATCCCTTTCTGCTCTCAATCTGACGACTCTGGGAATCGGAGCCATAATAGGCGCCGGGATCTTTGTACTTACAGGCCAGGCTGCTGCCCAGTATGCAGGGCCCGGAATAGTAATATCATTTATAATTTCGGGACTTGCCTGCGGATTTGCAGGCTTGTGTTATGCCGAGTTTGCTTCCATGATACCTATTGCAGGAAGTGCCTATACGTATTCGTACGCAACATTGGGCGAGTTTCTTGCCTGGATTATAGGATGGGATCTTATACTCGAATATCTGTTTGCAGCATCAACAGTCTCAGTGGGCTGGTCGGGATATGTGGTAAGCTTCCTCAAGGACCTTAATATATTTATACCTCCGCAGTTTATCGGCGCAACAGGAACAGTACTAGTTAACGTTCCGGATATGGGGTGGAAAGAGCTTACCGACGTTTTTGCCAATTCACTTGCAGCTTCCGGAATTAGTGTGGATGCCCTTCCTCATGTGACCTGCATCCTTAATCTCCCCGCAATGTTCATTGTGGCCCTGCTCTCAACCCTTCTTGTTATCGGAATAAGAGAATCGGCCAACTTCAATAATATAATGGTAATTACCAAAGTGGCGGTAATTATCCTGTTTATCGCAATCGGATTTATGTTCGTCAAGGCTGCTAACTGGACTCCTTTTATTCCGCCAAACAAGGTAGAATCAACCCCCATTGCTGAATATGGTTCCTTCCGCGAATGGCTAAGGGCTTACGGAAGCGAGTTTGGGAAATTCGGTATAAGTGGAATTCTGAGAGGTGCCGGGGTCATTTTCTTTGCCTATATCGGATTTGATGCTGTGTCAACAGCAGCCCAGGAGGCCAAAAATCCGCAGCGCGACATGCCGATAGGAATACTCGGGTCCCTGGGGATCTCCACAGTGCTTTATATACTTGTTGCGATTGTGCTTACCGGAATCGTCAGCTACACCATGTTGAATGTACCCGATCCGGTTGCGGTAGGTGTCGATGCGATGGGAAAAGGCATGTTCTGGCTCAGGCCAATTGTGAAAATCGCCGCTATTGCCGGACTCAGTTCTGTGATTCTTGTAATGCTTCTGGGACAGCCGAGGATTTTCTACACGATGTCAAGGGATGGTTTGCTCCCGCCGGTGTTCTCCAAAGTACATCCAAAGTTCCAGACTCCCTATGTCAGTACCATAATAACAGGTTCGCTTGCCATGATCATTGCCGGTATCCTGCCGATAAGTATTCTTGGCGAACTGGTTTCGATAGGAACACTCCTTGCTTTCATTATCGTATGCATAAGCGTGCTTGTGCTCAGAAAAAGGAGACCCGAACTTCACCGTCCATTCAAAACCCCATGGGTGCCGCTGATTCCGATCCTGGGCGCGGTATTCTGCCTTATTCAGATGCTTGCACTTCCGGGTGACACATGGCTCCGGCTTATAGTCTGGATGGTCATCGGCTTTGCCATATACTTCCTATATGGCAGATACCACAGTAAGGTCAGGAAGGAAAACTCTAAATAAATAGCGTTGACCTTATAATTCGTCGGAAAAGACTGACTTCGGAATATCCCTTAGATTGTATCTCGATACCATCGTTTCTCCGTATGCTCCTGCCGACCGGATGGCCAGAATATCTCCACGGCTGGTCCCGGGAAGCTCTATGAATTTTGCGAAAGTGTCGGACGATTCACATATTGGTCCTACCACATCATATTTCGATGTCTTTCCGTTGGAGCTGAGATTCTGTATCTCATGATGGGCCTGATACAAAGCCGGCCGGATCAGATCAGTCATCCCTGCATCAACCACGGCAAACGTGGTGTTGCTGCCTTTCTTAATGTACAGGACTTTTGTTATGAGTGACCCGCACTGGGCAACAATCGACCGTCCCGGCTCAAAGTGAATCTTCTGTCCGGGTCTTATTCTTACAAGCTCTCTTATCAGGGAGAAATACTCGTGGAAATTCGGAGCACTGTCAGGATTGTTATAATCAACGCCAAGTCCTCCTCCCAGGTTGATGCTTTTCAGATCGATATTCTGTGAAGAAAACCACTCCTGAAGTTCATTGACCCTGGAGCACAGACTTTTAAAAACTGACATAAGTGTTATTTGCGACCCGATGTGGAAATGAATGCCGTCGAGCGTTACATTCCCGAGCGTTGCCATTCTCTCAAGCACATCCTTCAGTTCCCATGTGCTTATGCCGAATTTGCTCTCGGCAATACCGGTGGTAATGTATTTGTGTGTGTGAGCCTCAATGTAGGGATTAATCCTGAGTGCAATGGTTGCATTCATTTTAAGTCTGCCGGCAATTGAGTCGATAACCTCGATCTCTGCGATCGACTCACAGTTGAAGCATGAAATACGGGCCTTCAGGGCAGATTCTATCTCCCTGTCGGTTTTGCCAACACCCGCAAACACTATATCCTTAGGACTGAAACCACATTGCAAGGCCCTTTCTATTTCATTGTACGAAACACAATCGGCTCCGAATCCGTAAGATGCGATAATGCCCAGTATCCTGGGATTGGCGTTGGCCTTTACGGCATAGTGGATACTGTAATCCGATTTTTCGGATTCTTCCTTCACTTTCGAGCATGTCTCATTCAGAACATCGAGGTCATAATAATAGAAAGGAGTGGGAAGTTCCCTGAATTTTTTTTCAATGCTGCGCTTCATCATCTTACCGGTTGAAAAGATATTGGTTTAACAGATTCAATGCCTGTACCTTGTCTTTTGAATCGATAAGTATTGACAGGCTGTGTGGACTTGCCCCGTATGATATCATTTTAAGCTGTATGGTGTCGAGAGCTTCGAATATCTCGGGAGCAGAGCCGGTTCTTTCGGTGCGGAAATCACCGACCACACATATAATGCTCTGATCATGCTCCACTTCAACCGAACCCAGTTCCCTGAGATCGATTTCGATCTGCTTCAGGTACTGTGGATTATCAACAGTGATCGATACGGAAACCTCTGAGGTGGATACCATATCGACAGGGGTCTTGTAGGCCTCAAATATCTCAAATACCTTTCTTATAAATCCGTAAGCCATCAGCATTCTGTCTGACTTAATCCTGATGACTGAAATCCCGTCTTTCGCTGCAACGGCCTTGTAATCCTCATAAAATGTGCTTGAAGTAATCAGAGTGCCCTCATCTTCGGGATTCAAAGTGTTTTTAAGTCTCACAGGTATATTCTTCTCCCTGGCCGGGTTCACGCTTGACGGGTGGAGTATCTTTGCCCCGAAATAAGCCAGTTCAGCCGCTTCGTCAAAGGAGATTTCGCGAATAACCTTAGTGTTCTGCACGAACCTGGGATCATTATTGTGGAATCCGTTTATGTCGGTCCAGATCTGTATCTCAGAGGCATTTATTGCCGCGCCTATCAATGATGCGGTGAAGTCGCTTCCACCGCGTTTCAGGTTGTCGATCTCTCCATAGGCATTCCGGCAGATGAATCCCTGGGTAATTATTATATTTTCATCAGGACAGGCAGCAAGTTCTCTTTTAAAGTTCTCCGCAATGTAAAAGGCATCAGGTTCGCCGTCCTTGTCGATGCGCATGAAGTTCAGAGCCGGAAGGAGCACCGACCCGATTCTCCTTTCACGTAGCAGATTATGGAAGAGGGCTGTTGACAGAAGTTCGCCCCTGGCAACGATTGCTTTCTCATGGAGCTTTGTAAAAGCCTTTGCAATGAACTCGCCGATATAGTCAAAATGCGAGTCGATCAGCCCATTACCTTCCTTAAGGAAGGCTTCAGTTGAAAACAGATCGCTGACAACCTGCCTGTATTTTGACCGCAGAACTTCATTTTTGCTCACGGCCTCCTCTGTTTTGCCGGCATAGATCAGTTCAGATATCTCGATCAGACTGTTTGTGGTGCCCGAAAGGGCGGACAATACCACGACAACTCTTTCTTCCCCTGTGATCAGCGGTACTATTGATTTCATCCTGTCGGGGGTACCGACCGATGTGCCGCCGAATTTCATGATTTTCATCTTAATCTCTTTATGACCTTGATTGTTAATAATTACAAAAAAACCTGCTCAATTCTGCAGGTCTGGTTTCTCTTAAATCATCTGAATGTGGTAAAAGATTATGCAGACCTGTTGTACTGACGCTTATGAAGTATCATATGTTTTTTTATCAGCATTTACGGAAATATAAATCTGGGGTCAAAAATATACTTTTCTGTAATATTCGATTATTTGTTTTTAAATTTTTTGTTATTTTTGTGCCCGCTAATAAAAGCAAAGGGCGCAGGGCGCAGGGAGCAGGGCAAGAAGAGATTCTTAATTCTGAGCCCTGAGCCCTGAGCCCTGAGCCTGAATAGAGGCCCAGATGGCGAAATTGGTAGACGCGCTAGTTTCAGGGACTAGTGTCAGCAATGATGTGCAGGTTCGAGTCCTGTTCTGGGCACAGGAACGGTGTAAAGGCGCAAAGGCGTAAAGGCTTAAAGGCGCAAAGGGTCCCTTAGGGGAACACCGGTTAAATTTGGTTCATTTACATAGATTACAGATAATTGACTTAAAGTCGTCAGGCCGTTACGCCGTTACGCCTTTAAGCCTTTCTACCGCCCAGATGGTGAAATTGGTAGACACGCCAGCTTGAGGGGCTGGTGCCGGTTACGGTGTGCAAGTTCGAGTCTTGTTCTGGGCACCACAGATTGAAAAAAAGACAAAAGCGCATGATTAATTGCGATCAGGCGCTTTTTATTTTAAATTAGTTCATTGACCGGACACCTTCAAAGGTCAAGCAGTGCCCGTTACAGTAGATCCCGCATCCCGGTAATCGCGGTGCTATGTAATGTTCAAATTTTTGAGGCGTACATCCACTAGTTCAAGGTACTTATCTGTCATGCCTTTTGACAGGAAGCCAGAATTAATAAGCGATTTCCATGCAGGAATTGCTGATGAAATTGTTTCAAAAACTTTATCAACACTTTTAGTTGTTAATTCACACCTCTCCAATCCAAAGTATCTGACAAGCATATTGTAAGTTAAATGCTTCTTCTTTCCTTGTAACGGTAATGCAATTTCCTCATCAGGCTCCCAGTATTCTATAGTGGTATTGAGTAAGTCATAACACGGCGATAATTTAACTTTTCCGTCTTCAGTAATGACAGAAAAATTTTTAAGATGCTGGTCATCATTGCCAACTATGTAATTAAATATGACCAATTTGAACAAGACCACCTTTTCAATTGCAGGGAAGGTACAGAATCTGTTAACTAAACCAACAACCTTTTCCATACTATATTCATATTTCGTATCTCTGCTCAGTCCTGCCAATTGAGCAAAATCTTCAACGGGTACCTTATCGTTCTGACCTTTCCTGTCAAATCGCCTGATAAAATATGTCAGAGTGTTATCCTTTGACCGTATTAAGCCATGAAGCGGAATTTCTAAACCAATCTCATTTGCTAGCTTCATTGTCAGATCTTCATTCTCTGGCATTTCAGGGAAAAATTGATGCTGGGGCTTAAGAACATATTTTCCACCGGAATCAGCAATTTCAAATTTTGATTCTTTAATATTCAGTTTTGCACTTACCTTTGGTTGAATCCCTTGAATTGACATTTTGGAAGCATTATGATACGCCTCTTTTCTCTGTTCTTCCGCAGTATACCCGAAGTCTTTTAACGAAGTTAAGCCAGATGACAACAATTTAAGCCCTCTTTCACTGTAACGACTGTCTCCGCACAGTTCATATGTTATCGGACATCGGTTCATTCTGAAATTTCTTTAACTGTGACAACACCAACCATATCATTTCCAACCGCAATCAGTTGTGAGAAATAATCATTCTTATCAATTTTTCTTAATTTCAATAATCCGTCCAGTTGAATTCCTTCAGGCAATAATCCATCAAAGAATGGCGGGAATGTATAATATTTAAAGATGTGTTCCCTTTTCGGCATAGTATGGGAAACAACCGGACCTTTATATTCTTCAAGATATTCAAACACGTACTCCTTACCTTTAATAACTTCGGTTAAAGTCCCAGCCTCAACTCCTTTCACAAATACTTTAGCCTTTCTCATTTACGGCGTTTATTAAATTATCCATTAACGGACTTGTCAATATCATTTTTATATTCAGCGCCTTAAGAATCTTTCGCAGAGTATCAAGTTGCACGGATTCTTTGCCTTTCTCTATGTCATAAATCACTGTTTTGCCGACACCAGCGAGTTCCGCCAATTGCACGCGACTTAGTTTTGCTGCCTTTCGGTGCAACCTGATTACTTCTGCAATTTTCTTTGATTGTTCCATTATTTACCTTTATAGCGGTAAAAATATAAAAATGTATTGAAAACAAAAAGAAATTAGCAAAAAATTACTGCCTGAACAGTAAAAATAGGTATTTACTATTATAATTCATTAATAAGCTCAGATTTTACCGCTAAAGCAGTAAGATATTTAACATTCATGTACCCGTACCGGGCTCGGATGCCGAACGGATCCCTTCAGCCACTTCGGGAATTATGCCCATCCTTACATACACCGGCCTTACGAGCCTCTTCAATTCAGGCAGACGTCTGAAAAATACCAGCGCTCCGATGAGACATGACGTCCCGCCGATAAAGATTGTCCAGGGTGTTCCAATCACCTTAGCCATCCACCCGGCAAGCAGGCTTCCGAACGGTGCTGTGCCCATAAGAGCCATTGTATAGAAACTCATTACCCTTCCACGCTTGTCGTCATCAGCAATAGTCTGAATAATGGTGTTGCTGGCAGCAGTCTGGGCCATCATTCCCAGTCCGGTAAAGAATATCATGAACATCGATATGACAAACGAATTGCTGAGCGAAATCGCTATCAGTCCTGCCGAGAGAAGCGCCGTGGCCGCAGGTATCAGCCGTCCGAGCTGCAACACTTTGTCGAGAGATGCAAGATATACTGCTCCGATAAGCGCGCCTGCTCCTGCAGCGCCCATCAGAAAACCATAAGTGTGCGAATCTCCCATCAGGACATCCTTGGCATAGACCGGCATCAGCACCTGGTATGATGCACCCATCAGGCTGACAAGTCCCAGCAGTAAAATAATATGCTTTATAGGGGCAAAACCGAATACATAACCGAGACCTTCCTTCAGCTCACGGGAAATGGGAACCTTTTCTTTTCTTTCACGTGTCTCCGTCACTTTCATCATCAAAAGCGAGGCAATAACAAAGACGTAACTCACAGCATTGATAAGAAAACATGATCCCTCACTCATGGCAGCAAGGACAAACCCGGCAACAGACGGTCCTATAAGCCTGGCGCCGTTGAACATCATGGAGTTGAGAGCTATGGCATTACCGATGTCTTCCTTGCCCTCGACCATGTCTATCACGAAGGAATGCCTGGCCGGCATATCGAAGGAATTTATACAGCCCAGGGCCAGGCTAAGCGCTATTATTTGCCAGATCTCCAGCTTGCCGCTCAGACTCAGCCACGCCAGGATGCCGGCCTGGATCATCGAGATTATTTGTGTCACCAGCATCAGCCGGTAACGGCTCCAGCGGTCAATCATAACACCTGCAAAAGGCGCCAGAAGAAATGAGGGGATAGTGCCTGCAAAACCTACCACACCAAGCAATACCTCCGAACCGGTCATCCTGTAGACAACCCAGGGAAGCGCTACCCTCTGCATCCAGGTTCCTATCAGCGAGACACTTTGCCCGCTGAAGAACAGCCTGTAGTTACGGTGACGAAGCGACCGGAAGATTATGTTGGCTCTCAGCATGTGCAGGAGGCTTTTGTTTATTTTATTTCGGATATCCGGGCTTTGCAAAAATATCGATAATTACAGAAATGATCATGGCTGTTTTTTCCAGTTGCAATCATCATCAGGAGAGTGTCGGTACACCAGTTGCTATTGGGGATGTTCATAACGAATCTCTCTTTCGATTCAATCACTGTAGGATACTGTACAGATATGAACCGGTTTAAACACTCCAATCAGAGTAACAGGTACGATTATTGAATTTTTTATGAATATATATTTATTTTATAACTTCAGTTTTATAAAAATTAAGCTTAATATTGCCCGAATCCATGAGTAATTGGTAAGTAGTATTCGATAACTTTATCATGATTCTGCAACGGATATAAAGACCTGTTTACTTTATGCTGAAGAACCTGCCTGAAGATGATTCACTTGCTTCCGGGATCCGGAAAGGCGACCGTGAGGCTTTTTCACTGTTTTTTGAAAAATACAGGAGGTTAGTCTATTACTTTTCATTGAAATACCTTGGCGACAGCGATGAATCGGATGAACTTGTCCAGTCTGTATTTGTAAGTCTGTGGGAGAACCGGCGTCTGATCGACAGGAAAAAATCACTTAAAAACTACCTTTACAGATCGGTGGTTAACGCTATCTATAATTCTCTCAAAAAGCGGGCAGTAAGAAGGGCCTATTTGATCAGGGAAATTTCAAAACCTGAAGGCTCATCTGATCCTTATGTTCAGATCTTTAATAATGATCTCAGGGATAAACTGGACGATATTATCCTTTTGCTGCCTCCCCAGCAGCAAAAGATTTTAAACTACAGGCGTCTGGAAGGCCTGTCATTTGAAGAGATAGCCCAAAAGCTAAATATCTCAGTTCGGACCGTTGAAAACCAGATTTACAGGGCTACCAGGCTTCTTAAGGACATTTTCCGTTCTGAGGTTAAACCATAACTGCTCTGTTAGTTAGTAAGCCCCAAACTTTTTTTTGTTTTTCACGTGAGTAGTTTCCATCTCTGAGGTGTATTTGGAATAAATGAACTCACACAACTGATGTCAAAAAGTAGCATCATTGAATCATTGCTGGCAGGATATATCGAAGCACGCCTTAGCCCTGAAGAGAAAAACCAGTTTTTTGATCTTCTGGCCGACAGCGCCAATGAATCTGTTTTCAGGAACCTCCTGATGAAAAACATCGATTCTTCCTCTGTAACAAACATCGGAACAGAAAAGGAGAAGGATTTTTCAAACATTTACGGCAGGATAATTCAGGAGATCGATCTCAGGGATTCTGAAAAAGCAGAACTCAGGGCCATTAGAAGAAAATCAATCTACAGGCGGTTGTTAATAAATATCACTTCAGCAGCAGCTGTTTTTGTAGTTGCTTTCATTTCAGGAAGACTGTCAACCAGGAATGAGGCAGCAAGGACTGAAAATTCTTTTTCAACGTATGAGGTAAAGGCTCCATACGGTTCAAGGTCGGAGATCGGGCTTCCCGACGGAACGAAAGTGATCCTGAATGCAGGAAGCTTTTTAAGTTACAGGAATGACTATAATAACTCTAACAGAAATGTTACACTTAACGGGGAAGCATATTTCAAAGTTGCCAGGAATGAATACATTCCTTTTATTGTAAATGCTGGTCCACTGAGCATAACAGCACTTGGAACAGAATTCAATGTCAAAGCATATGATGATGAAATTGCGATTGAAACCACTCTGGTTTCAGGCAAAGTGGAGATTACACGTGAAGGACCGGACAAGGACTCCCAGGTGGTTGACCTGAATCCAAACCAGAAGGCGATTTTTATCAGGAATGAGGAAGGCTTTCTTCTTGAAAATGTTGCAGACTCTGAGGAAAGCAAAATAGAACCAGTTAAGACAATAATGTCAGATATCCTTATTGCCCCTAAGGTCAACGTCGATCAGGTAGTTGCATGGACCGAAGGTAAGCTTATTCTGAGAGGAGAAAATCTTGACAGGCTTTGTGTGGAGCTCGAAAGGAAATATGATGTTTCTATTGTTTTCAGGGAAGAGGAAATAAAGAAATTCAGATTCACAGGTGTTCTTCTGGATGAAACACTCGAGCAGGTGTTGAATGTAATAAAGCTGACGGCACCAATAAGCTATTCTCTTGAGGGCAAAACAGTATATCTGAGTTCAGATCCGGACACCCTTGATGATTTTTCAAAATATATAAAATCAAATAACCCTGTTGACTAACCTAAACCTTTTGCCTATGGTAAATCCTGATATATAAAAAAAAGGGAAAAACAGTTCGCGGCTGTTTTTCCCGGATATCAAGTCCATGTTAATTACAATTATGGCCAGATTCTTTCTGCGGGCCACTCATGTTTAACTTAACACATTTCAAAATTATGAATAAGTTTTTGATTTATTATTCTTCGTCCCGAAGAATTCATAAAATGCTTCTATATATGAAACTTTCAACTATTCTGATGCTTGTATTTACCTTGAATCTTTCAGCAACAGGATTCGGTCAGATCTCATTTGAGGCCAAAAATAAGTCCATCAGGGGTGTTTTTGAGATACTGGAAAATGTAACAGATTACCGTTTTTTTTACAATGACGATCTGAAATCTGTTGATAAGCTGGTCGATATGACTGTATCAGACCAGAACATTGAACAGATACTTGAAAAGCTCTTTGAATCTACCGGCTTGGGATACAAGGTATTGGAAAACAATCTTATTGTCGTCACTCCTGCGAATGATTTGCCGCAAAACTTGGTTAACGGAAGAGTAAGCGACTCTTCTACCGGTGAAGGATTGCCAGGAGTAAGCGTTGTTGTAAAAGGGACCGTAACAGGAGTCAGTACGGATATTAATGGATATTACTCAATTAATGCTGGTTCACCTGATGCAATTCTGACATTTTCCTTTATCGGATACATAACTCAGGAGATTGCAACAGCAGGCAGGATAAAAGTCGATGTGAGTCTGGCCATTGATGTAACTTCCCTCGACGAAGTCGTCGTTGTAGGTTATGGCACCCAAAAGAAAAGCGATATAACAGGTACCGTTGCTTCCATACCAAAAGACATTCTTGAAAATTCATCTAACCAGAACATTGCACAGGCTATTCAGGGAGCAATACCAGGGGTGATGATCCAAACATCTTCTGCCGGCGCCTCCCCTGATGAAGTTATTATGATTAGAGGCCGTAACTCGATCCTGGCAGATAACTCTCCTCTGATCGTTGTTGACGGGATACCTTACAGCGGCTCCATTTCGGATTTGAGTCCAAATGACATTCAGTCAATTGAAATACTAAAGGACGCATCATCTGCTGCAATTTATGGATCGAGAGGTTCAAATGGAGTGATCCTGGTCTCGACAAAGCAGGGAGTTGAAGGGCAGATTAAAATATCTTATGATGGATACTATTCGATCCAAAATTATGCATTCCTTCCCGATTATATGGATGGGGCTGAATTTTATGATTTTAAAATGAAGCGGTTTGCCGGTGCTTTGACAAACTCGGAAAAGGAGATTTATGAATCACGCACCTGGACTGACTGGTTAAATAACGGGTTGCGTAATGGTGCCAGTAATCAGCACACTCTGTCGGTTTCTGGAGGAAGTAATAATACCAAGTTTTTTATATCAGGTAATTATCTGAACATAAAAGGACTTGCAGTCAATGACAACTTTAAGCGGCTTACATCAAGAATAAATCTCGATACCAAAGTTTTAAAATGGCTAACACTTGGTTCACGTACACAGTTTTCACAGGATGATAAGAGTGGCCTTGAGCCGGATGTGTCCGACCTCTTTCAGACCAATCCGCTTACAAAAGCATTTGAAGCTGATGGATCGCAGGCCATTTACATCTGGGAAGATGATCATTACTTTGGTAATCCACTGCAAATGACCTTATATGACAATATTGATAAATCATATCAGATAGTTTCGAATAATTATGCAGTGATAGATTTCCCATTTCTGAAGGGATTAAGTTATCGAATAAACTCAGGTGTTACAGCAAGGTTCTATGATGAAGCTACCTATAGGGGCCGAGATACAAAAATAGGTCTGGAAGCGAAGGGAAGTGCAGAGACTTCACGCTCCAGGAGCAATAACACTGTAATTGAAAATATTTTGTCTTATAACAGGGAGTTTGGGAAAAGTAAAATATTCGGAACGGCCGTTTACAGTTATGAGAAAAATTACAGCTCCAGAAACTCATTGGAAGCAATTGGCTTTCCTCATGATTTCCTTAAATGGTATTCATCAGCCCAGGCTACGCAGATAGTACCTGAGTATTCATTCAGTGAAAGTGTTCTAATGTCGCAAATGTTAAGGTTTAACTATGTATATGATAACCGCTATCTTGCTACACTTACTGGCAGACGAGATGGCTTTTCGGGGTTTGGTTCAAATTCAAAATGGGGCTTATTCCCTTCCGTTGCCCTGGGATGGAATCTTCACAATGAATCATTCTTTCCATTTAAGGATATTTTCAATGAATTTAAAGTAAGAGTATCTTATGGGCTTAATGGTAACCAGGCTGTGGGTCCTTACGAATCTATTTCCAGACTTGGAGAATTTAATATGTTATCCAACAAGCAAACGCAGGCGGGTTATGTCCCAAGTCGTTTAGGTCAGGAGAATCTCGGATGGGAATCGTCAAGAACACTTAATTTTGGTCTCGATTTCGGGATTTTTAAAAACCGTGTATCGGGAAATATAAATGTATTCAGGACAAATACAACTGATCTTCTTCTCAACAGAAGCATCTCAGCTGTACACGGAATTACATCAATCACCCAAAATATTGGCGAAACACAAAATACAGGTTTTGAACTCGGATTACAGTCAAGGAATGTTGTGACCTCTGATTTCACATGGTCAACTTCGGTGAACGTTGCTTTTACTCATAATGAGATTGTGTCTCTTTACGGGGAGCTTGATGAAAATGGAAAGGAGATCGATGATGTTGGAAATGCATGGTTCATTGGACAACCCATCCGTGTGAACTATGACTTTGTATGGGAAGGTACCTGGCAACTCGATGAAGCCGAAGAGGCTACCAAATGGGGGACAAAGCCGGGATTCGTAAAGCTGAAAGATTTCCAGGGTGACGGTTCATTGAATGCAGATGACAAAAGAATAATTGGGCAACAGGATCCAAAATTCTTATGGGGTATGTCAAACTCTTTTGCCTTTAAAGGATTCAATCTGGATGTTTTTATACACGGAGTTCATGGTGTAACGAAAGAGAATACTTTAATGACCGATGAAACATGGGCAGATGTCAGAAGAAATACTATCACTAAAAACTGGTGGACACCTGAGAATCCAACAAATGAATGGGTTGTTAACGAACTATTTGCTGAGAGAATGTCTGGCATTCTTGGTGCAATTTACGAAGATGCCAGTTTTATCCGTCTTAAGGATATTTCACTTTCCTATACATTCCCAAAAACCTTTCTTAACAGATTCTCGGTAAATAATCTGAGGCTTTTTGTAACCGGACGGAATCTGGCAACATTCACAAAATGGAGAGGGCTCGATCCGGAGCTCGACAGCCAGCGTCAGATCCCTTTTCAGAAAGAGTATGTCTTCGGAATGAACTTTGAGTTTTAACCACTAATAAAAGTAGCAGTAATGAAAAATTCAATATATAAAATTACTATCATGCTGTTGTTGTTAATATTCAGCGCGGCATGTTCAAAAGATTTAATAGACGAAAAACCGCCTCACTTGATCACATCTGAAACCTTGTTTACTAACCTGGCAGGATTTGAGGCAGGTTTGAACGGCCTTTACGCCCAGGCCAGAAGGGAGAAAGAACAAGCTTATGGAAGTCACTCGATGATGGGAAGCATGTTCACTTTCGGTACTGATAATGCAACCGTTAATCATCAGGATATAGGTTTTATTATGACGGCTATGCTTTGGAAGAACAATAACAATGCTCTCAACGAAGAAAATGAGATCGTTTTTAACTGGTTGTACAATGTTGTCAATTCAGCTAACACGATCATTAATCAGGCAGAAAACAGAGATGATATTGACTGGTCAGGCGGAAGTATGAGCGAAGCTGAAAATAAGGACCGTGTTATTTCTGAAGCGAAAGCAATAAGGGCATGGGCATACAGGCATCTTACTTATGGTTGGGGAGATGTTCCATTGTCACTTGAACAATCATCTGGTACGACAATCAGGACCGATTGGGAGAGAACCCCAATCAGGCAGGTAAGAGAGCAAATTATTAATGACTTATTGGCCGCAGAACCGAATATTGGCGTGGAACCTTCATTAAGAGGTAGAATCACAAAAGGAGCGGTTCAGCATTACCTTGCCGAGACTTATCTTGTAACGGGTCATCCCGACAAAGCTCTTGAGTGGGCTGATAAAGTCATAAATACTCCTGAATATAAGCTTGTTACACAAAGATACGGAGTAAGAAGCAACAAACCGGGTGTGCCGTTTATGGATATGTTCTGGGAAGGTAACACAAACAGGGAAGAGGGCAATACTGAAGCTCTGTGGGTCTTTCAATTCGGTCTTAAGGTAATCGGTGGTGGCCAGTGTATGGTTCGTCGAATTCATTTGAGCCGTTTCTGGAATATTAATATCAATGGTGTTCGCCCCCTGGTACATACTTACGAACGCGGTGGCCTAGGTTATTCGAGATTTAACTTTACAAAATGGGCTCTCGATAATTATGAACCTCAGGACGACAGATTCTCTTATCATGCAATAAGAAAGTTCTACGTTTTGGGAGATGAGGCTGCCAATGCACCCTATCCGGCGGATAAACTTCCTGAAGGTTATAATTATGGCGATACAATCTTTTGCAAATGGGATCCTGATATTACCTATACTACAAGAGCAAGATTTGACTGGCCATTTTCAAGAAAAGCGGAAGGTGTTGACCCAGCGAATATGAATGAACCCTGGATGAATACTGATCAGGTATATCTTCGTCTGGCTGATACATATCTTCTAAAAGCTGAAGCTGAATATAAACTTGGAAGAACACAGGATGCCGCTAATACACTTAACATCATCAGAAGGCGATCAAATGCAAGTGATATTACCGCTGACCAGGTTAATATTGATTTCATTCTTGACGAAAGATCACGTGAGTTGTTCCTTGAAGAACATCGACGGTGGACCCTGCTCAGAACCCGTAAATACCTTGAGCGTACTATGGCCTACAATAAGAACGGAGGTCAGAATCTTTCACCCAAAGATACACTTTATCCCATACCTCAATCTGTTATTGATGCTAATCTTACTAAGCCAATGCCTCAGAATCCTGGATTTGATTAGTATGAAGTAACAATTTAAAATTGTGGATAAATAAAATTGCTTTTCACCCACCTCTACGGACCTTAACGCAGAGGTGGGTTTTTATAAACCAATGACAGAGTACGATAATTAATGTTTATAAAACCGCACAATTTGAGATATAGCCTTGACAGTTTTACAAATTTTATACTTACTAATGAGAACATCTATTTACATCCTCACAGCATTATTATTTCTTGGAGTCAGACCAACTTTTGGCCAGAACCGGAAAACTGAATCCACAGAATCTTCCTTTCAAAACACTACATTTTATGACATAGCATCTGTACGTCAGAAATTCTGTCGAAGGAAGCCGAAAAATGTTATCTTGATGATCGGTGACGGAATGGGTATCGCGCAGATTTATGCAGGTATGACTGCAAACAGGGGCAACCTTTTCCTGAATAATTTCAAGCATGCCGGATTCTCAAGAACCTGCTCGGCAAACCGTTATGTCACAGATTCCGGAGCAGGGGGTACAGCAATTGCCACCGGACATAAAACCAACAATTCATCAATAGGCGTCGACAGTGAAAAAAGACCTGTACCTTCTATACTTGAAACGGCTCAGGCAAACGGGTTAGCAACAGGAATTGTCGTAACCACAAACATACTTGATGCAACGCCAGCTGCCTTTGTAGCACATGTTCCCGACAGAACCATGATGGCTGACATTGCTGTCGATTTTGCAGAAACCGGCCCTGATGTTTTCATTGGCGCGGGAAAAGAATATTTCAAAGACCGAAAGGACAGACGTGACCTGCTTTCAGAACTCACCGCAAAGGGATACGAGGTATGTGATACCATAACCGAAATTGTTAAGGTAAAAAGCGGTAAACTCGCAGGTTTTATTTCAGAGAACAGGGTCAGCAAACGCGGCGACCAGCTTCCTGTTACCACAGGAGTAGCTCTCGACATACTCGATGATCATAAAAAAGGCTTTTTCCTCATGGTCGAAGGTTCTGAGATCGACGGAGGAGGCCATAGCAACGATATCGCTTATACTGTTGAGGAAATGCTTGATTTTGACCGCGCAGTGGGCAAAGCCCTCGAATTTGCAGCAAAAGACGGAAAAACCCTTGTTGTTGTGACTGCCGATCATGAAACTGGCGGTCTTACTCTTGTTGACGGTGATCCGTCAACAGGAAAAATAACCGGACGTTTTTCCACATCAGGCCATACAGGATTAATGGTTCCTGTGTTTGCCTATGGCCCTGGGGCAGAAGTATTCGGCGGAATTGATGAAAACACTTCTTTTTTTAATAAATTTATAGGCTTGTTGAGAATGAAGCAATAACATTAAAACCCGTTGCAATGAAATCAATCATTAAACCCCGTGTTTTCAGACTGGCATCGTTTATTGTTTCTTGCCTGGCACTTCTGTCATGCTCCGGAAATAAAGAATTATCATCAGTCCTGCTTCTCGATAAGGATTGGATGATCCAATCCTCCGCGAAGGCCGGAATGACCGGTGAAGATCTGTCCGGTTCCATGGGAGGACTTGACGGATGGTTCCCGGCTGAAGTGCCCTCAACGGTTTTCGGATCGCTCGTTAAAAACGGTCTTTATGGCGACGTTTTCTTCGGGAAAAATATGGAAAATGTTGATGCTGCTGATTTTCAGGGATCCTGGTGGTACCGAAGAAGCTTCAGGACCGTAAACACTTCTTCATCGACCCATATTCTTGATTTTGAAGGCATTATATACAGGGCCAATATCTGGCTGAACGGGATTCAGATCGCATCAGCCGATACCCTGAAGGGGGCATTCAGACAGTTTTCAATCAATGTAACCGGACAGATCAGAAAGGATTCTGAGAATATTATTGCCATAGAGGTTTTTCCTCCCATGGCAGGGGACCTGACCGTCGGATTTGTCGACTGGAATCCCGAAGCCCCCGACCGCGGAATGGGAATATGGCGCGAGGTAAGACTCCGCTCTTCAGGTGATGTTTCCCTCAAATATCCTTTCGTCCTTTCGAGACTCGATACTGCTTCCCTGAGCCACGCTGACCTGACGATTACCTGCGAAGCTACCAACAACAGCAATTCAAAAGCATCGGGAATGGTTAATGTGACAATAGGTGATGAGATCATTATGAAACAAAAAGTGAGGCTTTCTCCAGGTGAAAAGAAGCTGGTTACATTCACTCCGGAGGATTATCCTGAATTGCGGATCGATAAACCAAGGGTTTGGTGGACCCACGATCTGGGTGAACCTGAACTGTATGACATGAAAGTTGAATTTGCCAACGCCGGTGGAGTGAGCGATGTGGTTGCTGCAAGGTTCGGTATACGCGATATTTCAGATTATACTTACAAGAAGTACGGCAGGGAACATAAGGGTTATATCCTTAACGGTAAGAAAATACTGATAAAGGGAGGCGGCTGGGTTGACCAGCTGTTCCTGATGCCCGACTCCGTAAAGCTTGAGCGCCAGATTGAATATGTCAGGCATATGAACCTGAACACTATTCGTCCTGAAGGCTTCTGGGGCAATAATCACGACCTTTATGATATTTGCGACAGACAGGGTGTGCTGATAATGACAGGCTGGAGCTGCCAGTGGGAGTGGCCCGAATACTGCGGAAAGAAGGAATGCGACGATCTTTATGGCTGCGTTCAGACACCTGAAGAGGTTGCACTCGTTGCTGCCTCGTGGAAGGATATGATAAAATGGCTCCGGAATCATCCCAGCATCTTCATGTGGATGACCGGAAGCGATATGCTGCCTCTGCCGGAGCTTGAAAGAAAATATCTGGAGATACTTGCTTCAGATGATCCAACAAGGCCGATGGTCACATCTGCCGCAATGAAAAAAAGTACCGTCTCGGGATGGTCGGGAATGAAGATGGAAGGCCCCTACGAATATGTTCCTCCTGTTTATTGGTACATAGATACACTTCATGGCGGAGCCTATGGTTTTAATACCGAAACAGGTCCTGGAGCCCAGGTACCTCCTGTGGAATCAATCCGGGAAATGATTCCTGAAGCTTCTCTCTGGCCTCAAAACGATACCTGGGAATTCCATTGCGGCAGAAATCAATTCCAGACACTAGACCGTTACAACAAAGCCATGAATGAAAGGTTTGGAACACCGGCTTCACTGGAGGAATACTGTATAAAGGCACAGCTTCTGAACTACGAATCGATACGTCCAATGTTCGAAGCTTTCCAGGTTAACCGCTATGACGCCACCGGGATAATACAGTGGATGCTTAACTCATCGTGGCCCAAGCTTATCTGGCAGCTTTACGGTTTCGACCTGCTTCCAAATGCGGCTCTCTACGGTACCAGAAAAGCCCTTCAACCGCTTCAGGCAATCTATGACTACGGGAAAAACGAAATCGTGGTATCCAATACTTCTCTTCAAAGCCATGAAAACCTTAACCTTAAGGTGAGGGTGTTCAATTTCAACATGCAGGAAATGCTTAACCGTGATATCCCTTTAGACATCGGTTCAGATGACAGCAAGGCGGTGTTCAGTCTTCCGGATAAAATCGACGGACTCACCAAAACATATTTTCTCGACCTCAGGATCACCTCAGGCAGCAACGAGACCCTTGCAATAAATCAGTACCTGCTTTCAACCACGAAAGACGAACCTGACTGGGACCGGACTCAATGGTATTATACACCGACGAAAAAACATCAGGATCTCCGACAGATAAACAGTTTACCCAACGTGAAGCTGATTTCGGATCTTCAATATGAGAACGGCGGTGATAAATCAGAGCTGACCATCGAGGTGGAAAATCCATCGGAACACCTTGCCATTTCAGTCGAGCTAATGATCCTGAATGCCGAAACCGGGCATTTTATTGCACCGGTTTACCTGGATGACAACTATTTCTCGCTTTTACCTGGGGAAAAGAGGACCATCAAAGGATATTGCTACACTAGCGATCTGAAAGGTAAATCCTTAAAACTGAAGGTTAGCGGGTTGAATGTCAGGTAACTGCTTTCTGTGAAACTGCAATAGAAAGCCGGGAAGATTATTATATGTAAGGGAGGAAATATCCGAACTTGGCGGTTCTCCAATCTGGAGGGCTGGTCGTCCAGTAGCCCCGGTTCCGTCCGGGGTTGTGACAGTAACACCAATCCAACCCTGGAGGGGTGGCCGTTATTTATCATTGTAAAGAATTCAATAAACAAATTAATTAAACAATTGGAAGTCAACCCGCTCCGGGGTTGTATTTGTTGTGTGGAGCTCCTTTCCCGGGGCGACACCCGGGCTACTGGAAGTTGACACCCCCAGGTGTCAGAAAAAAGCTGCAGGAAGTTGACATTCCAGGTGTCAGAAGATTATCGAATCATATACCGCCTGCAGTATATTCGACCTGATATTAAGCTCTGACAACAGGTTATTGTTCCTTGTCGGATGCACCCTGTTCGACAGGAATACATAAGTGATTTCATTAACTGGATCCATCCAGACAAAAGTACCTGTATAGCCTGAATGGCCGAAGCTTTCGGGCGGTGCGCCCGATGCAGGGTACGCATCTTTCAGATCAACTTCGCTGTTATTCAGAAGGGGTTTGTCAAATCCCAGTCCCCTCCGGTTATCGTTTTCGGGGAACTGTACCTTTGTATATCTTTCCAGGACCTCGCGCCGGATAATCTGCTCCCCGCCGTATTCTCCCATCCGCCTGTACATTTCCATAAGCTTCATCAGATCGTTGGCCGTGGCAAAAAGGCCTGCATGTCCCGATATTCCCGCCAAGCATTGCAGCGCCTTCATCATGAACGGTACCGTGAAGAAGCTGGCGGCGGAACAGTGAATCATATTCCGTGGGCACGACCCGTTGGGCACGGGTATTTCAGATAAGGATTGAAGCAGATATCATACGCACCCAGCCTGTGATAAATGTTCCTGGTCACATAGTCATCCCACTTTTCACCGGTTAAATTGTCAATTATCCCTGTTGAAATAATGAAGGTCAGATCTGAATACACGTACTTTTTTGGTCCGAGAGGGCTCTTCTTTATCTCATTCATGATCTTCTTCCTGTAGTTCTTGTGAATATACAGGTCATCGGCCACCTTGATCGGAAAATCATCCGATTGAGAACAGCTGAATGTTCTTCTTCTGAAGGTGGAATCTTTCCTTACCGTTTCCATCCAGAACGGGATCCACGCTTTCAGTCCGGCCTGATGGGTGAGAAGATCCTTCATCAGCAGTTTTCCCTTGTTTGTACGCCTGAAATCGGGCAGATAATCTCCAAGTGTGCCGTCGACGGAGAATCTGCCTTCAGAATCAAGAAGCATAAGTCCGGCAAGCGTGGATGAGACTTTTGTTACTGATGCAAGGTCGAACAGGTCGGTCTTCCATACCGGTATCCTCTGGTCATAAGTGTGATACCCGTAAGTCTTGTGGAAGACTACGGTACCCTTCCTGGCAACCATTACCTCGCAGCCCGGGTAGGCTCCGGCCATAAGTCCCGACCTGGCAATAAAATCTATCTTGCTGTTCAGTGTCTGCGACGACAAACCTGCATTTTCAGGAAGGGCATAGCTGAGCCTTATGTTTCCTGTTGTCATTTTGCCTGAACCTGCCGGACAAATACCCGCGATTGCAGATCGAAGTACCCCTTTCGCCCCAATTCCCCCAAATATGAGCTGGGCCGACAGATCCCTGGTGTACTTGTTGTCCTCATAAGCCAGCAGGATAGCATCAGCATTCCTGAAAAGATCCTGCCTGCCCGGTATGAACGGATTTCCGAAACAGGCGAGTATGATTTTTGTATCACTTCCCAGTTGATCGAGAAACCGGGATATGTCACGGGTTTCGACGGAAATCTTAGTGGAATCTGTTCCTTCAAATACTCCGCCAATAACCAGGTCATAGGCTTTCAACATTTCCAGCGTTTTTGAGGTCTCATCCTGGTCCGATGCATCAAGATAAAAAAGGTCGGTGGGTAGATAATCCTGCAGACGCTCAGGGAAAAGGTTGGATTCATCACTGTTAAAAAGAACTGCAGCTGCCTTAATTTTGTCCAGTCCCATCACAGGAATTGTTATATGATCATTTCGAACTACAGTAAGAGCTTCTGAATAAAGATCATAGATCAGAGCTTCGATTGACGGAGTTGAAAGGTCACTTTTCAGGTCATGGGTATTTATTGCAGAAATGTGTGACAATCCTGCCCAGTATTTGGCTGAAAGAATCTTGCGGCACTGATCATCAATGTCAGATTGTGACAGTATCCCTTTCCTGATTTTCTCAGATATCTCCCTGACCGTCCTTTCCGGCTCGTCAGCTGAGAGCGGTATGTAGGTTCCGGCCCGGAATGAAAGGGGAAATTTGCGATCTGCCGGAATAATTCCGTTTTCAAGAAGGCTCTCCCTGTAAATAAGCTCATTTTGTGATGGTTCACCTGTGGAATTAAGTCTTATGTTCACCCCGGTTCTTTTATACTGCTCTGAGACTGTCTTACCCATTTTTTTTACCAGCTCATCATTGTGAACGGCAGAAAGAGTTATCCATCCCGGGAAACTGCTGACACTGTCCATATTAAGTCCTGGTTTTTTATCATTCTTTTGAATGATGAAAAGCGGCACTAAACTGATTGTCTGCAAAAAATTCACCATCTCCGCAATTTCTTCCGGCTCTCCTCCTGAGAAAATTACACCACCGGCTCTTTTATTTCTGATAATGTCACTCATTCTGACGGTTTGTGCAATATCATTGCCCTGACCGGCTTCTATCCATATCAGCTGACCTATCCTTTCATCTGGTGTGAGCGACCGAATACACTGAATCAACCCATGGATGATCAGTGAATTCGAGAAAAGGGCAGGGAATATCCTGTGAACTGACCGACTGGATTCCGATACCCATGGTAATTATTGCAGCAGTGAAGTATGACCTTAGATTCATATCTTTTTATCAGATTTTATTGATTATTTTCTATTTTTCTTTCTCTGTGCTTCTCTGTGTTCTCCGTGGTTAATTTTTTTCTACATGGTTCTCTGCGTTCTCTGTGGTTATTTTTTTTCATACAATATTACTATATTTCAAGCTTTATCTACCCTCGATGAATAAGACTCTGTTTAGATTGTTTACCGGTTTCCTTGTCCTGATCATTACAAGTTCTGATCTGCTTCATGCACAGGTTGATGTGAAACTGTCGGGAACTGCTTCCGACAAACTCAAAGCCTGGAAGAACCCCCTGACGGAATGGAACCATATTGCTAAACCCGTTGTCGATTCGGTGAAGGTCGAAAAGGAAAACAGAACAATGAGGATATGGTTTTCACCCGGACTTTCATATTACCCCTTCAGGGAGGAAAGCTGCAGACTCTTCAGGGAATCAATAGTCAGCTCACTCGGAAGAAAGTTCAGAAAATACGATATTGAGCTTATTACAAACACCTACCGGATCGAACAGCTCGTTCCGAACTACTTCCGGAAGGACTTCCCAGTCGATTCATCATGGTTTCCGCAACCGGAAGGCAGGCAGAAGGTTCTCGTTAAGAAGGCCGGAGTGGAGCCTCCGGCTGACGGGCTTGCCGGAAACTCGATCGCCCTGTGGAACAGTCATGGTTACTATTATGAAATGTCGCTCGACCGTTGGGAATTTCAGCGTGCAAAACTATTCGGCACCGTCGAGGATGTTTCTATAACAGGTTATGTTCTCTCATACCTGACACCTATGCTTGAGAAGGCGGGAGCAAATGTTTTCATTCCCCGCGAAAGAGATATCCAGACAAACGAAGTAATTGTTGATAACGATCGCTCGTCGGATAGTTCCCTGTTCAGACTATCGTCAGGCAAGAATGTGAGTGTCCTCCACAAAGGCTTCCTACTTACAGATACGATATTTGCCGGATTCAATCCTTTCAGAAGCGGGACATCCCTGAGAGTTATTGATGATACGGCCGTCTATATTCCTGATATACCTGAAAAAGGTGATTATGCAGTCTATGTTTCGTATCCTTTATTTAGTGATAACACGGAAGAAGCCCTTTATACCGTATGCCATACCGGAGGTTTGACGGGTAAGGTTGTCGATCAGACAATGGGAGGGGAGACATGGATTTACCTTGGAACATTCAATTTTGACAAAGGCAGAAATCCAGACAGGGGTTCGGTGATTGTCCTCATTAATGATGGTGCTTCCGGCTACCTGGCACTGGATGCTGTAAAATTCGGAGGCGGAATGGGAAATGTTGCCCGAAGACCTTCTGCCGAAATGATAAGAAACCGGCCGTCACTTTATGATGGAAGCAGTGATCCCGAAGGCATTGAACCAAAAAAGGAAACTGATCACACCTGGAAAATAAGCGGAATGCCAAGGTTTATTGAGGCCTCAAGATATTGGATGCAGTATGCCGGTATGCCGGATACCCTGGTCTATTCTCCGAACAATAACAGGAACGACTATAACGACGATTACCAGTCAAGAGGCTTGTGGGTGAACTACCTGATGGGAGATCCGTATTCGCCGGAGGCGAAAGACGGGCAGGGCGGACTAGGCTTGCCTATCGATCTGTCGCTTGCCTTTCACTCCGATGCCGGTGTTGCACCGGGCGATTCAATTATCGGAAGTCTTGCCATTTTCTACACCACTGTCGACGAAGGCAGATATTCTTCGGGTGTCTCCCGGATGTCCTCAAGGGAACTGTCGGATATTGTTCAGACTCAGATCGTGGAAGATATAAGAAGGGATTATGAGCCGGATTGGACCAGGAGAGGACTGTGGGACAAATCCTATTCTGAGGTGAGGCGCCCGGATGTGACTTCAATGCTTCTTGAGCTTCTCTCTCATCAGAACCTGGCGGATATGAAGTATAACATTGATCCACGGTTCAGGTTCAGCGTCTCCAGGTCGATTTACAAGGGGATTCTTAAGTACCTGTCATTTACAGAAAACCGGCAGTATGTTGTGCAACCTCTTCCTGTTAAAGGTTTTGCAATCACTCCTGCCGGCGGGAAAAAGATCAGACTCTCATGGCAGCCTGTGACTGAAGCAGGTGAGCCTACTTCCACTCCCGACAGGTTTATGATCTATTCAAGGCAGGGCAATAATGGTTTCGATAACGGTATGGTTGTACGGGATTCAATATTCGAAATGGAACTTCCGGCTTATGATACCATTTATTCCTTTAAGGTTACGGCGCTGAACAATGGAGGAGAAAGTTTTGATTCAGAGGAACTGTCAGTCGGTTTTAACAGCCGTAGTAAAGGAAATGTCCTGGTTGTAAATGGTTTTGACCGTGTTTCCGGTCCTTCATGGACAGATAACGGGATCTCGGGGATTGCATGGTGGAATGACCGCGGGGTTCCGTATCACCACGATATTATCACAATAGGGGATCAGTACGATTTTGACCGTAAAAATACGTGGCTCGATGATGATTCCCCGGGCTGGGGAGCATCATACTCCGATATGACAGGTAAGGTTGTGCCGGGAAATACATTCAACTTCCCTTATGTCCACGGCCGGTCAATAATGGCAGCCGGATATTCATTTTCGTCGGTATCCGACGAGCATTTTGAATCAATGGCCGATTGTGCAGACGGATTTGGTATTATTGATATTATCTTTGGTGAAGAAAACACAACACCAAATTTCAGGGATACTTCCAGACTCGATTTCGGAATTTACACTCCTGAATTCATGGACATGATCAGGAAAGTAAGCGGCGAGGGAAGATCAGTGTTTATGTCAGGAGCCTATGTCGGATCAGACCTGCTCTCATGTTATGATTCCACAGCGCTTAAGTTTGCAGAAGGCACACTACATTTCATTCCCCGCACCGGACATGCCGTGAGGACGGGAAAGGTTTATGCAACTGATTATGCAAGACCTCATTTCGATGGATCATTCAGCTTCAATACGGGTTTTTCGCCTTCGGTTTACACAGTTGAGGCTCCGGATGCGATTGAACCCTCCGGAAAGGGAGCAGTGTGCGTCTTCAGATATACCGAAAACAATGCATCAGCCGGAATAGCCTTCAGGGGAGGTTATAACAATGTTATAACGGGATTCCCGTTCGAATCCATCCCTGATGAGAAAGACAGGGATGTTCTTATGAATCAGATCCTTGAATTTTTAAATAAGAAATAACGCATTAAGAAATATTATTTTATGGAAAAACCAATCACATCCTTCATACTTTTTAAAGACACACAATGGCTATGCAAAACAGCAGTTTCGCTTAGGAAATCCGGAGTAGTTGAACGCATTGTCATTGTTGGCGAGGAGGATCCCCGGGGCGCCACCTGCTGTCCTGATACCAGTTTCCTGCTTTCCGCAGGAATAGCTTCCATTGATACTGTCAGGAAGATGGCGGCTTTGGCTGATACTGAATATATCCTTCTGTATATTAAACCATTTCCCCTGCAGGTGGGCCAGTTCGCCCTGCAGAGGATGATGCAGGTCTGCGATGATACTGATGCCGGAATGGTGTATTCAGACTATTTCGAGAATAAAAACGACCAGCTCAAACCTCACCCTGTAATCGATTATCAGGAGGGCAGCCTTCGCGATGATTTCAATTTCGGATCGGTAATGCTGTTCAAAACTTCAGCTTTCAGGGAGGCATGCCTGGAAATGGATGAGGATTTCATATTTGCCGGATTATATGACCTGAGGCTCAAAATTTCTGAACACCATCCGATTGTCAGGATACCTGAAATGCTTTATTCTGAGATGGAACCTGATACCCGCCTGTCGGGCGAGAAACAGTTTGACTACGTTGACCCGCTTAACAGGGAGGTCCAGATCGAGATGGAAAAAGCCTGCACCACTCACCTGAAGAGGATTAACGGGTGGCTGAAGCCTGAATTCAGTGGTATCAGCTTCGATTCGGAACAATTCCACTTTGAGGCCTCGGTTATTATCCCCGTCAGGAACAGGGTTAAGACAATAGGAGATGCCATTAACTCGGTCCTTTCACAGGAAGCTGATTTCAGGTTTAACCTGATCGTGATCGATAACCATTCAACCGACGGGACGACTGAAAAAATAAGGGGATTCAGCGAAAAAGACGACAGGTTGATCCACATAATACCTGAACGTCATGATCTTGGAATAGGAGGCTGCTGGAATGAGGGTATATTTCATGAAAAGTGCGGAAGATTTGCGGTCCAGCTTGACAGTGATGACCTTTATTCCGATAATAAGGTACTGGCGAGGATAGTAAAGGGTTTCTACGACCAGCAATGCGCCATGGTGGTAGGATCATATAAAATGGTTAATTTCAACCTTGAGGATCTGCCTCCAGGTCTGATTGACCACAAGGAATGGACTCCCGACAATGGCCGGAACAATGCCTTGCGGATTAACGGACTTGGTGCTCCGAGAGCTTTCTATACACCGGTTATCAGACAAATAAGAGTTCCCAATGTGAGCTACGGTGAGGATTATGCAGTAGGACTTGCCATAAGTCGTGAATACAGGATCGGCAGGATATATGAGCCTCTTTACCTATGCCGCAGATGGGAGGGTAATACCGATGCTGACCTTGACATAACGAAGCAAAATTCCCATAACCTGTACAAGGACAGGCTCAGGACCATCGAATTGCTTGCAAGGAAGAAACTGAACAGGATTGGCTGAAGCCATGTCATAACCGGACTTTAAAAGAAGACAGATTTATAAACCGGACGGAAAACTGAATTAATGTACTCTGAAAAAATCAACGAATTGTTTTCTCAACAGCTGAATGACTGGGAGCTGGCACGGATTAACTACAGGGGACTCTCAAAGGTCAGGACAAAGAAGCTGTTATTCGACGGATATGAGATTTATGTCCAGTTTAATCCTGCCCGGATAATATCATCATCAGCAAAGGTTGATGTCAGGTCAATCGAAGAGCGGCCATGCTTTCTTTGCAGCGATAACCGGCCAAAGGAACAGACAGGAATTCCCATTGAAGACGAGATGATAATCCTTGTAAATCCTTTCCCGATTTTCCGGCGGCACCTTACCATTCCCAGTGAATCGCATACCGCCCAGAGAATATTAAAAAACTTCAGTCAGATGCTCTTTTTGTCCCGGGCAATGCATCTGTACACGGTATTTTATAACGGTCCTCAGTCAGGTGCCTCGGCCCCCGACCATATGCATTTTCAGGCCGGCAACATCGGCTTCATGCCTATTGAAATGGATTTCACGGAAGGAAGGCACGTAAGACTCATTTCATCGGAATCAGGACTGGAAATATGGAAGTGGGAGGGATATCTGAGGGGAATAATTACCATTAGGGGAAACAACGGAGAGAAACTCGCCGGAGTATTCGGGAAACTGTTCGAAAGCCTTAACCGCCGTCAGCCGGAAAGGCCGGAACCGATGCTGAATATTCTTTCGGGCTATTCATCGGATGAATGGACGATCCATATTTTCCCCAGGAAACAGCACAGGCCCAGGCAGTTTTTTTCATCCGATAGAGAAAAGTTGCTTATAAGCCCGGCGGCAGTTGATCTGGGAGGTGTGCTTATCACTCCCAGGGAAGAAGATTATGAGAAAATTACTGGTGAGGATGTCATTGACATATTCAGCCAGGTCTGTTATAGTGATACTGAAATTGAGGCTTTTGTCAGCGAAATAATATGATTGAAAAAGGAGTGGTGCCGGAAATCCAGGTGGGTATTTTTTCCGGCCGGGAGATAGTTTTTACCCTGAACGGTGTTTTTGCTGAAAAGGGATCCGGTGAAAAACTGACCGGGAAATGGACTGCCCACAGGTCGGATAACCATATTAAACTTGTAAATGAAGAGCAGGAACATATTTATGAAGTTCCGGCTGACTTCATTCCATTTGATCCGGTTGGTTCATCACTGGCTCTTCATGGCGTTACAATCGGGGTTGATTTTCATTGGGAACGCAGTGAAGATCAGGTTTTCAGGGGAAGTCTCAGGCTTATTGCCGAGGGAGATAATATTACTGCAGTAAATATTGTTTCTGTCGAGGATTACCTTATAAGTGTAATTTCCTCGGAGATGAAAGCTACATCGTCGGAGGAGTTCCTCAAAGCACATGCAGTTACTTCCAGGAGCTGGCTGCTGGCCCAGTTATCAAAAAGCCTCAGCCTTCAGGCTGAGGGTAAAAAATTCAAATCATTTACAAGATCTGGTGATGAGATAATAAAATGGTATGACCGGGAAGATCATCTCAATTTTGATGTCTGCGCCGATGATCATTGCCAGAGATACCAGGGTATCACCCGTGCCTCTTCTCCTGCAGTTGTCAGGGTGATAAATGATACTTACGGTGAGGTGCTTACTTATGGAGGAGCGATCTGTGATGCCCGTTATTACAAGTGTTGCGGCGGGATCACCGAGCTTTTTGAAAATACCTGGGAGCCGGAAAACCATCCCTACCTTCAGGGGATAATCGATAACGCTCAGCCGCCCGAAGGATTTAAAACTGACCTTTCAGATGAGAACAATGCAAGGGAGTGGATTCTCGGCTTACCAGATGCCTTCTGCAATACGTCTGACAAACAAGTGCTCTCGCAGGTTCTGAATGACTACGATCAGGAGACAAACGATTTTTTCAGGTGGGAAGTGGTCTATACTCAGGACGAGCTTAGCAGACTGGTCAGGGAGCGTTCCGGGATTGACTTTGGAATCATTACCGGCATTACTCCCCTGGAAAGAGGTCCTTCAGGAAGAATAAGCAGGCTCCGGATTGAAGGAAGTAAAGAGTCATGGATCATAGGGAAGGAGCTGGAAATAAGAAAGTCACTTTCGAAATCTCATCTGTACAGTTCATGCTTTATTGTTAACGTGGAGGACGCCGGGGGTGAGATCAGGTTTGTAATTCATGGAGCCGGATGGGGACATGGTGTGGGCTTGTGCCAGATCGGTGCAGCCATGATGGGTGCCAGGGGCTACTCGTACCGCGATATACTGATGCATTATTTCAGGGGAGCAGGATTTGAGAAACTATATAATTCACATACAGCTAAGCTTAATAAATAATAACACGGTTCATGAGTCAAAGAAAAGAAAGCTCGCCATGGGCATGGATCCCGACACTCTACTTCTTCCAGGGAGTGCCATACAGCATAGTGATGGTCACATCCGGTCTGATTTACAAGACAATGGGAATCTCCATTGCTTCATTTGCTTTCTGGACCAGTGTTCTTTACCTGCCGTGGGCTATCAAACCTCTGTGGAGCCCGTATATTGACGTAGTTTCTACCAAGCGAAACTGGGTTGTCTGGACCCAGCTGCTCCTTGGTGCTGCCTTCATTGCAGCCGGCATGGTTATGCCGCTCCCTTTCTTTTATCCCCTGAGCCTAGGGGTATTCGCCATTATAGCAATTTCATCCGCCAGCCATGATATAGCTGCCGATGGTTTCTACATGTACGCCCTCGACCAGCATAAGCAGTCGTTCTTTGTCGGAATACGCTCAACCTTTTACAGGTTTGCAATGCTCACAGCCCTTGGTTTGGTACCGGTGCTGGCAGGTACAATCCAGAAAAACACAGGTCTTGATCCGGTTACTTTCCAGGCCAGGTCAGTTCTTCCGGAACAATATGTTCCTTTTAGTCCCGATGCGATTAGTATAGAGCAATCCCCGGATAAGCTTAAGGTGCTTCTCTATCCTTCCGACCTCGTAGTACCTGTCTTTCAGGAAGGTAAATCCGCCCTCGACTCGGCAGTGGTTTATATTGCATTGTCAGCTCCTCCGGAGGAGGGAGAAACTGTGGTTGTGAACCTTTCCCGGGAATCGGGAAGCAAGGATATCGACCTTTCAGGAAACACCTCCGGGCGATTTGAGTTTGACAGCAATAATTGGAACAAGCCGGTTGCGGCACCAATTAAGGTCAATCACAACCTTACCGGTGAGACTTCAACTCAATTTCTGATCACTGCCGGGAATATCGCTTTCAGCTGGACGGCATCACTTGTGATACTGGGCTTTGTGCTTCTGGCCATTGCCATTTACAACAGGATAATACTGCCCCATCCAGATGAGGGAAAGACAAGCGAAAGGATGGGATGGGCCGTCTATAAGGAGGTGTTTGTCTCGTTTTTCACAAAACCTGGTGTTGTGCCGGCACTTGTCTTCTTCCTTTTTTACAGGCTTGGTGAATCTCAGCTGGTCAAAGTGGCTACTCCTTTCCTTGTCGATTCGAGGAGTGCAGGCGGCATTGGCCTTACTTCTGCACAATACGGCATTATTTATGGTACTGTTGGAATGCTCAGCCTTACCATCGGAGGTATTCTGGGAGGTATAACAGCCGCGAAGATCGGATTGAAAAAAGTCATTTTCATGATGGCCTTATGGATTAACGTACCAAGTGCCGTCTATATTTATCTTGCTCAGGTACAGCCGATGCCCGGGAATATCATGGTTTACCTCTCAGTTGCCTTTGAGCAGTTTGGCTATGGCTTTGGATTTACCGCCTATATGCTTTATATGCTTCATTATGTCGGGGAAAGCAAGTTTAAAACCGCTGAATATGCAATCGGGACTTCACTTATGGCCCTGGGGATGATGCTTCCGGGAATGATCTCCGGAGCCATGAAGGAAATTCTTGGTTATGAGAATTTCTTCATATATGTGATAATATGCTCAATACCGGGTATACTGGCAATAAAATTTCTTAAAATTGACCCGGCTTTCGGAATAAAGAAGCAGGTTTCGTAATTTTAAGGATAAACACTCCTGGCCTTTCCCCCTTTAAAATAAAACTATACCGATGAAACAGGCAAGATTTTCACAAGTAGAACAGTCGTTTTTCGATGCCTCAGGCAGAAGCGATTTTTCGACTGCGATCCCTTACATCGTGGTCCGTAACGTTCCCGACCTTGGTTTGCTGACATCCCTGAGGTTTCTCGAGTGGGTCGATGTGAATCCTGAAGGGGTGATAAGCCTGCCAACCGGCAAGACTCCGGAATATTTCATCAAATGGACAACCAGGTTGCTCAACGGATGGGAAGACAGGGGAAACCGTGCCCTTATGGAGAAGTACGGCCTGATGCTGACGAAGAAGCCGTCCCTGAAAGGCCTCCGGTTTGTGCAGACAGAGGATTTCTACCCGATAGATCCTGATCAGCATAACAGCTATTACCATTATGTTACAAACTTCTACATCAGGGGATTTGATCTGGATCCGGAAAGAGCCTTGCTGATAAATGACGATAATATAGAACTGGCGCAGGGAAAGCATTTCACAGAGGTGTTTCCTGATAACCGGATCGATCTCTCTCTTCGCAACAGAGAAGCCGGATCGAGGCTTGAAAAACTCCAGAAGGAATCAATTTTCAGGATCGACAACTGGTGTACCTCTTATGAGAACCGTATCAGGGCTTTGGGTGGTATAGGCTTTTATCTGGGTGGTATGGGACCCGACGGATCTGTAGCATCAAATACCAGGGGAAGTGATCATAATTCCACTACAAGGCTTACCGCAACCAACTTCGAAAACCAGGCTGCTTCGGCCGGTGACCTTGGAGGGATTGAGGTTTCCCGTAACAGGCTTGTAATAACAATCGGTCTGGGAACGATCACCTATGATCCCGAGGGGGTAACCATCATCTTTGCAGCGGGAGAAGCAAAGGCCCCGGTTTTAAGGAATGCCCTTGAGAATCCTGTTGATAATCTTTATCCTGCCACTGTTCTGCAACGACAACAGAATGCACGTTTTTATATCACCGAAGGAGCTGCAGTGAGGCTGCATGACAGCATTGAAAAATACTTCAGGGAGGGCGACTGGACTTTTGCAAAAACTGAAAAAGCTGTTTTTGACCTCTGCCAGAAAATAAACAAATACGCTCACAAACTGGAACTGGAAGACCTTAGAAATGACCGCTATTGTAGTCTGATCCCTGACCTGAGCATGGATCGGGTTCATGAGGTGATAGATGCCACAAAGAAGAAGATCGAAAAGGGTCTGCTCAAGGAAAGGAACCAGGTCTTCCTTCATACCGGCCCCCATCATGACGATATCATGCTTGGAATTTTCCCCTGCATTATCCCGCAACTGAGAGAGGCTTCAAACAAGTTCCATTTCACCGTATGCACTTCGGGCTTTACAGCCGTTACCAACGATATGCTGATGAACTTTTTGGAGGAAACCCTCGCTCATGTTGAACAGGATAACATAAACATGATCGAGTATTCCGATTTCTTCGAAACAGGATACATGTATAAATTCGATAAGGATGTCAGCCACTATCTCGACAAAATTGCGGCCAACGATGAAGCCGGAAAGCTCAGGGGAGTCTGCCACAGGATCGTAAGAGTGATGGTCGATGTCTACAAACTGAAATCGAGAGAGGAACTGGTAGAACAACTTAAAAAGAATATCGCATTGCTCAAATCGAGTTACGGAGGGCAAAAGAATCCTCCCGACATTCAGAAACTGAAGGGTATGATGAGAGAGTTCGAGGAGGAACTCGTATGGGCCCATTATGGTGTAAAGGTTAAAGATATTCAGCATCTGAGACTTGGATTTTACACCGGCGATATTTTCACCCCTCAGCCCAGCACCAAACGTGATGTCGAGCCGATACTTGAGATGTTGAGGCTGGTTAAGCCTACCGTAGTCAGCATGGCCTACGACCCTGAGGGCTCAGGTCCAGATACTCATTACAAGGTGCTGAAAGCCCTTGCCCAGGCACTCAGGATTTGGAGGGAGGAGGAGGATCTTTCGAACCTCATGATTATCGGCTACAGGAACGTGTGGTTCAAATTTGCCCCTTCGGAGGCTAATGTGTTCACCCCTGTATCGCTCAATTCAATGGCTGTTCTCCAGAAGTCATTCAAGGATTGTTATATAAGCCAGGTCAATGCCTCATTTCCCAGCTATGAGCTCGACGGCCCATTCAGCGACCTTTCGCAACAGATCTGGGTCGAACAGTTCAAATGGGTGCAGCTCATTCTCGGTAAAGACTTTTTCTATGAAAACGACAGCCCGAAGATCCGGGCAACTCATGGGATGATATTTCACAAAGAGATGAGGCTTGATGAATTCCTGATGCATGCAAGCGAACTTGAAAAGAGCGTCGAGGGAGAAGTGCGTTAAGACTGACGGCCGGCTTCAATGTCAATAAAGGAAATATTTCCCGGCCCTGGTCCTGAAATCATTTATGGAACCGTTCCACAGATCAAGGATGGATTCCACACTATAAGTGCTGGTGAATTCCTTTCTTATCCTGTCGGTCCCGCAAACCTTGTCGAACATCTCAAGCCGCGATGGTTCGCACATGGAGAACAGGTCCTTCCCGGGACGCAGCTTGTGTACTTCCTGAAGGATATAGAATTGAATCAGTGACAGGGGAGCTGTCTTTTCATTCATTATGTGTATCTGGACTCCATGTACCATTTTACCCTGAGATACACTGTAATAGGGTTTGTAATGAACAGGTCTGAATCTGATACCCGGTATTCCGAGATTATTCAGGTTTGCGGCAAGTGAATCCGCATCGATCCACTCGGCAGCGAAGGTCTGGAAAGGAGTTGTATATCCGACTCCGATGCTTGCAACATACAGCTCCCCTATGATCCCTGTTGCCGGGTACAGAAGGCAGGTGGAGGCGTAAGGTATATGAGGTGAAGATGGCACCCAGGGAAGTCCTGTTTCGCCGAATCCCATATCTCTCTTCCATCCTTGCATTTTTATTACTTTCAGATCGCATCTGACGCCGTTGGCAAGAAGCCCTTCTCCGTTCAGGAAGGCGGCAAGTTCGCCTGTGGTCATTGCATGCACATAGGGTATCGGATACTGACTGACAAATGAGGTGAAGCCCGGTTCAACCAGAGGTCCCTCCATCCTAACTCCTCCAAGGGGATTGGGCCTGTCGAGCACCACAAAAGGAATCCCGTTCTCTGCGGCGGCTTCCATTGCAAGACCCAGGGTGCTGATGAAAGTGTAAGACCTTGAACCGATATCCTGTATGTCATATACAAGCACGTCAATGTCTTCGAGCATGGCTTTAACCGGTTTTCTGGTTGATCCGTAAAGGCTGTAAACCTTGAGTCCAGTGGTCGGATCAATTGACGAACCAATTATCTCACCAGCTGTGTATTCGCCTCTCACACCGTGTTCGGGTCCATAGAGCGCGACGAGTCTTACCCCGGGGGCTTTGAACAGTATGTCGACGCCTGAACGGAGATCATGATCAACACCCGTGGGATTTGTTATCAAACCGACTCGTTTTCCTTTGAGCACTTCAAAACCGCTTTCCCTGAGTACTTCAAGACCAGTCCTGACTCTCATGTTCTGGGCCGGACATGAGGAATTCACAATGAATATAACCAGAAACAGAGCAATTGTAACATGTATCCTTTTTTTCATGTTTATGTATTCGGTTAATGGGCAGACATTTTCCTTTATTTGGTTCAAATAACCGTAAAGATAATAACAGATTCTCTCCCTTATTTTTATTTTTATGCCTTTTTACCCGAACCGAAATGAAAAAGACCTCCGGCAGGCTTGTCTCTCTCGATATACTAAGGGGAATTACAATTGCATTCATGATCATTGTCAACACTCCGGGGAGCTGGCAGCATGTGTATGCACCCCTCCGCCATTCACTTTGGCATGGCTGCACTCCAACCGACCTTGTATTCCCGGTTTTTCTGTTCATAGTCGGTGTCTCAATGTGGTTTTCGTTCAGGAAGTACGGACATGGTCTGAACTCCGGCTCTCTCCTCAGGATTGCAAGACGTACAGTGTCAATATTTGCACTGGGACTCTTTCTGAATGTCTTTCCTGTTTTTGACCGCGACTATTCGACTGTGAGGATAATGGGTGTATTGCAACGGATCGCGCTTGCCTACGGTGTGAGTGCGATTATCTGTCTGTCGGTAAACCGTGATTACCTGTGGGTAGTAACGGCAGTACTTCTTCTAATGTATTGGGCACTTCTTGCATTTTTCGGCGGCACCGACCCTTACAGCCTCGAAGGGAATCTTGTGCTCACGATCGATAAGCTGGTGCTTGGAGAAAGTCATCTCTACAGAGCTTATGGAATTCCTTTTGATCCGTTGGGTTTATTGAGTACGCTTCCTTCCCTTGGTACGGTAATAATAGGATATTATACAGGGGAATTGCTGGGGAAAAAACATGCAGATGCGAAAATAGTATTCAAAATCATGCTCATAGGCGCAGCCCTTACCGGCCTGGGATTTTTGTGGGGCAAATTTTTCCCGATAAACAAACCCCTCTGGACGAGCTCTTATGTTCTTTATTCAGCAGGTATCGCCATGATGGCTTTGTCGTTTGTTTACTGGCTGGCCGATGTTGCCAGAGTGAGAAGATGGGGAAGTTTCTTTCTGGTGTTCGGCACCAACGCACTGTTTTCTTATTTCCTTGCCGGCATCTGGACGAAAATCATGCAGCAGATAAAAACAGGAGAAGGGGAAAATGCGCTAAGCCTCTACTCGTGGTTTTATGAAAAGATTTGTGTGCCGGTAGCCGGAAATCTGAACGGAAGCCTTATGTTTGCCATCATACAGATGCTTCTGATATGGGTAATTGCTTTAATTTTGTACAGGAAGAAGGTGATGATAAGGCTGTAGAGGGAAGACAGAAGACAGAAGACAGCATGCCTCGAACCGCATACCGCATACCAGGAACGAAGAACGAAGAACGGAACATACAAGTTATGGATGAACACGAAATAATTAAAATAGTATCAGAAGGTTACAAAGACCTCTTCGGAGATATGCTAACCAATATTACTCCTTTGCCAAGGTCAGGTTCCGACAGGAGATACTTCAGGATTTCCGGAGATGGTAAAAGCATAATAGGGGCCCATAATGAAAATCGTGAGGAAAATGAGGCTTTCATAGGGTTTACAAATCATTTTCGCAGCAAGTCGCTTCCGGTGCCCGAGATATTCGGCTATTTCCCTGAAAAGTATGTTTATTACCTTCAGGATCTTGGAGATGATAATTTATATACCTGGCTTCATAAACGACCTGTTATTTCACCTTTCGACCGGGAGTCCATCGGTTTATATCGCAATATACTCGACAAGCTTATTCTTTTTCAGACCAGGGGGATAATAGGGCTAAACCTTGATCTGTGCTATCCTCATCGGAGCTTCGACCGTCAGTCGATGATGTGGGATATGAACTATTTCAAGTATATGCTTCTTAAACTTCTGGCAGCACCCTTCAACGAAATGCGCCTCGAACATGACTTCAACAAGCTGGCCGACTATCTGCTCGAAACCGGACAGGATTTTTTTCTCTACCGCGATTTCCAGACAGCAAATGTAATGGTGGTCGACGGGGAGCCATGGTTCATCGATTACCAGGGAGGAAGAAAGGGAGCTCCCCAGTACGACGTCGCCTCGATGCTCTATGACGCCAAAATTCCTATGGCCGAATCCGACAGGGAATCACTTCTCACTTACTATATGGATAATTTTTGCAGTATTTCAGGGGAGGATAAGGACAAATTCAGGGGTTATTATACCGGATTCAGTATGATAAGGGTGATGCAGGCCCTGGGAGCTTTCGGATTCAGGGGATTGTATGAACAGAAGCCTACATTCACCGACAGCATTGTACCGGGGGCCAGGCTTCTGAACCAGATTGCCCTGATGGCCGAACCGCATATCGATCTCCCTGAATTGTATTCAGCTGCCAAAGCCATTCCCACGACTTCAATTTTCAGGAAGCTGGTGGAAGTCAAACATATTTAAGAATATCTCATGAAAGCAATGATAATGTCAGCCGGGAAAGGGACCCGGCTGGGAGAAATAACACAGTCGATACCCAAAGTACTCGTGGACATCAACGGCAAAAGCCTCCTTCAACATGCTGTCGAGTATTGTTGTAGTCACGGATTCGACGATATTATTGTCAATGTCCACTACAAGGCTGATATGGTTGAGGATGAGATCAGGCGTCTGAACGGCCTGGGATTCAGGATTTCAGTATCGGATGAAAGGGAATTACTGCTCGAGAACGGAGGAGGACTATACAAAGCCAGAGAGTTTTTCAACGACGATCCCTTTCTCGTATACAACGCCGATATTGTTACCAATCTCGACCTCTCTTCACTTTTTGGGTATCACCATGAAAAGAACGCCCTGGCCACACTGGCAGTCCGTCATCGCCCTGGAAGCAGGTTTCTTCTGATCGATAAGGACGGCGTTTTAAGGGGATGGAGAAACGTGGTCACGGGTGAGGAAATACTTAAGACCGATTCCCGGACTGAGCTTTTTGAAGTCGGCTTTTCTTCGGTTCAGATAATCGATCCCGGAATTTTCAGATATATGAAGGAGGGAATTTATACAGTAGTCGATCTTTATCTGGAGCTGGCATCGACGGACAGAATATTTACCCAACAATTTGATGACGGTTACTGGTTCAATGTAGGAAGCCCGGAAGAGCTGGAAAAAGTCAGAGCATTTCTTAGCAAAATCTAAAATTTTCCATATCCCTTTTAGATTGTAATAATAAATTCTTCCCCAGACCTCGCACCCCGTACCCCGTACCGATTTTAAATCCTCCAGAACGACCTTGTAAATAAAATGAAGAAGGTATAAATTTCAAGCCTGCCGATTATCATTAAAAGACTGGAGATCACCTTGCCTATGGCCGGCAGATGCAGGTAGTTAAAAACCGGGCCTATGGTACCGAATCCGGGTCCGACGTTTCCAAGTGATGAGGCTGCAGCACTGGCAGCAGTCAGGGGATCCAGACCGGTGATAACGAAGATCACGGCGGCGGCCAGAAAAATAAAAATATATATTATTAAGAATGAGGTTACCGACAAATTGTTTTGATCGGTTATCGGCTTGTTGTTGACCCTGATCTGACTTATCAGTCCGGGATGAACCAGTCTGGAGAATGAATTGCGGATGTTCTTTACAACCACAAGGTGTCTCACCATTTTAATACTTCCGGTTGTCGAACCGGTGCTTGCACCAGCAAAGAAAAGCAGAAATAAAATGATCATACCGGCAGCCGGCCACTGCAGATAGTCGGCAGATACAAATCCCGTTGTGGTTATGAAAGCAACGATCTGAAAAAATCCTTCCCTGAAGGCAGGTTCAAGGGGTAAGGTGGTGTTGGCAAGGAGAATGCATGATACAAGCGTGCCGAAAAACATCGTGATGGCAATGTAAAACCACAACTCGTCGTTGTACTTGACTTTCCGTGAGTTAAATTTCACAATATGATAGTAGATAACAAAGCTGACTCCCGACAAAAACATGAACAGAATGATGATATATTGGGAATAGGCTGAGTAATCTATAATACTGGAATTTTTTGTTGAAAATCCACCTGTCGATACTGTCCCGAAAGTGTGACATATGCTTTCGAAAAGATTCATTTCACCGGCAACAAGTAACAGTACCTCTGCGGTTGTCAATCCGATATATACATAGAACAGCCGTAAAGCCACCGATTTGGTCTTGGGATGGATCTTTTCCTTGAGTGAAGATTCCAGAGGCAACAGCTGGTTTGCTGTCATCCCGAGGGCAGGCATTATTATTATCACAAACAATATGATTCCCAATCCTCCTATCCAGTGAGTGAGGCTTCGCCAGAACAGGATCGAATATGGCAGAGATTCAATGTCCGAAAGAATTGATGCACCTGTGGTGGTGAATCCTGATACTGTTTCAAAAAAGGCATTGATGAAGGAAGGTATTGAACCACTTAGCAGGTAGGGCAGGGTGCCTGCAGCTGACAGGACAATCCAGGCCAGGGAGACAGAAAGCGCTCCTTCCCTGATGTTTACCTTTTCTGTCGATGCTTTTTTTGAAATATGATAAAAGAAAACCGATGTTGCAGAGGCTATCAGGGCAGACCAGATGAAGGGATCGGGCGATTCATCATAAAGCAGGGCAACCGTCACACATATAAGAAATGAAGCTGCCGTGATCAGCAGGATTGTGCTTAGTATATAAATAATAACAAAAGGATTGATCAGCTTCATACCCGGACAAAAATAAGATATCAAAGATAAACAGATTTTGCCATTAGCACTGATGATCTCCCTGAGGGCATTCTGACTGCGCAAAAATCATTATATTTGGGATCACACTAACAACTGTTACTGATATGGGAAAAGTATTGGTTATTGGAGCCGGTGGTGTGGGATCGGTTGTTATCAGTAAGATGGCTACCCTTCCTGAAGTGTTTACCGAAGTGTTGCTCGCCAGCCGGACGAAATCAAAATGTGATGCAATTGCTGTCCGCACCGGCTCTGACCGGATCCTTACCGCTTCTGTTGATGCCGATAATGTACCTGAACTGAGGAAGCTCATCAGCAGCTTCAAACCCGATATTGTGGTGAATGTGGCTCTTCCTTACCAGGATCTGCACATTATGGATGCATGCCTGGCCGAAGGTGTTGCCTATCTCGATACGGCAAATTACGAACCTCCGGAGGAAGCAAAATACGCCTACGGATGGCAATGGGCATACCATGACAGGTACAAGGAGGCAGGACTTACAGCAATTCTCGGCTGCGGATTTGATCCCGGTGTTACTTCTATCTTTACTGCCTACGCCGCCAAACACCATTTCGACGAAATCCATTACCTCGATATAGTAGACTGCAATGCAGGTGACCATGGCAAACCCTTTGCTACCAATTTCAATCCGGAAATCAACATCCGGGAGGTCACACAGAAAGGGAAATTCTATGAAAATGGCAAATGGATTTATACAGAGCCTCATGAGATCCATAAACCGCTTAATTATCCGGAAATCGGACCAAAGGAATCCTACCTGATCTATCATGAGGAACTTGAATCGCTGGTGAAAAACTTTCCGACGATTAGAAGAGCCAGATTCTGGATGACATTCGGACAGGAGTACCTGACACACCTGAGAGTTATTCAGAATATTGGCATGGCAGGGATTAAACCCATAATGTATAATGGATGTGAGATTGTCCCGATCCAGTTCCTTAAAGCGGTACTTCCAGACCCGGGTGAACTTGGCGAGAATTACAAGGGCCAGACTTCAATCGGCTGTCGCATCAGAGGGATTAAGGACGGCAGGGAGAAAACCTACTACATCTATAACAACTGCAGCCATGAAGCAGCATACAGGGAGACAGGGGCGCAGGGAGTAAGCTATACCACAGGTGTTCCGGCTGCAATAGGTACAATGATGTACCTGAAGAATTTATGGAAAAAACCCGGTGTTTTCAATGTGGAGGAATTTGATCCCGATCCGTTTATGGAACAACTGAACCTCCTCGGACTGCCATGGGTGGAACTGCACGATGTTGATCTGGAATTGTAAAACGGCATAACGGCATAACGGCGTAACGGCCTCAACGCCTCACGCCTCACGCACCTCACGCCTCACGCCTCACACCTCACACCTTGATCACCGATTATTCTCAAATACCGTCCCCCTGTTACGTCATCGACGAAGAGCGATTCCGCAAAAACCTCACGTTGATAAAGGGTGTTTCAGTGGCCTCTGGCGCTGAAATTATTCTGGCATTCAAGGGATTTGCAATGTGGGGCGTGTTTCCGGTGTTCCGGGAGTATTTCAACGGGGCGTCCGCCAGTTCGCCCCATGAGGCCCGCCTTAGCTTCGAGGAGGTAGGATCGCGGTCTCATACATACTCTCCGGTGTACAAGAAGGAGAGTTTCGGGGAAATATTGAAGTACAGCTCACATATAACCTTCAATTCCCTGGAACAATACAGAAAATTTTACGATAGGACCACTTTTGACAAGCACCAAATTTCTGCCGGTCTAAGGATAAACCCTGAGTTCTCGGAGATAGGTCACGATATTTATAATCCCTGCTCGCCCGGATCAAGGCTTGGCATCACCGCCGGCGGCATCAAACGGTTGGGTTTACCTGAAGGAGTTGAAGGTCTGCATTTTCATGTGCTCTTCGAGTCCGATTCATACGCGCTGGAGAAGGTTCTTAAAGTTGTTGATGAGAAATTCGGGTTGTTCTTTCCCCGGCTGAAATGGATCAATCTGGGCGGAGGCCATCTGATGACAAGGAAGGGATACGATACGGAGCATCTTGTTAAAATACTGAAAGAATTCAGGGAGAGATCAGGGCTTCATGTGATACTTGAACCGGGAAGCGCTTTTGCCTGGGAAACCGGAGAACTGGTCTCAACTGTCGAGGATATTGTGGAAAATCAGGGAATTAAAACCGCAATTCTCGATACCTCATTCACTGCTCACATGCCCGATTGTCTTGAAATGCCCTATAAACCCAATATTATCGGAGCCACCGACCCTGTCCCGGGGAAACCAACATACAGGCTTGGAGGTAATTCATGCCTTTCGGGCGATTTCATGGGGGACTGGTCGTTTGATAATGAACTGAAACCGGGTGACAGAGTAGTGTTCCTGGATATGATACATTACACAATGGTCAAGACCACTACTTTCAACGGTGTTCAGCACCCGTCAATCGGCATCTGGACCCTTGAAAACAAGTTCAGACTGATCAGGGAATTCGGTTATTCTGATTACAGGAACAGGCTCTCCTGATTTAATGTAAATTTTAATTTTTTTGAGCAGTAAGCTATGTTATAACATTGTTATAACATGCTTTTCAGGCATTGATTGTGCCTGATCCTATCAGTTCTTCACCATCGTACCACGCTGCAAATTGCCCGGGAGTGATTCCTCTCTGCATCTTCTGGAAAACCACATACATGCCTTCTTCCCTTCGACTAAGGGTTGCCTTCTGAAGAGGCTGTCGGTATCTTATTCTTACATTATATTCCCTCGACTCGCCAATCGCCATCTCCAGATCTCTTCTTATCCAGTGTATCTCGTCTTTTTTTACCAGAAGTCCCTTCCTGTAAAGTCCCGGATGAGTCTGACCTTCTCCGGTATATAGAAGATTCTCCTCTATATCTATCCCAAGGACGAAAAGTGGTTCCTTGTATCCGCCGATGTTTATACCTTTTCTTTGCCCGATTGTATAGAAGTGAGCTCCGTTGTGTTCTCCGATAACCTTCCCCGAAAGCCTTGTGAAATGGTAAGGTTCCGACGCCGTAATGAGATAATCATCGTTAATCTCTGAGTCAGGCTTACCGGGTTCCCATTCCATGCGGCTGAACGATGCCGGAATTTCAATCACCTTTCCTTTATTTGCTTTGAGTTTTTGTTGCAGGAATGTGGGAAGGTGTACCTTCCCGACAAAACAGATGCCCTGGGAATCTTTCCTGGTGGCTGTTGGCAGTGCAAGGTCTGCAGCAATTGCCCTTACCTGGCTTTTTATGAGATGCCCTGCCGGAAAGAGAGCGTAACCAAGCTGTTCCTGACTGAGCTGGCAGAGGAAATAGCTCTGGTCCTTGTTGCCGTCAGTCCCGCTCAACAGCCTGTAAATTTCGCCTCCGGGAGTATTCAGGACCTCTCTCCGGCAATAGTGGCCGGTGGCAACAAAATCGGCTCCCAGCTTCCTCGCTTCATCGGCAAAGGAATCAAACTTTATTTCCCTGTTGCACAAAATATCAGGGTTTGGAGTCCGGCCTTTTTCATACTCCGAGAACATGTAATCGACAACCTTCTGCCTGTATGCATCGCTCAGATCGACGAAATGATATGGGATTCCCAGCTTTTTCGCCACCATCTCCGCGAACATTGCATCATCTTCCCAGTGACAGTCGCTCTGAAGCAAGCCTGTAGTGTCGTGCCAGTTCCTCATGAAAAGAGCTACCACATCAAATCCCTGCTGCATCAGCAGCCAGGCCGCAACGCTTGAGTCGACACCTCCTGACAATCCTATTACCACCTTCTTTTTCACGACGCAAAGTTAATTAAAATGGCTAACTTTATCCGGTTATGAGTGTCGGAACGTTAACAATATACAGCGCATCAGCAGGTTCGGGCAAAACCCATCAGCTTACCGGGATCTATCTCGAAAAGTTGTTCAGATCGAAACTCAGTTACAGGAGAATCCTTGCAGTTACGTTCACTCATAAGGCAACTGCCGAAATGAAGGACCGGATCCTCAATGAGCTCGACAAGCTTGCAGGCGGATGCACTTCTTCTTACCTCGATGAAATTTCCGTTTCAACAGGGAAAAGTGAAACCGCTATAAGGAAGGAGGCAGGAGAGATCCTTACATCGATACTACATGATTTTTCGAGATTCTCAGTCAGTACCATCGACAGTTTTTATCAGAGGATTGTCAGGGCTTTTGCACGTGATATCGGTCTGCATTCAGGCTTCGACATTGAGATCGACCATACCATGATACTGTCGAAGGCGGTCGATAACATGATCTCCTCGGCAGCAAATGACAGCACGGTTAAAAACTGGCTGCTGATGTTTGCACGATCGAACATCGAGGAGGGAAAATCATGGGATCTCAGGAGGAACATCACGGCTCTGGCAGGAGAATTATTCAACGAAAAGTTCAGACTTCTTCCGGTCGAAGAAAAGGAAAAGCTACGCGACAAGGAGTTCCTGGTAACCTATATAGGGGAGATGAAAGCCCTGATGTCAGACTTCACGGCATACATAAAGCAAGCCGGTCAGAAAGCAATCGGCTTCTTTGACTGTTACGGACTTACGGATGACATGTTTTTTCAGAAGGGGAAAGGTGTTCCTTCATTCGTAAGGGCTGCAGCAGCAGGCGAGTTCAGGATCCCCAATTCCTATGTCCGTTCAGCAGCGGCCGATCCTCCCCGGTGGTATTCAGGCTTACCTGATCCTGCCCTGAAAGATGCTCTGGGAGCAGGACTGGACGAGACTGTAAAGGATATGGTTGGTTATTATGACAGGAATATGGCTGGTTACAAAACTGCAAAAGTGATTTTGTCATACATCTATATACTTGGTATTTTGTCAGATATTCTGGTCCAGGTACGTCTCATTACCAGGGATGAAAACGTTTTTCTTCTGTCTGATGCAGGGGAATTGATCTATCTGATAACCGAAAAGGACCAGGCCCCTTTCATTTATGAGAAGGTGGGAAATGCCTTTGAGAACTTCATGATAGATGAGTTTCAGGATACTTCGGTAATCCAGTGGAAAAATTTCAGGCAGCTTATGGGCAACAGCATGGCTCAGGGCTTTGACAACCTTGTGGTCGGAGACATCAAGCAGTCGATCTACAGATGGCGCAACAGCGACTGGCACACACTTCGCGACCTGAAACGGGGTGTCGACGGCAGGAGGTTCATATCAAAGCCTCTTGGAACCAACTACCGGAGCTGTGCAAATATCATAAAATTTAACAATTCACTGTTTTCAATAATACCTGCGCAGATAGAATTGGAATTGTCAGCAGACGGACAGGTTTCAGAGTTCAGTGAGCTTTTTTCAGAGGTTGTTCAGAAAGATCCCGGAAGGAAAACAGATGGTTATGTAAGGCTTGAATTCATTGAGGGTACTGAAGAATTTACATGGCAGGAAGAGGTACTTAAAAGACTGCCGGCTTTGATTGAATCGATCCAGGACAAGGGTTACAGCGCTTCCGATATTGGCATTCTGGTAAGGGATAACCGGGAAGGCGCAGTGGTTCTGAAGGAAATTCTAGATTACAGCGGTTCCTGCCCTGAGGAAAAGAAAGCAAGGTACAACTACAATATCGTCTCTGGCGAGTCACTTCTGCTGTCAAACTCACCAGCTGTTAACTTCATTATTGCCGTCTTGATGGCGCTGGACAATTCGGATGACATGATTGCCAGGGCTTTGATGCTCAGGAATTTCCTTCTTGCAACAGGAACCCCGGATGCCGGACAGGTACCACTTCCCGGTGAAGAGTTGACAGGTTTTTCCAAGAACTACTTTCCGGAGGGATACCGTGAGTTTCTTGATGGTCTTAAAAACCAGCCTTTATGGAATATCACCGAAAGGGTGATCGGATTTTTCGGACTTGGCAGATTCTCTTTCAATGTTCCATATCTGAATACTTTTCAGGATATTGTCCTTGGGTACGCTTCTGCAAGGAATCCAGGAATAGCCTCATTCCTCGAATGGTGGAACACTGAAGGTGTGAAAAAGTCGATTTCGGTTCCCGACAGTCAGGATTCAATGCGGGTGCTGACAATCCACAAATCGAAGGGACTTGAGTTTGGAATTGTGATCCTGCCTTTCCTCTCATGGAACCTCGATCATAAATCCTTTCACTCAAACATCCTCTGGGCCGTGCCTGATTCACCACCTTTCAACCGACTGGGAATAGTGCCGCTGAGATACAGCAGTGAACTTTCTGATACCATTTTCGCAGAACAATACTTCGATGAGCGGCGCTCCGCTTATCTTGACAATATAAACCTCCTTTATGTTGCTTTCACAAGGGCTGTTAGTGTCATATTCGGATTTGCTCCGGCTAAACCCGGAAAGGAGAACAGGATAGCATCGGTGATTAAAGAGGCAGTTGCCTTCACCGGGAATCATCCCGACGGATCACAGGCTTTTCTTCATAAATTCTTTGATCCTCACCCGGGCACTCTTGAATTTGGAACTCTTCCGGATGTTCAAAGGGTTCTTTCTCCGGTAAAGGGACTATTTGTAAGGGAGTATCCGGTGAATGACTATACCGGCTCACTAAAACTGAAGCTTCACTGGGAGGATTACATCAATGTCGTCAAGTCAGACGCAAGGGAGAGAATTACTTATGGCAGGATGATGCATGACTTGTTCAGCCGGATTGTAACCGCTGGTGACATTCCGGAAGCCGTCAGGAAGATGGTCAGGGCTGATGAGCTCACTAAGCAGGATGAACCCTCTATGATACAGAAACTTTATTCTCTTATCGATCAGCCGGTTGTATGTGAATGGTTCAGGGAAGGAAACACAGTGCTGAATGAAGCAACGGTTCTGATGCCCGATTCCGGCACCCGACGGCCCGACCGTGTGATCATAAGGGATGGAAAGACTTACCTTGTTGATTTCAAGTTCGGAGAGGAGAGTGGTAGTCACCTCGGCCAGGTCAGGAATTACAGGAAGTTACTGACTGAAATGGGGTATGATGTTGCCGGAGCTTACATATGGTATGTGGATGTCAACCGGATTGTTACTGTCTGAATGGAAGGAAATATTAAAATACCGGTCAGTTATCCCTGGGGATCCCCGAGAAGGTTCAACGCCTTTAGCGACAGCTTCAGGTCGGCCCATGGTTCAAGGATGCAGAAGGTATCGATAGATGCAGGTTTTACCTGCCCGAACCGCGACGGCACTAAAGGTAAAGGAGGATGCACCTACTGCAACAATAAGGCTTTCAGCCCTTCATATTGCACCCCTGAGAAACCGGTCATCCTGCAAATAAATGAGGGCATTGAGTTTCACAGGCGTCGCTACCGGCGGGCTGAAGCATTTCTGGCTTATTTCCAGGCTTATTCTAATACCTATGCCCCCATTGAAGTCCTGCGTGCTTTGTACAATGAGGCCTTGAGCCACAAGGACATCAGGGGACTTGTGATTGGTACCCGCCCCGACTGTGTAAATGATGAAATACTCGACCTTCTGAAAGAACTGTCGGAGAATTGCATCGTTCTGCTTGAATTCGGCATCGAATCATGTTATGACAGAACCCTTGAACGGATAAACAGGGGACATACATTTGCCGACGCGGTGAAGGCGCTTGAGGCTTCGCATTCGAGGGGACTTGATACCGGAGCCCACTTTATCTTCGGATTACCCGGTGAAACACGGGAGGAAATGCTAAGGGAAGCCGATATAATATCAGGCCTTCCATTAAAAAGGGTGAAATTTCACCAGCTTCAGATTATCAGAGGTACTGCCATGGAAAAGGAGTATAATGAGCGTCCCGGTGATTTTGATATATTTACATGGGAGGATTACCTCAATTTCATAATCAGGTTTATTGAGCGGCTAAATCCTTCTATTCAGATTGAACGATTTACGGGCGAGGCTCCTCCGCGGTTCCTGGCAAAGGAAATGTGGGGGATGAAACGAACTGATGTAATTATCGGGCTGATTGAAAAACGGCTCGAAGAACTCGATACATGGCAGGGCAGACTTTATGGTTAATGTAATTTAGACGCACGACCGCACGACTGCACGACTGCAAGACTTCACGACCGCACGACCGCACGACCGCACGACCGCAAGACTTAAAATTATGGTATACTTTCTGGAAAGAATAGCAAAGCATCTCTACGAAAGCACCGGCGGTGACATCGGACGCCATTGCCTTGTGTTTCCCAGCAGGAGGGCCGGTCTTTATTTCCTGAAATACTATTCGGCTTTGCTTGATAAACCTGCATGGGCTCCCGTTACCATGACGTCGAATGAATTCTTCGGATCCTTTTCGGAGCTGATGGTTGCCGACACCGAAATCCTGTTGTTCGAACTGTACAGGGTTTACCTCAGTCTAAACAGCAGGGGAGAGGGCTTTGATGAGTTTTACTTCTGGGGCGATATGCTGTTAAACGATTTTGACGATGTTGACAAGTATATGGCCGATGCCCGGGTGGTGTTCCGTAATGTGGAGGATTTCAGGAATATAGATGCACGATTCGGAGATCTCGACCCTGAACAGGCTGAGATAATCAAACAATTCTGGCGCAATTTTGAGCCTGAAAAGCAATCGCCTCAGAAAGACGGTTTTATCACCGTATGGTCGATACTTGAGGAGCTGTACTCCGGATTCAGAAAGGCACTCCGTTCCTCAGGACTGGCTTATGAGGGAATGATAATGAGGGATGTTGCGGAAAGTTCCGGCAGCGGTCTTATGCCTGATCTGAAATGGGAGAAAGTTCATTTCATTGGGTTCAATGCACTGAACAAGTGCGAGCTCACGCTTATGAAACAACTTCAGGATCAGGGGAAAGCCTGTTTTTACTGGGATTATGACACTTCTTATATCGGTGATGGAAACACCAACTCTGCCGGACTGTTCATGAACAGGAACCTTAAGGTATTCAGGAACGATATGCCGGCAGACTGGCAGTACGACACATTTCTTTCAACACCCGGCACTGATGTGACCAGGAGGGTTATCGCGACTGCTTCGGAGGTCGTTCTGGTGAAGCTGATACCGGAGCTCCTGGGCTCATTACCCGTACTGCCACCGGAAGAAGCTCATCATACGGCAGTCATACTGGTAGATGAGAACCTTATAGTTCCCCTGCTGACCAGCCTGCCGGGTGATGTCGGCGATATAAATATCACAATGGGTTATCCGCTTAAAATGACCGGTGTGTACAGCATGGTGAAGCATATCTTCAATCTTCAGAGGAATGCTTCTGCGGAAGGAAACGAGATCCTCTTTAGCCGCCGGGATGTCATCGATATCCTGAGGCATCCGCTAGTGGCAGATGTTTCAGGTGATGAAGAAAGAAGTATTTCAGCTGGAATTCAGTCCGGAAACATCTTCCGGATACCTGTCGGCTTGCTGTGCAAAACCCCTCTGATGGAAGCTCTCTTTAAAAAATCAGCTACACCGGCTGAATTTTCAGGCTATCTGACCAGGATACTTGAACTGGTCTCTATGGGAGGGGGAGGGGCCGGGGACGATATGGAGGATCCTGACAGCCTTATGCAGCGGAAACTCAGGAACGAATTCCTTCATTCCGTACTGAAGACTATCAGGCGCCTTGAACCTGTTTCAGATTCCAGGGATGTAGTGTTCAGGATTGATACCTATATAAGGATTCTTGACAAGATTCTGAGGAACCAGTCAGTTCCGTTCACCGGCGAACCATTGTCGGGAATCCAGATAATGGGATTTCTCGAGACCAGGGCACTTGATTTCAGGAACATAATAATGCTTTCAGTGAACGAAGGATCGCTGCCATCAGTTAGTACCGGGTCTTCATTCATTCCATACAGCATAAGGGAAGCATTCGGGCTCCCTGTAATAAACCACCAGGAATCGCTTTATGCATACCACTTTTTCAGACTCCTTCATCGTGCTGAAAATGTTACTTTCGTTTACAACTCCGATTCGTCAGGTATGCGAACTGGTGAAATGAGCCGCTTTCTTACCCAGATGAAATACTCACGCCTGATCAACCCTGAAACGGTTACCCTTAACTTTGACATAAGGACGAGCTTCCCTGAAAATTCAGAGATTGAAAAGACGGACATGCACCGGGAGAGACTGCTGAAGCTTTACTCCGGCGAACAGGCAAGGTCGATGCTTTCCCCGACTGCCATAAACACCTGGCTAAACTGCAGGATGAGGTTTTACTACAGATACGTCAGCGGACTTAAGGAACCAGATCAGATATCGCCAGAGATCGATCATGCTGTCTTTGGACAGGTGCTTCACAGGATAATGAAGGAAATATATACGGTAGCACCCGGAAAGGATATCACTGAGGATTATATTGATTCCCTTTCAGGAAACACCGCTTTTCTTAACGGTCTTATTGATCAGACTGTTGACTCTATCTATGGACAGGACCACAGGCGTCCGGAGAGCGGTAATGATATTATCATCAAGGATATACTCCTTGCCTACCTGAGAAGGATCCTGGCGGCCGACAGGTATATTTCACCGTTTGTTATTGTCGGCACAGAAAAGGAGTATCGTTTCATTTTGCCTCTTGGAAGTGAAGGTGCTGAGCTGAAAATAAGGACGGGAGGAAGTATCGACCGGATCGACAGGGTGGGAGGAAGGCTCAGAATTGTGGATTACAAGACCGGAGAGGTTGCCGCTAAAATTGCTTCACTTGATGATCTGTTCACCGATGACAGGAAGAAGGAATTTGACGGATGGCTTCAGACTTTGCTTTATTGTGAAGCCTTTCTGTCGAATAACCCGGCCGAGGCAGTTAGACCATCCATCTACAGGGTGAAGGAATTGAAACAGGCGAAAGCTGATGACGCTTTGAAAATAAAGGAGGACAAAAACAGTGAATGGATTCTTGAAGATTACCGGACTGTGAGAGAGGCCTTTATGGCCGGCATCACCGGTGTGGTTGCTTCAATATTCAGTTCCGGGGAGCCTTTCAGGATGACGAAAACCCTTGCGAAATGCAATTACTGTCCTTACCGGGGATTGTGCAGGAGATAAAAAAAGAAGAAGATATTATCAGCGGTTGAAACAGAATAACATTAGTGCATTCGTGGCTGCTGTTTTTTTGCCACTAATGCACGAATAACAGATCTGAGATTATTCTATTTCCCTCTGGAGTACAGCCATTTTGATAGCCGTTACTGCAGCTTCATCGCCCTTGTTGCCAAGCGTGCCACCTGATCTCTCAAGGGCCTGTTCATGATTGAGAGTGGTCAGTACCCCGAATATGAAGGGGATATTGTATTCGAGATTAAGTTTTGTGATTCCATAGGTAACACCCTGGCAAATAAAACTGAAATGTGGTGTTTCACCCTGGATTACACATCCCAGGCAAATAATTGCGTCAAGGTCGTCATACTCGGCAAGGAACTGTGCGCCAAGCGTCAGTTCAAAACTGCCCGGGACGTGTTTGACAACTATATTGTTGTCTGTTGCTCCATGCTTTTTAAGAGTCATAAGGGCGCCATCGAGAAGGGAAGATGTGACGTCGTGATTCCAGTCGGCGACAACTATTCCGAATCTCAGCTTGCCGGCATCAGGAACCGAATCCTGGTCGTAATGCGACAGATCAGCAGTGCTCATTATTTTGAAAGTACTTTTACCCTTGCAATGTATTTGTCGATCGAGGAGCCTTCAGTGCTAGTCGGATACTCATCCTTGATTCTTTCATACACTTTCTGTGCTTCCAGATATTTGCCGGTCGATTCATAAAGTTCACCGGCCTTCATAAGGTAAAGCGGGGTATTAAATGAGTTATCTGCAAATTCGGCAGCCTCAATATATTTCGAAATACCTTTTTCAGTCTGCCCGAGCTCAACCAGCGCATCACCTGTGGCTCCGATGGCAATCGATCCCAGAACATTGTCTTTCTTCGAATATTTGTTGAGGTAGTCAATGGCTTCTTCATAGTTGCCGAGATGAAGGTTGCAAATCCCTGCTCCGTAGCGTGCAAGATTACCCGCACGGGTGAATTTGTATTCCTTAGCAATATCAATAAAACCAAGATAGTTGCCGTCACCATTAAGGGCAAGATTGATGGAATCGAGTTCAAGGTAACGCTGGGCCTGGTACATCTGAGCCTGAGCCTCATCATTCTGTTTAATAACGTACATTCTCCCAAGCCAGAAAAGGCCCACTAAAACAACCAGAACGCCAAGGCCGATAAGTAACGGCTTGTAATTCTCTTCAAGAAATTGTTCTGTTTTGGTCAGTGTCTCTTCTACGTTCTTAATCCCCTGAGGATTGTCATCTTTCTTCCTTTTTGCCATAACAGTTTATGCTTAAATCACTTAAAAAAATAACTCCGCAAAAGTAGTTCTTTTAAAGTAATTTTGAAATAATTGTATAAAAAAAACAGGAGTATCCATTTGAGACTTAATATATAGAATATCAATTGTTTGACAATTAATTTCAATGAAAGGGACTTTTTTGTAAATTTGTATTTTATACCTAACCTGAATCCCGAGCCTGAAAATGTACCTTAAAAAACTCCTGCTAACCAACTTCAAAAATTACGGCCAGGCCGACATTGAATTCTCCCCAAGGATCAACTGCATTGTGGGCAATAACGGTGTCGGGAAGACCAATATCCTTGATGCAATTCATTATCTGTCGCTTACAAAGAGTTTTTTCAATAACATCGACAGCGCCAGCATTAACCACAGTGAGGAATTCTTTATCATTCAGGGGATATTTGAAAAGAACGGAGAGGAGGATAATATTTTCTGCTCATTCCACAGGCAGAAGCAGAAGACGCTTAAGAGGAACGGGAAGGAATACGCGCGGCTTTCGGATCATGTGGGAAGGTATCCCGTTGTGATGATCTCTCCGGCCGACAGTGCCCTTATTATAGAAGGGAGCGAGGAACGGCGGAAGTTCATGAACAAGATTATAAGCCAGTATAATGCCGAATACCTCGAAGCCGTTCTGAATTACAACAAGGCTCTGCAGCAGAGGAACAAACTCCTCAGGGATTTTGCAGATTCGGGGCAGTTTGATCCCGATATGCTTTCAATCTGGGATGCACAGCTTGTCAGATATGGGAGCCTGATCCATGCTGAAAGGAGCCTCCTTATTAATGAGATTGTCCCGGTTTTCTATGAATACTATACCATGGTATCAAACAGTAAGGAAGCCGTTGGTTTGCTTTACCGGTCGCACCTGAATGAAGGTGATTTTCAGGAGATGCTTTCTGCTTCTGTTAATAAGGACAGGGCGCTGGAGTATACTACGGTCGGTATCCACAAGGACGATCTTGTTTTTGAAATGGATGACTATCCTGTTAAATCACTTGGTTCGCAGGGTCAGCAGAAATCCTTTCTTGTTTCCCTGAAGCTTGCCAAGTTTGATTATATAAAGAGAAAAGCCGGATTCACGCCAATACTGCTTCTCGATGACGTGTTTGACAAGTTCGATGCAGGCCGGGTGGCACAGATAATACGACTCGTGGGTAATCACAGATTTGGTCAGATATTTATAACCGATACTCACCAGGATCGTCTTCATGATATTCTTGAAAGCATTAAAACCGATTACCGGCTTTTCAGAATAAATGAGGATGGCATTGACGGGATAACCGGAAATGGCAAACAGGAAAAATGAGAAGAAGCAGGACCATATCGCTTGCCGAAGCTATGAAAGATTACATCAGGGAAATGAACCTTGAAGGCAAGCTTCTTGAAGTCAATCTTATAAACTCGTGGGAAGAGATAGTCGGAAAAGCAATATCGTCAAGAACCTCAAAAGTGTATATAAGGGATCATATCCTGTATGTCCATCTTACCTCATCTGTTGCAAGAAATGAACTGATGATGCTCAGGGAGGCTCTCAGGGAGAAGCTGAACGAGAGATCAGGCAAGGAGGTGATCCGGGAAATCGTTTTAAGATAGGTCCTTTATAATGTAGACATTCCCCGTTATAGCAATCAGCTTTCTGAATCCCTTTGATGACCGGAAAGGATATTCTTCGGTTCTGTACTTCAAAACAGCCCTTGAATCCGATATCTCAATCTGAACAGGCGATCCGGGGTATTTCATCCCAATGAAGTCGGCAAGCATCAGAGCCTTCTCTACCCCGTCGCCCCGCCTGAAATTCCACACTTCATCAGGCAGCGCAAGTCTGTTGCTGTCGTAAATCGATTCATCAGGCATCTTTCCCAATATACCGTAAACCTCGTCAACCAGCATCGTGTCGAGTTCACTAAAGCACACGGGATTCCTTTCCATTGAAGCTTTAATAAACGGAATCCAGTCGATTATGTCCATCTGCCTGTAAACATACATTGTAAGAAGGGCCATTTCTGATTTACCGGTAAGTTCAGTTACTGATTTTATAATTTCCTCCCTCGTGTTCTCCGGTGATATTGAGGGAACTTCCTCCTTAGTATAGAACTTCTCACTGTCGGGTAGTTTCGGCTCTGTGAAAGTGAATTTTTCAAGATCTTCGAACATCTCGCCCAGAAATGCTTCGCTGACTCCGCAGGAATACTTTACGAATTCCGTTCTGAATTCATCCAGGCTGCAGCCTTTTTCATCGCAAAAGATATCCTCAATGTCGTTCAGCATTATCTTCCCATAGAGCGGACTCAGGTGGAATTCATCTCCTTCAATTTCGTTAACAAGACTGGCTCTTGTCTCTTTTGAGAGATTGTATCTGCTGGTATGTTCGTACTCGAACATCTTTTCAAGCGCGATGTATCTCCTTTTCCCGGAGCACTCGCACATATACTGGAAGAGGTTTTTGTATTTCTGCTTGAACCTTAGGAAATTGATGAAAACCACGTCCGTTATGTTTGTCCGGAGGAATGCCTTCAGCTTCGACGAAAACATAAGATACGCGTCCTGGTCTATTGTTGCTTCGTTATAAACGGTATGAATATGTCCCGAAATATGGGATATTACGGTGACTTTCTCATTTTCAAGAGCACGCCTCGCCTTCTCTGTAAGGGAAGTGCCGTTGAACCACATGTTCCTGGTTACTATTCTTCTGTTGTTGGTTATCAGACCTTCTTTTTCGGTAATAAAGGCTTGTGAATGAAGTGGTGTGGCGATCAGGAATATCTTGTCGAGGGGAATTCTGCCGACAATAAACATTGCTGCTGCATAAAGCGATGATAATGAAACACACTCTCCGGCACCGGTTGTAAAGTTTTCCCTGTATCTGAATGCCGTCATGGCTTCGACTGTCTCAGTCTTCCAGTAGGGGATCACATCAGTGGTGAATCTGTCAAGTCCGAAGTGTTTCCTTATGTCAATATCGAAGTAGTACTTGTCCCCTTCATAGCCGAACAGGGCATTTGACTGACGTAGCAGGTCTATGTCGAAGAATTCGCGGAACCGGTCAATTTCTCTGGTCTTTGTTGTAAGTCCCCATGTGGCAAGGTCAAGGTTGAATACGTAATTCTGGATTATGAACTGCTTGATCCTGTTTACTTTGTAGTTGAATCCCTTTTTTTCGATATCAGCAAACCAGGGATCTTCACGCCATTTCCAAATCAAAGGCGACATTATGTTGGCGAGTACGAGCGGATAAAAGAGATCCGGGAAAATGAAGATCTCCATGTCTGAAAGGGTGAATGCTGATGAATACTTCTCCAACTGCCTCTTCCCGACAAGAGTTCCTGTTGTCTCTTTTTTCATACGACTAGCAGTATCTTTCAATCTCCGAAAAGAAAAAGTTTGATTCCCTGATTGCATTTTCATCGCTGTCAGAACCGTGAATGGCATTCATTTTTACCGAAACACCAAAATTCTTTCTGACAGTTCCCTGTTCAGCTTTTTCAGGATCAGTGGCCCCTAGCAGTCTGCGGAATTCATCGACCGCATTGTCGTGCCTGAGAATCAGCACAATAACAGGTCCTGATGTCATGAATTCAACAAGATCATCATAAAAAGGCTTTCCCCTGTGAACTTCGTAAAATGTCTCTGCCTGCTGAATGGTCATCTGAACCATCTTGATGGCAGAGATCTCAAAACCTCCTTCATTGATCATTGAAAGTATCGGACCAGTTTTTCCGGTCCTTACCGCATTCGGTTTTATAATTGAAAAAGTATATTTGCCGTCCATATCCTTAATGAAACTATGCCTGAAAAAAAATTTCCTATCTTTAACCCCTTGATTAAGCAGAAGTAAAAGTGATAGACCTGGCCAAATATACAAAAGAATTTTTGGAACTGTTGGGATCGACCGACAATATATTGCTAATAAGCCATATCAATCCGGATGGCGATGCAATTGGTTCTCAGATTGCGCTTTACCGGTTTCTTTCAGGCAAGGGCATGAAGGTTGAAATGATGTGCCCGAATAACCTTCAGGAATTCCTGAAATGGATGGATGGTTCGGATAAGATAAATGTCTTTATCAGGAAAAGAAAGAAATGCAAACAGCTTATTGAAAATGCCGGTTTAATTGTTATGCTCGATTTTAACCAGCCTAACCGGCTTGGAGAGGCAGAATCCTTAGTTATTTCATCCAGGGCGCCAAAGGTTATAATTGATCACCACCTTGAGCCTTTGGATTTTGCAGACCTCCTGATATCAGATCCCTCGAAATGTTCTACGGCGGAACTTGTACACGAGATTGTTACTATCCTTAACGGAGAACCCTTCCGCGATCGTTCATATTCCGAAAGTGTTTATGTAGGGATCATTACCGATACCGGCAATTTTGAGTATGGTGCATACACCGGCAATACAATGCGGGTGGTGGCCGACCTGCTCGATACCGGAATCGACAGGGGAAATGTCCTGAATACAGTATATAACAATTTCTCGGCTGAAAGGATTAAGCTCATGGGTTTTTCGCTTTATCAGCGAATGACTGTGCTGGAAGAGTACAGAACGGCATATATCTATCTGACAAAGAAAGATTTGGCTGATTTTAAGCACGTTAAGGGAGATACGGAGGGTTTTGTGAACCTTCCCCTATCGATAAAGGGAATAGTCTTTTCCGTATTTTTCATGGAGAAGGACAATTTTGTGAAGATTTCCTTCAGGTCGAAGGGAAATTTTCCTTCCAATGAGTTTGCCTCCAGATATTTCTCGGGAGGCGGTCACCTTAACGCTTCCGGAGGTGAATATTATGACACCCTCGACAATACTATTGCTTATTTTCGTAAAGTGCTAAAGGAGCAGGAAGCTTTGCTATTGAAAGACTGAAAGTTAACCTAGTGATCATGAGGCAGAGCCTGACTATAATATGTTTGTTGATTTTGTTTCCCTGTTCGTGCCGCAATGGCAGCCCTGACGCAGAACAGCCGCAAAACCCAGGCAAAAACGAAATGGCTGAAATGAACAGGTTCCTGGTGCAAAAGGACAGGGAAATCATTGAAAATTATATTGAAAGAAAGGGACTTACAATGAAGGAGTCTCCTGCAGGCCTGTGGTATGTAATTGAAGAAGAAGGAGAAGGCGATTTACTCAGGGAAAATGACAGGATACAGATCGCCTACCGCTGCGAACTCATAGATGGCACTTTTTGTTACTCTTCAGACGAATCAGGCCCCATGCAGGTGACAGTGGGGAAATCGGATATTGAACCCGGACTGAATGAAGGTTTAAGGTTACTGAAACCTGGCGGGAAAGCCATGTTCATCCTGCCTCCTTTCCTGGCCCACGGCCTGGTTGGAGACGGAAAGAAAATTCCTCCGAGGACTATCATTGTTTACCGGGTAAATGTTATCGCAGATGAATAAATGGAATGATTATTGCTGAAACTATCTATTCTAAATTAACTATGATGAAAAAATATTTCAAATTACAGAAGACATTATTTATGACTGTACTATTGTCGTTATTCTTACTGCCCTCCTGTGACCTTTCAGATGGCCCTGATGACCCGGAGCTTAATGAGAGACTCCAGATTCAGGATTTTCTTTCAGATAATGACACACTTGATTTTGAACTGAAAACAAGTGGTTTGTATTTTCTCGATTTTATCCCGGGGACTGGTTTGCAGGCGGAAACTCACGATACTGCCTATATTTATTATGCTATGCACCTTCTTAACAGGTCTATCGTAGAAACAAACTTTGATACTTCCGATACACTGATAAAGCCTGTCAACGAGGGTAAACTTATTCCGGGTTTTGATGAAGCTCTCACTTACATGAAGGTGGGGGGAACATCCCTGATCATTGTCCCATCCAAGCTTGCATACGGCGAAGAGGGGAATTACTTCATTCCACCATATACTCCATTTATTTTCCAGATTAATCTGGTAAAACTGGTCAAGCATACCGACTGAAAGAAAGATTTTACTGAAGAACAAAAACGGTGGGCCGGTCGTTGATAGTGGGTACATTTCTTCTCCATTCCGAGATGGTCATTGTGCGGATGTTTTCTCCCGGCAGAGTTATATCGGTGGCTATGCATAATAAAGTGTCATTGCCGCATACTGACAGTATGGAATCCAGCATCCTCTGATTGCGGTAGGGTGTTTCCATGAAAATCTGCGCCTTTCCTTCTCTCGATTTCTTTTCCAGTGCTTTAAGCGTTGCTTCCCTTTCAGTTGGTCTGACCGGAAGATAGCCGTTAAACGTGAAGTTTTGACCGTTAAGGCCAGATGAGATCAATGACAGAATAATAGAGGAAGGACCCGCAAGCGGTACAACTCTGATCCCATGCCTGTGTGCAGCTGAAACCAGCAAAGCTCCAGGGTCAGCTATTCCGGGAAGACCTGCTTCACTCATTAATCCCATATCCTTTCCCCTTATAACCGGATCAAGAAACTGATTGATTTCCGATTTAATTGTGTGCTCGCTGAGCTCAATAAATTCAGTCTCGTCAATTGGAAAATCCTTGTCAATGAGCCTGAGATATCTCCGCGCACTCCTGATATTTTCCACAGCAAACAGTCTCAGCGATCTGGTTATCTCCAGGACTCCCTGCGGTATGACATCATGGTAATTCTGATTGCCCAGGGTGACAGGTATAAGGTATATTTTTCCGGCTGCCATTGAATAGGGATGACTGTAAAAATAACATTATTAACCGTGCTCAGTATTTAAAGAAATAAAAAATATAAGTGTTATTGGCAGTTATTGATTTTTGCCTTAGGTTTGCCGGGAAATAGTGTATAGTGAAAATCACCTTTCTGGGAACAGGTACCTCTCAGGGTGTGCCGGTCATAGCATGCGACTGTGAGACATGCCGTTCTGGCGACCAGCACGACAAAAGACTCCGCACCTCGATATTGATCGAAAAGGAGAATACGGCTATTGTGATTGATGCCGGACCTGATTTTCGTCAGCAGATGCTGCGTGAAAATGTCAGGAAACTTGATGCTATTGTTCTTACTCATGAACACAAGGACCATATAGCAGGAATGGATGATGTGAGGGCATTCAACTATAAAAGCCGTGATGCAATAGACATATTCGCCGAGGAGCGGGTACAGAAAGAAGTACGGAAGGATTATTCATACGTGTTTGCCGAGTACCAGTATCCCGGAATACCTAAAATGCGTCTGAATACAATCGATGAAGATAATTTCTCAGTGAATTCGGTTCTCCTCACCCCGCTAAGGGTTTACCACTACAGGCTTCCGGTTTACGGATTCAGAACAGGCGGTTTCGCATACATCACCGATGCAAATTATATTCCCGAGGAGACAAAGGAAAAGTTGTTTGGAGTTAAGTATTTGGTTATTAATGCACTTAGAAAAGAAAAGCATATTTCACATTTCTGTCTCCGCGAAGCGATTGATTTTATAAGAGAGATTTCGCCCAGAAAGGCCTATATTACTCATATAAGTCATCAGATGGGACTTCATGCCGAGGTGTCTGAAACACTGCCTCCCGGTATTGAACTTGCTTTCGACGGTCTAAGCTTCGTTTGCGACGAGTGAACTAATACCTGACCTTCCGTTTATAGCTCTTGGACAACTTCTTTTGATAGTCCTTGGAAAAATAATACCGGTTCCTTCCAAGCTGCTTGGTATTGGTCTTTGATGCCTTTATCCTTTTTTCGTAATACGGATTCTTCTTTGATGAAGCACAACCTCCCATTAAGCTTATGGAAAGAATCAACAAAAAGAAAAGTTTCACTATTTTTTTCAGGAGTGCCATTTTTAAATTATTTCCTTAATACTTTTTAAAACAGTTTTAAAAATCTTGCTTATGTTTTAAATTGCATCAGTTTTAGAAAACTATACCGATCCTGTTTATGTTTAACTTAAAAATAATTTTACGGACTTTTATAATATTATCATTTATCATTCCCTGTCCGGCCGTATCTCAGTCTCTTTTAAAGGTTCATTTTTCAGACCTTATCGGTCTTTCAACCGACAGCCTTACCCTTTCAGATAATTCAGGCTTACCAATTAAACGGGAAAAACCTGTTTTAAGTTTCCTTCTTGATGAAAAAATGTACTCTACAGCCGAAGTTCAGGCTACTGTTGAAGGTAATGGCTACTCCCTGCAGTTTGGAAACTCGGTCAGGATTCAGCTAAATCAGCCTGATACTGATTCAACCTATTGGCAATGCAATGTGGAATTTGAGAATATCTCGGCAGATACGGTGACAATAAGCAACGTTGTCCCTTTCGGTTCCGACAGCGTTTCAGTAAATATTACCGGTATGGGACCCGACGATCTTGCCCGTGCCTGGCTGATACGCCCGGGTTATCTGCCGGTGCGGGTGATTCTTCCTGACAACGCATGGGAACTGGGGTATACCTCTTTTGATGTTCAGAACGGGATCTCGGTTTGCGCTGTTGCCAGACGTATGGAAACATCGGGCGGACTGAAAGGCAGATACAAGACGGTATTGCCACCCAAAGCAAAGGTCAGCTACAGAATATATGCCGATATATTCAGGGGGGAGTGGCAAAATGGACTGAAACTGACGTTCAGGGACCGCTACCTTTACGATATAAAGGATTTTGACAATTCATTGTATGAGAGGGCCGACCTGGCCTGGATCAGGGAAAGTTACGTGATTATGCTGCAGATGGCATGGGACAGGGAGTTTTTTGACAGATCGACCGGCTTGTACACTTTTGCCGATGTCCTGAGAAAAGGTATGGATACCTTCGGATTTATTGATGTGTACGGTTTATGGCCGACATGGCCGCGTCTTGGACTGGACCAGCGTAACCAGTGGGACCTCTACAGGGATTTGCCCGGAGGATTGAGACAGCTCCGTATATTCGGAGGTCTTGCCCGCCAGAACAACACAAGGATGTTTATTGCCTATAATCCCTGGGATACCAGCACCAGGCTTGAAAACCACATGAAGGGAATGGCCTCGCTGATTGCAGAAACCGATGCGGATGGAGTGGTTCTGGATACACAGGGCAGCTCGAGCCATCAGCTCCAGTCTTCTGCCGACAGTGTCAGGCAAGGAGTGGTGATGTACTCCGAAGGCATGGCCGTTCCCGGGGATATGCCGGGAATCTTGTCGGGAAGGGTTCATAATGCCATATTCCTCAGTCCTGAACTGAACCTGAATAAATTGATAAAACCCGATTTCTCAATCTTCAGAGTCTGTGATGTCGGAGAAGACGTCCTGCACCGCGAGATTGCCATCTCTTTCTTTAACGGATATGGTACCGAACTGAATCTGTTCCGTCCGGGCGGAAGAGATGAAAATTATCAGAAGGATCTTGAATATCTGGCCAGGACAACCTTCATTCTTCGCCAGAACAACGATGCATTCCTTGATATGGACTGGACACCAATGATCAGGACGCTTGCCGACAGGATTTATGTTAACAGGTGGAGGGCAGGGGAGAAAACTCTGTTTACTGTTCTTAATATGCGCCCAGAAGGCTTCGAGGGCAAACTGTTCAGAATAGACGATAATGTATCCCGGCATTATGTGTCGCTCTGGAATCATGAGAATATCACTCCTGTTACAGAAGGAGGGATGACCTGGCTGACGGCGAAAGCGGAGGGATGGACGGCTTCAATGTCGGGAACCCGTATGGAAGGTTCGCTTGATTGCATTGCTGAATTTCCCCTTCTTCTCGGATCAAAGCTCAGGGGGGATTCCCTTATGCTGCGATCGGCAGACGATAACAGGGTACTTGTGTGGAAGGGAAATCCCTCAAACAAGACTGCATTCAAGGAATTCCTGCTGAGAAGCGACACGATTATAAGTCTCAAGGATAGCTTTGGCTACTATATGGGTAAGATAGTAGTACAGCTTCTTGACGGCAAACACCTCCTCGACGAGAATATTCATCATCTCGAGGGCGGAAGACCATGGCTGGTGAGCAGGGTGGATCCTACTGTCAGGGCCACAGGAGTGGCCCCGGATATGATTCTGATACCAGGAACTGAGTTTTCATATGAGGTTGACACTTCCGAGGATTTCATCCCTTACCCCGAAGTTAACGGCATAACTGTCAGCATAGACAGTTTTTTGATCGATAAATACCCTGTGACCAATGCCCAGTATTATGAATTCATTCAAAGCTCTGGTTACAGACCAGTTGATACCGCAAGGTATTTAAGGCACTGGGATTACGGAATATATCTGCCGGGCCAGGAAATTTATCCGGTTGTTTATTTAAGCCTCGAAGACATGAAGGCCTATGCAAAATGGGCTGGGAAACGGCTTCCAACAGAAGCAGAATGGCAGCTTGCAGCCCAGGGTACCGACAGAAGGAAATGGCCCTGGGGTAATGAGTTTCACGGTACATTATGCAACAACTCATTCGGTAAGCCTACTCCTGTTGATGCCTTTGCCAAGGGCATGAGCCCATGGGGAGTTATTGATATGGTCGGAAATGTCTGGCAAATGACCAACGACATGTATTTTAACGGATCATATTACATGATGGTGATCAGAGGAGGCAGCTTCTATAATCCCGAATCAAGCTGGTGGTACGTTAAAGGAGGACCTCAACCGCTTGACAGGACACAGATAATGCTCATGGTGTCGCAGGGATACGATCGCAATTCGACAGTTGGATTCCGGTGCGTCAAAGATATTGAAAGCAGGTATTTTAAAGGAAGGCGTTAAAGGGGGCGTGAAGGCGTGAAGGCGTGACGGCAAGAGCCTTTAACAAGTTGGCAGTTGGCAGTAACCGCATACCGCGTACCGCATACCGCAAACCGCTAAACCTTCAGCTTCTTTTCTATCTCATTGATCTGATTCCTGAAGTGCTTATCGGTGTCGATAAGGTTGTTAACAGTTTTGCAGGCATGAAGCACAGTGGCATGATCCTTACCTCCAATATGTGAACCGATGCTTGCAAGCGATGCTTTAGTAAGGTTTTTGGAGAAATACATGGAAACCTGTCTGGCTTGTACAATCTCCCTCTTTCTTGTCTTGCCCTGTATGAGTTCGATCGGGATCTTGTAGTAGTCGCAAACGATCTTCTGAATATATTCTATTGTTATTTCGCGTCTTGATGTACTTACCAGCTTTTCCACCATCTGCCTTGCCAGGTCGAGAGTGATCTCTTTCCGGTTAAGGGTTGACTGGGCATACAAGGAGATTAATACGGCTTCAAGCTCCCTGATGTTGTTGGAGATGTTGGCGGCCAGATATTCAAAAATCTCATCAGGCAGTTCAATGCCGTCGTTGTATGCCTTTTTCTTCAGTATGGCAAGCCTGGTCTCATAGTCGGGCCTCTGAAGATCAGCCTGCAGACCCCATTTGAACCTCGACAGAAGCCTTTGCTCCATGCCCTGAAGCTCCACCGGCGGCCTGTCGCATGTGAGTATCAGTTGTTTGCCCGACTGGTGTATGTGATTGAAAATGTGGAAGAAAGTGTCCTGTGTCTTTTCTTTTCCAGCAAACTCGTGAACATCATCAAGGATAAGGACGTCGATCATCTGGTAAAAATGAAGGAAATCATTCTTGTTGTTGTTCCTGACCGATTCAACGAACTGAGTCTGGAATTTATTCGCATTGACGTACAACACAACCTTGTCGGGGTGCTTTTCCTTCACCAGTATCCCTATTGCCTGTGCAAGGTGAGTCTTGCCCAGTCCGGAATCACCATAGATCATAAGAGGATTGAATGCTGTACCTCCGGGATTGTTGCCTACTGCTATTCCTGCCGACCTGGCCAGCCTGTTGCACTCTCCCTCTACATAGTTGCTGAAGTTGTAATCGGGATTAAGCTTGGGATCAAAATGCACCTTTTTGATCCCCGGGATAACGAAAGGATTTTTGATTGAAGGCTGTGTTACATTGAATGGGACCTGAACCGGCTTGTTGTGAAGATCCGTCTTGTTTCTAGATGGATACCTTATGGTATAGGGCTTGCCGTCGGAATAATTCGCATTCTCCAGCACAACATTGTATTCGAGTTTGGCATCAGCACCGATCTCACGCCTGAGAGTCTTTCTGAGGATATCTATATATTGCTCTTCGAGGTACTCGTAGAAAAACGGACTGGGTACCTGAATCGTCAAAATATTGTTTTCAAGTTTAAGAGGAATAATAGGCTCAAACCAGGTCTTAAAACTGACGGAGGGAATAATGTCCTTAATTATTTGCAGACAATTATTCCATACATCGGCGTGTGATTTGTTCATGAAAATATATCGTGTTTGTCGTAGGTTATCCGTTATGCTGATTCCGACAGCAATATTTGTAAAAAAAAAAGTTAAAAAAAAAATTTTTTTCGCTTGTTAAATTCAAAAAAACTATATGGTTTTAACCATCAGCAACTTATACGCCAAAATAAATATTGCCATTTTATTCAATTGTATATCAGTAATTTACAAGCACAACTCACGGATTGTCCATGACAGACAAACTCTTATAGAAAGTGGTAAAATTTTACCAAAAAAGCAAAAAAATGAGGACTATTTTGCCATCATTAAACTGCTTATTTTTAAGTTCAAGATACTCTGAATTTTATAAAAAAGCTATTGTTCCCGGATATTTTTTTTGCCGAACAGGGAAAAATGTACGTAGCGCTTCGGATTTGTCTTCATATCCTGCAGAAGCATGTCCAGGCTTCCCAGACTGTTCGAAAGATTTGTGTACAGGGAATCGTTTGTGATAAGTTTTCCGGCTGTTCCTTCTCCTTCATTGAGATTACTGATAAGTGCTGATGCTTTCTCAAGGCTCGATTTGAGATTATTTATTGAACCGTACAGGTCAGCGGCTGCGAGTGTGTCAGCTATGTTTCCCAGACTGCTGAAAGTTGAGGTGATTTTTTCCGAGTTATCTGCAAGCATTGCGGTAAATGAATTGATATTCATCAGTGTGGCTTTAAGTTCAGCTTCATCGATGCTCCGTGCAGTACTACTAAAGCTCGCTACTCCCGATCGCAGGTCAGCCCTGAATTTGGGATCGATGATTTCATTGACCGAACCGATTACCGTATCGAGTGTCAGGATCAGATCCGATATTTGGTCTTTTAGCGGAAGAAGCTCATCCTCAAGCCTGGTAAGCAGGGAAGTGGCAAGTCTTCCTGGTATAGTGTCACCGCTTGAATAGGTTCCGGGACCGTCACCGTAAACAAACCTGATCTTCATTCCTGCGATCAGACTTGCTGTTGTGATTTCAGCAACGGTGTTGACAGGAAGCTTGAAACTTTTATCGACCGACAGGGTAACCAGCAGCCGGCCGCTTACAGGATCCACGAATTTGACTGACTGAACAACTCCGACCTTATAGCCGTTTACTTCAACAGGACTCGATTCGGCGAGTCCTCCAACCTGATCGTAAACAACATAATAGCTGGAGGTTTTGTCAAAAAGGTTTTTACCCTTTAGAAAACTGAAAACCCATATGAAAACCAGAATTGTCAATACTGCAGTAACCCCAATCTTGGCTTCATTCGAGATCTTTTTCATTTTAATGGTTAGATTTTACTTTAAATTAAGTGCGTCCTGTAAAGGTAATATTTTATTATTCCTTACCGCAATGATGAATGCATCGGGGTATAATGACTCAATTTTCTTACGGTATTCGGCAGCCAGAGAATAGTTCTCAAAATTTCCCGCAGCATACTTGAACTGATTATCCGACTCAATTTCAACCACATCCGGCAGTCCATTGAAGTTTGAGGGTGTGAGTGTTCTCTTTGATGCTGAAGTGGCTATCTGAACCATAAATATGGGTTGATCATCCGGTGATCCTCCCTCCGGAACCGCAGTCGATTTGACAAAGGCAGTGCTTCCCTGCACAGATGATGAAGTATTTGTCTTCTTGTCTATTTCGTTTATATAATCTCTTACTGCCCGGTATATTGCCGACGCAAGGTAATCCTGCCCATCTTTTGAGTTAAGGTATTTTTCCTCCTCCGGGTTGGTCAGGTATCCGGTTTCGATAAGAACACTCGGCATAGAGGTCATGTAAAGCACCAGAAAGCCTGCCTGTTTGACACCAAGGTCGACCCTGCCGGCCCTGTTCCTGAACTGATTCTGAATATTCGTTGCCAGATAGAGGCTTTGCTCCCTGTATGTGTTCTGCATTATGGTGAACATTATGTACGATTCAGGTGATTTTGGATCGAATCCCTCGTATCTTGTCGAAAAATCGTCCTCCAGGAGAATAACTTCATTCTCTTTCATTGCCACTTCAAGGTTCTGGTCATCCTTCGCCAGCCCCATAATCCATGTCTCTGTTCCTTTAATTGTCTTCTTCGAAATTGCATTTGCATGAATGGAAATGAACAGATCAGCCTTGTTCTTGTTAGCAAATTCGGCCCTTTCATACAAAGCCGGGAATACATCAGTCTTCCTGGTGTAAAGCACTTCTACATTCTTGAGGTTTTGTTCGATATAGTTTCCCGCCTTCAGGGCAATCGCAAGGTTAATGTTCTTTTCCTTGCTCATGGCTCCCAGGGCTCCCGGATCCTTGCCGCCGTGTCCCGGATCTATCACCACAACCCATTTCCTCTCCGATCCGGAGACCGGTGAAAGCAAAAAAGATAACATGACCGCCAGCAGAATCACTGAAATCAATCGTGATGCCTTTATATAATTGGTACGTTCTTTGACGTTTTTAAAATCTGAACCCATATTCAGTTCATGTTTTTTTAATTAGTTTTGCGCCTGACATCGAGGTCATCACAAAAACTGTACAAAAATAGTATTAAAGTTGTATTTTTTTAAACAAAAACGGCTGCTTGTAGTGTTCCTTGTGATGGTCTGTTCTGTTTCATTATTCTCGCAGGAAGACATTTCCGCCATTGATTCGCTGACTGTTCGCCCCGATACCATACTAATCGACACACTACCCCGGAACATCAAAACAATCTCTCCTGAGGCAATCGACAAAAAGGTTATCTATAAATCGGTAGGCACAAAAAGAAATGATCTTAAGAATAAGCGGGTTTTTATGTCCGATCAGGCGGAGGTCAATTACGACGATATAAAGATAACTGCCGACTCAATTGTATTTGATATGGCAGCCAACACAGTCTTTGCAACAGGCAGGCTCGATTCGCTGGGCAAACTTACCGGCAAGCCTGTCTTCACACAAGGTTCTCAGGAAATCGAATCCGATTCATTGTTCTATAACTTCATATCCCGTAAGGCAATTGCCTATAAAATTGTAACAAAACAGGAAGATGGTCTCCTCAGAAGCCAGGTTACAAAAATGCTCGACGACGGAACTTCGAATATTGCGCAAAGCACCTATTCAACATGCGACGCTGAACATCCCCATTTCTATATACGCCTTCCCAAGGCAAAGATTTACCCAGGTGAAAAAATCATTTCTGGCCCCGGTTACCTTGTCCTTGAGGGAATACCTCTTCCTGTAGCGCTCCCTTTCGGTTTTTTCCCAATACAGACAAAGAAAGCCGCCTCGGGTATTTTAATTCCCCGGATAGGCCAGGAGCAGGAGAGGGGATACAACTTAACTGACGGCGGATATTATTTTGCCATCAGCGATTACTTCGACCTCGCGCTTCGGGGAAGTATTTATACGAATGGCACATGGATGCTGACCACCCAGTCGAATTATTCAAAGAAGTACAAGTTCAACGGACAGTTCAGCTTCAGCTATGCCAACAACATCAGCGGACATAAGGGGTTGAATGATTACCGCAAGACATCGAACTACAAAATCGGATGGACATACAGCCAGGATGCCAAGGCAAAACCAGGTTCGAGGTTTTCAGCCAACGTAAGCATGAGCTCAAGCGGTTTCGACAAAAATAACAGTTACGACGTGATGGAACATGTCACTACTCAGAGGCAATCGAGCGTCAGTTATTCAAAAACATGGACAGGCACTCCGTTTAACCTTTCGGCCAGTATGAACCATAGTCAGAATGTAAGGAACAAAACCGTTTCCCTGAACCTGCCTAAAATCAATTTCAACATGGCACGAATCTACCCCCTGAAGCGGAAAGGTGCGGCAGGATCGTCTAAATGGTATCAGGAACTGCAATTTCAATATTCTGCTTCTCTTGATAATCAGATTAATACATACGACAGCCTTCTTCTGACAAACAAGGTCTGGAACAATATGAGAAATGGCTTCAAGCATGAAGCTCCTGTCAGCATTCAGTTCCGCCCTTTCAGAAACTTCTCGATTTCACCGCAGCTAACTTACAGCGGCGTTCTATATACGCAAAAATTTGAGAAAAGATGGGATCCAGATTATTTTAATGCTTCAAGAAATGAGATTGTTCCGCAGGTGGTCACCGATACGATCAGGGGTACTTTCTACGGTCATTCAATAAATCCATCAATTAGTGCAGGATTCAATCCTCAGATTTTCGGAACATTTAACTTCAAACCCGAATCAAGGGTGCAGGCAATAAGACATGTTATAAAACCTTCAGTTGGCTTCAGCTTTATTCCTTCTTTAAAGGGATTGAGCAGCGATCTTTACAGGAGTGTGCAGTCGGACACCCTGGGAAATTTCACCGAATATTCAATATTTGAGAGAAATATTTATGGAACGCCTTCATTGTCGAGACGAAGCAGCAATATTAGCTTCAATATCACCAATATCCTGGAAGCCAAGGTTTTCGAAAAGAATGATACATCCGGTAAACCCAAAAAGGTAAAGCTAATCGATAATTTTGGTATATCCACCTCATACAACGTGTTTGCCGATTCGATGAGATGGGCGCCGGTTTCGATGGGTATGCGGACAACCCTGATGAATAATATAGGTGTGTCGGCAGCCAGCAGTTTTTCCCTCTATGGTCTGAGCCAGAGAGGGACTCCTATAAACACTTTTGCATTTGAACAGAACAGGAAACTGATGAGGCTTACAAATTTCTCAATGAGCCTCGACTTCGATCTGGGACGCCTTCTTACAGGAGATAAGGACAGATCATCGCAGCAATCTTCCCAAAGGCCGGCAACAGGTCCGGCAAACCAGGGCATGATGACTGAAGATGCAGCCCGCAATATGAGCAATCCGAGCGATCCGACCTCCATGCTGTTCGACGAATACGGATACTATATTTTTGATGTTCCCTGGTCGATGAGGATGAGTTACACTTTCCACTACTCAAAGCCCGGACTGAAGTCTAACCTTACTCAGACCTTATCGGCAAGCGGCAACGTAAACCTGACCGGTAAAACCGCATTGACATATACCACCGGGTATGATTTTTCACAAAAGGAAATCACGATGACACAAATAGGAATAACCCGCGACCTTCATTGCTGGGTTATGAGTTTTAACTGGGTACCCAATGGATCAATGAAAATGTGGAACTTTACTATCAGGGTTAAGTCTTCGGTTCTGGCTGATCTGAAATACGAACGCCGCAAGGATTATCACGATAACTTCTGACAGGGGCTCTGATGACAGGCACAAAAAAAGGACATGCAAAACATGTCCTTTTTTTTATAATTGCTGAATTGTTACTCGGCAATAATCTCAAAATCTACATCAACCCTTACTTCCCTGTGAAGTTTGACTATAGCCTTGTACTTGCCGACTTCCTTGATCTGGTCTTCCGGCAGGGTAATATTTTTGCGGTCAATGTCAAATCCCTTCTCTTTAAGAGCTTCTGCAATCTGAATGGTGTTCACGGAACCGAAAATCTTGCCCGAAGTGCTGGTCTTGGCACCAACCACCAGCGAAATTCCGGTCATTTTGGCGGCAATCTCCTGTGCATTGGCCTTGATTTTCTCCTCTTTGTGTGCCCTCTGTTTCAGATTCTCCGAGTGCATCTTCTTGGCCGATGGTGTGGCTGCAATCGCGTATCCCTTGGGTATCAGATAATTATTTGCGTATCCGTTTTTGACAACGACAATATCGTCTTTCTGTCCAAGCTTGCTGGTATCCTGCAATAAAATTACTTCCATAGCTATCCCTCCTTATTTTAACAGGTCAGTTACATAAGGAAGAAGAGCAATATGACGGGCTCTTTTTACGGCTTTTGCCACCTTCCTCTGATACTTCAATGATGTTCCCGTAAGTCTGCGGGGCAAAATCTTACCCTGGTCGTTAAGAAACTTTTTCAGGAACTCCGGGTCCTTGTAGTCGATATACCTTATCCGGTTCTTCTTGAAACGGCAGTACTTCTTTTTCTTTACCTCCACTGTAGGAGGAGTCAGATATCTGATTTCTGATTCGTTCTGTGCCATAGCTTATTCCTCCTTGGTTTTTCCTGATTCTTTTTGTCTTCTCTTCTTCTCTGCATATTCGACGGCATGTTTCTCCATCCTGAATGTCAGGAACCTGATTATCCTTTCGTCCCTGCGGTATTGTACCTCAAGTTTCTCTATAAGGTCTCCGGTCCCCCTGAATTCAATCAGGTAATAGAAGCCTGTCGACTTCTTCTGAATTGGATAGGCCAGCTTTTTCAGGCCCCAGTTCTCTTCATGAATGATCTCACCTTCGTTTTCGGTGATGACCTTCTTGAATTTTTGTACCGCTTCCTTCATCTGGTTCTCAGACAAAACGGGAGTTGCAATGAAAACGGTTTCGTACTGATTCAACATAATAGTTAACTGTTTTTGTTTTTTAATGATTTTGGCTCGCAAAAGTACAATAATTTTCATTAAAGAAAAATTTTTGCATGATTTTAATACTGAAAGAAATGGGTGAAAAATGCATTCCTCCTGTACCACCTCGCCCGGGTTAATTTGTTCCTCCTTTTTCAGGCAGAATGCTTTTTGATTATATTTGTGTTTCATCAAGTTTCATTCGCGCCGGAGTTAACAGGTTTATGGAAAATTTCATAGTATCAGCAAGAAAATACAGGCCAGCAACCTTCGACATGGTTGTAGGGCAGGATACAATTACAAATACACTGAAAGCCGCAATAAAAGGGAACCATCTGGCACAGGCCTATCTTTTCTGCGGGCCCAGGGGAGTTGGAAAAACAACCTGTGCAAGGATATTTGCAAAGACTATCAACTGCAGTAATCTCAGGGAAAATGGCGAAGCTTGTGATGCCTGCGAATCGTGCATGTCGTTCAATACACTTCGATCGTTTAACATCCATGAACTCGATGCCGCCTCCAACAATAAGGTGGAAGACATCAGGAACCTTACCGACCAGGTGAGAATCCCTCCTCAGGTAGGTAAATACAGCATTTACATAATAGATGAGGTTCACATGCTTTCCACCCAGGCGTTCAACGCATTCCTCAAAACCCTTGAAGAACCTCCTTTCCATGCCATCTTCATTCTTGCCACAACCGAAAAACATAAAATAATCCCAACCATCCTCTCCCGGTGCCAGATATTCGATTTCAACAGGATTCGAATTGAGGATATTGCCGCCCGTCTGGCATATGTAGCTGCCAATGAGGGTGTTGTTGCTGAAGAGGAGGCTCTTCATATAATTGCCCAGAAAGCTGACGGTGCGCTGAGAGATGCCCTTTCCATCTTTGACCAGGTTGTAAGCTTGTGCGGTAAAAAGATTACTTACAAGGACGTCATAGGGAACCTTAACGTGCTTGATTTTGAATATTATTTCAGGTCGGTTGAAGCTGCTCTTAAAGGTGATGTTGCTTCGGTTCTTACGATTTTCAGCGATGTACTGGAAAAGGGATTTGACGGGCATAATTTTGTCTCGGGCCTTTGCAGTCACCTCCGCGATCTTCTTGTAAGCAAGGATGAGATCACTCTGAAACTCCTTGAGGCAACCCCTGCAATCCGGCAGAGATACCTTGAGCAATCCGGAAGCTGCTCCGAAGAGTTTATCTTTAAGGCACTGGAACTTGGTAGCAATACTGATCTGTCATACAAATTGAGCAAGAATCCGCGCCTTCATGTCGAGTTGTTTCTTATCCGGTTGTCCCGCCTGAATATAGTCACAACCGAAGTGACAGAAAAAAAAAAGCCTGAAATAGCACAAAAGGAAGAAGAGATACCTGCTCCTTCAAAGTCGGGTATAATCAGAGAAACAGCGAACCATCCGGCAGCTTTCAGTACCGAACAGACTGAATATCCAGGCGGGAAACATGCACCGGTAATCGAAAAACAAACCCGGTCATTCTCAATCAGGGATATTATTTCAGAAGAAAAGAAAGATAATCTACCGATAAATGATCAGACTGGCGACAGGGCTCCTGAAGAGCAGCAGCAGGATCAGGTTCCGGCAGAAGAACTTACAGCTGAATCATTTGATAAGGCATGGAAGGAATTTACCGATTCATTGAAAGGAGAGGGAGCCAGGGTGGTCAGCATGTTCAAATCGGTGAAGACGGAAATAAATGAGGATGAAGGGATCACCATTCATCTTTCAAATGCCGCTCAGAAGGACCTTTTTGTCCTGAACTACAAAACCCGCCTTTCCGCTTTCCTGCAGAAGAGGTTCAATCCGGGAGAAATAGAAATTCTTACAATGATTGACCTCTCTGAAAACAACGAAATTATCTATTCAGATGAACAGAAATATAATCACCTGGTATCAAAATATCCGGGTCTTAAGGATTTTAAGAAAACCTTCAACCTTGATATTCCATAAATACCTGGTAAACGTTCTGACCGGTGCAGGAAGACTATGACATATTGAAAAATTACCCGGAAGAGCGAACTTCAGGAGAAATAAGAGCAGCTGGTATTGCACACGACCTTAACAACGTCCTTACAGTCATCTCCGGCTATGCAGAAATGCTGAGAGATGATCTTGCCTGCAATGAGTCGTTTAAAGGGAACGCTGAAAGAATTCTGTCAGCAGTGACCAGAGCAAAGTCACTGACCGGGAAACTGCTTGAATCAACTAACACCCCTTCTGAAAATAAAACCATTGTAAACCTGAATGATGTGGTTGCAGAAACACTCGATTTTTTTCGTCCTTCCTTGCCATCAGAGATAAGTCTTATAACCGGCTTCCATACTGAAGTCATTCCCGTTTCTGCTGATTCGTCGGAATTGCTCAGGGTTTTTCTTAATATAATCAGGAACGCTGTCCAGTCGATGGAGGGAAAGGGAGGTACACTGTCTGTTTACACCTCAGTGAGGGGAGATGATGAAAAGCATGCTGTTGAAGGCAGTCAGGCCGGAAAAGCTGGCATTGTTACCATAACCGATACCGGTTGCGGAATGGATTCGCTGACACTGGAAAGAATTTTTGAGCCCTATTTTACCTTAAGGTCCGATGGTTCGGGCAAAGGAATCGGACTTTATGTGTCGGAGGAGATAATCAGCGGCCTGGGAGGCACCATAAACGTTTCAAGCAGGGAAAACGAAGGTACGATTTTTACAGTCCGCCTTCCGTTGTTTAATCGTGGTTGATAATTGATGAACACTATTTGAATAAGAATTTGTAACTTAGCGTTCTCAATGTTTTTGTAATAAACAAATGCAGATAGACATGCCGGTTGTCATGATAATTGAAGATGACAGGGAACTGCGGGAGATGCTCAGAACCACACTTCTAAGGAAGGAATATACTGTACTTGAAGCTGATAACGGCAGGGAGGCGCTGAAAAATTTTAAACCGGGCGTTACCGACATGGTGATAACCGACCTTCTTATGCCGGAAGAGGATGGCCTTGAAGTCATCATTAAGATGCGGGAACTTAAAAAAGGTATCAGGGTTATTGCAATATCGGGCGGGGGAAAAGCCGGCCCGCAGAACTACCTCGAGATGGCAAGGGCCCTTGGTGCTGATGCTGTGTTTTCCAAGCCCTTTGCGGTTACCGACCTTGTGAACCGGATTGAGGAACTGCTCAGAATCGAACAATAGTTTTTAAAAATTGTTTAAACAGTCAAATCTAAACTCAAAAATATGTTGAAGAAAAAAGTTGAAGATATCTGCAACCGTCAGATCGAAAGAGAAGGATACTCATCAAACCTCTATCTTGCAATGGCTGTATGGGCCGAAACTAAAGGTTTTGGAGGCACAGCTGGCTGGCTGTATGCACAGGCCGAAGAGGAACGCGAGCATATGCTTAAACTGATTAAATTTGTCAACGACAGGGGCGGAAAGGCCATTGTCCCTGCTTTCCAGAAACCACCACTTGAGTTTGAAAGCGTTCAGTCACTTTTTGAAGATGTAATGAAACATGAAGAATTCATAACAGCAAGTATTAATGAAATGGTCGAACTGACACTCGCAGAGAAGGACTTTACAACCCATAATTTCCTTCAGTGGTATGTTGCAGAACAAATTGAGGAAGAATCCAATGCAAAAGGTATTCTCGATAAACTGAACCTGGGAGGTAAGCATAACCTCTATCCTTTTGACCGCGACCTTTTGCGGTCAAGAACTGAGAAATAGGTATCAGAATAATTATTTCAGTATTAACTTATTCCCCATAAATCACATTTCGGGAAGATTTCTTGAAGCCCGGTAACTGACATTAAGTAAATTGGTTACCGGGCTTTTTCATTGCTGCCCTGCGGACTGATGTATCTGCCTGTCCAATATAAACGAGGTGTTATTGACAACCTTTGCGAAAAAGAGTAATTTTGCGGGATATTTTCAGGAATTGTAAAAAACTATTATAAATGGATTTTGTCAATAAAATGCTTGGTTTGTTCCTTGGTAATAAGTATGAAAGGGACATCAAGGAGATTACGCCCTACGTTAAGGAAGTGATTCAGGAATACGAGAAACTGAAAGATATTTCCAATGACCAGCTCAGGGAACTTACCTTCAGTCTGAAAAAGGAATTATTGGAAGCACTTGAATCTGAAGAGAATGAGAAAAAAGCTTTAAGGCATAAAGCTGAGGAAGAGGAGGATGTTGACCAGAAAGAGGAGTATTACAATCAGATCGACAAGTTGGAAAAACTGATTGAAGAGAAGATTGAGAAAACGCTCGATTCACTTCTCCCACGCGGGTTTGCCATTATGAGGGAGACTGCAAGAAGATTCAAGGAGAACGATTTTCTGGAAGTCACGGCACTTCAGTACGACAGGGATCTTGCAGCTACCAGAGAAAGTATTGTTATAAAGGGAGACAAAGCTGTCTGGAGCAACCTTTGGATAGCTGGAGGAAATGAGATCGTGTGGGATATGGTCCACTATGATGTTCAGCTAATAGGCGGTGTAGCCCTGCACAAGGGAAAAATTTCCGAAATGGCTACAGGTGAAGGAAAAACACTCGTTGCCACTTTGCCGGTATTCCTGAATGCGCTGGCCGGCAGAGGCGTCCACATCGTTACAGTCAACGACTACCTTTCCAAACGCGACTCTGAATGGATGGGGCCGATGTATGAATTTCACGGACTCACGGTTGACTGCATCGACAAGCACCAGCCCAATTCAGCCGCAAGGCGCAAGGCATATAATGCTGATATTACTTTCGGGACAAACAATGAATTCGGGTTTGACTACCTGAGGGATAATATGGCAATAAATCCCGAAGACCTTGTCCAGAGGAAACATCATTACGCTATCGTTGATGAGGTCGACTCGGTGCTCATCGATGACGCCCGTACTCCTCTTATTATATCAGGTCCCACGGCAAAAAGCGACACTCAGCAGTTCGATGAACTCAAACCAAAGGTCGACAAGCTTGTAAGTGCACAGAGGCGGCTGGTTACCCAGATACTTGCTGATTCAAAGAAACTGATTGGCGAAGGTAACAATGAGGAAGGCGGAAAACTGCTCCTCAGAGCATACAAGGGACTGCCGAAAAACAATGCACTGATCAAATATCTGAGCGAGGAAGGAAACAGAACCCTTCTTCAGAAGACCGAGAACTTCTTCATGCAGAATAACAGCAAGGAGATGCCCAAGGTCACTGATGAACTCTATTTCATTATTGATGAAAAGGCAAATTCAATAGAACTTACCGAGAAAGGCCTCGACCTTATCTCTGATTCGTTTCAGGATGCAAGCTTCTTCGTTCTTCCCGACGTGGGTTCAAAAATTGCCGATCTTGAAAAGGCGGGACTGGATGAGAGGGAAAAGCTAAGAAAGAAGGACGAACTATTGCAGGATTATTCGGTAAAATCAGAGCGCGTCCATACAATGACACAGCTTCTCAAGGCATGGACCCTTTTTGACAAGGACGTGGAATATGTGGTGATCGACAACAAGGTCAAAATAGTCGACGAACAGACGGGAAGGATACTGGAGGGACGACGCTATTCCGACGGCCTGCACCAGGCCATTGAAGCAAAGGAGAATGTGAAGGTTGAAGAGGCCACCCAGACTTATGCGACCATTACCCTGCAGAACTATTTCAGGATGTATCATAAACTGGCCGGTATGACAGGAACAGCAGAGACTGAAGCCGGAGAGTTCTGGAATATTTATAAGCTTGATGTAGTTGTGATTCCGACCAATAAGCATATCGTCAGGAACGACAGGGAGGATCTGGTTTATAAAACCAAAAGGGAAAAATACAATGCGGTTATTGATGAGATTCTCCAGTTGAACAAGATCGGACGTCCTGTTCTTGTCGGTACAACCTCAGTGGAGATATCGGAACTCCTTAGCAGGATGTTGAAAATGAAGGGGCTTAAACATAATGTGTTGAATGCCAAGCTTCACCAGCGCGAGGCTGAAATAGTCGCAGAGGCCGGAAAAACAGGTACAATAACTATTGCCACGAATATGGCCGGCCGTGGTACCGATATAAAGCTGACCGCCGAGGTTCGTGCGGCAGGAGGACTGGCTATCATTGGAACGGAAAGGCATGAATCACGCCGCGTCGACCGCCAGTTAAGGGGAAGATCGGGGCGGCAGGGTGACCCTGGCTCATCCCAGTTCTTCGTTTCGCTCGAAGATGAACTTATGAGGCTCTTCGGATCAGAAAGGATCGCAGGCATAATGGATAAGCTCGGTTTGAAGGATGGAGAGGAGATTCAGCACCCGATGATTACCAAATCGATCGAACGGGCCCAGAAAAAGGTGGAGGAGAATAACTTCGGAATCAGGAAAAGGCTTCTGGAGTATGATGACGTAATGAATTCCCAGAGGGAAGTCATCTATAAGAAAAGAAAACATGCACTTCTTGGGGAAAGACTTTCGGTCGATGTTGCAAACATGATGTTCGACGTTACTGAGTACCTTGTCGAGACTTACCACAATGATGGTGATTTTGAGAATTTCGAATTTGACCTTATTCGCTCTTTTTCAATGGATTCTCCTGTTTCTAAACAGGATTTTCAGAAAGACAGCGCCCAGCAGGTTACTGATAAAGTATTTTCAAAGGTTCTCGACACTTACAAGAGAAAGATAGAGGTCATATCAAATCAGGCTTACCCCGTTCTGAAGGATGTCTATGAAAGAATGTCTCATGTATATGAAAATGTGGTTGTCCCGATTTCCGATGGAGTACGGGTCTTCCAGGTTGTTACAAACCTTAAGGCAACGGCTGAATCGGAAGGCCGGGAACTGGCAAAGGCCTATGAAAAAACCGTTGTTCTTGCCACTATAGATGAAATCTGGAAGGAACATCTGCGTGAAATGGATGAGCTTAAACAATCGGTTCAAAATGCAACCTATGAGCAGAAAGACCCGCTTTTGATTTACAAATTCGAGTCTTTTGAGCTCTTCAAAACCGTTATCGCAAAAACGAACAAAGATGTCGTCAGTACACTGATGAAGGGTTCTATCCCAACTCAGGATCCTGATCAGGTAAAAGAGGCACAGCGCAGGCGGCAGGTTGATATGAGTAAATACAGGGCTTCCAAAAGCGATTTCTCTCAATACAGCAATACGGGAGGCGGGGGAGCTCCGCAGGAAAAGAATCAGAAAGTGGAACCTGTCAGGGTTGAAAAGAAAGTGGGAAGAAATGATCCCTGTCCGTGCGGTAGCGGAAAGAAGTACAAGAACTGCCATGGCAACCAGCCATCTGCTCCGGCAAGTCAGGTACCGCCCCGGTGATCAGGCTTTGGTAAGTTCCTCAATGGTCTTCTGAATCCTTGTCATGGTCGGTCTGCTGACCGGGACAAGCGGAAGCCTGAGGTAGTTGCTGCATATATTCAGAACGCTGAGCATGGCTTTCACTCCTGCCGGATTCCCTTCAGAAAAAAGCAGGTCTATCATATCGAGATACCGAAACTGAATCTCTCTCGCAGATTTAAGGTTGTTTCTCAATGTGTGGCTGACCAGTTCCGAACAGGCTCCAGGAAATGCATTGGCCAGAACGGAAATGACCCCCGAACCTCCGGCAGCAATAATAGGAATTGTGAACATGTCATCACCTGATATCACGTCGAAATTTTCAGGCTTGCTCTTTATTATTTTCATTATCTGGCTTATATCGCCGCTGGCTTCCTTTACTCCTGTGATGTTCTCACAATTGTGAGCCAGCTCAAGACAGGTGTCTGCAGTAATATTGCACCCTGTCCGACCAGGAACATTGTATATTATAACCGGAACAGGACACCATGTGGCAATAGTCTTGAAGTGCTGGAACAACCCTCGCTGGGTGGGCTTGTTGTAGTATGGGGCCACAGAAAGGACACCATCGATCCCGGTAAGGTCTGCCTGCCTGATATTGTTGACAACCTCCTGGGTGTTGTTTCCTCCAATACCTACAATAAGGGGAACCCTGTTGTCAACATATTCAATAACATACGAAACAACAGCCTGTTTCTCATCCTTCGACAGGGTGGGTGTTTCTCCCGTAGTGCCAAGAACAACTATATAATTGACTCCTCCGGAAATGACGTGGTTTATGACTCGCCCCAGGGCGGCAAAATCGATGCTGGAATCACTTTTAAACGGCGTAACTATTGCAACTCCGGTTCCTTTTAATTTTTTCATTTTTTGAATAATTATACTGCTTTTTTGGCTGATTCGGAATTGATCATGTCGAGGTAATACAGTACCTGATCAAGGTACTTTTCTGTATTTACCGGGCTCTTCATCGATATCATCAGATCGAATGGAGACGTCTCGGGATTCTCACCTGAAAGCCCCACCTTTATTCCTGCCTGCGAAAGGGTACTGGCATAGAAAAGAGGAAAGAGGTTCATGAAATTGATATCTATCAGTAAATCGAATTTTGTATTTATGAAGGATTCCGAATCCGGATGAACAGGGCAATAGAAAAAATTCAACTCGGTCTTTTTAATACATGTGAAATATCTTATCGCGGTGTAGCGGTCAGGTAATTCTTTTCCCGGAAAATATCCAAGTATCCTGACATCCTTGTTTTGTTCAGCCATTTTCTGGTGAAACCTGGTCAGGACAATGAAGTCGTCAGGTCTCGAAGCATCCCATATAATGCCGATGGTTCTGATATGTAAAAAGTTGATATATAGTGGTTTCCTCCTGACCCTGGCAATTCTGCCTGCCAGTTTCGATTTCCCGATTCTGATCCGAAGGTTACTTAATAATTCCATTGTGCAAACCTAACAGTTTTTTGTAAATGAAAACAATGTGCCGTGGCTAAAATTCTCCTGTCATGAGCAGAAATTCATCCTCGCCGATTATCTTAATTCCCAGCTCTTCGGCCTTTTCTCTTTTTGAGGGCCCCATGTTGTCTCCGGCAAGTATAAAGGAGGTGTTTCCTGATATAGATGAAGAATTCTTTCCTCCATTCCGTTCTATAAAATCCTTGTATTTATCCCGGGTATGCTTTGTGAAAACACCTGATATCACAACTGTTTTTCCCCTCAGGGCATCTCCCGTACTTGTGTTTTTGGCTTCGCCAGTCATTTTTAATCCGATGGCCCTTAAGCGGTTTATTATTTCCTTATTCTCCGGGTCGGCAAACCAGGATTTGATGCTTGAAGCTATCCTGGGACCAATTTCATTCACGGCAGTAAGCCTTTCATTATCGGCCGACATCAGTTGATCGAGTGATGGGAATTCTGAGGCAAGCGTCTTTGCCACAGTCTCTCCAACATGCCTTATGCCTAATGCAAATACAACCCTGTGATATGGCACGGTGACCGAATTTTTTATGCTTGATATTATTCTGGCTGCCGATTTCTCTCCCATCTTTTCTAGCGGCACCAGCTGTTCTGCCCTGAGGTCGTAAAGATCGGCAACATTCCTGATAAGCCCCCGGCTGAACAGCAGATCAACCGTTTCTTCCCCGAGCCCGTCTATATCCATGGCCTTCCTGCCTATGAAGTGTTCGATTCTTCCCTTTATCTGTGGAGGACAAGAAAGATAATTAGGACAATAATGATTGGCTTCACCTTCGTTGCGTACCAGCCCGGTTCCGCATTCAGGACATTTATCAATGAACTCAATCCTCATGGTCGACTCGTCGCGCCCCGAGCTGTCCACACCAACGATTTTGGGAATGATTTCGCCTCCTTTCTCGACATAAACCATATCATTGACATGAAGGTCGAGAAGGAATATCTGATCAGCATTGTGCAGTGATGCCCTCTTTACCGTAGTGCCGGCAAGCTGAACGGGATCCAGATTGGCAACTGGTGTCACCGTTCCTGTCCTTCCCACCTGGTATGACACCGACAACAGCCTGGTGAGTGCCTGTTCAGCCTTGTACTTATATGCGATTGCCCACCTGGGAGATTTGGCAGTGAATCCTGCTTCAGCCTGTTGATCGATGGAATTCACCTTTATTACAACTCCGTCGGTATCGTAAGGCAGATGCTCCCTTTTCTCCTCCCATACTGTGATAAATTGAATAACTTCCTCAATGCTTCGGCAAACCTGAGTATTAGAGTCAACCTTGAAGCCCCAGTCAGCTGCTAGCATCAGATTTTTATAATGGGTACTGAAAGGAAGTTCCTCACCCAGAAGATAATAAAAAATGCAATCGAGGTTGCGGGAGGCAACCACTGATGAATCGAGTGTCTTGAGTGTGCCTGCTGCCGCATTGCGCGGATTGGCAAAAAGGTTCAGCCCTTCTTTTTTCCTTTCCTCGTTTAGCCGTAGAAATACAGCTCTTGGTAAAAGTACCTCACCTCTCACAATGAACTCCCCGGGAATATCCGAATTGGTTACTACCGCCGGTATACGGCCTATTGTCCTGATATTTGCCGAGACATCATCACCTCTGGTCCCGTCGCCCCTTGTAAGCGCAGTAAACATTACTCCGTTAATATAAGTAATGCTGATGGATGCGCCGTCAAATTTGAGTTCACAGACATATTCAACATCACCCGTAACCGATTTCCGGAGTCTGGAATCAAAGTCACGAAGCTCGTCGAAATTATATGTGTTACCAAGCGAAAGCATCGGGTATTTGTGCTCATATTGCCTGAATTCCTTTGCAATATCACTGCCCACCTTAAGAGTGGGAGAGGCAGGGTTTGCAAATTCCGGATACTTCTTTTCAAGTGTTTCCAGCTCATTTATAAGAAGGTCATACTCAAAATCTGAAATAACAGGTTGATTCAAAATGTAATACATGCGATTGTGCTCTTCAATCTCCTTACGCAGCCTTTCGATGCGTTCCTTTGCTTTTGCCTGATTCATCTGATTTAACCGATTTAGCCCCAAATACCGTCAATCACCTTTCCGCATTTACTGCATTTGCTCCCGGCAAGATTGTTGGCGGTAATACGATATCCCTGCCTTACTATTAGCTCGGTCCCGCATTCCGGACACTTTGTGTTTGATAACTCATTTCCGGGAACATTGCCTGTGTAGACATATTGCAATCCCTCATCGCGAGCTGTCTCTACAGCAGCGTTGAGTATCTCCACGGGAGTGGGCGGGAGTTGCTCAAGCTTGTATGTGGGATAAAACCTGCTGAAATGAATTGGAGTATTGCTGAATCCATTCTTTACCAGCCAGTTGCACATCTTCCTTATCTCATCCATGTCGTCGGTCCAGCCCGGTATGATAAGGTTGGTGATCTCAAGCCAGACTCCCATGTCCCTGTAAATTCTGAGGGAATCAAGAACCGGCTGAAGCTTCCCGCCTGAAAGCCGCAGGTAGGTGCTGTCATTGAACGATTTGAGATCAATATTGGCGGCATCAATCACGGTGCAGAGCTTTCTTAACGGCTCCGGATTAATATAACCGTTCGATTTGAATACGTTCCTGATCCCTGCCTGCTTTGCCAGAAAAGCAGTATCAAAGGCATATTCATAAAATGTAACGGGTTCAGAGTAGGTATAGGCTATCGAAATGCAATTCTTATCCAGACACTCGGATACTACCTTGTCGGGCATCAGGCTTTTATTCCTGGTCTTATCCGGACCTGTCTGTGATATGGTCCAGTTCTGGCAATTAAGGCACGCAAGGTTGCAACCGGCAGTGGCTATCGAAAAAGCACGCGTACCGGGTAGAAAATGATACAGCGGCTTCTTTTCAATCGGGTCAACATTCACAGAACAGGGATTCCCGTAAGCCAGGGTATAAAGCACCGACCTGATAACCTTCCTGTTCCTGCACTGGCTGAGTTCACCCTCTTTAAGCACACACTCATTCGGACAAATGCGGCACATGGTCCCGCGGGCCGTCTTTTCCTGGAACATGGCCTCCCTTCTGAAGGTATTCTGGTCTTCTCCGGCAGACTCAGCCAGTAAACTATGACCTGGAAAACACAGCATTCCGGCAGATAATGCGGCACATTGCCTGATGAATTTTCTCTTGCTGATCTTGTACTCTCCGTGTTCCATGGGAAATGAGTTGCAAACCCAAAAATACGAAAAACTAGCGGTTTTCGGATGCCAGGTAAAACAGAAACCCTGTTGCTGCCAGCAAAGTCAGGCTATACAACGAGATGCTTATTCCCAGTAGGGGAACGGATATGCCTGAAAATATAAGGAACCCGATGGCTGATCCTGAAAGATCCGAACTGTAAACCCTCGACGGATTCTGGCCATTGTTTCCCCCTGAAGTAAGATCCCTGTAGTAACTGCCCGTTATCATAGCTGGCAAAAATCCCAAAAGTATCAACAGCCCTGTTACTGCAGGCTTCCAGGTCATATCCATGATCCTCCCCGCCAACAGACCTGCAAGTGCATAAATGCCGGCAAGTATTATTGTCCTTACTGCCATGGTCAATCTGGTAAGGTACAACCGGTTGTTCCCTGAACCTACGGCAAGACCGGCCATCAGCCCGGCAATTATCAGCCCAGTTGCCTGATACATATTGCCCAGGGTTAGCTGAAGCATCAGAAGCAGTATTATTTCGAATCCTGCGAGGGACAATGCGCTGAAATACATCAGCCCGGTTTTCTTCCTGAAATTCATAAGTGATAGTGCGAAGAGTACTATCAACAGAAGTATTGATGGTATCTTCGCTCTTGTGTCCATGCTTAAAATGAATGATTGATAGTAAAAGGTAGCGGCAGGAACCACCGATCTGTTGGGCTTTACAGTGCTGTCCATCAGCGCAGTGACTTCTTCTGATCTGGCCTCGACAAGATCATCGGAGAGATAATCGGAACAGACATAGAAATTTTGAAGATCTTTTTCATCTGTCAGTCTGCAGAAGGAAGTTGATATATCGTCATCGGAAGCTATTAAGTAAAGCTTGTTACCCGCAACAGGCACAACATTGCCGAATACTGCCTTCAGGCTGTTGCTTACCGAAGAGTAAAGCCTGATGGCTTCACTGTTGAAGTAATTGGGATTTATTCCGGGAGAACAAGAGAAGGCCGCACCCTTATTCATAATATTTTTGACCGACCGGAAGAATTCTACAGTGTAATACCTGTTAAGTGAAAGGGAAGAAGGAGGAGGGAGAAGCATAATTACCGCATCAAATTTTTTGCCGGTCTCCCTGATGTAACTGAATGCATCGTCGTTAATGACCGTTAACAAAACTTTCTCATCCCTGACATCACTTTCAATACCAGCCGATAGAGCCGGATCGCGTTCAACATATACCACCTCTCTGATGTTGTATTTGGATATCTCTTTAATCCTCGATTCTGCTGATCCTGAAATCAGCAGAACCGTGGCTGGATCCTTGATCTGCAGCATGCCATAGTGTATGTCCTCCTCGCTCTCTGCAGCATCACTGCTATACGTGATCAACCGCTGGTTGTAATATGTGCTTGCCTCGCCGTGATATTCCCCAATGCTGATATTTCCATACGGGGTGTCGAAGGTTTCCTTAATTTTTATATTCTTCAGCAACAGTTGTCTGAAGATGAAATCCGGGGGAAATAGTATCAGCAGTGAAACAAGCAGCAATACGCCGGTTTTCAAAGCCAGTTTTCCTGTTCTGTTATTGATGCAGAAGGTAAGCAGAGACCAGGCTGTGCCCATCAGAGTAATTATAAGAAGTGCCTGATATGTGTCCAGGATTCCTGCACCAGGTAGCGAAATCATAAGCCCTGCAACTATTCCTCCTGCAGTTTCGACCGAAAAGGATGTCCCCGGGGTTTGTCCGGATGCTTTTCCGGCTTCAGTAAGCTTTATGAAGGTAGTACCCGATAAAATGCAGAAGGGGAGAAGCACCACGAAGGTGAAAACCAGACTGGCCGGAAATGAGGGAGTTTCTCCGGGATTCAGGATCAGCCTGGTCAGTAAAAGCATCAGTATTATCGAAAACAAAGGACCTGTGGTGAATAACAGGCTTATTTTGCCAATACCGGAAGCGTTCGACTCCCTTGCAAGTGCTGAACCCAAGGCAGAACCGATGAGCCAGGAGCACAGAAATGTGCCTGCAATAAGTTCATAACCTCCGGTGATATTCATCATCTCCCGGAGCATCAGGAGCTGAACGGAGGAACTTATAAAACCTGTAATAAAAAGGGCTGTGCCCGGGTCAAATCTTCTGGAAAATACTGATTCATTGTTCATGATCACTTTTGCTCTTCCTCAATCACAATGCCTTCATAGATGAATATTTCGGCATTTTTCCAGCCATCCCAGCCTATACCCGCCTTGTCGCGTGAGGTATATCCCAGAAATTGTTCAACCGTCCATTTATTCTCCGTGGCAACCTGCGGCAGCATGGTTCCCGAATGGGAATCTTTCTTTATATAAATCCCGTGCCGGCCTAGTTCTATTTCATCGATATTGTAAATCTTTCTCATCGGTCCGAGAACAGTGATCTCCAGTTCGGTTTTGGAGAATTCATCCCTGGTAAGGCGCGAAAACCGGGGATCATCGAAAGCCGACGACTGAGATGACTCCAGCACCACTTCGTACAGGGGATCGGAGGAGACGAATCTTCCTATGCATCCCCTTAAGTTGCCGTCGATCTTCAGGGTTACAAATGCTCCTAAAGGTTTATAAAATATTTCAGGTAATTTTTCCCTGTCGACAGCAATCCTTTTTCCTTCATAAAGGAGTGACTTTATATTATCGCGTGCAAGTGAAATCAGACCGGCCTTTTCCTTATCGGTGAAACTGATCTCATCCGACAATCTTTCTTCATTGCTGCTGCCGGTCGATTTTTCAAATAACCCTATAGCGTTGTATCCCACTACACCTTCCCTGTCGCCGAACTTTGAATCGCCTGAATTACAGTAATCGATCTTCCTGAATTGAAGATCGCTGTTTCCTTCGGCCAGGTAAAGAAGCAGCAGTCCCGATGTCCATCCGCACATGCTGGTTACCAGACCAGGATCATCAGTCTGGGAATTCTTCCGGAGTGTGGTCAGAAACTTTTCAGGGTTGCCGGCAACAATGGCATCTGCTGTCGACCTGTCAACAGTGTATGCTGTTTTGTATGAAGGATAGTGCGAAAAATCACTGCTGATTACGAACAGGTTCTCTTGGGTGAACCATGGTCTGAGTATTTCAGCGATTTTCTTTATGTCTTCAGTTTTGTTGGTCCCGATAATAATCGGAACCAGATCAGGCTCGTTGCTGAACCAGTACTGTATTAAAGGAACCTGAACTTCGAGGCTGTGTTCCTGTTTATGTGCATCGACGGGGAAACTGAAAAGCTTGTTTTCCCTGAGCTTATTTGCTATTTCCCTGTTAACCACGGCCCTGCCAAGTGGTGTTATGAAATCGCCGGTGTCGTATGGGGAAGCTCCGGCAAAGGTCATTACATGACTCGATCCTATCAGGAAAATGTTTTTGTAAATGGTTTTCCTGCCGATCACGGAGAAAGCTGATGCGGCAACCTTTCCTGAATAGACATAACCGGCATGCGGACTTATGATTGCCCTGACTTTTCCATCCGGAACCGGTATCTTCACACAGGTTTCGAACAGCTCTGCGACATCTTTCTCAAGGATTTCCCCTGAGGCTGAGTAAAATCTGCCCGCCGCAACAGGCTGTCGGTCTGATGACCTCTGTTGGGAAAATGAATCCATAACAATAAATATTAATGCCGCTGCAATCACAAGCTTTCGCATGGTGCAAAGCAATTGGTTTATCGTAATAAAGTTATGGCAAAAAATTCAGAAACAGAAGCTGACGGGAGATAATTGAGCCGGCTTGCCTAGATAAATATCATTGACTCTTTCAACACCTTTCCCGATTCATCGGTACCGTAGATTTTCAGTCCGACGCTCACGGTAGCTGCACTTACAACATCTATCAACGGACTAAGATCGTCTTTTATGTCATCTATATCATCAAAGTCCTCGATGGGAAAATAGATATGAAGGAAAAGAACGCTTTCGGGCTTGCTTATGCCTGAGAGAGATTTAACTATTTTGGCGAGCCATATTGCTGAGGCCGTATTGAAATATTCAAGATTTAAACGTATGTTTGTGTTCTGCCTTGGATTTTTAACATATTCATTTACCCACTCAAGAAGTGGTTCGAAGATCCTGGGAGCGTTAATGGGAATTGACTTCCCCGAGAGAATCATTTCCCCGTTCAGATAGTTGAAATCTATAAGAGGGGTTTTGTCAGTTTGTTCAACAAATAAGTTCTTAAGCTCCTTCATGGCAGGATCGTTTTTTTCCTTTTTTATATTTCTGAATGACCTACTTCAAAAGTATAACATCTTTTTTTATGTTATAAAATTTTTATCAAAAAGAAACGGTCAGTAGTCAAATAAAAACATTCGTTGATATAAAACAAGCAATGCGCCTGATAAAACGGTCGCCTGCATTGCACGTTGATGCTCTTAATTCATGGATTTCATTAAAATGCTATATTTGCAGACGTAATTTTTTAAACTGTAATGGTAATTGATCTAAGGAACAAAATAATCGAAGCGGTCAGGGTGCTTTACAAAAGTGAGGTCCCGGATAATCTTGTTCAGATACAGGATACCAGGAAGGAATTCAGGGGCGATTTCACTCTTGTTGTTTTTCCGCTCTTAAGGTATTCGCTTAACACTCCTGAAAATACGGGTGCAGCTATAGGTAATTTTCTTCAGAGTGAATTAGTCAATATTTCAGGATTCAACGTCATAAAAGGATTCCTTAATATAGAAATATCCGACAGATGGTGGGTTGAATACTTTGCCGGACTTGCTAAGGAAAACGACTTTTACGCAAAATGCCGTTCAGTGAAGCCTGAGACCATCCTCGTTGAATATTCCTCGCCGAATACAAACAAACCGCTTCATCTCGGACATATACGAAATAACCTGCTGGGATTTTCACTTTACAGGATACTCTCCTCATGCGGACATCGGGTTATAAAGACAAATATTGTCAATGACCGCGGCATCCATATCTGCAAATCGATGCTTGCATGGCTTAAGTATTCAGGAGGCGAAACCCCCGAATCATCAGGAATGAAAGGCGATCATCTTGTTGGAAAATACTACGTGATGTTCGAACAGGAATACAGAAAACAGGCCGAGGAGCTCATCAGCAACGGAATGAACGAAACCGAGGCAAGAAACTCGGCTCCACTTATGGCCGAAGCCAGGGAAATGCTTTTAAAATGGGAGAACGGCGACAGGGAAGTGGTAGACCTGTGGAAGTTGATGAACTCCTGGGTTTACAAGGGATTCGACGAGACCTACAAGATGCTGGGCGTCGACTTTGACAAAATTTACTACGAATCAGAGACCTATCTCACGGGAAGGGATATCGTTCTTGAAGGACTCAGAAAAAATGTACTCTATAAGCACGATGATAATTCAATCTGGGTCGATCTTACCGCCCAGGGTCTTGACCATAAACTTCTGCTCAGATCCGACGGCACTGCAGTTTACATGACACAGGACCTTGGAACGGCTGTGGCAAGGCAAAACGATTTCCACTTCGACAAAACTCTTTATGTGGTTGGAAATGAGCAGAATTATCATTTCCAGGTACTCAGGGCGCTTATGAAAAAGATTGGTTATACCTGGGCCGACGGCCTGATACACTACTCATACGGTATGGTTGAACTGCCTGAAGGCAGGATGAAGTCGCGCGAAGGTACAGTCGTGGATGCGGATGACCTGGTAAGCGAGATGAAAGAGACAGCCAGGAGCGTATCGATGGAACTCGGAAAACTCTCTGAATTCAGCGGGGATGAAAAGGAGGAAATCTTTATGAAGATAGGACTTGGAGCCCTCAAGTATTATATACTGAAAGTGGATCCGCACAAGAACATGACTTTTAATCCTGCCGAATCGATCGACTTCAACGGCAATACCGGACCATTTATCCAGTACACCTTCGCCAGGATTAAATCGGTATTCCGCAAGGCTGAACAATCGGGCCTGAAGCCTGATCCGTCCGGCCTGCGGTCAGCCTTACCCGGACCCAAGGAAATTGATCTAGTAAAATTGCTCAGGAAATATTCCGACACTGTGACTGAAGCAGCCGAGACCTATTCTCCGGCGTTGATAGCAAACTACTGCTACGACCTTGCAAGGGAATTTAACCAGTTCTATCATGATTTTTCGATTCTCGGAGAAGAAGATCCTTCACTGAGGAATTTCAGGCTGCTGCTTTCACAGGTCACAAGCCAGGTACTGTCTTCAGGCATGTGGCTCCTTGGAATTGACATGCCGGAACGGATGTGACAGCAACCAGCAACAAGCAACCAGTAACCAGAAACCAGCAACTTAAGTTTAACATATATTCTATTATACTTATATCATGTTTGAATCACTCAGCGAACGACTGGAAAAATCCTTTAAACTCCTTAAGGGACAAGGAAGAATTTCCGAAATAAATATTGCTGAAACTCTTAAGGAGGTACGGAGAGCGCTTCTCGATGCCGATGTTAACTTTAAGATAGCCAAACAGTTTACCGATATGGTAAAGATAAAGGCTATCGGTCAGGAGGTGATCAAATCGGTGAATCCTTCACAGATGATGATCAAGATTGTCCATGATGAGCTTGTGGAACTGATGGGAGGGGATAAGACCGATATTAATATAAAGGTAAACCCCTCTGTAATCCTGATTGCAGGTCTTCAGGGATCCGGTAAGACAACTTTCAGCGGTAAGCTTGCCAGATGGGTGCAAAGCAAAAAGGGTAAGAATCCGATGCTCGTTGCAGGAGACATTTACAGGCCGGCCGCTATCGAACAGCTAAAGGTGCTCGGAACCCAGATCGGGATTCCTGTCTATTACGAGGAAGAAAATAAAAATCCGGTTCAGATTGCCCGTAATGCTGTCAGGGAAGCCAAAATCAGCGGCAGGGATGTGGTTATAATAGATACCGCCGGACGTCTGGCCATAGACGAGGAGATGATGAACGAGATAGCATCGATAAAGGACGCCGTCAATCCTCACGAGATACTTTTTGTGGTCGATTCCATGACTGGCCAGGATGCTGTGAATACTGCAAAGGAATTCAACAACCGTCTCGATTTCGACGGCGTGGTACTTACAAAACTCGACGGAGACACCAGGGGAGGGGCAGCCCTTTCAATAAGGTCGGTGGTTAACAAGCCGATCAAGTTCGTCAGCATGGGTGAGAAGATGGATGCCATCGACGTGTTTTATCCCTCCCGTATGGCTGACAGAATCCTTGGAATGGGTGATATAGTTTCGCTGGTTGAAAAGGCTCAGGAACAGTTCGATACGGAAGAGGCCAGGAAGCTTCAGAAAAAGATTGCGAAGGACCAGTTCGATTTTAACGACTTTATATCACAGATTCAGCAGATAAAGAAAATGGGAAACGTGAAGGACCTTATGTCGATGATCCCCGGTGTGGGTAAGTCCATTAAGGACCTCGACATAGACGATAACGCCTTTAAGGGGATTGAAGCCATAATCCGGAGCATGACACCCCAGGAGAGAACTAATCCCGGCGTGCTTAACGGAAGCAGACGAAAACGAATTGCATCGGGAAGCGGTACCACTGTCCAGGACGTGAACCGGCTCCTTAAGCAGTTCGATGAAACCAGGCGAATGATGAAACTGATGACCACCAATAAAAATGCCGCACGCCTGATGGGTAAAAGATAAACCTGATTACCATGTACAAAATTATTGATGGAAAACTGACTGCGGGCCTCATCAAGGATGAAATTGCCCGTAAAGTAGCTGAAAGATCCCAAAACGGGAAGAAAATTCCTCACCTTGCCGCAATTCTGATCGGATCAAACGGTTCGAGCGAAACCTATGTCGCCAATAAAATAAAGGACTGTGAAGAAGTTGGATTCAGATCCACGCTTGTCAGAATGAATGACGAAGTTTCGGAAGAAGAAGTCATTGAAGCAATCGGGAAACTTAACAGCGATCCCGACGTCGACGGCTTTATTGTCCAGCTTCCTCTGCCCGATCATATTTCGGAAAGCCGGATCACGGAAGCCATCGATCCCGAAAAGGATGCTGACGGTTTTCATCCGGTAAACCTGGGCAGGATGCTTATCGGCATTGATTGTTATCTTCCCGCCACACCCTTCGGAATAGTCGAACTTCTGAAACGATACAACATTGAAACATCAGGAAAGGAATGCGTTGTGATCGGCCGGAGCAATATTGTCGGACGTCCCCTCAGTATCCTCCTTTCACAGAAGGGCCTGGATGCAACGGTGACTGTAGTGCACAGCAGGACAAAGGACATAGCTTCGCATCTTAAGCGAGCCGATATAATTGTTGCTGCTCTCGGATCTCCGGGATTCGTGAAAGCGGATATGATAAAGCCGGGCGCTGTTGTGATTGACGTGGGCACCACCCGTTTACCTTCTTCAGCCACAAAATCGGGCTGGCGGCTTGCCGGTGACGTCGATTTTGAAAATGTGGCACCCCTCTGTTCATATATCACGCCTGTTCCGGGCGGAGTCGGCCCCATGACGAGGGTTGCTCTCCTGCGGAATACGCTTATGGCAGTTGAGAAAAAATAATGAGGCTAGAAGAGGTCTGTTCCCCGGAAATACAGGTCAAATCCGCCCTTGCCGCCGGGCCTGTTCGATGAGAAGAGCAGGAACATATTTGTAAAATCCTCATTCCCCGAAAGTATCGGCCGGTACTCATCTGATGCTGTGTTTATCGCAGGCCCGAAATTTACGGGCGTTCTCCAGTCTCCGTTTTCGAATTCTGAATAATACAGGTCAAATCCTCCCTGGCCTCCCTCACGGTCGGAGGCAAATACCATGATCTTTCTGAAAATGTAGGGACATTTGTCGTTGGCTGCACTGCACAGTGCATCCACCCTGACAGGGGTTGCAGTTTCCTGCGAAAACCATTCATCCATTGCTGCCTCCGTTTGCTTAGGATACATCCATATGTCAAAGCTGCCATCGGTGTCGCGGCAGAAATAAGCCGTATCCTGACTGGTGTTAAAACAGAAATAAGCGTCATTGGCGGAAGAATTAAGCAGGGTAACAGCCTTCGCATCAGCTATCGCAGGAATAGTGGTCCCGAAATACGGAAGATTTTTTGTGTATTGAAAGTCAATATCTCCGGAGGAGAATTCCGACGAAACTACAAGATATTCATAACCGTCGATCGGGCTGTAGAACCTGTAGGGGCCAAAGTCATTACCTGGTGTATTGACTTTTGAAACCAGCTGTGAAAGAAACGGATCAGGAGCCATTTCCGAAAACATGAAGAAATCCCCGTTCTCCTGTACAAAACTGTATGCAAATGCTCCGTGCACCAGATCGAACTGGGCTCCGCTGCTTCCCCTGTTGCTTGAGAAAACTATCGGACTCACGGCAGAAAGCTGATGGATGTCGGAATTATAATCGTCAAAGGCAGAGTTGATATCCGACAATATGATCAGGGAATCGGGGAAAGTCCCTTTTTCTATCAGTGCAGGGGATGTTTTCTTTTCACATGATAAAGTCAGCAGAAAAGCAGCCAGTACCGACATTGATGAAATAAAATATCTAGTTTTTATTGTCATGGTTTGAGCAGGTATTTACCTTATTATATTAAAACGGCCTCACGTAAGTAAAATTATGGATCGGGACATTAAATGGAAAAACCGGGTTTGCGCCCGGTTTTTCGAAGGTAGAATTTAGGTCCTGTTTTCAGCATGTGAATAACCTTCAGTACAACCCAGAACCTTGTACCCATCTTTTGTATAATTGATCAATGTGGCTGAAGCCACACAAGACAGAAAGTGTTTTAAGGCAATTAGTTTAAGCTGATGTTTGCCAAATGCCTTGCTGCCGGGAAAGGACTGTTGGGCAGGTTAAAAAGCTACAGGGGGCTAAAGCCCCCGAAACGAGTGTGGTGTACAATTACCGTTGGCTGAAGCCAACGGTAAAATGAATGCATACGTCAGATTATTAATTACTTGTAAAATATTCCATAGGGGTAGAGTGAGCTCCAGTCAGCTTCATCTGACAGTAAGGAAGCCGCCCTACGGTTCTGACGGTTTTCCCGGAACTACTCCTCTCAGCCTTCTTTGACCTTCACAGTTTTTTCGAAGGTGGTAGAGAAGAGTTGTTCTGAAAGTTATTCTTTTTTACCGTCAGCTTCAGCTGACGGTATGTAGAGCCCCCATGTTTCCGGGACTTTAGTCCCAAATAATAAGTCAAAGGGGGGCTGAAGCCCCCGGAGGATACCTCTATTAAATGGAAAAACCGGGTTTGCGCCCGGTTTTTCGAAGGTAGAATTTAGGTTAATTCCAGGGTAAATGCGATATATTGAATTTTGGTTTATTTACATCTCATAGATGAAAAATATCACCGGAAGGTTGCGTCAGAACCGAAAAAAATAAAAAATATAAATGTTAAAATTCTATTAACCTGATATACAGCTGTTTAAAAATTAACAAAAATGTTGATAATATGATTATGTCTCCAAATGGTTATTTTAAAATGTTATTAATTTTGTACTCAATATTTTAGAGGGGAATGGAAGACGATAAGTACAATTACTTCTACGAGGAGGATCTGAAAAATGTTATCCGTAAATTTGAACGGATGAAGAAGAATAATGAAAATTATTTCTTTGATGTCATTGAATTTGAAAATATTATAGATTATTATATTGAATCGAACAATTCCATAAGGGCTTACGAAGCAGCTTTGCTTGCATCGGAACAGCATCCCAATTCTGTTTCCATTCAGCTCCGTAAAGCAAGGGTCCTTCTTGATAAGGGCAGGGCTGTTGAAGCCCTGAGAATCCTTAAAACTCTTGAAAACATCGAACCGGGCAACCATGAGATATATGTAGCCAAGGGAACAGCTATGGGTATCCTCGGTGATATCCAGGGCGCAAAAAAAATGTTCGATTTTGCCCTTACCCTCGATTCCGATGAACCTGCCAACATTCTCTTCTCTATCACTTCTGTGCTTCAGAACCTAAATTACTACGAGTATCTGATCCCCTACATGAAGAAGCTGATCGAGCTGGAGCCGGATTTCTACGCCCATATTTACGATCTTGCATATGCCTACGAAAAGACAGAGGACTTTGAGAACAGCATTTCTTTCTACCTCAAATACCTCGAGACGGAGCCCTTTTCCGACAGCGCATGGTATAACCTCGGGATAATCTACAACAAGCAGGAAGATTATGAGAAAGCCCTTGAAGCCTATGATTATGCCCTTGCAATAAATTCCCAGAATACCTTTGCAATATTTAATAAGGGCAATATTCTCTGCAATCAGGAAAGATATTCCGATGCCATTCCTGTTTACCATGAGTATCTCGAGAATGAGCCCGACAGTTTCGAGGCAATGACCTATCTGGCCGAATGCTATGAGAAGACAGGCGATTTGGTGCTTGCAAGGAAATATTACCATGAGGCTATTGAACTTGCCCCTGAGTTTGCTGAACCATGGTTCGGTCTTGGCATTATCTCCCTCGAATCAGGTAATCCCGAGGAGAGCCTTATATTTCTCAGGAAGGCGGTCCGTCTCGATGACGAGAATCCTGAAATATGGTACATGCTTGGAAAGGCACATTATGCAAGGAAGGAAACCAAAGACACCCTCAGGTGCTACAGGGAAGCTCTTAAGCTCGACGCATATTATTCAGAAGTCTGGACCGACCTCGGGAAAATAATCCTCAGGGACGGATTCGTTGAAAGGTCGCTTCCTTTCTTTGAAAAAGCATATAAAATCCTCGGAGACGTCCCTGGTATTAATTATATTCTGGCTTCCTTCTACCTGCATACAGGCCATGCAGATAGCTCCATAAAACACCTGTTGCTTGCACTTGACGGCGATAAGGAGATGTTCAGTGATTTTCATGATATTTTCCCTGAAAAGCTGCTTACAAGGAAGATGAAGAAGATTCTGACTGAATATAACCTTCGTTAATTCTTAGTATATTGCCTTTGTATCCCGGCTTGAAGACACAGGGAAACCTGCCTGCCGTCAGTCCGTCGTACAACCTTTGAAAACAAAATTATTTGCATATGGAAAAGATACTTCCGTTTATTCCCGATCGTCCCTCAAAACCTAGAACCACCGGCCTAACCATGGTAATGGACAAAGGCCTCAGCCTTAGGGAAGCTGAAGATTTTATGTCGGTAGGCAGTGATTACACCGATTTCGTCAAGCTTGGTTTCGGTACTTCACTTATCACACCCGGCTTTGGTGAAAAGCTGAAGGTTTATAAAAAAGCCGGCTGTATACCTTATTTCGGTGGAACCCTTTTTGAAGCATTCATAATCCGCAACATGTTCAAGGAGTTTGTTGATTTCATCGACAAGTACGAGATAACCCTTGTGGAGATTTCCGACGGATCATATGAGATGAGCCAGGAAACCAAGCTTGAATGTATCAGGATTCTTTCGCGCAGAGGTACTGTGATCTCTGAAGTGGGATCAAAAAAGAAGGACATTGTGTACAGCCCCGGGGAATGGGTCACAATGATGAAATCGGAACTTGAAGCCGGTTCTGTGAAGGTGATCGCTGAAGCGCGTGAATCTGGAACAATTGGTATCTATAACGACGATGGATCGGTGAATCTGCTCCTGATACAGGAAATCTCCGAACATGTAGGGCTCGAAAACGTAATCTGGGAAGCTCCCCTTAAATCGCAACAGGCCTGGTTCATAAAACATTTCGGCGCCAATGTTAACCTGGGGAATATCGCACCAAACGAGATAATACCACTCGAATCACTCCGCCTCGGCCTGAGAGGCGATACATTCTTCCAGTTCCTTCCTGATAACCTTAAAACCTGACCGCATCCGCCCATGAGGAAATTCGGACTCATTGGTTACCCGCTGGGACATTCATTCTCGAAGAAATACTTCACTGAAAAATTCAGACGGGAAGGAATATCGGACTGTTTGTATGAGAATTATCCGCTGACAGACATCAATCAGCTTCAGGAGTTATCGTCCGACAAGGAACTGACAGGCCTGAATGTAACCATCCCCTACAAAACTGCAGTTTTACCCTTCCTCGACAGGATCGATTCCGAGGCTGAAGCAGTCGGCGCTGTCAATGTGATAAAGATAAATAAATACCCCGGGTCAATAGAACTCAGTGGCTTCAACAGCGATATTTACGGTATAGCCGATACCCTTAAACCCGTTATTAATCAGGGCAATGTAAAAGCGCTGGTGCTGGGTACCGGAGGCAGCTCGAAGGCTGTTTGCCATGTCCTCGCTTCCTTGCTTATTGATTACCGGCTTGTTTCAAGAAGAAAAAAGACAGGTTGTCTTACTTATCGGGATCTGGATAAACATATATTAGGAGGTGCAGGGCTGATTGTAAATACAACTCCTCTCGGAATGTTTCCCCTTACGGAAGGAAGCCCCGATATTAATTATGACCTCCTTGGCCCAGAACATATCCTGTTTGACCTGGTTTACAATCCGGAGATCACCACATTTCTCAGGAAAGGGCAGGAGAGGGGATGTACTGTGTTGTCGGGACTGAAAATGCTTCATTCTCAGGCAGAAAAATCATGGGAGATCTGGAACAGCGATAAATATTGATATCGTTTCAGGTAAAAAACTTGTCGAATATCATATGTAAATTTATCGTAATACGATAAATTTTTGTTGTTATTTTCAGACCGTTACCACGTCAGAGGGAAGCATTCGACTTGTCAGTCGCCATCACCATTTTTATGTTCAGCCGAACACCTACTTCAAGAATATCTACCAGATCCTGAATATTGAGACTTTTTGCGAATCTCAGGACAACAGTCGGATTTTCAATTCCCCTGACATGTTCATCCAGCTTCTGCTCAAGTTCCGACAACAGAACTTCATTCTGGTCGATATAATACCTTCGGTCTTCAGTCACCGTCAGGTTCACCTGCTGCTTGTCTATCTCCTGTGCGGTTTTTGATTTGGGAAGCAGGACTTTGATAACGTTGGGGTTGGCAAGTGTTGAGACTATAAGAAAAAACAACAGCAGAAAGAACATGATGTCGTTCAGCGAGGAGGTGCTGACTTCTGGCTTGAATTGCCTGCTTCTTCTGATATTCATCTCAGACTGCCTTTAGGAATTGAATCATTGACTCCTGAAGCCTTATCATGTACCTGTCGATCTTCAATTGAAGATAGTGGTATGCTGCGTAGGCAAGAACCCCGACGATCAGTCCCGCACCGCTGCAGATCATTTTCTGATACAGACCACCTGCAATCAGTCCGATGCTTATATTGTCGGCAAGTGAGATGTTGTAGAATATCTTGATTACCCCCGAAATTGTTCCTATGAATCCAAGCATTGGAGCAACGCTTGCAATGATTCCCAGGTATCCGGTGTTCTTTTCCATCTTGGTGATCTCAAGATTCGTGGTTGTCTCAATGTTCCTCTCCATCTCATCGATTGATCGTCCCACCTTTTCGATTCCGCTTTCCAGTATTCTGCCAACGGCTGCCTGGCTGTTCCTGGCGTGGACCAGAGCGTTTTTTGAGTTGCCGTTCCTAATTTCATTTGTGACAGCCGGTACAAGACCTTTTGCTATTATGGTGGTCTTATTGATATAGGCCAGTCTTTCGATGAAGATGTAAAAGCTGACGAGCGAAAGCAATACTATCGGGATCATTATAATTCCTCCCTTCATAAGCAGATCGAGGATGGTCATAGCCTGATCAGTCGATGAAATTGCTGCTGTCGGCTCAAATAATGCAGAGATCAGTGTCATATGCTTTTTTTTTTAATTCACTGTAAAGATTTCTATCAAAACGATTAAAAGAATCAATTATTTCCCTTCATTCAAATATCTCATCCGGGTATTCTATGTCTGTCAGGAACAATCCCCTGGCCGGTGCTGACATACCTGCAGAGGACCTGTTAAGCGAAAGCAGTATCCTTTCAAAATCCTCTGGTGTTTTCCTCCCTCTTCCGGTTTCGATCATGGTGCCTACGATTGCCCTTACCATATTCCTCAGGAAGCGGTCGGCCCTGATAGTGAATACCAGAGTATTCCCTTCGGGTTTCCATCCTGCATTGAATACAGTGCAGATATTAGTCTTGTTGTCGGAATGAAGCCTGCAGAAACTTGTAAAATCCGAATGCCGCATAAGTATTTCCGAGGCCCTGTTCATTGCATCGATATCCAGATCGCCGTGAACATGCCATCCCGTTTCGGTGCCGAACGGATCTTTAGTGCGCAGTATCAGATATCTGTACGTCCTTGAAATGGCGCTGAACCTTGCATTTGCATCAGCCTTTACCTTTCTTATTCCGGTTACTGATATGTCCGCCGGCAGGTATCTGTTCAGCCTGAAGATGATGTTATTCCTGACGTCAAGATAGGGAGCCCTGCTGTCAAAATGGGCACAGAATCCAAGGGCATGAACACCGGCATCGGTTCGTCCTGCACCTGTAACGGATATCTTTTCACTGAGTATCGTCGACAAGGCTTCATTGAGGACCTTCTGAACAGTGACAGCCCCGGGCTGAAGCTGCCACCCGTGATAAGAAGTTCCTTTATAAGAAATATATATGAAATACCGTGTCAAGGCTTACTGCTAAATTTCCGCAAATATAGCCATTAAGCATGATTTTTTTGAAGGTGGGATGGTCAGTTTAAAAATTCACAGGCAGTATTAGGAAAATCGATCTTTAAATGTAATTTTACTTCCGCCCGGGTACCGGGTACTTTGTCTAACCTAAAACTCTCAACATGACAGAACAGAAAAATACACAAACAGCCGGAATGGCTTTCATGGGAATGATCTTCTTCCTGTTTGGTTTCGTTACTACCTTTAATATTACACTGGCAGACAAGTTCAAGGCAGTCTTTGAGCTGTCAAATGCTCAGGCACAGCTGGTGAATGGTGCTTTTTTCTTTACTTACTTCGTGTTGTCTTTCGCAGCAGGAGGGATCATTAAAAAAATAGGATACAAGAGTGGTGTTATCCTGGGATTATTGCTGGTGGCAGTTGGAAGTTTCCTGTTTTTTCCGGCAGCCAAAGCTATATCTTATCCATTTTTCTTATTTGCCATATTCATCATGGCTGGCGGTGTTGTATTTCTTCAGGTTGCTGCAAATCCCTATGTTACAGCACTCGGGCCATCGGAAACTGCTTCAGGCAGGTTGAATCTCACACAGGCCCTTAACTCAATTGCAACATATATTGCACCTCTGCTTGCCGGTCTGTTTGTTTTCAGGACGGTCGCCGATGCTGCCCTGAACGTTGCTGAATCAATACCTACGACTCCATTCCTGATAATTGCCATTGTTGTCATAATTATTGCAATTGCAATTTACTTTCTGAAACTTCCTGAAATTTCAACGCAGGGTATTGAAAGGAAAAGTGTCTGGAAATACCCGCATGTCGTGATGGGTGCATTCGCTATCTTTTGTTATGTCGGTGCTGAAGTGGGTACAGCAGCCTTCCTTCAGAGATATTTTCAGGTAGCACTCCAGATGGCCAGCAGCGATGCTGCAATGATGATAGCACTTTACTGGGGAGGTGCAATGGTTGGAAGGTTTTACGGATCCTTCATGCTTTCGAATGTTGAGAAGTCAAAGAAGTACCTGTACACTATCCTGGTTCTGGCCCTTGCTCTCTTTGTCGGCTGGTTTGTCCGCCGCGAGATAACCGATGGTCTTATTTTTGCCGGTATTGCTTTTGTGAACTATCTCGCAATGCAGCTTGGCAGAGGTAAAGCAGCAAGGTCACTTGCAGTATTCGGGATCATTGCGGCCCTGCTTCTCGTCATTGTCATGACTGTAAACGGTAGTGTAATACTATGGATCGGACTTTCGGTTGGCTTTTTCAACTCTATCATGTTTCCCAATATTTTTGCACTGGGCGTTGACGGACTTGACAAAGGTGAACTCAGTATGGCTTCAGGTCTTATAAATACACTCATTGTCGGAGGAGCCCTGATACCTGTATTTATGGGAGCTGTTGCTGATACAATGGGTGTACGATGGGCATTTATCCTGCCAATAGTCTGTTACCTGTACATCGTTTTCTTTGCTCTTGTGGGAAGCAAACGGCGGTAAACATCCTGTCTGGCTAAAAATAACTCTGGAGCCGTTCCAAATTGTTTGGGGCGGCTTCGTTTTATTTTTCCCCACAATTGCTATATTTACATTCTTTCGTCAATTTTAAAACCATATATCCATGACAACAGATAATCTGATCCGCAAAATCAACAACGGGGATAACAAGGCATTCCGCGAACTATACGGAAATAATGCATCTGAACTGAAGAGGAACGGGAAAAGATATGCCGGACTATTGAAACAATTTCAAACCGCATTCGGAAAGAAGGATGTTGACTTTTTTACATCACCCGGACGCACCGAAATCGGTGGTAACCATACTGATCATAACTTCGGAAGAGTACTGGCAGGGGCAGTTAACCTCGATAACGTTTGTATCGCCGGCTCCAACGGCACTAATGTGATCAGGATTATCTCTGAGGGTTACCCTCAGTTTGACGTTGATATTAAGAACCTCAGTCCTGTGAAAGCTGAGAAATATACCTCAGCAGCCCTTGTAAGAGGCATTTGCTCACGTTTTAAGGAACTTGGACATGAGATCGGGGGATTTGACGCCTGTATAGACGGAGGAGTTCCAAAGGGCTCGGGATTGAGTTCGTCGGCTTCTTTTGAGGTCCTGATTGGTGCTATCCTTAGTGAACTTTTCAACAAAGGCAAGGTCGATCCAATCCAGAATGCAATTATTGGACAATATTCAGAAAACAATTACTTCGGAAAACCATGCGGATTAATGGACCAGACTGCATGTGCCATGGGCGGTCTGATAACGATCGACTTCAAGGACCCCTCGAAACCCAAAGTGAAAAAGGTGAACTTCGATTTTGTCGCTACAGGGTTCTCCCTTGTGATTACTGATACAGGAGGAAGCCATGCTGACCTGAATGATGAATATGCTTCACTGCCAACCGATATGAAGGCAGTTGCCGCTCAGCTCGGAGCTAAGGTGCTGCGGGAAGTAACGCTGAAACAGGTTCTTGACATAACTCCGGAAATACGTGAAAAAGTAGGCGACCGCGCAATCCTGAGGGCAATGCATTTCCAGGGCGATAACCAGAGGGTGGTTGACCAGGTGGCTGCTCTCGAGAAAAACGATTTCAAAACATTTCTCGGAATGGTGGTAGACTCAGGTTTCAGTTCATTCATGTACAACCAGAATGTATATCCCATAACCAATGTAAGGGAACAGAATGTTTCACTTGCCCTTGCACTTAGTGAACTGGTACTTAAGGGCGAAGGAGCATGGAGGGTCCATGGTGGTGGTTTCGCCGGCACAATCCAGGCATTCGTACCACAGTCGCTGCTGAAAAAATATGTCTCTACCCTTGAACATGTTTATGGAAAAGGGTCATGCCATATTCTGTTTATCAGACATCAGGGAGCCGGCAAGGTCAGGTTATAAATTCAGGCATTAAACAATTTGATATTTAGGTGATTATGAATATAGTAAACGAAGATTCATTTAAGGGTGTTCTTAACGGCTTGCCTACAGGCCTCTATACTCTCAGAAATAAAAATGGCCTCGTGGTCCAGGTAACCAACTACGGGGCAATAATCGCAAGCATATTCGCACCCGACCGTAAAGGCAACTTTGCCGATGTTGTGCAGGGCTACGACAATATTGCCAGCTACATCAACATGAACAGTCCATACATGGGCGCGATTTGCGGGCGTTGCGCAAACCGTATTGCCTCAGGCAGTTTCACCCTGAACGGCAAGAAATATACCCTTGCCGTAAACAATGGTCCCAATCACCTCCACGGAGGAATTAAGGGCTTCAACAAGGTTGTGTGGCATGTTGTTGATGCTTCCGGCTCAGCAGTTAAAATGGAGTACTTCTCAGCCGACGGCGAGGAAGGTTACCCTGGTAATTTAAAGACTTCGGTGACTTACACCCTGACTGATGCCAATGAACTGAGGATCGATTTTAATGCAACCACCGACAGAACAACGGTGGTAAACCTTGCCGGTCACACTTATTTCAACATGGCAGGAGAGGGTTCAGGCAGCATCTACGACCATGAACTGATAATTAACGGCAGGTTTTTCACTCCGACCGATGAAACGAATATACCTACAGGTGAAATAATCAGCGTCAGGGACACTCCCTTTGATTTCACAAGCCCAAAGAAAATAGGTGAGGATATCGACAAGGAAAACGAACAGCTCAGGTTCGGGGCTGGTTACGATCATAACTGGGTTCTCGATCACCCCGCTGGAGCTTTGGGCCTGGCCGCGACAGCCCGCGATCCGTTATCAGGCAGGACTTTGGAAGTGTTCACCACGCAGCCCGGACTTCAGCTGTATACAGCAAACTGGATCGACAATGAGAAAGGAAAGTTCGGAAAGCTTTATGGGAAAAGATGGGCCTATGCCCTCGAAACACAACATTTCCCCGATGCGGTTAACAAACCTCATTTCCCGTCGACCGTACTGCATCCGGGCGAGGAGTACAGGCAGACCTGCATGTATAAGTTTTCCGCAAAATAGTGAAGCAGACAAATTTATAAAGCATGAAATAACCTTAAACCTACCAAAATGACAAACAAAAACTCCAGTTTCCTGTTTCCTCTGATCGTGATGGCCGCGCTCTTCTTTCTGCTGGGCTTTATCACCACTATGAACAACTCGCTTATAGACTATCTGAAGGATGCTTTTAAGCTTAACGAGGTTGAGAAGCAGCTTCCCAACACTTTCTTTTACGGTGCCTATATCCTGTCAATTCCTGTCGGCTATCTTCTGAACCGGATCGGTTATAAAAACGGGGTTCTTGCAGGTCTTGGAATGATAAGCCTTGGTTTCTTCCTCTGTATTCCGGGCGTTGCTATTGGTTATTACGGATTCCTGAGCGCAGTATCGGTGTTTGCTATTGGAATTGTGCTCCTCCAGGTAGCTGCCAATCCTTACGTGAATGCACTTGGAAGTCCTGAAACGGCGGCCAGCAGGCTCACACTTACCAACGCGTTGAACTCCGTGGCCACAGTTATTGCTCCGATTTTTGTTTCAATGCTTATCGTATCGGCCAATACAGGCACCGAGGCTGATCCGAAGACGGTTCAGGGGCCTTTTGCAGGCATTGGTATTGTAACGCTTATTATTGTTGTGGTAATGTTCTTCCTGCATCTTCCGGAAATCAAGGAAGATGAGGCTGCTGAAGGCAATGTGAAGAAATACAAGGACAGCGCTTACAAGTACACCCATTTGTGGCTGGGCTCCCTTGCAATCTTCTTCTATATGGGGGTTGAGATAGGAATACCGAGTTTTTTTGCTGATTATTCAAGCAGACTGGGCTTCACTTTCGACGGCGAAATGAGGACCAGGCTTCTGGCCTATTACTGGGCCGGACTTATGGTTGGCCGTATTGCCGGCATCTTTATCCTTCGCAAGTACTCGGCAAGCAAGATTTTGAGCTTCTGTGCCGTAGGAGGAGCAGCGATGCTTCTGCTTTCACTTGTCCTTGGCGGAATGGGAATGAACTGGATAGGCCTTGTGCTCTTCCTTGGAACCGGCCTGATGCATTCAATAATGTGGCCCTGTATTTATAACCTTGCCCTGGAAGACCTCGGCCCACATTCTAAAGTAGGCTCGGGTGTTATTGCAACATCGGTTATCGGCGCTGCTCTTCTGCCGATTATGATGGGTGCTATCCAGAAGGGAATTGGCCTCCTGTTTGCAATAGCCTGCCTGTTTATCTATTATGCCTATATCACTTTCTTCGCAGTGAAAGGATCGAAAATCAGGTAGAGTTCTGAAGATATACCGAATCCGTTGATGCTGTGTCCTGAAGCTGTTTTCAGGATTAACTTACAATGCCATGAACCGTAGAAAATTCATTGAGAAATCAGGGGTTGCGGCTGGTGCTGCAATGCTTGGAAACGTTGCACGGGCAGATGATGCCGGCAAACCATTACAGACCTCAAGGCCCGATCTGTCGGGTAAAATAAAGCTTGGTCTCTATTCAATAAGCTATGGCGGAATCTGGTATCAGGGACCTGCCCTGTCGTTTGACCAGATGTGCCGTAAGGCTAAGGAATATGGTTTTTCAGGTGTTGAACTTGACAATAAGCGGCCCATGGGTAATCCGATGGATCTCGGTCAGGAGGAAAGGGATGCAATACGGAACAGCCTTGCCAGACATGGACTGGAGATCCCATGCGTAGCGGCAAATAACGACTTTTCCAGTCCGATACCCGAGCACAGGGAATGCCAGCTGCTTATGGTCCGCGAAACGGCACGACTGGCAAAAGATCTCGGAGCAGGTATCGTCAGGTTGTTTGCTGCCTGGTATGGTATTCCTGTTCATGAAGGAGTCGGAACCTACGACTTTGTTCGTGATAATTATGGGGAATACACTTTTATGAGGCAATTTCCGTATGCAACTCATATCGACAGGTGGAATTTTACGAGGGAATGCCTGAAAGAAGCCGCCAGGATGGGAGAGGAGTTTGGGGTTGTAATGGCTCTGCAGAATCATACGCCCCTGATAAGACACTGGAAGGATACCCTCGACCTCGTAAAAGAGGTTAATTCTCCATGGCTGAAAGTATGTCTCGATCTTCCCATATTCGAAAATCTCGACAGGGAATACGTCGCCAATGCCGTCAGAACAGTTGGCAGTCTCCAGATCCATTCCCATTACGGCGGTGAATATTATCGCGACGAAGAAGGTAAAGTACGCCAGAAGGTTATCGATACCAAATTTGGAAAACCACAGCCCGATTATGCTCATTATATTGACCTCATGAATGAGATCGGTTATAAGGGATATTTCACATTTGAATTATGTCATCCGGTCCTTAATGATGACCATACACGGGGAGGTCTGGAATATGTTGATAATCAGGTCAGCCTGGCAAGGGAATTCATGGCTGGGATATTGAAGGGAAAGTCATAAACCAAATTTTTAATGGAATCATTGAAGAATAAAAGAGGATTTGCCAGCGACAATAATGCGGGAGTGCATCCTGAGATTCTGAAGGAAATAAGTTCGGCCAATGAAGGTCATGTTGTTGGATACGGTGATGACCGTTACACACGGAAGGCCCAGGATCTTTTCAGGCAACATTTAGGAGTTGATGCCGAAATATATTTCGTTTTTACGGGAACTGCAGCCAATACGCTGGGACTAACCGGTGTGACCAGGTCGTGGAATTCGGTTATTACCGCCCATACTGCCCATATACAGCAGGATGAATGCGGAGCACCAGAAAAATTCACCGGATGCAAGGTTCTTACAGTTGATACATCCGATGGAAAGATAAGCCCGTCAATGCTTCTGAGACATGTTCACGGCTTTGGCTTTGAACACCATTCACAGCCAAAGGTTATCTCGATAACCCAGACGACTGAAATGGGGACGGTATACAGCGTCGATGAAATTAAAGCTCTTGCCGAATTTGCCCATGAAAATGGAATGCTGCTTCATATGGACGGAGCAAGGATAGCCAATGCTGCAGTTTATCTTAACCTTCCTTTCAGGGAATTTACAACCGATGCCGGAGTTGATTTTCTCTCCTTTGGAGGGACCAAGAACGGGATGATGTACGGTGAGGCGGTTTGTTTCCTGAAACCGGGGCTTTCCCCTGATTTTAAGTATATAAGGAAGCAGGGAATGCAGTTGTCATCCAAAATGCGCTATATATCGGCACAGTATCTTGCCTATTTCAGGGATGATCTCTGGAAGAGAAATGCATCCCATGCAAATGCCATGGCACAGATTCTTGTGCAAAAGATAAAAGATATTCCGGACATCCGGATAACCCAGCAGGTACAGTCGAACGGAGTGTTTGCTGTTATTCCGCATGATGTTGCGGAGACCTTGATGAAATCCTATTTCTTCTACTCATGGGATGAACTTACATCGGAATACAGGCTTATGACAAGCTGGGACACCACGGCAGAGGATATTGAGGATTTTATCAGGTTGCTGAAGGAGTTGATACAGCAGCGAGCCTGAATCAGATGATAAAGCCTGCCTGCAAACCAGGAATGGTTTCAGGCCTTGACTGTGAATCATTTACAGATTTGTTAAAAATTGAAAAGCCGGAACCAATGGTCCGGCTTTTCAATTATGCTGGAAGCTTTATTATTTAAGAGTAAAGTTTATAGGTACCATGTACCATACAGGAACAGGTTTTCCACCCTGTTTACCTGGTTTAAACGCAGGAAGAGTCTTTACAACACGGATGGCTTCCTTGTCGAGTTCGGGGTCAACACCCTTTAATATTTCGACTTTATCTACGCCACCTTTAGCAGTAACACAAAATCTGACAATTACCTTTCCCTGAATGTTGTTTTCCTTAGCTACTTCAGGATACTGGGTATGTTCCATGATATACTTCAGGAGCTCGACTTCCCCACCGGGGAACATAGGCATTTCCTCTACAACCACGAAAGGTTCAGCGTTCTCATCCTCCTCTTCGTCAATCTCTTCGGCAACAATGGCTATTTCTTCAACCACTTCCTGGTCCTGTACTTCTATAGCGGCCTGGTCTGCCGTCATAAGCTGAACTTCATCCTCGGGTTTAATTGAGTCAACAACAACGGGGGGAACATATGCTGCCTGCTGAACCACATCCTGTGGCGGAGGTGGAGGAGGAGGCGGAGGTGCAACGGTTTCCGCAGGCTGGTCGAGGTTTTCCATTTCGACAATGACCTGTCTTTCCGTAGCTTTCGCCTTGCTCTCTGCGGCCTTTGCATTGAGATAGGGAGTAATGATCGCAGTTGCAATAAGAACTGAACCGATCAGGAGTGCAATGAGCACATTACGATTGTACTTCTTGCGCAGCGTATAGGCTCCGTACTCCTTATTCCTCGTCTCAAATACTATATCATCAAAGGCAGGTGCTTTAAAATTATCTTTTGCCATTTTCTTAAGGTTTACGGGTTATCTGGCTGAAGCTGTGGCGGTGGATGGAATTCCTGCTGCACGCTCCACCATCAGTTCTTCGTACCATGCTATCTTCACAAACGTATAACGGGCAATTCCGCAGATATTCATTTCGTCGAGAATATCAACAAAGTTTCCGTAATTGGCCAGTTTATGTGCTTTGATAAGCACAATAGGGCCAGTATCATCGTCCTTTTTCAGCTGAGCCACCATGCTTTTCGCCGAATCCTGCGAGATGGGGATTTTCCCCGATATCACTTCAGCATTGAAATCGTTGATTTTCTTGAACAGGGCTCTGTTCCTGTCGAGAAGAATACGACGTATTCCTTCTGCACTGAAGTCTGTCGGCGTAAGAGGAGGCAGAATGGGTGGATTGGCACTGAATTCCTCTGGTTTCACCGATCCGGGATAGACATAGACCTTGTTGTCCGGACCAAGCAAAATGTTAGTGGTACGACTGGCTGAAATCTTAGGAGCTTCCTGTTTCGTCGGATCCTTGATCTTTTCAGGAAGGATTATGTCCATTATCTTGGCCTTACTGAAAGCAGTCGTAAGCATAAAGAATACGATCAGCAGACACATAAGGTCAACCATCGGGGTCATATCAATGTGAGGTGGATGCTTTTTAGCTCTCCTCTTCCCGCCTTTTTGATTTTCTTGTTGAATTATCTCTGCCATATCACTGCTGAATTTCTTCTAGATTAATTTTAACCGCTTCAAGGCTGGTAATCAGATTGAACCTGTTTACATTCCTGTCCTGAAGTATGTCAAGGACCTTTTCAACCGTTTCGAAACTGGTTTTGGTATCTCCCTTAATGGAGGCCTTGATGTTCGGATTGATCTGACGTGCGGCCAGAATCCAGAACGAAAGCTGGTTGTCTGCAGAATCGATCGGAATTCCTACCTGCAGAGCGTCTCTTTCTGTATTGTCCTTGGCATTCAGGAATTGCTTCATCTGGGCAATAGGGATACCCATCGAGGACTTTTGTTTCTCGAAGGTCCTGAGTTCTGCATCAGTGAATTCAATACCATATCTTTCACCCATCGCTGCAAGAATTTTTGGCCTGTATTTGAGAAGGGTGTCAGGTCCGTTGTCGAAATTCATGAACACTTTACCATCAGGTGAAAGCAGGAATGTCATCGTATTGAAATCAGGCAAAGGTGTCTCTGATATCGAAAAAGGAGTATCAACATTGGCCGGTTCAGGCTGCCTCATGGTAGTGGTAAGCATAAGGAAAATAAGTACCACCGAAAAGAGGTCAACCATCGGCGTCATGTCGATGTGGGGCGAATTTGTTGGTAATTTTATCTTTGGCATCTTTTTTTTCTTTTAATGATTAAACCAAAAGATTCATTACTACTTGCCTCTCAGTGAAGCAGCGAAATTCTGAGTCAGACTGAACCCTGCTTCATCAATTTTGAAAGTATATGCGTCAATGGTTGAGCTGAAATAGTTAAACGCAATAATTGCAAGGGTAGAACCTGTGATACCGAATGCGGTGTTTACAAGAGCTTCAGAAATACCCTGTGAGAGAGCGAGTGCATCAGGTGCGCCTGACTGGGCAAGAGCGGCAAATGCACGGATCATACCGAGCACAGTTCCGATAAGACCGATAAGCACTGATATTGATGCAAGTGTGGTAAATATTACCATGTTCTTTGAAAGCATCGGCAGCTCAAGAGCTGTAGCTTCTTCAAACGATTTCTGTATTGAGAGGATCTTCTGGTCCTTCTCCAGTTCCTTGTCATTCTGAAGGTCACGGTAACGGGCAAGACCGGCTTTCATAACATTGGCAAGTGAACCTTTCTGCCTGTCGCATTCCTGGATGGCTTCCTCAATCTTGTCAGTTTCGAGAAGACCCTGGAGCTTGCGGACAAATGTGTTAAGCCTGCCTTTTCCTTTTGCTCTTGAAAGAGTGATAATCCTTTCAATAACAAAAATGATAAGGACAAGCACGCATGTCATAAGAATGGGAACAATGAAACCTCCTTTGTAAATAATCCCCAGGTAGTTTCCTTCAAGTGCATGGCCTTTGTTGTTGCCACCCTCAAAGTTAACCGGGTTTCCCATTACGTTGACGAACAGTAGATAGCAAATTACGAATGCTATCAGAATAGCACTAACTGCGAAAATGTTCGACAGTGCTTCTTTGAAAGAACTTCCTTGTTTACTCATTTTTATCGATTTTGGTTAGGTTAAAATTTTGTTGACCTGCAAATATATGTTTTCAATTGTTTTTTTCCAATAGCTTAAATAAATTAAATATTTGAATACGATCAGGAAACTCAATGGATTTTCTTCATTAATGACCGTTTCCATGCTATTTAACCCTATCGGAAAACTATTTTATTCGTCAAAAAAATGAAGCTGAAAACTGGCGGCTCCGGAAATTTTGCCGTCAGTTTTTCAGCTTTACTGTTTTTATTGTTCAAGTTTAACGTTGTACACCCTCGATTTGGTTATCTCAACTTCAGTTGATTTATAACCCTGGGCACTTATAATAAGTATTTCTGATCCCTGAGGAATTTCGAACTTGTATTCTCCCTTCGCGTTGGTGAGGTTTTCGGCAGCAGTGTCCTTCACTCTTACGGAAGCATAGGCGATGGGCTGGCCTGCCATGTTGGTTACAACACCCTTGATCTCATTGGGATTGATACCTTTCTTGACTGAAGCCTGGTAATCCTGTACCCATTTCAGACTGTTTTTCGCTGCAGTATTGTTGGGATCAAGCTCAAGAATTTTAGAGTAAGATTCGGCTGCTCTGGCCAGATAGGAAAGCTTTCCTTCCAGTGTCTTCTCAATGCCGGCACCTCTCGATTCAAGCGCAGCAATCCCGTTGTATCCCCTGATCTTGCTGTCATTGTTTTTCGGGTCAAGGCTGATCATCCTGTTATAATAATCCTTTGCCTTTGCGAAATTACCGGTTTCCATGTTATAGTACCCGAGGTAGCTCATTGCCTCTATCATTTCATTTGTATTCTTGAGACTGTCTTTTGCGGCTATGCTGAGGTACTTTTCGAACTTCGGCCTTGCAATCCCGGTCTTGAAATCGGGGTCCAGCCTGTTATAGGTTCGTGCAACCTGTGCGTGAGCAGGTAGATAATCAGGTGACCTCTGAATCACAATATTCAGTATCGAATCAGAAGATTTGAATTTCTCAGCATTGTAAAAAGCCCTTGCGATAAGCATGTAATCATTGAGATTGTTCTCTTTTGAAGGATCGATCAGCTTAGCCCAGGTTCTTGCAGCACCTTCATACCTTCTGAAGGTGTAGTAGTTGCTTGCCTTTTCACTTAAAATAGCTTTTTCAACATTTGTCATGGGAGCATTCGGATCGGTACGCTTGGCATTGAAGGCAAGTTCAAATTCCTGAAATGCCCTGTCAAGTTCCTTGTCGGCAGCAGCAACCTTTCCTTCAAGATCACTTACCTTCTTTGTCAGCTCATCAACAGTTACTGCAAATTTTGCCTTGTTGGCAGCAGTGGCAGCAGCCATCCTTGATTTCTCCCTGCTAAGCTGGTTTTTTAGCGAAGTAAGCTCATCAAGATTCTTGATATATTCCTGATTCTGCCTGACGAGAATTCTTGCCATATAGTGGTGGTCTTTCTGCAAAAGGGCATCCTTGTCGACTACTGAGAAGAGTTTTTCCATGTAGGAAAGTGCCATGTCATAATCGGGATTCTCCTTTTCATAATAGGAATAGCCGGCGAGACGGTTCATGTATCCCCTTGACTGGTCAACAGCCAGGATCTCCTCAACGTTCTTGATTACTTCCTCATAGTCGCCTGCATAGAAAAGTGAGTTCACATACCTTACCTTTGCAGGGATGTTCCCGGCGGTAAGATCAAGATACTTCTTGAAATTCTCTTTCGACTGGTCAAGACGACCGGCGCGCCAGTAGAGCTGACCCAGCTCCCTGTATGCCGGAGCATAGTTTGCATTGAGGTTAATGGCATCCTCAAAATTCGAAATTGCCTGAGGAAAGGCCCGAGCTTTGAAATACACATATCCGATCTTCATGGCAGCAGTCGGGGACTGAGGATCAGCAAACTGGGCCAGGTTATAGTTCCTGATCGCGTTCGATCCGTCATTGGCCATCATATAAATATCACCTGCTGTAAGGTATATCTCAGGATTTTTGGAATCAATGGTGATGGCCTGCCTGATAAGCGGCAGTGCAAGCGCAGTGTCAGCCTTGTTTTCTATTGAGTTAACGTATGATTCGGCTATTTTGGCAAGTGCAAATGCATATTCCGGAGCCGGAGGAGTCATCTTTTTTATTTTCTTGTATGGCAGCAGGAAACTTTTGGCTTTTGCCCTCATCTCTTCTGCCCTGGCATATGTTGCCGGTATAGTTGGCTATCTTGGCCAGCCCGACATAGTTCAGCGGGTCATTCGCATTGGCGGCGATACCCTTCTGATAGATTTCACCTGCAGCTTTGGTTGCAGCAGCCAGTGTGTTGGATATGGTGTCGGCAAAAAAGTTGAGAAGATAGTTCTCCCCAAGATAAAAATAATATTTGCTGTTGCCTGGTTCTTTTTGTATCAGAGCATTATACATCTCCTGCGCTTCGTCATACGACTCGCTCTTTGTAAGCTGGATGGCGCTCTTCAGATCCTGTGCCTGAATTCCGAGGGCCATAACTACAGAAAAAACTCCTGCCAGCAAACCTGTCCTTGTAAACATCAAACTTTTCATCGTTTTCAATTTTGATATCAATTTAGTGTTTCTACTTATTTTCATTTTTTTAATTTACCCTTGGCTGACCTCATTTGTGATCACTGCCCCGGATTTTTTTCATACTATTCTGATCTTTTATTTTTCTTTATATTATCTAATTCGTTGAACCTTGAACCTTCTTTACGCTTTAACGTCTTTACGCCTTTACACCCTTACGCCCTTACGCCTTTACGGTTTAATATCAAACTTCAGGCCATTAATATTCTGCCAGTTTTATTCCGTTTTCACCTGAACCAGTCGGATCGGCATTGTTGCCGCAACCAGACCCGATTTCATCACGATTCTCTGACCCTGTTCTCCTGTTGCCCATTGGATAAATCCTGACCCGAGGCCAGTGAATGTTTCTCTCGAAGTCATGTACACCTCCCGGATGAAAGGATAGGATTTGTCAGCGATGAATCCCTGATGCGGCCTGTAATAATAACCGTCATTGGCAAATTCCTGAGAAATTGCCAGAACGTTCACCCGGCTCAGGAACTGAGTGCTCTGGGGGTCATCCTTGTCACTTATCCAGTTGACGCTTATTATTCCAAGTGCATCGGGATTTCTTGAAACAAATTCAATTACTTCCGCATTGCTGTTAACGGCAAAGAAATTGTCTCCAAGGGTGTCCGCGATCTCAAAGCGCTCCTTGAAATATCTTATGTTACCCGATTTGGTATTGTCAAAAATAACACTGACGTTTCCAAGTTTCGATGAGGGATCCAGTTCTTTCCATTCCCTGACTCTGCCCTGAACTATATCCTTAACATTATTATAGGTGAGAAGCGAATCGGGATTCTCCTTGTTCGTAATCAGTGCAAGTGCGTCGTACGCAAATTTAACGGAGCGGACTATAATTAACTGCTCTTTCAGATATGCAATCTGATCTTCAGAAAGCGTGCGGCTTGTAACCATCACCTTCACCGAATCGAGCATAAAATCGTTTACAACATCGACTTCCGGCTTGTACTCCGGACGTATTGTTGCATTCTGGTACAGGGACGTAAATGTATAAACCTCGGTGTCGATCAGGGGCTGAAATGACTCGTCAACCGCTATTTTGATATTGCCCCTCGTAGGAGTCTCATCAAGCGGCTTCTGCCCGGATCTGCATCCGGCTGAAATTAATGTAAGCAATAACCCCAGACTCAGGAGCTTAATTCCTGAATTAAATTTATTCTGCGAAATAATATTCACAATGTTTTCGGACTTAGGTGTAGAATTCCGGAATGCAATAATAATAAATTTTTGAAAAAAATATGACAACTTCATTTACTTATAATTTTAAATGCATTCACTCAGGTTTCTTCCCGATTGTCACTGCAAAGCATTTACCGGTGAATTTAGAGGCGGTTTCCCGGTTCTTTTCATTCATCATCGTCGGGTTTGAAAAACAGATTCACAATGTTAATATATGTGGCGTAAGCCCTGTATAAGCCATAAAAGATACATACGGAGCCAAAAATTACCAGGACAGGTTTTTCAAGGGTGGTAAGTTTGGTATCAAAGAAAAAGATCAAGTAGATACCGATACCCAGGTAGAAAAACACCATAAAAGCGCTGAATATGGCGCCCATTTGCCTCATCATCTTATTCTCGTTCATACCGAATACTTTAGTTACCAAATTAACGAATAAACATGCTGTATTCAAAAATTATTTTACCAAGATACAATTTTCTTACACTAAAATTTGATCCTCTTCAGTGATATATAAGCAGTGAGCTGTCGCCATAACTTAGAAACCTGAATCCGTTATCAAGGGCGTAACCGTAGATTTTTTTCCAGTCATTTCCGGTCCATGCTGAAACGAGTAGAAGAAGGGTGCTCCTGGGCTGATGGAAATTGGTTATCATCCCTTCGATCATCCTGAATCTGTATCCCGGGACGATGATCAAACTTGTGGAGGCTTCCAGTTTATTGATGTTCTTTTCTGACATCCAGTTCTTCAGCGCGCTCAGAGATTCAATTACGGATATTCCCTTGTCTTCCCTGTTCGGTTCCCATTGACTGATTGCGGCTTCGTTATTTTGCATGGACCTGTCAGCGATGATTTTAACTCCAAGCCAGTAAATGCTCTCAAGGGTCCTTACCGAGGTTGTTCCTACAGCAATAATTTTACCTTGGTTCGCCAGCAGATTTCCTATAGTATCACCCTTTACTGAGAAGCGCTCACAGTGCATAGTGTGCTCAGCAATGTCGGAAGTCCTTACAGGCTGAAATGTCCCCGCCCCTACATGCAGGGTGATATTTGAAGCACCTATTCCATTTTCCGAAAGCGAGCGGAGCAGTTCATCAGTGAAATGCAGCCCGGCTGTAGGTGCGGCCACCGAACCTCTTATCTCGGAATAAACTGTCTGATACCTGTACTTGTCCTCAGTTTCATCTTCCCTGTTTATATATGGCGGAAGGGGTGTGTGCCCCGATGCTTCAATCACTTCGCTGAAACTCAGACCAGGATTGCTCCACGAAAACTTTACCCTCCAGGCTTCTCCTTCCTGGCCAATCCTTTCAGCCATCAAGATGTTTACTTCGCCTCCGGAGGTGAACTCCATCGACAGAATGCCACCTTTCCACTTTTTTAGGTTCCCGATCATGCACTTCCATTCAACCGGATCAACTGAAGAAAAAGAAAGCTCATAGGAATGAGGGGAAAGGGGTTCGAGACAAAGAACTTCGACAAGCGCACCGGATCCCTTTCTGAAAAGAAGCCTGGCGCTGATCACCCTGGTATTGTTGAATACAAGATGCGAACCCGGCGGTATGTGGCTGCCAATATTCCTGAAACTATCCGAAGATATGCCTTTGCCGTCATACACAAGCAGTTTTGAGCTGTCGCGCCCGGTGAGTGGATGCTGGGCTATGCGATCAGCCGGCAGATCATAATCATATTCATCTATCTTGATTTTCTGCATCTGTAATGTACTTGGTTCACCTGCCCATCAGACCGGCAAGCATTATGCTGCCGCACCAGGTGGATAAACAAGACCACAAAAGTAATAATTTATGAGGTTTAACCTCATTTATGTATCTTTGCAGTGCAGCAGGCCGTTTCATCGTTCCCGGCTTTTTTGCCGGGGAAGGAAAGTCCGGACAACGCAGAGCGCCATGCTTCCTAACGGGAAGATATCCGCAAGGGTATGGTTAGTGTAACAGAAAATAACCTCCCTGACCGGAGCGTCAGGGGAAGGGTGAAAAGGTGGGGTAAGAGCTCACCGGTCCCGGTGGTAACACCGGGAGCCGTACACCTCATGGGTTGAAAGACCATGTATACCGGCGACAAGGGCTGCTCGTCCGATGCCGGGGGGTAGGTCGTATGATCCTGCAAGTGATTGCGGGACAAGATAAATGATGGAAGCCAGCCGGAATATCTCTCGAAGATGACCCGGCAGGAACAGAATCCGGCTTACAGGCCGGCTGCTCAAATAAAAAGGTCATGCTCGTGCATGACCTTTTTATTATATACCCACTGAGTCGTTATTTTATTTTAAAAACACTGTCATCAATCGGTACGTCAACTTCAACTTTCGTGAAGGTAGTCACTATCTCCATGCCGCTGGTCGAGGTAGTGGTCTTCATGGGCAGAAAAACTCCGCTTGTTTCAGTGTAATCTGACGGGTATGATTCAACGGTCATATCCATTCCTTGCTGATTTACTGTAGCAATGGTTTTCACGAGGAGGCTGGAAGCTTTGTCAATAAACATATAAGCATTGGTTCCGTTCCCAAGATCAGCCTTGATCTTGTAAGCCTGTTTCCCGTTTACGCTTTCCTCCCCCTCAAGGGCCAGTTTTCCATCCTTAAGATACTGAGCCATGTAATTGTTGAAATAGTTGTTCCTGTCGATCTGCTTCACCTGATCGGGTGTAAGTTCCACAGGACTTGAGGAGCCAGTCATGGGATTAACCATATATCCTTTTTCACCGTCAAAAACCTGGATCATTTCCTGTCCGCTGAAGCTGGTTACCGTTTTGATCTTGTTCGGACTCTTCATCCACATCTCTATGGGCATATCCATACCCATAACCGAGGTCTTTGCAGTAATTTTTATAGTCTTGATGTTGCCAATATTGTCGAGCTTGTTTGCTGCAGTAAAACTGCTGATGATTTCATCCAGGCTCTGGGCATTCAGTGCGATTGCTGCAAGAATAAAGGTTGCTGCTAGAAATAGTTTTTTCATTTTTACTGTGATGTTAATTTTTAAATTTGAAGGTATTGATAGTCTTTTGTAATGCTGTCAGTATTATCAAAAGTCGTTCCATTTTTGAGAGCTTAAGCATGTTCGCCCCGTCAGAAAGGGCTGAAGCCGGATCGGGGTGGGTCTCAATGAAGATTCCGTCGGCTCCCGTGCTGATGGCAGCCTTTCCGATAGTCTCTATCATTTCGGGGTTTCCTCCCGAAACTCCCCTGTCCTGATTGGGCTGCTGAAGCGAATGGGTTATGTCCATGATGACAGGTACTCCATGCTTCTGCATTACAGGAATATTCCTGAAGTCGACTACCAGATCCTGATACCCGAACATGTTTCCACGTTCGGTCAGCATTATTTTTTCATTACCGGCTCCGCGTACCTTTTCAACTGCAAATTTCATGGAGGCTCCGGATAAAAACTGACCTTTCTTGATGTTTATCCATTTTTCGGTAAGGGCAGCTGCCTCAAGCAGGTCGGTCTGACGGCATAAAAAGGCAGGGATCTGAAGGACGTCAACGTAGCCGGAAGCAATACCCGCCTCCGAAGGATTGTGGATATCGGTTATAACCGGTACGGAAAAACGCTTCCTTACCTCTGCAAGTATCTCTAGTGCCCTTATGTCGCCGATACCTGTAAATGAATCGGATTTTGACCGGTTGGCTTTCCGGTACGATGACTTGAAAATAAATGGTATCGAGTATTTATCTGAAAGCTTCACAAGCCGTTCGGCGATCCTGAAAACAATATCTTCATTCTCTACCACGCAGGGCCCGGCAATAAGCAGAAAATTGCCTGAATCACCGTATTTCAGGCCGGGAATATCTGGTGTCTTCTGTTTCATTTAGTTGTAAATATAATAATATCGGTCCGGTTTCCAAATGCTCTTTTATTCATAATCATATTTTCCCTTCCACATGTCTTTCAGTTTTCTCCTGATTTCTTCCTCCCGGGGATTGGTCCCCGGATCGTAGAACCTGGTACCGCTTATCTCATCGGGAAGGAATTCATCCCTGATGAAGTTGTCGTCGAAGTCGTGAGCATACTTATAACCCTTGTGATATCCGAGGTCCTTCATCAGCTTTGTCGGGGCATTCCTGATATGAAGAGGTACCGGCAGATCGCCTTTTTCCCTTACCAGCGCCTGAGCGCTTTCAATTGCCATGTAGGAAGCGTTGCTCTTGGGCGATGTTGCAAGAAAAACCGCTGTTTCGGAAAGAATGATCCTAGATTCGGGCCACCCGACCACATTAATCGATTCAAAGCACGCCTGCGCCAGAAGAAGGGCGTTGGGATTCGCTAATCCGATATCCTCGGCGGCCAGTATCAGCATCCTTCTGGCAATGAATTTGGGATCCTCTCCACCCTCAACCATTCTGGCAAGCCAGTAAACCGTTGCATTGGGATCACTTCCCCTCATCGATTTGATGAAAGCCGATATTATGTCGTAGTGCTGTTCTCCATTCTTGTCATAGATAGCCAGATTCTTCTGTACATGCCTGAGAACCTTTTCGTTGTCGATGATTATTTTCTCTGAAGCATTCTCGTCCGATTCGCCCGAAACAACAAGCTCGAGAGCGTTGAACAGTTTCCTGGCATCGCCGCCGGAAATTCTCAGTATAGCCTCATATTCCCTGATCTCAATGTCGAATTTACCAAGATATAAATCCTTTTTCAGAGCCTTGTCGAGAAGATTCACCAGCTCTTTTTCACCGAGGGGATTCAGAACATAAACCTGGCAGCGTGAAAGGAGAGGGGAGATGACCTCGAATGACGGGTTCTCAGTTGTGGCGCCAATTAGTGTAATTATTCCCTGTTCCACCGACCCGAGAAGCGAGTCCTGCTGCGACTTGTTGAACCTGTGAATTTCATCTATGAATAACACCGGATTGGGCTGATTGAAGAACTGCTGCTTCTTTGCCTTTTCAATGGTCTCCCTTACATCCTTAACTCCCGAATGCACCGCACTTAGATGAAAAAACGGCCTTTTCAGTGTGCTTGCAACGATCCAGGCAAGGGTTGTCTTTCCTACTCCGGGAGGGCCCCAGAGAATGAATGAGGGAATGTTTCCCGACTCAATGGCTTTTCTTAACACACCGTTGCGTCCGATAAGATGCTCCTGCCCGCAGAATTCATCAAGTGTTTTAGGCCTCAGCCTGTCGGCCAGTGGTTGATTTGCCAGCATGATCGGATATTTGCGCAAAAGTAATAAAACAATCGGGTAAAGTGAAAAATGGTACTCCGACAAACTACTTAACAGATGCATCTTCGTTTTTTTTGTCTATTTTTCCTCCCTGTAAATCTGATTTTAGTTCATTACATGATACGCAATATTATATTTGCTGCACTCTTATTGTCAATCATTGCGGGATGCGGTTCCGCCGGCTCCCGGCAGGATCCGGAAAGCGATTCCGGCATTCAGATAACAAGCGACAGCGGAATGGTGGTCTCTGCCCATCCGGAAAGCTCCCGGATCGGCGTTGCGATACTTAAGAGAGGAGGAAATGTAATTGATGCCGCCGTTGCTACAGAGTTCGCGCTTGCTGTCTGTTATCCCGAGGCAGGAAATATCGGAGGAGGGGGATTCATGATAATCAGGGAAGCTGACGGCCGGACGGATATGATTGATTACCGCGAAAAGGCGCCTGTTGGTTCCACACCTCATATGTACCTCAATGATTCGGGCAGCGTTGCGGAGGGATTAAGCACCGGTACCTGCCTGGCTTCAGGAGTCCCGGGTACTGTCGATGGTATGGTCAGCATCCATTCGAAATACGGCATACTCTCCTTCAAGGATGTGATCCAGCCTGCCATCAATCTTGCCAGGAACGGATTTCCTGTTACTGAAGGCCAGGCTCAGGACCTGAATCTCAATCGGGAAACCTTTATAAAAAGAAACCCTACTGTTCCTGTGTTTGTTAAAAACACCCCATGGATAAAGGGCGACACCCTTCGTCAGCCCGATCTGGCCCTTACACTCGAGAGGATAAGAGATTACGGAAGGGATGGATTCTATACCGGTGTTACGGCTCGTCTTATCACCGGCGAGATGAAGAGGGGGAACGGCATAATTACTCTGGAGGACCTTGAGAACTATACATCTGAGTTCAGGGATCCGCTTACCGGAGAATACAGGGGATTCAAAATTATTACTGCATCTCCTCCTTCAGCCGGAGGAGTAATCCTCCTGCAGGTACTGGGTATGATCGAACCTAAGGATCTAAATGCCATGGGTTTCCATACATGGCAGTCGGTCCACCTGATCGCCGAGGCCGAAAGGAGGGCTTTTGCTGACAGGTCTAAATATCTGGGTGATCCTGGCTTTTCAATTATTCCTCTTGCTGAGCTTCTCAGCACTGAATACCTTGCCTTACGGATGGAAAGCTTCAGACCTGATTCTGCTTCATCTTCCGCCCGGATTGGTCCAGGCAGCCCCATCCCTGACGGAGGCGTTCAGACAACCCATTATTCGGTTGTTGACAGTAAGGGAAATGCAGTTTCTGCAACTACAACCCTGAATGAGACATTTGGAAGCAGCATAGTTGTCGACAGCGCCGGATTCCTGCTTAACAACGAAATGGATGACTTTTCTGTCAAACCCGGGGTTCCGAATATGTTCGGACTTACTGGTGGCGGCACCAACTCTGCAGAACCGGGTAAAAGGATGCTGAGCTCAATGACGCCGGTCATAGTTGAAAAGGACGGGAAGCTCTTTCTGACAGTAGGTTCACCCGGCGGAGCAACAATACCGACATCGGTGCTTCAGGTTCTGATCAATGTAATCGATTATGGTATGAATATCACTCAGGCAGTCGATTCAGGAAGATTTCACCACCAGTGGCTGCCTGATCAGATAACCTATGAAGTGAATTGCTTCACTCCAACTACCATGGAGGGGCTTGGCAAGGCAGGACATAAACTAAGTGAACGCTTAAGCATCGGAAGAGTAAACGCGATCATGATAATGACCGATGGAAAAATGGCGGCAGGGCCCGACCGCAGGGGCAATAATTCAGCTTTCGGATACTAGATGGCCCTGATTTGATATTTTTTGATAAATTGGCATAAAATATTGCTTCTGCGGAAAATAAAAAATGCGATTTGGAGTTATTTTACTGTCTGTAAATGTTTTTATAAAACAGTACTTGTAGAGTTTCAGATATTAATTCAGTTATGAAAAAGTCTTTGCTGATAACCATGGGCATTATTGTTCTGATATTTGCCTTTCCCTTTTTTAACCTGATCCGATGGACTTTTCAGGAGAAGAAGCCTCTCGACGTGCTGATTCTCGATAAAACGGTGCCCACCCTCGACCGGGTTAATCATAAATCGCTGGCATGGATACTTAACAACGATCGTTTTGTCAAAAAGGAAAAGAAATCATCCTATTCCTACAAAAAAGACTATTACGGGTTTGCTCCCACACGACCTCTCAAGGACAGGGGAAACACCAAGAATGAGTATCACCTCTCCGAAATGCTCGACCTACCCGAAAAGACCGATGCAATCTATTTTGCCGATACTTACGGTGTCTTTTTCAACGACTGGTACGTGGGCGTTAACAAGAGCAGACGGTCAAGAAAGATTTATGGAGGTATGAACAATACCGACTATCTGCTGGTCAACGAAATGAAAAACCGGAACAAGCTGATTATACTTGAATACAACACCCTCGATTTTCCTACTCCTGAATTTGAATCCTACAGAACTCAGGAAAAACTGGGCATCAAGATTTCCGGATGGTCAGGGAAATATTTTGAAGAACTGGATACCACCTCAAAAAACTTTCCTGTCTGGATGACTGCCATGTACAGAAAGGAACATGGCAAACCATGGACTTTCGAGAAACCCGGTATAGTCCTTCTGAGCGAAAAGCACATCATGGTTCTTGAAGAGGGGACACATCTTACCGATGCCAAACCATTCATACATACTGAAGCGGAAAATGCGTCAAAATACGGAGTTCCTGAAACAGTTGCTTTCGACAAATGGTTTGATATTATCGACCCGCTCGAGAGCAACGTCATTTCAAAGTTTGAGCTTGCAACTACTGCCCTGGGCGACACTCTTCTGGGTGACATAATGCTTAGCAGCAGCTTTCCGGCAGTTACTCAGGATGCCGAGACCGGGAGGGTATTCTATTTTTCAGGCGACTTTGCCAACAATGATGTAAATTATTGTTTGTCGAGACTGAAGGGATTCAACGGGATCAAGGGAATTAATTACTCTGAAAAACCCGGAGACAGCCGCCGATTCTTCTGGCTGTATTACAAACCTCTGGTAAAGACCATATTCAACGATTACTATAATTCCCTGGCAGGAAAATAGGCGTGAGGACTTGCAAGACCGCAAGACCGCAAGACCGCAAGACCGCAAGACATCACTCCTGTGTAATTTCCCGGCTGATGTTATTTTTCCTGGTTTTTCCCCCCGAACTGAAGTTTCATTGATACCCCGGCATATCTGATCCTCAGATTAAGACTGGTAAGATCATCAACTGGCAGTTGCACAAAGGGTTCAACAAGCATGATGCCCGTTTTGCTGTAGGGGAAAGAGTATCCGGCTGACAGGTTTGCAAGCCCGAAAAAGTCGGCACGACTGAATGAATCATATTCTTTTTCAACTTCAACCGTTGAAAACATTGTTGCGGTAGAGTACTGGCCGGTTGCAGTATTTAATTCCATCTTTGTGTAACTGTTGACAACATCGGCTTTCAATTGCTGGCTGATATAGAACAGAGAAGAGGTTCCCGCAGAAACAAATAAGCCGGAGCGTTTCCTTTCAAACAGGGTGACAACAAGATTCAGTGGCAGTTCAACGGCCATCATGCTTAAACGGCCTTCATATGAGTATGGGATACCATTGGTCCCGTCATAAAGCGGAATGTTATATGATATGCCTCCCGGACGGCCGCCATTCTCCAGACCGAAGGACTGCATTGCAAGGGCAAGGCCCGGACGGACAGATAACCTCTTTGTGATCTTCTGACTGAGATAAAATCCCATAGACATTCCGGAAGCCGGTGACGATTCTTCTCCGGCCCTGGCCATTGATCCCGACAATCCCGCCAGGAATCTCATCCCTCCAAAATTCTTTTCAGGATCCGGAGATACATCAGAAGCTTCAGCTGTTTCAGAACCTGATATTCCGGATCTGCTGTATCCGGGTCTTATTTCTTCAGGCGCTGAACCGGTATAAAATTCACTTAATGCAATGGTTACAGACGGAACCGGAATGATATCCGGATTAGCGGACCTGTTTTCAACTGTTTCGTGAATATTGTCGCCTTCATTGCCGGTCTGATCTGGCTTAGGGAATGGTTCACTGAAAGCAACTGCCGACTGATTGTCCTGCGCTGTCTTTTCGGTCCGGCCTGTCGTGCCGGCAGGTTCTGCAGCACTTCCTAGACCCGGAGCAACGACAAGCGGACTTGTGTCCGTAACAACCCGTTCTTCATTCCTGCCGGCTTTTGATTCAACAGCTGAAATGATTTCACCTGTTTGCTGCCTTACCGATAAACGGTATGCAATAGTTGCCCCGAGGCCGATTAACAGCAAGACTGATGCGGCCCTTGCCCACAGAGGGAAGATGACCGCTCGTCTCCGCCTGCCTTTCTGCAAGGCCATGAACGAATCCCATCCCTCGTCGGCAAGGTGATCAGAATTGTAATTGCTGAATGCCTTCTTTACATTTTCCCTGAGTCTGTCGTCAAACTTATTCATGGCTCCGTTTTTCAGGGTTAAAATTCCTTTTGTACAGTTCCCTGAGCAACTTTTTCGCTCTGGAAAGAATCGTCCTTGAGGCCGATGCGCTTATATCAAGCATCTGAGCTATCTCATCATGCGAATAACCTTCGATCTCGTACAGGTTGAAGATCATCCTGTAATTCTCAGGCAGGCAGCTGAAAAGCGTCAAAATGTCTTTTGCCGACAGTTCGGCATGCACAGGCGGATCTTCAATCTCTTCGGCAGGCCCCTGATCATTCAATTGCAGTTGAAAAGACTGCCTTCTCGAGTTCTTCCTGTAGTTATCCACGGCAGAATTGATAAGGATCCTGCCATACCATGCCCTGAAAGGCTTTGTACCGTCAAATTCCGATATATTTCCAAGTACCTTCATAAAACTGTCGTTAACTATCTCCATTGCTTCGTCCTGGTCTTTGGTATATCTGATGCATATTGACATGGCAAAGGAGAAAAAGCGTCTGTAGAGAAGCTCCCGGGCGCGGGGCTCCCCATCCGAAGACCGCCTGACAAGATCCAGGTCTGACAACGACTGTTCATCTTCATTTCTCCTTCTCATTTCCATCATCCGGATTAAGCCTCATCAAAATAACTTAATTCGGATGATTTTCTGACTGATTTATTCATAATTCTCCTTTACCGGAATACAAAACCGAATTGCACCTCAAACCGGTTAAAGCAGGTAATAATCTCATTCATAACCTGTACCGACGGATTCTGATCGTATTTGTAAGTGATCTTCTGATACCGGTAACCCACACCGATATTCACCGCATTACGCCTCCAGGAGGCGAGTTCTATGCCTGCTCCTGCATTGAACATCGGTCCTCCTCTAGATTCGGGAAAATCATAATAATAGTATTGCCCATCATCAAGTTCCCCGAAAGTGAATGACCAGCCGCTCTTTATCCAGGCGAATGGTGATATCCGGGTTTTAAGAGGTTGATATCTCAGGTCGGCGTATAAAGGCATCACTGCCACATCAAGTTCTTCATACCCGGTTCCGATACCTGTACTCAGTCCATTCCTGAAGGTATAACCATTTGAAAAGTGGAAACTCATGCTGCCAGTTTTTTCTTCGTCATTACGGCCCGTCAGCGATGACGCTGAAAGCCTTATCGAATAGCCATGCCTGTCAATGACTGGTTTTTCAATTATCAGAGCAGGAGAGCTCAGTGAGATATCTGATTTTTTAAGGGTAATCACCCGGGGAGAAGTGATCCTCATCTTCAGGGAATCAGAATCAGCAGCCAGTATGGTACCGGTCAGACGCGAACCGCCGTTAAGCACCAAGGTCTGTTTTCTGCTATTCTGAGCAGAGAGTGAGACTGTTAAAGCGATGGTTAAAATAACCGCTGTAATTCTTTCAGGGTTCATTTGTTATTTTTCACCTGTTATTGGAATCTGACTGAGCTCCACAATGTTCTGCGGATCTGAATAATCATACTGGTATATTCCTTCCTCTCCGACAAGCATGAGCGTGCCATCCATCGGAATGACATCATAGGTGAAGAAACCGGGATAATGAGCGATTTTCCTGTTTATAATGTCAAGAGGATCCGACTTGTCGTAGACTTTCAGCCCGGCCGTGCCGTCGCAGATAAAGAGGAGATCACCGTCAATACCTAGTCCGTGTGGGTTGTACATAGGATATGACTTTACAAGGTAAGGATTTGTGATTGAAGAAATATCAATTACCTCCAGCAGGTTCTGACCGTTGGAGCACCTGGTGCCTGTACGGAGCGTAACATAGGCATAGTTTTCATCGGCAACTACCGGATCGCAGGCGGTAATATGGTCGTAATGAGAAATCTGAACGGGATTTGTTGCATCAGCAATATCATAGATCAGCATCCCGGTGGTTGTACCGACAAACAGTTTTTCCCCAAGAAGAAAGAGAGTTTCCATGTTACGCGCTACATCAATGCTGTCGACGATACTCATTTCCCCGGCTTCCGCCACATCAACCGTCTTCATCATCCAGGGGTGCGCAATAAGGTACAGGTAGTTATCATTCAGCATGAATCTTGCCATTGAGCCAGCTGTTCCGGCTCCGGCTGACCAGTTTGCACCGCCGTCAGCTGCTGACAGAAATGTCAATTTTTCCCTGTAAAGATAGCCGTTCCAGCTGCTTCCGGGCTCGTGTTCCTCGGTGACCGTCCTTACTTCCCAGTCGACTATCACGCCCTGTGCCTTGTCTACCATGGCATACGGGTACCAGCCGTCTCCTTCAGGAACAACCTCAGGAAATACGTTCTCGATCCTGCCAATTTCAACCGGATCTTCAATATCGCTGATATCGATTGCAACCAGATCGATATAGCTATCGGCAAAAAGAATGTTGCCCCTGATAGCCATATCAACATTTCCCATTATTTCGTAAAATGCCTTTTTTACGGGATTGGCTGGGTCGGAGTTGTCGATTACATGGATACCTTTGCCCACCTCGTTGACAAAAAGATAGTTATCCTTGAAGTAAATCTTTCCAGGCCGGGAGATCTCAACAGGATCACTCTTTGCGAAGCTGGTCCGGAATTCATTGAACGACAGGTATACAGGCACGTTTGCCTCGTATGTGATCCGTTCCACGGTCTTGTCCGAGCATGACGACAGAACTGCTGTCAGGACCAGGACTGTAAGTGATAATCTAACTGATGTTTTCATAATTGATTTATGGGTTTAAGTGGTTTTCTAATTTTCAAACAGGTTATGCAGTTGTACTTTGGATAAGGATCTAATCCTGTCTCCTTTTCTTTCAGCCTTAATAAAATATCCGGATGAAGTATAGAGGAAATTATCATTGATGTTTATCTCCCCGGATTCCGAAATTTCACCGTTCCCGGAAATACTCATCAGAAACGCCTTCCGCTCAGTGTCATTGGGAAAGCCAACAATTTTCCTTATTACAAACTCATCATCGGAGGCATATAGGATTTCTTCAAACCATTCATCCGATCCTTCTCCGTATTTCCTTGTCCAGATGGTATCTCCCGAAGATTCAGTCCGGATAATGAAACAATTCATATCCCAGGGTTCATTAATATTTCTGGTTCTGCCGGTAATGATGAATCCATTGTCGGACGACTGATGCAAATCGTAACCAAGATCATTGAAAGGATAAGGATTAAAGTTGCTTTTTGCCCACTGGATAATTCCGTTTTCGTCAAGTTTTTGAAGCAGAACCTGCTGGCTGTTCCAGGTGCCGGTTACTGCAAATCCATTATCGCCGGTCTGAATGGCATTTGCTCCTGAGAAAACATAATTATGATCATCATTCTCCCATGCTATTGAAAAATCTGAATTCAGCCTGATCAGGCTGCTGCCAAACAGGATGTATTTGTCGTCATCGGTCGCTAAAGCGTTGATAAGCATATACTGATCCAGTTCTTTCCTGTAAAGTTCCTTTCCCGATCTGTCAAGCATAACGATCAGGGCTGAATGGAGCATAACATCGGTACCTTCCATAATTGAACAAAACATGATGATATTGCCATTTCCCTTTTCAACTGCATTTACTATATCAACCGAATAAAAAGCACCGCCCCAGCCGCCATCTGAGAATATTTTGCCCCATTCAAAATCATCTTTGCTCCAGATCGTGTTGAAATTCACATCCAGTTTCGAGATTCTGATTTTTGAATCACAGATTCCCGAAACTATGAAACCATCGGATATCTCCTTTATATTAAACAGAGTGTTCAGCTGAATTTCGCCGACAGCATCTTTATCTTCGGTTACGGGAAAATCATCCTTGCTGCAGCCTGACGAGAAAATTACAGCAGCACACAAGACCAATATGAGGAAGAGTTTTCTGTGCCCTTCGCCCTGTGCCCTTCGCCCTACGCCCTGGGCCCTGTGCCCTGCGCCCTGTGCCCTGCGCCCTCCACCTTCGCTAAAGCTACGGTGGACACGTGTGCCCTGTGCCCTTTTCATAGTCTATTCCTGTTCAGGTTTCACAACCTGCCCAATGAACAGCAGGGTATTTGTCGTCCGTTCACGTATTGCAAAGATGAATGACTTGTCGATAACGAATTGATATGGCTTGGGATCGCCTGCACTTGTTGTATTTATTCCTATTGTTGTTACTGCTGCAGCCTCCGTACCCTCCTCATCCACCTCCACGAAAGTGTTCTGCTTCACGAAGCTGACGAATATCTGACTGTCGGAGATTCCTGAAAGATCTGCCCCAAACTCGCTGAAAGCATCAACCATACCCATACTTATCAGCTGGTCATTAAGGAATTTCTCGTAGGAAAACTTGAATTTTGGCATAGTTACTATTGTTTTGCCGAACTCAGTATGCGTGTCGAGTTCAGTAGTAAGCTGATCCCAGACCTGGTAGGTAAAAGAAGGATAAAGGGCACTGAGGGTTTCATCCGGCACTATCACAACCATGGTGAAGTTGGTCTGGCCGTAAGGCATTTCAATTGCCCTGAATCCATTGCCGTAGGCAACCTTCGAACCCACCTCACCCTTCATTGTGGTGACATCGGTCGTGCTGCCGCCATCGGGATGGAAAGGTAGCTCATCAGTCAGGGACTTGTCAAACTGGTAGCTCCAGTCGCCGTTGAAATAGAGGGCGTTCATGATGAACATGACTGCATCCCCGGAAATCTCACTTAACACTTCAGGTATTTTTCCATTGGTATTGTCGCTGGCCCACTTATTGATCGTGGTGAGGGCTGCAGGGGCGGCAAAGTCAAGTCCCTTGACAGTTGCCTTGTAATCATCGCTCATGGTGGCAAGGAATGGCGGTTTTACATTGAATCCGTTGCGGTAGAAGATCGCGTTTGCAAGAGCTAGCTGTACCTTCGGGTCGATTATGAGCAACTGGCCGACAAGGCTCTGGTAAGCCTCGTTGATTTCGGAAATCGTCATCCCGGAAGGATATTTAAGTGTACCCTGCAGTTGTGAGTAAGTATCTCCGCCGCAGCCGTTGAGAAGCATTGTAAGGGCAGTGCTTGCGCTGAGGGGCGAAAGCATCAGATTCTTGTTTTCCGATTCAGTCACCTTTGTAAAAAGCTCTATGCCAAACTCATTGCTGCTCTGAATAGCGACAGGTGCTGCAGCAGAGAGTTCAATGTTTTTGGGTGTCAGGTCGGGTTCTTCATTGTTTTCCTTTGAACAGGAGACGGCAATGAGGAGAATTGCCAGTCCGGACAGAATTAATGCAAGATTTTTCTTCATGTCGTTATATGTAAATAAGTACTGGATTAGGTTATTCATACCTTAACATATACGAATCATAATTGCGAAACGTGACAGGAAAGGGGAAGTTTTTTTCGGGGGGATCATGACGCAAGGCGCAAGACGCAAGGTGAAAGACGCAAGACGCAAGACGCAAGACACAAGACGAAAGACTGGTTCTGCCAGCTTCGCACTTCGTAGCTTTCTTTATTCAAGGGGATTCAAAACCTGTCCAATGAACAGCAGTGAATTTGTCATACGCTCTCTTATGGCAAAAATGAATGACTTGTCGACAATAAATTGCTGTGGCTGGGATGGCACATATGAATCATATATTGCGACTGTTGTCACTGCCGCAGCTTCCGTTCCTTCCTCATCAACCTCGACGAAAGTGTTCTGTTTGACAAAGCTGACATATATCTGACTGTCGGAGATACCTGAAAGATCAGCACTTCCGGGGCTGAAAGCATCAACCATACCCATACTTATCAGCTGATCATTAAGGTATTTCTCGTAGGAAAACTTGAATTTTGGCATAGTTACTATTGTTTTGCCGAACTCAGTATGCGTGTCGAGGTCAGCAGTAAGCTGATCCCAGACCTGGTAGGTAAAAGAAGGATAAAGGGCACTGAGGGTTTCATCCGGCACTATCACAACCATGGTGAAGTTGGTCTGGCCGTATGGCATTTCAATTGCCCTGAATCCATTGCCGTAGGCAACCTTCGAACCCACCTCACCCTTCATTGTGGTGACATCGGTCGTGTTACCGCCATCGGGATGGAAAGGTAGCTCATCAGTCAGGGACTTGTCAAACTGGTAGCTCCAGTCGCCGTTGAAATAGAGGGCATTCATGATGAACATGACTGCATCCCCGGAAATCTCACTTAACACTTCAGGTATTTTTCCATTGGTATTGTCGCTGGCCCACTTATTGATCGTGGTGAGGGCTGCAGGGGCGGCAAAGTCAAGTCCCTTGACAGTTGCCTTGTAATCATCGCTCATGGTGGCAAGGAATGGCGGTTTTACATTGAATCCGTTGCGGTAGAAGATCGCGTTTGCAAGAGCTAGCTGTACCTTCGGGTCGATTATGAGCAACTGGCCGACAAGGCTCTGGTAAGCCTCATTGATTTCGGAAATCGTCATCCCTGAAGGATATTTAAGTGTGCCATGCAACTGTGAATAGGTATCTCCGCCGCAGCCGTTGAGAAGCATTGTAAGGGCAGTGCTTGCGCTGAGGGGCGAAAGCATCAGATTCTTGTTTTCCGATTCAGTCACCTTTGTAAAAAGCTTTATGCCGAATTCATTGCTGCTCTGAATAGCGACAGGTGCTGCAGCAGAGAGTTCAATGTTTTTGGGTGTCAGGTCGGGTTCTTCATTGTTTTCCTTTGAGCATGAGACGGCAATGAGGAGAATTGCCAGTCCGGACAGAATTAATGCAAGATTTTTCTTCATGTCGTTATATGTAAATAAGTACTGGATTAGGTTATTAATATCTGTTTTATTTTTTCACGTATTTGGAAATGCAAGCCTCATCGCAAGGGTAACTTACTGTCAATGTTGATCCAACTTTATGAAATCTAATCTTTATAGGAGTATCTGGACAGCCAGATGAATTTATGGTCGAGTCAGAAAGCGAATATGTTCCGGAACTTGAAGAAGCTGATTCAATTGACATATCACATATTGATCCATTTGACCATACAGTTCCATCAGGTCGAAATTCCAGTATTTTTTCGCTCGAAACACTATGAAAAGTCCCGCTTCCATCACCTGGATCAATTAAAACCTCGATTAATTTCCATGAACCAATTAAGTCACAATTTGTATTATCATCACTTTTATTACAGGATATTAAGACTCCGGTTAAAAATAAAGTCAGCAATGTCTTATTCATGATTTAATCTTTTATTTAAGATGAAAGCTTAAATAATAAGTTGCGTAATTGCGTTTTCAAAATTTCACAATCCTTATCGAATAGAAGCTTTCTCATTATTGCTTACAACTACATGTACGTATCATGTTTGCGAAACGTGACAGGAAATGTGAATTTTTTTTGTGGGGGAATCATGACACAAGGCGCAGGACTCACGGCACAAGGCATAGGAAAAGACAGCAAATCAAGAAATATTGTTCCGAAATTTTTCGGAATAATTAATACGAATAATTTCGTAACCATGCGATCAATTAAAAATATTTGTTTCTGGTTTAACCACTGATTTCACGGAGAGCACGGATAATACACGGATTGTCTCAAATAATAAAATCCGTGATTTTATCTGTGAATTCCGTGCAATCCGTGGTAAATATCTGGTTCTGGTTTAACTTACATTTTAATGCTTTATTTTTACAGCAGCCAAATTAACTGACATGAAAATATCTCTGATTCAATTTGACATCCTGTGGGAAAACAAGCAGGGTAACTTTGAAAGGCTTTCGGATATACTGGGTGGAGTGCCTGAAGGGACTGACCTGGTGATACTTCCCGAGATGTTCAATACCGGTTTCTCAACGGCAGCGGATATACTCGCCGAGGAACCCCGGTCGCTTACCTTTGATTGGATGCGGAAGACATCCAGGGAAAAGGGATCCGCTGTTGCAGGAAGCTACATGGTTTCTGAAGGAGGAAAGCTTTTTAACAGGTGGGTGTTCATTTCTCCTGACGGCGAGAGTTTCAGCTACGATAAAAGGCATTTGTTTGCCCAGGCTGGCGTGGAGGTGAATTATACCCCGGGCTCCAAAAGAGTAGTCTTTGAGTACGGGGGGGTAAGGATCTGTCCAAATGTCTGCTACGACCTGCGCTTCCCCGTCTGGAGCCGTAACAGGAACGATTATGACCTTCTCATTAACTCGGCAAACTGGCCTGAAGCCCGCAGGGATGTATGGCTAACTCTTCTTAAGGCAAGAGCTATTGAAAATCAATGCTTTGTTGCAGGGATCAATCGCACGGGCACTGACGGCATGGATATAAAATACTCAGGCGATACGATGATGATCGGACCAAAAGGAGAGATAATCGCCTCCGGAGAGATGTACCGCGAATGCATTGTATCATGCGAAATCAATATTGACGAACTGACTGAATTCCGCAATAAATTCCCCGCAGCCGGTGATGCGGATAATTTCACTATACACCTTTAGCAATCTAATTCCTTAACGCTTCGTACAGCAAAACCACAGGTGGTTTGGCCGTTCTTCCCGTTCCGTCCTTAATGTGATGCCTGCAGCTTGTTCCCGGTGCGGCAATCTGCACTTCGCTATCGCTGTTCCTGATCTCGGGGAAAAGAACAAGTTCTCCTATCTTGTTGGAAAGTTCGAAATGTTCCTTCTCATATCCGAAAGAGCCGGCCATTCCGCAGCATCCTGAAGGTATCTCCGTGACCTTGTAATTTGCAGGTATCGAAAGCATTTCAATCGAACAGGCCGACGATGAGATGGCTTTCTGCTGACAGTGGGCATGAAGGAGAATGTTGAGGCTTTTATCTGTAAATGATTCGCTTTTTATTCTGCCGGCCTTGAATTCCCTGGAGATGAATTCGTCTACCATATAGCAGTTCTTTGCTATTTTAAGTGCTTTTTCCTTTAATCCGGCTCCGGCAAGATCGGGATACTCATCGCGGAAGCCCAGAATTGCCGAGGGTTCTATGCCCACAAGAGGGATTTCATCATTTATGATATCTGAAAATACATTGATATTGCTGATTGCAATCTTTTTTGCCTTTCTGAGTAAGCCCTTCGAAATGAATGTCCTTGCACTGAGGTCGTGCTGCGCGGTGATAACCCTGTAATTAAGCGAGGTAAGGAGTCTTACAGCTGCTATACCGGCTTCCGTATCGTTGTAATTGGTGAATTCATCGATGAATAGGCAGACTTTTCCTGCGGGATTTGAGGGATTCAGCGATTCAAGGTTAAGCCTCAGCCACTTTCTGAGTGTGGTCCTGAAAAGGAGAGGGATGGACCTTTCACCGGCAAATCCAATGGTCTTTTTGAGCAGTCCCGAAAACAGCTTGTTCTTCAGGAAGAAATTGTAGATTGCAGGTACCAGCGAACCAATCTGGTTAAAGGTGGTGATGTAGGCTATAAGCCTTGTCCGCAGCGGGATACCGTGTCTGTCGTACCAGTGCTGGAGGAACTCCGATTTAAGCTTCGCTATATCGACGCCCGAAGGACATTCAGCCTTGCATCCCTTGCATCCGACACACAGGTCGAGAATATCATAGATCTCCTTGTGATCCCATGGGTCACCATTCTTTAGGCTGAGGAATTCGCGCAGTATGTTTGCCCTTGCCCTGGTGCACTTGTCTTCGTCCATCGTTACCATGAAGGTTGGGCACATTGTCCCTCCGATAAGCAGCGATTTGCGGCAATCGCCTGATCCGTTGCACTTTTCAGCGGCTCTTATAATTCCGTCGGTGGATGAAAAATCATAGATGGTCTCAAGCTGCGGAGTAATTGTACCGGGCTCGTACCTCAGGAAGGTGTTCATCAGGGGGGTATCGACAATTTTGCCCGGATTCAGGATGTTTTCGGGGTCCCACGTAGCTTTAAGGTCTTTGAGGAGCCTGTAGTTTTCTTCTCCGAGTATGAGTGGAATAAATTCTCCCCTCAGTCTGCCGTCGCCATGTTCACCGCTGAGTGAGCCCCTGTATTTCTTCACGAGCTGTGCCGTTTCGAGGCCGATAGTCCTGAAAAGCTCCACATCCGCCGGATCTTTGAGATTGAGAACAGGACGGATATGCAGTTCCCCTGTTCCAATGTGGGCATGATATACCGAATCTTTGCCGTGAGCGGCCAGAAGCTTAGCAAAATCATCCATATATGCCGGAAGATCTTCGACCCTTACCGAGGTGTCCTCAATCAGTGAGACAGTTCTGCCATCACCCTTCATATTACCGAGAACACCAAGTCCGGCCTTCCGAAGTTCCCATGCCTTAGACATATCGCTGCCTCTCAGAACAGGGTAGGCATATCCGTACCCTTCAGTCCGGAGTGCGTTGATCATCTCCGATGTTACTGATTCCACATCTTCCTTAGTGTTCCTGGCGAATTCAACCATCATAATGGCGCCCGGGTCACCTTCAATGAAGAAACGGTTGTTGCGCTGGCTCAGGTTTTCCTTTGTGAGCTCAAGTATCCTGTCGTCGGTAAGTTCAACGGCTGTGGGTTTGTATTTCAGGGCAACCAGATTGGCCCTGAATGCTTCCTCTCTGTGCTTGTGATGAACGCAGACAAGTGTTTTGAATGCAGGAGGAAGAGGAACTGCATTGAGCTTGATTTCGGTAGTAACAGCAAGTGTGCCTTCAGATCCGGCCAGCAGCTTGCAGAAATTGAAATGTTTATCAGAAGTGCTGTCAAATACCTCTGAATCGAGCAGCAGATCAAGGGCATAGCCGGTGTTCCTCCTGGGTATCAGCGGATCAGGATACCCCTCTCTTATTGATTCCTGATTGGCGGGATTGCTCAGCATATCCCTTATATGTCTGTATATAGTGCCTTCCAGATCGTCGCAGTTACATTTCCTTTCAAAGGTTTCCCTGTCTGCAGAACCGAAGGTAACCTCACTTCCGTCGCTGAGGATAGCCTTTATCTCCAGTGTGTGATCTCTGGTAGATCCATAGACAAGAGAGTGGGAGCCGCATGAATTATTTCCCAGCATCCCGCCCATGTTGCATCTGCTGGAAGTAGAGGTTTCGGGGCCGAAAAAGAGCCCGAACGGCTTCAGGTACATGTTCAGTTCGTCAAGAACGACTCCGGGTTCAACCCTTACCCAGTGCTCCTCCCTGTTAATCTCGAGGATCCTGTTCATATACCTTGAGATATCCACTATTATTCCGGAACTCACAACTTGTCCTGCCAGCGACGTTCCGGCCGCCCGCAGGGTGACCCCGATTTTCTCCCGGGATGCAAAACAGAGAATTTTCTTAATATCAGTCGCATTAAGCGGCCAGGCTACTGCAACCGGCTCTTCCCTGTAATCCGATGCATCTGTGGAATAAATTACCCTGCTTACCTTGTCGTATTTGAGATCGCCCTCCAGAGAAGCTCTGAGCGAATTAAATTTTTCAACCGGAAACTCCATGTAAATTACATTTTTGATCCGCAAATTTAAAAAATGATTTTATTTCTAACCTGAAACGGTTTACTTCTTAATGGTTTTTTTTTAGTTGATAACCAATCTGAAAATAATCATCTGATACACTTGGTAAGCAGGGATTTTTTTTTCTACTTTTAGAGCATTATGTGTTAAATTTTAACTTATTGATATACAATGGAACTAATTGAACAAATCAAACTGAACGCTAAAAAATTCAATAAACGCATAGTTTTGCCCGAAGGATATGAGGAGAGGAACCTGAAAGCTGCCGATATAGCTATCGCCGAGGGACTTGCACAGATAATTCTTATTGGAGATCCAAAGGATATTGCATCGAAAGCTGAACGGTTCGGCTTAAAGAATCTCGACCGGGCTGTGATAGTCGATCCTAAATCTCATGACAAGAAAGAACACTACATAGATATTATGGTCGAGATAAGGAAGAGCAAGGGTCTGACCAGGGAAGAAGCAGCGAAACTTATTGAAGATCCGCTTTATCTCGGCGTGCTGATGATCAAGAACGGAGATGCCGACGGAGAGGTTTCGGGAGCAGATCATGCCACAGGCGATGTGTTGCGCCCCGCTTTTCAGTATGTCAAGACTGCCCCAGGTATTTCAGTAGTCTCAGGTGCTTTTGTAATGATTCTTCAGGACAAGAGTTTCGGTGAAAACGGGGTTATTATATTTGCAGATGGTGCAGTGCATCCCGACCCGACAGATAAGGAACTGGCCGAGATAGCCGTGGCGGCAGGGCAGACCGCGAGGGCAATATGCGGATTCGAGCCTAAAATAGCATTGCTGAGCTTCTCCACAAAAGGAAGCGCAAGACATGAGATGGTTGACAAAGTTATCAATGCAACCAGAATAGCAAAAGAAATGGCTCCGGATATGATGATTGACGGTGAACTCCAGGGTGATGCGGCTTTGGTTGCTGCCATAGGGCAGAAAAAAGCCCCCGGAAGCCAGATCGCAGGGCAGGCCAATGTCCTTATCTTCCCTGACCTTAATTGCGGGAATATTGCCTATAAACTGGTCCAGCGGCTCGCAAATGCGGAAGCCATTGGCCCCATTCTGCAAGGAATGGCTGCTCCCATAAATGATCTTTCCAGAGGTTGTTCTGTTAGCGATATAGTAAGTATGATTGCAATTACCTCAAATCAGGCGGCCGCAAAGAAATAGTATTAGTTAATTATAATTTATAAAGACATTAAAATGATTGTTCTTGTTCTGAATTGCGGCAGCTCCTCGATCAAATATCAGCTGTTTGAGATGGCGGAAACGACGCAGATGCTTCTTGCAAAAGGTCTTGTAGAGCGTATTGGATTGAACGACAGTATTCTGACTCATAAGCCGGTTGGCAAAGAACCATACAAGGTAATAAGTGATATTCCTGATCACACTCTGGGGATTAATATGGTGATGTCGGTGCTTACCGATCCCAAACGCGGAGTCATAAAGGATGTTACGGAGATAAAGGCGGTTGGTCACCGCGTTGTGAACGGCGGAGAGAGTTATAAGGAGAGCGTTCTTATCGACAATGAGGTTAAGAAGCAGGTTGAAATCAACAGTGAGCTTGCACCGCTTCATAATCCGGCTAACCTCAAGGGAATTCTGTCGGTAGAGAAACTTATTCCCGGAGTACCACAGGTTGCAGTGTTCGACACCTCGTTTCATCAGACAATGCCTGATTATGCATTTATGTATGCACTCCCGTACGAGTATTATGAAAAATACAAGATTAGAAAATACGGGTACCATGGCACAAGTCATAAATTCGTTGCAACAAAAGCTGCCGGATTGCTTGGCAAGGATGTTAAAAAGCTGAAGATCATTACATGCCATCTGGGTAACGGGGCTTCAATTACTGCTATTCAGAACGGCAGGTCGATAGATACCTCAATGGGATTCACACCGGTCGACGGGCTTATAATGGGTACCAGGACAGGCGAGATCGATGCCGGGGTTCTGATATTTATTGCGGACAAGGAACATCTGAATGTGACCGGAGTTAATAACCTGATCAACAAGAAGAGCGGAGTTGCAGGAATATCGGGTCTTTCGTCTGATATGCGTGACCTGGAGCTGGCTGCTGCCGAAGGAAATGAAAAGGCACTCCTCGCACTTAACATGTATGCCTACAAGGTTAGAAAGTTCATTGGTTCCTATTATGCTGTCCTTAACGGACTCGACCTGCTTGTTTTTACGGGAGGAGTGGGAGAGAATGATCATAAAATGAGAGCAATGATCTGTTCCGATATGGAAGCCCTGGGTATAGACTTTGACCGCCAGGCAAATGCCGGAGTCAAGGGCATGGACAAAATTATCTCAAAGGAGGGTTCAAAGGCTACCGTGATGACTGTCACCACCGACGAAGAGTTGGTGATAGCAATGGATACCAGGTATATAGTGGAGCGCCATACCGTATAATAACTAACTAAAAACGACGATTTTTATGGTTCTTAGAAACATGTCCGACCTGAAGGGTATCGTGACAGGAAAACCGGTCAGAAAACTGGTTCTTGCCGTTGCCCAGGACCAACATTCCCTCGGAGCGGTTCTGAGGGCATGGAGGGATGGAATCATCGAGCCGGTTTTCATCGGCGACAGCGATGGAATACGGGGTATATGTTCTGAATTAGGCTATGATATCTCAGAGCTCTCCATAATACATGAACCCGAAATCGACAAAGCCGTCGAAAAATCGGTCAGAATGTTGAGCGGGCGGCAGGCCGATATTCTCATGAAAGGCAAGGTAGGCACATCAACCCTTCTGAAGGCTGTACTTAACAAGGAATGGGGCCTCAGAACAGGAAGTCTGCTTTCCCATATCGCCCTTTTCGAGGTTGGAACCTACCATAAGCTCATTGGAGTTACAGATGTGGCAATGAATATAGCTCCAAATCTCAAGGATAAGATTGCGATAGTGAACAATTCAGTTTCTTTCCTTAACCGTCTGGGATATATTATGCCGAAAGTGGCAGTACTTGGAGCCGTTGAAATGGTTAATGAGAACATGGAAGCAACTCTTCATGCAGCTCTGCTGTCGAAGATGAACCAGCGGGAACAGATCCGGAATTGCATTATTGACGGTCCGCTTGCCTTTGATAATGCAGTGAGCCTCGAGAGCGCACAGCATAAGGGAATAAAGAGTGAGGTGGCCGGAGATACAGATCTTCTGCTTATGCCTGATATCGAAGTGGGTAACGTTCTCTATAAGTCTCTGGTATTCTTTGCTCAGGCTAAGGTTGCATCAATGATTCTGGGCGCCAAGGTCCCGATTGTCCTAACATCACGATCAGATTCGGAACAGGCTAAGTACGACAGCATACTGCTTGCCGCAGCATCAACCCTATAGTAGTGTCATGATCCGCACACTGGACCAGATGGTTGAAAGGGTGCTTTCGTTTCACCGCAAGCATCGGATTGCTGTTGCCTGGGCTCAGGATGTCAATACGATAGGAGCAATCCACAAAGCTTCAAATTACGGACTTATAGATGCCATCCTCATTGGTAAGCCAGCCGGGATAAAAAATATCTGCAGAAAGGCTGGTATTGATCATTCTCTTTTTTCAATAGTGGAATCACCAGATGAATCTGAAGCAGCCAGTCAGGCCATCAGAATGACCCGCTCGGGCGATGCGGATATCGCTATGAAAGGGCTTGTCGGAACTGATAAATTCCTTAAGGCTGTTATGGATAAAAATGATGGACTAATGATTCCCGGAGCTGTCCTCAGTTACGTCTGTGCGATCCAGATTCCAACTTATCATAAATTATTGTTTATCAGCGATACAGCTGTTATACCTATGCCATCGCTTGAGCAGAAGATCGCAATGGTAAAATACGCCACTGAAATGACCGGGAGGTTCGGTATAGGGAAGCCCAGAATAGCCCTTGTTTCGGCTACGGAAAAGCCAAACCGCCACTTTGCCAGCAACCACGATTACGGGCTTATGCTTAAAATGGCAAAAGAGGGGCTTTTTCCAGACTGCATAATGGACGGCCCGCTTGATATTTTTCTTGCTTGCGATAAGAAAAGTGTTGAGATCAAGGGAGTGGAAACTCCTGTCAATGGGGATGCAGATATTCTGCTTTTTCCTTCGCTTGAATCTTCAAATCCATTTTACAAGGGACTCATGCTTTTCGCCGGAGGTGAGCTGGCGGGACTGATCCGCGGAACGGAGAAACCTGTTATAGTTATGTCGAGGAGCGAAAGCGAGATGTCGAAATTCTATTGTATCGCGCTTGCCTGTCTGATGGCCTGAACAAAGGTTTTCTGACAGAGTATTTTCAATTCATAACAATATGTCTAAGAGGCTAATATTGGCAATCAACCCCGGTTCAACTTCAACTAAGTTTGCACTGTTCGAAGAGGATGAAATTTTGTTTGAAAAAACATTGCGGCATTCTCCTGAAGAACTATCCTGCTTCCCAAGGATAGCCGATCAATTCCATTTCAGAAGGGACCTGATAATGGAGGAGCTTACCACCAGAGATGTCAATTTAAATTCGATTTCAGCCGTAATCGGAAGGGGAGGAGTTGTAAGACCAATTGAATCAGGAATATACGAGGTTAATCAGAAACTCAGAGACGACCTGGTTGAAGCTGTAAGAGGAGAGCATGCAAGCAATCTTGGCGGACTAATCGCTTCAGAAATAGCTTCTTGTCTTCCGGGAGCCAAAGCATTCATCGTCGATCCTGTGGTGGTTGATGAGCTTCTTCCGGTTGCCAGGATTTCAGGTCATCCTGAGATAGAACGTATCTCCATTTTCCATGCCCTCAACCAGAAGGCTGTTTCACGTTTGTATGCCTCGGCTGCGGGCAGGAGTTATGAGGAGCTGAATCTTGTGGTGGCACATATGGGTGGCGGTGTAAGCGTGGGAGCACATAAAAAAGGGAAGGTGGTGGATGTAAATAATGCACTCCATGGCGACGGACCTTTTTCTCCCGAACGCTCAGGCGGTCTGCCTGCACGGCAGCTGATCGACCTTTGCTTCAGCGGAAAATATTCGTATGATGAGCTGAAACAGATGATTACAGGAAAGGGAGGAATGCTGGCATACCTTGGAACCAATAATTTCAAACAGGTGTGTGAAATGGCAGAGGGAGGGGATGAAAAGGCAATTCTGATTACTGAAGCCCTTGCTTACCAGATTGCAAGGGAAATAGGAGCCATGGCAGCAGTGCTCGATGGTGAGGTTGATGCAATCATACTTACCGGCGGACTCGCATATGAGGAATCACACGTTGAAAGGATCAGGAGAAAGGTGGGATTCATAGCCAAAGTGGTGGTTTTTCCGGGTGAAGATGAGATAAGGGCTCTGGCTTTTAACGGATTGCTCGCATTGGATGGAAAGATTGGGATTTCTGAATACTAAGGGTTGGTTACGGCAACCGGAAGGACCTTGCCGTTGAAGAATTTGTGGCCGTTGGCGGCAAACCAGACTATGAACCCGGCCATTTCTTCAGGATTCATCTGAGCATTAAAACCCGGGAAAGCGTTTTCAAACATTTCAGTCTGTACCGATCCCAGGGCAAGACAGTTGACGCTTATTCCCAACTCGCTGAATTCGCCTGCAAGACACTCGCCCAGACATGAGAGAGCCGCTTTTGAGGCACTGTAAACCGAGAGGCCCCTGTATTTCGAGCTTCCCTGAAACCCTCCCATACTCGAAACGTTAACGATGTGTGATCCGGACGGCATTATTGGAGCTGTAAGCTTTATTAAAGCTGCCGGTCCGAAGAAGTTGGTTTCCATCATACTTCTGGAGTCCTCTTCAGGAAGTTCAAGGAAATCTCCTTTTGCAAGGTATCCAGCCATGTTTATAAGTATGTCGACCTTGCTGAAACGATTGTAAATCTGATGCTTTAAAACTTCAATTTTTCCAGACAAATCAGAAATATCCGTCTGGATTACTGACAGATTCTTATGGGAGCATTCAAGCTGCAGTAAGCTGAGCCTTTGTTCATTCCTCCCGGTAACAATAATCTGGTTATCCCTTTCAGCAGCAAAAAGAAGTGCAACTTCCCTGCCTATTCCCCTGGAACCTCCGTTTACAATGATATTCATATCCTGTGGTTAGTGAATTGGATTTTTTCGTTAATTTGTGAGCCTTTAATGTAAAGTTACAAAATAGTTTTATGAAACTTGTCTCCATTAAAAGATATAAGTCAATCAGGCAGATAAGCCTTGCGCTTTTGCTGATTTTAACCGGGTCAGCTTCATGGGTTCCTGCTTCAGGACAAACAACACGACCGGAAGTCCCTCCTCTGAAGGACAGACTGTTTTACGGGGGAAATCTGAACCTTCAGTTCGGCACTTATACCGATATCCAGGTTTCGCCGGTTATCGGTTTATGGGTACTGCCCAGGGTAGGTATTGCTATAGGTCCTGATTTTCAGTATTATAAACTATCCTCAATCAGCACATTCATCTACGGAGGAAAAACCTATCTGGAGTATCTGTTTCTTCAGGACCTCGATAATGTGATTCCTCTTGGCCTGCATGTGGGATTATTCCTTCACACCGAATATGATTTGCTAAGCCTTGAGTCGTCGTTTTTCAAGGATCCGCCTTATGATTCGGACAGATTCCTTGCGGGAACCGCACTTGCCGGAGGAGGGATCAGACAACAAGTGGGTGAACGGTCGTCGTTGAATATGACATTCCTGTGGACTTTGAACAGCGATGCCTACGGAATTTACGGAAATCCCGAGATCCGGGTTTCTTTTATGTTCTGAGACAATCAGATATTAAGTTTTTCTCCCTCTGTCCTTGCAATGATCACTGATCCGCAGGTATCGCTAAATACGTTTAGGGTGGTACGAAACATATCCAGAATGCGGTCCACAGCAAGCAGCAATCCGATGCCTTCCAAAGGCAAACCGACAGCCTTCAGAACCACGGCCATCATTACCAGCCCGGCCATGGGAATCCCGGCAGCTCCGATAGAAGCCAGCAGAGAGGTAAAGACAACAATCATCTGCTGGCCGAAGCTCAGGTCAATTCCGTATGCCTGAGCGATGAAAAGCACGGCAACACATTCGTAAAGAGCTGTACCGTCCATGTTAATTGTGGCTCCGAGAGGAAGAGTAAAGCTGGCAATCTTATTTGAGACCCCGTCATTGTTCTCAACTGCGTCCATCGAAAGCGGAAGGGTTGCGTTTGAGGATGAGGTTGAAAAGGCTGTTAGTAAAGGCGTCGCCATATTGCGGATATGCTTCAGGGGATTGACTTTCCCAATTAATTTCAATGCAAGGGGAAGGGTGAAGAAAGCATGAATGAAGAGACCTGCCAGAACGGTTGCCATATAGAGTCCCAGCCTGGTTATAATTTCACTAATTCCGCTACCGTTAATTACCTGCTGGGCAATTACTTTGGCTGTAATACTGAAAATGCCAAAAGGGGCGAATCTGATAATGAGCATGGTGATTTTCATTATCACCTCAAGAATCCCGTTGAGAACATCTGTTATAAGCTGTTGGGGCTTTTCACTGATTCTGGTAAGGAAGAAACCAAACAAAATAGCGAAAAAGATGATTGAAAGCATCTGCCCACGGGCCATGGCGTCTATTATGTTTGTAGGAATGATCTTAATCAGAGTCTGGCTAAAAGTGTCTGTCGCTGCTGCAATTCCTTCGACAGGAGATACCAAGCCTATATCTGCACCAACTCCGGGTTTAATGAGGTTCACCAGCAATAAACCTGTTGTGATCGCGGCAAGCGATGATAACAGGTAATACCCCAGGGTCTTTATCCCAAGCCTTCCCAGATTGCCGCTGCTGCCTACACTGGCCACTCCTGTTGTGATGGAACAAAATATCAGAGGGACAATTATCATATTGAGCGCCCGCAGAAAAATATCTCCGATCCAGTTAGTGTAAACCGTGATTTCTGAAAAATAATAGCCGAAAAACCCTCCCGCTACCAGCATTATCAGTATCTGGTAATGGAGTGGCAGGGACAGGCGGAATCTTGAATTGGCCATCAAAGTATGATTTAAGGTCTAAAGGAAAAAAAACTTTGCGATAAATCCACATACGGTTGCAAGGTATTTTGGATTTTCTCAACTCTTCCACAATCGAATATTTTAAACCTGACGGGCAGAGGGAAGGAAATATGCAATTTCTGACTGTTATTGATTTTTCGGATTTCAATGTTCCACTTTCATCTGAGTGTAATAATGGAGAAATCATCCGATTTACAGATGTAAACACTAATTTCATTACACATATTTACATCAGTAATCAAAGGATAATAGTTCAGATTAATACAAATGTAATTTTTATTGCATCATAATATTTATTAATCATAAAACACTATAAATCAGGGTATATTTGCGATTAAACCAATGTATTGATTCGGATAAATGAACCATTGGACTGCAAAATATTTTAGATATTCTTAGTAATATGGGTTAAAGTATTAATTACCATTAATATATCTATCTAAACTATAGTAATAATATAATGCTTTAATCCGTAATTTCAACAAATATCTGTATTCGGAACAAAGGCGGCATTAAGAGTGAGATTATATAATTACAAATGTAACTTGAATTTAGTTATGAATGTAATTTATGAATTAATTACATTTGTAACACAGATTATTTTGATATGAAAGACAGGATACAGGAGTTCTTAAGAAGAGAAAACAAGACATCAGCGCAAATGGCTGAGGATATTAGTGTTCAGCCTTCCGGTATATCCCATATATTGTCGGGAAGAAATAAACCAAGCCTGGATTTTATACTAAAAATGCTTGAAAAATACCCGTTTTTGTCGACGGAATGGCTACTGTTTGGTAAAGGTCCTATGTACAGGGAACCGATTATGGGCGATCTTTTCGCAGGCATGGATCTTGATCAGAAACCGGTGATACCCGAAAATGCTCCGGAGAATCAAAGGCTGCCTGAACCTGGCTCCCCTGCAGTTGACTTTGCAGGGCAAGAATCAACTGAGGCAAGTTCTTTATCTGACCAGAAAGTTATCAGGATAGTCTGGTTTTATAATGACAACACCTTTGAGGAATTTTTCCCTGTTAAACATTAACCTTTCTTTTAAGGAACCGCGCCAATGGTTATCTTTGCTGAAAAGACCCTGCTGATGGCAAAGAGAGTAGAATATTTCACGGTAAGGGATAACCGCAGCCTGAATAACGACCTGTTCATTCTTGAACTTACAGGCAATAATAAACTACCGGATCTGAAACCAGGCCAGTTTTTACAGGTGCAAGTTCAAGGAAGTGCAGAGACCTTCCTTCGCCGCCCCATATCTATTCATGATGTTGATTACGGGAGCAACTCAATAAAAATGCTTGTCCAGATTGCCGGAAAAGGCACGGAGCGTCTTTCCCGATTAGAAAAGGGCGAAAAACTGAATATTGTGTACCCTCTGGGGAATACATTCACCATCCCGGATAGGGATAAAAGCATCCTTCTTGCCGGCGGCGGATGCGGGGTTGCGCCACTGCTATTCCTTGGAAAGCATATGAAATCGATGGGCCTGAAACCTGAGATTCTCCTTGGATTCAGGGACTCGGACCGGGTAATCGAGTACGAGGAATATGAAAGTATTGGTCCAGTTTACCTAACCACCGAGGATGGTTCCAGAGGAGAAAAGGGTTATCTGACTGATCATTCCATTCTGAAGCAACGTCATTTTGACCATATAAGCTGCTGTGGTCCGGAACCCATGATGAAGGCTGTTGCAGGTTACTGCAGGAGAAATGACATTATTTGTGAGGTTTCTCTTGAACATCTTATGGCATGCGGCTTTGGTGTGTGTCTTTGCTGTGTGGTTGATACGGTGAAAGGAAATCTTTGCACCTGTACTGACGGACCTGTTTTTAACACAAAGGATTTGAAATGGTAAAACTGGATGTTGCTATAGGCTCACTCAACCTTAAAAATCCCGTGATGAGTGCATCCGGCACCTTCGGGTATGGATCCGAATTCGATGACTTCATCGACGTTTCGCGTCTGGGTGGAATAATCCTGAAGGGAACCACGCTCGAACCACGGGAAGGTAATCCTTATCCGAGAATGGCAGAGACACCCTCCGGAATGCTTAATGCGGTCGGCCTTCAGAATAAGGGAATCGATTATTTCGAGAGCCTAATATATCCTGTAGTTTCCGCTTACAATACAAACGTGATTGTGAATGTAAATGGAGGCAGTATTGATGACTATATTGCTCTGGCAGAAAGGATTGACCGGCTCGATAAGATTTCTGCCATTGAATTGAATATTTCATGTCCGAACGTGAAGAAGGGTGGGATGATTTTTGGAACCAATCCATCATCGGCACGGGAAGTAATTAAGGCAGTAAGGGCAGTATACTCAAGAGTCCTGATAGTAAAACTTTCTCCAAATGTCACGAGCATTACTGATTTTGCCAGGATTTCAGAGGAGGAGGGAGCCGATGCAATTTCTCTGATAAATACCCTTCTTGGCATGGCAATCGACACAAAAGCCATGAAGCCTATTCTTTCAACTGTTACGGGTGGCTTATCCGGACCGGCGGTCAGACCCGTGGCCCTGAGAATGGTATGGCAAACGGCCAATGCTGTTAAAATTCCGGTAATCGGCATCGGCGGAATAATGTCTGCGGAAGATGCACTTCAATTTCTACTTGCAGGAGCCTCTGCAATCCAGGTTGGAACCGCCTCCTTCATCAATCCTGATATCACAATCACAATCATTGACGGCATTCAAAAATTCCTTGAAGACAAGGGATTCGGAGATGTCAACGAAATAATAGGGTGGATCAACAGAAAGTAGGAAAACACTCTTTATTATCATCTCTGATCCTGATTCCTGAGATCAGCTGACTTTTCAATTAAAAGAATCTAAATTCCTTGCGGGGATTTTACTTAATATCTTTAAATTTGTAACTAAAAAAAAAGAATACCACTGTTTCTTTAACCTAAATCTTCAATAATGACTGAAAATGTTCAAATTGATAATCTGGATAAGAAGATTCTGGATATCATAACAAAAAATGCCAGGGTTCCTTATCTCGAAGTTGCCAGGGAGTGCAATGTTTCGGGTGCTGCTATTCACCAGCGTGTCCAGAGGCTTATTAAAACCGGAGTTATAAAGGGCTCGGAATTCAAGGTTGATCCTGCACTAGTCGGGTTCAAGACCTGTGCATATATAGGTGTGTTTCTTGACCACCCGGGTCACTATCGGGACATAATAGATGAATTCAAGGAAATTCCGGAAATCATTGAATGTCATTATACTACTGGCAATTATTCTCTTTTCATCAAGGTATATACCCGCGACAACGAACATCTTCGCAATATTCTTACCGACAAAATTCAGAATATAGCGGGGATAGTGAGAACCGAAACTCTTATTTCACTTGAGGAGTCGATTAATCGTCAGATTCCCGTTCTCTCAAGATAGATTCCTTTAATCAAGCAACTGGTATAATTTTTTTATGATGAAAGGTAAAACCCTTTTCACAAGTTCCTTATTTTTCTTCATCCTGCTGATTTTCATTGGCTGTGACAGCAAGACAGGAAAATACAATAAAGAGCCGGGATACTATCCGGGCAATCCGGCTGAGAATTTTGCTCCCACACTCACACCCGATAACGAAAACTACCGTAACCTTGCCTTACTACGGCCTGCATGGAACTCTTCAAGTTATGACTATAATCTTACAGCCCAGCTTGTTACTGATGGTGTTGTTGAAACCGGAATACCCACCGTGATTTCTGTTTCAACAAACAATGTCGTTCTTCCCCGGATTGAGCGGGAATGGTTGCTGGATCATAACTCAGTAACCACTTACTCAATCGAAGGCAATGATATTTACCTGAGATATGATCTTCTCGGGAAAGGAAATGCTCCGGAAATAACCAGGATCGCTCTGTCGGGAAATGTCAATTTTGATGAAGCGGGAAGAGGTGGATTTAAGTATATATGTTCCGGTTCAGATGATGGTGTTAAATGGGTTGATCTTATTGTTGTTAACGGAGCAGGAATACCAGGCAGGGAAAGACCTGATCCGTTCAGGATAATGAGGGCATCAACCAACCAGAGAAGAAGCACCCAGGCCAGAAGGAGGCCCCAGACAGGATTCGGGGCATTCATGATGAGTCCGTACGGAAACGATTCAACAGCTCCGCGTCCCACTTTTTCATTCGGCGGAGCATTCCGGGCACCGAGGCCTCAGCGTCTTGTCGATCTGTCATTTGATTTTAAGGAACCAGTTTCATACAGGTCATACAGGGTTTCTCTGAATGCTCCCGCAGCAGAAACATGGACATTTGGAGAACTTGAGTTCTATAATGAAACCGGCAGGCTTAAGATGACTCCTTCGCAGGATCTCAATAGTGCCTGGATGAGCGGCGGAAAAGAGGCGGAATGGTTATATGTCGATCTTGGAAGCGTTAGCGCTTTTGATAATATTAAGTTGCATTGGATCAATAAGGCATCAGCCGGCTCCATTCTGGTTTCGGATGACTCCCGTAACTGGCTCGAAATATCTAAACTGCCCGGGAATGCTGATCCGGTTGATGATATTAAGCTGTCGCCGGAAGTTAAAGCCCGTTATGTGAAGCTCTTGCTTGATTCTCCGGTAAATGATCAGAATTATATTCTCTCCGAACTTGAGGTCTTCGGTTTAGGCGGTTTGGTTCCGGTTCCACAGCCTTCTCCGGCTGCCAGGGATAACAGTATGTACCTGTCGGGAGGTAACTGGAAGATACAGAGATACTCTGAGGTGGAATCGACCGGAGAGGAGCTCTCGACAGTCAATTTCAACGCAGCTACCTGGATCGCTGCCACAGTTCCTGCTACCGTGCTTGTCAGCTACCGCAATGCAGGAGCGATTCCTGATCCAAACTTCGGCGATAATCAGCTGATGATATCAGAATCGTTCTTTAATTCCGATTTCTGGTACAGGAATGAATTCGATGTGCCATCATCCCTGAAGGGCGAAAGGATCTTTCTCAATTTTGACGGGATAAACTGGAAAGCCGATGTTTATGTGAACGGAAATAAAGCCGGACGAATAGAAGGCGCATTCACAACAGCGAGATTTGACGTTACAGGTATTGTGAAAACGGGTCAGAAAAATGCCCTTGCCGTACTTATCCATAAGAACGACAATCCCGGTGTGATTAAGGAACAAACTGCCCTGAGCGCTGACAAAAACGGTGGCGTTCTTGGGGGTGACAACCCTACATATCATGCATCCATAGGCTGGGACTGGATTCCCACCATCCGCGGACGCAACATCGGTATCTGGAACGATGTGCATCTTGATGCCACCGGCAGCGTTACCGTTGATGATCCGTTCGTGATCACCGGTCTTAACCTTCCCGATACAACCCGGGCTGAGATCACAATGGAAGCCACCCTGGTAAACCACAGCGATCAGACTGTTTCAGGAACTTTTACAGGGAAATTTGGAAAGATCAGCGTACAGAAAGAAATAACTGTCGGGCCAAAGTCTGAGCTTCCCGTAAAATTCGATCCGTCTGAGTTTACAGAGCTGGTCATTGAAAATCCCGAATTGTGGTGGCCGAAAGGCTATGGCCGGCAGGCACTGCATGAGGCTGAACTTGCATTCAGGGTTAAAGGCGGCATCTCAGACAGGAAGTCTTTTCTGGCCGGTATCCGCGAGATGACATTCAGTGAAGAAAACGATATACTGAACCTGTATGTAAACGGAAGGAGATTTATTGGACATGGGGGGAACTGGGGTTTTCCCGAATCAAACCTCGAATACCGTGCACGGGAATACGATGCGGCAGTCGCCTATCATGCCGATATGAACTTCACCATGATCCGCAACTGGGTTGGTCAGACTGGTGACGATGAGTTTTATGAAGCATGCGACCGTCACGGGATAATGGTATGGCAGGACTTCTGGCTGGCAAATCCGGCTGATGGTCCGAATCCGTACGATCCTGAAATGTTCATGGATAATGCTGAAGATCTTATAAAAAGGATACGTAATCACCCTTCTATCGGCATCTACTGCGGACGTAATGAGGGTAATCCCCCTGAAGTGCTCGATACCGCGCTGCGTGCAATCATCCCTGTGCTGCATCCCGGAATCCATTACATCTCGAATTCTTCAATGGGGGTTGTAAGCGGAGGCGGGCCCTACAATGCACTTCCGGTACGGGACTATTTCCTTCTTTATGGCTTCAACAAGTTCCATAGTGAAAGGGGGATGCCCAATGTAATGAACTATGAGAGCCTTGCAGAAACCCTTCCTGAGCAGGTATTGTGGCCTCAGAACAGTCTATGGGGAATTCATGATTACTGTCTTGAAAGCGCCCAGAGAGCCGCATCTTTCAATCAGATGATCGAATCAGGCTTCGGAATGCCTGATAATGCAAAGCGATTCACTGAACTTGCACAATGGATGAACTACAACGGTTACCGTGGAATGTTCGAAGGAAGGAGCATGTACCGCCAGGGACTTCTCCTGTGGATGAGCCATTCGGCATGGCCTTCGATGGTATGGCAGACCTATGACTATTACTTTGATCCCACAGCAGCGTATTTCGGATGCAAGAAAGCTTGCGAACCCCTGCATATTCAGTGGAATCCTGTTTATGATACCATCGAAGTGGTCAATCTGCATGCCGGCGACAGGAGAAGCCTTAATGCAAAGGCTCAGCTGATCAATATGGATGGCACTGTCTTCTGGGAAAAGGAAGCTGTTGTGGATTGCAGGGAGGATGAGACAGTAAATTGTTTCAAACTGGATTTCCCCGACAGGCTCACATCGGTTCATTTTATAAGGCTGTCACTTAAGGACGGAGACAAGGTTGTTTCGGATAATTTTTACTGGAGAGGGGTGGAGGATGGCAATTATCAGGCTCTCAACAAGCTTCCTCTTGTCAAAATTGAGGATGCCACAATCATTAAACGGTTCGGGGATGAATGGCTGATCACTACAACACTTATCAATCCGACAGATACACCTGCCCTGATGGTCAGGCTTAAAGTTGTCGGGAAGGAAAGCGGCAGGCGCATTCTGCCGGTATTCTTCAGCGACAACTATGTATCACTTATGCCTGGCGAAAAGAAAATGATAACAATGAAGTTCAGGGATTCCGATACAAGAGGGGAGAAACCGGATATTGAGATATCAGGATTCAACCTGTAAACAAAAAACCCGGATGCTCTCCGGGTTTTTTGTTGTGATCTAGCTGGGGCTCGAACCCAGGACCCCATCCTTAAAAGGGATGTGCTCTACCAACTGAGCTACTAAATCAGGCCATATATTGTAACAGACCGGGCTTTTTGTATGTATAAATACACTTCTGCCTGGTCGGCTGTTTTTGCCTGGTGTTTTAAAGAACTTTTTTCTGCGGCTTAACTATTGCGGCTTGCGGGTAAAGCCAATCAACAAGCCTTATAAATTTGCGGTGCAAAGTTAGAAGAAAAATATTCTAATGCAAAAAAACTACTTTGTTTTATTTCCACTTTTTTTCTGAAATGCTGTAATGAAATGCTTCTTCATACGTCATCCGTAAAACAGACAATTATTAATATAAAACCGGATAATCATGAAAAGAATTTTTGGAATTATTTTGTTTTCAGTCATTGCGGCTACCCTTTCAGGGCAGAGGTCAGTTGATGAGCTGTTTGAGAAGAATTCAGACGACAACGGATTCATTAATCTGACGATATCAGGCAGTTTATTGAAGAAATTAAGTTCGGATGATGATAGCAGTAGCAAGAGAGTCTGGCCCAATGAAGTGACTTCAGTCAGGATACTGATCCCGGAAGAAAAGGAGAGTAACCGGACCAATTTTATGGATTTGATAAAACGCGACAGGGATTTAAGGAATTATGAGGAATTCATGAGCGTGCGGCAGAAGGACCAGGACATCAGGATGCTTGTAAGGATGGACGGAAATATAATAAGGGAATTTCTTCTAGTCGGAGGCGGTGATGATAATTTCATAATGCAGGTAAAAGGGAGAATCACGGTTGAAGAGGCAGAGGATTTTAGCCGGGAGGCCAGAAAAGACCACCGGAATTTGACCATTACGGGACTTTAAGAAATATGTAACTATCTTTGCCGGGAAGGATAATATCTTCTCTGTCAATGACAAGAACCGAATTCGATAATCTGGTGGTTACATCAGGCAGAAAACTGTATAGTCAGGCCTGCCGTATTCTTGGGGACAGGGAGGAATCGGAAGATGCCGTACAAGAGGTGTTTGTCAGACTTTGGAAGATGAAAATGAAACTTGATGAATATGCCAGCGTTGAAGCTCTGGCAGTAACAATGGTAAAAAATTACTGCATCGATCAGCTGAGAAAGCGTAAGTTCATTGACCAGGGCGGTGAAACGGCGATGACCGGATTGTATGATTCGGCCCCGTCGCCGCAGGAACTAATTGAAAGACAAGAAGCTACGGACATCATGATAAGAATAATCGAAGAGCTTCCCGAACAATACCGTGAGGTGATAAGAATGAGAGATATTGAAGAGCTCAGCTTTGAGGAAATCGCGGAAATTACAGGGCAGAATATTAATAACTTGAGAGTCAGTCTTTCAAGGGCAAGAAAGAACGTAAGGGATGAATTCAGGAAACAGACAAAATGAAGCCGGCTGAAATAATACAATTGCTGACTAAGTACTATGACGGCAATAGTACTGTCGAAGAAGAACGTCTTCTGAAAGATTATTTCGGAGGAACAGGCGTGCCGGAAGAACTCCTTGAGGAACAGGAGATTTTCAGATACTATAGTAGTGTTTCAAATAAGGATGTGCCTGAGCCATCAGCAGACTTTGAACTTAGGATAATTGATGCAATCGACAGGGAAGAAAAACGAACAGCAGTGCCGGGCCGCAGGAGTCTTTATAGAATGCTGTCAGGTGTTGCAGCAGCCATGCTGATTCTCGCAGCAGCATACTTCTTCTTCGAAAGCAGGCCAGATATCCGGGATACTTACAGCGATCCCGAAGTGGCCTATGCCGAAGCAATGAAGATATTGTACAGTGTGTCCTACCGAATGAATGAGGGAACAAAGGCACTGGGACAGCTTGCCGCCCTTCAGGAAGAAACAGGCAGAACACTCAATGCCGTTGGAAAATCGACATCACAGCTAGAAGACAACATGAAATCACTCGAAATAATATTCAAAACCCTGGGGAATTCAGACAAAACCAGGGAATAAACTCAAAATAAAGAAGAAAGTTTAAATACTGAATATGAACATCAAAACACAAAAGACAGCCATGAAAAAAATGATATTCTTCACAATAGCCATCTGCATGACTGCGGCAGTAAATGCGCAGAACAAAGCAGTTGACGAATTCTTCGACAAATACGCGGAGAGGGAGGGCTTTACCACAGTTTCTATTTCAGGCAAGCTGCTAAGTCTCTTTGCCGGAAAGGATGACGGGAAAGAGGGCAGCGACCTGATCAACAGGCTGTCGTCCATCAGGATTCTATCGGTAAGCGACTCCCTGATGAACCTGAATCTCAACTTCTACAAGGAGCTTACAGGAAAATTAAACCTGTCAGTATATGAGGAACTTATGGCTGTCAAAGAGGGAAAGGATGAGACTAAATTCCTTATCAGGCAGAATGGCGACAGGATTTCTGAACTTCTTGTCATCACCGGCGGACCGGGCAACAATACACTGATCTCGATCCAGGGGGATCTCGACATGAAGAGTCTCTCAGAGTTGTCGGATGATATCGGGATTGAAGAGCTTGAAGGTCTTGACAAGATGGACAGAAAGGAAAAGAAGAATTAATCTTCAGATATGCCTGTTCAGCAGGCGGGTTTTGATATATTTCGCATTAAACATTGCGAAAATCCATCATAATTAGTTACTTTCATGGGTGAATCCCTTCTCCCGTAACTGACTATGAATGAGCCCCGGAAAATATACAGAGACTACCGCACACTGCTGAAATCGGCAGGCAGCACTCTGGGACCGGACGACACCAGAAAAATTAGGCGTGCCCTCGACCTGGCAATTGAGGCCTGCTCGGGAAAATCAATACTCACCGGGAAACCGGAAATTGAGCATGCTTTGTCGGTTGCTTCAATAGTGGCGGGTGAAATGGGGTTGGGAGCAACCACAATAATTACAGCGCTTCTCCACGATTCATACGGAAGATTGTCAATAACGCCCCAGGAACTCGAAGATGAGTTCGGGAAAAAAGTGGTGGAGATACTCCAGGGATTTAACCGTATAACCGGGATCGATTCAACACAGGCTTCATACCAGTCGGAGAACTTCAGAAAACTTTTGCTGAGTCTTGCCGATGATGTCCGGGTAATACTTATAAAGCTTGTCGAGAGGCTGGAATATATGAGAAACCTCGACAATGCCCCGGAAAAGGATAAGCTTCCGATCGCTTCGGAGACCTATTTTTTATACGCGCCGCTGGCACACCGGCTTGGGTATTACAATATCAAGTCGGAAATGGAGGACATTGCTGTAAAATACCTTGAACCGGAACAGTACAACTATGTGGAAAGCAGGATAAGGCAGACGACTGCTTCGAGGAACAAACTCATTAGGGAGTTCTCATCTCCCCTTAAGGAAAAGCTCGACAAACTGGGACTGAAATATACTATCAAGGGCCGCACCAAATCGATTTATTCCATAATGCTTAAAATGAAAAAGCAGGGAGTGGATTTTGATGAGGTCTTCGATTTATTCGCGGTAAGGATAATAATCGACAGTGAACCGGAAAATGAAAAGTCTGACTGCTGGAGAGTTTACTCCGTGGTGACTGATCTCTATCAGCCCAACCCAAGCAGGATGCGCGACTGGATATCGGTTCCCAAGTCGAACGGTTATGAATCGCTTCACACAACGGTTGTGGGACCGAGGGGAAAATGGGTCGAAGTGCAGATCAGATCGGCCAGGATGGACGAGATAGCAGAGAAAGGACTTGCAGCTCACTTCAAATACAAGGGTGTAAAAGGGGAGGGGGGGCTGGATGTCTGGCTCACCAAAATGAGGGAAATTCTTGAATCGACTGAAAAAGAAGAGGATGCCTTCCTCGACCAGGTAAGGTCGGGGCTGTATACCGATGAGGTTTTTGTTTTCACTCCGAAAGGCGACCTTCGCCAGCTGCCTGCCGGATCAACGCTTCTCGATTTTGCCTTCGACATTCATACAGCTGTCGGCGCATCCTGCGTGGGAGGTAAGGTTAACGGACGTAACGTGACCCTCAGGTATCAGTTGCAGAATGGAGATCATGTATCAATCATACGTTCAAAAAATCAGAAACCCAAACAGGACTGGCTGTCCTTTGTGGTTACGAGTAAGGCAAAGACAAAAATCAAACAAGCCCTGGGAGAGGAAAGGATAAAATCGGCCGCTGAAGGAAAAGAGATATTGATGCGCCGGCTCAAGAACTGGAAACTTAACTATGGCGATTCGGTCATCCAGAAAATCATTAATCATTATGAGTTCAAAAACGCTCAGGACCTTTACTGCAGCATTGAATCGGGCAAGCTCGACCTGCTTGAAATAAAGGAGGTCCTTCTCAGAGGAGAAAAAGATGATCATCCTGCTGTCCAGTCCCCTGTGCTTCCGGAAAAAGAAGTGAAGGAAACCGATACTTCATTCTATTCTGATTACCTGGTTATAGAAGAAAAGGTTGACGGTCTTGATTACAAGCTTTCCAGATGCTGCAATCCTGTCTTTGGGGATCCAATTTTCGGCTTTGTAACAATCTCGGAGGGGATTAAAATCCACCGGACAAGCTGTCCCAATGCCCATAACCTTATAGCACGATATCCTTACAGGGTTGTGAGCGCCCGGTGGACCAAAGCGAAGGGGGCACCGACATTCAATGCCCTGATCAAAGTGACGGGAATAGAGGATATTGGTATCGGAAACAAAATTGCCGATGTAATTGCAGGTTACAACGTGACTGTCAGAAGCTTCAGTTACAAAATAGAAGATGGCTTTTCTGAAGGCACCCTGAGCATCATGGTTCCAAATAATGATATTCTTTATGGTATTATCCGCAAGATACAGTCGATAAAGGGAATAATGAAGGTATCAAGACAGACCAGCGACTGAAAGCGGATTCTTACGCCCGGAAAACCAAACCTAAACTGAAAATCCCCATGTTCAACAATCTTTTATTTATTGCGCTCGCACCAATACTGATCATTGCATTCTATATCTACAGCAGGGACAAGTATGAAAAGGAGCCATTACTCATTCTTTTAAAAGCCTTGCTGGCAGGTGTTATAATTGTGTTACCTGTAGTATTTATTGAGAAACTTCTGCAAGTTCCGTCGGAGAATCTCGAAGGTATTTCGAATGCGGCTTATGTAGCCTTTGTTGTGGCTGGCCTGACCGAAGAAGGAATAAAATACCTTGCCTTTCTGTTCTTTTTCTGGAAGAGCAGGCATTTCAATGAACGGTTTGATGGTATAGTGTACGCAGTGTACATTTCGCTGGGATTTGCCGGCATAGAGAATATTATCTATGTCATGTCCGGCGGGTATTCCGTCGGAATAGTAAGAGCGCTCACCGCCGTTCCGGCTCATGCACTGTTTGGCGTTGTTATGGGTTACTATTTCGGAATGGCAAAATTCTATCCTAAGTACCGGGGGATATATCTCATGCTTGCCTTCTTCCTTCCATTCGTGTTTCACGGACTGTATGATTTTCTGCTGATGGCCAATTCTCCGGTTTTCCTCGCAATCTTCATTCCCCTGTTTATCTACTTCTGGTTTCTGGGATTCAGGCACATGTCGGTGGCCTCGGATGCTTCGATCTTCAAGGGATCTTCAGGTGATGACATTATGCCGCGGGGAGGGGTCCCCATGACATGAATCAGTATCTCTTGTCTGGTTTAACGGGAAGCTTTGCAAGCTTTTCGACTTCGAGAGAGGGATAACCGAACTCTTCCACAACCTTTCCGAGGATAAGATAGGTTCCGCTTCCCTTGAATGGATAATTGCTGAGCGACTGTGAGAAATGAGTGGTGTCGAAGAAATTTCCTTCTGGATCGATAAAACATCCGAAATTCATCCATTCCCCCTTTTTAGTTTTAATGTATTTGATATTGACAAGGTGCCCCACCATCCTGACTTTTTTCCCGCAATGGCTGAGCATATCGTTTGCCTGGATTTCACCCCTGAATGATGTTTCGAGCATGTCGAACCAGCTTATTGAAATGGGAAAACCTATAAGCTCGATCTCGTCGTAAGCATCATCGAGGCTGTCGTGTAAAAGGTCGGGGAGGTCAAAACTGCGGACCGGCTGCGAAAAAAGAGGGCGGATATTTTCATGCCTGGTCCCGTTGATTGCCATATGGGCCTCCCACAGCAGCACTGCTTTCTTCTTTCCGGTGAATCTGAACGCTCCCGTCCGGATCAGCAGAATCAGCTGTTCAAGTCCGGGACCAACTCTTTCCACGAAATCATTGAGACTTGTGAATGGCCCTCCTTCATTTCGGATTACCTCAACCGCCCTGGCAAGTTTCTCCTCAATGCTCTGAATATGAATGAAACCAAGGTACACATCTGATCCGTAAATTGTTGTTTTGTAAGTGCTTTTGTTTACACACGGAGGATGAATGGCTGCACCGCATCTTCGGGCTTCATGAACGTATACCCATGTCCGGTAAAAACCGCCGAAATTATTTATCACCGCCACCATGAACTCGAGGGGAAAATGAGCCTTCAGGTAAAGGCTCTGAAAGCTCTCTACTGCATAGGATGCCGAGTGGGCCTTTGAGAAAGAATACCCTGCGAACGATTCGATCTGCCTCCACACCTCATGGGTTATTTCTTCGCTGTACCCCTTTTCACGGCAGTTGTTGAAGAACCTGTCTACTATCTTCTGCATTTCCTGCTTCGACCTGTGCTTTCCGCTCATTGCCCGCCTGAGTGTGTCGGCATCGGAAAGGTCGAGGCCGGCAAAATGATGACAAACCTTAAGGACATCCTCCTGGTAAACCATTACGCCGAATGTCTCTTCCAGCTGCTCCTTCATTACAGGGTGGATATAATCAAACTTACCGGGGTTATGGAATCTGTGTATGTATTCCCTCATCATTCCTGAACGGGCAACTCCCGGTCTGATTATCGAGCTTGCCGCCACAAGGACGGGGTAATTGTCGCAGCGGAGCTTCTGAAGCAGACCCCTCATCGACGGACTCTCAATATAGAAACAGCCTTTGGTGTCTCCTCTCCTCAGATGGTCCATCACCTTCGGGTCGTTCTTGAATTTCTGGATAGCATGAACATCAATATCTAATGATCTGTTTCTCAGTATTATCTCGGCGCTCTCCCGTATATGGCCTATCCCGCGCTGGCTCAGGATATCAAGTTTTTCAAACCCGATTTCCTCAGCCGTGTACATGTCCCATTGCGTCACCGGAAATCCTTTGGGCGGCATATCGAGCGCAGTGTAGCAGGTTATGGGCTCCTCCGAGATAAGGATTCCACCGGCATGGATACTTCTCATATTCGGAAAATCTGCTATCCTGAGCCCGGTAGAAAAGATCAGTCCGGATATTTCGTTCCTGTTGGTCTCCGAAGCCGGATTGTCGATCAGGTTGTCGATCTCCTCTTTTGGAAGCCCGTGGACCTTTCCCAGTTCACGCACTATCGACTTGCCCCTGAATGTGCTGATTGTGCCCAGCAGGGAGGTATGCTTTCTTCCGTACCTCTTGAAAATATAGTCTATGACCTCATCTCTCTCTTTCCACGAATAATCGATGTCGAAGTCGGGAGGACTGCTTCTTTTTGGGTTTATGAATCTCTCGAAGTAAAGGTTCAGATCAATGGGATCAACGTTTGTAATTTTAAGGCAGTATGCTATGATTGAATTTGCTCCGCTGCCGCGTCCCACATGATAGAATCCCCTCGACATTGAATACCTTACAATATCCCAGGTTATCAGAAAATAGGCCGAAAAGCCAAGCTTGTCGATGATTTCAAGTTCATGCCTTATTCTCCTTTCTGCTTCAGCATTATGCCTGCCGTACCTGTACAGCATGCCGTCCCATGCCAGCTTCTCAAGCAGAAGCCTGTCGTCGTACCTGCTTGCAGAGAAGACTTTCTTATTCTTTAGTGTGGTAAGGTCGAAGTTCAGGGAACAGTCGCTCATCAGCTTTTCGGTATTCTTAATCAGCCATTCGTGTTCGCGTATCAGTCGACTCTTTTTTTCGGGAGGCATGAAGAATTCATCCTCCCTGCCGCACTGGGACGGTTTCAGATGGCTCAGAAGTATGTTGTTGTCGACTGCCCGCAGGCTTTTATGGATAAAGATGTCATCTTCCACTGCAAATGTAACAGGCTGGAGAAGCACCATGTAGTTTCTGGAGACTGATCCCGGCAATGTCACCAGCCTGTTGATCTCTGAAGGTCTTATTCCGATACGTTCATTATCGAGCAAGGGCCTTTCGGGGATGCCGGAAAGGGGGTAGACGGAGTAGGCATTTGAAAATTCAGGCGAGGGGAAGGGCAGGGGAGTCTTGTCGAAGTTGTGTGCTGACAGGAACTCGTTAAGTTCCCTCAGTCCTTCATTGTTACGGGCAATGCAGATATACAGCAGGTCATTGTCATTTCTGAACTCTATGCCGGCAACAGGCTTTATGCCGTTTTTAATGCATTCTCCGGCAAATTCGGGAATCCCTGTCGAGTTGTTTATGTCGGTCATTGCAATACAGTCCTCGCCGGCTTCAACAGCTTTAAGAACGAGCTGTTCGACGGACATCATCCCATAGCGAAGGCTGTAATATGAATGACAGTTTATATACATTTTAAGAAAGGTTTGACGGCTCATACCTTCACGCCCCATAATGCCTTTACGCCTTTATGCCTTTTTGCCTTCACGCCTTAATGTCCATACATCATGTATTTTTTCAGTCTCTCCTCCATCATTTTCTGTTCGTTGATGGCATTCTCCAGTTGCCTTATGGCTTTTTTCTCCCTTTCAGAGGCTGTCATTACTCCGACGGCCCGGCGCACAGCATCGCGGCCGAAGCGGTTACGGATATTGTCCATGGCCAGGTAAAGGTTGACCTTTTCAGGAGTGTCATCGAACATGTCGAGTTGTTGAACACCCCTTACCATATGGCTGAATCTGACGCCTATCAGCCTTATGAGCATCCGCCGCTGGTAAAGTCTGCCGAAAAGCTCTTTGGCAACTCCTGAAAGGACATGGTCGAAAGAGGTGTATGGTATCCTTTTCTGAAGGGTGTGGGTGTCAAAGTTTGAATATCTTATTTTTACAGTCACGCAGGAAGTGAGCTTCTCCTGTTTTCTGAGATCGTATGCTATCTTCTCAACCATGCCGGAAAGAAGCTGGTTCAGCCTGATCATGTCGGTGGTGTCCTTATCGAAGGTATGCTCGGTGCTTATCGATTTCTGCTCCGAGTAGCTCATTACGGGAGTGGAGTCGATTCCGTTGGCGCGTTTCCATATTTCCATGCCGTTCCTGCCCATGAGCGTTTCAAGCATTTCGGCCGGAATGTTCCTCAGGGTGTATATTGTAGCGATGCCCATCGAGCGGAGGGTGTGGTAAGTCTTCTGCCCGACCATGGGTATCTTGCTTATCGACAGCGGATCGAGAAAGGGGTGAACCTTCTCCACTGACACTTCCTTCTCTCCGTTGGGCTTTGCTTCCCCTGCCGCTATCTTCGATACTGTCTTGTTGACCGAAAGTCCGATCGATATCGGCAGACCGGTCTCCTTTATAATACGCTGCCTGAGCTCGTGCGACCATTTATAGCACCCGTAAAAGCGGTCCATGCCCGTCAGGTCGATATAGTGCTCATCGATTGATGCTTTTTCATAAATGGGCGATCGTTCGGCAATTATATCCGTTACCATATGCGAATAGTTGCTGTATGCCTCCATGTCGCCCCTGATTATTATTGCATCGGGGCAAAGGCTTCTGGCCATCTTCATCGGCATTGCCGAACTGACACCATATTTACGTGCTTCATAGCTGCAGCTCGATACGACACTCCTGTCCGATATGCCGCCGATGATGACTGGCCTGCCGGTAAGACTGCTGTTGCGAAGCCTCTCAACCGATACGAAAAACGTATCCATATCGAGATGGAGAACAGATCTTTCCGTATTGCCTGCAATGAACATGGTAAAATGACTGTAATTATTGAATACCCGGTTCGACTAACAATTATAAATGAGAAACTTTCTTTAAAATATTTGCATTTCTCATAAACATATCTTACTTTTGATTAGAAATTAATCAAAGTTATGATTACAATATAATCAATTTTTTTCATGTACTTCCCATCCAACATAAAATTTTTAAGAAAAAGGAAGGGGCGCACCCAGGATGATGTTGCTGCGGCCCTTGACCTTAAGCGTTCAACCCTTAGCGGTTATGAGAACGGCGTGGCCCAGCCCGGAATAGATGTACTCGTTTCATTTTCGGGATATTTCAACATGTCGATCGATACCCTTCTAAAGATCGATATTGCAAGACTGTCGGAGAGCCAGCTTGGTGAGCTCGAAAGAGGATACGATGCCTATGTGAAGGGAAGCAACCTGCGGGTGCTTGCCACTACAGTCAATTCGGGCAACAGGGAGAACATAGAACTGGTTACGGAAAAGGCAAAGGCAGGATACACTACCGGGTATGCCGATCCGGAATACATTGGAGAGCTTCCGGTGTTCCATCTGCCGTTTCTTTCGGATAAAAGAAAGTACCGGACTTTCCAGTTGAAAGGGGATTCAATGTTCCCGATACCCGACGGATCGTGGGTTACCGGAGAATTTATCCAGGACTGGACGGAACTGATGAGCGGAAAAGCCTATATAGTATTCACCCTCGACGACGGAATAGTATTCAAGATCGTTGAAAACAATATCCTGAAGAACGGAAGATTAACCCTTTTCTCTCTGAATCCTCTGTATGAACCTTATGAGATTCATATAAAGGAGGTCAAGGAGATATGGAAATTCGTCAATTATATAAGCAGTGAACTGCCTGAACCCGTTATGCCTGAGAAACAAATATTCCAGTCAATTGCAATAATGAAAAACGACCTCCAGCGCTTAAAGGCCAGGCTGGGAAGTGACATTTCGGATGTAAGCGAGGCCGATTGATATTATTCTTTTGTCAACTCAATTATCATCTGAATGATCTTCTCGTTTTCGGTCTCGGGAATTTTCCCTGAATAAATATACCTGCACACCCTGTTCTTGTCAACGATCACAACCGTGTAGCTGTCTTTCGGCAATCCCCAGTCGGAATGAAGCTTGCCATCATAATCAAACAGAATCGTGGTATCATATTTTTTCGCCTTGTTGCCGGCAATTACCCTGACAAGACCATTCGGTTTCCATGTCGATTTGTTGTCGACTATGCCGAATCCCTTGAAATATTCTTTGTCTATTATCTTATCAATGTCGGTAGCCTTGTCGATCGCATCATTGAAAGCATCGTTAAGATCCGATTCGTCAGGATCGACATAGTTGATCTGCAGTACCTTGCCTGCCCAGGAGTTCATGGTGAAATCCTTTTTGTCGGCATCAGGAAAGGTCCATTCGGGAACCTTGATGCCTACTTCAAGCTTGCCGGTCTGGGCAAACAGTGTTGTACACGCTAAAATGGTGAAGAAGAGGGTGAAAATCAATCTTTTCATATTTCCGGGTTTTAAATTTGACGAAATATATGAGTTTTTTTCATTCAATATTATTTTAAACGTTTTTAGCATTAATAAAGTCAACAATATTACTTTTGCAGGTCTTTATACAAATATATGCAGGAAATTAGGAATGTCGCTATAATTGCACACGTTGACCACGGAAAGACCACCCTGGTCGACCGTATAATCCAGGAGTGCAAGGTGCTGGACGGCAGGAAGGATGCGGGTGACCTGATCCTCGACAGTAATGATCTGGAGAGGGAGAGGGGTATTACAATTACCTCGAAGAATGTTTCAGTTAATTATAAAGGGGTTAAAATCAATATTATAGATACACCCGGACATGCTGATTTCGGTGGAGAGGTCGAAAGGGTGCTCAAGATGGCTGACGGAGTCCTTCTGCTTGTGGATGCCTTTGAAGGACCGATGCCCCAGACCAGGTTCGTACTTGGCAAGGCAATCAACCTTGGTCTGAAACCGATTGTGGTTGTAAATAAAGTTGATAAGGAGAACTGCAGGCCCGATGAGGTTCAGCAGGATATCTTCGACCTTATGTTCAACCTTGATGCCTCGGACGACCAGCTTGATTTCGAAACATTGTTCGGATCGTCAAAGCATGGATGGATGAGTAGCCACTGGAAAAAACCTGCCGATGATATTACAGCACTTCTTGACACCATCCTTGAACAGATACCCGCACCCCGTTATGTGGAAGGAACAGCCCAGATGCAGGTGGCCTCACTCGATTACTCAAGTTATGTGGGCAGAATTGCCATCGGAAGGGTCTTCCGGGGAGATATCGTTGCAGGAAGCGACTATACCCTTTGCAAGAGGGGAGGAGAAGTCAGAAAAGTCAGGGTTAAGGAACTATACGTCTTTGAGGGACTTGGCAGGGTTAAGGCTGAAAGTGTCAGATGCGGTGATCTGTGTGCGGTAATCGGTCTGGAGGATTTTGAGATAGGGGACACACTGGCGGATCTGATCTCACCCGAGGCGCTGCAGAGAATCGAGGTCGATGAACCTACAATGAGTATGGTTTTTACAATCAATAATTCGCCTCTTTACGGAAAAGAAGGTAAATTTGTTACATCACGTCATCTGCGGACAAGGCTAATCAGGGAAACTGAGAAGAATCTTGCCCTGAGAGTTGAAGATACAAGTTCGGAGGACACCTTTAATGTTTACGGAAGGGGAATACTCCATCTTTCAATTCTCATCGAGACCATGAGAAGAGAAGGATATGAGTTTCAGGTCGGAAAGCCAAAAGTACTGCTGAAGGTTATCGACGGAGTGAAATGTGAACCTTACGAAACGCTTTCTGTGGATGTTCCTGCCAATTCATCAGGCAGGGCAATAGAACTTGTCACCTTACGAAAAGGGGAAATGACAGTGATTGAACCGAAAGGCGATCTTATTCATCTAGAATTTGACATACCCTCAAGGGGGCTCATAGGCCTGCGCAACAACATGCTTACCGCAACATCGGGGGAAGCTGTCATGTATCACAGGTTCAGAGCTTACGACAGATACAAGGGTGACGATCTTCTTCCGGAACAGAACGGATCCATAGTGTCGCTCGACGAGGGAATGGCGACTGGTCATGCCCTGGACAGGCTGCAGGACAGGGGACGCTTCTACATCGATCCGGGTGAAAATGTCTACAGGGGTCAGGTTATCGGTGAAAGTACCAGGGCAAAAGACATTGAAGTTAACATTATAAAGGGGAAGAAACTAACAAACATGAGGGCATCGGGTTCCGATGAGAGCTACAGGATAACACCAAAGATCAGGTACTCGCTGGAAGAATCAATGGAACAGATCAAGGATGACGAGTACCTCGAAGTAACCCCGCTGAACCTTCGCATAAGAAAGATACCAGGCAGAAATAAACAATAAATGAAGAAGACTTGCTATGAAAAAAGTGCTCTGGATTCTGTTTGTATTGCTTTTCTTTTCCTGTAATAATGATTCAGGCTGTTATGAATGCACCACTACTTTTAAGATTATTGTCAACGATGGCGAAAAGGAGGAGTCGTATACTGTGTCTGACACAAGGGAGATGTGCGACAAGACTGAGGCTGAGATCAGGCAATATGAACTGGAAAACTCGGATACCACTACCTATTATAACGGCAACATGAGGATCGATACCCTGACGCTGACAAAATGTATTTTATAAGCCGTATAAATCAATAATCATTCAGGAAGTCGTTCAGGGGTTTCATTGCTTTGCAGGCCTTGATTGTAAAATCAAAGAAATCAGCATTTAAGATGTCTTTATCTGAAATGATTATTGAGGTCAGATAACTCTTCATTCTGAGCAGGTCGATATAACGGTTGTCACGCGAAAAACCCTTCGGCGCACCTTTCAGCCTTTCTCCTTCAATCTCTCCGAAAACTTCCCTGAACTGTGGGTCGTTTAATATCCTGAGAAAGGTATCACCTTTTTCGTCAATATTGTTTCTGATGGAAGTAAGCCAGGGCATTGGCGGCATATAGGCTCCGCCGGCAATCATACTGTTATTTCCGGGCTCGATGTGAATGTAATAGCCCGCAAAGCGGTCGCCGTTCTTTTTTCCTCCCTTCACTATAAAGGCTCCCAGGTGGGTTTTATATATTGTTTTGTCGGGACTGAACCGGATGTCTCTGTTTATCCTGTACATGCAGTTTTTTGCCTCAAGACCCTTCAGAATGGGGTCAAAGTCGACAATCCTTTCAATTATGGCCTGCACAAATCTTTCATATTCAGCTTTTGCTTCATTATAACGCTTCCGGTTCGCATTGAACCATTCCCTTTCATTATGATACTTCAGGTCGGTGAGGAAATCGAGAGTCGACTTACTTATCTGGTCCATTCTTCGGTATTTTTTGATCATCATTATTCTTATCTGACAAAATAAACACAAATTGCCCTTGGATTGAAATTGTGCCGGTGATTTTTTGGACAATAGTTTTTATTGATGAAATTTGATGCGCCGCATGCAATATTTGGGGAATGATGTATGTTAACGATTAGAAATTGACACTTGAAGGTGAGTAATTGCCATAAACTTAGCAGGAGGTATATTCTCTTGTCCCTGATTGCGGGATTTTCTATGGCGGTCTGCGCCCAGACGACTGATCACTGGGAAACCGTTGTATCAGCAGGTGATACATGGTCCTGGTTCCCTGGTTATTCTCAGCCTGCTTCAGCTTGGAATACTCAGGGATTTGATGATTCATCATGGCTGACCGGACCGGGAGGTATAGGCTACGGCGACGGAGACGACATGACCGTAACTGACAATGTGCCTTCAGTTTATCTGAGGAGGGATTTCACACTTCATGATATTTCTGCCATTTCTGTCTTATATCTGTTTGTTGATTTTGACGATGGTTTTGTGGCCTACCTGAATGGTCATGAGATCGCCCGGGCAAATATAGGAACCGTTGGAACAGAACCTGGCTTCAACGAATATGCTATACTTGATTCCTACGAAGCGAGGCTGCCTTATGGAGGTATTCCCTCACGCTTTATCATTGATAAGCAGACTGTCGGTGAGTTCCTTCTGGAGGGAGATAATCTGCTGGCACTTCAGGTTCATAATTGCAACGAAGGTTCGACAGATCTTTCATCGACTACCTTTCTTGTTGCCGGCATAATCGACGACAGCCGGAATTACAGCGATCCTCCGCCATGGTTCAGGGATCCGGCAACGGAGTTTTCCCATCTGCCGTTGATTGTCATGGAAACTGAAGGCAGGGAAATTATCAATGATCCGAAAATAACGGCCAGGATGAAAGTAGTTGATAATGGTCCGGGAGAACTTAATAACCAGTTTCAGGAAGGTACAGATTACGAGGGTTATATAGGGATCGAAATCAGGGGTCAGTCATCGCAGATGTTCCCCAAAAAGAGTTATTCCCTGGAACTCAGAACTTCGGACGGGGCCGATACAACGGCAGGCCTTCTTGGAATGCCGGCAGAGGAAGACTGGGTGCTATATGCGCCATATTCCGATAAGACGATGCTGAGGAATGCCCTTACCTTCCATCTGGGAAGCAGAATGGGGGAGTGGCAGCCCGCGAACAGGTTCTGTGAGGTCTATCTGAACGGAGACTATATCGGAGTCTACCAGCTGATGGAAAGTATCAAGCGAGACAACAACCGGCTTGATATCAGCAAACTGAATCCTGAAGAGATCTCGGGAGATGATCTGACAGGCGGCTATATAGTTAAAGCGGACAAGACAAGCGGGACAGAACCGGAAGAGAATTTCCAGATTACACCGTCAATCAGATACAACTATTCCGGAGAATATATATTCACATACGTATATCCTAAATATGACCAGATAGCGAATGAACAGAAATACTACATCAGGGAATTCCTTACAGATGCTGAGAATACTCTGAATGGCAAATCGTTCAGGGACCTCTCTGAAGGTTTCAGAAAATATTTTGATACCAGGTCGTTTATTGATTTTCAGATTATTCAGGAACTTGGCAACAATGTTGACGGATACCGTTTCAGCACTTTCTTTTATAAGGATAAAGATTCAAAAGGCGGAAAGCTAAAAGCGGGACCTCTCTGGGATTTCGACCTTTGCTATGGGAATGAGAATTACACCGATTTTAATCTGGCAACAGACATGTGGCTCTATCCGAAATTCCAGGATGTATACGGCGGAAGGATTCACTGGTGGGCAAGGATGATGGAAGACTTTGGCTACAGGGCTTCATTTGCAGCCCGCTGGAAGGAACTCAGGAAGGGACCGTTCAGCACCGATTCAATTATGGAATATATCGATAGAACTATCTTATTCCTTGGTGAAGCAGTTGACCGCAATTATGAACGTTGGCCGGTGATGGGCAAATATGTATGGCCGAATTATTTCGTAGGAGAGACCTATGAGGAAGAAATTGACTGGTTAGAGGACTGGATCACTAGTCGTGTCAACTGGATGGATGCCAATATAATGGTTGCCGAAACAGTGTCAACCGGGTTAGTTGGGGATATTCTGGTATTCCCAAATCCGGTGCGCGACAGGATAAGCCTGTATTTTAGCCTTGAAAATCCGGGCAGAATACGAATTGTGCTGACTGACCTTTTGGGTCACGCGATAATCAATGACAAGCAGACCAGGGAATCAGCGGGCGATCAGTACATTGAATTCACTTTGGGTAACCAGGTACCCGGTTTTTATGTGTTGCAGCTATTCCATGGCGACAAATTGATAGGCAGGGAAAGCGTAATTATTGCCAGGTAATAAAATATTTTTCAGTTTCCCGATATATAAAGCAATACTTTATATATTCTTTTTAATAACCTCATATGAAATTGTGTATGCGCCATTACTGAGTATGGCAGGTGACCCGGTGGCATATTGTGACTGACCGTTTACCGTATAGGTGTCGCAGTTTTCCGGAATCATTATTGCCGCCCTGCTGCCTGCAGGAATTGTAAGATCCATAATCATTGAACCGTTTTCAACCTTCCAGTTGACAACCACAGTTCCATAAGGAGTCTCCTTAGAGGTTCTTGCCCAGGTTATACCATCAGGCACCTGGGGGTCAATTATAATTTGTTTATATCCCGGGTTATCTTTGTCGGGCCTGATTCCGCCCACTGCCTGAATGAACCACGAGCCGATGCCGTTGTAGCAGTTGTGAATCCTGCTTCTGGCTCCGTTCCAGTGCTCCCAGGTTGTTGTTGCTCCATTGTCGGTCATGTAAAGATAACCGGGGTAATGCCGCTTCTTAAGCATTGAATACATCAGATCAGCCTCATGGTTAAGTGTTGCCCATTCAGTGAAGACGGGTATACCAACCAGTCCGGAAGCAAAATGACCTCCACGTTTCTTTAGTGTGAAGTCGAGAAGGTTTTGTCTGACATATGGTGTTAAAGAATCGGACACTATACCTGCCAGCATGGGATAGGTGAGGTCGATCTGGGAGCCGCTGCCATAGCTCCGGTCTGCCTTGTTGTAGTACGTTTCATTAATAAGGGTCTTCAGCTCTTTTACCCTTGAAGAATATTTCTGAGCATCATCCGGCCGTCCAAGGACTGTGGCTATTCTGTTCATCGTCTCATAGCAAACAGTCATGAAGCAGTTGTTGACAAGTCCGATCGACTGCGGATTAGTCTGATTGATACCTTCAGGAACTGCCCAGTCGCCCAGGTACCACGATCGGTATTCGGTTTCCGGCCAGCCTTCGAGCAGGCCCTTCGGTGAATATTTCTCAGCATATCCCAGCCAAAGCTGCATCACAGGATAGTACCTCTTCAGAAAGCTCTCGTCCCCATAGTTCAGGAAACTATTCCATGATGCAGTGATAATAAATCCGCACCAGTAGGGACCGCCGCCTGCTGAATATGGATTTGGGGCGGTGTGAGGCATTCCACCGTCATCACGGACGCAATCTTCCCATGCCTGGAGCCAGTTTGAATAAAGAGGGGCAAGGTCGAACATTGTCTGCGCGGTAAGAGTGGAAGCGTTGCCATCACCTCCGTAACCCAGGCGTTCTATCTGCGGGCAATCGACCAGGTACCCTCCGAGACTCAGGCACCTGAGGGTGTAGTTGATCATGCTGTAGATATTGTTGAGATCTTCATCCGAACATTCAAATGTCGATGCCTCTCTGAAATCAGTATGTATAAGATAGGCACTTATATCATCTTTTGAAGGTTCTTCCGCGAGATTGGTTATCATGGCATACCTGAAGCCGTGGTAGTTGAATTTATTTATGAAATGCTCTTCTCCGGTCCCGGCGGCAATGTAGCGGTCAATCTGTCCCTGATTTGCTGTCTTTCCGTCATTATCCAGGTGATCGCTGTAAAGGATGGTGATTACCTGTCCCGGTTTCAGTGATCGGAAATTGATGCTGAACCATCCGGTGAGAGTGGTTCCCATATCGGCAAGCCAGGTGCTGTCGTTTAATCTGGTTACTGAAACGGCTATTATCGTATCTATGATCCTGTTTGCTTCAGTTGTCTGAGGACTTATCTTTCTTTCGGGTAACTTTATGATTGAGACAGGAATCCACGTGAAGTTCCCTTCAGTTACGTTTTCAGAAAGTAAAGACCCGTCAATCAGCTCTCCCCCAAACTGATGCGGCCTCCAATTACCGATTGTTGAATAACCGCTTGCCCTGGCAACCCAGTTTGAATCGGTAAACAGGATAACCTCTCTTTCGATGCCTTCAATCCTTTCTAACTGAGCCCTTGCAAGCGGACCGTTCCATTCCACCCCGGGGAGCCCCTTGCTGTACCATCCCTGGCCGGTCCACAGCATCAGAGTATTGCTTCCCTTTTTAATCAGTGATGTTATGTCGTAAGCCATTGAAAGTGAGCGCTTATCGAACTGCGAAACGGCAGGAGCAAGAACATTTTCACCGGCTTTCAGGCCGTTTACCCATACCTCGTGGTATCCAAGCGAATTGACATGTATGAAATAGCGGCCTGCCGGTTTTTCAATTTTAAATTCACGCTTCATCTGCGGGCTTACACAATATTCTGAGCTGTCGCTCAGACCGATATAGTCGCCCTGCCATTCGGAATTTTCCAGCAGACCAGTGGTGAAGGATGCAGTTTCACTCCATTCTGACGTCTTCCCGCTTTCGCTCCAAACCCTCACTTTCCAGTAGCAGATTGATCCGGACGAAAGATCTTTCCCCTGCCATTTGATAAGGATATTTTCGGAAGATTCTGTTTTTCCTGAATTCCAAAGATCGGCTTTCTTTTCAGTCAGAAGATGCTTGTCACTTGCCGCAATAACCTGGTATGCCGCATGTGAATGCCCGTTGACGGCTGACATTACCTTCCATCCAAGCCGGGGTGTGGAGGTTCCGATTCCCAAAGGATCAGTGAGGTTCTCACATTTAAGGTCATATACCTTAAGCTCATGTTTGCTATCAGTACAAGCTGTCAGAATAAGCATCGTTGTCAGCGAAAGCACTGTGAAAAGGAACCGGTTCATAAATTACTGTTTTGATTGGGCAAATATTTTTAAAGATAGAAAGATCAGTCAAAATTTAGCTCATATTTTTTATATCCGTATTAGTTTTTGCCGATTTTATGATAGATTAGGGTTTTAAAACCGTCAGGAGAAATGACAAGGAAAAAAGTTTTTTATGGAATTGCATTGCTTCTTGGTCTGATCATTACAGGAGGAGCAATCTATGTTAATTCGCTGATGCCCATAATTACTGGTTATGCAGCGAAGAACCTGTGCTCTAATGTCTTTGTTTCAGGCAGGGATGCAAAGGAAATTGAGGATATTGATCTGAATTTTTCATTTATTAAATTCACAAGGAACAAGTTGGATCCGGAGGAAAAGAGTGTGACGAGCAGGTTTTTGTGGGGGAGATCTAAAGCCATACACAGAGAAGGTTTTGGCGTTACCCTGGTGAAGGATGTATCTGTGGAAGAGCTCAAAAGAAAAGTTTATGCGGCAGATACCGATCCCGGCTATATTCGCGGTACAACTGCATGGCCCTTGGGAGATATGATGCCCGATACCGTCGACACGGGCATTGACAGGACTGCCATAACTGAAATCGCATGGAAACTGGTGGATGACACCGCGTATGGCGGAATACCGTTTGCTTTTGTTGTCCTCCACAAAGGGATACCTGTAGCAGAGAAATACAGGTCAGGACTCGGCAAGGATACCCGCTTTCTCAGCTGGTCGATGGCTAAGAGTTTTATAAATGCTATTGCCGGCGTTCTTGCCGGGATGGGGAAAATGGATATTTCGGAGCCAGCCGGGATAGAGGAATGGAAAGATGACGAGCGGAGCCTTATCACTCTAAACGACCTTCTGCAGATGCAAAGCGGTCTGGAGTGGAACGAGGATTATGGAAGCAGGTCGGATGTGAACCTGATGCTTTTTGACAAGGGTGACATGAGCAGTTTCGCTGTTAACAAGCCGATGGTACATCCTGCAGGAACCCAATGGAATTATTCCTCAGGGACTGCCAACATTCTTACAAGTCTCATCAGAAATGAATTTGATAGCGATACCTCATGTTATGCTTTTGTTCATGACAAGCTGCTTGAAAAGATAGGAATTACCAATGCTGTCTTTGAAGTCGATCCGTCTGGTGACCTTGTTGGTTCATCATATCTTTACGCGACGGCACGCGATTATGCAAGGTTCGGGTTGCTTTATCTTAACGACGGAGTCTTTTGCGGCGAAAGAATTCTTCCTGAAGGGTGGGTTGATTATACACATACTCCTGCATCTGCCAGTGAGGGGGAGTATGGCGCTCTTTTCTGGCTTAACAGGAGCCGGGATTATCCGTCAGCGCCCGAAGACATGTACTCATGTCAGGGGCACGACGGGCAGATGATTTTCATATTGCCCTCCAGTGAGCTTGTTGTTGTGGTTCTCGGATTTTCACACCGGCCCGATAACGCTCTCGATTTCGACGGTCTTTTAAGGGATATTCTTAAAACCATTTGAAATTGATAAAGTACAGATTCAATTTTATGCGTGGAGGCACAATAACTTGATATTTTGTCCGTAATAGAGGATTGACAGTCCATTCACGGATTCAGGCTGTTATGTAGATTTTTTCAAATAATAAACCAGAACCAAATTAACCCCATATGAGTGAGAAGTATTCAGTCAGTCCGGCAGGAGAGAAATTCGCGCTGCCAAAACCTGAGGATTATGTTAAGGAATTCGAGACCATCAAAAAACGTGTTGAAAAGGAACGCTCCAAGGGACGGGAGATCGTCGTGGTGATGGGAGTAGGCTTTGTGGGTGCAGTCATGGCTGCCATCGTTGCCGACACTGTTGACAAGAATGGCAACCCTTCTAAGTTTGTGATTGGCATGCAGCGCCCAAGCCCGAGAAGCTTTTGGAAGATTCCCCTTCTGAACAGGGGAGTCTCACCGGTTAAGGCTGAAGACCCCGAAGTGGATCCCATGATTGCAAGGTGCGTCAACCTAAAGAAAACGCTGATCGCAACTTATACATATGATGTTCTGAAGCTTGCCGATGTGGTTGTTGTTGATGTGCAGTGCGATTATATTAAGGAAGAACTTGGGAACGTGCGTACCGGCGAGACTGATATGGCAGCCCTTGAAGCTTCACTGCATGTCATTGCGGAACATATCCCTGCCGAAGCTCTTGTCCTGATCGAAACGACGGTGGCGCCCGGAACAACTGAACAGGTGGCCTATCCTATAATGAAGAAGGTGTTCAGGAAAAGAGGTATCAAGACCGATCCGCTTCTGGCGCACAGCTACGAGAGAGTGATGCCGGGTAAGAATTATGTGGCCAGCATCCGCGATTTCTGGAGAGTGTGCAGCGGAATTAATGAAAAGGCAAAACAAAGGGTTGAGAAATTCCTGACGGAAGTACTTAATACTGAAAAATTTCCGCTGACTGTCATGGACAGGCCCATTGAATCGGAGACTGCCAAGATAGTCGAGAACAGCTACCGGGCAACTATCCTGGCTTTCCTGGATGAGTGGAGCCTCTTCGCCGAAAGGAACGGCGTTGACCTTATCAAGGTTATCAAAGCGATAAAGGTACGTCCGACACACAGTAACATGATATTTCCGGGACCCGGAATCGGGGGATACTGTCTTCCCAAGGACGGCGGTCTGGGACTCTGGGCTTACAAGCATATACTTGGTTTTGAGGATGATATCTTCAAGATTACCCCGATGGCAATTGATATTAATGATACCAGGGGTCTACACGTCGGTCAGCTCACCCGCGACGCGCTCAGGAATATGGGACAGCCGATAGCAGGTGCAGAAATACTGGTGCTGGGAGCTGCATACCGTGAAGATGTTGGTGATACCCGTTACAGCGGATCGGAAGTAGTTATAAGGAAACTTGCTGAAATGGGTGCCGAGATCCGTGTACATGATCCTTATGTAGAACACTGGTGGGAATTTGAACAGCAGGATACTTTTCCTGGCGTAGGACAAAGTAAAGCCCGGTTCTTCAGGAACCAGGATAAGCTTAAGGAGATAAAGGTTCAGGAGAATCTCGACAAAGCCCTCAGGGATGCTGATGCAGTCATTCTGGCAGTACCTCACAAGGCATATCTCGGCCTTGATCCCGATAAAGTCGTGAAAAAAATTGGCAGACCTGCAGCCATAATCGATTGCTTCGGTATATTATCTGATGACAATATCAGGAGATACTTCCAGCTTGGCTGTGAAGTCAAAGGACTTGGCCGCGGGCATATTCAGAGATTGAAGGACGAGATAAGGAAGGCGTGACGGCGGTACCGAATAACGGCATAACGGCATAAAGGCGTTAAGGCGTGACGGCATTGAGGCGTTAAGAAATTAAGTGGGAACGGCTGTAGACTATTATTTGTAATTGGTAATGTACTTATTATCAATGCGATATAGTTATACGGTCGTTTTTTTTGCTGTTTCGGAAGGGGAGGGGCCCTGAAAATTGAATTTTGAACTTTTTAGATTGCTGACTATTAACAATATATAAAATTGATTTTTTATATTTACCGCACTAACGCATCTTTTTGCTTTAACCAGGGTTAGAAAGATCTGGACTAACTGGGAAAAATCTAATCTGGTTTGTGTTATTTTACCACGGATTTCACTGATATCACTGATTTTATTATTTGAGACAATCCGCGCATTACCCGTGTTCACCGAGAAATCCGTATGGATCCTTTATTTAAACAATGGTATCACTACGCTAGCAGGACTTGCATGACATTCACACCAGTCTGAAATGGCTTGGATATATTTCCTATAATTAATATTATGTAAAATAGAATATATTTGAATTTCAGGCTGAGGAAAATGATTATGTTGGTTTCCCCTACCGTTTGTTTGTTCGATAAGATGAAGTATTAATTATAGGTCTCTGAAATGCCCAGGTAGTACCCTATCAGGTCGGGCTCTGCCGCATCAAGCATCGGCAGACTCGGAATCACCATCAGATCAAGATTTGTATTATCAATGGCTGACCAGATTGAGGTGCGGATAAATTTATAACCGTTTCGCTCTGCTGCTGCAATTATTTCCGAATCACCGGCACCGTTTCCGTAAGGAAGTGAAAAAACATTAACATCACCGGGTGCATGCTGTTCAATTATTTCTTTTGACCTTCCCAGTTCATAATCAAGAAAACTCTGATATTCAGCAAGGGTAGCATATCTGTTTCTGTTGTCGTAAAGATATGTATGTGAATATGAATGAGATCCGAAAGTGAATGGCCTTTCGCCACCCTTTACCATATAGTTGCTCATGTCTTCAACTTCTTCCCATGTCATGAATGAATCACTACCGATCTTATATGTCCAAAGAAAGAATGCAGCCTTCATATTATACTCAATAAGTAATTGACGCACAAGCGTATACCATGAGCTATCGCCATCGTCAAAGGTTATGATTGCATAATTTCCCTCAGGTATTGATCCCTGTTCACTGAATTCACCCAGGTCTGCAAAGCTGATTACCTTAATATTGTTATTGTCAAGATACAAAAGATCGGCTTCGAGATTTTCCAGACTCCTTTCATACAGGTTGGTGGCCTCCCCTTTTACAATCCTGTGATACATCAGGACGATAACCTTGCCCGGGTCTCCGGGTTCGGGATTATCCTGTTTGGTACAACCGGCCGAGAAGATAATAATGGACAAAAAGAAAGAGCAGAGAATTTTATTCATGATCCGGAATTTTCGTGAGGTTAGGCAATAAAATAGAAAAAGCCTCTCCGTTTAACGGAAAGGCTCTTCCCAATATTTTACAGTAACTAATCTTTTTGGGATTACTGTTGTTCCAAGGTATCAAGTTTAGCCTTAACAGCATCATATTTTTCTGTCATCTTGAGCCGGTAGTAAAGTTCCCTGAGGCTCCTCATGGCGAAAATATCATCAGGTTTCAATTCATTGGCTTTCTCCATGTAAGGAAGAGCTTTTGCAAATACAGCCATGGCTGCATCAATAGCCTTGTTGTATTCGTTGACATCCATTATATCATTAGCCTTGGCGAACATATCTGAAGCCTTGTTGATAAATGAAGCCCCGAGTCCGTACTGGCTGTCGTAGAAATCAGATTTCAGCTCGACTGATTTTGTAAGTCTTTCAATTGCCTCATCGAATCTGTCTTCGTTCAGGTAGATAATACCTTCAGCAAAGTGCAGGCTGTAATTATCGGGATCATTTGCCCTGGCAATAGCAAGGTTCTCCAGAGCTTCCTTGTTCTTACCGGCTTTGATGTAAAGATCGATAAGCTGGAGAGTGACATTCTTGTCATCTGAGTATTTGTTACGAAGGTCAACAAGTATAGTCTCTGCCTTTGTTGTATCTCCCATTTCAAGATAGTTCTGAGATATCTGAAAGTAGGGATTGATACCCTGGTATTGCATTTCGGCGCATTTTTCGAAATACTTAATCGCTTTCTGATGATCTTTTGCATTCATCGCTGCCAACCCGGCATTGTAATACATTCCCGTATCTGTAACCCCAACATAATTATCGCTTTCAGTGATAGCGATCTGGGTTTCGAATGATTTCAGGGCACCTGCATAATCTCCTGCCTCGAACAGCTGTCCACCCTGTGAGTAGAGGTCGAGTGCAAGCGAGTTGTAAACCATGCCTGTAATGATCTTCTTTTTAGCGCCTCCCTTGTCATCGAGTTCCATTGATTTTTCATAAGCGGCATAAGCTTCGCTGAGGGGATCGGTATAGTATGCCTTGAATGTCGGATTGTCCGATTTGAAAACGGCTTGAGCAAGTTTACCCTTGGCAAAGTAAGTATTGAACCAGTTCATCGATTTGGGATGTGTCATTGCCTGGTCGAGTGCTTCTTTGGCCTTGTCAAGAGATCCCTGCTCGATCAACGTGAGGGCGCTCGTTACTTTACCCTTCTGGGCAAATGTAGCAGCGGAGATAGAAATAACTGCAAGTAGCAGAAAAACCTTTTTCATAATTATCGCATTTGTTTAATTAATTGTCCTTAAAAAACTTTTCAAATTTAAAACATTACTTATTAATCTTCAAATTCTTTGCCAATTTCCTCAGTATTTTCATTTATGGTTGCAATATCTTCTTTATCAGCATCTTCTGGTTCATCATTTATTGACACTGTTGCAACGGATGCTATGATGTCTGTCTCCCTGAGGTTTATTAAACGCACTCCCTGCGTTGCTCTTCCCATTAGCCTGAGGGCCGAAACCGAGCTTCTGAGTATGTTTCCAAACTGGGTGATTATCATCAGGTCGTCATTGTCGGTTACATCTTTCAGGGCTATCAGCGATCCGGTCTTTTCGGTAATATTAATTGTTCTGACTCCTTTTCCTCCCCTGTTAGTAATTCGGTAGTCCTCGATATCTGACCTTTTGCCGTAGCCATTTTCGGATACAACAAGTACGTTTTTTTCGCCGTTCTCGATGGTGATCATTCCTACCACAATATCGGATTCTTCATCTGCAAGCCTTATTCCTCTTACTCCGGATGCAGTTCTTCCCATAGGCCTGACCGATACTTCAGGGAATCTTATTGCCCTTCCGGATTTCACTGCCATCATGATCTGGTGTTTGCCGTTGGTCATTTTGGCTTCCAGAAGTTCGTCCCCGTCCCTGACGGTTATCGCATTCACTCCGTTTGTTCTGGGTCGCGAGTAAGCTTCAAGCGAAGTCTTCTTTATTATACCCTTTTTTGTGCAGAGAACTATGAAATTATTGTTTATATATTCAGGATCATTAAGGTTCTTCACCTTGATATATGCCATCACGCTATCGTCAGGTTCGATGTTTATCATGTTCTGCATAGCCCTTCCCTTAGATGTTCTTGAGCCCTCTGGTATATTGTACACTTTCATCCAGTAGCATTTGCCGTTCTTTGTGAAGAAGAGCATTGTATTGTGCATCGTTGCGATGTATAGATGCTCTATAAAATCCTCGTCCCTCGTGGAACCTCCCTTTGCACCTGTGCCGCCCCTGTTCTGGCGCCTGAATTCGGTAAGAGGGGTCCTCTTTATATAACCCAGATGTGAAATCGTGATTACCATTTCATCGTCGGCATAGAAGTCTTCAGGATTGAATTCCCCGGCATCAGGGATTATTTCTGTTCGTCTTGCATCTCCGTATTTTTCCTTTACTTCAAAAAGCTCATCCTTAATTATTTTCATCTGAAGCTCCTCGCTTTCAAGAATGCTCTTAAGGTAATCGATTAGAGCCATCACTTCCTTATACTCATCCCTGAGTTTCTCTTGTTCAAGTCCGGTAAGCTGTCTCAGCCTCATTTCGACTATGGCCCTTGCCTGAACTTCAGAAAGGCTGAAGCGTTCCATGAGCCTTTCCCTGGCATCATCGGGATTCCTGGATGATTTGATTATGGCTATTACCTCGTCGATGTTGTCGCTTGCAATAATCAGACCTTCAAGTATATGAGCCCTTTTTTCAGCCTGGCTCAGATCATATCTGCTCCTCCTGATTACAACCTGGTGACGATGTTTTACAAAGTGGTCGATAAGATCTTTCAGGTTCAGAATCCTGGGCCTGCCTCTTACAAGGGCTACATTATTTACGTTGAAGGAGGTCTGAAGGGAAGAGAGTTTGTAAAGATTATTAAGAACCACGTTTGAGCTTGCATCCTTTTTCAGAATTATTACAACGCGCATTCCGTTGCGGTCCGATTCATCATTGATGTAAGATATACCTTCCAGCCTCTTGTCGTTTATGAGGTCTGCTATCCTGCGTATCATTTCCGCCTTGTTCACCATATAAGGTATCTCCCTGACAATGATGCATTCGCGGCCTGAATGAGTCAACTCTATTTCGGTTTTTCCCCTCAGTACTATCCGTCCCCTCCCGGTTTCAAATGCATCCCTTATTCCCTGTTCGCCGTATATGATCCCCCCGGTCGGGAAATCAGGACCCTTAACATATTTATGAAGCTCAGCTGTTGTGATCTCATTGTTGTCGATAAACGCTATAGTGGCGTCGATAATTTCCGACAGGTTGTGCGGGGGCATGTTGGTTGCCATGCCTACTGCAATTCCCGATGCACCGTTGACAAGAAGAATAGGTATTCTTGTTGGAAGGACAATCGGTTCACTTAGTGAGTCATCAAAATTAGGCTGGAAGTCGACAGTTTCCTTGTCTATATCCGACAGGGTCTCTTCCGCTATTTTTTTCAGCCTTGCTTCCGTATACCTCATTGCGGCCGGACTGTCGCCGTCGATCGAGCCGAAGTTGCCCTGACCTTCAACAAGGGGATAACGCAACGACCAGTCCTGAGCCATCCTCACCATGGCATCATACACCGATGAATCACCATGGGGATGGTATTTACCAAGCACCTCTCCCACTATTCTTGCCGATTTCTTATATGGCCGGTTCGAAAGTACTCCAAGTTCCGACATCCCGAAAAGCACTCGCCGGTGAACCGGTTTGAGCCCGTCCCTTACATCAGGCAATGCCCTCGACACTATAACCGACATTGAATAGTCGATGTATGCCGACTTCATCTCTTCTTCGATATTTACCTGAATTACCCTCTCTCTCTCTGACATAATAATTTATAAATTAAAAAGATACGACCGTTCCTCCGGGGAACATATTTGATTACGAAAATAGTGAAAATTTGGTTGCTGCAGACCACTATGGGCAGTGACTTTTTAACATTAATTGTTTATAAATGGGCATGAAAATTGCCATTCATATATTCTATTAAATTTAACTTTGGTTTTCATGGAATCAGTAATTTTGTCGCAGTTTGGCTGACATAATGGCTTACAACATGATTGTCCAAAAAATATTCAGTTAATAATTATGGATTCACAGTTTTCACAAAGGGTTAAGGATATCCTGGGATACAGCAAGGAAGAGGCCATAAGGCTGGGCAACAGTCATATAAGCCCGGAGCATTTATTCCTTGGCATCCTGAGGGATGGAGAGGGTGTGGCAGTTGAGATACTTTTGAACCAGGGAATAGACCTGTTGGTACTGAAGGGCTCACTTGAAAAAAGTATAAAAATAGAAAGCCCGATTGCGGTGGCCGACCATGAAATAATTCCCCTGCTTCGAAGCACCGAAAGGATTCTAAAATTGGTTTACCTTGAAGCAAAGTCACTCAAGAGTCCGGTAATCGACTCAGAACATCTCCTGCTCGCAATTCTAAAGGATGAAAATGCGTTGGTGACAAGGTTCCTTACTGAACTGGATGTCGATTACCAGGCAGTCAGAAGAGCTGTGGAAGCCGGTCTGCCGAGCGCTAAAGCCGATTTCCCGAGGGAAGAGGACGATGAGGGACAGTCATTTGGCGGCGGCGGTACCGGAAGAGGCCAGTCATCCTCCTCGTCATCCAAACCATCATCCGACACTCCTGTACTCGATAATTTCGGAATTGACCTGACAAAAGCAGCAGAGGAAGGACGACTTGACCCGGTGGTCGGTCGTGAGAGGGAAATAGAGCGTCTGGCACAGATTCTTTCAAGGAGAAAAAAGAACAACCCTGTACTTATCGGTGAGCCGGGTGTTGGAAAATCAGCGATTGCAGAAGGACTGGCACTAAGGATAATAAAAAAGAATGTCTCGAGAGTACTGTTTAATAAAAGAGTAGTTGCACTCGACCTGGCTTCAATTGTGGCAGGAACCAAATACCGTGGACAGTTCGAGGAAAGAATGAAAGCCATCCTGAATGAACTGTCCAAGAATGACAATATAATCCTCTTTATCGACGAGATCCACACAATAGTCGGAGCCGGAGGTGCAACAGGGTCGCTCGATGCAGCGAATATGCTGAAGCCGGCCCTGGCACGAGGCGAAATTCAGTGCATCGGTGCGACAACACTCGATGAATATCGTCAGCATATTGAAAAGGACGGAGCCCTTGAAAGAAGATTTCAGAAGGTAATGGTTGAACCGACTTCAATTGAAGAGACCATCCATATTCTTCATAACATCAAGGAAAGGTATGAAGAACATCATAATGTCATGTACACCGATGAAGCTATTGATGCCTGTGTGAAACTTACCAACAGATATATTTCCGACCGGCACCTTCCTGACAAAGCTATCGATGCCCTCGATGAATCAGGATCTCGGGTTCATATCTCCAATATTGTCGTACCGGAAAAGATCCTTTCGCTCGAAAAACAGCTCGAGGATACAAAGAAGGAGAAGATGATGGCAGTGAAAAATCAGAATTTCGAAAAGGCTGCCAGCTTCCGCGACAAAGAGAAGGACCTGCTTGACTTGATTGACCAGGAAAAGAAAAAGTGGGAAAAGGAACTTGCGGTTAACCGGGAGACTGTCGATGCTGAAAAGGTTGCAGAAGTTGTTGCCATGATGACAGGGGTTCCGGTGCAGCGCATTGCACAGACTGAAGGAACCCGCCTGCTCAAGATGGCTGATGAACTGAGCGGAAGTGTTATAGGTCAGAATGAAGCGATCGCCAAGGTGGTGAAATCGATTCAGCGTAACAGGGCCGGATTGAAAGATCCCAACAAGCCTATCGGCACTTTCATCTTCCTTGGTCCCACAGGCGTGGGTAAGACCCAGCTCGCCAAAGTGCTGGCTAAATTCCTTTTCGACACCACCGATAATCTCATCAGGGTCGATATGAGCGAGTACATGGAAAAATTTTCAGTGTCGAGGCTCGTCGGAGCACCTCCCGGATACGTGGGTTATGAGGAAGGCGGGCAACTTACTGAAAAGGTAAGAAGAAAACCTTATTCTGTGGTACTTCTGGATGAGATTGAAAAGGCTCACCCCGATGTCTTTCACATACTGCTGCAGGTACTAGATGAAGGACAGCTTACCGACAGCCTCGGACGAAGAGTTGATTTCCGGAATACTATTGTGATTCTGACGTCAAATATCGGAACCCGGCAGCTGGCTGAGTTCGGTCATGGTATCGGTTTTGATACCAGTGCAAAGAAAGCCACACGTGATGAGCAGGCAAAAAGCATACTTCAAAAAGCCCTGCAGAAGACCTTTGCCCCCGAATTTCTTAACAGGATCGATGACGTAATAATGTTTAACTCACTTGGGAAAGAGGAGATTAACAAGATCATCGATCTTGAATTAAAGGGATTGTACGACAGGGTGAACTCTCTTGGCTACCAGCTTAAGATTGCAACAGCAGCCCGTGATCACATTGCTGAAAGAGGATTTGACGCCAATTATGGAGCCAGACCACTGAAGCGGGCGATTCAGAAATATCTGGAGGACCCCATGGCGGAAGTCCTTATAAAAGCTGAACTCAAGGAAGGTGATACAATTCATGTCGGATTCAACTCCGCCAAATCGGAGATAAAGATAAAGATACAGAAGAAGAAGGAGCCTGAACTGCCGCCAACAGAATAAGTCCTTTCAATAAGGATTTTTTGACGGTGTTCCGAAAAGATCGAATTCTGCCGATCCGGTTATCAGGATGTCGTGGAAACTGCCAGGTATGAGTTCGTCTTTTGTGCTTATCAGGACTTCATTGTCAACCTCAGGACTATCGTGTTCGGTTCTTCCAATAAAATAGTCCCCTTCCCTCCTGTCGATCACGACTTTTAAGACATGGCCGGTTTTACGACTGTTGAGTTCCGCGGAAATCGACTGCTGGATAGCCATAAGTTCGGATACCCTTGATTCCTTTACTTTTCCAGGAACATCATCAGCATACTTTTCTCCGGAATATGTTCCCTCTTCATGGCTGTAGGCAAAAACGCCCAGCCGGTCGAACCTGTAACCGGAAATGAACTCCCTGAGCTCATTATAATCTTTTTCGGTCTCACCTGGATGACCTGCTATGAGAGTTGTCCTGACGGCTGCGCCGGGAAGTTCACGCCTTATCCTGTGAAGGAGATCGCGGGTTGCCTTCCCTGTGTGCGAACGTTTCATTATCCTGAGCATCCTGTCGGATATATGCTGTATGGGGATATCTATATAACTGCAGATCTTTGGATTGTCCTTCATCAGATCGATGATCCCCGATGGAAAGCCTGCCGGATAAAGGTAATGAAGCCTGATCCATTCCAGAGACTCAATGGAAAGGAGCTGTGAGACAAGCCGGGGCAGCTCCCTCTTTCCGTAAATGTCGAGTCCGTAGTAACCGAGGTCCTGCGCTATGAGTATCAATTCCCTTACACCCTTGTCCGCAAGTATTTCTGCTTCCCTTATAATCTCATTAATCGGACGGGATATATACTTTCCCCTGATTATTGGTATGGCACAAAAAGAACACTTTCTGTCGCAGCCTTCAGAAACTTTCAGGTAAGCGTAATGGGCGGGACCCGTGAGCACCCTTTCGGGAAGGAGTTCACTGCGGGTGCCAGTGCCCAGTTCCTGCAGAATATCTTCCATATTGTTGACTCCGAAGTATTTATCCACTTCAGGGATCTCCTGCTGAAGGGCATCTCTGTATCGTTCCGAAAGACAGCCCATGACATACAGTTTCCTTACACGGCCTTCACGACTAGCCTTTACATAGCGAAGGATGGTGTCGATGCTTTCCTCCTTTGCATCGTTGATGAAACCACAGGTGTTTATTATTACCGTATCGGCAGTCTCGGACGATGAATCGGATGCAACTGTATATCCTCCTGCGCTGATCTGCCTGAGCAGTTTCTCCGAGTCAACCGTGTTCTTTGAACAACCCAGTGTTACTATATTCACAAGCTTATCGACAGTGCCTTTTTGCAATTCGGGAAGTATAGATGTTAAATGTCTGTTTCCTGTGAGAAAAGTGAATCAACGAATTCCTGGGGGTTGAATACCTGAAGATCGGTTAGCTTTTCTCCTAAACCTATATATTTCACGGGTATCCCGAACTGGTCGGAAATCCCGATCACAACTCCGCCTTTTGCAGTGCCGTCGAGTTTTGTTATAGCCAGAGCTGTAACGCTTGTGGCAGCGGTAAACTGCTTTGCCTGTTCAAAAGCATTCTGGCCTGTCGATCCGTCAAGTACAAGAAGTACCTCATGGGGAGCTTCGGACACAACCTTTTCCATTACCCGTTTGATCTTCGAAAGCTCTGACATAAGGTTTATCTTGTTGTGGAGCCTTCCGGCAGTATCAATAATGACCACATCAAAATTTCCTGCAACACCCGATTTCACTGAATCAAAAGCAACTGAAGCCGGGTCGGATCCCATGTTCTGCCTGACAATCTGAACCCCTGCCCTGTCGGCCCAAATCTGAAGTTGGTCGATTGCTGCAGCCCTGAAGGTATCGGCAGCTCCGAGCAGAACCTTTTTTCCGGCCATCTTGTACTGGTAAGCCAGTTTAGCGATAGTGGTGGTCTTTCCGGAGCCGTTTACCCCCACAACCATTATAATGTAAGGGGATCCGGGAAGTGGTGAAGTGAAATCAATGACCGGACCTGTCTTACTGCTTTCAAGGAGGGTAGCGACTTCTTCCCTGAGTATCCTGTTCAGCTCTGAAGTGTTAAGGTATTTATCCCTTGCTGCCCTTGCTTCAATACGCTCAATTATCCTGAGAGTGGTTGCAACACCGACATCTGATGAAACGAGAGCTTCCTCAAGGTTGTCAAGTACCTCATCGTCAACCTTTGACTTGCCGACAACTGCCCTTGACAATCTTGTGAAGACATTCTCCTTTGTTTTTTCAAGGCCTTTGTTCAGGACCTCCTTGTTCTCCTTGCTTCCCTTACCAAACCAGCCCATGAAGAAATTATTATTGAATGGCAAATATAAAAAAAAAGCTTTCTTCAGGCACGAAGAAAGCTTCTGATATCTGATTGAAAAGAATGGTACTATTTCTTCGTGAAAAAGTCCTTGATATGATCATTATGAACCACCTCTTCCTTAAACTGGTATGATCCGGTTTTTTCCGACCTGGTCATTTTAATGCATTTGGTAAAAGACTTGCCGGTACCGGTTTTAAGTGTTGCTACAACTTTCTTTGCCATGGTATTATGCTTTTACTTGATTTCTCTGTGAACAGTGACTTTCTTGAGGATGGGGTTGTATTTCCTTCTTTCAAGACGGTCAGGTGTATTCTTCCTGTTTTTTGTTGTTATGTAGCGCGACATACCCGGCACACCACTTTCCTTTTGCTCAGTGCATTCCAGGATGACCTGCTGCCTGTTCCCCTTAGCCTTCTTTGCCATTTCCTGATCTTATTTTAGTAATTCACAATGTGACCTTTTTCCTTTGCTTCCTTAAGAACAGCCGTCAGGCCTTTCTTGTTTATAGTGCGGATTCCGGCAGCAGACACTTTGAGAGTAATCCACCTTTCCTCCTCCGGCAAATAATACTTCTTCACAAAAAGATTGGGGTAAAACTTTCTCTTTGTCCTTCTCTTTGAATGCGATACATTGTTCCCAACTACCGCCTTCTTTCCTGTGACCTGACAAACCTTTGCCATTGATTCCCTATTTATTCTTTACTTGTGTCTTTTTGAAAAATGAAGCGCAAAATACGTGATTTTAATCTTATTAACCAAATTATTGCTGCAATTTTTTTCAACAATGCGTAAAAAATCGCTTTAGTCCTTGAGTATCTGCTTTCTCAGCAGATTGAGCGCAACATTTGAGAACCTGTTAATGTTGGTAAGCCTGTCGGATCCGAAGGTATGCATCTCGGCTTTCGTTCCTGAACCGGATGAGACAGCCGTCCACAGTGTTCCGACGGGTTTGGATTCGGTTCCTCCGTCAGGACCTGCAATTCCCGATGTGGCTATGGCATAATCGACGGAAAGCAATGTTCTGGCTCCTTCAGCCATAGCTATTACAACAGGTTCGCTCACTGCACCGAAGTTATCAATGAGTTTGTCATCCACGCCCAGGAGATTTGTCTTGACAGAGTTGGCATACGAAACAACCGAACCAATGAAATAATCAGAGCTGCCTGGCACGCTTGTTATGAGTCTGGCAATATTGCCTCCGGTACAGCTTTCTGCAGTACCCATGGTCTTCCCTCTTTTCCTGAGCAGCCTGCCTACAGCCATTTCAAGGGTCTCCCCCTCCTCTCCATAAATCAGGTCGGGTATTGTCGAGTAAAGGAAGCGGACCCGCTCTTCAATGAGTTCAGCCACTGAACCCGCATCCGGCCCGGTTCCCGTAAGCCGGAGCTTGATAATACCAGATGAGGGAAGATAGGCCAGTTTTATACCGGCAGGCAATGCGGCCTCAAAGCCTTCAAGTTTCTCGGCAAGCAGCGCTTCGGGTGCTCCGTAAGTCATTATATTTCTATGAACAATTGCCTGTGATCTAAAGCGTTGCTTAAGCTCCGGAAGGACATGAGTGTTCATCAGGTATTTCATCTCTGACGGGACTCCCGGGAGCGAAACGAAAATGGTGCCGCCTCTTTCGAACCACATGCCCGGAGCCGTTCCCGCGGCGTTGGTAAGAACCCTGCATGATTCGGGAACCTCCGCCTGTCTCCTGTTATTTAGGTTCATGGGGAAACTTCTCCTGTTCATCATTTCAGTTATCATGGCAAGTACTTCAGGATTCATCACAAGCTTTGTAACGAAAAAATCACAAAGGGCAGGTTTGGTGATGTCATCGCTGGTAGGCCCGAGTCCGCCGGTTATAATTACCACATCGCTTTTCCCTTCAGCTTCTTCAAGAGCTTTCAGAATGTCGCTCCTGATATCATGGATAGAAGTTCTCTTCATGACATCAAATCCTGCCATGCTCAGTTCTGAGCCGATCCACGCTGAATTGGTGTCTATTGTCTGGCCTATCAGCAGTTCGTCTCCAATGGTTAATATTTCGGCTTTCATTGTAATTTTTTTCAGGTAGAGACAAGGCATGCCTTGTCTCTACCTGAAAATATTTATACCTGTGTAGGACATTTGAGCGGGAAACGAGACTCGAACTCGCGACCCTTAGCTTGGGAAGCTAATGCTCTACCAACTGAGCTATTCCCGCAATGAACATTTCCGTATCCGGCCAGCGGTATCGGAACCCAGGTGAGCCACCTCGGGGACTCGAACCCCGGACCTGCTCATTACGAATGAGCTGCTCTACCAACTGAGCTAAGGTGGCCAATCAGGATGCAAATATAAAAATTATTCCAATTTTTCGAGCCTTGCCAGAAGAGGCGGATGAGAATAATGGAAGAATACATATGCCGGATGAGGCATCATGTTTGATAAATTTTTGACAGATAGTAGTTTAAGTGCAGAAGCCAGTTTCTTTGATTCATAATTGTCCCTGACAAATCTGTCTGCCTCGAATTCATTTCGCCGTGAGATGTAGTTTGAAAGAAGACCAATAATCAGCGACAGAGGACTGTAAAGTATTCCGAAGGCAATCAGCCCGATGTGAAAGCCCGGAATTTCGGCTCCCAGAGCTGTTGAAAGCACCGGATTCCCAACTATTCTGGAAAAAAGGAACAGCATAAGACCGGTCAGAAGCACCGATGAAATGATGTTTCGGACGACATGTTTCTTTTTGTAGTGCCCGATTTCATGTGCAAGAACAGCAACTATTTCTTCATCGCTCATTTCCCTGATCAGAGTATCATAAAGAACAATTCTCTTTTTTGATCCGAATCCCGAAAAATATGCGTTGGCTTTGGTGCTTCTCTTTGATCCGTCTATAACATAAATATTCTTAAGCCTGAAGCCTGCTTTTTCTGCAAATGCCTCGATCATGGTTCTGAGCGGGCTGTCAATAAGGGGTGTCTGCCTGTTGAAGAGCGGTACAATCCATTCCGAATAGAAGAAATTGACAAACACAGTGAATGCGGTAATAAGCAGCCAGGCATAGATCCAGAATCCTTTTTCAGTCTTGTAGTATATCCAGGTCACTATAGCCAGGACGGGAACGCCAACCATCAATGCAATAAACCATGATTTGAGTTGGTCGGTGATGAAGGTGCGCTTTGTCATCGTGTTGAATCCGAACTTCTTTTCAATTACGAAGGTGTCGAACCATGAGAATGGCAGGTTTATCAGTTCTGATGAAATTCCGATGATTCCGAAAAAAATTAAAGCAATGATGATATTGTTTCCGCTCATCGATCTGGCTATGTTGTCGATAAGAGCAAAGCCTCCGGCCGCCAGCATTACAATTATTACCGCCAGGTTTAAGGTCGAGGACCAGAACGAAAGTTTTAGATTTTCCCTGTAATAGAGTTGTGTTCTACGGTACTCCTTTTCATCACAGATCCCTTTAAGCTTTTCGGGGAGCTTATCAGACCACATCCTGACATTGAGATGTTCCAGATATCTTTCAAGCAGATATCCAGCAACAGGAATCAGAATGAACAGAAAGAAAATATAATTAAGCATTCAGGACCATGCCATTAAAAAAAAGAAGCAGGACGCCTGTTTAAAATAAGTGTGGAATAAATATGTCTCGCTGCATTTCCTCGTGCTATAAGGATAGGCGCCCTGCGGTTCTACAAATATAATAATAATATTTAAAAAATAGCATATTTCTTATGTTAACATTCCCCCGCAGACATGAATTGTTTGTCCGGATACATATGATGACAGGTCGGAAGCCAGAAAAACAGCGGTGTTTGCCACATCCTCGGGTGTTCCTCCCCTACGAAGCGGGATCTTGCTAATCCATTCGGTTTTAACGTCGGGAGGCAGTTTTTCCGTCATTTCCGTTATGATGAATCCCGGGGCTATTGCGTTGCACCTTATATTTCTGGAGCCAACCTCCTTGGCAATACTTTTCGTAAAACCAATCATCCCAGCCTTCGATGCTGAATAGTTGCTCTGACCTGCATTGCCTGAAACTCCTACAACCGAACTCATGTTTATTATGGAACCGTTTTTCTGCTTTACCATTGTCTGAAGGACAGCCTTTGTCAAATTAAATACCGACTTCAGATTGACGCCGATCACCAGATCCCACTGTTCTTCGGTCATTCTCATAAGAAGATTGTCCCTGGTTATCCCGGCATTATTGACCAGAATGTCTATTCTGCCGAAATCCCTGATAATCTCCTCGATCACTCGATTGGAATCAGCAAAGTCAGCTGCATTGGAAACATAGCCTTTGACATTTACCTTATGTGCCTTTAATTCCTCTATAGTATTGAGGAATTCCTCATCTTCAGCAACGTTCGTAATTGCTATCGATGCTCCTTCAAGGGCGAACTTCATCGCAATGGTTTTGCCTATTCCCCTTGATGCACCGGTTATAAGAGCTGTTTTTCCTTCAAGTAAGTTCATTAGTGTATTCTTTTTGGTTTTCTCCAAATTTGGCCTACAAATATAGAAAAAACAGGAAATGGAGTATAAACCGGCATTATTTTACTACCAGAGACACTTTTTTGCCAATATCAGCCGGCGATTCAACAACGTGGACACCACATTCTTTCATTATCCGGATTTTGTCGCCTGCAGTGTCGGCCTTCCCTCCTATTATTGCCCCGGCATGTCCCATGCGTCTTCCTTTTGGAGCTGTCTGACCTGCTATGAAAGCTATTACCGGCTTTGTCCCGTTATCCCTTATCCATTCTGCTGCCTCAGTTTCCATGGTCCCGCCTATCTCTCCTATTATTACCATTGCACTTGTTTCGTCATCTTCCATCATCAGTTTAACCGCATCAAGGATTGAAGTGCCCACCACAGGATCGCCGCCGATCCCAAGTCCGGTGGATTGACCCAGTCCCATACTGGTAATCTGGTCGACCGCCTCGTATGCAAGGGTGCCCGACCTGGAAATAATCCCTATATGTCCTTTCCTGTGGATGAATCCGGGCATTATTCCCACCTTGGCCTCACCAGGGGTGATGATTCCCGGACAGTTCGGTCCTATCAGCCGGCAACCGAACGCCTTGATGTATTCCTTTGCCTTAACCATATCGCTTACGGGGATTCCCTCTGTAATTGCCACGATAAGCCCGACTCCTGCGGCTGCAGCTTCCATTATGGCATCTCCGCCTGCCTGAGGAGGAACAAAAATGATCGACACATTAGCGCCCGTCGCTTTGACTGCCTCACCGACGGTATCGAAGACCGGAAGGCCGAGGTGCGTTGTTCCCCCCTTACCGGGGGTGACTCCCCCGACTACCAATGTTCCGTACTCTATCATCTGGGTGGCATGGAAGGTGCCCTCGCTGCCTGTTATACCCTGTACCAGAACCCTGGAATCCTTGTTAACGAGTATGCTCATAATAGCCGGATATCTAACTGAATAACATTTATCATGATGAGCCTTACGGGCCTGTCATGAATTCCAAATATAAAGGAATTAATTGATTCAATTTGGCTATATTTGGAAAGAATCAGGAAGACCGGTCAAAGAATTCTTCTGATTTCAGATCCTTTGTATTATGGTAAATATAGAGCCGGTTTTATATATAGGGATATATCAGTCATTATTTGCAGGACTGCTAATCTCAACTAAAAAGCCATATACTTTTGCAAACCGTGTAATGGCAGCATGGCTCTTTATTTTCTGCGTGGAGATGATATTTGCCCTGCTGAACAGCAAAGTCATCGAAATGTATTCCTTCCCTTTTATTACTTTCACTTACGGCCCCCTGCTGTTTCTCTATGTAAGTTACATGACCACTACGGAAAAGAAGTTTAAGCCTGTTGAACTGATCCATTTTTTACCTTTCTTCGTTTTCTTTACCGTTTCGGTGATATTCAGGTCGGAACCCCTGGTAAGCGACCTGGGAGGCTTTTTCAGACCCGACAAACTAATCTCACTCAGAATAGTCTACTCGGTCTCATTTTTTCTATCGATAACTGCATACAGCATTCTTTCTTTCATAAAAATAAAGAAGCATCAATCGAACCTGAAAAACCTTACATCCTTCACATCCCAACGGATCACCCTTAACTGGCTCAAGATCCTTACCATCAGTTTCTATGTTGCTTACTTCACAATGTTTATTCTTGGCGGTCTGGATATACTCGGGAACTTTATTCCATTCGACCCCTATTTTGTCATCTTCGGATTTATCACCATTTTTTGCATTGTGTACAGTTTTTATGGCATCAAACAACCTGTTATTTTCGGTGAAGTACTTCTGAGCGAAAAGGACGGTGAGAAGAAGGAAACCGGGAAATACACCAGGAGCGGTCTGAAGAAAGCACAGGCTGAAAAATATCTCTCCCGGCTCCTGGTTTACATGGAAGCAAAAAAGCCATATCTCGACGGCAATCTGACCATTCACGATCTCAGCCAGAAGACCGGTATTTCCCGGCATCATATCACACAGGTACTGAATGAAACCTACAGAAAAAACTTTTTTGTATTTGTAAATGAATACAGGACAAGGGAGGTTATTGAAAGGTTTAACGATCCTCAATATAACAACTATACCATTCTGGCAATAGCTCTGGATTCAGGCTTCAATTCAAAAACCACCTTCAATTCTTTTTTCAAGAGTCAGACCGGTCAGACGCCCAGTAATTACAGGGAAAAGATAGTCGGGATTTCAAAATAACCACGTACGGCCAAAGCGGGACGCACCTTTAAATCTTCCCGGACAGGTGCGGATAGAGCGGATGAAGCGACAGGAGTCTTTTCTTATTGTTCATTTGTAAAAAACTGAAAAATGAAGACTCCAATCTTTGTGGCGGTTTTGCTTCTTTTGTTTTTCATTCCGGTAAGCGGGCAGGATACTATAAACACCGTTGACATTGATATTATCAACTCTCCAGTTGTGTTTGGCGGATTTGTCAGGGGCGGATTATATTCATGGACTAAAAAGGATGAAGATAGGCTGCATGTGCCTACCGCCTTCTCTGACATCGGTCTGAAGCTCGAGACAGGCAGAGGTAAGGGTTTTAAGGCTTTTGCTGACGTCCGTTTCAGGTACGGCGCTGAATTCAATGAACCTGTCAGCAGTATAGACATCCGTGAAGCCTGGGTTCAGGTGAACGGTGCAAAGTGGAATGTTTCAGCAGGCCAGAAAATAATAAAATGGGGCCGGTGCGATTTTACCAACCCGACTAACCGACTCTCTCCTATCAATACTGTTATGCGTTCACCCGACAGGGAGGATATGGACATGGCTAATCTTCTTGTTGCTGCCAGGATAACTCCATGGGCACCTGTCAGCCTTGAAGCTGTTTTCATCCCCTATTACCGGCCTTCGGTCCTGATAATCGATCCCATTCCCCTGCCCTCTTTTGTTGGAATTGAGCAACTTCCTTCACTTGTAACTGACAGCAAAATATACAGTTATGCCCTGCGGGCTGATTTTCATCCCAGGCTGATCGACTTCTCTGTTTCATGGTTCGACGGGTATGATCCAATGCCGGGAATTGCGCTTACCACCTTCAATCTTGAACTTGAACAGACCATACCAATAATGGAAGTCGGATTATCAGTTAAGCCTTACCATAACAGGGTTCTGGGTGCTGATTTTGAAACCATTGCGGGACCATTTGGGATTCGCGGTGAAGCCGCCTGGTCAGATCCTGCTCTTTCATACACGGGAAATGAATATGTCCCTTTTTCTGAACTGGAATGGGCCGTCGGTGCCGACTGGGCCGGAGGGATATGGAGGGTAACGGCTGAATACAGCGGCAAGCATGTTTCGGATTTTGTTCCCTCCGAAGTCGATCCGTTACTGGGAACGGAGATCGACTTCTCCGGTTTTGCCCCGCTGCTTGCCAATCCTGAATTTGATGCCGGTGATTATGTGGAACAACAGGTTGGTGCTTTTAACAGGCTTTACAATTATCAGATGTATGAGTTTTACCATTCTGCCGGACTCAGGGCGGAAGCGGAACTGATGTACGGAAAGATCCTTCCTTCGCTAACCACTCTGTACAATTTCACCTCGCACGACCTGCTGGTGATGCCCGAATTAAGGGTAAAGCCTTCAGACGGGCTCACTGTAGTTGCCGGGGTAGAAATTTATTCCGGCAGTAAGGGTTCACTTTACGATATTGTTGAAGATTTCATGAATGGGGTATATGTTTCACTAAGGGTTGATTTCTGATATGGCTTCTTTTATCTACAAATACAGGTATTTTATAATAGCATGCTGCTTCCTGATCGGGGCCGGATCGCTGGTGCTTATTCCGCGGATGAAAGTTGATCCCGACATAAGGAACTATATCCCGGAATCTATTGATTCGAGGCAGCAGACCGACAGAATTGAGAATGAGTTCGGGACACAGGACATGGTTATGATCCTTTTTTCCGACAGTTATATCCTTGATACTGAAAATCTACAGCGAATAAAAGAGATTGACAGGGGAATTTCAAAGCTGGGTGGGATCACCAACAGAATATCTCCTTTCACCGTCAGCAGTATAAGCAGTGAAGAAGGAATGATGGTGGTGAAGCCATTAATTGAGGACATCCCTTCAGATATGGGTGATACGGATAAACTCAGGGAAGAAATCCTGGCAAATGACTTTGCACGTGATATCGTGGTTTCTTCCGATTTCACCACTGCCTCAGTTACGGCTACCGTAAATGCCACTATAGGTGAAAATATCACTACTGACAGGATCGATTCGATTGTAAGTTCCAGGCCGGGAAAGGCTGAGATTATGAAGGGCGGCCTGCCTTATATACGAAAGAGCCTTCTGAGGGATGTAAAGAAGGATGCAATCAAGCTTATTCCGGCAGCACTGATAATTATGCTGCTGGTGCTTCGGCTGAACCTTGGCAACTGGCGCAGTGTGGTTATGCCTTTCAGCGTCGTCTTTCTCACAACGGCATTCAGCATGGCACTGGTACCCCTTCTGGACTGGAAAATGTCGATAATTACCGTTCTGGTGCCTGTTATTATGATAGGGGTAGCGAACAACTATGGAATCTATCTGGTAGCCAGGTTTCAGGAGCTTAAGCTGAGGAATCCGGGTACTCCGGTTAATGATTTGCTGAAAAGTTTGTTCAAATCGCTGAGCATGCCTATTCTTTTCAGCGGACTGACAACAGTAGCAGGTATTTTGGGATTATTAACCCACTCGATAATTCCTGCAAAGCAGGTCGGGGTGCTGGCAGCAGCAGGAGTTTTACTTGCACTTCTGATGAGTCTGCTGCTGATACCTTCGCTTATCAGCATAAATAATGAGGGATTGATTTCCGGTAAAAGAAAAAGGAACGATCGTACTTTCTTTGACAGATTCCTTGCAAAGCTTTCGGATCTGGTGATAAGGCATCCCGGCAGAATTCTGATTGTCTTTGCTGCAGTAATTCTGCTGTTTGCGGCAGGCACTGTTTTCATCCGGATCGATACAAATATGGAGAATTATTTTTCTTCGAATCATCCGGTGAAAAAGGCATCGGAGATTATCAATGAAAAATTCGGAGGATCCCAGACCATTTCTGTGATGATAGAGGGCGACATTAATGACCCCGCCCTTATGAAAGGGATCGACAAGCTGACCAATGAAGTCAAAGGCCTTGAAGGTGTCGGAAATGTATTCAGTATATCACAGGTTGTAAGGGAGATGAGCAAGGCTATCTACACAAGCGGCGAGGAAGGCTATGACATTATACCCAATAGCCGTGAGGCGATTGCCCAGATGTTCGAGCTTTACAGCATGAGCGGCGACCCGGAAGACTTCCGTCAGCTGTCGGATATGGAATATTCGAAGGCACATGTGCTGGTCAGGTTTTCAAAACCCGATAAAAAGTTTGTCAGGCCTGTCAGCGCCAGGATAACAGAACTCACATCCGGAATGGATGCAATAGTCAGCATAGGCGGATATGCCCTTATAATGGGCGATTTTGCGGAGTCAATTATCAGGGGACAGATCTCTTCTCTCCTTTTTGCCGTATTAACGGTCCTGCTCCTGCTTTCCCTGATATTCAGGTCATTCAGAGGAGGGTTGACAGGATCTGTTCCTCTTTTTGCATCGATTGTGATTTTGTTCGGGTTCATGGGTTATTCAGGAATACCCCTGGATGCAGCCACGGCCCTTCTTTCTTCCATCATGATCGGTGTAGGTGTTGATTTTACAATACAGTATATCTGGAACTTCAATATTCAGATTAATTCGGGCCTTTCGTGGCCGGAAGCGACCTCGGCAGCGATCCGGACAATCGGCAGGAGCATCATTATTAACGCTCTTAGCGTTATGACCGGGTTTGGAGCACTTATCTTTTCAGGGTTCACATCGATCAGGTTTTTCGGCTACCTGGTGTTTATCAGTATAGGCTCGTGCCTTATCGGAGCACTTTTAATTGTGCCGGCTTTTCTTTTGAAATACAAACCGGCTTTTATAGGATTCAATTCACAAAAATCAATTAATAAAGAAGAAAAATGAGAACGAAAGCAATAATACTGGGATTACTTCTGCCACTTATGCCGGCAACAGCCCAGCAGCCCGGCGCAGTTGAGATCATGAACAGGAGCCGTGAGCTTAGCTTAGCTTCCACCCTGAGTGCGACCCTCAGGCTCACAATAACCGAAAAAAACGGTTCAGAGAGAAACAGGACCATCTCAATGACAACCAAAAGCTTTGAAGATGGTCTGGAAAAAAGGCTTGTAAGGTTTATGGAGCCTGCTGATGTAAGAGGCACTGCGATGCTTATTGTCGACAACAAGAATACGGCTGATGAGATGTGGATCTATCTGCCTGCATTGAAGAAGACACGGCGCATTGTCACTTCCGAAAAGGGCCGGAGTTTCATGAGCTCGGAGTTCACAAACGCTGATATGACCTCCCCTGCCGTTTCTGATTTCAATCACAAGCTTCTCGGTAACGCCGGAACGGATGGTAACTGGATAATCGAAAGCATTCCGAATAACGAAGACAAGGCTGATGAATACGGTTATTCAAGGAAGGTCAGTCATATATCGAAAGATAAGTATGAGGTGATGAAAATGGAGTTCTATAATTTTGATGATGAACTTTTTAAGGTAATCGAGACAAAGGCCACGTTCCCGATGAAAGATGGCAAATACATGATTAAGAACATGGTGGCCAGCAATCTGAAGACCGGCAGAAAATCGGAAATACTTTTCAACAATATAACTGAAGGCGGCAAGGTGGATGATTATGTATTTTCATTGCAGAACCTTCAGCAGTGACTACTTTAAACTGATACTGCACTGTTGCTTTCCGTGGTGTAACTCGTTATCTTTGCGGTTGTCAGACGAACTGAAATGCTCAGGCACGAGGAGACCATCTGTGCCCCTGCAACTGCAAGGGGAGGCGCTATATCGGTAATAAGGGTAAGCGGGAATATTACCTTTCTCATCTGCGAAAGGATCTTTTTCCCTACGGACAAGAACCTTAAGTTTCCGGATCTGCCCGGATACAGATCATTGCATGGTGATATTCGGAAGGGAGACGAGATAATCGATGAGGTAGTGGTAAGCAAATTCAGAGCTCCTCATTCTTACACCGGCGAAGATTCAGTTGAAATTTCCTGTCATGCTTCTACATATATCGTTTCCCGGATTCTTGAATCGCTGATTTCGGAGGGAGCAGTTCCTGCTTTGCCCGGAGAATTTACCCAAAGGGCTTTTTTAAATGGTAAAATGGACCTTTCGCAGGCTGAAGCCGTTGCCGATCTGATTGCTTCAGGAACAAGGTCGGCCCACCGGGTTGCTTTCAGCCAGATGAGGGGAGGATTCTCGGCAGAGATAAAAAGCCTGAGAAATGAATTGCTTAGGTTTGCCTCACTTATCGAGCTTGAATTGGACTTCGGTGAAGAGGATGTGGAATTCGCCGACAGGAAAGAGCTGATGTCCATTGTCTCCAGGGTAAAAGGAATGGCAGACAGGCTGGCTGATTCTTTCCGGCTTGGAAATGTTATCAGGAACGGAATACCGGTGGCAATTGTCGGGAAACCAAATTCCGGAAAATCTACCCTTCTTAACACCCTTCTCAATGAAGAGCGGGCTATTGTTTCAGACCTGCCCGGAACAACCAGGGACGTCATTGAAGATACTATTGTTATTCACGGGATCGAGTACAGGTTTATTGATACGGCAGGCCTCCGGGAGACATCGGATGTAATTGAAAGCCTTGGTATTCATAAGACAAAGGAAAAAATAATGCAGGCTACAGTGGTGCTGCTGGTGGATGATGTATCGGATCAGGCTTCAGTGATAAACCAGAGAGCCAGCATGGTGAAGGAGATGATAAGGGGATCGGACAAGAGGCTCGTTATTGTTATTAACAAGATTGACACGGCCGATACGGGTGTTACCAACAAACTGAGGAGGGAAATCGTTGTGGAAGAGAACGATTCACTTCTTTTCATCTCAGCAAAGGAAAATACTGGTTTGGATGAACTCAGGGAAAAGCTGGGCATTCTTGTTGAGGCGGACAGCATTGAAAATGAAGATGTGATAGTGACTAATATACGGCATTCAGAGGCTCTGAAACATGTTTCCGAAAGCCTCGGAAGGGTTATTGCAGGACTGGAAGATCACCTGCCTGAAGACCTGATTGCAATGGATATCCGCCAGTCTATTCATTACCTTGGGGAGATAACGGGCCAAATCACATCAGATGAGATACTTGGGAATATTTTCAGGAATTTCTGTATCGGAAAATGATCTGAATTTCCTGTCTGTTGTCAGGGTCTTTTTTTTAAACAGTTATTAATACACATAAGCATGCAGCAGAAAAATGTAAAATTCGATATTGTCGGGAAGTTCATGACAAAGGTATTACAAAGGGCAGGCGTACCGGAGGATGATGCAAGGATAGTGGCTGATGTTCTTATAACGGCTGATAAACTGGGATTTGATTCACACGGTGTAAACAGGCTAAAACAGATATACCTCGACAGGATAAGTGATGGAATCCTGAATCCCGTGACTGTGACCGGAGTTGTAAGGGAGAGTCCAACCACTGCAGTCATTGACGGCCATAACGGATTGGGCCATGTAATATCGAGCAAAGCCATGGGAATGGCAATAGACAAAGCCGGTAAATACGGTATGGGAATGGTTGCGGTAAGGAACTCAACCCATTATGGTTTTGCGGGGTATTACCCCTTGATGGCTGTGAAAAAGGATATGATAGGAATTACGGGCACAAATGCCCGCCCGTCAATAGCCCCGACCTTCGGAGTTGAAAATATGCTCGGAACAAATCCGCTTACATTCGGAATCCCTTCCGATGAACCGTTCCCTTTTCTTCTCGATTGCGCAACATCAATAATACAACGGGGGAAAGTGGAACTTTTTGCGAGAAGCGGGAAGGAATTGCCTAAAGGACTTGTTATCGATGAAAGCGGAGAAAGTAAGACAGATCCCCACGAAGTTTTGGAAGATCTTATTGCAGGCCGGGCAGCTTTTACACCTCTCGGCGGCATAGGTGAAGATACCGGGGGGTATAAGGGATACGGCTATGCAACGGTTGTGGAGATATTGTCGTCAGCCCTTCAACAGGGGGCTTACCTTAAAATGCTGACAGGGTTGGAAGAAGGGAAAAAAGTCCCCTATTCCCTGGGCCATTTTTTCATAGCAATTGATATCAATGCCTTTACGGATCCCGATGATTTTAAGCGAACTACCGGAAATATCCTGAGAGATCTCAGGGCTTCGAGGAAAATGCCCGGACAGACACGTATTTATACAGCCGGTGAAAAGGAATATGATACCTGGATGAAGCGTAAGGATAAAGGAGTGCCCTTTAACGAGGAGCTTCTCATGGAATACCGGGAATTGTGTAAACAATATGACCTCGAAGAGTATTTAAGTGAGTTTTGAAAGTTCTTCCCCGAAACTCCTTTCAGGATGTTCGCAACGGGATTCCTGGCTTATCAAGAATTTCAGCTTGTCCTTCAAGTGCTTCCTTTACATTAATTAATTCAGCGAGTTTTTAGATTGCACTTCAAACGGTTTTGCTCAATGCATCACTAATGGGATACCATATCTGTAAAAACCATTGGATTTCAAACCTTGATATTGCCAATAAATATATCTTTGTTGATAAGTGTACAAGGTCAGTTAATTTTTGAATATCAGCATGTCTGAAAAAAACGAAAATATTCACTCTCCTGACAGTTTTCTGCATTATTCAGGTCCGGTTGATTATGAGAAACTTAACATCCTGTTAAAGGAGCTGATGCAGGCAGGTGAATTCGCGGAGCTCGACAAGGTGACCGGCAAAAGAGTTTACGGCATTGTGGTTGAGATTCTTGAGAACATAATAAAGTATTCGGAAAGCGAAATTCCGGCAAAACATGCGGGTGAACCCACGATTTCCATAGAAAAAAAATGCGGCAGGATTTTTATAAAGGCCGATAATGCGATCAGGACAGCTGATGCTGAAAAGATAATTCACAAGATTGACGAGGTCAATAATCTAAGTGAGAATGCATTGAAGGATTTATTTAGAAAAAGAGTCAACGAGGAATCGAAAAAGGATGCAACAGGAGCAGGTCTCGGACTTATACTTATCAAATTGAAGTCGGGCTCTGAGATTTCCTACACAATACGAAAGCTTGAAGAAGGATTTGATTTTCTGGAAATTACAATTGCAGTTGATAATCATTTACAATGAAAAAACTATTTATAGAGAGTACGGCAAATTCCCCAAAAATAAATTTTGATCCTGAAAACAATATATTTGAGATTTCAGGAGAATCAAGACCTCCCAATGTACCGTTATTTTATAATCAGATCATTACGTGGATCAAGGAGTTCTCGAGTTATAGATCCCAGCCTCCCGGGAAGACACGCAGCGTTGAATTCAACCTTGATTTAAATTACTTCAATTCTTCATCTGCAAAATATCTTATGGATTTCTGCAAACTCGTTTCGGCAGCGAGATCAGAACATGACGGAATTAAGATAAGGTGGCATTACGAATCAGATGATCCGGATATGCTTGAAGTGGGAAAGGAAATGGAACGAATGGCCCGGATGCCTTTTGAATTCATTCAGAAGGAACCGGAACCCAAAGATGAAACATAAATCATTGATCTGCTTCTTGTTCAGTTTTCCCTGGGGCTTGTAATCCTGATCCCCATTACCTATCTCACAAGGTTTACTTAGTATGAAATAGTCCTTCAGGAGTGCATCCATTCTGTTCCTTGACGGCAGGACTGCCGATTGAATTCTGTGGGCATAATGTATGCTTGACTGGATTTCTTCTTTCTGAGCTTCAATTTTCTCCTTTTGTTCGCGGGCAAGATCTCTTTGGTACTCTATCTGGACCTTCTGTTCTTCAAGGATCGTGTTTTGTTTTCTTATTTCCATGGTTCTCTTCAATACTTCCTCTTCAAGGATTATCTTTTCCCGCTCAAGAGAACGTACTCGAAACCTGATGTACACATAGATTGCCAGGAAGAACAGGATTGCAACTGATGCAAGGAACCATAATCTTCTCCAGAATGGGGGAGTTATTGTAAATGCAAACGAAGAATCAGGTGACCTGAGCCAGTTTCGCTGGTCGAGGCTCACCTCCGTCGTAAGTTCCTGCCCAGACTTGCCGGTCATTGTCGATTAAAAGTGAGATAAAATTCGTTTTACCTGCATTTAGTCTTTTACTGATATTTTCCCAGGTGAAAGATCATGAAAGGCCTGGTACCCCCCTGAAAAGTCCCTTTTCGCTGCATACCCAGAGATTCTTTTCATCATCAACAGCAATGCTGTAACTGATTTCAAACGGAGTTCCGGAGGATGCATTCAGAAATTCAAATATGGGAGGCAAGACCTGAGAGACAAATTTCTTTCCTCCTATCCAGATATTTTCCTCAAAATCCAGGATTACAGAATTGATTTTTGCTGATTCCGTGCCGGCAGTGATCCTGATAGCCCGGTAGTTAAAACTAAGTTCACCAAGCTGCAGCTGTATTTTTCCATCGCTTTCCGTTCCGATCCAGACTTCATTTTCCCTGTTAATTGTTAAACCTGTAACAGCACTGTATTCCCATCCCCCGATATTAAAGAAAGACCCGGTTTCAGTATTGTAAACTGAAATGCCTTTCTCGTCGGTTCCTATCCATAACTGGCCGCCGGGTGAAGCCTTGATGACCCTGACAATATTGTCAGAAAGGCCGTCCCTTATTGACAAAACTTCCGGCCGGCTGTCTGAGAATTTGGTAATCCCATTATCAGAGGCGAACCATAGTGTGCCTTTATTATCCAGTTCAATATCGTAGACATAGTTGTCGGAAATACCATCATCTGTATTCAGGTTAGATAGGTATTTACCGTCCCACCTGTAAACACCCTCCCCCAGAGTTGAGAACCAGATTACTCCATCAGAATCAGATATTATATCGGATATGGTTATTTCGCCGAGTCCCTCCTCAGGATTGAAGGGACGAAAAGTTTTGCCATCGTACAATGTTATTTTTCCGTTCCTGTGACCGATCCACAGTAATCCGTCAGGCTTGAGATGAAGGGCTGTAATGTTGTTGTTTGCCAGACTGTCCGCCGTCGTAAAGAGGACGTTATTAACCCCATCGAAACGGAACAGGCCTCTGTCGGTACCAAACCATATCCAGCCTCTGTTATCCTGGTAAACTATATTTACATTATAGTCTTCCCTTCCCCTGAACAGTTCATAGTTTTTAAGGAAAGGCGCCTGGGCAAAGGCCCTGGATTCAATCATAAGGAATACAATCAGCAATATGGGAAGCATTCCCTTTTTCATTCGCATTGAGTATAGTTACTTTGCTGAGGGTATGAGGGTAAGTTTTACGTTAACCTTGATCTCTGTGGCGATCTTCTGATTAAGTATTGAAGGTATAGTAATATTATGGTCGGCAATAAAAACAGTAAATTCTGCTCCGGCACTTATCTGGTCAGAATTTACATCAAGATCGCATCTGATAATACGGTCAATTTCGATGCCGTGAATATTAAGCTTGCCCTTGGCCCTGATCTTATACTGTCCCGGAACCGTCAGGTCAACCTCTTCTATTATTCTGCCTTTGAAGGTAGAGTTAGGGTGTATTTCCGTTTCCATGTAATCTTCATTGAAATGGACCCTCTGAAGGCTGTTGTTAAAGCCTTCAAAAGCTTTGACCGGAACTGTGAATGAAAATGCCCGGTCGTTCAGGTTGAGCACACCTGACAGCTTATCATTGGATGCCTTGATGAGCTCGAGCGGGGCATCGGAAATAAAGTCTATCCTTCCGTTTTTGCATATAAATATCCCATCAAGATCTTGGGACAAAGCATAAGCTGACTTTATTGCAAGCAGGAATATGAATATAATTTTCTTCATGGGCTGACAAGGATTTCGGAACCGCTTTCATACTTTCTGCCAAGTGAAAAGTTCCGGTAAATGTTAAATCCGAAAAAGACGTTGCCATCAGTCCATTTTCCATCAGAACGCGCAATATATCCCGGAGCAAACATGAGCTGGGAATTTGTACAATGAAGCTGGAATACATGTCCTCCGGTTTCAATGTCAACCCCCAGGGAAAGTGAATTTGCTTAATCTTCAGAGGTAAGTCCGGGAAAAAGCCAGAAGTATTCTCCGTTAACCGCGAACCTGGACCCCAGCTTATATCTTCCTCCGAATCCAAGGGAAAAGATGTTGTTCTGATCGTCAACTGATGGTACCAGATTGAAATGGACAAATGAAGGACTGATCTGAAGTGAAAGGTTTTTATTGAATTTCCGGGCGGCAAGAATCTGGGTTGAATAGGCAAATCTTGAGGAGAAAAGGTTTTCTCTTTCCGGATCTTCCCATCGCATAGTGTTTGCGAAGAATGCAGAATAAACAGTGACGGCAACAGGGATGTTCCTTGCCCCTTTCTGCTGATTGAGTATTCTAAGCTTTATGCCGCCGTCATAGGTTTTTTCATAACTGCTTCGGCCGATTATGAATGATATTCTGTTCTTTATACCGTATTCAAAACCCAGGCGGGTAGTGCCCTGGTCGAGTCCGAAAAAATTGTACAGGCCGCTGTTGACTGCTCCAAACCTGTGTGAAACAAGAAAACGAAGGTCGTTGTGCCCTGCAAGCTCTACTGACTGTCCGTTTATTATCGTGGTGCCCTTGAAGATCCCGTAAACAAAGTCGGGGGTGTCATCGGAAGATACTTTGCCGAGCAATTCATCGAGGTCCTGACCGTAGTTGCCAGGGCATGCCAATTATCAGGAGCGGGATGATAAGTTTCTTTCTGATTCTCATATAAATTATCTTTTCCGGAAGAAAGAACAAAGGAATATAAGCAGGCGTTACAGGAGCTTCCCCAATCGGTGACTAATTTAAGAGAAAAGATATTAATCCCTGACCTTATGTTTCAAATATTTTCAGACAACCCTTTCATTCAGGTTCTTCTGGTCAGTTTTGCAGAATAAAAGATGCGGCAAGGATTTTCCTGCCGCATCTTGAATAACTTTATTGAAGAATTTTCTAATAGCTTAATCCAAAGCCGAATACGTATTTATTGCCCTCGGCATTGGTGTAGGTGTAGTCAAAATTCTCGGCATAGCCGGGTACATCCGATGCATTTTTCTCAACTGCTTCCTGATCCTTCGGGATTGTCAGGGGCAGTTTTCCAGTCGGATTGAAGCGTCCATATAGTACATCAAGAAGGGCTTCTCCCTTAAGTCCGAAAGTAGCAAGGACTGCAGCAGCCTTTGGCTCTATTTCATTTATTACCCATGGATTGACCAGGTTGATTACAAGCACTGTCGGCACTTTCGATTCGATCGATTTTACTTTTGCTACATCAATTCCCGTATCCTTGTTAAGGGTGATCGACATACCCTTTTCGGCAGATATCTGGTAGGTTGATGGCATCACCCATACCAGTGCAGCGTCAGCTTCCGAAAGGTTGTCCACCACATGCATCGACTTGCCTGCCATTTCTTGGACTGCTTTGGTTGTGGCTTCGCTGTTGTTACCATTGAATACTTCGACATAAACCTTTTTGTTTTCTGCAAGGGGCAGGATGCCTGAATTGCGGAGAAGAACCACCGATTTCCTGTGGGCTTCATCAGCCAGGGCCTGCGATGCAGGATCCTCTGCAACTCTCTGAGCTTCTTCGGGATCCACATAGGGATTCTCAAATAACCCAAGAGCAAAAATTTCTTTAAGCAAAGCCCTTACAGCCGGATTAAGATCTTCTTCAGTCAGTAATCCCGTTTTTACAGCATTGATAAGCCCGGTGGGATCATTGTAGTCAGAGAATATAGCCGATCCAGCCTTTACTGCCTTGGCATAGCGCTCTTCCAGCGACAGATCTGCTACTCCCCAGGCGGTGTTGCTGAGTATCCCGCTGTCTGTATTCACATAACCGGTAAATCCCATCTCCCTCGCAAGATCACCGATGATGCCCTTATTGTATGCTCCGGCCACCGATTCAAACAACATGCCCTTGTATTGAGGAACCGACATCTCGTTGTAAGGACGGTTGTAATAACTCATGAGCGAACTGACACCGGCGTCGAATGCTGCCTGAAAGGGAGGAAGGTGATATTTGAAAAGACTGCCTTCGGTGGGATAAACTGCCCATTGCCCTTCAGCATAATGGGGGTCGAGACCAAGGTAAACGGGACCGTCGCCAGGGAAGTGCTTGATTGTATGCACAACAGATTCACTGTTGATAACCTTGCCCTGAAATCCGCGAACCAGTGCAAAAGTATAATTAGCATTCAGTTCCGGGCTTTCACCGAAGGTGCCGCTGATCCGACGCCACCTGGGTTCAGTGGCAACTTCGACCTGATATCCGTAGATCTTCCTGATACCGGATGCTCTCCATTCCTTACGGGCAATTTCAGCAAACTTTCTTATCAGTGATGAATCGTGGGCGGCGGCAAGTCCAAGCTGACCAGGCCAGAGTGAAAACTGACCGCTGGCCTCCGTGATGCCAAATTCAATGTTGCCGGCATGATTTCTTGGATTCGAAGTGAAAACGATTGGTATACCCAGACGTGTCTGTTCAGCTAACTCCTGATATTTGTTATTACGCGATGCAAGCTGCGATGCCGGAATGTTGTCGCGGAGGATCAGAAAATGAAGATGGCGGTTGTTTACATAATCAACTGAAGCAGGAAAGGGATCCTCCGGAATAATCTTAACGGCATCGGCAGCAGGTTCGGCTGCGACACCTCCGAACGGCCCTCCTCGGCCCAGCCGGCGTTCTGAAGTGATGTGCATCAGACCGGCTTTTTCTTCGAGAGTCATCTGTGAGGCCAGATATGTGGCACGTTCATCAGCTGTAAGCCTCCAGTCTTCATACGGGTCAAGTTTGCCATTCTTGTTGTGGTCCTTGAACTCCAGTCCGCTCTTTTTAATAATTTCAACGGCACGGTTGCCAAGCACAGTCTGCTCAGGTTTATTTGCTCCGCGACACGAAAAGAGGAGAAAAATCACAGAAAGACCTGAAATCAGAAAACAGGTGGTTTTTTTCATAGTTAAAAGTGATTATGGTTTAGGTATAGGTAATGGGTACGTGGTTGTAAAAGTAAGAAAAATGCTCACTTGTGTAGCGTAAATATTTTCCTTTTAAGGATGTTTGTAAGCACCCCTGTATTCTCTTGCAAGCATTGAAGATGCTTCCGGATTGCCAATGACCTCCTTCTTTTCATCATCCCATCTGACAGAACTGCCCGAATAGAGGGAGATCATAGCAAGCTGGACCGTTGCCGTTGATTTGAAGGCATCATCGGGAGTGCAGCTTATCAGGCTTTTGTCCTTGTTCCTAACCGCTTTGATGAAGTTCTCCACGTGATTTTCCTGCATCAGGGGAGCCGGAACCGGAATATCCTCTCTTTTTGCGTCCCTGCCTGTTGGAAAGACAACCACCTTAGAGTCTTCAACAAAAATTGTCCCTTTGTCGCCATAGAAGAAGATTCCGTTGTTGAATTCCCTTGTCACATCGCCGTTGCCCCATAGCTTGTGCTGCCAGAATACGGGGGCTTTCTTAAATCCGAACTTCACGTTAAGTGTGTCGGGAGATGTGATCTGACCTTTCAGCGCCAGAATGCCACCTGTTGCAAAAATGTCATCGGGCATCCCCTCTCCCATCATCTTGCGGATAATATCGATATGATGGATACCCCAGTCGACCAGATGACCATTGCCGTATTCCTTTTCCAGCCTCCACGATTTGTGCCCTATGCTGGGACGGTAATCGAGCTTAGGAGCAGGTCCGCACCATTCTTCCCAGTCGAGCGTTGCAGGCGGCTCCTGAATCTTCGTATCCTGGGGTCCGGGATTGTAATGGATCTGGGCAACAACCTGATGGACATCACCAATCCTTCCCGCTTCTATCAGCTCACGGGCTTTCTGATATGATAATGCCTGCCGGCGCTGGAATCCGACCTGGACTATATTGCCTGCCTCACGTGCCGCCCTGACCATCGCAAGTCCTTCAAGAACATCGTATGCAAGCGGCTTCTCACAGTAAACATCCAGTCCTTTTTTGCATGCGGCAATGAACTGCAGGGCGTGCCAGTGAGGGATTGTACCAATTATAACGGCATCAAGACCTTTTACGTCGAGAAGTTCGGAATAATACTTGAAGGTAAGCGGTTTGTAACCCTGCAGCTTTTCAAGTTCTGTGGCACTTGAGGACAGATGCTCCGAGTCGACATCGCATACCGCTGCTAATTCAACACCTCCTGCCTTTATTGCAGCTACTGCATCAACCATTCCGTACCAGCCGGAACCAATGAGTCCCAGCTTTAGTTTCTTTTCCTGTGAAGACTTCGGGAAATATAACGAGGTGGCAAAAGCGGCTGAGCCGTATGATGCCATTTCAATGAATTTTCTTCTTTGCATGATTTGACGATGAAAGGGTTAACTGCTTAAATATATTAAAAATTTCTACATTTACCGCATGAAGCCCACCCTTCTCTATTCCGATGCACTAAAGCTGAAACGGCCTAATGCCTTTCAGGTGATGCTGAAGCCTGCCGGATCGTCATGTAACCTGAACTGCACTTACTGTTATTATCTTGAGAAGAGCAAACTGTACGGCACTGATTCCAAAATGAGGATGACGGATGAACTGCTTGAGAATTTTACAAGGCAGTTTATCGAGGCTAATCAGGTACCTGTTGTAACTTTCACCTGGCAGGGCGGTGAACCGACACTTATGGGACTTGATTTTTTCCGAAGGGCAGTTGACCTGCAAAAGAAATTTGCCGGGGACAAGAAAATTGAAAATGCTTTTCAGACCAACGGAACGAGGCTTGATGACGACTGGTGCAGTTTTTTTAAAGACAATAATTTTCTTGTAGGGATATCAATTGACGGAGATGAGCATAACCACGACCACTTCAGGCGGACAAGATCGGGACGCCCTACATTCCGGAAAGTGATGAACGGAATTGAACTCCTTCATAAGCACAACGTCGAGTTCAACACCCTGAGCGTAGTCAACAGCTATAATGTTAATTATGCTTCGGAGACCTACCGTTTCCTTAAAAAAATCGGCAGTGGATTCATGCAGTTTCTGCCAGTGGTTGAATTTGAAAACGAACAGAGTGAGCCCGATGATCTTAGGCTCATAGCTCCAATTCATCAAAACCATCCGCGTGTGGCCCCTTTCACAGTTCCTTCGGTTGAATTTGGAAAGTTCCTGATCACCATTTTTGATGAATGGGTAAGGAATGATGTTGCCAGGTATTATGTCCAGATATTTGATGCCAGCCTGGCCAATTATGTTGGGGAGAATCCTGGATTATGCGTCTTCAACGATACGTGCGGCGATGCTCTTGTCATGGAACATAACGGTGATGTTTATTCTTGCGATCACTTTGTTTATCCCGAGTATTACCTGGGAAACATTGGGGATACTCCGCTCATCGAACTTGCCAAGTTGCAGATGCAGTTTGACTTTGGCGTTAACAAGAGAAACAAGCTTCCCCGGCATTGCCTTAGGTGCGATGTGAGATACATGTGTCACGGAGAATGCCCGAAACACCGTTTCCTTACAACACCTGACGGGGAGCCCGGACTGAATTATCTGTGCGAGGGATATAAGATATTCTTTAAGCATGTTGAGCCCTATATGAAATTCATGGCAGAGGAGCTTAATAACAAGCGCCCTCCTGCCAATGTTATGAACTGGATAAGAAACAGGGAAAACCAGGTTGTAAAACCTGTTGCCCCGGGCCGGAACGATCCCTGCCCCTGCGGATCGGGAAAGAAATTCAAGAACTGCTGCATGGGCAAGCCCGGAAATCCTGCTGTCACAGATTTAATTAGCAGAAAGATTTTATAAAACTGATATAAGAAGTAATTCAATTAAAACCGTACCGCCATTAGTTCATCGCGCCGTTCATTCATTCAGAAAGCACTGCAAAAGGAGTCCTCCGGATAGTCGATGTGGTTAATTCGCCGTGACTTCAGATAACTTCAGATACCGAAAACTTCGTGGAGAGGCAGTGATGAACAGCTCGAGATGATGGCCCCGAAAACTTTCCTGGTTCAGGCCAAAACCTACTTTGGCGGAGGAAAATGGTACACCCTCGGCATTGATTATAAGCGTGTTGTCGAAATTTTCAGTAAGGCCGCAATGGCTTTTAACCCGTGTGTTATCCGGTCGGGTCAGGTTGCCTGTCTATTTTGTCTGTTTGATTTCAAATGATCCTTTCAGTTCTTCACTGTCGCGGTATCCGTAACGGACTGCCTTTACGCGAATATTGTGATTACCGGGTTTAAGGTGCATTGGTCCTGAATACAAAAGCCAGTGAGGATTTTCCTTATCTTCAAAGGTATAAACTACTGATGCTCCGTGGGTCGGACAGTAAAATGCCAGTGTCATCGGGGAGGAGTATGAACCTCCTGCCCTCAGGTTTTTTGATGCCCTGTCCTCAGGTGAGTTGACAATGAAATAAGGGGTGTCGGTCACGGGTTGTTTCATATCGGGCCACATTTGCCTTATCATCTCAGGTTCATTCATGTGGCCCAGGTCTCCTGTAGCCAGCGTCCATTGTTCATGTTTTTCCCTGAGTTCATCAAGTGCTTTGCGGAACTTTGGATCATCTGCAAGGTTGTTTATCTGGTACGGGTCATTCCTAACGTCATAAAGCTCCTCGGGAGGCCTTGTGGAAGCCATCCATGATTTCTGAGGTCCTGTTAATCTGCCTTCAGCATCGAGTCGTAGCATTTCCTTGTAGATGGGCATGTTGTTAAGGTAGGGAACCCAAATCTGAAATGACTCGTTGGGGTAGTAATTGCGAATGTACAGATAGTCTTTTGTTCTTACCGAACGTATCATGTCGTAAGATTCATCAACCCTGTCGCGGGCTGCATAAACGGCATCCCTTTCAGGTTTTGTCTGACTGCCGAGGAAAGGTCTCCCCTGCATGTGAGCGGGAATCGGAATCCCTGCGAGAGAAAGAACCGATGGTCCAAAGTCGATGGAACTGATCAGCCTGTCGTCAACAGTTCCGGCATTCATTCCGTCGGGGAATTTAATAATGAGTGGAATCCTCAGCCCGGAGTCATACAACCACCTTTTTCCCCTGGGCAGACCGTCGCCATGATCGCCCCAGAAGAAAATAATTGTGTTGTCAAGCTCCCCTTCTCTTTCAAGTTCATTAAGCATCACTCCTACTACTGAATCAAGCCTGGCAATGTTGTCGTAAAACCTGGCTATATTCTTTCTTACAATTTCATTGTCGGGATAATATGGTGGCACAGGAACTGATTTCGGGTCGGTTTTAACCTTGCTGATATCCCAGTTCTGGCTTTCGTGGGTTCCTACCCAGTTGAAAACGGCAAAGAATGGCTGGCTATGGTCGGAACGGTTCTTATAATGGGCATTTCTGCTGCATTCATCCCAGATGCTTGCCGGAACCGGGTCCTTTGCAAACTGATAGTCGGTTTTGTTGTTATTGGTGCAGTAGTAGCCGGCGGTCCGCATATTTTCAGTGAAAGCCTTTACATAATGGGGAGGAACTGCGGTGAATTCAACCGGATTCTCAGCGCTTCGGCGGAAAGAGGTGGTCCTCATGTGCATACACCCGATCGATGTCTGATACATTCCGGTTATAATGCCCGCCCTGCAAGGCGCGCTTATCGCGGCAGTTGTAAAGACATTGGTGAATCTCACTCCCTGCGAAGCAAGCCGGTCGATATTCGGTGTCCTGGCGGTAAGGTCGCCATAGCATCCCAGTCTGGGGCTCAAATCCTCAGTGGATATCCAGAGAATGTTAGGCTGACGGGGTGTCTGCTGACTGTAGGCGGAAGCCGTAAGCAGTGATGCTGCTCCGACTCCGATAAGAGATTTGAGGTTCATTGGGTTTGAGGGTATTTTGTTTGTTGCTGGTTACTTGTTGTTGGCGTGCGGCTCAGGGCACAGGGCACAGGGCACAGGGCTCCAAATTCTGCCAACTGCCAACTGCCAACTTTTTACTTATTTAAGCGTTCCTGCTTTTCTCCTGTTCATGCCCGGGGTATCTGTAAGAGCATCACCAAGGTCATTTCTTGCTTCATCAGCAAGTTGCAAAAGTTCTTTAACCTTTTCGGGATAATACATTGCCACGTTATACCATTCACCCGGATCGCGCCGGAGATCGAATAACTGAGGTTCTGAAATCGTCTCAGTACCTGTCGGACCCGGCCAGCCGTCCGCTCCCGGTTTCATATCCCTGTAGGTACGTCCCTGATGAGGCAAAACCAGTTTCCAGAAATCGCGCTGGACGGCTTCCAGGCTGTTGGTCTGATAATAATAGTAGAATTCACGGCGGGGGGAAATATTTTCTTCTCCCATCATAAGTGGAAGAATACTGACACCGTCAATTTTCAATGCAGGAAGATCTGCCCCTGTAATGCTGGCGATTGTTGGGAGAATGTCTATCGATGAGGCCAGCTGGTTGCATATTGTGCCTTCAGGGATGACACCCGGCCATTTCATTATACAGGGAACCCTGTGTCCTCCTTCCCAGGTGCTTCCCTTGCCTTCGCGAAGTCCGCCGGTTGATCCGGCATGGTTACCAAAGTTTAGCCAGGGACCGTTGTCGCTGGTGAATATAACAAGTGTATTGTTATCCAGGCCGTTTCGTTCAAGGGCCTTCATTATCTCCCCTACCGACCAGTCAACTTCCATCATGACATCGCCGTATAATCCCTGGTTGCTCTTGCCCCGGAATGTTGAGGATACTCCAAGCGGTATGTGAACCATCGAATGTGGAAAATAAAGGAAGAAGGGTTCCTTTGCATGGCTTTCAATGAACTTCACTGCCCTTTGGGTATAATCCGAGGTCAGTTTGTCCTGATCAGAGAGGGTCCTGACTTCTCCCGTTTTTTCATTGCCTTCGATCAGAGGCAGCACGGGGTACTTCATTTTATTGCTTGTGGTGTCTTTAAGATGAATGGGTATACCGTCAAAATCGACGGGCCACATGTCGTTGGAATAGGGAATTCCATAATATTCATCGAATCCATGCTGCAATGGAAGAAATTCCCTGTGATGTCCCAGGTGCCATTTACCAATTACTCCTGTATGGTATCCCCTTGTTTTAAGTGTTTCAGCTATTGTTGTTTCCTGGCTGTTTATTCCATTGACAGCCCATGGCATCAGGGCTCCTGTAATGCCTACCCTGTTTGGGTAGCAGCCGGTCAACAGTCCTGCCCTCGAAGCACTGCTCACAGCCTGCGGGCAATAATACCAAGTGAACTGCATTCCATGGGAGGCCAGCCTGTCGAGATTTGGTGTATTATATTGTACAGCTCCCGTCCTGCCGATGTCTCCATAACCCATATCATCCATTAGGATAAGAATTATATTCGGGGTGCGGGGTTGTAAAGATTCTGTCGTCCGGGCGCCTGCCTGTACTGCAGCCAGTGAAACAAGCCCGAGATTAAGTGTTGACCGTAGGGTTATCATTGTCTGATTCATATGGTTATCATATCAAAAAGTGCCTTTAATTTGTTTCATATTTCATCTGGCTTTTATAGAGTTAAGGAGATCTGTTAATTCCTTAACAACAGCCGGCTCTCTACTTGCTTCATTATTCTTTTCTCCCGGGTCAGTCTGGAGATTATACAGCTGGTAATTCTTGTCATATCCGGTTTCGGTGTTCGTGTTGACCTGGATCTTAGGTCCCTGGCCCGGTTCAATAAGTTTCCATCCTTTACTGACTATTGACAGCCTGTTCCCGGATGGTTGTTCCACTACCCACTCCCGGCATTTGTCCGATTTTCCGGTCAGTACATCCATGTGGTTCCTGCTGTCCGGAGCTCCGCCTTCAGGGATTATAGCTCCTGCCAGACCTGCAAGCGAAGCCATCAGGTCGATCTGGCTGAATAATGCATCGGAAACGCCTTTCTTTATCGTTCCTTTCCAGGAAGTTATGAAAACCACTCTTGTTCCTCCCTCAAAAGCGCTGTATTTTCCTCCGCGAAGTTTTCCGGCCGGCTTGTGAGAACCCAGAAGTTCAACCGCCTGGTCGCGGTAGCCGTCATCCACCACCGGACCGTTATCACTGGTAACAATTATAAGGGTGTTCTTTTCTAACTTCATTCTTTTAACCGCTTTTACTATCTCTCCCACTGACCAGTCGAATTCAAGGATTGCATCCCCCCTGGGGCCCATTCCGCTTTTGCCTGCGAACCGTCCGTTGGGAACCCTCGGAACATGGATGTCGTGGGTTGCGAAGTAGAGAAAGAATGGTACTTCATGATTATCTTCGATGAACTTAACTGCCTTGGAGGTAATGACATCGGCCATATCCTCATCGATCCACAGTGCTGACCTTCCGCCGGTCATGTAACCGATACGGCTGATTCCGTTTACAATGGTCATGTCGTGCCCGTGGCTGGGATGCATTTTAAGGAGTTCAGGGTTCTCCTTGCCGGTGGGCCAGTCCCCGATCTTTTTACTGTAATCGACTGAAATCGGATCAGCGTGATCAAGTTCCACCACCCTCCTGTTTTCAACATATACACAGGGTACACGATCGCCTGTGGCAGGAATTAAAAAGCTGTAATCGAAGCCGATATCCAGTGGTCCCGGTCTGATTTCACCGTTCCAGTCGGGACCTCCTTCGGGACCAAGTCCGAGGTGCCACTTACCCACAACGCCGGTTGTATATCCGGCGGTTTTTATTACTGAAGGAAGGGTGATGCTGCCTGGTTTAATCAGGGCAGAAGCGTCCCCGGGCAGAATACTGGTGCCTTCACGCCGCCAGGCATATTGTCCGGTGAGCAGTGAATACCGCGAAGGGGTGCTCGTTGCTGAGGTGCAATAGCCATTCGTAAACTGTAGTCCCTGGTTTGCAATCCTGTCAATATTCGGCGTTTTCAGACGGGTTGCACCATAGCAGCTGACGTCGCCATAGCCAAGATCGTCGGCAAGAATAATGATTATATTGGGCTTTTCCGCAGGTTGCGAAAAGCTTATCTGGGTCAGTGATGCTGAAATAATTCCGGCTGATCCTGTCAAGAGTTTAAGGTTCATTTTACTTACTTACTTCAAAGGGGAATGGAAAAATTTCTGATGGAACATGTGCATCATTCATCACTTGTTCCAGTTTCTTTACCAGGTCAGGATTGGATGGTGCCAGGTCAGTTGTTTCACCTTCATCAGCCGAAAGGTCATAAAGCTCGATAGTGCTCTCCGGCCCTTTGTCGGCATTCAGCTTAACCGCTTTCCAGTCTCCCATTCTTACTGCTATCTTTCCGCCCTGCTCGTGGAATTCCCAGTAGAGGTATTCGTGTTTTTTCTGCTTCTTACCTAGCAATTCAGGAAGGAAAGAAATCCCGTCAGTTCCTGCAGGGACGTCAATTCCAGCTATTTCTGCAATTGTCGGCATTATATCCCAGAATGCTGAAATGTGATCAGATACGGATCCCGGTCTCACCCGGTCAGGCCATCTTACTATCATCGGTGTCCTGATTCCGCCCTCATACATATCCCTCTTATTTCCCCTGAGGGGTCCGTTACTTTCGAAGTAGTCGGGATCGGCGCCGCCTTCAAGATGGGGGCCGTTGTCGGATGCAAAAATTACAATCGTATTTTCTTCAAGACCAAGCTCTGCCAGTTTTTCCATTATCTCACCCACATAGTCGTCAAGCTGAGTCACCATAGCTGCAAAGGCTGCGTGGGATTCGGGCTGTGAGCCATAGGGACCCTGTCTGAATTCAGGACCGTCATCAACGCCTTTGAATACCTTTTCAGGATCAAATTTACCCCTGAATTTTTGCATGTACTCTTCCTTAGCCACCAGTTCGGCATGGGGAATGGTTGTGGGGTAGAACATGAAAAACTTATTGTTCCTGTTCTTTTCGATGAATTTCAGGGCCTCGGCATGGATAAGGTCCGGACTGTAGGCACCTGTGCGGCTGCTGTCGTTGGCATGCAGGAGAATCATTTCCCTGTTATGCCACAAATGGTCGGGAAAGTAGTTATGGGCAAGCCGCTGACAGTTGTAGCCATAGAATTCGTCGAAGCCCTGGGAGTTGGGATCACCCTCGCTATTGATATAGCCAAGACCCCATTTGCCGTAGGCTCCTGTTGAGTAGCCCTTTGTCTTTAGCATTTCAGCCACTGTGACAGATGTCGCCGGAAGAGGCCATTGACCTTCCGGTTTCCACTCCTTGTTGCCTCTTATGGGAGTGTGCCCGGTATGAAGTCCGGTCATGAGACACGACCGCGACGGAGCGCTAACCGTGCAGCCTGTATAATGCTGACGGTAAAGCATTCCCTGACTGGCTAGCCTGTCGATATTGGGGGTTAAGAATTTCTTCTGGCCATAACAACTCAGATCACCATAGCCGAGGTCGTCGGCCAGAATGTAAACAATATTGGGAAGGGGTGAGTCCTTTCCTGCCTGTGAGCAGGAAGCAACTGCGAGTGATGTGCAGAGGGTCAGAGGGATTGCAGGTTTCATAAGGGTTTTGTAAGGATTTGGGTTAGACTGTCAGAAGTGAAGACAAGATAAATTATTCTGGCACTACAATTTTCTGATTCTGATTGCATACGCCCTGCCCGGGTTTTTAACAAGGATCTGGTCGATGTCATCATCGGTAAAACCCCTGTTTCTGAGGGCCGGTAATAAGGCATCAAAGATGTCGTTATAACCGTTGAAGTTTCCTCCTTGAGGCTTATCAGGGTCATACCATCCGGAATCGTGAGAGACAAGAACTTTTTCAAGAAGGCCTTCATCCTTGAGCCGGGCTATCCTGTCGGCATACCATTCCACACTGTTAGGGGAGCCGGGTTCGATATTTCTTATCCGGATGTTATCGAGAGAGATCCATGTTCCTTCCCTTGCAGCCCTTATATTTCCTTCAATGGTTCCTCTCTGGGCATGAACCCAGATGAAAGCCGAAGGATCGGCACCGGATTGCTTAAGGATTTCAATCTGTTCAAAGGCCGGACCATCAGGTCCGGTGTGGGATGCGATCACAAGTCCGGTTTCAAGATGGGCAATCGAAGCTGCTTTTATGATTTTTATGTGTTCAGGAGAAAGCTGATCGTCGGGATTCACGGCGATCTTTATAAATCCCGGTTTGATACCTGTTCCCTCAATTCCGTTTTTATATTCTTCGATCCACAGATCAGCAATTTCTGCTGCATCCATAGAAAAAATACTTTTTGGGATGTATTTATTGCTTTGTGCACCGTAATATCCGGTATTTGTAATAAAGTTTATTCCTGAGGCTCTTGAGAGTGATTTAAGCATTACAGGGTCCCTTCCCAGCCACTGCGGAGTGGCCTCAATAAAGGTTTTCACTCCATTTTGCTTTGCGGCCAATACAAAAGGAAGAGCTTTTGCTATCACCGAATCCTTATTCCATCTGAAATATCCTGTGCTGTCGGCACCGATAAAATCCACCAGAATGTGCTCGTGCTCAAGGGTAATACCCATCCTGCCGGGCGATTCAGGCCCGTTAACGGTCATGATCACTTCATCCGGCAATCGTTTGCAGGTAATTATCACAATGCCAAAAAGAAGAAAGAGTATAAGCCATAAAATGATCTTAAAATCATCAAAATCATCCATTTCCATCGCCTTTGTAGTTTTCGGGTTTCACCGGCAATAAAAATAAGATAATTTATCAAATTAAACCGGTAACCCTTGACAATATCATTATGCTTCCGTCATTTTCGTTTTAAACCCCTGTTTTTCTTTTTCATTTCAGGATTTGCCTTGGTGAGGGGTAATTAAGCATTATATGACCGGTGGTTTTGTTATTTTTGCACGATGGAAAATATTTCCGGGCTGATTACCGGCAAACATATTATATTATGCAATTGCGGCGGCGAGAGAATCGATGCGGACTTGCTGAAGGATGTAGAAGGACATCTGGGAAAAGTACCCTCAAGGGTCACAAGGTTGTCGGATCTGTGCGGCTTAGCCGCAAAAAAGAAGGATAAGCTGGCGGAATTGCTTTCTGCTGGTGACGATTGTCTTGTCCTTGGTTGTCACAGAAGAAGCATGGAAATTCTGTTCGGGCAGGCCAGGGATTTAAATACCCCCTCTCCCCAGTTCAGTCATCTTAATCTGATTGATTCATCTGTCTCAGAAGCTGCAAGGCAGATTGACGAATTCTGCGGGTACCGGAACGGAACGCCCCTCGTCACTGAAATTACAGAAGGATCAGGATGGCCCTCATGGTATCCGCTTATAGATTATTCGAGATGCACCTCTTGCGGCCAGTGTGCTGATTTCTGCCTTTTCGGGGTTTACAAAAAGGAAGAAGGCCATGTGATTGTTACCAATCCGGAAGGCTGCAAGAACAATTGTCCGGCTTGTGCAAGGATTTGTCCTGCCACTGCTATCATCTTTCCGAAATACAGGCACGGAGGTGCAATCGGCGGTTCGGAGGAGATAGACGAGCAATCGGAGCAGCAGAGACAGGCACATGATATTAAAGAATTCCTGGGAAATGACATATACCAGGCCCTCCAGGGAAGGAAACTGAAAAGGCAGTCGATCATCAGAAAAGAAGCTATGAAAAAGGCGCTCTCGGAGAGGGACAGGGCACGTGATGAGTCATCCTAAATTTTAGCTGAAGCAATGTCGATATATAAAAACTTTATTAATACTGACAGAAACTGCCGGAGAAAATTCCTGATAAATATGGGATGGAAAGGCTTTCTTGGCTTCAGGAAATTCCGAAAGAGAGTCAGGAAAGGTTTGCCCTTCCCTGCTTTTCAATTCATTTCCGTAACGAACGACTGTAACCTTCGATGCCAGGGGTGCTGGGTCACGGTCGCCGGTAAACCTGATTACATGCCGCTTGAAAAGATATATTCAGTTATTGAGGACGGGAAAAGACATGGATCTTATTTCACCGGGATTCTTGGAGGAGAACCTCTTATGCATCCGGATCTGATGGAAATTTTCAGGACGCACCAGGATTGCTATTTCCAGCTCTTCACGAACGGCACCATGCTTACCAGATCAGTAGCGGCGGAACTCAGGAAAAACGGCAACGTTACTCCGTTGATAAGTCTTGAAGGGGATGAACTGGTTGCTGACATCCGCCGCGGAGGAAATAACATATACAACAGGACTATTGAAGCTATTCGTACTGCCGTGTCGGAGAAACTGATAACCGGTGTGGCTATCAGCGTCTGCAAATCGAACATCGACATGGCGCTGTCGGATGAATTTGTAAACAAGCTTCATGATATGGGAGTCCTCTACCTTTGGTATTATATCTACAGGCCAGCCGGCAGCATGCCCAATTATGACCTTGCGCTTGACGGGGAGGATATACTGCGTCTCAGAAAGTTCCTTGTTGAAGGACGTACCAGGTTTCCGATGGTTCTGATTGATTCGTACTGGAGCGCCAAAGGTGAACCATTTTGCCCGGCAGCCGACGGACTGAGTCATCATATTAATGCTGCCGGTTACGTTGAACCTTGTCCGGTTCTGCAAATAGCTGCAGATAGGGTTAAATCGGGCGACTTGAAATCACCTTATGATGGTTCTGATTTTCTGAGGGATTTCCGGGAGCAAATACATTTGAAAACAAAGGGCTGTGTGCTGATGGAAGATCCTGCCTGGGTGAAAGCTTTCAGTGAAAAGCATCATGCCATTAACACATCGAACAGGCCTGAATACCTGGATGCTCTTGAGAGAGCACCCCGGCTGCCAAGTCATGGATCCTGCCCTGTGATACCTGAGAAAAACTTTATTTACAGGATTGCCAAACAAACTGCATTTTTTGGAATGGGAGCTTATGGATAACATAAATCAGGCTATAAAGGAAGTTGAACAGGAGGCTGTTATGCCACTGGTTGTTCCGCTGGATACTGAGCAGCGTGAGGAGATCAGGAAGAAAGTGAGGAAATTCTTCTCTGACAGGAAGATAATGCCGCCTGTTTCATACGATCAGCTGGCTGTTTACGCCGGCATACTTATGGCGGAAAACAACTGGGACGAAAGACACAAGGCATTTGTAATGGTATGCGGGGGGAATGAAATATGGCGGCCCATTGTTGGTTCCATACCATTCGACCGCCGAATGCTTTTGCTTCCGATGTGCCTTAGAAACAGTAATTTATGCACGGGAGTTGAAGATGAACTTGGCCTTTTGTGCAGTGAATGCGGAAACTGCAGTATCAGCAATTTCCTGAAGGAAGCGGAGGACCTCGGATACATTACAATTGTTGCAGAAGGCACGACAATTGCCACCCGCCTTGTTGAAAGCGGAAAGGTTGATGCTGTTGTGGGAGTAGGATGCATGGACGTGCTCAGAAAAATGTTCAGCTCGGTTACGAAATATTCGATTCCGGCTATCGGAATTCCCCTTGTTACATGCGGATGTAAGGATACAAAGGCCGATGCTCTCTGGGTGAATGAGGAAATTAATTACATTAACAGGAATTCGGATTTTAAATTATTGAATATCAATAATTTGAAAGATAAAACATCTGCCCTCTTCACCGAGTCGCGAATTGATAGCATGATTGGACTTGCCGGTTCCGCAACGGGAAAGATGGTAAGGGAGATGCTTATGGCCGGAGGCAAAAGGATACGTCCTTTGCTTACCGTGCTTGCCTATGAAGCATTTGACAGTAATCCGGATCTGGACCTCCTGGCCCATCTGGCAATGTCGGTGGAGTGTTTCCATAAAGCCTCCCTGGTTCACGATGACATTGAAGACAATGATTCATTCCGGTATGGAAAAGAAACCATTCATACCCGCTACGGGATACCTGTTGCAATCAACCTGGGCGATCTTCTTATCGGCGAGGGCTACCGATTGCTGGCTGAAAGCGGTCTGTCTCCGGACCGCACCGGTGAGTGCTTTAAAGCAGTTACACAGGGTCACAGGGCAATGTCGATCGGACAGGGAGAAGAACTGATGGCCCGGCGCGACGGAAGAATACTCACCCTGGATGAAATAATTGAGGTTTTCAGGAACAAAACCTCTGCTGCCTTCAAGGTGTCACTCCAGGTTGGGGCTATTGCGTCAAGTGCCGATAAGAAGACTTTGGAACTGTTGGAACAATTCAGCGATCTGATCGGAATCGCTTACCAGATGAAGGATGACCTTGAGGATTTCACCGTTGCAAACGGCTTCTCGTCCTTTGATGATCAGTCGGTTCTGATTTCACTTCTGGCCGGACAGGCCGGGGCAGCTGACCTCAGTGTCGTTACAGAAGCGTTGAAAAACAAGAGAATGAAAGAACTGTATCTCATGGCAGAAAAATATAGCATCAGGGAACAGATAACAACGATGCTTGCAGAGTATCTGGAGAAGACATACCAGTGCGTGGAAGATATCACCAACCTGAAGCTTAAACTCGCACTTAATGAGATAGTTGGAAAAACTTTCGGAGATTATGTATAGGCTTCTTGCAGCTCCTTATCTAAAGAAGTTTGAAGGGAAAAGTCCTGAAAAAATTCTGAAGCTTTCCCTGAACCTTCTCGACCCAGCATTTGCTGCCAGCCTGAGGGATTACGTCAGAAATTCACAGGCAGAGTCGGGCGGATTTAAGGACAGGGCAGGGAATCCTGATCTTTATTACACTCTTTTTGGCTGGTTTGTTGCGGATGCACTTGGAATGAAACAGGAGTGCTCACTGGTCTGGCCCTATGTCAGCTCGGAGATCAGCCGGAAGGAACCGGAGGGAGTATATCTACATTGTGCTGCAATTTTGTCGGCTGTCAGCGGACAGGCAAAGTCTCTCAGAAAATCCTTCGGCACAAAACTGAGGCAGTCTGCAGGAATGAAAGATCAACAACTTTACGGATCGTTCCTGAGCATGATGAGTTTTTATTACCTGAGGGATTACAGAAGCTTGTTCCGGATCAGGCAAAACCTATCGTCAGTTACAGGACATGAAACCCTCCCCTGCCCTGTTATTGCAGCCTCGCTGGTTCTCAGCAAGAGTTTCAGGGAACCTGTGGATAAACTTATTAATGCACTGATGTCATATTATGACGGAAAGGGAGGTTTCAGGGCAACCAGGTCCACTCCTTTATCCGATCTTCTTTCAACTGCCGTAGCACTGTATGCTCTATGGTTTGAAGGATACGACCTGAGGGAAGTACGGCCGGACTCGCTGGATTTTGTAGATTCACTATTCAGGGAAGGCGGTTTTTCAGGTCATCCGCTTGATCCTGATCCTGATATCGAGTATACTTTTTATGGCCTGCTAGCACTGGGCTCTCTGAATGATTAATACCGACATGGATAGAATTACTCAAAGATACAACGAACTTGCTGCTCTCCTTATAGCAAAACGCAATTCTGAGGGATTCTGGACAGGCCGTTTATCGACAAGCGCACTATCGACATCAGTGTCGATAGTTGCCTTGAAGCTGTCAGAAGAACCTGCCGATCCAGGAAGAGTTGAGAAAGGTTTTACATGGCTTTGCAGCAATATAAATGCAGACGGAGGTTATGGCGATACTCCGGAATCGGTAAGCAACCTGAGCACCACTCTTCTTTGCTACTCTGCAGTTCACTTCTGTCAGGACGGAGATTCGGGAAAACATGTTATTGCTGCAATGGATAACTGGTTGGCGGGTTACGGGATCAAAATGGATTCTTCGGGTGTTGTTAGTTCAATCCTGGATATTTACGGAAATGATTACACTTTTTCGGTTCCTATATTATCGATGCTTACACTTTGCGGCGTTTTACCCGCATCTTCACTCGATAAGATTCCGCGCCTGCCCTTTGAGCTTACCCTGCTGCCTGATTCCTTATACAGGTTCCTGAATTTAAAGGTTGTCAGCTATGCACTCCCTGCCCTCATCGGCGTTGGAATATACCATCACCGCAAGAGAAGCTCAGGCATACCCGGAATCAGACAGATACGGGAGAAACTCATAGGGCCTGCTATCAGAAAACTGGACGGACTCCTTCCCGAAAGCGGAGGCTTTCTTGAAGCCATTCCGCTGACAGGTTTTGTGGCTATGTGTCTTATTCAATGCGGAGAGACCGAAAATGATACAGTTCGTAAGGGACTTGGTTTCCTTCGGAACCAGCAGCGGGAGGACGGCGGATGGCCGATCGACACGGATCTGTCGACCTGGGTGACCACCCTTTCAATCAAGGCCATGGGGAAAGATATAAACATTGCTTTGAAACAAAAGGAAATCGATATCCTCCGGGATCACCTCCTGAAACTTCAGTATAAAACCATCCATCCTTTCAATGGAGCATCTCCTGGCGGCTGGGGCTGGACAAACTATTCAGGCTCTGTTCCTGACGCCGACGACACTCCGGGGGCTATCATTTCCCTACTGCTTCTCTTTTCAGGGAAAAAGACTGAAATATCTGCCGTTGAAAATGGTTGCAGATGGCTTATAAAACTCCAAAATAGCGACGGAGGATTTCCTACCTTCTGCAAGGGTTGGGGTAAACTGCCATTTGACCGCAGCTGCGCCGATCTGACCGGACATGCATTGCTTGCTTTGCTGAAATCGGCCGAGGTCCTTCATGACAGAATGGACAAAAAGCTGCTTGCCACTATTGACAGGACTATCTCAAAGGCAACCGTTTACCTGGAAAAGCACCAGTCGGATGACGGATCATGGCTGCCGTTGTGGTTTGGAAACCAGATGACAGATGACAAAACAAATCCTGTGTACGGCACTGCCAAGGTTTGTATCTACCTTAGCGATTCACTCCGATTTAAACGTCCTGGAAAAGAATACATCAACAGGATAGATATTATGGTAAGGAAAGCGCAGGAATTTCTTCTGAAACAGCAAAACATCGAGGGTAGCTGGGGCGGGAAGTCAGGGACTGAAGGCTCGGTGGAAGAGACATCACTGGCAATAAGCGCTCTTGCAGAGGTATACCCTGAGGAGTCTTCGAGGGGGATTAGCTGGCTTCTTGACCGGATTGATATTAATGCTGCCCCAATAGGCCTTTATTTTGCCATGCTGTGGTATGACGAAGAGCTGTACCCGATTATTTACCATGTTGAAGCCCTGCGGAAATACTTAAGATATCATGGAACTGTAAAAAATAAACCTGATTAATCCATATGATACATCACTCTATTCGTGATCAGGAATCTTTTTTTCTTTTTTACGCCTTACAGGCGAACAAAGGAGAATTTAAAGGTGAAATTTGTATGAATCTGACACTTTACGGAATAATCAATTAATAATGGGCAAAGGACTGAACCATGGGACTCTGACCTTACTGGAGCACACTTAATGAAAACTCTTTTTAAAAAGCTGGACGAAACGAATCTTCCGGAGAAAATTACTCCTCTCAGGCTGTTTTTGTTAAGTCTTATATGCTCGGTGTTCTTCATCTATCCCAATATCACGTTCTTTTCCATGGAACGTGATCATCTAGGGGAGTCAAAGCATGCTGTGCATCTTTTTTTCTTCATCTTCAGATACCTATATTTTGCTTGTCTGACATGGTTGCTGATAAGTGTCAATCTGAGGAAACTGAAAACTCTTTTTTTCAGTAAACGTTTGGTTTACAGCTTGGTGATTACTCTGGTCTCTTACGGGATCTATATAGGGTTTTCACTGGTTCTTAACCCCAAACAGGAATGGTTTACAGGACTGCTTCTGTTTCAGTTCTTTGTGATTCTGATTTTTTCAATGCTTGTAGGTCACATTACATTCCTGGTTTCGGAACAGAGAAGAAAAGAGCATGAGATTGAGCAACTGCGAATCGAAAATCTCGAAAGCCAATATAATGCACTTACCAATCAGATCAATCCACATTTCTTCTTCAACTCACTTAACGGACTCACCTTGCTGATACGCAAGAAGAACGAGGAACTCACTCTTGAATATGTAAATAAGCTTTCGGATGTTTTTCGTTATATCCTTCAGAGCGACAGAAAAGTAATGGTTAATCTTGCCGATGAGCTCGATTTTCTGAAAGCTTTCAGCTATATGATGGAAGTCCGCTTTGCCAGAAAACTTGTATTCACTGCAGAAGTCCCGTTTGATAAACGCGATCTGAAGATACCTGTCCTTTCACTTCTTCCTCTTCTTGAGAATATTGTCCTTCACAACACAATCGACAGTGAGCATAAGATGGAGGTAAGGATATGGCTCAATGACGTCTTTGAGCTTGCGGTTTCGAATCCCATTTATCCGAAGCTTGTGCCCTCTGAAACCAACGGCACCGGACTCAAAAACCTTGAAAGCCGATTCTTGCTGCTGCTGAACCGGAAGATACGTATCGATAATGATGGCAAAACTTTTACCGTTTATCTTCCTCTTAAATAGTCGCTATGAGAATACTGATTGTGGAAGACGAAACTGCGGCCTACGAGAATCTTGTAGAGATACTGAAGGAAATTGAACCTGAAACTGAGGTTGCCGGCTATACTGAAAGTATAAGTCAGACTGTCAGGTGGTTAAAAAACAATACTATGCCCGATCTGATCCTGATGGATATCCACCTGTCCGACGGATCTGCTTTTTCAATTTTTGACAAGCTGACCATTGAGACTCCTGTCATTTTCACGACTGCTTTTGATCAGTACGCCATCGAAGCGTTCAGGGTCAACAGTATTGATTATCTGCTTAAGCCGATAAAAACGGATGACCTAAAACGGGCACTGGAAAAATTCAGGAAGCTCACCAGGCAGGATATTGTCAAATACCTGGACCAACTCAGCCAGCTTGTACCCTGGAAGTCACACCGGGACAAAATTCTGATTCCTGTACGGGACAAGCTTCAGCCGGTAGGTATGGACGAGGTGTCATGCTTCTATACCACCGACAAGAACACCAGAGTCTGCCTGAAGAACGGCAGCTGGTATTCCTATCCCGGGACGCTTGATCAGATTGAGTCGACATTGAATCCGGAGGAATTCATCAGGGCGAACAAACAATTCATCGTTGCCCGGAACAGTGTCAGGAATCTGACGATCTGGTTCGACAGCCGTTTGCTTGTTACTCTGGATGTTGAGACCCCTGAGCGGATTTATGTCAGCAAGAACAGGGCAGCAGGGTTCAAGGCATGGATAGTCAGGAATACATGATGCTGGTGTTCTTGAGTTGAGATTGCAAAATTGAAAGCTGAAAAGATGTTAAAAAACATTAAATATTGGTTTATGGAAGGTGCTGATAAGCATGATTTTATACTTGGTTGTAGGAGTTTTTATATATTGCGGGCACAACACTTAAATACTTGATTATGTCAGCAAAAACTAAATTTCTACTGATCCAGGGTCTATTGACCTTTATTTTCGTTTTACAGGTTAACTCACAGTCTGTAAATGAATGGCGGGGCAGCGGCCGAACCGGTATTTATTCCGAGTCGTCGCTGCTGAAAAACTGGCCTTCTGCCGGACTATCACTGCTTTGGGAATCATCGGAAGCCGGTACCGGTTATTCGAGTGCAACTGTGACCGGTGATGTGGTTTATATCACCGGACGGAAAGGCGATGATGACTACCTTACGGCCTTTACCCAGGATGGGAAGGTAAAATGGTCAACACGATACGGAAAATCTTCCGACAGTAACTATCCCGATACACGAAGCACCGCTACCTATTCCAACGGCAGGCTCTATCTTGTCAGTGGTTCAGGCGACATGGTCTGCATTGGAACTGACGGGAAAATAGTATGGTCAGTAAATTACTTTCAGAAATATAACGCTTCGGCGCCCAGATTTGGCATTTCGGAGTCACCGGTGGTTGTGGACAACAAGGTAATCGGAACCCCCGGAGGCAATGCTGCTGCAGCAGTTGCATTCAACACCTCTGACGGGAAAGTTGTATGGACAACAACTCCAGTAAATGAGGATACCCAGTATGTAAACCCGCTCGTTTTCGAATCAGGAGGCAAGAAAATACTTGTTACAGTCACAACAAAGAGCATCCTTGGCATAAATACAGCCGATGGAAAACTTCTCTGGAAAGTTGATTATGAAGGTCTGAATGCACAGCAGGGCGGTCGAAGAAATCATATTAACACCCCAATCTACCGCGACGGATTTCTTCTTGTTGCAAACGGTTACTCTCAGGTTGCCGTGAAACTGAAGATCAATCCTGACGGATCCGCTCCCACCGTTGTATGGAAAAACACTGATCTTACTCCTCATGTCGGAGGCGCTGTACTTCTTGGCGACCTTATTTTCAGTTCAACTCATGATAACAATTCAATGGGAAAATGGATTTGCGTTGACTGGAATACCGGAAAAACACTCTGGATAAACGATTGGCACAATAAGGGATCAGTTATTTCCGCCGACGGAATGCTTTATATTTATGAAGAACGCACCGGAAATGTAGGTCTGGTGAAACCCGGCAAGGAAAAGCTCGATGTGGTAAGCCAGTTCCGTATTACAAAGGGTACAGGTCCATACTGGTCTCATCCGGTAATTAGCAAAGGCCGGTTGTTCATCAGGCACGGAGAATACCTTGGGGTATTTAATTTAAAGGCGAGATAGTTATCTTTGTATAAATTGAAAATTCAAAAATATGAAGCGTATATTGATCATAGTGCTCTCTCTTATCATAATCGGAGCCATAGGGTATGGGATTTTTTACCTTTTCTTTTCCGATCCCGGTGTCACCAAAACAAAAAATGACGTCACATTCGCAAACAGGTCTGAAAATACAACGGTGCAGATAGATGATGGCAAGGTTACCGGATGGAGGGAAGCAAACAGAACAGGTATCTCAGCCGAAACAGGGCTGATGAAGTCATGGCCCGAAGACGGACCAGCCCTGATATGGTCGAATACGGAACTTCCCAAGGGCCACTCCTCGGTTACTTTCGGGAATAATACTATTTACATCACCGGTCTTGAAGAACCAAACGATGTTCTTATTGCACTTGATCCCACAGGAAAAATAAAATGGAAAACTCCATACGGCAGATTCTGGGAAAAATCGTATCCTGAAACCAGGTGTACCCCTGCTGTTGATGGCGACAGAATATATGTAACGAGCGGATTTGGAGACCTTGCATGCATAAACGGTATTTCGGGGGAAATAATCTGGTCGAGGAAAGCAAGTGAGGAGAATGGAGGCACCTACGGACCCTGGGGAATAGCAGAATCGCCCATTATTGATGGTGACAAAATTTATTACACCTCCGGAGGTCCTCAGACCACCACCATTGCTTTTGACAAGAATTCCGGCGACGTGATCTGGAGGTCCGAAAGCATTAATGATCCGGCATCCTACCTTTCCCCTATTCTGATTGAGAAGGCCGGTATCAGGATCCTGATTAACATAACACCCCGTTTCATTTTTGGTGTAAATGTATCTGACGGAACAATCCTTTGGAAAATAAACCACAGGGAGGCTCTTGGGAAATCCGATATAGACGATACAGGTCAGATCTTGTGTGTCACTCCCCTTTTCTCAGGGAACAGGGTCTATATGACCGGAGGCTATGATCACGGGGGCTTAATGATTGATATCGGCGATGATGGAAAAAGTGCTAAAGCTGTATGGACACATGATGTACTTGATGTTCACCACGGAGGTGTTGTCATGGTTGATGGCTTTATCTACGGAGCAAACTGGATAAACAATGGGAACGGGAACTGGTGCTGCATCGACTGGAACACCGGAGAAAAGATGTGGGACAAACACTGGAATAACAAGGGGTCGGTTATAGCCGCCGACGGTATGCTGTATATTTACGAGGAACGTAGTGGCAATGTGGGATTGCTCAGACCCGATCCTGCTAAGTTTGATCTTGTAAGCAGTTTTAAAATAAATGGCGGATCCGGTCCATTCTGGGCACACCCTGTCATCCACAATGGTGTGCTTTATATCAGACACGGTGAGGCACTTTTTGCATATGACATTAAAGAAAAATAACAGGCTTTTAACAGGAGTGTCGGCGGTGATATTTGCCGCTGTACTTATCTGGTGGCTGGCTGACTATCACTATCCTGCCGAACTCACGATGAGGGTTCCGGGCATGGACAACAGACCGAAACTTGAACCACGATCAGAGGAAATTATAGTAGGTGAGTTTTTTGATACGCTGGGCATCTTCGACGAATTGGTACCGGGAGAATGGCCAAGGTTCAGGGGACCCAACTTTGACAACATTGTCAGGGATACCTTCGAAATGGCAGAATCGTGGGACACTACAGGTCCGCCTGTTGTCTGGAAGGTCACTCTCGGTGAAGGCTATGCCGGCCCGGCTGTCAAAAACGGAAGAGTTTATCTATTAGATTACGACGAAAGAAGAAAAGCGGACATGCTTCGCTGTTTCTCACTCAAGTCAGGTACGGAGTTGTGGCGGAGATGGTATTATGTCGACATGAAGCGTAATCACGGCTATTCCCGTACCATACCTGCGGTTAACGACAAATACGTGGTTACAGTCGGACCCAGGTCGCATGTGATGTGTGTCGATCCCGTTTCAGGGGAACTTTTCTGGACCATCGACATGGAAAAGGAATTTGGCGTACCGGGAAGTTCAAAGGGAAAAATCACACCCGATTTCTATTCCGGCCAGTGTCCTCTTATTGATAACGAAGTTGCTGTACTTGCTCCCGGCGGTAAAGCCCTGATGATCGGTGTGAATTGCGCTGACGGCGAGATACTGTGGCGCACCCCGAACCCCGACTCCCTGATGATGTCGCATGGGTCTATAATCCCAATGGTGATTCATGGAAGAAAAATGTACGTTTACAATGCCGTTGGAGGCGTTGTAGGCGTTGCTGCTGACGGGAACGATGTCGGAAGGGTCCTGTGGAAAACAAAGGAATGGAATCCGGCGACAACAGCAGCCTCTCCCGTGCATTTGGGCAATGGTGAAATAGCAGTATTCGGCAGCTATGGGGCAGGCGGAGGAAAAATCAGGATCGACTTTGACGGATCAGGATACTCTGTTGCCGTGATAGAGACACACAAGGCAATGGAAGGTATTTCAAGCGACCAGCAGACACCAATCATCACAGGTGATTACGTATGGACGGTAATGCCTGAGAATGCAGGTCCTCTGAAGAAACAGCTTGTTTCATACCATAAGTCCGATCTGAGAACCCTTGTATGGGGCAGCGGAAAGGACATGAGATTCGGTCGCGGACTCGGACCTTTTATAGTAAAGGATGACAAACTGATACTGCTCGATGATGATGCAAACCTTTTCATCTTCAGAATTGATGGCTCGCAGGCAACCCTGCTTTCACAATTCGATCTGCTCGACGGAATCGAGGCCTGGGGGCCGATGGCCATAGCAGGTAACTTCCTCATTATGAGGGATGCAAGAAATATGGTCTGTCTTAATATAGGGAAAGAAAGTTAATATGGGAAAGAAACCTGCAGCATTATTTTCACTGATCATAATTTTGGCCTTCATGGCCTACATGATCTATGATGCGGCAAGAGGTTCAGGAGGAACTGAGAAGCCGGAAGCAACAACAACTGAGGAATATGAGGCTGAGTGGATCATTGAAAAAACTTATAGCCTGCCGGCAGGATCCCTAACCTCGGTAGCCGTCTCTGAGAGGGGAATGGTGTTTCTTGGCGGAGATGCATTTGTTACCGCCCTGGATCAGAATCTTGGCGTACTATGGTCTATTGAAACTGAAGGAAAGATAACCGCCCTAGCTGTTTCGGGTGATACGGTATTCGCTTCAACAACGGAGACAATTTACCTTGTATCCTCTTCAGGTAAACTGATTTCAGAGTGGGGACCTTACGAGGGGAACAGCATAATAACATCACTATCGGCCAGTCCGGAGCATGTTGTTATTGCCGATGCAGGGAATAAGAGGATGTTTGTTCTTGATAGAGAAGGTGAAGTTCTCAGGATGATGGGTCAGGGAGATGAAAAATTTATCATTCCGAGTGCTTACTTTGATGCAGCAGTGTCGGGAAATCTTGTTTTTGCAGCCAATACAGGTAACAGGAGAATCGAGACCTGGACCACTGACGGCAGGAAGACTACGGAATTCGGAGAACCGGGAACAGCCCCCGATGCGTTTTGCGGATGCTGCAACCCGGCACATTTTGCAGTTATCCCCCAGGGATTCGTTACTGCTGAAAAGGGAATAAACAGAATCAAAATACTTGACCGTGACGGTATGTTCGTTGAATTCGTTTCGGTGAACAATGATTTTAACCAGTCGATCCCGCTGGATGTGGCTTCGGCCGATGGAGAGACTATATATGCTGCAAACAGCTTTGACAATAAACTTTATGTATTTAGAAGAAAATGAATAATATAACAAGACCGGAGTTTTTAAAGAAGCTTGCAAGAACCCTCTTGCTTGCCTTTCTTGCTTTTCTTGCCCTGGCACTGGGATCACGGACTGTCAGCGGAAAAGACTGTTCTACCTGTCCGGGTAATGGGCTCTGCAAAGGTGACAATGACTGCAGTAAATACTCAAAAGATGAATAAAGATACTAATAAATATCAATCCCGGAGGGATTTTGTCCGGAAGGCCGGCAAAGTTCTGGTTGCTGTACCGGTAATCGGTTTGCCTGTCGTTCTGTCTACCAGGATTACTACCGCGGGAACGGTCTGGCAGATCGATCCGTACAAATGCAACACATGTGGACAGTGCAAGACTCACTGTGTCCTTACTCCGTCGGCGGTCAAATGCATGCATAATCACCAGATGTGCGGCTATTGCGATCTTTGCGGAGGCTATCTGCGGCAGGGTACAAAAACCATCAGCACCGGAGCTGAGAACCAGCTCTGCCCAACCGCTGCCATAACCAGGAAATTTGTAGAAGAACCTTATTTTGAATACACAATAGATGAAGCACTTTGCGACGGATGCGGAAAATGCGTAAAGGGATGCAAGGACTTTGGGAACGGTTCACTTTATCTGCAGATAGACCAGAACCTTTGCGTTAACTGCAATGAATGTGCTATTGCAAGAAGTTGTCCGTCGGATGCTATTTCCAGAATTTCAGACAAAGTGCAGTATCTTCCAAAAGAAAAGATTTAACTGAAGGTGAAAAAGAAATTGCCATATATCCTGTTGTTCCTCATGTTTGCGTGGCATGCGGTGGTTTTTGCACAGGAAAGATTTCCAAGGCCGGAGTTTGAATCCGGATATGTCTATCCCGAGCATCAGATGCCTGCTGACAGAGCTCCCATTTGGGAATATATCGATCTTGCAGTGCTCATCGGGGCTCTTTCGGTGGCAGCATGGCTGGCGCTGAAAGTCAGGTCACGTCAGGGACTGCTCTGGCTTTCGGTTTTCTCTCTCGCCTATTTCGGATTTTTCAGGGAGGGATGCATATGTTCAGTCGGCTCGGTTCAGAATGTTGCCCTTGCCATTTTCAACAAGGGATATTCAATTCCCCTGACGGCACTCCTGTTCTTCATGATACCTCTGATCTTTGCACTTTTATTTGGAAGGGTATTCTGTGCGGGGGTATGTCCTCTTGGCGCCATTCAGGAGCTTGTTGGTTTCAAAACCGTCAAACTTCCCAGGGTTGTTGAGTCAGTAATGATATCTGTGCCTTTCATTTATCTGGGAATATCAGTTCTTTCGGCTGCAACTGAAAGCCAGTTCCTTATATGCCGTTACGATCCCTTTGTAGGCATCTTCAGGCTCGATGCACCCTATACAATGGTAATATTTGGAGGATTGCTGCTTATTGCAGGGATTTTTATCAACAGGCCATATTGCAGATACTTATGTCCTTATGGTGTACTCCTGAATATATTCTCAAGGTTCTCAAACAAGCATCTGACAATTACCCCTGCCGAATGCATTAATTGCAGGCTGTGTGAGGATGTTTGCCCGTACGACGCCATCCTTCCTTCGGATGTTGCCCGCCCGGTGGTTGACCCTGAAAAAGAGAGAAAACGTTTTCTTACATATATAATTCTTGTTCCCTTTTTTGCAGCAGCCGGTGCTATAATTTTCGGAACCCTTTCACCGGTTTTCACCGGACTGAACAGTGATGTCAGGCTGGCCAGGGAAATCAGGGCTGAAGCTGAGAGTGGAATCCCGGCTGTTTCGCTGGCTGCCCTGGGTTTTAAGGAAGCTGGCACAACGGAAGCTGAACTGTTTGAAAAGGAAATAAAAACCCATGAGAGGTTCCGGAAGGGCTCCATCTGGATGGGATTATTTCTCGGATTATCATTCGGACTCAGCCTTGTTTCTTTGTCAACACGCACCAGAAGAACAGGATATGTTCCACATAAGGGCAAATGCTACAGTTGTGGAAAATGTTTTCAGTATTGCCCTGTACAATTAAATAAGACTAGTGATGATAAAGCTTGAAGAAAAGGAACTGAAGATACTCAGAGGGATTAGCACCGGTGCTGGGATATTTACCCTCATCGTAGCACTGACCATGCTTTTGAGTGTTGTCCAGATGAAAGTTCTCGATCCTCTTGACAATCCCGTAATTGTGTCGGTGAAGGAAGAATTTGACAAGGATCATGAAAATGCAGTTAAGGCGGAACAGGTAAGGGCGCTCGATCTGATGGCCAGGAAGGCCTATTTCGCATCGCGCCGACAGGTTGAAACGGGTTCCTGGCTGCTGATCGCAGGAGCTGTTATATTTGTTCTGTGTCAAAGGCTCATAGCAGGGAATGAGAAAGATCTTCCTTCTGTACCCGGAGAAAAAACCGATCAGGTCTCCGATAAAGCGCGGTATTCAAAATACCTTGCAGGTACTGTGTCAGTCCTGACTGTTGCCGCAATAATATCTTCATTCATTTTGCGAAATGATTTGCCTGACCTGTCCGGAAAACAAACAGCCTTAGCCGAAAAGAGGGAGAAGAAAAAGGAAAAAGACGAGACATCAGCATCCGTCGCGGCAGTGGCTTTCTCGCCCGATCCTGTCAATTTTCCTTTTTTCAGGGGTCAGGACGGCAGAGGCATTGCGGGCGGTGAGGATTATCCGTTTGAATGGAATGCTGAAACCGGAACAAACATCAAATGGAAAGCAAGTGTTCCGAAAAACGGAAAGAGTTCCCCTGTGATATGGGGCGACAGACTCTATGTTACCGGTGCTGAAGGCAATGACTGCGAAGTATACTGTCTCGACAAAAACACCGGCGCTCTTCTCTGGACGGCTCCCGCCTCCGGCCTTCCCGGACAGCCGGATGCCCCCCCGGATACTGATCATGATACGGGGCTGGCAGCTCCTACTGCAGCTACAGACGGAAATTCCGTTTGCGCAATTTTTGCAAACGGAAACCTCGTTTGCCTCGATCTTGAAGGTAAGCTTAAATGGGGCAAGAATATCGGAACTCCGGCAAACATTTACGGTTATTCATGCTCTGTAATACTTCACGATGAACTTCTCATAGTCCAGTTCGACTCGGATGAGAAAGTATCTATGATGGGCTTTGACACGGCCACAGGCGACCTTAAATGGGAAACCATCAGGAGAGGCAGGTCAACATGGGCTTCCCCATCGGTGGCAACCTTTAACGGAACAACTCAGGTACTAATAAACGGCAACCCGGAAGTAGCGGCATTCGATCCGGCCACTGGTAAGGAATTATGGGCAATCGAAGTACTTTCCGGTGATGTAGCCCCTTCGCTTGCGATAAACAGTAAATATGTTTATGCAGTTACGGATTACTCACGACTGGCAGCATTGAAACCGGGACCTGGTCCTTCGATAGTCTGGGAAGACAACATGTTCACATCGGATGTTTCGAGCCCGGTTGCCAATGAGCAATATCTTTTTATATCAACCGGAGTAGGCGATGTGGCTTGCTATGATGCCATAAAGGGAGATACTCTGTGGACTCACTACTTCATGGATCAGTTCTATGCTTCGCCGATCATTGCCGGGGACAAGGTTTACTGTCTCGACAGAAGCGGATTGATGCACGTAGTCAATGCCGGTCCGGAATTCCAGCTAATTGCGGAATCCCCGATCGGGGAACCAACTGACTGTACCCCGGCATTTTCCGACAAGAATATTTATATCCGTGGTAGAAACAATATTTTTTGCATTTCACAAAATTGAAAGAGGAAACTAAACATACTGAAACCTGCAACTGCAACTCCGGCGCACTTTCCGTTGAAGAAATTATCTCGGTGGTTGACACTGTTGTGAGTGAAACAGGTACCGGAAAGGAAAAGGTGATTCTGGTACTCCAGGAAGTCCAGAAAAGGCTTAATTATATTCCTTCTGAAGCTCTTAAGCACATCTGCAGGGTGACTGAAATCACGCCCGGACAGATATCAGGAGTTTCAACTTTTTATTCACAGTTCAGACACATACCGTCAGGGAAACACACAATAAAAATATGTTCCGGAACCGCGTGCCACGTAAAAGGATCGGAACTGATTTCTGAAGCATTCAAAAGAGATCTCAAGATCACAGAAGAGAGGAACAGCTCCCCTGATAATCTCTTTTCGATTGAGGAAGTTGCATGTCTGGGATGCTGCACTCTTGCGCCTGTTGTTCAGATAGATGAAAAAACTTACGGGCACGTGAAACCTACCGAAGTTATTGAGATTGTCACGGATTTTCTCCACACTGTCGGAAAGCAGAGTGCTCAGAAAAAAGATTCAGTAAAAGAGGAATATGATGCAGAAGTCAGGATTGGACTGGGATCTTGCTGTGTTGCAGGCGGAAGCAGGGACATACTGGGTAAGCTCCTCGATGTAAGGGAGTACTACGATCTTAACATCAAAGTAAAGCCTGTCGGCTGTGTTGGCGTTTGTAACCAGACTCCCCTCCTGGAAATTGTTTCTGACGGAAAAGGAAGTTCCCGTTACACAAATGTCAAAAAGGACCAGGTTGAAGAGATAATCCTTAAACATGTTAAACCAAGGTCCTTAGACAAGAAACTGAGATTCAGATTAAATAATATTGCAGATTCCTTCCTTTCAGATGATATGGTTTACAGTCCGGTTAATATACCGGCTGACACAAGGGAACAGACTCTGAATAATTTTCTTAGTACCCAGTACCACATAGCCACTCTGAACGGAGGTGTTATGAGACCTGATTCATACGATGAATATGAACTTCTTGACGGATTCAGGGCCCTTAAAGCAGTGCTCATGGCCAATAATCCGCAGGAGGTGATTCAGGTAATTACCGAAAGCGGACTGAGAGGACGAGGAGGAGCAGGATTTCTAACCGGAAAGAAGTGGGAAATCTCATCAGCAATGAAGGAGAAACCCAAATATGTCGTCTGCAACGGTGATGAAGGTGACCCGGGGGCTTTTATGGACAGGATGATTCTTGAGTCATTTTCCTTCAGAATAATTGAAGGAATGCTCATTGCCGGATTTGCAACGGGAGCCGACCGTGGAATTTTCTACATAAGGGCAGAATATCCTCTTGCTGTTTCAAGAGTGAGGAATGCACTGAAAATATGCAGGGAAAAAGGAATTATAGGAAAAAATATACTGGGATCGGATTTATCATTTGACATAGAGGTTTTTGAAGGTGCAGGGGCTTTTGTCTGCGGTGAAGAGACGGCACTGATAGCCTCGCTTGAGGGAAAACGTGGAACACCTCACTTGCGACCTCCATATCCTGCCGTCAAAGGATTCAACGGACGGCCTACCCTGGTAAACAATGTTGAGACTCTTTCACTTGTACCCTGGATAATAAATAATGGTTCCCGTTCCTTCAGCGATATCGGAACCGAAAAAAGCAAGGGAACCAAAGTGTTTGCACTCGCCGGCAAAGTAGCCAGAGGTGGACTTATTGAGGTTCCGATGGGCACGACAATCCGGGATATTGTAGAAAAAATCGGACATGGAGTTATTGAAGGCAGGACATTCAAGGCTGTTCAGATCGGAGGACCTTCAGGCGGATGCATTCCGGAACGTCTTGCAGATACTCCTGTTGACTATGAGGAACTTACACGGCTTGGCGCCATGATGGGTTCAGGCGGAATGGTTGTTCTGGACGACACCGACTGTATGGTCGACATGGCAAGATATTTCCTTGAATTCACCCATAAGCAGTCGTGTGGGAAATGCACTTACTGCCGGGTGGGAACCAAGCAGATGCTCGAAATACTTACCAGACTGACTCAGGGCAAAGCAACCTTAGCGGAACTGGATGAACTTGAAAAACTGTGCTATGATGTCCAGAATGGAAGCCTCTGCGGACTCGGGAAGACAGCCCCGAACCCGGTTATAACAGGACTGAAATACTTCAGGGAAGAATATGAAGCCCACACCCGGGGAATATGCCCTTCAAAAAGATGCAGGGATCTTGTAAAATATGAAATTACCGACAAATGCACAGGATGCACGAAATGTGCACAGGATTGTCCGGTTAACGCAATTCCGTTCAAGCCATACGAAAAACACCAGATTGATCAGTTGCTCTGTACCAAATGCGACAACTGCAGGATTGTTTGTCCGGAAAACGCCATTGAACTAGTTTATGTAAAAGATGAAGATCAGAATTGATAATACAGAAGTCGAAGTAAAAGAAGGCCAGACGATTCTTGAAGCGGCACGTATTGCAGGAACAGATATACCTACGCTTTGCCACAGGGATGGTGTGGAACACTACTCTTCATGCATGGTTTGCATGGTAATGGACAGGAAGAAGAACAATTTCATACCTTCATGCTCAGCTCTTGCGCAGGAAGGAATGGACATTGACGCCTCAGGAGAAGAGGTTGTCAGCCTGAGGAAAAAGGCTGTCAGCCTCCTGCTTTCAGAACACAGGGCTGAATGCGAGGCACAATGCCGGATTGTTTGTCCCATGGGATACAACATACCTCTGATGAACAGGCTCCTGATTTCAGGAGAACATGAAGAAGCTGCTGAACTTATCAGGTCAGAAATGAACGGTGGCGAACTGAATTGCAATACCTGCAAGGCTTTTTGTGAGAATGCCTGCAGAAGAAAGAAGATTGACACCCCTGTTTCCATCCGGAATATCAGGATTTTTATAAGCAGGAATCTGCCCCAGACATCGAAATATGAGGTTTCTCCTTTTTATTCAAGCGCTGACATCAAAAAAAGATTCTCATCCAGAATAGGTTCACTTCACGAAAAAGAGCAGCTTGAGTGGGTGAAGGAATGTCCTGAGGATATCAGACGGCACAGGGAAATTACGGATTATTCGGGTGCTTCTGAAGAGGCAGTAAGTTGCATGCATTGCGATTGCCGGGCTGCCAACGATTGCAAACTAAGGGACCTTGCAGAAAAGTTTTCACTTAAAGACCCGAAGGGAAAATTCATCAACGCCCCGGTGGCAAAAAAGATAAGCAGGAAAACCGGCCTGATTTTTGAAAATGCAAAGTGTATTAAGTGCGGACTCTGTGTAAGGGTAGTAGAAGATTCAACTGACGCGCCGGCACTCTGCTTCATCAACAGGGGATTTGTTTCAATCATTTCGGAACCTCTGACTGTTGAATATGCTGACATACCGGATTCAGTAGCGAAGAAATGCGTGGAGGTATGCCCGACAGGCGCACTGGCTTTTATGAATAATAACAACGGGACATGAACACACAATTCTTTATATTACTTCTGATTCTTTCGTTCACACCGGCAGGCTTTGCACAGACATCCGGCCAGGAGTGGACAATATTCAGGGGCAGACCCGACCTGACAGGAAATACAACTATTGATGTTTCAACCAAGCCATCGCTGATCTGGAGCCTTAAGGCTACAGGCAGGACAAAATCATCGCCCGTAGTCAGCGGCGGAATGATATTTTTTGGCAACGACAAGGGTACGGTGATTGCAGTGGGGACTGACGGAAAGATAAAATGGAGTTATGAAGGAGGCTCTCCAGCTGAAGCACCTCCTATGGTATATGACGACAAGGTTATAATAGGTTTGAATGATGGAACCCTTCATGCAATAAACAGGACCAGCGGAAAATTAGCCTGGAGATACAAGACCGATGGACAGATAGCAGGTTCGGCAAATGCCTGGTCAACCGGAAAAAGATCCGGTATTGTTATTGGCAGTTATGATTATTACCTGCATTCCGTTGATCCTTCGAACGGGTTGCTTCAGTGGAAGCTCGAAACAATGAATTATGTCAACGGTACCCCGGCCGTTTCTAACAATAATATCGTTTTCGGCGGTTGCGACGGTTTCATCAGAGTTGTTGACGCTTATTCCGGAAGAGAAAAAGATACAATTGAAATAGGTACTTATATAGCTTCCTCTCCTGCACTTTCAGGCGGTAAAGCCTGCTTCGGTGACTATGACGGTAATTTCTTCTGTGTTGATCTTCTTACAGGTAAACTGGCCTGGGAGGTCCCGGCAGGTGAAACATCGGGATCCGTTGTGGCAATACCGGCAATAGGAAGGAATTCAGTGATCATTGGTAACGAGGACAAATACCTGTACAGCTATGATATCATTACCGGTAAGCTTAACTGGAAATTCCGTACCAACGGAAGAATAACCGGTTCTGCTGTAATCACTCCCTCCAAAGTGCTTTTTGGAAGTGTTGATGGTAATGTTTATTTACTCGGCTTGAGTGATGGCAATAAGATTTGGAGCTTCAATGCGGGTTCTCCTGTTAGCAGTACTCCGGCAGTAATAGACGACAGGTTTTACATCCTGACGGAGGACGGCCGTTTACTCGCTTTTGGAACCAAATAACAGGAGCTGATCGAACATAATTCATTCTGTTCAGTTATATGTTGAACAGGTTCCGGTACGCCGGATCTTTTTGAACTGAAGAAACATTTTAATTACATGAAGATAGTCTATTTGATAACTGGATCGGGAGGATCCTTTTATTGTGGAAATTGTTACCGCGACATGCTCTATGTCCGTGCCATCAGGAAGGTCCCGGGAATAAGGGCAAGCGCCATACCTCTTTACCTGCCGCCCGACAAGACAACAGGTAGTGAGAGCGGATTTGACAAAAATGTGTTCTTCGGAGCAATTTCTATGTTTCTGAGGGAAAAAGTTCCTCTCCTCAGAAATATGCCAGCCTTTTTTGACAAATTTCTTGATTCAAAACTGTTTCTCCGGTTTGCAGCCAAACAGGCAGGCACAACAAGCACTGAAGGATACGAGGAGCTTACCATAAGCATGATAGAGGGCGACAATGCTTTTAGAAAGAACGAAGTCGACAGGCTGGTCCGATACCTCACCAAAGACGGGAAACCCGATATAATCCATCTTTCAAATGCCCTTATCCTGGGAATTGCCCGTCAGCTAAAAAAGAGAATAGATGTAAAGGTAATCTGCTCGCTTCTTAACGAGGACGACTGGATTGATGACATGGAGGAGCCTTATCGTTCAAGAGCCTGGCAGATGATCGCAAAAGAGGCAGGATATGTCGATTTGTTTGTTACTCCAAGCATCTATTATCGAGAACTTTTTAAAAGCAAGACAGGTCTTAAGGGTGAAAACGTTCACGTGGTGCCTCTAGGCTTTGATCCTGAAAAAGACGAATTATCAAGAACAGAAAGAGAACCCTCTGCAATTGGTTTTTTCAGCCGCATAAACAACTATAACGGTTTTGACAAACTGGTTGATGCTTTCATTGAAATGAAAAAGCAGGATCAGATTCCGGAACTGTCGCTGAAGATATGCGGGGGCTACACGGGGGTTGACAAGGACTTCATTTCGGACCAGATTAAAAAAATCAGGGAAAACAAACTGGAGAAGTCAGTGAAGATTTACCCTGAATTTGAAGGCGATAAAAAGCTTGAATTCTTCAGGGATGTTGATGTAATAAGCGTACCGGTGAGGAAATATGACGGTTACGGACTGTACCTGCTTGAAGCGAATGCCTCGGGAATTCCCGTTGTCCAGCCGGCGACCGGAGCTTTCCCGGAGATTGTCGAAAGAACAGGCGGTGGAATAATCTACTCCCCTGATACGGTCAGCGAACTGGCTGACAACCTTACGAAGTTGCTGAAGGACAAGAAAAAGATTGCAAGCCTTGGAGAAAAAGGCAGCCGCATGGTAAGAGAGGAGTTATCGCTCGCCAAAATGTCGGCCGGACTTGCAGAAGTATATAATAAAGCCATGTTATGATGCTTACACTGAAGAATATCTCAAAATCGTTCCTCCAGCGGGGTGTTGTATTAAAGGACCTGGATCTTAACGTAAACGAGGGCGACACAGTTTCCGTTTCAGGTCCTTCTGGTTCAGGAAAGACAACTTTGCTTAACATCATCGGATTGCTCGACAGGCCCGACAGCGGAGAGGTATTGTTCAGGGGCCAAAAGGTGCTCGGATACAATCAGGATGAATCAGCATTATACCGGAACAGGAATATAGGGTTTGTTTTTCAGGATCACCTGCTTCTCCCCTATCTGACCGTTCTTGAAAACATCCTGCTGCCTCTCCTTGCTACAAAAACCTCTGACCAGGATTACAGGCAGAAAGCTGATGAAGCCCGAAGAATGATGGAAAAAACGGGTATAACCGGAATAGCATCCAAATACCCGTATCAGATATCCGGAGGTGAAGCCCAGCGGGCAACACTTGTCAGGGCTCTTGTCAACCAACCCTCTGTTCTCCTCGCTGATGAACCAACCGGTTCGCTCGACAGGAGGAATGCAGAGAACCTTGGAGACCTTCTTACAGGAATGAACCGGGAATACGGCACTACTTTGATCCTGGCTACACACTCTCAGGAACTGGCCGACAGAATGAAAGTGCAGTACAGCCTTTCCGAAGGGAAACTGACCGATGGAAAACACTGATAATTTAACAATGAAGCTAAGTCTTTTTCAGATTGTTTTACGATCCATCACCCATAATATAAGGGGGTATCTCTATCAGGTAATAATCATTATACTGCTGACGGGAGTTGTAACCGGCTCACTGATGACTGGCAAATCTGTTCGCAACAGCCTGAAGCAAACTTCTTTTGAAAAGCTTGGCAACACCGGGGCCCTCCTCAGTTCAGGCATCCGGTATTTTGATCCGTCCCTCTCCGAGAGACTTTCAGCTGAAACCGGCGTCTTATCGGCCGGAGTGCTTGAACTTGACGGATATTGCCAGAATTTTTCAACCCAGCAATTGGCGCCGCAGGTAAAAATTTACGCGGTTGACAATAATTTCTTCCCATTTCACGATATTGAAGGCATTACCGTTTCCCGCGGCGAAGTCGCGATAAACACCAGACTTGCGGATTATCTGGATGTTAAACAGGGTGATGAGTTGATAATCAGGTTCAATTCCATCACCGATATTCCGGCCGATGCACCATTTTCTCCGGGCAAGGTGTCGAATCCATCAATTGTCCTGAGGGTTGGCAATATACTGGGACCGGCTTATGCCGGCAATTTTTCCCTGGGTATAAGCCAGCTTACTCCGATGAACATCTTTATAAACCGTTCGGAACTTGCAAATGCAGAAGGCGAAATTCCCGACATCAACAGGCTACTGTTCGACAGCCGGAGCGGGATAACCCCCGATTTGGTTCAATCAGCATTCAGGAAAATAATAAGACCTGAAGATACCGGATTATCTCTCAGACCTGTTCCTGCCACTGGTGGATACGAGCTTGTCACCGACCGGATATTCATTGATCAGTTTCAGGTTGATGAGATAAAAAGCAAGGTCAGTTCATCTTTTCCTGTTATAACCTACCTGGCCAACAGTATCAGCAAGGGTGAGAAATCAACTCCATATTCATTTATTTCTGCTCTCGATCCTGCTTTATATGAGGGTATACCCGCCGGCAACACTATAGTTATTAATGAATGGCTTGCGGAAGATACTGGAGCTAAAACAGGAGATACAATCCAGGTAACCTGGTTTTCGCCCGATCCGATGAACCGGCTTACCGAAGAAAGCCTGGATTTCGTTGTCGGAAAGATTGTTCCAATGAATGATATCTGGTCCGATTCCCTACTCATGCCTGAATTTCCCGGAATTGCAGGAAGCGAGTCGTGCACCGACTGGGATGCCGGTGTAGAGATTGACATGGATCTTATAAGGGACAAGGATGAGGATTACTGGAACCGTTACGGCGGCACTCCCAAAGCCTTTATAAGCTATGAGAAAGGCAGGGACCTTTGGGCAGGGAACTTTGGACCGGCCACATCCATACGATTCAAAACAGAAGTTTCTGAAAATGAATTAAGGGAGAAACTTACGGGTTCGCTCGATCCTTCACTGTCGGGATTTTCGGTGTCTGATCTGAGGCAGGAATCTGCGATGGCTGCCAGTAAAAGCGTTGATTTCAGCACTCTTTTCCTCGGACTTGGATTCTTTATAATTCTATCGGCGCTCATCCTTCTCATACTGGTGGTATCGACACACTATGAATCAAAGAAAGACGAGGTTTCCACTCTCTTTTCCCTGGGCTTTACAAACAGGAGGATAGAAAAACAACTGTTCCTCGAGACGAGCCTTACAGCTTTGGCGGGAGCCTTAGCAGGCGCCCTGGCGGGAGGATTCTTCAATGTGATTATAATAAAAGCCCTGAACTCAGTGTGGCAGGGTGCGGTTCAGACAAATACGCTGGTTTCCAGTTTTGATGGATGGTCGTTTTTAATTGGTTTCGCTTCCACAATGGCCGTCATTCTTATTATTCTCAAAATCAGGTCCTCCAGGTTTCTAAAGTATCTGAGGGAGGCAGAAACCGGGAAAACAGAGAAACCTTCGTCAAAGCTTAACTTTATTGTTCTTTTAATTGCAGTTTCTGTTACTATAGTTTCAATTGTCCTGTCATTTATTCTGACTGATCATGCGACATTGTTTTCGTATATCGGAGGAGTTCTCATTTTCGCTTCCCTTATCCTGCTCCTGCGTCAGTATTATTTAAGACCCGGACTTACCGGAGATAAAATTCTCACGAACAGTAGTCAGGTTTCGGATGCTTACTATTCGTTTCATCCTTCGCAGGCCATAGCTCCTGTCCTTTTTCTGGCAGCAGGACTTTTTGCAGTTATTATTACTGGAGCCAACAAAATGAGCATTAGCGACAATATGCTTAAGCCTTCAGGCGGTACGGGAGGATATTTGCTATGGGGCGAGTCGTCGGTTCCGCTTAAAGGTACGCTGACAAGTGACGGCGGGCGGAACGAATTTGGTCTCGACGATCCCGCAATGGAGGGATTACTGATACTACAGGGACGGAAAACAGCCGGCAATGATGCCAGCTGCCTGAATCTGAATCATATTGCATCTCCTCCGCTGCTCGGGATCGATCCCTCTGAATTTATAAGGAAAGGGTCTTTTTCTTTTGCCGTGACCATGAAGGGCATAAACGAATCAAACCCGTGGGAAACTCTTGGTAAACCTCCCGTCGACGCAACAATTTATGGCATAGCAGACCAGACAGTGATGCAATACGGTCTGATGGTAAAGGCAGGCGATACCTTGAAAATCAGGACTGAGAGCGGACAGGTGCTGAACGTTGTCCTGTCAGCCGGACTAAAATCTTCGGTATTTCAGGGATTTGTGCTTATCGGAATTGAAAACTTCAACAGGTATTTTCCTTCTGTCGCTGGAAGCCAGATTTTTCTGGCAGATGGAAACCGGGACATGACGGATGATTATATAAACATACTTGGCGACCGGCTGGCAGAGTATGGTGTCCATTTCGAACCAGCGGCTGACAGACTCGCGTCGTTTTTTGTGGTGACCAATACCTACCTGTCGGTGTTCACAATACTTGGAGGGATCGGAATGATATTGGGAGTTGCAGGGATCGGCCTTATCCTGGTGCGAAATTTCAATAACCGCAGAAGAGATTTCGGACTATTGCTGGCAGAAGGCTTTTCACTTAGGAGTATAAGAAGGATGATATTCAGCGAACACGTAATAATTCTTATTGCAGGCATTGTAACCGGCCTTGTTTCAGCCCTTGTTGCAACCAGACCGTCGCTCGTAAGTGATGCCGGCCTGCCCTGGCTTACTATAATAATCATGATTCTGCTTATTCTTGCAACAGGAATAACGGCACTTCTCCTTTCAGTTAGATCAGTTAAAACGGACGCCCTTATTAGCAGGATCAGGAGGGAATAGACTTCTACTTCTTACCCACCGCGATCAGGTGGTGCTGGGTTCTGAAATAAATCATCCCGTCGGTAATTGCAGGAGCGGTCATGCAAATATCATTCATGGGAATTTCTGCCAGGAGGTTAAAAGAACTTCCATCCTTGATTATGTACACTGTTCCCTCTTCATCAACAATATAAATCCGGCCGTCAGAAGCTACCGGTGATGCAATAAAGCTTTTCGCACCACCAAGCTTTGCGTTGTAAACCTCTTTACCTGTCAAAGGATCGAGGCAGTTTATTGCTCCGTTCCAGTTAACATTATAAAGAAGATTCCTGTAAAGAAGCATTGTATGCATATATGAGCCGCCCCGGGGCTGACTCCATAGAACTCCCTGGTTTGAGGTTTCATTTTCCTGAAGGGTAATATCTCCGGCGGCACTGGTTTTTATAGCCATTATGGGCGAGCTCTTGCCATGTGCGCTGTTGAAATAAATAAGATTATTGCCGGTTATCGGAGTAGGTATCTGGATATCTCCCCCGCCCGACATTCTCCAGACCTCTTTTCCTGTCGCGAATTCATAACCACCTCTGTGCTTGAATCCGTTTACAGCCACACAGGTCTTTCCTGCGTTGGTATAAATATTGGGCGTACACCAGCCCGGATACTCATCCCTTGACGATTTCCATAATTCTTTTCCTGTTTTGACATCATAGGCGGCCAGAAATGAGTTTTCCAATACGTCACACTGAATAATCACAACACCATTATGAATCACCGGTGAACTTGCAAATTCCCATTCTGCATTTTTCATTATGAAAAAGGACGATCGGAGAACTCCGAAGTTCTTCTGCCATAACAATTTCCCATTAATGTCGTAGCAATAAAGACCTTCTGATCCGAAAAAAGCCACCACATGTTGTCCGTCTGTAGCTGCGGAGGAGTTGGCGTGAGTGGATTTGGGATGCCTCTTTATTTTTGGTATACCCTTGTAAGAGGTCCTTTCCCAAATAATCCGCCCATTATTCTTTTCGATGCAAAAGACCTTCCATTCATGAACGGATGAGTCGCTTACAGGTGCTACATCTCCGTATAGACCGGGTTTGAATCCTGCCTTATCCGATTCACTGACAGCAGTTGTAATGAACAGCCTGTCGCCCCAGATAACCGGACTTGATATTCCCATACCGGGAATATCGATCCGCCATCTTATGTTTTCGGACTTGGCGAAATCGAATTTTTCAGGAAGATTTGCATTATCGAGTACACCAGAGGAGAGATAACCCCTGTAAACGGGCCATTGACGTTCCTGCTGTACCTGTGAGTAAACCCCAGGGAAAATCCATAACGGAAACAGGAATGCGAAAAGAAAAGAAATCCTGATTTTCATAGATTTTATTTTTTGAAAGGCTAAATTAGATAATCAGGAGATCATTTTCAATCAATATTCGATTTTTATAGCTTTATACTATAGTTTATCGAAATGATATTCATATCAGTCCAGTCCGGAAAAAAGTCTCGCTGGAAACTGTATTCCAACTCTATGGAATGCTTTTTTGAGATATTATAATTAAAGCCTCCCGTAAACCTCTGTTTGTCAACGGTTCTGTCCACATCGTCGAATATTGGCAGAAAGAGTTCAGCAGTCATGAACGGATTCAGGGGAAATTTGGGAATATCGTAAGTAGTTTTGATCCTTAACCGGAGATGTTCCTTTGATTCCTTGTCATTTTCGTCCTCAAAGTAGGTTTTATAACGTTGCTGGAACCTTATCCTCCCGGAAAGATCAAAGTCGCCCAAGGCTGTCTTTGCCCTGAAGTCAGCGAACCATTTATGACGGGGATGATATAGTTCATCATCTTCCCTCATTTGAGTGTATCTGTATGAGATACCAGCCGAAAAATGCTTGTTGAATTTGTATCCCAGTCCAAAGTCTGCAAAGCCTTCTTCAATTTCTTTTGCATCGTGATAAGTCCTGAGATTGACATCCACCTCCAGATCCAGATCCTTCAGTATCTCCTTTTCGGCTGCAACGGAGTACCATATACCAAAATCCTTTTTCTGTGCAAGGGTGAAAGCCGCCGTGTTGATGAGCACAAGCATCACAAGTAGTTTCTTTTTCATAGGAATTTTTCAGCAAAGCATTCTAGGCCAGATATTCGGTCAACCCGAGATTCAATTCCGGTTCCTTTTCGTTAAGTGACTTATAAATGACCAGTGCAGCTCCCAGGGCTGTGGAATTACTGATCATGGATGTGTAAACCTTTCTGGAGGAAAATGCCTTGGCAAGAAGTTTCAGGAAAATCCTGTTTTTTGCAAAACCGCCTGTGAGATAAAAATTTCCAATATCATCCTTTTCGGGAAGAATCAGTTTAATAGCTTCCTGTGCAAGGTCGGCAAGTTCACTCATAAGCTGGTGGTAGGCTTCATCAAATGACTTGAAATCGAACAAGTCGATTTTCTCCCTGAATGCCCTCGATCCCGGACCGCTCTGGAAAAACGCCCTTCTGTCTCCATGATATCTGTTCCCGAGCATTCGCAGCAGATCAATATCATATTTGACGCTCTTATAAAAATTCTCGGTTGTCCGGAAGTGTTCATTAAGCATTCTGACACCCATATCGTGCATATTGCCAAGAAAGAGCCTCGACGACTTAACCGGTTGCCGGGTGATACTCATATAGCAAAGGCAGTCGTTATCGAGCTGTTCTACTGTCAGCTTCTCGTTGTTGAAGGGATTCATGCTGATGCACCATGTTCCAGTAGAAATAAGCAGGAATTTTCCCCTGTTGCCTGAAAAATATGGTGCCAGCGATGAAGAACTGTCATGGATGCCGATGCCCACATTAATCTTTTTTCCGTCAATTACAACCTCTGTGTATGTTCCGACAGGAACAGGTTCCGGAAGATTAAGATCATTATCTGCGACCCATGGGTGGTATTTCATGTTGTCGAAATCCCATAAACCAGTATGACAGCCTATTGATGTATGTTCCGAGCATATTTTCCCGGTGACCAGATATGACAGATACTGGGGTAAGTGAAGGACATACCTTACTTTGGCAAAAACTTCCGGTTTGGCGGTTTTAAGCCAGAGGATCTGAATGCCCGAATTGAGCATTCCAAGGGCAGGCGAGGCAGTCCTCCTGCAGAATTCATCCTGCCCTCCGTATCTCCTGTACAGTCGTTCGGGGATCTTCTCATCAATCGGCCTGAGGTAGTTATATACCGGACCAATCCTCTTGCCACTTTCATCGAGATAGACTATTGTAGCGCCGTAGGTAGCAAAATTAAGGGCAGCAAGGTCATATTTGTCGGAATGGACAAGCTTTTGGATCGATTCCTGTATCCATTTCTCAACAAGTTCAATATCGTCGCACTCAAATCCGTCATCATCGAGCCGTTCAGCAACCCTTATCTCCTGCTCCAAAACGAGCTTGAGGTTATAGTCAAACAGAAGCAGTTTTTTATTGGTTTTACCTACATCAAAAATCGCTATTACTTTCTCCTTCATATTTGCTGTTTCCTGATATTCTCAAACAAGTCCCCGGAAAATATTATCTCTTATTGAGGACCTCAGTTTCGTATTTTACAATCTCTTCAATGTAATCCTGGCTTACAGGGACATTCTGCTTCATGCAGTAGTAATCCCACACGGCTCCGAATGGTTTGGATTTCATCAATTCAAGAAATGACAGCCTTTCGAATGTCCTGCCGTTTTCCTCGAATTTCAGCAGCGTCTGGTAAGGCTCAAGCATTGCAAACATAAATGCCATCTGTGCCGAGCGGGTTCCGATCACATATGCTCCTATTCTGTTAAGGCTTGCATCAAAAAAATCAAGGCCAATATTAACACGACTGAGGAATTTGCCTCTTATGATTTCCTGCGCAATAAGCAGGATGTCGTCATTAAAGGTAACTACATGATCGCTGTCCCACCTTACACCTCTTGTCAGGTGAAGAAGTATCTCGTCGATGTAAAGAAGAATTGAAGATATCTTGTCTCCGACCTGCTCTGTCGGATGAAAATGTCCGTTGTCGAGAGTAATTAGAGTGTTGTTCTTGACTGCATAACCCATATAGAAATCATGAGATCCGACAACCATTGCTTCCGAACCAATACCGAACAGTTTGCTTTCAACAGAATCCTTAAGATATTTCTTCGGATATTTCACCGAGAAAATTTCATCCAGTGATTTTTTCAGGAGTTTACGAATACCGGCGCGGTCGACTGGTGCATCCTTCGAACCATCGGGAATCCAGAGATTGTGAACTGAGGGTGTCCCCAGCTGTTTTCCCATTTCAGCGGCTATTGCACGGCACCTCTTGTTGTGCTCTATCCAGAACTTCCTTATCTTCGGATTCTTGCTCGAAAGCGTATATCCATCATCTGAAAGAGGATGCGAGAAGCAGGTGCAATTGAAATCGAGTCCGATCTTTCTTTTCTTTGCCCAGTCGATCCATCCCTGGTAGTGTTTTACCTCTATCTGATCGCGATCGACAAGTTTTCCTCCGAATTCGCCGTAAATGGCATGAAGGCTCAGTCTTTGCCTGCCCGGCAGAAGCGACATTACCTTATCGAGGTCATCCCGCATCTGGGTTATGGTTTTTGCTTTCCCCGGGTAATTCCCGGTGGCCTGTATGCCACCGCCTCCCAGTTCTGCACCTTCCTTTTCAAAACCTCCTACATCATCGGTCTGCCAGCAGTGAAGGCTTATTACAACATCGTCCATCTGCTCAATGACCTTGTCCGTGTCAACTCCCAGATCAGCATATTGCGCTTTAGCAATCTGATATGATTTCTTTATGATTTCCTTATCCATGATTTATAGTTGTTTTCTTAATAAACTGAAATTTGACATAATTATTCCATGAAGAATACCTGTTCGAGTGGTATGCTGACAGGTGAATTGTCCGGATTTGTCTCCATGATATCGGCCATATACTTCCACCATTTCTTTACAATTTCCTCGGTACCGAGATCCTGCGAGGAACTTTCACCTGATTGTTCCTGGTATGCAAAGAGTATGTTAGACTCCTCATCATAAAAAATTGAATAATTGCCGACTCCCTGGTTTTTAAGCAACCTGACAAGCTCCGGCCAGATTTCGCTGTGCCTCTTTTTGTACTCTTCCCTGAAACCGGGATAAAGCTTCATTTTGAATGCAAATCTCTTCATTGTTTTCAGTTAACTTAATTTGACAACAAATGTCGACAATATCAATACGATAATACCAATAACAAGAATTACGATTGTTCTGGTATTAACTCCCTTCCATTCTTTCAGAATTATACCCCAGATATTGCTGATCGCGATATTCAATGCCATCAGGATGCTCCATCCGAACACAGCCATGCCTGCCGGCAGTTTGCTCGATCCCATACCGAAGAAGTGGAATTGAAGGAACCAGAGGAAGCCCGCCAGAAATGTGAAGAAAAGATTGTTCATCAGAACGCTTCCGGATGCCGTATAATAGTCAGTGTATGTTTTGTTTCGTATGTTAAGGTATCCACAGTAAACCAGATTCGTGATAAAACCTCCGAAAAGTATAAATATAAGTGTCGGATTCTTCTGAAAAAGGGGATTTGTTCCATGTGCAAGAGCAACGTCCTCGATTGGTTTTCCGGCTTCAAAGCCAAAATTAAAACATGCGCTCATTATACCTGCAAAAATGGCAATCAGAATTCCTTTTTTAAGTGCGAACTCCTTCACTGCCGCGCGCTTCTGCTCTTCTGTCATTTCCCTGCTTTTGAGGGCTCCTGCGTATCCAATGATTGCTATACCTGCAACTGTGACAGCCACACCAACCATGGTTAGTATACCTGCCGTCGATCCGAAAAGGTCCTGGCCGGCAACAACTGCCGGAATGATGGTTCCAAATGCCGCACACAACCCAAGTGCGATGCTCTGCCCGAGAGCGACCCCCAGGTAACGCAAGCTGAGTCCGAATGTAAGCCCACCAAACCCCCATAACACACCGAAAAACATCGACATCAGCTTGGCCGATGAGGGAGATTCGTTAATAACAGGTATTAGTTCACCGTTTGGAACAAAGATCAGGGCAAATACCCAGGGAGCTATGAGCCATGCAGCTACACCCTGTACAATCCAGTAGGATTCCCACGACCATTCCTTTACTTTCTTGAGGGGAACATAAAAGCTGGCGGCTCCGATACTGCCAAGTGCTATCAATAGTATTCCGGCAACAGGGTTCATGGATTTTGAAAGTTGGTTAAGGGCTGAAAATTTAAAGAGTATAAAAATAATGATTTTACCTTTCTCATTTCAGATAAAAATAGATAAATTTCAAATCTTGAATCTCAAAACCTAAATACACTAAATATGAAATCATTAAGAATCTTTCTGTTGTTGTTATTCATTCCCTCCATTGCCTTTTCGCAGGATCTTTCGGTATATGACCTCACCTCCGAACATAAGAATAATCCTGTCGGGCTGGATGTTCCTAACCCACGCCTTTCATGGAAACTGAGGGCAGACGGCTACAATGTAATGCAATCGGCCTACTCACTCAGGGTGGCAACCAGTCCACGGTTTACATCTTCTTCGATGGTCTGGCAATCCGGAAAAATGGCATCTGACGAATCAGTTCTGATCAGGTACACAGGCAAGAATCTTAAGCCGGGTCAGAGATATTACTGGCAGGTCAGGGTTTGGGATAACAGAGGAAAAGTCTCAAAGTGGAGCGAAACAGCGTTCTGGGAAACGGGACTACTTTCTCAGGAAAACTGGAAGGCTGAATGGATAGAGATGTATGGTGACACTAACAGATACTCCCCTTCACCTCATTTTAGAAAAGAATTTACTGTTGCCAAAAATATAGCAAAGGCAACAGTATATGTGACCTCCCATGGATTTTATGAGCTTCATATTAACGGGAAAAAAGTTGGAGACCAGGTACTTACACCCGGATGGACTACTTACGGAAAAAGGCTGCAATACCAGGTTTACGATGTAACCGGTCAGGTGGCAAGAGGAAATAATGCTGTCGGAGCAGTGCTGGGAGACGGCTGGTACCGCGGAACCCTGGCATGGGGTAACAATTGGGCAATTTACGGAAAGAGACTTGGACTGCTTATGCAGCTCAGAATAATCTACACTGACGGAACCGAATCGCTGATTATCACCGATTCATCGTGGAAAAGCCACAATGACGGTGCCATAAGAATGAATGATATTTATAATGGTGAGATTTATGATGCAACAAGGAAGCTTACCGGATGGAACCTGCCGGGATATGATGACTCGAAATGGCTTCCGGTAAGAACCGGCGATTACAACAACAACATTATTGCTTCGGAGGGTGCTGCGATCAGGAAGATCCAGGAAATAAGACCAGCAAAGGTTTTCAGATCACCCAAAGGAAGCCTTCTGGTTGACATGGGACAAAACATGGTCGGCTGGATCCGTCTAAAGGTAAACGGTCCTAAAGGAACCGTAATCACCATACGTCATTCGGAAGTGCTTGACAAATACGGTGAATTTTACACAGAAAACCTTAGATCGGCCAAATGTCAGATCGATTATACAGTCGGCGGAACGGGTGATGAGGTATATGAACCGAGATTCACATTCATGGGATTCCGTTACCTTGAAATTAAAGGTTTCCCCGGAACCCTTACAGCTGATAATATTACAGGAGTTGTCGTCCATTCCGACATGACCCTTACAGGTGATTATGAAAGTTCAAACCCCCTGCTAAACCAGCTACAGCATAATATTCAGTGGGGACAGAGAGGTAATTTTGTCGATGTACCAACTGACTGCCCACAAAGGGACGAGAGACTCGGATGGACAGGCGATGCCCAGGCTTTCAGCCGGACCGCCGCTTACAATTTCAATGTAGCTGCATTTTTTACAAAATGGCTGAAGGATCTTTCTCTCGACCAGAAGAAGGACGGAGCCGTCCCGGATGTTATTCCGGATGTTCTGAACAGGCAGGATGCCCTGACCGCAGCTCCTTCGGCCGGATGGGGTGATGTTGCAATTATTACTCCATGGACCATGTATCAGGTATATGGCGACAGGGAATTTCTTGAAAATCAGTACCCCAGCATGAAAGCATGGGTTGAATACATAAGGAAGAAGGCCGGAGACTCGTATATCTGGAAAGGCGGAAGCAAATACGGAGACTGGCTATTTTACCATCCCCCGGTAAACAATCACAGCGAAGCTGACGGATTTACAGAGCACGATTTCATTGCTACAGCATTCTTCGCTTACTCTGCCGACCTTCTGGCGAAGACTGCCAAAGTCCTTGGAAATACCGCAGATGAAAAAACCTATTCAGACCTGTTTGAAAAAATCAAATCAGTTTTTATTAGGGAATATGTCACTCCGGCGGGCAGGATCGGAACTAACTCCCAGACCTCTTATGTGCTGGCTTTGATGTTCAATCTTCTGCCTGAAGAACAGAGACCTGCAGCAGCTAAATTTCTTGTTGATGATATCAGGGGAAGGAGAAACCATCTCTCAACCGGTTTCCTTGGAACCCCGTTCCTGTGTCATGTTCTTACACAAAACGGTTACACCGATGTAGCCTACGACCTTCTGCTTCAGGAAACCTATCCGTCATGGCTTTATCCCGTTAAAATGGGAGCCACAACCATCTGGGAACGCTGGGATGGACAGAAACCCGACAGCACCTTCCAGGATGCAGGGATGAATTCATTCAATCACTATGCCTATGGAGCCATTGGCGACTGGATGTACAGGATATCGGCAGGTATTGAAACACTGACACCCGGATACAGGAATCTCCTGATTTATCCCCGTGTGACACCCAGGATGGATTTGTCCAAAGCCTCATTTGAAAGTTCATATGGTAAAATTATTTCGGGATGGGAAAGAAAAGACGGCCGGATTTACTTCACTATCGTGATACCCCCTAATGCAACGGCTAAAATTGTACTACCGGTAAATACGGCCGAAAAGGTGACCCTTGGCGGCTTACCCATCTCCGGAAACAGGATTCTGAATAAGGTGAACATTGAAGATGGCAATCTTGTTGTGGAAACAGGATCAGGGAATTTCCTGTTCGGGATGGACGAATAATTTCCCCTGTCCCCGAACTGTATATTTTATGTATTACAGGTTCAACCTGCTGACAATAAATTGTTTTTCTAAAATATGGTAAGGTGACACCCGAGGAATTAAAGAAAAGGATACCTGAAAGTGAATTTGTTTTTATCGCTTCCCGAAGTGGCGGACCCGGAGGACAAAATGTAAATAAGGTTAATACCAAAATTGAGCTGCATTTTAACATAGCCCTCTCAGCAGGTTTGGCGGAAGATGAAAAGGAGCGAATTTTCCTTACTTTAAAGAACAGAATAAATGCAGCAGGTGAACTTATAGTCAGGTCGCAATCGGAAAGAACACAATTGGGCAACAAAAAGAAAGCGATTGAAAGACTATTGAATATACTTGCTTCAGGATTGAAAGGAAAGCCTGAACGCAAGCCAACACATCCTTCAGCCAGCTCGAGGAAGGAACGGCTTGATGAAAAAAAGATCAGGGGAAAAATAAAGAAATTGAGGTCAGATGGCATTGATCTATCAGCTGATTGATCAAATTTCTGACTTTCTTCAATTGATTTTAGACCCTGATTTTGTATATTTGATCCCTTGTTAAAAAAAACAAGAGAGGGTTGCAGGTTTTTTGCCTATATAGCCGGTTACCTGCAGAATGAGTCAATTTTATTCAATGAGAAGAACTTTTGTTTTACTGTTTCTTTTGCAGATAACCATGGCACAACATGGTCAGATCATAATTGACCATAATTCGACGCGTTTGGGGGACATACCGGCGACATACATCACCCAGGCAAAGTCCACACTTCACATAGCATACGAGCACACTTCGCACGGCAGCCAGATCATTGACGGTATGACCGGCCTGTTTAACTGGAAAGGCTCTGCCTATGCCTGGAACAACGGAGGACTGAACGGGGCCCTCGATATTCACGACAACGGGATCACAGGAGGAACAGACCTCGGATCACCGGATTTTACCACCTGGGCTGCTGCGACCAGATCCTATCTCAGAAATACCGCCAACAGCAATGTGAATGTAGTTATGTGGGCCTGGTGCGGACAGCTTAGCACTGCAACTGAGAGTGAGGTTAACACCTACCTGGGCCTTATGAATTATCTTGAAACTGATTATCCACGGGTCAAATTCGTCTATATGACCGGCCACCTCGACGGAACAGGGACAAGCGGCAATCTTCACAGGAGAAATGAACAGATCCGAAATTATTGCAGAAATAACCAAAAAATACTTTATGATTTTGCCGATATTGAATCATATGACCCCGACAATAACTACTATCTGAACAGGGCCGCCAACGACAGCTGCGATTATGACAGCAATAACGACGGTTCGCTTGACCGCAACTGGGCAATTACCTGGCAGAACAGCCACATCCTGAATGTTGACTGGTATAATTGCACCTCCGCCCACTCCCAGCCTCTAAATGCAAACAGAAAGGCTTATGCTGCCTGGTGGCTGTGGGCAAGACTTGCAGGCTGGAACGGGTCTCCTCCTGTCATCCCGGTATCATCCATTTCAGTAAGTGGTGCCGGAGGATCGACAGTCATCTCGGTGAACAAGGGGACCCTTCAGCTCAGTGCCCAGGTTATGCCTTCGAATGCCACCAACCAATCTGTTACGTGGTCTATTATAAACGGCACAGGTCAGGCTACGGTAAGTGGAACCGGACTCGTTACTGCCGTTTCCAGCGGAACGGCAACCGCAAGAGCTACCTCAGCCGACGGATCGGGAGTTTACGGTTCACTGGCCCTTACAATACTTAATCAGATTATCCCTGTTACAGGCATAAGTGTTTCTGTCGATCAAGGCAATCCGGCTATTATTGGTACTGACAACGGCACCCTCCAACTGGTTGCCATCGTAAGTCCTTCCAATTCTACTTATAAATCGGTAATATGGTCAATAGCAGGTGGTACCGGACAGGCAACAATCAGTCCGTCAGGCCTTGTTACCGGAATCACCGACGGAAAAGTCACAGCAGTTGCCTCTTCCACCGACGGATCGGCTGTTAGCGGTATAATTGAGATAACAATAATGAACCAGATGATTCCTGTTTCAGGCATAATGATCTTTCCCGAAGAAGGGACAACTGTGATCTCCGCGGCAAAGGGAACCCTGCAGCTGACAACTGAAATATTGCCAGAACACGCAACAGATAAAAGCGTTGAATGGTCGGTGGAGAATGTCACAGGAAAGGCTGTCGTGAACCAATCGGGGCTGGTGACCGGTATCGAGGACGGGGTTGTGACAGTCGTTGCATCGGCAAAGGATGGATCAGGCGTAAGCAGTTCACTCGAAATAAAAATAAATAAGAACAAACCCCTGGTTGCAATTTTGCAGAACGGTCTCCTGCGTGTTCCTCTCGAAGGGGATTACACAGGGTACAGACTGAGCCTTGTTGATTTCCGCGGAAGGCTGATTAAAGAACTATTCGTGGATGGCAACCTTTGCGAGTTCGAAGTTTCATCCCTTCCGTCGGGTATTTATATAGTATCCCTTGCAAGATTCGGTATTGTGAACGTGACTAAGATTCTCATTCCCTGATGATTCAGGAGTGACTTCATATGTGGGTTTCATCTGATTCCCAAAAGATTTCCACACAATTTTCCCGATAGAAGTAATTAATGCAATAATGATGCGTTATAGTGCATAATTTTTTGTTTCTGAATGGCTGAAAACATCCTTGGAGTGAGTAAAAAAATCTGGCATAGTAATTGAATAATTGAATTCTTAAAACAAAAAAAAGCTTTAGTCTTCCCAGGGAAGATTTAGAAGAAGAAAAATATGAAAATCAAAGTTGAAAGAATAACTTCTGAAAGAACCCGGGGTTTTAAAATCCCGGGATACAAAATTGATTGCAATCGACAGATTATGTGTGATTTAACATTTCAGACCCATGTTCACTTCAGTGATGTGTTGAAAAGTGATTTTTACTGTTAATATTATTTTTTTACAGACGGTACAATGTATTTATGGAATGTATATTTTTGGCGCAATTTATTTTTAACTAAAAACCAATAAACTCTAGAAAACTTAAAGCATTTGATGAGATCCTTCATCGACAAAAATGAACGCTAACAAAAATGAGGTTGCAACTCTCCGCTGTGAGAGTCGCCTCGTGGGTTGCTCTTCTGATGAAGAGCCTGGTGCGAAAACCATGTTTTTTTCGCGAAACGGAATCCCAAACCTGTCAGTTAGCAACCGAAGTTCGGAATTCAGGCACCGTTACTTCCCCCTGACATCTATTGAATCCTGGAACGACTGGAAATGGCAGCTTCGCAATTCCTTTAACAGCATTGATGATCTGAAAAGGATAATGAAGCTTACGGACAAGGAGATAATGGCTATCAATAATCTGAAAAGCCGGCTTCCCCTTAGGATAACCCCCTATTTCGCGTCTCTTATTTACAACACAAAGTCATCTCATCCGCTTCGCCGGAATGTTGTGCCTGTTGTAGAAGAATTGATAGCCACCGGAAGTGAACAATTAGATCCCCTGCATGAAAAGGCTTTCTCGCCTGTAAAAGGAATTGTACACCGCTATCCCGACAGAGTTCTCTTTACTGTCACCCAGGTGTGCTCCAATTATTGCAGGTACTGTACCCGCTCTCATTCGGTAGGAAGGCTCGACAAGCTGGGAAGGCAGGATTATGAAAAAGCTTTCAGTTATATAGCAAACCATAAGGAGGTAAGGGACGTCCTCATTAGCGGCGGCGATCCCCTGACTCTCAATGATGAGACACTCGATTATATACTGTCAAATATCCGCAGGATCGAGCATGTTGAAATAATAAGGATAGGAACCAGAACACCTGTGGTTCTCCCGCAGAGAATTACCGACGGATTAATTAATGTGCTGAGGAAATACCATCCTCTCTTTCTTAGCCTCCATTTTTCACATCCTTCCGAGATTACGGAGGAGTGTGCAGCAGCTTGCAACAAGCTTGCCGACGGTGGTTTTCCTCTCGGAAGTCAGACCGTCCTTCTCAAAGGCATCAACGATAATGTGTCAGTAATGAAGGAGCTAATGCATAAACTGCTTAAAATAAGGGTTAGACCATATTATCTTTATCAGTGCGACCTGATTCCCGGATCCGGTCATTTCAGGACAACTGTGGCCAAAGGACTGGAGATCATTAAAGGTCTGAGAGGATATACAAGCGGTTATGCAGTTCCCACTTTTGTCATTGACGCTCCCGGCGGCGGCGGTAAAATACCCCTGCTTCCTGATTATGTTGTGGAACATAATAAAGAACACATAGTTCTTCGCAATTACAAGGGTGATATCTGTGAGTATCCCGAAAGATAGTAACATCAGCTTATGAAGATCGGATTGACTTACGACCTCAGGTCGTGGTATCTCGACCGTGGATATTCCATGGAAGATACTGCTGAGTTTGACAAGCAGGATACAATTGATGCCCTCGCGGCTGCAATCAGGAATATGGGATTTGAAACAGAGCTGATTGGAAATTGTTTTCAGCTTATCGATGCACTTTCGACCGGAAAGAAATGGGACCTCGTTTTTAATATTGCCGAAGGACTCTATGGTGACGGAAGAGAATCAGTGGTTCCTGCTATACTTGACCAGTACCGGATTCCCTATGTTTTCAGCGGACCTGTCGTAATGGGGATTTCGCTTAACAAACATCTTACGAGGCTGATCGTTACTGAAGCAGGTGTTCCGGTCAGCCCGGGAATGCTGATATCAGATCCAAAGGAGGTCGAAAAATGCAGTCTTCAGTATCCATTGTTCATTAAACCTGTTTCAGAAGGAACAGGGAAAGGAATAACAGAAGAGAGCCTGGTACACACGGTAAATGAACTCCGGGAAAGAGCCGGATATCTGGTCGAGCGATACAATCAGCCGGCACTTGTCGAAGAATACCTTCCCGGACGAGAGTTTACGGTCGGTATTATTGGCTCAGGAGATGATGCGGCGACGATAGGAGGAATGGAAATTGAATGCAGGGACAACCTGCCCTACTCGGTGGAGGTCAAGGAAAATTATCAGGCGTTCTGTAAATACCACCCAATAGCAGACGAATTTGCGGAAGCTTGTAATACTATTGCCCTGAAAGCCTGGAAAGCACTCGGAGGTGTGGATGCCGGTAGGGTTGACGTCAAGGCTGACAGGAATGGCCAAATTTGCTTTATTGAAATTAATCCACTGGCGGGGCTTAACCCGGTGCATTCTGATCTCCCGATTCTCGCAGATATGGCTGGTATAAAATATCAGGAACTTATTGAAAGCATCGTTGAATCGGCTCTAAAACGATATCAGTTAACCAGATGACAAAGAAAAAATGCTGCATTCTCTTCAATCAGCCCCTTGAGGGAGCTCTTGCCGACGAACTGGATGTGCTTGAACAGGTGGAATACATTGGTGATAACATCGAAAAACTGGGCATCGTGGTTTATACCAGGGGAATCACATCCAACTTCATGAATGAAGTCGCAGAGATTGCTGCCGACAAGCCTGATTTCGTTTTCAACCTCGTGGAATCGATCAATAATAAGGGTGAATTGTGCTATTTCGTTCCTGCCCTGCTCAATATGTATTCAATTCCTTATTCGGGCAATCCCCTCGAAGCATTATTCATAACCACCAGTAAAACTCTTACAGCCAAAATACTGCGCGAGAACAATCTAAGCACACCTCTGACACACGCACCTTCGCAGTTTAATCTGCTTAAGACCGGTCACAAATACATTGTAAAACCTGTCTGGGAAGACGGTTCACTCGGTATAACGGCTGATTCCGTCTTTACTTTCTACCCTGAACAGGAAGAAAGGCTTAAGGGGCTTGATGACTCCCACTGGATCATACAGGATTATATCGACGGCCGTGAATTCAACATAAGTGTCATCGCAAGCAGCTCAGGGCCAGAGGTAATGCCGGCTGCTGAGATGGTTTTCCGTAATTTTGCCCCGGATATGCCCAGAATTGTGGATTTCAAGGCAAAATGGATTGAAGACAGCTTTGAATTCGAAAATACTGTCAGGAATTTCCCGGGAGACGAACTTAACCCTCTACTTTATCAAAGGATTAACGAGCTTGCCCTGAAATGCTGGGAAGTGTTCGGACTCAAGGGCTATGCCCGGGTTGACATGAGGATTGATGCAGATGAAAACCCTTTCGTGATCGAAGTGAATGCAAATCCCTGCATGTCACCCGACAGCGGACTGATGGCTGCGACCAGGAAAGCCGGGATTCCTGTCACAGAAATTCTTACAAGAATAATTGAAGATCTCAACTAATAGCATTATATGGCACTGATTTCCAAAGGCATCGGTCCGGATGACAAAAAGCGTATTGAAGAGATACTTCGGTCGACATCGTTCTTCTATGATTTTGAGGTCGAAACAGCTCTTGAAATTGCAGATGAAACCATTAATAAAGGATCTGAAGAAAGCGGTTATTTCTGGCTTAAGGCTTCTGACGACAATGGTGTCATTGCCTTTGCCAATTACGGAAAAAACTCCTTCTCCACCCATTCATGGGATCTTTACTGGATTGCCGTCCATCAGGATTCCAGACACAACAGACTGGGTTCCAGGATGCTTCTGGAGATCGAAAACGACGTGCGGAGCCACGGTGGGAAGATACTCTGGATTGAAACATCAGGCAGACCTCTTTATGCACCTACCGAAGCATTTTATCAGAGGAACGGTTATGCACTGCAGGCGAGCCTTAAGGATTTTTATGGCCCTGGAGATCCGAAACAGATCTATTCAAAAGTACTCTGAAAAGCCATTTTCCAGAAAAAATGTATTAATATCTGACCTTTCTGGTTGCTGTCGTTTACTGTGCTTTCAGGAAATAAACTAAATCAGATCAGGTTGGCGCTATAATAGCGATCTATTCCGGTAACCTCCTCTCCAATCCACCCGGGCCGTACAAAATCCTGATCCTCGCTTTTCAGTTCCAATTCAGCGATTATGAGCCCTTCATTCTTCCCGTGAAAGACGTCAACCTCGAACAGATGATCATTTTCGGTCACAATGTATCTTGTCTTCCTGATCACTTCAGGCAGACAGGCATTCATAATCTCGCTGGCTTCTTCGGCCGGTATCTCATATTCCCACTCATGCCTTGAGAATTCCGTTCCGGTTAAGGGGGCTTTCACCGAAAGAACAGCCCTGTCGTCTGTGATCCTCACCCTCACAATGCGGTCGGGATCAACAGACAGGTACCCCTGGCTTATTTCGGTCTTCTTTATTGCCAGATGCCTGAACTCTCCGCGTACCAGAAACTTCCGTTCTATTTCGAGTGCCATTTCATTTTTTTTGCAAAGGTACCAATTTCTGAGTCATATTTTAAGGTAATGGGACGCTCCCTGACCCCCGTTCCTACCGATACACTTACCTCCTTTCCCGTTTCCCCCAGGGAGGAAAGGCTTTCATGCTCCTTCCCCGATGGCTGAAGGCATCGAAGTTGGTGACAATATTTGAAACTGAAATTTTATTCATCATTGCCGATAATCCTTTTTTTTGAGTAATTTTCAGGTATGGATGTAAAAATTGAACAAGGCTGGAAGTCGAAGCTTAAGCCGGAATTTGACAAGGAGTATTTTATCAGATTAACCGATTTTGTGAGGGCAGAATACGGAAAAGGAGCTGTTTACCCTCCGGGCCCACTCATATTTAATGCCTTTGATGTCTGTCCTTTTGACAAGGTTAAGGCTGTCATTATCGGACAGGATCCCTATCACGGTCAGGGCCAGGCTCACGGCCTCTGCTTTTCTGTGAAAGACGGGATTGATTACCCACCAAGTCTGTTAAACATATTCAAGGAGATAGAATCTGATCTTGGCATCAGAATCAAGGCTTCCGGAGACTTGTCAAGATGGGCAGATCAGGGTGTACTGCTTCTCAATGCAACACTGACAGTCAGGGCTCACCAGGCCGGTTCGCACCAGCGTAAGGGATGGGAGGAACTAACTGATTATGTCATCAAAGTGCTGAATGAAGAAAAACAGAATCTGGTCTTCTTCCTTTGGGGTGCATATGCACAGAAGAAAGGAGGATCAATAGACCGCTCAAAGCATCTTGTCCTGGAATCTGTGCACCCCTCTCCCCTCTCAGCGTCAAGGGGATTTTTCGGAAACAGGAATTTCAGCCAGTGCAACGACTATCTTTCGAAAAACGGAATATCGCCAATCGACTGGAGTTGACCGGTTAATTGGATCACTTCACTTGATCTAACGCTCCGGAAATTACCCTTTCCAAATTATTCCAGTCTTCAAAACCAGGCGACATGCGGATGATCCCGGGATCGGGGTACTTTGCTCCCCATACCGATTCAACAGGCATTATAATTGTACGCGGATCGCCCAGTGATGGTATTATTTTTATACTGTCGGAGACTGCCTTGATAAATTTGTCGCGCCTGTTCTTCTTTTCATTGTCAGAGGGACCTCTGAAACCGAAAGTCACCATGGCACCGAATCCCCTGTCGCCAAACAGTTTAAGGGCAGTATTGTGAGTGGGATGGCCGGGCAGCCCCGGATACCATACTCTTTCAACCGAAGGATGCTGATCAAGCAAAGCTGTAATCCCTGCCGCATTCCCTGATTGAGCCTCAAATCTCAGCCCGAAGGTCTGTATCTGTGTCTGTAGCCTGTATGCATCATCCGGAGATATCATATGTCCCACAAACTTACGGTACTCAATTGCCTCCTTCATCAGTGTAACATCGTTTCCGCAGAGTACTCCGGCAGTAATGTTGCCATGCCCCGAAAAATATTTTGTTGCGCTGTGGATCACAAGATCGGCCCCTAGTGCAAGAGGTTTGCAAAGCCTGGGGGTTGCAAAAGTGTTATCTGCAATTACTGCTGCACCTTCAGAGTGAGCCATTTCAATCACCTTTTCAAGGTCGGTGACAATGAGCATCGGATTTGATATCGCTTCGATATACACGAGACCGGGTCTGGTATCCCTGAGGACTCTGGCGAACAGGTCAAGGTCATATTCTTCATTTTCCGGATTGAAATAACTTACCTGAACTCCTCTCCTCTTTTTGAGTATCGATTCTGTAAAGGATACTGTACCTCCGTAAATCTCGCTGAAGAATAAACATGGACGAGTTGCTTCGGCATGCTGATATACAGAAACCGCAATGTCGATGGCCGACATCCCCGACTGGGTAAGCAAAGCCCATGCCGATTTCTCAAGTTTCATTATTTCTTCTTCAGCTGATACAACCGTGGGGTTCCTGTATCTCGAATAAATATAAAGGCCGGGAACCCGCTCATTTTCAGTCTCCCGTGCAAATGCATCTTTTGTTGTGTCAGCATCGGAAAGTTCAAATCCTGCATCCCTGTACACAGGCATACGGGAACTATTTACGGATTTCTTCTTCATTTCAGTGTCGGGTTATTGAAAGGCACCAAAATAGCAATTTTGAATCAATGGAGTTACACCTGAATTAAAAAATGCTCCTGGATTTCAGATTATTGTGAGGCTGTTTGAGGGCACCCAGCCTTTGTTACCGTCCGACAGCTTAATCTCAAACCAATCCCCTACCTTGTCCTCAACTGTGACTTTAGTGCCCTCGTGAAGGACAAATAGATCAGTGCCGCTGGCATCTGGTGAACTCTTGCCGTTCACCGAAGGGGAAAATATCACTGCACCCCGGCTGTCATAAACCAGTGTCCGGTTACGAAGGGTAAAAGCCAGGGAGGAGGCTGAAATGAATAAAAACAATACAGCCGCCCAGAAGGATATTACTTTTAACTTATAACGCGACGAATAGATGTATACCGACAACACTACAAGGAACATAAGGAAAGTGATTATGCTTAACACGGCCCATGTATTTGTATGGAATATGAGTGATAGAAAATCAAACCACCTTGCAAAAAAAAGCTCCGGTATCTCCTCAAATTTGTCAACAACAAGCGTTTTGGCTATCTGAAGGTTGTAGTTGATGTTATTGTCACCGGGTTTCAGAAGGCGGGCTCTCTCATAAAAAAGAATAGCACCTGGCACGTTGTTAAGCTTGAAATAAGCATTACCGATATTGTATGCCAGCTCAGCCGACCTGTAGCCTGTATCATAAATCTCAAGCCATTCGCGAAGGGCTCCTTCATAGTCTGCTAAAGTGTAGAATTCAACTCCTTTGCTGAATTTTACAGAACGGTCATCCTGTCCTGAAACCTGAACTGAAGCCAGTATCAGCAGCAACAACAGCAATATGTTTCTCAGTCTGGATCTCATTTCAGCCTATTGTATTTTCAAAAAACCTGATGAACCTGGCAGCTTCATTATAAATCTTTTCATCTTCTTCCCTTGATGATGAGGGTGCGTATCTGGCGAACTCGCATTTATCGATTACAGAAGCTAGACTCTCGATATCCTGATCGGCGATTCCCTTTTTTCCAAGAGCTTCAACCGCCCTGCTCCTGTTAAGTTCCGAGACCGGAATATTCAGCTTGTCGCTGAGGTAGCCCCACAGAGCCTTGAGTATCTCCTCATAAAATCTGTCAGACTCCTTCTCCTTAAGGCACTGGGCTGCCACTTTAAGGCGCTGACCTGCCACTTTCCCGGCTTTTCTGTTTCTCACGGCTGAAATATCTGCATTACGGCGTATGTGCTCTCTCCTGATGAAAAGGATAATAAAGAACAGAACCGATGCAAAAGCATAAGCAGACCAGAACCATTTCTTTGATGATGATATCCTGTCTGTCTTCCGAAGAAGTCCCGGCCTGGAACTGATGAATCTTATATCCTTACCAAGGTATTTCACATCCTCCTTGGCAACCCCTCCGTAAACCGTAATCCCTGAAGTCTGATCGCCTGTCTTACGGGCATAAAATCTGAGCTCGGGGGTTGTAATCGTTTCATATCTACGGGCATCCGCATTAAAGAAAGAATAAGCGACCGGTGGTATCGAGTAGTCACCGTGATGCCGTGGTATCAGGAGATATTCAAATATCTTCTGACCTGTTGTTCCGCTCAGACTGTTCTTCAGGTTATCAGTGATCTTCGGATCATAAACCTCAAGATCGGCAGGAAGATTCAGTTCCGGCGGGTTTGCCAGCTTCAGGTTTCCTCTTCCCGAAAGGACTAACTTCAGGTTTACAGCATCATTTACGTTTACCGAATCACTACTGAGTGAGGCATCGAGTGTGATTTTTCCCACGATGCCCGAATAACCTTTCGGTTTATCGCCGGGAAGCGGGTTCACCTTTATCCTGACTGGTTTGCTGATTATAGCTTTGGGAACAGTAGTGTATGTTGCAAAAAAATCACCGAAGAAAGGATCGGACTGGCCTGATTTCTGACGTATCAGCACAGAAAGCTGAACCGGATCAATCGTTATATCTCCCGGGAACTGTGGATATAACAAAAACTGCTGGACCACACCGGTACCGTAAATGGTCCCGTTGATGCTCTCTCTCTGAAGTGAGGTAAGCGGCGGGGTTTCAAGATCAGTTCTAAGGAAACCTTCAAAACCGGGATACTTGATCTCATTAATACCCGATATCTCAACCCTGGTGTAGAGCTTAATTGTGACACTTATGGGTTCTCCGATAAAGACATTCCTTCTGTCGACAGTAAGATTCACGAAGACATCATCGCCTGTCTCTTCAACTTCTTCATTTGTTGCATCGGTTCCAGGAACTGCATTACCCTGACTTGCGGATCCGCCGCCTGCTACCGTAATTCTCAGGGAATCCGAGGAATAAGTCTTATTTTTTATTGTTACCGATGCCGGCGGGATAACATACTCTCCTTCCTTAACAGCCTGAAGGTAATATGTATACGTATATTTTGCCTCTCTGTTTATTTTCCCATTTATAATCTGTGTGCTGGAACTGTATGATGTCTGTGGTCCCATAAGCTTGTAGAAGCCGGTGAAGGGTGGCTCTATGAAATCACCGTCACCCGAATTAATTGTCCATGAGACCATGAATTGTTCTCCGGTCTGCACTGCCCCGGGATATTCCGCCATCACTGTTATTTCCTGTCCTTCCGCGGTGCGAAACAACAGGAGTGCAAGAAGTGTCAATATAAAATATCTTGGTTGCATTCTGCCAAATTACCAGTTTTTCAGGGTTTTTACCCTCTGTTTTGCTGCCTTTGCTTCCTTTACTTTCTCCTGGACCTCTTTTTCATCATTAGCAATCGCATTCAGAAGCCTTTCAGCATCTTCCCTCGACATCGACTGTTGCTGCTCATCTGGCTGCTGCTGGTCCTGATTCTCGTTTTCCTTCTGATCATCTTTTTTATCCTGCTCCTGATTCTGATCCTTGTTCTGGTCCTGCTCCTTATTTTTCTGATCCTGATTTTGCTGGTTCTGTTGCTGTTGTTCCTGTTCCTGTTCCTTCAGACGATCCTGTGCATAGGCCAGATTGTATTTGGCTTCCATATTTCCGGGATCAAGTCTGAGAGAGTTTTTATAAGCTTCGATGCTTTCTTTCAGTTTGCCCGACTTCAGGAAAGAATTGCCAAGGTTGTACATGCTGCTTGCCTTCTTTTCCCTTTCCTCATTCATCCTGTGGCTTTCAGTAAATTGTTTGCCGGCATCCTCATATTTCTCCTGCTTGTACAGGGCGTCCCCCGTATTGAAAACAGCATCAGCCGAACCCTTGTTCTTGGCAAGCGCTCTGCGGTATGAAATTTCTGATTCAGAATACTTTTCCTTTTGAAATTCCCTGTTACCCTGCCTTATGAACTTCCTCTCCCCCTGGGCAAAAAGCGATCCGCCGAACCAGAGCAATGCCAGCAGAAGAGCAACCACCGGCTTATACTGCGATTCAATATTTCCGATCAGCTTCTGCATAGTACACCTGTTATATTTTAAACCTGAACAATCTGACATTCTGAAGTTTTCTGTTCTTTCTTTCCATAATAATGATCTCGATAACGAGCAGTATCAGGGCAAGCGCAGCAAAAATCTGAAACTGGTCATTGTATTCCGTATAAACAGAACTTTCAAGCTCACTCTGATCCATCTTTCTTATATCGCTGAATATCTCGTCAAGCCCTATGCTCGAACTGCTTGCCCTAATGTAATTACCTCCTCCCGTGACCGCGATTTTTTTCAGAATCTCCTCGTCAAGCCTGGTGATCACCGTAGTTCCGTCCTGATCCTTAAGATAGTCTTTTCTCCCTCCGGTCGATAACGGGATGGGAACTCCCTCACTTGATCCGATACCTATTGTATGGATCACTATACCTGCTTTTGATGTTTCTTCAGCTTCTTTAAGTGGTTCATCCTCATGGTTTTCGCCGTCGGTAATAATTATAATCGCCCTGCTTTTTCCCTCGCCTGGGGTGAAAGATCCGGTAGCCAGTCTTATTGCAGCCCCAATTGCTGTTCCCTGTTTCGGTACCATGTCGGGACCAATTGTCGAGAGAAACATTTTGGCTGAAATGTAATCTGTAGTAATGGGTATCTGAGTATAGGCATCGCCGGCAAAAACTATCAGGCCAATCTTGTCGTTACTCAGGTTGTCGACAAGCCTCGAAATGGCCTGCTTGGCCCTTGTGAGCCTGTCGGGCTGGATATCCTCCGCAAGCATTGAATTGCTTACATCGAGGGCAATTATCACTTCCACACCCTGCTTTCTCACTTCTTCAAGCTTCGAACCGTATTGGGGACGTGCAAGTACGATTATCATTGCTGAAATGCCCGCCAGCAGTAGAATGAATTTTAACACGGGCCGTGGTCCCGATAATTCAGGCATAAGCCTTGATATCAGTGCAGCATCACCAAGTTTTCTTATTGCATTTCTGCTTCGCACCCGGTTGACAATAAACAATCCGACCAGCACCGGCAAAATTAGCAGGAGGTAAAGGAATTCCGGATTAGCGAATCTGAAAAGCTGCATTAAATATCAGTTTATATCAGTTTTCTCAATATAGTGAATCTCAAAAGCAATTCAACAGCAAGGAGACAGAGGGCTATAATTGCCAGCGGCAGATACTCCTCCTCCTTCTTCGTGAATTGCCTGACATCAATCTTCGATTTCTCAAGCTTGTCAATTTCCGAATAGACCTCGACAAGCTTGTTATTGTCCGTAGCTCTGAAATACCTTCCTCCGGTATTCGCGGCAATATCCTTCAGAATATCCTCATCTATCTCAACAGGCATATTCTGATACTGGGTGCCGAAGGGAGTCTGGACCGGATAGGGAGCCATTCCCTTGCTTCCGACTCCTATTGTATAAACCCTTACACCGAAGGTTTTTGCGATTCCAGCTGCTGTTGCCGGGGCAATCTCTCCCCTGTTGTTTACCCCGTCTGTCAGCAGGATTATAACCTTGCTCTTTGCTTCCGAATCCTTGATCCTTGTAACTGAGTTGGCCAGACCCATTCCGATTGCAGTCCCGTCCTCTATCATTCCGCTCTCTATCTCTCTGAGAAGGTTTATGAGGACTGCATGATCGGTGGTGAGCGGGCACTGGGTGAATGTCTCTCCGCTGAATACCACCAGTCCTATCCTGTCGTAAGGTCGCCCCGAGATAAACTCAGTTGCCACATTTTTTGAAGCTTCCAGCCTGTTTGGACGGAAATCACGAGCAAGCATGCTACCGGAAATATCGAGGGCAAGGATGATGTCAATCCCTTCTGTTGAGACATCCTGGAACCTGTCGGTCGACTGGGGCCGGGCAAGTACAATAATAAGCAGTGAAATGGCAATCATCCTGAGTGCAAAAAGGAAATGCCGCAGATAATTCCTGAAAGTTTTAACCGGCACCTGCAAAGATTCTAGTCCGGGCATCCTTATTGAAGCAAAAGCCTTTTGCTGTTTCAGGATATAAAAAGCGACAATAGCCGGAACCAGAAGGAGAAGATAAAGAAACCCGGGATCAGCAAAGTCTATCCTGCTCATGATTCTTTCCCTCCCTGATTATGGCCGGAATCTGTCCTGGCTTCTTCCTGCACGATAAGTCTGGTAGCTTCAACAAATTCCCATGATTCGTTAAAAACAGTGTCGTTTTCAACCGGATCTGGCCTGTATTTTGCAAATTTCACCAGATCGGCCTGATTAAGCACCGATCTGAGTCTGTTATATGATTCATTCTTTTTAAAACCTGTCTTCACAAGAGCATAAAGGGTCTCTGAAGTCGTCATCTCCAGTGAGTTGACACTATATCTGTAAGCAAGATACTGACGTACGATCTCAGTCAGCCGTATGTAATACTTCTTTGTCTCCCCTTTCTGCCAGAGTTGCTCATCTCTGAGCAAAGCGAGCTCCCTGAATGCAATTACGTGAGCAGGTTCAGTAACGACAGGCTTAGTTTCCTCCTTTTTCTCCTTTTTAAGACGCCTGATGAGCTTGATTATAAGCCATGCCAATACAATTACAATGAGGCCAAGCAATACCCATGGCAAGACTTCTCCTGCAGTAAGGGGTGCCCTGTAGGGACCTGCAATATCAAATATTTCAGCCGAGTCCGGCGGAGTGATCCGTGCCCTTGTCACCTCAAGAACGGAATAATCGGAGAAAAATCTTTTTATACCATCCACACCGGCTAATTCTGCATAGACCGGATCGACCTGGTGAAACCCCGAATCAAAGGATGTGACAAGATATTTCTCAACGATCCTTATCCTGTCGCTGCCAAATGCTACTGTATCACTCCGGGGTCCGGCAAGAATCTCTATCTTTCCGGTTAAGGTATCTTTTAAAACAGGAAGGGCCAGACTGATCCCGGCAGGCTGATCGATATTTACGGTGAAACCGACCTGGTCTCCGATAAGAATCCTTGTCGAATCGAAGGCTGCAGTAACGGATACATCCTGCCCTTGCAACCCTGACTGAAAAATGAGGAAGAAGCAAAATGCCAGAAATACTGTTGCCTTTGTCTGTTTCATCTGTTTTTGAAAAGTTTGATGAGCGGTTTCACATAGTCTTCCCCTGTGCTGAGCTCAGTGAAATCAACCGCACATTTTTTCATCATGTTGCTTAATGAGTCGGCGTGACGGGAATACCAGCCGGAATAAACCTTTCTCACAAATTTCGAAGAAGTGTCGATCCACTTTTCTGCTCCTGTTTCGGAATCAAGCACTTTCATGAGTCCCACATCAGGAATCGCCTTTTCGAGCGGATCGGTTACCCTGAGGGCTACTATGTCGTGCTTGCTTGATGCTATCCTGAGAGCCTCCTCAAAGTCAGGAGCCAGGAAATCGGATATAACAAAGGCAGTACATCTTTTTCTTATCGCATTTGTGAGGAACCTGAGAGGTTCGCTGAGGCTTGTCCTGTGACTTTCAGGACTAAAATCGAGCAGTTCCCTTATTATTCTCAGTATGTGCTTCCTTCCCTTCTGGGGCGGAATGAATTTTTCCACCTTGTCGGTGAAAAAGATAACCCCGATTTTGTCATTATTGTAAATAGCAGAGAAGGAAAGTACAGCTGCGACCTCAGTCATTATATCACGTTTGAAGCTTACTTTCGATCCGAAGTCACCCGATCCGCTCACATCGACAAGAAGCATTACTGTTAGTTCCCTTTCCTCTTCGTATACCTTTATCCATGGATGGTTGAACCTGGCAGTCACGTTCCAGTCAATGCTGCGGATATCGTCTCCGTACTGGTATTCCCTGACCTCACTGAAGGCAATACCCCTTCCCTTGAAGGCACTATGGTACTCACCGGCAAAAATATGCCTGGTAAGACCACGTGTCTTTATTTCAATCCTTCTTACTTTCTTTAAAAGCTCAACTGCTTCCATTTGTTGCTGGCTACTGGTTGCTGGTTACTGGTTGCTGGTTATTTGTTGCTGGTTGCTGGTTGCCTGACTTCTACCTTCTGTCTTCCGTCTTCGGTCTTCGGTCTTCCGTCTTCTATGGTACCTCAACCACATTCAGTATCTCGGCAATTATTTTATCCTGGGTTACATTCTCGGCTTCAGCCTCGTATGTAAGACCTATTCTGTGCCTCATGACGTCGGCGCATACTGATCTTACATCCTCGGGGATCACATAACCTCTTCTGCGAATGAAAGCAAAAGCTTTTGATGCAAGCGCAAGGTAGATAGATGCACGTGGCGATGCCCCATACGAGATCATGTTGCTGAAAGCCGGAAGCCCGAACTTCTCAGGGTTACGGCTGGCAAAAACTATGCTGAGTATATAGTTTTCTATCTTTTCATCCATGTAGACTTCCCTGACCACGTTTCTTGCCCTGAGAATGTCTTCGGTCTTCAGAACGGAATTTGCCGTAGGGAACTCTTTAGCCAGATTTTCCCTTACAATCAGCTTTTCTTCCTCCATGGTGGGATAGTCAATGAGCACTTTCAGCATGAACCTGTCGACCTGTGCTTCAGGAAGAGGATAAGTACCCTCCTGTTCTATCGGGTTTTGCGTTGCAAGAACCAGGAAAGGCTCTTCGAGCTTATACGTCGATTCGCCAATTGTAACCTGCCTTTCCTGCATTGCTTCAAGAAGAGCGCTCTGAACCTTTGCAGGCGAGCGGTTGATTTCATCGGCAAGAATGAAATTTGCGAAGATCGGACCCTTCTTGACAAGGAACTCTTCCTTTTTCTGACTGTAGATCATCGTTCCGGTAAGGTCGGCAGGAAGAAGATCGGGCGTGAACTGGATCCTTGCAAATCTGGCATCAATTATTGATGCCAGCGATTTAATGGCAAGGGTCTTTGCCAGCCCCGGCACACCTTCAAGAAGAATGTGACCATTTGCCAGAAGCCCTATCATAAGAGAATCGGTGAGATGCTTCTGGCCGACAATAACCTTGTTCATCTCCATCCTTACGATATCTACAAAAGAGCTCTCTTTTTCTATTTTTTCATTTAAGATCCTGATATCGGCTGTTTGCTCCATTTTCTTTTTTTTAAGTCGCAAATTTAATTAAATAAGCATAACGCAGGACCTCGAGAAAACGGCCTGCTTTTCCTGACGCAAAGGAAGACTTCAGAATAATAACAAGGCGTTAAAGAGTGTTAAAGTTGTGTTAAATAAGGTATTGTAAGGGGGTTCCAGGAAAACTCCGACCGGACTGAGCTTCTAACTATCAGAATTCCGATCAGTGGCACGAAAGAATTATTTATATCCTGGGGAAGAAAAACCAGGAAGGCAAGAAATCCAACCGAAAGAAAAAATACTATCCTGAACCAGATCCTCCAGTCTTTTTTTTGCATAAGGCTCAACAGGCAGAGAATAACAAACGGACTCAACCAGATAATGTTGAGATTACTTTTCAACTGCTGATGATCGGTGAAAAGGTTGAAGAAGATCATCAGAACCGAGAGAATCGAAAATATCGAGAAGATTACTATGTCGATTATGTTGTTTGCCTTCTTACCCCTGAAATATCCGGTCAGCCCGATGCATATAATGAGCAGCAGGCCAAAGATGAAAAAGGGACCTGTAAGCATGTTGGTCTTAACTACCGGAGGTTCAAAATCAAGCACAAGCGCAGGATTTGTAAGAAGAGGTATCATCTTGCCGTCCCTTCGTATGTTTGTTTGCGATAAACCGTCCTTCATCTCAACAGGCAGGAACATCCTGTCGCGAAATGAAGCTTTCTTATCTCCCCCTGACCCTATAAGCAGGTCAATACCTGCTCTTCTCCAGACATATCCTTTTTCATATTTGCTTATCAGGTCGCGGAAGGTAGGAAGCTCATTTGTACTTAGATCGGGCGGATAGTCAAGGTCGTCCCCTACTGATTTCTCGAGCAGATCCCTTATCCTGGTGGAACAGTCGTCATAAAAGAAATCATACCTGTAGTTGATATTCTCCGGCTTCAGATTTTCTTCCAGAAGCACAAAAAGCTTCGCGGTCTGGGCGGAATCGAGGTTTATCTTCTGGGAAACGACCCACCTTTTTTCCATGTAGTAATCTCTCAGAAAGCTTTCGTAGGAACTGACACCAAGAGAATAGTCGAGCCTTCCTCTGGCAAAACGCCATGCAAAATTCGGTGTACTGAAATCGAATACTCCCCAGTTGAAAACATTGTCACTGTTCTTTTCGGGGATGACCACCCTCAGGGCGCTGTGACCGTAAACAGAATAAATTTCCGTACCGGGTCCGCATGTCACAAGGTACACTTCAGCCTTTGCAACTTCCTGTGAATTTGCAAACACCGGAAGAAATGCGAAAAGAATTGACAGGTAAAGGAGTTTCATCGAAATAAAAGATTATACTGTAAACCTAAGATTTTTTTTTGAAAAACAGAAAAAACAGTATGGATGCCAGGGCCTGAGGACGGCCTTTGGAATATTCTTAACAGGAATTAAGGCAAATTCTGATGTTTTCATTAGTTTTATGCCGGCTTTATGCTACAACTGAAATTGTACTTACAAAACCTTTAATCATGAAGAAACTTAAGCTCACAGCCTTTGCTTTGATTGCCATCCTGTTAACTTCCTGTAACAACAAACCGGAAATGAAAATCACCGATCTGCATATACACCTGAAAGGGAACCTGACTATCGATGATGCAGTTGCAAAATCAGCAGCTGAAAATATTGACTACGGAATTGCATTTAACTGCGGACTTGGATTTCCGATCCACAAGGACAGCCAGATCGATTCAGTTGTTGTGCTTCTAAGGAACTATCCTCAGTTCTATCTTGCCATGCAGGCCGAAGGCAGAGAATGGATAAACATATTCTCAAGAGAATCGATCGAGAAATTTGATTATGTTTTCACCGATTGCATGACCTTCACCGACGCAAAGGGAAGAAGAAACCGGATTTGGTTGCCGGAGGAGACATGGATCGATGATGAGCAGGAATTCATGGATTACATGGTAAACACATTGGTTACAATACTTAATTCCGAGCCAATCAACATTTATGTGAACGCTACCTTTTTGCCGGCACAGATGGCTGACAGGTATGACTTCTTCTGGACACCTGAAAGAATGGACAAGGTTACAAATGCAGCCAAAGCCAACAACATTGCCATCGAGATCAACAACAGATATGAAATTCCATCAGCCGATTTCATAAATAGGGCAAAGAAGGCCGGAGTGAAGTTTACAGTCGGGACAAACAACGCTGATGAAAACTTCTCTGGTGCTGAATATGCCAGGAAAATGATTAAGGAATGTAAGCTCACAGAGGAGGACTTCTGGATGCCTGTCAAAAAGACAAGGATCTGAATGGGAAACCTCGCAATTGCACGTATTCTCCAGTTTCTGCCCGGGATCATTCTCGGGCTTACTGTCCATGAATTCAGCCATGCTTGGATGGCAAAAAAATGCGGTGACTCCACATCCGAACAACAAGGCAGGGTTACCCTGAATCCCTTCAAGCATATTGATCCGCTTGGATTCGTGATGCTTCTGGTGGCTGGATTCGGTTGGGCAAAGCCTGTCCAGTTTAATGAACAGAACCTGCGAAATCCCCGAAAGGATGTTATGAAAATTGCAGTTGCAGGACCTCTTTCCAATGCCCTGACCGCCATGATACTTTCTGTTGCCTTTTCTCTTTTTTCAAGTTATACAACTGGCGACTACAGTAACTGGATCAGCATCACAAGGGAGGTCTTTCTTTATGCCATTTATATTAACTGGGGATTGTTCATCTTTAATCTGATCCCACTTCCTCCTCTTGACGGGTCGCATCTGCTGCTTAATCAGTTCAGAAAATATCCCAGGTTCCATGAAGGCCTTTACAAATACGGATCATACATCTTTCTCGGGCTTATTCTTGTTACTGTATTCACCGATATAAACCTGTTCCCGATCTGGCCTGCAATGCAGTTTCTTGGCAACGGATTTTTATCGCTCGTGGGCTACAGTTAATCGTTCCTTTTTGCAGTTAATCGCTTGCTTTTATCCCTGAATTCCTGTATATTGTTGAAAACTGCAGGGGTGAGGTTTTTGGCTGTAATAATATTTATCATAATGGCAGGCACTGCATTGCAATCGGGCGATAAGTACCAGGCTGCAAGGGAAAAAATGGTAAGAGACCAGATCAGAAGCCGTGGTATTTCTGATCAGCTTACACTGAAGGCAATGCTTAAGGTTCGCAGGCATCTTTTTGTACCGGCGGAGTATGAGAGCCGGGCATATGATGATAATCCCCTCCCCATTGGTTACGGGCAGACAATATCCCAGCCTTTCATTGTTGCCTACATGACTGAGGTTGTGAAACCTGCCGCGTGGAAGAAAGCTCTTGAAATAGGCACCGGTTCGGGATATCAGGCAGCAGTACTGGCCGAAATAGTAAATAAGGTATATACAATAGAAATAGTCCCGGAACTTGCAAGGGAATCTGCCGTCCGTCTGACCGGAATGGGTTACAATAACGTAACCGGCAGATACGGTGACGGCTATCAGGGCTGGGAGGAACATGCTCCATTCGATATCATCGTGGTTACCGCTGCTACTGAAGTGATCCCGCAACCACTGATCGACCAGCTTGCAGAAAACGGAAGGCTCGTAATCCCGGTTGGTCCTCAATCGTCTGTGCAGGAATTGATTCTGCTGGAAAAGAAGAATGGAAAGGTTGAAGAAAAAAACCTTACGTTGGTAAGGTTTGTACCTTTCAGAAGATTATAAGACAATAACGGACTGCCCGGTTTCGTTAATTAGGGTAGTTAGTCAAATCGTCTTTTAATCTTGCCATGTTCACAGAACCAATAAGAAGGATTCTGAAGAAATTCAGATCGGAAATGATCCTTAAGAGGATTGGAGAAGGGAAACAGGTTTTTTTCGAAAATACAATGGAATCGATAGCCATACGATTCGTACCAGGATTTTCAGGAAAGCAGGGAAGGTACTTTGCCAAGCATTTCGGAAGAGATGAATACGAGGTTGAATGCAATGCTTCGTCAGTAATTATGGGCGTGATGGAGGGGAAAATCATATCCGTTGGCAGGTACAAAAGATATCATCTCATTCAGAGTTCCTACTGGTCGAAATTTCATTACGACACTTACTCCACACGCGACTATGAGTTTGCTCTAAGGGCTCATCAGATGGGTTCGTGACGGCCAGTGTTGCAACTGCCCACCTCCCAGGAGCATTTTATGCATTAAAGCTGCTTAGCTTCTGACAGAATTATCCAATATAGTCTGGGTAAAATTATTTTTTGATTCTGATTTACCGTTTGTTTAACTTGTGGTTGGTTTTTCCGGTGAAGATCAGACAAGGCATTCTCCGCGAGGTAATTGTGGTGCAGGGATTGGTTTTTGCTTCAAAGTTTTTAAAATCAAAAACATACGCTAATCATGAAGAATAAAGCTGAAATATTCTGGGATAAGCGGGCAATAAGATTTGACAACAGCCAGAAGCAATTCGATAGTGCTTCGCGGGAAATAATTACAAGAACAAAGGAATATTTGAAGGCCAATGATAATGTTCTTGACTTCGGATGTGCGACAGGCACCAAAACTCTGGAACTGGCAGGTGAGATCAAACATATTCACGGACTGGATATCTCTTATGAGATGATAAGCCTGGCAAAGAAAAAATTAAATGCAGCCAATTCTAAGAATGTATCCTTCTCATGCGGGACAATTTTTAAATATGATCTGGAAAAAGCATCATTCGACAAAATAATTGCATACTCGATTATTCAATTACTGGCCGACAGTGAAAAAGTAATTCAGAGAATAAATGAATTACTGAAACCCGGCGGCTTATTTATATCTGAAACACCATGTTTCAGGGAAAGGATGAATTTTGGAACCAGACTGGAATTTACTTCTTACCGGTTCCTGAAGCGTCTTGGAATCTTTCCGTTGCATTTGAATATGTTTTCGGCTTTGAATGTTGCTCAATTGATAAGCGGTCAGAATTTTAACATCCTGAAGACTGAGAAGCTATTTTTAAATGGGATGACTATCGGCTTTATTGTTGCAAAAAAGGCTGAATCCTGAAGGCATTGTTTTTGAGGACTGTCAGATCAGACTTATGCAATAAAAAGTACGGATTAACAAAGCATTCAATTTTTAGTCTGTAAGTTCAGCTATCCGCCAGAGAATTTTACTGCAAAAATAATTAGCATGTATATGTCCACCAAAAAAAGCGAATTATCCAGTAAGGAAATGAAAGCCCTGATTTCAAAAATCATAAAGAGGTTTTCGATGGTTCCGGTAGTTCTGGGACTTCTTATTCTTGCACCTGCAGGTACCTTTAATTTCTGGCAGGTTTATGTATATATTGGGATCCTGGTCATTCCCATGACGTTTGTGTTATTCTACTTTTTAAAGAATGATCCGATGTTCCTGGAACGCCGCACTAGGGCCGAAGAGAAGGAAAAAGCGCAGAAAATCATCCAGATTGTTTTCTCATTTGTTTTTTTGTTTGGCTTTATCGTCCCCGGGCTTGATAAGCGCTATGGATGGTCGGAGATTCCGGTCTGTATTGTCTTAGTTGCCGATCTGATCATCTTACTGGGTTATGTACTTGTCTTTTTTGTTTTCAGGCAGAACAGCTACGCCTCAAGAATTGTTGAAGTGGATGAAAGTCAGAAAGTAATATCCACCGGACTTTACAGTTTTGTCAGGCATCCCATGTACCTCGGTGTTTTAATAATGTATATCCCTACACCGGTTGCTCTGGGATCATGGTGGGGACTAATCCCGATGGCTGGTATTCCCCTGGCACTGGTGCTCAGAATACTGAATGAAGAAAAAGTATTGTGCAGGGATCTGCCAGGCTATACAGAATATTGTAAAAAGACAAGATTCAGGCTGATTCCGTTAATCTGGTAACGATCCTTTCCGGATGTTGATCCATGGTTAATCAAGCCTGACGGCATGCAGCTGATTATTGCTGGTACAGATTTTGCAGCACTTTTAATACGTAAAAAACGGTTATGAAAAAAGTCCTATTCCTGATTGCTATTATCATATTACCGGTTTCCTGTAAGAAGCACAACACTTACTTTTTACCGGAATACGAGGAAGTACAGGGCACATGGAACCTTCATTCATTTGCCTATGACAGTTCGGGTGTCAGAATAACTAAGACAATACCCTATGACAGACTGGTGGTGCATGATAATCTGGATTATCAAGTTTACATGAACCAGACAAAACCGGTCGAAAACGGAACAGTAAACATCATTACCCAGACCAGGGCCAAGCTGGTCCTGTATTTTTCTGCTCAGTATCCCTCCTACAGTTCATTTGCCGGGTCGCATATCTTCGGCGGCACAAATGTGGAACTGGTTTCCCTTTCCTCAAGTGAGATGGTATTCAAAACAATCAACGCAGGCTATGCTGAATATTCCGACCGGGTAATTACATTTAAAAGATAGCTTTTAAATGGCTGCCCTATGCTCGCAGGTATTGACAAGCTGGTTACAGACACCTGGTGCCAGTGTATTACGGATGGGTGATGAAATCTGCCTGATGAGAATAACCCTGCGTAATTATGCCTGGAAAAAGGAAACAGCCTGATCCCAAAAGTACCGGAGTGATGGACAAAAATCACTAGAGAAATTTCAATTTATTTCGTTGTTTCCTCAATTTAAAATTAATCTAAATAAACTTGCATTTTGAGAATAATCTCATTATCTTTATAAACATTTAAGTGTTATGGTGTCTCATGTTTTCAAATATTATTAAGTAATAACTTGCTATAAATTAATAAAAAAGGAGGTTAATTATGGCTTTAATCATAACTGATGAATGTATTTCATGCGGAGTATGCATGGAAGAGTGCCCAAATAAGGCCATCTCGGAAGGAGGTCCTGTTTATGTTATTAATCCTGACTTATGCACTGAGTGTGTTGGATTTTTTAATGAACCCCAATGTGTAATGGTTTGTCCTGTAGATGCAATAGTTCCTGATCCTGACCACAGTGAAAGCAAGGAAGAATTGCTTGAAAAGAAGAAACGCATACATGGTGAATAATTAAATATAGCACAAATGGATAAGGATGCTTCCGCCCTGATTTTAAAAAACCTTAAGGATATTCAGCAATGGCTGCCTCCTGATGTTTTGCTTGTTGCAGCTGCCAAAACAAGGTCCGCGGACGAAGTAATATCAGCAATAGAGGGAGGTATAAGATCCATCGGCTACAATTATGTTCAGGAAGCCGAACGAATGCGGCAACTTATTACTAATCCGATTCAATGGCACATGATCGGGCATTTGCAACGAAACAAAGCGAAAAAAGCCGTTAGGCTTTTTGATATGATAGAAACAATTGATTCAGTGGAGCTTGCTTTTGAAGTCAATAAGCTTTGCATGTCAATAGATAAGATAATGCCCGTTCTTATAGAAATCAACAGCGGGAAGGAATCAAATAAGACGGGTGTTCTTCCCGGAAATATTGAAAGCCTGATTTTAAAAATAAATCATCTCTCAAATCTGAAAATCAAGGGTTTAATGACAATGGGACCACGATTCGGAAATCCCGAAGATGCCAGGCCGTATTTCAGGATCACCAGATCAATATTTGAGCAAATTAAAAACCGAGGAATAGATGGTATTGAAATGAAATATCTTTCTATGGGCATGAGTAACAGTTACAAAATTGCCGTAGAGGAAGGTGCCAATATAGTACGCATCGGAACATTGCTATTCGGGGAGCGATGTACTTGAATAAAATATATGTACATAATGAAAATTTTCATGCGGAGCAATTGAAATGACAGATAATCAGATTTTAAATCCCGGAATGAAGAATTCATGGCAAACTTAAAGCTAAATATTAACTGGTTTGACGAGTTCTTGCCGGAAGGGGTTCATATCCCTTCATCAACCCTGATAAGCGGACCGGAAGGAACAGGAAAACCGCTGGTGGAATTTGCGCTTGTTGCGGCATGGCTTAATTCGGGCGGTAATGTAATCGGAATTCCTCTTCAATACCCGGGAGGTGAACTTCTGATAATGGCCATGAGGGAACTATACAATATGGATCTAAACGATTACTGTGGTAAAATAGTTTATGTTCAGTTTGATCTTAAGGCAAACGGATGTGAGAGGACAAGCCCCAACACCCTGAGGGCAAACTTGCTAAAACCTGAAATTTGGGACGAAACGATTGCCAAAGCCGAAAACATGTTTGAGAGAAAAGGACAAGGTACCCTGGTTTTTGGCTCGGCCTTAAATCTCCTTCTTTTTTCAAAAACATATAAGGGAAGCATTCTGAATAAATTAAAGAATATGCTTCAAAATGATAAAAGCCGTACCTATGCTTTCACTGTCAGCACCAGTGCTATGCCCGATGAAATAAAGATATTGGAAGATGCGGCTGACAATCTTATTCTTACAAGAATGGAAAAGCCCATGAGACTTTTTCTTAGGAGTGAAAGGATGAAAGGAGTCAGATTTTCACGAAAAGAAAGGGAGGTGCCTATCCCTGAAGAAATGTTCAGGGAAATATGTCAGATTGCAAAAATAACACGAAAGACAAGAATACCGGAAATAAGCAAAATCTAAATGGATCACTGAAGGCAGATAACGTTTCAGCCGGATGTTCAATACACCGGAGTTAATTTAAAATAATTCTAATTTAATCGTAAAGTATTGTTTCAACAATAAATTATTGTCAAAAAAAATGAAATTATGGAAAAGTATCTTGTAGCATCAACAGGAGAAACCATTGATTCTAAAGTTTCGGGGAGATTCGGTCATTCGGGCTACTTTCTAAAAGTGGATCCCGTGACAATGCAATTTGAGGTTTTCCCCGGGGTTAGCAATTATGAGGACCAGAATATAAGGAAATTCGTAGAAACGGACATCAAAAAGGTTATTGTAGGGAATATAGGCCCGGCATTGTATAATGAAGTAACATCTTATGGCTGCAAAATTTACCTGTGTCGTAATATGCCCGTGCCTGAAGCAATAAAAAAGGTTAAAAACGGTGATATCCCTGCATTAAAGGAAGCAACATTGAAGGAGAGCATTCATTCAGCACGTAAAACAGGCTATAAATATGGAGGACGCGGGAGAAGGTGAGTAATATGAACATAATTATAAGTAACCAAGTTGTGGATGATCTGAGAACCTGGTTTACCGGTTACGTCAGGGAATTTAATTACTCTGATCCTGAAGCACAGCAAAATATAAACATAAAGTGGGAACACACGGAGCGTGTTGTTGAAGAAATTCTTGAAATCGGCAAAAGAACAGGACTGAATGATTTTGAACTGAACCTTGCTGAAATAATTGCCCTGCTTCATGATATTGGCAGGTTTGAACAGTATGACCGTTACAGGACTTTCTCTGACCGCAAATCAGAAGATCATGCCGAACTTGGAATAAAAGTCCTGAATCAGCATCATGTTCTTGATGAGCTTGATGAAAATTTTAAAAAACTGATCCTCTGCTCAATCAAATATCATAATCGTCCTTTTTTACCCCGCGACGAAACAAAAAAGTGTCTTTTTTATTCCAGACTAATCCGTGATGCAGATAAACTTGATATCTGGAGAGTGGTTACTGAATATTATCACAGAAGGAACGGAAACAGGAATCCTGCCCTTGAACTTGAATTGCCGGAAACACCCGGAATCAGTGATGAAGTGTATACTGCAATGATGAACAAGCAAATAGTTGATATCAGATATGTAAAAAACATAAACGACATCAAACTGCTTCAGGCAGGATGGATTTATGATATCAATTTTTATCCGACTTTTGAGTGCATAAGGAAGAGGCAAATCATGGAATCCCTTAGAAATGTTCTTCCGAAAACGAAAGAAGTAGCAGAAATTTTTGATACAATAGTATCATTTATTGAGGACCATGAAAGGATCCCTGTCTGAAATCAGTCTGTTTTGTTTGGATCCCAGAATACTAGTATCAATGCTCCTTCTTCTGATTCAAAAGGACCATGTTCCTCATGGGGGCTATATATCTGGTATGATCCTGTCGAGTATGTCTTGCCATCACTTGTGTATGACCCTCTCAATACAAGATGCTGTTCAGTAACCACATGGGAATGAGATCCTAATTTAAAGCCTTTGGCGCATTTTAACAAAATCGTTTTGCCGCCGTTTGTGTCTCTGAGAGTTTTTATCAGGGTACCTTTAGGATATTCTTTTGTCTCTTCCCACCCTGAATCATCAAATAAATTCTTAAAATTTCTCATAATTGTTTCCTCCATTTTTTATCTGCATTTAACATGGATTAACTTTTGCTTTTTTTGGGAAAATATTATAAGGATTAAACAAATTCGCCTGATGGCATTAATTCTTGATTAATATGCAGTTTATGGAACAGCTTTAAGGGAATTTATATTTCCCGATTGGCAGACAGGACAATTATTTTCTATTATCGCTGCCCTGACATCAAATCTTGCATTACAATCGTTACATAAAAACCACTCCTTTTCAAGGTAAGCATTGCCATATACTGCTTTAATTTCTTTGCCGTCAACAAGCGCTTTTGCTATTTTCCGTCTTGCACTTTCGTAGATCCTTGCAAAAGTCGCCCTTGATACACCCATCAATACAGCAGCTTCCTCATGATTCAACAGATCATGGTCAGCCATTTTAATGGCCTCATATTCTTCATAGAACAACTCAACCGAACCTTTACATCCCCCGGAACATCCATATGGCTTAAATCCTGTAAATTGCGGAGGTGCAAAAATTTTTCTCAGTACTTTCTGACGTGGCATTTCATTATGTATTTATAACAAAGGTAGTGAGAATACTCTCATTAATCTCATTTATTTGCTTCTTTTTAAGTACTATACTTAATATTTCCCGTGAATATTTTGGATAGAACTTGCGACCTCGAAAAGTTTTATATTAGCCATAAACTAGTACAACACATTAAAACAAATTGCATTGGGAATCAAATACATATTAGAATTGATAACGAATTTTAATTATTAATCGGACAACTGTAAAAAAATATTGTAATTTCTCGAACTTTAAATCAGGAAAAGGAGATGCTGGCCGCCATGCTCTTTAACTCTGGCAAGTTGGTCAGATAAAGTGAACCATCAGCCGTTGGCACTTATGATCATCAAGGTTGGCTTATTAAGAATCCTGACCTTTTTTCCTGCCAGAGTTATTATCCCATCTGTGGCAAATTCATTCATAACTCTGCTGACACTTTCACGCGAGGCGTCCACGAGGTTGCCGATTTCCTCCTGATTAACCGGCATATTGAATGTATCTGAATTATAAATCCTTCCAGCCATTTCCAGCAGCACGTCAGCAATTTTCCCCCTTATCTGCTTCTGCGTTCTGTTGACACACCTGTTGAAGGCCTCAAGTTCATTCCGGCATACTTCAAGCATAATCTCATATGAGAATTCGGAATTAAGGCTCATCAGGAGCCTGAATGTTGCCATATCTATAAAACATACCTCTGAAGGCTCTATGACCGTTACAGAATATTGGTTAATCTTGTCGCCTATTGTGGTTGGCAATGCCAGATACGACGGGGCTTTAACAATGCGTACTATTTGTTCGTGATAAGGCCCGGCAATATGTATCTTGGCTAACCCATTACACAAATAGACCACATTAGTTGACAATGCCCCCTGCCTGACAATCGGGTCGCCTTTCCTGAATGTTGCAGTCGCACAGTTAAATGACAGCTTTTCAATCTCCTGCTCACTCAGGGTGGATGCCGCTTTCGACTTGATCCCACACAACCGGCAATCGTTAATCATAGCAACTGGATATTTTGATTATGTGACCTATATCACAAATTTACACAATAAACCTCACAGATGAAAATTGATTCCGTAAATAATGAATGATTTTCTTTGTTAATTAATTAACAGTAAAAATTCTGTATATGGAACCAAAGAAAATGTGTCTCGGCCTTTTCACTGGCAGTGTTGATAAATTAACAGCTGCCGGTATTATTATCTCTGGCGCAGCAGCTCTTGATATGAAAGTTGACATTTATGTCCTCCTTCAGGGAGCCCGTGCCTTTAAAAAAGAGATCGGCGATGATGTCAGCAAACTTCAAATGGCTGAAAACCCTGCGCTGAAAGATGAATTCATGGAATCTCTGAAGAATCTCAAGGTGAAGACCTGGGTGGAATTCTTCAGGGAAGCAAAAGAGATTACCGACGTAAAGATCCATATCTGCGGCCTCGCAGGCAAGATCTGGGGCGGCGAGAAACTCGATGACTTTATTGATCTTGCCGACGATATCTGCGGCATAGGGGCCTATCTGAGCTCAGCTGAAGAGGCCGATGTCAATCTCTTTATTTAGAGACAGAACCCGAATCACAGGAAAGAATCGGATATCCGGAAAGATTCAGAAAAATTATTTTCCAGAATATAAACCATCAAAAAGGTAAAATTATGACAGCAGAAGAAATAAAAGGCCTTACTGTGGCCAAGAGTGTTGACGCAAGAGGTACAGCCTGCCCAGGGCCCTTACTTGAAGCTAAAAAGGCTATCGGGCTGATAATGCCGGGAGAGGTTATGGAAGTGCTCTCAGCTGATGAGGGCACCAAGGTTGACATACCAAAGTGGTGCACTAAACAGGGACACGAATATCTTGGCACATTAGAAGAAAGCGGATACTACAGGATCTTCCTTAAGAAGAGTTAGGTATGGCCGGTATTAGCACTAAAAGTGCCAGGATACTGGTATTTTCAACCGAGAAGATATCTGATCCCGCCATTGATATGGCGGGATTATTGAAGCTCCACTACCCTCCCACTGTATACACGATCGCGATCCCCTGCTCCTCCGGAATCAAGCCCTTATGGATCCTTTATGCCTTTGAAAAGGGCTTTGACGGTGTCTTTATAGCTGCCGACGGCAGTGACTGCACCTATGGAGAAACCTGTACTGAGAAGACAGGTCGCCTGGTCGGGATGACACACAAGATGATGAAGGAGAAAAACATTGAACCTGCACGACTTAGAATGGCGGCAATATGCTCTGTCTGCAGCGAGGCTTTTGTAAAGCAGATCAAGAGTTTCAACCTGTATTTACTTCAAATCACAATGAGCTGATCATGGCGGAAAACATAATCAAAGATTCGTTCGACGCACTGGTAATAGGCGGGGGTATTGCCGGCGGCGAGGCAGCATTGAACCTGGCAAACAACGGATTCAGGGTGATACTTGTTGAGAAAGATCTTTCCATAGGCGGGAAGATGATCCACCTGAGCAAAGTCTTCCCTACCCTCGACTGCTCGGCATGCATCACAACACCCAAGGTATCTGAGATATCGAGACACCCCGATATTACAATCCTAACCGGCAGTGAAGTAAGAAACATACTGAAGAAGGGAGAAAATGATTTCGAAGCCATAGTCATCAAACACCCGCGTTATGTAAGAGAGGAGGACTGCACCGGATGCCAGTTGTGCGAACAGGCCTGCCCGGTAGTGGTGAATGACCAGTATCAGTACGATATGGTCGGAAGAAAGGCTGCATATATACCTTTCAGTATTGCCAGCCCCAGAGTGGCTGCCATAGATATTGAAAATTGCACTTTATGCGGTGCGTGCGAGAAGGCATGCCCGACCAAATGCATCGACTTTACCCAGGAAGCAACTGAATATCAGCTGAGCCTCCGTACTGTCATCATAGCTACCGGATTTAATCTGTTTGACCCGCTCAGGATAGAACGGTTCGGGTATGGGAAAATGAAAAATGTAATTACATCAATGCAGATGGAAAGGCTTCTCGCCCCCACCCGCCCCTTCAACACCGTTCTGCGTCCGGGCGATGGCAAAATGCCCTGCCGGCTTGCGTATGTGCTTTGCACCGGATCCAGGGACATCACCGTTGGCAACCCGATCTGCTCGCAGATATGCTGCATGTACTCCATCAAGCAGGCTCAGCTTCTTATGGGCGCACTGCCTATGGCCGATGTTACCATTTATTACATCAACATAAGGTCTTTCGGCAAAGGGTTTGAGGAGTTTTACGACCAGGCCAAGGGAATGGGAGTCAACTTCATAAAAGGGAAAATCGGCATGATCTCCGAAAAGGAAAATGGCGACCTGATACTCAGATATGAAGATATAAATGAAAATATTGTAAAGGAAGCCAGTCACGATATGGTGATACTCTCTGTTGGCGTGGTTTCCAATCCCGACAACGCTGCTTTCTTCGGCAACGGGGAACTCCAGCTTGATCCATTTGATTTTGTCTCTCAGACCGATCTCCTTGCAAGCCCTGCAAGAACCAACATTGATGGCGTATTTGTAGCAGGTACTGCATCAGGCCCAATGGACATTCCTGACTCCATACTCTCTGCCGGTGCTGCATCATCAGAAGCAATGAGTTACATAATCAGTAAACGATGAACAAAAAAATTGGTGTTTATATATGCCATTGCGGCGGTAACATCTCCGACTATGTTGATGTTGAAAAGGTTAAAGCTGCAGTGGAACACGAGGATGGGGTTTTTCTCGCACGCACAACAATGTTTGCATGCAGTGACGCAACCCAGAAGGAGATGGTTGATGATATCAGATCAAACAAGCTGGATGGTATTGTCGTTGCCTCCTGCTCGCCCAAACTCCATCTGACAACATTCAGGGCAGTTGCTGAACGGGCCGGCTTAAACAAGTACAACTATGTTCATGCAAACATCAGGGAACAGGTGTCGTGGGCACACTCTGATAACAAGCCTGGGGCAACAGAGAAAGCAATACACCTGGTGAAATCAGCTATCTCAAAGGTGAGGCTTGCACAATCACTTGATCCTATCACAATACCTTCCAGAAAAGCTGTTGCAATAATCGGAGCGGGAATATCGGGAATGAGAGCTGCCATCGAACTTGCTGAAATGGGCTGCCCCGTAACCCTTATAGAAAGAGAACATTTCATTGGAGGACGGGTTGCTCAGTGGGATCTGCTTTTCACAACCGATCAGACAGGAAAGGAACTAGTCACCCGCCTTTATGATGATATCATTAAACATAGCAAAATCAGACTTCTTACAGGAGCCGAGGTGATAAGCAGCAGCGGCAATATTGGGGATTTTACCCTGAAAGTTAAAATAACACCCCGTTTTATAAACGAAAAGTGCGACCCGGGTAACCTTCAGAAAGCCATTGACGCCTGTCCCGTGGAGGTGCCCGACGAGTTCAACTTCAATATAACTACCAGAAAAGCCATTTACCACAATTTCCCCAGTGAGTATCCTCAGTATCCTGTGATTGACATTAAGAACTGCACCAGGTGCGGAGAATGTGAGAAGATATGTGCCAGCGTCGACCTCTCCATAAAAGAGGAGATTGTTGAAATAAAGGTTGGTTCAGTACTGATGGCAACAGGATTTGACCCCTACACTCCTTCTGAAGGTGAGTTCGGATATCTGCAGTTTGACAACGTGGTAACCCTGCCACAGTTCAAGCGAATAATTGATATGTGTGAAGGACTACTGACTTTCAGGGGAAAAGTGATAATTAATATTGCATATATCTACTGCGTCGGAAGCAGGCAGGTTGAGGCCGGAGCAGGAGTCAGAGTGAATCATGCCACCGAAAGCCAGGAAGTGGCCAGCAGCAACATCTCAGGTGCAAACAGATATTGTTCGCGCTATTGCTGCACTTCGGTAATACACTCAGCTATTGAGACGAAAAAGAGATTCCCCGGTATCACAAACTATCACTTTACAAGAGGCATCAGAACTTACGGCAAACAGGAGCTCCTCTATTCGGAATCACTTAGGATGGGTGATATCTACCTGCAGTCGTACGAGGATGACCCACCCTCGATAATCAGGGAAAACGGAAACACCATTGTTAATATCAATGATATAATGACAGCAAGGAAAGAGATCAGAGTCAATGCAGATCTGATTGTGCTTGTAACCGGAATGGTTCCAAGATCCGACAATGCAATCGGATCACTCTTCAAGCTGCCCAGGGGAAGAGATAATTTCTTCAATGAGATCCATATGAAACTCAGGCCTGTCGAGACGGTGATAGACGGTATTACCATCTGCGGCGCCTGTCAGGGTCCCAAAAACATTACCGAGTCAGTCTGCTCGGCCCTCTCCGCTGCAACAAAATCTTTTTCCTATGTCAGCAGGGGCGAACTGGAGCTTGAGCCTATTATTGCGAGGGTTGATGCCTCTCTTTGTACCTGGTGCGGTAAATGCTTGGATGCCTGCCCTTTTGATGCAGTGAAAAAGATTGGTATTGACGGAAAGGAGATCGCTGCCATCAATAATTCTGTTTGCAAGGGATGCGGGATGTGCCTTCCGGGTTGCCCGGTTAACGCAATTAACCTTGTTGCCTACTCGGACAAGGAAATGGAGACTATGATAAACGCACTGGCCGAGGATTTAAAGTAACCACAATGTAACAGGAGGAAATTATTACCATGGAAGAAAAACAGGGACAAACCTTTAAAATACTCCGGGAAAAACGGGTGATACCAGAAAATATCAGGGAGAACCTCAAAAAATACAATAAGACAAAAAGGTCGATCCTTGATGCGCTCAAAGAGGGTGAGATGACCATCGGACAACTCTCCCAAAAGCTTGCAATGCCCACGCACGAAATACTGTTCTGGGTTATGACGCTCGCTAAGTACGGCAGTATACAGACAGGTACAATTGATGATATGGACGAATACTTCACATATAAAATAAAATCGTGATGGCAGCGGCTGATACCAGTTTCGGAAAAGACCTGAAAAAATTCGGAGCTTTTGATTTCAACACCTGCTATAACTGTGGAACCTGCACTGCAGTATGCTCGCTATCTGACGCACAGAATTCCTTCCCTCGCGAGATGATCAGATTCAGTGTTCTGGGACTGAAAGATGATATCAATACATCAGTTAAACCCTGGTTATGTTATTATTGCGGCCAGTGCAGCACCCACTGCCCCCAGGATGCAAAACCTGCAGAGCTGATGATGTCACTCAGACGGTACCTGACATCTGTTTATGACTGGACAGGACTCGGAAGAAAACTTTATACCTCCAAAATATGGGAGTTCGGATCCATAATCTTTCTCTCTCTGGTGATCCTCTTCCTCTTTATGTTCTTACATGGTCCCATGACAACTGAACTGACATCCCAGGGAGGCGTGAAATTGAATACTTTCGCACCCTGGAAACAGGTTGAGATAGGCGACTGGATCATGGCAGGCATGCTCAGTTTCTTCCTGATTTCAAACATTTTCAATATGTACCTGAAAATCGTAAGAAAGAATAAGGGACTGAAGATCCCGTTGAAATTATACTTAACCGAACTATACTACCTGATTTTACATTTTGCCACGCAAAAGCAGTTCTCAAAGTGTGACACCCTGGGCAGCGCTAAAAAATTCTCATTCAGCTCCTACTGGGTTGTACACTGGTTCCTGATGAGCTCCTACGTTATAATGTTCATAATGATAGTCTTCTTTCTCGGATGGTTCCAGACAGACAATATCTATCACTGGACACATCCGCAACGGTCACTTGGTTATTACGCCACGGCAGGACTATTAACAGGGGCGGTGTGGTTTCTGATAGCCCGCTTCAGAAAGAAAGATGAGAAGAGCAGGTATTCACATGTAACTGACTGGACGTTTCTCGTATTGCTTGCACTTACCACCGTAACCGGAATACTGGTCCATATATTCAGGATTAATGGAATGCCATACCCAACATATTACACCTACGTCATTCATCTTATGGTGCTGTTCCCCATGCTGATGATCGAGGTGCCTTTCTCAAAATGGTCACATCTGGCTTACAGACCGTTCGCCATATATTTTGACAGGGTTGTGCAGGCAGCAACATGCCGGGAGGGGCGTTCTCATCGCGATCTGAAATGACAAGGACGCCTTTCGGCTCCATTCAGAAGTATGAATACTATTTTGATTTTATTTTTCCAATCACAGTTTCCAGTACCGCCTTAATTTTTTCAATTGCAGCAGCAAGGGCTTTTTCTTTTGTGCTGTTTCTGTCTGTTACTATTAACGGCTGAACACCCTCTATTCTCGCTTCAATCCTGCATTGTATATCGTCTGAACCTGATTTTTGGCCATTCTGGTCAGACAGATGAATTTCAATCCGTGTAATTTTGCTGGCAAAACGCTTTAGCGAGCGGTTGATTTTTTCAGTGACAAACGTTTCGAATTTTTCTGTTCCTGGTATGTTTTTGTCGGTATTGAGCTGAATTTTCATGATTGCGAAATTATTAAATGTTGATAATCAATGATCTGCTAACTTGACTCGGTTCTATCACTTCGCACGCGTTTTTGTCGAGATACAAAACATTAATGGCGCTTCCTGGCGCCATTTTGTGATTCCGGGGCGATTCGAACGCCCGACCCACAGCTTAGAAGGCTGTTGCTCTATCCAGCTGAGCTACGGAACCAAAAAGAATATGCCAAAAGAAAGAACGAACGCCCGACCCATCCCGAAGTATCGGGATTGCTCTATCCTCCCGATAACTATCGGGAGGAGCTACGGAACCGGTCGGGCACAAAAATACATTAATTTTAAATTTCGGCAAGAAAAATCCGCACTGTCCTTTTCCGGCATCTTTCAGTAATAAACTGACTTCTATTGGTTATACTGATTTTTCTTATTGTTTTGGGTAAAATAATTGTCGAATAACAATAAGCCAGTTATCGTTATTCGATAAAAATTCGTATGTTTTTCAGCAGGGCTACTCCGATTGCTTCATAAAGTTGACAAGGCCTTTCATGTCGATGATGGCCCTCAGCCTGGCAGGCAATGGCTCAAAACGGAAAGCATTTACTCCAATCCGGATTTCACCGGTTTCAAGACTGATCTCAACATCATCACCCTGCCTGTAAGCTTCCACTGCGTCCCTGTGTACAATTAGCAACAGCCCCTGATTTATCGATGAACGGTAAAATATCCTGTTCACTGACTTGACTAATACCGCCTTTATTTCAAGATGGGACAGCCCTACTGATGGATGCTCGCGAGAACTGCCGCAACCGAAATTCTCCCCGGCAACTATTATGTCACCCTTCGCGGCATTTGTCCTGAATGAAGGGTCAAAATCCTCAAACAGATGAGGTATTATCGATCCGGGGTCGGAACTCAGGGTGCTGTATGTGTATTTACCAGGAAACATTTGGTCGGTATTTAGATTATCTACATCTGAGTAATTCCAGATATTCCCCGATTTCCGGTTTTCATTCCTGCCAATGGTTGAAGTGCGGCTTTGTTCAGCCTTATAAGGGAAGGACTTTTCGTCAGGGACGCTGCGGGGATCCGTAATAACACCCGTTATTGCCGACAGTGCCACTGTGGCCGGAGAAGCAAGATAGATAGAAGCTTCCTTATTGCCCATCCTTCCGATAAAGTTCCTGTTGGCAGTGGAGATTACAATATGCCCGCTCGCCGGGATCCCAAGGCCAGTTCCCAGGCACGGACCGCATGAAGGCGGAAGTATACTGGCACCCGATTCCAAAAGAGCCGAAGCAATTCCTTCATTGATCGCCTGAAGAAATATCTTTTCTGATGCCGGTATAACATTAAGCTGAAAGCCCTCCTTTATCTTTTTTCCCCTCAGTATTTCAGATGCAACCTGCAGGTCCTCAATCCTTCCATTAGTGCATGTGCCTATCAGACCTTCAGAAACCTGTGTTCCTGCCACTTCAGCCACCGACTTCACATTATCCACGTTATGTGGCGCAGATACCACAGGGACAATCTCGTCGAGGTTCAGGTCAATCTGCCTGGCATAGCGAGCCCCTTCATCAGCCCAGATACCGGAAATATTGTCGGCATCCGGACCGAGAAATTCCATAAGAACGGAATCGGCCGGGAATACAGCATTCTTCGCTCCCATCTCGCTGGCAAGGTTTGCAAGGGTCATCCTGTCAGATACCGAAAGGCTCTTAACCCCTTCTCCATGATATTCCACTGACATGTAGTTAGCTCCATCAGCTCCGATCATTCCTATTATCCACAAAGCGAGATCCTTGGCGTAAACACCCTGACTAAGACTTCCTCTGAGAGTTATTTTAATGGATTCAGGTACACGGAACCAGGTCTCTCCTTTTTTCCAGATACCCGCTGATTCCGTTCTGTCAATACCGGCGGCAAAGGCGTTAAAGGCTCCGGCGGTTGATGTGTGACTGTCGCTTCCGACGATGAGCATTCCGGGGCGTGCATAGTACGACATGATCTGATGGCATATGCCCCTGCCTGCATCATGAAATCGCTTTATTCCCTGGTTTGACACTATATCCCTGATTTCCTGGTACTGATTTGCAAGCTTCGAATCGGCCGGAGGCGCATTGTGATCGAGAACGATCAGCATTTGCTTCGGGTCGGCCACCCTTACTCCACCCATCTTCTGGAAGGTCTTAAAGATACTGGCTGTGTTATCGTGGGTAAGAATTATGTCAGGATGGGCAAAAACGATGGCTCCTGCCGGAGCACCAAGGATTTTTTCGGCAAATGTCATTGTCTTCATATAATCAAAGTTGAAAGATTCCGCCTTTTTTATATATCTCAAATTGTACCATTGAAAATGGTAAGGACTTAATTGCCTGACCTGTTGTAATATTGGTGATTTCCCCCTTCCTTAGGTCTATTCTCAGAAGATCGCCGTCGGACACGGCAAGGTTACCAAGGACTGAGCAGCTAACAACAGGGAATGCTGCGTTTATGGCATTTCTCTCGTAGATGGCGCCGAACGATTCGGCAATAATGGCACTGACGCCAAGTGATATGAAGCAATCTACAGCCTGCTGACGTGAACTTCCCGCTCCGAAATTTTTTCCCGTAATGACGATATCGCCCGGCTGGGCCTTCTTCGCAAAATCCTCGAATCCTGAAAGGTTATCAAGCGTGTATTGCCCCATTTCACGTATATCTGTAATTGAGAGGTAGCGGTTATGAAAAATCATATCGGTGTCGATATTATCTCTTCTGACCACCCGGGCCCTGCCTTCAATCACTTCAGGCTTTTCGTGTACCGGAGTAAGTCGCTTACCTGCATCGGGAGCGACTGATTTAACAGAAGGAGGCGGAAACTCGGCAGGTTTGTCAGGAATCCTCTGTGGAGTTGTAATAAATCCTGCCACTGCCGAAGCAGCCACGATCTCAGGAGATGCCAGGTATACACTTCCCTTTCCCTGTTTTCCGGGAAAATTCCTGTTACCGGTGCTGACAGTCACCTCACCGGGTCCGTTCTGGCCAACCTGTCCTGCAGCACATCCTGCGCAGCCGGCATTCGAAACCAGTGCTCCTGCTTTTTTAAAGACATCAATTAACCCTGTTTCAAGGCACTTCCTCCATATTGCATCGGTGGAAGGCACGATTTTCAGTACAACTCCCGGTGCAACTTTACGGTTTGTTAGGATTTCAGCCGCCTTAAGCATGTCCTCCATCCTTCCGTTGGTACAGCTTCCTATGAAACCCGAATCGATCTTCAGGCCGTAAACTTCTTCGACCGGGACAGTATAATGAGGGGCTCCGGGCCTTGAGACCATGGGTTTGAATTCTTCGACGTCGATTGAATATGCTTCTGCGTAAACAGCATCATTATCTGCAAATACCGGAGTGAATACGGCCTTGGATCTTGACGAGCAGTATTCAATTATTTCCGGCGACGGAGGAAAAAGAATTATGATAGCACCCATTTCCGTAGCCATCGAAGAAATCGTAATTCTTTGGTCGAGTGTCATCTCTACTGCAGTCTTTCCATAGATCTCCACGGCATAGCCCAGCAGGGAATTGGCCCCGAAGCGGGACAGGAGATTAAGGACCACATCCTTCGCGCTGATGTCTTTTCCGGGTTCGCCTTCGAGGGTGATTTTCACTGATTCCGGGACCTTGAACCATACCCTGCCCTTGCTCCAGCCAGCCGCGATGTCCATATCTCCCATTCCCTGTCCGAAAGCCCCAATGGCTCCAAGTATATTTGCATGCGAGTCGGTTGATACTGCGGTGGCCGACGGGTATACAATACCATCGTCGATAATGATGTGAGTACCTATCCCTGCATCGATATCATATACTTTAATGCCGTTTTTTCTGGCAAACTGGCGGCATATATGTTGGTTCACAGCGTATTTCTGGTCCGATCCCGTTGGATTGCAGTCGAAGGTGAACCAGGTTCGCCCCGGATCATTAACTTCCAAAGCGTTATCGAGAATATTCTTTACAACATTGGCGCCTCCGAAATCGCGGGCAATCCTGGCGTCAAGTTCTATATCAACGATATCGCCCGGCTTTATATATGCGTGTCCGGAATGATCAGCCAGGATCTTTTCTATCATGGTCATTGCCATAGCAAAATGGTTTAATTAAACAACAATGGAGCTTATTCTACGGAGCTTTTCTGAATCTTCCCCTGTAATTACGGGGGGACAAATCTTCTTCCCTGCGAAAATGCTTGTTGAAATTTGAGATGCCCATGAATCCGCATTGCCGGGCGATATCCTGGACCTGGTACTCGGTTTCACGAAGCAGATACCGGGCTTTGTCCATCCTGACCTTATTCAGATATCCGATAAATCCTTCCCCGGAATATTTCTTAAAGTACTTGCTGAATGCAAATGGGCTCATATCTATTACCTTAGATGCATCTTCGAGTGTAATCGGACGGTGAAAATTTTCCCTTACATAAGCAAATATATCGTTCAACTTCTTGTTATTTCTTTCATCGAATGCCCTTTTGTAGGTTTCGCTGCAAAGAAGATTCTTTTTTTCGGATGAACACATTATGCTCAGAACCTTGAAGAAGCTTATCATCTTCTCAATTCCCCTGGTGCTTACCATATTATTCAGGTGGGATTCAGCCAATAAAGCATCCCCTACTGAAAAATGAATGCCTCGCTCAGATTCCATCAGAAGTGTCCTTACTGATTGAAGCTCATGTTGGGCAAGCAATGCCTCCCCTATCGATGAAAGATTGAAATGGATCATTATTCCCCTCACCTGACTGGGATTTCCGGAATCTCTGTTGTAATTCCAGCAATGAGGGATATTTCCACCGATAAGAACAAGATCGTTGGAATCGAACAACTCAATACTGTCACCCACAATCCTGGTGCCATTGTTATTGATATTCAGCATAATTTCGTATTCGGGATGAAAATGCCAGAACCCGTCAGAACCTGAAACATATTGAGCCATGAATCCGCCGTTATTGTCGTAAACTGATATTTCCGGTCCAGGAACCATATTATGCTGATGAAATAGTGGAGGTTATGATCAAATATACGGATTATTTTATCAATACCTCATTCAGGTTCATCAATTAAAATTGTCACTTGATCATAATATTACGGAAGTACATACAAAAAAATATTTTTTGTTTTGATTATAACATTATTTTTTCTAAATTTGTTCCAAGCTCATGCTATTGGTAAAGGAGGAGAACAGGGTTGAAAGTGAAAATCATCAGGATTGTATTGCAGACATTGACTTTCACATCTGGAACCTAAGGAATAGCGCCAGCTAACCATGGTTCCGTCCTTTTATCAGACAGTAGACACGGGAATTATCTCACTAATAAAGCCCGCTCCCTGGTTTTCACAACGACCCTTTCTCCTCTTCTTTTTTCAGCCTGGATCAGGCTGATTTTTTTGTCTTTATAATCCATGTTCACCGGATATTAAAATTCCTTATATTTGATAGGCCTGTCGTTCGATTGAAAAGCTTTTGCATATCCAGAAAGGGGAGATATGAAGACCTATATAAAGAGAAGAGAAAAGAATGATACTCTTGTAGTGTTGTATGGTGGTTGGGGAACTGATGAAAATATGTTCACTCCACTCTGCAGCGATGATTTTGACTTTATTCTGTTCTATAACTATTCAGCCGATGAAGCCCTTGTGCTTCCCGAAACAAAAACATACCGCTCAATAACTCTCATAGGATGGTCACTCGGTGTCTGGGCAGCTGAATATCTTTCTCCCAAAACAGGAATAATACCGAATATGACGATAGCTGTTAACGGGACACCAGTTCCGGCCGATGACAACTATGGTATTCCGCTTAAAGTCTTTGAGGGAACCCTTAACAACATCACCGAAACAAACATGGAAAAATTCTACTTCAGGATGTTTGGTGATAAAAAAAATTATTTGCGCAATTCTGACAGGATCCCCCACAGATCAATTAAATCACTGCATGATGAGCTGAGATGGCTGTACAACAGAATCATGGAACAAAAAGAGCCCGGATTCAAATGGGACTATGCCATCACAAGCGAGATAGACAGGGTTTTCCCTGCGAAAAACCTGAAGGATTACTGGGAAAAAGAGAAGGAAACCAGACATATTATTCTGCCTTTCCCTCATTATTTCTTCCATGAATGGCGCTCCTACACCGATTTTATCGAATTTGTGAATAGATACGGAATGCCTCAGGAGAAGATGGCCTGATCTCTCTGCACTCAATTTGCAGGTATTTTTATCGCAGGTCTTTTATCAGGATGTTGGATTCAGATCCATCAATCATTTTTTCAAAATCCTCAAGCAATGAAGTCATTGAGTTGTATTCCGCACTCTCAAGAAACACCTGCTGATCCGACCCTTTTCTATCGAGCTTGCTGAGGATATAACTAACTGACAGCAGACTCACATCCATCGCAGGCTGATATAACCTTTCCTGATGCTCCTCCTCGTGAATCATCGATACAAGCCGGGAATCAGTAAGATCCTGAAGAATATCCAATACCAGCCTGACAGGTATTTTCAGGCTCTTTGAGAGGCTTTCGGAAGTATGAGGCTTTTCTCCTTCTGTGAAATTATTAACAATCTTCGCCATTATCATCAGTGTAAGAGCCTTTCTCTGATGTTGACTAACGTTCAGGGATTCATATTCAATTTCATACCTGGTTACATTCTGATTGGCAAATGTAAGCTCTGCCCCAAGCAGAAGAATTATCCAGCTTGACTGGACCCAGATTATAAAGAGCGGAATTGCCGCAAAGCTCCCGTAAATAGCGCTCAGCTTTGAGATACCAAACTGAAGGTCAATGTAAAGCCATTGCAGAAGTTGAAGTATGGTTCCCGTAATAATACCTGCCACCAGTGCAGGCATGAATTTTACCTTTGTGTTGGGCATTATTATGAACAGGATTGTCAGGCCTATCCAGGTAAGTAAATACGGAGCAAGCTTTATTAAGAAACCTACTATTGGCTTGATGAATTCAAGTGATTCAGTGTTGGAGTATAACTCGGTAGTCACAAATACTGTTATGCTGCTTGAAACAATAAGTACTATTGGAGCAATAAGCATTATTGCAAGGTAGTCGGTAAACTTGCGGAGCCAGGGCCGGGAGACCTGAATCTGCCAGATATGGTTGAATGAGCTCTCTATCTGATCAAGAAGGGACATCACCGACCATAGTAAAATGATCAAACCCACACCTGCAATATAACCACCTCTTGTAGCCTGGATAGCAATGCCAGCCTGGTTCAGTATCCATGTAAGTACCTCAGGCTGTGTCTGAAATTCCTTTACAAGAAGTTCCTGGAGTCTCTGATCGAGCCCAAATCCCTTTGCAATGCCAAATGCGATAGCAGCAAAGGGAATTATAGAAAGCATTGTGTAAAGTGTGAGAGCAGATGCCCTGAGCTGAACCCGGTCGTTCATAAAGCCACGTGCCGCCAGTACAATAATCCTTAATTGTCTGATTAAAAATGACTTACCTCTGGAAATATCGGATATGGATGTATTCCAGATTATGTCATTGGCCCGTTTAATCTTCCCAAGTGCCCATGAAATCGGATCTGCCATTTTGTAGTTTTATTCTCTAACGTGCAAAGATACAAAATAGTACATACAAAATTATTCGTTAATTTACGCAAAATAAAACAGCATGCAAATAGAGATTTTAGAATTTGAGGAAGGAGCCCGGCAGGCAAAAGGACTAACTGTGATAATTGATGTCTTCAGAGCGTTTTCGGTTGAATGCTACGCCGTTGACTCAGGTGCATCAAGGATCATCGCAACAGGTGACCCGGACGAAGCTTTCAGACTTAAGGAACGGTATCCCAACTCACTGCTGGCCGGTGAAAGAAATGAAAGGAAGATCGCGGGATTCGATTTCGGAAACAGTCCGACCGAAATTATAAAATGTGATCTTTCAGGAAAAACCCTTATTCATACGACAACTGCAGGTACAGCCGGGCTTGTCAGTGCTGTCAATGCCGATCTGATTATAACGGGCAGCCTTGTGAATGCTTCTGCAGTGGCCAGGTTTATTGCTGAAAGAAAACCTGAAAATGTATCTCTCGTGGCTATGGGTTTCAGGGCCACTGTTTCTGCCGCAGAGGACCTTCTCTGCGCTGAATACATAAAATCGCAGCTTGAAGGACGGGAAGGGAATTTTGATGACAGAATCGCGGGTCTCAGGTATACTGCGGGGCAAAGGTTCTTCAATCCTGAAAACATTGACTTCTCCCCTCCTACCGATTTCTTTCTATGTACCATGACAGACAGGTTCGGCTTTGTGCTTAAAGCTGAAAGAAGGAATGACGGAAATATCGACCTGAGGAGAACTGATTTTTAAATAATGTCGGGCGGTATCTTGAAAATGGGAAGAAGCTTTCTTCTGCGATGAATCTCCCTGTAAGTGCAGAACATGCTTATCTTGTAAAGAGAAAACAGCGGCAGGCAAACTTTGGCGGCATCAAGCCTTATCTCCATCCTCTCCCTGAAACGTATGAATATAAGGGCAAAAAGACGGCTCAGTCTGAGTACGTTTAGGAGCTGATATATCCGCAGAATGGGTATTGTGGATGAAAAGGTGATTTTGTCGGTCACATTGTTATATAGCTTGCTTAGGTTTTCGATGCTGTCCTTCGTTTTGAACAGGTAATCCTTGTTCGACTCAAGTCCCTCATGGATCAGGCCGTTATCGATATGAAGAATCGGAATGCCTGCCTTATTGAGCTGGTAGCTGAAAAGGGTGTCTTCATGCCCGTACCGCTTGAGCTCTTCGTAGAATCTGAACTTGGAAAAGACAGATCTTTCAATCATCACGTTGAAGGTAGTAAAGCTTGAATAAGGGTGTTTGTTCCTGTAGGAAGCCTTCTTCTGCTGTCTAAGCCTTCCGAATTTCCACCGCAGCATAAGGTCGGGATCACCCGGCGGGGTGTCACTGTAGAGTATTCCTCCGCTGATCACCCTTGCCCGGTGGATGTTTTCAATCCACCTTTGAAGGTACTCCGCAGCAGTGCCCCTGATCATAGTATCCGCATCAATGAACAACAGGTAATCGCCCGATGCCTCATCTATCAGACGGTTCCTGATGGAAGCCCTGCCAATGTTTTTTACTGACGTTACAAGTTTGACCTTGTCAACAGCCAGCGACTGATATTTCTTTTTGAAGTCTTCGGATGAACCGTCATCCCCAATTATGATCTCTGTAAATTCGCGTACGTTCTCCATTCCGCCTTTCATCCAGTGAATGAGCGCCACAATGTCATAGTCATGAACCGGAATCAGGATAGATATCTTCATTTTGCTGGTTATCTGAACGAGGAGGTTAGCAAGATCAAAAATACAACATATTTCTAATTTTCCTAAATCAGCAGTTTGGCAAAGAAATTGCATTGACTAAATTTGCAGATTGTCATTCAATTTATTCGATTTTTTATGAGAAACCTGATATTTGGCATTCTTCTGATATCCACGACATTTTGTTCGTCGGGTCAGACTCAAAATGGATATGAAATCTCGGTTAATATTTCCGGTCTGCGCGACTCGACTATTTTTCTGGCTTATCATCTCGGAGACAAACAATATATAAAGGACACCGTGGCTCTCGACAGCCGGGGCGTTGCGGTATTCTCAGGGACAGAGGATCTTCCTCAGGGAATTTATATGGTAGTGCTTCCCGGAAGGCACTATTTTGAAGTCCTGATGTCCGATGACCAGCGATTTTCCATCTCGTGCTCCTATCCCGATTATTTCAACACTCTTAAGTTTTCGGGCTCGGATGAGAACACAGCCTTCATTGCATACCAGAAACACTGGGTTGAAATGCAGAAAAAAGCTTCAGGGATAGGTAAGAGGCTTCAGTCAAACCGGCAAAATGCTGATTCATTGCAGATACTGACAGGACAGCAGAAAAAACAGGAAGACCTAATGAAGTCTTACCTCCGGGAGGTGATCAGGGAAAATGACGATAATCTGCTGGCTTTGCTGGTCAGGGCAATGCTCCCTGTGGAGGTCCCGCCGTTTAAAATTCCTGAGGGAACCAGGAATCCCGATTCTGTGAGGTGGGCTTTAAATTATGTATATAACAAGGATCATTTCTTCGATAATACCGATATCGCTGATGAGCGGCTTTTAAGGACTCCCATTTTGCAGGCGAGGCTGAAGACTTTTTTTTCAAATGTAATTGTCCAGTCGCCCGACAGCATAAACCAGGAGATTGACCGGATAACAGTCAAAGCGGAAAAGAATCCAAAGGTTTTTCAGTTCATTTCGGTATTTCTTTTCAACCACTTCAGGGAAAGTGAAATAATGGGACATGATGCAATTGTGGTAAAACTTGCGGACGATATTTACCTTTCTGGGAAAGCCGATTGGGTCTCGGAAGATTTCCGTAAAGACCTTCGTGAACAGGTCGAAAGGATAAGACCAAATATTATCGGAAAAAAGGCTCAGGATCTGGTGATGGATTCCGACAAAGGAATGTTTGTCTCGCTACATGATATTGAAAAGGATTTCACAATAATTTATTTCTGGGAGCCTGATTGCGGCTATTGCGCTGAAACAACACCCAAGCTGAAGGCTTATTACGATACGGTCAAAGACGAGGGTGTTGAAGTATTTTCAGTCTGCACTGCAGGAGAAAAGGAAAAATGGAAGAAATATATTGCCGACCATAACCTCAACTGGATAAACGGCTGGGATCCTGAACGAAGGACCAATTTTGGTTTTTATTACAACGTGGAGGCAACTCCCCTGATTTACATTCTCGACAGGAACAAGAACATAATTGCCAAGAAAATCGGGGTCGACGACATAGGACCGTTCATTGACAATTACAGGAAGTATTTCATGAATTAGTTTTCTGTGCCCTGATCCATCGAACCATTTCGTATACCGAATCAAAGTTTAATTGCCCGGCAGCCGACCGGCAAATCCATTGAGGCGGCGTGGAAGCTGTGACTTCGACTTCAATTCCCGAAGGTGAGTCCGAGATAGAAAACCCTGCCCTTACAACTGCTTGTTCCGTCCAGTATCTTTCAGGTCCTTCACCCTTAATGTTCATCCTTCCCGTTTCCGGTTTCCGGAACGAAACAGTCCCTTTTACAGGATCGAAAATGACCTTTGAATCATCAAAAAGGGTATTGAATGATCCGGCAAGCATGAGGTCTTCTGGAGCTCCTTCAACAAGACCGTCCTCATTCAGCAGCCAAATCTTATCTGAAAGCCTGACAGCCATAAGAAGATCGTGAGTAGAAAAGATTATCGTCTTTTGCCGTTCCCTAGTCAGTTCGTGCAAGAGGTGGATGATCCCGTATCTTCCTGTGATGTCAAGGAAGGCTGTTGGTTCGTCCATGATCATGATACCTGCATCCTGGGCCAGAACCATGGCTATCATTGCCCTTTGACGCTCTCCGTCGGAAAGCTCAGTAATGGGTCGTTCGCTGAAATCGGTCATGCCGGTCATGGTCAGAGATGAGGCAATATATTCACTGTCGGTGGCGTCAATTCTTCCCATCCAGTTTGTATAAGGGAATCTTCCCAGCGACACCAGATCGTATACTTTCATGTTGCTTACCTTCACTATTTCGGTTGAAATATATCCCACTTTTGCAGAAAGACCTTTCCTCGAATAAGAGTTTATTTCGGTCCCTTCCACATTTAGATTTCCTGATAAATGAGGCTGAAGCCCTGAGCAGGTTCTAAGAAGGGTGCTCTTGCCAATTCCGTTTCGGCCTATTACAGCAATGAGTTCGCCCACCCCGGCAGTACCTGTCAGAGGAGGAAGAAGCATCGATCCTCCCGTTTTGCCGGAAGAAAATCCTATTCCGAGATCAGTGAACGACAATCTTTTTACTTTTTCAGTCATTGTCAGAAGATATCCAAATTCCTTTGATTCCGGAGTATCACCCATATAACTATCGGAATGCCGATCAGCGCCGTCACGGAGTTAACCGGAAGAACACTGTCGGAACCTGGAACCTGGGAGATAATATCGCTTGCCAGCATAATTGACGCACCCGAGATAATGGTTGCCGGAACAAGTATGCGGTGGTCGGATGTTCTGAAAATTAACCGGGCAATATGGGGAACTGCAATGCCAATAAACCCTATTGGTCCGCAAAATGCAGTAACGGTGCCTGCAAGAATACTCGTCGCGGCAATTACAACGAATCTTGCCCGCTTGATGTCGAGACCGATGCTTCTGGCATAGTCCTCGCCCAGTAAAAGAGCATTGAGCATCTTTACTGAAATAAGACATGCTGCTATTCCGGCAGCTACAGAGATCATCATTACGTTAAGTTGTGATGCCGTAAGATTGCCCAGACTGCCCATGGTCCAGATCACATAGGCCTTCAGCATGGTTTCGCTCGAGAAATACTGCATTATGCTGACTATTGCAGATACTCCGGCTGAAAGCATTATTCCCAGGATAAGAACGGTCATAATGTTCTTAACCTTCGATGAGATCATCATAACCAGAAGCATTACAAGTCCGGCTCCAGTCCAGGCTGCAGCTGCGAGAGCCCAGTTACCGATTCCCGTTATTGCATCGGGAGGGATCTGGGATGTGAACCCCAGAATTACGAATGCGACCCCCAGACTGGCCCCCGAACTCAATCCCAGCACATAGGGGCCGGCCATGGGATTCCGGAAAAGAGTCTGCATCTGAAGACCGCTTACTGACAGTGCAATCCCGGCCAGAACGGCGGTGATTGCTTTTGGCAGCCTGAAGCGGATCAAAATGGTCCTTGTCGTTCCTTCGGTATCATCCAGAAGCGCTTTTATTATTTCAGAAGGACTAAGTGATACCGAACCTAGAAATATATCGAGCAGAAACAGAAGTGCAGTAAGGATCAGGAGCCCTGAAAAAAAGAGGCTGTTTTGGGCTGCTGATGCCCGTTCAGTTTTCACCGGATGGGATTCTGCCTCTATCGCCATTACTTCAGTTTATTATAGTAATACAACTCTTCTCCGGCAAATAGTCCGGGGTGTATGGCAGATGCAATATCCCTGAGGATAATGTGCGGGTTCAGGCAACCGCTTTCCCAGTAATCATTTCCTCCTCCTTGACTCATTCTCCTGTTGTTGTTGTAAACTCGGCCGCTCTTAAAACAGGGAAGCCGGGTGAGCCTTGGATCAACTGCTGTAATCTCCTGCATGGAGGTTGCGGAACCAGTGTTCAGCCAGTAACCGGCTGAAACAGCTTTCAGGAAAACGTTTTCCAGTCCCATGGGCATCGACACATCCGAAACGGAATCCTCCCAGAGATATTCACCGCCTGCATCGCTTATCAGCTTCGAAATGTAGGAGTTGCCCGGAGATATGAACCATGTGTCCCTGAATGGCAGTCCAAGAAGTATCTTAGGTTTGCTTACGGCTTTTTCCGCTATCAGTGACTTGTACCTGTTATATTCATATTCAGTGTATTTAAACAATGAGTCTGCTACAGTACTGCAGTCATAAAGAGCGCCGAAGAGCTTTATCCATTCAGCCTTACCGAGAGGATCTTCCTCAAGATAGTCGGCATTGAATAAAACTTTTATCCCCATCTCCTTGAGCTTTCCAAGATAAGCCGCTGATTCGCTTCCTATGCCGTACGCTATCACAATATCGGGCAGGAGACTAAGAATTAACTCTTTATTAAGATTGTCCTCATATCCTGTTTCGCTTATTTTACCATTAGCTACCAGATTCCTGACCTGCTCATCATAAATGAAGCCGGTGCCTGAAAAACCCCTTAGGGATGCAGTTTGCCCAAGAGCCTTTATCATTGCAATATGAGTGGTTGACATGCATACTACCCTTTCAAGGGGAACACGAATTACCTTCAGGGAGTCGATATGGGAAGGAATGCTGATACCCCTGGGAAGAAGGTACCAATCCTGTACAACACCACCTGAACCCTGCCAGGGACCTATGACGGAAACGTGCGAATACCCATCACAGCTTTCAATATTAAGTCTCTTCGCATACGAAATACCGGGCACTTCAGGATTTTCAGGGATTTTGGCAGTATTGTTTACAGATCCCTGACATGAAGCTAGCAGAACTGAGATCAGTATAAGGCAGCTAAGTAAGCTCCCGGGTCCGGTTTTTATCCTGTGAAGAGGGTAAAGCATCAGGACTTTTATTCAGTGACTGATTTAAAAAACATATTCCCTGGGATTACATCTGCTTCCATTGAAGAAAGCAAAGAACCTTCCGAGGAATATCTCAGTATTATTCCCTTCTGAAGATAATCGCGCGCGTCGGTAACAAAGACCTCGTTATTGAACGGATTGATACCCATCCTGTAAAAGAAGTAACCGGCCTGGGGGATAAATGCTGTTGAAGGGAGTGTTTCCGAACCAATGTTCATCCGCCTCACCCCGTCGTGAAGATAGTACAGGAACTGACCGCTACCGTCAATCTGAAGGCAGGTTGGGGAATCGGTCAGGGAAGGAAAGGTAAAAATTTTGGTTATTGTATTTGTTGATGTATTAATGGCAACGAGTTCAGCAAAATTTTCTCTTTTCCACCCTCCGTTGCACAAAACCCACAGTGTTTTGTTTATGTCAACGACCATGCTTTCAGGCTCGATGCCTACTTCCAGCGAATCGGTGACCTCATCGGTAAGAGTATTAATAACGAAAATCTTACTGCCTCCGGTCCAGTTGGCTGCATAAGCGCTTGATGAAGCGGTTACAATCGATTCGGAGGTGTTTTCAAGCGGTATATACCCGGTCGCGGTTTTGGAATAGAGGTCGATAACCCTTATTGAGTCGGAATAAAGGCTTGTAACATAAGCCTTTTGACTATTGATGAAAGAAATGTACCTGGGAGAGACAATCTTTTCGATTGTAGTTACCGACTTCATGTTGTTCAGATTAGCCACTTCAATTTTATCCGAGTTATTTACAATTATAAAAGCCGTGTTATCGCTAATCCCTATTGAATAAGGAATATCTCCAAGCGGTCGTTCATTTGCATCCCTGAAAATATTATTATAGATTTTCATTGAATCGTAAGAAAAGAAAGAAAGGGAGCCGTTTCCCGACCTGAAATTTCCTTCGTTCATTATGAATACTCCATTCCCGGAAAGATAAGCACGTTCAAGTCCCGTAATTACGGGATTACTCTCCTTGATGCAGGACGAAAGCAAGGCTACAACGAAAAAGATAAGATATTGCTTCATGGTCATTTATTAAATTGATATGAGACAGATAAACAGACGTTTCTTCCCGGCATCGGATAGTATGCAATGTTTTGATAAGCCGCATCGAACAGGTTATCGACCGACAAGGAAAGATCGACCGAATGATGAGTTCTTTCGAGCCTGGTGCCCAGAATGATCCCGCTCACCGCAAAGTGAGGAAGATATTGGGAGTTGTCGGCGGTTATGTATCTTTTGCCTGTATAATCAGTGCTGAAAGAGGCAAAGTACTTAAGCCAGTTCAGCCTGACAAGTACATTTAGCTGATTTTCCGGTACATATATTAGTTGACTTCCTCCCGGGCCATTGTTGTCAGAGTTTTGGTCCTGCGACCTGGCTAAGGTGCGGACGTAATTGGCTATTATCCTTAAGTCAGCTTTATTGAATGAATAACTTATATTGGTTCCGGTTTCAAGACCGGCTGTAATGGCAGAACCAAGATTGACAGCTTCCCAGAAGGAGAATTCACCGGGGCGCCATTGTATCAGGTTACTTATATTATTCCTGAAAAATGTGATGTCGCTTTTTAACTTAACCGGACCATTATCCAAGGCATTCATCTCCCAGGTCAGCTCAGTTGAATAGCCGGTTTCATTCCTCAGATCCGGATTACCGCCGGGTGACCAGTACATATCATTCAGGGTGGGCACCTTCGAGTTTTTTGCGATACTTGCCTTGAGAAAGTAATATTTCTGAGGGAAGGGCCTGAATTCAGTACTCAGCGAAAAATCAGGGGTCAGCAGTATGTCATCATGAAGGAGTTCCCTCACAAGAAGCCTGGCCGAAAGCCATGATACCGGCATTGACTCAGCCAAAAGGTCGAAAGAGGCAAGATTTCTTGACTTGTTACCCTTATAATTACTTGTGTTGACATGGCTCAGTTCATCATTAAAAACGGCCTCCATTAAAAGAAAGTCATTGATTCTCCTTTTATAACTGCCTTTCAGTGTGAAAGTCCGGGAATTATTAACAGACCTTATCGACGCAAGTTCATTGTTGTACCGTAGCCTGTCGGCAATAAATGCAGCGGTAATACCGATGTTGGCTATGTTTTGGTCATTGGTATATGAAACCATGGCACGCAGTGATTCATCATCCTGTTTTTCAGGTGGATTCTGTGTGGGGCTGATTATCGGCACAGGCAGGTTCCTGGATGCAGACTGGTACCAAAGCCTTGCAGAAAGGGTGTTACCGGGGTTTAAAAGATACAATTCCTGAATAAAACCGGCCGAGCTCACTTCGTTGTTCTTCCTTCTCTCCTTTTTAGGGGAGTCTTCCGAGACGTTGTCTATATAGGGATAATTATTTTTTGCATCGCTCAGGAAAGCCTTTGTGACAGACCTTATTTTTTCATTTCCGGTTCCCGCTTTTATAAGGCTTGTAAACCGTCCGAAACTTCCTAATCCGGGACTGATTGTGATCCCATTGTCAGTGGATGTTCCACTGGTTTCCAGATCGATTACCCCGCCGAAACCTCCGCTGTTAATTCCCATTGAACCTGCTCCATAATATATGTTTACACCGTCGATGAAGCCTGCGGGGATTAGTGAAAGATCGAACTGGCCCAGCATCGGAGAGTTGAGATTCACATCATTCCAGGAGACCCTGGTATGACTCGGTCCCGTTCCCCTGAATGAGGGTGTTGCAAGACCTCCCGATCCGTATGATTTTATATGGATTACCGAGTTACCCGAGAGCAGGTCGGCAATCGTATATTGATTATATTGTGCCAGAAGGGCAGAATCGAGGTGGGTTGACTTAAAACCAAGGTAATCGCGCTGATCAGATTCAGCCCGCACCCTGACCTCACCGATAAGTATTGCCTCATCAGGGTTATAGGCCTGTCCGTTCAGTTGAAGAGACAGCATCAAAGCAAAAAATAAAAAGACTTTTTTCAAGGTACTTCCTTATTTTTTACTGACGGGTTGGGAAAGACGTGAATCACAAGATGATTCTTAGCTTTTCTTCCCGAAAGCATTGAATATTAATATGTCTGGCAGGTCTTCTGACTTGTCCCGATTTCAGGAAGCCTTCCCATGGCGATGTGCTCACAGTGGCAGGTTATCCTGAAACCATCATCACGCTTAGCGTGATCAGGCATCACAGCAGCGGGTACTGTCGCGGATTCAAACCGCGTTCCCTTTTCATTGCAATGATCAAAAATATCATTGCAACACCAAAGCTTTACAAAAGTAGGTAATTTTTTCGAAATGAAATGAAACAGATATCAACAGGTGTTGAAAACCTGGCTGGGAAGTATATCTCCGGTAACGAAACCTGTCAGAGAGTGCTTTTAAATCGTTCCGCAGGAATTCCTTACAATAAGCTCGGGAGCAATGCTCACCTGTCTCTTGTATTTTGACTTGCCTGCATTTCGCACTTCCGACCAGATCATGTTCGACACCTTAAGTGCCATTCCTGAAAGAGGTTTTCTCAGGCATGTCACCGGTGAGGACATCAGGTCAAAGCCAATTCCTTCTTCCATGGAAACAATTGCAACGTCCTGAGGTATGCGAAGGTTTTTCTTTCTGAGGTAGTTCATTATGCAATAAACAAGGTCGGCCTGGATGATAATCAATATTTCAGCACTGTAAGGGGGCCGGAGATACTGATCAATCTGACCCTGCTCTATTTCCCTGCCGTCAACCGGAATATCGAACTCAATTACCAGGGGTTTATTCATTCCTGCTTTCGAAGCAATGTTTTCCTTAAGGAGTTCAATAACATGACGATCGGTCGGAAGTGAAGCCTTGTCAGTGGCTATCAGGATATTTTTATACCCCAGTTTAGCAATGTGGTCGATTACTTTCCGTGCCCCGTCCGTATAATCGGTGCAGACAGTATTAAGCCGGAGGTTCCTTACTGATTTCTCAAGCAACACGAATGGATATCCCAAAGCCCTTAGCGACCTGATGGTGTAATCATCCGCCGCATCACCAGTAAGGATCAGTCCGCTGTAAAACTTCTTGAAGGCTCCGACCATCCTGTTGTACCTCCCGTCATCCGGATCCTTTGTCATTATTGAGAGTCCGACCCCGATACTTCCAAAGGCTCTCTGAAGATATGGAGTTATTCCATAGACGAACGGATCGTGAAGAGACGGAACAATCATTCCGATAATTCCTGGTTTTTCTTCGACGGAAGAGCTTTCCGCCGGATCCCTTTGCAGATCAAAATATCCCATTTGTCTTGCCAGAGCAAGTACTTTTTCCTGGGTATCCTTGCGGATCCCGTGCTGGTCAGCCTTGTTATTAAGTACCAGCGAAACCAAAGTACTGGATACACCCAGCCTTTCAGCTAAATCTTTATTCTTAACTTTTTTCCCCATTTTCCCCTAAAATTTGGATGTTCTAAATTAGAACCTTTTTTAATAAAGGGGAAACTCATTAAACATTTTTAACTTATAGGAATAATTCAATAACTAAATATGTTACTTCGATAAGAATGTTTAGTTTTTTTACAGCTAAAGTAATTATTTCCTTGGCGGCTGTATTCCTCTCTGTTTAGCTGCTTCCTCAAGCCTCTGCTGCCATTTTGATTTCTTCAGAGGCTTTTTCCTGTTTTCTTCAAGTGTGGCCAAAACCTTCTTTTCATCAATGAATCTCTTGGAGATAATATTCTGCAAATATGTAAGGATGTTTGCCAGGAAGTAATAATAAGTCAGACCTGCGGAAAAATTATTGAGCATGAACATGAACATAACGGGCATCATATACATCATCATCTTCATTCCGGGTTGATCCTGACCCGGTGATGAGCTGGTCATCTTCATGGTGAGAAGAGTTGAAGCCGTCATAAGCAGTGTAAAGAGGCTGACATGGTCGCCATATATAGGTATTTTAAATGGCAGAGACAGAATTGAATCATAGGTCGAAAGGTCAGTTGCCCAAAGGAAAGCCTCCTGCCTCAGTTCAATGGAAACCGGGAAGAACCGGAACATGGCAAACAGAATAGGCATCTGAAGGAGCATCGGAAGACACCCTCCCATTGGATTTATTCCTGCCCTCTTGTACAGGTCCATGGTGGCCTGCTGTTTTTTCATTGCATCTTCCTTCTTGGGGAATTTCTTTCCAATCTCTTCAACCATGGGCTTCAACACCTGCATCTTGGCCGTAGACTGGAAAGATTTGAATGTCAGCGGAAAAAGAATAATCTTGATCAGGATCGTAAGGATCAGTATGATCAATCCGTAGCTGCCAATGTACTTTTCAAGCCAGTTGAAGACTGGAATTATCATGAACCTGTTGATCCATCCAATAATATTTTTTCCAAGAAAGACAAGCTGGTCGAGCTCGAGTCCCTCTTTTTTCAGAGTCGAAATATGATTCGGGCCATAATAAAGCTTCATTCCGACATTATTATCGGTTCCGGGAGTGTAAGGCACTCCAACCTCTGCTGTATAATACCTTATATGTTTTTCAGAGCCCGGTGTTTTTGTGGAGACCACCATACCGTTCAGGAAGTGATCCTTGCTTATCAGAACTGATGAAAAGAACTGATCCTGAAAGGCAATCCAGCTAAGTTTTGTGGGAAGGTCGGATGTCTCGACATCTTTTGACTGCCGGAGCCGGATGCCTTCAACATCGTCCTGGTAATACTTGTATTTGATCGTAGTATAATATTCCTCATTCTGCCTCCCCTTTTCCTGCTGTGGAAGGTACATCCGCCAGTCGAGGGTAATGTTGCTCAGGTTCGGGGCAACGACACCATCCAGCGATTTGAAGGCAACATCAAAATCGACCATGTACCGGTCGGGCTCGAGTGTGTATTTGTACTCAATATATTTATCATCGCCTGCAAGAAGCCTGAGTACGACACTCCGCGGGCCATCGGTAACAGTTATATGACGATCGCCTGCAACAGGTGTAAAAAACAGATCATTGGTCTGAATTGCCTTATTGTCGGCTGTATAGAAGTTAAAGCCAAATACGGTTGAATCGCCTGAGAAGAGAATCAGAGGCAGGGAGTCATGAGTTGTGTAATCTTTAACCCTGGCCGAGTAGACCTTCCCTCCCCTTGTTGCAATTTTCAGTTCAATCCTGTTGTTTTCAAGAGTAATGAACTCATTATTTCCTGAGACAGAAGCTCCAAAAGCGCCATATCTGCCCGAATCGGCAACAACCACAGCGGGAACCGGGGTAAGTGATCCGGTGGCAGGGGCATCAGCGGCCGGCATTGTATCGGCTATCTGTTCTGCAGGAGCGAAACCCAGAAGCCTGTTGATCTCATTGACTTTAGCAACTGCATCGGCCTGGTTCGGCTTAAAGCGAAGGGCATTGATATATTCGGCCCTCGCATTCTCAAGATCGCCGGCAGCGTACAATGAATCGGCCACTTCAACTACCGAATCATAGGCCTTGTTCATCCTGCTGCCGTTATAAATGCTGAATCCGATAAATATCGCGAAGATCAGAATCAGTCCGGTAATAGTATTTCTGTCCATTCTACTGTATTAATATTATCCTTCCGCGCCACTCACTTTATGCATGCTTTTATAAAGCTCACAAACAGAGGATGCGGATTCTCTACTGTGCTGCTGTATTCGGGATGAAACTGAACTCCGATAAACCATTTATGTGAGGGTATCTCGATTATCTCCACCAGGTCTGATTCGGGGTTGATCCCAGAAGGAATCATGCCATTATTCCTGAAGTCATCGGAGTAACTGTTATTGAATTCATATCGGTGGCGGTGCCTTTCAATGATTTCAGTTTTGCCGTAAGTCTTTGATGCAAGAGTTCCTTTGACCACTTTGCATTTATATCCACCCAGCCGCATTGTACCCCCTTTATCGGTAACACTTTTCTGTTCCTCCATGAGGTCGATAACCGGATGGTGTGTCTTATGGTTGAATTCGGTCGAGTTTGCTCCGGCTAGATTCAATACATTTCTGGCAAATTCTATCACAGCGCATTGCATTCCCAGGCAGATACCCAGGAAAGGCAGGTTTTTCTCCCTTGCATACCTTACAGCTGTTATCTTACCATCAATGCCCCGCGATCCAAATCCGGGTGCGACAACAATGCCTCTCATCCCACTCAATATTCTATCTACATTGTCGTCAGTTACATCTTCCGAATGGATGAATACAACATCAACTTCACATTCATTCATGGAACCTGCATGTATAAATGCCTCATTAATAGATTTATACGCATCGGGAAGTTCCACATACTTACCTACCAGTCCGATTCGCACCGAATGTTTCGGATTCTGAAACTTTCTAAGAAAATCTCTCCATTCAGTCAGAGGTGGTTCTTCTGACGAGGGAAGGGATAGCTTTTTAAGAACCGTGACATCGAGTTTTTCCTCCAGCATTTTCAAAGGAACCTCATATATTGTAGAAACATCAACCGATTCGATGACTGCATACTCTTCCACGTTGCAGAAGAGTGCAACTTTCCTCCGGATGTCGCGGGTAAGGTTTTTCTCTGTCCTGAGAACTAGTATTTCTGGCTGGATTCCTGCTTCAAGCAAAGCTTTAACCGAATGCTGGGTGGGTTTGGTCTTTAATTCCCCTGACGCCGATAAATAAGGAACCAGCGTAAGATGAATCACGATGCAGTTTTTTGGACCGAGTTCCCACCGGAGCTGTCGTACCGCTTCAATATAAGGTAACGATTCTATGTCGCCCACCGTACCGCCAATCTCGGTTATCACGATGTCAAATTTACTTCCTGAGCCCAGAATCTTGATTCTTCTCTTTATCTCATCAGTGATATGCGGTATGATCTGAACTGTCTTACCAAGATAATCACCTTTCCTCTCCTTGTTTATTACAGTCTGGTAAATCCTCCCCGTAGTGACATTATTTGCCTGGCTTGTGGGTACATTGAGGAACCTCTCGTAATGCCCAAGGTCAAGGTCTGTTTCGGCACCGTCGAGGGTGACGTAGCACTCACCGTGTTCATAGGGATTAAGGGTTCCCGGATCTACATTAATATAGGGATCGAGTTTCTGGATGGTAACCGAGTAACCTCTTGCCTGAAGCAGCTTTGCCAGGGATGAAGAAATAATTCCTTTTCCCAGCGAGGATGTTACTCCGCCTGTTACAAAAACATATTTTACTTCGGCCAACTTAGGTAATTTTACTGGTTCAACTCTGATTTATTCTTTCACTCGTCAAGGCCTGACTGGTCAATCATTCTGACTTTTTCCTCAAGTGTTTTAATCATTTTCTTTGCACTCTCAATTTTATTTTGCACTTCCCTGATCATTGTTTCCGCATTCGTCGACTTTGCAAAGAAGCCTATGTTATTTTCCCAGAGCACAATGTCACTTTCAAGCTGTTTGATTTTTGTGAAGAACTTGTCGCGCTCGTTATGGACTTTCCGGGAAGCCTTTGGATTAGCCCTGAGGCTGTCGAGTTTTGTCCTGTACTTCAGGATAGTCTTGTCCTCATCAGCTATCTTCAGCTTATCAAATTCCTTATTTAGCGCGTTTCTGTACCTGTTGGTTACCTCTTCCTTTTTATTGAACGGAACGAAGCCAATTTCAGTCCATTTTCGTTGCAGGTCCTTAAGCCTCTCGAATGCCGTATGCACGTCATTCCCGGCTTCAAATTTCTCAAGTTCCTCTATTATGGCTATTTTGGCTTTAAGATTGTCTTCATAGGATGAATCCAGGGTGGAGAAATGTTCAGCTTTCCTGTTGAAGAAATGATCGCAGGCTTTTCTGAATCGTTTCCATGTCTTTTCTGACAGTTTTCTTGGTACTGGCCCGATTTCCTTCCATTCTCTCTGAAGCTTAATCAGGGCATCGGAGGTGGCTTTCCAATCGGTGCTTTCCTGAAGGGCTTCTGCCTGAACGCAAAGCTCAGTTTTTAGCTGGAGGTTGTTTAGCTGGGTCTCCTTGTTGTCGGCATAGAAATTCCGCTTATTCTCAAAGAAAGCATCACAGGCTTCCCTGAATCGCTGATAAACCTTGTTGTTTTGTTTTTTGGGAGCAAACCCGATCGTCCTCCACATTTTCTGCAGAGAAACAATCTTTTCGGCCTTCTCGTCAAAATCCCTGAAGTTCTTCATTTCAAGGAGATTGATAGCTTCAACCTCTTCACACAATGCTATTTTGGCTTCAAGGTTCTTTCTCTGGTCGTCTTTTTGCTTCTCGAAATATTCATGGTGCCTCTTGTTGACCTGGCTGGTTGCTTCCTTGAAACGCTCCCATATTTCATTTTTGGATTCCTGCGGAACAGGGCCTATTTCGCGCCATTGGTCGTGTAAATCCTGAAGCAATCTGAACGCATTCACAGGATTGGGTTCCAGCATGAGCTCCTCCGCTTTTTCACACAGAAGGACCTTGAGTTCGAGGTTTTTCCTCAAATCAAGGTCTCTCAGCTCCTTATTGATCTTTATATAATCATAGAAGATTTCCACGCTATGGTGATAGTTTTCCCACAGGTCTTTAAGGGAGGCCTGCGGGACTACACCGAGGGAATGCCATTCATTCTGAAGGGACCTGAAATCATGAAAGGTCTTGTTTATTGATTCCTCGCGGTTAACAAGATCCTTTATCTTATCGATTATATCGTATTTTTTTTTGAGGTTGTCATATTTCTCTGCTTCCTGAACGCGGGAGTAATCATTTTTCTTTTCCCGGTACTTGTCGAGAAGCTCCTTTAACTGGTAGTCGAGAGGGTCGACCCAGATCTTGTAATCTTCAATCTTGCCTCCACTCTCAAGGAATTTAGTCTTACGTTCTTCTGCTTCGTGTCTGATCTTTTTGTAAAAGAAGCTCTTGATCCTCTCAACATCTTCACGGATCTCAGAAGGAGGTCTGTTCTCGATTATCAATCCCAGGGTCTCTACAAGCTCGTTTTTTGAAAAACCGGAGTAATCTACAGGTGGAAGTTCGGTGTCTTCTGTTTCCTTATTGTCAGCAGAAGACTTTTCAGTATTGTCAGTATCCGGTTCCTCTGCTTTTTCTGCTTCAGGTGAGTTCTTTGTTTCTGGTTCTGCATTTGATTCAGTTTCAGCTTCAACTTCAACCTCTCCTTCATCATGCATTTCCTCTGCACTTTCCCTGGCATCGTTCTCCTCAGCTTCCGCAACCTGTGAATTTTCGCCTTCCCTGACCTCTTTCGGATCCTCCTCTGCTGTATTCACCTTCTTGTTTTCAACTCTCTCCTCTGGTTTGTCCCCGACAGTCTTTTCTTCTTCTGTCGTTTCCTTGTCAAAAGCCTTCTCAGTATCCGAAACGGTCATTTCCGCTTCGTTCTGTTCTTCCCGAACAGTGTCATCCGGATTATCTTTAATCATATCCAATCCTTTAAGGTTCAATATCTTCGATAAATTCTCTTATCATGGTAACCCATGATTTTTTCAGACTACGAAAATATTGAATTATTTGTTAAAACTCAAACTATTATGTAAAAATAAGAAATAGACCATGATATGGCTCAGATGCAGTAATTGACGAAAAGATCAGGGTTCGCGGAGTTGTAGACAGTATGTTTAAAACAAGGTTAATGTTTGCTGGAAAAATTGATATATTTGAATTCAGTTATAATATAACCGGACTATCCGGAATTTCAAATCATGAAAAGATGGAAAGCAACGAAATAATCTTTGCAGTTGTGGTTCTTGCAGCAGTTGGAATAAGTTTGTACCGCAAGTATTTAAAAAAAGCAAAAGAGAAGCAGCCTGTTCAGAAACCTGCAGATACAGGATCATTGCACTCGGTCAGGGATGACTATGAGCCTTATTCAGGGAAATATCCCGGCTCTGGTTCCGGTAAACAAGATGCCTGACAGGATTGAGAATCTTCTCCAGCAGACGAAGGTCCTCTGTGATGATCTCTGCAGTACCCTGCATGTTTTGTGTAAAATCGAGATTTTTGCCGTACAGTGTTGTCAGGCCCTGAGGCAAGAATATCTCAATTATATATGAATCGGCAGAAGGAACCAATGACTTTGATTTTACAACTCCCCTGACCATCCCAAATTCGAGGTATGGGTATCCGCTTAATTTAATATGGACATCCTGACCGGGTTTAACCTTGCCGGAACGGTTCATCTTGAGGCTGATCCTACCAATATAGTCGCCGGTTTCCGTTGGAATAACACTCAAAACAGGTTCATCTTTGCCGACTGTCTGATTCTCGCTCCAGAACTTTGTCATTGTTACCGTCCCCGAGACAGGTGATACAATCAAATAAGTATTTTCCCATATCCTTAACTGAGCCCTGAGATTCATAAAAAATTCACAAAGAACCGAATAATACTTTTCCCGGTCCTCCAGTCTCTTAATTCTGTAATCCTGAAGCAACTGCCTTTTTTCAGCCAGCTCAATTGATTTCTGAGAGTGATCGAGCCGTACCTGCTGAAGTTCGATGTTAAGCCTGATAAGAGACTGGTGTGATTTCTCGAGCTCGCTTTCCGAGTAGACTCCTTCAGAAAAAAGTAACGAATCCCTTCTGAACTTCCTGATCTCAAGCATCTGGTTCTCGGAATACAACTCCTCCTTCACCTTTACCCTTCCGATATATGCCAGGATAGCGTCTATCTCATCTGTAAGAGAAAGGATCTTATTGCCATAAAAGTCGTTGATATTGTAATTACTGTAATCAGACAGGCTTTTAAGGAATGAACTCCAGTAACTCTGCAGTTCTCCCAGTTCGGTAAAACCAGGGAGTGATTTCTGAAGCAGCCCTCCCGGGTCACTGACAGTGTCAACCATTGTTTTGAGACTGTTGATTTCGCCGATAGAAGCTGCAGTTTCCATTACTGCAAGGAGCTGACCCTGTGCGACTTTATCCCCGTCGTTCACATAAAGATTCTTAATTCTTCCGGATATTTTTGAAACAAGTATGGCAGGCGGGTTAACAGTAGTAATTTCAACCGGGGAGGGAATCCTGTCGGGATATTTTACAAGCCACAGAAAGAATATAAACAAAGCAAGTACAGCCAATATAATTGCGGTACCCCATCTCAGTATCCTGCCAGGCACAGCCCCCATTATATCCCTTACGGGTTCTGAATATACTATTTCTTCCTTTATCGGTTCTTCCATATTCTGTAGCTCAATTACCCAGTTCCAGCTGGTTTTTGACCAGATTATAATAAGCACCTAATTTATCGACAAGTTCCTTGTGATTTCCGGTCTCAATGATACGGCCTCCCTCAAGAACAACTATTTTATCAGCATTCCTGACAGTACTCAAACGATGGGCGACAATAATGACCGTTTTATTTCTGAAGAAATCCGACAAGTTCTCAACTATGGCTTTTTCAGTATTTGCATCGAGAGAATTCGTGGCTTCGTCGAACAGGACTATCTCCGGATCCTTGTATACTACCCGGGCTATCAGCAATCTCTGTTTCTGGCCTTGACTGAGGCCGTGACCATTTGCACCGATCTTTGTGTTGTATCCCAGCGGGAGCGATTCAATGAATTCTCTTATATTGGCTGTTTCGACCGCATCGCGAAGCCGGGCCTCGTCAATTGCCGCAGCCCCCGGGGCTATATTGCCCGCTATTGTGTCGGGAAAGAGGAATCCATCCTGCATTACTGCTCCAGTCTTTTTTCTCCAGAACCGCAAACTGATGTCTGACAGGCTTGTTCCGCCGACAGTTATACTTCCGCCCACCGGCTGATAGAATCCAAGAAGCATCTTCAGGAGAGTTGTCTTTCCGCTGCCGCTTGTACCAACAATTGCTATTGTCCGGCCAGGGTCAATATCAAGGCTGATATCCTTCAGGGCATATGGCGAACGGGGACCTTCATATTGAAAAGAAAGACTGTTTATCCTTATGGTCCTGTCGTCCGGCATTTGCTGAAGCTTGTCCTGGGGAGAAGGTTCCTCGTCATCCATGTTATGAACCTCAGCAAGACGGTCGAGACTGATCCTGGCATCCTGCGACATGCGAAAGAATCCAATGATCTGGTTTACAGGAATATTTAGCTGTCCTATTATAAACTGAACGGCAAGCATCATACCCAGAGTCATCTGTCCCTTGAGGACCGCCGTGGCTGCAAAAATCGTTATGAAAATATTCATTACCTCATTGACAAGAGTGGCACCGGCCGACTGATACTGAATAAGCCCGAGTCCTTTAACCTTAAGGGCGAACAGGGATGCCTGATGTCCTTCCCAGTCCCAGCGCTTGCTTGTCTCGCTTTGAGTCAGTTTTATCTCCTGCATTCCGTTGATGATGTTTATCAGCTTCGAACTTGAAACCGACATTTCCCTGAACCGGATATCATCCAGCTGCGCCCTCGGTTTGAGAAAAAGGGAAACCCACAAAATATACAGGCATGTTCCCACAAGGAAAATCAGGAATATTTTCAGACTGAAGGCAGCAAGCACGATGCCGAACACAACAAGATTCACAAATGAAAACAATATACTAAGGCTGGCTGATGTAAGAAACTCCTCGATCCTGTTGTTGTCATCAATTCGCTGAATAATATCGCCTGTGAGCCTTGTTTCAAAAAAGGCAACTGGAAGTGACATCAGCTTGTTCAGAAAGCCCGAAACCACGGCAACATTCACTCTTGATCCAATGTGAAGGAGGAGCCATCCTCGGATGAATTCAACCGACATTCTGCCAAGAATTAGCGCCAGTTGTGCAAAGAGGATCAGGTAAATAAATCCCAGATCATTATTATTGATTCCGATGTCAATTATTGATTGGGTCAGGAAGGGAAAAATAAGCTGGATGCAGCTCCCAATAAGAAGCCCCAGGAGAAGCTGACCAAAATATTTCCTGTACAGTCTGAAGTATTTAAGAAGAAACCTGAAGCCTCCTTTCTTTTCCGGCTGGTCATCGAGGTTGTAAAGAGAAGGAGTCGGTTCAACAGTAAGGGCCAGGCCGGCTGGCTTTCCGTCGACCATAGTGTTGGCCCAGTTCTTTTCGAATTCAGCCTGTGTAAAGGTGACAAGTCCTGTGGCAGGGTCTGCTACATATATTTTTCCTTTCTTAATCCTGTAAACAACCACGAAGTGCTTCTGACGCCAGTGAACTATACATGGCAGTGCTATTTTTTCCTGAAGCGCTTCAAAGGGTATTTTGACACCCATAGTCCTGAACCCGGCAGTATCTGCAGCTTCAGATAATCCAAGGAATGATACGCCCTCTTTTGTTATGAAGCATTTCTTTCGCAAATAATCGATTGTGAAATTTTTCCCATGATATGCCGCTATCATCTTGAGGCACGCGGGGCCACAATCCATTGCATCATATTGTTTTACAAAAGGGAATAACATTTTACAGTCCCTAAACGTTTAATTAAGAGGAGTAAATATATTTAATATTTATCAGAAATGCCTTAAATTGTTAATTTGCGTAACTGCCGCGCTGACAGTTCGATACTTTCGGTCGCGGGAAATTGTATATTTGTCAATTTATCCGGGCAAAAAATCGGCAATTGTTCCGAAGAATCTCAGATAGTACGATAGTAGATGGAATCCGGCAACAGGATGATCAGATACTGAACTGGCTCTATGATAATTACCTTGAGACAGTAAGGCATCTTGTGCTCAGAAATAGCGGGTCGGAGTCCGATGTCCCTGATGTGTTCCAGGAATCCATTATAACACTATATCGTCAGATTACGTCAAATAATTTCAGGCTCACGACTGACCTCAGAGGTTATTTTTACGGCATTGCAAGGAATGTATGGAATGCCCATCTGAGAAAAAAGATGAGAAATACCGGAATAGATTGTGATTTTCCTGATAATGAAGAAGGTGATGATCCTGGCTTACTTCTTGAAAGCATAGTAAGCCGGGCGTTCAGAAAACTTAGCGATGATGCACAGACTATCCTTTCACTGTTCTCCGAAGGATTTTCATACCCGGAGATTGCTGTAAAAATGAATCTCAAGAGTGAAACCTACGCAAGGAGGAAGAAATACCTGAGCAAAGAAGCGCTGATGGAGCTGGTGAAGTCTGACCCGGAATACAAGGATTATCTTGATTTTCGATAAATCAGTAACAGTATAGCGGGAATAATAAGTAAAAGCAGCACTGCAGCAACCTTCAGCCATAGAGAAAAATAAATCGGCGTATTGTTACCGTAAATAACCAGCGACGACCAGAAATATGGGTGAGAGCGCAGCATGTCGGAATTTCTGAGATAGTAAAGCCTTGCCTTTCGTAATGCCCTGCTTTTGGACGCGCCTTGCTTGATGTTCCAGTAGTAATTATTTACTATCTCTGCACCCGACCGATCTTCTATTTCCCACATAGACATTACAACCGACCTGGATCCTGAGTAAACGAAGCCCCTGGCAAGACTCAGTATTCCCTCACCTGAATGCAGGGAACCGCTTCCGGTGTTGCAGGAGCTGAGCATAACCATCTTTGCCTTAAGCGGAATACCATAAACCTCCCATGTATTAAGGTTGCCGTCCTCCGGAGAATCATTATCCTGCGAAAAAATCATCTTGGAATGCATCGGATCCTGGTCGTTCAATAAGGTATGCATTGCAAGATGAATTATATCATATTCCGCTGCAACGGTTTTAAAAACCGATTCTCTCGCGTTATTGTCGAGATAAAGCCTGCCTCCTGTCAATTCTGCAACATATTCAGCCTCAGTCCTGGCAAATTTAAGATCGTACAGGGTTGATACCCTTGATTGCCTTGATTTCATCAGTGAGTCAACATCGATCCTGCCGTTATAGCTTGGGGCAAAGGCTACAAGAGAGTTTGAGAGGCTGTGATCGTTGCTGACGGATTCAGCAAGCATTGTTGCAGAATAGGTATAAGAAACGATGTAATCTTGAAGAACATAAGGGATTTCGCTGAACATGGCCATGGTCCCAGCCTCATTGCTCACAGGCAGTGCTTCAAATGGTATGTATGAAAGAATATTGTCGGGAGAGATCAGCAGTCTGTTGGAAATCAGGTATTCCTTCACTGGCTCAAGGACTGTGCGGTAAAGACTGTAACCAGTTGAAAGGTATCTGTCAAAACCTGTCCGGGCATTATTGTCAGGTTCCGACAGAAGAGAACGGAACTGTCTGATATCACTGAAAAATGATGAATCGATGTTTACTGTAACAAGCCGGAGGTGCTTCCTGTTTGCAACAAAAATATGAAGGAGGCTGTCGGACACTACATAGTTAAGGTAGTTTGTGTTCCTTCCTGAAATGCCCGGGATCTTTTCCGGTGAAATAACCTCCGTATTGTATTTGATAAGATAATAACCAGGATACATCCGTTCGAAAACAGTTATCAGAGAATCCCGCCGCTGTGTGGCGGATAGCAGAAGTTCCTTCCATTCCTCTGTAAGAGATTCATCACTTTCCTTCTTTGATCCTTCTGCATTTATTCTGGCTTCATAGAATCCAATTTCCATTTTAAGCCTGCGCTCCAGTTCTGCAGTTTCTTCAGGAATATGAAACTCTGTGGCCCTGAGTTCCCTTGTTGAAGCCAGAAGGCCGGCAACCTTCGATTTTTCGGAATACTCAAAAGCCTTGTGAAGATATCTGGTGTCGCCGGTTTTACGGTAGCACAGGTCAAGATCGCGGATGGCATGCAGATAGGAATCCCTGAACCTGTCGCCGAGTACGAGCCTGCTCTCTTCTTCGCTTATACTTATCCTTATCTGTTCGATCAGGGAAACAATCAGTTCGGACGTTCCTGCTGCAGCCAGCAGGTAGCTCTGATCATACTTTTTTCCATAGATGCCGTGAAGTATCCGGTATTTCGCCTTAAGCAGCTTTAATGACCATTGGGTTGGTTCAATAAGACCCTGATCGGGATTTTCAAGTCCTGAACCTCCATCTGTCACTTTCCTGCCTTCAAAAAGAAGGTTCTGAATTATCCCAAGAGCTTTTTCATTATCCCCACTTTCTGAAAGTGCCTGTGCATATCCCAGCAGAACCGATTCATTCAAAGCAAAATCCTCTTCATTGTCCTTAAGTAATTCAATGCACTTTTCAAATAATACCAATGATTTCCCTAAATCCAGTTTGTAACTTCTGTGATAATCGGCGTAGTTCCTGAGAACCTCGCAGTATTCCCTTGAGCTTTGACCAAAGATCTTTCCGGCCTTGTCAAGTGAGCCGGCCAGGAGTTCCTCCCCCTTAACAGTTTCTCCTGCATTTCCCATGTTAATTGCAAAGCTGTTTAAGAAATTAAGCGAAAGATCCGAATTTGCCAAGCTTATATAACTAAAACCTTTGTTGAAATACTGTTCTGATTTTTCAAGCTGTCCCAGGAAATAGTAATTCGAGGCAAGGCTATTAAGCAGGTTAATATAGTTTTCATCCTTTGGAAGGGAATTGTTCCGGTACAACGATTCTGCCCTCTCAAGGAACAGTACCGCTTTTGCATAGTCAGAAAGAAAGGCATGGCTTATCCCGATATTCACATAAAGAATCGCCATTTCATTAATATGCTCATTCTTTTTCTCCCCTATAAGGTCGAGTGCCTTGTTCCCTGATTCTATGGCCCGGCTGTAATCCTTAAGGCTGATGCAGGCCCCTGTCAATGCAGAATAACCATCCAGAAGTTCTGGACTATTATCTCCATGCAGAGTCTTTTCAGCATCAAGAGATTTGAGTATGCTTTCTTCCATCTTCTTGAAATCTCCGCGTCTGGAGTGTGCCAGAGCCAGATTAAAGAGGCTCTTTGCATACACCTTGTCGACAGTCTTTGTCTGTTCGCGGATCGATATTGACGATCCAAGCCAGTTGACAGCTTCCTTGTTCCTGCCGTTCAATAGATAATAAACACCAATATAATACTGTGAATTTGAGACGGTAATATTGTCAGGCCGATCCTCCCTGAGAATCTTCAGAATTGAATAAAGCAGATCCCTCGATCCGGCTGTGTCACCCGCAGCTATTGTTGCATGAAAGGCTTCATTCAATCCGGCCAGTTCCTGACCGGAATCTGTGACTGCAAATTCCTGTTGAAAACTGACAGTAGAAATGTAAAATAACAATAATGACTTTATAAAGATGCCTGAAAACATCAAGGTCGCTGATTTATTTGTCTCTCCCCAGTGCCAAAACGCAAGTTTACAAAAAATGTTATTATGAAGGCCTGAGTGTCCATTTTTTCTGTTTTGTATATTACTGATTATCTTGAATTAAGAAAATTTATTAAAAATAATTCAATTTTCATTGTCACAAAACGGGGTGTTCCGACATGATACATAGAATTTGACCTGAAAATTGCGAATTACTCGAAATAAGTATCAATGAAACAAAAAATCAGCACTATGAAAACCCTGAACGTAAAAAACTCCGATGTGAATCTTGATGTCTATGCTCTGACAGTTGAAGAAATGATCTGTGTAAAAGGCGGTGATTCTGATCCTATTCTGAAACCATCATTGCCTCCTGTTAAGATCTGACAATATATAACTGGCGTATCCTGCTTTAGTGAAGGCAGGGTACTGTTGAAATGGTAAGTGGTTGTTTTTGGTTACTTAAATTTCAGCCGGGCTGATTGAATTTATTGCCCGGCAGCGGAATAGCATTCGGAGCGCTTTGGCCCGTGCATCATGGATGCATTTGCTACCGGTCTGAATAGATGATGATTGAATATATTTCTAAAATTAATATTGCTATGAAAACAATTGATTTTTCATACTTTATCGAACGGTACAATGCCGGGGAAATGGATGAAGCGGAAAAGGAATGGTTCAGGAAAGAATTGGATGGCAATGAGAAGCTTCGCCGGGAAGTTGAGTTGCGCAACAGAACCGAAATGATTCTGAAGGACCGGAATATTATGAATCTGCGCAACAAACTGAATGCGATTGAGAAGCAGAGAAAGGAGCCGGTACCTGAAGCAAAACCCAGGAAACCGCTGAATATAAGGTACGCTGCCGTAATAACCAGCCTGGTTATAATAGGAAGCATCGCGGTGCTATCACGAGGCAAGCCTGACAGCGACGAGATAATAAGTCGTTACTACAAACCGTACGAGGTGGCCACAATATCCCGTTCGGCAAACATGGCAACAAGTTCAGATAATTTCCTGCTTGCGGTGGAATACTACAACGTAAGGGACTACAGGAATGCCGCAATCTACTTCTCCAGGGTACTTGAAGACAATCCGGGCGATATGCATACGGAGCTGCTTAACGGTATTTCAAACTTCGAAACCCAGAATTATCCTGAAGCAAGCGGCTCATTTTCAAAAGTCATAGAAGATAATAACAACTTCTATATTGATCATGCACAGTGGTACCTTGCCTTGTGCTATTTAAAGACAGGTGAAAAAGGAAAGGCTGTTAACCAGCTGACAACAATCGAAGATTCAAGGACCATCTACAGAAAAGAAGCAAAGAAAATTCTCAGGTACCTTAAATAATTGTCCCTCAAACCTTAACAGGATTAAAATGTTCGACCTATTTGGGCATATGAAGGGTGATTCGGGTGAACCGGTTCCGGTGCGTAGGGATCAGGCCAGAAACGCTGATCATATGATTGAACCAGTATCCGACTGTTCCACATTACTGACTGAGTTATCGCGCGAGATGAGGACACAGATGAACGCAATAGTTGCTTTCTCTTTTATGATGAACAAAAAGGAATACTGTGAACCCGAAAAGGAAGAATTCAGCAATCATATCTACAATTCTTGCGAACAGATAATTTCACTCTTTGACAATTTTCTGGATTCCGCAATCATTGATTCGGGTGATTCAATTTCGGAACCAGGGATTGTTCACACGGGTGAGATGTTCGCGAGTCTTTTTTCAGAGTTCAGGGAAATACTAAAAAAAGAAAGATACAAGGATCTTCTGTTTGTATCCGACAACGTGACCTGCCAGAGTCCTGACTGCCTATTTGATGCGAACAGGGTGACAAGGGTAATTCGCAATTTATTCCAAATCGCTTTGAGCAACACGGAATCAGGGTACATTAAAGTCGGCTATAATATTGCTGAAGGCCATCTCAAGTTCTGTATTACAGATTCAGGGCAGGGTTTCCTGAAATGCAGGGAGTTCCTTCAAAGCAGGGATTTGTCAGAATCCCTTTCGAAGTATGACGACATCCATATGGCTGTAAGCATGGCCCTTGCGCGAAAGCTGATCCGGATGATGGATGGATCGTTCTGGATTGAAAACAATGGAAATACAGGTTCTTCCATTTATTTCTCCATCCCAGTAACGCCGGCTGCAAACAGCGATAATTCAATTAACAAATGTTCAAGAACTATGAGCTCCACCTGATATTAGAAGAAAAGTCAATTTCAATGTCTGCATGCCAATGCATGAGTCCTGAACAGCTGCCCTTCCAGAGCAGCTGTTCTATTTTTGGTACTCCGTAATCTGAACCTCGGTACGCCTGTTGAGTTTTCGTCCTTCGGAGGTAACATTATCTCCAACAGGCGAAGCATTTCCATATCCCCTGTAAGTCAGCCTGCCCTGCGGGATACCGCTGCCCATAAGGAAATCGACCACTGCAAGAGCCCTCTTTTCGGAAAGGTTAAGATTGTATTCATCTGACCCTGTGGAATCGGTATACCCTCCTATTTCAATCCTGAGTTCCATGTTGTTCTTCAATAGATCAGACAGCATGTTAAGTTCAGTAATGGATTCCTTTTTAAGCTGCCACGAATCGACTTCAAAGAAAACATTGGAAAGAAGCATCTTTTCCCCAACCCTGAACGGGCTAAGCATAATATTTTTAATGAAAGGCTGAAAGACCGAATGAGTTCCCTCCAGCATGAAATTCTCAGAATAAAAAAGATAACCGTCCTTGCTTATATTAAGGCCGTAATTATTTCCGGACGGAAGACAAACAAGGAAACTACCTTTAGCGTCAGTCTGGTTGTTGAAGACTGATTTACCGGTTGTCAGGTTTATCAGCTCATATTCGGCAACAAGCATCTGACCGGTTACTTTGTCGGTGACTTTTCCCTTTATATATGCAACAGGATCAGGCTGAACAGCCTCATGCAGCCTGAAAGAGTAAATGTCCTTTCCTCCTTTATCGTCCCTTTTCGATGAAAAATAAGCTTTTTCACCTCCTGATTCTATTGTAAGCCCCATCTCATCGTTGTAAGTATTAATGGGATAACCCAGGTTTACCGGCTCGGTCCATGTTGTATCTTCCAGCATCCTTGTGAAATAGATATCTGAGCTACCCATCCCGGGCCGGCCGTCAGAAGCAAAATAAAGAGTTCTGCCGTCAAAATGTATAAATGGGGACATCTCGTCACCCGGAGTATTTACCTTGTCTCCCATATTCCGGGGAAAGCTCCATTTTCCGTTCGATTTCCAGACTGAAAAATAAAGATCCTTTCCGCCCATGCCCCCTGGTCTGTTGCTTGAGAAGAACAACATCCGCCCGTCGGCATTGACAGAGGGCTGGCTTTCCCAGAAGGATGAATTAACAGGACTTCCAAGGTTGACAGGTATTGACCAGCGACCATTGCTGAACGAAGAGAAGAAAATGTCGCAGCTTCCTAATCCTCCTGAACGGTCGCATGCAGTGAAATACATGTAGTTACCGTCGGATGAAAGACTCTGTGCCCCCTCATTCTGACTTGTATTCAACGGACTGCCTGCATTCACAGCTTCTTTCCAGACTGACTCCTGCAAGAAGCTGACATAAAAATCCTCCTGTGAAATACCTCTTCTGAGAACATTTTCTCCTGGTTTTGTCTGGCGTGTAAACATCAGAGTCTGTCCGTCGGCGGTAATAGAGGGCCAATATTCATCATGAATCGTGTTTATGCCATCACCAACGCTTTCCGGGCTGAAAGGAACAGGATTTTTAACTGCTTCTATGGCAAACTCACAGTTTATGATGTTCCTGATTGCAAGTGCCTTGTTCTTTTCTGATATCTTTTCCTGAGCCAGATATACTTTGTAATGAACGAGTGCCTTTTCATAATCGCCCGACATCAGTTCAGCTGTAGCCATGTTGAAAAAGACAGGCATGTAGACTGTAGAATCGAGCCTGACGGCTTTCTGAAAGTTTCCGGCTGCCTCTCCGTATCTCTTTTGTTTGGAGAGCAGTTCGCCGAGCATCATATAAGCCTCAAAAAAGTTCTCATCCGTGTCAATAGCCTGCTTGAAATAGTTTTCGGCATTTATGTAATCAATATAGTCAAAGGCAGTCATTCCTGCCTTATAGTACTTAAGGGCTTTGACCGAGGTAGTGTGGTACTTCTGCGAATAGCATTGATTTGGAGAAATAAATGAAATCAGCAGGAAAGCAGCAAGTGTGATCAGCCCTTTTTTCATCCTAGGGAATATGCATGTATTTGTGTGTCTGCAGGGAGATTTTCCAGTAGGGATTCTCTTTGACATAGCTGACGATTTCGGGAATAACAGTCCTGAATCGTTTCCATTCCGGCTGGAGGTAGAGCCTGCAACTGGGTCCGACCAGTTTCCTGTATTTCTCAGCCCATTCAAAATCATCTCTGCTTTCAATAATTACTTTAAGTTCATCTGCTTTAAGGCAGATATCTCCTTTCGGAGGCATGTTTTTTTTCGGCGACAGGCATATCCAATCCCATAATCCACTTAGTCTGTATGCACCCGACGTCTCGATAAATGTGCTCAGGCCTGCTTTTTTCAACCCGTTGCACAGGAGTTCAAGATTCCACATCAAAGGTTCGCCACCAGTAACAATCACTGATTTTGAACCTGAGCCAATAGCATGCTCAACAATCATTTCCGTCGGAACCAGAGGATGCATGGCAGGATCCCACGTAAAGCGCGAATCGCACCAGTTGCAGCCAACATCACAGCCACCCAGCCTGATGAACCACGCTGCCTCTCCTGAATGATATCCTTCTCCCTGAATCGTGAAGAATTCTTCAACCAGCGGCAACTCAAGTCCTTCGGGACTTATTTCTTTTACTTTATTCATAATTCAGAACGTGATAGTCACAGCTTTATTTTCCAAATAACAACTCATAATCCCTCATCATTGCTGTCTTTACCCATGCTTCCGGAACTATCCTCCAGTTATTTAGTGCAACTGGCCTGATTGTTTTCCGGTTCTCCAGATTAACCAATATGTAGTACCTCAGGTCCTTATCAGTCGAGCTTACAAGCCTTTCCGGCAGTCTTCCAGCCTGAATTCCGGCCCCGGATGTAAAATGGCCTCCTCCCCCGTTTCCCCTGTATGAATTAACGGCAACATTATATCGCTTGTTCAACTCAAACGGAGTGCCATCTGAAAATGACTTGATTGTTATCCTTTTGCCCTCTGGCTTGCTGACATCAACAATATAATCGATGCCGGCTGCCGAGTCAAAATTGTAAGGCTGATTCTTAAGCCAGGCTTCACCGTTCCTTATAAGTATCTTCCCGTCTTTTGTCCTCTGGAATTTCAGAAGATTATCACCGGGACCCTTCATTGTATTAAGCCAGTCGGAATAAGAATACTCAAGATACTTCTTTATCTCCGAACCGGTCATCCACATGGTATAGAGCATGTTCTCAAACCGGTACAGCTTGAACATATCGCCTACCGTGACCGGTCCTGCCGGTATGTTTACATCGAAGGAGAGCGGAGCTGAGAAGGAAATGTCAGCTCCGGTGATCTCTAACTGAATTGAATGAACCATATCCACAAATGGAGACGAGCCAAAATATGAATCCCTCGACGACATGTTCGCCTCAGAATGTGCTATAACCTTGCTTACATATTTTTTCACATCAGCGTCATGTTCCTGGAAATTCCTTATAAATTCAGGGTCAGGATCGTAATCCCTGACATCCACGATTGAGCCTTTGATTACCGGCTGAATCTTTCCGGTGGTACTGTTCCTGACTAAACGTACGTCGACTCTGGCGATCTTTTGCGCCCGGCTCCCTCCTTCAAGTATAAGCACACTATCGCCTTCAGAATTGATAATCGTAGTATTGATAACATTGTGGTTATGTCCACAAAGGATCACGTCAAAGCCAGGTACATTATGTGCTATTGCTGCTACACCATTTTTGTCATAATGGCTTCCGCCGCTGCTTACATCATCCCTTTCATCCCATCCCGAATGAAAAAGTCCCACTATCAGGTCGGGTTTTTCCTTCTTTATCAGCGGTATATATTTTTTTGCGGTTTCGAGCATATCCCGAAATTCTATTCCGGAATACAATTCCGGTGGCAGCCATTGAGGGATTAACGGTGTCACCATCCCAAATACTGCAACTCTGATACCTTTCTTTTCTATAATTGTAAATGGCTCGAAATAGGGCTTGCCGGTTGATTTATTAACTGCATTAGCAGCCAGCAAAGGAAAATTGTATTCCCTGACCAGCCTGTCGTAGACAGAATGACCTGCCTCAATATCATGGTTTCCAACAGTAATTGCATCATATTCCAGCGAATTGAAAGCTGCTGCATTTATATGAGGAGATACTGTATCGATGAAATTATAATAATAGACCGATGGCTGTCCCTGAAGATTATCGCCGTTATCCAGAAGAATCACCTGAGCAGAGCCGCTTCGTGCCTTTTTTACATATGAAGCTATGGAAGCCAGTGAGACATCCATTTTCTGCTGTTCCATGAAATCGTATGGAAGCACAACACCATGGAGATCGGTTGTTTCCAGGATGATTAAGTCACCTTCTGTCCCACCACCGGTACATGATAATACAAAAGCTGTCAAGACCATTACAGCCCAGCCGGTGAATGATATTCTTTTTCTCATTGGTATACTTTTGGTTGTAAATTTTTAAAATCGTTTTAAACTGGTAAAAGGTTAATGATTAGCGTTTTTGACGAATTAAGTATTCCATGAATTCTCCGGGATTAATATAAGTTGTCTTTAATCAGTTCATAACCATCGATCTTTCCTTTCTCAGTCTGAGACAAACCGTTTTTCATCCAGTAAGGCATATCCTTGTCCATAAGGTAATGGTCAAAGAATTGCATTTTTCTTATTGAAAGGTCTTTCTTGTTTGGTCTTTTTACCAGATTGTGCGCCTCATCATTATACGATAGCATCCATGCCGGTTTTTCCAGCCGCCGGAGGGCCATGAACAATTCAATACCCTGATACCAGGGAACGGCCCCGTCAGCATCATTATGCATTATAAGCAAAGGTGTGTTAATTTTCGGAACATAGAACAATGCTGAATTCTCGATATACTGCATCGGCTTCTCCCAAAGTGTGCCCCCTATCCTGCTCTGGGTCTTTTCGTACTGAAACATCCTGCTCATTCCCGATTCCCATCTGATGCCTCCATAGGCACTTGTCATGTTGCTTACAGGGGCTCCAGCAAAGGCGCATCTGAACATGTCAGTCCGGGTTACAAGCCAGGCTATCTGATAACCGCCCCAGCTTTGTCCGTCAAGGCCCAGCCTGTTCCTGTCAATGAAATCATACCTGTCCAGAAGCGTCTGGGTTCCGCTAACCACGGCATTATAGCAGCTTTCTCCCGGGTAACCTGTCGTGTATATTATGTCCGGAACGAAAAGAAGATAGCCGTTGCTTACCGAATAAGATCTGTTAATTATTGATGCACTGGGTGAAGGCGGGAAATAGCTGAATAATCCGTCTGAACTGCGCTCATAGAAATAAACAATCAGGGGATACTTACCGGATGGATCAAAATTCTCGGGTTTGTATAATATTCCGCTAAGCGTCTGGTTGTCAAAGGAGGTCCATTCCACAAGCTCAGCAGACATCCAGTTGAAATTTTTCTGCTGGGGGTTTGTTACAGACAGCCTCACCGGCCTGGTGAACTTCATATCACTTGCAAAAAGTTCAGGAGAAACATCAACCGACTCTTTCCTCCAGATTATCACGTCGCTGTTTTTTGCTTTAGTAACTCCACCAGAGAACACGGCCTTTTCAAGTATCAGTTTTTCAGGGACATCCTTATTAAAGGGCTTGACCGAAAAGAATCCGCTCTCCTTGCTGTTGTTATCAAAAGCCGAAAGGAGCATTCTTTCCCCGGCCGGAATAAACTCGGCCTCAGGATCAGTTTTCACATACCGGAACCGGATATTATTCAACCTGCCAAAACCATTGGTGAGGTTCACGGGCTCCTCAGATTTTCCTGTATTTACCGACCAGATGTCAAATCTGTCATAGATCAGAATGTTCCTGTCCCTTTCTGTCCATCCTGCAAGACCGTATGGTGAAGGATCAGACGGACTGTCATGAAGCTCATTATGCAGGGGCACATTCTCCGGCAGTGTTACCTGACGAAGAAGTTCTCCCTCCCGCGACATCAGGCTCCAGCTCATTTCTTCGGGCGACCATGCAGCCACAAAATTTCCGTCCGGAGATAGCTGAACCTGCGAAGGATATTTTTTGAGAATGAGCCTTTTCTCTCCTGTTTCAAGGCTTACTATGTAATAGTCGGCGTAATTCCTTGAATCCCAAGAAGATGATTTCTGATATTCGAGATCGGACGTACCAAGTGCAAATTCGCAATCTGATTTAAAATTCAGCCTGAGTTCAGGCATTGTTTTATCGGCAATCTGATACATAACATTCTTATCAGTATGATAAACAGCCTGATATACTCTCTTGAGTTCCCTGTCGAGCTGTTTTTTCTGCTGTGGCTGAATCTGGCCGTCGGTCCATGACCAGATATCGAGTTTGTACTTCTCCTCTGACAGCAGTGTGTCTTCAGGCTCTTTGACTGGTTTTGGGGAAGTACCGAAAAACAGTCTTTTCCCATTTTCCGAGAAAACCATATCGCTGTTTTCGCTAACTGCCCAGCCTGGTGGCATCGACCTGCTACTCGTGTCAACTATAGAAGTTGAATTCGCGAAAGACCGTGAAAGAAAAAGTGCATAGACTTTCGTTTTTGAAGTATCGGAGGAATAAAGGAATGAGGTTTGAAAACCGAACCTGTCCGTTGTTATTTTTATAACACTGCCCCTGCCTTCAAAAAGCGTTATTTGAATCCCCTTGTTGCAATCAAATGAACTTACTCTGTAGCCTGTGGTTAAGGAGGTATCGGGAAGTTCCTGGATAAAACTGATTGAATTTCCGCCTTTTGCCACTACATACTCTGTGACATCAGGAAAGTTGAAACTTGTGTTGGAAAGTGGATTAAAGACAACGAGTTCGCTGCCTTTCGATTCTTTTTTCCTGTCCTTCCCAGCCATATTACCGCTGACGGTCTTCGATGAATCTGCAGCCTCCTTTTCAGGAAGGGGCTTTTCCATGTGATAGGCCATCCAGGGGGATTTTTCTTCCGCAACAGAAAAAGATTTAACCCTCGTTGCAGAAAATATTTCATTCCCGGGCAGTTTTCTGATCTCCAGACTCTGTTTTGGCATTAGTTCCTCCTTAAGCTTCTTCCTCTTAGCCTGCCTGGTTTCTGCTGCTGTGGGCGATACGGTGTATGCCACATAGTCAGAGCCCGGTGAAAAATGAGGAGATCCGCCGCGTGCCACTGAGTCCTTAAGTCCATCCAGGATATCGCTTATATAAAGCCAGCCATCCCCGTCCTGCGGATTGACCGTAAAGGCAACCCAGCTGCCGTTGGGTGAGATAACCGACTGATTGATACTTTTCCAGCTGTCGTAGACCGAATGGTCCAGAGGCTGCTTTTGACCGGTCGCATACAAGTGGATGGTAATGAATGCAAAAAGAAGAAATTTTCTCATAAGGCAGATCAGTATTAACGGGGTTATAAACTTAAAAAAGAATATTTACTTTAGCTTAATTTTGAAAGGGCAATTATGGGGTTACCCGTTAAAGATAGTTAAATCAGCTCAGCATCATAATATTATACCATGACTCAAACAGGACTCGACCAGATACGACATGATACTCCCGGGGAACTCGTTGGGAAAAGAGTTGGAGTACTTTGCCACGCTCCGAGCATTGCATCTGACTATACCCATATAACGACAATTTTCCGAAATAAAGCCGACTGTACCCTTGCTTCAGTGTTTGGTCCCCAGCACGGACTTTACGGACAAACACAGGACAATATGATAGAATGGCGCAGTTCGGTTCATCCACTGTATGGTATTCCCGTTCACAGCCTGTACGGGGAGCACAGGAAACCCACTTCAGAAATGCTTGCCGGACTGGATGCATTTGTTATTGATCTTCAGGACGTGGGAGCACGTCTGTACACTTATGTCTGGACCGTTAAACTTTGCATGGAAGCATGCGCCAAAGCCGGAATACCTGTATGGATCCTTGACAGGCCAAACCCTATAGGCCTGATTCAGTTCGACGGGCCGGTGCTTAAGGAGGATTATTTCACATTCGTCGGCGGCGCTTCTATTCCTCTCTGCCACCGGATGACACTTGGAGAAATGGCTTTGTGGATCAGGGAAAAACACGGCATAAACTGTTCGCTTAACATTGTATGGATGAAGAACTGGCGAAGGCAGTCATTGTTTGATCAGACCGGTTTGCCCTGGATACTTCCTTCACCCAATATGCCTACCATCAGGACAGCAATTGTTTATCCGGGGATGGTTCTTGCAGAGGCGCTCAATATGTCGGAAGGAAGGGGAACAACCATACCTTTCGAATTATCCGGAGCTCCTTATATTGATGCAGAGAAGCTGAAGAACAACCTTGACAGAAGGAAGATTCCCGGGTGTGTATTCAGAGTTCATAATTTCATTCCGACATTCAACAAGTATGCGGGCCAGGTGTGCAATGGCCTCCAGATACATGTTACTGATCCGGCCGTTTTTCTGCCCGTACTGACTGCCTATGAGGTCTTTTCGGCAGTAATTGAGACCACTCCTCCCGGATCGCTTAAATTCAATGATCCGCCTTATGAGTATGAATATAAACTGATGCCTTTTGACATATTGTCAGGTGATTCAATTATGAGAAGCGCCCTGCTTAATGGTGTTCCGGCGAGGATTGAAAGGGAGAGATGGAAAGGCGAGATTGAACAGTTTGGATATGAATTCAGGCAGCTATCTGCTTATCCTGAGTAGATTGTATTTCTTTTACTCAGATTTTTCTGGAAAATTTTGTAAGCTTCTCTATCAGCTGCTGGGGAAATATGGGTTTGACTACATAATCATCAAAACCTGATGCGATTATTTTCTCACGGTCGCCAAGAAGGCTGTAAGCGGTCTGGGCTATGATAATGACATTCTTCCTTAATTCCCTGATGACCTTTGCTGCTCCGTAGCCATCGATAAGGGGAAGCTGAATATCCATTAGAATTATATCGATGTCAGGATTGGCTTTGGCTGCTTCAATGGCTTCTTTTCCATCGCAGGCGCTAATAAGCGATGCCCCGGTCTTTTCAAGAATCTTGTTAAGATAGAGCCTGCTTGACACGTCATCCTCGACAATCAGAATCTTTTTTCTACTCAGGTATTCATTTTCCATTTGCCAGTTTTTATTCAAAAAGTCCGTCATCTCTTAAAAGCAGAAGAATTGCCGACTGCGGAACGACGATATATTTCTCCTTATTGAACTCAATCTCAATGGCGCTGTTCTGAAGGTAGACTGCCTGATCTCCCTCTTTGGGCTGCAGGGGAACATATTTTGGTTCTTCTGTTCCGCCTTTCCAGGGTTCATCGGCATCGGTTACCGAAGGTATCGGATAGCCTGGTCCAACCTTGACGACATAGCCTATCTGAACTTTTTCATTCTCATTTACACCGGGCGGCAGGTATAATCCACTCTTTGTCTTTGCCTGCGGAATCTTTGGTTTTATTAGAATCCTGTCGCCTATAACTATCAGCTTTCTAAGGTCTTTTTCATCCAGTAACACGCCCATTTCTGATTTCTTTTTTAAACAAAAGTATCATTTTTCGTATTACACGAAAACCTTCCTGACATAATATGGCTAATATTGCACCATAGTATCAACGGAAGTTCTTCAGCTTTATTTTATTCATGGAACCGGATACCTACCAGACCATCAAATCATTTTCAGAAGGCCTCTACAAGGAAAAAGGAAGCAGGTTTATTTCACTGGCTTACCCTGTTTCGGATCAGGAAGAAATCAAAAGCATTCTCGCACAGGTAAAAAAGGAGCATCACTCCGCAAGGCATCATTGTTACGCCTGGATGCTCGGGCACGAAAGGACCAATTACAGGGTTAATGATGACGGAGAACCCTCCGGCAGCGCAGGAAAACCTATTCTTGGACAAATAAATGCCTTCCAGGTAACCAATATTCTTATTGTCGTGGTAAGGTACTTCGGAGGCAAACTTCTTGGAGTCAGCGGGTTGATTAATGCCTACAGGACTGCAGCTGAATTCGCCCTGATTAATAATGAAATATTGGAGCATCATGTCCAGGATCATTATGAACTAACGTTTCCCTACTCTTCAATAAACGATGTAATGAAATTAATTAAAGAGGAGGAGGCCGGCCAATCGGAACAGTTTTTTGGTCTGGAATGCCGTTTGACGATTACTTTCAAACGTACATCGGGAGAAAGGATACTTTCAGCGCTCGACAGAATAAACGATATGAAGTATCTCCTCAAGGGCACTTTCTGATAAATGGTACCTTTGAAAGTTGTTAGTTAATTATCAACACACATCCTTCCCTAGGCTCTTCTTGAATAAATTTGTTCTGGGCCTACAACCTTATCCCTAATCAGCCAAAGCAATGAAAAACAGAAGTTTGGTTTCTATAGATGATTTAAGCACGGGGGAGATCATGAATATTCTTGACCATGCCGTCGAATTCGAAAAGAACCCTGTTAGCAGGCTTCTCGAAGGCAAGGTGATAGCAACCCTATTTTTTGAGCCGTCAACCCGAACCAGGCTCAGCTTCGAAAGCGCCATAAACCGACTGGGTGGAAAGATAGTGGGGTTCACAGACGCCGGTGTCACGAGCGTATCCAAGGGAGAAACCCTTCATGATACCATAAAAATGGTAAGCAGCTACAGCGATCTTATTGTAATGAGACACCCGATCGAGGGCAGTGCAAGATACGCCAGCGAAATTTCTTCAGTACCTGTGATTAATGCAGGTGACGGTGCAAACCAGCATCCCACACAGACTATGCTTGATCTCTACTCCATAAGAAAAACGCAGGGAACACTCGACAACCTGAATATCTTCATGGTTGGCGACCTAAAGTACGGGAGGACAGTTCATTCACTCATGATGGCAATGTCGAGGTGGAACACAACATTCAACTTCATTTCACCCGAAGAACTCAAGATGCCTGAAGAATTCAAGCTGTACCTCGATAACCTTGGCCTTAAATACTATGAGCACCTCGATTTTACTGATATAATTTCAAGGGCTGATATAATTTACATGACAAGGGTCCAGCGGGAAAGGTTCTCTGATCCCATTGAATATGAAAAAGTCAAAAACGTATACGTCCTGAAAAACGCCATGCTTGCCAACACAAAGCCAAATATGAGGATACTCCATCCCCTTCCAAGAGTGAACGAAATCCATACTGATGTGGATTCCAATCCGAAGGCTTACTATTTTGAGCAGGCACTGAACGGGGTCTTTACCCGGCAGGCGATTTTATGTTCACTGTTAGGAATTAAATAATTCAGAGGCTGAAATGAAAGAACCAAAACAACTCAGCGTAAGTGCAATTGAGAACGGAACGGTTATTGACCATATCCCGGCAAAGAATCTGTTTAAGGTCATTTCAATCCTTGGACTCGACCACATCGACAGTCAGATCACTTTCGGAACAAACCTTGAAAGTAAGAAACTGGGTAAAAAAGCCATTATCAAGATATCCGGGAAATATTTTGAGGACACCGACATCAACAGGATAGCCCTGGTCGCACCTGATGCAAAGCTTAATATTATAAGGGATTATGAAGTCGTTGAAAAGAAGGTGGTTGAGGTGCCTGAACAAATTGTCGGGATTGCAAAATGCATGAATCCCAAATGCATAACCAATTTTGAACGTGTTACCACCCGCTTCAGGGTTGTGTCAAAGAAAAGCGTGGCTCTGAAATGCCATTATTGTGAAAAGATAACCGATCAGGAGAATCTGCAGATAATCTGATACAAGAAAATCCTCCTGCTATTTTTACCTGAGTCTGTCGTATGACCTGACCAGGTTTTCATCTTTCCTGATCCCAAGATATGCCAGTATACTGAAAAGCAGGATTATCAGTGGAAGAAATGTACGGATTCCGGGACTCAAATCTGCCTGATACTTCTCCCCTGCCGAATAAGCATACCAGGCTGTAAGGGCTATTAAAGCAGTTGACAGGAAAACTGTTGAAAGAGCAAACCTGATCTGAATTTTCCTGTTTTTGTATAGAAAGATGGCAATAACCGAAAGGATGGTAATCAGCAAAACAACAACCGGTATGATAATCTGACTTTCAAGATTTTGAGGTGCTCCTCCCTGCCCTGCCGTCCAGATTCCCCGGTAATTCATGTATATTCCGGATCCTGAATCATTAAAAAAGCTTAAAAAGTTCCCGCTAAGGAATATTACTGCCGCAATGGATGTCAATAACAAATATAAAGACTGAATTCTCTGTATCATAATATTTAGGAATGTCATTAAGCTGTCCGCACTCTCACGGAAAGCATCTGCGAAAATATCAAGAAACCTTATATTCCGGATATGCTTTTGTGAAATATTTTCAATATAATAACATGAAGATTAAGCGACCTTTGTTTTAACATATTTTAAAAATTGCATGCTGTTTAATCAACGTGAAATAATCTACTTTTGTGTCGGTTCCGTAAAAAAGGAATCAGGCATGAACAATTGAGGTTCTTGTACGTTTTGAAATCAACTAGTAAATTATATTAGCACAGACCGGTATGAATAAAAAAAACAGACTGATCATAACAATTCTGCTTGCAATTGTGGTTGCAGTGATAGTATTATATCCGAAAATAAAACCAATGTTTTCTTCTAAGTCAGGTGGTCCCGGCGGACCGGGAATGACTGGTGGCGGCGGACCCGGAGGTGCGGGACGACAAGTGCTGAATGTAAGCGGCTATCTTATACAGCCTCAGCAACTGAGCGACCTTTATGTCAGTACGGGCACACTAAAGCCTGACGAGACTGTAGAGCTTGCTTTTGAAACCTCTGGTAAAATTGTGGGCATCAATTTTACCGAAGGAACCCGCGTCAGGAAAGGTGATCTGCTTGCAAAAATCAATGACAGACCCCTTCAGGCCCAGCTTGAAAAACTGCAGGCCCAGAAAAAACTGGTTGAGGAAAAGGAATTCAGGCAGCGCAGCCTACTCGACAAGGATGCAATAAGCCAGGAAAGTTACGACCAGATCGTAACCGAGCTTCAGACTATTCAGGCTGACATAAACCTTGTGGGGGCCAGGATAGCAGAGACAGAGCTTCGTGCCCCGTTTGACGGTATAATTGGTCTCAGGTATGTTAGTGAGGGAAGCTATACAAATCCCTCTACAAAAATTGCAAGGCTGGTAAAGATCAAGCCCATAAAAATTGAATTTTCGATTCCCGAACGTTATGCAAATCAGATTAAAATCGGTTATCCTGTGACGTTTACGATGGACGGCTCAAACGATGTATACAATGCAAAAGTTTATGCTGTCGATCCCCAGGTTGATATAGCAACACGGTCGATAGTAATCCGTGCACTTTACCCCAACAACAATGAAGAACTGAAGGCCGGACGTTTTACATCGGTTACTCTTCTGCTTTCACAGATCGACGATGCCATATCTGTTCCAACCGAAGCAATCACTCCTGAAATGGAGGGTGAAATGGTTTATGTGTACAGGAACGGAAAAGCAGAAGTCATAAAGGTTGATGTCGGTCTTAGAACAGAATCACATGTTCAGATCACAAATGGCCTGAAATTCGGTGACACTCTTCTTACTTCGGGCATCCTTCAGTTGAGACAAAACCTTCCAGTGGTGCTTGATACCCTTGTTGTAAATTAATTTAAACACAAATCAAATAATGAGTCTATCATCGACAAGTATAAACCGGCCGGTCCTTGCAACGGTTTTTGCCATTGTAATAGTACTGTTCGGTATAGTAGGGGCATCATTTCTAGGTATCCGTGAATTTCCAAGTGTCGATCCTGCTATAATATCTGTCAGTACATCATACCCGGGAGCTAATTCTGATGTTATTGAAACTCAGATAACAGAGCCTCTCGAACAGTCAATAAACGGGATACCGGGAGTTCGTACCCTGACCAGCGTCAGCAGTCAGGGATCGAGCAGGATAACTGTTGAATTTGAGCTTTCAGTCGATCTGGAAACCGCAGCCAATGATGTAAGAGACAAGGTTTCGCAGGCACAGAGAAGGTTGCCGCGCGACTGCGACCCTCCGACAGTCACCAAGGCCGACGCAGATGCAAACCCTATTCTCTTCCTGACGGTTGAGAGTAATAAAAGATCTCTGCTTCAGCTTTCCGAGATTGCCGATCTGACCCTGAAGGAACAACTTCAGACTGTTTCAGGTGTGAGTGCAGTAAATATCTTCGGTGAAAAGAGATATTCAATGCGCTTGTGGATCGATCCCGTGAAACTTGCAGGTTATGGACTAACACCAATGGACGTCAGGGATGCCATATCACGTGAGAACGTAGAGCTGCCTTCCGGAGCAATTGAAGGAACGACAACCCAGCTCACCATAAGGACAATGGGGCTTATGACGACTCCTAAACAATTCAACGACCTTATAATCAAGCAGACCGGAGATCAGATCGTCAGATTCCAGGATGTGGGAAGGGCTGAACTCGGACCTGAAGACATACGGGGGATATTAAAAAACAATGGTGTTCCCATGGCCATAGTTGCCATAATACCCCAGCCCGGATCAAATCATATTGAAATTGTCGATGAGATATTCAGACGGCTTGAATATATCAGAAAAGACCTGCCGGATGATGTACGGGTAAATGTGAACTACGACAATACAGCCTATATACGCTCATCAATAAAAGAGGTTGAGAATACGATTTTCATTGCTTTCGCACTCGTGGTGGTTATCATCTACTTCTTCCTCAGAAGCTGGAGAGCTACAATTATACCCATCCTGGTGATCCCGGTCTCACTGGTCGGAGCATTTTTCATAATGTACCTGGCCGGTTTCACTATAAACGTCCTTACACTTCTTGCTCTTGTTCTTGCAATCGGGATTGTCGTGGACGATGCAATTGTGGTTATGGAGAATATATTTGTAAAGGTGGAATCGGGGATGTCTCCCCTGGAAGCCGGGTTAAAAGGTTCAAAGGAGATCTACTTTGCAATTATTTCTACCACAATAACCCTGGTCTCGGTATTCTTCCCTATCGTATTCCTGGAGGGAATCACAGGCCGGTTGTTCAGGGAGTTCGGAATGGTGATGGCCGGAACGGTAACAATCTCTGCTTTTCTGGCTCTTTCTCTCACACCAATGGTTTCCACAAAACTTTTACGCAAGGAAAAGAGTCATACCTGGATTTTCAGGAAAACCGAACCGTTCTTCATCGGAATGAATGAATGGTACAAAAGAAATCTGGATACTTTCCTTAACAACCGAAGATTTGCCCTGATTATCCTTGTAGTATCAATTGGATTGATTGGATTGCTCTGGTTTTCCATTCCCGGCGAAATGGCTCCGCTCGAGGACAGATCGCAGATTACGATAAACACATCTGCTGCCGAAGGAGCCACTTATGAATACATGCTTGCCTATGTGGATGACCTGGCTGAGCTGGTTGAAGATAAAGTCCCGGAAAGACTCTCCTATACATCAATGGTACGCGGCGGGACATTCGCCAATATAAGGATCAACCTTGTAGGTCCGGATGAAAGAAGCCGGTCGCAGCAGGAAATTGCCGATCAGCTTTCCATTGATGTAAGAAGCAAAACCAAGGCAAGAGCCTTTGTCCAGCAACAATCAACATTCGGACAGAGGAGATCGGGAATGCCTGTGCAGTATGTTCTGCAGGCAACTGATATCGAGAAGCTGAGGGAAGTGATTCCTCCCTTTATGAACAAAGTCAATGACAGCGAAGTCCTTCAAATGGCTGATGTGAACCTGAAATTTACCAAACCTGAACTGAGGATACACATAAACAGGGAAAAAGCCATCACAATGGGTGTTTCAACTCAAAACATCGGTCAAACCCTGCAACTTGCTCTCAGCGGTCAGAGGTTCGGTTATTTCTTTATGAACGGAAAACAGTACCAGATACTTGGCGAACTCGCCCGTGAGAACAGAAACAAGCCGCTTGACCTTAAATCATTGTACGTCAGAAGTAATAAGGGAGAAATGATTCAGTTCGACAACCTGGTTACCCTTTCGGAAGAAACTGCACCTCCGCAGCTTTACCGTTATAACAGGTTCGTTGCTGCGACCGTATCTGCAGGACTGGCACCAGGAACGACAATAAGTGAAGGGATTGATGAAATGGACAGGATTGCCGATGAGGTGCTCGATGAGTCGTTCAGAACGGCTCTGGCCGGCGACTCAAAGGATTATACGGAAAGTTCATCAAGCCTCATGTTCGCTTTTATGCTGGCGCTTATCCTTATCTTCCTTGTTCTTGCTGCTCAGTTTGAAAGCTTCAAAGATCCGTTCATAGTTATGATGACCGTTCCGCTTGCCCTTACCGGAGCTCTTATTTTCATGTGGTATTTTAATGTCACTATGAACATCTTCAGCCAGATCGGTCTGATAATGCTAATCGGGCTGGTATCAAAAAATGGAATATTGCTTGTGGAATTCGCCAACCAGAGAAAATCAGCAGGGCTTAACAAGGTGGATGCTATAAAGAGTGCAGCTGCTTCCAGATTCCGGCCGATCCTGATGACTAGCCTTGCAACCATCTTCGGCCTGCTACCGCTGGCTCTTGGTCTGGGCGAAGGTGCCCAAAGCCGTGTTGCTATGGGTATTACCGTTGTGGGAGGAATGATGTTTTCAACGTTTCTGACCCTATTTGTAGTGCCCGCCATTTATACTTACATCTCAAGTGAACCAAAAAATAATGATGATGAAACTAAAGCTGCTGTTGCCTAGCCTGCTGTTCCTGGCAGTCAGCATAAATTCCGGTTCCCAGGTCATTTACGATCTTAATGACTGTATCAGTATCGGATTGGAAAAGAATTACTCACTGCTGATATCTAAAAACAGTGAGGAAGTGGCAAAAAACAACTTCACTATAGGAAATGCCGGGTTTCTTCCTTCTCTTGACCTGTCAGGCAGATACGGAGGAAATATTAACAGTACCAGAAGGAACTACACCGACGGAACTGAAACCGAGTCAAACGGGGAACATACTGCAACTGCAAATGCCGGACTTTCAATGGGGATGACGATTTTCAACGGTTTCAATGTTCAGACTACCTATAAAAAGCTCAATGAACTGAAACAGATAGGAGAGCTTAATACCCAGTTTTCGGTTGAGAACCTTGTTTCGGGCATTATTTCCGCATACTATAATTATATTGAGCAGACGATGCTCCTGAAGAATCTTCAGTATGCCGTCACTCTTTCCAAGGAACGACTAAGGATTGACGAGGACCGCTATCTTCTTGGATCCAGCTCAAAACTTCAGGTATTGCAGTCGAGGGTTTACCTCAATGCCGACAGTTCCAGACTTTCGCGCCAGACCGAAGTGGTCAGGGCTGCCCAGATCCGCCTTAATGAGCTGATGGCAGTTGAAGACCTGAGTCAGTTGTTTTCCACCAGTGACACCGCCATCTCCGTAAATCCTGAGCTTTTTTTTGAGAAGCTTCTTGATGAGACACTTGCAAATAATACCAGCCTCCTGATTGCCTTAAAAAACAAAACGATTTCGGAGTTTGACCGGAAACTGGTAGCTTCAAGAAGCTATCCTTATCTTAACGCATCCTCGGGATACACAACCACCCTTAACAATTACTCCTCAGGGACCATGGAGCGTCAGAACACCAATGGAATGAACTATGGACTTACTCTTGGTATGAATATTTTCGACGGTCTGAACCAGAGGAGAAGCATAAAAAACGCTGAGATAGAAATTCAAAACAGGGAACTGAGATACAAGGAAGTTGAGCAGGGTGTGAGAGCTGACCTGATAACTATCTACAGCGCTTACAGCAATTACCTGAGACTGATTACCCTCGAGAACCAGAACCTTCAGACCGCAAGCGAGAACCTCGAGATCGCAATGGAACGGTACAAGCTTGGAAGCTTGTCGGGAATAGACCTGAGGGAAGTTCAGAAAAGCCTGCTCGATGCACGCGAAAGCCTGCTCTCAGTCGAGTATCAGGCGAAGCTCGCGGAAATATCGCTTATGCTTATTTCAGGCAGGATTATGGAATATTATCAATAGATCGATTCTTCCGGATTTGCTATCTTTGGTCTTTAACTTTTCATTATGCAGAAGAAGACTGAACTGATAACAAACACCGACGGAAGTATTTTCCATTTGAAACTTCTCCCGGGCGACATTGCTGATAAGATCATCATCGTAGGTGATCCCGGACGAGTTGATATGTTGTCAACCCTGCTTACTGATATACGTGTCAGGAAGGAGAACAGGGAATTCAAAACAGTCACCGGGTTCTCGGAGGGAACAGAGATAACAATTATTTCATCCGGCATAGGAACCGACAATATCGATATTCTGATAAACGAACTTGATGCTCTTGTCAATATCGATCTTGCTACAGGTGAGCCAAAAGCTGAACCAGTTTCGCTGACACTGGTCAGGATAGGCACTTCCGGAGGCTTGAGGGCAGATGTTCCAACCGGATCCTATGTACTTGCCGAGACTGCTGTTGGCTTCGACGGCCTGATTCATTTTTACGAGGGTTACGACTGGCTCCTTGATAACATTCTGTCGTCGGTGATGGCCGAATATCTTGAATGGCCCGATACTCTCCCCTTCCCATATGCTGTAAATGCAAACAAGGAACTTGCTAAGCTTTTCCAGGGAGAAAATTTCATAAGGGGAATCACAATATCTGCTCCTGGCTTTTATGGTCCCCAGGGAAGAAAACTCAGGCTCGAGACCTTCGATAATGAAATAAATGGCAAGCTTGCTGAATTCTCTTTCAGGGGCAGGACAATCAGCAACTACGAAATGGAAAGTTCTGCCATCTATGGATTGTCAGGCCTGCTGGGCCACAAAGCCCTTACTGTTTGCCTAGTAATCGGAAACAGGGTTACAGGTGAATTTATAAACGACTACAAACCAGCTGTAATGAATCTTGCCGCTTTGGTCATGAGGATCATTTGAAATGTTAAAATGTAACAAATGTTACAAATTAGCCCGGTACCAGTCTATCGCTTCTTCCATTCCCTCCCTGACTGTATGAGTTGGTTTATATCCGAGCAATCTTCCTGCCTTTTCTATTGAAGCATGGGAATGTGGTATATCCCCGGCCCTTACCGGACCATATAACGGTGTCAAATTCAATACCTCCCTGTCAAACCTTCCTATAAGCTGTTTAATCATCTCAAACAACTCATTTAGATTTGTACGCTCCCCATGGGCCACATTATAAACCTGGTTTACAGCAGCGGGATCAGCTGCAAGGGCTGCAAGATGATTGGCCTGAACAACGTTATCAACGTAGGTGAAATCTCTTGAGTAAGTCCCATCACCGTTTATAACAGGAGCTTCATGGGTCATAAGTTTCTTAACGAAAAGGGGTATTACGGCAGCGTATGCGCCCTGTGGATCCTGTCGGCGGCCGAAGACATTGAAATACCGTAGACCTATTGATTCTGTTTTATATGTAACAGCAAAGTTTGCAGCATATAGCTCATCCACATATTTTGTAATTGCATAGGGTGAGAGGGGGGTTCCTATCTTATCCTCCACTTTCGGGAGATCCGGATGATCGCCGTAAGTGGAAGAACTGGCAGCATAGATGAATCTTCTTACACCTGCCTCCCTAGAAGCATTTATCATCTTCACAAAGCCTCCTATATTGACATCGGTCGATGTCACAGGATCCTTTATAGATCGTGGCACCGAGCCAAGGGCAGCCTGGTGAAAAACATAATCCACACCCTGAACCGATTGTTCACAATCGGAATAGTTCCGGATATCTCCTTCGATAAGTCTGAAACGGGGGTTTGAAATAAAACCGGAAATATTTTCCCTTTTTCCGGTGGAAAAATTATCAAGGCACACAACGATATTGTCCGAAGCCAGAAGGGATTCAACAAGATTTGACCCGATGAAACCTGCTCCGCCGGTTACAAGTACCTTACAGCCGCTTAGTCTGCCATTCATGTGGAAACTTTTAAAAAAAAACGGTTTAAGCCGGTTTTTATTTCTCCCGGAACAAGGAAATCATCTTTCCAGGAGCGATAGTATTTCCCTGAGTATGAATTCGGACGTCCTGCCATCGCCATAAAAGCCCGGATACTCAAGGTTTGTTCTTGGCTGAAAATATCCCTTAAAAGCATGGTGGATGAGATCGGGATTGGCATCAGCCAGCATAACAGTTCCATTTGCAACAAGTTCTATCCATTCGGTCTCCTTTCTAAGGACGACACACGGCTTTCTGAAGAAATGCGATTCCTTCTGCACACCACCGGAATCGGTTACTATCATAAAGCTGTTCTTTTCGAGGAAAGTCATTGTAAGATATGAGACCGGTGGAATTATCCTGATATACTTCGATTTGCGCAGATTCTCGAGAAGACTTGCCAGGCCCGATTTCAGCGAATTCATAGTACGCGGATGGAAGGGCATAACGAAGGGTATTTTGTACTCCTCTGCCAGGTTCTTGAGTGTTGAAAGTATTGCTTCAAGTCTGTTCGAATCGTCAGTATTTATATCCCTGTGAATAGTAGCCAGTACAAACTTGCCTCTTTCTAACGCAAGTGACTCCAGAAGTTCGCTTTTCTTGCGTTCAGCCAGTTCGGCAAAGAACAGGGAGTTGTCATACATGATGTCACCCGTCAGGTAGATCTTGGGGTTGTCGATTGTATAAGGTGGACTGTTCTCAGGTCGGAAGCCCTCATGCATCAGGTTCTTGAATGCAGCATTGGTCGGGGCAAAAAGCAGAGTCGAGGCATGATCGCTTATGATCCTGTTAAGTTCCTCGGGCATAGCTTTGTTGAATGATCTCAGGCCGGCTTCAATATGAATAACCGGAAAATGTTGTTTGGATGCTGCTACCGCACCTGCAAGAGTCGAATTGGTATCTCCGTAGAGCAACAACCCGTCAGGTTTCTCTTTGAGAAGGACTTCCTCGATTCCCGTTATCATGGCTGCAGTCTGACGTCCATGCCTCGCCGATCCGACACCCAGGTTGAAGTCGGGTTTGTGAATTTCGAGCTCATCGAAAAATACATCCGACATTTCCTTATCATAGTGCTGGCCGGTGTGCAGGGTCAATTCAGTGATTTTATCAGAAAAACCTGTTCGTATGGCTCTGCTGATTGCTGAAGACTTTATTATCTGAGGCCTTGCCCCGACTATATTCAGCAGTTTTATCTTTGACATTATTCCCTGGAAAAGTAAATAGTAACCTGTGTTTATTTTGCATAGTTAACCGCTCTTGTTTCGCGGATAACAGTAATCTTTATCTGACCGGGATATGTCATATCATTCTGTATCTTCCTTGCAATCTCAGAAGAAAGGTTTTCAGCTTCCTTATCAGTAACTTTCTCAGCTCCCACAATCACCCTGAGTTCACGACCTGCCTGAATCGCGTAGGTTTTCATCACACCAGGGTATTGAAGAGCAAGCGACTCTAGTTCCTTCAGCCTTTTAATATACGATTCAACAACTTCGCGGCGTGCTCCCGGTCTGGCTCCTGAGATTGCATCGCATACCTGAACTATGGGAGCAATAAGGGTTGTCATCTCAGTCTCGTCATGATGTGCACCGATAGCATTGCAGATTTCCGGCTTTTCCTTATATTTTTCAGCAACTTTCATACCCAGGATTGCATGCGGCAATTCAGGCTCATCATCCGGAACCTTGCCTATGTCATGAAGCAATCCTGCCCTCTTTGCCAGTTTTGGGTTAAGTCCAAGCTCAGCTGCCATTATCGCCGAAAGATTGGCGACCTCCCTTGAATGCATAAGCAGGTTCTGTCCGTACGATGACCTGTATTTCATTTTCCCTACAAGGCGGATAAGTTCCGGATGGAGCCCATGGATGCCAAGATCAATAGTTGTCCTTTTTCCAACCTCCAGTATCTCCTCTTCCACCTGTTTTCTGGTTTTATCGACTATCTCTTCAATTCTTGCAGGGTGGATTCTTCCGTCAGTGACCAACTGGTGGAGCGCCAGCCTTGCAACCTCCCTGCGGATGGGATCGAATGCCGATAATACAATAGCCTCGGGAGTGTCGTCGACAATAATCTCCACCCCGGTTGCGGCTTCAAGCGCCCTGATGTTCCTCCCTTCACGGCCTATTATCCTGCCTTTCATTTCGTCTGACTCTATATGGAACACAGTAACAGCATTTTCAATAGCGTTTTCAGCTGCAACTCTCTGAATAGTGTGCAATACTATTTTCTTTGCCTCCTTGTTTGCAGTCATCTTGGCTTCGTCGAGTATCTCATTGACATAGGACATTGCTCCTGTTTTTGCTTCTTCTTTCAGCGACTCGATCAACTGATTCTTTGCCTCCTCGGCCGACAGGCTGGATATCGCCTCAAGCTTGTCGACCTGCTGCAGGTGAAGTTTTGAAAGTTCTTCGTTCCTTTTTTCAACGAGTTCAATCTGCGATGTCAGACTTTCCCTGATGGCATCCGCCTCGTTCCGCTTACGCTGAGCCTCTTCAATTTTTTGGGATAAAGTAAGCTCTTTCTGCTTTATCCGGCTTTCAGCCTGATTGATCTTGTTGTTCTTTTCATTGATAACCTTCTCGTGCTCGGTTTTCAATTGAAGAAATCTTTCCTTGGCCTGAAGTATCTTTTCCTTCTTTATCACTTCAGCTTCTGCTTCCGCCTCACTGATTATCCTTGTGCTCTTGTTTCTGAGCGCCATTTGCCAGATAAAGTAAGAACCAATGAAACCTGTTATAAGCGCAGCGGCTGCCAATACTATAGTTAGTGTCATATGCAAAGTGTTAAGTTAAATATATATAAAAAACCCGCAAAGTCTCTTCAACTTTTATAAAACCCCATATCTACATGGCTGGAGCCTCTAATACAGCTTGAACGTCCACTGACTCTCCCGAAGGAGGGTTTCCCGGCGAACCGGGATGAGGCCTGTCCTTACTACACTAAGGATGACTCCAAAGTTTTAAGTGTTGAGTTTCAAAAACGAATGAAGAAACAATGCGGGCAATAAGTTTTGCTATTTGAAAGAACGCTGTTACTCTTTTTCTCCAAGAACATCATCTATTTTCCTTACCAGTTCCATCAGGGATTCCGGAAGTTTATCCGTGACCAGCTTCTCCTCATCCTCATTCAGCTTGATCACATATTGCAGAGAAGCCATCGCCAAAAAATCCTGTACATCTTTGTCAGAATAGCGCTGCTTGTATTGCAGCACTTTCTCATTGATCATCCTGGCAGCTTTTCTGATCCTTTCCTCGTTATCCCTTTCCACCTTCAATGGATAATACCTGTCAGCCACGTTGACCCTGATCGAAAGCTTATCATCCATTGCTATATCTTATCTGTTCAAAAGAGCAACACATCTGTCTATTTCCCGCACCAGTTCATTAATCCTTCCCCTGGCCTCATCGGCTCCTCCTCCATTACCCGTAAGTGCTCCTGATATCTTGATCCTTTCGTATTTGCTTTCCAGTTCTATTATTTTGTTGTCACGTTCTTCTATATAACGTGTTAATGAATCATTTTCGTTCTTCAGATCCCTGATTTTTGTTTTGAGATCTTTATATCTTTCAAACAACTCTTCGAGCTTTTTGTTCAGTAAATTAAGCTCCTCAAAACCCTGAACGGACATATTAACATCTTTAATGCAAAGGTAGCACAGATAATATTATTTTCAAAAATTTAACATAAATAGTTTGGAAGAACAACTCATAAGCATAGTTTTGCATCAGAAGCTAAAGAGACCAATTTACCGACATGACAGTACTTCTGACAATCCTTCTTACACTGTTGCTTGCGGGGCCGTTGTATGAAGAACCTGGCGACCGTTCAATGTTCATTTCACCAGTTAAAATACCCTTGTCCCTTTCTTCCAATTTCGGAGAAATCAGAACAGATCACTATCATTCAGGCCTGGATATCAGGACTCAGGGAGTGACCGGAAAAGAGATTGTTGCAGCTGCCCGGGGATATGTTTACCGGATAAGCATCTCGCCTGGCGGTTTTGGGAAAGCCCTATACGTCCGTCATCCAAACGGATACTCCACTGTCTATGGACATCTTGACAAGTTCACCCCCGAAATTGAAGAGTATATAGTTTCCAGGCAGTATGAGGAAAAGAGCTTCATGGTAACACTCTGGCCGCCAAAGGAAAGATTCCGTTTTGAACAGGGAGATGTAATTGCATATTCAGGAAATTCAGGGAGCTCGTCAGGTCCTCATCTTCATTATGAAATAAGAAAAACCGATGGGGAAATACCTGTCAATCCACTCCTTTTCGAATTCGGCATTGACGACAACATCAAACCTGTAATCGAAAAACTGGTTATTTATCCGCTTTCGAAAAGCACATTTATCAACAACCAGAATAAAATACTGACGCTGAATGTATCCGGTGGGAACGGCAAATTCGGATTATCTTCAAAAAATGAAATTACAATCAGCGGTCCTGCTGGATTCGGATTCAGGTCGTATGACCTCCTTAACAATTCAGGCAGCAGGTTCTCTGTCCATTCGATCCAACTGAAAGTTGACAGCAGACAGGTCTTCAACTATGTCATGGATGAATTTTCATTTAATGAAACCAGATATGTGAACAGTCATATCGATTATGAAACATACAAGCGGGAAAACATATATATAGAAAGGGCATTCAGGTTGCCGAACGACAGGCTTAGCGTTTACCGTAACCTGACAGACAGGGGAATAATAACCTTCTCTGATAATGAAAGACACACTTTAGAAATTGCTGTATCAGACATCCATGGTAATAAATCGGTTCTGTCGTTTAATGTTATTTCTTCCCCTGGCTACTCTAAACCGGAGAGTTCTGGGAATCAAGCCGAACCAGATTCCAGGGTAATGATGCCCTTCAACAGAAACAACAAGTTCGTCACAAAGGATGTAGCTGTCAATATTTCCACCGGCACCCTTTATGACACTCTGTGGTTCGAATTCGGGCGAGCTCCAGGACAGCCGGATATGTACTCCGAGGTGTTTGACATACATAATATTTACACACCTCTACACAAATCCTACAGCCTTTCCCTGAGGCCTCAGAAAGTGCCTGCGGGAAAAGAATCCAAACTGCTTATTTTACAGCTTGACAAGATTGGCAGGAAGACCCCGGAAAGCAGTTTATGGGACAATGGTTTTGTGACTGCTAATCCAAGGGCATTCGGGACCTTCGTTATTGGCATCGATACAGTTCCGCCCCAGATCACTCCAAGCGGGTTCTCTCCCGGTGCAAACCTTACCGGCAGATCTGGCATGAGAATAAGAATCAGCGATGACCTCGCAGGTATAAAATCCTACGAACCGGTTATTGATGGGAAATGGGCATTGTTTGAATATGATCAGAAAAACAATGTGCTGATCCATACCTTTGACCCGAAGAGGTTTCAGAAAGGCACAATACACAGGTTATCAGTCAAAGTGACGGATAACTGCAACAATCAGAGCACCTTCGATTGCGAATTTGTCTGGTGACCTATGAGTAGATCCTTGCCGGATAGATCCCTTTCCTGATCATCTTCTTGATACTTTCCACCACATATGGTTTGTCTTCCCTGTAGGTAACACCAAACCACCGTTCGTTGCTCATAAGTATCTGAATGGTTATTTCACCGTTTTTCACATACCTGTCAACAGAGGTTGGGATATCAAGTTCCGATTTAAGGTCCATCCCGTAATTGTTTATAAAACTGCGGAATTCCTCACCCAGAAAATCAAAGCAGGAGGGCTTGAATCCCCAAAGATTCATAGATACAATTTCATTTCCCGTGAACAGAACCGGGTTCCCGTCCAATCCCGGGGCAAAGGCCCCATCTTTCGTCTTTTCAATCTGACGAGTCTCAACTATATGACTAAGGAAGCCTTTTTCATTTACTTTACAGACGCCCCGGTTAACGTGTCCGTGTTCCGAGAGTGTATTACCCAGCTTATAGCCGACAATACAGAAGTTGTTTGGATCCTTGTCATTAACAAGAAAATCCCTGAGTATTTTGAAGGAATCGACGCCATAGTAGTCATCAGCGTTAATTACGCCAAACGGTTCCCTGATCTTGTCCTTGGTCACAAGTATGGCATGACTGGTTCCCCATGGTTTAGCCCTGTCATGTGCAACATTCACTCCTTCAGGAAGATTGGTGATTTCCTGAAATACATAGTCTACCTCAATCTTACCATGAAGCCTATCAACGAATCTTTCCTTAACCTGCTCCTCAATATCTCTTCGGATAACAAAGACAATTCTGCCAAAACCCGCACGTATGGCGTCGTAGATGGAATAATCAATAATCGTCTCGCCTGAGGGACCAACTTCATCAAGCTGTTTGTTACCTCCGTAACGTGAGCCCATTCCGGCTGCAAGAACTAAAAGTGTCGGCTTCATACTAATAAATTTTTATGATTCACAATTATACTTAAAATATTCTTACTTTTATTATCAGCATTAATTTTTGTAGATGAAGTTCAAGCTTGAGATTTGTGCCGACAGTGTTGCTTCAGCAATCGATGCACAATCGGCCGGAGCAGACCGGATCGAACTGTGCGACAATCTGTTGGAAGGAGGTACCACTCCCGGATACGGAACTATTATTTCAGCAAGGAGCAACCTCGACATCAAGCTTCATGTGTTGATCAGGCCACGGGGAGGCGACTTCCTGTATTCCGACCTCGAATACGATATTATGAGAAGGGATATCGAGCTATGCGCTGAAAACGGCATTGACGGGATTGTTGCCGGAATTCTCTTGCCCGAAGGCAATATTGATGTTGAACGCACGGCCAGGCTTTTTGAATTTGCTTACCCCATGTGTGCCACCTTCCACAGGGCATTCGACCTGTGCAAGGATCCTGTCAGCGGACTGGAAGACGTGATCGCCACAGGTGCTTCACGGCTTCTTACCTCCGGACTGCGGAACAAGGCCCGTGACGGGATTGAACTGATTCGACAGCTCATCATACAGGCAGGCGAAAGAATAATTGTAATGCCGGGAGGAGGCATTGATGAGACAAATGCAGCCCAGATAATTACTGCTACAAAAGCAACTGAATTGCATCTTACGGGAAGGATGGATATTGATAGTGAAATGATATTCCGTCGTCACGGCATATGCTTGGGTGGCCAGACCGGAATACCCGAGTTTACACGAAAAGTCGCCGATCCGGAAAGGATAATAAAAATCATTGAATCAGTCAAAATGATCTGAATCACTTTGAAATTTTATCCGGCTTGTTACCTTTGCATTTCTTGAAATCATCAATCGAAATAATTGTAAAACAAATAAATCATTTATGAAGAAGCTATTTGCAACAATAACGGCAATAATTTTTGCCTGGATGATCCAGGCTCCTGAATCGACCGCATGCACTAACTTAATCGTGACAAGAGGAGCATCTGCCAACGGGTCGGTAATGATAACATACTCCGCTGACTCCCACGTTCTTTACGGAGAACTTTACCACTGGCCTTCAAGAGATTATCCTGAAGGTGCCTGGCTTGATGTTTACGAATGGGATACCGGTAAATTTCTTGGAAAAATCAAGCAGACAAGGCACACTTACTCGGTTGTGGGCAATATGAATGAGCACCAGCTGTCTATCGGTGAAACCACCTATGGCGGAGTTGACGGACTTGTGGATCCTGACGGTATCATAGACTATGGCAGCCTTATCTACATTACTCTTCAGAGGGCAAAAAATGCTAGGGAAGCCATAAAGGTAATTTCCGAACTCGTTTCTGAATACGGCTATGCAAGTTCCGGTGAATCTTTCTCCATTTCTGATCCCAATGAAGCCTGGATATTTGAAATAATAGGTAAGGGACAGGGCAACAAGGGAGCCGTATGGGTTGCACGTCTGATTCCCGACGGATACGTTAGCGCTCATGCCAACCAGGCAAGGATTCAGACTTTCCCTCTTGCGACCGGAAAAAAGACAAGCAATGCAATCACATCAAAGGATCTCCGCAGGATTTTTGATCCTGTTGTGGAATGCGTTTATGCGCAGGATGTAATTGATTTCGCCAGAACCAAGGAGCTTTATTCAGGAACTGATCAGCAATTCAGCTTCTCCGACACCTATAACCCTGTTACTTTCGACGGCGCCAGATTCTGCGAAATGAGGGTATGGGCATTCTTCAGGGCTGTTAACAACGAAATGGATCAGTATAAAGGATACGTATCCGGACATGACCTTAGCAAAAGAATGCCTCTCTGGATCAAACCCGACCGTAAAGTCTCGAACTATGATCTTATGAATTTCATGCGCGATCATCTCGAAGGCACCGAATTTGATATGAGAAATGACATAGGTGCAGGCCCGTTCAGCTCGCCATACCGTTGGAGACCACTTACGTGGAAAGTATCCGACGACCCTGATGCCCCGACATACTGCAATGAAAGAGCTACAGGCACCCAGCAGACAGGCTTTGTCTTTGTTGCAGAATCACGCAACTGGCTGCCTGATCCTATCGGAGGCATTTTCTGGTTCGGCGTTGACGATGCAAATACAACTGTTTTCAATCCAATGTATTGCGGGATCACCGAGATACCTGAATGCTTCAAGGCAGGGAATGGAAGTATGGTTACCTACTCCCCCACTTCCGCCTTCTGGCTGTTCAACCAGGTTGCAAACCAGTGTTACCTTCGCTACGACATGATGAGTGAGGATGCACTTAAGGTTCAGCGAGAACTGGAAACCAGATATATCAAGGAAACAGTTTCCAGAATCGATGAGGAAGCAAAGAAACTTTACGAAAACGATGTCTGGAAAGCTCGTGATTACCTGACCGGATATTCCGTCAAGACTGCCCGTAATACATTCAGCGAATGGAAGAAACTCAGTGAATACCTGCTTGTCAAATACATCGATGGCAACATAAAGAAGGAAAGAGACGGCAAGTTCTCCACTACTGAGGATGGATATCCTGATTTTCCGATGCAGCCGGGCTATGACGACAAATGGAAAAAATCGGTCATTCAGGACACAGGCACCAAGCTGCTGGTTCCGGCAGGAGGCGGACATTAATGGTTGATTTGACCATTAAATGGCAAAATTTAAATTATGGTGTTTGTGAATATTAAGAAAATTTGTATTTTTGCACCCTGATTTTAGATCATGTTGTTTGAAACAAAATTGTTGTGAAATGAATTTAATGGATGTTGTTGAAAAGGAATATGCAGTAAAAAATGAATATCCCAGGTTTATTGCCGGGGATACTGTTACTGTTCACTATAAGATAAAGGAAGGGAATAAGGAGAGAATTCAGCAATTCCGCGGAGTAGTGATCCAACGGAGCGGCAGCGGCCACACTGAAACCTTTACTGTCAGAAAAATGTCGGGTAACATTGGTGTTGAGAGAATTTTCCCGCTTGTATCTCCTTCGATTGACAAGATCGAAGTAAACAAGCATGGAAAAGTACGCAGGGCCAGAATATTCTACCTCCGCGAGCTAACCGGAAAGAAAGCACGCATCAAGGAAAAGAAATTCTAGAATGAATTTATATCAAAAAAGGCTGTCCGTAAGGAACAGCCTTTTTTGGTTTTATATCTTCTGCATCAGTTCTTCGCGCTTTGCCTTAGCCTCTTCAACAAGTTTCAAAGCCTTTTCGTCAGCCTCTTTTACCAGTTGATCAGCCTTCCGGTCTGCTTCCTTTATCGCACTGTCGGCTGCTTTTTGAGCTCCGAGCCTGGCAAGAGGACCTTTTGATTCTGCTTCCTTAACCAGCTTGCCGGCCTGCTCCCTGGCCTCAAGACGGATTTTTTCCGCAGCCTTTGAAGCCTCATCCCTTAGCTGCTGACCTCTGTTTTCTGCTTCCTGAACCAGTTTGTCACCCTGTATTTCAGCTTCGCTCTTTACCTTTTCCCTGGCTTCTTCGACTTTCTCACCTACTGTTTCCTTTACTGCCTCCCTGGCTGATTCCCTGATGTTCATGACAGATGTGCTGTCAGGAGATGTGCCGCCAAAAAACGGTTTTACAACCGGTTTAAGAAAAGTCCCGGATACATTTACATTTACCTTCAGAATTTCCGACGGTTTAATCGAAACACCAAAGGCTGAAGCCTGAGCCGACAGGCTCTCAATAAGTGAATTGGCAGCATTTCCCAGTTCCGACCTGGGTATTTCAGTCTTTACTACATAATTGATCGTCTGGTCTATACCCTGATCACCACTGATGTTCATTTTTATATTTCCGACACGGGTATTGAACGGACTGACAAATAAACGGCCGTCCTGGACCTTGAAGCTGATATTTAAATCCCTGAACGTATTGGTATATCCTTTCCCCACCTTGAGAACCTCCTTCATGGTGTTAAAAACTGCAGATTCAACAAGTGTCACTTCACTTGACCGCATTTTTCCGGCTCCGGTTATTGTTGAAATCCTGGGCATGAAATCATTCTGCAGCATACTGCTGAAATTAAGTGCAAAGTCAAATCTTCCGTCAATACCCTTTGCGGTCGGAGCCAGCATCTTAATAGTATTGAAGACGTCAAATGCATCCCTGATGCCAAGATCAAGAACGTTCAGGTCAGCTTTTACAAACGGATTAAGTGTGTCGCGGGTATCATAATCGGCATTGAAAGACACTTTGCCTCCAAGCAGATCCATCCCGGTATCCTTCAAAGTCAGCATACCGTCTTTAACAAGAATGTGACCGGTTACATTGCTTGCATTTATATTATTGTATTTGAACTTATCAACCTGAGCATTAAAATCGAAGTCTATGTTTACCGGCACTCTTATGACTACAAGCGATGCAGTGTCTTCCTCTGTGGTTTCAGTTGCCATACCCGAAATAATTTCAGTCAGATCGATCTGCCGTGAATGAAGCGAAAGATTGCCCCTGATGGTTTCATCTTTAAGCACGTAAGGGATGTAGTTTTCCAGTTTTCCTCCCAGATTGAAATCACTGCCCTGTCCTATGGTGATTTCTGCATTCTTAAGTTCCGCATATGCCGGAGTGATAGACATTCCTGCCTCCCTGATATTTACTTCGGGATATCCGGTCATTGCTACCAACATGTCTTTCAGGTTGATGTTCCCCGAGGCATTAAACCTGTCGTATTGCGATAGTTCAAGCATTGACATCCTTCCTGCCAGATCTACCGACATATCAATCAGCCCTGCCAGTTTTATACTATCCATCGGGATCGCTTTTGAAAGTGCGGTCAGGTCAATCTTTCCCCTGGCTGAACCATCAATGTCGGGATCGCTCATCGGAGTCCTGAGGTAAAACCTTAAATCAAAAGGATTTCCTGCAAGTTCAAAATGAAAGCCCGAAACATCAACCCTGGTTTTATCCATATCCTTTCCATCAACAAATATTGACGATTCGAGGTTTATTTTTTTAATCTGTTCCGGAAGTGCAGGATAGCTAATCAAACCGTCCTTCACGCTCAGATCAAGGGAAATATCAGGCATGGTGCTGTCGGCGCTGCTGTAGATTCCCTTTGCCAGACCGGAAAGGTTAAATGTGCCTTCAGCTTTCAGATCCTGAAAATCCTTCATGTACAAGGCAGGAATCAGAGAGATAAGTGATTTGAATGAAGTCTCCTCTGATCTGAATGTCAGATCAGTTTCTATATCATCCCCCGGCATGATAACAGTTCCGGCAAAATTAAGCAGCAGGTCATTGATTGTCACTGAATTTTCCCTGAGCCGGAATATCATGCTGTCGATGTCTGCCTGGACATTCACCAATGCAGTTGCATTTGCACTATTGATATATTTTATGTCTTCCATTACAAAATCAAAATCGTCCGATTCAAGGGATATGACAAGGTCGCTTTTGCTGCCGGTAAGATCACCGCTTAGAGACCCGTTCACATTACCCAGCAATGCTGAAATATCCGATTCTTTATCGATATACGAAACAGAGCTGGTGAGCAACTTTACCTCCTTCAGGAGGATCTTCACGCCGGAATCTGATTCCACTTCTGCTTCGTCTTCCTCACTGTCGGTCATAATATCCCAGTTTGCACTTCCATCTTCAAGGACCAAAGTTTTAATGCCGGCTCCTTCAATAATCACTGACTTTACTTCATAGCCTTCCTTTCCGAAAATACTTGACAGGTTAAACACGAGATTAATTGAATTTGCAGCCGCAAGAGTGTCGCCTTCAAACTTTCCGACACCTGTCACTGACAGGTTCTCAAGTGAAAAAGTCAGGTTGGGAAAGTTTTTGAAGAATCCAAGTTTATAGTCGCCAAAACTCACTTTGGCTTCAACCGATTCATTGATCACATTCACAACCTTTTCCTTTATTTTATCCCTGAAGAGAAGAGGAATTGAGAACAGAAGTATCAGGATGAGAAGAACAAGTCCGAGAAAAGATTTCAGTATTATTGAGGTTGCTTTTTTCATCAAACTATAATTTTAATTTTAAAGGTATGATGCCTGCCTGTCGGCAGACAGGGAACCGCACATGATTGACTTAGACGATCCCGCAAGCTGGTTGAAATTTATATTCGATAAGTGTTTGCGTTTGAAGTCATTCATGTGGGTTTCATTTTAAGTAAATTGTCTAATGATTTTCAACGATATAAAATATGAAATATTTTACGTTTTTCGACAAATAAAGATAAGCATTAACAGAGGCAGAAAAAATTATTATATTTGCAACCTGAATTTGATAATGAGGTCCCGTAGCTTAACTGAATAGAGCATCTGACTACGGATCAGAAGGTTACAGGTTTGAATCCTGTCGGGATCACAAGAAGCGCCTTAGCAGGCGCTTTTTTTGTGGGATTAGTTTTTCTTTATCAGGCTACCGTTTAACGCCTGCTTCGCCGATTTGTATTCAGGAACAAGGAGCTCAAAAAAATCAACTACTTCAACGTCGCTAAGTCCGTAAACATTCCTAAGTGATGCAATAACATGCAGAACCTCTGTTTTATAGTCCTTCCTGTCGACTTTAGCAATCTTGATTTTTTCGTGGTGGGTTGGCTGGATTTCCTCTTCGGTAGAAAGGAGTTCCTCATATAGCTTTTCTCCTGGCCGAAGTCCGGTATATTCTATTTTTATGTCCTTGCCTGGTTCAAGGCCGGAAAGTTTTATCATGTTTACTGCCAGATCTGCGATTCTGACCGGCTTGCCCATATCGAACACGAATATCTCTCCTCCGTTTCCCATAAAACCAGCCTCAAGTACCAGCTGACATGCTTCAGGAATGGTCATGAAATAACGTGTAATATCAGGATGAGTGACAGTAACAGGCCCACCTTCCTCAATTTGTCTTTTAAATAGCGGGATTACCGATCCGTTTGATCCAAGCACATTTCCGAACCTTGTAATAACAAACTGGGTCTTTACTCCGTCCTTCATCGATTTTGTCTGTACCAGCATTTCACAGACCCTCTTTGATGCTCCCATTATGTTAGTTGGATTGACAGATTTATCAGTGGAAATCATTACGAATTTCTTAACTCCGAACTTAACGGAAAGCTCCACCATATTTCTTGTTCCTCCCACATTGACACGCAAAGCTTCATGGGGATTTGCCTCCATGAGCGGAACATGCTTGTAGGCTGCTGCATGAAAAACAACCTCGGGACGATAAGTTATGAAGATCTGCTCCATCTTTTTCATATTGGTGACATCGGCCAGCCTTGTTTTAAACTTCATGTGACCGTAGTTCTTTCTGAGTTCATTTTCCAGATGAAATACAGGTGTTTCTGCCTGATCAACAAGGATGACATTTTGCGTTCCGAACCTTGAAAGCTGACGGACTATCTCCGACCCTATCGATCCGGCTGCTCCTGTTACAAGTATGGTTTTTTTGGACAATCCCTTTCTGATTGTATCAAGATTGAGCTTTATAGGTTCTCTTCCAAGAAGATCCTCAAGCTTTACCTTCTGGAGCTGCCTAACCTCCAGATGCCCGTTTAACCACTTGTCCAGTGCTGGTGTCTCGAGAATCTCTATATTGAGTGATATGGCTTTGCGAATTATATCGCTTTTTTTCGCGGGATTAAGATTGGCAATAGCCAGAACCAGAGTTTGTATCCTGTGTTTATTTATAAAACCCGGATTCAGAATATCTGAATTGTATACGGAAATGTCATTGATCTTTTTTCCCTGAAGCTGCCTGTTGTCATCAATAAATCCGCTGACACTGAAGCCTCCCCTGGGGTCACTTACAAGAACACGCTTCACAACAAATCCCATTTCTCCTGCCCCGTAGATAAGAACTCTCTTATTCAAACCCTTGTATGAATGATGCGCGAACCTGAACAGCACCTTTACCGCAATTCTCATGTAAAAGAAATAAACGGTTATCAACACATAATGAATTAGCAGAATCGATACAGGTATTGTGAAGTACAGCCCAAAATGAAACCTCTCACTCACAAGGGAGAAAAATACCATTACAATCACCGAAACCGACGTGGTGAGAAAAACCAACGTGATGTCGGTCAGTGTTGTATGGCGTATTAGACCGGCATAGGAGCGAAATGAAAGAATAAAGACCGTATACACTAATAATGTAATCAGACCGTGCAGAACAGCCCATTCCATTGGAAAATCACCCGCGACAAAATTGTACCTAAGCAAATATGAAAGAAGGAAGGTGAGAAAGACCGAAATCATATCATGCATGAAAAGGGTCCATCTGGGTACAGAATACTTATGAAAGAATCCGGATGCAAGTTTCCTTATTCTCTCCTTGATTCCCATGTTCATTATACGCATTTCAGAATTCAGTTTTCAAACTGCACTACCGAACCAGTAATCAATTGTCTTCCAAATTTAATAAATAAAGCTTAGACAACAAAACCAGCACAACCCCAAAGTGCCTCAATATGAGATGTTTTTATATTATTAACTCGTTAAAAAGGCCCGTCTGTCAAACGAAACAAAGCTTTTAATGCCTGATTAGCAACCATTGATCAAAAAATGCTTTTTTATTATGTCTGACAGGTTGGCAAAACAGATTTTCTTACTTCTTAAGCATTTCAATCAGCCAGTTTTGAAGACGGGTGTTTTGCTCCATAAATGTCCAGTGCCCTGTTTCAAGCGCAAGATGCAGTTCTTTAGGGGCAGTAATGACATTGTAGGCAGCATACATGGATGTTGGAGGGCATGTCTCGTCGTTGAAACCCCATGAGTATTTACCCGTTGCCTTTAGCTCCCTTGCAAAATTCACAACATCATAATATGGTATTGTTTCAAGTTTCTCCTTAAGATTATGATACTTCACATTATTCTTGTCAAAGAAATGTGGCCATCCTCCTGCCCTCCCTGACAAATACCCTGTTACGTCAGACAGTGCAGGGTATAATGAAGCAAGGTATTTTACCCTTGGGTCAAGTGAGGCTGTTATAATGGAAAGAGCTCCACCCTGACTTCCACCGGTTACAGCCAGGCTTGATCCGTCATACTGGGGTAGTGAGGCAATGAAATCATTGGCCCTTACGCACCCCAGATATACTCTTCTATAATAGTACCTGTCGCGGTTGTCCATATTGTTGGTCCAGTATTCTCTCAAACCGCCGCTACCCAGGTCAAAATATACCCCCGGATCAAGATTCACCGGAACTCCGTGAATTCCAATCACGAAAGTAATGACACCCCGCTCCGCGAGATTAAGGTCGGGCGAATAAGCCCTCACTCCTGCCCCTGGAACCTCCAGTATTGCCGGATACTTTCCTTCCTTTCTGGGTATTGATACAATACCATATATCCTCGAGTTGCCAATGTTCTGAATACTGACATGATAAACATTGGTGTTTTCCGTGCATCGCTCCGGAATAAGCGTCATTCTTGGATTTATGGGGACTTTTTCAAGCTCAGCTTTGGCTGCATCCCAGAAAGCCCTGAAATCTCCGGGGTACTTCACTGTAGGCGTTATAGCCAGCGGACTAAAACCGGCAGTGGCAAGCCCCCTGTATCTCCGACCCTCAAAATCAACTGTCACAATACAACGGAGGAAACCGGGGGATGACATTGTGCCTCCATTCAGTTCAAATGGTTTTCCGTCCAACATAATTGAATCTTTTTTCACAGGTTCCATCTTTTCCGGGCCTATCTCATAGTAGGCTTTAACTCCTTTCAGCGGATTCTGATGATAGTAGACCTGGATGGTAAAACTGGCCTTTTCTCCGGTCTTATATTGCCAGTCTTCATGATCGGGCGATACAATTATTTTTATCATCTGCTCGGGCATCTGGGCAGACAAAGAGCTACATGCGAGCAAAAATGCCGAAATGAACAGTCCTGAAATAAATTTCTTCATAATTGTAATAATTTTTATTGTTTGAGTTTATTTTCCGTCAGTTTACCCTGCCTGGGAAGGAATGAGACTATAAGCGCTCCGGCCAGCGCGATGAAGATGAGCACAGTGAAACCAAGAGTATAGCTCTTAAGGGCCTCATTGTACATAGTTCCCACCATCATTGGAGAAAGTGATTCCGCAATTCCGTCGGCCACAAGGATAATGCCCATTACCCTGCCCAGCATTTTTACACCGAACAAGTCACCTGCCATCAGTGGAATTATCATGTAATCACCACCAAGACCGATCCCGAAAATGATTGCAAAAATGTACAGCCTTCCAGGGAAATCAGGCATCAGAAGCATGGGAATAGATGCTCCTACCACTAAATAGATCAGTATCATGACATATTTTCTGGGGAAGAGGTCAGCAAGCATCCCCATTAGTACCCTGCCTGCAAGACTTGAAAGCAGCACAAGCGACATAATGGTTGCTGAATTGGACTGTGAAAAATCCTGATCCCTGAGATATAGCTTAAGATGCTGGTTAACACCGCCAACAGCCCCTATTGAACACATGCTTCCTATGGCAAGAAGATAAAAATTCCTGTTTTTAAGAATTTGGGATATTGGAATTTCAGGTTCCTTGCGAGTTTCAGTAACATGCTTATGGGGAGACTCCTTTAGGAAAAATGCCAGGGGAAAAGAGAACAGTATGACCATTACTCCAATCATGGTAAGTGCCAGATGCCAGCCGAGGTTCTTTTCAAGCGTGGTTGAAATTAACGGAACAATAGCACCTCCTGTCCCTATTCCCAGGTAGGCAATTCCCATTGCCTTGCCCCTGTTCTTCTCAAACCACCTCGATATCAGGACCTGGCAAGGGAGCGGACCACCAAAAACATATCCCATTGCGTTAAGAATATAGAAAAAATAGAACATGCCCAGGTTGTTCATCATGCTCAGACCGATAAGGGCCGATCCGGCAAGAAGCGATCCGGCAAGCATCAGTTTACGGGGTCCGTACCTGTCGATGAGCCAACCGGCCAGAAATCCGAAAAGCGGTGCGATAATGAGTTTCCCCAATGCATTCCCTGATGTTACGACAGTGCGTGACCATCCAAATTCCTTCACGAAGAAATCGTAAAAAAAAGGAAGACCGTAAAGAGCAAAACCTACTATTGCCAGTAATGCAAAAAATGCTGTAGCAACAACGTAGGGCTTTGATCCGCGAATATCGGAGCTTTCCATTGAGGCTTCCGTACTGGTCATGGTCAACTGGAGATCAGGTTAGAAATAGAGCTGTTATACAAAAATAGAATTTCTTTTCAACTAATTCCGGAAAATATTACAAACCCCCTCAGGAAATTTACCAAGATGTTTTTTTTGTACTTTTGGACGTAATTCTGACGTACATGAAGGAGAAAATAGCAGCAATATTTGAAAAGGAAGCCTCAGCAATCAGGAATATCCCGGTAAACGATGCATACCAGGCGGTCACCGAAATCATTTTCAGGCATGTTCACGAGTTGAGGGGCAAACTGATTACGAGCGGAATGGGCAAGGCAGGACAGATAGCCAACAACATAGCCACTACTTTCAGTTCGACGGGAACACCCGCCATTTTCCTTCATCCCAGCGAGGCTCAGCATGGTGACCTGGGCATTTTACAGGAAAACGATGTATTGCTGGCAATTTCAAATTCGGGAAAGACACGTGAAATAATAGAACTTATCGACCTTAAGGATAATCTTTTTCCCGGTTTGCCCGTGATTGTGATAACGGGTAATGAGCAAAGCCCTCTTGCAATCAAAGCCGATTATTTCATCTCTACTGGATCTCCTTCGGAGGTATGTCCGCTGGGCCTCACTCCCACTACTTCAACCACGGTATTTACTGTGATTGGCGATGCGCTGGTGGTGCTGATGATGGAAAAGATAGGATTCACTCCCGAGGACTACTCAAAACGGCATCACGGCGGTTACCTTGGTATCAGGTCAAGGGAAAAATCAGGCAGAGATCCCTTCGAAAAGTAATTTTGCTTTGCAGCGAAATTAAAAAAGATTAGTTTTGACTATTCTGAAAAAACCTAACCTAAATTTATAATCATGTCTACAAGCAACTCTACAAGCGACATCAGCAGGAAGGACTATGTATTCGCGATTACTATCATCGGCCTTTTCTTCTTCATCTTCGGGTTTGTCACCTGGCTTAACGGAGTACTGATCCCCTTTCTCAGGACTGCCTGTGAGCTGAATGATTTCCAGGCATATTTCGTAACGGCTGCATTTTATATTTCATATTTTGTGATGGCTCTTCCATCATCCCTGATACTTAAAAAGATCGGATTCAAAATGGGGATGTCGGTGGGGCTTTGGGTTATGGCCGTGGGCGCACTTATTTTTATACCGGCAGCACTCACAAGAACCTATGGTCTGTTTCTCACAGGTCTTTTCGTTGAAGGAACAGGACTGGCCCTTCTTCAGACTGCCGTAAATCCTTATGTTACTATTATAGGACCGCGGGAAAGCGCTGCAAAACGTATCAGCATAATGGGTATAGCCAACAAGTTTGCCGGAGTCATTGCGCCAATAATCCTTGCCAGTGTTCTGCTTAAAGATTCCCATATTCTTGAAGAAAAGCTTGTTCAGGCTGTCGACGCCGGATCGCGGGCTCTCCTTCTCGATGAAATGGCCAGGGGTGTTATTGTACCCTATATAATAATGGCTGTCGTGCTTGTTCTGCTCGGCCTTCTTATAAAATTTGTTCATCTGCCCGATGTTGACACAGATGCAGAAGATGAGGCCGTCGGTGTAGCCAATGAAAAGAAGACGAGTATCTGGCAGTTTCCACATCTCATACTCGGAGTGGTTGCCCTCTTTTTCTATGTCGGTGTTGAGGTGATTGCCGGTGACACCATCATAAGGTACGGACAATCACTTGGTATCACAATGGATTCTGCAAAGTATTTCACTTCGCTCACCATGGTATTCATGATCCTTGGTTATCTCCTTGGTATAGCTCTGATCCCAAAATACCTGAAACAGGGAAATGCACTTAAGCTTTGTGCAATTCTCGGAGTGATATTCTCCCTGGGAGCATTACTAACCCCTGCTGAAAAAGTGTTTACAATGCCTTTCATCGACCTGCTTACCTTAAAGCCACTGGAACTCGTACTTCCTGTCACTGTATTATTTGTCTCACTGATGGGATTTGCCAATTCCCTGGTGTGGCCGGCTATGTGGCCCCTTGCCCTGAACAGTCTTGGAAAATTCACAAAAACAGGTTCCGCAATGCTGATCATGGCAATTGCCGGAGGAGCCATAATTCCACTGATTTACGGGAAGGTTGCCGACCTGTCATCCACCCAGGCTGCATACTGGCTCTGCATCCCCTGTTACCTGGTTATAATGTTTTATGCATTCATAGGCTATAAAATAGGATTGAAAAATGAAGCCTGATCTCAGGGGATTATTCGGCTCTTTTCTTGCCGAAGGTTCATTTGAGAAAGCAGAAACTTTCGGCAGCGGACATATTCATGATACATTCCTGATAACCACAAAGGAAAAGGAGAAAGATGATTACATTCTCCAGCGGCTCAATTCAAATATTTTCAGGAGAATACCAGAACTTCAGGAAAATATCGAAAGGGTTACAAATCACATCAGGGGCAAGCTGCTGAATATACCGGGAGCAGACCTGAAACGGGAATGCGTGAACATGATTCGAGCAAGGAACGGCAAAAGCTGGATTACCGACGAAGAGGGCAACTCCTGGCGACTTCTCGTCTTCATAACAAACCACAGATCCTATGACATCGTTGACTCACCTGCCTTAGCATATGAGGGAGGAAGAGCTGTGGGACGGTTCCAGGCCATGCTTGCCGATATGCCCGAACCTCCTCTCCATGAGACAATACCCGATTTTCACAATACAGAGAAACGCCTCGAATGGTTCTGGAATGCCGTTGCCCTCGATAAAGTAAAGAGGGCTGCAAAACTGGAAAGCGAAATTGAATTCGTCAGAGAAAGAGCTGAAACAATGACAGTCATCCGAAGGCTTGGAAGTGAGGGCAGTATCCCCCTCCGGATAACACACAACGATACTAAATTCAACAATATACTTCTCGATGAAAATGACAGGGCATTGTGTATAATAGACCTTGACACAGTTATGCCGGGCTATGTTCACTATGACTTCGGTGATGCCATCAGAACAGCTGCCAATGTTGCGGCAGAAGACGAACAAGACCTGTCAAGAATCAGGATGGATATAAATCTTTTCAAAGCTTACGCCGAAGGGTATCTCTCCGAAACAAGGGATACCCTTAACGCGGTGGAAAAGGAATACCTTGCTTTTGCACCAATACTGATAACGTTTGTCCAGGCAGTGAGGTTCCTTACCGATTACCTCGACGGCGATAATTATTACAGGATCCATCACGAGCACCATAATTTGCAGAGAACAAGAGCTCAAATCCGTCTGGTGGAAAGTATGGAAGAACAATATTGCAGAATGCAGGAAATAATCGCCCGGTCGGCTTGAGAGACAACCCTCCTGCAGTCGAAAAACATCTTATATTAATTTGCTGTCTGTGAATTATTTAACAGATCATCGAATTATCCGTTCGAAATTATTATTTGGAAATAACCTGATTATGGCTAATTTTGAGCCCTCAGAATTGCCGTGGAAAGGAGGTCTGGCCGTTTATTCCCGCCAGCGTCATGTAAATTTGATAATTTATGGATCTGTCAGGTAAAAACTACAAGGCATTCATCGAGCGCCAGGAAGCTCTTAAAAAGCAGTATGGTCCGAAACAGGCGGAAAAGCAGCATTCCAAAGGGAAGCTTACCGCCAGGGAACGAATAAACCTTCTGTTTGACTCAGGTACCTTTGAGGAGATTGATGCTTTTGTCACTCCGGCAAACCAGCCGGTTGAATTCGGAAAAGTTGAACGCACCTACGGCGATGGTGTAATTGTCGGACATGGCAAGGTTAACGGCCGACTTGTTTTTGGATTTGCACAGGATTTTACTGTAATGGGGGGGTCCCTTGGCATTGTCCATGCAAAGAAGATTGCCAAAATTCAGGAGATGGCTCTCAAAATGGGTACTCCCATAATAGGCATGATGGATTCGGGCGGCGCCAGGATCCAGGAAGGTGTAGCCAGCCTGAGCGGATATGCTGCAATCTTCCACAACATAATAAATTCTTCAGGGATAATACCACAGCTTTGTGTGATAATGGGGCCTGCAGCCGGGGGAGCGGTTTACTCTCCTGCCCTCACCGACTTCGTGTTTATGGTTAACAGGTCAAGCTACATGTTCGTTACAGGGCCGAACGTAGTAAAGGAAGTCCTGAATGAAGATATCACTTCGGAAGAACTCGGAGGCGCAGAGGTGCACGGACGTAAGAGCGGTGTTGCCCACATGATATATGAGGACGAGGAAAACACAATAATGGCTCTGAAGAAGTTTCTGGCCTACCTTCCTTCAAACAATGTGGAAAACCCGCCTCTGGTACCGGATGACGGCACAACTCCCGATATAAATGAAAAGCTTCGCGATATTGTGCCCGACGACCCCAACAAAGCCTATGATGTTAAGGATGTCATAAACCTGATAGCCGACAGAAACAGCTTTTTTGAAACTGCTGAGCTGTATGCCCCGAATCTTGTTACAGGCTTTGCCCGACTCAAGGGAAAAACAATAGGGATAGTGGCCAACCAGCCCAAGGTGCTTGCAGGGGTTCTCGATATTGACTCATCAACCAAGGGAGCCAGATTCATAAGATTCTGCGATGCCTTCAACATTCCGATACTTACACTTGAGGATGTTCCGGGGTTCCTTCCTGGTAAGGACCAGGAACATGCTGGTATAATACGACACGGTGCAAAACTACTGTTTGCATACAGCGAGGCCACTGTCCCCAGGATAACTGTCATCCTGAGAAAAGCTTACGGAGGAGCATTCATTGTAATGAACAGCAAGAGCCTCGGCGGTGATTTCAGCTTCGCCTGGCCAACTGCTGAGATTGCAGTTATGGGACCCGATGGAGCGGTTGCAATACTTTACCGACGGGAGCTTTCGGAGTCGAAAAATCCTGCAGAGCTGAAAAAGGAACTCGTGAAAAAGTACCGCGACAAGATTGCCAATCCCTTTATCGCCGATGAACTGGGTTACATTGACGAAGTTATCGATCCTGCCGTCACACGGAAAAAGATAATTTCGGCATTCAGCGCCCTTAGCAACAAATGGGTGAAGGTCCCGGCCCGCAAACACGGGAATATGCCTTTATAAGACTTTAAACATGATGATCAAGAGATTACTCATAGCAAACCGGGGTGAAATAGCGGTAAGAATAATTAACACGGCACAAAAGATGAACATCGAAACGGTGGTCATCAGGAATGCAAACGAGCCGGATGCATTATACCTTTCACTTGCTGACGTTGTTTATGACAATACCGGAGAACCTGATGAAATCCCTGTTTTTCTGAATATAGGCAGGCTGATTGAAATAACACTTGAAACAAAATCAGATGCACTCCATCCTGGTTACGGCTTTCTGGCAGAAAATGCCTACTTCGCACAGAAATGCCTCGACAACAAGATTATTTTCATTGGCCCCTCACCCGATGCCATCTACAAGATGGGCAACAAAACCATTGCGCGTGAACTTGCCATGAAACAGGGCATACCCATGGCTATGGGAAGCCAGGGAAATATCGGGAATGAGGAAGAAGCTGCAGGTGTAGCAAAGCTAATAGGTTATCCGGTCATCATAAAGGCTGCATCGGGGGGAGGCGGACGCGGCATGAGGATTGTCAGAAAGCCTGAAGAGATGGAAAAAATGTTCCTTATTGCCAGCAAGGAAGCGGAAAAAGCATTCAATGATCCTTCTGTTTTCATAGAGAAGTACATAGAGAATCCCAAGCACATAGAATTTCAGATCCTTGGCGATACGAAAGGTAACATCGTCCATCTTGGTGAAAGAGAGTGCTCAATCCAGCGAAAACACCAGAAACTGCTCGAGGAAGCTCCTTCATCAGCTCTTGATGAAGATCTCAGAAATGAAATGGGTAGCATGGCTGTCAAAATTGCCAGTACTGTGGGTTACTACTCCGCCGGGACTGTTGAATTCCTTCTCGACTCAGAAAGGAATTTCTACTTTATGGAGATGAACACCCGGATCCAGGTTGAACACCCGGTTACGGAAATGATCACCGGAATTGATCTAATTGAACAGCAGATCCGTGTTGCCCGCGGTGAAGCACTTGAATTTAAACAGGAGGATATCAGGATAAAAGGATGGTCCATAGAATGCAGAATTAACGCAGAAGATGTGCAATCGGGTTTTGCCCCCGATCCCGGGAAAATTGAGAAACTTATCCTTCCGTCGGAACCTTATGTCAGGACTGACACCGGAGTACGGGCCGGATCAGCAATAGTGTCGAGCTACGATTCGATGATTGCAAAGCTTATAATTACAGGAAGCGACAGGAAGGACGCAATCAGGAAATGCAAACTGGCGCTCGACAAAGTATGGATCAAGGGCGTGAAAACTACCCTCCCCTTCTTCAGGATGCTTGTCAGAAATCCTAAGTTTATCAACGGCACCTTCACAACAGCTTTTATTGAAAAAGATCTCGAGAAATATTACCTGAACAGCGAATACGAGGAAATGCTTGCAGCATGGCTGACAACAAGCCTGTTTGTAGATGAAAACCTCACGGAAAAGAACGTCAGCCCTGATTATGAGAATGGCAGGGAGATGAGCCCATGGCTGTTGAATAAAAGAATAAATCAGTTTTAAAATTCTCAGCGTTCATGAACGAAGATAAACCTGAAATAAAAAAACTCTACGCACTTTCATCCGAAAACAGGAGGTTTTCTTTCTCCCTGCCACTGAAACATACAATCAGGATCGGAAAAAGAAGCTATGAGGTCAAACTCAAATCAGATGAGAAGTACGGCACCTATATTCTGTGGAAGAACAGGAAATATCCCGTGGATGTCGTCAGGTCGCGGCAGAACCGGTATGAGATACTGTTTAATGACATAAGCTATACTTTCACCATTGAAACTCCTTTCTCACTGAAGCGAATGAAAGTTCTCAAAACTTCCGAGGGAAAGACCGGAACGGAATTAATTAAGGCTCCAATGCCAGGAAAGATAATAGATGTCCTTGTCAGAGAAGGATCAGGCGTGCTTCGCGGAGAACCCCTGCTTATACTTGAAGCCATGAAAATGCAGAATGAGATCCAGTCGCCTGTCAACGGTCACATAACCAGTGTTCTCGCCAAAAGCGGAACAAACGTTATGAAAGATGATCTGTTGATCGAAATAAAGGTTGAATAAATTCTCTATTATTTCGCAGGCACCTCTTTTAGCGTGGCACAAAGAAAATTGAAAAATTTTTCTACTGATTCAATATGTACTTTTTCATCGGGACTGTGTGGATACCTTATCGTCGGTCCGAAGGAGATCATATCAAGTTTTGGATATACACCACCAAGGAGTCCGCATTCGAGCCCTGCATGAATTGCCTTGGTTTCCGGGATCTTGTCGTATAGTTTTTTATAGACCCCGCTCATCGTTTTAAGGATGGGTGATTCCATATTGGGTTTCCATCCCGGGTAACTTCCCGACAAGGTAACTTTGGCATTAATGAGATGAAATACTGCAGCAATCTTCCATGCTGTCGATTCTTTTGACGAATCAACAGAGCTCCTTGTAAGATTATAGGCTTCGAATTTGCCATTACTGCATTTCACTATTGCAATGTTGTTTGATGTTTCCACAAGGCCCTTCATAGTCTGGCTCATCCTCTGAACGCCGTTGGGACAGGCAAACACTGCACGGATAATTCCGAACTGGTCCTCTTTGCTCATTACTTTTTCCGGAAGACTGGTCTCTTTGCATTTAAACGACAGAGTAGGTTCCGTGTCGGAAAACTCATTTCTGTACATTTTCTCATAGCCCTTAACAAACTTCTCGAATTCAGCAGCGCTTTTCTTTGGAACTACAACTATAGCATGCGATTCACGTGGAATTGCATTCCGAAGGTCTCCTCCGGCGGCTTCCGCCAGCCTTATTTTAAAATCGGATTCGGCCTGCATCAGGAACCTGAACATGATCTTGTTCGAGTTTGCCCTGCCCAGTGGAATGTCCAGTCCGGAATGTCCGCCTTTCAAACCTAAGGCGGTTATCTGATATGCAGCCATCCCTGCAGGAGTCTTTACCTCACTGTACTTTTTTATCGCAGCAACATCAATTCCTCCGGCACAGCCAACATAAAGTTCTCCTTCGTCTTCTGAATCAAGATTCATCAGAATGTCGCCGTGTAGTAATCCTTTTTTAAGTCCGAAAGCACCTGTCATGCCGGTCTCTTCATCTATTGTAAGGAGTACTTCCAGCGGACCATGAGGAATATCCTTTGAAGCCAGAATGGCCATTGCTGCTGCAACACCAATACCGTTGTCGGCACCAAGTGTTGTACCGTTCGCCCTGACCCATTCGCCATCGATAATCGTTTCGATGGGATCCTTTTCAAAATTGTGCTTCTTGTCGCTGTTCTTTTGCGGAACCATGTCGAGATGAGCCTGCAGTATAACTCCCTTTCTCTTCTCCATGCCCTTAGTGGCAGGCTTTCTTATAATAACGTTCCCGGTCTTGTCGACTATAGTTTCAAGCTTGTGATCGGATGCAAATTTAGCCACATATTCAGCAATAAGCTTTTCCTTTTTCGATGGACGCGGGATCTGTGTAATCTGATGAAAGAAGCCCCACAGTGGCTTTGGCTCAAGTTGTCGTATGTTATTCATATGGTTATGTTTTTTAATTTTAGAATGATTAATTCATAAAAGTAATAATATTTTTATAATTTTGGGCACCTGATCAAAATATCAGAACCTCATGACCAAGGATCTTAAATCATTCCAAACCAGCCAATTCCGCCAATAAAGATAAGTTTTTAACTCAAACAGGCTACAAATGACGTTTTTGTATATTATTGTCGGATTGGTTCTAGTGTTTGACTTCATTAACGGATTCCATGATTCGGCAAATTCAATAGCCACCGTAGTATCAACCAAAGTCCTTTCGCCCCTCGCTGCTGTCTCCATGGCGGCTTTTTTTAATTTTATCGCATTCACTATTTTCCCCCTCAAGGTTGCTGCGACAATGGGAAAAGGAGTTGTCGAACCCGATGTCCTTAATCTTTCTGTTATCGCGGCCGCACTCATTGCAGCCATTACATGGAACCTGCTTACATGGTGGTGGGGATTGCCCTCCAGTTCCTCTCATACCCTGGTTGGCGGGTTGGTGGGTGCAGCCCTTGTCAGCGCCGGCCCCGGCTCTATAGTGACAAGCGGTGTAATAAAGATTGTAGCCTTCATTGTTATTTCGCCCCTACTGGGTATGATATTCGGATTCTTCATTTCCAGCTTTGTTCAGTATCTGGCCCGTAATCACAGCCCCTTCGGAGTCGACAAGCATTTCAGGAGGCTTCAGCTGCTCTCCGCGGCAGCATTCAGCCTTGGACATGGAGGAAACGATGCCCAGAAATCGATGGGTATAATATGGATAGCCCTGATCGTCTACGGAATTACTTCAAAAGATGCTTCCAGACCTCCGCTCTGGGTAATACTTTCATGCCAGGCAGCCATTGCGTTTGGAACTCTCTTCGGGGGCTGGAGAATAGTCAAAACCATGGGGCAAAAGATTACAAAACTTAAACCTTTCGAAGGTTTCTGCGCCGAAACCGCAGGAGCTCTTACCCTCTTTGGCGCTACTCATTTTGGAATACCGGTCAGTACAACCCATACTATTACCGGAGCAATTATCGGAGTAGGATCCCGCAAAGGCCTTTCGGCAGTAAAATGGGGTGTAACGACTAAAATATTCTACGCATGGATACTGACAATACCGGTGTCCGGTGCATTCGGAGCACTAATTTTCTTTCTGCTTAAATGGATACTTCCATGACAAATATTATTAACACTCAAAATTCCAAAATATGAACATCGATAAATTTCTTAAGTTCTTTGTCCCGAAAGACCATTCCTTTTACCCTCTCTTCGAGAAAGATGCTGCCAACCTTCTAAAAGCAGCTGATCTTCTCATTGAACTCCTTTCCACTTCGGATCCGGTCGAGCACGAAAGGATTTATCAGCATATAAAGGAGGTGGAGCATATCGGGGACGAAATTACCGACACTACTTACCACCAGCTCAATAAGTCGTTCATCACACCTTTTGACAGGGAAGACATTCATGAACTGACTGCCAATATTGACAATGTTGTGGATTCAATCAACGGCATCGGCAGGAGGATCTGCCTGTATAAACCCAAAAAACTCCTTCCCGTTTATGGTGAAATGGCAAAAATGATCCTCGAGGGAGCCAAAGAAATAAAAATCTGCATCCATTGCCTCAATGACGCAGCAGCCAACAAAGAAGAGATTACCCGGGCATGCGACCGTATCAAGGATATAGAGCATAAGGCTGACGATTACTATTTTGTTGCTGTCTCAGAGCTGTTCGAGCAAGAGAAGGATCCTTCAGAACTTCTTAAGAACAATAAAATTCTTGAGATCCTTGAAAGATGTGTGGACGAAGAAGAGGATGTATCGGATACAATTAAGTCCATTCTTATTAAAATGGCCTGAAAAGCCTTTCCTTCTGTAGAATTTTCAGTATAGTTATTAGCCGGACACAAAAAAAGGATCGCCTGTCAGGTGATCCTTTTTTTGATAGTCATATTATTTTACTTCTTTATATTCGGCAATTCCAGACCATATCCCTTTTTCTTATCCTCTGCCTTAAGCAGAAGTGCAAACAGGAGGGCAATAACCCCGAAGCTTGTGAATATGATCATCGGCAGGGTGTAGTTATAGCTTGGAACCGGTGAACCGTCGATCAGGTATGTCCCGGTGATGCAATATTTGTTAAGAACCCATCCTATGAGCGCAGGAACACCCATAAGTCCTATATTCTGAACCCAGAATATAAGTGCATAGGCTGTTCCCAGCTGCTTCTCGGGGATGATCTTAGGTACTGAGGGCCACATTGCAGATGGCACAAGCGAAAATCCTATTCCCAATATGATTATAAGCACAATGGCAATCGGAGTGGCCCTGAGAAAGGGAATTGAAAACATCGCATGAACAAATATCAGGAGAAGAGCTCCGAGGATCATAATGGAGGCTCCCTTACCCTTCCGGTCATAAAGATTACCAAACAGCGGTGTCAGAATCATGGTGCCGAACGGAAGCATTCCGGGAATGATACCAGCAAGCTCGGGATCGACACCGAATTTATTTACCATCAGATCGGATGCATACTTTAAGAAGGGGAATACGGCAGAGTAGAACAAAACGCACAAAAGTGCAATGTACCACCATCCCTTGTTATTTATAATAAACCAGATATCCTTTATGCTGAATGACTCTTCGCTTTCTTTTGATTCACTCCTTTTCAACTCGTCGGCTATCGATTTGTCGAGTTTTTTGTCCATGAAAGTGTAGACGATGAATGAGATCATTCCGATACAGAGCATGATCAGACAAACAAGAATCGGCTTGGAAACCCCACCTAAAGCCCTGGCAATCGGAACAGAAGTAACAAGTGCCATCGTTGTCCCTATCCTTGCTGTGGCCATTTCAAGCCCCATGGCAAGTGCCAGCTCCTTTCCCTTGAACCATTTGACAATGATCTTCGACACAGTTATGCCGGCTGTTTCCACCCCGACTCCAAAGATTGCAAATCCAAGGCCGGCAATTACAACCTGAGCTTTCATTCCCAGAAGTGTCTGCCCGTCGAGAGAATGAGTTGAAATAGCCCAGAATTTTATCGCGGTTCCCAATACCATTATTGTAGTCGACATTATACCGGTAAACCTTACACCCATCTTGTCGAGAATGATTCCTCCAAGAATAAGCATCAGCAGGAACACATTGAACCACCCATAAGCACTTGTGAAGAACCCGTATTCAGCACTGTTCCACAAAAGCTCTTTCTCAAGCATGGGTTTCAGGGGCGCCATTACATCGGTTAACCAGTAACCGCAAAGCATTGTAAAAGCAACTACTCCAAGGGCAGTCCATCGTGCCGCCTTAGAGTCGCGCAAAGTATTGGTAATTGTTTCCATTTAATAGGTCAGTTTGTTTTTAGGATCGGTAAATGTAGAAAAATATTTTTGTGATAATCCTGAATTTATATGGTTAAAATGAACATAAAATGCTGTTTTACCGTTTATATTGGTGAAAATCCGCTTTGCCGCAGGCAACTTCGGAGAAAATCACCTACTTAAAACGTAAATATATTTTTTATCCTTCAGAGCGAACATATGAGAAAGTCCTTTTTAATAGCCTTACTGGCAGCGTTTACACTAAACGCCTTTGCTCAGACTGAAATAAAATGGTATACAATTCAGGAAGCCGAACAGCTTTCGAAGCAATCATTCAGACCGATGTTTATAGATGCCTACACCGACTGGTGCGGGTGGTGCAAGAAAATGGATCAGGATACTTTCACAAATCCGGTCATTGCCGAAATTCTGAACACAAAATTCTATCCTGTCAAATTCAATGCTGAGGGTAAAGAGGAGATTACTTTCTTCGGACAGAAATTCACAAATGACGGCAATGCCGGCAAGGCACACCAGCTCGCAGTTGCTCTTATGAAAGGGCAGCTTTCCTATCCCACCGTGGTTTTCCTTACAAAACAGGACGACAAATTACAGGCATCACCCGTTCCGGGATACCGCCAGCCAAAGGAGATGGAACTCCTTCTCAGCTTCTTTGCCGACAAGGCATATGAAACCAGTAACTTTCAGGAATTTTCAGCAGCCTTCAAAGGAAAAATAGAATAGCATTCAACCGGCCGTAAACAGCTTATAATCTGAAATTCAAAACCTTTGCCTCTCGCAGACATGTTATAACAATGTTATAACATGATTTTACTAGTCAATAACATAGTTTGAAGGCAATCTGACAGTTTCCCCAAACTGATAAATAAGTTTTCTTGTTGAAATAAGCACTTCACTCCCAACTGAGATTTTTACATTTACCACATCGGGCACCCTGTAAAATAACTTATCGTTCTGGGAAGAAGAACCTGCTTTTACTGGCGTGATATTTAATCCTGCTGTTTTCCTTTCGGGTACGAATTCTATTTCTACCGTAGTGCCCGAAGCGGATAAAGGATCAGAAAAGCCTGTGGCCTCAGAAAACCTGCAAAGTGTTATTTTCTCACCAGCCTTCTGTTTTCCCGGAATAACCTGGTACCTGAATTTACGCTTTGACGTCAATGTTTTTCCAGTAAATAGTTCAGTATACTCCTTCTCGATCCTGTTCATTTCGATTATAGCAGCCGCATCCTGAGGAAAAAGATTAGTCTCACCGGTAAGTATCATATGTTTTCCGTCTCTCAGCTCCATGAGCCTTATTGCAGCTTTTTCAGCAAGCTGATCGATTGTCAGCTTCTGCTTTTTCTCCACGAGGTAAGGTACACGTATAAATGTGGTATCGAGACTCACAACCCTGAAAAGGGTATCCTTCCTCTGAAGAAAATACTCATCGGAACCTAGATCATATACATTGAGCCTGTCGAGATCGCTGTCATCTGCTACAGTCAGGCGGTCTGCGGAGTTGTAAAGCTCAGGATTGAGATCAAGCATCAGGCCTTGCTTTTTCATGGCGAGAACATTCGTCCGGAACTCTGATCCTGCTGAAATAACGTAAAACTCGTCCGGATCAAGTTCCTCATGGGTGCTGATGGTCAGTCCTGTAATTGTCCAGTGCTCATTTTCGCTTGTAATAACATCTCTGAGCCCGAGAAAATCGTTAGCATACCTGGAATATGGACCTGGTTTCTCGATTACGTGCTCCGCCTCGATCTCAACATCAATGACCGACAGGGGAAGGCCATACACAAGGCTGCCTTCGGTTATTGCTGGCCTTCCGGACAATGGGGCCACGGAATTCCTTGAACTGCTAACAGACCTGTTCGCGGCACATGAAGCAGCAAGAATTCCAATTAATGCCAGACAGGTAAATTTTAATGAATTTTGCATATTGTAGGTTTTAATTATTGATTCATATCTTCTGTTTTAACAAACGCACGGGATACATTATCAATTATATCGGAGGCAGTAACTGATTCCTGCCCCATCCCGGCAGCAGTCAGGTCGCCTGCAAGTCCATGAAGCCAGACTCCCAGAACTGCTGCATCAGCTGGCTGGTATCCACGCGAGAGAAGTGCCAGGATCATCCCTGTCAGAACATCTCCGCTTCCGGCAGTGGCCATCCCGGGGTTTCCGGTGCTATTAAAGAATACCTTCCCTTCAGATGTCGCGATTGAAGTATAAGCTCCCTTGAGAACCACAATGCAATTTTGTTTAACTGCAAATTCAATCTGCAGCCTGAGCCTGTCGAATCCATTGTCAGCCTTTCCGGCAATCCTTTCAAATTCCCTGACATGAGGTGTAAGAATTGTATTTGCCGGAAGAACGGGAAGTTTTTCCTTTTCTCTGCTAAGAATATTTATGCCATCAGCATCAATGACCATCGGTTTTTCACAATTCTCAACTAACTCCAGAAAAGCCTTGCAAGTGGCCGGATCGGAACCCAGACCGGGTCCCGCCCCTATCGCATCAAAAATGGCATAATCATTCACTCCTGTTATGCATGTTGCATTGCAATCAACCCTTGCCATGGCTTCCGGCACGCTGATCTGCATGATTTCATATCCGCAACCGGGAATGTGACAGGTAAGCAGACCAATGCCTGTTCTTAACGCAGCACGCGCTCCAAGAACGGCAGCGCCCATTTTACCATATGATCCTGCCACCAGAAGTCCATGTCCGAACATTCCCTTATGATCAAACTTCGACCGTTTTTTAAGGAGTGAGATTATCTTGCTTTCCTCAAGAAATTCATAGGGCGTCGGTGTGTTCATTATTGCATTGCTGCTCAGACCAATGGGCAAAATGTGCCATTCGCCAGCAAATACGGCAGTGTCGGGAAACAAAAAACTAAGCTTCGGGAACTGAAAACTCAGGGTGTAAGCGGCCTTTATAATTATGTCGGGGTTATTCGCACTGTTATCTTCTACAAACAATCCTGAAGGAATATCAACTGAAACCACCGTGCATCCGGACTGATTTACTTTTCTTATCACATCAGCCACAATTCCATCAACAGGGCGGGCAAGTCCCGAACCAAAAATAGCGTCAATAATAACATCACCATTGCCAGTTATCGGAAACTTCTCGATACTGTCGAGAGTAATGAACGGAACGCCGGTTTCCTTCTTCAGCCTTTCATAATTGTGTTTCCAGTCAGGGGAGGTCTTGTCAGATACCCTTACAAAAAAAACTTCAGCATTGTAACGGTTCGACGACAACATCCTTGCCAGGGCAAGGCCATCGCCGCCATTATTCCCCGGACCCGCAAGGATAATGAACCTGTACGACCTGTCGAATCTTTCTGATATCCAATACAAGAGCTGAGCGGAGGCTCGCTCCATCAAACTGGCAGATTGAATTTTCTCCTCCGCAATTGTAAGTGAGTCAATCTCCCTTATCTGTGGGGCGCTAAATATTTTCATGCCATCAGGGTTTCTTCATTGAATCCAAAAATAATCATTCAAACCCAAAGTATCCTGAACCGAAGGCAAAAATCACAAAAGCATCCAATCCTGTTCAGACTCAGCGCCCGGTGTGCCAATGACAATATCACCCGTTTTTGTCCAAATGTTAAAAAGATTAATATATTTGCTACGTTTCAGATTTCCCGTGTTAATCCGGGAAATCATGCAGAATGTATTATCATCCTGAACTGTAATTATTTTAACCATTAACTGATCAAATATGCTAAAAAATCACCCCAAAGGTCTGCTGGTAGCCTTTTTCTCAAATATGGGAGAAAGGTTCGGCTTTTACACCATGATGGCAATCCTGGTACTTTTCCTCCAGGCTAAATTCGGACTTTCCGCCGAGAAGGCCGGAGGTATATACAGCTGGTTCTATTTCGGCATTTATGCACTTGCCCTGCTTGGCGGTATCCTTGCCGACGTAACAAAGAAGTATAAACTTGTGATTCTTGCAGGCATAATAATAATGTTCGCCGGTTACATTATCATGGCTGTCCCTGGCATGACACTCACAATAACTATTATCGGACTGATGACAATTGCGCTGGGTAACGGGCTCTTCAAGGGGAACCTTCAGGCTGTCGTCGGACAGATGTATGATGATCCGAAATATTCGAAGCTGAGGGATACCGCTTTCATGATCTTTTACATGGGGATAAACGTTGGTGCTTTTTTTGCTCCCTACGCCGCAAATGGAATGAGAAACTGGTGGCTGAAAACCAATGGTTTTGCCCACGACGGCAGCGTTCCGTCGCTTTGTCATCAGTATTTAAACGGTACACTGACGGATACTTCAGTTTTCCAACAGCTTGCCAACAATGTAAGCCTGTCGGGCCCCGTCACCGATCTGCAGGCCTTTGCCCATAGTTACCTTGAAGTATTCTCGAAAGGATATAATTATGCTTTCGGAATTGCAGCAGTGGCAATGGTCATCTCATTGCTGGTTTACATAATCTTCAACCGCCTTCTTCCAAACAAGGAGGTTAAGGCCATAACCCACGCATCGGAAAAGATCGATTTCAAACCGATGCCCGTAGCTTCCGCAATAGTGGCAATAGGAGTTACAGCTTTCCTTCTTCAGCTTTCAGAGCAGATTGATGTGGCAACCGGTTTCGCATTTGGCGTTTTTGCCGGATTCATCACATGGATAATTCTCTCTTCCAGCAAGGAGGAAAGAGCCCGCGTTACATCACTCATTCTTGTTTTCATAGTTGTTGTGTTCTTCTGGATGTCATTCCACCAGAACGGTCTCACCCTTACTTTGTTTGCAAGGGATTACACTGTAAAACAGGTGGGTCCTTTTACTAATCTGTTCTTCACCCTGCCTTCGATGCTGGCGGTAATAGGTTCGATTGCCGGAATCGTTATCCTGCTCTATAAGAATATGACCAGAAGATCCAAAATCCTGGGAGGATTACTGTTCGTAATATCGTTTTGGCTTGCAGCTTTCTTCCTTACAGGCTTCGATCCCACTACAATTCTCAGCAAACAGCTCAATGCATTCGGACCACTGAATTCAATTGCTCCGGAGGTATTTCAGTCTTTCAACCCTCTGTTCATAGTTGCCCTTACTTTTCCCGTGATGGGAGTATTCGCCTGGATGAATAAAAAAGGAATCGAACCGTCAACTCCGAAAAAGATTGGTATCGGAATGGTGATTGCTGCTCTCGGATTCGTTGTCATTCTGATAGCTTCAATCGGAGCTCCGTCTCCGGCATCCTTGTCGGGACTGCCTGCAGCTGACAGCGCCAGGGTGTCGCCCTACTGGCTGATGAGCAGTTACCTGGTACTTACCGTGGCTGAACTCTTCCTAAGTCCGATGGGATTGTCATTTGTTTCAAAAGTAGCTCCGTCTCGCTTCCAGGGTCTGATGCAGGGAGGTTGGCTTCTGGCTACCGCTGTCGGAAACAAGCTTCTTTTTGTCGGGACACTTTTGTGGGACAAAGTCTCGCTCAGCACATTATGGCTGGTTTTCATCGTCTGCTGTCTGCTCTCAGCAGCATTCATATTCTCAATACTGAGACGGCTCGAAAGAGCGTCAGCAACTTAGCAGTTAATGCACTGAAACAGGTCTCATGGAGTTTTTTACGGATTAAACCGTAAAAACTCCATGAAGCTCCTGTTATTGACCACAATGTCTGTTTTGTGATTTCTTAAGTACTACTCATTCCGAATACTGTAATTGTAAATAAAAAGGCTCTGTTTGCTAATAAAATAACGAGATCAGGCTAATTCCCTGATTTTTGTTATTTTTGCAGCTTGTTTTTAAATTAACCATGTTTACCCGTAACGGGGATTAATATTTTTCGTATGAAGGTCCTGAAATTCGGAGGATCCTCAGTAGCAAATTCTGAAAGGATCAGGGAAGTCAAGAAAATCATCGGGTCGGAACCTCTGCCTGTTGTGATTGTGGTTTCAGCATTGCAGGGGGTTACCGACACATTGAAAAGTCTGAGCGAATCAGCTGCAGGTCATGAACCCGGTTACCAGACCCGGCTTGATGAGCTGATCCTGCGACACAGAAAAATTTGTTTCGAACTGGTATCGGGCGACCTGCTGGCTGCGACTCTCTCCCGCATTGACTATATATTCGGTGAATTGAGAGATACCCTCAATGGATTATTCCTTCTGCGGGAACTCAGCAAATTTTCTCTCGACAAAGCGCTCAGTATCGGAGAAAGGGCTTCTTCAGCCATCATTTCGGCATTCCTTGAAAACTCAATTCTTCTCGATTCAAGGGAGATTATCCGGACAGACAACAATTTCGGCAACGCAAACGTCGATTTTGCAGTTACAAACAAGCTTATCAGAAAAAAAATTCCAGGAAAGAGCAAGCTTATAATTGTACCCGGATTTATTGCAGGTACAGAAGCCAAAGAAACAACGACCCTGGGAAGAGGTGGCTCTGATTATACTGCAGCAATAATTGCAGCTGCCACTAATGCCGATATGCTTGAGATATGGACTGATACCGACGGTTTCATGACTGCTGATCCCAGAAAAGTCGAAAAAGCTTATGCAATTGAATCCCTTACATATTCCGAAGCCATCGAATTGTCGCACTTCGGGGCCAAAGTAATCTATACTCCCACTCTTCGGCCGGTTTACAAAAAAACGATACCGGTCATGATACTAAACTCATTTAACCCCGGGGCTAAGGGCACGCTGATAAGCAACAAGCCTTCAAACGGGAGCAGGAGTCCCATAAAAGGCATCTCTTCAATCGACCATATAGACCTCATAACACTTCAGGGGCCCTCGATGGTTGGAATCTCAGGTACATCAATGAGGCTTTTCGGATCACTGGCAAAGCGAAACGTCAGCATTGTACTGATTACTCAGGCTTCCTCTGAATACTCAATAACCTTCGCCGTTAATCCTCCTGATTCAAAAAAGGCTGTTGAAGCCATAAACCAGGAATTTGAAAGAGAGATCAATTTCAGGAAAGAGCTTAAGATATTGATCGAAAAGGATCTTTCCATCATTGCAATCGTTGGGGAACGAATGAAAAACACACCCGGAATCTCGGCAATACTGTTCAGATCCCTGGGACGAAACGGAATAAATGTGATTGCGACAGCTCAGGGTTCTTCTGAGCTTAATATTTCGGTGGTTATCAAAAATGATAACCTGAGGAAAGCGCTTAACGTTATACATGATGGTTTCTTCCTGTCAAAATACAAGGAATTGCACCTGTTCATCGCAGGCACCGGATTTGTAGGTTCGAGCCTGGTGAACCAGTTATTCAAACAGCAGCAAACACTGCTCAGGGAGTATAATCTCAATATAAACCTTGTCGGTTTGATCAATTCCAGAAAGATGTTGATGCCGGGAAAACCAATTAATCTGGAAAAATTCCGGGAAGCTCTCGATACCGAAGGAGAAAAGAGCGACATTCATACCTTCGTGGCACAGCTGACCAAACTCAATCTCAGAAATTCAGTCTTTGTCGATTGCACTGCCAACCCGGTTGTAGCACAAACCTATGGCAGCGCCCTTGAAAAATACGTTTCAGTGGTTACAGCAAGCAAGATCGCATGTGCCTCCGACTACTCTTATTATCTCATGCTTAAAACAATGGCAAATGAAAGGGGGGTAAGATTTATGTACGAGACCACAGTCGGAGCCGGACTTCCCATAATAAAAACCATTAACGACCTTGTTGTTAGCGGTGACAAAATACTGAAGATTGAAGCCGTACTTTCTGGCACACTTAATTTCATTTTCAACACAATCGGCCCAGACATGCCCCTGAGCAGAACCATCAGGATGGCTAAGGAAAAAGGAATCTCCGAACCTGATCCGAGGATCGATCTGAGCGGTGTCGACGTTGTGCGGAAGATTCTCATTCTCGCACGTGAGGCTGGCTATTCGCTCGAGATGAAAGACGTTACAGTTAAGAATTTTCTTCCTGAGGAATGCTTCGCGGATGATCTTGCAAGCTTCTATGAAAAAGTCAAAAAATTTGACGATGAATTTGAAAGACAAAGACAGGAACTTATTGAGAAGAACAGGAAATGGCGGTTCTTTGCAACAATGGAGAACGGAAAAGCGGAAGTTGGTCTTATTACTGTCGATTCCACCCACCCTACCTTCGACCTTGAGGGAAGCAATAACATTGTGCTTCTTACAACTGAAAGATACCGGGAACTCCCGATGGTCATCAAGGGATACGGTGCAGGTGCGGATGTTACTGCGGCAGGAGTCTTTGCCGATATAATGAGAGTTGTTAATGTTTAAATGAAAATTGAAAGCAGGTACTTTATATAATTCTACCTCCCTGAATGCACCGTTGTCGTCATTCAGGGAGGCACTTTTGAAAGGGCTTGCACCTGACGGCGGTTTGTACATGCCGGTGAACCTTCCGGTTTTCAGTCAGGATGAACTGGAAAAATTCTCCTCCCTCTCCTATCCTGAACTGGCATCTCATATTATCGGCAGCATTACCGGGGATGAGATCGGGATTGAGGAACTCAGGGAAATCTGCAATTCGATCTATACATTCGGAATACCACTCGAACGTGTGGAATACCGCCAATATATAATGCGACTCGACCAGGGCCCCACCGCATCGTTTAAGGATTTTGCAGCCCTTCTAATGGGAAGACTGATGCAATATTTCCTTGGAAAGGAAAAAAGAAGGATGACCATTCTTACTGCAACTTCAGGCGATACAGGCAGTGCCGTTGCCAATGCCTTCAAGGGACTGGAAAATATCAATGTAGTAATACTCTATCCCGCAAATGAAGTGACAGGGTTGCAGCGGAAACAGATGACAACCCTTGGCGGCAATATAAAGGTAATTGAAATTGACGGGAAATTTGACGATTGCCAGAGACTGGTCAAGACCGCCTTCATGGATCAATCGCTTGCGAAACAAAATCTTTCATCGGCAAACTCGATCAATATCGGCAGACTCCTACCCCAGTCGGTCTATTACTTTTACGCCTGGTCGCGATTAAAAGTCAGCAACGACGACAGTTGTATCTTCAGCGTTCCCTCCGGTAACTTTGGAAATCTTGCCGGAGGAATTATGGCAAGAAAGATGGGACTTCCGGTAAAAAGATTTGTAATTGCAACAAATGAGAACAATGAAGTACCCCTTTTCCTGCAAAACGACGAATATCACCCGATTTCACCATCGATAAACTGCATCTCCAGTGCAATGAATGTCGGTCACCCCAGCAACCTGGCCAGGATAATTGCCATGTACGGGGGAAGAATGGACGAAAAAGGGATAATCAATTCAATGCCCGATATGAAGGCTCTGAAGCGTGATTTTTTTGCAACCTTCATTTCCGATGCAGAAACCAGGGAAACAATAAGGGATTTTTATACAAATAACGGCGCATTGCTCGAACCTCACGGAGCAGTTGCATGGGCAGGACTTCAGGAGTTCCACGAAAAACACCCCGAATCCTTCAATGAACTTTCCTTCGCTGTCGAGACAGCCCATCCAGCAAAATTCCGCGACGAGATTAAAGTTATTTTAAATATTGAACCCGAACTTCCTGAATCGCTAGGGAAGGTGGAATCACAAAGCGAAGAATTTTTATCTTTAGAGAATAATTATGATCTGCTTCACCGGTTCATAATACAGAATTATTAAAACAAAATATTGCAGAAGATGTACATACTTTGCAGTGATCTTGAAGGAGTTCTTGTTCCTGAGGTTTGGATAAATGTCGCAAGATGGACCGGAATAGAAGAACTCAAGCTTACCACGCGCGATATAAGCGATTACAGTGCATTAATGAAGAGGCGGCTTGAGATACTGAAGCAGCACGGGATAACCATCAACGACATTCAGAAAGTGATTTCCCTCCTTGAACTTATTCCCGGGGCACTTGATTTTGTAAACTGGCTTCACGGCAGGGTTCAGATGGTAGTTGTTTCCGATACATTCAGGGAGTTTGCTGACCCCCTCCTTGCAAAAATGGGATGGCCGGTCTTGTTCTGCCACCAACTGACCATCGACAGGGAAGGCAATATCACTGATTTCAACCTTCGCCAGAATGAAGCAAAAAGAAGGGTGGTGGAAGCACTTCAGAACCTTAATTTCAAAGTTATTGCCGTTGGTGATTCATATAATGACATTTCAATGCTCCGAAAAGCAGAACACGGAATACTTTACAGGCCTCCCCAGAATGTGATTGACGACAATAAGGATATCAGGGTTGTCAGCTCCTACTCGCAGCTTAAGAATATGATCTCTGAAATACTTGATGCCGAAAAGCCTTAATTCGCCTGTTTTGTGTTTGTTACCACGGATTGCACTGAGAGCACGGGTAATTCCCGGACTTTCTCATATAATTAAATCCATGATTTTATCTGTGATCCCGAAAGCGATCGGGACTGTGGGATCCGTGGTGAATAGTGTTTGGCTATTTGATACTTGTGGGTTTCATTTGAGGATCTCCGTAGAATACCTGTCGGCAATGTCAGCCTGATCTTTGGCCAAACCTGAAATTATTACAAGCCGTTTATCCTTCCATGCAAGAAAAATTGTGCCGTTATACCCATCGGTGATCATGATTTTGCTGTCACCTGTGTCAACAGGGGCGATCCCCGTTGCTGATATGTATTTGTGTGCGGTTTTTTCAACCTCTTCCGGAGAATCTCCATCTGAAATAAAAATGGAAAATTCATCCGATCCTGTCTGATAAATAGCTTTGAAGGCCTTTCCGAGAAAACTGTGGCCAAGAACGCTTTCATGAATGTATACCTCCTCATTGGGTTTTTTCCCCTCAGACGGAAACTGTGAGAGTATCGGTGGCATTTTATTGTCTCCGGGAAGCAGAGAGGCAACCCGTCTCGCCAGCGTCTCCTCATCCTTAAGAACCCTTTCCTTTTTTGAATAAGTCCTGAGCTTTACGTAAAAATCACCCTTGAAGAAATTTATCGATCCTCCGGCAATGTAACCCTGAGCACCGATGTCAACAAAATTGAACGATGATGATCGTTCGGACGAATAGATTCCGAACCCCATAATATTGTCACTGTGACGGTAAACTTCAAGCTTGATTACAGCCCTGCCTTTCTTGTATTCAGCTACATGCAGTTCAATAAATCCATAAGCGAGATAATTATCAGCTGCACCATTTATGAAGTCCCAAAGGTTTTCTGGTTTGTAAACAGGATAATCTTTCATGATCCTGTACCCCTTCAGCTCCGGAAATATTACATCCTGGGCAGTAACAATAACTGATAAAAGCACAGTGGAAAATAAAAGCAACATCTTTCTATTCATATCAACGGTTTTCTTATATGAAAATGACGGTCATGCAAGGAACTCTGACGGAACATCAATCAGTCGCGAAACATCTGCAATCTTTTCCCTGATGCTGAACCCTTTGATGCATTCAACCGAACATTCGATGCAATCACTGCATGGATCCTTCCCGTAGCCAAGTCCGGCAAGAAGTGTCTGAGCCTCCAGAGGATAGCTGTAACCGTAGGCGTACATATATGCTCTCATCAGATCGGGAATGAACAACCCTTTCGGACATCTTCCAACGCATTTGCTGCAACCCGAACAATATAGTCCGGGTTCAGCGCTTGCAAGCTGAAGATCATTTTTATCCTGCTCGGTCAGTGTAATGTCGGTAAGAAGCCGGAGGTTTGATTCAAGCTGGTCGAATTGAGTCATTCCCGGTATGGTAGTATGTATATCCGGGTTGGACAACACCCATCTTATGGCTGCGCTCGTATTTATTGGTTTGGTTTTTTCCTTGTCGAGAAATCCTCCACCGGCAAGAGTCTTCATTGCTACTATCCCTATCCCGGCAGCAGCAGCTTTTTTTACTGCAGCATCAAGTTCCTTCCGGTAGGCATGCTGGAAATTGTAAGAGGTAAGGATTACATCCCAGTCTTTGCTTTCCGATGCAGCCTCGATCACAGCAGGCTCATTTCGGTGAGTGGAGAATCCGATAAACCTGGCCTTTCCATCCTTTTTGAGTTTTTTTACTGCATTCAGTATCGGTTTATACTTTAGATATTCAGTATTACTTATATCATGAACATACAGAATATCAACATAATCCATTTTAAGTCTTGACATGCTTTCGCTGAATTTTGCAAGGAAGTCATCAGCCGTGGTCTCCGCACCAGGCAGACCTTCCCTGGTCATCCCTGCTGACTTGACTTTTGTGGCAAGGTAAAAAGAGTCTCTTGGAATATCCCTGAAAACGTTTCCGAGCATGGTCTCATTATTACCGTTCTGGTATCCGTTGGCTGTGTCAAAGAGCCTAATCCCTTTATCGTAGGCGGCCTTGCACAGACCGGGATTATCAGAACGCATCACTCCAAAGGAAATTACCGGAACTTTTAACCCGGTTTTTCCAAGCGTCCGGTATATTATCTCACCTTCAGTGCTATTTAAATCAGCACTGATGGCAGCCGGTGTCAAAGCGATACCGGCAGCTCCTGCCAGCCCGGTTTTAAGGAATCCTCTCCTGTCGATGTTTTTCATGTTTGATATGTTATTTCATGTTTCTAATCCTGACTTCCGTTTTTGTATCTTTCATCAGATCCACCAGCTTTTGGGTATCAGTGTCTCCATAATGATATGGATACAGAATCCCGGGATTGAATGCCCTTGCTGCATCAGCTACCATTTCAGGGGTCATGGTGTAAGGAAGGTTCATTGGCAGAAAAGCCACATTAATTCCCTTAAGAGCTTTCATTTCAGGGGTATTCTCAGTATCTCCGGCAACATAGAATCGCTTGTCTCCTATCGTCAGGATGTAGCCGTTGCCAACTCCCCTGGGATGAAAAGGATTCCCCTTTGACCTTTCATTTACTATATTATAGGCATATACAGCTTCAATCATTATCTTACTAGCGGACTTTACATCGCCAGGCTTCATCACCTGTGCCCAGGGAACAAATTCGGCTGAAGCTGAATTGCTGAACATCAGAGTTGAGGATTTCTTCAGACGTTCAATAAGCGCAGTGTCGAGATGATCATAATGTTCGTGCGTGACAAGAATCAGGTCGGCTTTAGGAAGATTCTCATAGCTGCCAAAACTCCTGACAGGATCAATATGGATCACATAATCAACGATTTTAAACATCAGGGATCCATGACCAATGAAGAATATTTCAACATCACCGGCCGAAGTGCTGATCATGTCCGTTTCAGGCTGATTCTGGGAGAAATTCGGAACAGTCATAGCTGCAAATATTATGGTTGTTAAAAGTCTTATCACTTGCATAATGTTTTTAAGGTTAAACCAAACAGAATAATTCTGAATACCAATATACGAAAATTTGAATAAATCTGGCTAATGGAGGAAATCCCTCAATCCCTGCGCTGGTAAACTTAATTACCTCATAATTGTTAATATGTTGTAAGAGGCTGTTAGTCAAAAATCAATTTATTGATTCGGCAGGTACTGAATTTTTGAATATCTTTCAGCCAGAATTTGGGTTAAGGTGTTAATTGTTTAACATTGTTTCAATTAGGGAAAAACAAGCTGACCGGTATAGTGGCTGTATTTCTGTTATTATCATTCCCATCCGGGGCACAGACAGGAAACAATTTTAAATACCGGTTTAACGGTAATATACAGGACAAGCTGGTAATTGCCGGCGAGTCTTCTATTGTCATTAATTATAACCTTCCAGAGCTGTCTATCGATGACATTACCAATGACAACGGTATTTTCTTCCGTCTTTCCGCACCCGGACATACGACCACACAGGAACCTGGTAAACCCGAGCTACCGGTTTTCAGCCGCCTTATTTCAATTCCAGGCGAAGCTAAATACAGGATAAGAATCACCTCTGTCGAGTCGACAAGGATAAAACCTTCCGGAAATAAAATAAAAGGCAGACTGTACCCGGCACAGCACGGTGAAATAAAGCAGGATTTACCCCAAAAACCGGAATTTGTGATTGACAGAAAATTGTACTCGGCCAAAAGTCTTCTTGAAGGTGATACTGTCAGGATCGAAAAGGTAGGCAAGCTTCGAGGGAATGATCTTTCAACCCTGGTTATTTCGCCCGTTAAGTATGATCCGGCCTCCAATTCGCTGGATGTAATAACGGCAATGAAGATTGAAATCACATGGACGGGAGGTAATCCGGCTTATTCAAAAACATCACCGGCAGAGGAATCAGTTCTCTTTGCAAATACTCTTGATAAAGGAGTACTGAACTATTATCCGGGTGAAATAATAACAGGTTACTCCGATCAGCCTGTAGAAATGATCATCGTCACTGATACTTCGTACAGTGAAATACTGGAACCTTTCTTAAGATGGAAAAGGCAGAAGGGATACCGGGTGAATGTACTTTATTACGGAGAAGGACTGGCCGGCAGTCATTTTTCAGAATTAAAAGAATCTATATCTAATTTATACACCTCATCCAAAGCTGACGGACACGCCCCCGAATATCTTCTTATTATCGGTGATGTTTCCAAAATACCCTACTATGGAACCGGTAATGTCACTGATATGTACTATGGCGAATTTGACGGCAACGGCGACTTCCTGCCCGACATGTACGTTGGCAGGATCCCTGCAAAAGACACAACTTCTGTCCGGTCAGTTGTCAGGAAGATCCTTGAATATGAAAAGTTCATGTTCGCCGACACAAACAGGTTTTATTCGAATGCCCTGGCTCTGGCGGGCAAGGATGCCAGCTACTCAAGTTACATGAACGGACAGGTTAAATATGCCGTGTCAAATTACCTTACACCTGCCAACAGGATTAATCCATACTATTTTTATTATCCCGATGGGTTCACAAAAAAGGATTCGGTAATGAAGCTCATTTCCGGGGGATTATCCTTTATTAATTACTCCGGACACGGAACATCCGCCGGATGGCTTCATATTGATATTAAATCGCCTGATATTAAAAACCTCACAAACAAGAGCAGGTATCCATTCATCATCAGCAATGCTTGCCGTACCGCTCAATTCAACGACACTGCTTCATTCGGAAATAAAATGTTGGTTTCGCGCGACAAGGGCGCAATTGGATTCATTGGTTGCACAAATGATTCATACTGGGATGAGGATTTTATCTGGGCTGTGGGGCCAGGTACGCCAACCGATAACCCGAAATATTCAGAAACAGGTCTGGGGGCCCTCGACAGGTTGTTTCACACCCACGGAGAGCTTCCTTCAGACTGGTACATCAACCTTGGCCAGATTAATTACGCTGGCAACCTTGCTGTCAGTGCAACATCTTCGCTGAAAAAGAAATATTACTGGGAAACTTATGCTATACTCGGTGATCCCAGTCTTATACCCATGATCGGAACTCCCCTGGAATTTGACATATCCCTTCCCGACACCCTGCCGCGGGGCATCAGTGCGTGGTCATTAACGGCTGAACCCTTCTCCTATGTCGCCATTTCAGATTTTGAAAACCTATGGGATGCATCATTTGCAAGTCCGTCGGGAGCAGTGGATCTCAGTTTTCCTTATGTGTCCGCCGATTCATGCCTGGTTGTAATTACAGGTCAGAACAGGATCCCTGTTATCAAGACCATTTACTTCGCCAGCAGCAACCAGGGATACATTAACCTTTCTTCATCAGCCATTAATGATGCAGCCGGGAACAATAACGGCTTTGCCGATTTTGGTGAAACCTTCTTTCTCAGACTTAAAATTGGCAATCTGGGAATGACTGGGATATCAGACCTCACGGCGTCAATTTCCTCGGATTCAGAATGGATAACCATAAACAATAATACTGCCCTGATTCCTTCAATACCAGGACGATCTGAAATTACTCTCGATAACGTACTTCAGCTTACTCTCGACGAGGACGTCCCAGACAAGGGCATTGTTACAATTGAACTGATTCTGAAAGACAATCTGACCGAAAAGCAATATAAGATAGACATTACTGTTCATGCCCCAAGGCTTGAAATCATAAACTGCATTATCAATGATTCCGCACTTGGGAACAACAATGCTGCCGCAGAGCCCGGTGAAACTTTCACCTTGATCTTCCAGGTCAGGAACCTTGGAACCAGCAGTACGTCAGGACAGTTTTTAATTAATCCCCTAAGCAACAGACTCGAAATTATCGATTCTAACCTGAAATCAGGGACGCTGCAATTCGGTATAATTTCAGAGATCCCGGTTCTGGCCAAGCTTTCAGAATCTTCTCAATATGGTGATTACATAAAATTACAATCGATACTCGACTGCTCCCCATATATCGTGAACAAGGATTTTGTCATCCGGGTCGGAAGAGTAAGGGAGAGCTTTGAATCATCATCATTCAGGGTATTTCCATGGATCAATCTCAGTGAAAAGCCATGGGTGATAACTCAGACCAACGCTTTCGACGGAATAATATCAGCCCGGTCGGGAATCATAAGCCATAATGCATCTTCATCACTTTTTATGAGAACATCCTTTGAGGAAGCCGATACAGTTAAGTTTTTCGTCAAAGTTTCATCAGAGCTAAATTATGATTACTTCTTTTTCTCGGTCAACGGGAATGAAATAATACGGAGATCGGGAGAAACCAGCTGGGAAAAAATAGCAGTACCCGTCGAAGCGGGGATTAACCTGCTTGAATGGACCTTCAAAAAGGATAACTCAGTTTCACAGGGAGGCGATGGTGCCTGGATTGATCTTATTGACTTCTCACGAGTCTCATTTGTGAATTATATCAGCAGGGATCTTGAATTGGCCCGCATTGCAAGTCCTCTTCAGAAAGATGTATACGGCCAGGAAATTGTCTCTGTGAAAGTCCTTAACGCAGGCAGGGACACTCTCAACGGTTTCTTTCTGGCCTATTCAGTAAATAACAGACAACCTGTGGTTCAGCAATTCAAGGAAAGTATTGCACCTTTTCAGGATTCCGTCACGGTTGAATTTGACCGAAGAGCCGACCTGGATCTCAGCGGCACCTATAACATTACAGTGTACGGATACGACAATGAAGACGACTATCTTCTCAATGATACTTTGAAAATAAGCGTTGTAAACACCGAAGTAAGTGAATCTGCAACCCTGTTCCCAAATCCTTTTACCGACCGCATTAACATAATCATCAGCTCAAAAACCGATCGGGCAGTCAGGGTGTCTGTAACAAACACCGCCGGAAGACAGGTTATTTCGTTAAGGGAACCTTTGACAGCCGGGGAAAACCAGATTATCTTAAACACCAGTCACCTCAGTCCGGGAATTTATATTGTAAATATCATTGGACCCAATGCTCCAAGAGCCTATTCCCTGATTAAAATCAAACGCTAAAGACAATGACAGGAATACAGCCCACTTATGAGCAAGCCCTTGAACTGCTCCGGAAATACAATAAATCGGAAAGTCTCCTCAAACATGCTTATGCCGTGGAGGGGGTAATGAGGCATATGGCAAAGAAAGCCGGTGAGGATGAAGAATTATGGGGGATTATCGGGCTTGTTCATGACCTCGATTATGAAATGTACCCTGACCAGCACTGCACCATGACAGAAAAGATCCTCATTGAAAACAGCTGGCCCGCGGAGTACATTCGAGCAGTCATGAGCCATGGATGGGGACTGGTTACCAATATAAAGCCGGAAACCAGGCTCGAAAAGACAATCTTTGCGATTGATGAGCTTACCGGGTTGGTAGCCACAAGCGCACTGGTCAGGCCGTCAAGGAGTGTAATGGATATGGAAGCCCGGTCGGTGAAAAAAAAATGGAATGATAAACGGTTTGCCGCCGGTGTCGACCGTTCTGTGATCGAGAAGGGAGCTGAAATGCTCGGAGTAACCCTTGATGAACTGATTACCGACTGTATAATGGGCATGAGGGAAGTGGCAGACCTTATCGGCCTCAGGGGAAACGCTACACTTTCATGAAAAAAACAGGGAGATCCCGGAGGATTTCCCTGTATTAAGAAATGAAAAAACTGTATTTGGCAAATTACAGCTCCTTGATTTTGATATTCCTGAACCAGACATCATTGCCGTGGTCCTGGAGTCCGATATAACCCTCTTTTGCAGGTTCAACAAATCTAGGCCAATCCTTGAATTTTGAGTTAGCCACCATATTTTTCCACGCATCGGTCCAGAGATGGAATTCAACCACGTTAGCATCATTCTGTTTGAATACAACAGTACCCTGATAACACAGGATACCTGCCTTGTTCCATTCGCCAGCAGGCTTTGTGTTTTGGGGAACTGCAGGAATTAGGTCATATAGTGAACCAGCCATGCGGTTTCCGTCTACACCAAGCTGAGCATCAGGGTGACGCTCATTGTCAAGTATCTGCATTTCGGGAGAAGACATATAAATAGCTTCTTCGGGAACCTCCTGTGCAAGAAAAAAGATTCCACTGTTGCCTCCGGGTGATATCTTCCATTCAAGTGAAAGCTCAAAGTTGCTGAACTTCTTGTCAAAAATGAGGTCGCCACCGGCACCGCCGGCTTCACCGGCACCTGAACCAACGCAATGAAGCGTTCCGTCAACTATTTCCCATCCCGCCGGGGGAAATGTCGACTTGTTGTAACCACGCCAGCCGTCAGTGGATGTCCCGTCAAACAGCACTGTCCAGCCTTCATCAGCCGCTGGCTGAGCCTGTTCTGAAGCTGCAGCCTCAGCACCTGCCTTCTTCCCTTTCGAACCACAGGATGAAGCAAGGCCAAGAATCAGAACACATGATAAAATTATTGTCAAATTTTTCATACTTCTTTTTATTATTAATAAGCGGAGACGACTTTCCGTCTCCGCTGAATTTAAACAATATAAAAAGCTATGCAGGCATATCAGGCAATGACCACGGAGCACGGTAGTTATGCTTGATCATTTCATTTGCAAACTCCTGTGCATTCATTGTAAGATTAGGCCTGTCAAACTTCGGATCACCGTCAACGATTGTGAAGTTGTCAGATATTGTAAGTCTTACCTTGTCGTCGGCAGTGATATTTTTAAACTGCATCTTCACTCCGTCCCATTCCAGTTCCTTGTTGAGTCCCTGAAGCCTGACGGCCAGAACACCCATTACAACCATTTCGTTGAATGGTCCTGCTTCCGAGAAATCTGATTTGGTAATCACCCTGCTTTCAGGAGATTCCTTGCATGCGCGTACCCAATCCATTTCATGGGTAACACCGTCGGGAAGTCTGCGTTCTGTTTTGGGAACAACAGGAACACGGCCTGAAAGAAGCCATGGATCCCTTCCGTAGCAACCGCAGATGAGCTTGTCTTTTGTACCGTGGAAGATAACCCCTCCTCCGGCATTGTTCATATTCTTGCCGGCCGGCCATCCAGCAGGCTTGGCAGGCTGTAATCCTCCGTCGTACCATATGACTTCCACTTCGGGATAGGTCATTTTTGCCCTTTTTGCTGATGGTCTGGCAGGATAAACAAGATTAACCATCTGTGCATTGGGAGCACAATCGGTAAGTAGCAGTGTTGAACTGCCCTGTGCCTTAATAGGATACTCAAGCTTCAGGCCCTTGAATACAGGATGAAGAATATGGCAAGCCATGTCACCGAGAGCTCCGGTTCCAAAGTCCCACCAGCCACGCCAGTTCCAGGGTGTATAAAGGCTGTTGTATGGACGCATCTTGGCCGGGCCAATGAACAGATCCCAGTTGAGTGTTTCAGGAACCCACTCACCCTTGGGAACATTCAGTCCCTGGGGCCATATAGGCCTGTCAGTGAAAGCTTCAACTTTCCTGACTTCTCCAATCTCGCCGTTCTGAAGCCATTCTACTGTAAGGTTAACACCTTCGCCCGATGATCCCTGGTTACCCATCTGTGTTGCCACTTTGTGCTTTGCGGCAAGCCTGGTGAGGAGCCTTGACTCATAAACTGTGTGGGTCAGAGGTTTCTGAACATAAACATGTTTTCCGAGTGTCATACCGGTGGCTGCAACGATGGCATGAGTATGGTCGGCTGTTGCAACTATCACCGCATCAATAGACTTACCCATTTCATCATACATCTTACGCCAGTCCCAGTATGGTTTTGCATTTGGATTTGCAGCGAATACTTCCTTGGAGTATCCCCAGTCCACATCGCACAAGGCAACAATGTTCTCTGTCGGAGAAACAGCTTTCAGGTTCGAGTTACCCATGCCACCGATCCCTACGACTGCAATATTCAGCTTGTCACTTGGAGCCTTATGGCCCAATCCACTGACAACCGAACTGGGTAGAATGGTGAGCCCTGCAGCAACAGCTCCGGTTGTCCCGAGAAAATTGCGTCTCGTAATCTGTTTGGAATTTTCTTTCATCATCAGGTATTTTAAGTTTGTTATTAAGATTGGATTTATTTGTAAAAATAGTAAATTCTGAGTGAATAAATACAATAATTGACCCAAGTTGCCGGACCTGGCTTGATCAGGCGGCAAAAAACCTGATCAAAGCTCTCTGATCCAAATATTTCTGTAAGCAACCGGGTTTCCGTGATCCTGAAGTACAAGCGGCATAGCTCCATGCTTCCTGATCGAATACTCGGGCATGCCAATATAAAGAGTCGGCCCCCTGAGACTTACGTTGTTCTGGATTAGCACACCGTTATGAAGCACTGTCACCCTTGGAGGAGCGAACCATGATAAACTGTCCTCTTCGAAACGGGGAGCTGTATAAATAATATCATAACTCTGCCATTCTCCAGGTTTACGGCAGGCGTTGACAAGCGGCGCATGCTGCTTGTACAGGCTCCCGGCCTGTCCTTGAACATAGGTGGGGTTATTATAGCTGTCGAGTACCTGAACTTCATAGAGGCTCTGAAGATAAACCCCGCTGTTTCCCCTTCCCTGTCCGTCGCCTTTCACTTCCGAAGGGGACTTCCACTCTATGTGAAGCTGAAAATCATTGAACTTCCTCTTTGTCTGAACAACACCCGATCCCTTTACGCAGACAAGGGCTCCGTTCTCTACAACCCATTTTGTCGGATTACCCCTTGAGTCTTCCCATTCCTTGTTTACATCAGAGCCGTCAAAAAGAACAATAGCGTCAGAGGGGGCCATGCCAACCTGGTCAGCGGGCCTGATTACCGGCACCACCGGTTCAAAGAACTCAGTCATCTGCGGAGTCATCCTTGCCGGATACTCCTGTTTCTGTTGCGATTGAGGTGCATTGCCCTGCTGTCCCTGTACCGCGTAAAAAGCAAAAGGCAACAGCATCATAATTGAGATAACTGACTTCTTCATAAGATTCGATTTAGGTTTTTATTGATTATTATGGTTCCGTTTTATTCTGATGTGCATCAAATTATCGGATTTTAATACACCCTTTCAAATTTAATCACATTTTAATTACGTCATACCAATGCATGCTGTTTTAACCTTTTTTAATATCCAGACTTCCATTCATGCATCTGTATTATGATTTTCATTTCAGAAATTATACAATCCGCCAATCCCGCCGGGTTCCTTACTGTCCGCTTATTTCATTCTTCTTCACGATCGTGGCATTTGATATGATAGGCCTTGCCCAGTAACTGAGAAAGAGTATATAGCCCAGGGTAACATAAAGAACAGTCATCCCGGCCTGAAGTCCAATCACATCCTTAAGCTTCCCAATAAGCAGCGACACTATCGCTCCCCCTGCAATCCCCGTGCAAAGTATTCCTGAAAAGGAACCGTGTGATTTTGATACACTGTTGAGAGCCAGTGAAAAGATAATAGCATACATTACCGAAAGACAAAAGCCCAGGGCCGGAAATCCGAAAATGGCGAACCTTACACCTCCGAATAGTGTAAACGTCAGAATGATCAGCGCCGCTGCCGTGAATAATCTCAGCACTATCTTGCTGTCCATAACCTTAAGCAGAAATAACCCAAGGATACAACCGATTGTCATAAGTCCCCAGAACAGCCCCACAGCCCTTGCCCCTTCAATTTCAGGTGTTAGCCCGTGATAGGTTCTCAGAAACTCGGATATCCAGTTGGCTATTCCCTGCTCAGTTCCGACATAACAAAAAATCCCCAGGAAAAAAAGAATCACCTTCTTCTGCCTGAAAAGTTCCAGATGTGTAGCCCAGGCACCCACAACTTCTTCTTCCTTAAGTTCCACTTTTGGAAACCTTGTGGCAATAATAATTCCTGCCATAAGCAGGCTTATTAAAGTAAATATGAGGTAAATCGAAACCCATGGCAGGGATGCCGGAGTCAGCGGAGCTACGAGCTTTAACAGAAATCCGTTGCCGGGATCAGGATTGCCAAGTCCGATTACCAGATATGAATAGACGAAGGGGCTGAGAAATGAGGCAGCGCCAAATACAAGCTGGGCAATTACCGAATTAAAGGCAAAATGTTCTTCACCTCCTGCAGTTCTCAGAAGGGGATAAATGGCGACCTGCATTATTGCCATCCCGCAACCTATAAGGAAGAGGGAAACCAAAAAGACTGGGTATGCAGGAAAAATGGTAAAAAGGACTGCCCCGCTGAATGAAAGAAGCCAGGCAAATGTCAAACTCATCTTCTCACCGTGTTTCTGAATGATCATCCCCGCCGGTATAGACATCAGACCATAGGCAATAAAGAACGAAAAGGGGAGCATCCCGGTCATTGTCCCTGTCAGGGAAAAACTATCACTTACATTCGGGTTTATTGAACCCAGAATGTTGGTCAGAAAGGAGATAGCAAAAAATATGAGAAAAATGAGAAAGATAAGGTAGTAATTACGTTTCATCAGGTCGTTTTATTGATGGCTAAATGTAAAAATAAAAATTAATAACAACAGCCCGTCACTCCGGAGTTTTCTTTTAATTTTGGAATTAACGGAAATAAGATAAATAGCATAAAATCTGAAATGGAAAATAATTATTACTCACTCGAAGTAAATAAGGGCAACAGGCTGACACGGGTGTTCCAGCTAATATTCGGAATTGTTTGTGCTTTGCTTGCTGTAACCTGGATTATTTTAAATCCCGACTCCTTTAAATGGAACACTACATTACTGCCTGTTCTTTTCCTATCCCTTTTCTCCTGGTACATGATCAACTCTGGTTTGGGCAAAGGGGAAAAGTATATCGAAATAGAAAGAGATTCAATTACAATCAAGAAGAATTCCCTTTTCCCGGCCAGGACTTTCAACGCACCTGAAATAGAGAGAATTGAAGTGTTCCCGTTGAGCTTGGTCCTCCATCTCAGAGAGGGGAATAAATTCCTTTTAAGATTCGGGACAACATTTACCGATTTAATTGATCCGGTAAAAAGAGGCATTGAGGAATTCTGTTCCCTGAACAATATATCTGCAGAGTTCAGGAATGAAGAAATTTAAACTCTGCCTGAGCTGATACCCGGAGTTTTTAAGACGGCTTTGATTTTCATCGGTTGAATGCCTTATCAGCCATATCCATTATCCAGGTCCAGTCTTTGACTAGCAGATTATGAACGCCGTCGCGTACATGATAGCCTGTATTACCACTGCTTACCGGCTTGTTAAGAGGAGGCATCTGTTCACTTAGCGCTGTGTTCCTGTCATAAAGCCTGAAGGCAGGCAACGAATGAAACAAGGACAGGTACGATCCACGCGGATCGGCCCACAGGTCTTCGCTAGCCGATGTGACATAAACTGCCCTCGGGGCAATGAGCGCCAGGAGCATGTGCATGTCAACAGGCATTGCATCCTCATTGTTTCCCCATTGTACATAATTCCTGCAGAACCAGTGCGGGAAAGCCCTGTTTATCGTTTCGATGGTTTCGCCGAATTTCCTCCTTGCCAGTGCAGCGCCCCCGCATCCCGATTCATTGCTTACGGCCATGGCAAACCGCTGATCCTCAGCTGCAGCCCAAAGAGCTGTCTTCCCCCCTCTTGAATGACCCAGAACAGCAACCTTGCCGGCGTCAATATCGCTGTCGGTTAAAAGATAATCCATACAACGGCTTGCTCCCCACGCCCAGGCTGCAATCGTACCCCATGAATCTCCTTTCCTTTCGCCGCGGTCGAGTAACCCGTGGATCCCGTTTTTGAAATCATCAAAATTATCCGGATCCACATCGGAATTCTGGAATACTGCTGTCGCATAACCCCGTGATACTATTTCTTCGGCCGGCCAGAATTCATTCTTAATCTTTCGTGAAGGATCAGCCTGCTCAACTCCTCTGTTGTTTATTAAAAGAAATGCCGGAACCTTTTTACCTACATTATTCGGGACAAATAGGTTAAGCCGGATAGTCAGCGACTTTCCTTCCGATGAAATCTCTATTTCCACCTCCTTAAGAGTGGCAGCTCCTCCCATTGCATTCACGCTTTTATTTACGATCCTGAATGTCGTGTTGTACGGAGTTTCAGGTACCCTTCCGTATACATTCTCACGGAAAAGCTCAAGTATCTCCGGTCTTCTTATCCTGGCCCATTCATCAGAGTTATCAATTTTCTTCCCGTCAAGTGTTACTAGCAACTCCGGCAACTTATAGACGGGCACCTTTTCTTCAACATAATTGTTCTGAGGCTGGTTTTTGGTAAGTCTTTCCACAACATCCGGAGGAGCCTGCCAACCCTGTCCGGTCTGGGAAAGAACAAAAGCCGGAAGAAAAAACAGGACAAGTGATATCGTACAGATAACAGCTGTGGTTGTTCTCTTTTTGCTCATAATGCGGTGGTTATTGATTTGGAGTAAGTGCTATAAAAATAAGCCTTTTTATTACCTGTTCACAGGAATTGAAGTAAATTTATAGGGCAGAATCAAAAATGAGACCGCTGTTTCTTAAATATGATAATTACATAGAATGCAGGCTATGTCCGCATCTGTGCAAGATAGGGCCGGAAAAAAGGGGTATCTGCGGAGTGAGGCAAAACACCGGCGATCGCATTGAACTATTAACCTATGGCGTGTTATCTGGTCGTACCCCTGATCCTGTCGAAAAGAAACCCCTCTACCACTTTTTCCCGGGATACAATATTCTTTCCGTTGGCTCCTACGGCTGCAATATGAGATGCGATTTCTGCCAGAACTGGAACATATCACAGAAAAGCGTCGGCAGTATGAAGCCCGACACCGATCCTGATCTGCTTGCAGATGAAGCGGCTTCAGTACCCTACAATATAGGAATAGCATTCACCTACAACGAACCGGTGATCTGGTTCGAGTTTGTAAGGGATACTGCAATAAAGATCAGGGAAAAAGGTCTTTTCAACGTTATGGTAAGCAATGGCTACATCAACAGGGACCCCCTTATAGAAATACTTGAAGTTATTGATGCTTTCAATATTGACCTGAAAGCTTTCAACGAGGATTTTTACTCGAGGCTTGCCGGTGCAGAACTGGAGCCCGTCAAGGAATCGCTTAAAGCAATTTCCAGAGCCGGAAGACATCTTGAAATAACTACTCTGATCATTCCCGGAAAGAACGATTCGGTAAAAGAGATGGAAGCACAGGCTGAATGGATAGCCGGAGAACTCGGCGACGAAACTCCTCTCCATCTGAGCAGATATTTCCCGATGTTCAAAAGGAATGATCCTTCAACACCTCATGAGACACTCATAAGGCTAAGTGAAACCGCCTCCAAATGGCTTAAATACGTTTATCTTGGAAACACCCGCGGAGAATCTGGTCAGGATACCCTTTGCAGTAAATGCGGAACAAAAGTGACAAGTCGATCAGGATACAATATAGTGCTAATGAACCTCAGTGAAACCGGGCATTGCAAAAAATGCGGAAATCCTGTCTACAGGAATTTTACTCTGCCTTCCCGTGAAGTGCGGTGAGTCGGCCGCAGAGCTTATCCATCTCGATGAAAAGATCCTTTTCAATTAGTTTGTAATGAACCCTTGCCGATTTGGGATCATCACTCTTATCAGGATTATTTATCCTCCTGATAAGATCGTTTCTGAGAGTAACGGCATCCGCTATTACACCCGACACCTCATCAACCTTTTCTTCGGGGTGAAGGGTTCCGAATGTGAAACAATCTGAGATCACCTCGAAAATCAGGCTGTCTATATCCTTTTTGAGTTTCCTTACGCTTGGCATGATTGCTGAATTTTAATCGGGCAAAGTTAACAAAATAATTTATTGTGTCTTAATTTCCCCAGTGAACCTCCTTAAGCTCTCTTCAGCCTTTTCAATGTAAAGCATCCTGAGGTTTTCCGGCAGTGCAGCCGGCACTTTGTACGAAACATCCCCGACACAATAGAACTGAAGCACCATCGGAGAGGTCCCGGTCATAAAGACGGCATCACAATCGGGAAGGGAACTCACAGGCATACAGGCGAATTCAACCCTAATTTTGTGTTCTAAGCAAATATCGAGAAGGTACTTACGGGTTATTCCTCCGAGAATTTTATTGTCAGGGGCAGTAACAAGTATATCATCCCTGAGAAAAAAGATGTTTGAGCGGCTGCCTTCGGTAATCTTACCTTCATAGTTGACAAGCAGCGCCTCATATCCCCCTTCCAGAATAAGCTTCTGATATATCGAAGAACGAAGCTTGTGATTGATAACCTTCGACTCAGGATCCTTCCTCTCGGCATGGAAAAGTAATCCTTTCACTCCTTTGCGATATTGCTCATCAGACGGGTAGACAGGCTCAATAAAGTAAATCAGGTAATTATCCGAATCACCATTGAAGTTAAATACAAGCTTCAGGTTTATGTCCTTTTTTCTTTCCGTCCTTACAAGACGTATAATGTTCTCCCTGATTTCCCCAATGTCTGCCAGACTCTTCTTGCGCTGATGCTTAAGACTTAATTCAAGCCGTTCCATATGATCATGAAAAAAGACCGGAATGCCTCGTTTCATTCGGATAACCTCGTAAATTGAATCACCTTCATAGACAAGCGAGTAGTCGAACTGGTCTGACGGAAGAAGATCACCGTTCAGAATGAATTTCTTCCCGAAACATTCGTTCATGGTCTGGGATATTTTCACCCCAAAAATACTAACAATTAGCCTATCGGCCGCCATTTCTGATTATATTAGCAGTCTGAGACCTTTCAATTCATGTATGCGATTGTTGATATTGAAACCACGGGAGGAAGTTCCAGAATTGAAAAAATCACCGAAATTGCCATCATTCAGCACGATGGGGAAAAGATAACGGGCGAGTTCTCCACCCTCATCAATCCGGAAAGGAATATTCCTTATTATATAACCAGCCTTACAGGCATCACCAATGAAATGGTTGAGGACGCTCCAAGGTTTTTTGAGATAGCCAGAACCATCGTCGAAATGACTGAAGGAAGGACTATAGTTGCGCATAATGCAAGGTTTGACTATTCATTCCTCCGCGAGGAATTCAAATCGCTGGGTTACAATTTCAGAAGAAACCTTCTCGACACCGTTACTCTCAGCCGTAAACTTATACCTGGCCATAAATCGTACAGCCTCGGAAATATTTGCAGGGATCTAGGGATTACAATTAACGGAAGACACAGGGCAGCCGGCGATGCCATGGCCACTGCTGAGCTTTTCAGGCTTCTTATGGAAAAGGACAATCAGGTTCGTACCCAGGGCCAGAGTATAATAAAAAATACAAAACTTTCAAAACTGAATCCCTGCCTCGATGTGTCAAAGGTTGACATCATTCCTGAAGAACCGGGTGTGTATTATTTCTACGATGAGAAGGGTAATTTAATCTATATCGGCAAAAGCCGGAACCTCCGCCAGAGAGTAAGCACCCATCTTTCAAACAACACTACAGGCCGATCGATGGAAATGAGGGATATGATTGCAGATCTCGACTGGGAAGTGACAGGAAGCGAACTTATAGCCTTGCTTCTCGAATCGGCTGAAATAAAGAAAAATAAGCCGCTATACAACAGGGCTCAGCGCCGGACCGGCTACCAGTGGGGAATATTCAGCTCAACCAACTCCGAAGGTTACCATGTTTTCAGTTTCGGTCAGCTCGATGGTGATGAAAACCCTCTTTCTGTTTTTGCGGGGAAAGAAAAAGCCCGTTCGGTGCTATCAATCCTTGTGGAAAAATATGAACTATGCCAGAAACTGGCCGGGCTTTACGAAACATCAGGCCCCTGCTTCCATTATCATGTGGGACTTTGCAGAGGGGCTTGCTGCGGAAAAGAGCATCCGAAGTCATATAACGAAAGAGCCCGTAAGGCAGAAGCGGAATTTATTTTCACACGCCGAAACTTCTTTATCATCGACAGGGGAAGATATAAAGGGGAAAAGAGTGCAATCAAGGTTGTCAACGGCAAGTACTACGGCTTTGGCTATTTCAGCATCGACGATATGGGGTTCGGTCTGACTGCAGTCCACGATTGTATTAAGAGTTCATGTGATAACCGCGACATCCAGGTAATACTCAAACAATACCTCAGGGGTTATAAAATCGAAAAGATAATTGAATTCTGAAAGGCAAACCATATATTTGTTTAAACCCAGAGATTACTGAAATGGCAATTTTTACCCGAACCACCAAAAATCTCATCCTGAAAATTGATGAGTTCTTTGATAATATTGATCTTGGTTTGCTGGTGTTCAGGGAAGGAATCAAGGCATACCTGGCCGGCGACACGGAATCTTTCGGCAGGCATATTCAGAAAGTGGAATTACTCGAGAACAATGCCGACAGACTGCAGCGGTCGATAGAAAATGAGATGATAACCCACTCGATTCTTCCCCAGCACAGGGGCGAAGTCAGCTCCCTGATTGATGTCCTCGATGAGATAATCGACACAATTAAAGCCTCTCTAACAGAATTCAGCATTGAATCGCCTGATATCCCTTCTTCGCTCCACCACCATTTCATAAGCATAATGGAATCCTCAGTCAGCGCCGGTGAAGAGCTTATACCTGCAGCTCGTGCATTTTTCAAATCCCCTCACACCGTGAGGGAAAAACTTCTTAAGGTTTATTACTTTGAAAGCGAGACTGACAAAGTTGTCAGAAATACAATAAGGTTCATTTTCCACGACATGAATGAACTTGATCTTGCCCATAAAGCTCACTTAAGATATGTTATACACCATATCGGTAACATTTCCGACAACGCACAGAAAGCTGCCGACATGCTTTCGATCATGGCAATCAAGATTGTGATGTAATGATAATTCTGTTCCTTACCAGCGGGCTTCTCCTTGGTTGGTCACTGGGAGCCAATGATGCTGCCAATGTCTTCGGCTCCGCTGTCGGGTCTAAAATGCTCAGTTTCCGCAAGGCGGCAATAATAGCTTCGGTTTTTGTAATTATAGGAGCTGTGGTCCAGGGCTCTGGTGCTTCCGACACGCTGGGCAGATTGGGTTCCGTTAACGCAATTGGCGGATCATTTACCGTCGCTCTTGCCGCAGCCATTGTGGTCTACATGATGACAAAATTCTCCCTGCCTGTTTCAACAACCCAGTCGATAGTTGGTGCAATAATTGGCTGGAACCTGTTTACAGGCAATCCAACCGATGCCGGAACACTTACGCGTATTCTTTCAACGTGGGTTTCCGGTCCTGTTCTGGGAGCAGTTTTCGCAGTTATCCTTTACATTACTCTTAAAGCTTTAAAAAGAAAATCAGCCATCCACCTGGTCAGATTTGAATCCTATATCAGAACAAGCCTGATCATTGTCGGAGCTTTTGGTGCATACAGCCTGGGAGCAAATAATATTGCCAACGTTATGGGGGTATTCATTCCGGCCTTCAACCTTCATCCGCTCGATCTTAACCTGTTCACATTGTCGTCACAGCAACAACTCTTCCTTATCGGCAGTCTTGCAATAGCAACAGGAATAATCACTTATTCTCACCGTGTCATGCAACAGGTGGGAAATAATATTATGGAACTCTCATCTGAGTCAGCCCTCGTCGTTGTCCTATCGCAGGCTCTTGTTTTATTCATATTCTCATCCTCCGCACTTTCCTCCCTGATCCAGAAAGCCGGCCTCCCTCCCATCCCAATGGTGCCGGTTTCAAGCACCCAGGTGGTTATCGGAAGCATTATCGGAATCGGGCTCTACCGTGGAGCCAGGAATATTAACTTCAGGGTAATCGGAGAAATTGCTGTCGGTTGGGTTCTGACACCTGTGATAGCCGGTCTACTGACCTTCTTTTCACTGTTCTTTGTAAAGAATATTTTCGGCATTGATGTCGGAGGAAAGACCATTGATTCTTCCCCGGTCGACTTGCAATTGGCTGAGGCCGATCCAAGGATTTCTGAAATAATGCAGTACCTTATCCTTGGACTGATAACAGTTGGATTGATTACTATCCTTTTCTATTATTTACTGGAAAGGAAAAAAGATACAGAACTAAAGAAATCTGAGGAAAAATTCTGGAAAAACATGAAATAACCTAAATCTATGAACCATTACTATCTTGGAATTGATATCGGAGGCACAAAATGCGCGGTCATTGCCGGAACCGAGGACATGAAGATCCTTCGTAAGACCGTCTTTAATACGGAAACCCACAAAGGTCCGGAACATGCCATCGGTCTTTTGCTTAATACGGCATCGGAAATAGCGGAAAGCCTGGGAATTGAGAATCTGAAAGCCATAGGGATCAGCTGCGGGGGGCCTCTCGACAGCAAAAAAGGCATAGTTCAGTCGCCTCCCAATCTGCCCGGTTGGGACGACATACCTATAGTTGACCTGTTCAGGGATAAATTCAAGGTGCCTGCCTACCTTCAGAATGATGCCAACGCATGCGCACTTGCCGAATGGAAATTCGGAGCTGGGAAAGGCACCAGGAACATGATCTTCCTTACTTTCGGAACGGGTATGGGGGGCGGACTTATCCTCGACGGCAGGTTATATACGGGAGCCAACGACCTTGCCGGGGAAGTCGGTCACGTCCGCCTTGCAAAAGACGGCCCAACAGCTTACGGTAAAATGGGATCATTCGAAGGCTTTTGCAGCGGAACAGGTATAGCAATACTGGCACGTCAGATCGTAAGTGAAAAATTTGCGCTTAATCAGAGGGTTTCATTCTGCAAAACTCCAGAGGACATCGACAGGATTTCGGCGAAGGATGTGGCTGATGCAGCATTCGCCGGTGACAAGACAGCCATCAAAATCCTTGAGATATCGGGCGAATACCTTGGCAAGGGAATCTCAGTGCTGATTGATATTTTAAATCCTGAAAAAATTGTTATTGGCAGTATTTTCGCCCGTTGCCAGCAGTTTATTGAACCAGCCTGCCTTGAAATGGTGAGGCAGGAAGCCCTTGCGCCTTCTGCTGCCGTTTGCACCATAGTCCCTGCAGAACTTGGAGATTCTGTTGGCGATTATGCGAGCCTTAGTGTGGCAATGATTGACGGGTAGATCAATAATTATAACTATAACGATGGAAGGCATCACAAGACGGGATTTTCTAGGTAAGGCAGCTGCCGGAACTGCCGGAGTTGTAATGGCGCCTGTGTTGGACAAATTCCCCCAGACCGGTAAATGGCCGGCTGAAGCCTCAAAAATAAGGTTCCACCTTATCGGCCATGCACATATCGACCCTGTATGGCTTTGGCCATGGCAGGAGGGTATTGCCATTGTTCATAGTACTTTCCGTTCAGCTCTCGACAGAATGAACGAAACTCACGACTTCACTTTCACTGCCAGCTCTGCTCAGTTTTATGAATGGATAGCTGAAAATGACCCGGAGATGCTTGCGGAAATAAGGAAGCGCGTCGGGGAGGGACGCTGGAATGTTGTCGGAGGCTGGTGGGTTGAACCTGACATGAATATCCCCGGAGGCGAAGCCATGGTACGACAGGGACTCTACGGACAGCGAACTCTGCAAAAACTGACAGGCCGCCGGGCCACAGTAGCCTTTAATCCCGACTCATTCGGTCATACCGGAACCCTGCCTCAGATTATCAAATCGCAGGGAATGGATAACTACGTCTTCATGCGCCCCGGACCTGGCGAGAAAGAGATACCGGCCGACATGTTCTGGTGGGAAGGACCCGACGGATCATCAGTCCTCACCTACCGGATACCCATCAGCTACAACGACAGCAGATCTGTGAGGGGCAGAATAGAGAAGGTAATGGAACAGTTCAGGGAACAACCTTTCAGGTCCTTCATGTCATACTACGGTGCCGGCGATCACGGCGGAGGGGCCACCAAGGAGAACATTGCCTCCATAAAGGAAATCCAGGACGAAAGCGGGGCACCCGTACTAATTTTCAGCACACCTGAAAAATATTTTGCTGAAATAAGAAGTGATAAAAGTTTGAATCTTCCTGTCATAAAGGATGACCTTCAGCATCATGCAGTGGGATGTTATACGGCCGAAGCGGAGATAAAGAAGAATAACCGTCTTTCTGAGATGTCACTGATAACAGCCGAAAAGATATCAGCGCTCGGATCAGTAATCTGGAATTTCAACTATCCTCGGCAGGAGTTTACTTCCGCCTGGAAACGGGTCCTCTTCCTTCAGTTCCACGACAGCCTGGCAGGCACATCCGTTCCTGAACACTCGGTATCGGCCCGCGAAGGCTACGGCTATGCCCTTGATGTTGCACATCAGGCTATTTATAAAGCTGTGCAGAAGCTTGAATGGCAAATAGAATCAAAGGATCCTGCCTCGCAATATATGATCGCCTTCAATCCGCATGCCTGGGACATAAAGGGTAACATTGAATACGATTTCAACTGGGACCTGAAAACACCTTCAACAGCGGAAGATGAAAAGGGGAACCTGCTGAGACACCAGTGGACTGCAGGGACAACCGAAACAGGAAGCCGCAAGGGTATTGTGGTCAGAACCTCCATTCCTGCCTTTGGATACAGGCAGATCAGGATCAGGGCCGGTGAACCTCAGGATGCCATGCCCGGTGTAAGCGCCGCCGGAAATTTGGTTGAGAATGAATTCCTTAAACTTACGATCCACGAATCAGGATCAATAGACTTGCTTGACAAGGAAAACGGGATTGAAGTATTCAGGGGAACCTCCTCCGGATGCCGTGCGGTGGTGATAGATGATCCAAGCGACACATGGAGCCACGACATAAAGTCGTTCTCAAAAGAGATCGGATCATTCGGCAATGCCGTTACAAAAATTCTGGAAACAGGTCCGCTGCGCGGAATTATCAGGTCGGTTTCAAAATACGGCAACTCAACACTTACAATCGACTGGATTCTTTATGCAGGGGTAAGAACCATTGAGGCAAAAGTCAGCCTTAACTGGAACGAAAAGCTTAAGATGGTAAAGTTCTCCTTCCCTGTCAATGTTGAATCCCCGGCAGCAACCTACGAAACATCCTACTGTTTCAAAAAGCGAGAGGCAAACGGCGACGAGAATCCAGGACAGCGATGGATAGATGTAACAGGAACAGTTAAGGGAGAACCATTCGGACTGGCAGTTATAAATGATGCAAAATACGGATACAGTGTAAATGGAATTGACATGCGCATTTCGGTGATCCGATCCGCCGTATTCGCCCACCATATCCCGCGTGTTCTCGAAATGGACAAGGAACATATCTGGCAGGATCAGGGCATACATACTTTCCGCATGATGCTGGTCCCTCACAAGGGAACCTGGCAGGAAAATTCAGTCACCCGGAAGGCAGAGGAATTCCTTTCACCACCAGTCGTGATCTACCAGGGAATTCACGGAGGATCAATGCCTGGAGCCGGATCATTTTTGTCGGTCGATGATGCGAATATTATTGTTTCTTCAATCAAACAGGCAGAAGAAGGAGATGATCTTATAATAAGGTGCGTCGAGACCTCAGGAAAAAGCGTTACGGCCACAGTCGATTTTTCATTTCTTAACCGCAGGTGGACAGGCACCTTCAGACCCTGTGAAATAAAGAGCCTGCGGCTCGACCGCAAAAACCGCAGTGTAAAAGAGGTGAACCTGCTTGAGGAGGACCTTCATGTTTCTTAATATTTTTAAATTATGGATGAAATTATTGGCCAGATCAGGCAGGAAATGATCTCAAGCGGAAACGAACAGGTAAGAAAATCAAGCGAGAGATTCTTCAAGGAACCAATTAAGGTACACGGAATTAAAACTGTCGATGCGGAACGAATCGCAAAATTCTGGCTAAGCGTAATCAGGGACAGACCTAAAAAGGAAATCCTCAGGCTGTGCGAAGAGCTCTGGAAATCAGGGTTCCTGGAGGAAGCGGGTGTCGCCTGCAACTGGTCATATTATGTCAGAAAACAGTATGAGCCTTCTGATATACTTGTATTTGAAAAATGGATCACTGATTATGTTACCAACTGGGCAGCCTGCGACTCACTTTGCAACCATACGGTCGGAACCCTAGTTGAAATGTTTCCTGAACAGATCGTCTTCCTGAAAAAATGGGCCTTTCATCCCGGAAGATGGGTGAAAAGAGCATCCGCGGTCTCACTTATCTTACCGGCAAGAAAAGGACTTTTCAGAGATGATATCTTTGAGATTGCCGACATCCTTCTTAAGGATCCCGACGACATGGTTCAAAAGGGTTACGGATGGATGCTGAAGGCTGCAAGCCAGGCGAACAATACAGATGTATTCAATTACATAATGAAGAACAAGGCTGAAATGCCCAGAACCTCGCTCAGATACGCGATTGAAAAAATGCCGGAGAACCTTAAGAGGCTGGCAATGGCAAAATAATCGCATAGTTTGTTAACTTTGTAATAGTTATCAAACTGAAAATGACATGACTAAAAAGATAATAATCGCATCGGTGTTTTTTCTTATACCGTTACTTATTATGGCTCAGGACAGGGTTACAGGCAGAGACTTTGCAACACGATCGGAAGTAATTGCCCAGAACGGGATGGCGGCAACCAGCCAGCCTCTTGCTACCCAGGCTGCCCTTGACATCCTCAAGAAAGGCGGGAATGCAATTGATGCGGCCATTGCAGCCAATGCCGTGCTTGGACTGGTGGAACCTACCGGTTGCGGTGTCGGGGGAGACCTGTTTGCAATTATCTGGAGTGCTGAAAAACAAAAATTATACGGACTCAATGCAAGCGGAAGATCGCCGAGATCGCTTAAACTGGAATACTTCAAGAAACAGGGACTCCAGTTCATTCCCTCCACCGGCCCTCTTCCCGTTAGTGTACCCGGATGTGTTGACGGATGGTTTGAAATGCATGAATTGTTCGGACGGATTCCGATGCGGGAAATTCTCCAGCCTGCAATCAATTACGCCAGAAACGGTTTTCCCGTTACCGAGGTCATAGCCTATTATCTTGAAAGCAATGTCAGGGCTTTGAGTGAGTTCCCTAATATTAAAGCCACCTACATGCCTAACGGAAAGGTTCCCGGAAAGGGCGAGATATTCAGAAATCCTGATCTTGCCAACACCCTCGAAAAGATAGCAAAAGGCGGGAGAAACGAATTCTACCGCGGGAGCATTGCAAAAGCTATCGATGCATTCATGAAGTCGCATGGCGGATTCCTTACATATGACGATCTGTCGAGACACAGTTCGGAATGGATCGAACCTGTCAGTTCTTCCTACAGGGGTTACGACATCTGGGAGCTTCCACCTAACGGACAGGGCATAGCTACCATTCAGATGCTTAATATCCTCGAAGGTTTCGACATTGCCCGGATGGGATTCGGCTCTGCCCAGTATATCCATACTTTCACTGAAGCCAAAAAACTGGCATTCGAGGACAGGGCTAAATTCTATGCCGACCCCAGGTACAGTAAGGTGCCGGTTACACAGCTCATTTCAAAAAAATATGCTGCTGAACGGAGGAAGCGAATCAATCCGGCAAAGGCTGCCAATGTAGTCAGCGCGGGTAAAATTGAAGCAGGCAATACAATCTATCTTACAGTTGCCGACAGATATGGCAACATGGTTTCACTCATCCAGAGCAACTACCGCGGAATGGGTTCAGGAATGTGCCCCACCGGACTGGGATTTGTCCTTCAGGACAGAGGTGAAATGTTCAGCCTCGATCCGGGTCATGCCAATGCCTATGCTCCCGGGAAAAGGCCTTTTCACACCATCATTCCCGGCTTCATCACAAAAAACGGCAAGCCATATATCAGCTTTGGCGTTATGGGCGGTGATATGCAGCCCCAGGGACATGTCCAGGTGATAGTGAACCTGGTGGATTTCAAAATGAACCTCCAGGAAGCAGGTGACGCCCCCAGGATTTACCATACCGGATCCTCAGAACCGACAGGTCAGGTGATGACCGACGGCGGTATTCTTTATCTCGAAAGCGGGGTACGCTGGGAAGAAATCAGGCAACTTCTTTCCATGGGCCATAATGTCCAGTGGAACCTCGGCTCCTACGGTGGGTATCAGGCTATCATGTGGGATGAGAAAAACAAGGTCTGGTACGGTGCCTCGGAGTCCAGGAAGGACGGACAAGCTGCCGGTTATTGATTTCAGCAAGACAACAGAATTATTTGAAGGCGAAAAATCCTTACTCCGCCTGTCATTTCTTTCCAAGCAGATCCAGAATCCCGTTGATGAAAGTCAGAGGATGGGCAGGATTGCCCGGAACATAAAGATCGATGTGATGTTCTTCGATGAAACTCCTGTCAAGAGCAGACGAACCGGCATACATGCCTCCGCTGATCGCATCGGTTCCGACCAGTATGATCACCTTCGGATCGGGTACTGCTTCATATGTTAATCTTACCGCTGCGGCCATGTTTGCAGATAGAGGTCCGGTTATCACTATCCCGTCGGCATGTCGCGGCGATGCTGTAAAATCAATCCCATGTCGCCCCATGTCGAAGTTCACATTGCCTGATGCATTGAGCTCCATCTCACACGAATTATCCCCGCCGGCAGATATCTGCCTCAGCTTGAGCGAACGCCTGTAAATCTTTCTTATCTCCTTTCGTATTACCTCCCCGTTAAGCCTGAGCTGAGCCTCCATTCCCGGCCGGATTACAAGATCCTCCCTCCTGCTGGCTGCAATCCGGTAATCATTTGTAAACCGGATCTTTTCCTTCAGACAGAATTCACATTCCCTGCAAAAAACGCAAAGGCCCAGATCGATTGACCCGCTTTCCCTATCGATAGCTCCTGCCGGACACAGGGAACTTACCTTTTCAATTTCAGGTGCCGTAATATCTCTTGAAATCACCGGTCTACCCCGGAACAGGTCAGAGACCGCCTGGTTCCGAAGGTCCCTGACATACTGGATGCCGTGCTGCCTTAATATTTTAATTTCCCTGTACATCTTTCAGTTATACGCAACTAAAGGTCATTTCCGCAATAACTCAGGTTAAAGCTCTTGTTACAGACCGGAAAATCTGAGATCTCCTGGTTTCTTACCGCCAGAGCCAGTGCCATCCAGTTATGAAACGACGGATCCATTACCTTATAATTTACAATATTTCCGCTCCCGTCAGTGATTGCGGAATGGCATATCTCACCTCTCCAGCCTTCTGAAAGTGCCAATGCGAAACTGTCAGGCCTGAGGCTGCAATTGTAATCAGGAACAGAGTGCTCGTCAGGCTGTCTCCGCCAGTCAGCTATAAGTCCGGAGATAAGGTTTATGGATTCACTTACTTCCTTAACCCTGAGCAGCCCGCGTGCAAGCACATCCCCTGTTTCGAGAACGACGGGCTCAATATTATAATCCCGATAATACTGGTCAGGATGCGACCATCTAATATCACGTCTGATTCCGCATGTCCTAGCTGCCATCCCTACTGCGCCTATTGAAAGCGCCTGCTGCCTGGTAACCTGGCCGATATCCTCGAACCTTGCCAGAACACTCTGAAGGGAATATATTCTTTCGGAAACAGCTGCAAATCTTTTTCCGACATCTTTAAGCACAATAAGTATCCTGTCAGCAACTCCGGTAGTCATTTTATAATTTGTGCCTCCCGGACGAACAAGTCCTTTTCCGAACCTGTTGCCGCACCAGAACTGGGTGGTGTTTATTATCTCGGTCCGGAGAGCCTCACAAACAACCTGACCAAGCTGGTATGCTACATCGCCGCACAATGCGGCCGTATCGCCGATATGGACAGCAATCCTTTCCAGTTCAAGACCAATGAACCTCTCAATCTGAGTTGTCCGGGAGGGCTGAATACCTGCCAGAGATTCAATGATCCGGGCGTACGAAAGTGCGTAACCAACAGATGTATCGCCCACAATATTATCGCACAGAACACAACGACTGATCCCGCTTCCGGATTCTGTCAACAGACGCTCCACACCTCTGTGCTGGTAACCAAGCTGTATTTCAAGATGCAGAACCTTTTCGCCGTTGCAGATGAACCTGAAATGTCCGGGTTCTATCACACCGGCGTGTACAGGTCCGACACCAACCTCATGAAGCTCCTCTCCTTCAATCCTGTAAAAAGGATAGTTGTCCATAACTGATGCCTCTGACGCCCGGTTGTGAGGATATCTCACAGGCTTGAGCCATGGATGCCCCTCAAAAACAACACCGTAATTCTCGTGAATCTCACGTTCATATAAATGAAGCTGCGGGACTTCCTTCGACAGTGACCTTACAGTGGTTTTACCGTCAGAAAGCTTAGAAGAAAATATCCTGAAACTGTGATCCCTGTCATTGGCAATACAGCAGAAAAACTTCAGGCTGCCTTGCATCTCCACGGCATAATATGCAACACAATGATCAGATTCATCCTTTAGCATCCGGGAAACCTGTTCGCAAAACAGTTCATAATCCAGCACCGGGATCATATCAAGGCTGATAGTAAACGGATTGGATGATATCTCTTGGAAAAGTTCGTTCATTATTTACTCATTTCGGCAACAGACTGACGCTTTGAAAGATCATTTCGGACAGAAAAGAGGGCTGATAAAAGCACATAAGTACCACCGCACCCAGTAAAACAAACTGGCTGATGGTTTCAACCCCGTTTACCCTGCCTGCTTCCGGAAGTCCGGCATCACCGCGAGGATTTGAAAATAAAATATGCATGAAGCGTGTGCTCATTGCATAAACCACAAAGCACAAAAGTACCACAGCCGTAATCATGACAACCCATTGTCCATTGTTTACCATTCCCTTGAAGATCATGAATTCAGTTATAAAAAGTCCCGATGGCGGAAGCGCAAGGATACAGATCATTCCAAGAAGTAATACCATCCCCCCCGCAGGATACAGTTTCATATATCTCCCGCAATCGTCCAGCTTAAAGGTATGAAGCACCCTCGACAGCTGACCCATCTGGAAAAACAGGCTTGATTTAGCCAGGGAATGCAATAAAAGCAGCAATATTCCGGCATAGTACCCTATGCCTCCCACTCCTATCGCTATTGCAACCAATCCCATATTCTCAAGGCTTGAGTATGCCAGCATACGTTTCAGGTGCTTGGCCTTAAGCATGTAGCCTGAAGCGACGAGAATTGAAAGCAGTCCGGCTATGATCAGCACATTGTTCATGAACGGAAAAATCGATGAAGACGAGAACAGGGTATAAACCCTGAAAATAGCAAGAAAGCCCACATTCATAAGAGTGGTGGAAATTAAAGCGGAAATTGGCGGAGGTGCAACGGAATGGGCATCGATAGTAACGGTGTGCATGGGGAAAAGACCCATCTTCGTGCTGAAACCTGTAAGAACAAACAGGAATGCAATCCTGAGATACATCGGATTTGCCTGGTTGATTATTGTGGAAAGTGATGAGAATGAAAGGCTGGCCGCATCCTCGCGTCCGTAGATGAATCCCAGGAACAGAATCCCCAGATATGCAAGGGCAATTCCGGCTGAGCAGATAAACACATATTTCCAGGTTGCTTCAAGAGCTGCTGCAGTCCGGTCGTGATAAATCAATAATGCCACAGCCAGAGTGGTTGCTTCCACAAATGCCCAGAGCACTGTCATTCCGTTTGCCAGGTAAGCTCCGGTCATAAAGGTCATAAGGGCAACCAGAGAAGCATGATATATGTTGAATTTCCTTGTATCATCGCCGGCCGTATATATAAATCCATGGTAAACAACGGGAATCGCCAGAATTGAAAGCACCGAAAGAAGAAGTACTCCTATCCCGGTATAGGTAAAAAACCTGAGCTCGGTATTACCGAGTCTGGTAAATGAGTAGATACTCAGCACTATATGCATTATTGCAAAGCCCACCATCAGGATTTTTGTAAGGTTTTTGCTACTGAAGAGCAGCATCGACAGACAGACAAGTACAGATATTATAAAAAACAACAGCAGCATGTTAGTCCTTTAGCAGGGTTAGTTCGTTGGTGTGGGGCTTAAGGCGCAATCCGAAAAAGCCAAGAATAAGCACCCCGACAAAAATATCCAGGAGAATTCCGATATTTATAAGCATCGGCATTTCATTTCCAACAGCGATCGAAAAAACGAAAACAGCATTTTCAATTATAAGAAAGCCGGTCAGATGAGAAATAATCAGCCTGTGGGTAACAATCAGCAGTAGCCCTGTAAACAGGCTAAACAGAGCAATCGTCATGTAAATCACGTTCACATATGGGTTCTTCAGCGAATAAGAAAGGACAAGGCTTGCCAGCAGGGCTGTAACCGACAGTATTATAAGATAAAATCCGGGCATCGCCTGCCTGTGAACCTTGGTTACTCCTGATTCCGTTGTAATTCGATTAAGAAGGTAAGGTATTACCATTGCCTTTATTATAATAGTCTCGGCAATAATGAAAATCAGGTTTGCGGTGTTCACCTCGGTAAGTTCAAATATTGCGATCCCGCATAAAAGCAGACCCTGAATGCCGATGAGTCGTATGTAAGTCACCAGTCGTTCGGCCGAGGCAAAATAGACGAGGGTTATAGCAAATAACACTATAAGGTAAATCACCATCGCTTGCTAAAAATTACTATTCATATTCAGGTTCAGTATCAGAATAACCACAAAGGCAAGAAGGGCTATTGCCGAAATTGTTAGTATGAACTTGGGATTCTTATTCATCTTGTTTCTTGCCCTGAATGATTCGAGAAAACCAACAATAATCGCAAACAAAGCCTGCACAGCAATGAAGAGTGCAATCTGCAGGAAAATATTCCATGCCGCCGGCACTATAACATTATAAATCAGCGATCCGTATACCGCAAATTTAAGCCATGTAGTTAAATGGATAAGTGCCTTGTCGAAGCCGCTGTAATCGAGTATCATCACTTCATGAATCATTGTAAGCTCCAGATGGGTTTTGGGATCATCGACCGGAAGCCGGCTGTTCTCTATCAATGCGGTCTGAATGAACAAATAAAAACCTATAATGCTGAATATAAGCACATAATGATTGCCAGTTATGAAAAAATGGCTGAATATGTCTGAAAAAGAAACGAGTCCCGTAAACATCGAAAAGGTAGCCATAAGGATAAAAAATGCAGGTTCGATAAGCATTGAAAAAAATGCTTCGCGACTTGCTCCCATTCCTTCAAAACTGCTTCCGGTGTCGAGAGCGGCAATTATTATGAAAAAACGTCCCAGCGCCAGAATATAGGCAAAAAATATAAAGTCTCCCTCAAAATTAATCAGCGCCTCCTGATGTCCAAATGGCACCACCAGTATAGCACAGATGACTGAAGCAAGTGAAACCACGGGGGCAACCTGGAAGATCAATCCCGTAGTCGTGCTGAATACGCTCCCTTTCCTTACAAGAACTCCTGCATCCCTCAAAGGCTGAAGGATACCAGGTCCCTTACGCCCTGATGCGATGCTCTTGGTCCGAAGGATCATTCCCGGGAAGAACATTGCCGATATAAATATCATTATCAGTCCTGCCATATCAGATAATATTGAACCAGGTGAGCAAAAGCACAAAGAGCATGAATATAAATGCATACAGGACGTAGTGCTGTACCTTCCCAGTCTGCATCACAGCAATCTTTTTAAGAAGCGAAGAGACCGTACCTGCAGGCTTATCTATTAACACTTTCCGGAAAACATCGTCACTGTCAGAACTGAAGCTTCTTTCAACCGGGAAGATTTCATCCTCCATTATCTCCGGCATCATTTTTTTTGTCCCGATAACCGGTTTTGCCAGATGGTTGTAGTTGTATGCAAATGAAGTTGAGGTGTATTGCTGTTTAGGATCCGGGGCTGTGTAGCCGCATCCCCATGTCGGACCCCGGCTCACTTTGACAGACTTCAGATGGAATTTCCTGTACAATGATAAGGCAAGCACAAGCATAATGAATACTCCTGAAATGAGACTTATCTTTGAAAGACCTGGTATTGTTGAATCTGCTACTCCTGGCATCCCTTCAATGCCGAATCCCGAAGAGACGATTCCAAAAACGGGCCTGACAAACCATGGTGAAGCCACTCCGATGAGCACGATCAGAGCAACGGAAACAAATTGCGGAAAAATCATAACCTTCTCAACTTCGACGGCTGATGTTGAATGTTGTGAGCGTGGTTCTCCGAGAAATGCTATCCCGAATGCCTTGGTGAAAACGAAAACGGCAAGTCCTCCGATAAGCGACAGGCCTACAATTGATAAAAGCACAAGTAATGACTGATGCATCCCGGATGCCAGCAAGTCCTTGAACATACCCAGGTAAATAATGTACTCTGAAATAAATCCGTTAAAGGGAGGAAGGCCGCAGATAGCAAGCGACCCTGTAAGAAAAAGCATTGATGTATAAGGCATTCGCTTCATCAGCCCTCCAAGTTTTTCAATATCCCTTGTATGAGTGACGGTGTAAACGGATCCTGCACTGAAAAAAAGCAGCGATTTAAACAGTGAATGGTTAAGAACGTGAAGCAATCCGCCGCTGAAACCCAAAATACTCAGCGCATTGTTGCCGGTAGCGAGCCCAATCACCCCAAACCCGATGCCAATACCAATTATTCCGATATTCTCGATGCTCGAATAAGCCAGCAACCGCTTCATATCCTGTTGTACTACTGCCATCATCACGCCAAGCAGACCAGTAATGAGCGATACTATCACTATCAGAATCCCGATCTGGAGAAGATCCTGACTGACATAGAGCAGCACTCTCAAAATTCCGTATATACCCATTTTTAACATCACTCCCGACATCACCCCCGAAACGTGCGAAGGGGCAGCAGGATGAGCCTGGGGAAGCCATGTGTGCAGTGGAATGAATCCGGCTTTGATACCAAATCCAATGAAGAACAGAACGAAAAGGAGCAGGTTCGAATTATCCCGGAAGTAGTCGCCCAGGGCATCAAAACTCATTTCCCCTGTTTCATGATCAATAATAAGAAAGGCAAACATCAGGAAGAACATCCCGACATGCATCTGGATAAGATAGCTTATACCTGTTTTCATAATCGAGGTGTCCTCTGCATCGAAAATGACCAGCATGAATGATGAAAGAGCCATTATTTCCCAAACTATAAGAAAGGACAAGCCGTCGCGGGTGATCAACACCAGGACCATTGAGAAATAAAGCCACAGGTAAGAAAAATAGTGTATTGAAAACCTCAGGGAGTTCTTGCTCTGGTAATAAGGCTTCAGATAGCCTAAGGCATAGATTAATCCGATAAGAAGGGTAACGTTGACCACCAGTATGAAAAACGCCGACAGTCTGTCAACAATGAGTGTGAATGTCTCTCCCGGAAGTGAAAAAACGGTTTCCAGTCTTAGTTCCCCGGTACTTCCCGTCAACACTTCAAAGCTCCAGCCTGTGGTTATCAGAATGCCTGCTGCAAGTACAAACAGGGCGGTACTGTGCTTCAGGATTTTAGGGACCAGGAAAAGCGCAAAAGAGAGAATCAGAACGATAAAAAAAAACGCGATATTCATTGCAGGAAAATCTCCTATCTTGAATTGTGCCCGCAAAAATATAAAAATATTGGAATAGCAAAACAGATGAGGCAATTTTTAAATCACCCATCAGCCATTTCAATGTAATCCGCTGAAAAACAGCTAAGTTATAGCTCGTTATTGAGATCTATAGCAATGAATATCAGCCGTTGACATTAAGCTGAACATCTTCTCCTACCTCAGTTATTTCAATTACCTGTGTATTGCCTCCTTTCTCAAGGTTAATGTCGTGAGGCTTGTTGATTTTCCAATTCCCGCAGGTATAATCCGGGACATCTATCGACTGCGACCTGTTGGCAACTGACCATTCGCTCAAAGGCGCAACGGAACTCCAAAGCGCACCATCGTAAACATCCTGATCGAGCGGCAGGCCGTTCCTAAGGCAATCGATCAGCCTCCAGTCCATAATGAAATCCATGCCTCCGTGGCCTCCCACCCTTTTTGCCATCTCCCCGACTCTTTTTACTATTTCAGGAGTGAACTTCTCCGTTACATCCCTTAGCTCTTCTTCATTGAGCCAGTCATGCCCCATTGCAATCCGTTCGGGCCCGGGATACTTGCTTGCCGCACCTGAAGTACCGCTTATCACGTGGAGCCTGGAATAGGGTCGAACCGAAGACACGTCGTGCTGGATGAGAATAGTCCTTCCATGGTTTGTCCTCACCAGCGAAGTATTCATGTTTCCGCGATAACTTTTATTGGCAAATGGTGCGAAAAATGGATCTCCTGCGGCAAGTTCATTTGCATGTTTCCCCATTGTAAAATCGTTAGTCGACATGGATGTCAAATATTCCATTCTGTCACCCCTGTTTATATTCATAATCTGGCACACGGGTCCGAGTCCGTGAGTCGGATAAAGGTTTCCGTTTCTCGCTGCATTTTCTTTCAGCCTCCACATGCCGGTGTAGGCTCCGTCGGCCTGTCTCTCATCGAGAGGCTTCTTGAAATTAAATCCCATCAGATTGTGTATATAAGCTCCCTCTCCGTGAATTATATCACCGAACATCCCCTGCCTTGCCATATTCAGAGTTAGAAGTTCGAAGAAATCATAACAGCAGTTTTCGAGCATCATGCAGTGCTTCTTTGTCCTTTCTGATGTTTCCACAAGCTGCCAGGCTTCATCGATGGTCCGGTTTATCGGAACCTCGCATGCCACATGTTTGCCGTTTTCCATGGCATATACGGACATAGGCGTATGCCATTCCCATGGAGTGCATATATAAATAAGGTCAAGATCAGGCATCTCTGCAAGCTTCTTCCAAATATTCTCGTCGCCGTGGAACTCCTTTGCCGCCGGGCGGCCTATCCTTGACAGATATTTTTGCGACGCCTCCACAGCTGCAGGACGAAGGTCTCCAAGGGCACTGATCTCCACACCTTCTATATATGACAGTCTTTCAACAGCTCCGCTTCCCCTGTCGCCGACACCGATGAAACCAACCCTCACTACCGGAAGGGCCGGGGCTGCATATCCCGACATATTAAACCTTCCTGTATGGGACTTCTTAACAGCTTCAATTATCGACGAAAGATTCGATTCCGGTTCATTCGCTGCACAGCCGCTCAGGAGTCCTCCCGTAAAGGCTCCCGCTCCAGCCACTGTTGCATGTTTCAAAAAATCACGACGATTGCTTTTCATTTCAGATTCAGATTATCAGGGTTTGGCAATAGATTGATTCCTGCGAAAATACTACATAAATGAGAAAAACCAACTCCTGGTTTGAGTAGATTAAGGAGTGTTTTGTTATTTTTACGCGACACTGACCTGACATGATCTACGAAAGAATATCACTGAAGAAGTTTAACACCTTCGGAATTAACGTAAGGGCCGATCACCTGGCTTCTTTCAAACTCGAAGACAATGCTGTACATTTCTTCAGACGAAACATGGGAACAGAACAAAACTACCTGGTTCTCGGCGGCGGCAGCAACATTCTTTTTACAGGTGATTTCCACGGTACAATAATCCATCCCGAAATGGAAGGCATTATCATGGAAGGGAAAAAGGAAGCAGATATTATCATTTCGGCCGGAGCCGGAGTCAGGTGGGACAGCCTGGTGGAATCGACTGTGAATAATGGCCTTGGAGGTTTGGAAAATCTTTCATTAATACCCGGCTGTGTCGGTGCTGTTGCCGTTCAGAATATCGGTGCCTATGGAGTTGAAGTAAAGGATGTGATCGAAAAGGTAAGAGCCATTTCCCTTTTTGACGGATCAATACGGGAATTCACAAACAGCGAATGCAAATTTGGGTACAGGGACAGTGTTTTCAAACATGAATTAAAAGGCAAATATCTGATAACAAAAATCTTATTCAGATTGTCAACCCGACCCAAACTATGCCTGGAATACGGGTCACTCAAGGATGAGTTAAGCAAGCTCGGCTCAACATCACTTGCCAATATCAGGAAAATTGTGATAAGCACAAGGCAGGCAAAGCTTCCCGACCCTGAGCAGATTGGAAATGCAGGCAGCTTCTTCAAGAATCCGCTTGTATCCGAATCTGTCATGGGAGGTATTCAGAAGAAGTACCCGAAACTACCTGTTTTCAGGGACAGGTCAGGAGGAGTGAAGATACCTGCAGGCTGGCTTATCGAACAGTGCGGATGGAAAGGGAAAAGGATCGGTGATGCAGGAATCCATGAAAAACAGGCTCTGGTTATTGTCAATCATGGAAATGCAACAGGAAGGGATCTGTTCGACTTGTCTGAAAAGGTAAGAAAATCCGTTGCTGATGCTTTCGGTATTGACCTTGAACGTGAGGTTGAGGTGATCTGAAATCTGACTATCTGTAAATCCGCCTCCTGTTAAGCTCGTTCTGATATCGGCGGGCATTCATGTTATGCTCCGACAAAGTCCTTGAAAAATTATGGTACCCTGAGAAATCGGGTCTGGCTGCAAAATAGAGATAATCGTGTTTCTCGGCGTTCAATACCGCTTCCAGTCCGCTGATCGAAGGACAGGCTATCGGACCGGGAGGCAAACCTGCATACTTATAAGTGTTATAAGGAGAATCGGTTTCGAGATGGCGGTAAAGTATCCTGTTGACATTGAAATTATTGATTGCAAACTTTATTGTGGGATCAGCCTGAAGCGGGATACCTCTCCTGAGCCTGTTCATGTAAACCCCTGCGATCCTCGGCTTTTCATCATTCTTAAGCGCTTCCTCATCAACAATAGAGGCAAGAGTGGATACCTCAACCGTAGAAAGCCCTATCTCTTCACTTTTTCTAACCCTGTCCCTGTTCCAGAATCTCTTGTATTCCCTGAGCATCCTGCCGTAAAGTTTCGGGGCACTTGTATTCCAATAAAACTCATAGGTATCGGGAATAAAGACCGAAATAACTGTCTCCGGAAAGAATCCGTCATCGCTGTAGTTAAGCGGGTCGGAAAAAAAAGCCAGTATCTCAGCTGAATCAGCTTGAATCTTTCCTCCTATCCTCCCCGCCAGCTCATTAAGAGTCCTGACGTTATTGAAGGTGATCATTACCGGTGTCTGCCGGCCGCCCCTGAGCATATTTATCAATTCGTTATTGCTCAATGGCTTGTCAATAATATATTTACCTGGTTTAACCAAAACGGGGTATTTCTTTTTTTCTGCAACCCATTTCAGCGCCTTAAAGTTTTTGATGTCCAGATTGGCTTCAATAGTATCCATTGCCTGCTCATAGCCTGTTCCTTCAGGAATGAAAAGTACCGACTCTCCTGCCACCGGAAAGACCGACGGGCTGTACAACCTGCCATACAATGTAACTGCAATGAAAAAAGCTGCCGGGACAACCAGCGAAAGGACAATTAGTATCACTCTCCTCCTACTCATGCATTAAAGGATATTTTGCAAATTTAAAGAAAGCTGCCGATTTGACTTACTCTGATACAAATGATTATTTTTGAGCTCTTAACTTTGACAAAACATTCAAATCAAATACTTATGAACATAACAGTTTTATTGTTACTTATCGTAATCGGTATCATCACCGGTGTTGCCGCAGGTATGCTGGGCATCGGGGGTGCGATAATCATGGTTCCTTCACTCGTGTTCATCTTGGGTCTTACCCAGCACCAGGCTCAGGGTACCAGTCTTGCAGTAATGCTTCCTCCCATCGGGATCATTGCCGCTTATAACTACTACAAGGCAGGGGAGGTAAATCTCAAATTTGCACTTATACTGGCCGCGGCATTCCTCATCGGATCCTTTTTCGGATCGAAGCTGGCGCTCAACATTCCCCAGCACACCCTGAAAAAGATTTTTGCCGTGCTACTGCTCCTTGTATCCCTGAAAATGCTGTTCTCAAAATAAGAACAGGGACACTGCAAGCAATGTCCCTGCCTGGATTATCTCTTATCGTTTAGAACATTATTCCAACACTAAGCAGAAAGGCATTGGGCCTGTCATCAAGAGTGAAACTGGTCCCTGCTGTATTCTCTATTTTTGTCTGGTATTTCTGCAGACTGCCTTCATATCTCAGGTCAACTGTGATCTTTTTGATAATATCTACGCCAATTCCTGCCTGATAACCGAAGGTAAGATTATTGTACATTGCCTTGAAATCCGGATCAGTTATAAGATCCTTCGGGGAATTGATAAGCAGACGCGCAGCGGGGCCGGCGTTGAGGCGGACAGGACCAAGTTTTGCTCCAATCATCACCGGAAGGTCAAGCCTGTTGAACTGTTGTTTCTTAATGGTTTCTTCAGTCGGGGTTTCAGCATCTGCAACTGTATACTCATCAGTCCTCGATGCAAAAAGAAGTTCCGGCTGAATGTAGAGTCCCAACATACTGAACCTAACAAATGCGCCAGCATGAAAGCCATAATTGGCTGCTTTTATCGCGTTGACGAGATATTCTGTTTCACCTGAAGTAAGCGTTTTCACATCCTCCATCTTAAGATTGGTGGTGCTGACACCAGCCTTTATCCCAAAATTTACCTGTGAAAATGCGGGAAGTGCAAGAAAAACAGAAAATACAATTAAAATTGATTTTTTCATTTCTTTGGTTTTTAGTTCTACATGTTAATCAGATAAAAAAATACACAGACATTTGAAGTTACTTTCATCTTCATCTGACATATAACGGTGAAGTTCAAAAAAAGTTTCAGATATTCATCAAAAACCGGGCAATACAAAGTCCGGCAAGGAAAGAAAGTCCTTATTTACGGGCAAGCTCGCTGAATATCGCCTTTTTCATAAGGTCGAACTCATCCCTGTCAAAAAGACGTGTCAGAAATATTATTTTGCCCGACCGGTTAATGATCACATTCCTGGTGACACCAGCCTCCTTAAGGGCATAGAGTCCGAAAATATCGGCTCCCGGATCAAGGGCAAGAGGGTAAGTTACCCCGATATCCTTTTTGAATTTCAAGACTTTGTCAAGAGGTTCGTCGCGGTCGATGCCTATCACAGCAAGATCCGACTTATTGGAAGGGAGCCAGATCTCTTTCTCTATGAAGGGCATCTCCTGCCTGCATACCGAACACCAGCTGGCAGTAAACTGAAGCATTACAACCTTTCCCATGAGATCCGAAAGCCTGTACGATTTGCCTCCGGCTTCATTTACAACAAAATCAGGAGCCTGATCTCCCACCTTAACTATATAACCGTTATCATAAACCTTTTTTTCCTGTCCGTTCAGGGAAATACTTATAACAACAGCGGATATTACGGCCAATAAAAATATTTTCATTGTATTTTTTTTGCAAATATAACAATCCCTTACAATTGAGGCAAGAAGGCCATAATTGGCAGATTACAGATTTTTTTACCCAAAACAATATCCCGCTTATCGTTTTACGACAATTTTTGTACCTTAAACGATATGAATTTGAAGGCGATAAGGCGTGAAGGCGTTAAGGTGTTGACGCAAGACGCAAGGCTCAAGACGCAAGGTGAAAAACAGAAAGATTGGTTGACTGCCGAATACATTCTGTCATCTTGCCCTGAGCCTTGTGCCTTGCATCTTTTAAAGTTTCAGTTTCATGGGTCATTGTTCATGTTGAATTCTCATTTTTGACTAATATTGAAATCCGATTGCAATACAAAATTCTGCAGACCGATGAAAAACCACAAATTGATTCTCTTTTTTATTATTGCATCGACCATCATGGCGGAAGCCCAGACGGGAGGTGACAACTTCATGAAGGCTCTCCGGAACATAAATGAGAATGTTCTTAAGGCACAGCTTGGTTTTCTGGCTTCCGACCAGATGGAAGGCAGGGGAACCGGCACCCGAGGCGACTATATGGCTTCCGAATATATTGCCAGCCAGTTGAGGCTTTACGGCGTTGCTCCAGGTGGAGATACCTCGAGTGAAAGAACTGCATCCGGAACATTTGTAACTCCTGAAAAAACGTACTTTCAGAGCTTTCCACTGTTAAAATCAACCCGGGGTGATGCCCCCGTTATGAAAATCATAGTTACGGACGGGAAAGAACACATTAAAACCCTGAGCCTTGCTCATAACGTTGATTTCCTGACAAGGATCCCCGGGCAATCTGTTGAGAATGAGGCTCCTGTTGTATTTGTTGGCTTCGGCATCAGAAACGAAAAACTAAGTATCGATGATTTCGTCGATCAGGACCTCAGGGGAAAATTCGTGCTTAGAATCGCTGGATCGCCCGGATTCCTTAAAGACAAATTGTCAATATCAGAATTGTCAAATAGTTCGATGCAGGCGGAACGTATTGCCAGGCAGATGGGTGCAGCCGGAATAATTGAATTTGATCCCGCCGTTGCAGTGTCAGGATCGGTCCCGGGCCTTCCTTTTCCGGATCTGGCGCCATCGGAAAAAAGACCGGGATTCGGCCGTCCGTATACTGACTTTTCACTCCCTTCGGCAAAGAGCTCCGACACCTTCGTGAGGATCATGGTTTCCCCAAGAACTGCAGATGAGTTATTAAGGGGATCAGGTTTCGATACAGAAAAGTATATAAGCAAATCTGCCGTCAGTTACGTCAAACCGCAGGCTGACCTGACGGGGAAGAAAATATATCTGAAAACCACGGTGAAAACCGAAACAGTACTTGTGAGGAATGTGATCGGAATTATCGAAGGAAAGGATCCCTCCCAGATAATAGTTGCAGGCGCACACTATGACCATTTGGGCATGTGGAACGGGTACGTCTGGAATGGCGCCGACGACAACGGATCGGGAACCGTCGGCATCATGACAATTGCAAAGGCTGTAATGGAAACCGGTGTTAAGCCTGAAAAGACAATCATCATTGCCTTGTGGGCAGCTGAGGAAGAGGGCCTGCTTGGTTCGAGGCATTTTGTTGCAAATCTGCCCTTTCCGGCAACCAACATCCGGCTCAAACTGAATTTCGACATGATATCGAGATATGTGTCTGAAAAGGAACACAAAAAAGCATACATGGTCTACACCGATACTTATCCCGGATTCAAAACAATGACTGAGAAGAATTTGAAGAGCTACGGGATTGACCTTGATGTGGAATATCAGCCTTCCGCTGATCCGCCCGGAGGAAGCGATCACAGATCATTCGTTGACGCAGGTATTCCCATTATGCGATTCAAACCCGGGCACAGGGAAGAATACCATACCCCTGCGGATGACATTTCGACGGTTGACTGGGATATCATGCTGAAGATAGTCAGAATCGGATTTGCTAATATCTGGGAACTTGCAAACAGTGACTGGTGAGGAGATTAGGCTGGTTCAAGGTTCGAAGGATAAGGTTGCTGGTATTCAGTATTCAGTATTCAGTATTCGGTTCTGTTACCAGTTCCCAATTACCAATTACCGACTACCGATTACCATTGAAATTATCATTGGTTTTCTTATATTGTACCCCAAAACCCATACGACATGAAAATACTCAGATTTATTGCATTGATTCCTGTTTTGCTGGGCCTGGCATCAGGGGCCAGCAGTCAGCAGGTTAAAGAGGATGACAAGCTTCACATTATAATTATCGGAGCTCATCCTGACGATCCCGACAAAGTTGGAGGATCTGCATACCTTTGGGCAAAGGCAGGCCATGATGTCATGATGGTCTCACTTACCAACGGAGATGCTGGTCACCAGACCTACAGTTCTGAAGAACTGGCAAAAATCCGCAGGGAAGAAGCAAGAAGAGCCGGCGAAGTAATCGGAGTGAAGTACATCACCCTCGACAATCACGATGGTCAGCTTATGCCGACCTATGAGAACAGGCTGCAGGTGATTAAGCTGATCAGGGAACACAAAGCTGACCTGGTCATTTTCCCCCGCCCGTATGACTACCATCCCGATCACCGTTACTGTGGAACCCTGGTACTTGATGCTGCCTATATGGTGACAGTTCCAAAGATACTGCCTGAGGTTCCCTTCCTGGAAAAGAACCCGGTATTTCTGTTCATGTCTGATCATTTCATTCATCCCGAACCTTTTGTTCCGGATGTCTGCATCAACATTGATGATGTAATGGAAAAAAAGATTGACATGTATCATCAGCACACGTCTCAGATGTATGAATGGCTTCCCTTCAACCGCGGACAGCTTGATCAGGTTCCCAAAACAGAAAAGGAAAGAAGGGCATGGCTGGGCAAGACCTGGGGCGCCAGATCGAATGCCGAACCATTCAGGGCCAAGCTGATTGAACAGTACGGTCAGGTTACGGGCTCAAAAATCAAGAATTGTGAAGCATTCCAGGACAGCGGCTATGGAACACCTCTGACAAAGGAGAATATGAGACACTATTTCCCTTTCTATTGATACTCGATATACTGGCTGTTCTCCTTCAGTTCGATGAAGTCATCGCCTGTTTCCCTGTATCCATACTCGAAACAATAATGGTACCTGGTACCGTCTGATGTTTCGATCAGATGGGTGAAGAAACTGAAATTGTAACCCAGGGCAAAAAGCGCATCCTTGTGGATTCTTAACCTTCCTTCAAGGTACAGGTCTGCAAGGATGCGCCTGTTTTTCCTGAGCAAGCCGTGAACATTCCTCATAAAATTATTCGTATCACGGTTCAGCTTATTGTTGTAATTGTTTCTGCACTGATCAGAGCAGAATTTCTTATCCGTCCGGCCGCGTATAGTGCAGCCGCAATCGAGACATTTCCTTTCCACAGCACGAATGTTTTGATAAAGTTACAAAAAAACGTAAAAAGCGACAGCAAACGACTATAAATGATTTTGAAACAGGTATAAATATTTAAAAACCGACAGGTCCGGTCGGGCGGGTTTAAGTTTGTATCATTTAAAAATATGTCAAACCAAAATTATTTAGTCATGAACAATTTGCGGAACCGGGTACAGCTTATCGGGCATCTCGGGCAGGACCCCGAGATCAAAACCCTGGAAAGCGGAAAAAAGGTTGCTAATTTCACAATTGCAACAAACGATTCATTTAAGAACACCGAAGGTCAGAAGGTGGAGGAGACGACCTGGCATAATATCGTTGCCTGGAATGGCCTTGCAGAGCGAGCTGCCAGATTTCTTAAGAAAGGCAAGGAAGTGGCCATCGACGGAAGAATTGTGTACAGGAGCTATGAGGACAAGAAGGGTGTGACCAAGTATGTGACGGAGATTGTCCTGAATGAGATGCTCTTTCTGGGGTCGTCGGGCAAGAACGGCGAGGAGAAAGAAGATTAGTACGTATCACTCGCTGTAAGCCTTGTGGAAAGAGGCTGTCCTGACGACAGCCTCTTGTTTTTTTGAAATCAGAAATCTGTCAGATCAACATTAGTCCGGTAATCTCCGAGAAGGTGTTCAGCAAAATAATACCACATCATCCTGTCGAAATATGCGGTTGCATTTCCGAATCCGTGCCTTTGCCCCGGCAACATCATAAAATCGAACCTTTTGTTTGCTTTTATTAGTGCATCGGCAACCCTGAGGGTATTTCCGGGATGCACATTATTGTCAATGTCGCCATGAACCAGCAGCAGGTGACCTTTCAGGTTCTTTGCCAGATCCTGGTTTTTATTTATTCCGGCCTTGAAGGCCTTTTCAACCTTTTCGGTTTCCTTTTTTACGATTGTTGTATCCTGTTTCAAAATTGTTGTATCCATTTTCACTTTAAGATCCAGCGTATCCTTCTTTTCCTCAGTCTTCACCTTAACCTTCTTCTCAACCTCTTCCACCCCGTCATGGGTTTCACCCCACCATTGATTGTAGATATTGTTGTCGTGGTTTCCTGCAGACGACACGGCAACATCATAAAAATCCGGATGTGACAATATTGCTGCTGTCGACATGAATCCGCCGCCCGAATGACCATAAATTCCAACCCGTTCAATATCGATAAACGGGTAAAGCTCCGAGAGCTGTTCAATTCCGTAAACATCATCAGCCAGGGCATAGTCCCTCAGGTTATCGTAGCCATAGGTATGGTAATAGTTACTCCGCTGTGGGCTCCCTCCTCTGTGTCCGAAATTCACAACCACAAATCCAAGCTGGGCAAGGGCGATGTTCTTTCCGCCTGTGACAGTGAACTGGTAGGGTACCGATTCAGTCTGCGGGCCGGGGTACACATAGGAGATAACCGGGTATTTCCGTGTTGAATCGAGTTTGAAGGGAGTATACATTACACCGTAAAGATCCGTCACACCATCCTTTGCCTTGACTTTAATCGTCTGCGGCATTTTCCATCCCATCTGATAAAGCTGTGAAAGATCGGCCTTTTCAAGATTGAGGATAATGTTTCCATTGTTGTCGCGCAGAACCGACTCCGGCTCCGAATCTACAGTTGAATAGGTATCAACAAAATACTTTGAAGATTTTGACATCGACAAGGAATGGTTTGCCGGCTCACGGGTTACAAGGCTCAGACCCGGTTTATCAAGCGAAGCCTTGTATTTCATGCTATAATAGGGATGGCTTCCCTCTTCCCTTCCAAAAGCTTCAAAATAAAGAACTCTGCCGAGTGTATCTATATGATTGATTCTTCCTGCCACAAAGTAGCCATCTGTTAACTGCCTTTTCATTTTTCCGGTCTTGTCGTATAGATAAAGCTGTCCCCATCCAGTGCGTTCCGACCACCAGATTATGTCGTCACCTTCATTCAGAACCGACAGCCGTGCATATTCGTTGTTGAAATAAGGCCATGCTTCCTCGCTGAAAAGTACCGAAACCTTACCGGTCTCAGAGTCCACAAGACAAACATCAAGATTCTTCAGCTGCCGATCCTTCCTTACTACTATCAGTTTGCCAGCATCCTTCTGCGATGACCATTCGACCGAAATTGTCTGATCCTTCCATTTCTTAAGATCAACATCAGTGCGTTTTCTGGAAGGCACATCGAAGATAACGAGTTCGGGCTGAGGAACGAATTCCTCGCCGGGCATTGAATAGCGGAACGATTCAAGTTTTGGTCTTGGATTGGCAAGAACATCAATAACAAAAAGGTCCTTCACCTTCCTCTCATCCTCCCGTACAACATATAGTTTCTTTTCATTCTTAAACCAGCTGACTCTTGCTCTTACCTTTTTGTTCTTTACAGTATCTTCTGTATTACTATATCCTGCAAAGCTGTAGTACCTCTCACCATCGGTCGTAAGCTGGATCTCTACGCTGTCTTTGTCCCCGGTCTTCATCAGAAACAGATTATGGTTTTTCGCATAGGAAATCCAGGTGCTGTCAGGGGAATAAGATGCCCAGGAAGGCTTTTTTTCTTTTCCCACTGTGTCCTTTTTTACCAGCCTCCGGGTATTCATGTCATACAGGAACCTGATCGAATCGACCTGAAAGGTAAATTTTGAAGTGCTCTTCTTCTCAAATTTAAGTTCCTTTACCGGCAGGTCAAGCTCATTGTATGGATGCAATGTGAGTTTCTTCAGCTCTGAAGCCATATACCTTGAGTCGAAAAGCAGTTGTTTTGACCTGGACTGTGCATTTACATAGTAGAATTTTTTTCCTGACGAGGTTTTATAAGAGTACCAGAATAAATCCGACTCTTCGATCCAGTTGGGATTTACAGAAAGGTCGCCGATACGCGATGTGATGTTGTCGCCCCTGAATTTTTCTGCTGCCTTGAAATCAGCTTTCTGGGAAATAAGGTTCATGCATATCGAAAGGTTCACGACAAAAAAGATAATCTTTTTCATAACGGAAAGGTTAGGAATGTAAAGGAGTTAATTTTTTATGCGTTTCGACCTGCCCTCAGGGCTTTCACGTTCAATTCAGCAATCTCAGGGCTCTTCTTTGAAAATAGTCTCACCACAGCATTCTCGAGGCTTTCGAATGAAAGGTCAAGATAATGCGAGGCGGCCCCAAGGATCACCACATTACCCGAACGTACCGAACCAATCTGTCGCGCAATCTCATCAGCATCAACAATTTTATGATTATCCAATTGTCTTATCCTGCTGAGGATATCTTCCACAGGAGGATAGTCGCCAATATTCCTGAAAGGTGTCGAGTTAGTGACCAGCCATCCCGCCGCCGAAAGCCATGGCAGGTACCTGAGCGATTCCATCGGCTCGACGGAAATTATCAGATCGGCTTTGCCATAAGGTATCAGATCAGAATGAACGGGCATGGATGACAGCCTGAGGTGTGACTGGACATCTCCTCCCCTCTGGCTCATTCCATGAACTTCGGCCTGTTTGAGGTAAAGATCATTTTCGATTGCGGCAAGGCCGATGATTGCCGCAATTGACAATATCCCCTGCCCTCCTACTCCTGATAGTATAATGTCGCTCTTCATGATTCCTGTTCGTTGCTAAGATTCTGTGATGCTTCGGCTTTTCTACGCTTTGAGGCGGTCTGGATACATTCTCTTGCAGAAATTATCACCGAGACACCCTGATATTCAAATTCCTCCTGCATGACCAGCACATTTTCCGCGTGATTCTTCTTAAGCGGCACAATTGTCCTGATATGTTCCGGCTCAACGCCCAGCCCTTCGCAGATTTTTTCGAGCCGTCCGGTGGCATGGGATTTCTGTCCTCCGGTCATTGCCGTGGCTGAATTATCCGAGATGATTACTGTGACCGGGGAATTTTTCATTACTGCATCGAGCAGCCCTGTCATGCCCGAGTGGGTAAAGGTTGAATCACCTATCACTGCAACAGAGGGCCTTAATCCTCCGTCGGCAGCACCTACCGCCATAGTGACCGAAGCTCCCATATCAACACAGGAATTTATTATGCTGTAAGGGGGTAGGGCTGCCAGGGTATAGCAACCGATATCCGAAAAAACTCCTCGCCCACCAGATGGTTTCAAAGCGTCGATAACAGCAAGAAAAGTGTCGGAATGTCCGCATCCCTTGCAGAATGAAGGCGGCCGGGTTCTGACGACATCGGGTACCTCTAACAATGGCTCTGACTTAATCCCCAGTGCTTTGGCCACAATCGACGGATTCAGTTCACCTTCCCTCGGTATTGCACCGTCGAGTCGTCCGTAAACCGACAGGCTGTTATCCAGAATTCCTCTCAGACCCTCCTCAATAATAGGGTATCCTTCCTCGAGAACAAGAATCTCTTCACATCGGTTGGTAAGGTCACTGATAATATCTTTCGGAAACGGGTAGGTTGTAATTTTAAGCACTGGAAAGCCGGGCCCTTTATCCGGAAAGTTCTCCATCAGATAATTGTATGCAATGCCGCAGGCTAATACGCCCAGTCTTCTGTTCTTTCCATCCCTGAACACATTGTATTTTGAAAGCCTGTTATCATACTTCAGGGATTCGTATGTAGCCAGGAGTGCATGATATTTCTTTCGTGCAATGGCCGGAAGAAGTACAAACTGGCGGGGATCTGAAGGAAGCTGAAAAGACTTCTGAGGAATTGCTGGTCTCCTTTCTACTGTCGACCGTGAATGGGCAAGACGTGTTGTTATCCTGAAAAGTACAGGAATCCTGAATTTCTCCGAAAGGTCAAATGCATCACTTACCATGTCGTAGGCTTCCTGCTGGTTTGAAGGCTCAAAAACCGGCACAAAGGCGAACTTCCCGTAAAATCGCGAATCCTGCTCATTTTGTGATGAATGCATCGACGGATCGTCGGCAGACACAACCAAGAGTCCGCCGTTAATACCGGTCACCGATGAATTGATGAAGGGGTCGGCAGCCACGTTGAGACCAACATGTTTCATGGCCACCATAGCCCGTTTACCCGTATATGACATTCCAAGAGCTGCTTCCATGGCTGTCTTCTCATTGGCCGACCATTCCCGGTGTATCCCCTGTCCTGCCGCCTCTTCAGACGACTGTATAAACTCCATGATTTCGGTCGAAGGGGTACCGGGGTAAGCGTACATACCGCTCAGGCCGGAGTCAATTGCTCCAAGCGCAATCGCCTCATCACCCAGTAATAGTTGTTTTTGCATAATGAAAATATCCTGTTGATCCTGTCTAATCTTAAAACAAACGGGTATAAAAATACCTGAATAAGTTCAATTTTGAAACCCACATGATTGATTTTAAACATAAACACCTACTGAACAGAAAATACAATCGAACTTGCGAGCCCGATGAAGTCATTCATGTCCGGTTCCCTGTCTGCCGACAGGCAGGCATCATACCATTAAACTCAAAATTTTATTATGATGAAATTTAGTTAAAAATAACCTAAAAGCCTTTAACGTTCCGTCCAATAATGTTTATTTTGCAACCACTGCTTGTTAGACTTCGTACTCATTTAAGTAATCAGGGATTGAAACAGTTAATCCAAATAGCATTTTTACTTGTCCTGCCCTTGTGTCTCCTGAAAGGTCAGGCGCAGGAAACGGAAAGGTTTTTCCAGGTTAGCGGAATAATAGCTGACGAAGATGACAATCCGATGGCAAACGTGGGAGTCGTTTCCTTAAAGCTCAAAAGAGGTACCCTTAGCGAAAGAACTGGGATTTATAGTATAACAAGCACCCCAGGTGACACAATATTTTTCAGGGCGCTAGGTTTTAAGAGGAAACTGGTGATACTGCCAAACGATTTTACCGGACGTAATTTCACTTTGGATGTTAAGCTTAGTATTGATACAATACAGATCGACAATGTAGTGGTAATGCCATGGAAAAGTTACAGCGAATTCATCAGGGATATGTCAACACCTTCACCACTGGGGCCGGAAATTGAAAATATGAACAGAAACATTGCCTCAATTGAGGAAGCAATGTCAACAACCGTGGATGTAAAAATCACACCGGAAGCCGGTTACCGCTATGCCATGCAACAAAATTTCAGGAATAATATAACAAGGGGCCAGTATCCTATCAACAACCTGCTGAATCCCTTTGCCTGGGCTAAATTTGTCAATGGGTTGCAAAACGGCTTGTTCAGGAATCAGGACAATCCTGATAAACCATCCAAGGTGAAGGTAAAGAAACCCAGGAAGAAGAAAAAAAGTGAGCAGAAATAACGGCAGAATAGTGGGAATACTCGGAACTGTTATCATCCATCTGACAGCGGGAATTATTTTCATGTCCTACCAACTGGGATCCATGAAAACCAGGGAAAAGGAAATAGAAAAGTTTGAGATTGAATTTGCCGCAGTTGAAGAAAGATTGGAGATGCCCTCTGCAGTGCCTGCTGAAAATCTCTCCGCCGTAACAGTTGAAAACATATTACGCAACGATCCCGAGATGCTTAATATTGCACGCAACCTGGCAGCCAGAGGAGAGGAACTTATTGACCCCCAGGCGTATATTGATCAGGTTAAGGACGAACTGATCGAGAGCGGCAAACTGGGCACTGACAATTTTATTGATTCAAGGGGGACTGTTTACAAGCAGACCGGTGCAGAAGAGATTGCAGCTGATGACCAGAATGAAGCAAAGGAAAAAGAAAAGGAAGCTGGCGATTCGCAAAAGATGGCTGCCAATTTTCAGGGTCCGACAAGAATCTTTTATGAACTCACAGGTAGAAATCACATATACCTGCCTATACCTATATATAAGTGTGAAGGATCGGGGAAAGTGGTGCTGCTTATCGATGTTAACCAGCGGGGATACGTCGAAAATGCATCAATAATCCAGGCCCAGAGCACCGCAACTGACGAATGCCTGGTAGAAACGGCTGTCGGCACTGCCCTTAGATCAAGATTTGAAAGCAATCTTGATGCCCCAAAAATCCAGAAGGGTACTCTTACGTATATATTTGTTGCTCAATAAGGCGGTATTCGCTAAAAAATTCAGGATCACTTCTTTAATTTCAGCCAAAGAGCGTGTTATTCTGCCTTGGGTAAGGCCTGATCAACTCCGGAGTGTTACGGTTAGCTGACTTATTGTTTATCAGATTGCTGATGGTATAGGCTTTAAGCAAATCCGAGGGACAAGGTTTAAGGAACGATAAAGCTTCCTCCGGAGAAGTATCTGAACTAATCCATCTTTTTTCAGCGTCGCGGTCGAGAATTACAGGCATTCTTTTCCTTGAGTTGTGGATAACGGCGAGCAGATCGTTTGCATCGATGGTCACAATGGAAAAAGTATCAAGGACCTCTCCGGTTGACGTATTGACCCATCGGTCGTACAAACCTGCCAGCGAGAATATCTCCTCTCCGGCGTGGCGGATGTACCAAGGTATCTTTTCGTTAACAGCATGCTGCCATTCGAAGAAGCCTTTAACCGGTATAATGCAGCGACCCGATCTGAACGATCCGGAAAATGAGGGCTTTGAAGATACGGTTTCAGCCCTGGCATTGAATGTCTTATATCTTATTTCATCTGCATTGTCAGGACTTTTTGTCCACGACGGAATCAGTCCCCATCTAAGAAGCCGGGCACTTTCCGGATCATCGAGGCAGATGGCCGGGAGTTCGGGCAGGCTGAATGCATGATAATAATAGCTGGGCTGATACCTGTCATGGTCGGGAAAAGAAACCCCGTACCTGCTTTCAAGTTCATCCTTTACAAGATTTACATTGACTGTAAAGCACATGGATGCCTTAGTTGATTCCTGTCAGCTCAAATCGTATTGGAACCGGAAGTGTATTGTCGAACAGGTTATATTTCGGCCAGTCCACGACCTTTGAAACCATGGTCGACATCATTCTGTTTATATAGGAATGGATTCCGGGACCGTTCCAGGCGCTCGTATTAAGAAGCACTATCCATGACAGTCCGTCGGGTTGGCGCTTTATCATGGCAGCAGTTCCTGCAAAGGAACCGGTGCGTATCCATGTTCCGTTTTCGTAGGTGGTTTTCCATCCGACCGGCGAGAATTCATTGTTCACATCAGTCATTAAGTTGATGCTGCCATCGGTAAGAATATCATCATTATAATCAAATCCGTCAATTGCCAGAACCAGTCTCATGAGGTCAGGTGCCGTGGCAAGCCAGTAACCGGCAGCACCGAGAGTCTCAACATCATTGCCTCCGTATCTGACAGGTACCATCTCTCCGGTACCATAAACCGAAGGCCTTAGAGGCATTCCTGCAGGTTCATAATAGGTAACCTCAAACGGAGCTTTCTGATCCGGAAGGTTTTTGGCGGGGACAATGTCGTAAATTCCCAGTGGTTCGAATATTGCAGTTCTGCAGTATTCCTCATATGACAAACCTGAAGCCTTTTCGATAACCAGGCCAAGTATGCTGTATCCAAGATTTGAGTAAGAACGACCTGTACCCGGAGTAAAATGAAGTCTCTTTGAAAGGGCAAACCGGACAATAGTCCGGGTATCAACCGGAAGGCTACATTTCATCTGACTGGCCACCAGATGAGGCATGAACATCTGATCTCCGTAACGTTGCGACCATCCGCCCTCGTGCGACAACAGATGCGCAACGGTTATATTGAAGGCTCTTTTGTCTTTTGGATAACAGTAGCATGAATCATTAAGAACACCATCGGGACCGAAAACCCTGTCGTCGAGTGAAAGTTTCCCCTCCTCCCTCAGCTTCATTATAGCCACACCAGTTACCAGCTTCGAAATACTGGCAATCCGGAATTTACTGTAAGGCTGTGTTTCTATACCTACTGCTGTATCAGCATATCCAAATCCTCTTGCATAGACCAGCTTCCCGTCCCTTGCGATAGCCACGGATGCACCCTGAATGGTCCATTTCTTCATAAACGAATTGATCACCGGGACACAACCATCAAATTCCGAAACCGATGAATCGCTATTTGTAAGCCTGATATAGGCAGGGATCATCCTGTCGCTGGGGTTGCCGGGTTTCTCCACTGCAATGGGGTTGTAGCGCGCCACCAAAGACAAAACAACAATTAATAAGATTTTCTTCGAACCGGTCAAGAATTTCAATTTTGGGAGATAAAAATAAAAGTTTTATTAACAGAATTCAATTTTGACATTAATCTTTCACAAAAATTAACTTATGGCTTTTGCAAATATTGTTTTTTTGTATTGGAATTTTAAACACCGAATGGCCAAAAAGCTAACTTTGCGAAGATGTTATTAACACGCAGTAGCATATTTGTCATAACACTGATCCTCGTTAATCTGACCATTTCACTTCAAAGATTATCCGGACAGGATATTACAATTCTTGACACTCTCGATTACATACCAATGGACACCGAGGGCGCACTTGAATACAATCTCATGATTGCATCCTCAAAGGGGCTGCACTCGGAAATCAACAGGCTTCTTTCCTTAGGAGCTGAAATAGATGCAGAAACTTACCAGGGAGCAACGCCTCTGATCTTTGCCGTTGCAAATAACAGGCAAACTGCGGTGGAAGCATTGCTTGCCTGGCATCCCAATGTTGATAAGAAGACAGCCGGACACGAGACTCCTCTCCTGATTGCAGTCAAAAACATGAACACGGAAATAGCCGAGACCCTCATCAGAGGCGGAGCAGATATTGATCTTCCTGACAATCACGGCGCCACACCACTTCATTATGCCTCAGTAAACGGGGATTTGTTAATGACTGACCTACTTCTTTATTATGATGCCGATTGCAACCTTAAGTCAGATGACGGAACAACCCCGCTGATGGCATCCATCCTGGCTGGATATGCTGATGTTGCCGATCTGCTCTTTCAAAACGGAGCCAATCTGGAAGCAAGGGACCAGGAGGGCTTCACCCCATTACTTATCGCAGCCCAGAATGGAGATACCGCAATCATGAACCTTCTTCTGAAGGAGGGTGTCGATCTGTATGAAAAGAACATCCATAATTACAATGCATTGGCTCTGGCTATCCAGTCAAACCATATTCCGGCAGCAGAGCTTCTTCTTAAAAAAGGAGACCTCTGGAATGACCAGGAAAAGGGCGGAGTCAATCCCTATACAGTGGCATCAGCTTTCGGAAGAAAGGATATCACTTTGCTTCTTGAAAAATATAATATTAAGGGCAATCTGGGATTAACGAATGGATGTGATCTCCTTATCGGCCAATACCAGGGTGAATAACAGGGATTTTCTGGCTGGTCTGATGCTTTCATTCAAGGAACCGCTCATCAATGCCGGATTCATGGCCGGATTTGATACAAAGCCCTTCAGGACAAGAGTCATGAAGGAAGCCGGAGCCACTGAGTTTTACCAGTATCTCGATAAAAGTTCCCTTGCTTACGCAGGACTTTTCAAGGACTTCACACTTATAGAGAAACCTTCGGGATTCACCATTATAGCTTCTGCTTCCCTGTCGGCCGGATACAACTTTGGCCCAGCTTTCAATGGAACGGTAGCCCGGCCGGAAAATAAGGTCAGAATAATGCCGGCCGCAGGATTAAAGCTCGAAAGGTCAAACCTTGCAGTGAGTGCAGGTATTGAATATCTGAAAACCGAATTCTATAAAATTGGTCCTCTCTGGTGCAGGATGGGCTTCACTTACAACTACAGACTGAGCCGGGTCAGAAAATACGAAAAGACAATAGAATGGTAACGAAAATCATGAAATATGGCCTTAGGATCTTTCTTTTCCTGGTTCTCGCCGCTGCCTTCTCATGCGAGGAACAGGGTTGGATTGCTGATTGCGGTGGTTGCACCCAGGATGAGCCTGCAAGCGACTATCTGCTTATAAAATTCTCAGTGAATGATCCGGTGGCAACAATTAATGTCTTTGAGGGTGAACTCGAGGACGGTGTGCTTCTGAACTCAGTAAATCCCCCCTCCGACATCTACAGGATAGATGTCAGGCTAAATAAGAAATATACCGCGACTGCCAGGTATGAGAGAAATGGCAAAACATATACAGCAGTAGACTCGGCGATTCCAAGGACAAAATTTACTGACAAGCAGTGCCAGGATCCATGCTGGTACGTTTACGACAATGAGCTTGACCTTCGGATCAAGTACACGGCAGATTAACCCGGTCGACTTTGCTCAGGCAGTGCCTTTATAGCTGAATAAAGGAACTCCTGAAGCGGCTTTCTCCCTGACAGACATTACTTCGGATTCAGTAAGAGGCTTGATTTCATTCCTCATTCCAAGAGCTATTTTGAACAATTCGGCTTCGCCAGGAGGAACTGCAGCTGTTATGGGATGACTGAGGGTGAATCTCAATCCCATTTTAATATCTTCAGGCGTTATCAGAGGTTCGTACCAGCATTTCGGATATCGCGACCTGTCGGCTCCCTCTGCCCACGGACCTTTTGCCATTGCCTTCAGGGCAAGGATTCCCATCTTCTTCTCCCGGGCGCGGGCCAGCACCTGAGGGCCGAAATTCCCTGAATTCCATGTTGCATAGTTGAAAGGGAAAAGGATGCTGTCAAAGTCGAATCGGTCCATCAGGGCCATTGCGGCTTCAACTGAGTGAGCTGAAAACCCGATGTATTTTATCTTTCCTTCCTTCCTGGCCTCAATAAAAGTTTCCATCGCTCCTCCCGGACCCAGCAGGATATCAACATCCTCAAGAGAGGTTACAGCATGATGCTGATAGAGATCAAAATGGTCAGTCCTCATATTCTTGAGCGACTGTTCCAGTTCGGCACGGGCTTCGGCTTTTTTCCTCTTGCCTGTCTTGCAGGCAAGGAATACATCCTTTCTGTAAGGCTCCAGGGCTGGTCCAAGCATCAACTCGGCATTTCCGTATGATGGGGCTACATCAAAATAGTTAATCCCGGCTTCTATGGCCTGACGTACAAGGGTAGATGACTCTTCATCTGTAGCGTTCATAACCACAATACCGCCAAAACCAATAATGGAGAGCATTTCGCCTGTTCGACCAAGGGCTCTTTTTTCGATACCTCCGGGAGTACTGATTCTCGCTATCCCGCTAAGATCAGCAGGAAAAAGACTTATAACTGGCGCAGCTAATGTGGCAGTCCTGATGAAATCTCGTCTCTTCATAATAGTCCATTTTAAAAGGTATAAACTTAAAAGTTACGAAATTGTTCCTAAGTATCAAAAAAATTGAAGTACAAGTCATAGATTGATAACAGGTCTGGCTGTATAATTTATCTTTTCATCCTGATAATATACCCTTTCGAGGAAAAGACCGCTTGGCGGCGTTGTAAGGCCGGCCGGTACATCAGACTTGTTCCTGAAAAATCCGGGGATATCTCCGGGATCAAGCTTACCGCGTCCGGCTTCAATAACTACTCCTGTCATTCTTCGAACCTGTTTCCACAGAAAATGCGATCCGATCACATGGAACAACAGTATATCGCCGTAATCATATACTTTGGAGTGCATTATCTCAACCTTCGTTGATCTTTGCTCCTGGTCCTCATCAGTGAATGACTTATAGTTTTTCAATCCCGGAAAATGCTTAGCCGCTTCATTCATCAGATGGATATCCAGCTGATCCTTGATCCACCAGACATATTTTTTGCCAAAAGAAGTTCTGCGGCGGCTGATCTGGTAAAAATAGCTCCGGGCTACTGCATCATGCCGTGCATGGAATCCATCCTGCACCTTTTCAACATTGAGAATGGATATATCATGCGGAAGCCTGTCGTTTATTCCATAACGGATCCTTAAGGGGATCAGGTCGGTGGTTGCTTCAAGATGGGCAACCTGACCAATGGCATGTACCCCGCTGTCGGTACGACCGGCTCCGAACACATCTATATCTTCGGCTCCGAACAGATCCCTGCAGGCATCAACAATTTCTCCCTGTACCGATTTGCCTCCCTTTTGCATCTGCCATCCGGAATACCTTGTCCCGTCATATTCTATTGTAAGTTTGAATCTCGACATGTAGTTTAAATTTAAAGCGAAGATAAGATATAATGAACTATCCTGAAAAAAATTGAATTCCGCCATAGCGACAAAGCAATCCGGTCAGCTATAATTCCTGCACTACTATTATTATCTTTATCCGCTAAAATAACACGATCATGGAGACATCTTTTTTCAACTCGGAAATTTTTGATTATGCTGTCTTGCCCTTCCTTATTTTCCTGGCAAGGATCTGTGATGTATCAATAGGCACAATGAGGATAATTTTTGTCTCAAAAGGAAACAGGAAAATTGCTCCCATATTAGGCTTCTTTGAGGTGCTGATTTGGATCATTGCGATCAGCAAAATCATGCAAAATCTTGATAATTACGTAAACTACATTGCCTATGCGGCCGGATTCGCTACAGGGAATTATGTGGGGATGATAATTGAGGAACGATTGGCAATGGGTATCCAGATGATCAGGATTTTTGTAAACGAGAATGGCATGGAGCTTGTTAAAAATCTGAATTCTAACGGATTCGGAGCAACAACCATTGAAGCGCACGGTGCAAAGGAAAAAATCCACATAATCTATTCAATCATTCACCGCAGTGAGCTGAAGAACGTAATAGGTATTATCACTTCTTTCAACTCCAGAGCTTTTTTCACCATCGAGGATGTTAAGTCAGTAAATGAGGGTATATTCAATCCCCGCAAGAAAAATCATATATTCCCTTTCGCAAATGTGATACGTGGCTGGAGGCCGGGAAAGTAAAGCATAGCCAGATCAGAAACATAAACAAGTATTAATTGATGAAGGTATAAATGGAACCAATAGAAAATCACCCGCTCTACAAGACTCATACTATCGACAGTGCAATGAATTCGCTATGGGATTTTTATAAAAAAAGGTTCGTGGAGCTTTTCCTTATTTCATTTGCAATGGGACTTGCCATGCAGTATCTGGGCACATTCATAAGAATAGATATCGGCGATTACCAGACCTTCGATATGGATGAAATGATGAATAAGCTTAATGAATTCAAATGGCCGATGATCATTTTCACACTTGTCAATGTATTGTTCGCTGTTATTCTGCAGTATTTTGTAATGTTCAATCCGCTTGACAGGGAATGCAATTTTTTGAAGTGCACATTGAAATCGCTGCGGTATTACATCCCATATCTTCTTATACTTGTAATACTGGCGTTTGTGGGATCGTTCGCCCTTTTTCTGGGACTTATTCTCCTGTTCGTCGGGGCTTTGTTTGCAGGCGTTTATATCCTGACACTTTATCTTTTCATCCTTCCTATTATGATGGTTGAAGGGCCCATTATTGCTCATGCAATAGTCAGAACGGCAACCCTGGCCCACCGGAATTTCTGGAATAACCTTGGCTGGACGGCGGTTTTCATAATTCTTCTCCTTGTTATATCGATCTTTTTATCAGGATTGGTACTGCTTCCATTTACAGGAAGTTTCCTTTCGGCGGTCAGCAATCCTGAAGAGGCCACCGTTGCCCTGGAAGTAACCACCCGGCCGCTTTACATCATACTGTCGGCTGTGGTGAATGCCATCACCCTGCCTTTGCTTCCGATCTTCTCGAGCATACTGTATTTCAATGCGAGAGCCAGGGAAGCAGAACGAAATTTATAAATCGTTTTCCCCTTTTACATAGCCGAAGTTGGCAAGAATGCCACCGTCAACAAACAGAATATGCCCGTTGACAAAATCGCTTGCCCTGGATGCAAGAAACAATGCTGCATTGGCTACGTCCTCGGGCTGACCCCATCTTCCTGCCGGAGTCCTGGTCATGACCAGGTCGTTGAACGGATGACCGTTTTCACGTATCGGACCTGTCTGTGCAGTTTCTATGTATCCGGGACCGATCCCGTTAATCTGAATGTTGTATTTTGCCCATTCGCATGTCATGTTCCTTGTAAGAAGCGCAAGACCTCCCTTTGCTGAAGCATATGCCGACACTGTATTCCGTCCGTAAACGCTCATCATGGAACACATGTTGATTATCTTTCCGCTTCGCCTTGCTATCATATCCAGGGGCAACACGTCTGGAGACTATGAAAGGGGCAACCAGATCCACGTCAATGACTTGTTTATAATCCTCGACGGGCATGTTGAGTATTGGTATTCTTTTAATTATCCCCGCATTATTTACAAGGATTTCAACAGGACCTTCATCAGCTTCAATCTGTGATATCCCCCTGTCGACATCCTTTTCGTCAGTGACGTCGAATACCAGTGTGTAAACACTCAGTCCCTCCTTCCCGAATGCCTCCCTGCACAGGGCAAGCTTCTCAGAGCTGAGATCATTTACGCACACCCTCGCTCCCGCCTTTCCCAGAATAAGGCCAATTGCCAGTCCGATCCCATGAGTTCCACCGGTTACCAGAGCCACCTTACCCGTCAGATCAAATAATTCCTTTATGGTTTCCATTATTTGTTATTTAAGAGTATCGGGATGGCGGACATCCATATCACTGTAATCAAGGTTCTCACCTGCCATTCCCCAGATGAATGTATAACTGGATGTACCTGAAGCGCTGTGTATGCTCCACGAAGGTGACAGCACAGCCTGCTCATTTTTCATCCATATGTGACGGGTTTCGTCAGGATCGCCTATAAAATGACAGATACCCTGTTTTTCGGGGACCTCAAAGTAAAAGTATGCTTCCATCCTGCGATTATGGGTATGAACAGGCATGGTGTTCCACACACTGCCTGTCTTAAGTTCCGTCATACCCATCTGAAGCTGGCATGTCGGAAGGACGCTGTTCACAATAAGCTTGTTGATCGTCCTGTGGTTGGAAGCTTCAGCGGATCCGAGTGAGACAATTTCCGCATCTCCGAGGGTGACTATCCTTGAAGGATACTTATGGTGGGCCGGAGCAGAGTTAATATACAGTTTGGCCGGATTTGAGGCATCCTTCGATTTAAAAAACACGTCATTCGTCTCCCTGCCAAGGTATAGCGCCTCCTTGAACCCGACATTATATGTCACTCCGCCTGCTTCGATCCCGGCTTCACCACCGACATTGATTATTCCCATTTCTCTTCTTTCAAGAAAATAAGAAGCCTTAAGATCATCAGCCGACTCAAGCTTGAGGACTTTGTCAACAGGCATGGCACCTCCCACTATATACCTGTCGTACATTGAATAAACGAGCATGATCTCATCCTGTACGAACACTTTCTCAATCAGGAATTCCTTCCTGAGTTTTGAGGTATCATATGACCTGAAATCATCAGGATGTACTGCATATCTCAACTCAATTTTCATATTTTTTTTATATTGATTGTTATTACTGACAAGACTTGATTTGGAATGCTAAAATACAATCTTTGGCTGAAAGGATGAAGAGAATATCTAAATTTGTTATCTGGGATGCCCCTGGCTTCTCACAGGAAATATATGAAACCCACATGATTGGTTTCAAAAACAAACACTTAATTAAAATAATTTTCAACCGAGCTTGCGAGCTCGACGAAGTTAATCATGTGCGGTTCCCTGTCTGCCGAAAGGCAGGCATCATACCGCTAAAATCAAAGTTAGATAATGATGAAAATTAACTTACCTTAACGGCTTTTTATCCTTACCTCTTAAATTATTTGCTATTTTTAATAGCTCATTTTTTCGCATATGGAAGCTGAAAAAGTGTTATCAAATTATATATAACCAGGTATGAAAAGATTTATAACTGACGACTTTCTACTGGAAACAAAGACAGCCAGGAGACTTTATCATGAATTTTCGGAGAATCAGCCTATTATCGATTTTCATTGCCACCTGTCGCCCTCAATGATTGCCAGTGACGTATGTTTTGATAACATAGGTCAGGCATGGCTTGACGGCGATCATTACAAATGGAGGGCCATGAGAACGAATGGCATTGACGAGCTTTACTGCACAGGGGATGCCTCTCCAAAAGAAAAATTTATAAAGTGGGCCGAGACCCTGCCTGCAAGTATTGGAAACCCCTTGTATCACTGGGCACATCTTGAACTGGCCAGGTATTTCGGGATTTATGACCTCCTGTCGCCCTCCAATGCCGCTGATATATATGAAAGAGCATCATCCATGCTCAGAACAAGAGAATTCAGCATCAGATCGCTTCTCAGGAAGAATAATGTAGAAGTTGTCTGTACTACTGACGACCCGGCTGACACCCTAGAATTTCACACTCAGATGAAAGGCAACAGTGAGTTAAAGATGCTTCCGGCCTTCCGTCCCGACAATGTAATAAAAACAGATGACCCGGATAAATTCAGGGATTATATCCTGAAGCTTGAAAAAGTCACCGGAAGGGAAATCGGAAGTTTTGAAGCCCTGACTGAGGCATTGGACGAAAGGCATGCCTTTTTCCATGAAATGGGATGCCGCCTTTCCGACCACGGATCTGAAAGGTTTTTCTTTTCTCCGTGCAATGAAAGGGAAGCGGACCATATATTCAGGTCACTGTTAAAGGGTCAGCAGGTTTCGGCCGATGAAACTGAAAAATACAGGATGGCAATAATGCTCGAGCTTTGCAGGATGAATCATAAAAGAGGATGGACCCAGCAGTTCCATGTGGGCGCCCTCAGAAACAACAATTCCAGAATGTTCAGGAAGATGGGTCCCGATACTGGTTGGGATTCCATCGGAGTGCCCCAGGATGCCTTCAGAATGTCAAGATTTATTGATGCACTCGATGATTCGGATCAGCTTGCAAAAACAATCCTTTACAATCTTAATCCTGCAGACAACGAATTAATGATCACTATGGCCGGCAACTTCAATGACGGCTCCCGTGCAGTTAAAGTCCAGTACGGTGCAGCATGGTGGTTCCTCGATCAGAAGAACGGGATGGAAAAACACTTCAGGGACCTCGCTTCTTTCGGACTGCTGAGAAGATTCGTGGGAATGGTCACCGACTCCCGTAGCTTCCTCTCTTTCCCTCGCCATGAGTACTTCAGAAGAATCCTGTGTAATTATATCGGTTCGGAAATAGAAAAAGGAAATATTCCGGATGAGGATGAACTTGTCAGACCTCTTATTGAGGGTGTCTCCTATAAAAACGCAAAAGAATACTTTGGATTCTAGCATAAAATCATTCCGGCAGGGCGGTATCCTGCAAAAAACATGCGGATGCCGGACTGTCAATAAATCTTGTTAAAAATGAACGAATTAAATCTTAAAGGAAAAACAGCGGTCATCACAGGTGGCGCTGGTCTCATATGTTCAGAAATGGCCCGATCACTTGCATCCCAGGGAGTAAAGACTGTGATCATTGATCTCAATCAGGAGGCTGCAGTTAAAGTTGCGGCTGAAATCCAGAAGGAGTTCGGAACACAATCGATTGGGCTCTCGGCCAGTGTGCTCGATAAGGAATCGCTGTTGGCATCAAAGAAAATCATTAACGAGAATATTGGCGCTATTGATATCCTGGTAAACGGCGCTGGAGGAAATTCTCCGGCCGCTACCACAAAGGTTGAAAAAATGGATGGCACTGAGGACCCCAACGATACATTCTTCGGACTGAAACTTGAAGGTTTTGACAAGGTATTCGACCTTAACTTCAAGGGGACGCTCATCCCTACAATGGTTTACTCAACCGATATGGTGAAGAACCTTGCAGGGGTTATTATCAACATTTCATCAATGAACTCCTACAGGCCTCTTACCAAGATAGCTGCATATTCAGCCGCAAAATCTGCTGTAAATAATTTTACACAATGGCTGGCTGTGCATTTCTCTAAAACAGGCATCAGGGTAAATGCCATTGCACCGGGATTTCTGCTAACGAATCAGAACAGGTTCCTGCTTATGGATGAAAAAACCGGAGAACCCACTGCCAGAACAAGAAAAATACTGGGCAGCACTCCGATGGAAAGATTCGGAACTCCCGAAGAACTTACCGGGACACTCCTCTACCTTGCTTCCGACCTGTCAAAGTTTGTTACCGGAATCATAATCCCTGTCGACGGCGGATTCAGCGCCTATAGTGGAGTGTAAAGGCACAGGGCACAGGCAGAAGTTGGCAGTATGCAGTTGGCAGTAAGCGGAAAGCCGCAAGCCGCAAACTTCGAACCGCATACCGTTCCCAAACATAGGCATGCATTTTATATATAACAAACTGAATAAGAAATGATATACTACCAATTCGGATCGGAAAATACTGTGATCGGCCCAAATGAACTTGAGTATGGAGTCTTTTCAGCACTCGTAAAGCTGGGGCAACGCAAAAAGGTACTTGCCTTGCCGCCTGATTTCACCAGGTTCCACTCCCGGGCCGGAGACATTACCACTCTCGTTCACCGTTATTACAAGGAGAATCTGACCGACATACTGCCGGCTTTGGGAACCCATTCTCCCATGTCACCGGCTGAGATTTCTGAAATGTTCAGGGGGGTTCCGGCAGAGTTGTTCAGGGTTCACGACTGGAGAAATGATGTTGTAACAGTCGGAACTGTTCCCGGTGAATTCATAAATGAAATAACCGAAGGAAAGCTCAGCTATTCCTGGCCGGCTCAGCTCAACAAGCTTCTTGCAAACGGCAGGCATGACCTTATTCTCTCGATCGGCCAGGTTGTGCCCCATGAGGTTGTGGGTATGGCCAATTATAACAAGAACCTGTTTGTCGGAACCGGTGGTCCGGAAGGGATCAACAAAAGCCATTTCATCGGGGCTGTCTATGGTATGGAAAGGATGATGGGGAAAGCTGACACTCCGGTAAGAAGATTGCTCAACTATGCATCTGACAACTTCATTACGGGACTGCCTGTTGTTTATATTCAGACGGTAATAGGCCGCGATGATGCCGGCAAACTTGTGATCCGTGGACTTTTCATCGGCGACGACTATGAAGTGTTCAAACTGGCCTCCGAACTTTCCATTAAGGTTAATTTTACCGTTCTCGACCAGCCAATTAAGAAGGCAGTCGTATATCTCGATCCCTCTGAGTTCAAAAGCACCTGGCTGGGTAATAAAAGCATTTACCGGACCAGGATGGCTATGGCTGACAATGGCGAACTGATTATACTTGCCCCCGGACTGAGGGAGTTCGGAGAGGACAAGGAGATTGACAGGCTTATAAGGAAATATGGCTATAAGGGAACTCCCGCAACACTTAAGGCAGTCGACCAGAATCCGGAACTGATGGACAATCTGAGTGCTGCAGCACACCTTATACACGGAAGTTCCGAAGGAAGATTTTCTATAACATATTGTCCGGGTAATCTTACCAGGCAGGAAATTGAATCGGTCAATTTCAAATACGCCACCCTTGAAACCATGATGATGAAATATGATCCGGCCGTACTCCGCGAGGGCATAAACAGGATGCCTGACGGTGAGGAAATATATTATATCTCAAACCCTGCGGTAGGACTATGGGCGGCTAAAGACAAGCTCAGATGATAAACTGGGGGATAATAGGATGCGGTAAAGTCACAGAACAAAAGAGCGGTCCGGCTTTCAGTAAAGTGGCCGGTTCGAGGCTTGTAGCTGTGATGCGGCGCAACAAAGAACTGGCTGAAGACTATGCCGGAAGACATAATGTACCAAGATATTATTCCGATCCCGACGAACTCATCAACGACAATGAGGTAAATGCCGTATACATAGCAACTCCCCCCGGAAGTCATGCCGAATATGCCATCAGGGCTCTCAAAGCCCGCAAACCGGTTTATATTGAAAAACCAATGGCCGCAAATTACAGGGAGTGCGTCATGATAAATGAGATGGCTGAACTTACCGGTATCCCTGTATACGTTGCATATTACAGAAGAACACTTCCCGGTTTCCGGCTGATTAAGAAACTTATCGATGCAGGTGAAATCGGCAAACCTCGATTCGCAAATTTCCAGATATATAATTACGTTTCAGAAGATGAAAAAGCTGGAAATCTGCCCTGGCGTGTCATCCCTGAAATCTCCGGCGCGGGACACTTCTTTGATCTCGGTTCCCATCAGCTGGATTTCCTTGATTATATTTTCGGCCCAGTTCTGAAAGTATCATCCCTTGCCGAAAACCAGGGCCAACTGTACAAGGCTGAGGATTTCGTAGCTGCCAGCTTCCTGTTCCGTGACAATATTGTTGGAACCGGAGTCTGGAGTTTCAGCGTTTCCCGGGAAGCAAACAGGGATTATTTTGAAATAGTCGGTGAAAAAGGAATAATAAAAACCTCTACATTTACATACGACCCGATTGTCCTTGTCAATTCCGCCGGAACACAGGAATTTGTCAATGAAAGACCAGACAATATCCAGTTCTACCTGATAGAACAGATCGTCAGGGCTCTTTCAGACGGAGGGGATGTTGTAAGTACAGGAGTAACAGCGGCGAGGACCAGTTGGGCCATGGATGAGGTTGTAAGGGAATACTATCAGGGCACTGGACTTAAAACATAGTCTGCCTATATAAAAAAATTGATAATTAATTGATAAACATTATTTTATGGACACAAAATCGGATATCGGATTGATCGGATTGGCCGTGATGGGCGAAAACCTGGTTCTTAACATGGAGAGCAAAGGATTCCAGGTCACTGTGTACAACCGTACTCTTCAAAGGGTTGATGACTTTCTGGCAGGGCGGGCATCGGGAAAAAAAATTATCGGAGCCCATTCACTGGAAGACTTGGTTAAATCCCTTAAAAGGCCCAGGAAAATAATGATCATGGTAAAGGCAGGAAGTGCTGTTGACGACATGATCAACGCCCTCATCCCCCTCCTTGAAAAGGGTGATATTATTATTGACGGCGGAAACACTCATTTCCCAGATACCAACAGGAGAACTGCCCTTGTTGAAAGCAAGGAACTTCTTTATATCGGAACCGGTGTTTCAGGAGGAGAGGAAGGAGCCCTGCTCGGACCGTCCATCATGCCCGGAGGTTCACCTGCTGCCTGGCCTGAAGTCAAACCTATTTTCCAGGCTATTGCCGCAAAAGTTGATGACGGAACTCCGTGCTGTGACTGGGTAGGTGAAAATGGTGCAGGCCATTTCGTGAAAATGGTTCATAACGGTATTGAATATGGCGATATGCAGCTTATCTGCGAAGCTTACCAGATAATGAGGGATCTTCTCAACATGAAAGCCGATGAAATGCACCTTGTGTTCAGGGAATGGAATGAGGGTGAACTCGACAGTTATCTCATTGAAATAACAAGGGATATACTTGCTTTCAAGGATGAAGACGGTAACCCTATGGTCGACAAGATCCTTGATACTGCAGGGCAGAAGGGTACCGGTAAATGGACCGCGGTCACTGCACTTGACTTCGGTATCCCTCTCACCCTGATAGGTGAAGCTGTTTTCTCGAGATGTCTTTCGGCACTGAAGGATGAACGTGTAGCAGCTTCGAAGATCATCACAGGTCCGGGCAAAGTATTCAAAAGCGATCTGAAATCATTTGTGACTGACCTCAGAGAGGCAGTTTACGCCTCGAAAATTGTGTCATACGCCCAGGGTTATGCCCTGATGAGAGCTGCAGCTCAGGAATTCGGATGGAAATTGAATTACGGAGGAATAGCCCTGATGTGGAGGGGAGGCTGTATAATCAGGTCAGCGTTCCTCGGAAAGATCAAGGAAGCATTTGATGCCAATGAAGATATTCCCAACCTGCTGCTCGATCCGTTCTTCAAAACAAAGGTTGAGAAGGCACAGGCCGGATGGAGAAATGTTATCTCTACCGCACTTATCAACGGGATACCTGTACCAGCCATGTCGTCGGCGCTCTGCTATTTTGACGGATACAGATGCGATAAACTTCCGGCCAATCTGCTTCAGGCACAAAGGGATTACTTCGGTGCCCATACCTATGAACGCATCGACAAACCCAGGGGAGAATTCTTCCATACAAACTGGACCGGCCGCGGAGGGTCAACGGCATCAACAACCTATAATGTTTAAGCATACCTAATCCGGATATTATGTCAGTAGCTTCAATCAATGAGACAATTGGAAAATACAGGTGGACAATCTGTGCTCTTGTTTTTTTCGCAACTACAGTGAACTATTTCGACCGTAACGTACTTGGTCTTCTAAAACCCACACTGGCCGAAGAAGGTATTTTCGGACCCGACAAGGCAAACCAGGAATTGTACTATTCATGGGTCGTCATGAGTTTTCAGATTGCCTATGCCGTAGGGATGACACTTGCAGGCAGGTTCATCGACTGGATCGGAACCAAGAGAGGATATGCATTTTCTCTTCTTGGATGGAGCATTGCGGCTATCGGTCACGCTCTTGCACATAACGCATTCACATTTGGTATATGGAGAGCAGCCCTGGGGTTCACTGAAGCAGGTAACTTCCCTGCTGCCAACAAGACTATGGCAGAATGGTTCCCAAAAAAGGAAAGAGCACTTGCCACAGGCATTTACAACTCAGGTACCAACGTCGGAGCCATCCTCACCCCGCTTTTCGTCCCATGGATCGCAGTGCACTGGGGCTGGGAGGTAGCATTCATATTTGTCGGGGCAATCGGACTGATCTGGCTGTTCTTCTGGTTCCGGACCTATGCCTCTCCTGAACAAAAACTAAGGGCTGGGGTCCTGTCACAGGCTGAATATGAGTATATCCACAGCGACCTTGACGAAAAAGAAGAAAAGAAGAAAGAAGTGGAAGGCCAGACAGAAAAGGTTCCCTGGGTGATATTACTTGCGAAACGTCAGACATGGGCCTTCTTCTTCGGAAAATTCCTCACCGACCCCGTGTGGTGGTTCTACCTCTTCTGGCTACCTGCGTTCCTGAACGGTGAGAATGCAAGAAAAATACTTGAATTCAAGAATTTAAATCCTTCCTATATGGGCGATGGCGCCGATATTCCCGGCGTTATCAGCTGGACATTCGCAGTGGCAGTCGTTTATACAATAGCCACCGTCGGATCTATCTTCGGTGGCTGGCTGCCAAAAAAATTCATGAATAGCGGAATGATTACCTACAAGGCTAGAAAACTTTCGATGTTTATTTATGCACTATTTCCGCTTTCAGTTCTTTTGGCCAGCTGGCTCGGACAGTTTAATACGTGGTATGCAGTGCTGGTTATCGGACTGGCATGTGCAGCTCATCAGGCATGGTCTGCCAACATATTCACAACTGTAACTGACATGTTCCCGAAAAAAGCAGTGGCATCTGTCACCGGGATCGGAGGTATGGCAGGAGCCGTGGGAGGTATCCTTGTCGCACAGGCAGCAGGACTTCTTCTGAAGCATTACACAGCTCTCGACAAAACAGAAGTTGGTTACGGGATAATGTTCATCTTTTGTGGAATAGCTTATCTCCTTGCATGGATCATAATGCACTTCCTTGTTCCCAGGATGAAACGAGTAGAAAATATATAGAACACCTATGAAGAAATTAGGAAAATTTTCAATGGGGATGGGTGACCGCTTTGGTCATCAGGGTCATGCCCAGCTTAAAGCAATTATCGAGGCCGGAAAAAAGGGTGCCGGAATTACTCCTGTATGGAACAAGTCAAACAGGGAACACATGATTATCGGCACCCAGCCCCAGGATGTGAGAAAGGAAGCTGATGCCGTTACAAAGGCAGCAGGTTTCACGGAACCTTATTTTGTCGATGCCGATCATATCAACCTTGATACGGTTGACAAATTCATTTCGAGTTCCGACTTCTTCACTATCGACGTCGCCTCATATATTGGAAAGCGCGCAAACGACTCAAAAATCAGTGAATTCATTGAAAAGGCAAAGAAATACACCGGCAGGATCGAAGTACCGGGTATCAAAAAACCAGTTAAATGTTCAGTTGACCAGCTGACCGGTATAGCTGAAAATTATCTATATGCTGCCCAAAAAGCAGGGGAGATTTACAGGAAGATTGAAAAAGAAAAGGGAGCTGGAAACTTCATCACCGAAGTTTCGATGGATGAAGTGGCCAGACCGCAGGCACCAGTGGATCTATTTTTCATCCTGCTCATGCTGAGCGATGAAAAAGTACCGGTCCAGACTATCGCTCCCAAGTTCTCAGGAAGATTCAACAAGGGTGTTGACTATGTTGGCGATATCGATAAGTTTGCCGTTGAGTTTGAGGAGGATCTTCTGGTCATCGATTATGCTGTAAAATTATTCGGACTGCCATCCGAACTTAAGATCAGCATTCATTCAGGTTCAGACAAATTTGCCTTATATCCTCACATTGGTTCGATCCTCAAAAAACATAACAAGGGGGTGCATCTCAAAACTGCCGGAACCACATGGCTCGAGGAGATAATCGGACTTGCAGAAGCCGGCGGGGAGGCTCTTAATTTTGCCTTATCCATTTACATACAAGCACTTGAAAAGATTGAGGAGCTATGTGCCCCATATGCCGATGTGATTGATATAAATACATCTCTCCTGCCGTCAGCGGGAGAGGTGCGTTCATGGAACAGCAGTAAATTTGCAGCATCGCTCCGGCACGATCAGTTGAACCGCGACTATAATCCCAATATGCGGCAACTGGTTCATGTTGCCTATAAACTGGCCGCTCATGGAATGGAAGATTTTTACAGGCTGCTTGATGAGTACAATGAGATTGTTTCCCAATGTGTATTTGAGAATATGTACGAACGACATATAAAAAGGATTTTCCTGTAGTCTTTTATTTATCAAGTTCAAGCGCTGCCAGAATAAAGGGAGCCACGCCTTTTGGATCATTGTCAACACGCTTTTCGTTTACGTAATATTCATAAGAACCATCCCGGTATGGATTTCCACCCAGACCGCATCCTCCGACAATATTATGCATTGTCAGGTTGCCACTTTCATCGATTGTAATGAGTTCCTTTGTTATACCGTCAAACGCCTTTTCAGCGATTGGCAGGTAAGCCTTATCGAGATACCCCTTGTTTGCCGCACGGGCAAAAACATAAGCAAACATGGCCGAACCGGATCCTTCAAGATAATTACCTTCCCTCCCTCCCTGATTCAGCACCTGGAACCAAAGCCCGGTTTCACTATCCTGTACTTTCAGGAGAGCTTCAGATGTGGATTGCAATATCCTGATCAAATCGCCTCTTCCGGGATGATCTTCCGGCAGATATTCCAGGATATCCGTGAGCGCCATCAGGTACCAGCCCGTTGCACGGCTCCATGGATAATGAGAACGGCCTGTTTCAGGATCGCACCACTTTTGCTGCCTGCTTTCATCCCAGGCATGCATAAGTAAACCTGACTCCTTATCGAGTGTCTTCTCATAAGCCATCAATGTCTGGTTCACAGCAACGTCAAACCATTCCGGTGAACCGAATTCGGAAGCATACAGAACCATATAGGTCGATCCCATGAAGATCCCGTCAAGCCACATCTGCCACGGGTAAATCTGCTTATGCCAGTAACCGCCCGATTGAGTCTTCGGATGATCGCGGAGCTGTTCAATTAATCTGTCGAGAGCAGCCTTGTATTTTTCATCCCCTCTCCTTCTGTAAACCGTCAGCACGTTTCTGCCGGGGAAAATCCTGTCAAGGTTATATTCCTCCTTTCTGTAATCAAGAACACTGCCATCAGGCTGCACGAAATAATCTACCCACTCCTCCATGTATCTGGAGTATAAGGTATCAACAGTTCCCAAACGGTCCATGGCCATACCCAGGAAAGCAACATCATACGCCCATCTGGGGTGCCGGTCGACATAATAGACAAGGCTGTCGGACCTGTTGATGACCGTATTAGCCATCCTGACCGACCAAAGCAACTCTGAATCAGTCTTTTTTTCAGATGACGTATGCGAACCGCATGATGAAAAAAGAATGAAGCTCATGATAAAGATAAATCTGGACATTTTCTTTTATAATTTTAATTAAACCTGTAGTCTAAGTTTAATGTTTCATCAGAATTAGCTGTCTTTCCTGAAAATCCCAAAGCAAGTTAATGTTTTTTGTCGAAAGCAAGAGCAGCAGGCTTTTCAAGGTACGGTTAGGGCATTCTCCCGGCAAACAGATTGCAGAAAAATCAAAATTCAATTATTTACATTTAAGAATTGTATTATTTTTGGGTATTAAATCTCGTTAAAACAAACATTTAACTTACACTTATTGAGAATTATTACTACGAAACCCACATATATCAGATATACTAATACTTATGTACATATTTTTCAACCATGTGGGTTCCCTCAGACCATTAAATTAAAAATTATATACTGATGAAAAAATCACAATCCAGGAGAGAATTTCTCCGAGTGTCAGCTGCTGGCGCTCTCGGAGCTTTCGTTTTATCACAGTCTTCCTGCCGGAACGCCTCCAACAAGGCCGCAAAGGCTCCGGAACCTGTAATAGTTGATCCGAAATCATTTAATCTCGGCCTTCAGCTTTATACAATCAGAGATGCCATGGCAACAGATGTTCCTGGTTCACTGAAAAAGGTTTCCGATCTTGGTTACAAGTATGTTGAACTTGCTGATTATGTCGATGGCAAGTTTTATGGCTACTCACCGGCCGACTTTAAAAAACTGGTAAATGATCTTGGAATGGAGATTCTAAGCAGCCACACCCAGGTTGAGGGAGCAGGCGTTACTCTCGATAGTGCCAGAAAGATGGCTGAGGACCATGTTCTTATAGGAGCAAAATACTGCATACAGCCATGGATCGTGGAGGAGATGCGTAACTCTATCGCCACTTACCAGAAAATGGCTGCAAACTGGAATGAAATCGGAAAGGTCATGAAGGAATTCGGACTACAGTTCGGTTATCATAACCACAATTTTGAATTTGCAACAGTGGAAGGTAAAGTCCCCTATTTCGATGTGATGCTCGCGGAACTGGATAAGGATCTTGTGATTATGGAAATGGATATGTTCTGGGTAACACAGGCCGGACATAATCCGGTGGATATCTTCAACAAATATCCCGGAAGATTCCCGATTTACCACCTGAAGGACGGGTATCAGCAGCTTCCTCCGTACTTTGATGTTGTAAAAGATAACGTCGCACCGGTCGGAGAAGGTGTTGTCAATTTCAAGGAGATCATTGCAGCAAAAGACGTGGCAGGAATGAAGTATATGATCGTGGAGCAGGATGATAGCAGAGACGGCGATATGTTTGCTGACATCCAGAAAAGCATAACCAATCTTACCACAAAAATCCTGGTTTGATTCACCCGTTAGCAGGATTTTAAAAAAATAAAGGAGTGCCTTCCGACACTCCTTTATTTTTTACCAGATTTGTTCATTCCGCTGTCTTGAAACCGACAACAATCTGAGGCTCAGTCTGCAAAAGATCAAACACAATCATTTCATTGTTACCTTTTCGCAGGAATGAAGCCGGGCAATAGAACCGTTTCTGGGGTCCGATATTCCAGTAACGGCCAAGGTTATGGCCATTGATCCAGATAATTCCTTTCTGAAAGTTTGACAGATCAAGAAAAGTATCACCGGGAGCCGAAAGAAAAAAGTTACCCTTGAAGAAAATACCCCTCTTCCCGGGAGTCCGGTTCGATGACCTGAGATCGTAAATGAACTTGTTATCCATCGGCAGATTGTAAACTTTCCAGTTCATCAAAGTCATGCCGTTTAGTGTCACCCGGTCGGTTATACCTTTACGATCGATGAGATACTGGGCAAAATTAATACGCCCCATCCCCTCCACCAGAATTTCAAGAATCGGGCGCTCTGCTTTACCCTCAGGGATATCGATAGTGTTTATTCCCTCTCTCCTGTCGAGAGTGCCGATGAACTCACCATCAAGGAACACTGTCGCGTAATCATGAAGATCGGTTACTGTCAGTTTCCCCTTCTTATGACCAATCAGCTCGGTTGAATAAAGAATAAATCCATAATCCTGTCCGTAAGCTTCAAAAGGTTTAGGCTGAACAGAACTGACAGCCTGAGGCAGATTGTCCCATACTGATGAAAACACTGTAAGACCGATGGATGGTATTTCATAGGAGGGTATGGGTTCCGGGATCGGCGGTAGCTTTTTGCCCTTTGGCAGGTAAGATCCTATAAGGTTCCTCAAGGCAAAATACTTGGCTCTGGGCTTGCCCTGCTCATCAATGGGAGCATCATAATCATAACTGGTAACATCCGGTTCGTATCCCTTGCCGCCTGAATTGGCTCCTGCCGTGTAGCCAAAGTTGGTTCCTCCATGAATGACGTAAAAGTTAAATGACTTCTTGTTGTCCATAAGGAATTTGACCTCCTTCAGAAGCTCTGTGGTGTCGGGTCTTGCCCATTCTTCTCCCCAGTGTGTTAGCCAGCCCGGATAAGTTTCGCTGCTGAAAACAGGAACTCCCGGATTCATTATGGCTGCAAGCTCGAAATGTTCCGGCCGGCTTCCTGAATCGAGACCTACGGCACAGCCAGGCAGAGTGCCTGCTTCAAGCATGTAGGTGGTTGGTCCGTCGCCGGTGAAAAATGGTACAGTTATCCCGTTCTCAGTCCAAACCTCTTTTAGACGTGCAAGATAATTTCTGTCATTGCCGTAGCTGCCATACTCATTTTCGATCTGCAGGAGAATCATGGGGCCTCCGTTGGTCACCTGAAAAGGTTTAACCACTTCGGCAAGTTTGGTTATGTAACGTTCTGCTGCAGCCATGTATCGTGGATCCATGCACCTGAGCTTTATGTCAGGGATCCTGAGCAGATAGGGAGGAATTCCTCCAAGTTCCCATTCTGCACATACGTATGGTCCCGGCCTGACAATCAGCAATAAACCCTCTTCTTCCACAATGCTGAAGAATTGGGCCAGATTCTTGTTGCCTGTCTCAAAATCGAAAACACCCTCCTGCTGTTCGTGGTAATTCCACATAATGTAGACACTGATTGTGTTGCACCCCATCGCCTTTGCCATTTGTATCCTGTGACGCCAGTATTCGGCCGGGATCCTCGAAGGATGCAACTCACCGCTTATTATCTGCAAAGGGTTCCCATCCAGCAAAAACTCAGTAGTTCCGAGAGAAAAGGTTTGCTTCGATTTTGCCTTCTGCGAAAATCCTGACACTGTTATAAAAATAACAGAAAGACTTATGAGTAAAATTCTTCGTAGCATAGTTCTGGTTTTGATTATCATTTTGTCAGTATTATTGCCTTTTTCAATGTATATTCAGCTGTTTTGACCCCTAAGATATAGAATCCTGCCGGAAGTCCTTCAGATTTAAGATCAATCAACCCCGGATTTCCTATTTCAAGACGTTTCATCAGCTTACCGGCTGCTGAATATATTTCAATGTCCATTTCTTCAAGTACTTCATCTGTAAATAGATGAACCGTCACAATTCCGGTGGTGGGATTCGGATATACGAGAAGTGATCCTTCCGGAGCCGGATCAATTGGAACATCCGGTGTCATAACGTTATCTGCAAACGGATTACCGTCCTTCTCAACCGAAAGCGTCCAGTATGAATGATCTCCCGGATCACCGTCAGGATTGATAGCTGCCGAAGCCATTGAAAAACCGTCTCCGTCGGCACCATCAGGCCAGGGAGGGCTATCTTCATAGATAAACCTTATAATTTCAGCACCACTCCTGTCCTTTACAAGAATTTCCTCTCCGGAATTGGAAAGATTTCCCTCATAATTACCTGAGGGACGCATCCCGTAGTGAATGAAGAACTTTGAAGGCTTGGATGCAACAACAAAAAACTGCTTTGGCGGAAGAAGAAAATTTTCAGGGAATTTGTAATGCACTGCCGAGTCAATCTCAAGTCCGCCGAGATTTATTGAGTGATTCCCGGTATTTTTAAATTCAATGAACTCGAGATCCTTCCCGGACAGAGTATCGAATCCTGTAATAATATCCGGAGGATGATAATTAAGCTCCGTTATTCTGAGACCGCTGTAATCTTCAGGCTGCTTAATGAAATTTGCCTGGACGATTGCGCTCCATTGGCCGGAAGAAAGAATCCTCGCCCTGATCACGGATGATTCGTCAATCTCAATGCTAACCTTATCAAGCGAAAAGACTACTCCCTTGTTAACACCTCCTCCAATCTTCCTCGGATCGGAACCGTCAAGAGTATAGTAAATTGTTCCCGCCGGATTGGGATTCCCGATAGTCACATGCACCGATCCGTTAATCGGCATTACCTCCTGACTAATTATCCCCTTCTCAGTGCTTATAACCGGAGCCTTGATCAGCGGATAAAGTCCTGCCTGCTTAAGCTGGTTTATCACTATCCGGGTCCTCTCCGGAATGAATCTGTTTCTTATCTTGTTTATTTCCGGAATCCAGTTGTTGTCCTTTGTATAGGGTGCCCCCGACCGTTTTGAATCACCCCATCTGGCAGATTCAGCCACAACTGCAATATCTGCTTCGTTGAGCCTCTCTTCAAGCCTGTCCAGTGCCTTATCCGGGGAAAAGACTCCGGTATCGGAAAAATGCCGCCAGGCTCTGTCAGCAAAACGGATGCGATATTCAGGATTATCTGACAGCCTGAAATGGATCCATTGCGGATGAAACCTTGTTATATCGCTGACTTCCATACGGAGAGCGTCTGTCCTGATTCCGATATTTACCCTGTCTTCATACAGACCTATCCCAGGATTGTGAGCCTCATCAAACAAGGAATGCTCGGCATCATGGATAAAAAACTTAAATCCTTCCGACTTATCATTTCTGTCGTCGATTGCATAGAAATTATTAGCCTTCTTATTCTGCATGAATACTGCAGTGGGAGAATCAAAGTTACCAGTATAAAAAATTACCGACATAAAATCAATAAGGTTGTCGAGGTCAAGTTTAATTTCACCTCCCCTGACAGGCTTCCCGAAGGCATCTTTTCCTTCAACACTGAAATAATCGGCATTTGAAGTGAATCCATTTACACACATATTGTAAAGCACCCTCCATGAATCGAGCGATCCGTCGGTGGCTTCAACCAGGTAACCATTTTCTGTATTTACCTTTATAACGTCATAGTCGTCCTCGCTTCCTCCAAAGTATGACTGGCCGTATCTTGCTTCCGATCTTTCCTGCGACTGGAACAGGCCCCAGTACATGCCATTGAGATATAGCTGATAATACCTGCTCCGGGTATAAGGCTGACCCATGTCGCGCTGGGTATCACGCGAAAAAACCTCCCTGACCATTGAATTATTTGACTGACCGTTACTCCAGGAATAATTCTGTTCCGCTCTAAGGTCTATTTTATCAAACACATCAACTCCTTCATCTCCGAAAAGGGGATATCTGAGCTTGTCGTATCCATATTTCTCCCTGAAAAAGAGCCGGAAGGCATGTTTAGGAAATTCGTCATTACGGCTGTAGCCGCCGCGAATCCTTAATCCTGCATTGAGGCTGAATCCCTCCCTTCCATCTGGGTAAATCAGCTCAACGCTGCATTCCCTTTCCCATCCCAGTCCGTGTCCCTTTGCATTGACATAAATCCCTGAAGCCGGATCAAACAGGTTACGGTTGTCAGTTACAATTGAAACCGATGGTATCCCGAGAAGCGAACCGGTCAGCTGGGGAGAATACAATGGATCCGACACCACATCGGGATCCATTTCAAGATCAATGAGCTGTCCGTTTACACTGGTTGCAGGCCAGTTGCCTCCCGGCCATTTTTGGGTCCTGACTTTTTCAGGAAAAATATATGTCCGTGTCGATGGCATTGCCGGCTTCATTCCGGGTCTTGAGGCTGAAGCCCGAACAGTAACCGATGGGACAGCAGGCCTTCCTTCGGTTATTTCCGGATCGATAAGTATTAATGCAGGATTGGGGACAACGAATGTTGTTTCGGAGTTCTGCGGATTACTGCCGTCAAGAGTGTAAGTTATCTCAATTGTAGGATCAGGTGATGACACCGAAAGGCTGAAAGGAGAATCATAAAATCCTGATTTCACTGAAAAATCAAGTCCCAGGGTATCGGTAAGCTGGGGCAGACTTATTTCTGCATGGATTTCAAAATCGAGATAAAAGTCCGAACTGTTCAGGCTGACATTAAAACCCTGAATGGCGATGCAGTTTGTTCCGTTTACCAGGTCGATTTCAGTTGCATCCAGAGTAAAATATTCTCCGGTACCCGATTCATGGTTGGCCGGAGCAACACTGTTGTACAAAGGCCCGGCCGGAGAATTTGTCCTTAGTGCCTCAGATCCGTTTATCCAGATTATAAAACCATCGTCAAAATCAGCAGTGATTACTATTTCCTTAAGGAGATCCTCATTCTGACAATCAAATTCTGATCGTAAGAACAGAGTAGTATATATATTCTGCATATCAGTTAGTTCCGTCCCTCCTGCCCCATTTCCGTACCTGAATGGCGCTTTGCCCCTGCTCCAGGAAGTACAATCAAATCCCGGATCCTTCCAGGTTGACGGAAGCCCCGCTGCATCTTTTCCCCTGAGAAAATAGTAATCCGACTGATATGAAAAATCTATCTGTGCATTGAGAGTTGATTGTATCAGCGCCAGAAAAAAAAATGAAACCAAAAGGTTGCAATATTTTTCCTTTCCTGCCATAAGATTTATTTAAGATTTTCAGCTTGTTTTATATCGCCTGATAACTGTGAAGCTTACGATAATATCCGTCATCCTTCTCCATCAGTTCAGTATGGGTTCCTGTCTCAATGATCCGGCCATTGTCAATTACCACAATTATATCGGAATGCTGAATGGTGGAAAGACGATGAGCTATCACAACAGAGGTCCTGTTCTTCATCAGATTCACAATTGCCTCCTGAACGAGTCTTTCGGATTCAGTATCCAGTGCTGATGTAGCTTCGTCAAGAATAAGAATGGGAGGATTGGCCATAATAGCTCTTGCAATGCTTATCCTCTGCCTCTGTCCTCCGCTCAGCTTGCTTCCCCCTTCTCCCACACCGGTTTCATAACCATTCTCCGTCTCCATAATAAAATCGTGCGCATTGGCTATCCTTGCTGCTTCAATCACCTTTTCCATATCGGGTTCTGTAACTCCGAAAGCAATGTTTTCCCTGAAAGTAGTGTTGAAAAGAATCGACTGCTGGCTTACAATGCCCATAAGGCTTCTCAGGTCCCTCAGCTTAAGGTCGCGAACATCTGTTCCGTCGATCAGTATCTGACCTGAATCAACATCCATGAACCTCGGTAGAAGGTCGGCCAGTGTTGATTTGCCGGCCCCTGATTTGCCTACGACGGCTATCGTCTGACCTTTCTTTATTTTAAGATTGATATCCTTCAGGATTGGCTCATCGTTGTAACCATACCATACATTCCTGAATTCAATTGAGTCGCCGAAGTCACTTACAGTCAATGCATCAGGCTTTTCAATTATAGTCTCCTCAGCTTCAAGTATCTGGTCAATCCTGTCAACCGATGCCATCCCTTTCTGTATACTGAACCATGCTGTGGTAATATTTTTTGCCGGCTGAAGGATCTGTGAGAAGACCACCAGAAAGGCTATCAGCTGCTCCTGTCCCATATTGCCTGAACCTTTAAGGGCAAGCGTACTGCCGAAGTACATAAGCACCATCAGGACTATAGTCGAAAGGAATTCACTGATAGGAGAAGCAAGATATGCCTTGCGGGTAACCCTCTTAAAAACTTTTGAATAGCGCTCATTTGTTTGTGCAAACTGCTCTGTCATCTTTCTTTCGGCATTGAATCCCTTCACTATCCGTAACCCGGTAAGGGTTTCTTCGACAACCGACAAAAGTTTCCCGAGATACTGCTGGCCAACAAAAGATGAAGATCTCAGCGTGCGGCTTGCCTTTCCTATAAGCCAGCCACTGAGGGGGAGTAGAACAAGGGCAAACAGAGTGAGCTGATAGCTGGCGATAAAAAGATAGATAACAAACAAAAGAATATAGAGCGGATCCCTGAAAATCATGGTTAGGGATGACACCACCGATATCTCGATTTCCTGGACATCATTCGATAACCGGGTCATTACATCTCCCTTCCTGGCATCAGAAAAGAAAGACAGCTGAAGGCGCAACACCTTGTCATACATAAGTTTTCTCAGATCCCTTACCACCGAAGCCCTGATAAAAGCCATACTGTTGTTTGCCAGAAAAATGAATCCGTTCTTTAGAAGACTTGCGGCGACAACAATCACACAGACCAGCATAAGTGCCCGGAATTCGCCATAAGTGTCGATAAAGTCGTACAGGTAATACCTTGCGGCTTTGCCAAGATAGTCGAGATTCATCTGAAACTCACCGGGATCAGGAGCAGTGCCAACACGGTCGAAAAGTATCTGCAGGAACGGGATCACAAGAGTGTAGGATATCAGGGCGAACACTGCACTCAGAATATTGTATATAATATTCCTTATCGCCGACCAACTATAAGGCTCGATATACTTGAGAAGAAGTCTGGCTTTGCTCATTTCAGAAACCGGTGTAGTTAGAGGGTGTGATCCCTTTAAGTTCCGATTTAAGGGATTCGCTGACATCGAGACTATCAATGAAATCAATTATTGACTCCCTGGTTATCTTCTGGTTTGTACGGGTAAGATCAAGTAAAGCTTCATATGGCTTATGAAAGCCCTCCCTTCTAAGAATGGTCTGGATGGCTTCTCCCACAACAGCCCAGTTATTTTCGAGGTCGCTTTCAATCTTTTCCCTGTTAACAACAACGCGGTTCAATCCTTTCAGCAGTGAATTCATGGCAATCACCGTATGTCCGATCGGGACACCTATGTTCCTTAGTACAGTGGAATCTGTAAGATCGCGCTGAAGCCTCGAGACTGGAAGTTTTTCAGCCATGAATCCTAAAACAGCATTTGCATAACCCAGGTTGCCCTCGCTGTTTTCAAAATCGATTGGATTAACCTTGTGGGGCATGGCCGATGATCCTATTTCACCCTTGCGAATCTTCTGCCTGAAGTACTCGAGAGATATGTAGAGCCACATATCCCTGGCCAGGTCAGTCATTATCACGTTAATCCGGCGAAGATTGTCAAACAAAGCGGCAAGATTGTCGTAGTGCTCAATCTGGGTTGTAGGGAAGGATCGCTGTAGTCCCAGCACCTCACTTACAAAGCCGTTGGCAAATCCTGTCCAGTCGATATCCGGATATGCTGCCTTGTGAGCATTCATATTGCCTGTGGCTCCGCCAAACTTTGCCGAATAAGGAATCTGCCCGAAATATTTCGATTGTTCATCTATCCTTGCGATAAACACCCTTATCTCTTTGCCCAGCCGCGTTGGTGATGCCGGCTGACCATGGGTCCTGGCAAGCATTGGTATGTCTTTCCATTCCTCCGCAAGTCCGGCAAGCATTTCCCTCAATTCAAAAAGAAGAGGAAAATATACTTCGGCAAGGCCGTCTTTCAGTGAAAGCGGAATCGCTGTGTTATTAATATCCTGCGATGTAAGACCAAAGTGAATGAATTCCGACCATCTGCCCCACCCCGACTTGAAAAATCGCTCCTTAAGATAGTACTCCACAGCTTTTACATCATGGTTTGTAGTTCTTTCCAGATCCTTCACCCTCTCAGCTTCCTTAATATCAAATTCCTCATAAAGATCCCTTAGTGAAGTGAAGTTTTCCTTTCCGAAATCAGAAAGCTGCGGAAGCGGTATTTCGCAGAGAGCAATGAAATATTCAATTTCCACCATCAGACGGTATTTTATCAGGGCAAACTCAGAGAAGTACCCGTCAAGTTCGCCTGTCTTGTGCCTGTATCGTCCGTCAATTGGTGAGATGGCCGTAAGATTATTCAATTCCATTGTTTACCTTTTTGGCTTGTCTTTAGTTCCATTATGTATACAAAAGTACTATTTTAGATGCTCCAAAATACATGTAATGCAGAAAATCAGAATATCAGCCGTCAGGTACGCCAACACCTATCCTTTTATTTATGGACTTACAGAAAGCGGATTTGACAGAAGGGCTTTAATCGAGACAGACCATCCGTCAGAATGCGCCGCCAAACTGATTTCGGGAAAAGCTGATCTCGGGCTTGTTCCGGTTGCTGCAATACCGCTGATTGAAGGATCACATATCACCGGAGACTACTGCATAGGCGCCGACGGTAAGGTTAGAACGGTACAACTTATGAGCGATTCCAAACCTGAAACCGTACGGCGGGTATTCCTGGATTACAGATCCTCAACATCAGTGAATCTGATAAAAGTTATCGCGCGGAATTTCTGGAAGAGAGAACCTGATTGGATAAACACCTCTGAAGGATTTGACTTCAAGGCAGTTAAAATTAATGATGCTGTCGTATTGATCGGAGATCAATGCTTTGAACTGGAGAACAGATACCGTTATAGTATTGATCTGGCAGAGGAATGGAAGAATTTCACCGGAATGCCATTTGTTTTTGCCTGCTGGGTTGCAAACAAAGAACTCCCCGCAGATTTTATTTCCGATTTCAGCAACGCACTGGCTCTGGGAGTCAACAACCTCGACAAGGTGGCTGAAAAATTTGAAAACACCGGAACCATAACCGGACAGGCATTAAAGCATTATCTGAAAGATAATATAGACTACAATTTCGACGACCGCAAAAGAAATGCCCTGGAATTGTTTCTCGGATATCTCAGAAAACTATGACAAAAAGCCGGATAAAAGATGAATTTCTGGTGCGACCGTTCAGGGAAGATGACTTTGAAGCTGTCGCAGCCCTGTGGAAACAGACAGAAATGGGAAATCCGGAAAGAGAAGATGACAGCGACACTATACTTAGTACTATCCGGCTTGGCGGCAAGCTTTTTATCCTTGAAGTTAAAAGCTCAGGCCTGATCGCCGGAACATCCTGGCTAACCTTCGACGGCAGAAGAATTTTTCTTCACCATTTTGGCATTCTTCCGGAATTTCAGGGCAAAGGACTTTCAAAATTACTTTTGGGTGAATCACTGAGGTTCGTCAAAGCCACGGGTCATCAGGTAAAACTTGAGGTACATTCCGCAAACAATATTGCAATAAAGCTTTATGAATCATTCGGATTCAGGCATCTGGGAGATTATATGGTTTATATAATCAGAGATGTTCCGAATTTGGAAATTTGATTTTTTTTATGCCGATTTATAACTAACTTTGGTAAGGTTATTGTACAAAACTTTAAAAATTAACTTAATTCCGCTATCATGGCAAAGACAATCACATTCAATGATCTCCGGAAGATCAAAGACCAATTACCCTCCGGTAGTATGAGAAGGATTGCAGAGAAGCTGGATCTGCATGAAGAAACTGTCAGAAACTACTTCGGAGGAACAAATTTTGAACTTGGACAGTGTGTTGGCGTTCACTACGAACAGGGTCCGGGAGGCGGAATAGTAACTTTTGATGATACTACCATCCTCGATCTGGCAGAAAGCATGCTCAAATAGATGCACATAGGAGGCAACCTTCAGGAAGGGTCTGCTTTTCTTTAGTTCAATCAATAAATGGATATTTTAAATACCCCTGGGCTTGCTGAAAATATTTATCAGCAGGCTCTTGAAGTTTTTTTTGCCCGGAAATGGGGCAACCGGATGCTTTTTTCACACGACATCAATCACCATCGAAGAGTATGGAACTTCGCCAGGGAACTATTGATCTGCACAGAAAACAAAAACAATCCGCACTCGCTGGACTTTTACAGCAAAACATTGATCGCATGTTATCTTCACGACCTGGGGATGACAGTCACCACCGGGGTCGATCATGGCTTCCACAGCCGGAATTTAGCCGCAGAGTTCCTGTCAGGACTCAACCACGATTTATCCGGCTGGACCGACATGCTTGACGCAATTGAAAAGCATGACAATAAGGAGTATTCCTCAGGGCCTGAAGAAAAAAACAATATTCTGGTAATACTTGCTGCTGCCGACGACCTGGATGCCTTCGGGCATACGGGGATCTACCGTTATCTCGAGATTTACATTGAGCGGGGCGTCCCCCCTGAAAAGATGGCGGGTGAGATCAGAAAGAATGCTGCAAACAGGTTCCGGAACCTGGAAACGAGGTTCGGAAAATATCCTGCTTTGATCGAAAAACACAGGAAAAGATATCTTATTCTGGATGATTTTTTCATGCAGTTTGGCAGGGAAACGGGTTTCAGTATGTAAGATCTTCATCGTCAAACAGCTCCAGCTGCCTGTCGGAGCAATCATCGGTTTCCAGATTTGAAATACTCACTCCCAGCAGTCTTATCCTGCTTCCGCTCAGATCGATCGACTTTCTTATTCCTGTAACTTCTTCATGAAGTTTCCCGAACGAACGAATATAATCAGGCAAAGTCCTGCTTCTGGTTATCTGTCTGAAATCCGAAAACTTAACCTTTAAGGTGACTGTTCTGCCGGTTACCCCAGCATTCTGAAGCCTTTCCATCAACTCCTTCTCTACTTTGTAAAGCTCGGCAATGATCTCAAACTGAGTGGTCAGGTCCTTTTCGTATGTAAGTTCGGTACCCACTGACTTCCGGTCCGAATTGACCTCTACAGGGCGTTCATCTTTACCCCTGGCAATATCATAATAAAACCTGCCGGACTTGCCGAAATTTCTTATCAGGGAAAAAAGGTCCCACTTTTTAAGATCGGCTCCGCAATGTATGCCAAGCTTATGCATTTTTGCCGCCGTCACCCTGCCAATGCCAAAGAATTTTTCAATAGGCAACTTCTCTATGAATTCTGCAGCTTTCTCAGGGGCGATCAGGTATAATCCATCAGGTTTGTCCATGTCGGAAGCAATCTTTGCCAGGAACTTGTTCACCGAAATCCCGGCGGATGCGGTCAGTCCTGTTCTTTCCTTTATCTCCTTCTTTATAGTTCGTGCAATAAGAGTCGCAGACCCAATCCCTTTTTTGTCGTTTGTGACATCAAGAAATGCTTCATCAATCGAAAGGGGTTCGACCTGATCAGTGAACTCCCTGAAGATGTCAAATATACTTTCCGACAGTTGGTGATAACGATCAAACCTGTGCCTCACAAATATCAGTTCAGGGCACAGCTTTCTGGCCGTTACCGAGGGCATAGCCGAATGGACCCCAAACTTACGTGCTTCATAGCTGGCCGCAGCAACCACATGACGGATACCACTGCCTCCTACCGCCACAGGTTTGCCCCTGAGCTCCGGATTGTCAAGTTGCTCAACGGATGCAAAAAAAGCATCCATGTCAATATGGATGATCTTTCTCATTGTGCCAAAAGTGAAACAACAGGACAGCAGTTCTATGAGACGGCTGCAATATGTGCCGATCTTTGCCTGAGGTAGTTCCTGATAAAGAATCCTGATAGTATAAGCAGCTCATCGTTTGTGTATGATTCGATCATACCGGTAAACGCATTTGAATGATATTTGATAAGTACGCTGTTTTCATCACTAAGGCTCCAGCGCGAACAAATAAAATTATCAAATTTCCATTTATATTCCCTGTCCTTGTACAGGACAATAGTACCTCTTTTCCCCCGAAGGAAGTTTATCTTTCCGGCTTCAATATGCCTCTGGAGATCAGTGATTGTCGTTTCAAATTTGAAAAAACCTGAGGTCTCAAACTGAAACCTCTTAGTATTCAGCTCTCCGGTAACTTTTCTCGATAATCCCTCCTTGAACAGCTCTCCCTTGAGTTGATCGTTCTGATAAATTTCGAACTTTTTGCTGAAGAGTTTTGTCTTCCAGTTGTAACGAATTTCCATTTATGTAAGGCTCTGTGAGAAATGACAGAAATCGAATCAAAAATACATAACTACCGATTATCCGGGAAATTTTCCTTTCCTTTTCAACCATGCCACTTTCTGGACGGCAGTATGGTCCTTCCCGATTATATCCCTGTAAAGATCGGGCCGCCGTGCCATCGTATACCTGAAGCCTCCGGCATCCTCAAGCTTCTGCCGGTTAAATTCCGCAGTAACGAAGCAGTCGCCAAGTTCCCTGCACTCTGCAATAATCTCGCCATAAGGATCTATTATCATTGAACAGCCGTTTTTAAGCTGATCGTCATCCATCCCAATAGGATTGGAGAACACAACGTATATTCCGTTATCATAAGCACGGGCCGGAAGCCAACGCATAAGCCATTCCCGGCCCTTAGGTCCGTCGAACTCCATTCTCAATGTGTCAGGATCGGTATGCCGGTTTATCCATAGCTGCGGATCAACAAATCCTGCTCCCGGACGGGGTGAAGGAGTGCACATTGTGACATGAGGCATGAACAATATCCTGGCGCCAAGGAGGGCTGTGGCCCTTACATTCTCTATCACATTATTGTCGTAGCAGATAAGTATACCACACTTCCAGCCCTTCAGGTCGAAAACCGTATAGCGGTCGCCGGGGACAATGGCAGGATTTATAAAGGGATGAATCTTACGGTGCTTTGCTTTAACCCCGTCACCGCTGACACATACATAAGCCTTGTAAATACAGCCTTTACTGTCCTTTTCGAAGAGACCGGCCAGAATGAATATATTATACTTACGGGCAATTTTCACAAGAGCTACAGTGCCCGGACCGTCGGGTATCGGCTCTGCAATGGCACGAAGCTCGCTTTCCGATAATTTCCCCGCAAAGGTGTAACCGGTAAGCGAGCACTCATGAAAGGCTATTGCATCCGCTCCTGCCCCGGCTGCCTGCTCCGCCAGAGTGTCAATAACCGACAGATTATACTCTTTATCTCCGCTCCTGTTTTCAAATTGCGCCGTCGCTATCCTCAATTCACTCTTCTCCATAAAAAGACTTTCTTAAGTTCTGCCCAATTTTGCACCGGATCAATTATCCTGCCAATTGTTACTACAAAAAATAAAAGCCGGCATTAAAAAAATGCCGGCCATCAAATTACAAAATATTTCTAGAAGTTGTCCCTCTCAACATAGTGAGTATGCAGAAGCTCATGAGCCTTATGACTGTTGGGCTTGCCCAGAAACTCCTTGTAAAGCGAAATAACATCAGGATTATCATGCGATTTGCGGAGTACCATATGTTCATCCTCCGAGTAGATTGCATCTATCCTGTTCTGCCTGATCTCCTTGCTTGTGGGAATAGGTTGTCCGCCGCCGCCGATACAGCCTCCGGGGCAAGCCATTATTTCCACAAAATGATATGGGGATTTCCCTTCACGAACCTCTGCCATGATCGTGTTAGCATTGACAAGTCCATGCGCAATTGCAACCTTAAGTTCAGCCCCCTCGAGGAATTTCCAGTCATCGGTGCATCCTTCGATTTTCACTGTTGCTTCCTTTACTCCTTCCAGACCTCTCACAGGTGTTATGTTCAGGTTGGCAAACGGAACCTCTCTTCCTGTAACTATCTCGTATGCTGTTCTGAGGGCAGCTTCCATCACCCCGCCTGTAGCGCCGAATATTACTGCGGCACCAGTTGAATCGCCCATTATCGAATCATAGTGAGCTTCTTTGAGATTTCTGAAATCAATTCCGGCCTGTTTTATCATAACTGCCAGTTCGCGCGTCGTAAGAACGAAATCGATGTCCTTGTATCCGCTTGCCCTCATCTCAGGCCTGTCAGCTTCATATTTCTTCGCGGTGCACGGCATAATCGACACAGATACAATTTTTGACGGATCGACCTTCTTCTTTTCGGCATAAAAGGTTTTTGCCAGGGCCCCAAACATCTGCTGAGGAGATTTGCAGGTCGAAAGGTTCGGGAGGAATTCAGGGTATTTGTGTTCAATGAACTTTATCCAGCCGGGAGAACAGGATGTGAACATCGGGAATTTTATCGATGCATCCTTGTCAACCAGGGCTTTCTTCAGTCTTGTCAGAAGTTCTGTTCCTTCCTCCATAATGGTAAGGTCGGCGCTGAAATCAGTATCGAGGACCGAGTCGAATCCAATCTGTCTCAAAGCATTGACCATCTTTCCAGTAACCCTTTCTCCCGGATCATAGCCAAGGTCCTCACCAAGGGCCACCCTGACAGCTGGTGCAGTCTGTACAATTACATACTTGTCGGGATCATAAATTGCATCCCACACCTGATCGATATATGTCTTTTCAGTGAGTGCTCCCGTGGGACAGCGGTTCACACACTGACCGCAGTTGGTGCAAATAACGTGACTCATCGGCCTGTCGTGGAATGATGAGATCTTCTGATGTGCACCCTTGTTGGCAACTGCAATTGCAGAAATGTACTGCAGCTCGGAACAGGTCCTTACACAGCGCTGGCACCTGATGCACTTGCTGTCATCCTTAATGAATGAAGGGGATGACCGGTCTATTGTGTAGGAATGATCCTCCACCAGATCAAGGAAAATATTGTCGCCGAAGGCAAACTCATTGGCCAGGGCCTGAAGTTCGCACTTGGTGTTCTTATAGCATTTCGTACAGTCGGACCTGTGTTCGGAAAGAAGCAGTTCGACAATATGCCTGCGGGCATTCCGGACCTTCAGGGTATTTGTATTTATTTCCATACCCTCTGAAACCGGTGTCGCACATGAAGCGACAAGCGTCCTGGCTCCTTTTTGTTCCACCACGCACACACGGCAATTACCGGCGACACACAGGTCGGGATGGTTGCATAACGTCGGTATGTTTATTTTTAATGATTTCGCAGCATCGAGAACTGTTGTTCCGGCCGGTACTGAAACCTTTTGTTCGTTTATTGTCAGATTTATCATATTTTTCTGATTTTCAATGTGAATTAATAGATGATCTCTTCCCTGAAGTTTTCAACGATAGTCCGGAATGCATTTCCGACCGACTGGCCAAGCCCGCATTTTGATGCGATCTTCATGGTATCGGCCAGTTTAACCAGCTCATTCAGATATGTCGATTTCTCTTCTCCCTTTTTAACCTTCTCAACACCCATTAGGAGCTGCTGACAGCCAACCCTGCATGGAGTACACTGGCCGCACGACTCCTCAGTAAAGAAATCAAGGTAATTATGAAGAACATTATACATCGACCTGGAGCTGTTGAAAAGCTTCATCGATCCGCCGGTGGGAACACCCTCAAAGCCGATGATCGTCTCAGTAAATTTCTTCCTCGGGACACAGAAACCCGAAGCCCCTCCAACCTGTACGGCTTTTGTATCACCATCACCAAACTCATCCACAAACTGCTGGACAGTCATTCCCAGTTCAAGTTCAAAAATGCCCGGAGTTGGAGTGTCACCTGAAATTGAGAATACCTTAGACCCCCTTGAATCCATGGTACCCAGCTTGAAATATGATTCGGCTCCGTCTTTGATGATCATCATTACGGTTACCAGGGTTTCGACATTATTAATGGAAGTGGGTTTGTAAAAGACACCTGATGTAGTTGGATAAGGAGGCTTATTCCTGGGTTCACCCCTGAAACCCTCAATCGATTCAAACAGCGCACTCTCCTCACCGCATATATATGCTCCGCTGCCGAGCCGGTACTGTATCCTGAAGTCATAGCCTATCTCATCAATCATCTTATGAAATTCATCAAGCTCCTTCATGAGCTTCGGGAGAAGGAACTTGTACTCTCCCCTCAGATAAACGTATCCTTCCTTCGCTCCTATGGTCCTGCCTGCTATCGCCATACCTCCATAAACCTTGTAGGGAACCCGGTCGAGTATCTCCCTGTCCTTGAAAGTCCCGGGTTCTCCCTCATCGGCGTTGCATACTATATACTTCTCAGTATCCTTTTCGTCAGCAGTAAACTTCCACTTGAGACCGGTAGGAAATCCTGCTCCGCCACGTCCTTTAAGCCCTGAATCAAGAACCTGCTGAATCACCTCATCTTTCGACATATTGAAAGCCTTCGTAAGAACCTCCTTCGGATCAACATTCTCGAATATCAGCCCTACTTTATTTAAAACTTTGTTTTCCATATTACAGCAGATTATTTGGTTTTCATGTAACTTTTTAGTATTTCCACAACCTTTTCTGGCGTAAGCTCCGTATAAGGTATTTCATTTATAAGTATTGCCGGCGCCTTGTGACACCATCCAATGCAGTTAGTCTCAAGAAGGCTGAACATCCTGTCGGGGGTCGTCTCTCCTGCCTTGATCTTCAGCATATCTTCAATGACTTGCATTATCTCCCCTTTTCCCTTCATCGAACAAGTAATTGTCTTACACACCCTTATCACGTATTTTCCCCGTACCTGAGTATCGAGAAAAGTGTAAAAAGAAGCTGTCCCATATACTTCTGCTGCTGATATGTCAAGTGTCTTTGCTACCTCGACCATCACTTCATCAGACAGATAGTTGTGTTTCTCCACTATACCCTGAAGAATGGGCATGAGACTGCTCCTTCCGGTTCCATACTTAAGGGACAAATCCTTTACAAGATCTTCAACTTCATACATACTTAATTGATTTTTAAATAATTACTAGTATTTTTATCTGTCACAAGTTTTGATTTCTTCGTTCTGTTAAATTAATAACAATAATTCCGAATTAACTAAAACACAAATCATAATTTTTCATAAACTATGTTAATAACCTATTGACCGACATGTCTTAAAGCCTTTTTATTTTTCACATATACCTCATTTATTGCATTTTATACTTACAGTCTCCGTAGTGGGGTATTGTGAAAAAAATAACAAGCCATTTTCATTTTTTTTAGTCCTTGCTATGCTGCTATTGTAAGAATAATGATTTTAAAAAATTGAAAGCACCATATATTATATAGCCACCAACTACAATTTAATTCCGGACCAATCACCAAATTATTAAATTTGCTTCCTTAAACCCGGCAGCGTGACCGATATTCATAAATCCAATATAGAAACAACTACATTAAATCACCATGAAGAAACCTATTTTACTTTTAGTATGCCTGGGACTTATAAGTTCCTCCTCCTTTGCCCAGAGAAATAAAACAAGTAAAGCCGAACCGAAAAATGAAACAGAGGTATTCGTTTTCACGACTGTCGTGGACCTCAAAGCCACTCCGGTAAAAAACCAGGCCAGCACAGGTACCTGCTGGTGTTTCGCAACCACTTCATTTATCGAATCGGAGCTTCTCAGGATGGGAAAGGGAGAATATGATCTTTCAGAAATGTTCATTGTAAGGAACAACTATACCGACAGGCTCAAGGACAATTACCTCAGGCAGGGCAAAGGCAACCTCGGACCAGGAAGTCTTTCGCACGACTGGATGAAGCAGTTTTCAGAAGAAGGAATTGTACCCGAAGAAGTGTACAGCGGACTCAATTACGGTTCTCCCACACATAACCACAGTGAACTGCAGTCCTTTATAAATGCCGTGGCTGCCGTTCCCGTACAGAGGAAAAAAGAGAGTGACCAGTATCAGCAGATTGTAAACTCAATTCTCGACGTATATCTTGGGAAAGTCCCTGAAACATTTACTTACAAGGGAGTCACCCATACCCCCCGTTCCTTTGCGGAAAGCCTCGGAATAAATCCGGCTGATTACGTTGAGATAACCTCCTACAATCACTTCCCCTTCTACACACAGGGATTGCTTGAAGTACCTGACAACTGGACAATGGGAAGATTCTACAACGTTCCCCTCGATGAGCTGATCGAGATAATGGATTATTCACTTTACAACGGATACACTGTTAACTGGGATGGAGATGTGAGTGAAAGAAGTTTCTCTCATACCAACGGTGTGGCTTTATTACCGGAAATCCAGAGACCTGCCGATATGCCGGCAACCGACAGGGCAAGGCTTGAAAGAATGGCACAGGGAGGATCTCAAATGAGTATTCCGGAACCTCCGAAGCCAGGACCGGAAGCCAGTGTAAGCCAGGAGTTCCGTCAGCAAGGTTATGAAAGCTTCGTAACCACCGACGACCATCTTATGCACCTTACAGGAATTGTAAAGGACCAGAACGACGTAAAATACTATAAGACCAAAAACTCGTGGGGAACCGAAAGAAACACTTTCGGCGGATATCTTAACATGTCGGAAAGCTTCGTAAGGGCAAAAACCATGTTTATCATGGTTCATAAGGATGGAATTCCGCAGGCTATCAGGACAAAGCTCGGGCTGCAGTAAATAATCCGGGCTTTGATCTGTCATCAAATAGTTATATTTTTGTTTGCATCACATACTAACGGTAAAAATTTCTATTATGAACAAGGAAGTGCACTTAAGAGCGGCAGACAATATCCGGATTCTATCCATGTCGATGGTTGAAAAAGCCCGCTCGGGTCATCCTGGCGGCGCTATGGGAGGAGCTGATTTTATTCATATACTCTTTTCAGAATTTCTGAACTTTGACCCCGACGATCCCCGGTGGATAAACCGCGACAGGTTCTTTCTTGATCCCGGTCACATGTCGCCAATGCTCTACTCCGTTCTTTCTCTTACAGGGCACTTTACACCTGATGACCTCAAGGGCTTCAGGCAATGGGGCAGTACCACTCCCGGGCATCCAGAACTTGATCTTGCACGTGGAATAGAGAATACGTCAGGCCCTCTCGGACAGGGACATACAATGGCTGTAGGTGCCGCAATTGCAGAAAGGTTTCTTGCTGCCCGCTTCGGAGAACTCTTTGCCCACAAAACATTTGCCTTCATTTCCGACGGCGGTATTCAGGAGGAGATTTCGCAGGGGGCAGGCAGACTCGCCGGTTTCCTTGGTCTTAAAAACCTCGTAATGTTCTACGATTCAAATGATATCCAGCTTTCAACAGAAACCAAAGCTGTTACAGCCGAGGATACAGCAATGAAATACACCTCCTGGGGATGGAAAGTCATAACAATAACCGGAAACGACCAGGACCAGATCAGGAAAGCCCTGAAAGAAGCAGTCAGTGAAAAGGAAAAACCGGTTATCTTAATCGGGAAAACGATTATGGGCTTAGGACTCCTCGACAATGACGGAAACAGCTTTGAAAGAAAAACATCCACACATGGAATGCCTGTAAGTGAGGCAGGGGGATCATTCGAAAAGTCGCTTGTCAATCTTGGCGGAGATCCTTCAGATCCGTTCAGAGTTTTCGACGATGTTAAAGTCCTTTACGATCAGATCCTGAAAGAAAAGAAAAAGGCTGCCGTCGAATGGAAGAGGATTAAGGAGCTTTGGGCATCAGAAAATCCAGAGCTTGACAGAAAGCTAAGTCTTTTTTACTCAGGCAATATACCTGAAATTGATTTCAGCACCATTGCCCAGAAGGAAAATTCAGCTACAAGGGCAGCTTCTTCTACCGTCCTTGCTGTTCTGGCTTCAAAAATCGAAAACATGATAGTCGCCTCGGCCGACCTGTCCAACTCCGATAAGACCGACGGCTTCCTTAAAAAGACAAAGGCATTCTCAAAAGGCGATTTCTCCGGCGCATTCCTACAGGCGGGTGTGGCAGAACTCACCATGGCTGCAGTTATGAACGGCATGGCACTCCACGGAGGCGTAATCCCTGCCTGTGGAACCTTCTTCGTCTTCTCAGACTATATGAAACCTGCAGTAAGGCTTGCCTGCCTTATGGAACTCCCCGTGAAATACATCTGGACGCATGATGCATTCCGCGTTGGCGAGGATGGGCCCACACATCAGCCAGTGGAACAAGAGGCTCAGATCAGACTAATGGAACAGATGAAAAATCACAGCGGCTCCAACAGCATGATAGTTCTGAGGCCTGCCGATTCAGCCGAAACAACAGTGTCGTGGAAACTTGCACTGGAAAACAAGACTTCACCAACCGCCCTGCTTCTTTCGCGCCAGAACATTGCCGACCTTCCGGCTTCAGGCAATTCGAGATATGAAGATGCTCTTAAGACGGCCAAGGGGGCTTACATTGTTGCTGATTGTCAGGGTACTCCCGACGTGATACTTCTGGCCAGCGGATCAGAAGTAGCCACTCTGACTGGCGGAGCCGAACTCCTCAGGAATGAAGGTATTAAAATAAGGATAGTGTCAGCTCCTTCCGAAGGGCTGTTCAGAAATCAACCGATTGAATACCAGCTTTCTGTTGTTCCCGACGGCGTACCTGTGTTCGGCCTAACCGCAGGACTACCGGTTACACTTCAAGGTCTTGCCGGCCCGCTGGGTAAAGTGTATGGAGTGCCGGGATTCGGTTATTCCGCTCCCTACAAGGTACTAGATGAGAAATTCGGATTCACCTCTGAAAATGTATACAGGCAGGTTAAAGAATATCTTGCCTCGTGTAATTAGAAACAAGGGAGATCTGTTCCGCCGGACCTGATCTAATCAGTGTGCTTAGATTGTGAAAAGCTGAAATATAAAATTGACCGGAACCATTAAAAGGTTTAAATTTATAAGGTAAAAATGCCTTTTCGGATGTTATAACAATGTTATAACATGAAAATTTGGCCCGACCGGAAAATATTTATGGACTTTCTTCGCTCTTTAGATATTCGGTATTGAGTTACAAGCCTTTAATAACCTTAAGTATGAAAAGGATCTATCTGATTATTCTCACCATGGTAAGTCTGACAGCAACCCTTTCAGCCCAGGTCGACTCGCTCGACGCCAACTTTGCAGTCAGTGACACCCAGGATGTTAAAGTCACTCTTTTCGACTCCGATGATCTGCTTGAGATATCCCTGAAATTTGATATTAAAACGTATAAGAGGTATAAATCAGATACTCTTTATCTGCCTGCGGTCCTTACTTATCACCTGAGCGAAAAAGACTCGGTGGTTAAGAACTTAAAGGTCAGGGCACGCGGTAACATACGCCGGACAGCAATCTGCGATTTTCCTCCCATGATGCTGAATTTCAAGGTCACGGATTCAATCGATTCGGAATTTTCAGGGATTAACAAACTCAAGATAGTTCCCTATTGCAAAGGCGGTTTCGAACAATACATACTAAAGGAATACCTTGCCTACAAGCTGTTCAACGTTGTAACAGATCACAGTCTGAGAGTAAGGCTTTTCAGGATCACTTACCTGAACACCGCAAGGGAAAAGAAATCCCTTACCCAGTATGGTTTTGCGATAGAGCCTGTGGAAGTACTTGAACGTAGGACTGCAACACTCGAGGTTGAAAGAAAACTGACACAGAGGGAAATCAGACAGGATATGCTCGACCAGGTTGCCGTTTTTAATTACATGATTGGTAACACCGACTGGTCGGTTCCCATCCATCATAATGTAATCCTTCTTCAGGAAAAGGAAAACCCACGGGCAAATGACAATCTCATCGTGGCTTATGATTTTGATTATTCAGGCCTGGTAAACACCAATTACGCTGTTCCCTTTACCGACCTTCCCATCGAACACGTCAGGCAACGTCTGTATATGGCAGTTTGCCGGAGCGAAGACCGGTTTATCGAAATATTGAACGAGTTTGCTGAAAAGAAGGATGAGTTCTACAGTGTGGTAAGCTCATTCCCATATCTGCCTGAAAAAACAAAAGTGGGTATGATAAGGTATCTCGACGAATTCTTCAACGGAATAGACAAGCGGAACAGCCTCGCCAAAAGACTTCGGAACGATTGCCTGTGGTTCGAAAACCAGGCGAACCTGAGGGTTAAATAGAAAGTTTGCTTACCTTTGCCCCTTAATTTTTTCAGCTTATGAAGTATGACATCCAACCCGGGGTGAAGGGATTGATTTTTGACCTTGACGGAACTCTTGCTGATACAATGCCCTATCATTTTCAAGGATGGCAGGTGGCTTGTAAAAAATACGGAGCCAGAATTGATACGGCATTTCTCCGGCTGCACACAGGAAGCCCGGGATGGCTTATTGCCTCCGAAATTATCAAGAACAGCGGTTTGGAGGGAAAGGTTTCTGTAGATCAGATAGTAAGTGAAAAGCTTGACCAGTACTTCATGGTCCAGCATAATGTCAGGGAAATCGCACCCGTGGCTGATATAGTGAGAAAATATCATGGCAAAATTCCAATGGCGGTTGGAACCGGCGGTCACAGGGAAGCGGTTGAGAGAACCCTTACTATAACCGGCCTCAGGAAATATTTCGATATCATAGTAACGGCTAACGATGTTGACAACTTCAAGCCTCACCCCGAGACATTCCTCAAATGCGCGGAAATGATGAAGGTTGAACCACCTGATATTGAAGTTTTCGAAGATGGTGATCTTGGACTCGAGGCTGCCCGAATGGCCGGAATGATAGCCACCGATGTCCGCTCGTGGTATGATTCAAGCTGGTGATGACTGAGATAATTCTGACCGAAGACGGATCCCATACTCTTTTTGTCCCTGAGCTTTCAGAACATTATCACTCAATCCATGGAGCGGTTCAGGAATCACAGTTCATTTTTATCAACAGCTGTTTGAAACATACAGACTTAAATCCTGTCAGTATTTTCGAGGTTGGTTTCGGAACCGGACTGAATGCCTACATGACTGCTATAGAATCATCAAAAGCCAACAGGAAAATTTACTACACCTCTATTGAAAAATATCCTCTTCCGGCTGAAATAACAGGAAGACTTAACTATTCCGGGTTATTTCCCGGTTCGGAAGCCCGATTATTCAGCCTTATACATTCCTGTCCATGGAACACCCCGATCGAAATTACCAGTACATTTACTCTCACCAAGATTGAAGGTGACCTTACAAAAGCAGCACCTGAAGGACCCTATGACCTGATATATTTCGATGCGTTTGGTCCGGACAAACAGCCGGAAATGTGGACCGGTGAGGTTTTTGAAAAAATTTCTTCCTTAACCGTAACCGGTGGAGTGTTTGTAACATACTCTGCAAAGGGAAGCGTTCAAAGGTCACTTAAAAAAGCCGGTTTCGATGTAACTCTCCTGCCTGGGCCTCCCGGAAAAAGGCAGATTATCCGTGCGGTAAAAATTTGAAAAATTATATTATCCGGTCTTTTTTACTGAGGTCAAAGTATTATCTTTGCCAAAATTTATAAATTTAAATCGATATCAAATGAAAATCAAGGGATTAATTGTTCTTACCAGTGTCTTTGCCCTCATGCTTGGCTCATGTGCAAAGCAGTCCATATCAAATGCCAAAATAAAAACCAGTGAGGACTCGCTTTCATATGCCTTCGGGATCTACAATTTCAATCAACTGGAGGCTGATTCGCTCCGGTTGAATCCAAAAATCGTGGCAAAAGCAATGCTCGACAGCGAAAATGGAAAGCCTGAAATGACCGATGAAATTGCAAGGGGCGTCATTATGTCGTATGTAACCGGCCGTCAGGCTGAGATGGCAGAAAGACAGGCTGAACAGGACAAACTACAATATAAGGACTATATAGCAGAGAATGAGGCATTCCTGGCAAATAACAAGGAAAAAACCGGCGTTACTGTTACACCGAGCGGACTTCAGTATGAGGTTATCACAATGGGAACCGGAATTAAGCCTTCAATCAACAGCACCGTTAAAGTGCATTATGTCGGAACTCTTATCGACGGTACGGAGTTTGACTCTTCGGTAGAAGGCGAACCGGTACAGTTCCCTCTGGCAGGCGTTATTTCAGGCTGGACAGAGGCTCTTCAGCTTATGCCCGTCGGTTCAAAATTCAGGATTTTCCTTCCTCAGGATCTGGGTTATGGTCCCAATCAGGCCGGAGAACTTATCAAGCCCTTCTCCACTCTTATTTTCGAAGTTGAACTTCTTGACATAGTTGAATAGCATGAGAACAGCAGAAATCAATACCGCAAAAGGCATTATGAAAGTAAGCTTCTATGAGGATGATGCCCCTGGTACCGTAGAAAACTTCGTTAAACTTGCCGGAGAAGGATTCTATGACGGACTTGCTTTTCACCGGGTTATCCCCGATTTCGTTATCCAGGGCGGTTGTCCCTTCTCGAAGGACATGAGCGATCCCAGGATTGGAACCGGCGGTCCGGGATACAAGATCCCCTGCGAGCTTTCAGGCGGAAACCAGTATCACGACAAAGGTGTCCTGTCAATGGCCCATGCCGGAAGAAACACAGGCGGCTCCCAGTTCTTTATCTGTCACAGCAGAACCAACACCAGCCACCTCGACGGCCAGCATACATGCTTTGGAAAAGTGATTGAAGGCCTCGATGTCATTGATAAGATTCGTCAGGGCGACCGTATTGATAAAATAACAATAAACGAAGAATAATATGTCATTCGAGATCACAGGCAGGATAGTTGAAATAATGCCAGTAAACCAGGTAAGCGACAAGTTCAGAAAACGTGAATTTGTTATCGAGAAAAAGGAAACCGGCGGTTCCGCTGTTTTCATCGATTATATAAAATTCCAGCTCGTACAGGACAAATGTGACATTATCAATGAATCATTTCTAAACGAGGAAGTGAAAATATCTTTTAACCTCAAGGGAAACAGATGGGAACGCGACGGACGCGTTAATTACTTTACAAACCTTGATGCCTGGAAAATTGAAAAGGCATCGGGACCTGTCAGGAATGAGATGCCGGACTCCGGCCAGCCATTGGAGGATTCACCGCCGGAAATCGATGAACTAAGTGATCTCCCCTTCTGAAAAACATAAAGACTGAACTAAACCTTCAGTCTTTTTTTTGATATTTATGCTATCTTAGATGATGTAGTCCAAATACTGTTGCCTGGACATAATATACAGGCTGATTGACAAATAACCTATTAAATCAGATCTCATGAAACCCACATGTATTGCATACACAAACACTCATGTTTATAATTTTCAGACATGTGGGTTCCATCAGACCATTAAAATCAAAATTATATACTGATGAAATATTTATTTACACTTTGTCTGCTGCTCCTGTTTTCAACAGCAGGTGCTCAGGTTGCACTGGAAACCGAAGTCACAACAGGCCTCGACAGGATCCAGCTTCCATATAACAGGCTCGTTCATTCGGCCGGAAAGCAGATATTCTTCGGGGACGACGGGTTGGAAAACCATGCAATGGATGTTGCCTTATCTCCCGACAATCAGTGGGCTGCAGTGATGGAACGAACAAGCATTGTTTTTATTGATACCCGTTCCGATGAAGTCAGGTTCGTTCTCAAAAATAATTTTCACCCCCTTCTGAGAGGAGCCAACAACACTTATTCCGGAATAATCTGGCTCAATAACGACGGCCGAACGGAAGTCTACTGGAGTGTCGTCAACAGGGAGGACCGGTCGTTTGTGGCATCGGCTACTTGGGACGGTACAGTAGCTGAATTTTCAAAGCTTTTTGAATATAAGAGCGACGATATTGCCGACATGGCCCTTCCTAATGAAATCCTTATAAACAGGGAGTCGGAACAAAATTACCTTTATGTGGTTCTTAACGGCAATAATAAAGTTATAAAACAGGATCTCACAACAGGCGATACAATATGGGTTGCCGAAGCTGGTGTTGCACCCTATGGCATTACAATGGCTGCTGGCAAACTCTATGTAACAAACTGGGCAGGACGGACTCCTCTTCCCGGCGACACTGAGGTTGCCGGCGTTCCATGGGGATTGGCCCGGGTGAACAATAAGGCAGGGGGAAGCACCCGGGAAGGCAGCATAACAGTGATTGATTCAAAGACAGGAATTAAACTGAAGGAAATCCTTGTCGGACTGCATCCAAATGAAATTATAAGCGACAGCCATGGCGGGTTTGTATACCTGACCAACTCCAACAGTGACAATGTCATGGTATTAAATACTCTGATCGATGAAATAATGGAAACCATCAGCGTCAGGCTGCAACCCGAAATAAATCCGTTTTTCGGAGACTCTCCCAATGGCCTGTGCCTGTCGGATGATGAGAAATACCTGTTTGTCGCAAACGGTATGGACAACGCCCTGGCAGTTATAAGGCTTGCTAAAAAGTCTGCAAGAAAAGGCCGTAGAAAAACCAGTACAATTACCGGTTTCATACCCACTGGAGCTTACCCCTCGGCAGTGGCCACTATGCCCGGCAAAGACAAACTTTATGTTGCCAACCTCGAAGCAGCAGGAGCCATACAGCCTTCAAGAACCAGTGCCACCAGCAATCCTATTTACAATTCACATAACATGAAGGCATCTGTATCCGCAATTCCATTTCCTGCCAGACGAACATTAAGGTCATATACTGATACCGTGATCGCCCTTAACGATCTGTCTCGGGCTTTGCTGGCAAGAGAAGCCCCGAGAAACGGAATAGCCCCAAAAACAGTGCCCGACAGGATTGGAGAACCATCGCTTTTTAAGCATGTTTTGTATATAATTAAGGAAAACAGGACTTATGATCAGCTGCTGGGCGACATGCCCCAGGGAAAAGGAGATCCGGCTTTATGCACCTACGGAGCCAACGTAACCCCCAACACCCACCGTCTGTGCGAGGAATTCCTACTTCTGGACAACTTCCACGTTTCGGGAAAATGTTCTGCCGAAGGACACCAGTGGACAGACGCCTCGATAGTGACAGACTATATTGAAAAGAATATGAGAGCCTGGTTCAGAAGCTATCCCCATGTTCAGGAAGATGCACTTGTCTATGCTCCGACAGGATTTATCTGGGACAATGCATTGAAGCACGGAAGGTCCGTCAGGATTTACGGTGAAGCTTCCTCTCCTGTCTTTGATTACAACGTGACATGGACTGATGTATACAATAAATACAGGAACGGGGAAAAGGTTCCATTCAGAAATGTAACCACAATTGAGCCTGTAAGGCATATTCTCTCTCCTACCTATCCCTCCTACGGTCCTCATGTCTTTACCGACTTGATGAGGGCCGACGATCTTATAAGGGAACTTCGCGAATACGAGGCAATGCCAGGCGATGCGATGCCCGAACTTATGATTATTGCCCTGCCAAACGATCATACCGCGGGTGTGAGGCCCGGATTTCCAACCCCCAGGGCAATGGTGGCTGACAACGACGCCGCCCTTGGAAAGATAGTTGAAGCATTCAGCAAGAGCCGCTTCTGGGAAAACACCGTGATTTTTGTTGTCGAAGACGATTCACAGGGCGGATGGGATCATGTATCCTCATACAGGACAGCTGCACTGGTAATCAGCCCGTACTCAAGGCTCAGGAAGACAATAAGCACATATTACACACAGCCATCGATGGTAAGGACGATCGAACAGATACTCGGAATGCCTCCCATGAACGTCCAGGATGCCATTGCTAATCCTATGGCTGATTGTTTCGGAATCACCTCCGATCTGACTCCTTACACGGCTCTTCCTTCTAATATTCCGATCGACGAGATGAATCCGCCCCTTTCTTCTCTCAAGGGAAAGGCTCTCCACTATGCAAAAAAGAGCATGCTGCCTGAATTCGGTAAAGTCGACTCCGGAAATGACGATCTGCTGAACAGGATTCTATGGTTCGCAGAAAAGGGGAACCTGCCCTATCCCTCAAAGTATGCAGGTGCCAAAAGGGCTGAAAGCGAAGATGATGATGAGCCTGAAGACTAGTCTTAATCAAAAAATTATTCCCGATATGTCAAATCCGTTGCTGGAGCACTGGGATACTCCCTGGGAGGCCCCTCCTTTTCACCTGATTCAAATACCCCATTACCGACCAGCTGTAGAAGAAGCTATTAAGATTGCCCTTGTTGAAATCGAACAGATCACTGCTTGTCCCGATCTTCCGACTTTCGAAAACACGGTTGCTGCACTTGACAGGTGCGGACAGAAACTCGGAAGGATCTCAGCCATCCTGTTCAACCTGAACAGTGCTGAGACATCAAAGGAACTACAGGCGGCGACTCAGGAAATATCTCCTCTTCTGACAAGGTTCTCTAACGATATCTCAATGAATGAAGCACTTTTCTCCAGAATAATGACGGTGCGGAGCTCTGCTGACTCTGCTGATCTTACGATGGAACAGAAGATGCTTCTTGAAAAAAAATACCGCGGTTTTATGCTTGGAGGTGCAGGGTTGAATGAGCACGACAAACAGAGATTCAGGGAAATATCTGAGGAACTTTCAAAGCTGACACTGAAGTTCGAGGAGAATGTCCTTGATGAAACCAATGCCTTCGAACTTCATCTTGAAGACCCGGGTGATATTGCAGGTCTTCCTCCGGGTATTGTTGAAATGGCGGAGATGGAGGCGAAAAAACGGAACAAGACTGGCTGGATATTCACCCTGAATTACCCCAGCTACATCCCGTTCATGCAGTATTCTGAGAAGAGAAATCTACGTGAAAAGATGCTCCGGGCCTATGCATCCAGATCGTTCCGAAACAATGAAAAAGACAACAGGACGCTCGTGGCACGTATAGTAAATCTCCGGCTCGAAACAGCGCGACTGCTTGGGTTCTCGAACTTCGCAGAAATGGCTCTTGCCGATCGCATGGCCGAAACTCCCAGGAAGGTAGAGTCATTCCTCGATGAACTTTACTCTGCATCTAGTGAAGCAGCGGAAAGGGATTTCCGGAATATTGCCGGTTTCGCAGGCGGGATGGGTCACAATGGAAGGATTGAACGATGGGACCTGGCATTCTGGTCTGAAAAGCTTAAGAAAGAAAAGCACAAAATTGACGATGAAATACTGAAACCCTATTTTCCTCTTGACAAGGTCACTGATGCAATCTTCTCGCTTTGCCACCGGCTGTTCGGACTGAGGTTTGAACGAAGCAATTCAATACCTGTCTACCACGAAGAGGTTATAGTTTACGAGGTCTCTGACAGGGATGATTCCCTTTTGTCAATACTCTATACTGATTTCCATCCCAGGCCGGGAAAGAACGGAGGGGCATGGATGACCAGCTACAGGGACCAATGGAGAGATGGCGGACTCAGGATAATACCGCTGGTATCGATCGTGGCAAATTTTTCGAGACCCACACTTTCGGACCCTTCCCTTCTTACCTTCAGCGAGCTCACTACTTTTCTTCACGAATTCGGACATGCTCTTCACGGTATGTTGTCGGACTGCAGCTACGAAGGCCTTTCAGGAACAAATGTTGCACGTGACTTCGTGGAACTTCCCTCGCAGTTCATGGAAAACTGGGCCTTCGAAAAGGAATGGCTCGACACCTGGGCAATCCATCACAGGACCGGAGAAAAGATTCCGGCTGAACTTATTGGACGAATCAGGGATGCAGCAACATTCAATGAAGGATATGCCTGCAACCGTCAGCTCGGATTTGCCTTGCTCGATATGGCATGGCATACAATCACCGAATCTTTCACCGGTGACATAAAGGAATTTGAAGTCAGGGCCATGAACAGAACTGAAATGTTTCCCATCGACAACACACTGAATATGAGCTGTTCATTCACACATCTTTTCAGCGGCGGATATGCAGCAGGTTATTATGGCTACAAATGGGCAGAGGTGCTGGACGCCGATGCTTTCATGCACTTCAGTGAATCAGGGTTGTTCAATCCGGAGGTGGCTGATTCCTTCAGGAAGAATATCCTGGAAAAGGGAGAATCTGAAAGACCCATGGATCTGTATGTCAAATTCAGGGGAAGGGAACCTTCAATGGATGCTTTCCTGGAAAGAAGCGGACTTAAAAAGCCTGGAAAGTCATAAAAAACAGTTGATGAAATGGCTTCTTACATTCACTCCGGGCATGAGGTCTCAACAATAAAGAAATATCTGAAACAAACATTAACTTTGGCTTAATATTGCCAATCTTTTATTCCAAATATATACTATTATAATTCAATTATTTAACACAAAAAAATGATTCTATTCTTCGAAAACAGGTCAGGAAACGTAATTGCTGCCGGAACAACAACCGAATTAAAAAAAGATGATATTGAAAAGTTGGTCTGGCTCTTCGGCGAAGCCCGGTTGCTTGGAAAAAGCACGCTTGAGGGAGGGTATGTGGGACCGAGAAAGGAAATGATCACTCCGTGGAGCACCAACGCCGTTGAGATAACCCAGAACATGGGAATCGGCGGAATCGCGAGGATTGAAGAATTTTTCCCAGTCAAAATGGACAATCCCGGTTTCGATCCTATGCTACAGGCGCTTTATATTAATCCCGGCCAGGAACTTTTCACAATTGACCGCATGCCTGATGAGATTGTCAGGATTTATGATATCAGGGCATACAACGAAAAAGAGGGACTGGCTCTTAATGAAGATGAAATTGGATACCTGGAGGGACTAGCAAAGTTTCTTGACAGGCCACTAACCGACAGCGAGGTCTTTGGTTTCTCACAGGTCAATTCAGAGCATTGCAGGCATAAAATATTCAACGGAATATTTGTCATTGACGGTGAAGAAAAAGACTCAACTCTTTTCCAGCTGATAAAAAACACCACTCATTTCAATAGAAATAAGGTCGTCTCCGCCTACAAGGACAATTGTGCTTTCCTGCAGGGACCTGTTGCAGAACAGTTTGCTCCGTTATCACAGGACAAACCCGACTATTTTGCAGTAAAGGATTTTGAATCGGTGCTTTCACTAAAGGCCGAGACTCATAATTTCCCCACCACTGTCGAGCCTTTCAACGGTGCCTCCACAGGTACCGGAGGAGAAATAAGGGACAGGATGGCCGGGGGCAAGGGTTCATTCCCGATTGCAGGGACTGCTGTCTATATGACTGCTTACCCAAGAACCGACGGAGCACGGCCCTGGGAAAAGGCGATTCCCGAGAGGCCCTGGCTTTACCGCACTCCGGCTGACATTCTGATAAAGGCATCCAACGGGGCAAGCGATTTCGGAAATAAATTCGGTCAGCCTCTAATCTGCGGTTCCGTTCTCACATTTGAACATTTCGAAAAACTTAAGAAATACGGTTACGACAAGGTGGTAATGCTTGCAGGAGGCATCGGGATCGGGAAAAAGAAAGAATCGGAAAAAGATGTCCCTAAAAAAGGCGACCTGGTAGTCCTGCTCGGAGGCGATAACTACAGGATAGGAATGGGTGGAGGCGCTGTATCCTCGGTGGAAACCGGGAAGTACGACAGCTCAATTGAGCTCAATGCAGTCCAGAGGGCCAACCCCGAAATGCAGAAAAGAGTCTTCAACGCCATAAGAGCTTTGGGGGAATCGGAATCAAACCCGATAGTGTCGATTCATGATCATGGGGCCGGAGGACATCTGAATTGTCTTTCGGAACTTGTCGATGCCTCAGGAGGCAAGATAGATATCAGCAAGCTTCCGGTAGGAGACCCCACCCTCTCGGCCAGAGAACTCATTGGTAACGAATCGCAGGAAAGAATGGGTCTTGTTATGAGATCCGCGGATGTTGAAGAGCTCATCAAGATAGCAGAAAGAGAAAGGGCTCCGATTTACATTATCGGGGAGATTACCGGAGATCACCGTTTCACCTTCTACAATGGAAAAACAGGGGAAAAACCCGTCGATCTTGAGCTGGAATCCCTCTTCGGCAATCCGCCCAGGACGGTCATAACCGATGTAACCGAAGAAACACAATTCAGCAATCCGGAATACACAGCCAGGCAGATTCCGGAATACATTGAAAAGGTACTGCAGCTTGAGGAAGTGGCATGTAAGGACTGGCTGACCAACAAGGTTGACCGGTCGGTTACCGGAAGAATCGCCAAACAACAATGTGCCGGGCCGCTCCAGCTTCCGCTTAACAACCTCGGTGCCATAGCACTCGATTACAGGGGGGTCAAAGGGATGGCAGTGGCAATTGGACATGCTCCCGCTGCCGGACTTCTTGATCCTGAGGCAGGTTCAGTGCTGTCAATCGCCGAAGCACTGACCAATATTATCTGGGCACCGCTTGCCGACGGGATTAAAAGTGTATCACTTTCAGCCAACTGGACCTGGCCTTGCAAAAATAAGGGTGAAGACGCACGGCTTTATAAAGCGGTTAGAGCGGCCGGCAAATTCGCCATCGACCTCGGGATCAACATTCCAACAGGCAAGGACAGCCTGTCTATGACACAGAAATATCCACATCAATCGGTTCTTTCCCCAGGAACAGTAATAATTTCCGCCGCTGCCGAAATCAGCAATATCAGAAAGATTGTCGAGCCCGTCATGGTCAATGATCCATATACCAGCCTGATCTATATCGACATGAGCAGGGACGGATTCAAAACTGGCGGAAGCTGTTTTTCACAGGTGATGAACAGAATAGGAGGCGAAGCCCCTTCTGTTTCAGATCCGGTCTATTTTACCGAAGCTTTCAATACGGTGCAGTATCTTATTAAAAATGGCAAAATCCTGGCAGGACATGATATTTCGGCCGGCGGGATGTTAACTACTCTCCTCGAAATGTGTTTTTCAAATACGGAAGGAGGAGCTGCCATCGACCTTTCAGCCCTTATTGAAAAGGATAACGTTAAAATTCTTTTCAGCCAGAATCCTGGAATCATCATTCAGGTAAATGATGTGAACGAAATAGCTGAGATACTGCTCGAACATGGCATATCGTACCTAGCAATAGGGCACCCAGTCAATGGAAGGATACTGAAAATAACCAGCAATGATGAAACCTGGTCCTTTGACATCGACCATCTCAGAGATTTGTGGTTCCATACTTCCTATCTCTTTGACCGCCTTCAGAGTGGCAGAGAATCAGCCGGGGAGAGATATGAAACTTACGGGAAGAGTCCTCTCCGATTCGACCTGGGAAGCTGCCAGGGTAACTTCAAGTCACTCGGAATATCTCCCGACCGCAGGAAAAAATGGGGCACCAGGGCAGCCATAATCCGTGAAAAAGGAGTAAATGGAGACAGGGAAATGGCTTATGCATTGTGGCTTGCCGGATTTGATGTGAAGGATGTTCACATGACCGACCTTATAAGCGGCAGGGAGACCCTCGACGATTTGAATATGATTGTGTTTGTCGGAGGGTTCTCCAATTCCGATGTCCTTGGTTCTGCAAAGGGCTGGGCCGGAGCATTCAAATACAATGAAAGGGCGCGTAAGGCTCTTTATAATTTCTATTCGAGGCCCGACACTCTTTCGCTTGGAGTATGCAATGGCTGCCAGCTTATGGCTGAGCTCGACCTTGTCTATCCCGAACATAAGAAAAAGGTGAAGCTTCTTCACAACAAATCAGGAAAATTCGAATCCTCTTTTCTGGGAGTGAAAATACCATCCAACAATTCGGTAATGCTTGGGAACATGGCAGGAATGGAACTGGGCATCTGGGTGGCGCATGGCGAAGGGCAGTTCAGCCTGCCAAATCCTGAAGAAAAATACAATGTTGTACTTAAATACAGTAAAAGTACTTACCCGGCAAATCCTAATGGTTCAGCATGTGACGTGGCCGGGCTATGCTCTGACGATGGTCGCCATCTTATAATGATGCCTCACCTCGAAAGATCATTCTTCCCGTGGCAATGCGGATATTATCCTTCAGACAGAAGACTGGATGAAGTCACGCCATGGATAAAAGCCTTTGTAAATGCGAGGCTTTGGATTGAGGCAATAATCAGCGGGTCATCGGAGTAAGTATCACCGAAACCAGTTTGGTATCGATACTCTCCTCCTTGCTGCTGTTCATTGCTTCCTTCGGCAGTATTTTTTCACTGATTACCTGGATACTGTATTCCCCGGGTTCTGAAAAATAGAACGATCCGGCATAGGAATCAGCCCTGAAATAGGGAAATGATACTTCCTTGGAATCAAGAACTACCCTGTCGATGACCGGATCGACTTCTATAAGCTTGTCGAGAAGACTTATCCTGACAGAGTTGATGTAGCTGAGATCAGTAGTGTCCCTGGTCGCACTTGAAAGCCATACCTTGTAGGTTCCCGGTTCCGACACAACAACCTTCCATTCAGCAGTATTGCTTGCAGGATTTTCAGCGTCACTGTAGCATGCAGCGTCGTCGAGGCTAAGCGCAAAGGTCCCGTCTGATTCCTGCACTACGGCTTTTTCCGATACATTTGCCTTCGGAGAATCGCTCCCGCATGACCAGACCAACAGCATAACAACACTTAAAAGGGTAAAGATTTTTCCTTTCATATTATGGTATTTTTTGACTAACAACTTTATTATAACGTAATATTAACATTTAGAGTATTCATTCAGTTCGCGAAAACTGCAAATATAATACCATCCTTTTTCACACAAATGAATAAGTTATTAACATTTTAAGTAAAATGGTGATCATAAGGATGCTGCCGACACTTTTGCAACCTTCTTTTTATGCCGTGATGGATTTTTTTTTAGTGCCGGTACATCTGCAATTGCTCCTGCGACCAGTTCGGCAATATCCATCACACGGGAACTGGTTGCCTGAGCAAGGGTTTTTTTACACAGGGGGCAGGCAGTAATAAGCGAATCAGGTTCATTTGCAGTCAGCTTCGCCGTAACATCCACAGCTATTCCGTGCCTCTTTTCCTGACTGAGCATTATGTTTCCCAGACTACCTCCGCAGCATAATGAATTCTCATCATCATAACCTGTTGGCTCCAGGGTTGCCACATGCCTGATAACCTCTTTTGGCTCTTCATACACTCCTGAACGTCGTCCGAGTTCGCATGGAGTATGGTATGTGACCCGTTCCTGAAGGAAATTCATACTAACAAGCCCTTCATCAATAAGTTTTTTTATAAACTGGGAATGATGAAGGACTTCAACATCCAGGTAATAGCTCTCCCGGAACACCTTATAGCATATAGGGCACGATGTTACCAGGGTATGCGCTCCGGATTTCCAGATAAGCTGAGAGTTAAAATTGATAAGTTCCCTTGCTTCCCTGTCATTTCCTGCCAGCATCAGGGGTCTGCCACAGCATACTCCACCATCCTCGTCAATGAACGACCAGTTGATTCCTGATGCATCCAGAATCTTCACCATGGCTTTTTTGATTGAGGGAGTAAGATGCGTCATGCACCCGGCAAAGTAAAGCACATCAGCCTTCCTGGATACCGGTGCGGGAAGAAAGTCATATGATGATGGTTTGTGGTTCTGTTTTGCGGCAGGCACATTCAGCCTGTTCCTGAAATATCCCTTCCAGCTGTTCTCATACACCCGGTCATTTTCTTCGATTCGCCTGACGATCATCCTTATAGGTGATATCTCAATGCCTACCGGACATATCTGGTCACACCTTCCGCACATCAGGCAGTTGTGGGCAATCTCATGAATATAATCACTGTTCCTGATTCCCTTCATCAGATATGTCGCCTGAATGCTATGAATACCTGCTGAAAAACCAAGCTGGCAAACATCGATGCACATTCCGCAGGAAGAACAAGAGTGAACTTCCACCTCGGAGAAGCTTCCGGGCTTGTCGCCTGTCCTGATTCCCGAATTTCTCATAAATATCAGGAACAACTCAGTAGGTATGTGAAGGTATCTGGTAAGTGGAAGCAAAACGAAAAATGTACCCAGCGACAGCGAATACAGCCACCAGAAAGGATAGGCCAGTTCATTCGCAGGAAGAAAGGATGCCAGGGCAGCCCCCAGATTTCCTGTCAGAAAGCTGCCTGTACCGTAGGCACCGCTGGTCAGACTCTCTGCAATAAGGCGGCTTGGAAATATAAGCCACAGGGAAGTAAGGGCAACCTTGTCAAGTGGCTTGAGCTTTGTTGTCTTTTTCATCCCGACAACCCCTGAAAAAAACCGCTTTGTAACTGCCAGAACCAGACCCGAAAGGATAAAAGCCAGGATCAGGTCCATTAAAAAAGCATAGGAGGATTCAAAAAAGGTCTTTCCATGGTCGGGACTGAAAAATTTGAAGAAGATGGCCTTGTAGGGCGGGTTAAGATGCCGTTCTCCGAAGATATCGGCCTCGATGGTTCCGAAAAGTATCAGAAGAAACCATCCGAAGGCAAGGCTCATATGCATGTAACCCAGGCGGGGATTCGACTTAAGTATCTTTCTGTGGATAAGGCTTTCGAGAAAAATCTCCTTCAGACTCTGGCCGAAAGCCTTCCCGAAGAATCCTCTCTGAAGCCTCAGTTTGTCAGGCCTTGAAAGCTCCCTGAACCATATAACGCTCCTGACTACAGCATAGATGAGTATGAAGTACAGCCCTATATTGAACGGTATGACGAAAGGATCAAAATTCATAGCATTCATTTTTTACGAACGCCTGTTTTGCAAGGAATACCACATTTCTGGTGTTTACACCTCTCGGGCAGACCAGAATGCATTTTCCGCAAAGCATGCATTTCCTTATCTTCTCCCTTACCAGATCATTCTCTCCCCTCTTTAAAAGTATATGTATCTCCCGCAGACTAAATCCTGTGAAATTCCCGGTAGTGCAGGCAGCTGAACAGCATCCGCACTCGATACAGAGATTAAGGCTTGGCTCCCTTTCGAGAATGTAAGAGACAATGCTGCGGTCGTTTGCATCATAGTCGATTACACGGGCTTTCGACAGGGAAAATCCGAATTTCTCCATATTACTCTTTTCTGATGTTCAGATAATTAACAATCTCGGTAACTGCGCTCCGGGCATGTGAGATGGTTTCTGTTATATTCAGCGGAGCAGTGCAGGCTCCTGCATAAAAGACTCCGTTTACATTACCCATATTGGTTCCAAAGTGATGGTCGGCCGGCTTGAAAAACCTGTTCTCTCCCATTTGAAGATTTGTCTCCTTCGCAAGTCTGATACTATCTTCCGCCATTTCCATCCCAGCCATCAGTACAAGCATGTCGAGCTCCATTTTCAGGGGCCTTCCCACAAGGGTATCCTCGACTTTTGCAACCAGGTGTTTGTTTATGTTTACAGCTACTTCCGACACTTTCCCGCGAATGAAACTAACGGAATACTTTTCCTGGGCTTCCTTGTAAAGTTCTTCATACAGGGCTCCCCCCATCCTCATATCCATATAAAAACAAAAGACCTTGCTGGCCGGAAAGTTCTTTTTTATCTCTATGGCCTGCTTCACAGCAGTGACGCAACAAAGCTTCGAACAGTATATATTGCCGACTTTCTCATCCCTCGAACCCACACAATGTATAAATCCAATCCTATCAGGCTTTCTGCCATTAGCCAGTTTAACCTCTTTCTTCCTGAACATCGCTTCAAGGTCGGCTGAGGTGATTACATTATCATAAATGCCATAACCGTATTCTTCCTTTCTTTCGCTTCTGAAAAGGTCAAAACCGGTTGCCAGCAACAAGGCATCACCCGTTATCGTTTCTCCATCTCCGGTACTTACCATGAATTTGTTAGCCTTATGGTCAAATCCGGTCACATGCTGTCCGGTAAGCAACCTTATATTCTTATGGGAGACCTGATCTTTAAGATATTCCAGGACTTCGTCGCTGCTGCGGCGGTCCGGAAATAGATGGTACCAATCCTTGAGATGCCCTCCCAGATCCTTTCCCTTCTCTATAAGAGTCACCGACAGTCCTGCCCTCGCCAGACGACCGGCCGCTTCCATTCCGGCGGTTCCCCCTCCTATCACAATAACATTAGGAATCATCTCAGGAGTTTATCAGATTTTCCGGAATCGGCATCTGCCTTCCGTCCTTGGTCTTGAATTTATCGCGCGGATCAAATTCAATTCCCATCTTCCTGAGAAGCGGCTCCGACTGAACCATATGGATCTGAAGTCCTATATCCCATGGATTATAGCCCATCACCAGCGCGGCAAGCTCCTCATATGTAAGGACAGGAATTGACTCACCGTCAGCTCCGAAAGTGGTTCCTTCCATCTCCTTTATGGTATACTGCCACTTATCCATGAACATGGTGCACCCCGGACAATTGGTAAGTACCAGGTCGGGCTTGAATGGCTTCATTGATGTAAACTTCTTGACTGTATTTGACAATGAATACCCGCGGTTTGCCTGAACAAGATATTGTCTGAATCCGAAACCGCAGCAATGTCTTCTTTCCGGATAATCAACAACCTGTCCCCCCCACGACTCAATCATGCCGCTGAGAACATGAGGAAACTCCGCTCCCCCCACTCCGTATTTGGGAAATATCTTTGCATAGTGGCATCCGATATGTTCCACCACCCTGAGAGGTTCTCCCGTTAATTTGTTAACAAGCGGAAACTTAGCCTTAGCAGCTATAGCGTCGCGGAACTTGTATATGATATCACTTGTATGGACAACATTTTCAGGCACATCAAACTCACGACCCGTTGCCTTGTACAGATAATCCCTTGTTTTCTCAAGCTCTTCGGGAAAATGCTTCCATGTCTCAAGTATCTCGGTGTAGATCCCGAAGGAAGTCACGCATGAGATTGCAATATTTTTGTACCCTGCCTCCTTCATAAGGGCGTAATGACGGGCAATTACAGTCTGAATGGTAGAAAAAGGCACTACGTCTGCATGATAACCTATTCCCGTGCAGGTAGTATGCGACGGATTCTCATATACATCCTTCCCCAGGACATCACGCAAAAGATGCAGGAAAAACTGTTCCGAGCCGGGGAAAAAACTCTGCCTGATGCACGACCTTACATAAAAGAAATGATCGTCCGCAATTTCCTTCTGGTAATCGCGCCAGACTTTGCTGTTCTCTTCTTTTTTCTTCATTTGTGCTGTAGGTCAAAATGTATGTTTCTTGTTACACGCAGTGTATGTTTCAATGAAGTATTCATTATCGATTCCTTCCTCATCGAACTGAAGACCCATTTCAGCGGCCTTTTTCCTTGAGTGGTTCTCTATAGTCTCATATAATTCTGTCCCGCCGGTTACCTCAAATATCTTCTTAAGCTCTTCCTTGGCGTCTTCCGGGATTCTTCTCAGAGGTCCTGCACCCAGTTCATTTATCTGACCTCCGAGACGCTCGTAAACATCATAAGTGTTATCGAGTATATACTGCCATATGGGCCCCTGCTCAAGATGCATATCAGGCCTTACAGCATATGTGGCAACACAATATCCGTATTTGAAAATGTTTTCACCAACAGTCCTTTTGATAGCAAACTGCTGCCTTCCCTTTTCCGATTCCGTGAAGAAACCCAGGTTCTGGGAAAGTGTCCTGAGCGCCATCACCACCAGAGCCGGTGTATTGCCTCTGGGACATCTCGTCTTGCACGACATGCACTCCCCGCAATACCAGATTGTCTCTGACTTGAGGAGTGCTTCAATCTCCTCATCATCACCCTTTTGTACGGTGTCAACAATTTTCCGCGGATCATAGTCGTAGAATTCGGCAGCGGGACAAATTGCAGTACAGATACCGCAATTCATACACGCTTTCAGACCTTCCACAAACCTAATGTCCTGCCTTAAAAGTTCCAGGTAATTTTCCATTGAGGATATCCTTAATTAAATCAGGCTCTGTTATTTTATTAACAACAAAAGTACCCTTTTGAACTCAGTCATATAATAGGGTTAAAGCCTATTTTGCAGTTAGTATAAATACGTACTGTCAGACAGTCAGCAACCAGCAACCACTTATAAGTTGGCAGTTGGCAGCAGACAGTTGGCAGAATCTGGAGCCCTGAGCCCTGAGCCCTGAGCCCTGAGCTGCTCGCCAGCAACCCTCTTTCGCTAAAGCTTCAGGGGACAAAGCTGGTAACTTGAGTTAATTATTGTATTTTTGAAATATGATACTCATAGCTGAAAGCGGCGGAACAAAAACTAACTGGTGCGCCGTATCCGGTTCGGAAGAGACCGGAATCGTCCCAACGATCGGACTCAATCCCAATTTTGTATCGAAGGAGACTATACGTGAGGTTGTGTCGCTGGAAGTTCTTCCGGCAATGAATAATCCAACTGTCGACGTGGTCTGGTTCTACGGTGCCGGCTGTGCTGGAGAGGCTATGCTGATTAAAGTGGCGGATGCAATCAATTCAGCACTTCCAGGTGTTAAGGTTAATGTTCATTCCGACCTGACCGGAGCAGCCAGGGGTTTGCTTGGAAACAGGGCTGGCTATATCTGCATGATCGGCACCGGTTCAAACTCAGGTTATTATGACGGTATAAATATCACAGCCAATGTTCCTCCCCTCGGCTTTATCCTGGGTGATGAAGGAAGCGGAGCCGCCCTGGGCAAGAAGCTGATAGCCGATTTCCTCAGGGGAATTATGCCAGAAGTGCTTAAAGATGAATTCAGGGTAATTTACGGGGCTGAAAAGGATGAAATTGTATCCAATGTATACAGGGGTGTGTTTCCCAGCCGATATATCGGAGGTTTTGTAAAATTCCTGAAGGATCATATCGGCGAATCCTACTGCAGGGAGCTTGTTGAAACTTCTTTCGGGGAGTTTGTTCACAGAAACCTTAAGCTTTATCTTTCCCCGCCTGATACGGAAATAGCAGTTACCGGCTCAGTGGCCTGGCACTTCAGGGACATTCTTGAGGAAGTCTTCAAAAAGAACGGCTTTGTTATCTCTTCTGTCAGTCAGGGTCCGATTGAAGGACTCATCCGGTACCACAAGGAAAACTTATGAGCTTGAAAACCCTCAGCTTTTAAGCCTCCTGAAAGAGGTGAATGAGGGGCCAGATCTTTAATACGAACTTGATTATGACCATCGTAACAGAATCCGAATCCCTTTACCACAATCTGGATAAGATGCCGGTAACGGAATTGCTCGAATCAATAAACGCGGAAGACCAGAAAGTCCCCGCTGTTGTAAGAAAATCAATACCTGAAATCGCCCGGCTGGTCGAAGCCATAGTTACAAGGATGAAGAAGGGAGGAAGGCTTTTTTACATCGGCGCAGGAACCAGCGGGCGCCTTGGCATTGTGGATGCATCCGAAATACCTCCCACCTTTGGCCTCGATCATGGTTATGTTATTGGATTGATTGCAGGAGGCGACAGGGCAATCAGAAAAGCAGTGGAGATGGCTGAAGATAATGAAGAACTGGGATGGAACGACATACTGGCATTCAATCCCACCCCCGCCGATGTGGTCGTGGGTATTGCTGCCTCAGGCACAACGCCTTATGTCATCGGAGCATTAAAAAGAGCCCGCCTCCACGGGATTTTCACCGGCGCCATTACCTGCAACCCAGGAACCCAGGTCGCTGAGAATGCCGATGTGGCAATCGAGGTGGTCTCCGGACCCGAATTCGTTACCGGAAGTACCAGGATGAAAGCAGGAACAGCCCAGAAACTGGTTCTCAACATGATCACTACTTCAACCATGATAAGGCTGGGAAGAGTTAAGGGGAATAAAATGGTAAACATGCAGCTTACCAACCAGAAACTTATCCGGAGGGGAACCAGGATGATTTCCGACGAACTTGGACTCGATCCCGAAACATCAAGAAAGCTCCTCCTTCTACACGGATCGGTTAAAAAGGCTATTGATGCATTCACAGAAAACAACAATTCAACCACTCTAAGGCAGCACAATGAGTAAAACAAACAATCACCTGGATATACTCTGCCAGAGGTATCCTGTCCTGTCCGGACTAAAAGGCAGTATTGCCGACGCTTCAAAAATGATTATGAAATGTTATTCAGGCGGAGGCAAACTGCTTGTCTGCGGAAACGGCGGAAGCAGCGCCGACGCCGAACATTTCACCGCAGAACTCATGAAAAGTTTTGAGAAAGAAAGACCTCTCGATCAATCACTTATTGACAGACTTTATGAAATATCTTCTTCGAGAGGCGGGTTCCTGGGCGAGAAATTAAATCATGCTCTGCCTGCTATATCCCTTTCTTCAAACACTGCTCTTTCAACTGCAATAAGCAATGATACCGGACCTTCGCTTGTTTTTGCCCAGCAGATTATAGGCTATGGAAATGAGGGAGATATTCTGATCGGATTGAGCACATCAGGAAACTCCGCGAATGTAATCGACGCCTGTATCACAGCCAAAGCCCTTAATCTGAACGTCATCGGGATGACAGGCCACACGGGTGGCAAGATGAAGCAGTATTGCGACCTGATTATCAATGTTCCGGAGACAAGAACCGCCTGGGTCCAGGAACTTTGCATGCCTGTCCTGCACACAATATGTATTATTGTGGAAGACTATTTCTATGGCAAATAAAAAATAACATAATGTCACCGCAATTTCTTAAGGAAGTACTGGACAAAATCAAAGAGTCAAAAATAGCTGTTATCGGAGACTTCTGCCTCGATGCCTACTGGTTCGTCGATGAATCAAAAAGCGAAATCTCGATTGAAACCGGAAAGCCCACCACCCCTGTCCTGCAGCAAAAGTATTCCCTGGGAGGGGCAGGAAATGTAGCAAACAACTTAACCTCACTTGGAGTTAAGGATGTAAGGGCTTTCGGCGTCATCGGCAGCGATCCTTTTGGGGCAGAAATGATTGGGATCATGAACGGCAACGGAATAAATACCCGTAATATGATGGTACAGGAAAAAAACTGGGCAACCCATGTTTACATAAAACCGCATATTGATGAGGATGAACAGAGCCGTATCGATTTTGGTAATTTCAATATCCTTTCAGAAGAAACTTCTGACAGGATCATTGCCAGCCTCAGGGTTGAACTGCACGAAGTTGACCTGGTAATTATAAACCAGCAGGTTCCCTCAGGCATCCACACTCAGTATCTCAGACAAAAAATCACGGATGTAATCCAACAGTTCCCCGACAGGATTTTCATTACCGACAGCAGACATTTCTCCGACCAGTATACGGGCTCTTTAAGGAAGATGAATGACAGGGAGGCTGCAAGGCTTTGCAGGGTGAACAAGAATCCTGATGAAATCGTTTCATACCCCGAAGTGATACATGCGGCAGAAAGGCTATTCGAGAGATACATGAAGCCTCTGTTCATTACCAGGGGCAGCCGTGGTTCCATTGTAATCGACGATAAGGGAATACTTGAGATAGAATCGATGATGATAACTTCAAGGACGGATACAGTGGGAGCTGGCGACAGCTATCTTGCAGGAGCTGCTGCAGCAATTGCTGCGGGATATTCTCTCGGAACAGCCGGCAGACTGGGAACTTTCACTGCCGGGGTAACAGTTCAGAAACTCTTTCAGACCGGCACGGCCACTCAGGAGGAAGTGATGGGCATAGCCACTGATGCCGATTATATTTATCACCCCGACATTGCCGAAGACATAAGACAGGCGAAATATCATGAAGATTCCGAAATCGAAATAATAACACGATGGCACAGGTATCCGGAAATAAAACATGCCATCTTCGACAACGACGGAACAATATCTACTCTCCGCGAAGGATGGGAACAGATAATGGCTCCAATGATGATAAGGGCAATTCTGGGCGACAGGTATGAGGATGCTGATGAAACAGTTTTCACAAAAGTAAAATCGGCAGTCGACGACCTTATTGATAAAACCACGGGCATCCAGACTCTACGGCAAATGGTTCATCTTGCGGGACTTGTCAGGGAATTTGGGTTTGTTGCAGAAGGAGAGATACTGGATGCTCACGGTTACAAGGAGATTTATAACGAAGATCTTCTTGCTTTGGTAAGAGGACGCGAAGAAAAACTCAGGCGGGGAGAAATAACAATCGATGACCAGACGATCAAAAATGCCATCCCCTTTATAAAGCTTCTTTATGACAAGGGAATCAAACTCTGGCTTACAAGCGGGACAGATACCGCCGATGTAAAGCACGAAGCAGCTCTTCTGGGTCACGATTACCTGTTTGAAGACAGGATATACGGGGGAACAGGCAATATAAATGCCGAGGCAAAAAAGATGGTGCTCGACTCAATTCTTGATTCGATAGGAAAAGAAGAAGCAGCATCAATTATCACTTTCGGCGACGGACCGGTCGAAATCAGGGAGACACACAAACGCGGCGGACTTACTGCAGGAGTTGCCAGCAACGAACTCAGGCGTTTCGGCCTTAATCCCGGGAAGCGGACACGACTGATAAAGGCTGGCGCCGATATTATAATCCCCGACTTTTCACAGGCGGACATTCTACTTGGAATGCTTAATATCAGATAGATGACCAGCAAAAAATTTGACCGGAACCGGCTGTTCATCCGAAGCCTGGATGACAGGAAAAACCAGATCATATTCCGCGATAAACAAGTATCGCCCGGATTCAGGCCTGAAAACCTTGGTGAGGAAGCCTCTGTTATAATCAATGAAACTGCTTCAAGAATTATTCAAGCCAGAAAAGAAAGCAGATCTGTAATCCTTGCCTTTGGAGCCCACACTATAAAAAACGGGCTGGGCCCTGTTCTAACTGAACTAATCCGCCGGGGATGGGTGACTCACCTGGCCACCAACGGTGCGGGAATAATTCACGACTGGGAGTTCGCTTTCCAGGGAGAATCGGGAGAAAATGTGAAGGAGAATGTTGACAAGGGACAATTCGGAATATGGCAGGAAACAGGTCTTTTCATAAACCTGGCGATTACAATCGGAGCATTTGAGAAGCTGGGCTATGGCGAATCGGTTGGAAAAATGATCTCAAGGGAAGGACTCTACATTCCGGATTTGCAGTTTCTGGCTGACGAAACAGTAAAGAAAATCAAAGTGGATCCCGGATATGCTGCATCAGCCGCTGACCTGTATGAAACGGTGAAGAAACGCAGGATCAAGTCAGGCTTCATGAGTATCCCTCACCCTTTTAAACAGAATTCGGTACAATGTGCTGCATATGAACTTGGCATTCCGTTTACAGGACATCCAATGATAGGACATGATATCATTTATACCCATCCCGTAAACAACGGAGCAGCGATTGGCAGGACTGCACTAAGGGACTTCCTTAGTTATGCCGGCAGTGTTGCTAACATCGGTGGAGGAGTCTATCTGTCGGTCGGATCAGCAATCATGTCTCCAATGATTTTTGAGAAATCGCTGTCAATGGCTCAGAATGTTGAGATCCGGAACGGGAAACACATCGGCGGCCATTTGATTGTTGTGGTTGATCTTGCAGAAAATCAATGGGACTGGAACAAACAGGGAGAACCTTCACCCGATAATCCGTCCTACTATCTGAGATACTGCAAAACCTTCAGCCGGATGGGCGGGAAAATGCATTACCTCCGTGCCGACAACCGGGATTTCCTGTGCGAACTTTACAACATATTGTCCGCCACCGGTTCTGTCTGAATAACTACCTGTGGTTCTTCATGTTTCACTTCTTCCAGGCTTTCCATCATGGATGTTACACTTCCGTATCTCCATGTTTTGAGGAACAGCCTGACAAACAGGAGCAGTTGTGATACAATCAGCATCAGACTTACACCTCCGCCAGTCGAAGGGCTCCATGCCGGCAATATCAGAAATACAATAAACAGAAACAGCATCTGAAGCATAATCAGTACTATCATCAGCAGATATGACCTCCAGAACCCTTTGAATGTGCGCCCGAGTCCATACCCAAGTGCTGCAAAGCATGATCCATCGAGCCTGGATGCCCTCCATGCCCTCGAGTAATCGGAAACAAGAAGAAATACAGGCATGATCAGAAAAATCAGCACAACACCTGCAATCCGGATGTAAGTATGTGAACTGGCACCAGGATTTTCTGACATACCTGAAATTCCAATGGGAACAAGGCTCAGAATCAGAACTCCAAAGCCGATGATCAGCGTCATGATAAATGTTATCCCCAGAAAGGGAAGGAAATTCCCTGCGGCGCTTCTGAAAAACTCCCTTGCCGAAAACTTGCCGTTGGCTTTTCCCAATATGCCAAAAAGTCCTCCTGTCAGAAAGGCATTTAAAATGAATGCAACAAGGAAAGTCAGGATTACCCCGTTAACCAGGAATGTAACCAGAATTTTTCCCGCGTTACCCAGATCAGAAAAGACCTCTATATCAAAACCGTCAGCCAGCCTTTCAGTGATCATACTGCTGCCGAAGGCGCTGCCAAGAGAAGCCCTCAGGGGATAAAAAAGCAGGATGCTGAGCAGGAAAAAGGACAGCCACGTCACAAGGACAGCCGTCCGCACACTGAATGTACGTTTCAACCCAGATTTTAAGGAACTTACAATCTTCATCGCCGAAATATTTTATAGCATCATTATACTTAAATAGAACTGAAAGAATGCAAGCAGTTTGTTTGCGATACGGCGTACCGGAGTGCGCGAGGGACTTTCTGACAATGAATTGTTTACCATATTCACATCCATGGCGATCTTGTAATCCGGGTCGATCTTCACCCATTCAATCTGGCGGAAACCGGTATAGGTGAAATCCTTGTACCTCTCCCTGCCGTCCCATACCTCGAGAACTTCATCTCCGTTGGTGAAATGTATAAGCACTTCGACAGGAAGCATGACCTCTCCCACCCTGTCGATCATTGCAACAGCCGTGTAAAGCGAATCCGTACCGGAATCTTCGTTTTCGGGTTCATCGGTGTAATCCATCTTTCCTTCAGGCTTCCTGAACTTCCTGTTATCTATCTGAGAAACCCTGTAATCACATATTCCGTTCCCGTAAAGAGTCTGGTCAAAAAACCAGTTCATGTCAGGCCCGAATTTATCGCCATGTTCTTTTCTGACTGCCTCGCTGACAACATTAATGAAGTCCCTGCCGGTAGGATGCCTGAAAGCCCATTTGTTGTAATACTCCCGGAATGCGTTGTTCATTGTCTCTTCCCCGATTATGCCGGTAAGGGTATGAAGCACGGTGGCTGCCTTCTGATACGACATCATATAGTATGATCCGCGTGGGTAATTCCACGAATACTCCCTGTTGGTTACTAACTGCCTGGCCGGAGACATAATATAAGGCAGTCTCCCGACTGACTTGTCGGAAACCTTGAAAAGGCGGTGATCAATCATCCCTGCGTCAGGGCCGTAGAAATGGTCCATAATCCTGGCCTCCCAGTAGGTATTCACTCCCTCGTCGAGCCAGGGTTCTTCAAATTCGTTGCTCGCAAGAATACCCATGAAATAGGCATGGCCAAACTCGTGAATAGTGACCTGCTCAGGAAGATTTAAGAATTCAGGCATTACATCGGATGATTGTGAGGTGAATAGCGTGGTGTACTCCATGCCTGAGGCTCCTGATCCTGACAACGGAGGATCAACAATCGTCATATAATCCCACGGATAAGGTCCAACATTGGCGGTGAGATATTCCAGGGCGTTTTTCACTGCCGTGAAATGCCTTTCAACCTGTTCTGTCCGCACCTCGGGAACCAGAAGAGCTATTTCAATATGATTCCATTTATCTTTGTGAACCGTGTAACCCGGCCAGGCCGTCCAGGCAAAATCAACAATATCCTCTGCACGGAATACCTGGGTCTTCAATTCACCTTCCGCTTTCTCCGCAACCAGCTTACCGCACGAACCGATCACATGGTCAGCCGGAAGTGTTATTTTAACATCATAAACACTGTGATTTGAATAAAACTCGGAATGGGCATGGAACTGATGACAATTCCATTCTCCCCTGCCCTTTTCCCCCTCCCTTGCAGCTTCATAAACACCAAATTTCGGAAACCATTGTGCAACAAAATAGAAATCTCCTGTAAATCCGGTCCTTATGATAATGGAGGGGAGCTTTGTCTCGAAATTAATCTTCACTGCAACTGTATCGCCAGGAAGTGCAGGTTTCGGAAGCAATACCCTGATAACGGACTTATCCTCGCTGTTTCCGTCATCCGGACTTATGAATTCCATGACAGGAAGCAGGTCGGTTCCATCATCCCTAGTGAAGGATTTTATTTCAATCCATCCCGGAGCCTGTTCCCCTGATCCTGGAGAGCCTCCTGATTCCCTGTAAAAAGTAGTTTTGCTGTTTCTGAATGCATTCATATAGAGATGCATCCTGATGTCTGGAACAGTGTCGGAGGTATTGTTTACCCAGAATGCCTCCATGGTTCCGGATACGGTTTTTGCTTCAGTATCAAGCTTCACATCCAGATCGTAACCTGTAATTCTCTCGCTGAGCGGCTTTTGATCTGCCATCTGCGCCTGCAGGGACAGGGGGAAAACAGACAAAAAGAAGAAAATTATAAGTTTGAAATTCATATAGCTCAGGTTTCCCTTAAATCAACATAAAAACTAACCATCTCCTTATTGGATCAATAAGGTTGAAATAACGAAAAAAAAACCGATCGTGGGAAGTTTCTTGTTTGATGGTTATTCCGTACAGAAGAAGCTGGAATTATTTCTCGACTTCCTGCCTGGTGAGAGTCAGCGGGATCTCTCCATCATAAGTTACAGCTTTGCCCGTCATTTTATTATCATTGTCGGGCTTTAGGTGAATGATTACCTCCTGACCTTCAACATATACGGTAAAAGTAAGAGTGTCTTTATCAACTTTTGCCTTTTCACCCGTCAGGGAATAACCGCTTGTCGGGAAAGAGATGGAAGTCGAATACTTTTCTTCTGCAAGTTTTATGTCAATAGTCCCTGTCGTGAATCCCTCTGGGGCGTAGGGAGCTTCAAATTTCCATTTGCCTGTATGTGTGGCATTCTTTGAATTAGTCTGGCCTGTTGCAGCAAATACTGCACAAAAAGCAAAGAGCAAGAGAGTAAAAATTCCTTTTTTCATTTTTGTTTTTTTTGGTTGTCTCAAATATAGAAATCTTCACGAGGATTTTTAACTGAACGCTTAGGAAAATCCATATTCATGGCAAATTCTTCAGGAAAATCTTCAGCTTCCGACAAATCAACATATGTTGAATTCTCAAGTATTTTCCCGATTCGCGTTTCAGGTTTATCCGATCTGAGGTACTGCAGGGCTCCGATTCCTGCACTGTTGCCAACTGCGAAGATACAGTTCTCCAGTTCTTCAGGCAGGAGTCCCAGGTCAACAGCCGAGCTGATGCTTATGTAATTGCCAAATCCACCTGCAAGGTATAGAGCTTCAATATCCTTCAAACCGATGCCGGCTCGTTTCATAAGTATCCTGATTCCTGAAAATATAGCAGATTTTGCAAGCTGGATCTCCCGGATATCCTGCCGGGTCACTTTGATGGCATTTGCATCATGGATAACAAACGAATCCTTCATAAATCCTGTTTCATCCACAATCCCTTTCCGGACAAGGTAAGCAACTATGTCGACGATCCCTGATCCGCAAATGCCAGCCGGCTCCGTATTCCCGATAACCTGAATATCTCCGTCGTCCGAAAAACCCGATACAGCGCCTGTCATCGCTGCCATGCCGCATGATATACTGGAACCCTCAAAAGCCGGCCCCGCAGCAGCTGAGCATGCATAGACCTTACTTCCGGTTACAAGAGCTATCTCGCCGTTTGTTCCAATATCTACAAACAGATAGTTAAGGTACAAGGGTTTCAGCGCAGCCAGACCGGCAATTATATCGGCTCCGACATATGCCGACAGACATGGCAGAGTTATCAGATGACCTTCCGGATTGATTCTAATCTTTGCTGAATCTCCCTTTTTAATCTGTAAGGAGGTAAACTTCGGAGTAAACGGCGCCAGTGCAATAGATACGGGATCCTCGCCCAGAAGCAGGTGAAGCATTGTGGTGTTACCTGCTACAATTATCTTTTCGATATTGCCTGTACCAAGGCCCCGCCCGGTCAGAAAAGAGTCTGTTTCAAAGTTTATGCGTTCCGTGATTGCGTTCTGAAGGTCCTGAATTCCTGTCTCGTTTTCCTGGCAATAAGTGATCCTGCTTATAACATCGGCACCGAATCTCATCTGAGGATTAAGAAAGGAAGTGATCTTTTCAATCGCTCCGTCATTAAGATTCAAAAAATAAAGGACGACAGTTGTTGTACCCAGATCAATCGCTATTCCAATCGGATAACTACTCAACCCCGGGGATAAAGCCGGATTGAATGGGAAATCCTCGAGGAATTCGGTTTGCCTGACAAGAATTCTGGCTTCATTTTCGTCCGGCAATATAACCTCGGTATCACTGACCGGCTTATATCTGCAGGAAATAACCTTGCCAATCCCTGAAACCCAAACCGTGCATTTTCCGCAGCGGCCCCTTCCGCCACAGGGTGAATAAATATCATGTCCGGCATTCCTCAGAATAGTCTGCAGTGAAATCCCCTCCTCTGCATCAATATTCCTTACGCCACCGCGGCTTATGCACCTTATCCTGATCATATAAAAAGATTTTTACCCGGCTTGAAAATCCTGTATGCCGCCGGCCATATCCGCATAAGATACCTGTCCTGCTCCTGCCTGACGATAACTGCAAATTCATCAAGCGCATGGTTGTTTGCCTCCGCCTGGTATTTGTAATCAAGCGTTCTGAGCAGCACTGCATAATCATTGTATTTCCCAAGATCCTGGGCAAGCTGATCCAGTCTTTTTTCGAGACTCCTTACTGCCTTGGGATTCAGAGACCTGAAAAAGAACAGCTGGTAGAGTAAATCCTTTGTTTTCTTCCTGAACTCGTGAATATTGACATCCCTGGGATTATGCCGGGCATTCAGATAACAAACAGAAACAAGACTGAAGGATCGTTCCAGCTCATCCAGAAGAAGGCGCTGATCAGGAATTTTCATATTCAGAAACCTGAGCCTTGACAACGAACGGTGGAGTATATCCTTGATCTTCAGAAGATCTTCCCTGATCTTATCAACGGAAGATGCTGGATCATCATGGGTTTCAAGAAGCTGCCTGATTACCTTTTCATCCTTCACTCGCGTAAAAATTGCCGGATGCCTCTTTCTGAAATCAATGAGCAGCTTCCGGTGCACAGCTGATTCACGCCATGAACTCATTATCCTGCCAGTTTCCCGGAATGCACCGTATTCTCTTCTGAAAGAGTCCTCATCAATAATGCTCTTGAGAAGTTTTATTACAGCCCTCGCCTTTTTCATCAGCACCCTTACATCATGAACAACTCTCTGGCCCGGGAGCCTTCCAGGGTGAATCATCGATTGTGCATCGATGATATAGCCGCAAAGGACAGGTTTGAAATCGGGTGTTGCAGTATGACCGGCAGGTGATGGAATCATAATGAGCATATAAGCCGGTTAAAGTTATGTAATTCGGACAATAAAGCCAATTATCGGATTGCCAATAACCATGTTGACTGATCAATTTGTGGTGCCGTCACGCAAAAAGAATTAAATTTGCTATTTGCAATTCTTTCATATGGGTAAAATAAGTAACGGACAAAAGATCGGGATACTGACTGCAGGAGGTGACTGCCCCGGCCTTAACGCTGCCATACGCGGGGTAGGGAAAACAGCTATAGTAAAATACGACATGAGGGTTATAGGTATCAGTGATGGCTATACCGGACTTATAAACAAGGAATACAGGGAGCTGTCGGAAAAGGACCTTTCCGGTATACTGACTCTGGGAGGCACAATACTGGGAACCTCCAGGGAAAAGCCTTTCAAGAGCGATGGTAAAAACAAAAGCGATTTAAGGAAGCCGGATTTGATAAAAGAGCATTATGAACAGATGGGACTTGACTGCCTGGTTTGCATTGGCGGCAACGGTACTCTCAAAACAGCCAACCTGCTCTCCCAGGAAGGTCTGAATATTATCGGAATTCCAAAAACCATCGATAATGATGTCTTCGGCACCGATCAGTCGTTCGGATTCGACTCGGCTGTCAACATTGCAACTGAAGCCATCGACAGGCTCCATTCCACTGCCAATTCCCACAAGAGAATAATGATCATCGAGGTTATGGGACATAATGCAGGCTGGATAGCTCTTTATTCGGGCATTGCCGGTGGAGGCGATGTGGTCCTGATCCCCGAGATTAAGTATGATGAAGAGAAGATCACTGAATACCTTGTGAACAGGCTCAGGGAAAATAAGCCATACTCGATTATAGTGGTGGCCGAGGGCATAAAGATCCCGGTGAAGGAAGAATCAGCCGCACGTTTTCTTAGCAGAAGGATATCCGAACTGACCGGACTTGAAACCAGGGAGACGGTTCTTGGATATGTTCAGAGAGGAGGCAGCCCCTCACCAATGGACCGTGTTCTGGCAACACGGTACGGCTCAGCTGCCGCTGATCTGATTGCAAAACGCGAATTCGGAAGAATGGTAGCCCTCAGGAAAAATGATATCACTTCGGTTCCCCTCGCAGATGTCGCTGGTAAAATCAACCTGGTAAATCCCGAAAACGGAATGGTGGTGAAGGCAAAAAACATGGGGACCAGCTTCGGAGACTAACTCTTGATAATGCTTTCTTAATAAAAAACACAACCGTATGAAGAGAATGATTTTCGTCCGCCATGGCAAGGCTGAAGAACATACCGGGTCAAATGATGATTACCAAAGATCCCTGACTGCTAAAGGGAAGACTGTTTCAGAAAAAATGGCCCATGTTCTGAAGAAGAAGGAGAAAAATCGTGCCGTAATGGTCTCAAGCCCTGCCTTCAGAGCGTACGAGACGGCTGTGATCTTCGCAAAGGTTCTCGGATATAATCCGGATAAGATCATCCTGAAGGAAAGTCTTTATTCTCCTGCTTCCTTAAAATCATTTTCCATGATAACCGGAGAACTTGAGGGAAAAACAGATACAGTCATATTATTCGGGCACAATCCTTCGTTTACTGAAATCCCCAATCTCCTTTCGGTGACAGGCTGCGATGTCCTCCCCAAAAGCGGGATTGTGTGCCTGTCATTCCTTACCGATACCTGGAAAGATATAAGCCGTGGCAAAGGATCGGTCGAGTATTTTCTGAAACCTGATGCAACTATATGAACAAGACATATATCCCAAAGGAAATAAGCTGGCTCTCCTTCAATGAAAGGGTGCTTCAGGAAGCAGAGAACAAAGATGTGCCTTTACTCGAAAGATTCAGGTTCCTCGGAATTTATTCAAATAACCTTGATGAATACTTCAGGGTAAGGGTGGCCACCTTAAGAAGGCTGACCCAGCTTGGTTCCAAATCACTTAATGTTCTGGGATACAGCCCTAAGGCCACACTCAAAAAAGTAAATGAAATAGTGCTTGATCAGAACGCACGATTTGAAAAAGCTTATACGGGCCTCCTTCAGGAACTTGCCAGACATAATATCCACATTATAAACGAAAAGGAACTCAACCCGGAACAGTCCGATTTTATTAAGAATTACTTTTCTAAGGAAGTCCGCAACAGGTTGATGCCCTTTTTGTTCGATAAGGACAGCGATTTGCCCAACCTGACTGATGATGCAATATACCTGGCAATTTCCCTGTCAAAAAAAAATGTTGAAAAGAGGAAATTTGCACTTCTTGAGGTTCCCACCGACGTACTGCCGAGGCTGGTCGTCCTTCCGGAAAAGGATGAAAACAGGTACCTGATATTCCTCGAGGATATAATCAGGTTTGGCCTGAAAGACATTTTCTTCATCTTTGATTTTGATGAGATCAGGGCATACACAATCAAACTGACGCGCGATGCGGAACTTGAACTTACCGACGATATCTCCGAAAGCTACATTGAAAAAATATCCCGGAGCATTCAGCAAAGGAAGCACGGGAGCCCCGTAAGGTTCATTTACGACAGGGAGATGCCCAGGGATATGCTGAAGATGCTCACCAAAGTCCTGAATTTCGGGACCGACGATGCGCTTATACCAGGCGACAGGTATCATAACTTCAAGGATTTCATGAGATTCCCTCAGTTCGGCAAGAAAAAATTCTACTACGAACCCTTCAGGCACATCCATCACAAGGACATAATTCCCGGGAAAAGCATCCTTTCGGCCATTAACAAAAAGGATGTCATGCTTTTCTTCCCCTATCATCCCTTTGAACACTTTATCGATCTGCTGAGGGAGGCGTCCATTGATCCTTATGTGACCTCCATTCAGATAACTCTCTACAGGCTGGCAAGGAATTCAAGTGTGATCAATGCCTTGCTCAATGCCGCCAGAAACGGTAAAAAAGTCACAACAATCGTGGAGCTGCAGGCAAGGTTCGATGAGGAGGCAAATCTTCTCTGGGGAAACAAGCTTATGGAAGAAGGAGTCAAAGTGATATATGGTGTCCCCGGCCTGAAGGTCCATGCAAAACTCTGCCTTATCACCCGGTCAAAGGATGACATACTTCACAGGTATGCGGCAGTCGGTACGGGCAATTTCAACGAGGACACTGCAAGGGTCTATACTGATCACCTGCTTCTTACGACCGACAAGAAAATCACAAACGATGTCTTTAAGGCATTCAATTTTTTTAATGTTAACTACAGAAAGGACAATTATTACCACATAATCCTTTCGCCTTTCTTCCTTAGAAACCGGATGTCGCAGCTGATTGAAAATGAAATTAAGAACGCGGCAGCAGGTAAAAAAGCCTTTATTTACCTTAAATTGAATAACCTGACTGATCCTGAGATCATCAACCAGCTCTACGAGGCAAGCCAGGCGGGTGTCATTGTCAGGCTGATTGTAAGAGGGATGTTTTCGATGGTAACCGGGATGCGAAACCTGAGTGACAAAATAAAGGCAATAGGCATCGTCGACCGCCTGCTGGAACACAGCCGGTTCATGATTTTCTGCAACGACGGCAATGAGGAGTGTTTTATATCATCGGCCGACCTGATGACAAGAAATATCGAGCACAGGATCGAGGTGACCTGCCCCGTGTACGACAAGACTCTCAAAAACGAACTTAAGGAGATCTTCGAGATCCAGTGGTCTGATAATGTAAAAGCAAGGAAACTGGATCCGGCTCTGTCAAATAAGCTGGTGAAATCCGGCAACAAACAGGTTCGCTCCCAGGTAGAGGTTTACAGCTATGTGATGAAAACTAGCGGAAAATGTATAGAAAAATAATCTGAGCAGTGAATATTCCCGCACTCATCTCCGGCAGCGTATTTATAATTATCTTTTCATGGTATTATTCTATCAGACACAAACGATATCACGGGATCCCGCGTTTCTTATCCTTTGAATGCATTTACATTCTTCTGCTCCTGAACATAAAGTACTGGTTCTCCGACCCCCTTTCATGGAACCAGCTGATCTCATGGATTCTGCTGATTCTTTCAGCATGGTCAGGACTTGCCGGCTATTTTACCCTTAGAGGGAAAGGCCAGGCGGTCGGAAATTTCGAGAATACAACTGCACTCGTAAAATCCGGAGTTTTTGGACTCATTAGGCATCCTCTCTATTTTTCTCTTCTTCTTCTCGGTACCGGTATCATGATGAAAAATCTATCCCTGCCCTCAATTGCGGCAGGAATGATAAACCTTGTTGCTCTATGGTTCACTGCCAGAACTGAAGAAAAGGAAATGATTGATAAATTCGGTCAGCATTACAAGGATTATATAGGGGAAACAAAAATGTTCATCCCCTTCATTCTTTAATTTAACTTCTGCTCTTTCTGTTGTTGACTGATTGCCAGTCATATCTAACTGTCTTAATGAACATTCGTCCCCAATCGTTTGTTTATAATGAAACAATTTAAAACTCACATTTCAATGACCAGAAGAGATTTAATCCAGAAAGTCCTTATCGGCGGAACTACTTTTCTCATTATTTCTCCTGTACTGAGCAGTTGTTCCAAGGATGATGACAATGATAACGGTAACGGCGGTCCGATTCCTCCCAAAACCATCACACTCGATCTTACCAACGCTTCCTATGCAGCCCTTAACGCTGCAGGAGGCTACATCGTTACGCAAGGTATAATTGTTGCCAATACATCAGACGGATACAAAGCTCTTGATGGTACCTGTACTCATCAGGGGTGCGCGGTCACGTACAACCTGAGTTCCCATAATTTCCCGTGCAGCTGCCAGGGAGCAGGACATGGATCAGTATATTCCCCAACGGGAAGCGTGACCACGGGACCGGCTCCTGCAGCTCTCAAATCTTATGCAGTTACAAAAAACGGGAACATACTCACAATTACACTGTAAGGCATACGGCGACGAGTTACTGCCAACTTCTGCCTGCCAACTGCCAAGTGGCCCTGTGCCCTGTGCCCTGTGCCTTTCGCCTCACATAAAAAGCCGCATCAGTTTACCCGATGAGGCTTTTAAATAAACCCAATCAAAAAAAAATCGCTTATCTTGACGAGAGCCATTTAGCGGACTTCTCAGACTCAGGCTTTTCCTTGGAATACATGACATCAACCAGTTTTCCATTCTCGTCAATAAGGTACTTCTGAAAATTCCACTTCACTTCCGAATCCATCACACCGTTCTTATCCTTCCTGGTCAGCCACTGATAAAGCGGATGTATATCCTTTCCCTTGACTGAAATTTTCTCCATCAGCGGGAAGGTCACACCATAGTTCTGACTGCAGAACTGTCTTATCTCTGATGCCGATCCTGGTTCCTGGTTCATGAAATTGTTGGCGGGAAAGCCGATGATTACAAGTTCTCCCTCATATTTTGTGTGCATCTCTTCAAGATCCTTGTACTGAGGGGTGAAGCCGCATTTCGAAGCAACATTAACAACCATGACTTTTTTCCCCTTCAGGGAAGAAAGATCGAAGTCGTCTCCTTCAAGGGTTTTCACCTTGAAATCGTAAAAGCTTCCGGTCTGGGATAGAAGTGTCATTGAAATCAATAATAGAAAAGTTGTTAGTAAACCTGTTTTTTTCATGTCTGAAAATTTATTCAATAAACACACTCAAACCTTAATTGTTCAGATCTGGTTTTATCCTCCTCATTTTATTTTTGTTGCGTCATTGATCTGAATGGCAATGGGCATGGTCATACCCATCGAAGCGATATCGAGGTCGCCTGTGATTTTCATTGTAGATGTCTGACTTACAAGCTGACCTTCCTTTACTGCAACCAGACATTCTTCAGTTCTCGTAAAGGGCCCCCTTATGATAATGTCCATCCCCTGAGCCTGAAGACTCATGATAAAAGTTCCGGTTCCTTCCTTGAGTATCTTGGCACATTCAACTCCGTCAATTATTTCAACTCCTTCCAGCTTGTTGATAGAGTTGTTGATCGTGGTTTGAGTCATTGTGGCAGTCTTCAGAGTTGATGAGTCGGTAGTGTTCCAGGTGTCTCCGGGTTTCACCGGTTTTTCAGGCAAATGCGGGAAAAAATCAAAGAGCGCCTGGCTCAGGTCTGATTCGCCTCCGTCACCCTGAACATACTTTATAGCAGCCGCTTCCGACAGATCAATGACTTTGCCTTCGGGCGAAATAACAATTTTACATGATTTACCTTTAATATCCGCTACAGATACTCCTCCGCCGCCCATCGGAGAATTGGTAGTCTGCCCCAGTGTATCGGCTGTAATTTCAAGTACGAGATTGCTTCCCTGCATTCCTGCCGGTTTCACTGTACATCCAAAAGCAGTATTGACATCGGTTTGCATGGTCTGGCCCTGCATATCCATTACCTGAGCCATGGTACTGGTGTAAAGATAGCCGACCGGCTTATCGACAGAAAATTTGTACGCGAGGCTTATCTCCTGCGAACTAAGGGAAACTGATATGCCGGAAAACAGCAGAAGAAGTCCGGCTGAGCAGATTGATTTTCTGAGTTGGTTTTTCATTGTTTTTGATTTAAGGACCAAATTTTTGTAATTTAAATTAAACCGAAAATTTAGGCATATTTAGACAAATAACTCTAAAGAAAAAGGAAATATTAATTAAAAATGAGCACGAAGAAAAAGACAGCCCCGGAAGTAAGGGCTCCCGGAAGACCTTCACCTTTTATTTAAGTTTAATCTTGAGGACCCCATTTGCTCCCATCGAACCGTACATCGCAGTTCCGACATCATCAATGAACTCAATCGACTGGATATACTCAGTGGCAATGAAGGAGATATCAGATACTATCTTATCGTCAACCACCAAAAGCACCTCCGGGGTTCTGTCAAATGACCTTAGCTTTGTGTTCACAATCATGTTACCGTTAACCCTGACATTATAAATCTCACCGGCAATGGCTTCATAAACTGATTTGTATTTTGAGTAATCTTTGACCAGGGCGCCTTCACCCGTTGTTATTGCATCCCTCAGAACACTCTCAGCAATATGTCCGTTGTTTACGGCTTCGTTAAAATTGGCAGGGTCATCCCTGTAAACAAGATCAATCTTGTAAACAGATACCCCCTTTATCTTTTGCTTCCTTGAGATAAACCCCGACGCGGATACCTTGAGAACGTCCTTTTTCATGCATTGAACTGAAAAAATGCCAGCCGAATCGGTTGTGGCCGTGTCGCCAGTTTTGGATGCAAGTATTGACACATTCCGGAGAGGAATTGTTTTGAACGATGTTACAACTCCTGTAACACGTATCTTTTCCTGCGAGTATATGACACCCGATAGAAATATGAGAACCAATACAGCAAGAACCGTTTTTATTTTCATGTCATTATCAATATAGTAACTACAAATGTAAAAAGAATAAAGTTAACAAACAACCAGAAGGCGTGAAGGCATGAAGGCTTTAAGGCGTGAAGGCTATAAGGCAACCAGCAACCTGTAATCAGCAACCAGCAACAAGTAACAACTAATAAGAAATAAGTTGGCAGTTGGCAGCAGACAGTTGGCAGAATTTGGAGCTCTGAGCTCTGAGCTCTGTGCTCTGTGCCCTGTGCCGTTCGCCAGCAACATGAACTAAAATTAATTCGTAAAATATTATTGACTTTGATCAGACTGTGGTGTAACTTTATATCAGAATAAAATCAGGAGAGCAATGTGGCCTGGAAATGCACCGGAACTTGTAAGGGCAAAAATGCTTCATAACTACCTTGATGAGTGTCGCAAGAGGGAAATAAGGGAGTTGCGGAAAAAGAATGAACACCCCTCCCACCTGATTCTCATGGGCAAAAAACTCCTTAGAGCTTTACGTTTTATTTAGAATGATTCTAAAAGAATCCTTGTTTTTGCTTAACGCGGAAATTGGCCCTATCTTGCGCCATCAAAAAAACGGTTTATGAAACCATTTGAACAGAACCAACTTTATGACTACAGATTAACTGACTCTTGAATGATCTATAATGCACAATATCAAACAGGGGAGCTTTATAGCTCCCTTTTTTTTTATAAATAATTCTAAACATAAATTTGAAATGAAACCAATCAGAACAAACGCAGAAAAGATTTTAACAGAAAACATGAATCATGTAAACGCGCAGATTAACGTACAGGCCAGCACGAATAATGGCAGCCAGAATGAATTGTTTACTCTTCAGACATACATTGAAAATGAAGCAAAAAACAATCCTAACTTCTACAGATGGCTTTTTAATAATTATGATATTGACTTCCATGGTAAAAACATGACTAATGAGCAGAAAGAGGCTTATCAGGCATGGTTCAGTAGTCTGTAGCCGATTTTCACTGACAACAGTCTGTTTTAAGAATATTTTTAGTAAATTAGTAGAAAAGCAGCATAGCCTGACTGACAGGCTCTCAGGCTCTGTTGCTTTTTTTAATATAGAAATCAGGTGCAGGCGGTAAAAAGACCTGGCCGGACAAAATGTAATAACGATGAAGAAGATTACACTAAGTCGTGTGGATCATGCGAGGATACTTAAGAGCATAGAAAAAGCAAAGCTATCGGGTACAATCAATCCGGCCGAAGCTGAGAAACTTCTCAATGAATTGGCTAATGCCACAATAGTCGAACCCCAGGAAATTCCGGCTGATGTTGTGACCATGAACTCTGAGGTGAAGATCAGTTTTTCAAAGACAAAAAAGAAGGTTGTCTTTAAAATCGTCTATCCCGATCAGGCAAATATTAAGGAAAATAAAATATCCATCTTCTCTCCCATTGCAACTGCGCTCATCGGATACAGGGTGTCAGACGAAATCGAGTGGATAGTTCCTGCCGGACTTACCAGGATCCGGATAGAGGAAATTCTCTACCAGCCTGAAGCGGCAGGGGATTATGATCAATAATCTGTTGTAACCTGGATATCTCAATATCCCGGTTAAACCGTCAGCAAAAGAAAAATCACCACAACGTATGAAATAAAAAAATAAGTGATACTTTTGCGCCAGTTTTAATATCCCATAAGGAAGCCTTTCAGGTCTTCATTAAATTACAATTAAAACTACGGGGTGTAGCGCAGCCCGGTTAGCGCATCTGGTTTGGGACCAGAGGGTCGCAGGTTCGAATCCTGCCACCCCGACAAAAGAAAAAGCCTTGCATGACAGTGCCGGGCTTTTTTATCTTAACCAGACCCCGGATTGCTCCCGGTGCCTGAAGAAGACTAGAAAGACCTGAAAATTAAGAAGTCCGGTAATGAGAGCTTCATTCCGGACTTCCGCCACATTCTGGAGAGCCACCTTTCCTGCTTCTGGATTTAATTTACACAGCTTGATCAGAATGCGTTTTAATGAAGGAAGGTAACATCGCCGACTTTATCAAAATAATCGCCGTCGGCATACCTCCCCGATACTTTCCATACATATACCCCCTGAACGGCCAGCTCACCGTCGCGGCAGTAGCCATCCCATCCTTTGTAAAGATCGTGGCTTTCATAAATCAGCGTTCCCCACCTGTTGAATATCTGAAGCTTGTAGTCTGTTACATTCTCATAGAATGGTCTGAACACAAAGTCCATCTCCGGATAACAGCCGGGTCTCCATGCACCGCCTGTAGGCCCGGTCTCATTCCACTTGAATACATTGGGAAAATCAATGGTACCTATCTTCCAGTCAACCCTGACGGGAGTAGCAAGCTTAGCAGAATCAATACAACCATCTTTTGATGTTACGATTAGGGTTACAGTGTAATTCCCCTGATCCATATACTTATGATATGGATTCTTCTCCTCAGAAGTATTCCCGTCCCCGAACCGCCAGAAAGAAATCGAATCATACATGCTGTTGTTTGAAAAGACTACTATCTGTTCGTTGTTGATTACATCCGTCGGATAAGCTTCCAGTATTGCAGTAGGATTCTGATAGATCGTTATGATTCCGTTATGAACCGATTCACCTGCAATATTATAAACTATCAGTTTCACAATATAGCTGCCTGGCACATAGTAGGTGTGCACCGGATTTTCCTTAACGGAAAATTGTCCGTCGCCAAAGCCCCAGATGTAGGTCTCACCATACAGACTGTTGTTGGTGAACTGCACTGTGAGCGGCGAACAGCCTACAGTATCTGGTGAAAAGTCGGCAACCGGAAAAGGAGGCATAAGAACCTGTATGTGAATAGTGTCAACTCCATAGCAACCATATTTGTCCATTATGGTTTCATAGGTTATCACATGCGTACCAAGCCCTGCAGCAGCAGGATCAAAGACATAACCGGTGACAGCAGGTCCGTAAAAGACACCTCCTGCCGGTGTAGCATTAAGATTGATTGCAGGGCTATTGATATACACCGTTCCTACCCTGTCGAAATCCACAACGGGGATAGGAACTACTGTTATATCCTCGGTGTCGGAATCATTGCAATCTGGATTGACAATACTGTAGCTAATAATATGGGTGCCGGCTCCCGCAACTGCAGGATCAAAAATATTGCCTGTGACACCCGGACCCGACCACACCCCACCCAGATCATGTGCCGTGAGTGTTATCGGAGAATTGTTTATACATAAAGTATCAAGCGGATTGATGGTCGCATCAGGAGTAGCCACCGTGATGGTTATCTGGTCGGTATCCATGCATCCGTTTGAATCAACTATCTTATAGTCTATAAGATGATTGCCATAGCCAGATATTGCCGGATTGAAAGTATTGCCCGAAACTCCCGGACCGGACCATACACCTCCCATGCTTACGGCTGTCAGTGTGATGATAGTATCAGTTATACACAAGGTGGGAATACGTGTGATAGTTGCATCAGGAACTGGCACTACTTTTACTATCGCCGTGTCAGCATCACTGCAGCCTTCCGCATTTGTTATCTCATACCTGATTATATGATTACCCACACCGGCAACAACAGGATTGAAAGTATTTCCTGTTACACCCCTGCCCGACCAGTCACCTCCGGGATCATGGGCTGTAAGAATTACAGGCGGGGCATTGGCACACATCCTGGTAACCGGATCGATGGTGGCATCAGGATAATCGACAATAAGGATAATTGCTGTTGTAACCACGGGAGGATTATCCCCGTTCTGCCGGTCCCTCGGAGGACCAGGTATGTTCGGATCATCATAGGGATTGCAATAGTTCCAGTTTCTCAAAGTCACCTGGAAGTATTCACCAATCTGTTTATCAGAGGCTACATTTATCACCTTCGACATAACGCCAGAGCCGGTTACTGGTCCAGTCAGCGTGATTACATTGTCGGTGTAGGGATAACTTCTTGAATGACCCTCAATAGTTACCGGCTGTCCGGTCATTGTGATCTCGGTGCCATATATCCACTGAATCCATCTTGTATTTACATTGGGATTGTCTCTCTCCTGTGGTGGCACGCAGTTGAACTGAGTAAGATCCTGAAAACGGACATCCGCGCTGTTGCCGAAGCAGACCGGGTAGATCTCGGGATTAATATGCATGTGGCCCCCGTTATGATCGTCATCATCCCAAACGGTAACTATCTGCTCCTGGGTTGATGAGGTACACAGTGTGCCATTAACCAGAAGAGTGGCCTGCGGATGGTAATTGCACAGACGGCCGGACGATGTGTAGGTATTGGTGGCGGTGGCTGCAAAAACGCCCGGCGCTGACTGTATAGCCGGCACTCTTACAACTGTTCCGTTGTTCCAGTCAAACCTTATTTCGACAGGGGTTCCGGCATTGTTGACACCGGTATAGCTCACATTCCACGATACCGACACCGGAGAACATAATTTGTCCGGTGTGATATTGTTGGCTTTGGATATAATTGTACAGGTCTGACCTGAAAGTCCGGCCGACATTATGCCCGATAATAGTAGAAGTAACCCTTTTTTCATAGACCTAAGAGCATTCGTTCATGTAATGAACCACAACTTCTTAAGGTACAATGTGCCCGTCCTGATGCTAAGATGCCTTGCCGTAATGACAAATAACAGTAAAACACAATCCTTTAATGCTGATATTGACTTTCAATCTTTATCTCATTAAAAACGAATATGCACCTGAATTATTACTCAGGACACAATATTATTATGTGTAATTTCGGGAAGAGTCTGTTTAGTTTCTTACCCTGTGTGAGACCTTGCCCGACTTCTTGTTTTTCAGAATAAGCTTGATGGTTCCGTCAGGCATTGTTTCTTCTTTCACCAGGTAGTATTCATCATCATAATCGCGGAGAGCGTTGATTTTTTCTGTAAATTCATTACCCCGCCATGCAAGCAGCCTGACCGGCTCCCATTTGCGCGAGCTTGCCGAACGGTAGCAGGCATCCATTATCTCGTTTACGATATAGCCGTCATAAAAAGTCTCCTTCGGCTGTGATTTTATATCAAATGCATTGAACATATCGGTAAACATGTCGGTGTACCCAAGTTCCACGACTTCGTCGCCGACCGGAAAAAGCCATCCCTTTTCGGTCTCTGCCTTCTCAGCAACATATCCCTTTTTGCCCCCGGCAGTGAACATCTCAAATCCGGTGCGAAGGAAATTATTTACCCATAATGTCCCGTCAGTCCCCATGACCTCGTCACGTAGATCCATTCCCCCGCGGAAGGTCCAGCTGACTTCAAACTGCCCTACTGCTCCGTTCTCGTACCTTACCCAGCCCAACGCATTGTCTTCCGCATCTATCGGTTTCACAAGAGTATCGGCCCAGCACATGACTTCTACGGGTTTTATGTTTTTCCCGATATAATTCCTCGAAATTTCGATGCAATGACAGCCCATATCGAGAAGAACCCCTCCGCCCGACAACTCCCGTGTCCAGAACCAGTCGCTGTGCGGCCCGGGATGAGTCTCCCTCGAACGGGCCCAGATAACCTGTCCGATGTCCCCTGATGCCACCGACCTGAGTGCCTTAAGCGTTTTTGGAGTGTAAACAAGATCTTCCATATAACCATGAGTGATGCCTGCTTTCTCAACTATATCCAGCATCATCTTTGACTCATCGGCATTCCTTCCCAGCGGTTTGGTGCAAAATACAGCTTTGCCGGCTTCAGCAGCCAGGGCGACTGCTTCGTAATGAAGGTTGTTGGGAAGTCCGATTATAACAACTTCAACTTCAGTATCCTCCACCGCTTGCTTCATGGATGTAGTCCATCTGGGAATTCCGTGTTTTTTGGCAAAGGCCTTTCCCCTGCCCTCATCACGTGAATAAATTATACTCACACTGTCGCGATTCCGTTGGCCATGTAATGCGAAAGTGTAAAAATCGCCGATGAATCCGGCTCCGAGCATTGCTACTTTTGCCATAAAAAAAAAGTTTATCGTTTATCATTTATCGTTTATCGTTTGACTCAGGGCTCAGGGCAACTTCCAACTGCATGCTGCCGACTGTCAACTTCTTGCCTTATTGCCTTCACACCTTTGCGCCTTTGCGCCTTTACGCCTTTACTGCCAACTGCCGACTGCCAACTGATTCATGTTGGCTGGTTGATCCTTAATTCTACTAATTGGCGAGCAATTCAATTACATTTCCTTCAGGATCAATAATCACGCTTTCATAGTACCCATCGCCTGTGATCCTTGGCCTGCCTTTAATTTCAAAGCCGTTTTCCTCAAGTAAAGCAGTAAGGTGGTCGACCTTTTCCATGCTGCCCACATTAATTGCAAGATGAGTGATACCTACGGTCTCCACGTTTCTGATTCCCTTCATATCATCCTTCTTCATCAGTTCGATTCTCGCTCCTCCTGAGAAGCTAATGAAATAGGATGAAAACTTTTTAAGCGGATTGACATACTTAGTTCCGGCGCTGCAGTCAAAATACTTCAGGAAAAATTCCTTTTCCTTTTCCAGGTCTTCCGTCCAGATGGCTATGTGGTCAATATGCATTTTATCAATTAATTAACTTGGTTTGCTGGCGAGCGGCTCAGGGCTCAGGGCTCAGGGCTCAGGGCTCAGGGCTCAGGGCTCAGGGCTCAGGGCTCAGGGCTCAGGGCTCAGGGCTCAGGGCTCAGGGCTCAGAGCTCCAAATTCTGCCAACTGTCTGCCGCCGACTGCCAACTTATTTCTTGTTACTGGCTTTGCCCTCTGAAGCTTTAGCGAAAGAGGGTTGCTTGTTGCTGGTTATTCATCAAAGATCATCAGAAAAACGTAACATTTCCAGGGAACTTACGTAAAACTTTCCGAAGCACTTCTTAACTACACAGTGCCGTCCAACCCAAGATGCATGAGACGCCTACCCCGGGCGTCTCTTCCTTTTAATTCACCCTGACTTTCACCACAACTTTCCGAACAGGTGAGTTTTCCTCATCCTTAAGTCCGGGACGGTGGGCATCCTCAGGGAAGAAAATAAAGAACTTTGCGGGAGTGGCAAGCCGGTTTTCTCCGCCCCTGACAGTGAAGAATTCAATGTCGTTGGCCTGGTTGTAGGGCTCAAGTTCATCGGCCTTGACTGACATTGGTGCCACTCCTATCAGCTCCCTGCCGCTGACGACATACTGAATGTCGATATACGCCCTGTGAGCCTCATAGCGGGCATCCTCCTCATTCTTCGTGAGATATTCACTAACTGGGGCATATACATTATCTCCGTCAATATCGTAGCGTTTCAGTTCAAGCGCTGAGAGATCATTGTCCCTCAGAAAAGCAAAGGCTTTATCCCACCGGTCCTGGTTCCGGAAGTAGGAAATTGCGAACGACTTCCTGTTTATCGATTCATCGGGGACAACCTGCCAGCCGTTAAGCCATTCGCCCTTCTCAAACCATTGGTCAGTTTTTTTGCTGCTCCATTCTGCAGGGTCTGAACTGCCGGAACAATTGTATAATCCAGTCAAGCTTGCCATTAAAATGAGTATTAAAAGTGAGTTCTTCATGTGAGGAAAATTTAAATTTCAATTATTACCGGCATTGGGTATTGCAATAAGCTGCAAAAGTTATAAAAAATGTGCAAGAATTCATTTATCCAATAAAAATATTCCGCCCCATTCGGGGCTCTTTGGTCAGGGGTTGCCGTTAAGGACGAGCTTCGTCCATCCCTAAATCATTATTCGGCCTACGGCCTTATCTTGCCCGGATCACAACCCAAGACCCTGTTGGAGGCAATGATTCTGAGCAGGCAACGAAACTTTTTGCAGAAATCAACACCTTCCAAAAGTCCCGTAGGAGCGTAATGATTCAGGGGAGGACAACATCCCGTAATTCTTAATTAAACCAGTCCGCCAAAATTTGTTAAATTTGTATGGAGTCTGAATGCTTGACCGGCCATAGAACTGAATTATTCTCTTACAACAAGACGATGAAAAAATCAATTATAACTCTGGTTCTCCTGTTTCTGACAATGACTGCATGGTCACAGCAGCTTTCTGAGGCCAGTCAGAGGGTTTTCAAATCTGTGGAGAACATGCAATCCGTCATAAATCTCAACAAGATATCCCAGACAGGCATCTCCTTCGACACCAGGTATGAAGGAGTAAAGGGAAGTCCCAGACTGACTGACACCCTGCTTCCATCGTTCCTAAAACTTGCCGGACAGGATTATTATTTTCAGATTAAAGCCGATCTCGACCTTGTTAACAATGCCCTCATCTATGTCGGTTCAGGAAGCAGTCAGATGTACTCAATTCCGTCTTCTGATGTATCGGAACTTATAATAAACAAGGACGGTAATGAGCTGTTATTCAGGACCACCAAAGGTAAAAAATTTGAAAAGGACTTAAAGGAAAACCAGTTTTACCAGGTATTAAGCGAAGGAGAGTATGAGTTCATTAAAATTCCCATGAAGAGCTTTCTCAGGGCCGATTACCAGGGGGCCTATACCGCAGACAGAAGATACGACGAATATATCAATGAAACCAGATATTACCTGAAAGGCAGGGATGGCACATACTACCAGGTCCAGCTGAACAGGAAATCACTCCTAAAGGTTATTCCTGAGAAGAAAGAAATCATTGAAAAGGCTTTCAGCAAAGGCTCATCTGACGATAAGGAATCGCTGGTGCTGTCGATTCTGGGGCAAACAGCAACTAGCAACTAGTATGGTTTAATTAACTGAAATTCTTAGACGGCAATCAGATCTTTTCCCTGAGAAGGATCTGACGGAGTTCGTTGGGAGTGATATTCTCCTTTATCTCTCCGCTTTCGGCTACCGTTATATGCCCTGATTCTTCCGATACAACAACAACAAGTGCATCGGTATGTTCCGAAATGCCGATAGCAGCCCTGTGCCGCATCCCAAACTTCGCCGGCAGATTTATATTATCGGTGATGGGAAGCGGACAGCGCGCCGCGAATATCTTTCCGTCTTCGATAAGAACTGCACCGTCGTGAAGAGGCGTATTCTTGAAGAATATCGTTTCAAGCAGACCTGCGCTGATAATGCCATCGATCCTCTCACCACCTTCGGAATAAATATCCAGACTGCTCTTCCGGCCAAGAACGATAAGCGCCCCGATCTTTTTTGAGGCCATCGATTCGGCAGCCCTGACTATCTCCTCGGCCTCCTTTGGATTCCCCTTCTCTTCCTCGGTCGTGAATATCTTGCCGAAAGAGAACCTCCTCCGGTTCATATAACGATTCCCGATAACCAGAAGAAACCTCCTTACCTCCTGTTGAAATACAATTATAAGAGCAATTACGCCAACTCCTATGACCTGACCCATCAGCGCACCGATAAGCTCCATGTTCAGGGCCTTCACTATAAGCCAGAACATGTAAATAATGAATATGCCAATGAATATGCTCAAGGCTGCTGTACCCCTTATAAGCCTGTAGAGCTGATAGAGAATTATCGCCACCAGGACAATATCTATTATGTCGATTATTGTAATGTCAAGTATCATAATCAGATGCCGCTATTTTTCAGTTTATTAACAAGGTTTACGGCCTGAACCGCTTCTTTTACATCATGAACCCTCAGGATATCGGCTCCTGCAAGAAGAGCCACGGTATTAAGTACAGTAGTTCCGTTCAGGGCCTCTTCCGGAGTTATGCCAAGCGTCTTCCAAATCACTGACTTTCTCGAAACTCCTGCCAGTAAAGGCAATCCGGTTATTGAAAAATCTCCGAGATGTTTCAGAAGTTCAAAGTTATGCCCGATATTCTTTCCAAAACCGAATCCGGGATCGATAATAATATCATTAACCCCCATTGAATGCAGTTTGACTATCCTTTCTCCGAACCAATGAATAATTTCGGCAGTAACATCCTCATAGAAAGGATTTTCCTGCATATTAGATGGTTTACCCTGCATATGCATCATAATATAGGGCACCTGCAACCTTGCAGCGGTCTGGAACATAAGCCTGTCATTCTCACCGCCTGATATATCATTTATCATCGACGCTCCGTATTCCAGAATGGCCATTTCTGCGATTTCACTCCGGTAAGTATCGACTGAAATGACAGCTTCCGGAAATTCACTGCTGACAGCCCTGACTGCATTGATAACCCGTTTCCTTTCTTCTTCGGGAGTTATCTCTCCTGCACCCGGGCGCGACGACCACCCTCCGATATCAATAAAATCAGCTCCTTCTTCCAGCATTTTGCCGGCTTTCCTGATAATGTCCCCTTCAGTTTCTGCCCGGCTTCCACTGAAAAACGAATCGGGAGTCACATTGATTATCCCCATTACCCTGGGAACCAACAGATCGACAAGATTGCCCTTTACATTGATATACCTTGGTTTGGAAGCCATCACTCTTTCATTGAGGCTTCTAAATTACAATTTTTTTCCCTCAGCCCGTTGTCACGAACTATTATCTTCCCCGGTTGATAAAGACCCCCTGCCCCTTAAAGGGGTTTCCACCCGGGGACGGGACAAATAAATTGATTTTCGGGCCATTATTCTGATGTTCAAGAATCTCAGAGATATAATAAATTAAATCCCTATCAGTTTTCATCTTAAGCGATGATTATTACTTTTGCATCTGTTGAAATCAAAAATGTATGAAGCTTTTTGTCATTGAAGGAGTCGACGGGTCAGGGAAGTCAACCCAGCTGAAACTTCTGAACGATTATTTTGTCAGAAAGGGTTACAGTTGTGAATTCCTGCATTTTCCAAGAACCGGTTCACCTTATTTCGGAGAATTGATTGCACGGTTCCTACGCGGAGAATTCGGCTCAATCGGGGATGTGGATCCTTACCTTGTTGCCATGCTTTACGCAGGCGACCGCAAAGATGCCTCCGGAATGATCAAAAACTGGCTCGATGAAGGCAAGATAGTCCTTCTCGACAGATATACCTATTCTAACATAGCCTACCAGTGTGCAAAACTGGATGACCTCGAGTCGCAGGAAAAACTTTTGAACTGGATACTTTCACTGGAATTCAGTCACTTCGAAATCCCCAAACCGGACCTGAATATCTTCCTCGACGTGCCTTTTTCGTTTACCGAGAAAAAACTACGCACAGGGAGAACCGGCAAGGACAGGGATTATCTTAAAGGCAGCCGTGATATCCATGAAGAGAGTATGTTGTTCCAGCTTAGGGTCAGAGACATCTACCTGAGAGTGGCGCTTACAGATGAATGTCTTGCCGTTATCGACTGCAGCGACAATAATGGCAGGATGCAAGCCCCTGAAGATATTTCGTTGTTTATAATTGAAACAATAAATGAAAAGAAACTGATCTGATATGAAGGGATTAAAACTTGCAAGCAGAATTATAATTGGTTTGATATTCATGTTTTCCGGTTTTGTTAAAGCTGTTGATCCGCTTGGTTCTGCTTACAAGTTCGGTGATTATTTTCAGGCCTTCCACCTCGACTTTCTCCAGCCTTTTGCACTTATCCTGGGAATTATACTCTTTACAGCCGAGTTTATGGCAGGATTTTCAGTACTCAGCGGCTACAGGGTAAAAACAGGCATCTGGGGAGTGATGATCCTGATGGTTATCTTCACCCCGCTCACTCTTGTTCTGGCGCTTACAAATCCGGTATCCGACTGCGGCTGCTTCGGAGATGCCATCCATCTTACAAACTGGCAGACATTCGGCAAGAACCTTATTATCCTTATCCCGGCTCTCTTCCTTTTCTTTAACAGGAAGAAATTTGACGAAGTATGCACCCCAATGAAGGAATGGCTTGCAATCATAGCCATAACAATCCTGTTTGCAATTTTTTCATTGCTGAATCTGAAATACCTTCAGATGATCGACTTCCTCCCTTACAAGACCGGGAATAATATATCAGAGGGAATGATTATCCCTGAAGGCAAGCCTGCTGATGAATATCTTACCACCTTCACCTACGAAAAGGACGGGGAGGAAAAAGAGTTCACCCTCGAAAACTACCCTGCCGATGATACAACATGGACCTTCGTTGACCAGAAATCGGTCCTGGTTAAAAAAGGCTACATCCCTCCTATCCACGATTTCAGCATTACAACCATGAATGGCGAGGATATAACCGAATGGATACTGTCAAATCCCGGTTATACAATGCTGATGATCTCGACAAAAATCGACAAGGCTGACAAGGAACATCTTGAAAAGGGTTTTGAACTGGGAGAATGGTGCTCGGAAAAAGGAATGGACTTTTATGTGGTAACGGCATCGGCAAGCGACATAGCCTTAAGTTTTCAAAACGGACTCACCTTCTGCACTGCCGACGAAATTACTCTGAAGACAATCGTAAGATCAAATCCCGGATATATGCTGCTCAGGGAAGGTAACATAATCGGAAAATGGTCATGGTCAACACTTCCTCCCAAAGAAACCTTTGTAAATGAAATGACCGGACAGCAACTTAAGAAGATGACCAGAAGGAGTCCGGTGCTCGTTGCCTACTCGTTGGGACTTGCTGCTGCAGTGCTGTTCCTGCTGATCAGTATTCCACCACGGGGGAAGGACCCCATAGCGGGAGGCTTTCATTAAAAGAGACTATTGTTAAACTACGTTATAAACCAAAAAAACTATGAGAAAAAAAATTGTTGCCGGCAACTGGAAGATGAACATGGAACTGGCTGAAGGATTAAAGCTTGCTGAATCGGTCGATACTTATTTCAGGTCAAAGCCATCAAAGGCTGAAGTTGTGCTCTGTACCCCATACATTCATCTTGCCGGAGTTTCGCAGATACTAAAGGACGGGAAGGTATGCCTCGGAGCCCAGAATTGCGCTTCAGAACCTTCAGGAGCATATACAGGTGAAATCTCACCAGCTATGATTCTCAGCACCGGAGCCGGGTTTGTAATTATAGGTCATTCGGAAAGAAGAAGTTACTACCATGAGGACAATACTATTCTGAACAAGAAGACAAAGCTCGCCCTCTCGACGGGACTGAAGGTAATCTTCTGTTGCGGTGAAGTACTGGGTGAAAGGGAATCGGGCAAGTACTTTGAGGTTGTGAAGAACCAGATTGAAAACGGGTTGTTCAATATTCCTGCAGAAGAGATGAGCAACGTAGTTGTTGCATACGAACCGGTATGGGCCATTGGAACCGGACTTACAGCAACACCTGAGCAGGCACAGGAGATGCATCAGTATATCAGGGGCTTGTTCAGCAAAAAGTATGGCAAAGAAATTGCGGATAATCTTACAATACTATACGGTGGGAGTTGCAAACCTTCAAACGCGGCTGAGATATTTTCAAAGCCTGATGTCGACGGTGGCTTGATTGGCGGAGCAGCTCTGAAGAAAGATGATTTTACGGCTATCGTTGAAGCCATCTGATAATTAAATCAAGCCGGGTTAAAGGTCAAGAGCAATTGGATACTCATAATTACCTTTAACCCCGGATTAACATAATGTTTTTATGGTCAGGAAGTTCATCATATTGGGTTTGATTCTGCTTCTCCTGCCGGCCGGCAGAATCCTTTCGCAGGCTAAACCGGCTTTCAGCGGAGATCCTTTGAAATTCAGTTATGAACTTTCTGCCTTTATGGGACAGGGGCTGTCAGATGAGAACAAGGTTGTCCTCACAGAGTTCGTTTCCAGATGGGACAGTTCATACTTCACTTCTGAAAACAAGGAGAGAATACTGCAGATATCTTCAAAGCTGGCTGAAAAACAGATGCGACCATCCCCTCACTTCACCCTGTTTCTTCGTGCAATAATTGATCTCAGCGAATACACCACTGATGGCAGGTTTTTCAATAACTGGCTTTCCGGTCTGACAGACCTGATTCTCAAACCAGGGATAAGGAACGAGACAATTCTCCGATACTTTGGAAACACACAACTTCTAATAAAAGAAAACCTCCTTATCAAAACAGGTTCGGTAACCTGGAAAGTAAAGGGAACGAACATAAAGTTTGCCCGCGATACAGCCTTTTTCGCTGTGCTTGACAAGGTAACCCTTACCTGCTATTCTCATCGCGACAGCACTGAGATTTACAACGCTTCAGGCAAGTATTATCCGGACCTTCAGCAATTCTTCGGATCAAGTGGATTAATTACCTGGGAAAAAGCAGGATATCCGCAGGCTGAAGTACACGCCGTTATGTCAGATTATATTATTGATGTTACAAGAAATTCATTCTCATGCGACTCGGCTCTCCTCACTCACAAATCGTGGTTCAGTGAACCCGTCAGGGGTGTTCTCACCGACCAGGCTTCCTCGATAATCAGCATGGAGAAAGCCACCTATCCACAGTTCGAAGCATATAAAAAACAGTTCAGCATAAAGAATCTATTCAAGGGTGTGGAATATGAAGGAGGTCTTCTTTTTGAAGGAGCCCTTGTAAAAGGAAAGGGAGGAAAGGCATTCCCCGCAGTGATAAGCCTTTTCCGAAGCGACACGCTCTTCATTAATATTGCTGCAAATGACTTTGTGTTCTCAACCAGTGGCATCAACAGCCAGGAAACTGAAGCGACGATCTACCTCGGACAGGATTCAATCTACCATAGCAACCTGGGATTTTCATTCAACGGAAAAAGCCGGAGGGTCAATCTTTTCCGTACAAACAATCCTGTTTCGCAAAGCCCTTACTACAATACATTCCATAATGTTGACATGTATTTCGAGAATCTGTCATGGAATATGGACGACAAAAATGTGATTATTTCGAGACCTATGGGGGCTGCAATGGGACAGGCTAATTTCGAGTCATCAACCTTTTTCGATTCCAATGACTTCCTGAGACTGATGAACCTCGACAACGAACATCCGCTTACAAGACTTAAGAAATTCAGCGAGTGGTACTACTCCGAAACCTTCCCTGTAAGTGAGTTCGCCAAATGGCTCAATAAATCAGAGGAGTATGTAACGGCTTTATGCATAGATATGGCCACAAGAGGATTCATTTTTTACGACCAGTCAAACCAGGAAGTTACAATCAAACAAAAGACCAAAGACTATATTGACTCCTACGCCGGCAAGAAGGACTATGACGTGATTTCCATCTTCAGCGAAACCAGAGCGCCTCTCGACAACGCATTTCTTGACCTTAACGACTACAATCTGACAATAAACGGTGTGGAAAGCATATTTATCAGCGACTCCCAGAAAGTTGCCGTTTTCCCCTCAAACAAGCAAATCGTGCTTGGAAAAAACAAGAGATTCAAATTTGACGGAGCAGTTCTTGCCGGTCTGTTTACCTTTTTTGGAAAGAATTTCCAGTTCAGCTACGATACCTTTAAAATACATCTTCAGAACATCGACTCCATCCAGATGGCTGTGGAAACCGAAAAGCTCGATGAATATGGTAATGCCATAGCACTGTATATCAATAGTGTAGTTGAACTGGGCTCTGCTCAGCTGTATATTGACGATCCAAAAAACAAATCGGGACTAAAAAGTCTCCCACAATATCCAATGGTCAATTCAACAGCCTCATCCTACATTTTTTATGACAGGATCGAAGGTCTCGAAGGCGTTTACAAGAGAGACAATTTCTACTTCAGGATAGATCCCTTCACATTTGAGAACATTGATCACTATTCAAGTTCCGAGCTGAAGCTGACAGGGGAATTTTACGGGGGAAACATAATAGAACCTTCAAAACAGTACCTGACGGTTCAGGAGAACAACTCCCTCGGGTTCCAGATGAGCATCCCGCAGGAAGGACTCAAAATTTACGGAGGCAATGCAGTATTGTTTGATCAGATACACATGAGTAACAAGGGGCTCATCGGTAGCGGAGTACTGAAACACCTCACCGCCACCGCCACATCTAACGAATACAGGTTCTACCCGGATTCGATGCTTGCAAAGGCTTCCACGTTCAATATCGCCAACGACGGCTCAGGCCGGTTCCCCGAACTATCAAGCCAGGATGTCGATATAAAATGGCTCATTTCCAAAGATGATTGGCTTGCAACTAATCCGGCCGGAAAAAATTTCAACCTCTTTGCAAATGGCACATCACTCGACGGTAGTCTTAACCTCAAAACGGAAGGACTGAGGGGAAGCGGAATTATAGATATGCCCGATTCGAGGATAACCTCAGACCTGTTTGCATTCTCGGCAACAACCATCAGAGCCGACACTGCCGACTACAACCTCAAATCGCCCTCCACAAACGGATATGCTTTTATCGCCGATAATGCCAATGCTGACATAAATTTTGCAACCAGGCTGACGAGATTTCATCTGAATACCGATACATCGGTCGTAAAGTTTCCTGAAATTCAGTATATCTGCCACATGACCAACTTTGAGTACAACCAGGAAACCAAAATCCTCTCCATGGAACAAAAGGGGCTTAAGGCCTCCGGTCTGATGCCGACTGACGAGCTTCTGCGGATTAGTTTACAAGCACCTGAAAAACCCACTTTCACTGCCACCAACAACCTTAGTGACACAATATCATTCACCTCTTTGAATGCCAGATACAATGTTGAAGAGGAATTCATTGAGGCTGAGAATATAAACTATATCAGGATTGCTGATGCACTCATTCAGCCCGAAAACGGCAAAATAATAATCAAAAGAAGAGCCGAAATTGACAAGCTGAGGAATGCACTTGTTGCAGTTAACAACCGTCATATTCTTCACTCGGCCGACATTTCGATTGAATCATCAAAAAGATACTCGGGAAGCGCACTCTACGATTATATTGATGATAGTAATGAGATAAGAAAGATCAGCTTCCCGGAGATAACCGTCGACACGATGGCCACAAGTGCAAAGGGATTCATTGCGCCAGAAGACGAATTCATGCTTAGCTCCGCATTTACATTCTCTGGTGATGTGAATCTATATTCAAACTCGGCAAATCTGCTTTTCACAGGATCGGCAGGGATTGTGAACGACTGCGAAGGTATAAAAAGCCGCCCTGTAAAGTTCAAGTCGTTCATTGATCCTAAAAACGTTATGATCGCGATCTCTGAAAAACCAAGAGACCCCAATGATATGATCCTTTTCTCCGGATCATTTATTAATGTCGATTCTCTGCATATCTATCCGGCCTTCCTGTCAGAGCAGAAATCCTGGACTGATGCCGGACTTGTCAATGCTAACGGAGTACTGTGGTACGATAAGGCAAGGAGCAGGTACCAGATATCTTCAAAAGAGAAGATTGCTGATCCGTCACTTTTTGGAAATATGGTCAGCCTCGACCGTAATCTTTGCACAATCAACGGAGAGGGCAGACTGAACTTCGGAGCCAATTTTGATCATGTACTGATGGGAAGTTCGGGTAACTTTGTCCAGAACACCGACTCAGGCAAGGTTGAAATTAAAACTATCCTCGGACTCGATTTCTTTTTCTCACCAGAGGGTTTGAAGATGATGAGCGATGAATTCAGAATGATGCCTACACTTAAGCCTGTCAATCTAAATTCGGAATTCTACACAAAGGGGATGAATGATCTCCTCGGGCAGACTGCCGCTTCACAGATCAGACAGGAAACCGGCCTGTTCGGAGCATCAGGAAGCATGCCGAAAGAATTCACCTACGAGCTTCTTCTTAACGACCTGACACTTTACTGGAATGAGGCTTCTTCTTCTTTCCGCTCAAAAGGAAAAATCGGGATCGGCTATATCGGCGGACAGCCCGTCAATGTGTATGTTGACGGATTCGTGGATATCCAAAGGAGAAGAACCGGCGATATGATCGACATATATCTGAAAGCTGATGGTTCAACATGGTATTATTTCTCGTATTTCAGAGGAGTGATGATGGCTCAGGCCGGAAATATTGAATTCAACAGGCTGATCAGCTCCATAAAGCTCAGAGAAAGAAAACACCCGGAAGATACTGAAAGAAAGCCTTATACATATATGATAGCCGTGGAAGACAGGCTCGACAGGTTCCTCAGGAGAATGACCGGCACAGAAGATGATGAAATGGGACAAATGGACGGTCTTTTCAGATAAAAAATCAGGAAATCCCTTGGTGTAATGCAGATATTCTATGTACACGGTTTAAGCGGCAGCACATGCGTGATGGATGAAAATGAATCGCGGCATTGCATACGGGTATTGAGGATGTCCAAAGGCGATAAGGTTACAATTGTGGACGGCAAGGGCGGCTTATTCGAAGGAGTTATAACCGATCCTGATCCGGCAGCCTGCAGGATAAAACTCACTGAAAGTACCACAGGATTTGAAAGAAGGAGGTACAAACTGCACATGGCAGTATCACCCGTCAAAAATCAGGAAAGGTTCGAGTGGTTTATTGAAAAAAGCGTGGAGTTTGGGATTGACGAGATTACCCCGCTCATATGCAGATTCACCGAGAAACAAGGTATAAAGACAGAGCGGATTAACAATATCATTATCTCAGCGATGAAGCAATCGCTTAAGGCATACAGACCTTTGCTGAATGAACCTGCCCGTTTCAGTGAATTTATGGCTGGTGAGCATTCCGGGATAAAGATGATAGCCCATTGCATTCCAGGGTATGCCCTGAAAAACATAGGTCAGGTCTATAAAAAGGGAATGGAAGCATTGATTCTGATTGGTCCCGAGGGAGATTTCAGCAGGGAGGAGATTGACATAGCTCTGGCCAAAGGTTTCACAGGCGTTAGTCTGGGCAACAGCAGACTAAGAACAGAAACGGCAGGCATTGCTGCCTGCCATTCCGTGTATTTCATTAATCTTTAGGCTCACCCTCTTCGTGTTCCGCCATATCATCGCGCTTTCCCTTGTACCTTCCCGCCTTGCGCAGAGCCTGCTCCAGAAGGTATTCAATCTGGCCATTGGTGCTGCGGAACTCATCAGCGGCCCACTTCTCAAGAGCCTTGACAGTACGGGGATCGATCCTGAGCAATATGGATTTCTTCTGACTCATATCAGGCATGTAAGGTTCCGGTATTGACAACAGGTGTGGCGTCCTTATCGCTGCAAAGCACAACCATCAGATTGCTTACCATCGAGGCCTTCTTTTCCTCATCAAGGTCAACGATGTTCTTGTCCGATAACTGTTCAAGAGCCATCTGAACCATGGAGACCGCCCCTTCAACAATCTTGAAGCGGGCTGCCACAACTGCAGTGGCCTGCTGCCTTCTGAGCATGGCATTGGCAATCTCCTCAGCATAGGCAATGTAGTTTATCCTGGCTTCAATTACATGAATGCCGGCTATGGCCAGACGTTCCCTTATCTCCCTTTCAAGCTCATCATTCACTTCCTCTCCCCCGCTTCTGAGAGTCATGACAGCATCATGGTCCTCCAGATTGTCGTATGGATAAAGCCCTGCCAGCTTCCTGAGGGCTGCATCACTCTGAACAAGTACGAAATGCTGGTAATCGTCGACCTCAAAAACAGCCTTATAGGTTTCGGAAACCTTCCATACAAGAACAAATCCGATCTTGATAGGATTCCCGATCTTATCGTTAACCTTTATGGGCTCACTGTCGAAGTTGCGGGCTCTGAGAGAAACTTTTCTCGTGGTATAAAAAGGATTTACCCAGAAAAAGCCATTCTCCCTGATTGTCCCCTTATAGGCTCCGAAAAGAACCAGGACACAGGAGTTATTTGGATCCACTATCACAAGACCCTTGACGGTCAGGAAGAATAACAATATTGAAACAATTCCCAACCAGATTATTTCATAATAAAATCCGGCAAAAGTTGCGGCAATAAACAACAAAGCTGCAAGTAATGCAAGGTAACCAGAGACAGGTTTTACAGTAAATTCTTCTTTCATGGCATTATTTTATTGGTTAGATAATGCAAATATATAAAAAATATTTCAAAACAATATATTTTTGATATCTTTTTATAACTATTTGATATCATTTTGATATATGTAGGAATATGAAAAAAGCACAGGATTTGTATCCTGTGCTTGCTGATTTTCAGTTCATCTGCCTGACCCGCTCAATAAGTCGTTTAGTCAGTCTTTTCTTTGGAACAGGTTTCAACTGGTCCAGGAGGTTAAACACATCACCGAATTCCTGGTAGAGGCCGAATGCATCCTCATAGATATCAATATCATCAACCTGAATTTCGTGATATGAAAGAAAAGGAGTAGATTTTTTTGCCATAGGCTGTTAGTTTTTATCTTTTAAATAAAAACGGCCTATGGCAAAAAATATTGCTATGAGATCAATTAAATGTGAGGGTGATTTTTTTCTCCTCCATCATTTTCCTCATGTTAATGAGGGCATATCTCATTCTGCCAAGGGCCGTATTGATGCTAACATCAGTTATATCAGCTATTTCTTTAAAACTTAGTCCGGAATAGTGGCGTAATATCACAACCTCTCTCTGGTCTTCAGGCAGCTGGCTGATCAGTTTCCTGATATCTTTCTGGATCTGTCTCTTGATCATATTATCCTCGACGTTTGCCTCAGCAAGCTTTTTGGAGTTGAAGAGATCAGATTCATAGTCGTCATTCGAAACAGTGTTAAGCTGCTTAACCCTGCGGAAATGATCGATTATCAGGTTATGGGCGATACGCATCACCCAGGAAATGAATTTACCGTTATCGTAGTATTTTCCTGACTTGACCGACTGGATCACTTTCAGGAAAGTATCCTGAAACAGATCTTCGGCCAATGCCTGATCGCGTATATAAAGACTTATATACGCAAATACTTTACTCTTGTGACGGCGGATTAATTCTTCGAAGCAGGACTGCTCACCCTTTACAAACTCTTCAATAAGTTCGTAATCGGACATCGATTTTCTCATAGCTCTCTCTTTGTTTAAGTGTAAAAGAGTAGAGTTGTTGAATAGGCAGTCCTCCGGGTTTTAGTGGTTATTTGAACTGCAAAGAAAATTGATTTTTTTTAATTACAAAATAAAATGTTAATTTTTTTTAAAATATTTTGTCAAAAAGATTTCGCCATTCATCAATGACAGGGTGCCCTCTGCCAAAATAATAACGTTTCCGGGGGCTAAAGCCCCCGGAAAGAGGTGAAGTGCGTCGCTTACCGTCGGCTGAAGCCAACGGTAACAGAAGAAAGTATTCCACATAATTTCAGGTTAATATGCAAGAGGTACTAAAGGGTATTTCAATTGTAATTGTAATTGTAATTGTATTGCCATCGGCTTCATCATTGAAGTAGGCTTCAGCCTGTCATTGGTTTCAAGGTTACTCTTTGGTTTAATCATTGCCATCGGCTTTAGCCTTGCCGTCGGCTTCAGCTTTGCTGTCGGCTTTAGCTTTGCCGTCGGTTTCAGCATTGCCGTCGGTTTCAGCGTTACTATCGGTTTCAGAGTTGCCGTCGGCTTCAGCATTGCCGTCGGCTTTAGCTTTGCTGTCGGCTTTAGCTTTGCCGTCGGTTTCAGCATTGCCGTCGGTTTCAGCGTTACTATCGGTTTCAGAGTTGCCGTCGGCTTCAGCATTGCCGTCGGCTTTAGCTTTGCTGTCGGCTTTAGCTTTGCCGTCGGCTTCAGCCGACGGCAGGAGGCCTGTTTTTGTGTGGGGCTTTAGCCCCTTCTCCTTTAGTCCCAGTATAGAAAAAAGGAAGGTGATGTCCCCGTAAAGTATGATAGAGGGTATTATATTTTTTGCCACCTTTGGCAATCAAAAAAGAAGGGTAACCGGATTAAGGAGATGGATAGCTTTATTGAAGTAAAGGGTGCAAGGGTAAATAATCTCAGGAATGTCAGTCTGAAGATCCCAAGAAACAAGCTGGTGGTCATTACCGGAGTATCGGGATCGGGCAAATCATCACTTGCATTCGATACGATCTATGCCGAGGGACAGAGGAGATACGTGGAAAGCCTTTCATCTTATGCCCGGCAATTCCTTGGCAGGATGAACAAGCCGGAGGTCGATTTCATTAACGGCATCCCTCCTGCCATCGCCATCGAACAGAGGGTGAATTCGAGGAATCCCCGGTCAACAGTCGGTACATCCACTGAGATTTACGACTACATGAGACTTCTTTTTGCAAGGGTAGGTCGGACGTTTTCGCCGGTTTCAGGGAGGGAAGTAAAAAAGCACAGCGCAGACGACCTGGTGAATTATCTCTCAACCCTGCCGGAAGGAACAAGAGTGACAATCGTCGCACCCGGAGTCATTCCTGAAACAATAAAAATATCCAAGTATTTTGAGTTCCTTGTATTACAGGGTTTCACAAGGATAGAATCGGATGGCCGGTTGGAAAGAATAGACGAATCAATACCTGAAAACACCTGCCATCAGGGCCAGAAGATCAATATAGTTATTGACAGGCTGGTAATAAGTCATGATGCTGACAACCTGAGCCGTTCGGCAGAATCGGCAGCCTCCGCATTCCAGGCTGGTAAAGGTCATTGCCAGGTTATTGTTCATTCGGATGAAGGACTTGAACGCAGGAGTTTTTCAAATAAATTTGAAGAAGACGATATCGAGTTTGAGGAACCGAACGAATACTTTTTCAGCTTTAACAATCCGATTGGAGCCTGCCCTCTCTGCGAAGGATATGGTAAAATCATCGGAATTGATGAGAATCTGGTGATTCCGGATCAGAATCTTTCTATTTACCAGGAGGCCATAGCATGCTGGCGCGGTGATTCTATGAAGAAATGGGTGGAGCGGTTGATATCCACTGCCGACCTTTACGGATTTCCCATACACAAGCCATACTACCAGCTTACTGAAGAACAGAAACAGCTCCTGTGGACCGGGAACAGGCATTTTTACGGCCTGAACCGCTTCTTCGAACATCTGGAAGAAAAAAAATACAAGATACAGTACCGGGTGCTTCTGAGCAGGTACCGCGGAAAGACAATATGCCCTGAATGCAAGGGGACACGGCTTAAAAAAGAGACTTCATATGTTAAGGTTGCCTGCCGAAGCATCCAGGAACTGGTTTCGATGCCGGTATCTGAACTGAACGGCTACTTCAATAGTATTTCCCTTGAAGAAACGGATATGAAGATAGCCGGACGCCTTCTAACGGAAATCAAGCAGAGACTGAAATTCCTCCTGGATGTAGGTCTGCCCTATCTCACCCTTAACAGGCTATCCTCCACCCTATCAGGAGGCGAGTCGCAAAGGATAAACCTGGCTACATCGCTGGGCAGCAACCTTGTCGGATCTATGTATATTCTCGATGAACCAAGCATAGGCCTCCATCCCCGCGACACACACCTTCTGATCGGTGTTCTGAAGGAACTAAGGGACCTTGGCAACTCTGTCCTGGTTGTTGAACACGAGGAAGAAATAATAAGGGCTGCAGATGAAATAGTGGATATGGGGCCCGAAGCAGGAAGGCTCGGAGGTGAGATTGTATTTCAGGGACTGGCCAGTCAGACCGACTCGAATCCCTCCTTAACTTCAGGATATCTCTCAGGAAGACTTGAAGTTAAAGTGCCCGTTAAAAGAAGAAAATGGAATAGCTTCATCGAAATAAAGGGAGCCAGGGAAAACAATCTGAAGGACATAGACGTGAAGTTTCCCCTTCACACCATTACGGCTATAACCGGGGTAAGCGGGTCGGGAAAATCGAGCCTGATAACCGATGTACTGTACTCGGTTCTTTCAAATAAAATTAACGGCAACAATCTCAAGCCGGGAAGGTTCAGGGAACTTGGCGGCGACTTTTCAAGGCTGACCGGAATCGAACTGGTTGACCAGAATCCGATAGGCAGGTCGACCAGGTCAAATCCGGTGACCTATCTGAAGGCTTATGATGAAATAAGGAAACTGTTTGCAGAGCAGCAGCTTTCGGTTCAGAACAGTTTCAAGGCCTCGCATTTTTCATTCAACATCGAAGGCGGAAGGTGCGAGGAGTGCCAGGGTGAAGGAATAATCCGGGTTGAGATGCAGTTCATGGCCGATGTGGAGCTTACCTGTGAGAGCTGCAAGGGACTGAGATTCAAAAAAGAGGTTCTGGAGGTAAGGTACCATGGAAAGAATATTCACGATATTCTCGATATGACAATCGATGAATCTATAGAGTTTTTCGGCAGTCATCTGGGCAAGAGTGAGAAAAGAATCATTGAGAAGCTCAAGCCCCTGGCCGATGTCGGACTGGGATATATTAAAATGGGGCAGTCATCCAGCACCCTCTCGGGCGGTGAGAGCCAGAGGGTGAAGCTTGCCTACTTCCTGAGCCAGGAAAAGGGCAGCGGGCATATTCTGTTCATTTTTGATGAGCCGACCACAGGACTTCATTTCCATGACATCAACAAGCTATTGAATTCGATCAACGCCCTTGTCGACCATGGTCACTCTGTAATATTAATTGAACACAACGTGGAGGTTATAAAATGCTCTGACTGGGTAATAGATCTCGGACCCGAAGGTGGTGATGCCGGAGGATATGTTGTATTCGCAGGACGCCCGGAAGATCTGGCCCTGCATAAGGATTCACATACAGGCAGATTTCTTGCCCACAAGCTTAAGCTATGATTTTATCCTGAAGCCGAACATAACGGACACGCATCCCTGTGAAGGCACCCCGCTATTCTGACCCGATGGAATCTTCAGGACTATCCTGAGCTGCTGGCTCGACTGCAGTTTGAAATCCCAAGTACGGGTATTATTGTTCTCCTTGCTTGAGTAAAGTATATTTCTGTCGGCATCGAGAACCAGGAATTCAACAGGAGGAAGGTTTTCATCGCTGCATACCGACATGCGGTATTCCATATCGGAGAAAAAGGTTTTATATAATTCCGCCTCCTCTCCTTCCGAGAGGATCGTGGCATGGTAATTACCATCGTGGGTGTAAGAGCCCAATTCAGGAAGACATGTTTTTTTTGCGAACGATTTGCACTGGGCATTTACGACTGTCCCGGCCGTTAAAAGGAGAACAACCAGCGTTAAGGCGATTCTATTTATTTTCATCATGATATAATTTTGATTTTAACGGTGTGATGGAACCCACATGGTTGATATTTATATACATACGAGTTTGTGTATATGATTACATATGGGTTTCATAATACCAGCTATTTAATCAGGTTACTTCTGATGGCAGCCACTGTTTCGGAGAGCTCCTTGAACACTTCAGGCGTAAGGTCGGCCGTGACTTCCGATTTCAGGACAGTTGTATTGGTTATCTGGTCATATTCAGGTCTGATAGGGCTTGTTTCCAGGGTAATCTTGTCGAAAACAGTTTTGACTTTGGCAACCTGTCCGATGAGTTCATCGATCGCGGGGTGCCCTTTGCTGCTGGAAAGAAGGTCGATCAGGATATCGATAGAAAGCTTCTGATCGATGATTCTGCCAACCAGCTTATTGCCGTTAAAGTCCTTCATATCGACAAGCTGGGTGGAGATGTACAGACCCTCGAGCCATCCTCCGGCAAGCACCATTGCTGCAACGGCAGGCTGGCCGTTATCCTCGAGATAGGAATTGGAATTGAGGTAAGTCTGGGAAATTATATCCATAATTACCTCAGTGTCGTGAATGTTTTCTTCGAGCTTACTTATATCCTCCTCCGAAATAGCATCAAGGATTCCAAGTCCGTCAGCCATCTTCTTGGCAGCATTCATGTAATTGATAATAAGCTGTGTCTGATCGTACAGACTGGCGAAGCTGAGGTCGGTTGTATAAATTCCCAGGTTAAGGGCCATGCTCCTGTTTGTATTATAGTTTCTCGAGTTATCGATCGGATTCAGGAGATTATCGTCGAACAGGGCTCCTGCCGATTTGATAAGCATCGCTGATTCGAGAGGAGAAGGCAGGGTATAAAAGATCTTTTCAGCCTGCTTGATGTCTTCATAAACGGCAGCATTTGCTCCGGTAACCAGAGTATCCGCATCCTTTTTCACATCCTTCACGCCCGAACGGCATCCCGCGAGCATCAATGCCGCAAAGACAGCCAATGCAAGAATACTGTTGCTGATTTTAAGAAGTCGCTTCATAATTAGGTAAGTTTAAATCCTTTCCGGTTCAAAGAATAGTTTATTTATAATTAATTGCCCATGCAGGCTGTAAGCTTCCAACCGATTTCTAACTTTGCATCAAACGATTAAAAATGAACAGCCCACAGAATAAACGCAAAGAACTTGAACATATTTTAAGCAAGGGTAACTTTGTTAAAATCAATGAAGCTATAAAAAGACTCAGGGAAGCATCCCCGTTCAGGGGAGCGATAGGACTTCTGGCCGCACACTATGAATCAACCAGTAATCAGCAGGTTAAGGGACTAATCACGGATTTCCTCAACGATCTCAGGGATCAGTCATTGTGTGGGGAGGTTGTGGAAGAAATCAGAAAGGAATTTACCTGGTCCACCAGAAGCATGCTGATCGCTTCATGCTGGCAGTCGGGACTCAATTACTCCGGATATATAGAGGATTTTGCAGAAATGTTCGTCAGCGGTGATTATGCAACTGCTCTTGAATGCTTTACAGTTATTGAATCGTCATCCGGACTCTTAAACATGGATGAAAAAGTTTCGCTTATCAAATTGATAAAGGATAACGCATCGAAGGTTACAGGTGAAAAAACAGCCCTGGCAATGGAACTGCTATACTTTCTTGAACAGACTGATTAAGGAATCTTTACCCCTGTCTTTTACTCGTATGAGGAGAAGTATTTCATAAACTGGGTCCTCTCGAAGGTTCCCGGTTTATCGTAGTTGGCATAATTGAGTTTGCCCCTGAATTCGTCAATACTTCCGAATCCCTTTGAATCCATCCATCCGGCGATTTGCTGGTTCATTGTCTTCAGGTAACCGATACTCTTGGTATAAAGCACCGAGCAAACCTGAACCGAATTGGCTCCTGCCAGAAGGTACTTTACTGCATCCTGCCCGGAATGAACTCCTGTGGAAGCGGAAATATCTATCTTCAGCTTCTGGGCGCTGGCCATTCCGATCCATCTCAGGACATAACGGCGTTCGATCTCCAGGCTGAGTACTGAAGCTGGAATCAACTCCAGTTTATCAATGTCGATGTCAGGTTCATAAAACCTGTTAAACATTACCAGACCGTTTACTCCCCTGTTATAAAACTGGTCGACCATATAAAGGATGTTCGAGAACCTGAAGCCTATCTTTAGGGCAACGGGTATTTTTACTGTCTTTTTAATGTTCTCGATAAGCTCAAAATAGAGTTTTTCAGACTCCGCCGAAGTTTTTTTCCTGTCGACAGGCAGAAAGAAGACATTTATCTCAAGGGCATCAGCGCCTGCTTCCGCTATATTCCTGGCAAAGCCAGTCCAGCCTTTGGCCGTATAGCAATTGATACTGGGAATAACCGGAATGCTTAGATTTTTTTTTGCCTGCCTGATCATCTCAAGGTAGTTCTCAACAGAATTTGAACGAATATAGTTAGAGACATAGTCGTCTGCTTCCGGATAATCGGATTGAGATGAAACTGCGTGTACATAGTAATTTATCTGTTCCTCGAACAGCGATTTCAGAACCACTGCTCCGGCACCACTGTCCTCAGCTTCCTTGAGATGTCCGAGAGTTGACGTAAGACGGCTGCTGCTGACGATCAGGGGGCTCCTGAGAGTAAGTCCGAGGTACTTTGTGGTTAGCTTTTCCATAGATTCCCGAATAAAGTTGTTAAATAGAATTCATACCGGCACTTCACACCGGGTTAAAAACCTAAAAATAATAAATTAACTCTTATTTGTTTCTGCTACCAAAAATCAGACTTCCGATCCTCACCATGGTGCTCCCTTCCTCTATTGCAATCTCATAATCGCCCGACATTCCCATCGAAATCTCCCTGAAGTTTTCATCTTCTGCATAATAACGGCTTTTAAGCCGTTCGTAGTAACCGGTCAGATGCTTGAATTCCCTCCTTATCTGTTCAGCATCCTCGCTTAATGTAGCCATCCCCATTACACCGCAGATTCGAACTGACTGCATCGCCCTGAACTCATCTGAATCGAGCATTTCCTCTGCCTCATCCATGCTGAATCCATATTTCGTTTCTTCATCTGCAATAAAAATCTGAAGAAGGCAATTGACCGTGTGGTTGATTTTTGATGCCTCGGCATTAATTGCCATAAGCAGGCGAAAACTGTCGACCGATTGAATCATGGCTGCAACAGGTACAACCAGTTTAACCTTGTTTGTCTGGAGGTGCCCTATCATGTGCCACTCGATATCAGCCGGAAGAAAGTCTTTTTTCTGAAGCAGTTCCTGCACCCTGTTCTCACCGAACATTCTCTGACCCGCGCTGTAAGCTTCCATTATTGCGGATATCGGATTGGTTTTCGAGACAGCAACAATCTTTACTTCTGCGGGTATCTGCTGCCGGAGGTTCCGGATATTTGAGGCAATATCAAGCATAATTCTGACGCGGGGTCATTTAAAAAGGTAATACAAAAAGCAGTCAGGGCCCACTTTTCCGGAAAAACGCACTGGCTTGATCAGAGAAGGTGAATGACGAGCCCGCTTCTCAGTTTTGGTTCGAACCAGGTAGTTTTGGGTGGCATTATGTTTCCTGAATCTGCTATTGTGATAAGTTGTTTCATGGATACAGGGTACAGGGCAAAGGCCACTTTCATTTCGCCGGTGTCGACTCTTCTCACCAGTTCGCCGAGTCCTCTGATGCCGCCAACAAAATCGATCCTTTTTGAGCGTCTCAGATCCTGAATATCGAGGATGGGCGTCAGCACCTGGTTTGTAAGGATTGTAACGTCAAGTCCGCCAATTGGATCATTATCGTCATAAGTCTCTGGACGGGCTGTCAGGCTGTACCAGATTCCTGACAGGTACATTGAAAAAGTGTGAAGCTTTCGAGGCCTGTAAATTCTTGTTCCTTTTTCCTTTATAACAAAACCCTTTTCTAGCCTTGAAAGGAATTCAGTTTCCGTCAGTCCGTTAAGATCCCTGATGGTCCTGTTGTAATCCATGATCCTGAGCTGGTCATCAGGAAAATGAACTGCCATGAAGAAGTTGTATTCCTCTGTTCCCTTATGGTTCGGGTTATTGTCTCTCTTCTCCTTGCCAACAAGCGCTGCCGCTGCAGTGCGGTGGTGTCCGTCGGCAACATAGGTATAGGGTACTTCCTCAGCAAAGAGTTTTTCGATCTTCCGGTTTATATGCTTGTCCTTCACCACCCAGAACCTGTGACCGAAACCATCATCAGCCACAAAATCATATTCCGGCTGGTCAGATGAGGTTATTGATTCAACTATCTCATCTATCTGTTTTACGGCAGGATAGGCAAAGAAGACAGGTTCGATGTTTGCATTATTGACCCTCACGTGTATCATCCTGTCCTGCTCCTTATCGGGCCTGGTGAGTTCATGTTTCTTTATAATTCCATTCAGATAATCGTCAACCGATGCACATCCAACTATTCCGTACTGGGTTCTGCCCTTCATTGTCTGGGCATATATATAGAAGTGGGACTCTTTATCCTGAACAAGCCAGCCTTTCTTTCTCCAGAGGGCAAAATTGCTTACGGATTTTTCATAGACATCTTCACAGTGGACATCGGTATCGGGGTGAAGGTCGATCTCTGATCTCGTGATGTGAAGAAGAGAGCATTCCTTGCCTTTTGCCATAAGCCTGGCCTCTTCGGTATTCATTACATCATAAGGCAGTGAAGCCAGATCTCTGGCGATCGAAACAGGAGGACGCAGTCCCCTGAAAGGTTTGACAACAGCCATTGAAGAACTATTAAGTTTATTTATTGAGTCTGAATTTCTCGTTTCCAGTAAGGAAATAATCCACTATCTGTCGTGCCGCAGCAATGCCGGCATTTATATTGGCTTCTTCCGTCTGGGCTCCCATTTTTTTCGCTGTAAACAGGTATCTGCCTTCAAATTTCTCCTCCAGTTGAGCCCGGCAGTCAGGTTCAACATCTGCAATGTACCTGAAATCGGCTCTTTCGGCAAAGACCTTAATCAGATCATCCTCATCGATGACCTCTTTCCTGGCGGTATTAACAAGTACTGCATCAGGAGGCAGGCTCATCATGAGATCATATCCCACCGATTTTATTGTCTGACTGTTGGCGGGCATGTGAAGAGTGACATACTGGCATGATGAATATAGTTCCTTAACTGCGGAGCATACTTTCACCCCTGCAGAGGATATTACATCGGGACTCACAAAAGGGTCAAAGGCAAGAACCTCCATACCAAATCCCTTACTGATCTCAGCAACATTTCTACCGACATTTCCAAAAGCATGAATACCTATTGTCTTACCCCTGAGCTCTGTACCAGTCTTTCCGCCGAACGCACCCCTTATCATGAAAAGCAGCATGGCAAATACAAGTTCTGCCACAGCATTGGCATTCTGGCCCGGAGTATTCATTGCAACAATACCCCTTGCAGTAAGGGCCGGAAGGTCGAGATTGTCATAACCTGCCCCGGCTCTGACAACTACTTTCAGCTTTGGCGCTGCGGCGACTACTTCAGGCGTAACAAGGTCACTTCTGACGATTAGCGCATCGGCATCGGAAACAGCAGCTTTAAGTTCTTCAGGACTCTTATAGTTTTCAAGTAAAGCAAATTCAAATCCGGCTTCAGTGACGACGGCTTTAATCTGCTCAATCGCCAGCCTGGCAAAAGGTTTTTCTGTTGCTACCAGTATTTTCATTATAAAACCATTTTTTGAAATGGAAAGCTTTTAACCGAAAAAGCCAGGGTCAGGATCAGGATCTGGCTTCGAATTCCTTCATAGCTTCGACAAGAGCTTTCACGCTCTCGACGGGAAGTGCGTTATAGGTGGAAGCACGGAAACCTCCCACAGACCTGTGTCCGGCAATTCCAACTATGCCTAAGGATTTGGCATACTCAGCGAAAGGTTGTTCAAGCTCCTTGTACTCTTCTGCCATTATAAAGCAGATGTTCATAAGCGATCTGTCGTCGGGATCCTTTATTGTGGGAACGAAGAGCCTGTTCCTGTCTATTTCATCATATAACAAGGCCGCCTTTTCGATGTTAAGCTTCTGAATGGCCTTTACACCACCGAGTCCCTTGAGCCAGCGCAGAGTCTGCTGAGCAGCGAACACAGCGAATACCGGAGGAGTATTGAACATCGATTCGGACTTGATGTGAGTGCGATAGTCGAGAATGGTCGGGATCGGCCTTGAGACCTTGCCCAGTGCATCCTCCTTTATTATTATGAGTGTAACGCCTGCAGGAGCAAGATTCTTCTGTGCCCCGGCATAGATGATCGAATATTTCGAAACGTCAACCGGACGGCTGAAGATATCGGACGACATATCAGCAACAAGCGGAACACTAACATCCGGGTCATTTTTCAGTTCAGTGCCGTAAATGGTGTTGTTGGTTGTGATATGGAAGTAGTCAGCATCGGCCGGAACAACATAATTTTTCGGAATATAGTTAAAAAGCGTGTCCTTTGATGAAGCCACTTCTACCGCCTCACCGTAAAATTTTGCTTCCTTAATGGCTTTGCTAGCCCATTCACCGGTGACCAGGTAAGCCGATTTGGAGTTCATCATGTTCATCGGGAGCATTGTGAACTGCAGACTGGCTCCTCCCCCGAGGAAAATCACCTTATAACCTTCAGGAACTTCAAGCAATTCCTTTACAAGTGCTGTGGTATCATTCATGCAGGCTACAAACTCCTTGCTCCTGTGAGAAATCTCAAGAACGGAAAGGCCTGAACCAGCAAAATCCCTGATTCCTTCAATTGTATTGTCGAGGGTGTACTGAGGAAGTATTGACGGACCGGCAAAAAAGTTATGTTTTTTCATTTTGGAAGGATGGTTTTAAGGTTAGTTTGATCAAAAGCTACTAACACAAAAGTAAAGAATTTTTTTTAAGAGGAGGATATTCAGGTCTATTTCACTTCGATGCTTACCAGAACACCATTCTGGTAGACCGGAATCTTGCTCGTGAAATCCATTCCCAGGCAGAAAGGAATGCAATCATCGAGGCCCTTATCTCTTAGCCGCGAACGCTGGGCTACCTTTTCAACATAGCCGATGAGGTCAGTTCTGGCAAGCGACCAGAGGTCAAGGGCGGCATAAGTCGAATCGCATGAGGTTGAATAACCTGCATCCGATAAAATACGTTTGGCCAACGCACCGGCACAGATTGTATCCTCGAGGTTAAATCTGTTCTTCCATCCTGAACAGAAGAGAACCACATCCTTCCGCTGATTCTTTATCCACCGGACGATTGCCGTAATATTAAGGAAAGAACCTATTATTATTGAATCGGCGGAAGAAGCCAGCGAAATTATTCCGGTTCCGTTGGTTGTGCTGTAGACAATCGTTTTTCCTTCAACTTTTTCAGGAGTAAAATTAAAAGGAGAGTTACCGAAATCAGCAAAATCGAGTACAAAGCCGTCCCGCTCCGCTGCAACCAGGTACCCTTTCTCCTTGTACTCCTTTGCTTCAGTGACGGTTGCCACAGGGATGATTGCCTCAGCGCCATGTTCAAAAGCAGTGCATATAGCCGATGTGGCACGAAGTATATCAATGACAACGACTATGGAACCCGCATGCCTGTCAGCTTCGTACAGGGCAGGGGAAAAACAAGTCTCGAGATTCAGTTTTTGCATCAGGACATGGGTGTAAATTATCTTATCTCAACTTTTGTTGTAGATAGGAAAGTTTACAACTTTGGCTTTGAGGTCCTTATTTCTGATTCTTATAAAAATTTCCGTATCCGCTTTCCAGAATCCTTTCTGAAGATATGCCATTCCTATTCCCTGCCTCATCATGGGCGACATTGTTCCCGATGTCACCTCTCCTATTATATTCCCGTTTGCATCGACAACCTCATAATGCTGGCGGGGAATGCCGCGATCGATCATTACGAATCCCTTCAGCCTGCGATTTACGCCTTCTTCCTTATGTTTCAGCAGGACTCCCTTGTCGATGCTTTCCTTGTTAACAGTGAATTTTGTTATCCAACCGAGCCCGGCTTCAATCGGTGAAGTGGTGTCGTCGATATCGTGGCCATACAGGCAGTAACCCATTTCAAGACGCAGTGTATCCCTTGCTCCCAGTCCGACCGGTCTGATACCGAACTCCCTGCCGGCTTCAAAGACCGCATCCCACAATTTTGCAGCCTCTTCGTTCCTTACATAGATCTCGCAACCCGGTTCGCCGGTATAGCCTGTAGTGGAGAAGATTACATCCTTAATTCCGGCAAACTCAACGATCCGGAAGAAGTAATTCTCCATTTCCATCACAGGTGCCGAAGTCAGTTTTTGCATGGCCTTCATTGCAAAGGGACCCTGGATAGCAAGCTGTGCAATATCATCTGAAGCATTTATCAGATCTCTTCCCGGCTCAATTCCAAAAAGTCCGGCATTCATTACGCACCAGTTCCAGTCCTTTTCAATATTTGCCGCATTAACAACAAGAAGGTATTTATCCTGGCTGAACCTGTAAACGAGCAGGTCATCGACTATTCCACCTTTCCCGTTGGGGAAGCATGAATACTGGACCTTCCCGTCCCACAAGGCAGCAACATCGTTTGAAGTTATATACTGAAGGTATTTCAGGGCTGAAGGACCGGACACCCAGAACTCGCCCATGTGTGAAACGTCAAATACGCCAACTCCCTGACGGACGGCAATATGTTCCTCAGTTATCCCGGTGTATTCAACAGGCATGTTGAAGCCGGCAAAAGGAACCATCCTGGCTCCGGCTTCCTCATGAAACTTTGTAAAGACAGTATTCTTCATTAATGGAGAAATATTTTTTATAAATCGTAATGCCGCCTGAAAGAAGCGACAGGCAGCCAGAAGTATTAACTGATAAAAATAGAATATATTTTAAAACTCCAAAAGGATTATTCAACACTATATTAACCATTCAGGTTTGTTAAAAGATAGCACCAGCCGATAAAATAAAATCCTGTTATATCTGTTATATATACAGTTCTGCCAAGAGTTTTTAGGACCATCAAATCATGAATTTCAAATACATAAATACCGAATACCTCGAAATGGTTGCCGGCGGGGATTCCGACCTGCTCAAGGAACTGATCGGAATGTTCCGCGATCAGGTCAACGAGTTCAACAGCGAATTGAAGGAACATTTCTCCGGGGGGGATCACAAAGCCATGGGCAACCTTGCCCACAAAGCCAAATCGTCGGTCGCCATAATGGGCATGGACAGTCTGGCTAACATGCTAAAAACCTTTGAAACTGAAGCAAAGGATGGGAAGAACGCTGAAAAGTATGAGTCGTACATTAAGCGTTTTGAGGAAGAAACCAGGCATGCGCTTGAGGAGCTCGATGAATTGGTAAAAAACGGTTAGTTATGACAGACATGATCAATATAGAGAAAAGGGAAAAGATCGACATTGTCACTTTCGCTGTCAAAAGGATAAATGCCACTACCATTGAGGAGATAAAGGAAGGTGTGAGCAAGGTCTTTGACAATCCAGGGGCAAAAGTGATCATCGATCTTAAGGGGGTGGAATACATTGATAGTTCAGGCTTCGCATGCTTTCTTTCACTTCATAAGGCTGCAAAAAGCAATATCGGGGTCCTCAAATTTGCGAACCCTGAACCTAGGGCCATGGAATTATTCCATACCCTTCATCTTCACACTATTTTTGACATTTATGATGATCTGAATACATGTATCAGATCATTCAGGTAAAGGCGCAAGGCGCAGGGCGCAGAACACAAGGCGCACGATGCCGGTTGCCGGTTGACTTTTAATTCCTGCTGTTTCCAAAAACCAGCCGGTCGTCTTCCACGTCCACCTCAACAGTACTTTCCTTCAGAATTTTTCCGGATATTATTTCCTTCGATAATTCATTTATTATTTCTTTCTGAATCAACCTCTTAACCGGTCGGGCGCCGGACTGTGGATCAAAGCCGTTGCGGGCAAGCCAGTTGATGGCTTCATTGGAAACCTCAAGCTTAAGATTGCTGTTTGCCAGCACCCTCCTTAGGTTATTCAACTGGATTTTTACTATTTCTCCAATCTGCTCTAGGCTAAGAGGTCTGAACATAACTATTTCATCAACCCTGTTAAGGAATTCCGGCCGGAGCGATTTCCTCAGAAGCATAAACAACTCCCGGCGAAGGGACTCCGCTTCTTTTTCAGGCATATTGTTGTTCCACTGGTCCATCCTGTCACGGATCAGGTCGGAACCCAGGTTGGAAGTCATAATTACGATGACGTTTCTGAAGTTTACAGTACGCCCTTTGTTATCGGTAAGTCTTCCCTCGTCGAGAACCTGAAGTAGAAGGTTGAACAGATCGGGATGTGCTTTTTCAATCTCATCGAGAAGCACCACTGAATAGGGCTTACGCCGCACAGCTTCAGTAAGCTGCCCGCCTTCCTCATAGCCGATATATCCGGGAGGCGCTCCTATAAGTCTTGATACAGAATGCCGTTCCTGATACTCCGACATATCGATACGGGTCATCAGGTTTTCGTCATTGAAGAGAAACTCAGCCAGAGCCCTCGCAAGTTCGGTTTTACCAACTCCGGTTGTTCCGAGGAAGATAAATGATCCCAACGGCCTCTTTGCATCCTGCAATCCGGCTCTCGATCGCCTGACAGCATCCGAAACCGCTCTTATGGCCTCATCCTGACCGACAACCCTAAGATGAAGTTCATCTTCGAGCCGTAAAAGCTTTTCCTTTTCACTTTCAAGCATCCGGGAAACAGGGATGCCTGTCCATTTTGCAACGACTTCAGCAATATCCTCCGAACGCACCTCTTCCTGGACAAGAGAGCCCTTGCTCCTCTTCTTTCCTATCAGATCTTTCAGCTCCTCTATCTCTTTTTCGAGACCTATTATCTTTCCATAACGTATCTCGGCTACCCTGCCATAATCCCCTTTGCGTTCAGCCTCATCAGCTTCAAACCTGAGGGCTTCAACCTCTTCCTTCTTCTCCTGAACTTTTTCTATCATCTCCTTTTCTCCTTTCCAGGCAGCTGTTAGATCATCCCTTTTGGATTGAAGTTCAGCAAGTTCAGCAGAGATATCATTTTCCTTTACCTTGTCCTCGTCGCGCCTGATGGCCTCCCTTTCTATTTCAAGCCTTGTTATTGCTCTTGTCACCTCGTCAATCTCATCGGGTACCGAGTTCATCTGTAGCCTAAGCCTCGAGGCAGCCTCGTCGATAAGGTCGATGGCTTTATCGGGCAGGAACCTGTCGGTGATATAACGTGTTGAAAGATCGACGGCTGCGATTATCGCCTCGTCGCGTATAATAACTTTGTGATGGGTTTCATATTTCTCCCTTATGCCGCGGAGTATGGAGATGGAGTCTTCCCTGTCGGGCTCATCGACCATCACTATCTGGAATCGTCGTTCCAGAGCCTTGTCCTTTTCGAAGTATTTCTGATACTCATTCAGGGTGGTAGCTCCGATAGCCCTCAGTTCACCACGGGCCAGAGCAGGCTTGAGGATGTTAGCGGCATCCATGGCACCTTCCGATTTACCGGCCCCGACAAGGGTGTGAATCTCATCGATGAAAAGAACTATTTCGCCATTGGCTGAAACGACCTCATTTACTACGGATTTTAGCCGCTCCTCGAATTCGCCCTTGTACTTGGCACCTGCAATCAGGGCTCCCATATCGAGCGAATAGATTGTCTTCGATTTTAAATCCTCAGGAACATCGCCCCGAATGATGCGGTGGGCGATCCCTTCTGCAATGGCAGTCTTGCCTACACCGGGTTCTCCTATCATGATGGGATTGTTCTTTGTCCTCCTGGTGAGGATCTGAAGTATCCTTCTGATCTCCTCGTCGCGTCCCACAACAGGATCGAGCTTGCCGGTCCTCGCCCTCTCGTTGAGATTAACAGCATACCGGTTAAGCGAGTTGAAAGTATCTTCAGAAGTCGGATTATCAACAGTGGCTCCTTTTCTCAGGTCATTGACAGCCGACCTGAGATCTTTCATGGAAATGCCGTAATCCTTGAGAAGCTGTGATGCCCGGTCAGAAGTTTCAAGGATACCCATCAGAATGTGCTCCGTTGTGACAAATTTGTCCTTCATCGCAGAAGCGTGATCGTTAGCTTTTCTAAGCGCTTCTGACCCACCCGATGACAGATACGGATCGCCGCCGGTGACCCTGGGATAAGTGTCGATTATCTTTTCTAAGTCTTTCATGACCGATGCCGAACTGACGCCAAGCTTTCCGAAAAGCCAGTCGGTGATATTCTCGGCCTCACTTATAACCCCATGAAGCAGATGAGCGCACTCGATAGCCTGCTGACCTTTTGCATCTGCGATCATAAAGGCCTTCTGAACTGATTCCTGAGCTTTAAGAGTAAAATTATTGAAGTTCATATATTTATTTTGTTTTTTTAGTCGGTATAAAATTTAAAAAGCTGTTTTTAAAATATTATTAACCTGTGATATATAAAATTTGTCAAGTACATTTTTCCCTTTTCATTTATTGCTTACCCCCTTTCCCGTTTCCCCCACGGGGGAATGGCCTTGACACCTGCTGCCCACATGGGGAATCTTTTCGTTCCGGCTCGTTTCACCCCCAAACCCCCTAAAGGGGGCCTTGAAATCATCAGAGAAGGTTGTTTTTATCTTTCATGGTCGATACAAAATACTCAGTCTACCATAATTTCAGCTTTCCCTCAAACCTCTCGTCCCGGAAGGATCAATTATTCTGCCAACTCTTAGAATTGACTGTTTGACACTAAAATCCGGGTTGAATATGTCAAAATGACAAGATCAGGGTACTTGTTCCGGTATATGAAGAGATAGTGTTATATTTGGAAAAAAGCAGTTATGGGCAAGATACTCTGGAAGCCGGGAACAATGATATACCCTTTGCCAGCAGTGATGGTCAGCTGTGGTTCGGCACCCGATGAATACAATATAATAACGGTATCGTGGACAGGAACAATTTGCACTGATCCGCCGATGTGCTATATTTCAGTCAGACCTTCCAGGCATTCATATGGGATCATCAGGAATAACCTTGAATTTGTAATTAATCTTACCACAAAATCACTAGCTTATGCCACTGACTGGTGCGGAGTTAAATCGGGAGCAGAGAACAACAAGTTTAAGGAAATGGGACTGACACCGGTTAAGGGAGCTATAGTAAAAGCGCCGCTGATAAAAGAGTCTCCGGTAAACATCGAATGCATAGTAAAGGAAATAAAGGAACTTGGAACGCACCATATGTTCATTTCAGAGGTGGTTGCGGTGAATGCTGAGGAATCACTATTTGATGAAGAAACCGGTGCTTTCAGACTCATTGATGCCGAACCCATTAGTTACCTGCATGGCAAGTATTACGAAACAGGCGGTTTGATCGGGAAATTCGGTTTTTCAGTGCAGAAAAGGAAGATCGGGAAGAGGAGAAAATAACTTTACTTTTATTCTGATTGACCCCCTTTCTATCCCAATAATTGTCGGTATCCCCCTTTTCACACTAACACCTTACGTCAGTTAAACAAAGCCACTGTACTTACCTTGCTTTTTAGGTTTATATGTTCTAAAAATAACAACAATTGAGGTGATTGGCCGTTCTGTATTTAATTAATATCTCAATAGTTTTATCTGTGAGAATTCCCTTTCGTCAATGAGTGAGAAGATTATTAATACTCTGATGCAGTTATTTGCCATCATTGCCAATCCTGAGGGGGATCAGGAAGAAAGGAGGGCTGTGGTTGAGGCATTTCTGCGCCAGCATCTCAACAATGAGCTGGTAAAAAAATATCTGGCTGGTTATGATGAGGCCTTCAGGGAAGCTCAGGTTAAACGTGACAAAAGTACGAAAGAGAGACGGGAAGGAGCAATTGCAGTCAGGATAGCCAAACTGTGCCATGATATTAACGAGGAGGGACTTCTGGCTGTAGATCAAAGGATTGTTGTCGTTCTTTTGGCTCTCGAATTCTGCAAATCAGGAAATGGAACCGTGACGGATCTTGAAAGGGGATTCATAGCCACACTAGCAGAAAGCCTGAATATCTCAAGTGAGGAATATGACATAATAGAGAAATTCGTTCTCAACCCTTTCACAAATATTCCTTCCTCACAAAATCTTCTAGTCATATCAGGGCAGAAGACCGATGCAACCGGAAACACCAAATATGCCTTCAGGGATCAGTTGAAGGGACAGATATGGATATTATACGTTCCCTCTGTGAATATGCACTTCCTGAGATACGCCCGCTCCGGCGAACTTTCGATGAACGGGCTGCTGCTTAAGGAGAATAAGGTTTACCCTATAAGCCACGGATCGTCGATAAAGGGATACAACATTTCCCCTATCTATCACTGGGATATCACGATGCTTTTCCTTAAGGAGGAATTTAAGTCGTCAAGGGTGGTCTATGAAGTCAGGAACCTGGAATACAAATTCAAGAGCGGCGAGGTGGGTATTCACCGGATGTCGTTCAAGGGCGAATCGGGAAGGATGATCGGTATCATGGGAGCAAGCGGAGCGGGCAAGTCGACCTTGCTGAGTGTGTTAAACGGTACCAATCCGCCCTCCTCCGGAGAAGTCCTGATAAACGGTATAAGCATTCATAAGGATAAGGATAAGATAAAGGGGCATATCGGCTATGTTTCGCAGGATGACCTTCTGATTGAAGATCTTACAGTTTTTGACAACCTGTATTTCAATGCAAGGCTCTGCTTCGGCAATCTTGCTGACGGTGAGATACGTGAAAAAGTGGATAGTGTTCTCAAGAACCTCGGCCTGTATGAAATCCGGAACATGAAAGTTGGTTCGCCGCTTAACAAGAAGATCAGCGGCGGCCAGAGAAAGAGACTGAACATTTCCCTTGAACTAATAAGGGAGCCTGCCGTGCTTTTTCTCGACGAGCCTACGTCGGGACTATCATCAAGGGATTCAGAAAACATTGTCGACCTCCTGAATGAACTTGCAAGAAAGGGAAAACTGCTGTTCATCGTTATTCACCAGCCCTCATCAGACATCTTCAAGATGTTCGACAAACTCATAATTCTCGACACTGGCGGATATCTTATATATAATGGCAATCCAGTCGATTCCATTGAATACTTCAAGAAGAAGATCGGGCAGCCTAATTACACTGAAAGTGTGTGTTATGCATGCGGTAATGTTAATCCCGAGCAGATCTTCAACATAGTGGAGACAAAAGTGATGACCGAGAGCGGAAAGGCGACGGAAACGAGAAGGATATCCCCTGACGACTGGCGGAAATTGTATGAGGAGGAGGAGAAGAAGGAGGACAAGCTTGAAAAAGGCCAATCCCTGCCTGAGATTCATTTCAGGCCGCCCAGAAAGTTAAGCCAGTTTCTGATTTATGCAAAGAGAGATATCCTGTCAAAGCTTTCCGACGCACAGTATCTTCTTATTACTTTGTTTGAAGCGCCGGTGCTTGCCTTTTTCCTTGCATTTCTTATAAGGTATTATGATGAGAATGCCAAAAATCCTGAATATCACCTGATTGACAACAGTAACCTTCCGGTTTATATATTCATGTCGGTTATAGTTGCTCTTTTCATGGGACTTACAGTTAGTGCCGAGGAAATATTCAAGGACCGTAAGATACTGAAGCGGGAAGCTTTTCTGAATCTCAGCTGGAACAGTTATTTGATGTCCAAGGTATTTGTTCAGTTTGGCATCTCTGCAATCCAGGCCCTGTCATTCGTCATTTTGGGTAATATGATCACAGGGATCAGAGGATTGACTTTTGAATACTGGCTAGTACTCTTTTCAAGCTGGGCAGCAGCCAACGTGCTTGGACTGCTGATTTCCGACAGTTTCAAGGCAGTTGTCACCATTTACATACTAATACCCTTCCTTGTAATACCCCAGATAATTCTAAGCGGCGTGCTTGTAAAGTTTGAAAAACTGAATCCCAATATTTCATCTCCTGTTACTATCCCGTTTTACGGGGAGGTTATTACCGCCCGCTGGGGCTACGAGGCACTGGCAGTTAAACAATTCACCGACAACAGGTATGCAAAGGTTTTTTATGGATTTGACAAGAAGATGAGCGAAGCCAAGTTCATAAAGGACTACTGGTCCTCCAAGGTCAAAGGCAATCTCGACAAGCTGCTTATCGACCTTAACAAGGGCGAGAGGGATGAAGATTTCAACGAAGACCTGCTGCTGGTTTACAATGAAATAAACAGGTTTCATAAGATAGTGCCCGGCCTAAGATTCAGTAAAACAGAAAGCCTTAAGCCCGACCTGGTGAAGCCTGACATAGTGAATGAAGCTATTACCCATGTTGAAACTATCCGAAGGCATTATGTGAAGCTGTACAACAAGGCCAATAATGAAAAGGATGCGCTCATAAGCAGTATGGAATTGGAGAACAGGGAAGCTTACCAGAAGCTGAGGAACGACAACTTCAATGTCTCACTGGATGAATTTGTGACTTTGAAGAACGAGACTCAGAAGACTATCGAGTACGAAGGCCAACTGATCCAGAAGTTTGATCCCATTTACCTGGATCCCCCTGACCGGTTTGTAAAAGCTCATTTTTGCGCACCGGCCAAAAAGATGTTCGGCTGGCTTATCGACACCTACTGGGTCAATCTGCTTGTGATATGGACCATGACCATCATTACGTATTTATTACTATACTTCAGGGTTTTGAGGAATCTGCTGAGTTCGGGCGAGAAGCTGCTGAGCAGAAGGCCGAAGTTGTTGGACTAAAGGCATAAAGGTGTCAAGGCCTCAAGGCGTCAAGGAAAAAAAGAGCGACCAAAAGGACGCTCTTCTCACGTAAATGAAAAACACAGCCGTTACCCGGTCATAAGCTTACCCGGGCTATTTATTCTACGATCTCTATCATTTTGAAAGGCACTCTGATTATGGATTCATAATCTTCACCAGCTTCCAGCATATCCTCATCGTCTTCTTCATAATACCAATTTACCTCCACTTCATTTTTTGCCTTATGAATGGTCTCCAGCTTCTTAAAGACATCGAGAATGCATTTCGAGGAGCTTGTGTTGAAGTACTCAAGCTTTATGTTAACAATGGTCTTGTTGTTGGGAGTTTCCTTATAGAGGTCAAGCCAGTCGATAAGAGGCTTGTAGAACTCAACTGAGTTTTCGGGGATTGATCGCCCCTTGATCTCAAATACACCTGTTGCTGAGTCAAATTTGATTGTGGGTGTTTTTGGTGTTCCATCAATTAGGATAGGTTCCATATTCTTGTTATTTAAGTTTGTTTCACTTGTTTCCGTTTACCAGAATATTAAGATAAAAGAATGAGGTGTGTTCATCATAATCCTTAAAAGTGTACTCCAGCTTGTTGCCTGTCTTTCTTGCTATGTCAACAAGACCGAGTCCTCCTCCTCCCTTAACAGAGATACGCTGGTGATTCAGTATGAATTTATAAAGTTCAGTAATTTCTTCGTGCGATGAGTTGTTGATTCTAACAATCTTCTTCTCCAGTTCTTCAGCTTCTTCTTTCCTTACAAAGTTACCTGTTACGATCCTGTACCCATCTTCCAGCTTGTTTATTGACACAATGCCGAATTTCTCAGATGTTTGATCCTCAAAACCGGCAGGCACGCTTCCAACGTGGTGATAAAGGTTCTGAAGGCTTTCAACCAGGACGTTATAGACTTTCTTGCGGAGCCTGGGGTGTTCATTTGAGCTTATAAGTTTTTCCTCAACTGTATCAAGCACCTGGTTGATCAGGTCTGAATCGATGTTACCCTTGTAATAAAGGATTGGATTCCTGCCGGACAAGTCAGAAAAATAACTTTCAACATTAAAGCTCATCTAAGCTTTGCTTTTAATAGGATCAAAAACTTCGTCAACAAATATATAAAAAATGTAAGCATTACTTTTTATGCAAAACCAATAATTACATCAACTTATTTAAGTATCCGGCGTCCGAAACTGATAAACGCCAATTTTTAAAATAGATTGCGTCATCTGGCCTTCTTTGACCCCTGATATAGTTTATAATTAACCAAAAGACATTCGAGGGCTCCGTTGAACAGGGCTGTCTTTCCGGATGGCTTAAGTCCCACATGCTTCAGAGCCTCTTTATCGGATGAAATAATCCATGCATCATAACCCGGAAAACCATGTTTAAGAACGGTGCCTATCATGCCGTAGAACTCATTACTGTCGTCGGTTCTGATCCTCTGTCCGTAAGGAGGATTCATAATGATCACGCCTGCTTCGGACCGGGATTTAAGATCGCGGAAATCATTCACACTTAATGTAATAGTTTCTGAAAGTCCGGCCGATCGCATATTGACACGTGACATTTCCACAGCTTCTTCGGAAACATCACTGCCAAAGATCATTCCCGTGCAGGGACGTATATGGGATTCAGATTCTTGCTTCATCCTGTTGAAAAGCTCTTCATCATAATCCCTCCATTTCTGAAATCCATAACTCTTCCTGAATCTTCCGGGAGGGGTATTTGATGCGAAAAGAGCCGCTTCAATGGGAATTGTACCGGAGCCGCACATGGGATCAATAAGAGGAAACTGTGCATCCCATCCTGAATTCATAACGATTCCGGCCGCCAGAATCTCGTTCATCGGGGCCGCGCCCTGTTCTTTCCTGTACCCTCTCTTGTAGAGCGGGATGACGGAAGAGTCGAGAGAAACGGTTACCAGATCATTGCTGATATGAAGATTTATAAGGATATCAGGATTATTAGTATCAACCGAGGGTCGGTTTCCCGTCTTTGCCCGGAACCAGTCGGCCACGGCATCTTTCAGCCTGAGTCCGGCAAACCCTGTATGATTGAAAAGAGGAGAATTAACAACCGGGACAACGGCGAAGGAGGTCCTGGTATCAAGATAACGGCTCCAGTCAATTTTCAGGCATCGTCTGTAGAGATCATCAGCAGAGCGGATTCGAAAGACTGCAATCTGAACCAGAACCGAAAGGGCTGTCCTGAGGCAGTAATTGGCTTTATAAAGCATGTACCGGTCACCTTCGAACATGACTGCCCGGTTCACAGCCTGAATGTTCACTGCACCAAGGGAAGACAATTCAAGTGTAAGTATTTTTTCGAGGCCGAAAAGGGTTTTGGCGGTGAAGTTCAAGGGGAAAAAGTTTATCGTTTATTGTTTATCGTTTATCGTTGCTGGCTTTTTAACCACTGAGTTCACGGAGAACACGGGTAATGCACGGATTGTCTCAATTCATACAATCCGTGTTTTTATCCGTGATATCTGTGAAATCCGTGGTGAATACTTGGTTCTGGTTTAGCCACGAGTAACACGGTCCCGAAAGCTTTCGGGATAAGACGGAGTTGCACATAGTAAACCGGATGCCGTTGTCTCTCAGTCTCTTCGTCTTTTAGTCTCTTCGTCTGATTTCCCATCACCAATGCCTAAAATACATTATACATTAACTGGTTGCTGGTTACTCGTGTTTCGGGTTTTAGTTGTTATTCTGCGAAACTCTGCGGATTTCCATCTGCGATCCCGAAGCTTCGGGACTGCGAGAAATCACTCTTTTCCCAGTATCCTGTCGTATTCAGCCTTGTTGTTTATCATCTGCAGGGCTTTTTCGATAACCGTGTCGTCCTCGTTCAGGATCATGAAGTATTCGTTGGTCTGCCACTGATTGGAGGCTATAAGCGCTTTGACAACATTGCGGATCGCTTTTCCGGAGATACTGAACTGCTCTTCATTGTACTTGATACCTGCTTCTTCAGCTTTGGAGATGAGAGATTTGATCTCATCCTGACTAAGAGTGAAGCGGTTTCTGAAATCCTCAAAGTTCTGGTAATCGGCAGCAAGCTTTTTCCTGTTCTTATCAGAGTATTCAAGTGCGAATGAGTTCAGGATTCCTCTCCTGACCAGGCTCCTGTAGTAATCGGAGTAATCAGAGGTATCGGCCGGGACAAAAACATCAGGCATAATACCACCGCCTCCATAGACGTTCCTCCCATTTACCAGTGTCTTAAACCGAAGGGAATCAGGAAAATGGATACTGTCTGCAGTGACCAGTTCTCCATCAGTATAGCGTTTGTAAAAGTTTTCCATATATTTATCGTAACCTTCATCATAAGGACTCTGGATCAGTCTGCCGGTGGGAGTGTAATATCGTGCAATGGTAAGTCTTATCATGGAGCCGTCGTTAAGGTAGAATCCATTCTGCACGAGGCCTTTACCAAAAGTCCTTCGTCCGATGATAACTCCCCTGTCCCAGTCCTGGAGGGCTCCGGCGAGTATCTCACTTGCAGATGCAGACCCTTCATCAGTGAGGACTGCAATCCTGGTGTCGGCAAGGGTGCCTAAGCCGTTTGACAGATAATCCTGGCGTGGATTCCTCCTCCCCTTTATAAAAACAAGCAGCTTTTTGTCGGCGAAAAACATATCCGCGATGTCGGTTGCCGCAACCATATAACCTCCCCCATTAGACCTGAGGTCAATTACAAGGTTCTTCATTTTTTGTCTCCGGAGACTGTCGACGGCTGAGGAAAATTCCTGTGCAGTAGTGGCTGCGAATTTGTTCAGCTTCACATAGCCGGTCTGATTTTCGAGCATATAGGCTGCATCAAGACTGGTTATCGGAATTTTGTCGCGGACAATTGTAAAATCAAATGGTTCCTTTGTACCATTTCGGCTTACCTTAATGTTTACTTTGGTACCCTTCATCCCCATAAGCTTGCTACGCACACCGTTGGTTGAGATGCCTATGCCTGCGACTTTCTCACCGTCGATTTCAATTATCCTGTCGCCGGCCAGAACTCCAATCTTTTCGGAGGGTCCCCCTCCTATTGGTTCGATAACTATAATGGTATCCCTCAAAAGGTTGAACTGAATGCCAATGCCTTCGAAGTTGCCATTAAGCGGTTCATTCATCTCTTTCACATCCTTGGCAGATATATAAACAGAATGGGGATCAAGAGACCTTAGCATTTCTACTATGGTATTCTCCGTCAGTTTATTAATATCTGTTGTATCGACATACCAGGTATCGATAAGTCCCATTGTCCTGCCTATTTTGAAGGTGTTCTCATTAAGTGCCTGGGAAAATGCAGGAAAACTTAGTAAGAAAAATATGGTTGAAATAAATGTGAATCGTTTCATCATGTTGGTTGTTGCTGGTTGCTTGTTGCTGGTTAATGGGTGTTTCGAGTTTCGGGTTTGTCGTTTTTCGTTTGTCGTTTATCGTTGCTGGTTGCTTGTTACTTGTTAACGTTTATTTTGATGTTTTGTTGACCGCCTTATATTTTTCCCCTTAATGCCTTTGCACCGTTGCGCCTTTACGCCTTCTCACTCCCACTCAATCGTTGAAGGCGGTTTTGAGCTGATATCATACACAACTCTGTTTATTCCTCTGACTTTGTTTATTATTTCGTTTGAGACGGTTCCAAGAAATTCATACGGCAGATGAGCCCAGTCGGCAGTCATACCATCGGTTGAAACGACAGCCCTGAGCACCGCAGCATTTTCATATGTTCTTTCGTCGCCCATCACTCCTACCGATTGAACAGGAAGCAGTATCACCGCAGCCTGCCATACGCTATCATATAGACCATGGGTTTTCAGAGCCTCAATGAAGATATGATCGGCTTCCTTGAGGATGGCAAGTTTTTCCCTGGTCATGACACCCAGAAGCCTGATGGCAAGTCCGGGACCCGGAAAAGGATGACGGTTCAGGATAGCATCAGGCAAACCAAGTGCCTTACCGACCCTCCTTACCTCATCTTTGAAAAGAAGACGAAGCGGTTCAATAACCTTCAGATTCATCTTTTCGGGCAGACCGCCGACATTATGATGTGACTTGATCGTAGCCGAAGGCCCGTTAACCGAAACAGATTCAATTACATCGGGATAAATGGTTCCCTGGGCCAACCATTTTACGTCTCTTACCTTCTTTGCTTCTTCCTCAAAAACCTCTATGAATACTCTTCCAATTATCTTTCTTTTGGTTTCCGGATCAACCACACCTTCGAGCTGATCGAGGAACTTGCCGCCAGCTTTTACGCCCTTTATATTCAATCCCATATCACAATACGATTCCAGGACGGCCTCAAATTCATTCTTTCTTAACAATCCGTTATCGATGAAAATGCAGGTAAGGTTACCGCCGACTGCCCTGTTGAGAAGGGATGCAGCTACTGACGAATCAACTCCGCCCGACAACCCCAGAAGCACCTTGTCTGTGCCAACTTCCCTTTTCAGGTTATCGATTGCTGTTTCAATGAATGAATCGGGAGTCCAGTTACGAGAGCAGCCGCAAATGCCGATGACAAAGTTTTCAAGTACCTGCATGCCGTCGGTGGTATGGTAGACCTCCGGGTGGAACTGGATTCCCCAGGTAAGCTCATCAACGATTTTGTATGCGCCTGCCTTTACGGTAGCGGTTGAGCCTGTAATCCTGAAATCGCCGGGCATGCGTTCTATGGTGTCACCGTGCGACATCCATACGCGGGTGCCTTGTTTAATCCCTTTCAAAAGGGGATCATATTCATCAATATGAAGAAGATTCGCATTCCCATATTCCCTTATCTTCCCTGGCATTACCTGACCACCGTATTTCTGTACCATCAACTGGGCTCCATAGCATACTCCAAGAAGAGGAAAGCTGCCTCTGAAACCTGACAGATCCGGGTCCGGATGATCATCATCCCTCACTGAGAAAGGACTGCCCGAAAGAATAACGCCTTTAACCGAGTTGTCGGGCTCAGGATAATGGTTGAAAGGGTGAATCTCACAATAAACGGACAGCTCACGTATCCTTCTGGCTATAAGCTGGGTATACTGGGATCCGAAATCGAGTATCAGTATTTTTTCCTGCATGGGTTTTTAAGTGGTGGCAAAGATAATTATTCTTTGCTTTAGTAGAGGTTGATGTATGGGGAGTCTAATCATGGGGCCGGTTCCTGGCGGATAGTTCCTTTATACTATAAGTATTGCCATCAATTGCGGGTATGGTTGCCGGGAAAATGGTTCTGGCCTCTTCGACAAGCAGGTTGACATCGTCGTAGCGTGCAGAGAAATGGCCGATCATCAGTGTTCCGGCATTGGCCTTAAGAGCAGTTTTTGCCGCATCCAGAGTTGTGGAGTGCATCACTTTTTTTGCCAGCTTTGTCATAGACCCGTCAAATGTTGCCTCGTGGTAAAGAAGATTTACATTTCTGACGAAGGAAGCGAGCCTTGCAAAATACATTGTATCACTGCAGTAGGCATACGACAGAGTTTCAGGAGGAGGAGTGGTTATATCCTTGTTGCTGATCACCAGTCCTTCGTCCGTTACAAAATCCTGACCTTTCTTTATGCCTGGTATTCTGAAGGTTGGAATGGAATACTCCTCAATTTTCTCCTTTATTATATTCCTGTCGGCAGGCTTCTCATGGAAAATGAAACCGAATGCCTCTACCCTGTGTTTAAGGGGAAAAGAAGTAACAATAACATACTTGTCCTCATAGATGGTTAAAGGATCACTACCGCTGAGAGGCACAAAATCAATATCAAAATTCAGGTGGATGTCAAAATCGCTGAGATGCGACCTCATCATCTGATCATAGTTTGCGGGAGCATGAAGGCGGAGAGGAAAGGTTCGTCCCATCAGATTGAAGGTGGAGAGCAGTCCGTATAGTCCGAACACATGGTCTCCATGCAGATGGCTGATGAAAATGTTGTTGATCTTACCGAACTTGATACCACACTTTCTGAGCTGCATCTGGGTGCCCTCGCCGCAGTCTATCAAAAACAAACGCTCATGTGCATTGAGCACATGAGCGGATGGATACCTTTGCGATGTGGGCAATGCAGAACTGCTACCAAGTACGGTGACCTTCATATGCAATCTGCATTGCTTTCTTCACGATATCATTTTTTCAGCATCAGCAACTGACTGTGTTATAGTAAGTACCGTATCAAGTTGCGATATAGTAATTAGCCTTTCGACTGCTTCACTAAGTCCGCAGAGTACGAAAGTGCCTCCGGCATTCTTGCACAACCTGTTTGCTACCAGGATTGCGCTTAGACCGGAAGAGTCACAATACTGACACTTTTCAAGGTCGAGGATGATGTTCTTTTCTCCCTTGCCTGAAATAAGCACAAGCTCTGATTTCAGAGCAGGTGCAATGTGAGTATCAAGTTTTTCAGACTGAATCTGGATTAAGGTGCTGTTATTCCGATTCTCAATGTTGAAATCCATAGTTATAATTTTAACAGCTTAAATTTAAAACTATTTTCTATTTTTTTGAAGCTTTGTTTGCTTTTTCTTCCATTTCTTCCTTAAGAGCGGCCAACTGAGTTATATCGCCAAGTGTTGTTTTTTCGGCGTTTGGTTTGGCCTTCCTGGAAGATTTTTTGGAATTATCACCTTCATTTTTTCTGACAGGCGCATCGGCGGCTTTCTTTTCGTCTTCAGATATTCTGCTGTGGGAAAGGATGATTTTCTTCGCTGACTTATTGAATTCAATCACTTTGAACTCAAGTTTCTCGTCGACCTTTGCCATCATTCCGTCTTCCTTAACAAGGTGTTTGGGAGTGACAAAGCCTTCAACGCCATACGGAAGAGCTACAACAGCTCCCTTGTCGAATACCTCAACCACTGTTCCCTCATGAAGTGAATCGATGCTGAATAGATTCTCGAATACATCCCATGGATTCTCTTCAAGCTGTTTGTGACCAAGGCTGAGTCTCCTGTTCTCCTTATCAATTTCGAGGACGGTAACGTCAATATCGGAATCGATGGATGTAAATTCAGCCGGATGCTTGATTTTCTTTGTCCATGAAAGATCGGAAATATGAATCAGTCCGTCGACACCTTCCTCAATTTCAACGAAGACGCCGAAGTTGGTGAAGTTCCTCACTTTTGCAGTATGCTTTGAACCGACGGTATACTTATCCTCAATATTCTGCCATGGATCGGGCTTAAGCTGCTTGATGCCAAGTGACATCTTCCTTTCAGTTCTGTCGAGTGTCAGAATGACAGCCTCAACTTCATCGCCTACCTTCAGGAATTCCTGGGCACTGCGAAGGTGCTGTGACCATGACATCTCCGAAACGTGAATAAGACCTTCCACTCCGGTTGCAATTTCAACAAATGCCCCATAGTCAGCCATAACAACAACTTTTCCCTTGACCTTGTCTCCAACCTTGAGGTCAGGATCAACTGAATCCCACGGGTGAGGTGTAAGCTGTTTCAGACCAAGAGCAATACGTTTCTTGTCATCATCAAAATCGAGAATAACAACATTCAGTTTCTGGTCGAGCTGGACAATCTCCTCGGGGTGGTTGACCCTGCCCCATGAAAGGTCAGTTATGTGAATAAGTCCGTCGACACCTCCGAGATCGATGAAAACACCATACGATGTGATATTCTTGACGGTTCCTTCAAGAACCTGTCCTTTCTCAAGCTTGGCAATGATCTCTTTCTTCTGCTGTTCAAGTTCTGCTTCGATAAGAGCTTTGTGCGACACAACGACGTTCTTGAATTCCTGGTTGATCTTTACAACCTTGAATTCCATTGTCTTACCGACAAAAACATCATAGTCGCGGATCGGCTTGACATCAATCTGTGAACCGGGAAGGAAGGCTTCGATGCCAAATACATCGACAATCATACCGCCCTTGGTTCTGCATTTGATATAACCGGTAATAATTTCGTCTTTCTCAAGGGATGCATTGACACGGTCCCATGAGTTGATAGCACGGGCCTTCTTGTGTGAGAGAAGGAGCTGGCCTTTTTTATCCTCCTGGCTTTCAACGTAGACCTCAACCGTGTCTCCTACTTTCAGGTTAGGATTATAGCGAAACTCGTTAAGGCTGACAACGCCTTCAGACTTGTAACCGATATTTACAACCACCTCGCGGGGTGTCATCTGGATTACTGTTCCGTTAACAACCTCATCAACAGCTACTGTCGACAGAGTTTCATCGTACTTGGCTTCATATTCCTTATGCTTCGGGGTGTTTTTCAGTCCATCACTCTCAAAACTCTCCCAGTCAAAATCCTCAGGAGAAGGAACATGTATCATCTCCGGTTTTAGTTCGGGAGACTTAATTTCTTTTTCAATTTCAGGAATATTCTTCCTGATTCTGGCTTCACGGACCACTTCTTCTGTTTCGTCCACAACTTTTGAAACAAGTTCTTCTTCTCCGGTCAGTAATACATCTACTTCATCCGGAAGAATCTCTTCATCAATAACTTGCGTTACAGGCTTTTCTTTGGAGTCCTTGGCTTTGATCTTTTTTGCGGTCTTCAGACCATCATCTTCAATTTCAACCTTTTCGTTCTTGACAGGTTTCTTTTTGCTTTCAGTCATAATAGTAGTTAAAAAGACTAATAATTAATAAGTTAGACATTATTTTGCTAAAAAAGTGGTTGCAAAGTTATGTTTTTTTATTGAAATGTCGCAATATAATCAGGAATTTAATGGTTGAATTAGGACAGAAGCAGTCCTGCGGTCTTGCAGTCTTGCAGTCGAAAAATTATCTTCTGACCGCACAACCGCATGACCGCACGACCGCACGACAGAAACAAGCTTAATGCTGAAAGCTTTTACTATATTTGTATTTAATCGATAAATTAGAATATGAAAATTGCAGTTATAGGAACGGGTTATGTTGGACTGGTTACAGGGACGTGTTTTGCCGAGACTGGCGTGAATGTTGTTTGCGTTGACAATGATCTGAATAAAGTCAATTTAATGAGGGGCGGGAAAGTGCCCATCTATGAGCCCGGTCTGGAACCGATGATGATTAATAACATTGAAAAAGGAAGGCTATCATTTACAAACAACATAAAGGAAGCGATTGAAGGAGCCGAAGTTATCTTCATTGCAGTGGGAACTCCCCCTGATGAGGACGGAAGCGCTGACCTGACGCATGTTCTGGCTGTTGCTTCAGAAATAGGATCGTTGATGGATGATTATATGGTCGTTGCCACAAAAAGCACAGTACCGGTCGGAACTGCTGAAAGGATAAGGAGCACGATAAAAGAAAAACTTGCAGAGAGAGAGGCTGATATATCGTTTGATGTTGCATCGAATCCGGAATTTCTCAAGGAAGGTTCAGCGGTTGAGGATTTCCTTAAACCGCAGAGGATAATAGTGGGAATTGACAGCGAAAGAGCAGGTGATCTTATGAAGAAGCTTTACATGCCTTTCCTTCTTAACAACCGGACCGTTATATTTATGGATATTCCATCGGCGGAACTGACCAAGTATGCAGCTAATGCCATGCTGGCAACAAGGATAAGCTTCATAAACGAGATAGCTAATCTCTGTGAGCTTCTCGGTGCCGATGTGAACAGTGTAAGAAAAGGTATTGGAAGCGATCCCAGGATAGGAAACAGGTTCCTTTATCCAGGGATTGGTTACGGCGGATCGTGTTTCCCGAAGGATGTCAAGGCGATTCTCAAGACAGCATCTGACCTGGGCTATGATCTGAAGGTAATATCGGCGGTTGAAAAGGCCAATGAATTTCAGAAGAATGTAATATTCAACAAGATAACCAAGCACTTTAAAAATGATCTTCATGGGAAGGTGCTGGCTGTATGGGGATTGTCATTCAAACCAAAAACAGATGATATCAGGGAGTCATCGGCGTTGTACCTTGTTAAAAAGCTGATCAAGGCAAAAACAGATGTGAGGGTTTACGATCCGGCTGCCATGGAAGAGACCAGAAAGCAGCTTGGAGACAGTGTCTATTATGCAAATGACCCCTATGATGCAATAAATGGTGCTGATGCACTTGCTCTCATGACTGAATGGGCTGAATTTCACCTGCCTGATCTCGGTAAAATGGCTGATATCATGAAAGAAAAGACAATTTTTGACGGAAGGAATATATATGATCCGAAGGAGATGAGGGAGAAGGGGTTTGGGTATTATGGGATAGGAAGAAGATGAGGTGTGAGGTGTGAGGTGTGAGGTGTGAGGGACGAAGAGACTAAGAGACGAAGGGACGGAAGCGCGTAGGAAAGAATGGGTGAAAGGGAGAAAGGGAGAAAGGGTGAAAGGGTGAAAGGGTGAAGGGTGATTGTTAAAAGGTTTATTATTTATAGGATATTTTATGAAAGGTATAATCTTAGCCGGGGGTTCGGGGACTCGCCTCTACCCTATTACGACGGCGATTTCAAAGCAGATGCTGCCGGTGTACGACAAGCCGATGATTTATTATCCGCTGTCGGTGCTGATGCTGGCCGGTATAAGGGACATACTTGTAATATCGACACCAAGGGATCTGCCCGGTTTCAGGGATCTTCTGGGCGACGGCTCTTCTTTGGGAATGAAGTTCAGCTATATTGAACAACCATCACCCGACGGTCTGGCCCAGGCCTTCATTCTTGGGGAGAAATTCATCGGAAACGACAATGTGTGCATGATACTCGGTGATAATATTTTCTACGGACATGGCTTCGGGGATGTCCTGCTTAGGGCTTCAGAACTGACTAATGGAGCCATTGTTTTCGGTTATTATGTCAATGATCCCGAACGGTACGGAGTGGTTGAATTTGACAGGGATCTTAGAGCCGTGAGCATCGAGGAAAAACCGGAGAAACCGAAATCAAAATATGCGGTAACAGGACTTTACTTTTATGATAATACGGTAGTCGGAAAAGCAAAATCGCTTATACCATCAGCAAGAGGAGAACTTGAAATTACGGATCTCAACCGTCTCTACCTCAATGAAGGATCCCTTGAGGTGCGGGTGATGGGAAGGGGAATGGCATGGCTCGATACCGGTACCTACGAGAGCCTGCTTCAGGCAGCTAATTTCATAGCTACACTTGAACAGCGCCAGGGTTTAAAGGCATCATGTATTGAAGAAATTGCATTCAAAAGAGGGTTTATCTGCAGGGAACAGTTAATTTCGCTCGCAGAACCGGTAAAAAAGAGCCAGTATGGCAAATATCTCCTTAAGATTGCATCGGAGGAGATTGACGGTTTTGCAACGTTAAGATAGCAGTTCAGTTACAGGATTAGAGTTTGACACAGGTTCCTGCCAGGAAATCAGATTCTCCGGCAAACCGGAATTCCGGACAAAAACAAATCCGGGAAGGTCAGGCTTATGTAAGATGATTTTTGAGACCAATGAAGATAACAGAAACAGGATTCGAGGGATTATATATAATTCAGCCAAAGGTATTCAGTGACAGCCGGGGCTATTTTTTCGAAAGTTTCAAGCTCGAAACTTTCCTTATGGCAGGCATCCCGTTCAATCCAGTCCAGGACAATGAATCCAGATCTGTCTATGGTGTAATAAGAGGATTGCATTATCAGTTGAATCCTTTTGCCCAGGCCAAGCTGATAAGGGTGGTGGTTGGGAAAATCTACGATGTTGCTGTCGACCTGCGGAAAAACTCCCTGACATTCGGGAAGTGGTATGGTGTTGAACTCGATTCTGAAAACAAAACGCAATTTTTCATTCCAAAGGGTTTCGCACATGGATTTTCTGTTCTTAGCGATACAGCTGTAATACAATATAAATGTGACAATCTGTATCAACCTCAATTCGAAAGGGGTATTTCACTGAAAGATCCGGATCTTGCAATTGACTGGCTTATTGAAAATATTGAACCCGTAATAAGCAGCAAGGATCAGAATCAACCCCGCTTCAGGGATGCAGAGATGAACTTTTAGTAAGTCTATATGGCAGTAATTTTAGTTACAGGAGCATCAGGCCAGCTTGGAAGCGAAATTAAGGCTGCATCCGGGCACTATTCGGGATATGAATTCATTTTTACTGATGCAGATAATCTGGATATTACAGATGCTGATGCTGTTAATGACTTTGTTATCCAAAATCAGCCCGACTGGATCATCAACTGCGCTGCTTACAATTTCGTTGACAAGGCAGAGACTGACTCAGAAAATGCATTCAGTATCAATGCAACAGCAGTAAAAAACCTGACCGAATCGGTCCGAGGAACTGAAACCAGGCTGATACATGTATCGACCGACTATGTTTTCGACGGCTCCTCCAATACTCCCTATAATGAAAACTCAGCCGTTAATCCGCAATCAGCCTACGGCAAATCGAAGCTTGAGGGAGAGAGATTTGCCCTGCTGCATAACGGAACGATGGTAATAAGGACATCATGGCTTTATTCATCATTCGGGAACAATTTCGTGAAGACTATGCTCAGGTTTGGAAAAGAGAAGGAATCGGTAAATGTTGTTTTTGACCAGGCCGGAACACCCACATATGCTGCAGATCTGGCTGAAGCTATATTATATATTGTATCCAGGGTAATCAGGAATCAAATTGCATTTGTAGCCGGCACGTACCATTATTCAAACGAAGGTGTTTGCAGCTGGTACGATTTTGCAACAGAGATTTTCCTTGAAGCAGGACTGAAATGCAAAGTGAATCCTATTCTCTCAAAAGACTTTTCATCAACTGTCAAAAGGCCTTCCTATTCGGTGCTGGACAAAAGCAAGATAAAGGAGGATTATGGTCTTGAAATCCCGCACTGGAGAAGCAGCTTAAAGAAGTGTATGGAGATCCTAAACCTCAAGGGAGCTTCAACCCCCAAACAGGATCTACCCCCCACCCCCCCTAAAGTCCTTGTTGATATGCTTCTTTTATCATCCGGGCGATAACATTCTGACGTATCTGTTTAACAGGACAATTATTTTCGAACATTGAGACCTCATCATCAGTTACCAGCGATAATATCACAGGTTTATATCTCCGTTTTTCACTGTCTGCTCTCGTTCGTTTATCAAGAGCGTTCCAGATGACCTGGCCTGGTTTTAACCTGGAAGATTCCGGACAAAGAGAGTTGAAGAGATCGATAAGAGCATCAGCAATGTTTTCTCTTACAACAGGACCAAACATACCACAGAACTCGCGTTCAAAGAAGTTCACTATAGCAGGCTTGAGGAACCTGTCATGTGCAGAACTGTAATGCTTCTCTGATGATATCTTTGGTATCATGACTGTTTGCTGGTTTAAATGGTCTGTTGACTTTTTTTTATAAGGTCATCCAGTTCTTCTCTCCTATGGGGTACAACATCTATTGTCTGATGCAGCTGGTAATACTCCTGCGTCAGACTGGGTGAAAGCTTCACCAGGAATGCTATGGTTTTTATCTCATAGTTGTTCTTTGCCAGGCAAACTACCCGCTTGAACTTGTCAACGTAGTTAGCCACTGCATTAATGCTGTGATGCGTTGCCCGGGCAATCTCGGAGTATTCCTTCCCGGAAAGCCACTGCTTTACTATCAGACTACGGTGTGTAACAGACTTGCCCATATCACGGATCGTTGAACGAAGAGGAAGAACTATATCCTGCTCCTTAAAGGCTTTGATATCCCTGCAGAGAGTTCGCTCACCACAGTTGAGAAGCCTGTTGGCAATGTCCTCAACGGTAAGCAGGCCGCCCTGCTGGAAAGCTTCATTTACTATCCGGGGGCTGTAATTTGCTTATATTGACTATAATAAAGTTTTCATGGAAGCTAAAAGAACCAATGATTGCAGGATTTCAAGGCCCCCTTTAGGGTCCCGAAAGCTTTCGGGATGGGGGTGAAATTGATTGAAAACTGTAATTACCTTGAATATAATATCTTAAATTAGGTATTTATAAGAAAACAAATATAAAAAATCTTAATATGTTATCAATCGACCAAATCAGATCCAGAGCTCAACAATGGCTCGCACCTGAATTCAATGAAGAAATCAGAAGGGAAGTCAGGGATATGCTCGAAAATGATGAGAAAAAGCTCGTTGATGCTTTTTACCAGGACCTTGAATTCGGAACCGGCGGTTTAAGGGGAATCATGGGTGCCGGAACCAACCGGATGAACATCTACACCCTCGGAATGGCAACACAGGGGCTGTCGAACTATCTCATCAAAGAGTTTGGGAATCAAGATATAAAAGTTGCCATTGCGCACGACTGCAGGAACAACAGCAGATACTTTGCCGAGACTGCTGCAGACATTTTTTCAGCGAACGGATTTGAAGTATTTTTGTTTGAAGATCTGAGACCTACTCCGGAATTGTCGTTTGCAATACGTCATTACAAATGCAAGAGCGGAGTGGTAATAACTGCCTCTCATAACCCGCCCGAATATAATGGTTACAAGGCTTACTGGGACGACGGAGGTCAGGTTGTTCCCCCTCACGATGAAGGTGTGATCGAAGAAGTAAGAAAAATAACATCAATATCGCAGATCAGGTTCGACAGCAAGAAGGAAAAGATCAAAATCATAGGTAAAGAGACTGATGAGCTTTTCCTGAAGGAAGTGCTGAAGATGAGCATCAATCCAGAAATAAATAATAAGCACTCTGACACAGGAATAGTATTTACCCCAATCCACGGCACCGGTGGAACGCTTGTTCCGGCAGCTCTGAAGCTTTTTGGCTTCAGAAACATCATCACGGTTCCCGAACAGGATGTTGTTGACGGCAACTTTCCGACTGTCAAATCTCCGAATCCGGAGGAACCGGCAGCACTTTCGATGGCAATTGACAAGGCTAAAAAGACGGGTGCCGAAATAGTTATGGCAACTGACCCCGATGCCGACAGGCTCGGAATAGCCCTGAGAAATCCGGATAATGAGTTTGTGCTACTTAACGGAAATCAGACAGGTGTTCTGCTTATACATTATATATTATCGCAGTATAAGGCAAGAAACAAGTACAAGGGGAACGAGTATATAATCAAGACAATAGTAACTACTGATCTGATGGACAGGATAGCTGAGAGTTACAATGTGAAGTGCTACAACGTCCTGACCGGATTTAAATACTTTGCCGACCTTATTAAAAAGCTTGAAGGCAAGGAAAAGTACATCGGAGGGGGTGAAGAAAGTTACGGCTTCCTGCCCGGCGATTATGTAAGGGACAAGGATGCAGTTGCCTCATGTGCATTATTTGCGGAGATGGCAGCGTTTGCAAAGGAAAACGGGAAGACATTGTTTGACCAGCTTACGGATATCTATCTTGAGTACGGCTTATATAAGGAAAAACTTATAAATATCGTAAGAAAAGGTGCCGAAGGAGCCGGTGAGATAAAGGCAATGATGGCTGGCTACAGGGGTAATCCTCCGAAGAAGATCAATAACAGTTCTGTAGTAAGGATGAATGATTATTCAACCCTCGTTTCGACCAACTGCCTGACCGGGGAGACTGAAAAGATAGATCTTGTGAAGTCGGATGTTTTGCAATTCTTCCTTGAGGATGGCTCAAAGATATCGGTGAGACCTTCGGGAACCGAGCCCAAGATAAAGTTCTACTTCAGTGTCAATACACAGCTGGATTCTGCTGACAAGATGGAGGAGACTGAGAAGTCGCTGGATAAGAGGATATCGGGGATTATTGAGGATATGAAGCTGGTGTAATTAAGGGGAGCGGAACTTACCCAGATTGTCCTGACTTCTGATACCATCAAAATTTATTAAAATTATCATTTGTAGATTGCTGATTATAAGAAATAAATAAAATTTATTTTTAATATCTACTACACTAACGCCTCGTTTTGCTTTATCCAGGTTAGAAAGAACAGGACTAACGGGGAAATATCTAATCTGGTTTGCGTTATTTTACCACGGGTTTCACAGACAACACGGAAAATGCACGGATTATCTCAAATCATAAAATCCGTGATTTAATCTGTGAAATCCGTGAAATCCGTGGTGAATCAATTCATGGAGATCAATATTCTTAATATAAATTCTGAGAAATCTGCAATTTATCTCTCCGGACTCTGACTTGATCAACCTTATGAATCCTGTATTTAAACAATGGTATCTCCGTCAAACAAATTGCCAGAAGTCAGTACAAACCCCCTATGGGCTTAAGAAGCCTTCAGGGAACAATTAACGACCTATAAAGAGGAATAGTTATTCACCTATAATCTTAACAAGCACCCGCTTTCTTCTTTTGCCGTCGAATTCACCATAGAAAATCTGTTCCCAGGGTCCGAAATCGAATCTGCCGTTGGTAACGGCAACCACAACCTCACGGCCCATGACCGTTCGCTTGATGTGAGCATCGGCATTGTCTTCAAATCCGTTATGCCTGTACTGGGAGTATGGTTTCTCCGGCGCCAATTTTTCGAGCCACACCTCAAAATCGTGGTGAAGTCCTGATTCATCGTCATTTATAAAAACGCTGCTGGTTATATGCATGGCATTGACGAGGATCAGACCTTCCTTAATCTTGGATTCGGAAAGGCAATCTTCTACCTCAGGAGTGATATTGATGAAAGCTCTTCTGGTTTGTGTTTCGAACCAAAGTTCTTTTCTATATGACTTCATGGCAATCAGGTGTTAAAAGAGGTATATTGTTTATTTATCAGGATATGCTTTCGGTTTAGATCGAGTTCTGTAAATATACGATTCCGGATTATTCCGGCAAAAATGAGAGTGAACAAATCTGCTTTTTTCACAAGATCCCTCATCCCGTAATTAAGGAATAATTTGCATCCCCGGAAAGTCTTGTAGCGGCAGGGTGATTTGTGCTACCCTGGGTGACGGGATACGGGATGACGTCATTTATGGGAGGAAGAAATCATCTGAAAAATTAACCAGGTACACTCTATCTGTCGATCTGGTAATTGCGGTATAGAACCACCTGAGGTAATCGATTGTGATCTCGTTACGGTTGAACATTCCCTGGTCGATAAAGACTCTCTCCCACTGACCACCCTGAGCTTTGTGGCATGTTACTGCATATGCAAATTTGATCTGCAGGGCATTGAAGTAAGGGTCTTCCCTGACGGCCATGTATTGTTTTTGTCTGGTTTTCAGATGCAGGTAGTCAGCCTGGATATTTTTAAAAAGTTCGCTGTTTCTGTCGGAAGGGAGTGCCGGGGTATCCATCTGCAGAACATCCAGCATCACTTTCGATTCAATCTCCATGTCATAGTCCGGGAACCAGAGTTCCATTTCCGCGAACCTGAATCCATATAAATCCTCATATTTCCTGATTTTCCTTATCTCAGCAATATCGCCGTTTGCGATGAACCTGTCGGGATCCTCCTCAGTCGCTAATGAGTAATTATTTTTCACAACCATCACGATATCTCCGGGTGAAATCTCCTCCTCCCTGAAAAAGATCCTGTTGCGGATTCCCTGGTTATAACGGTTAGCCTGCTTGTTTGAGTTTACAACAATGATAGTGCCTTCGAGTCCGCAGGTTCCGTATGCGGATGATAACTCCTCAATCAGTTCCTCACCCGACAAACGGATAACATCGCTGAAATTCATGCAATCGAGTTTTGGCTTATCGAGTGTCCTTTCTGCAATCTGGAATCGGATCTGAGTGGCATTCATCAGTATCCCGGATGTTTCACTTTGCCGGACCACCTCTTTCAGTTCTGAAGTTATCAAACCGAATCCGAATTCCTTAAGCGCATCCGGATCGAGAGCCGGGCTCAATACCGAGCCTACCGGAGGCAGCTGTGCCGTGTCCCCTACCAGTATTAGCCTGCAGTCGGTGCCGGAATAAACATATTCGACAAGATCCTCAAGAAGTTTACCGCTGCCAAAAACCGAACCGTCAGTTGAACTGTTCGATATCATTGAAGCTTCATCCACTATAAAAAAGGTATCCTTGCTCAGGTTTCGGTCGAGAACGAAACTGCCCACCCCCTCTTTCATCGATTTCTGACGGTATATCTTTTTGTGTATCGTGAATGCAGGTTTACCGGCATAAGATGACAGAACCTTTGCAGCCCTGCCGGTTGGAGCCAGCAAGACCGATTTCATTCTTAGAAGATCAAGTGTTTTTACGATGGCGCTGATTACACTTGTTTTGCCGGTACCGGCGTAACCAGTGAGAAGGAAGATTACGTCATTGCTGCCTTGGGTAATATATTGCGCTATAAGCTTCAGTACCTCTGACTGATCGGAAGTGGGGATGTTACCAAGGTTTTTGCAGAGACTGTTGTATATGATGGTATCGCGCATTATTGGAACTTTCCTGTTACTGGTTACTGGTTACTGGTTACTGGTGACTGGTGACTGGTGACTGGTTACTGGTGACTGGTTACTGGTGACTGGTTACTGGTTGGTGGTAACTGGTTGTGAAATGTACGAAATTAGTTTAAAACTCAACAAGCAACAACATGAAACAAGTTGACAGTTGGCAGCAGGCAGTTGGCAGTAAAAAAGCCCTGCGCCCTGCGCCCTGTGCCCTGTGCTCTTTGCCGCATACCGCGTACCGCATACCGCCTTCAGATAATTTCGCCTTCATCCTTGCAGAAACGTTGATATTTTCTACATTTGTTTGAAATCATTCCACAACATGCCCTTTCTGGAACTATATGATGAGACGCTTGACATAAACTCGACCGAGAATTATGAGTTATCGGTGCAGGTGAGCTCTGATGATATCTCATTCTGCATCCTTGATACTCTAAGGAACAAGTTTGTAATGTTAAGGTCGTATGAACCCGAGGATAATTCAAGGTTTGATCCGTACAGGCTGAATGAAATAATAAGAAAGGATGATTTCCTCACAAGGAGGTTCAGAAAAACAAATATAATAACACCTACATCACGTTCGACCCTGGTCCCGGGACCTTTGTTTGAAGATTCGAGAAAGGAAGAGTACCTGGATTTCAACCAGAAAAAGAATGACAGGGAGAGAGTGATGATCAGCAAGATAAAGAATTCTGACATTTATACGATCTTTTCGCTTCAGGAAGGTTTCGCCGACCTGCTGAAGGGACTGTTTCCTGAAGGGAACATCATGCATTCCCTGAAGCCGCTGTTTCAGTATGTCCACTTCAACCGCAGGTCGACCGGCAACAACATCCATATTCATTTTGAAAAGGATTATTTCGACACCGTCATTTTTGATCCGAATGAACTGAAATTCTGCAATACCTTCCATTTTAAAAGCAGGTCGGATATTGAGTATTTTGTCCTGTATGTTCTTAAGAAAATGAATGTACGGCAGGACGAGACCGTTTACCTGAGCGGCAAGACCCAGGAGAAGGAAGCGTTGCTTCATGGATTCTCCCAATATCTGACTGATGTCCGTTTTGCTCTTCCCCAGGGAAATTATACATTCAGTTACGTTTTAAGTGAGGCGGAGCTTCACAGGTTCCTTTTACTTTTCAGTGCGGTAAATTGCGAATAATCGGAGGACAATATAAAGGAAGGATAATCAGTCCGGTTGCAGGATTAAAAGCGCGGCCGACCACTGATTTTGCCAGGGAGAGTCTGTTCAACATCCTGAACAACAGAGTTGATTTTGAATCAATAAGCGTGCTCGACCTGTTTTCCGGGACCGGAGCCATTGGCTTTGAATTTGCCTCGAGGGGCGCTGAGGTGGTGCATATGATTGAAAAAGATCATAAACACATATTCGGAATAAGGCAGAACATTGAAAAAATAGGATTCACGAATATAAAGCCGGTTCACATTGATGTAAAAGCTTTCCTGAAGACATGCAAATTCAAATACGATATTGTTTTTGCTGATCCACCTTATGATCTGGCCTGGCTGGCGAGCATTCCGGATCTTGTGATCGGTTCGGGGGTAATGAAAGCATACGGGTTCTTCATCCTGGAGCACCCCAAGGCATTAAGGTTCGGGGATCATGAATCATTCTATGAACACAGGAATTATGGCAGTGTGAATTTCAGCTTCTTTTACTCCCCTGTCCCCGGTATATTAGAAATGCTTTACAACTTTTTTTGCTTATATTTGTTAATTAAGTTGTTAAACCAGTAACTTAAAACGCATAGATCATGAAACTAAGATTATTACCAGCCATTCTGATATGTATTGGTTGTTTCATTAAATTCGTGCAAGGAAAAAGAAAAGACATCTGACATGAACATACTTTACATTCATCACAGTACCGGAGGTGTAATCTGGCAGGGAGAAAAAGCTTCAATTATTACAAGAGCAGCAAGGAAAGTAAGCACAGGGCTTGCAGATGCACTTGGAGGAAGAGCCAAACTGCCATCATTATTTGATAAATTACAACAAGGAGAACAACAAGAACTATCTGATCAAGGAAATTGCTTTTCCAAAAGCAGCTCCATATGGATGGCATAATTATCCATATGATTACTATAACATCTGGGTAAAGCATGCAGGAAATGAACCATATATGGAGGAACCGACTCTGGAAATACTTACAAGACAGTATCAGGTAATTTCATTCAAGCACTGTTTTCCTGTAAGCAATATACAGCCTGACAAGGATTCGGCTGATATCAATTCTGATTACAAGTCGCTGGCCAATTACAAGCTGCAGTATGCTGCATTAAGGGACAAGCTGCATGAATTTCCCGATACTAAATTCATTGTCTGGACCGGGGCTGCCCTGGCAAAGGGTGCTGTTTCAGAAGAATGCAGCCCTGAGGGCAAGGGAGTTCTTTACGTTGGGTTAAAGAAGAATGGGATTTACCCGGGGACAACATTTGTTATGGGATTTCTATGAACTAGAAACTGAAGGAGGTTTATACCTCAAGGAAGAATATGCCACATCGGATACAGACTCACATCCTAACAGCGTATTTGCATCAAAAGCGGTCGGATTAGTGTTTAACAGGATTGTTGATGTTATCGAAAACAACGGCACCAGGACAAACCTGAAAGGTGAAAAGATCTGATCTGCAGCTTCTTTTCAATCAGGTTGATTTTTTCGCCATTTAAATTTTGACTAATCAAAAAATCCCTTATTTTTGCATCGCGATTTTAAACTGGTGCGGTAGTTTCCCGAAGTGTCGGGATTAGAATATCGCCAGAGTTCTTAATAGTTTGGTGCGGTAGTTTCCCGAAGTGTCGGGATTAGAATATCGCCAAAGTTCTTAATAGTTTGGTGCGGTAGTTTCCCGAAGTATCGGGATTAGAATATCGCCAAAGTTGATTGAAAATATTGGTGCGGTAGTTCAGTTGGTTAGAATATCGGCCTGTCACGCCGGGGGTCGCGGGTTCGAGTCCCGTCCGCACCGCAAATAAAAACAAAAAGCCTTGAGCTTCCCGCTCAAGGCTTTTGTATTTTAATATGGTGGCGATGGCAGCTTTGCTGACAGGAGCCGACATATTAAAATACGTAAAATGATGCCCCGCATCATTTTTGTTTTTGTTTTGCCTCCCCGCAACCCGGCAACTCCCTAAAATTGCCCACCGGGCAATTTATTAACGGTCGTTCCCCTCAGGATGAAAGGGTCCGGCCTACCCTAGAGAGGCCAATCCCACTCAAATTCAACATTCTCCATATAAAGTTACCCATGGATAACATTCTCTGCCCGATCAAAGGGAGACCAATCCCGTTCTCACAGTAATTATATAAATATTAACTTTCAATTTTCAAAGGTAGATTTTGCATAAAAACAAATATTAATGCATAAATTTAGATATTTTAAGAGGTTGCAGCATAAAATTAGATATACACCTATAATGTTCCCTGATTAGTTACCTGAAGTAAAGACAGCCTTAAAAATAGACTGAAGTGCTTCAATCTCATCATCCTTTAGCATATGGAAGGTGTTTCTTCTCCTTTTTGGAAAGACTCCATTATTCTGATGAGTAAATCGGATAAATGAATCAATTAGCTTATCCGGCATATCGATCCTCTGCTTCATTAACTCCTTGGCTTCATCATAGTTTTGCAGGAAATTTAATTCGTTTGGAAGATCCTTGGAAATAGCTGTTTCAATTACTGTACATAAATATTCAGTTTGTGCTGTGAGATCCGGGAACTTATAATATCCTTCAACTTCTGAGGCATTTAAAACGATTAATTTTTGCTTTTTATCTTTTGTGTACTTAATTATTTGCATAAGTGGTTTAGAATATGCTTCAAGAGCATCATCGTACTGTCTCAGATTATTTACCATATGAGCTGAAACCGGAATAATCATCCCAGCAGGCAAGAAATTATCCCTTGACAAAAGATCATGAATTAAAAATCTATGAATTCTTCCATTTCCATCTTCAAATGGGTGTATAAAAACAAATCCAAAAGCTACAGCAGTTGCCCTGACAATAGGATTTACACCTTCCATTTTATTGGCAGTAATTGAAAGATCTTTCATTAGATCCGGAAGAAATTCCGGTGGTGGACAGATGTAATGAATGATCTCATCATAATTCAATATTGTCTGGCCGATATAATTTTGAAAATCACGAAAGCTTGTTGCTGCAAAACGTGGATCAACTATTTGACTCTGTAACCTTACCAAAGATTCCTCACTAAGCATATCCCGAATATCCATCTTACCGGCATTACTCAATAAACTAACAAATCTTTCAATACGCTCTGGTGTTGGTTCTTCCTTTTCAATCTGGTACGATGAATGTGTTTCCTTTTTGTATAAATAATTATTGGCCCTTGTTAATATTTCATGAGAATAGTTTTTTGTGAGTTCCCTGAGAGACTCAGAAAAATCATGTTCAAGTGCTTTTAATATGGTATCCGTTTTCTTAATTGTAGGACAAAAACCAACATCACCCAATAAATTTTTGTTTATGCGCCACCGGCTATTCTTAACAATTGCACCTGTAAAATACCTTTTAGAGTCTATTAAATCAACATAGTTGATGTTTGGCCTGTCTTCAATGGGGAGGAACTCTCCAGTTAAGAATTCGTACCAAAATCCAATCTTCCTGGAATATTTAGAGCTTGGTGCAGATTCTATATATTCAACTATGTCTGTTTTAGGAAGACATTTTAAGACCGCCTGATAAAAGTTCATTTGAACGTCATCATATTTCAGAGCAAACTCAAAATGGTTTAACGGAGTATCTTCTTTAAGACTATATTGCGCCTTTTGATAGGTGTCAATAATTGTCCCATCCTGCAGTATTTCAACTTTTGATCTTGTACCAAGATAAGATTCATGAGATAATTTAATATTTGAAAGTTGATAGTGCAGCTTTAGCCAAGTACTTCCAATTGGTTTTTCGGACATATGCCAAATATTTTATGAAATTAAACCATTCTGCATAAAAACATATTTAATTGCATAAATATAGTTATATTTTGGATGTATTGCATAAAAACAAATATAAATAACAATTTTATATTTCAAAATCATTGATCCTCCCTCAAAAGTAAATATTTCACCAAAGTAAAATTCAGTGATAATTTGGTGAAAAATTTACTTGAACCAAATCTCGTTTAACTGCTTGTTTTTCCGAACTGCATAAACAGAATATCCATTGATCCCTGCAATCCGTCTCGAAGAGAGATTAATATTATCACGTATATCTTAAGCTGAAAGGGTCCGGCCGACTTTAGAGAGGCCAATCCCGTCCCCCATTCAAATTGAATTATTTTCTGCCTGACTGTAGCTTAATGAAGTGCCAGCCACAAAAAATAAAAACCATATGAAAATGAGTTTTTTCATTCTATTATTTGTTAAGTTCACCTATTGCAAGTTACTAAACGGGAATAAGTTAGTTTATAATACTTTATAAACCATCATAAAACCGGTCATCCCGTGTGTATGGCCAACGACCCCCCGATTGCAGGGCGATGAACAGGAGGTTAGGTGTGAGGGTGAAAACCCGGATATTTTTGCTTCGTTTCAAACGGGAATATGAAAACTGTTTAGGGCAGAACTACTTTGTTAACCTTAAGTACAAATTCGTCCGTCAGGACTATCAGATAGAGTCCGGGATGAATATTTTGAAATATCGAATTCATGCAGGTCACTTTCTGCAATTTCAGCAACCAGTAGCCGGCCGTAGATATCATATAAGCTAATTCTTTTACCTGTAAATCTACGGCTTAACGGCACTTTAAGTTGTTTCCCATTTACATATGGAAGAAGTGATTCATTTGGATCGGTATAAATTTCGATCTGCATCGATCCGGAGATACCTGATCCATCGTTTGCAGTCGCAACGGCCGTGACCGTCCCGGATTCTTCTGCAGTCACGAGACCTGTAGAACTGATTGTTGCCCTGCCGCTGCCATTGTTCAGAGACCAGGTCAATGATTTGTCGCTGGCATCTGCAGGAGTTACTTCAGTGATTAACTGAAGGGTCCCTCCTGGTTCATCTATGGAATTTTTTCCACCCTCACCTGTAACTGAAATACCTGATACACTAAATAATACTGCTTACAATATTAACAGAAAGAGTACCTGAAACGCCTGAGCCGTCAGAAGCAGAGGCATTTGCAGTAATCGTTCCAGGGGATACGGAAGTAAGCAGTCCTGTTGAACTGATAGTTGCCTGTCCTGTTCCGTTTACCACAGACCAGACCACAGATTTATTGGATGCATTTGCCGGACTGACAGCAGCATTAAGCTGAAGAGTGGTGCCTATTCCGGTCATGGTTGTCGATCCCCCTGAAGCAGTAACGGTGATTGCTGTCACTAAAACTGTCTGGCTGGTCACAGTGATGGTTACTGTTCCATAAACATTTGATCCGCCATTGGCAGTAGCTCTTACGATCACACTGCCGTTTGAAATTGCAGTTACCAGACCACTCTGGCTGATTGTTGCCTGACCTGTTCCTCCGGTGATGGACCAAATAATAGATTTATCTGTTGCGTTTACGGGTGTGACGGTTGCAGTAAGCTGCAAAGTACCACCCGGCGTTGAAATAGCTGTTCCACCCGATATTGATATTCCGGTAACTGGTATAATCTGATTGGTTATTGAGATTGTCAATGTTCCGCTTACGCCTGAACCATCATTTGCCGTCGCTCGTACGATTATTGTACCATTATCTATTGCGGTAACCAAACCGCTGGAGCTTATGGTTGCCTTGTCCTGTCCGTCGGATATTGACCAGGTAACC
>CAWJAW010000005.1:0-633271 GCA_963840965.1 uncultured Bacteroidales bacterium | reverse complement strand
ATGGGTAAGGCCTGCACACTTACAATAATTACCGGTGGCATTTTCTGAGCTGCAATAGCCTTGTCCACCACGCTCATCAGCCATTGTCCCTCTCTCTGGTTTCCATTTCCCCCGTGCAAATAGTAAATTACCGGGTAGCGGTTCGAGGTATTTTTGTACTCTTCAGGAAGATAGATCATAAAACTTCCAAAAGTGTCTTTTCCTCTTGCCGGAGTAGGATAAAGCTGAAAATATGTTGCAAAAGAGGGTACTGACTTGTTCAGTGATACCCAGGCTGTATCGGGATCAGAATCCTGAATCCTGTCAGTCTTAAGCTGGGCAAAGTTATTGCTGGCAATAATTATAAGGCAAAAAAAAAGAAAAAAGGGTTTATACTTTATGGACTTAAAAGAACAACCTTTTATTACTTTCATTTTGTTCAATTTGTTAAATTATACTTTTTAAATATTCTCCGGTCAAAAAATACAATTGTAAAGATTTCTATGTTTCTTTTGTCCGGCAATCGCCCTGGAAGATTTACATTCAATACTCTATAGTTTTACTTTTCGAAGATTTCGGAGCTATCCATTTATCTCAGATTAATTTCTTTCAAAGATAAGTAAGGTGAAAAACAATACTGAATTACTTTTGTTAAACGGCAAAAAAAAGGATTGAAACAGCATTCCTGGCATATAAAATATCTTTTACCTGGAATATTGGATTCAGCAGCTAATTTTATAAACTTCAATTCAGTATTTTGTCAGCTTTCGTACACTTTCTGTAGTTCTGCATATTTTGTTCACCCGTTCAATTTTTAACGATGTATCTTTGAAAAATGAAAAAGAAGCAATTCTGGCAGTATATTGCAATTGTTCTGATAATATCAATATTTCTGGGTATTCTGATTCATTTCAGCACCATTCTTGATCGGTTTGGGGTGGAAACCAGGGGAGGAAGGGGAAGAGCTATTGTGAATCCTCTATTCGATTCAATTTCTGAGGTATTCATCAGTTCAATGGTCGCTTTTGGCACTTTTATTCTCAATTACTTTATAATCAGGCCTCTTGACAGCACAATAAGGGTAGATATTAAGCGGATTTCTGCATCGATCATTCTGACTCTGATTTCAGTAACCCTTCTGAGCGACTCTTTCTTTGCTGTCAAGCGTTTATTAAGCGATAGTACGCTTCAGAAAAGCTTCAATTTACTTTATACCTCCAGGGACATTTTCACAGGAATAGTAGTCCTTTCAGGTATTTTCTTCATTAAGGCAGTCTATGATAAACAGGCTTTTAGATTTGAAAATGAGAAACTTAAACGTGAGAATCTCATTACACAGTATGAATCCCTGAAGAATCAGGTGAGTCCTCATTTCCTTTTCAACTCGCTGACAGCCCTGAAAGAGCTGATTAATCAGGATACCGGAAATGCACAAAACTATATTAATCATCTTTCACAGGTTCTGAGATACACATTGCAGAGTAATCAAAGCCAGACCCGGAGTCTCAAGAGGAGAATTGAAGTGGCTGACTCTTATATGTTTTTGTTGCAAACACGTTTTGGCCAAAATCTGCTGATCGAAAAACAGATTGATGAAAAGTACGAAAATTACAGGTTACCACCGCTTGCCGTCCAGACACTTCTTGAGAACGCCATCAAGCATAACAAGATCAGTAAAAGGCATCCGTTAACAATTATGATTGAAACAAAGAGCGATCAGACTTTAAGAATATCAAATATTATCCAGGAAAGGAATTCCCCGGAATACAGTAGTGGCGTTGGTCTTTCGAATCTGGCAAAACAATATATGTTCCTGGCAGGAAAAGAGATCCTGATAACCAAGAAAAGCGAAGAATTCCTCGGTGGTGATTCCTTTATTAAATCCTCCTGACAATGAAAGCTATAATAGTTGAAGATGAAACCCTTGCAGCCCAGAATCTGAAGGGTATACTTAATGAAATCGAATCTATTGATATTATTGCCACACTTGAAAGTGTAAATGAAACTGTTGCCTGGTTTACACTGAATAATTCGCCGGATATCCTGTTCCTTGATATACATCTTGCCGACGGATCAGCTTTCGAAATATTCGACAGGGTAAGGGTTGATTGTCCTGTTATATTTACTACTGCATATGATGAATATGCCCTTAAAGCGTTTAAAGTAAACAGCATCGACTATCTCCTTAAACCCATTGATAACAATTCTGTTATAAGAGCACTTGAGAAGTGCAGGAGACTTACAGGTAGAAGTGGAGATAAAGGAACTGATCTGCAGAACCTGTTAAACTATTTTAAAAAGAATATCGTCTATAAAAACAACTTTCTTGTTCCCGTTAAAGGGGATAAACTTATCCCCCTTAACACAGATGATATTGCATATATATTTATAGAATATGGAATAGTAAAGGCAATTTCATACGATGACAAAACATACAATATGGATAATAACCTTGATGAACTTGAAGGTATGATTAACCCTGATATGTTTTTTCGTGCGAACAGGCAATTTATAATATCCAGGAAAGCAATAAAAGACATTGATCTTTGGTTTAACAGCAGGTTGTCGGTGAACCTGAAGGTTTCAGTACCGGAAAAAATTCTGGTAAGCAAAGCCAGGGTTCCGGAATTCAAGATCTGGTTTGGAGGAATAAACCAATAACTTAAGATAATACACAGGTCGCATCAGACCTGTTCTAATCTGGCTTATGTGTCAGGGAAGAAGTATATATCCGGCACCGTTAACAGGGCTTGCCGGGAATGTTTGTGATATCGCATGCCTTAAGTGTAGCACAAAACCTGAATACACACCTCACCGGTTTTATTGAAAGTTATTTTTTGTCATCTCACCGCCTTTATTTACAGCCTCACACATTATTCTTAAGCAGAGGTCTTTCTCCCTCCTAGATTTGTACCATTATGACAAACCTGATTTAAGAATTATAAAAAAATAAAATGTGGCGTATGAAAACAGCTATTTTAAAGAGAGCAATAATTATATTAATAACCATCTCATCATTTCCCGCTGCGCAATCACAGGAACTGACCTCTATTCCACAGATAAACGGAGAAATAAAATTTGATGGGATTGTAGATGATGCATGCTGGGAAGGTGCAGACGATTGCCTATGGTAATGCATACACCAACTTTCGGCAACCAGCCTACTGAAAAAAGTGAAGTAATGATCTGCTACGACAATACATATATCTATGTCGGAGCCAGACTTTATGACTCCAATGCATCGAAAATGCTTATTACTTCCAAAAAACGCGACGAAGCGTCAAACAGCAATGAGTCACTTTCTTTATTATTTGATTCATTTAATGATAAAGAGAACGCGCTTGTTTTTTCTACTACTCCAAGTGGACTAAGAAATGATCTGACCGTTCTGAATGACGGAATAGCAAGTAATCCGCGAAACCCGCCCTTCAATAGCAGCTGGAATACTTTCTGGGATGTAAAAACAACAATGGATGAAAATGGATGGTATCTGGAAATGAGAATTCCTTTTTCGAGTATGAGGTTCAAAGAGGATAATGGTAAGGTGGTTAATGGGTCTGATCTGCTTCAGGAGGATAGCACATAAGAATGAAATAGATATATATCCTGCAATACCTCCTGACTGGGGTGTGTATAGTACTTATCGTCCTTCATTGGCTAAAGAGGTTAAATTTGAAGGGATCAAATCAAAGAAACCATTCTACCTGGCACCTTATGCTATAACAGGGTATCAGCAGGATTATACTCTAAACGAAGCCAGTACCGCATACGATCTGGAAGGAAGTCCTAAAATTAATGCGGGTTTAGATGCAAAATACGGAATTACAAACAACCTGACACTGGATGTTACAATAAATACGGACTTTGCACAGGTAGAGGCTGATGATCAGCAAATTAACCTGACCCGTTTTTCACTCTTTTTTCCTGAGAAACGGACTTTTTTCCAGGAGCGTTCAAGTATTTTCAATTTTGGATTCGAGGGAAGGAACAATCTTTTCTACAGCAGAAGGATCGGACTTGACAGAGGTGAGACAGGTTCCTATTCTGGGTGGAGCAAGAATAACAGGCATGGCTGGCAAATGGGATATTGGTTTCCTCGATATGCAGACAAATGAATTTCGATCCGTCTGATCCGCACAAAGCACTCTTGCCTCAGAAAACTTCAGTGTACTGAGGCTTCGCCGACAGGTAATTAACCGAAACAGTTATGTAGGAGGTATACTTACAAACCGACTTGGAATGGATGGATACTTATAATACAGCATATGGAATTGATGGAATATTTAAGATATTGAAAAATGATTACCTGAACTTAAAAGTTGCCCAGGTAATGGCAGAAAAATGGTAAAAACAATCCTGCATCACTTGATCCTACAAGGGTATTTCTTAACTGGAAAAGATATAATGACAGAGGCCTGGGATATGATTTTATCTACTCTGTCAGCGGAAAAGATTTTAAACCTGAAATCGGATATCAGCAACGTAAAATTATTCATACTATTCCGGCATTTTACAGTATGGCTGGATACCGGGAGAAAGCTCATTCCTGATGAATCACAAATTCGAACTTAGCGGCCTTACTTATACCGATAATCTTTCCGAAACACTCAATCCTCTGAGATTGCATTGAAATATAATTTCTTCTTAAAATCAGGTTATAACGGTATGATTGAGGTGAATAACGCATTTGAGAATATTGAGAAATTATTCAGTCTTGGCCCTGAAGCTGAAGTGTCCTGTTGGAAAATACAATTTCCACAGTTTCAGACACACCTGCATACCTCCGCATCAAGAAGACTAATGATAAATCTTGATGCATTTGCAGGAGACTTCTATGATGGCAATCGTTTTACCGTTGGGATTAGAGCCAATCTGGAATATTGGATCGTCACTGCAGCTAAGCCTGGCATATGAGTATAATAAAGTGAACTTCCCTGAACGCAATCAGGATTTCACCGGAAACATTGCCAGATTCAAAACTCTGGCATGTTTACAACAGCCCTATCTGTCAGTGCATTTTTGCAGTATAACAGCACTGAAGATACATTTTTCCCAAATATACGGTTCCGGTTTAATCCACGAGAAGGGAAATGATTTCTACATTGTTATCAACGAAGGACGGAATACCTACAGGAATATTGAAAATCCATGACTTCCGGTATTTAACAACCGGTCTATTCTTCTGAAATACACATACACTTTTACTCTGTAGGTATTAACTCCGGCGTAGAGTGGTAAGGGTCAGTGGTTCATGCAGTTATTTGAATATCGAACTCACTTTATCCAGACTGACCATATCCTCATCAGAGATCCTGAATGCCAAAGCTCCCAAATTCTCCTTAACTTGGATCTCCTTTGTTGCGCCGGGGATTGCCAAAACCATATCGCCATTATACTGAATAATCCAGTTTAGAGCCACCTGAGCAGCTGTCGCATTGTACTTTAAGGCAAGCTTTTTCAATAAACTAATTACCGGACGGCTCTTCTCAAGCCCTTCAGACTTGAATTGCGGACTGTATTTTCTGAATCCGATATTGTTTAGCAGCTGAGGATTTTCATGAAACTTACCGGTTACAATACCCTGTGCGAGAGGTGAATATGCAATTATGGTTATTCCAAGCTTTTTTGCACGATCCATCACTCCATTCGATTCAATTTTTCTGTCAAGCAGGTTATACCTAACCTGGTTAGTTGCAAGCGGGATTCCAATTTTTTGCAGAGTCGCCCAGGAGTTTTCCATTTTCTGAGCAGAAAAATTACTCACACCCACAGCTTTTATCAGTTTCCTGTTGACAAGTTCAGCCATTTTTTCCATTTCTCTGTTTTCGGCGGAGAAACTCCACGGCTGGTGAACCTGGTAGAGATCGACAGGATAAGGGTCGAGAAAACTGATGCGTTTATTTATATTTTTACTTATGTTTGAAGCGAATCTGAACATGGGCCACCACTTTGTTGCTACAACGACATCACCAGGTTCTTTACCGGCTGCCTTAAGAGCCTTTGAAAGAGCTTTCTCTGATTCCCCTCCTCCATAGATTTCGGCAGTATCAAACCAGTTAATACCTCCTTCGATGGAAAGTGAAACAATCCTTTCAATCAGATTGTCCTCAAGATTGGGCCAGAATTTTCCGGCCATATTCTTTTGTTTGCTGAACTGCCAGCAACCAAGCCCTATGGGAGAAACCATTATACCTGTCTGACCCAGTGAACGTAAGCTTTTTATATTTGCCATTTTGCAGAAATCAATTTATTGATAATTTTCAAATTATAAATACCTGTTAATTAAAACTTATGCTTTAGTAAAAATCCATCTTTCAGTACATCCTGAAATTATGCGCAGCAAATCATCTGAATAGCATCACCTGATTAAAGTTTCACTCAGTATCTCGCTGAGAGGCTGCCCTCTTTTATTGATGTAAATATCATTATGGAAATAATCGAGTTTTTTAAGGAGGTATGAAAGCGTGTTTATCTCCTGGGCAGAGAGATTTCCAACGACAATTTTCGCCACCTGGCTCATAAACGGAAGCATCCTTAGTATCTCCTCTCTTCCTGCCTTGGTTATGGAAACCCTGATACTTCTCTTATCATTCTCATCTGCTGATTCAATTATCAATCCTTTCTTTAACAGCCGGCGGATGACTTCTATACCGGAAGTCTTTTCCATAACCTGTTTTGTGATCAGTTCACTCTTACTTAAACTATCGTAAGTCAAGAGGGTAATCAAGAAAGAAAACTCATCAGGTGTCTGCAACTGACTATTCCTCAGTACCTTTTTTATATACCATTTTGCATAGCGATTCATCAGAACAATTAAAATTGAAATATCGCTTGTGGTGTTGCGGTATTCATTGTTAAACCACCCTGTGTTTTCTCCCGAAATTTCTCTCATTGCCAACTCATGACTGCCTGATTTATCATTCAGATAACCAAGAAACTCTTCCATTGAATACTCCTGCTGATTTCCCTTCTCCGAATCAAAGGAAAAGAAACGGTTTATCAGGGTTGTGAGAATTTCGCTCTTCTTCATAATTGGCATACTTTCTAAACGAAAACAAAAATAGACAATAATAGTTCAAAAACGTATTAAAAAAGATATTAATGAACATTATTGTACTTATATTGTTATTAGATATAATAAACAAATAATTTATGGAAATAGCAGCCAGTGTAAAGGGAGCAAGTAAAGAGTACAAAACAGGCGACACTGTTATTACTGCCCTCCAGCCGACAACATTCGATTTCAGGAAAAAGGAGCTAACACTGATAATAGGTCCTTCAGGTTCAGGAAAAACAACTCTTCTTTCTCTCCTGGGTTGTGTGATTTTTCCGACCGCAGGTGAAGTATATATTGACAACCTTCTAGTAAATAATCTCAGTGATAAGGAGCTGGCTAGGGTGAGGCTTAACAATATAGGTTTTGTTTTTCAGAACTTCAACCTGATTGCACCGCTTAATGCTCTGGAGAATGTCATGCATCCGCTAAGACTTTCCGGGACTGGCAAAAAGGCGGCTAAGTTAAAGGCTGAAGAGGCTCTTAAAAAGGTTAACATGGAAGACAGGGTCAGGAGCCTGCCGAAAAACCTCAGTGGTGGACAGCAGCAGAGAGTTGCAATTGCAAGAGCGCTTGTTACAGAACCATCTATAATGCTTTGCGATGAACCAACCGCTTCACTCGATATCAAGAGTGTTGGTATAGTAATGGAAGAGCTTAAAATGCTGTCAGATTCCGGAAAATCTGTAATTGTGGTGACTCATGACCTGAGACTAAAGCCATTTGCCGACAGGATCATTTATGTCAATAACGGGATCGCTTCCGATAAACCATCTGAGGATGAGATATTTCATAATTGAGAATCAAAAAATCAATAATAAAGAAAAATAATCTTACAGCAATGAATAAAATAATTTACCTGGTCATTATACCACTTATTATTACAGCCTGCAGCGGCAGTAAGGAAGATAAAGAAAAATCAGTCGCTAAATCTTATTCAGTTAACAGCGCAAAGGTTGAGGTTTCCGAAGTTGTCGGGACAGGCAAGGTGGAACCCGAAAATGAGATTATCAGCCTTGCATCTGCAACAGGAGGAGTTATAAAAGAGATCTACAGGAACGACGGGGACAGTATCAAGAAGGATGAGCCTCTTGTGTTACTGGATGACGAGCTTGAACTTATAAGGGTATCGCAGTTAAGGAGCCAGTACAGTTCACAGAAGTCGCAGGTAGATATTGATAAGCTTGACTTGAAGGAATCGGAGGCAAGGCTTGCCAATAGGAAGAAACTCCTGGAGTCGGTAATAAGCCTGGCATCCTTAGGTGCCGAGACAAAGCAGGCTCGCGATGATCTCGAGACTGAAGTCACTACCCTTTCTCTGGTTGTTGAAAAGGACAGGGCTTCGGTGGCACTATCTGCCAGCAGGCTGAGGGAAATGGCCGAGCAGGTCAGATATGCTGAAGCCGAAGCTGATAAAAAAATATTGCGCTCACCGTATGATGGAGTCCTTCTCGAACTTAAGATTAATAAAGGGAGTGCGGTAAACCAGTTTGAAACATTTGCAGAGGTCGCCCCTTCAGGACCAATGACAGTAAGGACTGAAGTCGATGAGCTTTTTGCAGGCAGGCTCAGCAATGGTCTCGATGCTGATATCAGGTTTGTTGGAAGCGATTCTGTTGTTGCAAAGGGGAAAGTCATTTTTCTTTCCCCCTACCTCAAAAAGAAGTCGCTATTCTCCCAGAGAGCTAATGATCAGGAAGACCGGCTCGTTAGAGAAATAAGAATAAGACTTGATGGTCAAAACGGGCTTATCCTGAACTCAAAGGTCGAATCGGTAATTAAACTTAATACTGAATAATTATGATCGCTACTGCATACAGGTTCATGAGATATGACAAGGTAAAGAGCATTGGAGTAATAATTGGTATTGTAGTCAGTATCTTTCTTATTGGTCAGCAGGTAGGGATTCTGAGTTTTCTTACAGGATTAATGGGTGGTCTTGTAAGTAACTCAAGGCAGGATATTGGCCAGATCTGGGTTGTTGATAATATTACAAGGAATGCGAATGAACTTCCCAAACTTAATGAAAGTCTTGTAAGGGAGTTGAGGAGCATAGAAGGAGTCATGAATACTTATCCGATAGTAGTTTCGGCAGCATCGGTCAAATTTGAGAACGGCAAGCTGGCACCTGTGCTTATTATTGGAAGTGAAGCACCAATGTTTATTGCCGGCCCGAAACCTGAATCCATATACAAGGGGGATCTTCTTTCGCTTAATGATGATGGAGCTGTATCGGCGGAGTATTACGACCAGACCACATTTGATTATCCCGCAAAACTGGGCACAAGAGTTGAGATCAACGGTAAAAGTGCAATTATAAAGCTGGAGACAAAAAATGCAAGAGGCTTTGCCGGGTCATTTTTCTATACAACAATATCGAAGGCACGTTATTATACATCATTCCCCGAATCGAAAGTAAGTACAATAGCTATACAGGTCAAACCCGGATACGCTGTTGATAATGTTGTCAATAACATAAACAGATCGGTATATGGTATCAAGGCATGGAATGCAGAGAAACTGAGGAAAACAACGATCAGCTATATTACCATATCGTCAAACATCGGAACCAGCATTGGTTCGCTTGTTATTTTTGCTGTTTTCAGCGGATTCTTTATTATAGGCCTTACACTATATTCTTCAGCTGTTGACAGAATAAGGGATTATGGGACTCTGAAGGCCATTGGTGCAACTAACCAGTATATTACACGGCTAATTCTGACACAGAGCTTCCTGTTCGCAGTTATTGGTTTCATTATCGCTATGATACTGCTTGAGGGGTTCAGGGCAGGAGTCTCCAATGCCGGTCTTCTGATCAGTTATTCATTCAGGGAATATGCTGCCTTGTTCCTGGTAACGGTATTCATCTCGGTTGGCAGTTCTCTGTTCTTCTCCATACGTACAATCAAAAATGTTGAACCGGCTGCTGTATTCCGCGGCTGACAATTAAAAAAATGAAAAAATGAAAACTTTGACACGATCAATAGTTTCTATACTCCTTATAAGCCTTTCATCCGGTATTTCAGGGCAGAATATTAAGCTGATAACCTGTATAGATTCTGCTCTGGCAAACAGGGGAAATATAAAAGCGGTCAGGACTGATATTGAAATTGCTAAACTTCAGACTTCATCGGCCTACCAGAAGTATCTTCCAGACCTGTCATTAAGCTATAACTACAGATATAATCCCGTCATTCCCACACAGATAATTCCTGTCGGACAGTTCAACCAGATTCCAACAGACGAAAAAAGGCCGATAAAATTCGGTACCGATTGGCAGCAGAATACAGGATTAAATCTCTATCAACCTATAATTGATTTTTCAATTAGAAGCCGTGTTGCAGAAAGTAAAATAAATGAGAAACTAAAGAATACTGATGCTGAGGCCGCAGAGAGGGATCTGAAGCTGGAGGTTTTACAAACCTTTACAAATGTTTGGCTCAGGGAAGAACAGACTCGTTCTGCGACACTGGACACACTTCGTACATACAGTACTAAAGAGCTTTTCATTGCGAGATCGAAAGAGGGACAGATGCTGCGAACGGAAGTCAACAGGGCTATTCTGAACCATAATAATGCTCTTGCAAATTATGTCGCTGTTTCATCATCCCTGACGAGGGAAAAAATTTATATGTGCTTCCTCACCGGAATTTCCCTTGAGACTTTGCTTGATGGTACTTTTGACTTTTCTCCATTTTCGGAAGATTTTCTGGAAATAGATAAAGCAGTTCCTCTTTTGGACTCCATCCCTTCCGTGAAGAGCCTGAGGCTCAGGACTCAACTTCTTGAACAGCAGCAGAAATCGGAAAAATTGAATAAAACGCCAACAATCGGTTTTGAAGGATTCCTTGGGGCGAACCAATATACAGACACCTTCAATCCTTTTCTTTCAGACAGCTGGTATGGAAGCAGCTACCTGGGACTAAGTCTGAGATTTCAGTTACTTTCCGGAAGCAGCACGAGGAACAAGGTTAACCAGTTGAAGCTGGAGGAAAAAGCTGTGGAATCAAGGCTCAGGGATGAGATTAACAGTGTCAGCAATGCAACTCTTCAGCTTGCCGAAGAGATAAGACAGATTGAATATCAGGCTGAATTATCAAGACAGAACATAGCTTTGTATGAGGAGAACCTTTCATTGAATCAGGATAGATTTGATAAAGGTCAGATAAATGCATACGATCTTTTAACAGATGAAATAGACTTTCAGAAAGAGCAGTCAAGTTACAATGAGAGGCGAGCCGAACTATTCTATAAAAAGATTGAGCTGATAAACTACTCAGGGGCTCTTTCGTCATTCATAGAGAATTTACGATGAATTAACATTAAACAATCAGATTCGATTCCCGGAAATTTACTGATCCGGTCAAAGTGAATGAGTATTTTATAAGGATGATCCATATGAGATTTATACAGAAAATACTTCAGCTAAAGAAAAGGTAATGAAGTTACTTTCAAATCTTGCCATAGAGAACAGGGTACCGACACAACCTGCTGCAAAGATTGCCGTGAGATCACTTTCAGAAATCAAAGTACCTGCACTATTCTGGTTGGTGATTACGATATTCCCGATGTTCATGCACACGCAGGTGCAATTAATGCGGGAATTGCTAATTCAAAGAGGGAAATTATACCAGGGTTTGGTCATTTAATTCCAATCGAGCAACCGGCTTTATTCAATGAAGCAATTATGAACTTTTTAAATAAGTTGCCAGAGTAACTCAATTTAAGGTTGCAACTTTTGTCCGTTAGATTTTCTGTAATCTTCTTTCAGTAGTCACTGACAACAGTTTAAAAATGTAACTTTGTTTAACAGCTAACTTATAAAAATAAGTTTTTTAACCAGGTTAATATTTATCATGTATCAGTCAGACGATCGTTCCCGCAGAAATTTTTTAAAAAAGGCCGGAGGAGTATCCTTGGGATTAACAGGCTCATCATTATTCAATTGTTGTTCTGGCAACGGAAAGAAAAGCAAGTCAGATGAACCAGGTACTCTTTTTATTGGGAAACCCGACTCCAATGAAGATAGGGTTGAAAGAGTAAAAATTGCCGCGTTAGGTATGCAGCGGTATGACTGGGAACAGGGAACTGTCGGACAGGCGTTATTGGAGATGGGAGAATTGGACCTGGCCATTTCGTTTGCCCGTGGGGCAATCCTCAGACAGGAAAAAGGACGATTTTCTGTTTTAAAAGGAAACGGCCCCATAACAGATTGCTCGAGCATTGGTGAGGTTGTGTTGTTTGCAGCTTCTAAAACCGGCGATCCTATCTTCAGAAAAGGTGCAGATGAGATGCTTGAAGTATTTCGCATATCTGAGCATAAAACACCTGAAGGCATTTTATTCCACACACAGGAACCGACAAAATGGATGATGAGCGATGCCAACTACATGTTACCTCCTTTTCTGGCTGCATGTGGTGAATATAAAGAGGCAATTAAACAAATTGACGGATGGCGTCAGTATCTGTATAATGAAAAAGAACATCTTTACTCACATATTTATGACTACGATAATAAGTCTTTCAAACGGGAAGAGTTCTGGGGAACCGGAAATGGCTGGTCAGCTGCAGGATTTTGCAGGGTAATTAAAATGCTTCCTGATAATATGCCGGATGAAAAGAGGAAACTGACAGAGTACACAAAAGATCTGATAGATGGATGCCTGAAATATATGAATCCGGATGGCACTTTTCATGATGTGATTAATAAACCTGAGACATTCATTGAAGTAAACCTTTCACAAATGCTTGCGTACTCTATTTTCAGAGGTGTATCTGCAGGATTCCTGGAACGTAGTTATATAGAAAAGGCTCAATTGATGCGCAAAGCCGCAAATGAAAGGGTGGATGAGCTTGGATATATTCATGATGTCTGCGGATGTCCAAACTTCGACAGAAGCTATTTTTCCCCTGAAGCCCAGGCCTTTTATCTTCTGATGGAAACTGCAGCAGAGGATTATGCAAGAGGATAATTTTCCTTTGACTTATGCCGTTTATGCTGACAGTTCCAGCCATCCGGGCTGTTGCCGCTTCAGATGCCTGCGGATATGGAAAACTGTTGAGGCTCAGTTCGAGGATGTGCCGGGAGATTTGAAATGTCATACTGACAACGACGGCAATACCTACGACTTTGCATTTGGCCTGAATTGGTCGGGAGTTATCAAAGACAACCGCACGGCAAAATATGATGTTCCTCCTATTGTTGGCGGACCTTAAGCAAATCCGCAGATGCAAAACGAAAGCATTGCATAAAATATATTCCTCATATTGACTTTGTTTTTCTTGAACATATCTGGATAGTAGCGAAGATACAGATTGCCATTGACTTTTTAAATCCTGTATCCCTGTTAATAATTCAAATGTTTTCGTAATTTCATTGCAACAAAAACAACTTATGAAACCCACATGTATCAAATAAACAAATACGTATGGATATAATTTTCAATAATGTGCGGTTCTCCCGCTCTTGTTGGAACCTTCAAAATTTTCAAAAATGAATGAAACAATGAAAACCAGCAGAAGAGATTTCATTTCAACAGCTTTTACAGGAGGCATTGCAGCTGCAATGCCTGAATATCTTATCGAACCTCAGGAAAAAACAACGCCTGAATCCAGGTATGCAATCATCGATAAAATCATGAAGGAACCCGTGCTTAAAACCGAAAAGCTGAAGGAACCTGTCATAATTGAGATGCTTGAACTTCTGAAGTACGGCGGCAGCTGGATAGTTCATGTGCGATCAGAGTCAGGCGCTGAAGGTTACTCCATCGCGCACAGCACAATAAGCACGCTCTTTCCGGTTTTCCTGAGAAACGTGCAGCCTTTCTTCATTGGTCAGGATGCCCGGGAACTCGACCTTATTCTTGAACGCATCTATATCTATAATTTCAATTTCAGGTACAACGGAATCACCCTGGGCTTGCCGCTTGCATGTGCAGAGTTCGCAATACTCGACATGCTCGGACGCATTACAGGTCAGACCATGGGGCAGATGATCGGCGAAGTGCACAATCCTGAAGTCGGCATTTATGTCGCAACGGAGTTCAGGGAGAAGCCGCTTGAAGAGCATTTTGACCTTATCAAAAAGGCTGTCGCGGAATATGATACGAATGCACTTAAGGTAAAAATAGGTTACCAGTATGCCGGCACGAAGGATATCCACTACAAGGGAGTGCCGGGAAAAACTGAAAAACTGATTCCGCTTCTGCGTAAAACATACGGCGATAACATGTCTTTGTATGCCGACTCCAACGGCTATTATGATGTCCAGGGTGCAATAAAGGCTGGCCGGCTGCTCGAGGAATACAAATACAGGTATTTCGAGGAGCCGGTTATGTATGATCATTTCGAGGACATCAAAGCCGTTGCGGATGCACTTGATTTACCGGTTTCAAACGGTGAGCAGGACACGAGTTTTGTCAATTTCAGATGGCTGCTTGCAAATGACGGCCTTGAGATAGTTCAGCCAGACAATTATTATTTCGGCGGGCTGATCCGGAGCATGAAGGTGGCACGCATGGCTCATGCATTCGGTAAGGAGATCATACCGCACATGTCTGGCGGAGGACTCGGCTTCCTTTACAATATCCAGTTCGTTTCAGCTGTTCCGAATGCAGGTGAACATCATGAATTCAAGGGATTGGATACAAATGTTCCATTTGAATGTCCAACTTCTCCATTAAAAGTTGTTAAAGGGAAGCTTAAAGTTCCAACCGGGCCCGGTATGGGAGTGAACCTCGATCCGGAATGGATCAAAAAGCACGAAATCGTGAAATTATAATCACCTGCCAGTTGAAGTCTTAATCAAAATAATGATTTTATGATAAATTTCGGTTTGAAAAGATGTATAAAAGCAGTTTTGGCCATCCTGCTTGCAATTTCAGTATCTCCCGGCTGCGCAACAAAAGACGAGCCTTTTTCGCGTCAGCTTACAGAATGGAAGATAGCGCCTGCTGTGTCTGCAGCAACACCTGCCCTTAATGCAATTGCTGTTAAAGATGATGCAGCAAAAGCAGCAGACTACTCTACTTCTGACTGGCTGAAGGCCGTGGCTCCCGGAACCGTCCTGGGCAACCTTGTCGATGACGGTGTTTACGATGACATTTTTCAGCCGGATAACGATGGAGAGATAAACGAATATTTCAACGATAATTTATCAAGGATACCTGAAGGAGATTTTGAGAATCAGTGGTGGTACAGCACCGATTTTACGATTCCTTCAGGCGAAGAAGGAAAAAAAATCATCCTCACGTTCAAAGGCATAAGCTATACAGGCGAGATATATGTGAACGGAACAAAAGTAAGCAACAAGTACATCAACATTACAGACGAAAACTATCTGAAGAACGGACCAACCCTTGTGGATGCTGGTGCTGAGGTGACCGATTTCCAGGCTGATGGTTCCGGCACTCTGACAGGTGTCACGGATTTTGAGGAGTACAAAAATCAGTTTATAGGGACGATGCGCACATACGACCTGGATGTAACGGATCTTGTAAAAACGGGAAGCGTAAAAAACAATATCAAGGTAAAGGTTACTAAACCCGTGTACCGCGATGACCTGACATACTACTGGGTCGACTGGAACCCCAAACCTGCGGACGCAATGATGGGTCTGACCGGCGAAGTTTTTCTGCATTCCACCGGAAGTGCAAGACTTGCAAATCCCGCCGTAGCCTCAAAGGTAACAGTCGATCATTCATCTGCCCGGTTGAATTTATATGTTGATGTGAGCAACTTCACTGAGGAGGGGGTAAGCGGATCACTCACCGCTGTGATCAAGGACCCGGAAGGGAAAGTAGTTGCGACAATCACCAAAGAACCTGTAAGCGTTCCTTCAGGTGCATACAACAGTGAGATTGAATTAAGAGCCTCAGACTTTCCCGGATTGAACATTGAAAATCCGCGGCTCTGGTGGCCGTATCTCTCCGGTGAACAACCGCTGTACACTGTTGATTATGAATTCTCAGCTGACGGTATTGTTAGTGACAGGCTTCATCACCGGTTCGGCATACGGGAAATAAGCGCCGAAGTGAATGTGTCGCCGTATGCCAACAATAATTCCGACTCAATATCGGCATCACACCTGGCGAACATGCTGCAGATATACGTCAATCACAGACCTGTGTTGCTGAAAGGCGGAGGTTATTGTGCATCGGATCTGTTCCTGCGCCATAACCGTGAAACCAACAAGGCAGTTGTGGAATACGTAAAATACATGGGAATGAACATGATCCGTGACGAAGGCAAATTCTTCGACAACAATCTGCTTGATCTCATGGACGAAAACGGGATACTGCTCATGACAGGCTGGTGCTGCTGCGACCGCTGGCAGAGCCCGGGCGAGTTCTCCAAAGCTGAGCGTTTCGTGGCTTTTGAATCATTGTACGCCCAGCTGAGGAATGCAAGGCAGCATCCGTGCATGTTTCTCTGGTTCAACGGAAGCGACGACCCTCCAAGCATTAAAGCCCAGGGTGTGAATGGTCAGAATGTCGAGCAGAAATACTTTGAGATAGAAGCAAACCTGCGTTGGCTCGAGATCGGTGCAAATTGCAACAGTGGCTCTGCCAAGCTCGCCACCCTGACCGGGGTTACGGGAGGCATGCACATGGATGCAACATACGACAGTCAGACGCCCACATGGTATTACTCTGACCCCAGGGGTTTGTATGGATTCATCTCCGAGGGCGGAGGGGGAGGGAGCATCCCCGTTCAGGAAACCATGCGCAGGATACTTCCTGAATCTAATCTTTGGCCTTACAACTCCGCGGAAAATTACAATCTGTGGAACTATCATGTCTGCAGAGGAAGCTTCAACAACCTTGGCCAGCATGTTCTGTTCATTGACGGCTCATACGGAGCCTCTGCCACATTTGATGAATTCATTGCACGGGCCCAGGTCTTTCAATATGATCTGCAGAGGGCCCAGTATGAAGCTTTGAATTCAAACCGGTACCGGAACACAAGCGGTTTTATAAACTGGATGCTCAACAATGCCTGGCCAATTATGTTCTGGAACCAGTTTGACTATTACATGAATCCGAATGGCACCACATACGGTGCAAGGAAAGGCAATGAACCAGTTCATATAATGTACAACATGTACCGGAAGTGCGTCAATGTTGTCAACAATACATTTGCAGAGTACCCGGGAGCTGTGGCCACGCTGGAGGTTTATGACATCGTGGGAAACCGGATCAGCAACACACTTGAAAAAACAATAGATATCCGGGCTGACGGCGCACCCGATGCGGTTGAATATGCAGTTTCGGGAACAAACAGGTTATCCCCCAGGACAATAGGTCTGGTAAAGAATGAAAACAATTCCTATGAACCTTACCGGATCAACTATTTCGGAAAGCTTACGGAAGCTTATGGAGTTACGGAAATATGGGATTACGATGATATACAGACTGCATTGACCGGTCCACCTTCGGATGTGTATTTCATACGGCTGGAACTGAGGGCTGCGGATGGCAGGTTGCTCAGCCTGAACTCCTATGCGGAGCCATTGCGAAATGATGTGGCAGGAGCGAGCCACTCCTGGAACAGATCAGGTACTTACCAGGCTCCTGACATGACCTTGTTGAATCAGCTTCCCCTTGTTGAACTGGAAGTTACGCAATCGGCATTCAAAAAAGCTTCCGGAAAGAACATCCTGACCTGCAGGGTAAGCAATCCGACTGACAATATCGCATATGCTGTTGAACTTAAGGCATACACAGGCAGCGACCGCAGGACTCTTGTGGCTCCTGTCATCTATGACGATAACCTGTTTACCCTTTTCCCGGGTGAGAGCCGCGACATCGATATTTCGTATAACCGGTCGGATCTGTCAGGGAAAGCCTTTGTCGCTGTCAGCTGTTACAACAACGTGATCAATAGGGAAAGACTCCAGGGCTGCAACAAGCATCTACACCACTGTGCCACAGGATGGATCCAATAACATAGCCCGCGGCAAAACAGTGACAGGAGGCACTGATCCTCTCAATACCACGGACGTAACACCGGGCGGACAGGCAAATGCCGGTGAAGGCAGGACATTCATTGATTCCGACATGAACACCTTTGCCACGCTGTCGCCGGAACAGGGAGCCTTTGTTGTGGATCTCGACAGTGTAAGGAGTTTCGACCGGATAATGCTGCGCTGGAACCGTATGAACAGTCTGCGAGGCCGGCCGGATCATGTCAGGATTGAGGTAAGCAATGACAATGTGCAGTACACGGAAGTTGCAAGTTATGATAACAGTAAAATGGGTTCGATAATGACCAACATTATCATCCCTGCACAGGCGAGGGGACGTTATGTAAGGATCATACCTTCCGGGCTGACTGGAATGTCTCCGGCTGTCGGCATGAGAGGCGGTGATGAATCGGGAGCATCAGGGCAAAGTGCAGGCGGCATACGTCAGGCAGACGCTTCAAAGGTATTCAACCTGTCGGCTATTGAGATATACACCTTTAAATAACATTATGAAGATCTTTGCGATGATCAACACCGGCCAGTCTGAAAGATCTCCCTCCTTCGTTTGCTTCGACTCAACTCAGCAAATCAAATACCGCTTGCTGAGCGAAGTTGAAGCAAGTCATGGAACATTTTGATTTTAAATCAATTTGTTTATGAGTTCCGTAATTTGGCAGCATTCTATTCCGTAATTATGCAGTATTTTATTCCGTTATTTGGCAGCACAAGAATTCAACTGCACTGATGAAATAAGGCAGTGGGGTTTAGCCTGGCGGATGCTGAATCTGAAAAAAGTGTAGGTTACCTTTCACTTGATGATGGTACCTATGTAAATGGTTACCGGATTACAAGCGGCAGCTAAACGGGGATGAATCAAGGATTACTTTTCCCGCCGACAGAAGTAAGATATTTAAGTTAAGTCTTTATTCTTATCAGGTAAATCAAATTATATTTAAGTAGCTTCGATTTAATCTGACAATTAGGGATTATTCTAAAATTCTTGCAAAATCATCCGGATAGCCCATATCACTTTAGTATGACTTCTTTTTTCAGTTTTATATCCCCGGCTGAAGCTCCGACCAGAAGCTCAAGTTTACAAAGGTCATTGTCCCAAGATTGTGTCTTTTCGTTCCAGTACTGAAGATCCTTTACCGGAATAGACAGATTAACAGTTTTGCTCTCAGAAGGAAGAAGCTGGATCCTTGAAAATGCCTTAAGTTCCTTTTCCGGCCACTCAACAGCCGGGTTGATGCGGTGTACATATACCTGCACCACCTCCCCGGCTGCCATTTCGCCTGTGTTTTTCAGTTTAACTGAAACCGTGATCACATCATTTACACCATACTTTTTTTTGTTGACTTTCAGCTTGCTGTACTCAAAAGTTGTATAAGTGAGACCATGTCCGAAAGGATACCTGACCGGGATCTTTTTAGTATCGTACCAGCGATATCCTACGAGCGATTCTTCGGAATAAAAGGCTGAATTCCGGTCTGATTTCTGAGATTTATCCGACTCCTGTACACCTTTTTCAGTTGCGTCGGTTTTTGAAACAAGATTGGCAAAGACATCTGAGTTTCTGGTTCCCTGCGGATAATTTTTCAGATAATAAGCTGGTGAATCTTCCAGTTTGACTGGTACTGTAAATGGCAACCGGCCACCCGGAGAGATATTCCCAAGAAGCACATCGGCAAGGGCATTACCTCCCTCGGAGCCGTTGAACCATGAAATAAGCAGTGCTCTTGAAAGCGGTTCCACAACATTGAGATCATTTGGAGCTCCGCTTGCAAGGACTGTTACAATATTCTTATTTACTGTCGCAATACTGGTCATCAATTTATCCTGACCGAAAGGCAGGGAGATGTCTTCCCTGTCAGTCCCCTCTGTTTCAACCGACCGGTTATTGCCGCCAATAAAGATTACCAAACTGGCCATTGATGCCGCTTCAACAGCTTCATCTGTAAGCTTCTGAGCGGTTAATTCACTTTCGCGGGCTGCTTTTTCAATTTCTTCAGGGGTCCTTTTCCTGAACCTGTTGGCAAAACCAGACTGTGCCGGTTCATATCCCTGGGCATAAATGATCTGCGCCTTGTCTCCGATTCGATCCTTCAATCCCTCCAAAGGCGTTATTTCGTATAAGGTCTTCACTCCTGCTCCTAAACCGCCTGTTGCCATTTTTTGTGTTGCATTCGCTCCAATAACGGCGATTATTGGTTTGTTCTCAAGCTGCAAAGGGAGCACGCCATCATTCCTGAGCAGAACAATGGATTTGCTTGCAACATTATATGCTATCTTATGCTGGGCAGGCTGGGAAGTTATTTCCTTGTTTGCTTCATTTTCCGGAACAGGTTTTATGGCAAGCCTGACACGTAAAATTTCACGGACCCTCTGGTTTATGAGATCTTCAGAAACCAGACCTGCCTTAACTGAGTCAAGCAGGGCTTTCCCAAAATACCTTTTATCAGGCATTTCAATATTCAGTCCGTTCTTTATTGCATTCACAGTACTGTGAGTACCTCCCCAGTCGGAAATAACCAATCCTGCAAATCCCCACTCATCGCGGAGGATCTTGTTTAGCAGCAAGTCGTTTTCTGCACACCACCAGCCATTTACCTTATTATAGGCAGCCATGACCCCATAGACATCGGCATCCTCGACAGCAGCCCTGAACGGTGGAAGATAAATCTCACGCATCGCACGCTCTCCAATAATTGCATTAACACTTCCACGATTGTTTTCCTGGTTATTCAGGGCATAATGCTTAATGCAAACTGCTACCCCATTATCCTGGGCACCTTTGGAATAACCTACAGCCATTACTGAATTCAGAAAAGGATCTTCACCCAGATATTCATATGTTCTTCCTCCGGTTGGAATCCTCTGGATATTTATTGCCGGACCAAGGATCATGTCTTTCCCTCTAAGGCGTGCCTCTTTGGCCATCCCTGTTCCATAGGCATAAGCAAGTTCAGGAGACCATGTTGCCGCCAGGGCTGAACCCGTTGGAAAAAATGTGGCTTTATCATTCTCCAGACCAAGCGGATTCCAGTTGTCTGGCTGCATTTCCTCGCGTATGCCAAAAGGCCCGTCTGTATATTTCATGTCAGCTATTCCCTGACTCGGTACTCCCGCTGAAACGAACATGTGTTTGGCATGCAGCATGTCCACTTTTTCCTCGATTGTCATTTTGCTGATTATCCCGTCGATCTGTTTATCGTATTGGAGGAGGGCAGACCTGTGTGCTTTTTCATTTGTTGCACTGACCAGCAGTACTGCGATAGCAGTAAAAGCAAGGATTCTTGTTATTCTCATATTTTTTAAATCATTTGTGTTTGATTCGCAACTATCTGTTATATTATTGCGGGTTGTAAATGTAAATATAATGCACTTAAGCTTGCATGGCAGTTAATATTAATTTGACTTGTTTGTGATCATTTGCCATAGATTTGTTTCTGCTTATTCCCGAAACGTTCTTTTGCACCCGGGGGCAGCAAAAAGACTGTCTTCCGTATGGAGTTTGTTGTTATCTTTAAGTAAAAAAAGTGTGTCAAAAATGAAGAAGTATAAATTAGTTCGTTTGTCTTTGTCCGGAATTTCATTGCTCACTCTCCTTGCAGCCGGAACAATTGTAAATGCACAGGATTTTGGCCGCAGGGAAAAACTAAACGACGACTGGTATTTCAATCCGGGCGACATCCGGTATGGAGGAATTGAACATATGGATTGCAGTAAGTGGGCTGTTGTTGATCTTCCCCATGACTGGACAGTAGAACAAAACGCGAGTCCGGAACTGTCAAGTTGCACCGGCTACCTTCCGGGAGGCATTGCCTGGTACAGAAAAGAAATTATTGTTCCTGCCACGGAGAAAGGAAACAAGGTTTACATCTTCTTTGAAGGGGTTTATAATAACAGTGAAGTTTTTATAAACGGGAAATGGGTGGGGAAAAGGCCAAATGGTTATATATCATTTATGTACGACCTGACTCCTTATATAAAATGGGGAGAGAAAAATTCGATTGCCGTGAGAGTAGATCATGCCAATGATGCAGATTCCCGCTGGTACACGGGATCAGGAATTTATCGGGACGTTTACCTTGTATATGCCAATCCTATTCATATCAATCTCTGGGGTGTGGACTACCAGGCAGAAATTGAAAACAACGCGGCAGAAATCACAGTAACCACAACAATAAAGAATTCCATAGAATCTTCACAGTTAAAAGTGGTCCATGAATTATTCGATGCTGAAGGCCGCAAGGTTGCATCCACCTCAAAAAGCGGAATGGCTCCTGCCAAAAGCCTTGCCGAATTCAGCCAGATTATGAAGCTGAGATCTCCGGCTTTGTGGAGTATCGATTCGCCCTATTTGTATACGCTGAAAACTTCTGTATATAATGGAACCCGTCTTATTGACGAAAGCAGCTGCAGAGCCGGCTTGCGTGAAATTGAGTTCGATGCAAATAAAGGTTTTTATCTGAATGGAGTGAACACCAAAGTGAAAGGTGTTTGCATTCATCACGATGCAGGTGTTCTGGGTGCCGCTGTTACCAAATCGGTATGGCGGACACGGCTTGAAACTTTGAAAAGTCTCGGGGTTAATGCTATACGGACAAGCCATAATCCTCAGGCTCCCCATTTGTACGAATTATGCGATGAACTCGGGTTTGTTGTAATGGATGAAGCATTCGATGAATGGGAATATCCAAAGAACAAGTGGATCACAGGCTGGAACAGAGGCATTCCGGGGCATCAGGGAACTTCTCAGTATTTCAGGGAATGGAGCACGCGCGATTTAAAGGATCAGATTCTGCAGCACCGGAAACATCCATCTATAATCATGTGGAGTATAGGCAACGAAGTGGACTATCCGAATGATCCCTATACGCATCCCGTTCTTGCCGATGAGGGTATCAGTCAGCAGTCTGTAAGGGCATTTATGGAGGATCATCCGAGAGCAGAAACCCTTGGTCAGATTGCCAGGGAACTAGTAGCAGCCGTAAAAGAAGCCGATAATTCCAGGCCTGTAACGGCAGCTCTGGCCGGTGCTGTGATGTCAAACTATACCGATTATCCGTTTGTACTTGACCTTGTCGGCTATAATTACACCGAGAACAAATATGACAGTGACCATAAGCTGTATCCGGAAAGGATTCTTTACGGAAGTGAGAACAGACATGACATACCGGCGTGGTATGCAGTAAAAGACAAGGAATTTATTTTTGGACAATTCCTCTGGACAGGTATTGATTATCTGGGTGAATCAGGTGCATGGCCTGCTCGTGGTTCGACTTCGGGTTTGCTCGACCTTGCCGGAAATGTCAAGCCCCGGGGCTATTTCCGCAAGGCATTGTGGAGTCAGGAGCCCATGGCTTACATAGGAACATATAAACTAGTCGAGAGAAGCGGTTCACGCTTTGGAAACAGATTATCAGCCGATGCACCGCCACTATGGAATTACGATAAGGACACCAGGGTCCAGGTAGTTTGTTACACGAATTGCAGTGAGGCAGAATTGCAGCTTAACGGGAAGACAGTTGGTGAACGTAAACCATATGATCGCGAAACCGGAATAATTGTGTGGACCGTCAACTACGAACCCGGCGAACTCAAAGTGGTAGCATTCAATGACGGGAAGGAGGCTGCAACATGCAAAATTGTAACCAACACGATGCCGGCAAAGATTGACGCTGAAGTTATTCTGTCAAAAGATAATGAGCTTTTAAGGCAGGTGAAGGTGAATATTTTGGATGCAAATGGCAACCATTCCATCCTGGCCGACAATGAAATCAACTGTGAAATCTCGGGAGGGACTTTGCTTGGATTGGAAAATGCTTCACCCAATGCTGCTGATAACTATCAGGATAATAAGCAACGCTGCATAAATGGCAGGTTACTGATTTTTGTAAAAAAAGACGCTGCGGAGAATCCGGTTTCATTGAAACTTTCAACACCGCTCCTGGAATCAACAGAGCTGAAAATTGAATAGTCTGTACTGCCTGAATCACTTAACAACAGGAGGGATTCAGGAGAAAATATATGAACTCAAAATTCCAAACAGTATGAAAAGGATTCTGACTGCCCTTTTTATGGCTCTGGGCTTTGCATCAGTCTTTGCCCAGGGCCGGATGCCTGAAATAAGGGAAAATATTCCCCTGGATTCAATCCGCCTGAGTGACCCCTGTATCCTGACTGACAAAAGTACCGCTACCTATTATATGACAGGAACCGGCGGGTTGCTCTGGAAAAGCAAGGACCTCAGAAGATGGACCGGGCCATACGTTGTCACGCAGACTGATCCCAAATCATGGATGGGTCCGCAACCGATGATCTGGGCAGCTGAATTACATCAGTACAAAGGCAAATACTATTATTTTGCCACATTCACTAACCGTAATAAGATTATTGAGACAGTAAAAGGTAATGTAATAAACCGGCGCTCGAGCCATGTTCTGGTGAGCGATCATCCGGATGGCCCATATGTTCCAATGCAAGATTCGGTGTACCTTCCTCCTGAGAAGCCAACCCTTGACGGAACATTCTGGGTAGATACCGATGGAAAACCATACATGATTTACTGCCACGAATGGCTTCAGAACTGGAATGGCACAATGGAAAAAATTGAGTTAAAACCGGATTTAAGCGGCACGATCGGGGAACGAAAACTATTATTTTTTGCTTATGATTCGCCGTGGAGCAAGGAGAAAGACCAATACGGCCGTATTATTCCCAACAAGGTAACTGATGGCCCTTATCTTTTCAAGACTCAGACAGGCAGGTTGGGAATGATCTGGACAAGCTGGGTTTTCAGTGATTATGTTCAGGGGGTGGCTTACTCGGAAAGCGGCACACTTGACGGACCCTGGGTTCAGGAAGATGAACCGGTCACTCCGCCAAACTTCGGACACGGCATGCTATTCAGAACATTTGAGGGTAAACTGCTTATGTCGGTCCATAGTCACCTTACTGTAAACGGACGGACTGTAAGGATTCCTCATCTGTTTGAAGTGGATGATTCGGGTGATAAGCTGGTTGTGGGAGGTCAGTATCACCCTATGTGATAAGCTCTGTCTGCTCTGATTAACACTGGCAGCGCGGGACACAGGAATAACTTACCGCTCCTGAAAGAAGGCTGTCAATTAATTCCGTCATATTGTGATACTTTCACTCTCTCCTGTACCTATCTGCATTGGCTTCCTGAAAGTTTCAGATCCTGAACCCGTGATTGTTACCTTGTTCAGCTCGATAGATCCGTTAAGGACATTCAAGTCGACTGTCATACCTTTCATACCTTTCGATATTCTGGCAGTTCCGTATGAAAAACCATTCGACCAGAAATACTTTCCTTCCCGGTTTGTAAACCGGAGCTCCTTTGTCACCCCGGAGTAGTTGAAACCGCTGAGTGCAAGCACGGCAGACCAGCTGGCCATGGCACGGCCATAGTGATGTCCGCATTCGGCTTCATTGAAAGGGCTTCGCTTCCTACCGTCATAACGGTTTCGTATATTAGAAATACATTTAAGTCCGTCGTCTGTCTGACCCTCATACAGCATACCTATTGCAGCTGTGTATTCAAATCCTGTCATCACTTCGGTAAAGTACGGAAAAGGATTTACCGGACGACGACCGGGGTAGGATGCCATCAGCAATGCTGCTTCGTTGCCGAGAGCATAACTCCTGAAACAGTTAAAGTGGTCGGTTAGGTCGCTCTTATAGTTATACTTCATTATGCTCTTCAGGGTTTTTAACACGTTTTCCTTCTTTACAAGATAACCAAGGTTGCAGACATGAGCCAGATACTGGCCCACCAGCTGATCGACAAGACAACCTTCACCAAGCTGGTAATCCGGATTTCCATAGTCAGTTGCGCCCATTCCCACAAGCTGTTCCCCGGGGATCTTTTCCTTTTCGGGAACAATAATCCTGTGAATATAATACTCTCCGTTGAACAGATTCTCGTCAGTCCATTTACTGCCATTTGCAAAGAGTTTCCTGCATTTGGCTGCCATCTCCGTATCTTTCGTATGTTCGGCCATCTTCTCCATTGCTTTAAGAGCTGCCAGGTACCAGATCGTCATCTGGGGATTAGGACCGTAGTATTCCACATCCATAGTGTTATGCTGGACACCTTCCATCACCCCGTCCTGATCACCATCCCAGCCGCCCTCAATCCAGGCATAGCTCAGAACACTCTTTGCCTTTGCATAGAGTTCATTAAGAAATTCATCATCTCCTGACAGCTGCCACTCCCTGTAAAGTTTGACAATGCATCCCATCTGGCCATCGGCAGCTACTTTTGAAAAAGAGGAGGCCTTTTCGAGGGGAAGCTGAATCCGGAAACTCATAAGTCCCCCTTGTGTTGTTGCCGGTCCGAATTCCAGCCTGCGCATGGTGAGAGCAAGGTCACCGAAAAGAAATGCTGTGGCTGTTTCATAGTTCCATACATGGGTGCATGATCCGAAACAGCAGCCGCTCCTGTCATTGCATCCTTCCCATGCATAGAAATTTCCGTCACTGAGCCTGAAGCAGGTCTGGCTCCTTAAAGTGCTCAGGTTAAAAAGGGCGGCCTCCTTTACAACCTCGGGCAGATCAGACGAACAGAACGAACCGACGAATTCAATGGTCCTTCTTTCGAGTTCTGCCAGAACTTTGATAGTTTTAGTTATAACATCCCAGGCTCCTGTATAAACAGTTGCGTAATGGTTCCTTAGTACCTCGGCCGACCATGCCTTTCTGTTGGGAAAGTACCAGGTAAGAAGGAATCTGACTGATTTTGTTTCTCCTGGTAAGAGTTTGTTGCTGAGGGCCAGTGAGGCCATGGGTTTTGGCGACTGTTGATCGGTCCTGTTGTCAAGCATCCCGTCATCGGAGAGATCGTCCCAGAAGTCAAGGATTGACGTGCCCCATCTCTCAGGCAACCAGGCAGTTCTGTAAGATATTTCCCCCTGTGATATGCATCCAAGAGCGATCTCTCCCCATTGTTCCGATACTTTGTCAACCCCTTCCGAGGTAAAGTGTATTCCGCTTATATTATTTTCTTCTATAAACCGGTTTTTATTGGCAACAGCCTTTCCGCCTGAACCATCTTCGCCAATAAAATTCTGCATGGTGCCGCATATAGTGAATGACACCTCCGTAAGAGAATCGTTGGTCAGTTCGAAATCAATTACCGCCAGAGGAATACTGCTATTGCCGGTGTCGCAGGGTATTAGCGGATTGAATCCCTTAATTTTAACCTTCAGGGGCACTTGGGGAGTTCGTAGTGTCACCTGGCCAAATGGATAGGCGGCTTCAAAGGAAACCCCTTCAAATCTTGGAAGGCCATGATTTGTTGCAACAGCACCCGATCCTCCCTCATACTGATAATATGGCACCGGCCCTTCAAGAAGCCTTATGTCCTTTTTCCCGGCTGATTCTGTATATAAAGCAAAAAACGGAGAATTATTCCTTCCGGACCCCGGATTATAACCTTTTGCAGGCCGGTTCATTATCTCCCAGTCCTGCAGGTTCCCTCTTCCTCCGAGTGATACGGAACCGGTTCCGATGCCTCCTATGGGGAGGGCAATTCGGTGTATGTGATCCTCATCATATCTTTTCAGGACAGGCCATGAATTCACAGGCAGTTGAATGCCGTCCTGCTGGTGGTGAAAAAGTCTCAGATTCTTTATAAGATGAGGTGAAATTGATATTGCGCCGGCAACACCGCCGACATTCCCAATGAACGTTCTTCTTTTCATGCTGAAAGAGGTTTTATTTCAAATTTAGGAATTTTATAAATCCTTAAGGACGCTTAAAAGGTTTATTTAATCTAACATCTTCGCTTGTAAAAATGCCATGTTTTCAGATATGCTGCTTCAGTTGTTTACACGGTAATGTAACTGAGTACCGATTCATTTCATAATTTTGCCTGAAACGGAAAAGTTATGAAGCAAAAATTAGTATTCCTGGCTGCCATGTTTTTCGCGACAGGCCTGCTTCCGGGATTAAATATTGCGAAAGCAGAAAACCTTATTTCAAATCCCGGATTTGAGGCTTCCCCGGTAAATCCGGTCAGCTGGCAGATAACAGGTCCTGTTGAAGGAATGCAACCCCTTACAGCAATTGATAATGACATGTTTTTCAGCGGCAGGGCAGGACTTAAAATGGAAAGTTCAAACCCTTACTGTCATGGTAGAGCTGTTCAATCACTGGAGATATCCGGAGGTCAGACATATATTGTTTCCGCAAGGTTTAAGACCGGGAACATAAGTTCCGTTCACAAGAATGTGCTTATAAGGGTAAAATGGTTCAGGGGGGATGAACAGCTTGGCTATAACTACATATATACCATTGACAGCGAGACTGAAGGTTGGTTTCATGCGTCTGACAGGATCAAAGCAGTGACCGGGGCCACCACAGCCGAATTATCCCTGGTATTCAGGTGGAGTACCGGAACCATCTGGTGGGATGATATTTCATTTGAGCCCTGTGCTGAGGTTCCTCCCAGGAAGGTTAAAGTAGGTACCTTTTATTTCCGTCCTCCCGGTCCGACAGTGGAAAGGAACATCGCATCAATGAGTGAAATGATAGATAAGGCCGGCAAGGCCGGATGTAATATAATTTGTCTGCCCGAGGGATGGCCGACGTGCAACACTGGTCTTGGCATGCAAAAAACAGAGTCCAACACGCTTGAGGGAAGCGCTTCGGTGATGATGGCGGAAAAAGCAAAACAGTATGGTATGTACATTATCTCGGGCCTTTACAGCTGGGTTGGAGATACTTTAAAGAATGTAGCGGTATTATATGGCAGGACCGGAAAGATCGAAGGCATTTATGAAAAAGTCCAGCTTCCTGATTCTGAAACTGAAGCCGGAGCTGTCCCGGGAAATGATTTCCCGGTGTTTACCACTGATTTCGGAAAGATTGGGATCCTGATCTGCTGGGACAGCTTCTTTCCCGAAGTATCGAGAATACTGGCCGTCAATGGTGCAGAAATCCTGTTTTGTCCTATTTGGGGCGACGTAAGGGGACCGGATTCCTGGAAAGTGACAGCATGCAGCCGGGCAATTGATAACGGTGTTTTTTTCGTCACAAATATTTTTGACGGTCACAGTGTGATAGTTAATCCTGCCGGTGATGTCCTTCAGGAAAGCGGGATACAGGGTACACTGCTGACGGCAGAAATCGATCTGAATTACAATCCCCCGTGGAACTGGATCGGGAATGCCGGACTGGGTATCTGGAAAGGCGTCTGGCGTAAGGACCGGCGGTCTGATCTCTTCAATGCATTGGGAGAATAGTCTCCGTAAAAACTACTATTTCCAGAGCTTTTCCCCGTATTCCCATCCTTTGCGAACAGGTTCCTTTATATAGGCATCCAGTTCGGGATGATTGGTGACTTTCATTTTAGCAGCATCATATTCGATGCGGGTATCGAATCTTTGTGCCAGAACACCAATGAGTGCCATCTCCACCATACCTGCAGAATAATCGAAATTCGAACCGGGCAGCTTATTGTTCTTGATGGCATCAACCCATTCACGCTGCGGATTTTCTTCAAATGTTCTAGGGATGGTTGGAGCTGGCAGGGTTTTCTGGAATTCGTCCCAGTCCTTGTCAGGTACTAAAATTTTGGGATTATTCGGACGACCGCCCGTCATAAGACAATGTTTATCCCCAACCATGATCATGCCGCTTCCGGGCAATTTTTCAAGGTTCCATTCCGGGCGGTTATCGGGTTTCAGTCCGCCTTCGTACCATCGCATGGTAACAGGAACTTTATTTCCCCTTGCCGGAAAATCCCAGCGAATAATGGCCTTATCTGAAACAAATCCGGTATCAGGAACGGGTGTCTTGAACTCAGTTTCAGCAACATCGGGCATTCCCATATCCAGCGACCAGTAAGGAGCATCGAGGGTGTGGCAGCACCAGTCTCCCATTTCGCCATTGCCGAAATCGAACCAGCCACGCCATGTCTTTGGGGCATAAATTCCATTATATGGCCTGTTTGCTGCCGGTCCCAGCCACAGATCCCAATCGAGATATTCTGGGACAGGTTGTTCTGCCGGCGGATAACTTTCAGGCTTATCGAAATACATTCCTTTGCCAAAGGCCGGTCCGTCAAACCAGGCTATTATTTCGGTAACATTGCCCAGTATTCCGGCATCATACCATTCTTTTACCTGACGAATACCGTTTGTGGCGTGTCCCTGGTTTGCCAGCTGGGAAACTACCTTGTAGTACCTGGCTGCTTTCTGCAGTGTCCTTAATTGCCAGACATTGTGTGCAAGCGGTTTCTCGACAATGACATGTTTGCCAAGCTCCATTGCAGCCATTGCTGCCGGGAAATGAGTATGGTCGGGAGTGCAGACCATCACTGCATCAATTTCCTTGTGCATCTGGTCGAACATCACCCTGAAATCCTTAAAGCGTTTGGCATCCGGAATTGCTTTAAAACCTGCAGCAGCCCTGTTGCTGTCAACATCGCACAATGCGACGATATTTTCGTTCCATTGCGGATCTTTCTGATTAATCACTCTGCTCCAATTGGCCTGACCTTGTCCTCCAACGCCAATTATTGCAATGTTTAATCTGTCCGATGGTGAACTGCTCATCAGGTTGGGAATAAAAAACGCACCTGCTGTAAAGGCACCTGCCGATTTTAGGAAATCCCTTCTGGTTCTTTTCATAGTTGGTATGGTCTTAGTAATTTGATCTTTAAATATAATTAAAATACTGAAGTAAATCACTTCATAAAAACAAATATTAAAATGTTTCGGTTAGCGGCCGGATGTGCTCAGTCTGTCCTGATTCAGTAAATACCTTCAAAATTGAACAACCTATACAGCTAATCTGTTTCTCATTAAGTTAACAGAACATGAAAGGGATTTTTGCCATATTAATCGGAGTTGTTATGCTTGTCTCAGGAATGACGGTAAGTATTGACAAACATTACTGTGGTGGTGAACTGGTTGAAACGAAATTATCATTTTCAGGCAAACTGGCTTCATGCGGAATGGAGGATCTTCAGAATGAATGCCCGGATCAGCCTTACATGGACAAAGTATGTTGCTCTGACCAGCTCACTCTGTACCGGATAGGCAGTAACTACATTCCGGAATATTTCATGTTATCATTTACTGCCGATTTTAAAGATATACCATCTGCACCTGAATGCAATACTTTGTTCAGGGGACCTTATATGGATGTTTACAGGACATGGGAGTTACCGCCAGGTGAAAATTTAAAGTCAGCTCCATCATTATCAGAAATCTGCGTTTACCGCATTTGATTATTCACTGCAGTTTATTCAAGCCTGAGGTTTGATAGAATTATCTGTTTCAAGGTATCTGACTGTCATGTTGCAGGTACTTGAAAGTGAATTTTTATTTTTCCATCCATGGGCTAACTTTCTGATAATATGTTTAATCGTATAGTAAAATATTTCCTTGAGAACAGGCTGATCACTTTCATTTTTCTCATCGCTTTCATTGTGATGGGCCTTGTTACCATGCCGTTTAATCTGAAAACATCAATCCTGCCCCGAAGTCCGGTTCCGGTGGATGCTATTCCTGACATAGGAGAAAATCAGCAGATTGTCTCAACTGAATGGATGGGCAGGTCTCCCAAGGATATTCAGGATCAGATTACCTATCCTTTAACAACAGCTTTGCTCGGGATTCCCGGAGTTCAGACCATACGAAGTACATCAATGTTCGGTATGTCATTTATATACATAATCTTTAAGGATAATGTAGAGTTTTACTGGAGCAGGTCGAGAATCCTTGAGAAGCTGAATTCACTTTCGCCCGGTACTTTACCTGAAGGTGTTCAGCCTGTCCTTGGTCCTGATGCAACAGCACTTGGCCAGATTTTCTGGTACACTCTGGAAGGCAGGGATCCCTTAACAGGATTACCAAACGGAGGGTGGGATCCGCAGGAGTTAAGAACTATTCAGGATTTCTATGTAAAGTACAGTCTTGCAACAGCTGAGGGGGTCTCTGAAGTAGCATCGGCCGGGGGCTTCGTTAAAGAATATCAGGTTGACCTGGATCCCAATGCCCTGAAAGCATATAACGTTTCAGTTATGGATGTTATGAATGCTGTGGAGAAGAGCAATCTTGATATAGGTGCTGAAACAATCGAACTCAACAGTGTTGAATACATTATCAGGGGCATTGGTTATGTAAAAACTCTTGAAGACCTTGAATTATCAGTCGTTTCAGTCAGAAATAATATTCCCGTACGAATTAAGGATGTTGCTAAAGTGACTCTGGGTCCGGCTACAAGAAGAGGAGGCCTCGACAAAGGCGGATCTGAAGCTGTGGGAGCAGTAGTGGTGGCCCGTTATCATTCCAATCCTTTGGAAGTCATAAACAAAGTAAAGGAAAAGATAAAAGAGATTGAAGCAGGATTGCCGCAAAAAACTCTTCCTGACGGCTCCGTCTCAAAGGTTACAATTGTCCCCTTCTACGACAGGACGGGTCTGATCAGGGAAACAATAGGAACTCTTGAATCTGCTTTGTCGCATGAGATTCTGATAAGCATTATCGTAATAATTGTACTGGTACTGAATTTAAGAGCTTCCCTGATTGTAGCAGGACTTTTACCAATTGGAGTTCTGATGACCTTTTTTCTTATGAGGCTTTTCGGCGTTGATGCAAACATTGTTGCATTATCAGGAATTGCCATTGCAATTGGTGTAATGGTAGACATCGGGATTGTTGATGTCGAGAATATTCTGCGGCACCTTGAGATGCCTCAGAATCATGGTTCACGGGGTAAAAAACTATTAAAGGTCATTTACAATGCCACCACCGAAGTCAGAGCTGCCGTAGTAACCTCAGTAGCAACAACAATTGTAAGCTTCCTGCCGGTATTTGCCATGCAGGCGCAGGAAGGAAAATTGTTCCATCCGCTTGCTTTCACAAAAACATTTGCCCTGATATCTGCTTTCATACTGGGAATAGTTGTTCTGCCTACTTTGGTTCATATATTCTTTAACGTCTCTTTTGACAAAAAGAAAATCACAAGGATATGGAACAGTATTCTGATCCTTGCAGGTTTTGTTCTTGCAATTATCTGGCACTCCTGGACAGTCCTGGCCCTGACGGCAGTGGGTATAAACAACCTCCTTGCCTTCAGGTGGAGTGAAAGAAGAAGGGAATTTCCGAATTATATCAATATACTGATCACTGTCCTCTTTGCAACATGGTATCTTTCAAAGGAATGGTTGCCGCTTGGTGCACATAACAGTGAGCTTGTCAATTTTTTATTTGTGACCGGCATTATTACGGTCATCCTTCTTGTACTCATGTCAATGGTTCATTTCTATGAAGACATATTAACATGGGCTCTTGAAAACAAATGGAAATTTCTGATAATCCCCGCCTTTACACTTCTCTTTGGATTAGTTGTATGGATGGGAATTGACAGAGTTTTTGGTAAGGTTGCAGCCGGCTTTGAATTATTGGGAGTTAAGAATTTCCGGCAAAGCTCATTATGGCAGAGTGCTGTAAATACTTTTCCGGGAGCAGGCAAGGAGTTTATGCCTGCATTGAATGAAGGTTCATTCCTGCTTATGCCCACAAGCATGCCTCACTCAGGCATTGAAAAAAACCTGGAGTACATAGAGATTCTTGATAAGAGACTTTCAGCCATACCTGAAGTTGAACTGGCAGTTGGTAAATGGGGAAGAGTTAATTCAGCACTTGATCCTGCTCCGGTGCAAATGTTCGAAAACACCATAAACTATCGACCGGAATATATCCTTGATGAAAACGGCCACAGAATGCAGTTCAAAACGGACAGGGACGGTAATTTCTTCCTTAAAGGAAACCTGAAATACAATCAGGAGACAGAAGGATTCAGAGTCATTCCCCGAGACAGTCTGATTCCGGTCAGCAAGGGCGAGTATTTCCGTCAATGGAGACCAGAGATAAAGAAGCCGGACGACATCTGGAATGAGATTGTCAAAGTAACAAATGTACCCGGATTAACATCGGCACCAAAGCTGCAACCTATTGAAACCAGACTGGTGATGCTTTCCACAGGAATGCGTGCACCGATGGGTCTGAAAGTCTATGGACCTGACCTGGAATCAATAGAGGAAGCAGGGATGCAGTTTGAAAGAATCTTGAAAAGTGTACCCTCAATTAAGGCGTCTGCAGTGTTTTACGACAGGGCAGTGGGTGCTCCGTATCTTGAAATTACACTTAACCGTGAAGCAATGGCGCGCTATGGTATGACTGTAAGTGAAGTACAGGAAGTGCTCCAGGTGGCGGCAGGAGGTATGACCCTTTCTACATCAGTCGAAGGTCGTGAAAGATTTCCCATCAGAGTCCGGTATGCTCGTGAATTGAGGGACAATCCCGAAGACCTCAGAAAAATACTTATTCCTGCAATAAATGGGGTCCCTGTCCCTCTGGGAGAAATTGCAGATATAGATTACACCCGCGGAGCCCAGATGATAAGAAGTGAAAATACTTTTCTCACAGGCTTCGTTATTTTCGATAAGACAGAGGGCAAAGCAGAGGTAAATGTCGTGGAGGAAGCAAGTGATTTTATTAAATCAGGGATTGAATCAGGTGAAATTAATCTTCCTGACGGAGTTACTTATAAATTCGCCGGAAACTATGAAAACCAGATAAGGGCTACCAAACGACTGGCAATAGTTATTCCTGTCAGTCTGGTAATAATCTTTTTGCTTTTATACTTTCAGTTCCGCACAATTACAGCCTCGTTTATTCACTTTTCAGGAGTCTTTGTAGCTTTCTCCGGAGGATTTATTATGCTCTGGCTCTATGGTCAGGACTGGTTTATGAACTTCGCTGTCGCAGGTCTGAACATGCGCGACCTCTTCCAGATTCATACGATCAATCTGAGTGTTGCAGTCTGGGTTGGTTTTATTGCTCTGTTTGGGATTGCAACAAATGATGGAGTTATTATGGGAACCTACATTCATCAGGTCTTTGAAGAGAAAAAACCTTCTACGGTTTCTGAGGTCAGGCAGGCTGTACTTATTGCTGGCAAAAAGAGAGTCAGGCCTGCCATGATGACCACTGCCGTTGCCGTAATTGCTCTTCTGCCGGTTCTGTCCTCGACCGGAAAGGGTGCTGATATAATGGTCCCAATGGCAATACCTGCCTTTGGCGGGATGGTAATACAGGTAATGACAATCTTTATTGTTCCGCTGCTCCAGGCTATCTGGAGAGAACGAGCTGTGAGTCATCATTTACCTGAACAAAATATTAATAATCTGACTGAAAATGAGAACAATATTTAGGTCAATAATAATTTCGGTGGTTTTAATTACCGGGTCAGTTTATTCATACAGTCAACAAAGCCCTGATTCACTGTACTTTTATCTCGAATTGGCAGCACAGAATAATCCTATTGTACTGCAAAGATTCATTGAATATGAAGCTGCATTGAAAGAAATCCCGCAGGCCGGAAGTCTTCCGGATCCGCAGCTGGATCTTGGTGTCTTTTTTACTCCGATGGAACTTCTGGGAGGAAAGCAGGTGGCAGACATTAGACTGATGCAGATGTTTCCATGGTTTGGAGTCCTTAAAAATGCGAAGGATGAAAAGAGCCTGATGGCAATGTCAAAATTTGAGCTTTTTCGCGATGCCAGGCTTCAGGTCTGGTATGATGTCCGGCGTACGTGGTATGAATTATTCAAAATCAGAAAGAATATCAGCATTTCTGAAAAGAATCTGGAATACCTCAAAGTCATAGAACAACTGTCGATGATTAAGTATAAAACAACTGTAACCGGAAATTCAGATTTAACGGATTTATACAGGATTCAGATTGAAGCAGGTGAATTGAAGAACAGTATTGCTTTATTAAAGAATCAGGAGCAAACAATTGTTGCAAGGTTCAATAACCACCTTAACAGGGCTCCTTTGACAACGGTTTATACTTACGAGGTGTCACTTCCTGATACTTCCAATCTGGATTTTTTAGCGATTTCTGACAGCATTCAAGGCAGGAATCCTATGCTTAAGATGCTTGACTATGAAAAAGAAGCGTATCAGGCAAGAGAAGAAATGGTGAAAGGAATGGGTTATCCAATGATTGGTATTGGAGTAAATTATTCAATTATCAATGCGAGTAACATGTCTGCCTCCTCAATGAACGGAGCAGACATGATTATGCCAATGATTTCTGTAACTCTTCCTGTTAACAGGAAAAAGTACACAGCGATGAGGGAAGAAGCCAGTTTGCTAAGCAAGGCAAGCTCGATGAATAATCAGGCTATGTCAAATTCTCTCCACACTGAATACTTTATGGCTGTTGAGCTTTATCGGGATGCCCGGAGAAGAGTAAAACTATATGAGGATCAATATTTACTGGCATCAAAATCCCTTGAAATAATGCTGAAGAGTTTTTCTGCATCTGCGGCTTCATTGACTGATGTATTACGTGTCAGACAACAGACACTCGATTATGAACTTAAACGGATCGAAGCAATCGCCGATCTGAATACGGCAGCAGCCTGGCTGAATCGTCTTATGGCAAGTCCTGAATTTTAAAACTGAATCATCATGGAAAAACATAAATATCCAAAACTATTCTCCAACAAGTGGTTACACTACGGGCTTCTTTTAGTGTCCGGTGTTTTCCTTGGCTGGATCTTCTTTCATTCATCGGGAAGTCAGACAGAAAAACATGAACATCTGACAGAAGTTGCACAGGGTACTGTCTGGACCTGCTCTATGCATCCTCACATAAGGATGGACCAACCCGGCAAATGCCCTATTTGCGGCATGGATCTTATCCCCCTTGTACAGGGTGGTTCATCATCTCACGATCCAGATGCAATCCATCTTACAAGAGAAGCAGCAGCTCTGGCAGATGTTCTAACAACCAGGGTATCAAAACAGAATCCTGTTAAGGAGGTTCGCCTTTACGGGAAGGTTCAGGCAGACGAAAGACTCCTTCAAAGCCAGGTTTCACATGTGCCGGGAAGGATAGAAAAGTTGTTTGTTAATTTTACGGGAGAACAGATCCGCTCAGGACAGAAGCTGGCAGAGATTTATTCCCCTGAACTGATCACTGCACAACAGGAACTGCTGGAAACTGTAAAGACTAAACCGCTCCAGCCGGAACTATACGAAGCCTCAAAAGAAAAGCTTCGTCAATGGAAACTGACAGACAATCAGATTACATCAATAGAGAATTCGGGCAGGATAATTGACAATTTTGAAGTCTTATCCAATACCTCCGGTACAATTATTTCGCGCAGGATAAGTGCAGGCGATTACGTGACCGCGGGGTCTGTTCTTTTTGAGATTGCAGACCTGTCCAAAGTATGGGTATTATTTGATGCCTATGAGACCGATCTTCCGTTTTTAAACAAGGGCGAAAGAGTGAAGTTTACAATTCAGGCAATGCCGGGTTCTGAGCTTTCGGGGAATATTGTTTTCATAGATCCGATTTTAGATCCTGTCACAAGAGTGGCAAAGGTACGTGTTGAGGCTGCAAATTCTTCAGGAAAGCTGAAACCTGAAATGTTTGTAACAGGAGTTGTTACATCCAGCCTGAAAGAGTATAAGGATAACATAATTATTCCCAGATCAGCAGTCCTCTGGACAGGTAAGCGCTCAATAGTCTATGTAAAGGATCCCGGTATCGACGAACCTGTTTTCAGGTTGAGGGAAGTCGGCCTCGGACCGGTCCTGAGTGAGGGCTATGTAGTTACCGACGGATTGGCAGAAGGTGAAGAAATAGTGACTCAGGGTACTTTTAGTGTGGATGCAGCCTCGCAACTGGAAGGAAAACCAAGCATGATGAATCCACATGGAGGAGACAAAGTATCTTCAATGCCAGGAATGATAATGCCCGATGACTCAAAATCAGAAGGTGGTAATGACATGCCGGACACGCATATATCAGGCACTATTAAGTCTGCCGGAGAGAAAACCACCGTTGATAAGGATTTCATTCTGCAACTAAATAATTTATTGGATCAGTACCTGAATATTAAAAACTATCTGGTGCAAGATGACTCAAAAATGGCGATCCAGGCGGCAGGAAACTTTCAGAAAGCACTATCCGGAGTTGAGATGAAACATCTCTCAGGAGATAACCATCTGAAGTGGATGGATCTTTCCGGCAGGATTGCGGAGAGCCTTGCTTCAATAATCAATTCAGACGGATTGGAGCAGGAACGTAAGGCCTTCCATGCATTAAGTAAAGATCTTTATATTGCAATAAAAACCTTTGGAATGATTGATAAAACCATTTATTACCAGTTTTGTCCCATGTACGATAACAATAAAGGCGGCTATTGGTTAAGCGAGACTGAAGAGATCCGCAATCCGTATTTTGGCAAGGAGATGCTCAGTTGCGGAGAGACCAGGGAAACTTTAAAATATTAGGGATAACGAGTGTGGCTGGCAGTTACATTTTAATCCGGGGGAAGATCAAAACATACTGATAAATATTTCTGGCGTCTTTCTCAAAGGAAATAAAACAACAATTTGAATTGTCTATGTTACAGATAACTTCACAAATAGAATTGAAGAATGAAGAATTATATCTTTCTTTTAGTTTTGCTGGCTGTTCCACTTGCCTCCAATGCCCAGACAACCGTATCCGGAAGAATATTTTCGCAGGATGACAGACAACCTCTTGTAAGCTCAACCGTTTCAGTGTTCAAAGCTGATTTGCCTGATTTGGTAACCGGTACAATTGCAAATGAACAGGGAAGGTTTTCTGTGTCAGGTCTGTCATCGGGTGAGTATGATTTTTTAATTACGAATATCGGATATGTCTCAGTAAAACACAGGGTACTTGTGGGTACTTTAAACAAAGTTCTTGACATAGGTAATATTTTTCTGGAGTCTTCAACTGAGCAACTGGGTGAAGTAAGTGTTACAGGACAAAAACAGGCTATCTCCTCAACTCTGGACAGAAAGAGTTATTCAGCCGAAAGCTTCATTACAGGGACCACCGGTTCATCACTGGATATTATTAAATCCCTGCCAGGAGTGGTCATAGACCAGGAAAGTAAAATAATTCTGCGGGGAAGCGATAAGGTAGCAGTATTGATCGACGGGAAGCAATCAAGTCTTACCGGGTTCGGAAGTCAGAAAGGACTGGAGAACATACCGGCATCACAGATCGAAAGCATAGAAATAATAAACAATCCTTCGGCAAAATATGATGCTGCAGGAATGGCAGGCATCATAAACATTGTTTTCAAGAAGTCAGCTGTTACCGGACTAACAGGCGACGTCGGGCTTGCCCCAGGCATAGGGATGATAACCAAAAGGAAAGCTGATCTTCCGACCGGCATGCCGAGCTATTCAGATAACTGGAAAATCACACCTTCCCTGAATCTCAACTATAAAACTGAAAAGCTGAATTTATTCTGGCAGTCCTACCTGATCCGTCAGCGCAGGCTGCCAAACAACGAATTCACAACCCGTTTTTATGATAACGGAAATATGACTGAAAGCCAGGTAGCTGAAAACCGCTCGCAATACCATTACAACATGAAACTCGGGCTCGACTGGAATATTTCATCAAATCAAACGATTACTCTTTTCGGACTTTATGACTACGAATGGCACATCGATACCACCAGAGTCTGGTATTTCGGGAATCAGGATTATCAGCTGCCTTTAAGGAAATGGGGATTTCATGAAAGTGAGGGGACCGGTTTTACAAATATCACACTTCAGCACAAATTAAGGTTTCAGCAGGCCGGACACGAGCTTAACACTCAGTTACTTTTTACAAAAGGATGGGAGGATGAGACATATAACCTGAGCCAGGACGGACCATCGCCATATCCTGTGATCAGAACGGACAAAACCCGAGTGCTGGCTCCTGAATATGTATACCTGCTTTCCTCAGACTATATCAGGCCCCTTCCTTTCGGCCGTATTGAAGCGGGTTTATCGGGCCGGTTGCGTCATATGCCAATAACCTATACTGTTACAAAGGATCCGGACAATACCGCACTGATATACAATTTTGGCGACTGGTCAGAATGGGATGAGAGCCTGGCTGGCGCATACACAAATCTTGTTGCTGAATTTCTGAAAACCGACATTGAAGCCGGGCTTCGCGCCGAATATACCTCTGTAAAGTATGAGTTTGCTCCAAATCAATACTTTACAGAGAATCAGTACGATTATTTCAGCCTTTTCCCAAATGTCAGGCTCACCATTAAAGCCAACAGCTCAAATAAAATTTCATTATTTTATAATCGCCGTATTGACCGACCCGGAGAAGATATTCTGAGGATTTTCCCAAAATATGATGACCCTGAATTGCTTAAAATAGGAAATCCGCTGCTTAGACCTCAGTTCACGCAGAATTTTGAACTGGCACATAAATACCTCTGGCAGACCGGATCATTCTATACATCGATTTACCATAAGATAATTGATGATTATTATACCAGGATTTATATTCAGGATCCTTTACATTCCGGGATAACAATAAAGGCTTACGATAACCTCGGAAAGGCAACCAACTCCGGGGTGGAATTCACTTTTGACCAGAGAATCCTGAAACAGTGGAAACTTTCAGCAAGTGTAAACCTTTACAGGAATAAGATATTCAGCCATTCCGGTCAGTTAAATTTTCCCCTTCCCCAGCAATATAACATTGAAGAAAGGGTGGATATTCCATTCTTTGCCAAATTGATAAACCAGTTCACCCTTCCCCGTAATTTTCAAATCGAAACAACCGCCCAGTATTTTAGTTCCAAAAATATAGGACAGGGAAAGGAACTGGACAGGGGAGGAATAGATTTGGGTATTAAGAAGTCTCTGGCCGGTAATAAACTGGAATTGAACCTGTCTGCCACGGACATTTTCAACACAATGGGAATTCGCCAGGAAATTGATGGTGAAGGATTCAGCGTGGAGTATCAGAATTATTATGAAACACAGGTTTTCAGCCTGACCTGCCGATACAAGTTCTGATTTTCAGTACAGTAACTGGCATACATCACGGGATAGTTATGGTAAATTCATTTTCGGTACATCAGGGAAACCTACCGTTTTTCTCGAGCTCGGTGTCGGTTATAATACTCTGGGCATAATAAGATTTCCTTTTGATTCAATGGTTCACAATAATCCGGATGCTCTTCTTGTCAGACTAAAGAGGGATCACCCGGATGGTATGACTGAAAATCATTGCAGTGCAGCGTAAGGAAGATTATTTATTAATAGTGAAACAGCTGTAGAACAACCAAATGCTGATTGAGGTCCGGTTTCACTTGTTTTTGTTGCCCATTTCGTATGAATAAGATTCTGTGAGTTCCGGTTATTGTATGCAACCTTAGCATTTAATTGCAGCCATTCGACAAGATCTGTTTTATTCAAGTCCACTGTGTACATGCGTGCATAACGGGCAAAAATTCCCTTAAAACCCGGCAGATCATTGCCGTTATATTCATTATTCATCACGCCGGAATTGTACATATTATCCCTGATATACAGTGCTATTTTCTGTGCTTCTGACAGATAACTGGCTTCTTTCGTGTAATTGTAAAGCATTACCGCGGCTCCCAGGTACGTGCCCTGGTTATAGGTTGAACTCCAGGTGCTGATCTTTAGCTGACCATTTTCCGGATTTATGTCAACATTGTCATTTACCTTGCCGGTGGCTGCATCAAAAAGGTATCCCTTCGACCACGTGTAGAGAGCTATGGCTTTGTCGTAATAGGTGCTGTCGCCTGTTGCTCTTCCAAGGTAACAACATGCAATCATGGCCGGTCCGTTGATGCAGGAATTCTTTGTTGTTTTTGTCTGGTACCAGGTCAGCCCTCCGCCATAAGTGTTTGAGAATGCTCTTGCAAACATTTTATCAAACTGATCCTTTGCTTTTTCAAGATATACCGGGTTGCCAGTCAATAAATAGCCTCTGACACTGAACAGAACTGCCCATGCAATATCATCGTTGTACTTGTTGTACTGCCAGTCAGCACCATTATTTTCAACAAAGTTCCTGTACATTACCTCAAACATTGTTTTGTACTTTGGATCCTTTGTGACCTCCAGTGCATCAAGAACAACTTCAATCATCTCTGCGTTATCCCAGAAATGACCTTTGACAGATTTCATATCAAAGCTTTCATACCATGCACCAAAAACCTGATCGGCAATTGCTGCCGGCGTTGCAGGTTGCTTTGCTGGTTCTTCCTTAAGTATCCATCTCATGGAAGATGATGCAGGAGCTTTTGCCAGATTTACATTTGAGCCATCAGCCGTGTCGCCCGAATGTAAATTGAGCGAAAAAGCTTCATTGGCAACAGGTATGATATAGTATGATCCTTTCCCGGCTTTTTTTATGATCCACCTTACATCATTACCACCTGTGTCTGATAACTGATCGACGTTCAACGAATCCGCAACTGAACCGGATATATGCAGAAGTTTTCCGCTTGTGGCATTTTCAATTTTGTAGACACTATTTCCAGACTGTGTAATTATCCATCGCTGGGCATCCGATTTTGTGTCTGTCCAGCAATCGACCCTGGCGCCATTGTCTGTCGAGCTGTTCATAACGTTCAGCAGTTTTTTGCTTAGTGTTGATTTTATTGTATAGGTTGCACCGGAGCTTATTCCCGCTGTTTGCGCAATACAAACTCCTGCTTTTGCAAGTAACAATACCAGGAAAGCGGTTCTGAAAAGGGATAACAACATCTTTGGAAGATTTTATGATCAGATAATATTTGCTAATATAATTACATTATTCTGTCAATTTCGCGTTAACCTTATACCATCTTCAAGAAGCAGAATTCTAAACTCTTGCAGCTGCCCTGGCAGAAACCTGTTGTTGAGTAAACCACGGGAGAAATACATCACACGGCTCACAGAGAAAGCATAAAGAAGGTCATTTCCTAAAGCCGTTTAATGGTTCAAACAGGTTTCGTCCCCAGTCAACAGATACTGCAAAGCTCATACACCTCTCGAAAATTTCATAGCTGAGATCAGGAGGAACAACTCCCGGCTTAACCCTGTTCATATTCTCACTGATAAAGATCCTTCTGTCTGAAATATAAGGCTTGTATTCCCTGATATAGTAATCAAAGAGTTCTTCAGCCGGATTCTTCAACTCATCTGCAGAAGGGTTACTTATTACTACTTCAACACCACTGATATTCAGAAAACGGTTTGTATAAGCGACCAGATCTGCCATAGTCGGCGGATTTCTGCTTGTCAGATGGTAGTATGTTCCATTGGTAGGGTTTTCCAATATTGAGAAGAGAGCTTCAGTAAAATAATTCACCGGAATGAGATTTATACTGCCTTCATCCGGGATGAATATTCTGACAGGAAGATGAAGGATATCGTTATTGTTGAGATGAATACCACACTCTGATGACTTTTTGCCGTTGTTGCACTTAATATCTCTCAGATAAATATCCCGAATGATCTGAAGTGACCTGACGGGGTAGTAGAGCGCATTAAATCTGAGAGACCTTCCTGTTACTGAATCACCATATACGACAGAAGGACGTATTATAGTAAATGGAAGGTTTTCCTTTATGCATTTTTGTGATACTAAATCTTCAGCCAGTGCCTTGCTCTCTTCATAAACATTGTTGAAATGTTCTGAAACAACTGGTGATTCGAAACATTCTGTAAGGTCTTTACCCGCCGCATAGGCGCTGCTGATGAGGTGGAAGAATCTTGAACGGCTTTTCACTGCAAAAGTCATGATCTCAGAGAGGTTCTCAACGTTGGACCTGATCACTTTGTCGCGGCTCTTTTCATTGAAGCTGGTATCTGAAGCACAGTGAATAATGGCTAACCTTCTTCCGGCCAACTTCTCATATTCATCTACGCCGAGTCCCATCCGTGTTTTCTGAAAGTCGGTCTCATGAAATTCAAGTAATCCCTCAAGGTGTTCAATCCCGAACCAGCCAAGCAATTTTCCGATCCTGTCCTTAAGTAAGTTGCCGTTTGAAGATCTCCCCATTATAACAACGCCTAAGCCCTTTGACAGCAACCCGGCCATGATATGACTGCCCAGGAAGCCTGTGGCGCCGGTAAGAATAAATTTCTCAGATATTTCTGATTTCCCCTGAGTCATTTATCCGGATGTGCTGTTGAGTAAAGGAAACTCTCCTTCCTGCTGAAACCCTGGCCAAATACATACCTTATCCAGGTGACGGTTCCAGTTTCAGCTGCATATCTCTCTATCATCATTCCTGCTTCCATCATCGCCATCTGCGCTCTCTTCCTTTCTTCCGGATCAGTATGGTCGAGATAATAGTCATATTCAAACACACAACGCTTCCCTTCATCCAGAGGAGTTATAAATCCGTAATCGTTTTTCAGGTCATGGCTGTCTGCAATCCTTTTGAACTCACTGTTTATATCCGTTATCAGTTTATTATCTACCGGAAGGTATATGATTATTGCAAGTACATGCTTCTCACGTCCCATCCGGGCACTGATGATCCTGAACATATTGAGCCATACAGGGTCGGTCATGTGAGGCAGGGAATACAGTTTCTCAAAGAAAGGACGGAGTTCGGGATCCACGTCATTAACAAGTTGCGATGGGGAAGGGGCAAGGGCCGCTTCAGCCAGGTCGGGGAAATGTTTTAGTCCGAGATATGAAAATGGTTCATCCCCGCCAAGCTCATTGATAAGGTCAAGCCAGCCGGCAGATGTGAGTGATGGCAGCCCGAGATTCAGTATTCTTATCAGGCGGTTATCGAAATAATTGAAGCCCATCTCTTTAATCGATTGCAAGGCATACCTGTCACCGATTACAAGAACGATGTATTCGATCTTTAATTTATCCCTGAACGTATCCTTAACCCTTTTCGCGAGTTTCTGCGTAGGTGACAAAAAGACCGAAAGATATTCCCCTCCAAGTACCCCGATAGCAATACCTATGCGCCTTTGTGCACACTCTTTGGCAAAATCAAGTGCACTTCCGAGGGATTCGAACGGAACAAATGCCGCACCTTCATCGGGAATAATCTTGTGAAGCCGGATATCCACCGAAGAGCATATCCCGGGTATTGGTGAATCTTCTTTCCTGAAAGCAAATAGATTTTGAGCAGATTTGTCGCTTAGCCTGAATATCTCACCATCGTGTCCCACAAATTCAGCATCAATGAAATTATCGGCTGCAGTTCCGTAACTTGCCGAGAAAAGGGAGAATATTCCCGAGCACATAATATTTGCACAGACCAGGGCGGAAGGTTCCGCGACATTAACCCTGAACCCCCTTTCCACAGCAGCTTTCTGAAGATCGAAAGCGGCAACTCCGGGTCCTGCCCTTACCACCCAGTTCTTCTCATCAAATTGTATCGATTTCATTCGGCCGAGATCTATGACAGCACCCTCGCTCATAACAAAACCCATAACACTCGATCCGTTGCCCCTGACGGCATATTTTATATTATGACTGTTTAGAAGTTTAACCACAGCTGATATTTCTGCAGTAGAAGCAGGCATTATTACATATTCCGGCATTCGCGGCTCTGCCACAGGACAGGGATCATGTGAATATGTCAGCGCAACTGCACGGTCGTTTGTTGCCCAGTATTCTCCCACTATTCCCCTGATCTCATCAAGTATAGTATCGTGTTCCGGCATCACTACCTCACCGCCCTTATCGATGTGAAGCTTTATATGCTCCTTCAGTGCCGCCATAACAAGCGATGGTTTCATCTCTGTGACAAAATAGCACTGATAATCGCAGCTTCCGCAGAGATTGCAGGTGTCTGCAATCTCCAGACATTTTTCAGTCACCGGAATCCTGTTCTCTGCAAGAGCGGCATACAGATCCATCCTTCCCTGGGGATAGAAGCTGACGTAATGCTTTTCTGTCCCTGATAGACATAATCCGGTATCCAGAAAATCAATTTTGCACATGGCGTAGTGCCTGCAGTTCTTAGCTGTTTTTAAGATTTCGTTCATCCGGTTTTATCTTAAATAATTCTGCAATATAATATTAAAGCAAGATAAAAAACTCATTTTGTTTTACAGGTAATCAGTAAGCTCCGGTTTACCTTGAGAAATTCAAAACTATCTGATTTTTAATCGGGTAGATTTTAAGACCGGTCCCGGAAGCGGTTGATTCAAACGCGCCTCTGGAAGCTTCAAGAGAATAGTCAAATCCCTCAAAATTACATTCTATTTTGCTGCTGCTTATATTTCTGAATGGCAGCTCTTTCTTATCGGCTGTGGTGAGATCCAGAAACCAGACAGCCGTTTCTTCGCTTTTCAGCACCATCCTTATTTCACGTTCATTCATATCTATAAGGAGAGTCCCTTCGATTGATTTCAAAGGCCATTCTATATGCAAATTTCCTTTCCGGGGACATGTTATCACCGGATCACCTCCGGTTAAAGCGGTTTCCTTTCCCTTGGTCGTGACTTTCAGTCTCAGTCCGGCCAGTTGCAGCTTATCACTCCACAGGAATCCGTCGACGAAAGGAAGCGTAAAGAATTTACATTCGTTTGAGGTAGTCGGTTCCGTCTCATATACCGACGGTATTTTCTCATTGAATAAATGAATATCTCTTATCCTCAATGTGCCGTTTTCCCACAAAATGTTAATGCGGTAGTACCTGCTGTTGAACCAGACAGTTTTCAGATCGCTTGTGCCTATATCTTTATTTACAGTTACCGATGTAGCCGGGGTCACTTTATAATTTTTTCTGAACCAGTTTCCTGATTCCGCCAGAGTTTCAACACGAATAAGGTTCTGGTCGCGCAGACTGGCAATTAAAGGGATTTGTATCTCAAATCCTTTTTTCATGGCATCCCAGGTAAAGGAATTCTCCTGTCCGGCCTGGACATAGGCAAATTCCATGCTTTCTCCGTTGATAAATTCTCTGAAATACCAGTTCACCCATGCGGAGTCGCCGCCGCCATGTTTGTATACCGGTTCCAGGGTAATGACGCCCTGTCCGTTGCTGCCAAGTCCGCTATCGTACTGGCGGACGGGGTCGCTGCCAAGCATCCTGAAAACGGGTACAGGGATCTGTTTACCTGCATGTTGGGCAGGCATATAGGAATTGACTCTGGACGGGTAGTAAGCCTGGTTCCAGTAACCTCCCCAGAGGGTGTAGCCATCAGTTCCATACTGGTCCTTGCAATTTGCCGAAGCCGTAATATGATATTTTTCGTACAGGTAGTTGAGGGTATGGGCATCAATAAACCATGAGGCTACAGATTTTGGATAATAGCCGAATACTTTTTTGAAATCGTTCATGTAAACATCGGCCATCTTTTCACGTTCGTCCGGAGTATATCCTGTTGTAAACCCAATGTTGGCGTGCCAGTCCCAGGGATAACGGCCGCGCCATTCCAGTCCGGCTTTTTCTGCCATGGGCTGGGGTATCTCCCACCAGGCACCAATTTCAAAGGAGTCGGCCGGCAGACCTGAAAGCAGTTGCTGATAACGCGGGTCAATAAGAGCATCGTACTGCAGCAAAAACGTACCGCCCAGGTTGTACTTCCTCATGAGTTCAATCTGTTTAACTACAGTCTGATACAGAACAGCTTCCGTTATCTCCGCGTCCCTTGGCTCCAGCAGGCGGATGAAGTTTATAATATTTACGATTTTTGGAGGCTTGCTTTTATCCGCCGCATCGCTTTGCGCATGAACAGCCGGGCAAAACGACCCCAGACCGGTAAGTGTCAGCAAGGCAAGCCGGATCAATGTTTCAAGTTTTGTTTTTCTCAAATCTCTTTAAGTATTTAACGAAATGTACAAAGATTATTTCAGGTTATCGAGGGATATTGTAAATAATCTTTTCGTAAATTTACGAAAATTGCCATTGAGTCAGCTTATTTCTTACTCACGATTTGAAATCATGAAACCCACATGTATCAAACACACAAACATGTATGTATATAATTTTCAACCGGGCTTGCGAACTCGTCGAAGTCAAACATGTGGGTTCCATCAGACCTTTAAAATCAAAATTATATACTGATGAAATCATCAAATAAGGATACTTATCCTCCCGAAGATGTTAAGTTAGCCCGGTTTGCCAAAGCACTTGGGCATCCTGCCCGGATAGCAATACTCCGCCATCTCGCTTCGCTTGACACTTGCCGGTTCACTGATATCTCAAGTGAACTGTCGCTGGCTAATTCAACTGTATTTCAACATTTGTCAGAGCTTAAAAAAGCCGGATTGATCCAGGGATGCATTGACCCCCCAAAACTTCAGTATTGTATTAATTATGAAAACTGGAAGTTTCTCAGGAAACATTTTAAGGAGTTCGCACAAATTAAGATAGTTAAGTACGAGGAAGGCATGTAATAGCTAAGTAGATGAGTACGTGGTTTAATAAAGGATTTAAATCTCACGGAGTACAAAATCTGACCCCGAAGGAAAGTTTTGAATTATGCAAAGCAGGGGCCGTTATTGTTGATGTCAGGGAATCCTATCTGCATAATTTCAAAATGTTCAACGTCGGGAATGTAATTTACCTGCCATATAGCGAACTTGCCGGCTCCTATTCTGACCTCCCGGGTGATAAGCTGTTAATATTTGCTGATGCTGTGGGTCTGAGGAGCCTCGAAAGTGTCCTGTTCATGAATAAACATGGTTATAATAATGCATTTAATATGGCTGGAGGTATTGTTGACTGGGAAAGGGATGGATTGCCATTGACCACCGATACAAATAACAGGCTGTCGGGATCGTGCATGTGCCAGCTGAAAGCAAGAGAAACCAGAGAAAGTAAACCCTAATATATCTTAATATGAAGTCCAGAAATTTATACGCACTGATTTTATTAATTGCCATTGTACTGGTATTTATATCATTGGTTACTATGAGGACTGGAAGCAGGAAAGTTCTCCTGACAGACCGGGAGTTAATTACTCAGTCTGGTGTATGTCCTCCCTTCAGTCTTTACGATGAGGATGGGAATATAATTGATCCTGTTAACGGGATAAATGCAGATAAGCCCTACTCTCCAAAACAAACATGCGGTAAATGTCACGATTATGATATAATAACCCAGGGATTCCATTTTCAGCAGGGGAAAGATGAAGCGGCATCCGGGACTTTGGCCGAGAGGTATCAATGGGTGTCCCATCCCGGCAACTACGGTGGTAACTGGTGTTCCCCGGCACCTTTATATAATTACCTATCGGATAAGAACAACCCCTCTGCAAAAGAGATGGATATGACCTCTTTCACCTTTATAACAAATGGTTGCGCAACCTGCCACCCCGGAGGTGGACCTCTTGAATTTGACAGGGAAGGGTTCAGGTATGACAAACACATGGAAGAGATGGGTTTTACAGCTGGTGGTACAAATAGCTTTGATGGAGATTACTTCCAGGCACACTGGAACAAGTCGGGTGTTATCGAAGCTGACTGTAACCTATGCCATCTTCCTGAATATGATTATAAGACAAGGAACGACCACCTGGCAAAATTAAATTTCAGGTGGATGGCTACTGTTGGTTCAGGATTGGCTGCAGTAGAAGGATCAATCAAGGATACTGTAGATGTAAAGGTAAAATACAACCTGGCTAAGTTTGGTCCCGATGGCAAGGTATCAATGCATCTGGTAAGAGAACCAAGGAACGAAACCTGTCTCAATTGTCACTCAAAACCTCAATGGAAAAAACGTGGCTCGTCCTTCACGGAATTCACGGATGTTCATATTGCCAAAGGAGTCAAATGTGTTGACTGTCATGTTTCAGGCTCAATGGCTTCAGATCCGAGGATAGCAGGAAAGGAAGTTCACCAGTTCGGAAAGGGAGACGATCCTTCAGGCTGGGTGAGGAACGATCTGGATAATACAATGCGAACCTGCAACGATTGCCATTTAACGGGCTACCTGAATGCTCCGGTTGCAAAGCACACCTGGCTGCCCGATCTGCATCTCGACAAACTCTCGTGCCAGGCATGCCATATCCCTCAGAGAAAGGTTAAATCAGCCCTGGTTCAGGTAAGCGATGTTTATAATCCCGGTACAAAAATTTCTCCTCCATCAAAATATGTATGGACTTTTTACGACCAGAACATGAATTACTGGAACCATTATGGTGAACTTGCAATGTTTACTGCAAAAGACCAGCCAACGGATCCATTTATTCCGGAATTTGCCAAATATAAGGGACAGATATTTCCTGTAAATGCAGTGCATAGTGCATGGCCTGGAATATTTACAGAAGGGGAAAAAGGACTTGACCAGCCGAAAATGAGGGATATCTATAACATGTGGGTTACGCACCGAAAGGATAAATCCTTGTATCCTGATCTGGCAAAGATCGCAGATAATGATTCCGATACAATCCCGGAAGTTAACACTGCGGAAGAGATTGATGCCTTCATCAGTTCAGTAACAGCATACATGAATGATCAGGGATATGACTTGTCAGGAAGAAAGATTGTATGGGTAAATAACGACAGAATGTATCTTTCAGGTAATGATTATCAAATGCTTGACAAGGAATACTGGGAATCCTCTCCTTATGCATCAGTTTACAAATACAGCCATGATGTTTTTCCTGCAAAAGCAGGTCTTGGAACCAATGGATGTATTGATTGTCATGCTTACGGATCCGACATGTTCTTCAGGCAGGTTGTAAAATATCCTTTTGGAGAAGACGGTCATCCTGTAATGGAACCTCAATATGTTAAGCTTGGCATGAGCGGTTTTATGATGGGAATGTCTGCATTCAGGGAACAGGTTGTCAAATCATTTGCATACCCGGCAATTCTTTTCCTCCTGTTAACAATACTGATTTCAGTTGCCTGCTATGTAAACAGGAAGGAGAATTTCTTCCCGGTAAACTCAAATTATCTCTTTATTTTGTATGGCCTTCTGGCTGCCGGAGTTGCCCTTGTCTTTGTGAAGCCGGATGTTAACAGTTATGTGCTGCCCGACAGGCTTACCCTCGACGCCAACCATTTCATAATTACCGTAATCGCCTTGGTTGCAGGAGCATATACCTGGATCAGAATGAAAAAAGAAAACCTTTCAGGAAACCTTCTTTGTAAGCTTCAGGCATTTTTCCTTATCCTGGCTATTGTTTCGGGTATTCTGATGATGATCAAGTTCGAACTGATCTACCAGATAGTCAGGGTAGCTTACACGGTATTTGACTTATCAGTTGTTATGAGTGTTTTAATATCAATAATATATTTCATAAACGATCAGTTCGTTATTCTTAAAGCCGAAGCAAGGGAATAATGATAGTCATAATAGGTGAGTAGAAAATTATAAATACCTGCAAATTGATTTTCTTCGTTTACCCCGGCCCCAAGGGGAGCGAAGAAAATCAATTTACTCCCCTTGGGGATGGGGTAAAAAAAATGATTTTTCAAGCAACATGGAATCTTAATTGCATTAATGCTGATAGTAATTTTATAATCAAGTAATTAAAAAGTAATACTATGAATAAATCAATTGGTTTTATCGGTGGCGGAAGGGTTACAAAAATCCTTCTGCAGGGTTTCAATAATAAGAATGTGAAGTTCGGCAAGATTGTCGTGACCGACACCAACCCTGAAGTTCTGGCAAATCTGAAAAAGCAGTTCCCGGAGATTGAATCGTCCGGTGCAGCCACTGCTGCCCGCCAGGATATTGTATTCATCGCTCTTCACCCGCCGGTTGTAATGGATACCCTCGAACTTGTTAAGAATGATGTTAAGTCAGATGCGGTTGTTATATCACTGGCTCCCAAAATCAATCTGCCTAAGTTAACAATGAAATTAGGCAATGTGAAGAATCTGGCCAGACTGATCCCCAACGCTACTTCGTATATCAACGAGGGGTATAATCCGGTAACATTTGCGGCAGGATTTGATCCTTCAGCGAAGAAAGAGTTGATGGATTTGTTAAGCTCACTCGGGACAACGTTTGAAGTCTCCGAAGAAAAGCTTGAGAGTTATGCAATATTGTCTGCAATGCTTCCCACATATTTCTGGTTCCAATGGAGAGAACTTGCTGAAATTGGCGGGAAAATCGGTCTGTCGGAAGAAGAAAGCAAAAAATCAATCTATGAGACAATTGTTGCATCACTCGATCTGATGTACAAATCCGGTTTATCAGCATCAGAAGTTATTGATCTGATACCGGTCAAACCGATCGGTGAGCATGAATCGGAGATATCAGAAATCTATAATTCAAGACTTATTGCTTTATTTGAAAAAATAAAACCTTAAGAAATTAGTTCTGATGTCATATTTATCTGTCTGGATGATCAGATCCTGTCTCTCAGGTTTTGATCATGATTTTCCTGGCCTTGTCTCAACATGGCTTTTTCTGACGCTTTCTGTAATCATGATCACCTTTCTTGTAAGCGAGATTACCCGTAATTACAGTCAGGTTGATAAGCTTTGGAGCATTTTGCCTGTTGCTTACGGATGGATTACAGCAGTTGCATATCCTTCAGTGAGGGTGTTTTTAATGGTCGCTTTGGTTACAGTCTGGGGGTTAAGGCTGACCTATAACTTTTACAGAAAGGGAGGGTACAGTATTATTTTATGGAGAGGGCAGGAGGATTACAGGTGGGCAGTTATGCGAGGTACATCAGCGTTAAAAGGCAGGTTCAGGTTCGGTCTTTTTAATCTTCTTTTCATTTCCATTTATCAGAATATTGTAATTTTACTTTTTTCATCACCTTTTCTTTTAGTTGCTCTGAATTCCGATAAGCCATTGACAATCATTGACACATTGGCTTCGGCCTTAATGCTGGCCTTTATCCTTATTGAAACAGTGGCTGATAACCAGCTTTTCAGGTTTCATCAGGAGAAGAAGAACATAATAACCGTCAGCAGGCGGTATGGTAAATCAGTTGAAAAGGGTTTTATGACTGAAGGATTATGGAAGTATGTAAGGCATCCCAACTTTACGTCGGAGCAGGCTATATGGACAACCTTTTACTTTTTCGGAGTGGCAGCTTCAGGGCAATGGATCAATATCACACTGCTGGGGCCGGTATTGCTGATTCTGCTTTTTGCAGGAAGTTCGAGGCTGACAGAAAGCATTAGCAGTAGCAAATATCCGGAATATGCTGGTTACCAGAAAAAAGTATCAAGGTTTCTGCCCCATTCTTTGATTTAGTCATGTTGTTAAAACACACTACTTAACACTTTTCTGCCGGAGTACTTTTACAAGTTCTTCCTCGGGAAAGAAACCAACATGCCTGAAATATTCCTGTCCGTTTTCATCAAGAAAAACCTGGGTGGGAATCGCTTCAATGCCATATTGTTTTGCAAAAGGGGCACCTGCTTCTGTCCACACATCATGGAAAACAACCTTGACATCTTTGCCGTACTTTTCTTCGATTGATTTCATTACTGGCTGCATTTGCTGGCAGGGTATGCACATTACAGAACCAAGCTCAATAAAAGTAACCTTATACGATTCTTTTCCTTTATTTGCTTTTTCTCCTGCTTTTGGAGATTGACCTGAACAGTCTGTATTTACAATAAGTACGGCAAGTGTAAAAAAGAACAAAAAGGATTTTCTTAATATTTTCATTTTGAGATTCTTTGACTGATTAAAAAATGGAACCATAGATCAATCCGGTAATCGTAGCCATTACAACAACAAGACTTACATACACTATGGTTTTCTGAGTTCCGATAACATCCCTTATAACAAGCATATTTGGCAATGATAGTGATGGTCCGGCAAGCAGCAGTGCAAGGGCTGGACCTTTCCCCATACCCGATGCGATAAGTCCCTGCAGAATTGGCACCTCTGTCAGGGTTGCGAAATACATGAATGCTCCCACAATTGATGCAAAGAAGTTTGAAAATACAGAGTTACCTCCGACGAGTGCAGATATCCATTCATTTGGTATTACTCCGGCAATAGTTTTCCCGTCATGAGTTGATCCCAGAAGAAAACCGGCGGTGACCACTCCTATTGCAAGCAATGGGAGGATCTGTTTAGCAAAATCCCATGTTGCCAATGTCCAGGCTTTGTTTTCTTCATCCACTTTATCGAGAATCGTTATAAAACTCAATGCAATAATACCGACAAGCATTGGTACAAGAGGCCTCAATTTATCACTTTCAATAAGATTATTTGAAAGAATAACTGAGGTTACAGTAACAAGGAAAGCACCAAGCACCCATTGCCATTTGATCTTAAGGATTGTAATAAGCGAATATCCCAGTACAAGACTGAAGAAGCCGGTAATCCACCATTTATAATGCCATATATAGTACCATGTACTTGAGGCATCTCCTTCTCCGGGTCTGCCCCAGTTGGCAAAGACAAGGATCAGAACAAGGGTAAAGAAATGCAACGAAGTCTGCCACATAGGTCTTTTTTCCGGTGGCGGAACTATATTCATCTGTTCATCTCTTTTTGCTTTCTCCTCTTTTCTGTAGATAAGTGACATCAGCATTCCAATTATTATGCTGAATAATACCGCTCCTATTATTCGTGCAACGCCCATTTCAAATCCCAGTATCCTTGCAGTAAGAATAATTGCAAGGATATTTATGGCCGGCCCTGAGTATAAAAAAGCAATAGCGGGTCCCAGACCTGCGCCTCTTTTATGGATGCTTGAAAAAAGCGGAAGAATTGTACAGGAGCATACAGCCAGGATTGTCCCCGAAACTGAAGCCACTGTGTAAGCAATCCATTTCTTTGCCTGGGCCCCGAAATATTTCAGTACTGAAGCCTGACTGACGAAAACAGAGATAACTCCTGCAATAAAAAACGCAGGAAGCAGACAAAGAATAACATGTTCCTGTGCATACCATTTCACAAGATCAAGTGTGGCTGCGATGGCAGTATTGAACCTGGCACTGTCAGTTGGTAAAAAGAAAGCAAAAGCAAAAACAGCAGCAATCCAGAAGAGTATTTTTAATTCTTTTTTGAGATCCATGTTAATTTGAAAATGAGTTAATTTGAAAATTTGAAAATGTTTTTACCCATACCGGATACTAAATAATGCATGTCAGCTGACACGACTACAGATATATCCTTATGATATAATAAATTCCGACGATAATGAACAGAATGGCTATTATCCGCCTGAACCATAGTTCAAATGCCTTAATCCTGTTGTATACATTACCGATCCCGGAAACTGTATAGGCAAGTACCCATGCAATAATTATAACCGGAATTCCAGTAGCCACAGCAAAGATGACCGGGAGATAAAGTCCTGAGGCACTGGCAACAGTTAGTGGGACAAGCATGCCGAAATACAATACGCCGCTGTACGGGCAGAATGCAAGTGCAAAAAGCAAACCAAGCAATAGTGCATCAACATATCCCCACTTCTTTTTCTCCTGCATCCCTGATGACAGTCTGTTAAAACCCGGAAATTTTATTCTGATAATATCGAGCATAAATAAACCTATAACTATCAGCAAAGGACCAATGATCTTCTCCCCATATCGTTGAAAGAATCCCCCAAACTTCAGCTGATCGGCGCCGAGGAAGATTATCAGTGCGATTGCAGTATAGGTGATTGCCCTGCCAAGAGTATAGACCAGGCCATTAATGAATACCCTGTTGCGGTTTTCAATATCTTTGCTTATAAATCCGATTGCAGTAATGTTTGTGGCCAGCGGACAAGGGCTTATGGCAGTCATAAGACCCAGCAGCAACGCAGTCAGCCACGGCATTGTGCTGTTATCGAGCAGATTTGTCAGAAATTCCATTAGCTATTGAGCCAGCAGGCCATCAACCTTCTCGTTGATTATCTCCCTGAATTTTTCAGGTTTGGCAACTGCATAAAGGAAACCTTCGTTGGTAAGATTGACCTTCTTGTCTCCCTTCACTATAAGAAGAGTCTGTCCGGAAACACCAAGCCTGTCTGCAAGCGGCTTGTTAACTGATTCTTCAAGGTTCAAAGACTGAAATGTTATCAATCCCTGATTAAACTGGTTCGGATATAATGTCTGAAGATTCTCCTTTGCCTTTGCCTCAATAGTGTTGCATGTCACACACCGGGCAGTGAAATGAAAATAATAAGCTTCAATCTTATCGGAGTTGCTGTCCGGAGATTCTGCCTGGTCATTTGCCTGCTGCGAGTTGCATGCAACAAAAGGGACAAACATCAACATTGCAATAATTAATCTGAATTTCTTCATGGTTTCTGAATTATTGGTTTTGAATGAGAATTTCTTTTACCTTATTCACTGTTGGCACCAGGCCGCTAAGAACTACTTTCCCGTTAATAACCAGTCCTGGCGTATGCATAATCCTGTACTCCATTATTTTAACTATGTCATCCACCTTTTCGATTGTTGCATCGATACCTGTTTCTGCAACAGCTTCACGGGTAACTTTTTCGAGGGTAAGGCATTTGGGACAGCCTGTACCTAAAATCTTTATGTCCATATATAATTTGAAAATTTGAGAATTTGAAAATGTGCTAATTTGAAAATAAGTTAATTGGGGGATTTGCTGCCCGGGAATTCATTCAGTTCGCAGTTTGTAACTCCTGCATCACCTTCACTAAGAAATGAAAGAAAAAGCTGTCTGGCTTCTTCCCAGTTCTTCCTGTTGATACAATATTTAATATAGGGAGGATTGATTTCTCCCTGTATCAGCCCTGCATATTTCAGTTCCTTCAGATGTTGTGAAAGGGTGGACCTGCCGATCGGGAGCTCTTCGACCAGATCCCCGCTGTAGCAACAGGAGCCCATCTTAGAGAGTTTCTGAAGAATGTAAACTCTCACAGGGTGACTGAGCGCCTTTGAAAATCCGGCGATCCTCTGAACTTCCTGGGTAAATTCTAATTTTGCTGACATTATAAAATATATATTTTGATATTTCGCAAAATTACGAAATGATTTTATAAATTTGCAAGAAATGGAGAAATATTATCAGTTTTGAATAACAAGATTCAATAGATAAAAGATGAAAATTCTTATTCTTTGTACCGGAAACAGTTGCCGAAGTCAGATGGCTCATGGCTTCCTTCAGTCATTCGACAGGAAAATTGAAGTGCATTCGGCCGGCACCTTTCCGGCCGAAAGAATCAATTCCACAGCTGTAAAAGCTATGGGTGAAGCCGGAATTGATATCAGCAATCACTATCCAAAGAATGCAGACAAATACATTAATGATGAATGGGATTATGTTATTACAGTCTGCGATGATGCAAAGGAGACCTGTCCGTTATTCACCGGAAAAGTGAAACACCGCCTTCATATGGGATTTGAAGATCCCTCTCGCAAAAACGGGACCGAGGAATATGTACTTGTTGAATTCAGGAGAGTAAGAGATCAGATCAGAGATGAATTTCGGAAATTCTTTGAAGAAAATTTGAAAATTCGGTAATTCGGTAATTTGAAAATTGTTAAATACCTTAATACCTGATCAGATGAGGAATGACAAAGAGAATGTAATTGTTGAGAAATCCTTCCAGTTCGCGCTGGAAATTGTTCTGTACTGCGAGCTTCTGGAAGAAAACAAGAAGTATGTTGTTTCCAGGCAGCTTCTGAGAGCCGGAACCTCAATAGGAGCTAACGTTCGTGAAGCTCAGAATGCGGAAAGCAAGATCGATTTTATTCATAAACTAAAAATTGCTGCCAAGGAAGCCGATGAAACCGAATACTGGTTGTTGATTTGTAAACACACTCCAACTTACTCCTACGATGAAAAATTGTTAACTCATATTCATGAACTGATGAAAATACTTTCTAAAATTATAAGCTCTTCAAAAGGAGGCTAGCTTCCAATCATTTTCAAATTTTCAAATTATCACATTTTCAAATTATTCTTTTTCATTTTCAAATTTTCAAATTAACTCATTTTCAACTTCTTCTTTTTCATTTTCAAATTTTCAAATTATCACATTTTCAAATTATTCTTTTTCATTTTCAAATTTTCAAATTATCACATTTTCAAATTATTATCATGAGATCAGATGAATTAAAACAAGTAGTTAAAGACAAATATGGCAAGATTGCTGAACAGGACATTGATGAGAACGGTTGTTGCGGGAGTTCATCCTGTTGCTGTTCAGCTCCCGATCTGACCACATTCAGCGATAGTTATGAAAACAGGGAAGGTTACAATCCTGGTGCTGATCTGAGTCTTGGGTGCGGCATTCCTACGGATTATGCCGGGATTAACGAAGGTGACAATGTTCTTGATCTTGGAAGCGGTGCAGGGAATGACTGTTTTGTGGCAAGAGCATTAGTTGGGGAATCCGGAAAAGTGACAGGTCTCGACCTGACAGAACAGATGGTAGCCAAAGCCAGGGAGAACTGTAAGAAGCTTAAGTACGACAATGTTGAATTTTTTCTCGGGGATATTGAATCAATGCCATTCACTGATAAAATCTTTGACGTTGTTATCTCCAATTGCGTACTGAACCTTGTCCCCGATAAATCCAAAGCCTTCAGTGAAATATTCAGGGTGCTTAAACCGGGTGCTCATTTTTGTGTCTCAGATGTGGTTGTTAAAGGTAATCTGCCGGAAAAGCTTCAGAAAGATGCAGAGATGTACGTGGGATGCGTATCAGGAGCAAGCGAAATAAACGATTATCTGAAGTATATAGAAGAAGCAGGATTCGTTAAATGTAAGGTCCATAAACAAAAAGAGATTATACTTCCTGAATCACTTGTTTCAGAATTTCAAGACCATGAGGCAACGAATCAGCCCGGTAAAGAATTTAAGGGAATTTTCAGCATAACCGTTTCCGCCATTAAACCAGCCTAATTTTCAAATTAGCACATTTTCAAATTCTTCGTGTTCATTTCTTAATTTTCAAATTAGCACATTTTCAAATTTTTCGTGTTCATTTCTTAATTTTCAAATTAGCATATTTTCAAATTTTCAAATTATTCCAATGAGCACCACCCGACAACTCTCCTTCTTCGACAGGTATCTTACCCTGTGGATATTCCTTGTTATGTTTGCAGGAGTATTGATAGGCTATTTCATTCCCGGTATCTCAGGTTTCTGGAATTCATTAAGCTCAGGGACTACCAATATTCCGATCGCCATCGGACTTATTCTCATGATGTATCCGCCGCTGGCAAAAGTAAGGTATGAGAAGCTTCCTCTGGTCTTTAAAAACCTCAGATTGCTGGGCCTGTCATTGTCAATGAACTGGATCATCGGACCCATCGTAATGTTTCTTCTTGCTATCCTGTTCCTTCATAATCATCCGGGTCTGATGGTAGGAGTAATTCTTGTCGGACTTGCCCGCTGCATCGCCATGGTTCTGGTATGGAACGACCTGGCAAAAGGTGATACAGAGCTGGCTGCAGGCCTGGTAGCCTTTAATGCCCTGTTCCAGGTGTTCCTTTACTCCGTTTATGCGTATTTTTTCGTAACAATTCTTCCGACATTTTTCGGATTAAGCGGTTCGGTTGTTGAGGTGTCAATAACCGAAATTGCAGTGACAGTGTTGATTTATCTCGGCATCCCATTTCTTGCAGGATTAATTACAAACACTGTTCTGAGAAGAGTAAATAAAGATGAATGGTATTATGGGAAATTCATTCCCAAAGTATCCTGGCTCACACCCATAGCTCTTCTGTTCACAATTTTCGTTATGTTTTCGCTGAAAGGTGAAAACATAATAAAGCTGCCGATGGATGTCCTCAGGGTAGCTGTTCCATACACAATCTATTTTACAGTTATGTTCTTTTCCACCTTCTTCATTGCGAAATGGATGGGGAATGGCTATGAAAAATCAACCACCATGGCATTCACCGCAGGAAGCAATGATTTTGAACTTGCAATTGCTGTGGGTGTTGCGGTATTCGGGATAAACTCTCAGGTTGCTTTTGCAACAGTAATCGGCCCATTGGTGGAAGTCCCCGTTTTAATCCTTCTGGTAAATGTAGCCCTGGCTTTCAAAAAGAAATTATCCTGGGCATAATGTTCAGTATGTTTGTTTTTTTGTGACTCCGCTTATCCCCCTTTTGAAAATCATGAACCATGAGAACTGATAATACTCTCCTGACTCCTTGCTCATGGCTGATATGTGGGCTTTAACAGGGAAGGGAACAAGAACGTCATTTCCTGCTTTCCAGTTTGCAGGTGTCATTACCTTATGCTCATCAGCTGTCTGAAGTGCAAATACTGTCCTGAAAAGCTCTTCCATGTTTCTTCCGACTTCCATCGGATAGAAGTATTCAGCTCTGATAATGTTATCCGGATCAATGATAAACACTCCTCTAACATCCCTGTTGTTGTCCGATTCGCGGTGTATCATTCCGTAAAGTTTGGCTATCGCCAGATCAGCGTCATCAATTATGGGGAAGTTGATCTTCACCTGTGAGTTATTCTTGTATTCAATCTTCTCAAGAGCTTTCTTCCATTGCCTGTGTATCTCCAGGGGATCTGTTGACACAGCACACAAAACCGTACCGATTTTATCAAATTCCTCCTGTAACGCTGCCAGTTCAATCAGTTCGGTTGAACAGACAGGTGTAAAATCGAGCGGATGACTAAGAAGGATCTTCCAGCAGGTGCCATAATCATAAGGGAAGGTAAATTTTCCGGCAGTTGATTCACAGGTGAATGAGGGCGCCTTTTCACCGATCAGGGGGATACGGAAATTCCTGTGTTCTGTTCTCCTTCCCGGGATTCCTGAAAGCCCTTCAGCTTTAAATATTTTTTTAAAAGAGAACATGGTGCGAATGGGGTTAGTGAGTAAAAGAACAACTTGTAATAAACGGATATATATTCTAACAACACCCGGATAGTTATGTTCAGTCCGTCGGAGGATAATTAACTTTTTTTTTCTTTCAGTCCACATCCGGTTTTTAAAAATCAGCGTTTTAAGTTAAGAATTACTGCCATCTCTGTTAAGCGGTTGCGGGCATGACTGGAAAAGTTGTAATTTGGATGGATATTTGATAGGTGTTAACCATGTCACAGAAGATTAATAAATGTATTTTTTTGTTTTTGGCACTGGCTTTCCCGGCGGTCCAAGGACAGATACTGAAGGACACTGCTGCAATAAGCATGTTGAAGAAGGGTGTTGATGATATTTACGGATTCAGATTTTCAGAAGCCAGACAGACCAGCCTGAAACTTTCCAAAGCCTTTCCGGATCATCCGGTACTCTACCTTTACAATGGAATGCTGACTTATTGGTCGAATCATCCGCTGACTCCTATGAGTCAGGCTTCCGAATTGTACGAGAAGGACATGATAACATGCATCAGCCTGTGCGAGAAAGAAGAGAATCCGGAGGATTATGCTGAATATCTTCTTGCTAATCTTGGCGCAAGGGGAATGCTTCTGATGTACTACGCCGACAATAACCTGCAGTCGAAAATCAACCCCATGGTTATAGACACTTACAGGTATATACGGGAATCTTTTAACTATACATCGGCATACCCCGATTTCAACTTTTTTACCGGACTCTACAACTACTACCGCGAGGCCTATCCCGAAGCACACCCCATATACAAGGTGGTTGCATTTCTCTTTCCCCGGGGAGACAGGATTAAAGGTATCTCCGAGATGCAGAAGGCAGCATTCAATTCCATCATGCTGAAAGCGGAGGCTTATTCTTTTTTATCCTATATCTTCATGAGTTTTGAGAATAATTATCAGCTTGCCCTTCCCTATAACAGGGAACTTTATGAGCTTTATCCTGCAAACCTGTCCTACACTGCCGGATTCCTTAAGAACCTTATTCTTCTGAAAAGCTATGATGAAGCTGAAGTAATAATCAAATCATTAAACTCCAACATAACAAACAGGTATTTCCTGGGACAGTTGTCCGTCTTCAATGGTATATTGATGGAGAAGAAATATCGTGACTACGATCAGGCTGAGAAATACTATAACAGGGGTATCAGTCAGCTTTCGGCTTACGGATATTATGGAAATGATGCTTCATCTTATGCCTATTTTGGCCTCAGCAGGATAAGCGGCTACAGGGATGATAAACAAAACAGGAAGACATTCAGGAAGATGGCCAATGAGCTTTCCTATTACCCGAATATTAATTTCGACGACTGATCCATGGGTATGCTTTCAGTCCGCCCGGAAATAAAAAATAAAGACTGTGTTACCTTTTCCCGTTTTCGAGTACAAAAGGTGTAACCTGGTAAACGCAATAGTTGAGCCAGTTTGAGAACAGAAGGCTGGCATGGCTTCTCCATTTCACAACAGGCTCGCACCGGGGATCATCATTCAGAAAATAATTTCTTGGTATTTTTATATCCAGTCCCTTTGCAATATCACGTTCATATTCAGCTTTAAGGGTCAGAGGGTCGTATTCGGAATGGCCTGTCACAAATACCCTTTTCAGATCGCGTGAAGCCAGCAGGTATATGCCCGCTTCATCTGAATCGGCAAGTATCTCCAGGTCGCTCACTTTTTCAATATCCTCTTTTCTCACCTCTGTATACCTTGAGTGCGGGGCAAGGAAATCGTCGTCGAAGCCTCTTGTAAGAACATGTTTCTTGTTGTATATCCTGTGACTAAAGACACCGAATTTCTTTTCGTCCATCATATACTTCGGGATTCCATAATGATGCCAGAGGCCGGCCTGGGATGCCCAGCAGATGTACAGTGTGGAGGTTATATGCTGATCGGCCCAGTTCATTATCCTCACCATCTCATCCCAGTAATCAACCTCGTCGAATTCGAGGTGTTCAATAGGTGCGCCCGTAATTATCAGACCATCAAATTTGTGATGAGCAATATCGTCAAAAGTTTTGTAGAAAGAGTCAAGATGCTCCCTTGGGGTATTCTTTGAAAGGTGCATGCTGGTATTGATGAGGGTGATCTCAACCTGAAGGGGTGTATTGGAAAGGAGCCTTAATATCTGGGTTTCGGTTGTGATCTTAACGGGCATAAGGTTGAAGATCAGAATCTGCAGGGGCCTGATGTCCTGATGAACCGCCCTGGTCTCCTTCATTACGAAAATGTTCTCGTTTTCGAGGATCCTGACTGCCGGAAGATTATCTGAAATATTGAGTGGCATAAATTAAAAAGACTAAGATTTTGGGGTTGAAAGATACTCAATAAGGAGAAAAAACCCGTGAATTTATCCCGGAATCATCGGTTTTGGCAAATTTACATCATTCTGTTTTATCCTTTGGTCAAAAGCCTGTTTTGCATTAAATTCCGGCTTTGTTGATTGTATCTTATTGAAAGACAGGCATCTGGCCGAATGCGGAAGTGATGAAAAGCAATTCCGGCCGTTTCATTGGTAAATTCTGCCCACGTTTTGACGAATCATTTGGTTTCATTTATGAGCAGGGAAAAGTAAGGGCCGATTCACGGAATTCAATTGATAAAGGTGGGCGTATGACATGCTGCTTTCCCCATTGGATGGGCCTGGGCGTATTGACAAGCTTTGATTCAGGCAGTATCTTTATCTCAAAGGAATCAGGATAAAAGTCAATTAAACAGCAGAGTCATGAAAACTTTCTACAGGATATCATCACAGGAACTTGGGACGGTAATGCTCAGAAGGAGAAAAATTGCAAAAGCATTAAGATGGTGGCTTCGTGAAAATGGGTTTGACTACAAGTATGTTTTCTTTGTAGGTTAGCTTTGGTTTAAGTTTGTTTGGTTTGTTAATCAGTCTTTCCCGGGTGAATAATCCGGGGCTTTTGAAGGGGAAAGGATCCGGGGTAAATCCTTCCCCTTTTTTTTTATTCATTGTTTTAGTAAATTTGTCGTGGTATTCACAAAAAATCTTAGCTATGAAAAAGATCGTTCTCACATTTACACTTGTAATATTCCTGTCTGCCTTTGCTTCTGCCCAGGACTACAATACAGGAGTGGGCCTGAGACTTGGTTTTTCCAATGGACTTACAGTCAAGCATTTTGTCAGTCGGCGGTCTGCTTTTGAAGGTATACTTTCTACCAGATGGGCGGGATTTGAATTAACCGGCTTATATGAAGTACATAATAATGCTTTCGATGTTTCGCGACTTAACTGGTATTACGGAGGTGGAGGACACATCGGTTTCTGGAATGGTGACAATACCTACGACAGATGGGGAGACGCCGGAACAAATTATACTGTAATCGGAATTGATGGAATTCTGGGTATCGAATATAATTTCGAGGAAGTTCCCATCAACATCGGACTCGACTGGAAACCTGCATTCAACCTTACAGGCTATAGCGGTTTCTGGGGCGACGGCGGAGCGCTGTCAATAAGGTATATTTTCTAGAACCCGCTAAGTTTCATGGTTACTGTTGGGATAAGCAGCAGGAACCCAAGCACCACAAGGATAATAAGAACAGGCATAATCCATTTCAGCCATCTTACATAGGGGATTCTCGCCATTCCCAGTACTCCCATTAGTACTCCGGATGTAGGGGCTATCATGTCAGTGAAGCCAGCTCCGAACTGGAATGCCATTATGGTTGCCTGCCTGGTAAGACCCACCAGATCGGAAAATTCAGCCATTATGGGAATTGTAAGTGCAGCTTTTGCCGATCCTGAAGTTATTACGAGGTTAAGCGCCGACTGAAAAGCATACATAATTGTGAGCGCTGACATCTGCCCCGATCCTTCCAGTGCTCCCGACAACGAATAGAGCACGGTATCAATTATCTGGCCATCGGTGAGGACAGCAATAATTCCTCCCGCAAAGCCAACCACAAGTGCTGCCGAGACAATATCCTTAACCCCCTCAATGAATAGCCTGGCCAGATCGCCCGGCTTTTTTCCTGCTGCAAGACCTGTTATAAGCCCCATGGCAAGGAACAATGCTGCAATTTCCATGATGTACCATTCATATCCCAGAACTCCGGCCACGAGATACATCATTGTAAAGGCAAGGATGGTAAGCACAAAGAAATGGATCGATTTTCTCAGGCTTATGTAGCTGAAAATTATAAATAACACTGCCAGCACAGGCATGATTGGAGCCGAAATCTTTGTTAGTCCTATGTTAAGCTGGGTTACAGGGTATTTCACAGCAAAGATCACAACGACGATGCCAGTTGCAAGAGCTGTGAGCCATGCTGACAGTGGTGTATGGTAGCTTATCTCTCCTGTCTGGGAGCCACCTTTCTGCCTCCAGAAGCCGTCAGCCTCGTACATAATACTTTTCGCCGGATTCTTTCTGATTCGTGCCGCATACCACAATACAAACAGAATTCCCGTCACAGTGATCAGCACCCAGCACAGTGTTCTGTATTCAATACCTGTGAAAAGCGGCACGCTGGCCAGCCCCTGGGCAATCCCAACCGTGAAGGGATTGAGAATAGCCCCTGCAAACCCGATATGGGCAGCGAAATAGCAAAGGGCGATGCCGACAAGTGAATCATAACCCATCGATATTGCCAGGGGCACGAAGATCACCGAAAAGGCAATCGTCTCCTCAGACATTCCGAAAATCGCTCCAAAGAGACTGAAGAGCACCATTATGAATGAGATCACCATATTGTTGACTCCCAGCAGTCTCACTGCCTTGTATTTTTCCATCCTCCGGGTGAATCCCAGAAATGAGAAAATCCCCACATCAATGGCCTTTGTGTCGTTCATTATCCAGAAGGCGCCGCCGACCATCAGTATGAATACTATGATGTGCGACATATTAATGAAGCCTTTATAAAATGCAGAGAATATCTGCCAGGTCTGAGGCTGGCTTTCCACGTGTTGAAATGACCCATTCACAATCACGCTGCGTTCAACACCGTTAACGTCAACTGTTTCCCGTTCGTACCGGCCGCCGGGAATCACCCATGTCAGTATGGCTGCACAGATAATAATGCTGAAGACTATCACCAGGTTGTGCGGTATTGTAAATCTGAAATTCACGGAAGATGATTTTTTATTTATCAAAAAAATTCGATGTGACCCTGTCCGGCATAAAGATTTGAATAAAATGCGGATTTTTTTCCTGTAAGTGATCAGAATTTTTTAATTTTAAGCAAATGATCACTGGCCGGCCTGCTTACCTGTTAATCAATCACAATAACCCAGAAAGTATGAGAAAATTCGTTTTTGTTGCACTGATCCTTTCCGTGTCAGCTTTTTCAGCTTTTTCACAGGAAGGATTCAACGGACTCGACATGAACATGGGTAACCTTTACAGGCTATCCGATGCAAAGACCCGTTCGATAAGTCCCGAAAATTTTACGGGAGAAAAGGGAAAGGGAGGAATGGCCTCTCCCGCCGACAAGGATAAACCAAATGTTGCAAATGCATTCAATGCAGCCCGCGACCTTGGTCAGGGATGGAAAGTGAATCCCTATATCCGGATTCAGCCGGGTGAAACTTTTACACTGGCCGATATTGACGGCCCCGGAGCGATACAGCATATATGGATGACTCCGGCCGGCAAATGGCGTTATTCAATACTGCGAATTTACTGGGACAATGAAACAGAACCCTCTGTTGAATGTCCTGTCGGCGACTTTTTCGGCATGGGATGGGGCCAATATGCTCCTCTGGTATCCCAGGCCGTTTGCGTTAATCCGGGAAGCGCTTTTAACTGCTACTGGGTAATGCCCTTCAGGAAACATTGCAGGATCACCATGGAGAATGTTGGAGATGCTGACATCATGACACTGTTTTACCAGATTGATTACACGCTGACCGAAGTTCCCGATGATGCAGCTTACTTCCATGCTCAGTACAGACGGCTCAATCCGAATGTGACTTCCGACTATACCATTGTTGAAGGAATAAAAGGAAGAGGCCAGTATGTGGGTGTTTACCTTGCCTGGGGCGTGTTCAATAACGGCTGGTGGGGTGAAGGCGAGATTAAGTTCTTTATCGACGGCGATACAAAATATCCTACCATCTGCGGAACAGGTACCGAGGATTATATCTGCGGTTCTTACGATTTCGACACCAGAGCGAAAAATCCCTATGGAGTGGAGGAGGTGAATTACACCGAATTCTGCACTCCGTACTCGGGCTTACACCAGGTTATTAAAGGAGACGGGCATTACAACGTGATGCAGAGGTTCGGGATGTATCGGTGGCACATAATGGATCCGGTAAGGTTTGAAAAAGATCTGCGTATTACGATTCAGGACCTTGGATGGAGACAGGGAGGCAGGTATCTTGCCCAGAAGTCGGATATAGCTTCGGTTTGTTACTGGTATCAGACCGAACCCCACGTTAAATTCCCGGCAATACCGGAATGGAGAGAACTGGAAGTTTATTAGAATAATAAGATATCTAAATCAAAACTATGGAAAAGGACAAAAGCCCGAAAGGCACAGTTAAAGAAGGTATTGACCGTCGCAGTTTTATTTCCAGAACTTCACTGGCGGCTATTGGAGCAATTGGAACCGCCGGGTTGGTTTCATCGTGTTCCGGTAAACCAAAAATGAAAGAAATTCTATTACCGGAATTTCTGACTCAGGCTCCCGATGGCAAGCCAATCAAGGCAGGTCTGATAGGATGCGGAGGAAGAGGTACGGGAGCTGCTGTTAACTTTCTCGATGCGGGTCCTAACCTGCAGATAACAGCACTCGGGGATGTTTTCAAGGATAAGCTGGACCAGTGCAGGGAGCAACTCAGGAAATCAAAGCATGCAGTCGAAGTCGCTGATGAGAATTGTTTCCTTGGTTTCGACAGCTATCAGAAGGTAATCGATTCGGGAGTCGATCTTGTACTGCTGTGCACTCCTCCCGCTTTCAGGCCGTATCATATTGAGGCAGCCGTGAATGCCGGAAAGCATATTTTTATGGAGAAGCCTGTTGCTGTCGACCCGGCGGGAGCCCGGAAAGTGTTGATATCCGTAAAAAGAGCCCAGGAGAAGGGACTTTGCATGGTAAGCGGCACTATCCGGCGCGTTCAGAAGGATTTTGTCGAGACCTGGCGCAGGGTGGCAAGCGGCGAAATCGGCGACATAGTCAGCGCCCATATTATTCGCAACGGCGGCGGTTTGTGGGTGGTTCAGCGCCAGCCGGGGTGGACGGATATGGAATACATGCTCCGTAACTGGGCAAATTTCTGCTGGCTTTCAGGCGATCATATAGTTGAACAGTTTATTCACGAAGTCGATGTTATGAATTGGTATATCGGGAAAAATCCCGTTAAGGCAATGGGCTGGGGTGGGCGGCAGAGAAGGGTTACCGGCGACCAGTACGATTTCTTCAGCGTCGAATACGTATACGACAACGGGATGCATACTCATTGCGCTGCCCGACAGATAACAGGATGCAGCAATCTTACCGAGCAGTTCATTGTTGGAACTGAGGGATTTGCCAACGCAAAGGGGATGATATATAACCTTAAGGGTGAGGAGGTCTGGAAATATCCGCATCCTGAGGAAGGTTCGACAGACGAGACATGGAAGGTCACCGATCCCTTTGTTCAGGAGCATATCAATCTTGTTACCGGGATCAGGACCGGAAATATCATCAACGACGGAGAGGCACAGGTGAATTCCACCCTCATTACAATTATGGGTAGGATGTCGGCTTACACGGGCAAGGATGTCACCTGGGATGAACTGATGAATTCCGATTTGTCGCTCGGACCAAAGGTATTTGAATTCGGCCCCGTACCTGATATCCCTGAAGTGCCGCCTGTAATTGGGGTTGCACCAAACCTGGGTTGATACCCTGGATCTTGCCGGAGGAATTTATTTAAATTTCAGAAAAATCTGCAATAATGAACAGAAGACAATTCACAAAGACCTCCGCCCTTGCTTCCGCTTTTATTTCGGCAGTACCGTTGACGGGGTCCGGTTTGTTCGGCACCCCGCCTGCCGGGTCACTGAAAAAAGGCATGATGTGGGGAGGCATCAGAGTGGGCAGCAGCATAATCGACAAGTTTGAAGCTGCAAAGCTGGCAGGATTTGACGGGGTGGAGGTGGACAGTCATCTCGACAGGGCTGAGGTACTGCAGGCAATGAAGAAAACCGGACTGGTTGTACCAAGTGTTTGTAATTCACAGCACTGGAAATTTCTGATGTCGAGTCCCGATCCTTCTGTCAGGGAGGAGGGAGTAACCGCAATGAAAGTTGCCCTTGAAGATGCGGCATCTTTCGGCGCCGATACGGTGCTTCTGGTACCCGGACGGGTGACAGACAGTGTCGGTTACGATGAATGCTGGGACCGGTCGGTCGGGGAGATAAGAAAGGTTGTTCCACTGGCTGAAAAGCTGAAGGTCAGGATCGCCATTGAGAATGTCTGGAATAGCTTTCTTCTCAGTCCGCTGGAAATGGTCCGTTATATCGACCAGTTCCAGAGTGAGTATGTGGGCGCCTATTTCGACTGCGGCAACATACTGGCTTATGGATGGCCGGAACAGTGGATCAGGATACTTGGCAAAAGGATAGCCAAGATTCACATAAAGGAGTACAGCCGTAAGCTTGCTGATGAAAAGGGCCGGTCGGCCGGGTTCAATGTTAAGCTTCGTGAGGGGGATGTAAACTGGACCGCTGTGATGAAGGCAATTGAGGATACAGGTTACAACGGATGGGCTACTGTCGAAATGGGAGGAGGCAATACACCGGAAGGGCTTAAGGATCTGTGCGACAGGCTTAAACTGATTCTTGAAAGCTGAGGGGTACATATATCCAGCGGAGACTTACTACTTCCACCGGCATATTTTCCATCCTTTTCTCCAGGCTTCCTTTTCAAGTTGCCTGTCAGGGTTGACGCATACCGGATTTCCAACAATGCTCAGGGCAGGCAGATCAGAAATTGAATCGCCGTAATACCAGGCATAGGCGGGAGAGTAATTATTGTTTTCACAATACATGGTGAGCCTTCTGGCTTTTTCTTCTCCAAAGCACAGATTGCCAAGGGGTAAACCGGTAAGAAGTCCGTCCGATGCTTCGAGCTCCGAGCAGATGATATCATTTATTCCCAGATGGACTGATATTTCGCGGCATATCTGGCACACCGATGATGACAGCAATACCGTTCGGACATTATTCCCTCTGTGAAGTTCGATTTCTGCGACAGCTTCCTTATAAACTGAAGGGAAAAGATCTTCATTGGCAACTTCAGAGCATATGGCAGAAAAATCGGAGACCTTTATTCCTTTCACCCATATTATCATTTCATTCATGATGGTGACGGGGTCCCTGAACTTAAGCTTGTAAGCAGATGAGAGCCAGAGGGCTTTCAGGATATCTGATTTTTTCATCAGGCCGCGTTTGTAAGCTCCTGTTACAAGAAGTCTCCCGCTGATACCCCTGGTAATTGTCCGGTCGAGATCGAAGAATGCAATCTGATTTATTTCAGGGTTATTTTTTTCTGAAGAAATGGTTCCCATCAGGATTGTAAATGATGTTGAATGCCTCAGGCATAATTTTAATATCGAAGCGGTTGGAGAAATTGAGTTCCCCGTCAACATGGAAAGGCACTTTTTCGGAGAATTCAATCTTAAGACCATCTGTCTGGTAATAAAGCACCTTTTTGTCCTTGATGTGGTCGCCTTTCGGGACTTTCATAAACAACTTGAGTCTCTGGATCAGATTAAGCCTTTTGATAGAACAAACGTCCAGCAGGCCGTCATTTGCAATAGCACTGGGGGTAAGGAGGAATCCTCCCGCGAATCTGCGTCCCACCGAAACCGTGTTTATAAAACAATCGGTTTCTGTTCTGCCTGAATCACTGGTTACAGTCATGCTTTTTTCCCTGAAGAACAGGATGGTTTTTATAATATGCCAGATATATTTGTGTTTACCTCCCCTTTTCACAACGCCCGGTTCAGTATAATTTTCCGCAGCTACCTGAGCATCAAATCCGAGTCCCATGCCGTTCAGGAAAATCATACCGTTAACTGATCCGGCGTCCATAGGGATGATTGGCTTCCTGAAAAACACATCCCAGTCAGAGTCCGTCATCCGGTCATGAAATCCTGTGATCTGTATGAAATCATTTCCTGTGCCAGCCGGGATAACTCCGAACACGGCATCTTTCCTGTTGACAAGAGGTCTTGCAACCTCATTGGCAGTTCCATCGCCTCCTACGCCAATAATGATCCTCCATCCCTTTTCGTAGTATTCTCCAGAAAGCTCTACTGCATGACCGCTTCTTTCGGTCTCGACAATTTCACCGTCGATGCCGTATTTTCTGATCTTTTCAGTGATTATGGGAATCATCGTCTTTCCGAAACCGTTGCCTGCTATTGGATTTACTATGAAAACCCATTTATCCTTTCTTAATGATTCCATAATGTCTTTTTAGGAGATACTAATGGTTACAGTTATATGCAGATTCAATAATCCCTTTGATCCTTTTGATTATTTCATCGTCGGTCTTATCCTTTAATTCTTCCCCGGGAACGGGTTTGTGGATGATTACTTCCAGTTTTGAGCCGAAATCTATGAAGAACCTGTTTTTTGGCTTAAGGTTATAAAACCCGTTAAGGGTTATTGGTAATATATCGGTGTTTCCTGTTCTCATCAGATAGATGAAACCCCTGAAGAAGGGATTTATTTTTCCGTTAAGGGTCCGGGTTCCTTCGGGAAACAGGGCAACAGACTGATTTCTGGATTTAACAATAAGCTGTTCAAGCATGTGCCTGGTGTTCCGGATTGTGGGTTCCCTGAACGGGATATAACCGATCAGTCTGAGGAAACCGCCGAATACCGGCACTTTAAGTAAGCGCTCATGTCCAAACCATGAAACCTGAGGGTAAAAAGATGTAATCGCAACAATGTCGAATAGGCTGGCATGATTCGCAACGAGGATATACCTGTTGTTTTTGTTGAAGTTGCCCTTCCCCTCAATTGTCAGCTTTTTCCCCATGATTGCAAATACCGATTTGGCCCATATCATGGAAAGGAATTGTACTGCTCTTTTTGCTTTGAAAGTGGTGAGAATAAATGCGATAACAACACCAACCGCAGTATAGCAGTAGAGGATGGCCAACACTGGGAAAGACAGAAAGGTATTAAAACCAGATCTCATCCGGATAACGTAAAATTCGCGGGATTAAAGTAAGCTAAAATCCAATATAAAATGTAAACCGTTAAGTTTTTAACGGTTTAGGTTTATTTTCCCGAGTTGCTTACAAATGCAATCTGCTTACTGTCAGGCGACCAAGATGGAACGTTAATGGTTCCCTGTCCGCCGTAGAGGTAGGCGATCACTTTAGGTTCACCGCCACCGGTAGGCATCAGCCTCAGCAGGACTCTCTTGTATGACGGGTGGCTGTTTTTTTCAATATCCGGAGGGAATGAAATGAAAGCTATCCATTTTCCGTCGGGTGAAATATGGGGGAACCAGTTTTTGTTGTCATCGAAGGTAAGCTGTTCCCTTCCGGTTCCGTCGGCATTCATGCGCCATAACTGCATGTTTCCCGTATGGCTGCCGTTGTAGTAAATATATTTACCGTCGGGCGAATATTCACAGCCGTCAACGTGTTCGCCTTCAGGAATATCGGTAAGGGCCACTTCCTTTCCCCCCTTTATCGAGTTGCGGTAAATATTATAAACGGGTATCCCCTTTCTTTGGGCGACATAAACCACTTCCTTATTGTTGGGATGCCAGCCGTGCCAATATGAAGGTGTTTCGGGGGTAACAAGTTGTGGTTCTCCGCCTTTCAGTTTAACAACGTACACTGCCGAACCTCTTCCTGCCGCGTCATCCTTGGAGCTGCTTATCGCAAGCAATTTGCCGTTGAAGGATATTCCGTGGTCGTTATTGTTTCTTGTAACCGTACCTGTGTTCAGCTGGCTTATAGCCCCTCCCGTTACAGGAATTTTGTACAATAATCCGTCCATATTGAACAGCAGTTGTTTGCCGTCAGGCATCCAGTTTGGAGCTTCAAACCTTCCCTGTTTTTCGTGAATCACCATTCTTTTTCCATCGAAGACATTCATGGTTTCAAGACGGCATCCCACTGCCCCATCCCTGGAGGCATTGTAATTGTCCCCGACCGGCTTGTCTATCCTGACATTCCAGATGGTAGCCTGTTCAGCCACTTCCGGATCATGAGAGCAGATGAATAATCCGGCAAGCACCTTATCAGGCATATTTGTCATTTCGTAGGAGCCGATATTCTCGAAAGGTTTGCCGGCAACCGCTGCCCTCATGAAAATAATTTTTCCGGCCCTTTCGAGCTGGATTATTTCATAGCCTGATCCCTTTGCAAACAATTCATCCTCAGGGTCCTTCATTTCAGCACCCTTGAAATCACGCCATTGCATCACAGTAAGACCATCGCCATGCATCACAGCAGAGATGTGGGGAGAATCCTCATCCTCCGAAGCCCTTATCATCCAGCCGGTTTTTCTGTGGGGATCTGTTCCCTGGCCTTCAAAGCGGAAATTGGCAGTGAGCATGAAATCACCCTCGATCTGGTTGAATACATAGCGGAACTCATCCCTTTCAAACCAGATGTTATAACCTGATCCTTTCAGCGAATATGACTGATCGGCAGGGTTGTAAGAAGCTGAGCCTTTTAGTGCGGGATTACCGATGTCGGTATTTCCCTGAAATATTCCTGTGGCGGTAGTCTGGGCAATGGCAGTTCCCGACAGCAGCAGGCAGATCAAAAGAGATACAATTTTCATCATTATAAAATTTTGATTTTAATGGTATGATGGAACCTCCATGTAAGTGATTATTATATTATCTTGCTTGTGTATGCTAATACATGGAGGTTTCATGTCAGTGGATTTTTGGAAAGTACAAGATAAGAAATTTGTGTTGAATCCTGCAAATTAAGAAAAGTCAGAATCTGTTGCAAAACAAGCCTGCGGTAAGCAGGTGAAGCTCATGTAAGCAGTATCTTTCAAGGTTAAAAAATCTTAATTAAAATAATATTGCAATCGGTTGCATGAATAAATTTTATTAATTACTTTTGATTTTATTATTTTCGTGCTTTAATTGACTTAAAGGTTATCAGAACGAAATTTCACCAATCATTTTTGTTATGGATGATATACTGGCCCGGATCGCACTGTGTGTTGAGTCAGGCAAAACGGACAAGGCTTCACCTTACCCTCCCGGAATGAAGGGGCAGGATGGAGCGGATGAGATTACAAAACTGGCAATAGAAGAAGGATTGGGTCCTGCCAGGATACTCGATGAGGCGCTTATACCTGCAATGGCTGCTGTTGGCGAACGATTCAGCCGTAAGGAGATATATGTCCCCCAGATGCTGATGGCGGCTAAGGCGATGAATAGCTCCATGAAGCATCTGAAGCCTTTCTTTCAGTCAGGCGAGACCAAACGGAAAGGTAAATTCATTATCGGTACCGTTTCGGGCGACTTGCACGACATAGGAAAGAACCTGGTTGCCATGATGATCGAAGGAGGCGGATGGGAGATAATCGACCTTGGAGTTGATGTCAGCGCCGATAAGTTCCTCAGAGCTATTGAGGATAATCCGGGCGCTTTTGTAGGGCTATCGGCCCTTCTCACAACTACCATGGAGAACATGAAAAAAACCGTCGCAGCATTGAAGGAGAAGCATCAGGCGATTAAGATACTAGTTGGCGGGGCTCCGGTAACGAAGGAGTACTGCGAAAAGATAGGAGCCGATTTCTATTCTCCCGATCCGCAGGGTGCAGTAAATTATCTGAAACAGTTTGCAGTATAATCATGAAGACAGTTCTTTCAGGCAGGACCAGGGAGGTGATCATTGATACCGATGGTCCTGTAATCATAATTGGCGAATCGATCAATCCGACCCGTCGCCGGAAACTAGTCTCCTCACTTCAGGGAGGTGATTTTTCTTATGTGCTTGAACTGGCTGCCAGTCAAATAAAGGCTGGCGCCGATATACTCGATGTTAATGTCGGGTATCCGGGTGTTGATGATGCGAAGCTACTTCCCGAAGTGGTGATCGCCATACAGGATAATTTTGACATTCCACTGTGTCTCGATTCCCCGAATCCTTCAGCCATCGAAGCCGCACTTAAGGTTTCCGCAGGCAAATGTCTTATCAATTCGGTAAACGGGAAGGAGGAATCACTCAGAGCGCTTATCCCCATGGCAAAGGAATACGGTGCTGCGATCATAGGCTTGTGCATGGATGATGAAGGGATCACGAACGACCCGGAAAAGCGGGTGACGATAATAGAAAAGATAATCGAAAGGGCCGTTACCGCCGGGATCAGGGCAGAGGATGTAATTGCCGATCCACTGGCAATGGCAGTCAGCGCCGAGCCGCAAGCCTGTGTGATCACACTGGAGACTATCAGGCTGGTGCATCGCAAACTGGGTCAGAATATCACCATGGGAGCAAGCAACATTTCATTCGGGTTGCCCGACAGGGAGTCGCTTAATTCGGCCTTCATGACACTTGCCGTTTATTGTGGATTGACTTGCCCAATTGCAAATCCTGAAAAAACAACATCTGCCGCCCGGGCTGCCGATCTTGTTCTGGGAAGGGATGACTTTGCTATCAGATTTGTAGAGTATTTTCAAAGCCGCAATTCCTGAAGTCCTTTACTTCAGTCATAATAACTTAATATATGTCTGGTATCAAGCCTGCCCGTCGTTGGCAACCCCCCTTTTATCCATTCAAGAGGGAGACTTTCGGAAGGCGTTTTCGCGAAAAGATTGAGATAATGGTCAAGGGTCCGGTTTGGGGCTGCCGGATGTGCGGCAATTGCCTTCTTCAGGAGACAGCCTTGATCTGCTGCATGGAGTGCCCGAAAGGTCTCAGAAACGGACCCTGCGGAGGAGTCACTCCCGACGGACGATGCTATGTCGACCCGACAAGAAGATGTGTCTGGCACGCCATATACTTCCGGGCCAGGAAGATCGGACAGGAGGATACTCTCCTGGAGGTACTGCCTCCCCTCGACTGGAGCAGGGCGGGCACAGAGACGTGGGCTGATGTATTCAGTCAGATCAGAAGAACAGGCACCGGAAAATTCTTCGGATCGCTGGTTTCGCGCGACAAGGAACTTAAAAAACAGGTGTGGGATTCGGTTTTCAGAACTGTAAGACAGCCTGTATGGTGGAGCGGAGATTCAGAGTATCATGCAGCCGCTTACAAGGAGCCGGCTTCAGAACTTGAGAAATATCTCAGGGAAGGCCGCTTCGTGGTTGCCACGGAAGTAACTCCACCGTTGGGTGCCGATTCCGGAAAGCTTAAAAATGATATAGAGCTGGTAAGGCCTTATGTCCATGCTATTAATTTTACTGATGCATCATCGGCTATACCGAAGATGTCAGCACTTGCCTGCTGCAAAGTTGCAGTCGATCTTAATGCGGAACCTGTATTTCAGATCGCCGCCCGCGATTCAACACGAATATCTCTGCAGTCGGATGCAATCGGAGCGGGACAGTTCGGAATAAAAAACATATTGTGTGTTACAGGAGATAGTCCGATAGTTGGACCTCCGCCGGCAAGCGATCTGAACATCAACGATCTCGATTCGGTCCAGATGCTGTGGATTCTCCGCAGAATGCGCGATGAGGGCATTTACCTCGACGGAAGAAAAATAAAACATCCCCCTTCATATTTTCTTGGCGCTGCAACTACACCCTTCGCACTGGACCCTGAACTTCAGGCCATTAGGGACCAGAAAAAGGTTAACGCCGGAGCCCAGTTTTTTCAAACAAATATAATATTCGAACCGGAAAGGCTTGACCCATGGCTCGAACAGCTTGAAAAACGAAATGTCCTTGGCAAGGTATGTATTCTTGTGGGGCTGGTACCTTTGAAAAGCTATAAGGCAGCACTTTATCTCCACGAGAAGGTACCCGGAGTGTACCTTCCGGAAAAGATACTCAATCGCATGGAAAAGGCAGGAGACGGAGCCCGTGAGGAAGGAATAGCAATAACACTCGAAATGATCGCGTCACTGAGGAAAAAAAAGGGGATAAGCGGGATTCACCTTATGTCGCTGGGATGGGAAGATGTTGTAGGAAGGATTGTCCGCGAAGCCGGACTTGATCAGGCATGATGAACACATTTCAATATGATTTTACAGAACTTGGAGTCGATGGCGAACGGATAGGCAGACTGCTCGGTTACGGGGATGGATATCAGGCAGCTGATTTTTCCGGTCTTATCCGTGAGATGATCGGCAACATTGCACCTGTGTGTTCAGCAAAAGCCGAATACAGGATATATCCTGTTGAGGAATGTAAGAATGCCGCGAGATCAGTAACAATACATGGTATCGATTTTAGTCTGAGAGATGTTGTCTTTTCACAGGTTAGGAATACAGAATCATTTGCCCTCTTTATCTGTACAGCGGGTCCGGAACCTGAAAAACTCTGCAGAAAGGCTATGGAAGACGGAGATCCCCTGGCATCATATATTTACGATATTATAGGAAGTGAGATTGCGGAACGTACTTCCCTGCTGGTTCTTCAGGAAGTTAGGAAAGCTGCTGAAATCTCAGGTTTAAGGATTACAAACCGGTATAGTCCGGGGTATTGCGGGTGGGACGTATCGGAACAGCACAAATTGTTTGAACTCATGCCCGGCAATTCCTGCGGAGTCAGCCTCAACGCTTCAGCGCTTATGAACCCTGAAAAGTCGGTCAGCGGATTGATCGGGATAGGAGCGGAGGTTAGCTTTAATCCATATCCCTGCAGTTCATGTCGCAGGACGGAGTGCCTTTACAGAAAAACCCATGAATGAAACCAAACCGCATACCACGCACCGCACACCGAACTCCTCATTGCAGTTCTGCAACCATGTTATAACATTGTTATAACGTTCCTGAGATGTATTTTGTAAACTCTCCGGCAATATCCGCCTGGCTATGATCTCCTGAATGGACGATTACCCTGTATTTAAGCACGAGTTTTGTACCATCCTTTAGGAAAGTTTCCTCACCGTTTTCCGGCCAGTACATGGGTGTTGGTGAGATGAACCCGTAGTCGCGGGTAAACCAGGGAGCAGGGTACCATGGATTTGACGGGTGCTGCATTATTGCCAGACCTTCAATTGTATTTCCTCTTTTCCCGCAGAAATCGATCCATGGCGATCTCTTTCCGAATGTATCCTTTTCGCTTTTTGCACCCTCAGCGTTTATCATTGTACCTCCGTTGGTCACAGAAATGTCAGCGGCAAGTCTGGCGCTGAACAGCGAATGGTTAGTTTTTCTGATATGGACATCCATCAGCGTCAGCATTGTAATTTCAACATCGATGATGGTCCTGTCAGCTGCCGGTGCGGTTATGATGTACCTCCTGGTATCCTTTACCGGAGAGACAGCTCCCGGGCGGCTCCAGATGCATTCGTCTGTTATCACAACTGTATCGCCTCCTTCCTTCTCGATGCGGGCATTTACCGATATTATCCTTCCGCGTTCAAGCCCTTCCTGCCAGTAGTTTCCTCCGTTTACCATGTCGCAACCAAAGAACAGCGATGTATGGTGAGGATAAACAGCGTTTCTCATCGATGTTACTGAACCACCTGTTACCGGTCCGTTCACAGGGTAGAAGAAAGGGTATTTCTCATCCTCTGAAAAGATGTAGCTGGTAAAGAATTTTCCGTCGATGGTCACATTGATTTTGGATCCGGTAAGCTCGGCTGTCAGTTTGGCGGCCGATACCGGCAAAAGAATGGCAAACCCCATCATGACGATGAGGATGTACCGAATCAGTCTTTGCATTTGTAATTATTTTCAGATTTGTAAAAAATCAGATTACAGTTTGATGTAATTGGTTCCGTAGGGAGCTCTCTGCGGTCTCGACAGCAAGCTGTTTGCCTCATCGTCACCCACAAATGTTTCAGTGTCGGGGTTCCATTTCAGTTTTCTTCCCAGTTTCATTGCTATATGAGTAACAAGGCATACCGTGCATGCCCTGTGTCCGATCTCAACCGGAGATATCGGTTCCTTACGCGATTTGATGCAGTCGAGCCAGTTGCCCGCCTGATCACTGCTTTCATAGAGATGGATCTCGTTGGGACCGATCACTGAACTCAGTATTTTGGGATCGCTGGCGTCGAGTGCCTTTGTATTCGCAGCCTGGACTATCGGATCGCTGTCGGTGGCCCTGTAGTTTCCGCGTGTAACAAAGATCCAGCCATCGGTTCCCTCGTATCTGACTCCGTTGGGGTAGTTTCCGCTTGTAAGCTGTGTGACTCCGTTGGCATATTCAGCTATCGACATGAAGTCGCCGTGAACATCCCACAATCCTGCTTTCGGGAACTGGGCAACTGCTTCGATCGATACCGGACCGGTCAGCTCGGTATCCATTCCCCATGCAGCCGAGTCGAAGTGGTGCTGACCCCAGCCTGTAATCATGCCGGCGCCAAACTGTTCACATCTCAGCCAGCCCGGACGATCAAAATCTTTTTGCGGATGGACGCGGATCTCGGTATAGTAAACTTCTGGTGTGGAACCCAGCCACATATCGTAATTCAGGTTAGAAGGAACAGGCATTTCAGGCGCTTCAGGTCCGGGAGGATCTCCCGGTAATCCAATTTTAACAGTATGGAGCTTGCCGATTCTGCCGTTCCGTACAAGTTCAGCAGCAATCCTCCACTGAGGGCTGGAGCGTTGCTGGGTTCCGACCTGCAATATTACCTTAGTCTTCTTCACGACATCACTCAGCAGCCTGCCTTCGGTTATTGTAAGCGAAGTAGGCTTCTCCAGATAGATATCCTTTCCCGCGAGGGCAGCCTCTATGGCAGGCTGGGAGTGCCAGTGGTCGGGCGTGGTAATCAGGACCGCATCTATCGATTTGTCAAGGAGCAACTCCTTATAGTCGCCATACGTTTTTACATTGACATAATTGCTGTTCCCTGTCTTCCTTGAATAGAAACCTTCCACCATTTGCTTGCCAAGGGTCACCCTTTTTGAATCCACATCGGCAGCGGCTACAACCATTGCGGTGTCGAATCTCATAGTACCCATGATATCTCCTCTTCCCTGCCGGCCGCAGCCTATCCAGCCAATGTTGATCATATCGCTCGGAGGATTCCTGCCGATAACGGAAGATGGAATTATGGTAGGCAGAATCAACGATCCTGCAGCAGCCTGAGCAGTCCTGGAGATAAAAATTCGTCTTTTCATGTATTTTTGATTTAGGTTTTTATCAGATGGATTTCCCCCGGCGGCCTTAACATACCTGCCGGGGGAATATCCGGTATCATTTTAAAGGTTTAAAAGAACTTATTGGTTCTGATTCATAAAGATAAAGATTAGGATCAGAAATTGCTTAAAAAAAGCAGGTGTTTCTTAATGTGTATATGCTCATTGTTCAACAATTGATCCTTCACCTTCGCCATCGACCCATTTCCAGGGAGTAATGTTTGACTCATACCCCGGGTATCCGAAGTTCTGGTTAATATGTCCTAGGCTGTTTGCGTTGATTGCTGAAGAAAGAACAGGCCATAGAACAATGTAAGGTGCAACCCGGTAATTATAGAATGGTGCCCTGACGTTGTCCCTGTAGAACACATTCTTTTCTATCACCCTGTCGTACCAGAAATTGTCTGTTCCGAATGAATTCATACTGTACGTCTTTCCGTTATAGCAGGGTTTGCCTGTTTTGGCAAATATGTATGCAATGCGAGTCAGTTCTGTTTTTCTTTTCTCCTCATAGTATAGTTCCCTTGCCCTTTCATCCAGGATTGTGCCGATATTGATCTGGTCGGATGTGTATGGAGCGCATCCGGCACGTGTCCTGACAGCATTCAGGTCGGCGACAGCCAGATCGGGCTGATCGTTCCAGAAATAAGCTTCGGCTCTCAGCAGGTATGTTTCTGCCAGTCTCATCTCATACCAGTCTCCGAATCCACCGTCGGGTGTGTTGTCTGTCGGGTCGATCACATAGAGTTTGTAGTGGGGCCAGTCGAACCACGATCTTATTGTGTCGGTGCACAGGATACCTCCCCCGGCATCAAAGAGCTGGAGGTTCTGGTTGTAATAGGGATCTCCGTTTGCCTTAAGCCCGGGCACATTGTAGACCAGATCCTCCATTCTCATCCAGTTGGGGTAAAGATGGCGCATGTCGTTGGGATCATCCCACAGGCCGTGCTGGTACCATGGGCTTGGACGAAGGCGTCCGATTCCCCTTCCGTACATTCCGACCTGATCAATTTCAACAGGAAACCCTCCTACAAGGGCGCCTCCCGGCTGGTCTGTTGTTCCTGTCTGGCCTGTAGGGGTTTTTACTTTTCCGGCCCCTCCCCAGTAAGGTACAGCCTGACGCATGATCCTGAGCTTTTCGCTTGCTCCGTCTTCAGTCATGGTTTCACTGCAGACAAATAGCCAGATTGTTTCAGTGTTTTCTGCCAGTGCCTTGTTCTCTTCCTGGTGAAGGTCCCATATAAGGTCATGTGCAGGATCATTTTTGTACGATCCGAACCTGGTTGTCATCAGGGCATGTATTCCGTCATTTATGACGGCGTTTGCGGAAGCTATGGCATCGTCGAACTCCAGGAGCGACATGTTGACTTTTGTAAGAAGATGATTAACAGCTGCTTTGTTTATGTCACCAATGGGAGCATCGGCGTTAACCCACTGGGCTGCAAAGTCAAGGTCTTTTTTGCATTTCTGCAGAATACTTTCCCTCGTGCAGGAATAGAAATCGAGTCTGGGCTGGGTTATCTCTTCGAGAATAAGCGGAACGTCACCGAACTGATGAACGAGCCGGTAATAGACGTTGGCTCTGTGAAAATATGCCTTTCCGAGGATATTATTACGTTCAGCATCGCTTTTCCATTCGGCATTATCGATTCTTGAGATCACCACGTTGGCATACTTGATCCTGTTGTAGGCCTCCGTCCAGTAGTTGCCAAGCTTAGTCACGTCGCCGTAATTGAAGTTGGCATCAGGAAGTATCACGGCAGGCATATCCATGTGGATACCCGTTTTATCGGTTGTACCTTCAACCGCGATATCTGAAAAGATACCCTCGGAGATGAAGGGTGGCGTATCACCATACATTTCATGCCTGGCGTTACGCAGGCAGGCAATGAGGGCGGCATTGAAGCCATCGGCATTCACGAACGTATTTTCAGGAGCATAGAATGATAAAGGTTCGGGTTTGAGAAAGTCCTCGGAACACCGTGGACCAATAAAGATGAGTGCCGTCAGGAATAATATCATTAAAAATATCTTTTTCATATCCGGTAATTTTAGAGGGTGATATTTACTTTGAATGAGATATAGGAAGGCGTGTAGGAATCATTTTCCGGATCCATCCATGACCATTGAGGAGCATAAACAAGAGGGTTGTCTGCAACCAGTGACAGCCTGCAGTTTACAATCTTGAAGCGTGAGAGCAGACTGTTCGGGATATTGTAGGAAAGTGACACATTGTCAAGCCTGATGAATGAGTTCTTCTCCCACACATTGAAATTGGTTTCATAGCTTTCAACTCTTGCCCATTTGTTACCGGGATTGTCAGCAGTCCAGTAGGGAACGTCGTAATAAGTACCCCTGTCGTAGAATGCCTCATTGTTCCTGAGGAAGTTGTTTGCCTTTAGATGCCCGAGGTATGAATACATTTTAAGCGACAGCTCCCAGTTTTTGTACTGTACGTCATTCCTGAGACTCAGCCTGACTCTTGGCCTCCTGAAACCCAGGAATTGCTTGTCATCATTGGTGTAGTATCCGTCATCGTTGAAGTCGAGCAGCTTGTAGTCTCCAGGTGACCGGGAGTATGCCGTAGCCTCTGCAGTTTCTGATTCCTGCCATATTCCAAGGGATTTGTAATCCCATATTTCGTCAATTGCATGGCCGATAAACCATTCATTAGTGATATCGTCAACCTCCTTCTGTTCTCCCGTGACTTCATCAGTTACATAATCACCGAACAAATGTACTATCTTGTTGCTGTTGTGTGATACCGATAAGTCTGAAGTCCATGTAAAATCGGGAGTTGAGATATTCACTGAATTCAGGGTGATTTCAAATCCCTTGTTGTTTACCTGTCCCAGGTTTGAGAACACGCTTGAGTAGCCTGTCACGTTTGGAAGCTGGCGCGGGATGATAAGGTCTTTGGTTATCGAGAAATAGGCTTCAACAGTTCCTCTCAGTCTTCCTTTCAGGACCGCGAAGTCGAGTCCTCCATTATAGGCTGAAGTGCGTTCCCATTTAAGGTTTGCATTTGCCATGCGGCTGGTGTAAAGCTGTGAAACGTACTGTTCAACACCGCCTTCAATAAGCAGGAACTTACCGGAATTCAGATTGGAGAGGGCATCGTAAATTCCTACACCGCGGTTCCCGTTGACGCCGTACGACAATCTCAGCTTCAGCTGATCGACCCAGTCGACATTGAAGAAATCTTCCTCGCTGATGGTCCATCCACCTGCCACTGACCAGAAGCTGGCTCTGGGGTTAGCCTGACCGAAAGCTGAGTAACCGTCGCGACGGAAAGATCCGGTAAGGTTGTACCTTGATTTGAATGTGTAATTCAATCTGGCGAGAAGTGCATCCCCGGTGCTTGTTTCATCGTTGCTTGTAAGGGAGACATCCTCGGTTGCAGCCTGCATCCTGTGGTAGCCAAGAACATCGGAAGGCTGGAAATTCTGCCTTTCCATATATTCATACCAGTAATTGTATTTTTCGGCATTCTGAACGAAAGTTGCATCGAAGGCGTGGTCGCCGAAAGTCTTGTTCCATTTCAGCATGTTGTTTATCTGCCATTCGAATACTGTTGTATTTGCCCGGGAGGCTCTTCCACCCTGCAATGCCCACTCGAAGTGGCCTGACGAATAGCTGTTGTAATCCCTGTTCCAGTTGAATCTGGGTATGAATTCGGAGGTGAAAGATAGTCCAAGTGGTAAAGTCACTGTGGCAAATATCTTGCTGTTCAGGGTATTGTATTTCCGGTATCGATCGCGGAACCTCATTTCAAGCCAGAAGTTAGGGGCATTGATATAGCCTGAAGGTGTCAGTTCAAGTGTTACTCCGTCTTCCTGGAACATTGACGAATAGGGAGTATTGAAGAGGCTGGTTCCGGGCGAGATAGGGCTTTCATCACGGAAGGCCATCTGGGCATTCAGACCAACCTTAAGGAAATTCGTTACGTCCGCATCGAGGTTGATCCTTGAGCGGATGGTACTGAATTCCTCGTTATACCTTATACCTTCGTTATCGGTGTAGCCAAGTGACCAGTAGTATGAAACAGCATCGGAACTTCCCGACAGACTCAGGTTATAGTCCTGGGTAAGTCCGTTCTGCCATGTATAGTCCTTGAAATCGGTTATCCTGCCGGCCTTGTAGTTGTTGATTTCAATTGGAGCAAAGCCGATTCTTGAGAGCCATACTTCGTCGAGATCGGTTGCAGCCGTTGAACCGTCGTAGGCCTTCCATTGTTCGAGCGTTACACCTGAAGGAAGATTTTCATAGCTGTTGTAATAACCTGCGCCGATAGTAGTCTGTCTGCGTTCATTCTGTTCAAAGCCTGCAATTCTTCTTGAAATGTGCTGTTCCCCGTTCATCATTTCGAAATGCGCATGTGAAATGAAAGTCATCCCGGTGCTTGTGCTTATACTGATGACAGGTTTTCCTTTAATCCCTCTCTTTGTTGTGATAAGGATGACCCCGTTTGTAGCCCTGGCCCCGTAAATGGCAGCCGAGGATGCATCCTTGAGGATGTCAAAAGTTTCGATGTCGACCGGGTTGATGTCGGCCAGGTCGCCGTAATAAAGCATTCCGTCGACGACAACCAGAGGAGCGTTGGCGTTTGCCTGATCTCCGTCGTCGGCCCTTAATGATGTTTCACCCCTTATCAGCATGTCGCTCGAGCTGCTCAGCCCTTTGGCGGTCGTGCTGAGGTTTACGGCCAGGCCCGGGATAGCTCCCCTCAGCATGGTCGTGACGTTCGATGTAGCTTCAGTGGCGAGTTCGTTTGCATCGATTCTGGAAACAGCTCCGGTAAGGTCCTTTTTCTTTACTGTACCATAACCGATTACAATCACTTCCTCAAGCATTCCGACATCGACCTGCATCACAATGCTGAAGCTCGATTGTGTTCCTATCTCGATTTCCTGGGTTTTCATCCCGATGAACGAGAATGAGAGTATCCTCACATCGACGGGGATCTGAAGCCGGAACTGCCCATCCTTATCGGTAAGAACTCCGATGGTAGTCCCTTTTACCTGCACAGAAACCCCGGCGAGAGGATTTTGTTCTTCATCTGTCACCTTGCCGGTAACAACTTTTTGTGCTGCCAGATTCAACGTGAATCCGGCAAACATAATCAGCAGCAGAAGTTTTTTCATTTAATTGAATTAAAGGGTTGAATAAAATTGAGTTAAAAATCAGGCGAATGAGGTTAGTTGATACCAAATTTATGAAAACATTTCCAATCTGCAATCGGTTGCGAATAATTTTAAAGGCAATGGAATGTATTTATAATAAAAAAAATAAAACCGCTTATTTCACCTTGCGGACTACAACCTCAGGTGGCCAGGCAAAGTAGTGCCAGGCGCTTTCCGCCTTTTCTTTATCGAAACGACCGTTGTAGACGAGGAACCTGTATTTCAGGTTATAGTTTTTCCCCGGCATCAGGTTCCAGTTCATGTCTTTCGTAGGGCAGAAGTTCGCAAACATATCGCCTCTGTTATATTGGTTCTCAGGCCATATCCTTAGAGGTTCGGGGAAGTTATAGTTAGTCGGGAACGACATCAATACCACACCTGCGTAGTCGTCGTCGATCTCGCCCTGGACGATGCACCACCTTGCCTTGCTGCCGTCAGCACTTTTTCTGTCCTTTCCTTCGGATGTGAGAACCATGCTGTTCAATTTGTCCCATTTTTCTGTTGTTCTCCATCCAAGACCGGCATAACGGTATTCCAGGATCCTGAACGGAATTTCACCGGCACAGTTCATGTTTATGTTGAAGTCGACTATGAAACAGTCACCGCTTTTATCAGGTTCATAGACCCTTACATTCTGCAGTTCGTTCATGGCAACCTTGTCTTTCCCTGCTTTTTTCAGAACGATATGTTCATGAAGAGCTCCGAATTCCGAGAAAACAGGTCCCTCTTCAACCGATACGAAGTTGGCAAAGCGAACCGTAGCCTGCTTTGAATTGATATTCCAGAAATCCAGGGTGTCGCCATCGAATTCAACCATTGTCCATGGATTCCAGATGCCGTAATGGTGATAGTGATCGGGTGGTTGAATCCGCGTAAGCGACTGACCATGAGGTGACCACAGGGGATGTATGAATCCGCTTCTTTTGTATGCAGTATCAACTCCTGCCGGAGGATAGACTGTACTGAAGAAGTATTGAAGCAGCTTCTGGTCACCTGAATGGATAAGCAGCGCACCATCCTTAACCGAGGCTTGCATCGTAAAAGGAAACATCGATTTTTCGCTGACAAGATCATATGTGTATTTTTCGTTAGCGCCGGTTCCCGATGAGACCAGCCATGTCAGTTTTCTTGGGTTGCCTGCTTCGATCTGAAACGGGACCTTTTCCGGGGTACCATCCCTGATCTCATACAACGCCAGGAGAGTATCGGAAAGGTAGGTAAGCTCGTCAAGATTGATGCTCACGGGGATTTTCATTCCAAATGCAGGAATGGCAAGATTTACTTCGAGCGAGGCTATCTTTTGCGCCTGGCAGGTTGCTCCGAAAAAGCTTAGCAAAACCATAACAGTGAGTAAGGCTTTCACGGGAGCAGTGATTTTGTGATTCATGGTTAGTTGTTTATTAAAAAAGAGATTAAGGCAGATCAGGTTCTTCGAATTCCGAAATTATATATGTTTTTAAAATTATGCAACCGATTGCGGGTTTTTTTCTGAAATTTTTTCGCTGTCTGTCATTTTATATTAAATTTGTTAATTCATATTCCTGCAGATGAGCACCCGTGATGTCACCATTTACGATGTGGCAAAAGCCCTGAACATATCACCTTCGACGGTCAGCAGAGGTTTAAAGGACCATCCTCACATCCATTCGGACACTAAGAAGCGGATAAAAGCCATGGCAAAAGAGATGGGCTACCAGCAGAATAAGTTTGCCAGCAGTCTTAGAAAAAGGAGTACCGAGACCATAGGGGTAGTGATTCCCAAACTTAACAGTTTTTTCATGGCCACGGTAATAGCAGGGATGGAGGAGATAACAAATCAGTTTGGTTACGGGCTTATCATCAGTCAGTCGCAGGAATCAGGCAAAAAAGAAACAGGCTGCGTATCAACACTTTTTCACAGCAGGGTCGACGGATTGCTGGTTTCCCTGGCCTACGATACTGAAAATATTGACCACTTCAATCAGATACTCAGGAAAAACATTCCGGTTGTATTCTTTGACAGGGTTTCAAACTGTCCGGGATGCATGGGTGTTGTGATTGACAATTTCAGGGCCGGGTATGAGGTGACGTCCCACCTAATTGATCAGGGCTGCCGGAGGATTATGCATGTGGGAGGAAACATGCTTCGCAATGTTTATTCGGGCAGGTTTGAAGGATATAGACGGGCTCTCGCCGACAATGGTTTAGAATTCCATGATGAACTGCTTATGGTAAGCGAACTTGGAAGTCAGGCAGGCATTGATGCCGTGCAGGCCATCCTGCGCATGAAGCACCGTCCCGACGGGATATTTACAGCCAACGACACATCGGCTGTTGCAGTGATATGCGAGCTGCAGAAATCAGGCATAAGGGTGCCGGGCGATATTGCTGTGGCCGGGTTTAACAATGAGCCCGTCAGCAGAGTGATCAAACCCTGCCTTACCACAGTCGATTATCCTGCAAGGGAGATAGGCAGGCTTGCCGCTTCTTCCCTGATTAATATTCTGAAAGATAAAGGCTCTTCCAGTCTTAGTACAATAATTGTAAAACATGAACTGATAATAAGGGAATCGACTTTGAGAAAGAAACAACAGGGAACACGTAAATAATGAAGCATCTGATCATTATATCCGCTATTGTAATGCTTCTGTCGCCGGCAATTCAGGCTGATACAGAAAATGGTTACCGGCTCTGGCTTCGTTATGACCTTATTTCCGATCCGGAAGTGCTGAGCACCTATAATGCGGCCATCTCAGGCTGCATGGTTGACGGTGGTTCACCGGTAATTAAATCGGCTGAAAGGGAATTGTACCATGGATTGACAGGCCTGCTCGGAAGGTCTGTCCCTGCAGTTAAGAAAATAAGGTCTGACGGTGTGGTGGTTGCGGGTACTCCTGCAGAGTCGCGGATAATTGCAGGGCTCGGACTGGATAAGGAACTTGAGAAACTGGGAGACGAGGGATTTCTTATTTCAGCGATGAAGCTCAAAAGGAAGAGTATAATAGTTATTGCAGCTAACACTGATGCAGGGGTGTTATACGGAACATTCAGGTTTTTGAAGCTTTTGCAGACTCACTGCGACATCTCCGGTATTTCAGTCACCGACAGTCCCTTGGTCGGAAGGAGATTGCTGAACCACTGGGATAATCCCGACGGATCGATAGAGCGTGGTTATGCAGGAATGTCGCTCTGGGAGTGGGACAGTCTTCCGGGGGAGGTTTCCATACGTTACACTGATTATGCAAGGGCAAATGCCTCGGTCGGCATCAACGGGACTGTACTTACAAATGTGAATGCCAACGCTCTGATCCTGACTCCCGGATACCTGGAAAAGGTTGCAGCAATTGCTGATGTCCTCCGGCCATATAATATAAAGGTATACCTGACAGCCCGTTTCAGCGCACCTGTTGAGACAGGCAGCCTGAAAACTGCCGACCCGCTTGATCCCGCTGTAACAGGATGGTGGAAAACAAAGGTGGAGGAGATCTATACGTATATCCCCGATTTCGGGGGATTCCTGGTTAAGGCCAATTCGGAGGGGCAGCCAGGTCCGCAGAATTACGGACGAAGTCATGCCGACGGTGCCAACATGCTTGCAGACGCTGTCGCTCCATTTAAGGGAATTGTAATGTGGAGAGCCTTTGTATACGACGATAAGGTTCCTGATGACAGGGCTAAACAGGCTTACAATGAATTTGTCCCTCTCGACGGAAAGTTCAGAGAAAATGTAATCATTCAGGTTAAGAATGGTCCGGTCGATTTCCAGCCGAGGGAACCTTTTCATCCGTTGTTCGGGGCAATGCCTGCGACAAACCTGATGCCTGAATTGCAGATCACCCAGGAGTACCTCGGGTCATCAGTTCATCTTGTATATCTTGCACCCCTTTTTGAAGAGTGCCTAAAGTCCGACACCTGGGCAAGGGGAAAGGGATCGCTGGTTGCACGGGTGACTGACGGAACACTTGAAAATCGTAATCTGACTGCAATTGCAGGTGTTGCAAATACCGGAAATACAATCAACTGGACCGGACATCCTTTCGGACAGGCCAATTGGTACGCCTTTGGACGACTGGCATGGAATCCCTATGCCGCATCACCTGAAATAGCGGAAGAATGGATAAAAATGACTTTTTCAAACGACCCGGCGGTTATGTCTTATATAATGAAAATTATGCTCGGATCGAGGGAAGCCACCGTCAGTTACATGACTCCGCTGGGACTTCATCATATAATGTATGCCGGTCATCATTACGGCCCCGGTCCATGGGTCGACAGAGGTCGTCGCGACTGGACCTCGGTTTACTATCACAATGCCGGCCCTGACGGGATTGGCTTCAATCGAACCTCTTCAGGAAGCAATGCCGTGGAACAGTATTATCCGGAGGTGCGGAGGATGTTTGAAGATCCTGCTTCCTGTCCTGAGAGCCTGTTGCTGTGGTTTCACCACCTTCCCTGGGATTACAGGATGAGATCGGGAAGAAGTCTGTGGGAGGAACTTTGCTTTAAATATCATGATGGTGTTGATCAGGTCAGGCAGATGAAGGCGGCCTGGAAGAAGATAGAAGGGAAGATCGACGCCGGAAGGTTTAAGGAAGTAAGTTCACTTCTCGAAAAACAGGAGCGTGATGCGAAGATATGGAGGGACGGTTGCCTTCTGTATTTCCGTGAGTTTTCAGGGAGACCTTTCCCCGAAGATCTGGAAAAACCGGAGCACGATCTGGATTATTACAAACGACACAGATATAATGATATACCCGGAATCAGATAGCGTATCATAATCCGGTACGGTAAGCGATTTCGTGTTATGTTTAATGACAAAATAAAACTGGAAACATCATGCTGTTATTAGGGATAGATCTTGGGAGTTCTTCCGTGAAGGCTTCGGTTATTGACGGCGAATCGGGTGAATGCCTGGCTTCGGCCTTTAATCCAAAGGATGAGATGAAGATTGTTGCCATTAAACCGGGATGGGCTGAACAGGACCCGGAGGACTGGTGGCTGAACCTCCGAGCGTCGATTCATGAGTGCATCAACCAGCTCGGGAACAGGAAAGAGAATATCGGGGCTGTAGGCATTTCATATCAAATGCATGGGCTTGTTGCTATTGGAAGTGATATGAAACCTCTTCGTCCATCCATAATCTGGTGCGACAGCCGTGCTGTAAAGTACGGGCAGAATGCCTTTGAGAAACTGGGAAGCGACTTTTGTCTGTCTCATCTTCTTAATTCTCCGGGGAACTTCACTGCTGCCAAGCTTGCCTGGGTGAAGGAGAATGAACCGGAACTGTTTGGCAGGATTCATAAGATAATGCTGCCGGGCGATTATATTGCCATGAGGATGACCGGGGAGATAGTGACCTCCTTCACTGGTCTTTCAGAGGGAATTTTCTGGGATTTCAGCAGGGGAGGCCTTTCAGGTGAGCTGATGGAAAGTTTCGGATTCAGTCACGATATTATTCCTGTTCAGAAAGAATCCTTTTCGGTACAGGGATGGCTTATGGAGGATGTTGCCGGTGAGCTTGGCCTTCCGGGGGGCATCCCTGTTTCATACCGTGCCGGAGACCAGCCCAACAATGCGCTGTCGCTCAATGTACTTCAACCAGGAGAAGTTGCTGCCACGGCCGGCACATCCGGGGTGATTTACGGGGTAACCGACAAGACCAGGTATGATCCGCTTTCGAGGGTTAATACATTTCTGCATGTAAATCACACAAGTTTTAATCCCCGCCTGGGAGTTCTGCTTTGCATAAATGGAACCGGTATCCTGAATTCATGGTTGAAGAGAAACACCGGCAGCGGTATAGACTATAACGATATGAACAGCCTTGCAGCGGAAGTTGAACCGGGATCCGACGGGTTGTCAATTCTTCCGTTTGGTAACGGGGCCGAAAGAATCCTGATGAACAGGGATATCGGATGCCGTATTGCCGGACTGAACTTTAACAGGCATACAAATGCCCATCTTTTCAGGGCTGCACAGGAGGGAATAGCTTTTTCATTCAGGTATGGTCTCGACATAATGCAGGAGACCGGAATTGATGCCAGCCTAATAAGGGCGGGCATGGCGAATATGTTTCTCAGTCCTGTCTTCAGAGAGGCTCTTTCATGTATTACAGGGGCAGTGATTCATCTTTACAATACTGACGGGTCGGTCGGGGCTGCCCGCGGAGCCGGAATAGGATGCGGATACTACAAATCGGCAGGTGAAGCATTTTCCGGACTTAAGCCTGTTGGTACCACCGAACCTGATCAGTCCAGGACTGGTGCTTATAAGGATGCCTATGAGAAATGGGGAGAACTTCAAAAAAATGTTTGATAATTATTTGAATTTTAGCATAAAAGTTTGCACTTTCATTACTTATTTTGTGTTAAGCGGATCAGGAAGATACTTTAACAAAAATTACTCATATGATTTACAAAGGCAGAAAAGAGTTCTATCCCGGAATAGGGAAGATTGAGTATGAAGGCAGGAAATCAAAGAATCCCCTTGCTTTCAGATGGTATAACCCCGAGCAGGTGGTTTCGGGTAAAAAGATGAAGGATCATCTGCGTTTTGCAATAGCCTACTGGCATTCATTTTGTGGTGACGGAACCGATCAGTTTGGCAGCACAACTCATTTCTTTCCATGGGATGATATGAAGCTCGATGACAAGATCAGCCACAGGCTCGATGCTGCATTCGAGTTTACAACCAAAATAGGAGCCCCCTATTATTGTTTCCACGATGTTGACGTTGTTGGAAACGACGGTTCTGTTTTTGATATTGAAAAACGTCTTGAAAAATTTGTGCCGGTGATGAAGAAACTGCAGGACCAGACAGGGGTGAAACTCCTGTGGGGCACGGCAAATCTTTTCGGCAATCCAAGGTACATGAACGGGGCTGCCACCAATCCCGATTTTGAGGTTGTCACCAATGCTGCAGTCCAGCTCAAGAATGCAATCGATGCCACCATCGCTCTCGGAGGCGAGAACTATGTTTTCTGGGGAGGACGCGAAGGGTATATGAGCCTTCACAACACCGATATGAAGAGGGAACTCGACCATATGGCCATGATGCTTACCAAAGCACGCGATTACGGAAGGAAGCAGGGCTTTAAGGGAACCTTCCTTATTGAACCGAAGCCAATGGAACCCACCAAGCACCAATACGACTACGATGCGGCAACGGTAATCGGCTTCCTTAAGAACTATGGTCTCGATAAGGATTTCAAGCTTAATATTGAGGTAAACCATGCGACACTGGCAGGTCACACCTTTGCCCACGATCTCCAGGTTGCAGCATGTGATGATATGATAGGAAGCATAGATGCCAACAAGGGAGATTATCAGAACGGATGGGATACGGATGAATTCCCGACCAATGTTTATGAGACAACCGAAGCCATGCTTGTGATACTTCAGGCAGGAGGATTCAGGACCGGAGGTATCAATTTCGATGCACACATCAGGAGGAATTCAACTGACCTGGAGGACCTGTTCATTGCCCACATAAGCGGTATGGATACATTTGCAAGAGCCCTTGTGGCAGCTGACAAGATTCTGAAGGAAAGTGATTACCTTAAGCTGAAGAAGCAAAGGTATTCATCATTCGACAAGGGAGCCGGTAAGGATTATGAGCAGGGCAAGCTTACCCTCGAAGACCTCCGGAATCTGGCAGTAAAGGCTGGTGAGCCCGAAGTACGAAGCGGCAGGCAGGAGCTTCTTGAACAGCTGATAAACATGTTCATGGAATAGTTAGACAAAATTATACGATTCAGGTATTCTCTTTCAAGAAGGATATCGTCACAAAGGAAACTAGATATGGCCGGGTTATAGCCCGGCCATTTCGCTTTTATCTGTACGAAGCGTCAACCAGGAATTCGGGAGGATTGGCAATTGATTTCTTTACGAGACAAAGGTTTGCCACGTTGATAAGGGAATCCTTGTATTTCTCCGGAAAATCGGGCGGAAGTTTTATATCAAGTTTTATAGAGGCCGGCAGGTGTGTTTCCTTATTCCAGACAGTCGTTTGTATTATCCTGATGTTTTCGGCAGGAATATTGCGGTTATCGCAGAATCCTTTGACGTAAATACCCGCACAGGTTCCTATTGATGCCAGATAAAGGTCAAAGGGAGCAGGTGCTGTGTTTCCGCCTCTGTTATCCAGAGGCTGATCAGTTCTGATTTGATGTCCGCCTGTGTGGGCCGTAACGACTTTACCGCCGTCAAAAGTAATTTCAATCATTTTTTTGTCTCATTAATACATAATAAATACCCTGTGCCTCTGTGTTTGCTGAGACTATCCGGATTCCGGTATTGTGGCCGGTAAAGCGGAAAGAGACAGGGAACACAGACGATCACAGGGTTTAAACAGATTTGTGTTGTTTTTGTTCTGCTATTTCTTCAGGACTGCTTTCAGCACTTTTTCCTTGTCAAGTTTTTTGGTACAGAAGAACCAGTCGTAGCAGGTCATTTCTTCCTTGCTTTCCATACGCTGTTTTGCAACGCCGCATGAACCTGCAGTGGGAACGATCACATCGTCGCCCGGACGCCAGTCGGCAGGAAGAGCAACCGAGAATTCATCAGCTGTCTGCAGTCCGATAAGTGCCCTGTAAATTTCGTCAAAGTTACGGCCCAGACTGAGCGGATAATATAGAATGGTGCGGACAATCCCATTGGGATCTATGAAGAACACTGCCCTGACTGCTTTTGTTGAGCTTTCGCCCGGCTGCATCATACCGTATTTATTTGCGACCTCCATGGTTATATCCTCGATAAGAGGGAAATTGACTTCGACGTTTTTCATGCCTTTGTATTCGATCTTCTCCTTGATTGTACGAAGCCAGGCAATATGGCTGTAAAGACCATCGACAGAAAGTCCCACGAGTTTGCAGTTTGCCTCGTTGAACTGCTTTTCCATGCTGGCAAAAGTCATGAATTCCGATGTGCATACAGGGGTGAAGTCAGCCGGATGGCTGAACAGAATAACCCAGCTTCCTTTATAATCAGAGGGGAAGTTAATGTTCCCCTGGGTGGTAACTGCTTTGAATTCTGGAGCTTTGTCGCCGATTCTCGGCATTGCGAAAGTTTTGTTCTCTTCCATAATAGTTGTTTTGATTTTTGTTAGTAAATGTTTATCGTTTATAGATTATTGTCAGGTTTTTCGGTAAAATTACCGGTGATCTGAAGTTTTACATCTTTAATCCTGAAGTTGGGAACCGGATTTTTATCAAGGTAATCCTCAATGATTTTATCAAGTTTTTCATCGAAGTAGTCTTCGATGCGGTCGGATTCGGCGCAATAGAGGTGGTGGTGTTTATCCCTGACGAAGTCATATCGCATCACATCGTCGCTGGTTTTCACTTTGGTAACGATACCCTTTTCGACGAAAGCGTCGAGAATTTTATAAACCGTACTTAAAGGAATATGAGGGAAGTTAAGGCGCAGGTAATCGATAATATTATCGGCAGAAGGGTGGTTGTTGAGGTTATAGATCACCTCGAGGACAGCTGTCCTCTGGGGAGTGACCTTAAGGTTATTGTCTGTAAGAATTTTGATTATGGCTCTGTCTGGCATGATATATATAGTATTGTGTCAGGTTTTCCGGTTTTGAATTGTCCGGGCGTAAAATTTCTCCAAAGGTAATATTTAGCAGAAATAAAAACAAATTAAATGATAATAATTATCTAAAACAAATTAATAGTAAAAGATAATATAAGGCAATAATGAAAAAATAGTAAAAGAGAAAGATTCGCAATTAAATAAATTTCGCGATGCGACAGCTGGGAATAAAACTGAAATTATTCTCCGGCAGCCGGTCCTTTATATCTTTCATAGTCATCATTGTAATTGAGGTTGTGATACCATCCGCGGCCATCAAAGCTAATTTGCCTGGTCTCAACCTTCCCTGCCAGTTCGGAAAGCTTTAGCATGCCTTCTCCTAGCATCTTTCCTGCTGCCGGCAATACCGTCCGCCGGTAAATGGCATGGAGTGGTTCATATTCTCCGGATTCGTTTACCGGTATCACTATATCGGCTCCTTCCGATATCTCAATCATCTTTTCAATGAATTCAAGACTGATCTCCGGAACATCGCATGCGGTAATGAAGTTCAGTTCTGTAACCGATCTTGCCAGACATGAATATACTCCCATCAGAGGACCTATGCCTTTAGCTTCATCTGGTACTACTTTGTGCCCAAGGAATCTGTACTTATTTTCGTCGCCTCCTATTATTATTTCCCTGAAATGATTTTCAAGCTGATTTACTATATGCTTTATCATGGGCACTCCGTTTACCGGAAGCATACTTTTGTCTGCTCCTTCCATCCTGGTGCTAAGCCCGCCGGCAAGCACTATGGCTGTTACATTCCCGAATCGTACTGGTCCCACCGTGCTTCTTTTTAATTGCATTTTTATCCTGAGTCAGGAGTAAAGTTATCCATTCTGCTGTTGAATTCTTCTGTTTTCAGGATATATATCATAATTGGAAGGCTTAGTCCTTTTAAAAAAATCTGTATCTTTTGCAGATTAAACGACTTGCGATGGATCAGCAGGAAATCATTTCCGGATTCAGCCCCGATAAGGCTAACTTGTTGTCAATCTTTCATGCACTTCAGGATAGTCATCCTCAGAACTATCTCACCGGGGAGGCGCTACGTGCCACAGCCCGCTACCTTAATGTCAATCTTTCATGGGTTTACGGTGTTGCAGGTTACTACTCCATGTTCAGTCTCAAACCAAGAGGCCGTTATATTATAAGAGTATGCAACTCTCCGGTATGCAATATGATGGGATCGCCTGATATTCTTGAGTTGCTTGGCTCTTTACTTGATATACGTCCCGGTGAAACCACGGCCGACGGTCTTTTTACTGTCGAGGAAGCCGAATGCCTGGGTATTTGCGAAGTGGCTCCGGCTATGATGATTAACCGGAAAGTCTATGGCTACCTCACCCGCGACTCGCTGGCAGCTATCCTGAATGAGCTGAAACATAAAATTCCTCCGGTGAAATGATTAAGGAAAACCGCATAATATTGGGATCTTCAGGCAATATAAATCCTTGCAGTATAGTAGATTATATTGATGCGGGTGGATACCGCGCCCTTGCCAGGGCTCTTGAAAATGGTCCCGAAAGGGTGGTGGAGGAGGTGCTTGCATCAGGACTCAGAGGCAGGGGAGGTGCCGGTTTTCCAACAGGAGTGAAAAAACAGACCGCTTCAGGGACACATTCCGGGAAAACACATTACCTGGTTTGCAATGCTGACGAGGGGGAACCTGGTACCTTTAAGGACAGGATCATTATGGAAACCAATCCCCATCTGCTGATCGAGGGAATTGTTATATCAGGATACGCTATCGCATCCGGAAAGGGATATATATACATCCGGGGCGAATACTATGAATCCATAAGCAAGCTTCAAAGTGCCATTTCTCAGGCTTATGAAAAGGGATACCTTGGGAATGACATCCTTGGCAGCGGTTTTTCATTCGACCTTGAGATTAAACCGGGGGCAGGTTCTTACCTTTGTGGGGAGGAACTTACTCTCCTTGAATCGCTCGAGGGAAAGAGGGGCTATCCGAGAATAAAGCCGCCATTCCCGGCCGAAATAGGTCTCTGGAGCCAGCCAACCCTGGTTAATAATGTTGAGACTCTGGCTAACATCCCGGGAATTATTGCAAACGGGAGTTCATGGTACAGGTCTTCGGGAACCGAAAGGACGCCGGGCACAAAGATCTTCACTATAAGCGGTGATGTTGCACTTCCCGGTTGTTATGAGGTGGAGGCCGGGGCAATCCTGAATGATCTGATAAACGATCTGGCGGGAGGAACCCGCGACGGGAAACCATGGAAAGCTGCTCTGCTCGGTGGAGCGGCCGGTACTTTCGTTCCTTACTCATTTTCTGATCTTTCAATGTGCTACGAACGGTTGAAGGAGAGGGGCGCCACTCTTGGCTCGGGAGCTGTAATCGTAATGGGCAGCGGGAGAAAATTCATCCCCATGATACAAAGCATATTGCGCTTTTTCAGGCATGAGAGCTGCGGAAAATGTGTGCCCTGCAGAATAGGAACAACTTATATTTATGAACGGTCGATGGAGTTAAACGGTGCAGGCACCGGCGAACGGATTGCCATCCTGGACGATCTGGTAATCCACGCCCGGCAAATAGCAAAGAGCTCCCTTTGCCCGCTGGGACAATCGCCAATACTTCCACTTGAGACGCTCCAGAGGCATTTTTCGGAGGCACTGGCAAATGAATGAGCAACAAGTAAATAGTTGGCAGTAAAGGGGTTAAGGCATGAAGGCTTGAAGGCATGAAGAATGAGGCTTGAGTCGTGAGTCTTTTGTCGAACCAGCAACGATAAACGATAAACGATAAACGATGATCAATGAACCTCGAACCTTTTAACAGCCAACAACTTTAATTAAACTGTTTTTCTATGGAGATGGCCACTTTCACAATCGATGATAAGACAGTTCAGGCCCCGGCCGGTTCAAACCTGCTGGAGGCAGCCCGGAAAAACGGATTCCCGGTCCCGGGCCTGTGCTACCATCACAAACTGACATCCACGGGTGCTTGCAGACTATGCCTCGTAAAAATAGAGGGTACAAGGGGTATGACCACATCATGCACTGTGAGGGTGACTGAAGGGATGAAAGTAGTTGCATTTGACCAGGAACTTGAAGAAACCCGGAGATTTCTGCTTAATTATCTTTTATACGAGTATAGCCATCATTATGACGGAACCTACCCCGACGAACTGAGGGAACTGATCCTGAGATACGGACTTGATAATCCTGCCTGCAGGTTTCTTAAGCCTCTTCGGCATAAACCTGACTTTAAAACGGAGGATTCTTCTCCTGTTCTTATATATGACCCTGCAAAATGCATAAAGTGCTTCCGCTGCATAAAAGCCTGCGAGGAGGTTCAGGGCAAGAATGTGCTTTCCTTCACCGGCAGGGGAACCGGTTCCTATATCATAGCAGGAACGGGACTCTGGGGCGAAAGTGAATGCGATGGTTGCGGCGAATGCATCCAGCTGTGTCCGACGGGAGCGATTGTCGAGAAACCTAACCGGAAGAAAATCGATCTCTCGAAAATTGAGAAGAGGGTTGTTTCAACCTGTCCTTACTGTGGTGTGGGATGCCAGGTTGAACTCCTGGTTCAGGATGGGGAAATCGTAAGGATAAATGGGGTGGAGGGGGTTCTTCCCAACGATGGACGTCTTTGTGTCAAGGGACGGTTCGGGTATGAATTCGTGCAGAGTCCCGACAGACTGACTGTTCCCCTTATAAAGCGCAACGGGAAGTTGGAGGAAGCTTCGTGGGATGAGGCTCTCGACCTTATTGCCACAAAATTTCAGGAGATCAAAGACAAATATGGTTCCGATGCTCTTGCAGGTTATGCTTCGGCAAAATGCTCCAATGAAGACAACTATCTGTTCCAGAGATTTATACGGACTGTATTTGGCACCAATAACATAGATTACTGCACTCGCCTTTGCCATGCCTCTACTGTTACGGCGATGCTGAAAGCCATAGGTGACGGGGCCGGCAGCAATCCCATCCAGGATTTTGAAACAACAGATTGCCTGTTTGTTATTGGTAACAACATAATCGATACTCATCCTATTACCGCTACTTACGTGAAAAGAGCGGCGGCAAAGGGACAGAAAATAATCGTGGTTGATCCCAAATGGACCCCTCTCGTCAGGTACTCTACCGTCTGGCTTCAGCCGAAACTCGGGACCGACATTGCCTTGCTCAATGGGTTGGTTCATATTATAATTAAGAATGACTGGATCGACAAACGATTCATTGAGGAACGGGTTGAGGGCGGCATGGAGGCATTTGCAGATCTCGGGGAACTTGTTACCAGTTATACCCCAGAATTTGTTTCGGGAATTACCGGAGTTCCTGTCGAAAGTCTTAATCTGGCTGCCCGGCTTTATGCAACATCCACCACGGCAATGATTGCCACGGGAATGGGGATGAGTCAGCAGGTTACCGGGACACACAACGTCTTTTGCCTCATCAACATGATGCTTATTACCGGACAGGTCGGCCGTGAAAGATGCGGAATAAATCCGCCGAGGGGTCAGAATAATGTTCAGGGGGTTACTGATGTGGGTTGTTCGCCGGTAAATTACCCGGGTTATATTCCTGTTTCAGATGATGAGAACCGCCGCAAGGTTGCAAAGGTATGGGATGTGCCCTATGAATCTCTTTCACCGCGTCCCGGACTTACAACAGTGGAGATCATGCAGGCTGCCTGGAAGGGAAAGATCAAGGGCATCTTCATCATGGGAGAAAATCCAATGATAAGCGATCCTAACCTGAACCATACTGAAGAGGCTCTTAACAGGATGGAATTTGTTGTTGTTCAGGATATATTTCTGACAGAGACCACAAAACTGGCTGATGTGGTGCTTCCTGCATCAGCCTGGGGTGAAAAGGAAGGAACCTTTGTGAACAGCGACCGGCGGGTGTTAAGGACAAGGAAAGCGGTTGAGTGTCCGGGGACTGCAAGGCTTGACTGGAGGATTATCAATGAGCTTTCACGCAGGATGGGCAAACCAATGCCTGATTACCGGGATGAGAGTGAGATTTTTGATGAGATAGCCATGGTGACCCCCATCATGGCAGGGATTTCCTATTCGAGGCTTGAAAAAGGAAGTTTACAATGGCCCTGCCCCACGAGCGACCATCCCGGAACTCCTACGCTTTATCTCGAAAGATTCAATACGCCTTCCGGGCGAGGCAAGCTGTTCCCTGTTGAATACGTTCCTCAAAATGAGTTTACCGATTCGGAGTACCCCCTCATGCTGAACAGTGGCAGGCTGCTTTACCATTATCATACGGCAACTATGAGCAGGCGGACAAAAGTGCTGAGGGATTTCATCAATGAGTCTTTTATTCTGATCCATCCATCCGATGCCTTGCGTTATGACCTCTTTGAAGGCGGAAGGGTGAAGGTTGAATCGCGCCGGGGGGAACTTGAGACTCTTGTGCGTATTTCAGAGGAGGTGCTTGTCGGAGAGGTCTTCATGCCCTGGCATTTCACCGAGTCGCAGGTCAACCGCCTGACCAGGGATGAACTGGACCCATACAGCAGGATAGCTCCGTTTAAGCTTTCAGCAGTCAGAATAACGCAAATTTAAAAATTCCTTTTGATTATCAAGCTCTTAAAAACCCCCTTCAGGGGGAAGGGGGTATCTTAATTTTGTCGGCCCGGAGAGGCTCGAACTCTCGACCCCATGATTAAGAGTCACGTGCTCTACCAGCTGAGCTACGGGCCGTGTAAGGCGATTACAAAAATAGTGTTTTTAAAACTGCAGAGGTATTTCCCCCCTTAATATTATTAAAGAAGCAAATAAACGGGAGTCTTTTCATTCAATTTCAAACCATTTCATCGATACAGGAAGGTTAACGTCTTCATGTTTTATGTGATGAAATTCGTTAGTGTGATTGTTGTAACAGTAATCTTTTGCCCACTCTTCAGCATTTTCCGCCACCTGTCCGATTGCGTCAATTATGTACTTCAGTTCCTCATCAGTCATGGTGGGATGAAGAGAAAGCCTCACCCATCCGGGTTTCATCGACAGGTCTCCTGCTTCAATTCTCTCCGTAATCTCCTGTGAATGAAGGAAATCGACATTCAGCAGGAAGTGGCCGTATGTTCCGGCACAGGAACATCCTCCCCTGACCTGTATCCCAAACCTGTCGTTAAGTAGTTTTGTTGCAAGGTTATGATGAATTTTGTCGATATAAAATGAAAAAACCCCGAGCCTGTCCGTGATATTCTCAGCCAGGATGTGCAAGCCGGGTATCCTGCCAAGTCCTGCAAAGGTAAGTTTAACAAGATGGTCCTCCCGTTCATGGATTTTCCCTGTATCCATTTTTTCCTTGAGGGTGATCGCCAGTGCTGCCCTGATACCCTGGAGGAAGCCCGGTGTGCCTCCGTCTTCCTTGACCTCTATATCGCTGATGTAACTGTATCCTCCCCAACGGTTTGTCCATTTTACTGTTCCTCCACCAGGAGTGTCAGGTATCTCATTTTTGTAAAGCTGTCTGTTAAACACAAGTACTCCCGCGCTTCCTGGTCCGCCGAGAAACTTGTGAGGGGAGAAGAATATCCCGTCAAGCTGTTCCATCCTGTCGGGCGGATGCATGTTTATTTCAATGTAGGGGGCCGAAGCCGCGAAGTCAATGAAGCAATATCCGTTGTATTCATGCATGATACGTGCAAGCTCATGGTATGGTGGTTCATATCCGGTGACATTTGAACATGCCGTGAAAGAGCCTATCAGCAGGGGACGGTCCTTGTACCTCTCTATCCTCGACCGGAGCGATTCCGGATCCACTCTCAGACCGTCGGCAGGTTCAAGAACCACTACATCAGCCAGTGTTTCGAACCATGATGTATGGTTTGAATGGTGCTCGGCATGGGTAAGGAAAACCACCGGGCGGTTCTCGTTGGGTATCTCACGGCAGCTTTTGTATTCTCCGTGAGTGAACACACAATATTTAATTGCCTGCTCAGGCACCTTCAGACCCAGTAATCTCTGTAGTTTCGCTACTGCTGATGTCATTCCTGTGCCGGTGAAGATAATAATGTCATTTTCGTTGGCATTGACATGATTCTTAACGATCTTCTGGGCCATGTGATAGGCATCCGTCATTGCCTTCCCTGTCGCTGACGATTCGGAGTGAGTATTTCCGATCATCTGACCTATATCATCGCTTATCCTTCTCTCAATGGGTCCGTACAGCCTGCCGCTGGCTATCCAGTCGGCATATACCAGCTTTTTCTTCCCGTAAGGGGTATCTATATAAGCATCAAGGCCTGTGATGTCCTTTCTGAACTGCTCAAAGTGCTTTTCAAGATCCTGCATTCCGTTGTTTTTATGTACCTCTCCGGCAGTTCAAAATTATGAATAATTGTTGCTAAATTGCATGAACTTAATCATAAGGATGGAATACGGATTTCAGACACCATCTGCACGTCTTGATAAAACCTTATAAATCATGCAAGAAACATTGAAAAGACTTCTTACGATCTCACTTCGGATAAAAATGTTCTTAAGGCTGCGGTAAGGCTGACTGATCATCTTCTGACCCAGGTAGGTCCGGGTAAGGCAGATCTGGTGCTCGGGACTGATCTTGAAGGAGAATTCCGTCAGCCGCGGCCGGTCAGTTTTTGTGATTTTGCTTCAGCTGGCAACACATGGAATGAGGACTCAAGATACAGGGTTTGGATCCCGCAGACGCTCAATGTGATGAATGAGGAATATAAATCATACTGAGGTCTTATATTATTTTGTTGCAGGGGGTGTGAACCCGGGATTCGATGTAAACTATCAAAGAAAGGGTTATCACCAGTTATTTTTTTTCTAAATTGGCGGACTATGAAATCTTTAAAGACAGGGGATATGATTCCTGATTTTTCTCTCCCCGACCAGGATGGGAAAATGTTCCATATCAGGGATGTTATCGGAAAAAAGCAGCTGGTCATATTCTTTTATCCTCAGGACGGAAGTCTGTACTGCACAAGGGAGGCTTGCTATTTCAGGGATCTCAATGATGTATTTAATGAAAATGATGCCATAGTAATGGGCATTAGCGAACAATCTGTTGAAAGTCACAAGGAGTTTGCAGAAGTAAACAGACTGAATTATACGTTGCTGAGCGATACCGACAATAAAGTCAGAAAGTTATTCGGTGTTCCATCACATATGTTCGGAATGGTAGCCGGACGGGTTACCTATGTTGCTGACAAATCAGGAAAGATTATTTATTTATTCAATTCTCAGACAAAAGTCCAGAAACATGCCGATGAAGCCCTTAAGATAATCCTGTTGCTTAAGAAAACCAGTATAACATCGGACCGATGATGATTAATCTCCGGCATTAGTCTAAACCGCGGAGAAACCGCTCATAATCCAGACCCCGGAAAATTATCGGCTTAAATTATTTTTCTGTTGGCCAGGTTCCGTCAGTCCTGAAATCAGCTGCTCTGATAAGCCCGGGATTCATCACCACGTGCTTTATAAGTTTTCTGTTCCAGGTATACGTAATATGGATCATGCCGTCACCGGTCTGTATTACGGCGGGATATGAGAATTCAGTTCCTTTGTCCTCATTTTCGAGCAGGGCGGCTGGTTTCCAGTTTATACCATCGTCGGAGATTGCAGCATTGAGCATGTTTCGTCCTGATTTCAGGTGATTGTAAACCATTATATGCCTTCCGTCCTTCAGAGTCACGGCATCTATTCCCGAATTTGGATTGGGAAGGCTTAGCGGACTCAGCCTGCTCCAGGTACTGCCTTTATCCTGCGACCATGAGGTAAGTATATTGGACTGTTTACTGCGGCAAACCAGCTGAAGCTTCCCTCCGGGGTGGAATAATACTGACGGCTGAATTGCTGATATACTCTTGTCATTAAGAGGTTCAGTCATTGTCCAGGTTATCCCGAAGTCGGGAGTCATCTCCATTTGGACTCTCCATCCGTCATGTTCGGAACTCGACGGACAGAGCAGGACCCCATTGTCAAGCATAACCGGTTTATTCTTTACAGGTCCCATGAATCCTTCCGGAAGCCTTCTGGGCGCCGACCATGAAATTCCATTGTCGTCGGAGACAATAAGCTCACCCCACCATTCCGAAGGGCTTGGTCCGACCTTGAAGAAAAGAAGCAGCTCATTACCTGAATTGAAAAGAACCGGATTCCAGCAGGGATACCTCTTTTCACCTCTGATTCCGTTAGCAGGTTCTTCAGGTCTGGTCCACTTCCCGCCGATGAATCTGCTTGTCCATATCCCGACATCCGGGTTTTTCTCGGCGGTACCGCCAAACCAGGCGGCGATTAATCCTCCATCAATTTCAGCTATTGTTGAAGCATGACAGCTGGGGAAAGCGACATCTTCCGGCTGATAGATGAATTCATTCACGATGATGCACTCCCCGCCCCTGAAAGACTGCTGTGCGGTAAGTATACCGCAACATATTAAAATACAAACAGGTAAGAAAATCTTTTTCATTTTTTCTTTTTTGTTAGACTGGTTAGCAAAAATCCGGCCAGGAAGATTGTCATGGTTCCAAACACTATGGTAAGATTGGAATGAAAAGGACTTCTGAATGCCGGCAATGTATCTTCGGTGAAAACGATGGGTGAAAGGCTCATCCAAATAATCAGGATGACTCCGATTATAACCCCGATTATTGCCTCTGTTCTTTCTGACTTTTTAACCACAAAGCCAAGCAGGAAGAGGCCCAGCATCCCGCCGCTGAAGATTGAGGCGAGGGCCCACCAGGCATCCAGGACGCTTTCGACTCGCACCAGGAGAATTGCAATTATGATTCCGAGCAGCCCGGTTACCAGCGATGACATTCTCAGCACGTTCATGGAAGCTTTTTCGCTGGTAGTCCTTTTGAAATACTTCCTGTAGTAATCGGTCAGAACAATTGTGGCAGTACTGTTAAGGCTGGTGGAAACAGTGCTCATACCTGCAGAGAAGATAGCCGCTATCAGCAGCCCGGTCAGTCCGGCCGGGAGTCCTGTTACTATAAAATGGGGAAACACCCTGTCGCCTGCTCCCGGAACACTCAGATCTCCGGGCAGAAGACCGGGCTGAGCGGTGTAGAACGAGAACAGGGCGGTGCCGATAAAAAAGAAAAGGAGAGAAACCGGTACATACAGCAGTGATCCGAAAAGCGCCGCCGACCTGGCTTCTTTTTCTGAACCCGCGCTCATATATCTCTGTATATAGTTCTGGTCGATACCGTAATTCTGAAGGTTGATGAAAAGACCATAAACAAGTACCACCCAGAAGGTCGAATCCCTCAGACTGGGTCCAAAGCTACCAAGACTGAATTTGTTGTTTTCAGCAGCTATTTCAAAAAGGCGGCCTGCTCCCCCGGGCATTTTTACTGTAAGGAATAGCGCACAGGCCAGTGCTCCCAGTATCAGGACTATTCCCTGGATTGTATCGGTCCATATCACCGCCTTTATTCCTCCCAGCATCGAGTAGAAGATAACGGCAATTCCTGTAATTATAATTACACTCTTTATCTCCCAGCCGAAGAGGGCGTTGACCGGAAGAGCCAGCAGCAGAAGAATTGCGCCTGTCCTCATCAGCTGGGTCAGTATATAGCAGGCTGAAGCATATATTCTGGCCCAGGCTCCGAACCGAAGTTCCAGGTAATAATATGCGGAAACACTACCGACGCTCCTGTACAGCGGAACAAAGAATTTCACGGCAGCATAGGCGGCAAACGGTATGGTAAGACTGAATACAAATGCGTTCCAGTCAGAGGCATAGGCCTTGCCGGGAAGGGCCAGGAAACTGATGCTGCTTACGAAAGTCGCAAATATAGACATGCCCACTGCCCAGGCTGGAATTCTGCCGCCTCCCGTCGTGAACTGGTCTGAAGTCCTGTTCCTGAAAAAGAATGAAGCTCCGAAGATTACATTCCCGGTTACAAGGGAAAAAAAGATTATAGTGTCAATTAATGTCAGTTTCATTAATAGAGTGAAGAAAGTGTCTTTCCTGATGGGCGGTTAAAATTACTATTTTTATTAGATTTGTATTTAGCAATTCAGTTGAAGAGCTTATAGATTCTAATATGGACTGAATAGCAGGCATGAGTATTTCAAACCACCAGGCATATTATTGATTTAGAAAAATATGAATAAATACGGATATTTTGATTCATATTCATACAACACACCTGAAGCAGGGGAAAAGTCCCTGTTTGGCAGGATTATCCACTGCAACCGGCTTTATTTTACACTGAAATATGCAGGCGTTGTATTAAGAACAAGAAAAGAAGCGATAAAGGGTAATTATGATACAAAAGCCTGGGCTGATTCATCCTTCTATATTTTCCGTTTCATTGAGAAGGCAGGAGGGATTTTCAATATTAGCGGGATGGAGAATATCTCCCGTGATCCGGGGCCTGTGGTTTTCATTAGCAATCATATGAGCACTCTCGAGACTATGGTGCTGCCGGGGATAATAGCCCCGCACCGCGAAGTTACATTCGTTGTTAAGGAGAGTCTTGTAAAACATCCTCTTTTTGGGCATGTAATGCGATCGCGTGATCCGATAGTGGTTGGGAGGACTGACGCAAGGAAAGACTTTGAAACGGTGATGACAAAAGGAATGGAGTTGCTTTCACGGGGAACTTCGGTCATTATTTTTCCCCAGAGCACAAGAAATGTTGAATTCAAACCGGAAGAATTCAACTCCCTCGGAGTGAAACTGGCAAAAAAAGCAGGAGTGAATGTGGTGCCGCTGGCGCTGAAGACTGATTTCTGGGGACAGGGAAAGATAATTAAGGAACTGGGTCCGCTCGACAGCAATAAGCACATTTATTTCAGGTTCGGGGAACCATTTGGCGTTAAAGGTACAGGCAAGACAGAAAATCAGCAGCTTATTGATTTCATAGAAGCATCCCTTAAAGAATGGAACTGATCTCCATTTTTTCTCCTTTTTTCAACTGATAGAGATACAGCCATTTAAGTCAGTCTTTTGATGGATATTATCAAAATTGCAGAATCATAAAATTTTTTAAGTGTAAAAGGTACATTTATTAATATAATTCATAAATTTGATGTGAAGCTATTATCTCTTTTGCTTAACCTGATCACTTGAAACTCAATTTATCTTGATATTATTCACTTAAATCTCTAGTTATGGCACTATTAGACTGGATCGTTCTTGGCCTTTTCTGCCTGGGCCTGGTTGGCATAATTGTTTGGGTGACAAAGAAGAAAACAGAAACATCCACCGATTATTTTCTGGCCGGGCGTGATGCCACCTGGCTGGCTATCGGATCTTCAATTTTTGCATCCAACATCGGGTCGGAGCATCTCGTTGGTCTCGCCGGGGCGGGTGCCTCAAGCGGGATGGCAATGGCTCACTGGGAAATGCACGGGTGGATCATATTGATCCTTGCCTGGTTCTTTGTCCCGTTTTATGCAAGAAGCGGGGTTTTCACAATGCCCGAATTCCTTGAAAAAAGGTATAACAAGGGTGCCAGGAGCGTTCTTTCGATCATCTCGCTGGTCAGCTATGTCTTTACAAAGGTTGCTGTAACAGTCTATGCAGGTGGTATTGTTTTCAAGCAGGTATTCGGCATCGAATCGATGTTCGGGATCGACTTTTTCTGGATCAGCGCAATTGGACTGGTTGTCCTGACTGGTATCTATACAACCCTGGGAGGCATGCGGGCCGTTCTGGCGACTTCTATTCTCCAGACTCCTATACTTCTGGTGGGATCAATCGTGATACTCATTGTCGGGCTGATCAAGGTCGGCGGATGGTCGGAGGTGATGGAAGTATGCCGGGCAGTTCCTGTGAATGATTATGGTGATTCCATGACAGAGCTTATGAGATCTGCCAAGGACAAGGATTTTCCCTGGACCGGTGTGATACTGGGTTCAGCCATAATAGGTTTCTGGTACTGGTGTACAGATCAGTTCATAGTGCAAAGGGTACTTTCGGGGCGAAGCCTGACACATTCAAGAAGGGGAGCCATCCTGGGTGCCGGTTTCAAGCTCCTTCCGGTTTTTATATTCCTTATTCCCGGTATGATTGCTTATGCATTGAATGTAAAAGGGATGATTAACCTGCCCGATTCTGATTCTGCCTTTGCGGTTCTGGTTAAGGAACTGCTTCCTCTGGGATTCAAGGGACTGGTTGTAGGAGGTATCCTGGCTGCTCTTATGAGTTCTCTTGCTTCCCTTTTCAACTCTTCAGCAACTCTCTTCACAGTTGATTTCTATGAGAAATTCAGGCCTCAGGCCACCGAAAGAGAGCTGGTAAGGGTAGGAAGAATTGCAACAGTCGTTGTCGTTATTCTTGGAGTACTCTGGATACCTGTAATGAAAGGTCTGGGTAAATTCCTGTATGCCTACCTTCAGGATGTCCAGTCGATGCTTGCTCCCGGAATTGCTGCAGTGTTCCTGCTTGGAATCCTGTCGAAGAGGACCACTCCCAAGGCTGGTCTCTGGGGCCTTCTGATAGGCTTTGTGCTTGGCATGACCAGGCTGGGATTCAATATTCTTGGTAAAGGATTCCAGGGTGACGGTTTCCTTTATTCAGTGTTTGTAGGAATGAATAATTATAATTATGAGGTGATTCTGTTCTTTGTGGTGATAGTCCTTATGATAATAATAAGCTACTTCACTCCAAAGTCTGATCCTGCTTCTATCAAGGGACTTTATGTCGGTTCGGCGAGTGCCGAACAGAAGGCTGTTATAAAAGCCAGCTACAACAACTGGGATCTTTTCTTCTCAGGTCTTATCATAGTTGTCATCATTGCATTCTATGTGTATTTCTGGTAAGCTGCTGAATGGTGATTAACCAAAATATGAGATATGATATACGATTTTAAAAGTAAAGAGATCTGGTTTGTAACAGGAAGTCAGCACCTTTACGGACCAGATACCCTGCTTCAGGTAGCCTCTGATTCCAGGGCGATTACCGAGGCTCTCGATAATTCGCCAAGGATTCCGGTAAGGATAATTTTCAAGCCGGTACTTACCACCCCGGAATCCATTTTTAAGCTCTGTTCTGACGCTAATAACGACAGTAAATGCATCGGGCTGATCACATGGATGCACACCTTTTCACCTGCAAAGATGTGGATCAGGGGGCTTTCGGTGCTTAACAAGCCTTTCCTGCATTTCCACACCCAGCTGAACAGGGATATTCCCTGGGATACGATCGACATGGATTTCATGAATCTTAACCAGTCGGCTCACGGCGATCGTGAATTCGGTTTTATAGGTTCGAGAATGCGTCTTAACCGTAAGGTTGTTGTTGGTCACTGGGAAGACAGCGAAGCTGTTGAGAGGATAGCAGTGTGGACAAGGGCTGCAGCTGCCTTCGATGACGCCAGGAATATGAAGGTTGCACGCTTTGGAGATAATATGCGCGATGTGGCAGTGACTGAAGGCAACAAGGTGAGCGCCCAGATACAGATGGGCTATTCTGTGTACGGATACGGGATCGGCGACCTGGTTGCAGCAGTAAATGCCGTGAACGACAATCAGGTAAACAGTATGATCGAAGAGTACAAGGCTTCATACAATGTTGCAAGGGCTGTTGAAGAATCGGATACTCTGCGGGATGCCGCAAGGATTGAGGCAGGCATGACCAGGTTTCTTGAGGATGGTAATTTCAGGGCTTTCACCACTACATTTGAGGACCTTCACGGACTGAAGCAATTGCCGGGACTTGCCGTACAGAGGCTGATGGAAAAGGGATACGGTTTCGGAGCAGAAGGTGACTGGAAGACGGCAGCACTTGTAAGATCGATGAAAGTTATGGCATCAGGTCTTCCTGGAGGAACCTCTTTCATGGAAGATTATACCTATCATCTCGATCCGGCAGGAATGAGGATTCTTGGTGCACATATGCTCGAGGTCTGCCCTTCGATTGCTTCCGACAAGCCATATCTTGAAGTGCATCCGCTCTCGATAGGCGGTAAGGCCGACCCTGCAAGACTGGTCTTCAAATCAGCAACCGGAAAGGCTGTTTGCGCATCGCTTGTCGATCTAGGGAACCGGTTCCGGATGATAGTGAGCAAAGTGGAAGTGGTTGAATGTCCTGACATGCCCAATCTTCCTGTTGCCAGTGTACTGTGGAGACCGGAACCCGACCTCAAAACCGGTGCAGGTGCCTGGATATTGGCCGGAGGGGCTCATCACACAGGATTCAGCACGGCAATAAATGCTGAATATATCGAAGATCTGACTGGAATGATGGGAACGGAATTTCTTCTTATTGATGAAAAGACCGATCTGACCGAATTCAGGAAAGAGATCAGGCTGAATGAGGTTTATTACCATTTGGCAGGCGGGATATTCTGATTAGAAGCTGATAGTTTGAATTTAAGTACCTCATCTGAATCAGGAGCATGAAGCTTTATTCAGAATACCGGAGGCATCTCAATGCAGTTGACTGTATAATTTTTGGTTACGACATTCTCGATAAGGAGATCAAGCTTCTTCTTATTAAAAGGAGTTTTGAGCCCGCCAGGGGACTATGGTCGCTTGCCGGAGGATTTATAAAGGAGTCTGAAAGTCTTGACGAGGCGGCAAGCAGAATACTCTTTCAGCTGACAGGACTCAGGGATGTCTACCTCGAACAGTCTTATACCTACGGTAGTATCCACAGGGACCCCGGAGCAAGGGTGATTTCAACATCCTACAGAGCTCTTATAAAAATAACCGATATAGACAGGAAACTAAGTGAAGTAAGCGGTGCACACTGGCAGTCGCTGGAGCGGCTTCCTCACCTTATTTTTGATCACGGGCCAATGGTGGAAAGAGCTCTTGCTGAACTGCAGATTCAGATAAAGGTGAAACCTGTCGGATTTGAATTGCTTCCGGAGAAGTTCACCCTGGTTCAGCTTCAGGATCTTTATGAGGCTATCTACCAGAAGGATATCGACAAAAGGAATTTCAGGAAGAAGATCCTCTCCATGAACATCCTTGAAAAACTTGATGAGAAAGAGAAGGAGACTTCCAAGAAGGGGGCATTTTACTACAGGTTCAACAGGGAAAGCTACGAGACTTATATAAAACAGGGTTTCGATTTCAGTCTGGATGTAAGTTAAAATACAACGACCAGAATCTGGGGTTATTTTAAATGAAAAAATTATGCTCGAAAAACTGAAGAGAGAAGTATACCAGGCAAATATCAGCCTGGTGAAGCACGGACTGGTGATTCATACCTGGGGCAATGCAAGCGGCAGGGACCCCCGAAGCGGAATGATAGTGATCAAGCCTTCGGGTGTTGGTTATTCGTCAATGAAGGCAGGCGACATGGTTGTGCTTGACCCTGACGGCCGGGTTGTTGAAGGTGATTACAGTCCGTCCACTGATGCCCCGACTCATCTTTATCTGTACAGGAAATATCGTTCACTGGGAGGCGTGGTTCATACCCATTCCACCTATGCCACGGCATGGGCACAGGCAGGAAAGGATATTCCTCCGTTCGGAACCACTCATGCCGACCACTATTACGGGGAGGTTCCGTGCACGCGCAAGCTCAGCGACGATGAAGTTAAAAATGATTATGAACTGAATACGGGGAAAGTCATTGCGGAAAGACTGGGGAAACTCGATCCGCTTGTCATCCCTTCGGTACTGGTGAACTGCCATGGGCCCTTTTGCTGGGGTATTGATGCTGCAGAGGCGGTTTACAACGCTGCAGCCCTTGAGGAAATTGCCAGGATGGCGTTTTATACGGTAGTTCTGGGAGGAAAGGAACCAATTGACAAATATCTGCTCGATAAGCATTACCTGCGAAAGCACGGTAAGAATGCATATTACGGGCAGGGTAAAGAGAACAGGAAATAAATTTTAGATTATGACAGGAAAATATGTAATCGGCCTTGATTACGGAACTGACTCCGTCAGGGCTGTGGTTGTCGATACAGCCAGCGGTACTACTGTTGGCAGCTCGGTATTTGAATATCCCAGATGGAAGCAGGGACTATACTGTGATCCGGCATCCAACTGTTTCCGCCAGCACCCTCTCGACTACATAGAGGGAATGGTACAGTCGGTGAAGGAAGCCATGAAAGGACTATCTCCGGAAATATCAGCTAACATCGCAGGAATAACTGTCGATACCACCGGGTCGACACCAGTGGCAGTCGACCGGGATGGCGTACCGCTGTCGCTGAAACCTGGTTTCGGGGATGATCCCGATGCCATGTTTGTGTTATGGAAAGATCATACCGCTGTAAGGGAAGCTGCCGAGATCAATGAAATTTCCAGATCGTGGGGAGGAATTGATTTTACAAAGTATGAGGGCGGAGTCTATTCCTCGGAATGGTTCTGGGCAAAGCTGCTACATGTTATCCGTGTAAATGAAAAGGTAAGGCACAGTGCATTTTCCTGGGTGGAACACTGCGACTGGATCCCTGCCCTTCTTACCGGAAACACCGATCCTCTGAAGATAAAGAGAAGCCGTTGCGCTGCCGGGCACAAGGCTATGTGGCATCCCGACTTCAACGGGCTTCCCCCCGAAGAATTCCTGGTTCGTCTCGATCCTCTACTGGCAGGGCTGAGAGAACGCCTTTTCACCGACACCTATACCTGTGAAGTAAGTGCAGGAGTTATTTCTGAAGAATGGTCGCAGCGCCTTGGCCTTCCGGCTGGAGTCATGATTGGTACGGGTGCCTTTGACGCTCATCTCGGGGCATTGGGAGGCGAGATAATGCCTTATCACCTGGTAAAGGTAATGGGCACCTCCACCTGCGATATGATGGTTTCTCCGATGGATGAGATCGGGGATAAGCTTGTGTCAGGCATTTGCGGGCAGGTAGAGGGCTCAATAATTCCCGGGATGCTCGGACTAGAGGCCGGACAGTCAGCCTTTGGCGATGTATATGCCTGGTTCGGAAAGCTTCTTATGTGGCCGGTCGAAGAAATCATTTCCTCAATGAGCTGGCTTGAAGTGGGTACAAGGGAAAGGATCAGGACCGAAACGTCCGACAGGATTATAGCGGAGCTGAGTCTTAAGGCAGAATTGCTTCCAGACGAGGAGACTGCCCTTGTTGCCCTTGACTGGCTGAACGGCAGAAGGACGCCCTTTGCCAACCAGGAGCTTAAGGGTGCCATTGCCGGATTGTCGCTGGGTTCTGATGCACCCCGGATATTCAAATCGCTTGTCGAGGCAACTGCCTTCGGATCTAGAATGATAAACGACAGGTTCATTTCAGAGGGTGTGAGGATCGACGGCGTTATAGCAATAGGAGGGGTGGCAAGGAAAAATCCCTGGGTGATGCAGATCGTCTCCGATGTTCTCAATATGCCCATCAGGGTTGCAAGCTCCGATCAGACATGTGCCCTCGGGTCAGCAATGGCAGCCTCGGTTATGGCCGGCATCCACCCCGATTTCGAATCGGCACGGAAAGCTATGGGCGGAGGCTTTGAAAAAGAATACAAACCCGATCCGGCAAGAGCGGGCAAATATGATGAAATGTACTCTATGTATAAAAAACTTGGGGCATTTGTCGAAAATGAAATGACTTGAGTAACTGACTGGGAAATATTTAAAATCCATCTGATTATCAATAACAAAAATTCCATATCATGAAAAAGCTAAATTGTGCCATCTCTTTCCTGATGATTCTTACGGCAACTTATGCCTATGCCCAGAATGATCAGGGTTCAGCGGTTAACCAGTTCGTTGTGATAGCCAACAATCCCGGACCGGTGATTAGCAAGGATATTTACGGACATTTCTCCGAGCATCTCGGAAGATGCATTTACGAAGGTCTCTGGGTTGGAACAGATTCAAAGATCCCCAACACCTACGGGATAAGGAATGATGTCCTGTTTGCACTGCGGGAGATTAAGGTCCCCAACCTGCGCTGGCCGGGCGGATGTTTTGCCGACACATACCACTGGAAAGATGGTATAGGTCCTCAGGAAAAAAGAGCCTCGATAGTAAATACTCACTGGGGAGGCGTGACCGAGGATAATTCCTTCGGGACTCATGAATTCATGAAACTTTGCGAGCTTCTCGACGCCGACGCCTATATCAACGGCAATGTAGGTTCCGGAACGGTAAGGGAAATGGCGGAATGGATAGAGTATCTCACCTCCGATTCCGACAGCCCAATGACACGCCTTCGCAAGGAGAACGGACAGGAGGCCCCATGGAAGGTTAAATACTGGGCTATCGGAAACGAGAACTGGGGATGCGGAGGAAACATGACCGCAGAATTCTACACCGATGTTATGAGGCAGTTCTCGACCTACCTGAACAATTACGGAGGTAACCGTCTATACAGGGTTGCGTGTGGACCGTCTGACTACAATGTGGCATGGACCGAGACTCTGATGAAGGATCCTTCATCACGCGGAAGATTCCAGGGATTGTCCATTCATTACTATTCGGTTCCCGACGGATGGAGCAGACCAAAGGGATCATCCACCAATTTTGATGAGAACGCCTGGTTCAAAACGATGCAGGCCAACCTGCAAATGGATGAAATTATCAGGGGTCATGAAGCGATAATGGACCGCTACGATCCTCGCAAGACAAAAGGACTGGTGGTTGATGAGTGGGGTAACTGGTTTGATGTTGAACCCGGCACCAATCCTGGATTCCTTTATCAGCAGAACACATTAAGGGATGGGCTGACAGCTGCCATTCATCTGAATATTTTCAACCAGCATGCAGAAAGGGTAAAGGTGGCAAATCTGGCCCAGATGGTCAATGTGCTTCAGTCAGTGATCCTTACCAGGGATGACCTTATGGTTCTCACACCAACTTATCATGTGTTCAGGATGTTCAGGGTCCATCAGGAAGCAAGGCTGCTCAAAACTGACCTCAGGTGTGAAGATTACGTATCCGGCGATCGCAGGATACCCGCAGTATCAGGCTCCGCATCTGTCGACAAGGAGGGGATAATGCATATTTCACTTGCAAACCTTAATCCTAACAAGCCTGTGGTGCTTACCTGCCCGATCATAGGAGAAACATATAAAAAGGTCACCGGTGAGGTACTGACAGCCGACGCAATAAATGCACACAACACGTTTGAAGCAGCAGATAGGGTAAAGCCGGCAGCATTCAACGGTCACACGTACAAAAACGGAGTGCTTACGGTTACAATGCCTGCAAAATCGGTCGTGGTCCTGGAATTGACTAAATAAATGAAAAAGACATATAACCTCCTGACTGCAGCACTGTTAATTCTTATTGTACCCGGTTGCAATAAGAATTCCGATGCTGACTACCCCATCCGTCCCGTGTCCTTTACATCCGTAAAGCTGACCGATGATTTCTGGGCCCCGAGGATAAAGAAGAATGCTGATGTCACAATCCCGATCGCCTTCTCTTACTGTGAATCCTCAGGAAGGGTTAAGAACTTTGAGATTGCCGCCGGACTGGATACCGGAACCTTCAGAACAATTTACCCCTTTGATGATTCTGACGTTTTCAAGATCATCGAAGGTGCCGCCTATTCCCTTCAGACCAGTCCCGATCCCGAACTGGATGCATATATAGATACGCTTATCCATAAAATCGGCCTGGCCCAGGAAGAAGACGGATATCTATACACGAACCGTACAATAGCAGAGATGCATGGAGGGAAAGGTCTTCATGAATGGGCAAGTCCGAACAGATGGGAGCTTGATTCCATACTCAGCCACGAGCTTTATAACCTTGGCCATCTTTATGAGGCTGCCGTTGCCCATTATCAGGCTACCGGCAAGCGCTCGCTTCTCGATATTGCAATCAAGTCGGCCGATCTGGTGTACAACGATTTCTGGCCCGATAAACTGGCAGTGTATCCTGGTCACCAGGTGATAGAGATGGGACTGGTTAAATTATACAGGGCAACAGGCGACAAGAAATATCTCGATCTGGCAAAATTCTTTCTTGATATCAGGGGACCTAAGGGTGAAGAATACAACCAGGCTCATCAAAAGGTGGTTGACCAGACCCAGGCTGTCGGACATTCGGTCAGGGCAACCTACATGTATTCGGGAATGGCCGATATTGCGGCAATTGAAAGGAACAGCGCCTACATAAACGCCATTACAAAGATATGGGAGGACATCGTTTATGGCAAGATCTATATAACAGGAGGAATCGGCGCCACCGGCGGGAACGAAGGCTTTGCAGACCCGTTTGTGCTCCCCAACATGTCGGCATATTGTGAAACATGCGCGTCGATAGGCAATATTTTTACGAATCACAGGCTGTTTCTTTTCCACGGCGAGGGGAAATACATGGATATTCTTGAAAAAACTCTCTATAATTCAATGCTTTCGGGAGTTTCGCTTTCAGCCGACAGGTTCTTTTACCCCAATCCGCTTGAATCGAACGGCCAGCATGAACGTCAGGCATGGTTTGGATGCGCCTGCTGCCCCTCGAATGTGGCAAGGTTTGTCCCGGCCATTCCCGGCTACATTTATGGAGTTACAGACAAGGAGCTATATGTCAGCCTCTATATTTCAAACGATGCTGATATAACCCTTGGCAAGAACAAGGTTAAAGTCTCGCAGAAGGCCAATTTCCCATGGGATGGAAATGTAGAGCTGTCGGTTGATCCCGAATCGCCGGTAAGCTTTACAGTCCTTATGCGTATTCCGGGGTGGGCCAGGAATGAAGCCATCCCGGGCGGGCTATACAAGTTTGGAGATGACAATAGTGAAAAATATTCCATATCGGTAAACGGTGAAGCAGTGAATCCTGAACTCCTGAACGGATATGCAGTAATTAAGAGAAAATGGAAAAAGGGAGACAGGATCAGTCTTGAGTTTCCGATGCCAGTCAGGACTGTCGTTGCCGATGAGCGCATAACGGATGATGCGGGCAAAATTGCTGTTCAGAGCGGACCGGTGATGTATTGTGCCGAATGGCCTGACAATGCTGAAGGAAGGGTGCTTAACCTGATAGTTGACAGAGAATCGGGTTTCACTTCCGGATTTGAAAAAGAGCTTTTAAACGGAACCAGGGTAATTAAGACTTCGGGTTATCAGACGCTTAAAACACTCGACGGGAAAGTGGAAACAATGGAAAAGCAGCCGGTAACATTAATTCCTTATGCGCTGTGGAACAACAGGGGACCAGGTCAGATGATGGTATGGCTCCCATTTACAACCGAAAGCGCCAGGCCGCTTCCAGCCCCTACAATTGCTTTCAGGAGCAAGGTGACAGGCAACAAGGTAACCAGGGCCCTTTCTGCCCTTAATGATCAGGCTGAACCTTCAAATTCAAACGACCGTTCGGTGACCTATTATCACTGGTGGCCCGATAAGGATCAGTGGGCTTATGTTCAGTACGATTTTGAAAAGCCTGAGACCATTTCAGGATCACGGGTATACTGGTTCGACGACGGACCTGACGGAGGCTGCCGTATTCCGGATGAGTGGGAGTTGCAGTACAAAACAGGAAACAGCTGGAACCCGGTTAAGGTGAAATCAGGTTACCCGGTTACAAAGGATAGCTGGGATTCAGTTGATTTCGAACCGGTCAGGACATCTGCCGTTAAATTACGTGTGAAACTTAACAGGGAATTCTCAGCAGGGATCTACGAATGGATAGTTGAGTAACTTTTTGATTTTTAGTTGTTGTTGATTTTAACTCCGTGTTCCTCCGTGTTCTCTGTGGTTAAGTTTTTTTCTCTTTAATATTTCTTTTCCGTGATTCTCTGTGGTTAAATACTTCTTATTTCAAAATATGCTTTAATTATTATGAATAAGATACTTACAACACTGATATTAGCCACACTTTTAACCGGTGGTTGCAGGAACTCTGAAAAGGACAGGCCGCTTACTGTAAGGGATTATTATCTCGACAACCTGCTTGGCAGTGATAAAAATCCAGGCACATTACGGAAGCCAATCAAGACAATATCCGAACTGAATACCCGCCTTCTGTCACAGTCTGGCAATATATACTTTGCTGCAGGTCAGACTTTTGAAGGCACCCTTGTCCTGACCGGGGTTCAGGGAACCGATTCCCTTCCTTTTCATATCACCTCCCATGGCGAAGGCAGGGCAACGGTTAATGGCGGAGATTACGAATCTTTTCGCATAAAAAATTGCGAAAATATTCGCATCTCAAATCTTGACCTCACAGGTGCCGGCCGCAAGGAAAGCAATTCCACGAACGGCCTTCATATGGTCAACTGCGAAAATTGCACAATCGGGGATATGAATGCCGGAGGATTTCAGAAGTCAGGAGTTGACCTCTATAACTGCAGAAATACAGAAGTAAAGAATGTGACTGCTTCCGGGAACGGTTTCTGCGGGATCAACATAATGGGTTCCAGCCAGGATTCATCAGCAAGTATTCTGATAAAAGATTGCAAGGCAGAGAACAACGCAGGTGACCCGACAATTCTTGATAACCACAGCGGCAACGGAATTCTGGTCGGTGTATCCCGGGATGTTACAATCGATCATTGCACGGCAACCAACAACGGATGGGATATGCCGCGCCAGGGAAATGGTCCGGTCGGTATCTGGGCATGGATGAGCGATCATGTTACGATTCAGTATTGCATAAGTTACAGGAACCGGACTTCAAAAGGAGGAAAGGACGGCGGCGGATTTGACCTTGATGGCGGGGTTACCAATTCTCTCATTCAGTATTGTCTTTCATACGAAAACGAAGGTGCCGGCTTTGGCTTGTTCCAGTATCCGGGGGCTGCCAACTGGGCAAACAATATTATACGTTACTGTGTAAGCATCAATGATGCACATACCACAGAAGGCGCCGGAAGCTTCTTTATCTGGAACGGATCGGACGAAAGCAGTCAGCTGACAGGTTGTTATATTTATAACAATGTGGTTTACAGCGAGTCAGCTCCTGCTGTCAGTTATGAGAATGCATCGGAGCACGAGGACTTTCTTTTCTGCAACAACGTCTTTATTACTAACGATCTCAGGATAAGCGGAAGGAACACAGGCAGCAGTTTCACTGCAAATATCTGGAGCAATGTGGCCGATCCGGTCCTTGAAGGTCCGTTGGATACTGACCTTACTGATCCATACAGGCTTGACTCTCTTACCGGATTGATGCTCCCGCAGGGATCAAAAATAAAGGACAGCGGAATTCAGATACAACCGATGTATGGTTTCGATCCTCCTTTAAAGGATTTTTTTGGCTTTCCTGTCCCGGCAGGCTCTGCACCTGATCCGGGGATACACGAATTGGATTGAATTGTTTATCTTTTCAGTAAGACAACCATAATAAAATCTGCTCAATTATGAAACCCATCCTCCGCTTTCGTTTCTTAATGATCATCTTGCTTGTATCAGGCTCGTTGTTATTGCTGACAGGCCGTTATTCGAATGCCCAGGATTCCTCGCGAAACCTGGCTTTAGTTGCAACCCCATCCACTTCGGCCCGCTATGGTGGTTCTCCGGTGTTTCTCAACGACGGCCTGACTCCTGCCACAGCTTCAGGTGTGAGGTCAGGAACGAATCGTCCACCGGCTAGGCTTTCCAACCAGTGGGTCGGGTATGAGTGGAGCCAGCCGGTTACCACTGCCGGAATTTCCGTGTTCTGGTGGAATTTCGGGAATGCAGTCAGACTGCCAAAGGAGTACAGGATAACCTGGTGGAACGGCAGTGATTTTGAAGCCGTTACAAATACGGCAGGGCTTGGCCTTGTCAACAATGAATTCAATACTACAACTTTCGATCCGGTGAAGACGACCCGGTTAAGGCTTGAGGTCGATTCAGCCGAAAGATTCCCGGGCACACTTCTGGAATGGAAGGTCTTTCAGACAGCCGGCAGTCCCGGCCATCCGCCTGTGGTTAATGCCGGTCCGGACAGGTCGGTGATGACCGGCGGAAAGACTTACCTGTCGGGCTCAACGAGGTCGGTTACTCCGGTTACAGGAATCGCATGGACAAAAAAATCGGGACCAGGAAACGTGACCTTTGAAAAGCCGGAAAACCCTGTAACAACAGCGGTCTTTTCACAACCCGGAGAATATGTCCTTTCGATGATGACCCGCGAGGGCAGTCTCTCTTCAGTATCGGATCTTTCGGTAAAAGTGACCACTCCTCCTCCTGACGAGAGGCTGGATGTTGTTTATACAAAGAGGTATAAAATCAACAGCCCTTTATGGACAGGAAGGGCAAAGGCTCTGATGGTCAACTGGATTCCTTGGTGCATCGATCAGATAGAGAGAGATACTCTTACACTTGGTCCCGGCGGCCTCGATAACTTCATTGAAGCAGCAAAGGCACTCCGCGGGGAGCCTCATGGCCGTCACAAGGGCTATGTTTTTTCAAATGCATGGGTTCATCAGACCATAGAATCGATGTGCATAGCCCTGATGATCGATCCTCAGGGCGACAGGGAGATCATAGCGACCCAGGAAAGGATGCGAAACACTCTCGAAAAATGGATACCTGTAGTGCTTTCTGCACAGGAACCTGACGGTTATCTTCATACCGCCTGGACGCTTCGTGATACCACACGCTGGAAATCGAAATGGGCTCCCGAAACACGTGGCAATCATGAAGGATACGTTGCCGGTTATTTCATCGAATCGGCCATCAATCACTATACTCTCACCGAAGGAAAGGACAGGAGGCTTTATGATGCGGCTAAGAAACTGTCCGACTGCTGGGTGGCAAACATAGGTCCGGGTAAGAAAGCCTGGTACGACGGTCATCAGGAGATGGAGCAGGCTCTTGTCAGGTTCGGCCGCTTTGTGAATGATATGGAAGGAAACGGAAAGGGCGACAGCTATATCAGACTGGCAAAGTTTCTTCTTGATAACCGCAACAACGGCAGCCAGTATGATCAGAGCCATGTACCGGTTCAGGAGCAGTATGAAGCTGTAGGGCATGCCGTAAGGGCTGTCTACAACTATTCAGCCATGGCTGATGTAGCGGCAGAGACCGGAGATGTTGATTACCAGAGTGCAGTCATGTCGTTGTGGGACAATCTGGTGAACAAAAAATATTATGTCACAGGAGGTATAGGAAGCGGTGAAACATCCGAAGGCTTCGGACCCGACTATTCCCTTGGGAACAATGCCTACTGTGAATCGTGTTCCAGTTGCGGACTTATATTTTTCCAGTATAAGATGAACCTTGCATACCATGATGCAAAGTATGCCGACCTGTACGAGGAGACTATGTACAATGCACTTCTGGGTTCAATTGATCACGAAGGAAAACACTTCTATTATGATAATCCCCTGAATTCAGGCGAGTCGCGTTATTCGTGGCACGTTTGCCCCTGCTGTGTGGGCAACATACCCCGGACCCTTCTGATGATACCCACCTGGACCTATGTCAAGGGGAAGGATGGCATTTACGTCAACATGTTTATCGGCAGTACAATCAATGTTGAAAAAGTGGCAGGAACCAATGTTGAGATGATCCAGGAGACTGATTATCCCTGGAACGGCAAGGTGTCGGTTATTGTTAATCCGGCAAGGAAAGCCAGGTTTTCGGTACATATCAGGGTTCCGAACCGGACCACTAGCAGTTTATACAGGTCCTCTCCTGAGGTGAAAGGATTGAAATCGCTGAAATTAAACGGTAAAGATATCCCTGTTAATGTTGTCAGAGGATATGCAGTCATAACCAGGAAATGGAAAAAAGGCGACAGGATCAGCTTCGAATTGCCGATGGAGATTCAAACCATAACTGCCGACGACAGGATCGTGGCTGACAGGGGCAGGACAGCACTCCGGTACGGCCCCATGATCTACAATGTGGAAAAAGCCGATCAGCCCGATATCGACAAGTATATTGGCACCGGTCCCTTGTCGCTTGAATGGAAAAAGGACCTTCTGGGCGGGATCATGGTGATCACTGGTAAATGGGCAGACGGAACCCCGATGATGGCCGTTCCAAACTATGTCAGAAACAACAGGAACAGGATTAAGTACACTTACAAGCCGGGAAGGCCTCACCCGGAGGATGGGTCGATTGTGTGGATAAAAAAGGGAATGTGATTTAGATAAACTGACTGAAATGAAAAGACTTTTAATGGCAGCAGGGTTCTTCCTTGCAATTCAAGCTGCTTTCTCGCAGGGATTCATTCTGAACAAGCTGGAATATTTCGAACGCGGAGGAGTAAATGTGATGGCTTTTCAGGATATTTATCCCGAAGGTCATCAGGGAGGGGTGGCAGTGATCATGCATGGTCAGAGGCTGGCTACCAACGGCGACATAAGGCTTGACGAGACGCCCGGCCAGTGGCAGCCAATACCAAAGCAGCTGGGGAGGACAGTCGATTCAACATGGAACTCGATTACGGCAAAGCTTGCTTATCCAGATCCGGCAATAAACCGTAAGGGATTCAATCCGATCGAATATCCCGACCTTAACTTGAATTATTCGGTCAGGGTGACTGCAAGGGGAGAGTCTGTTGTTGTTACTGTCGATCTTGACGCCCCTGTTCCTGAAGAGTTTATCGGCAAAGTAGGTTTCAATATGGAATTGTTCCCGGGTATTCTCTTCGGTAAAACCTGGTTCATGGACGACCGTTCAGGGATTTTCACCCAGCAGGCCAATGGTCCGGCTATGATAAATGCAAAAGGGGAAATAGTTGCCGCTCAGCCCATGGCAAAAGGCCGGAAGCTGGTGGTGGCTCCCGAGACCGATCTTCTCAGGATGACTATTGAATCAAAAACAGGCGATCTTCAGCTTCTCGACGGCAGGTATGTTCACAATAACGGCTGGTATGTAGTCAGGACGGTAGTGCCCGCCGGGGCGACAAAGAATGCCATCGAATGGGTTATTTCTCCTAATATGGTCGAAGGATGGAAGAGTTCTCCCATGATCCATGTTTCCCAGATAGGCTATCGCACTGGTCAGGAAAAGGTGGCTATTATTGAGATCGACAAGAATGAAAGTGTATTCGGAACGCCTGTCCTGATGAGGGTTGAAGAAAATGGATCGGCTACGCCCCTGAGTCCGGCCGAAGCCGAATACTGGGGTACCTTCCTGAGATACAAGTATCTGAAATTTGATTTTTCAGAAATAACCCATGAGGGACTTTATTACGTAAAATACGGCAATGAACAGTCCCAGCCTTTCAGGATTGCCGACGACGTTTTTGAAAGGAATGTCTGGCAACCGACTCTGGAGTACTTCCTGCCCGTTCAGATGTGTCACATGAGGGTGAACGAGAAATACCGTGTATGGCACGGACTGTGTCATATGGACGATGCCAGGATGGCTCCGGTTGACCATAATCATTTTGACGGGTACATTCAGGGCAGTTCGACACTCACCAGTTACAAATCAGGCGATCATGTGCCCGGACTCAACATCGGAGGATGGCATGATGCAGGCGACTACGACCTTAGAGTGGAGTCACAGAGCGGAGAGGTTTATATTCTGATAGGAGCTTACGAGGCTTTTGGAGTTGACTACGACGAAACATCAGTCGACCAGGGCACCAAGGTGGTTGAAATTCACCAGCCCGACGGCAAGCCCGACCTGCTCCAGCAGATTGAACATGGAGCTTTGTCGGTGGTTGGCGGTTACCGTAATCTGGGCCGGCTTTACAGGGGGATAATATGTCCTGAAAAGAGGCAGTATGTTATGCTTGGCGACGGTTCAACCATGACCGACGGTCTGATCCACGACAGCAGGCTGAAGTCCGGAGAGAAAACCGGTACACATTCCTCACCGGTCGACGACCGCTGGGTGTTCACCGAGAACAATCCCTCGCGCGAGCTTACCACAGCCGCGCATATAGCAGCAGCAGCAAGGGTTTTGAAGGGATTCAACGATACCCTCAGCATGCAATGCCTTGAGCTTGCCAAAGCGATCTTTTCAAGTGATTACCAGTTGACCGGAAGGACAATCAATTCGAAGCTGCATGCAGCATCTGAGCTTTATCTTACAACCCGGGAGCAGCAATACAGGGATTACATACTCAATAACCGGGAGGCAGTCATCAAGGGTATCGGCCAGGTTGGCTGGCTTATAGCCCGTACTCTTCCTGCAATAAACGATCAGGGATTTACTGCAGCAGTTAAGGATGCCCTGAAAGGAGTGTCGGAAGGCATAATGAAGCAAGCTGCGGAAACACCTTTCGGAGTTCCTTACCGGCCAAGTATCTGGGGAGCAGGCTGGGATATCCAGTCCTTTGGCGTCAGGCAGTATTACCTGCATAAGGCCTTTCCTGATGTGTTCCCTTCAGCACCGGTTTTTGATGCGTTGAATTTCATCCTCGGAGTGCATCCCGGAACCAACACCTCATCATTTGCATCAGGTGTAGGAGCACGGTCTACCCTCGTTGCCTACGGCGTCAACAGGGCCGACTGGTCGTACATTCCCGGAGGCGTTTCATCGGGAACAGCGCTTATCCGTCCCGATTTTCCTGAACTGCTCGACTGGCCTTACCTGTGGCAGCAGCAGGAATACGTTATGGGAGGAGGTGCGACTAACTTCATGTTCCTGGTGCTTGCAGCCGATCAGCTGCTCTCGGGGAAATAATGAAGCGGGAAGCAGCAGGATCGCAATACTGTGAAATTCATATCGTTTCAGGTAAAATATTTGTTGTTTATCATATGAAAAATTATCGTTAATCGATGAAAATTCGTATGTTTTTAGGCAATATGTCTGGGATACAAAGACCTGGTCCTTGCGCATGTTACGCATTGGTCTAACCAAAGCCGGAACTTTAAATAAAATTCCTTAGTTTTGTTACATCTGCCATCAGCCGGATATTATGAAGAACGAAAAGTTTATTCGCTATTCAGACCTTCTGTTTTCCGGGATCTTCTTTGCCGGGATCTTCATATTCTTTATGTTCTTCTACAACAGCCACCTTCATTTTGCGGAGCAGTTTCAGCTGTTTCTGCTGACAGGTGATTATTTTACTTCCAGGATTGCGTTCCCCGGAGGATTCAACGGCTGGCTGGGAGATTTCCTGACACAGTTTTACTACCTGTCTTTTGCCGGGCCACTCATCATTGCTGCACTGCTTCTGGTATTACAGCTGGTAATAAGGAGGATGCTGGCTTTAATTAATCCTGATCCCAAACTTTTTCCTGTCAGCTTCCTTCCTTCACTGCTTGCCGGAATGATCCTTTGCAACGAATTCTATCCGTTTTCTTCAATTACCGGTTTCCTGATCGCAATGGTTGCAGGACTGATATATATGAGTATCACCGGTCAGACCAGGAGGTTCATTACCGGTCTTGTCCTTATCCCGCTTGTCTACTGGCTTGCCGGAGGTTCTTACCTGAGTCTTCTCCTTGTCATTTTTGTTTATGAATCACTGTTGTGGAGAAGGTCTGGGAGGGATGAAGAAGTCAGCAAACCAGGAAGAGGGACTTTCAGCCGGTGGTTGTATTTCCCGGCCCTGATCATCCTTACGGCAGGCATCCCGTTTCTGGTACGGCAGTTTCTTATCCAGCAGCCCATAATGCTGACTTACATTACGGAGTTCTATTATAATCTTCGCACCACTTTACCCGGCGCTGTATTCCTTCTTTTCATCCTTCCTCCGGTACTGATGATTGCAGTTAATCTGGCAGTGATAAGGGAAAAGCATATGAAGCCGGCCCTTGCCGTTCAGGCAGGTGTATTTGCCCTGCTGGCCTTCTTTGGCTTCAGGAGCTTTGCCAATTTTGAAGCGGAGCAGATCATGACCTATGATTACCTTGTGAGGAATGAAAGGTGGAAGGATGTTATCAAATATGCGGAAAAGAAGCCTCCTAAAAACTACCTTTCGCTTTCTATGCTCAACCTGTCGCTTGCAAAAACCGGAGAGCTTGGGAACAGCATGTTCAAATACAACCAGCATGGCGTCAACGGACTTTTCCTTGCATTCAACAGGGAATACGTGACTGCCCTGATGGGAAGCGAGATCCTTTACCATCTGAGTCTTACTAACGCCTCCCAGGAGTATGCCTTTGAAAGCATGCAGACAATCCCCGACATGGGACAGTCGGTCAGGGTGATAAAGCGTCTGGCCGAAACCAACCTTATAAACGGGCAGTACAAGGTATCGGAGAAATACCTCGGACTTCTGGAGAATACACTGTTTTACAGGAAATGGGCGAAGGAGACAATGACCTTTCTGGGGAATGAGGATAAAATCAACAGTCATCCCGACTGGGGCGAAAAGCGGAAATTCAGTGTAAGGGGCGACTATTTCTTTCATATAAAGAACATTGAGGCGGTTCTCAACAGGATGGTAAAGGAAAATCCGGGTAACAAGGTAGCATTCGAATACTTGATGGCCTTTTACATGATAAACAAGGATCTCCGGAATTTTGTCAACCTGATACCGGTGATGGAGAAAATGCAGTATAAAACGGTGCCGGTCTCGTACCAGGAGGCGATAATGTACATCGTCGGACTGAACAGCGAGGATCCGGTGAACGATGCTCCTTCGTATATCAGCCGTGAAACGAAGACCCGCATGATGGCATATGCCGATATCTATACTTCCAGACCCGATGCCGAGACGCGGCTTGCAGAAAAATATGCCGCCACATACTGGTATTACCTGCACTTCGGGGATGCCGAGCTGAGCCAGGTTGAGGAGACTAAGGATAACACAGGATCAACATGACAAATTCATTACGATATATTCTTTTGTTTTCGGTGCTTCTGCTGGCCGCCTCATGCGGAACAGGGTGGGAGGATGCGGAGGAAACCGGTTCGAAGCCGGTTATTTTTCCCGATTACTGCGATGTTGTGATACCTTCGGGAATCGCTCCTCTCAATTTCAGGATCGAAGGGGATTCAAACAGGTCGGTTGCACTTATTGAAGGGGATTCAGAAACGCTGAAAATCAAGGGAAAGGGAGAAATCCTTATTCCTGCTGCCACATGGAAAAAGCTTCTCGACAACAGCCGTGGCGGCAGTCTTAAGGTGACAATATATTCTTCGGACAAAGGCGGCTGGAAGAAATACGAGCCTTTCTCCATTCATGTCAGCAACGATCCTGTTGATCCATGGATCGTATACAGGCTCATTGCCCCGGGTTATGAGACCTGGAGCGAAATGGGGATCTATCAGCGGGAGCTTTCTTCCTATAAACAGGGAACCATAATCGATAATCGCCTGCTTCCGGGAGCCTGCATGAATTGCCACTCTTTCCAGGCCAACAGTCCCGGTAACATGATGTTCCACCTCAGGGGCAACGTGGGCGGCACCATGCTTGTGATGGACGGCGAGGCGGTGAAGCTTAACACAAAAACAAGCAAAACAATATCAAACTGTGTTTATCCTTACTGGCATCCTTCGGAGGATTACATTGCTTATTCGGTGAACAATATCCAGCAGGTTTTCCATTCTGTGAGCGATAAGAGGATAGAGGTGTTCGACTCAAAATCGGATATTGTGGTGTTTGATATAAAGAATAAAAGGCTGATCTCCACCAGCAGGCTGATGACTGAAGAGAGCTTTGAGACTTTCCCGTGCTTCTCGCATGACGGCAAAAAGCTTTTTTTCTGCAGTGCTAAGAAGGGAAAGCAGCCCGAGGAATACGACAGGATAAAATATAGTCTGTGCAGCATTGATTTTGATCCGGCAACAGGCCGTTTCGGCGACTCGATCGATACTCTGGTAAGTGCTGAGCGTACTGGCAGAAGCGTTTCATTCCCGAGGATATCTCCTGATGGGACCGCACTTATATTTACCCTTTCAGACTACGGTAATTTTTCGATATGGCACAGGGAGGCCGATCTTTACAGGCTCGATATGACGACCGGAAATTATTATCCCGTTGATGCGGTTAACAGTCCTGAGACTGAGAGTTATCACTCGTGGTCATCCAACTCGCGATGGATGATCTTCAGCAGCCGCAGGGTTGACGGTTTGTATACGCGCCCCTTCATTGCCCATATGAATGAAGACGGAACATTCAGCAAACCCTTCATGGTGCCTCAGAAAGATCCCGGGTTCTACGATTCATGTCTCAGATCGTTCAATATTCCTGAATTTGTAACGGGCAAGGTAGCCACCGACGGGCGGGCTATGCTGAAAATAATTGGTTCTCCGGCAAAAGATATTAATTTTGCGCTTCAAGATTGAATTTTATGGTGAAGGAATACAGGATATACACTCCTGCAGTGAAAGGAAGTGTTGAGAATGAATGGGAGCAGTGCAGGAAGCAGATTTCAGCGGATATTTCGGAAGGCTTAAGGCCGGTAAAGCTGAATATTTTCATCAGCGTTCCCGATTTGTCTGTTTATTCAAAGAAGAAGCAATTAATTGCACGGTCTGTAATTTCAGGATTCAGCGATCATTGCCCTGCATTCAATGTTTCTATCCATCCACCTGAGGAACCGTTCAGCGTGGCTGTCGAGGCCCTTTTCTCGGCCGGAAGCAGGTCGGGAATAACTACACGATTCCTTGGTGAATTCCCCTATGTTGTTATCGAATCGGATAATGGCAAGGAAGTCTGGTCAGCCGGACTTGGACGGGACAATGACCATGAGGATACCAGGAAAGGAGCTGAGGCAGCTTTCGACATAATGGGAGAGATACTTGAAAGGGAAAATCTTACTTTCAACAATATAGTGCGGCAGTGGAATTTTATAGGGGATATTCTCGGGATGCATAATGGATTTCAGAATTACCAGATATTCAATGAAGTAAGAACTGAATACTACAGCAAATACAGAACAATACACGGATTCCCGGCAGCAACCGGTGTCGGAATGAAATATGGCGGTGTCTTTCTCGATTTCTGTGCCATCAGATCGGATGAAACGGTACGGATAAATCCGGTCAATAATCCGAGCCAGGTCAATGCCTATGAGTACGGTCAGGAGGTGCTTAAGGGACAACCCCTTGGTATGAGCTCTGCAAAGAATCCCCCGCAGTTTGAGAGAGGACTCCTGGTACTCAATAAAGCCGTCAACACTCTTTTCGTCTCGGGAACGGCGTCAATAATCGGTCAGGATACGATAGGAAGGGGCGATGTTGCAGAACAGACAATGGTAACCATTGAAAACATCAGGAAGGTTGCCGACAGGGTGCGAATAAGCACACTCACCGGAAAGGATGAGCCCGGCAGGTTCTCGCTCCTGCGTGTCTATATTAAGAAGCAGGAGGATTTCGGCGTGGTCAGGGAGATCTGCAACGAGCAGTTCAAAGGATCGCCGATTGTGTTTATAGAAGCCGATATTTGCAGGGATGATCTGCTTACAGAGATTGAAGCAGAACTGTCGGTTTAAATTTTAAGGAAATCCTTCCGGTTATTCTTCGGAGTTCTCCATTATTAACTTATTTTTATTATTGATTTCTCCTGGCCAGCCAGGCTGAGTCTGTATTTTACACCGGCACGATTGTCAAATATTATCCATATACCCATGCAAAGGCTATTTCTGATAATTTCAGCGGCGGTTATTCTTTTCCCTTCCTGCTCTGAGACCACCTGGGAGCAAACGGATAACGGGGTGATAATGAGACTTAAATCCGATATTCCGTATGTTCCGGAACTGATAAGGATCGAAGTTCTTGACGAAGGCATAATCCATGTTACGGCCACTGCTCAGGAAGAATTTTCTAACGATTCAAGCCTTTGCGTTGTAGGTCCTCAGACCGGTGTACCTTCGTTTACGGTCAGGGAGGACCCCGACACTCTGGTTGTAATTGCGCCGAAGGTTACAGCAAAAGTGGCTCTCACCGACGGGCAGGTTACCTTTTCAGACGAAAACGGGGAGATTCTCCTGAAGGAAAAGCCTGGCGGCGGTAAATCTTTCAAACGGATAACTATTGAGGACACCAGGGGATACGCTATGGGCCAGGTATTCAGTTCACCCCCCGATGAGGCCTTTTACGGGCTTGGACAGCACCAGTCTGATGAGTTCAACTACAAGGGACTGAACGAGGTCCTGTACCAATACAACACCAAGGTGTCAGTCCCCTTTATAGTATCCGGCAAAAATTACGGGCTTCTCTGGGACAATTATTCCCTTACTAAATTTGGTGATCCCCGAGACTACTCACAACTAGACCTGTTCACCCTTTATGATGATGAAGGAAAGGCGGGAGGTCTGACTGCTTCGTATTATACTGACGGTGACACATCCAGAGTGTTTACACGCAGGTCCGAATCGTCGGTCGACTATGAAAACCTCGAGACCGTAAAGAATTTTCCGGAGGGATTTCCCTTTGGCAATTCCTTAATCACCTGGACCGGCGAGATAGAACCTGCAGAGACGGGGAACTATCATTTCAGGCTTTATTATGCGGGCTATACAAAGCTCTGGATCGGTGATGAGCTTGTGGTGCCGGAACGATGGAGGACCGCGTGGAATCCGAATACATACAAGTTTTCAAGAATATTGGAGCAGGGTAAAGAATACACGGTAAGGCTCGAATGGAAACCCGACGGAGGTATCTCATATATTGGTCTCAAGGCCCTGAGCCCGCGCACGGCTGAAGAACAGGGAGACCTTACACTTACTTCGGAGATGGGCGACCAGATTGACTACTATTTCATCCGGGGAGGCAACCTCGACGAAGTCATAAGCGGCTACAGAAAACTGACCGGTAAGGCTCAGATAATGCCTAAGTGGTCGATGGGCTACTGGCAGAGCCGCGAGAGGTACAGGTCGCAGGGTGAACTGCTCAATGTGGTCAGGGAATACAGGGAAAGGCAAATTCCACTCGATAATATCGTGCTTGACTGGTCGTACTGGCCTGTTGATGCCTGGGGCTCGCATGAGTTTGATCCGCAGTTTTTTCCCGATCCGAAGGGTATGGTGGATTCGGTTCATCTGATGAATGCCAGGATAATGATCTCGGTGTGGCCTAAATTCTATCACACAACAGATCATTACAAGGAGTTCGATAATAATGGGTGGATGTACAGACAGGCCGTGGCCGACAGTGTCAGGGACTGGATAGGCAAGGGCTACATCGGTTCATTCTATGATCCTTACAGCGAGGGGGCCCGCAAACTATTCTGGGAACAGATGAAGGATCATCTATATATCCATGGATTTGATGCCTGGTGGATGGATGCCTCAGAACCAGATATTCTTTCAAATGCAAGCGTTGAGTACAGGAAGAAGCTTTCGACGCCCACGGCGCTTGGGCCTTCAACAAAGTATTTCAACACTTATGCCCTGATGAACGCCCAGGCTATTTATGAGGGGCAGAGGGAAGCAGACCCCGACAGGCGCGTTTTCCTGCTTACCCGAAGCGGATTTGCCGGCCTGCAGAGATATTCCACGGCCACCTGGAGCGGTGATATCGGCACCAGGTGGGAAGATATGAAGGCCCAGATACCGGCCGGACTTAATTTTGCCCTTTCGGGGATCCCTTACTGGACCTTTGACATCGGCGGATTCTGTGTTGAGAACCGGTACACCCGGGCTGATGAAGGATCGGAAGATCTCATCGAATGGAGGGAACTGAACACACGATGGTTCCAGTTCGGTGCATTCTGTCCTCTTTTCAGGAGCCACGGGCAGTATCCCTACAGGGAGATATTCAATATATCGCCTCCCGGAACACCTTCGTACCGGAGCATGGTTTACTACGACAAATTGAGGTACCGGCTCATGCCGTACATTTATTCCCTTGCCGGAATGACATGGTTCAACGATTACACGATCATGAGGGCCATGGTGATGGATTTCGGAAGCGAACCCGCGGTCAGGAGCATCGGCGACCAGTACATGTTAGGGCCCTCGATCCTTGTGGCCCCGGTTTATGAATATAAGGCCAGAACCAGGAAGGTCTATTTCCCTTCTGTTTGCGGATGGTATGATTTTTATACCGGACAGTTCATCCCGGGCGGCAGATATCTTGATGTGAGTGCTCCCTACGAGAGGCTGCCGCTCTTCATCAGGGAGGGATCCATAATTCCGTTTGGGCCCGAAATAGAATACACATCTCAGAAACCGGCTGATCCAATCACCCTCTTTGTGTATACCGGCAGGAATGCTTCTTTCACTTTATATGAGGATGAGGGAATCAACTATGGCTATGAGAGGGGGGAATTCAGTTCCATCCCAATTAATTATGATGAGACTTCGGGTGAACTGACAATCGGAGAGCGCAATGGCGAGTTCCCTGGCATGGCATTGAAAAGAACATTCAACGTTGTGTGGGTGACAAGGACGAACAACATCGAATTTGATCCGGATATGAAGCCTCATGCCACTGTGTCTTATGACGGAGCCCCGGTTGTTGTGAAAAATTCAGTCAGATAAACTCCAACAAGCAAAAACAAATCTATAGATAATTCAAGTTTCAAAATTTCATAAATAAAAGGATGAAGAAGGTTCTATTGGTATCGCTGCTCATTGTTTTAATGGGGTTCAAAGCATCATTTTCACAGATTGAAAAAGGATATGACAATTTCGAGGTATCGGTTTATGCACGTTCCTATGAGGTAAGGCAGATGGACGACCTGAAGTGGCTTGAACCGATCTGGGATATGATTTCAAGTCAGGTTCACGTCGACAAGATCTATCTCGAGACACACCGCGACATGGTAATTGTTGATGAGAAGACGCTTGAGAAGGTTAAGAAGTTCTTTAACAGCCGCGGAGTGAAAACAGCTGGCGGTATTACATTGACCGTGAGTGAGATGAATAGGTTTGAGACCTACTGCTATTCCAATCCGGAACATCGCAGGAAAGTGAAGGAGATAATTGAACTCACCGCAAGGCATTTTGACGAAATCATACTTGATGATTTCTTCTTTACCGACTGCAAGTGTGAATTGTGTATAAGGGACAAGGGAGGAATGAGCTGGACCGATTTCAGGCTGAAGCAGATGACGGAGGCTTCGCAGAGCCTTATCATTGGCCCCGCAAAGGCTGTTAATCCGAAGGTTAAGGTGGTTGTGAAATATCCCAACTGGTATGAGCATTTTCAGGGTCTCGGATTCAATCTCGAAACTGAACCTCCGCTCTTTGACGGTATATATACGGGGACCGAGACCAGGAATGCCAATGCTCCCGGACAACATCTTCAGCCTTACCTTGGATACCAGATATTCAGGTATTTTGAGAACATCAAGCCCGGCGGAAACGGGGGAGGATGGGTTGATACAGGAGGAATGAGCTACATGGACAGGTATGCTGAGCAGTTATGGCTAACCCTGTTTGCAAAGGCTCCCGAAATAACACTTTTCGACTTCAGGCAGATGCAAAGAACCTTTAGACCGGCCGACCGTGCGGCATGGCAGGATCAGAAGCCGGTTTTTGATTACGACGAGATGATAAAGCCCTACACTCTCAGCAATGGTAAAGAGGTTACCCCGACAACGGTTGCAAGGGCTGCAGGTTATACCTTCGACAAGGTCGATGGATTCCTTGGAAAGCTTGGAAAGCCTTTAGGCATACAGGGTTACAGACCTTACCATTCGACCGGCGAGGATTTCCTTCATAACTATCTGGGTATGATCGGACTTCCCATGGATCTTAAACCTGAGTTTCCTGATGATCCGAAGATGGTTTTGCTCACAGAATCGGCAAAATTCGATCCGGATATAGTTACGAAGATCAAGGCTAGGCTTATTGCAGGCAAGGATGTCACGATCACTTCGGGACTTCTCAGGGCTCTCAGCGGGAAAGGCATCGAGGATATAATTGAACTGGAATATACAGACAGAAAAGCCCTTGTTACGGATTTCTCGGCAGGCATGTTCGGATCGGCTAACAAGGCAAACAAGGAAATTCTGATCCCGCAGATAATGTATTTTACGAATGATTCCTGGACTGATGTTGAAGCGCTCGGAGGCCCCGTAGGGTGGCCATTGCTTCATCAGGGAAGGTACGGTAATGCTTCAATGTTTGTACTTACAATCCCCGAATCATTCGGCGATCTGTATGAACTTCCCGAAGGAGTTCTCAACAGGATTAGGGAAGTGCTGAGTCCCGACATGAAATTCCGTATCCAGGGACCTTCAATGGTAAGTCTGTTTGCCTACGACAACAACACCTTCATTACTGAATCATTTCTGCCTTCTGAGTCTAAAATAAAAGTGATTGCAAACCCGGGTGTGACTAAGATCACTGATTTGATTTCAGGGGAAGTAGTGACTTCATCAGGGAAGACAGCGGGTATGGTCTGGGGTCGTGACAGGACAGAAGGCGAAACCTTTGAGATAACCATTAAACCTCACAGCTACAGGGTTTTTAAAGCCGAGTAAAATTTCAAATAAACATAAAGATGAAAATCAGGATCAGCTTAGTATTGTTTCTTTTCCTGTCGGCAGCCTGCGGCAGGGGAAAGCAGAGTATTGAACTTCCTTCAATAATCGGCGACAACATGCTTCTTCAGCAGAATGTCGACGTAAAGCTATGGGGAAAAGCCAGGCCGGGCGAAACGGTTGTTGTGTCGGCAGGCTGGCAGGCGGAAGGCCGGGCTGTGGCCGGTGATGACGGGAACTGGGTTGTTCAGCTAAGAACTCCGGCAGCAGGCGGACCCTACGACATTACTGTAACCGGAAAGAAAAGTGCCATTACAATCACCAATGTGCTTATTGGTGAGGTATGGGTTTGCTCGGGTCAGTCGAATATGGAAATGCCCCTTGCAGGATGGCCTCCGAGAGACACTGTGATGCATTCTGCATCCGCGATTGCTACAGCTTCATATCCTGAGATCAGGCTTTTTACAGTTGCGAGGAAAGTCTCGGGAGAACCTCTTGAGGAGTGCACAGGGAAATGGGAAGTATGTTCTCCTTCGACCGTGGGTCCTTTCAGCGCAACCGGGTATTTCTTCGGGAGGAAGCTTCATGATGACTTGAAGGTACCCGTTGGACTGATAGCGAGCTCATGGGGAGGGACGCCTGCCGAAGCCTGGATTTCAGCCGGCAGTCTTGAAGAAGCTGGTGAGTTCACCGATGAGGTCAGGGGAATCAGAGAATCGATCCCACTACTTCAGGAATACCAGAAGTGGCTCGAAAGTCACCGGCAGGTTGTGGCCGATGCTCCGGGTGAAGAACAGTGGAAAGACCTCGACTTCAATGACGGGAAGGCACCCATGCCTGATTTCGATGACTCAGGCTGGGAGGTGATGAAACTGCCTGCCATGTTTGAGGCGGTGACAGGCGATTTTGACGGGGCTGTCTGGTTTCGCAAAACCGTTGAACTGCCCAGGGAGATGACAGGCAGTGATCTGTCGCTTCTGCTTGGCCCCATTGACGATATGGACAGAACATATTTCAATGGGGAGCTTGTCGGTTCCACTGAAGTATCGGGATTTTACCAGGTTCCGAGGGAGTACCCAGTGCCGGGTCGCCTTGTAAAAGAAGGTGTCAATACGATTGCGGTAAGGGTGATTGACAACCAGGGAGGCGGCGGTATCTGGGGCATGTCCGGCGTGATGAAAATTTCTGCCGGTGATAATTCGCTCCCTTCAGTCAGCCTCGACGGTGAATGGAAATTTCAGCCTGTGGCCGAACTGTCAGGAAATAAATTTTATGTGTTCAGTCTTTCGGGCAATGAATATCTTGAAGCAGAGAGACCAAAGGCGATTGGTTCATCAACACCAACCTCTTTATTCAACGGCATGATAAGTCCCCTTCTGAATTATGCGGTTAAGGGAGCAATCTGGTACCAGGGCGAGTCGAACGTCGGGAGGCATGAGCAATATTCGAAGATATTCCCGCTTATGATAGAGAACTGGAGAGAGGCATGGGGGATTAAGGATTTCCCTTTCTACTTTGTTCAGATAGCTCCGTATGTTTACGGCGGTGTTGATTCAACCGAGTCGGTTTTTCTCCGTGAATCGCAGGAGGCTGCACTGAAACTTAATAAAACCGGGATGGTTGTCACACTCGACATCGCAACAGTGATGAATATTCATCCCCCTTTCAAGAAGGAAGTCGGGGAGAGGCTTGCTAATCTTGCCCTGGCAAAAGATTATGACAGGGATGTGGTCAGTCAGGGTCCAGTATTCGAGTCAATGAAGGCTGAAGGCAGGAGGATAAGGGTCATGTTCGGCAATACGGAAGGCGATCTGATGGCCGGTGAAGGAGGATTGTCGGAGTTTGAGATAGCAGGACCGGACGGTAAGTACCATAAGGCCGATGCAAGAATTGAAGGAGATGAAGTCTTGCTTACCTCAAACCGGGTAACGGCTCCTTTATCGGTGAGGTACTGCTGGCGTAACGGAGCCGAAGCCTCATTATTCGGGAAATCCGGTCTTCCTGCAAATCAGTTCCGTTCAGGTGAAGGAAATTGAATTCAAATTGATTATTTTTAAAATCTAAAAAGAAACTAATTCTAATACTGATGAAAAGGAATCTATTACTCGCAGCGGCTATGGTTGCATCTTTGGTGCTCTTTACTGATTGCAGCAGCTCGTCAAAGAATGTACGACAGGAAGTATTCGGAAAACACGATGGGAAGGATGTATTTCTTCTTACTCTTACAAATAAAAGCGGGAACGTAATAAAATTAACAAATTACGGAGCCAAAATAAACTGGATAGAAGTGCCCGACCGGAAGGGCGAGAAGAAAAATATTACTTTCGGTTACGACACCTTTGAGGCAACACTCGCTGGTGATATGTCATTTGGATCGACTGTAGGAAGGTATGCAAACAGGATCGCAGGCGGAAAATTCACTCTCGACGGGGTTGAATACACCTTGCCGCAAAATAACGGTCCCAACACTCTTCACGGAGGTCCGAAGGGCTGGCACAGCGTGGTCTGGAATACCGAGATCGTAAAGGGAAGCGAGTTTCCTGCCGTGAAGTTCACCTACAGGAGTCCTGATATGGAAATGGGATTTCCGGGCAATGTTGATGCTGAAGTAACCTATACCTGGACCGACAATAATGAAATCATTATGGATTATCTGGCCACAACCGACAAGAAGACTGTAGTTAACCTGACAAACCATGCTTATTTCAATCTTCACGGAGCAGGAGTGGATGATATAAACGATCATATACTGACAATCAGGGCATCGGCCTTTACACCGGTCGATTCATTCATGATACCGACCGGAGAGATACGTCCGGTTGCCGGCACTCCCTTTGATTTCACTAAGCCGCAAATGATAGAATCGAGAATTGAGGAGCCTTACGATCAGCTTATTCTTGGCAAAGGATATGATCACAATTATGTTCTCGATAATGTTGAGGAGGTTGATGCAATGGTCTACGAGTCTCTTTCAGGCAGAGTGCTGGAGGTGATTACCGACCAGCCCGGTCTTCAGTTCTATGGAGGCAACTTCCTGAATGCAACCCAGACCGGACATGGAGGAGTGATTTATGATTACAGGACTGGCTTTTGCCTTGAATCAGGGCACTTTCCTGACAGCCCGAACCATCCTGAGTTCCCAACCACGGTTCTGAATCCGGGAGAGACCTATAAGACACGGACAACTTACAGGTTTTCAGTTCTATAGACTAAACTTAAAATATGCAATCATCGTGAAAATCAACTTCATCAAATCGCTGGCTCTGGTGACTGCCGGAACAGGCATTGCAGGCTGTAATTCATTACAAAATAATGAAGCCGGTAAGCCAAATATCCTGTTTATAATGAGCGATGACCATGCCTACCAGGCCATTAGCGCATATGGATACGGATTGAACCAGACACCAAATATTGACATTCTGGCCCGGGAAGGAGCTATTTTTACGAAGGCATGCGTAACCAATTCCATAAGTGCTCCCAGCAGGGCAGTTATGCTAACCGGAAAACACAGTTTCGTTAACGGGAAAATTGATAACATCCAGCCATTTAACTGGGATCAGGATAACTTCCCCAAACTGCTTCAGGCAAATGGTTACCAGACCGCCATGATCGGGAAGATCCATCTCGATGGTCTGCCCCAGGGATTCGACTATTCAATGGTCCTGCCCGGCCAGGGGCAGTATTACAATCCGGATTTCCTGATCAACGGTGAGAGAAAACGTATTGAGGGATACTGTACTGACATAATTACGGAAAGCGTACTCGACTGGCTGAAAAACAAACGCGATCCCGGCAAACCATTCTGTCTGCTTTATCATCAGAAAGCTCCTCACAGGAACTGGCTGCCGGCACCGGAATATGTGAACCTGTACGATGAAGTTACTTTTCAACCGCCTGCCAACTTTTTCGATGATTTCCATGGCAGGGGAACGGCGGCCAGGGAGCAGGAGATGCAGATCGACGGACATGCTGAATGGGGACATGATTTCAAGCTTATTGTAGATCCCAATGGTGACACAACAAATTTCTTCCGGGATATCTTAAGGATGAATCAGGATCAAAGAGATAACTGGATGGCAGCGTATGAAAGCGAAAACCAGGAATTCCTTGACGATATGCCTGAAGGGAAGGATCTGGCGCTCTGGAAATTCAACAGGTATATTAAAGATTATCTTCGTTGTATCAAATCAGTTGACGATGGTGTCGGAGAGGTCCTCAATTATCTTAAAGAAGCCGGTATTGATAAGAATACTATTGTAATTTATACATCCGATCAGGGCTTCTACCTGGGTGAGCACGGGTGGTTCGACAAACGTTTCATGTATGAGGAATCATTCCGGACTCCTCTTTTAATAAGATATCCGAAGGAGATTAAACCAGGAACAAGAATTGAAAAGCTTGTGCAAAATCTCGATTTTGCACCCACATTCCTTGATTATGCAGGGGTTGATATACCTGATGCGATGCAGGGCGAGTCATTCCGGAAACTTGTAAGCGGTAAAAGCTCAAAATGGCGTGAAGCTGTTTACTACACCTATTATGAATATCCGTCGGTCCATATGGTAAAAAGGCACTATGGAATAGCCACTGAGCGCTACAAGCTGATGCATTTCTACTATGACATTGACGAATGGGAATTGTATGATCTGGAAAAGGATCCCGCTGAAATGAAAAGCGTTTATAACGATCCTGAATATGCTGAGGTCCGGGAAATGCTGCACAAAAAGCTGGAAGACCTTCGAGGAAAATATGGAGATTCCGATGAGCTGAACCAGAAATTCATTCAGCTTACCCTTGAATCCCAAAAAAATTGAAATTTAATATCAGATTTTATCCTATGAAACTCACTTGTTTTTCAATCACTTACAAACATTAAATTAATAATTTTAACATGTGATTTGTTCCCCCCTGGCGGAATAAGCAGAATATTATAAGGTAAAATAATGAAATACAGTTGGTTGATTTTTGAAATTTTGCTTGTAACTTTTTGGGTATTGACAGGTTGCAAGACAAGGAATGAGAAAAGTGATAAGTCATCCCGGGAGGTTCAGGAAAGTGTAACCAGTGATACCCCTGATTTAGATATTTCAATCCATCAGGCAGCTCTTGAGGGACAGATAAATATGGTCAGGAAGATGCTGACAGAGGGTCTTGATGCAAATAAAATTGATGAGGACGGGCGTACTCCTTTGATGTACGCCGCATTCAATGGTCGTGATGAGATCATAAAAATACTTATCGAAAAGGGAGCCATGATAAATGCCTGCGATACTAACGGACGAACAGCTTTAATGATGGCTTCATCTGGTCCCTATCCTGCCACGGTAAAAACACTGCTCGATCACCAGGCAGATCCTGACTTAACTGATAAGGAGGAGCATTTCACTGCACTAATGTATGCAGCCGCAGAAGGACAACTGGATGTTGTCAGGATTTTACTGGCGTATAATGCCGATCCTGCCCTGAAGGATGTCGACGGGGATGACGCACTGACCTTTGCCAAAAATAATGGACATACAGAGATTGCAACTATTCTCATCTCATTTAAGAAATAAATAAGTAAAGGCCTATGGTAAAGAATTTTATGATCGCAGCAGCAGGATTAATCCCTGTTTTAAGTTATTCGTCACCTTCAGGTCAGAAGGAGCAGGATAAGCCCAATATTATTTTACTGCTGGTCGACGATCTGGGATGGAAAGATGTAGGATTTATGGGGAGCAGGTATTTTGAGACTCCCAATATTGACAAGCTCGCGGGTCAGTCAATGATATTTACAAGTGCTTATGCGGCATGTGCAGTCTCTTCTCCTACCAGGGCCTCTTTAATGACAGGAAGATATCCTTCAAGAGTCGGTGTGACTGACTGGATAAGGGCGCGCTTTCAGTTGGGCTCAGGTGAAATCAAAGTTCCTGAACCATTCGAAGAAAATCCCGGCAAAAGTCTCCGGACACCTTCCAATCCTTACCAGATGGAATTAAGTGAAGTTACAATTGCTGAGGTTTTAAAAAAGTCAGGCTATTTCACATGTCATATCGGGAAATGGCACCTGGGAACAGATGACTATTATCCTGAAAAACAAGGATATGATCTTAACATTGCAGGATGCGATATGGGACAGCCGGTAAATTATTTTGATCCTTATAAAAATGACCAGGGCGTGGGATTTCCAAACCTGGCACCAAGACGGAAAGATGAATATCTGACTGACAGGCTGACCGATGAACTCACTAACGTAATAGACTTTCACGCGAATGAACCTTTCTTTATAAGCATGTGCTACTATACGGTCCATACTCCAATAATGGCAAAAGAGGAAATAATCGGAAAGTATAAAAATAAAGACCCGTTTGATGGTCAGAAAAATCCTGTTTATGCAGCAATGATTGAGAGTCTGGATCAGTCAGTCGGCAATATGGTCACTACCCTTAAAAAGCATAAACTATTTGAAAAGACCATAATTGTTTTTATGTCGGATAATGGAGGGCTTATTGGTCCGACTGACAATTCCCCTTTACGCTCGGGGAAGGGTTATCCATATGAAGGGGGTATAAGAATTCCCATGTTTATTTACTGGAACGGAACAATTCGTCCGGGTTCTGTATGCGATCTTCCCGTTTCTACTATCGATTTTTTGCCAACAATTTGTACTGTAACTAAATCTCCACTGCCAAATGCTGTTATTGACGGCCGCGATCTAAGTCCGGTTTTTAAGGGTAAAAAGTTTGATCAGGTCCCTCTTTACTGGCATTTTCCGCATTACAGGGGTAATGACGTGGTTCCATACAGCATAATCAGAGACGGTGACTGGAAGCTTATTAAGAGATACGAAGGAGAACAGTTTGAACTGTTTAATCTTAAAGTTGATCCATCGGAAAAAACAAACCTGGCAAAAGAGAATATTTCGAAAGTAAATGAGCTGGATCAAAAGATCAATAAATGGCTTCTGGATACCAAAGCCAGGATGCCAATTCTTAAGTGACTATGGAACATTGAATTATTTTTGCCTGAAAGTAGTTGATTTCAATCTCAGTTACCGATAGTAATAATAAATGTAAACGCATATCAGAAATAATTCTAATAACTTTGAATCATAAATCTAAAGTATATGAAAAACAGAAAGTTAGAATCAAGACGCTCTTTTATCAAGACTACGGCTAAAGGAGCAGTAATGGCCGCCGTAGCCCCGGCCATTATTAGAGACGGCATCCCTATTCCGGAGGTTCTGCCTCAGTCAGCCAAAGGTGCAAACGACAGGATTCGAGTTGCCGTGCTTGGCATAAACGGACGCGGGAAGAGCCATATTGAGGAGATAATGAAACTATCTCAGAAGGCAAATGTCGAAGTGGCAGCCTTATGCGATCCGGATATGGCACTTCTGACACCCCTGGCAGCTGAATTTGAAAAGAAATACGGCAGGAAAGTGGTGATCGAGCAGGATTTCAGAAAGACCTATGAGGATAAAACCATACATGCCGTATCCCTGGCCACTCCCAACCACTGGCATGTTCTTCAAACCATCTGGGCCTGTCAGGCAGGCAAGGATGTTTATGTTGAGAAGCCGGCCACCCATAATATTTATGAGGGTAAGAAGATGATTGAAGCGGCTTATAAATATAACCGTATTGTGCAGCATGGGGTCCAGCTTCGGAGTTCGGTTGCAATAAGGGAGGCGATCGGGCACCTGGAGGCTGGGCTTATAGGACGGGTGTATATGGCACGTGGTCTCGTGTTCCGCTGGCGCCCGGATATCGGCGACAAGGGTATCTCTCCGATACCGGCCGGACTTAATTATGACCTCTGGTGCGGACCTGCTCCGATGAGGCCGTTCACGAGGAACCTTGTTCATTATAACTGGCACTGGCACTGGAATTACGGTAACGGGGATGTAGGCAATCAGGGAATTCATGAGACAGACCTCTGTATGTGGGGTCTCGGCGTTGACACTCTGCCAGAACGTATCACATCAATGGGCGGCAAATTTCTCTGGGACGACTGCAAGGAGGTGCCGGAGATACAGAGCTCAATATATCACTATCCAAAAGAAAAGAAGATCATTCAGTTTGAGGTGCGCAACTGGTGCACAAATCTTGAGGATGGCGCAGGTGTCGGTAATATCTTCTATGGCGACAAAGGCTATCTTGTTGTGAAAGGATATGACACATACGAAACTTATCTTGGAGAGAAGAGGGAAAAAGGACCCAGCCGGTCAGAAGGCGGTGAACTTACTCTTCACTTCCAGAATTGGTTCGATGCTATCCGTGCACGGGATATGAGCATACAGAACGGGCCTGTCCAGACAGGCCACCTCTCCTCAGCCCTTGCACACCTGGGTAATATCTCCTACAGGCTTGGCCGTCAGCTTACATTCGATCCTGTGGCAGAACGCTTTATCAGCGACGGCGAAAATGAAGCCAACGCAATGCTCAGCCGCGAATACAGGGCTCCATACCTGTTACCGGAGGTTGTATAAGGATTATTACAATTAATAATATTACACTATGACAACAAGACGGACTTTTTTAAAGAACACTGCAATTGCCACTGCTGGATTGGGACTGGCTCCCACAGTATCTGGTGCCTTTGCCTCTATAGCTCCCTCCGACAAGGTTAAAATCGGACTTATAGGATGCAACGGTCAGGGCTGGAGCAATCTGAGCGCCTTCCTGGAGAATCCCCAGACTGAATGCGTAGCCTTGTGCGATATTGATGATTCGGTGCTCCAACGGAGGGCCGGGGACGTGCAGAAGATCAGGGGAGCTAAGCCTGCCGGCCTTTACAAGGACTGGAGAAGCGTGATAGACAATAAGGATGTCGACCTGGTTATTGTCGGCACCCCCGATCACTGGCATTGCATCCAGATGGTTGCTGCATGTGAGGCGGGAAAAGATGTTTATGTTGAAAAACCGATTGGCCGGACAATTGAGGAATGTAACCTGATGGTAAAGGCTGCACAAAAGTACAAGAGTGTTGTTCAGGTCGGTCAGTGGCAGAGAAGCGATCCTCACTGGCAGGAGGCAGTTAATTTCGTTAATTCAGGAAATCTTGGGAAGATAAGACTGGTAAGAGTGTTTTCATACCAGGGATGGTGTCCTTCCATTCCGGTTCTGGCTGATGAACCTGTACCAGCCGGGGTTGACTATAACATGTGGCTCGGTCCTGCACCGTCAAGACCTTTCAACAGGAACCGCTTCCATTTTACTTTCAGATGGTTTTGGGATTATGCAGGCGGACTTATGACGGACTGGGGCGTGCATCTCCTCGATTATGCACTGTATGCCATGAATGTCACGGCGCCTAAATCGATAATGGCCATGGGCGGGAAATTCGGATACCCCGATGATGCATGTGAAACACCCGACAGCCTTCAGGCCATCTATGAGTTTGATGGTTTCAACGTTCTGTGGGATCATGCGATTGGAATTGATGACGGTGCATACGGCAGAAATCACGGACTTGGTTTTGTCGGAGAGAACGGGACGCTCGTTGTCGACAGGTCGGGATGGGAAGTGATCCCCGAAAAGGTGAACGGTATATTAAGGATGGAAGCGGTTGGTCTGAAGAGAGGCACCGGAGCCGGACTGAGAAATCACGTAAAAAACCATCTGGAGTGTATTGCCAGCAGGAATCCTAAGACAAATGCCAGCATTGAGATCGGTGCTCACATAGCTAAATTCTCCGCACTGGGCAACATAGCCTATCGTACAGGCAAGAAGCTTGTGTGGGATGGCACCAGGTTCACTAACGATGTTGAGGCGAACGACTTTCTGGTTCCGTCTTACAGGGATCCGTGGAAATTGCCGACGGTCTAGGCAGGTCACCAAGGCTTTGACCGGCGATATGATGAAATTACTATATAGTTCATAAACTAATGAATCTGAAAGTCTTAAAACTTACGGGCTGGCTTGTCGCTGCCCTGTTGGTTACTTCCTGCGGTTCCTCGTCGCAACCAAAAGAGTTTCTTGCACTGCATCCTGATAATCCCCATTATTTCCTGTTCAGAGGTGAACCAACCCTGCTGGTCGGATCCACCGAGCATTACGGTGCTGTTATGAACCTTGATTTTGACTACATAAAATACTTCGATGAGCTTGTTGCGTGCGGGTTGAATATAACCCGCACCTTTACGGGTATTTATGTGGAGCCAAAGGGGGCATTCGGCATACGTGCCAATACTCTTGCCCCCGATTCCCTAAAGTTTGTCTGCCCATGGGAACGGAGTTCAGAACCTGGCTATGCCGTGGGAGGCAATAAGTTTGATCTTGAAAGCTGGGATAGCACTTACTTCGAGAGGCTCAGGGATTTCGTAGCGGAGGCCGGCAGGAGGGGAATTGTGGTTGAACTCGACCTGTTCTCTAATTTTTATGATACAGTTCAGTGGAAACTATCTCCATTGTACTATTCCAACAACATAAACGGCACAATCAAGGTAAAGGATCAGAAGGAGGTTCTTTCATTGAAACATCCTGAGTTGCTTGAGATTCAGGAAAAGATGGTCAGGAAGATAGTGGAGGAGCTCAGCGGATTTGATAATCTCTATTATGAGATTTGCAATGAGCCCTATTTCGGTGATACCACGGCACTGAGACAGTGGGAGGATCACATGACGAGGGTAGTTGTGGAAGCAGAGAAGGACATGGATCCAAAACACCTTATTTCGAACAATGTGGCAAACCACAAAAAGAAAGTTCCACATCCAAGGGATGGTGTCTCTGTTTATAATTTTCACTATGCAGCTCCACCTGTTACCGTAGCCATGAATTATCATCTTAACATGCCATTGGGTGACAATGAAACCGGCTTTGATGGCATAGAGGATGAAACTTACCGGAAAGAAGGCTGGAACTTCATACTTGCGGGAGGCGCTTTGTTCAATCACCTCGATTATTCATTTACCGCTGAAACAGAGGATGGCAGCTTTGTGATTCAGAAAGGTCAGCCCGGAGGAGGAGGCCAGGCTCTGCGTAAACAGTTAGGAATACTGGCCGGATTCATGAAGCAGGTTGATTTTATTAACATGAAGCCACTCCCTGAAGGAAATGTGAGGGTAATCGGACAGGAAAATGTTTCTGTTCAGGGACTTGCGGATGATCGACGGACCATGGTGATTTATTTCGACGGTAATGAAACACCCGGAACCAGCGCCCTGGTTGAGATAAATCTTCCTGCCGGCTCTTACCGGACCACATGGGTAAACACCCTGACCGGAGGAGAGACGGAGAATACCGTTGCCGGTCATCAGGGCGGATGGGTGATGCTGAATACACCCTTATACACAACCGATATCGCACTGAAGATTGTGAAGACAGATTGAAGTACAAGAAGTTCTTTTTTTCAATATTTAAAATAATCTATCATGAAGAAAGTAGTTCAGGGTTTACTCGCCATTATCCTGATGGGTTTTATCTCTCCTGTTGACGCTCAGCAGGGAACGAACGCCTTCCCATTCAGGGATCCCTCGCTCAGCGAGGAACACCGGGTCAGTGATCTTGTATCACGGCTTACCCTTAAGGAAAAGGCTGATCAGCTTCTTTATACGGCACCGGCGATTCCACGGCTTGGTATCCCTTCGTACAACTGGTGGAACGAGGCGCTGCATGGTGTTGCACGTGCCGGATTTGCTACTGTTTTTCCACAGTCGATCACTATTGCCAACTCATGGGATGAAGGACTTATGTTCAACGTGGCCAATGCAATTTCGGACGAGGCCAGGGCAAAATACCATGAGTTCCAGCGAAGAGGAAAAACCGGTATTTACCAGGGACTGACATTCTGGTCGCCCAATATCAACATCTTCAGGGATCCGAGATGGGGAAGAGGTCATGAGACCTATGGTGAAGATCCGTATCTTACAGGCCGGATGGGTTATCAGTTTGTCAGAGGGATGCAGGGAGACGATCCCAGATATCTGAAGACTGTGGCTACTGCAAAGCATTATGCGGTACATTCAGGTCCGGAATCACTTCGTCACGAGTTCAATGCAAATGTGAGCGAGGTGGATCTGAGGGAGACCTATCTGCCTGCTTTCAGGACTTTAATTGTTGATGGAGGCGCATATTCGGTTATGGGAGCCTACAACATGTTCCGTGACCATCCTTGCTGCGCAAATCCCGTGCTTTATGGTATTCTTCGCAATGAATGGGGTTTTAAGGGATATATCGTTTCTGACTGCTGGGCCATATCAGATTTTTACAAGTTCACCAAGTATGCCAGCGATCCAGCCGAAGCGGCCGCACAGGCAGTAAAGGCCGGTACCGACCTCGAGTGCGGGTATGATTACAAAAATCTGGTGGCAGCCGTTGAGAGAGGACTCATTACCGAAGATGAAATTACACTTGCCGCAAAGAGAGTAATGACAGCCCGGTTCAAGCTTGGGATGTTCGATCCGGATGACATGGTCCCGTATGCAAGCATTCCTTTCTTTGCAAACTGCTCGGATTACAACAATACGCTTGCCCGCAAGGCAGCGAGCGAATCCATTGTGCTTCTTAAGAACTCAGACAATGTGCTTCCTCTGGCAAAATCGGTAAAAACAATTGCGGTGATAGGTCCCAATGCTGACAATTTCGAAGCGCTCATTGGCAACTATAACGGGATCCCTAAAGATCCGGTTACAATTCTGATGGGTATTAAGAACAAGGTCTTACCTGAAACAGAAGTTTTATATGCCGAGGGAAGCGACCTTGCCGACGGTATCCATAATCTGACAGTCATTCCTTCCAGATATCTCCAGGCTCCCGACGGCAAACAGGGTGCTCTGGGCGAATACTTCAACAACAGGGAGATGAAGGGAGAACCGGTATTTACACGCCGGGACGACCAGATCAATTTTTACTGGGAACATTTTTCTCCTTCGATTGATCTCCCCGATGATGATTTCGGGGTAAAGTGGACAACTTACCTGGTTCCTCCCGAAAGCGGATCGTACGCTATAGGAAGCTGGGGATCATCAGGGTATGAAGTATTATTTGAAGGAAAACAGGTTCTTGCGGAAAGGAATGAACACCACGCTTTCCATAAGGAGTTCCAGGTTGAACTGCAGGCCGGTAAGAAATACAAGATAGAAGTACTGTACAAGAATTACGCCGGCGATGCCGACATGAAACTTCTATGGAGCCAGCCCCGGAAAGACATGCTTCAGAAGGCTGTTGCCGCTGCAGGTCAGGCCGATGCGATTGTCCTGGTTCTTGGTCTCTCACAAAGGCTTGAGGGTGAGGAAATGCCTATCAAGATCGAAGGATTCAGCGGCGGTGACAGGACTGACATTCAGCTTCCTGCAGTCCAGGAAAAACTGCTTGATGCCATGGTGGCTACAGGCAAACCTGTAATAGTGGTGCTTACGAGCGGTGGTGCCATAGCGATAAACAAGGCTCAGGAAAAAGCTGCAGCAATACTGCTTGCAGGTTACGGTGGACAGCAGGGGGGCAATGCAGTTGCCGATGTAATATTCGGAGATTACAATCCTGCAGGCCGGCTGCCTGTAACATACTACAAATCAATCGACCAGATCCCCGAATTTGAGAACTACGACATGGCAGGTAAGACCTACAGGTATTTCACGAAAGAACCATTGTATCCTTTCGGCTATGGTCTGAGTTACACCACTTTCAGTTACAGCGATCTGTCACTTGCAGAGAAGGCTGTTGCAGGAGAAAAAATTACCGTCAAAGTAAAAGTTACCAACACCGGTAAGGTGGAAGGCGACGAGGTTGTACAGCTCTATCTGACCGATGAAAAGGCAACAACTCCCAGGCCGGTAAGGCAGCTCGAGGGATTCTCCAGGATAAGCCTTAAGCCCGGCGAAAGCAAGGTTGTAGAGTTCAGTCTCGAATCCCGTCAGTTTTCAATTATAAACAAGAAGGACAAGAGAGTGATTGAACCCGGATACTTTTCTATTGCTGTCGGTGGAAAACAGCCAGGATTCAGCGGCTATCTCGATCCTCAGTTCACGAATACTGTCAGCGGAAGGATCAGGCTAACAGGAAAAGAGGTTCCCTTTGCCAATTAGAAATGGAAAGAAGCTCTGCATAAACCCCGTTCGACGTCATGGCAATAAAAAAGAGGCTGTCCTTGCTGGTTTAAGGCAAGGCAGCCTCTTTTCCTTGAAACTTAGACTTATCTTATTTTCTTACAAATCTGTAGACTTTCGCTGAGTGAGGCAGCATATCAACATAGACAGATGTTTCCTTCAGCGTCAGATCTTTATGTTCCCAGACATCCCTAACTGTATAATCCTTCAGTGTAAGCGGGGCGGGCATCCGGGGTCTCTGCTGGGCTGATGGCGGGTTTGTGGAGCCAGTGGTTCCTGCACCCTGAGGGCGCTGGCCTGCCGATGCGCCCATTCCGGGAACTGCCGGTGCGCCTGGCATACCGGGCATCCTTGCTGCGCCGGCCGGGGGCGCCGGCATTATGCCTCCAAATCCTCTTCCGAAAGTCCTGATCCCGGCAAGAAGTTCAAAATCAACCAGGACCGATTTCTTTTCGTCACTTTTGTTCAGGAGACACACTGCTTTTTCGTTGTTTGACAGAGTCTTAACCCATATCTGGTAGTCTGCGTTATCCCTATAGCAGGTCGCCTGACGTCCAAGAGTATCCTGATCAATGGCAATCATCTCCTTGTTAAGAAGAATGGATTTTGTTTCGGGTGTCATATTCTCAAGGTCGTTGCCTGCCATTAGAGGTGAAGCAAGCATGCACCAGAGTGAAAAATGGGTTCTGTATTCCTCTGTCGTCATTCCTCCGTTTCCCACCTCAAGCATATCTGGATCGTTCCAGCGTCCGGGACCGGCATATCTCGAAAGATCCTTCTGCTTTTCGAAGATATCTATCATGCTGTTCCAGTTGTCGCTGATGTCCCCGGTTGTTCTCCAGAGATGACCAACAGTGCCGGCCCATTCCCATGGTTTGTTTGATCCCCATTCGCAGATACTGAAAACAATAGGTCGTCCGGCGGCATATAGGGCGTTGCTCATATTAGTGTAGCTGGATTTTGCATCCTGAGTTGTTGAACCGCACCAGTCATATTTCAGGTAATCAACGCCATAACGCGCGTAAGTCCTGGCATCCTGGTATTCATGTCCGAAGCCCCCTGGGCGTCTTTGGCATGTTACAGTACCGGCACTTGAATAAATTCCGAATTTGAGGCCTTTTGAATGCACGTAATCCGCAACATACTTCATTCCGTGGGGAAAACGTTCCGGATCGCAGACTATCTCACCGTTCTCATCGCGTGATACCTGCCAGCAGTCGTCAATCACAATGTATTCATAACCGGCATCTTTCATGCCGCTGCTTATCAGTGCATCAGCTGCCTTCATTATAAGCGCCTCGCTCACATCACAGTGAAACTTGTTCCAGCTGTTCCATCCCATAGGAGGTGTAAGAGCAAGTTGATCAAACTTCTGGGCAGCCGCACTTAATGAAAAAATTGCAACTGCGAAAAAAATCAATAGTTTTTTCATTGGGTAAAAGATTGGTTAAAAAAGGGTGATAATTATGGAACTATAAACAATAGACAGTTCGATCACGGAAAATATTTCATTTGTTTGGTTACTTTTGTTTTAATGTTACAAACTTATAGATGCAGGCAGAAAACAACCTTCTGAAAAAACGGGTCAATCTTTTCGACGGGATCTCAATTGTTGCCGGAGCCATGATTGGATCCGGGATATTCATTACGAGCGCAGATATTGCAAGAAGTGTAGGATCACCCGGCTGGCTGATGGTTGTGTGGCTGATAACAGGTATCATAACTGTTATTGGAGCTATAAGTTACGGTGAGCTTGCATCGATGATGCCCGATGTGGGTGGACAGTATGTTTATCTTCGCGAGGCTTACAATCCCCTGATTGGCTTTCTTTTCGGCTGGACGACTTTCCTTGTTATCCAGTGTGGCTCAATAGCTGCGGTGGCAGTTGCTTTCGCGAAATTCAGCGGCGTGCTGTTCCCGTGGATCTCTGACAGGAACATACTGTTCGAGGCAGGTTTCCTGAAGATCAGCACCACAATGGTGGTTGCCATTTCAATGATTGCCTTCCTGACCTGGCTTAATACCCGTGGAATAGTGACAGGCAAAATCGTTGTTAATATTTTCACATCAACCAAGGTCCTTGCCCTGTTTGGTTTCATCGTTATCGGATTTTTTGCCTTAAGGGGTCATGAATCGTGGGAGATAAACAAAGCAGTGTTCTGGGAAGCCGGGAAAATCGGAGCAGATAACCAGGTTATTCCGCTTTCGGGCTTTGTCCTGGTGACTGCCGTGGCTACGGCTCTTGTGGGATCCTTGTTTTCATCCGATGCGTGGTATAATGTAACCTATATCTCGGGAGAGGTAATTAATCCCAAAAGAACGGTTCCGCTCAGCCTTATATTCGGAACCTTAATTGTCTCGGTTATATATCTTTTTATAAACTGGGTTTACATCAGGATACTTCCTCTTTCAGGAAGCCCTGACGGTACAGACGTTCTGTCCAGGGGTATCCAGTTTGCGACAGATGACAGGGTTGCAACTTCAGCCATGAGCGTGGTATTCGGAGACTATGCAGCAATCATTATGGCAATATTTGTGATGATAAGCACATTCGGGTGCAACCATGGACTGATACTTGCCGGACCAAGGGTTTACTATGCAATGGCTATGGACGGTCTTTTCTTTAAAAGAGTTGCAAGGATCAACAGCAAGGGAGTTCCGGGATTCGCCATCGCAATCCAGGGAATATGGGCAATATTGCTTTGCCTTTCAGGGACCTACAGCGACCTGCTCGACTATGTCATATTTGCCGTGCTTCTGTTTTTTGCCCTTACAATCTTTACCCTTTACATTCTCCGGGTCAGGAAGCCCGGCGTGCCCCGTCCCTACAAAGCCTGGGGATACCCGGTGATACCGGCGCTGTACATCCTGACCACTACTTTTATTATGGTGATCCTGTTGATTTACAAGCCGAATTACACTTTCCCCGGACTTGTAATTGTATTGCTGGGCATTCCGGTGTATTATTTATGGAGAAGATTTTCCTGATCCGATGTTTCCGGGGGAATTCATAAAAAGGATTTCAGGTCAGGAATATCTTGACGGCGAAGGTCTTCTAAGAGCGCTTCAGGAGCCATCTCCGGTGAGTGTAAGGATTAATTCGTTGAAGTGGGACCTTAAGCCTGAAAAGGCAGAACCGGTTCCCTGGTGCAGTTCGGGTTTCTATTTAGAATCAAGGCCTTCATTCACTCTCGATCCGCTTTTTCACGCGGGGTGCTATTATCCTCAGGAGGCTTCCGGTATGTTCATTGAACAGGTTATTAAACAGGTGGTTGAAACATCCGGTTATCTGAGGGTGCTCGACCTCTGTGGTGCGCCCGGTGGAAAAAGCACCCATCTTTCATCATTGATCGGACCTGAAAGCCTTCTGGTTTCGAATGAGGTAATCAGGCAGCGGTCGGACATCCTTGCTGAGAACATCACCAGGTGGGGGACAGCCAATACCATTGTCACGAGGAACGATCCGTCGGCATTCAGCCGTCTGCCGGGTTTTTTCGACCTGATCCTTGTCGATGCCCCATGTTCCGGCGAAGGGATGTTCAGGGACAGCATTGCGGTGAATGAATGGTCGGTTGGCAATACCCTGTTGTGTGCTGAAAGACAAAGGAGAATCATGGCTGATGTATGGAAGGCGCTTCGGCCGGGGGGCATACTTATTTACAGCACATGCACTTTTAATCCCGGCGAAAATGAAGAAAATGTATTATGGCTGGCCGGAAGTGAAGAGGCAGAATCTGTGAGTCTCGACATTTCGGGTTTTGAAGGGATTACTGAGATATCGAACGGGAATATAACCGGCTATGGGTTTCATCCCGGAAAGATAAGGGGAGAGGGCTTATTCGTTTCAGTCATCAGGAAAACCGGAGGAGATGGAGGAAGGGCTTCGTCCGTCAGAAAACCAAAGGGAAACGAAATTTCCCGGCCCGACCGTGAGGTCGCACGACGCTGGGCCTCTTTTAATCCAGAAAATCTTATCAGAAAAGGAGAAGATATTTATTATGTTCCGGGCAAGTTGGCTGATTATTTTGCACTTGACACTTCTTTAACTGTAATTATGCCCGGGACAAAAATAGGTTCGGCCAAAAGAAACGGGTACATCCCGGCGCATGAACTTTCGTTGTCGCAGGGTATGAAGGCAGGAGCATTTCCGGTTGCAGATCTTGACCTGAGGCAGGCATTGGCCTGGCTTAGGAAAGATACGATGGACGTTATTAATGTGCCCCCGGGATGGTTTGTGGCATCGTACCGCGGAACCAGTCTGGGTTTCGGCAATAATATCGGTAACAGGATAAACAATTATTTCCCGGTGGGACAGAGGATAAGGATGAATATCCCCGATGAAGCGGAGAATAATATTATTAAGTGGGAAAACACTGAAAAGTAGTCTTATGGAAAAGAAGGAGCGGGAATTTCAGATTTTTACCAAGCCGGTTGGCGGACTATGCAACCTGCGTTGCAGCTATTGCTATTACCTGATGAAGCAATCCATTCACAAGGACGGCAAACCGATGCTGATGAGTGATGAGATGCTGGAGAGATATATTATTCAGCATATCGAAGCGACTACTGAACCTGCTGTCTTTTTTTCATGGCATGGCGGCGAGCCTCTTATGGCCGGGATTGATTTCTTCAGGAAGGCCGTCAGCATGCAGAAAAAGTACAAGCCGGAGGGAAAGGATATTGTAAACGGAATCCAGACCAACGGCACCCTCATCGACTGGGACTGGGCCTATTTCATGGCACAGGAGAAATTCATAGTCGGAATAAGCATTGACGGTCCCGGTGATCTTCACAACCGGTCAAGAAAATATGCCGATGGCAGTTCTTCGCTTCAGCCGGTTCTGAAAGGTTATGGCTTATTGCAGCGCTCCGGGATTCAACCGGAGATTCTGTGTGTGGTCAATTCATTTAATGTAAAGTTTCCTCTCGTTGTATATGACTTTTTCAGGGAGCTTGGTGCTGTGAATATCACATTCCTGCCTCTTGTTGAACCAAGGCCCCGGACGCAATCGGGTGTCAGTCGTTCCACTGTGCCGGCCGTGGAGTTTGGCAGGTTTTTGATAACGATTTTTGATGAATGGGTTGAGAACGACATAGGTAAAATCAAGATTCAGATAATTGAAGAAGCATCCCGGACTGCCTTCGGTCAGGATCACACTTTGTGCATATTCAAAGAGAATTGCGGCGGAGTACCGGTTGTTGAGCTTAACGGAAATTTCTATTCATGCGATCATTATGTGAACAGTGACAATCTTGTTGGCAACATAAGTAACGGAACGATAGCTGAATTTCTCGACAGCAGCAGGCAGAAGGAATTCGGAATGGCGAAATCGCTTACTCTTCCCCGTTACTGCCGCGAATGTGACGTGAGAGCAATGTGCAACGGAGAATGTCCGAAGAACAGGTTTATAATTACACACGACGGAGAGCCCGGATTAAATTATCTGTGCGAAGGCTACAAGGCTTTTTTCCGCCATTGCAAACCCTTTGTGGATGCAATAGGAGGGATCTGGAATGAGCAGGTTAAGTAGTCAGCTTAAACCCGTTTGTTAACCCGAAAGATATTCAGTCCTTGACGCATCTTACTGAATATCCGTTTTTCTTTGATTTTTCCCTGATATTGACCGGATCATTATCAGACGGGCTGCAAAATACTGAATATGCGTTCTCGTCAGATATTGAGGTTGAACTCCACCAGTAGGTGCCGTAGTTGTGACCGCTCTGGAACAAACCTGAGGCATTCCTGAATCCTGCAAGGTGTGCCCTGAAGCCAGCTTCCGTCAGCTCCGGATTGAGCGGATCAGGCCTGTAAGAGAAACTGCGGAGGTCAGGTGAATATGGTTTGTCTCCGCCTATTTGGTACAACAGTTCATTCCATTCGTCGAGTGAAGGAATATGCCACCCATCGGGGCAAAGCTTCCTGTTGTCGGTCACTGCATACCAGGTGTACAGCCGTCCGTCATCTTCAAGCAGTTCCGGATGATCCTCATGGCCCTGATATGGCCACTGGTAAACAGGATTCACTTCTCCTTCGATGTTTTTTGTCTCAGTGCCCGTTTTAGGGATACTTTCCCCGTTTGAAAAGTAAGTAGATCTCAGGTTTGATGCCATCCATTCCTGGTTTCCAAGGCGAACGGTGCTGTAAACGAATCCGTCACGATCGGTTACAGAACCGTCCAGTGTCCGGTAGCTTACGATGCTTCCATAAGCTGTGCCGGCAGCGTTAGTGGCAAATGCCCTGAAATAATACACCGTTGATGGATCCAAACCTGTCGCCGCAACCATAAAGGAGCCAAATCCGTTAAGATCGACACTTGTTTTTGTATCTTCAAGAGTGGGATTCGGGCCGGTTGACCAGCAGACTCCCTTTTCGAATGTGTTGAAGCCGTTGTCCTCATAAAGACAAGCATTTATCATCACAGCGTTATGGGTAACCTTGAATGCTCCGTAGGTAGCAATTTGTGGTATCTTCACCGTTGTTGTGACAAAGTAAGCCGATGAACCATAAGTGACAGAAATTTCGTTTCGGGCAAAGGGCCATACGTAATATCTGGTTCCTTCCTTAAGTGTATCAAGATTTATAAGGATCCTGTCATCGATAAGTTCTGCTTCAGCACAGGTAAAATCCGAAGAAGCATATCCTGTTTTGTTCCAGCAGAAGCCACAGCTGGTTATTTCTGAGTCGCCGTCATACAGTATACGGGCTTCAACTGTTGCTCCGTGTATATAGGTTTTTGAAACCTTGGGTTGGCCTATAATAGGAGCACTACCTTCTTCCTGGCAAGAGACAATGAAAAAAAATACCACCAGTCCGCAGAACAAGACGAAGGATATCAGACTGAAAGATCTCCTCATATTTATCAGCTTAATGGAACGGCTCGTTCTCATTATACGGTCCGGACCTATTTAAGTTTCTCCCTGAAGAACTGAGTGGTCCTTTCCCATGCCAGTTTTGCAGCCTGTTCGTTATAGCGGTCAGGATTTGTGTCGTTGTTGAAAGCGTGGGAGGCGCCTTCGTACATGAAGATCTTATATTCCTTGTTATACTTCTTTAGGGCTTCCTCGAATGCCGGAATGCCGGCATTTATACCGGCGTCGTTGCCTGCATAGTGGGCCATTACCGGACCTTTAATCTTTTCAACATCTTCCGGAGCAGGTGTTCTGCCGTAATAGGGAACTGATGCATCCAGATCAGGGGCATTGACAGCAACATTGTTTGTCATGGCTCCTCCCCAGCAGAAACCTGTGCATCCAACCTTACCGGTAGAGTTGGGATGGGTCTTTAGGTATTTCACCGCAGCAGTAAAGTTCTTTATGGTCTCTTCGCTATTTAATTTTCCGAACAGTTCCCTGACATTGCTTGTATCGTCGGGTGTTCCGCCCACGGGCGACAGGGCATCGGGAGCCAGTGCGAGGAATCCTTCCCCGGCCATCCGTCTTGTCACATCCTGGATATGAGGGACCAGTCCCCTGTTCTCATGTATGACAATCACAGCAGGGAATTTCTTACCCTTCTTCGGCCTTGCCATGAAAGCTTTCATTTCGCCGGTAGCTGCCGGATATGTAACGAATTCGGTAACAAGGACCGGTGCTTTCCCTGCTTTCTTAGCAGCCATTGATTCATTATCCTCTATGACAGGTAATAAGGCTGCTGCAGCCATCGCGCTTCCGGTCAATAAGGCAAGCTTTCTCAGGAAGATCCTGCGCGTCAGGCGGCCTTCCCGGTACTCGCTGTAAAGTGATTTTATTTCTTTTTCCATAAATTCAATTGGGTTAAAGGATTAGAATGGTCCTTAAAGTTACGAAAAAATGATAAAATCCGGATAACAGTGAGTAATAAAATGTTCATTTCCAAGTTCGCATGCCTCTTTGGGGATAGGCGAAAGTTTATTATCTTTCCCCAACTTTTTAAAAATCACTCTATATGAAGCAGGATATTGAAATCGCACAGGAAGCCACTATGAAGCCAATAGTTGAAGTTGCTGCGTCATTGGGTATCCCTCCGGATGACCTGGAGTTATATGGAAAATACAAGGCAAAAATCCCATTGCATTTCATCGATGAGAAGCGTATCAAAAAAAGTAAACTGATACTGGTGACTGCTATTACTCCGACGCCTGCAGGTGAAGGTAAGACGACAACATCCATTGGTCTTGCCCAGGCTCTTAACAGGATAGGAAAGAAAACTACTGTTGTACTCCGTGAACCTTCTCTTGGCCCTGTGTTTGGCATCAAGGGCGGGGCTGCAGGTGGTGGTTATTCCCAGGTCATACCCATGGAAGATATCAACCTGCATTTTACCGGGGATATGTCGGCTGTAGAGAAGGCCCATAATCTTTTGTCAGCCCTGATCGACAATAATATCCAGCTGAAGAATTCCGACGGGAATATCGGGATTGATCCGAGAACTGTTGAATGGAAGAGGGTGATGGACATGAATGAAAGGGCTCTCAGGGACATAGTGATAGGATTGGGAGGCACTACGGAAGGTGTTCCCCGCCAGTCGGGATTTGAGATCACCGCAGCATCGGAGGTAATGGCAACCCTTTGCATGTCGAGCGATCTCATGGACCTCAAGGAACGTCTTGGAAATATCTTCGTTGGCTACACATATGGTGACAAGCCGGTTTTTGCACGTGATCTGAAGGCTAACGGAGCCATGGCGGCACTTATGAAGGATGCGATAAAGCCGAACCTGGTCCAGACGCTTGAGGGAACACCTGCAATCATTCACGGCGGACCGTTTGCAAACATTGCCCAGGGTACCAATTCAATAATAGCTACAAAAACAGGTCTTTCGCTGAGTGATTATGTTGTAACTGAAGCAGGTTTTGCCAGTGAACTGGGAGCTGAGAAGTTTTTCGATATCAAATCGCAGGTTGGAAAACTCAAAACCAATGCAGTTGTCATAGTTGCAACAGTCAGGGCTATTAAATATCATGGCGGTGCCAAGCTGTCATCTCTTGGCAGTGAGGACATTGAGGCTCTCATCAGAGGGTTTGATAATCTAGACAAGCATATTGAAAATATGAGATATTTCGGATTCAGGCCGGTGATTGCTATCAACAGGTTTGACAGCGATACTGACGCTGAGCTTGAACTGCTGAAGAAACACTGCACCATGAGGAACCTTAAAGTTTCTGTTAATGAGTCGTGGGCGAAAGGAGGGGAAGGCGCTGTTGATCTGGCCAACAAGGTACTGGAGGAGATATCCGATTGCACCAATTGCTTTAAACCCCTTTACGAGCTTGAGTGGCCGCTTGAAAAGAAGATCGAAACAATATGCACCAAGATGTATGGGGCTGATCACGTTGAATACACAATAAAGGCTAAAAACCAGCTCGAAAAAATTGATAAGCTTGGATTTGGCAACCTTGCTGTATGTATTGCTAAGACCCAGAAATCACTCTCTGACGATCAGAACAAAAAAGGTCGTCCTCAGGGATTCACAATCAGGATAAGGGAGGTGGAACTGTCATCCGGAGCGGGATTTATAGTCCCGATAGCCGGAACCATCATGAGGATGCCCGGTTTGCCGGGTTCACCCTCAGCTGAAAAGATCGATATCGATGAAAACGGAAAGATCTCGGGCCTGTTCTGATTTCATTCCGATGCTAACTGGTAAAATTTATAAATATAATATTATGAAGAGATTGCCTTATTATTTTATAATTGTGTTAATGCTGTTCACGGCCTGCAAGCGATACAGCAAATATGAAGGGGTGGCGTTTACCGAAAAGGAAACCCGTGACTGGGAAAACCCGGAAGTGTTCAGCATCAACCGTGAAGCGCCGCATGCCACGATGATAAGCTATGCTGATGAACAGGCCGCACTTGCCGCTGACAAAACCTTATCTCCCAATTACATATCCCTTGACGGCGTCTGGAAGTTTCATTGGGTAAAAACACCTGATGAAAGACCTTACTGGTTTTTCAAGGATGATTATGACACCCGCGACTGGGACGATATTGAAGTCCCGTCGAACTGGCAGATGAAAGGGTATGACGTTCCCATCTATGTCAACATCGGATTCGGCTTTGAAAAGAATCCGCCAAAGATCGATCATTCATGGAATCCTGTGGGTTCGTATAAAAGATCATTCACAATTCCCCAGGAATGGAAGGACAAGGAGGTATTCCTTCATTTCGGAGCCGTCAGTTCGGCATTTTATGTATGGGTGAATGAAGCTTTGATTGGTTACAGTGAGGACAGTAAGGTACCGGCTGAATTCAATATAACCCCTCATCTCAGGAAAGGTGAAAATACTCTTGCTGTGGAAGTCTACCGCTGGTGCGACGGCAGTTATCTTGAGGATCAGGATTTCTGGCGTCTGAGCGGTATTCAGCGTTCTGTTTTTCTGCATGCAAGACCACTTACTTTCATCAGTGATTTCTTTGCAGTGGGCGATCTTGAAAACGCGTATAACGACGGGCTCTTAAAGATAGATGTAGCACTTAAAAATAAAAGTACGGATGGACAGGACTTTGTTGTAGAAGCCTCGTTGTTCCTTGAAGATGAGAAAGTTTATACCGAATCGAAGGATGTTAAGCTGGATGGAGAACAGACTTCAATAGCCTTCACAAAACAGCTGCCGCAGGTTAAGAAATGGACTTCTGAAACTCCTGATCTGTATTCTCTTGTTATCAGTCTTAAGGATAATTATGGCAATAACCTCGAAAGTGTCGGAGCCCGGATAGGCTTCAGAAAAGTAGAGATACTCAATTCACAGCTTCATATAAACGGTGTGCCGGTTCTGCTTAAAGGGACGAACCTTCATGAACATCACGAAGTCAACGGTCATGTTATAGATGAAGCCACCTTGCTGAAGGATATCAGGATAATGAAAAGCAATAACCTGAATGCAGTGAGGACTTCTCACTATCCGCAGCAGGAGCTATGGTATGAACTGTGCGACAGGTACGGGCTTTACCTTGTAGACGAAGCCAACATTGAGTCACACGGTATAGGTTACAATAAAGATGAAACACTCGCTGACAAGAAGGAATGGGCAGCAATGCACATGGACAGGATGCAGAGAATGGTCGAACGTGACAAGAATCATCCTTCGGTGATAATCTGGTCGCTTGGAAATGAAGCCGGTGATGGCCATAACTTCCTCGATAACTACAACTGGACCAAGGCAAGGGATGCAAGCAGACCGGTGCAGTACGAGCGCGCTGAGAAAAGCACCAACACCACTGAAAGGCATACCGATATAGTATGCCCTATGTATGCAAGAATCCCTCAGATCGAAGAGTATGCAAAAGACCCGAAGAGCGACCGGCCTCTTATTCTCTGTGAGTACGCTCACGCCATGGGCAACTCGGTTGGAAACCTTCAGGATTACTGGGATGTTATTGAAAAGTATCCGCTGCTGCAGGGAGGTTTCATCTGGGACTGGGTCGACCAGGGCCTTCTCACAACTGATGAGAACGGAGAAAAATTCTGGGCTTACGGTGGTGACTTTGGTGAGGAGGGCATGCCAAGCGATGGCAATTTCTGTATCAATGGGCTGGTATTTCCTGACAGGGGATGGAAACCTGCTCTCGAAGAGGTGAAAAGAGTATATCAATATATCGGATTTGAACCGGTCAGCCTGTCTGCCGGCACTGTGAAAATCACCAATAAATACTTTTTTACTGATTTGTCGGAGTTCATATTCGATTGGGATGTAATTTCCGACGGAGTGGCTGTCAGTTCGGGCAAGCTTACGATACCGCCACTGAAACCAGGGGAGAGTACGGTAGTGAACATACCTGTGTCGGGAACAGAAGTTGCACCCGGTGCTGAGTATTTCCTGAATTTAAAGGTTTCAAAAAGTGATGAATGGGACCTGGTTCCTGAAGATCATGTTTATGCAGCCGCCCAGTTCAAACTTCCGGTGGAAGGAAAACCTGTCTTAGCCAAATTTGATCAGATGGCAGTTCTTCAGACAAATACAGTGGACAAGAAGTATGAGATAAGTAGTCCCGATATCAGAATAGTATTTGACCTGGAGAAGGGACGAATGGAATCTTTCTCATACAAGGGCCGAGCGATGATCAGTAAGGGACCGGAGCCTGATTTCTGGAGGCCACCGACCGACAATGATTACGGATATAATATGGACCGCAGGCTCGGTGTCTGGAAGAAGGCAGGTGAAAGGACAATAGTAAAAAGTGCAAAGATCACCCAGCCCGAATTGGGCAAGGCTGTCGTTACATTCGAGTACGACATTCCGGATGAGAACGGAGAGAAGATTGCAGGACATGTTACTACCTACACCGTTTACAGTTCGGGAGATGTGATCGTCAAGAACCAGTTCTCGAAAGTTTCAGATAAGATTCCTGAGATACCGAGGATGGGGATGCAGATGCAGCTTCCTGAGGAATTCATGAACCTGAAATGGCTTGGAAGAGGACCCCATGAAAACTATGCTGACAGGAAAACTTCAGCCGATGTCGGACTATATGAGAGTACGGTGGATGACCAGTATGTACCCTATGTCAGACCCCAGGAAAATGGTTACAAGACTGACACAAGGTGGCTGGTTCTTACTGATGAGTCGGGTAACGGCTTGCTGGTCTCGGGGAATCCTCTGATAGGTTTCGCAGCCCTCAAGAATATTCACGATGATTTCGAATCGCCAGGCAAGCTTTCGATGTTCAGAAAAGATGCAAAGAGCGCTAATACCCACATTAACGATGTCAAGCCAAGGGAATTGGTCAATCTGAATGTCGATCTGGGACAGATGGGAGTCGGCGGTGACAATTCATGGGGAGCGCCGATACATACCCAGTACAGGCTTATCGACAGGAAATATGAATACACCTTCCGGATGAGACCTGTCGTCAGGGAAGACGATGTTCTGAAACTTGCAAAGGAAAAATTCTAGAAGTGTAATCTTTAAACTTAATCCGTCCGGTTTTACATAGCCGGACGGATTTTTTTTGGATGATCGACACAACCAGTCTGCAATCAACTGTCAGCTCGCTTTGTAAGGTTAACCAAATGCTCACACGCCCTTACGCCCTAACGCCTTAACGCCTTCTCAAAACCTGATCTCCGCCCTCAGCACCTCATTTTCGCCCGTAATTATGTTTTTTACATCATACGACAGCGGAGATCTGGTCTTTTTGCTGATGGCAACCCTTGTTATACCACGTGCAGGAAGGGTTATTGAAGCCGGGGCATCAGGGCTTCCGTTCTCGAGGGTGAATGGTATGTCCGAGTTGTTGGTTATTTCGAGGTAGATATTCTTATCGTTTTCGTAGAAGGGTTTGCTCACTGAAATGCACTGTTGGAAGAAAGGCCTTGCATATTCTTCCTTTCCGGCCAGCATATCGTTGAAGTAGGCCAGCGTGCGGCCTGCAAACATGGCTTCCTTAAGTGCATCGTGAGTTCTGGAGCTTGCGAAAACAAGAGTCATGGGACGGTTTGTCTGACCATTGTATTCCTCGCTTATCACCCCGTGCATGTCGCTGTTTGCAATAACGGCAAGATTGTGTTGTCTGCAGAATGTCATAACAAGTGGATAATATTCCCTGTGATTGAAGAATTCAATTCCGTGAAGCCATTTTCTTTTTATCAGTTCGTAATGAATATCATACATTCGCGGTATACCGTCAGGTTGCTGCGATTTCCATCCGGGGTGGTTCCATTGTATGAATGCTCCCTGTTTTATGGCTTCTTCGATAACATCCATGACTGAGTCTTTATCAAGAGGCAATGCATCCTGTATGAATAGCGCATTCAGATGCCCGGGAGGCATGCTTCTTGTTATTTCCGTTCCCTTTACCAGGATTAGATTGTAATCGCGGGCTGTGTTTTCGGCAATTTTCCAGGATGCATTATGATCGGCGGGAATATAGTCCTTGTGAGGAACATATTCAATGTGATCGGTAATGGCAATTGCATCGAGTCCGTCGCGGTAAGCTTCTCCAACCCTTACTGTAGGCCAGACGTTACCGTCGGAAAAAACGGTGTGAAGATGAAAATCGCACTTGAGGGTTACCTTACCCGGCAGGTCGGGAAGATTCACTATTTTCCTCTGTGCAATTCCGGTAAAAAACACCGAGATAGTCAGTAAAGAAATGATAAACAGTTTTTTCATGTTTATTGGTTTATGGATTGGTTATAATTGTTGCTGGTTGCTGGTTGCTAGTTGCTTGTTAAAAGGTTCATCGTTCATCGTTCATTGTTGCTGGTTGCTGGTTAGTTTGGCTCAGGGCTCAGGGCACAGGGCCAGGGCACAGGGCAACTGCCAACTACATGCTTACAACTGTCAATTTCTTGCCTTCTTGCCTTAACGCCTTCATGCCTTCACGCCTTCACACCTTCACGCCCACCTTTCCACTATATCTCTTCATAAAAATATGCCGTCTTTTCATCGAAATCATCCCAGGTGTATATTTTTTTCCCGGGGTGAACAGCATAGAAATTCAGCATTGCAAAGTCGCCGGCACACATTGTGGCATGGACGAAGGTGAATAATGAAAGGCTCCATTTCCAGAGACCGGGCAGAGTCAGTATGAGATAAAGGAGGATGATACTCATCAGAAGGAATGGGAGCAGGGCGACAACCCGGAATTGTCTTTCCGAGGCCACATGCCTGTGGGCAGTTACATAGACCATATACTGCTTCAGATCCATGCCAATTTTAATGTTCCTCGCTCCTGTAAGGTAATAGGGAACAATATGAAGGAGTTCATGAACGGGAATGCTGATCAGAGGGAAGACAATCAGTCCGAGCAGTGTATGCGTGAAGATATTCCTGAAAGGAAAATATCCTCCGATATTCAGTCGTATGTAAAGAGCAAGGCCGAGAAAAAACAGACATGTTCCCCAGAATATTACCATCAGACCTGATTTCCTCCTGATGTATTCCAGGACGAAATTAACCAGTTCGTCGTATGGTATTTTCAATATTTGCCTGTATCTCGACTGATCCTCAAGATCTTCTACCTGTATGGCCATAAAGGAAGCTTTCCTCAAATTTAACTTTTTAGCGAAGGAAAGCAAAGAGAATGAGGATTAAATTATAACGGAAGACCCAAGATCCCTGCATGCCTGCTGGTGCAGCCAGTCAGGCAGGGAAGACCGAAGTTAATCCTTCAGGCAACGTACCGACATGCCATTGGGCTTTGAATAAGAGTCGCCCTCAATTTCGGCAGAATTATAGTGTAGTATTCCAATGCCTCCATATACGACCTCGTCTTCGTCGGCTGACCAATAAAAGCCAAGTTCTCCCATTTTGACGAAGGTGCCATTCATAATATAACGGCGGCCTCCGGGAAGCGCTGTAAATCCTGATTCGTTTGTAGCCCCGGTGTTTGGCGATAGCCAGTGACTGGTACCTGTTTCCTTTAATTTGCCGCCTGCTTCACTCAAGCCTCCCAGATAAGTGACAAATGCTATAAATTCATTATTGTCAGGTACATGCCAACCGGTGGGACATAATATGCCTGTTTGTACCGCAAACCAGTTATATAAAGCACCGTATACAGCTTTGTATGTTGATGCATCGTTGTTATACCAGCAATAAGCCGGAGTAGCTAAATTTATCCATGCATTGTTGTTAGTTTCTGTGGGAATCTGGGTTCCGTCGTTAAACTTTGTTGTTTTCAGGTTTTCAGCCATCCAGGTTTGAGTTCCTATCTGAATTGTTTTATAGCTGTTGCCGTCAATGTCCGAAACCGTTCCATACGTTAAATCAGGATTGAATACAATTACTCCAACTGCTTCAGCCGTTGTAAAACTCTTCTCAGATCCATAAGCAGTACCAGCACCGTTCGTTGAATAAGCCCTCACATAGTAGGGAGTGCCGGCTGTAAGCCCGGTTATGTTACTGGTATAGCTTCCGGTTCCTGATCCATCAGTTGTCTTGCTGTCAGCAACGGTCGGATTCTGGCTGGTGCTCCAGCAAACACCTCTTGCTGTTACATTTCCGCCTCCGTCAGAGGTTACATTTCCACCTGAAACTGCACTGGTTTGTGTTGGTGAAGTAATATCAGCCGTTGTTACAGTTGCAAGCAGAACCTCACCGGTATTAAATGATTGCTGGCTGCCATAGCCAGTACCAGCTTCGTTTGTGGCATAAGCCCTTACATAGTATTTAGTTCCAGGGGTCAGCTGGGTCAGGCTGCTTGTAAAAGTTCCTGTCCCTGCTCCATCAGAGGTTTTGTTGTTTGAAACGGTGGGATTTTCAGAGGTGTTCCAGCAGACACCCCTGGTAGTTACTTCAGCTCCTCCGTCACCGGTTACATTCCCTCCCGATGTTGCAGTTGTCTGGGTGATCGCCGACACTCCGGATGTTGAAACAACAGGCGGAACAGGGTCCTTCCTGCAGGAAGTAAGACAGAGTATAGTGAAGATTATAAGGTTAATAAAACCTGTGATCCTGAATATGATATTCATGAAGCTTGTATTAAGAATATAATGGCGGTATATCAAGTACTTTAGTCCTTTGTCATTTCAAATTCTAAAATTACCTGTGGTTAATTCAATGGCAGACCGTATTACCAACAATAATTTCACCTGTAGCCCATATAAGTGTAAGAGTGCCTATATAATGGGAACCATTGCTTCCTAAAAGGTTATAATGCCATGTTGTATAAGATGTATTATCTGTTTTGTCTATTTCCTTTACCTTAAAAACTTCTCCTGTGAAATAACTTACAGCTTCACCTTTCATCTGATCAATCTCCCACTCAACAACTCCATCTCTGTCTTTATCATGTTTCACATAATGCACTCTTACAGTTCCGGGCCATAAATAATCAGCCATTTCGTCACCACAAAAGACCGGAGTATAATAACCGGATTCGAACCAACCCTGATCTGTTTTTTTGTCTTTTTCCTGAGCAGATGTCTGAGACATCATTACGCCCATTAAAAGGCAGATACAGATAATTAAGTTTTTTGGTTTCATAATTTAAGTTTTTTGTTAATAAATATTTGTCAGTCACAAGTTAAGATAATGCAGGAAGACACATTTTGCTTAACATCCCATAAGTTTTGCTTTGAGTACCAAAATTATTGATGAAGAGATAAGGAAAACATGGAAGCAGGTGAATGGGTGAAGGGGTGCATTAGGGATTTTTTTTACCTAATAATTCCGCTTGGATTCACCCCAAATTCGTCGGAAAATACCTTGCTGAAATGAGAGAGATTCTTAAACCCCGTTCTGTAAGCAGCTTCCGTAACTGATATATCCAAACCGGTCAGCAGATCCTTTGCCTTATGAAGACGGAGAGTACGTAAATAATCATTTGGGGTTCTGTTTGTAAGAGACCTGAATTTACGGAAGAATTGAGTACGGCTCATTGCCATCCCAGTGCACAAACTCTGGATATCGAAATTTTCATCATGCAGATTGGATGTCATTATTTCCCGGCATCTTTTAATGAATGTATCCTCTATATTAAAGTCTTTATCGGCAGTCAGGGAAAGATGCCCTATCGATGAATAACGCTCCTGAAGCTTTTTCCTGAGTCCTATCAGTGATCTCAACTGGACAAGCAGCTCTTCCTTGTTGAATGGTTTTGCCAGATATGCATCCGCTCCTTTCTCAATCCCTTCGATCCTGGATGCAATATCAGCCTTTGCTGTCAGGAAAACAACCGGAACATGACTCGTCCGGAAATCGCTTTTGACAATTTTCAACATTTCAATTCCATCCAGTACCGGCATCATGATATCGCTCAGGATAATATCAGGGATGAATTCAATTGCTCTATCAATACCCTCCTTTCCGTTAACTGCAATTATGATATTGTACTCTTTTTCAAGGAAGGTAACCATGTAGCGGACAAAATCCCTGTTATCTTCCACAACAAGCAGTATGGGTTTAGTCTCGTGGAGGCGGTTGTTATAAATCGGCAAAGTATCCGTAGTGGTCAAAGGAGAGAAATGTTCAGTAATCCTGTTTTTGAGTTCATGAAATTCAGGAACCTCTTGCAGGGGAGCAGAAAATGTTACCGGGAGTTCGATTGTGAATTCTGTTCCCTCGCCATAAATACTTTCTGCTGTAATAGTTCCATTCATCAGTTTCACAAGTTCCATGGTGAGTGCAAGTCCGAGTCCGGATCCGGGACTATTCTCATTCACCCTGTAGAAACGGTTGAAGATAAATTGAAGATGACCTTCAGGAATTCCCGGACCGTTATCACTTACAAGAATTTTATACTTTTCTTTGTCTGTTCCGGCAATTTCAACAATAACCACTCCATAATCCTGTGTGAACTTAAGTGCATTGGCAAGGAGATTCGAAATGATCTGCAAAATCTTTTCCGGGTCGTAATCGAGGATCATCTCCCGATCACACGGGATGAATTTGAGCTCTATCTTCTTTTGCTCCGCGAAAGACCGATACAATTCAATGATATATTTAATGTAATGAACTATATCTCCCCTGATCATTCTGATTGTTATTGCCCCGGACTCTATTCTTGCAAGGTCAAGCATCTGGTTCACCAGCCTGAGAAGAATCTTTGCATTACTGTCAATTTTCTCGTTTCCTTCAGCAAGCCACTTGTCAGGATAATTAAACATCAGATCGTTCATGCCCATTATTATTGAGAGGGGCGTACGAAATTCGTGGGCAATACTTGTATACAGCTTTGTTTTTGACTCAACCAGCTCCTTAAGACGGTTAGACTCAAGTTGTTCAAGTTTTACGCGCTGCGAAATGAAATTAATTACAAAAACCATGGCAAAACCTGAGATCCAGAGAAGATTGATGACAAAGAGAGAAACATTTACAGCCGGCGTCATTTCAGGCGGCACACTTAGCAAGGGATGAAGAAGACCGGCAAGGATGACAGTTATAATATAAATTATAAATATCCCGATTGAATGACCTCTTTTCCTGAAATTCAGGGAAAAGAAAACAAGAGCAAGACCGACAAAGACAAGTCCTCCTGAATAAGGTATTCCTCCCAATTTGAGGATACAGTAGAAAGTTGCGATGGCAACAAGAGTCTGGTTCAGGAACATATTCCATAACTTATTACCAACCCTGAAACGCCGAAATATCAGCGGATAAATGACCCCCTGAAGAAAAATGATAAATAAAAAGAATCCGTAATAAATCAGTATCCTTAACTGCGGAAAGATGAGATGGTAAGCAATTGTCAGAAAAAAGATCATTGAAGTAACTGAGACACTCGCTATCCAGTAAATCTTTTTCTGGACAATATATTCCTCATCAACCCCCTGGTTGGTAAGGATTTTAGTAATCCATTGATCTGCTTTATGAAGAAATGCTGATCTCAAAATAATGGCAGATTATTATTGAGCTCATATTAATATACAATTTAGATAAAAGAATTTGAAAAACAGAATATCAGTACAATTTTAATCTTAATCAGTCTGCAGTTTTATCAAAAAACATCGTTTTACTAAATGGCCCGTAATTTGATAACTTTGCATGAAATGTGACTGAAGTTGAGGAATCTGTTTTCCATATTATTCATATTCGGTTTGCTTGCTGAGGTATCGGCACAGATTGATACAGTAAAACGGTCTGTCGACACCCTTCCCGGCAATCATTACCAGCTTCGTTCAGTAGACAGGAACGGCGAGGTACTGCCTGAAATAGACATAAAAGAAGTGGTTATCATCGGACGTGAATCGACAGCCAAAAAATTCCCCTTTTACAGGTATCAGCGCCTCGTTTTCAACCTTAAGAAGGTTTACCCATACGCCCAGATGGTAAGAGCAAAGCTGGGCGAGGCAAATGATCAGATGATGATGCTTCCCGACGACAAGGAGAGGAAGAAGTATATCCGGAAGTTTGAAAAGGAAATGTTTGGCGAATATGAGGATGATATGCGCGGAATGACGATATCGCAGGGCAAACTGCTGATTAAGCTTATCGACAGGGAGACCTACAATACATCCTATGATCTGATCAGGCAGTACAGAGGCGCCTTTTCAGCAGTTTTCTGGCAGGGCATTGCACGGATTTTCGGCTCAGACCTTAAGGCTGAATATGACCCCTTTGGGGAAGATGCAATCATCGAGATCATTCTTATGGAGATTGAAACCGGCAACCTTTAGTATAAGCGATTTGTAGGGTATGAAAAGAATTTTCATTGCTGTCAAAACGGAACCTGATGGTGATCTTATAAGAATGATCTCTTCTGTCAGGGCATTGCTGGGAACTGCTTGCATAAAATGGGTTGATCTTTCCGGTATTCACATCACACTTGCTTTTCTGGGCGACACTTCTGATGAAGGAATAAAGGTTCTCGATCGTATGCTCAGGGAAAAATGTACAGGATTTGGGGAGTTTGATTTTATTCTATCCGGTGCGGGGGTCTTTAAAAGTTACACTGATCCGAGGGTGCTCTGGGTTGGCATCTCTCAGGCTGACAGGCTTTCATCTCTTTATGAAATAATTGCAGAAGGATTGGGAGGAACGGGGTTTGAGATTGAAGAGCGGAAGTTCAGGCCTCATCTGACAATTGGCAGGGTGAAATCAGTCAGCGATCCGGCAAGGCTGAGGTCGGCCATCGAAAAATATAAAGGAGTAGAATTCCAGACAGTCAGGGTGAAGGAGGTTATTCTTTTTGAAAGCCTACTTCAGAAGACAGGGCCATTGTACATCCCTCTGGGAAAATATCCTATTTAAATTATTGGCTAACTGAGGTCCTGCATCACTATGATCAGGATAAAAACCTATCCCTTTCAGGATCATTCCTTTGATCCATTCTGCAGTTATTGCAGCAGTCGGCTTTCATTTATTTTTACCATCTTTAACTCCGGATTTTACTTTTGATATTTCATGACTGATACATTTCTGGCGAAAGGAAAGAGAAAAAAGCTTGTAGATGAGCTTAGAACAAAAGGAATAACCGATGAAGAGGTGCTGAGGGCCATAAATACCGTTCCAAGGCACGAATTCATGGATCCTGCCTTTCTCCATCATGCTTATACCGACAAGGCTTTCCCCATCTCTTCGGGCCAGACTATTTCACAGCCTTATACTGTTGCAATCCAGACCAGCCTGCTGAATGTGAAAAAGCGGGATAAGATACTTGAGATTGGCACCGGTTCAGGATATCAGTGTGCCATACTGGCGGAAATGGGAGCAAAGGTTTATACTATTGAAAGGCACAGGGAACTCTTTATCCTGGCCCAGCGTACCCTTATTTCCCTTGGGTATTCAGCCGATTTCTTTTATGGCGACGGTTATGAGGGCAAGCCCCAATACGGACCATTCGACGGGATAGTGATAACTGCCGCAACTCCTGAGATACCGGCAAAGCTTCAGTATCAGCTTAAAATTGGAGGCAGGATGGTTGTTCCCATCGGTGACAGCAGTTCACAGGTGATGACTCTCGTCATTCGAAGCGGAGAGGAGGATTTTGAGTACTCCTCCCACGGCACTTTCGTTTTTGTGCCCATGCTCAAGGGGACTGTCAATAAACAAATGTAATGATATGGAAATAAGGAAGCTGGTATTCAACCCTATATCTGTAAACACCTATATTCTGTCGGATGGATCAGACGATTGTGCCATTATCGATTGCGGATGCTACGACAGGATAGAATCCGAAGAACTTACATCGTTACTTGACCGCGAGAAACTTAAACCGGTTCTTCTTCTGAACACCCATTGCCATCTTGATCATATTTTCGGCGACAGACTGATGCTTGAAAAATACGGCCTTGGAGCCCTGTGTCACCACGATGACCTTATGAACCGGAAAAGAGCGGTCGATCATGCCAGGATGTTCGGATTGTCAATGGAACCGCCTCCTGGGCCTGCCGGATACCTGTCGGGAGGGGAGAAGGTCCGTTTTGGTAATTCGGAGCTTGAAGTGATTCACGTTCCCGGTCATGCACCGGGAAGCCTGGCATTTTACAGCAAAAAAGACAAGGCAGTTTTTACGGGAGATGCGCTGTTTGAAGGAAGTATAGGACGGACAGATCTTCCTGGCGGAAATCATGAGACATTGTTAAACAGTATCAGGGAAAGATTGTTTAAACTACCGGCAGACACAGTGGTTTATCCCGGACATGGGAATACAACCCTGATTGGGGATGAACTCAGGTTCAATCCATATTTTATCCACAAGTGATCCTGCTCGTTTTTTAAGTAAATACTATTTCTTAATTTCGGGGCGCTCCTTAACAGTGGAGCAACCCAAAACTTTTAAAAATCACATCTATGTTATCCGATTCTTTTTCCACCCGCCATATAGGGCCCCGCGTGTCAGACCTGCCCGGAATGCTCCGGACAATCGGAGTGAACTCACTCGATGAACTGATTGACAGAACTGTGCCTGAACCGATCAGGCTTAGAGAACCATTAAGACTTCCGAAAGCAATGACGGAGTTAGAATATTTAAACCACATTAGAAAGCTCGGTAAAAAGAACAAAATGTTCAGATCGTTTATTGGTCAGGGCTATTATGGTGTTGCATCTCCTTCGGTGATAATCAGGAATGTACTTGAAAATCCCTCATGGTATACATCATATACCCCATATCAGGCTGAAATATCGCAGGGCAGGCTTGAAGCCCTGCTGAATTTCCAGACCATGGTCATTGAGCTGACTGGAATGCAGATTGCAAATGCATCGCTACTTGATGAATCGACTGCTTCTGCAGAAGCCATGATAATGATGTTCAATGCCCGTTCGAGAGCGGCTGTTAAGGCCGGGGCAAACAAATTCTTTATTGATGAAGACATTTTCCTTCAGAATATGGGAGTTATTGAAACCCGGTCGGAGCCCCTTGAGATTCAGATTGTGAAAGGCAGATTTGATGAGTTTCAGCCTGACGAATCGTTTTTCGGCGCCTTTGTTCAGTATCCGGCCGCTTCTGGTCAGATCCGCGATTACAGTGAATTTACAGCCAGGGCCCATTCAGCAGGATTGCTTGTGGGGGTTGCTGCCGACCTGTTAAGCCTTGCCCTTCTGACACCTCCCGGAGAATGGGGTGCAGATGTTGTTGTGGGATCGAGCCAGAGATTTGGCCTGCCGATGAGCTTCGGAGGACCTCATGCCGGGTTCTTCGCAACCAGGGATGAGCTCAAGAGAAGTATGCCCGGCAGGATCATTGGCGTGTCGGTGGATGTTAATGGAAAACAGGCTCTCAGAATGGCACTGCAGACACGCGAACAGCATATAAAAAGGGAAAGGGCAACTTCCAACATATGCACAGCGCAGGCTCTTCTTGCAACCATGTCGGGGATGTATGCCCAATATCACGGACCTGAGGGATTGAAGGAGATAGCGCTTAAGGTACATAGATCAGCTTGCACAATAAAAGCAAGCCTGAAGCAGCTTGGTTATGTCCAGTTAAATGGCATTTATTTCGACACCATAAGAGTATTACCTCATGAGGGGATAAGCCGCGATGAAATAAGGAAGCTTGCACTTGAAGCCGGTATTAATTTTTATTACCCGGCCGACGGCAGCATAAGTCTGACCACCGATGAGGTCACTTCGATCGAAGATATGAATGCAGTTGTTGAAATGTTTGCCAAAGCAGCAGGTAAAAAAGCTGATGAGATAAACTCGTTCGCTGAATGCAACTGCATCCCCGAAAAATTTCTCCGCAAGTCTGCTTTCCTTACTTCTTCAACTTTCACCAGCTACCACAGCGAAACAGAAATGATGAGGTACATCAAAATGCTTGAGAGGAAGGATTTCTCTCTTACACACAGCATGATATCCCTCGGATCGTGCACCATGAAGCTGAATCCGGCAACTTCGATGTTTGCCATGAGCTGGCCCGAATTCGGGAATATACATCCTTTTGTTCCCGCCGATCAGGCTGAAGGTTATTATCAGATGATGAATGAGCTGGGAGATGCGCTTAAGGAGATTACCGGCTTTCCGGCAGTTACTTTCCAGCCAAACTCAGGGGCTGCAGGCGAATATACAGGTCTGCTTCTTATAAGGGAATATCACAAGACAAGGGGGGATGGTCACAGGAACGTTGCCCTTATCCCTTCATCGGCACATGGAACCAATCCGGCCAGCGCGGTGATGGCAGGCATGCAGGTGGTTGTTGTCGAATGTGATGAGAAGGGTAATATTCAAATTGAGGATCTGAAGAAAAAGGCTATGGCATACAGGGATAACCTTGCCTGTTTCATGATAACCTATCCATCGACGCACGGGGTATTTGAGGCCGGGGTAAGGGCCATGATGGAGATAATCCACGAAAACGGAGGCCTTGTTTACATGGACGGAGCTAACATGAATGCCCAGGTCGGACTTACTAGTCCGGGACATATCGGGGCCGATGTCTGTCATCTGAACCTTCACAAGACCTTTGCCATCCCTCACGGTGGAGGTGGCCCGGGAATGGGGCCGGTGCTAGTTTCCGAAAGACTGGCAGAATTCCTGCCGTCGCATCCGCTGGTTCAGGTTGGCGGAGATAATGGGATATCACCGGTTGCATCCGCCCCTTTTGGTAGCGGACACGTTCTTACCATATCACATGCCTACATACTGATGATGGGTCCGGACGGCCTTACTGACGCAACAAAATATGCCATTCTGAACGCAAATTATATTTCGGCTTCCCTTAAAAACAGGTTCCTTACCCTCTATACTGGTGAAACTGGTAAGGTGGCTCACGAACTTATTATCGACTGCAGGAATTTCAAGACTGAAGCCGGAATTACCGAATCAGATATTGCAAAGAGGCTTATGGATTATGGTTTTCATGCACCCACGCTTTCATTCCCGGTACACGGTACGCTGATGATCGAGCCTACCGAGTCGGAATCACTCCGGGAACTTGACAAGTTCATTGATGCGATGAATTCCATCTGGCTCGAGATCCGGGAAGTGAAGGAGGGCTTAGCTGACCAGGAAGACAATGTTCTGCACAACTCACCTCATACAGCAGTGGCTGTTACTGCAGACGAATGGAAGCATTCCTATTCACGACAGAAGGCAGCCTACCCCCTGCCCTGGGTGGAAGAAAACAAATTCTGGCCGTCAGTCGGAAGGGTTGATAATGGTTATGGCGACCGCAACCTGATATGCACCTGCGCCCCGATCGATTCATACAGAATGGAAACCTTCAATTTCAAGATTGTTGACCTTGATGATAAATAATCAAACATCATACAGCGGAATCTTTGCTGTATTGAAAATTATTCTCAAATTTAATGTCTGAAGTATTACAGATAAACATCAATTCCCATGCGAAATTCATCGTGGAATGATCTTCTCTCCATGGTAAGTGGAAAGAATCTCAGTTACAGGCCGGCGGGATTTATAATTGACAGTCCCTGGCTGCCGGGCTGGTATGGCATTCCCACGCTTGACTATTATGCATCCGACGAAAAATGGATGAAAGCCAACATAAGGGCAGCAGAAACCTTTCCTGATGTCTGGTTCATGCCCGGTTTCTGGTCGGAATATGGTATGTGCACTGAACCGTCCGCTTTCGGGTCGAGACTGATCTTTCTCGAGAATAACCTGCCCCATGCAGAAAAAATTCTAACCGATATTGCTGATGCTGAGCGGCTCCCTCAGCCGAACGTCAGAACCGACGGTCTTCTTCCTTTCATGATTGCCAGGCTTAAGAACAACCAGGCCGCGATCATTGAATCAGATCACCAGGTTAGGTTCGCTATAGCACGCGGCCCTCTCAACATAGCCAGTTTCCTAATGGGGACTACCGAATTCATGATGGCTCTTGCCCTTGATCCGGAAGGCTCGCACAGGCTGCTAGAAAAAATAACCAGTTTCATCTGCGACTGGCTTTCCCTTCAGAAAGAAAGTTTTCCTTCGATTGACGGGGTTCTGATACTCGATGATATTATAGGCTTTGTGGGTGAGGGCGAGTTCAGCGAGTTCGTGCTTCCATATTTCAAAAGGATTTTTTCATGCACGGGATCGAAGGTCAGGTTTCTTCACAATGATGCGGACGGCCTTATAACCGCCGGATTTCTGAATGAAATGGATGTGAATGTTTTCAATTTTTCCTTCAATCATTCACTCGGAGAGATTAGGAACCTTGCAGGCGACGGGGTGGTTCTTCTGGGAAACATACCCCCGCGCGATGTGCTGGCTGCAGGAACCCCTGGGCAGATTAAGGAGGCAGTCAGAAAGGCCTCGGAGGAAGTCAGCAATCACGATCGCATTATCTGGTCAGCAGGGGGAGGAATGCCCCAGGATGTCAGTACACAAAATATTAAAGCTTTTATTGAAGCAGTGAAAGAAATAAAACAGACTTAGGATATGGAAATAAAAATAACAATTTGTTTGATTTCTGCAGTGATTTTATCAGCATGCGGATCAGGAGGAAGCAAGAAGCAAACGACGGAAACAAAAGATGATGCAATGGAAACCAGCCACAAGGTAAAACTGCTGACAGTCGATCCGGGCCATTTTCATGCCGCCCTGGTGCAGAAGACAACTTATCCGCAGGTTTCACCCGACGTCAGGGTATATGCTCCCGAAGGACCGGATGTGGAACAGCATCTTGGGAGAATTGCATCATATAATGCAAGACCCAATGATCCCACAAAATGGAATGAGATAGTCTACAGGGGAACCGATTTTTTCGAAAAGATGCTGGCTGAAAAGGCCGGTAATGTGGTAGTGCTGTCGGGCAACAACAGAAAAAAGGCCAGCTATATTACAGCATCTGTTAACGCCGGACTGAATGTGCTGGCCGACAAGCCCATGATAATTTCTCCTGAAGACTGGCCGGGCCTGCAAGCCGCATTTGCATCTGCTGCTGAAAAGGGGGTCCTTCTTTATGACATTATGACAGAAAGGTTTGAGGTTACCACTCTACTCCAGAAACTTCTTTCGCAGAATGAGGAAATCTTCGGAACCCTGGTTCCGGGGTCAGCCAGGGAGCCTGCAGTGTCAAAGGTAAGTGTTCATCATTTTTCAAAGATAGTATCGGGCTCTCCTCTTCAGCGTCCGGCCTGGTTTTTCGACGTCGAACAACAGGGAGAGGGTATAGTTGATGTTACAACCCATCTTGTCGACCTTATTCAGTGGGAATGTTTTCCGGAACAGATACTCGATCCTTCCGATGTAAAGCTTTCCTCTGCAAGAAGATGGCCGACAATAATCTCGAAGGAAGAATTTAAGGGAGTAACAGGCTTTGACGATTTCCCTGAATACCTGAGCAAGGATATCAGGGAAGGGAAACTACACGTTTATTCCAATGGTGAGATGATTTACCAGCTGAAGGGAATCTGGGCCAAAGTATCTGTTACATGGGACTTCATGCCGCCGCCAGGGGGAGGGGATACTCACTTTTCGGTGATGCGCGGCACGAGATGCGACCTTGTCATCCGTCAGGGTGCAGATGAGAAATTTGTTCCTACGTTGTATGTTGAAAACATAAAGGGATCATCCCTTCCGGAACTCAATGAAAAGCTGAAGGCAGCATTGGGTCAGCTTCCATACGACAGTCTGATGGCAGAGAACACCGGAAACAAGGCACTGAAGATCTTCATTCCCAAGAAGTACAGGGTTTCGCACGAGGAGCACTTTGGACAGGTTACCCAGAAATTTCTTGAATTCATGGAAACAGGCAAACTGCCTGAGTGGGAGGTTCCGGGAATGATTACAAAATATTATACAACCACCTCGGCGCTGAAGCTGGCAAAGGAATAGGCTTTAATAATATCAGAAGAGGTCTTCTATTACCATTGAATACAGGTCTTCGAGGCTGATGCCTGCAGCATTTGCCTGCCTGGGTATGATGCTCTCCATTGTCATGCCTGGTACGGTGTTGATCTCGAGGAAAAAGGGATTGTCCTCGACCACGATGAAATCAACCCTTACGATGCCTTTGCATCCAAGTATTTCATAGACCCTTGAACTGAGCACCTGTATCTTGTTAATAAGGTCGTCGGGCATTTCCGCAGGTGTTATCTCCTGCGATTTTCCGGGTGTGTATTTTGCCTCATAGTCAAAGAATTCGTTACTGCTAATTATCTCTGTGACTGGCAGGACGATCCCCTTCCCGTTTGCTCTTACCACGCCGCAGGCGACTTCTCTTCCGTTCATGAATGATTCGACCATTACCTCACCGCTCTCCGTGAATGCCGCTTCAATGGCTGCATGCAGCTCCTCCCGGGTCTTTACCTTTGATACCCCGAAGCTTGATCCGCTTTCGTTGGGCTTTACAAAGCACGGAAGACCTGTTTTTGAAATTATTGAGTTGGTGTCCGGCATATTTTCCCGACGGAAGAGAATATTGCGGGCCATAGGTATGCCATACTCCTTAAGATAGAGCTTGCATGCCTGTTTGTTGAATGTAAGGGCTGAACAGAATGCACTGCAACTGGTATATGGGATTTTCATCATATCGAGATAACCCTGGAGAAGTCCGTTTTCTCCGGGAGTCCCGTGAATGGCAACGAAAACGGCATCGAACCTGATTTTCTGATCGTCGGTTACCAGGGTAAAATCATTCTTGTCGACGTTGAAGCGTCTTCCCTTAGGATCTTCCCAGTACCAGGCCGTACCCCTAATCATTATCAGGTATGCATTGTATTTACCTGAAATCAGACCTGACACCTCAGTGGCGCTCTTTACTGAAATTTCATATTCGGATGAATCTCCTCCGGCTACTATTGCGATTGTTCTCATATGAGAAAAGTTTGGCGGTAAAATTAGAAATTAATGTATTCATTTCAGGCGGGAACACAAATGTTTTGGGTGGGCAGCAAAAATTTTCCATTCAGATTATTAGGAATTATTTACCTTTGATGAAATTCTTAAAACCGCACAAAATGAAAAAAGGTTGCATCATTTGGATTATAGTTGGGGTTATTCTCGGACTTATTGTACTGGGTCTTGTTTCATGGGGTACCAGGGCTTATAACCAGATGGTTTCCCTCCAGGAAGGGGTTACAAGCCAGTGGGGAAATGTTGAGACTCAATACCAGCGAAGGGCTGATCTTATACCGAACTTTGTTAATACCGTCAAGGGAGCAGCAGCTTTCGAGCAGGAGACACTCACGCAGGTTATTGAGGCACGGGCAAAAGCCACTCAGGTTACAGTCGATCCGGCAAATATGACAGCTGAAAATCTACAGGATTTCCAGGCTGCCCAGGGTGGTCTGAGCTCTGCTCTGTCGAGGCTGATGGTGGTTGTGGAACGTTATCCCGAACTTAAAGCCACCCAGAATTTCCGGGATCTACAGGTGGAACTCGAAGGTACTGAGAACCGCATATCAACCGAGCGCCGGAAATTCAACGAAGCTGCCCAGTCCATGAATACATATATAAGAAGATTCCCGCAGAATATCCTGGCCGGAATGTTCGGTTTCACAGTCAGACCTTACTTCGAGTCTATGGAAGGAGCTGAAAAAGCTCCTGAAGTTACATTCTAACCTGGTTCGGGAAATGGAAATCAAGGCATCGACTTTTTTTACGAAGGAGCAGCAGCTTCAGATACGGGATGCCATTAAGGAGGCTGAAGGCGAAACTTCGGGAGAGATAAGGGTTCATCTCGAAACCAGTCTTTCGGGCAATGTCCTTGACAGGGCCGCATGGATCTTCTGGCATATTAAGATGCATGAGACAGAAGACAGAAACGGAGTCCTTTTTTATCTGGCAGTCAGGAACAAGGAGTTTGCCATAATTGGCGATGCAGGAATAAACATCAAGGTTCCCGATGGTTTCTGGGATGTTATTAAAAACATCCTGGTGAGTAATTTCAGGGAAGGTAAATATTGCGAGGGAATTATAGATGGGATTCTGATGGCCGGCCGGCAGCTTCGGGAACATTTCCCGCACAGCAGGGATGATGTGAATGAACTTCCCGATGATATCTCGTTTGAAGACAATGAGCAACCAGAAAAGCAATGAATTTCAGGATATTAAATAATTATTTTGTCCTTTTTACAATTGTTCTGGCCTTTACTTCGGTAACCGTCGTGTGCCAGAACTTTCCCGAGCCGCAGGTTCCGCCAAGGCTTGTGAATGATTTTGCAGGGATGCTGACACAGCAGGAAATAAACTCGCTTGAAAAGAAGCTTGTGGCCTTCGATGATACAACATCGACTCAGATATCCATAATTACTGTCAGCGACCTGATGGGATACGACAAGGCCGATTATGCCCAGCGGCTTGCTGAATTGTGGGGAATTGGCCGTCAGGGTTCGGACAACGGGGTGCTTATACTCGTCAAGCCAAAGACCTTCAGCTCACAGGGGCAGGTTCAGATAACTACAGGATACGGTCTTGAAGGTGCTATCCCTGATATTGTCTGCGGTGAGATAGTCGACTATGAAATACTTCCCGAATTCAGGCAGGGCAATTACTATGAAGGTCTCGACAAGGCAACCAGCACTCTTATGTCCCTGGCAAGCGGGGAATTCACGGCCGGTGATTACAGGAAAGGTAGCGACTTAGGCGGGTTACTCCCGCTTATCATTTTCATTATCATAATAATTTTTGTTCTTTTCACCCGGAGCAGCGGCGGATCGAACCAGAAGCACATAAGCCGTAAAGGGCTTCCCTTATGGGTTCTGATGTCGATGATGAATTCAGGAGGTAATAAACATAGCGGAAGCTGGGGCGGCTTTTCAGGAGGCGGTGGTTTCAAAGGGGGTGGAGGCGGCTTTGGTGGTTTCGGAGGCGGCAGCTTTGGTGGAGGCGGAGCCGGAGGGAGCTGGTAAGAATTGGCGCAGGGCACAGGGCTCAGGGCAAAGGGCACAGGGCTCAGGGCTGCAGGGCACAGGGCACAGGGTACAGATTGCTAATAATTTATTTTTGACAGGTTAAAGTTTTTCTCTTCCTGATGTATAATTTCTCCACTTTTCTATTACCTGTTTCATATCGTCAGGTAATTCCGAATCGAATGATAATCTCTTACCTGTAACCGGGTGATCGAATGAAAGCGATTTTGCATGCAATGCCTGCCGGGGCAGGATGGTAAAGCAGTTCCTTACAAATTGCTGATATTTGGCAAATGTTGTGCCTCTGAGTATCTTTTCTCCTCCATATTCCTCATCGTTGAAAAGAGGGTGTTTGATAAAGCTGAAATGAACCCTGATCTGATGTGTACGGCCGGTCTCAAGTCTGCATTCCAAAAGAGAAACATATCCGAGATCCTCTAACAGACTGTAGTGAGTGATGGCCGGCTTACCCTGACTCCCGTCGGGAAATACCTGCATGATCTTCCTGTCGCGTATATTTCGGCCTACATGGCCTGTTATGGTTCCTTCAGCCGGATCGGGAATACCCCACACAATAGCAACATATTTTCTGCCTGTGGTTCTTTCGTAAAACTGCCTTGATAATTTGTTGAGAGCTAGTTCGTTCTTGGCAATAACGAGTATTCCGGATGTGTTTTTGTCAATACGGTGCACCAGTCCGGGACGAAGCTCTCCCGACTGAAACATGGGTATATCCCTGAAATGGTACATCAGGGCATTTACGAGAGTCCCGGTGTAATTGCCGTAAGCTGGATGCACAACCATTCCAGGATTCTTGTTCACTACCACGATATCGTCATCTTCAAAAATTATTTTGAGAGGTATGTCTTCAGGTATAAGCTCTATCTCCCTTGGAGGGTTTGGAAGCACAACCTGTACAATATCGTTGGGTTTTACCCTGTAATTTGGCTTTACCGGTTTGTTGTTGACAAGAATATTGCCGGCATTGGCAGCATTCTGAATCCTGGTTCTGGATGTGTTCTCTATCCGGGCGAAAAGGAATTTGTCTAAACGTATCTGTGACTGGCCGGGCTCGGACATGAACCTGTAATGTTCAAATAGTTCCTGCTGGTCAGTCAATTCTTCTTCTGTCATTCGATGTTACTTTGTAATCACGAGCCTGAACCATGCCTCACGCTTTTTTCCGGAGAGTACAACCAGGTTGAAGATTCCGGGTTTAAGTTCCTGAATATCAATTCTTTCGCTGTATGGCACTCTTATGAGCTCCCGTCCGAAGAGATCGCTGATTGACACGTATGTTACGGGTCCGGGCAGAATATCCTCGCATTCAAGGTTGATGAAATCAACAGCCGGGTTGGGCCACATCCTGTGTTTTTTTGGATCGGCCGGGATTTCAACCTCAGAGGATGTAGTCCTGACCGGTTTTCCTACCATTGGCCTTATCATCAGGCTACCCTGCTTTTGCGACAGGTACCATATCCCGTTAAGCCAGTAAAACTGCCGCCCCTGGTGAGGGGTATTAACATCGAATCCTGCATTGAGGAAGTTTTCGGTTTTCTGCTTCCATCCCACATAAAAAACATCGTCGACCGGAACACCGTCGGGCAGTATGTAGGTATGGAATCCGTTGATATCGTCGCCGGGCTCAACAATCACATTATCGAAGCTGTAAATTACATTTCCGGGGAGTCCGTTGTTGTCGTCCCAAACCATCATGTCAAATGCCCTTACGTTGCTGTTAAGGTAGCTGTCGTTGAAGCAGATGCTGATGGCCCTGAGAGTGTCTTCCATGTACGATTTGAACCTGTAAGCTACCATCGCATTTCTTGATCCCTCACCGTTTACTCCGTATCCGCTTTCAGCAGTGCCGTCATCGTAGGCAAAATAGTTACTGAAAACCTGGTCATATTTAATGGTGTCGTTGAGTTTAGGGTCAAAGTCATCAGTTCTTAGGTGGCAGGTAATCCTGAAGAGGGCCGAATCTTCAATTGCAGTGTTGTAGGTATATATCAGGCTGGCATTGTAATCAACGCTGGCATAGGGTGCGATGTTAGTTGCTCCTGCTGTAAAGGAATGTGAAATGTTATTGGCATACATGTCACGTATCTCGAAGTTTCTTGTTACATTCCTGGTTATGATGTCGTTATTCCTGTAGGAAATTGGTATGAAGGCGCCCATTTCCTGGAGGTAGACCTGCCGGAACTGTTTCCAGGGCATTGCTTCATGAGTTTTAAGGATTGATCTCAGGGCTTTCCTGAAAGCAACATCGGCAAGGGCTGTATCGGCTTCATGCCTGTTCCTGTCAAGAAGAATGTAATCGATGTTCCAGTGGTCGCAGTTTCCAATCATTGAGTTCTCCTCAAAATCTGAAAGACTGGCCCAGTTGACGAAGCGGAACTGAAATCCGTTTTTCAGGTACCTGGGATTGTCTATTCGTATAATCACAGGTTTAAATCCTGATTGTACCGGTTCACCTGATCTCCATACCGAATGCCAGGTTGCTTCTTCAGGCGCAAAAAACTGGAGGGTTAGGCTATCGGAAAGTTCAGGAACATCTCCCAGGCCTCCAGGCTCGTAGAAGAAACTAAGCCAGATATTGTCGGAAGCCGGATACAGTAAATTCACCGGCTGGGAAGTCAGATGGTCGGCTTCAAATCCCTCCGGGACTGCAGTCTCATAAAGCTTTCCGGTCTCGTTGAGTGCATCGAGGGTGGCGATTCCTATGGTAATCTGCCTGTCGGAATAGGTGTTGTTAATAAAAGCATAATTGTCGGTCCATAGAAGGGGAGAGGGGAGGACCGAACTTCCTGAAAAATCATCGAAAAAAGGAAGTTCGACAGGATCGGCAGCCAGTCCTTTTGTGGATCCGGCAGAGTTGCCTTTAAGCAGCCGGTTCGACTGAAGCCCTGTTGTCACTTCCTGGGCTAAGGCAAGTGCCGGAATGCACGACAGCAGTATTACATATATAATCAGTCTTTTATGCATCAGTTTATTCGGTCATTCGTGAAAATCTACCGGGTATCGTATCTGTAATGACGTTCGCCGAGTCTAGGGGAAGCCTTGCCGAGTCGAGTGTCAGCCACAGGTAAATTGATGATCCAAGCTGGAGGGTTGCATCGGCACTGAAGTCGGGATTTTGTTTATATACGAAAGCATCGGCCGAATCCTGAGCTGTCAGTACCGTATTATCAAATATTGAGGTGACGAGAGTAAGTGATGCTCCAAGTATGGTGTTCCTTGCAGCCTCGTGATTGATTCCGATAAGATTCGGGACATACGTTCTCTGATTGCTCAGTCCTCTCCCCAGGACAAGATCGATTACCGATCCTTTCTGGATCGAATCTCCGTCATGGATGTTCCTTCCTCCATACAGTTGCTCCAGCACAACATCAAATGAGATGTCGGGGATGTACCTTATCGACCCCAGCTGAAGCCCCGAGCTTTCAATTACTTTGACAGCCTGCCGCTTGGGCAGGTTGACCAGGTTTGGCATTGCCACCATCTCGGGATTGAATGCATTGATGGTAAGCATAATATTTCTGCGCTTCTTGACTTTAAAGCCCGGAAACGGATTTTGTTCGGCTACGCATCCTCTGGGTACTTCGGAGGTGTAAACCGAGTCGACAATCTGGAACCTGAGTTTGCTTTTCCTTGCAAGTTCTTCAGTTTGTCGGAGTGTCAGTCCCTTGAAATCAGGTACGGGTTTGCTTTGACCGTGGCGGGTATAAAAATTCAACCAGATAAGCAAAAGCATTATTATAACCACAACAATTACAGCTGCAAGTGCCAGGTTTTTCAGAAATGTTTTGCTGAGGAGAAATTCTTTGATGCTCATGACGGCCGGACTAAATTTTATAACGTAAAGGTATGTATAAAATTATAAAAGGAATCCCGTTCAACGGGCACAAATCCGGCATCTCTGACCAGCCTGCAGATTTCATCGGTCGACATCGCCGGATTTTGTTCTGCGGAACCTGCCATCGAATAGATCCTTGTTGAATCTTCTATTGTTCCGTCGAGGTCGTCGGTTCCGAACATCAGGCTCAACTGGGCAATTTCCCTTCCTATCATCGGCCAGTATGCCTTTATATGGGGTATGTTATCAAGAAATATCCGCGAAACGGCATAGTTTTTTAAATCTTCCGCCGTGGTGGTTTCACCAAGATGGGACATCGGATTGTTTGCTTTTCTGAACTTCAGCGGGATAAACGAGTTGAAACCTCCGGTCCTGTCCTGAAGATCTCTTAGCCTCGACATATGATCAATCCTTTGAGAATAGTTCTCGAGATGCCCGTAGAGCATGGTGGCATTTGACGGGATCCCAGAATTATGAGCTGTCTCATGTATCAGGAGCCATCTTTCAGCAGTTGATTTTTCGGGGCAGATCTTTTTTCTTATCGTTTCGTCGAAGATTTCCGCACCTCCTCCCGGAATCGAACCGAGTCCGTATTTCTTCAGCAGCCTTAAACCTTCCTTCAGCGTCATTCCGGATTTTGAGATCATCTGGTCGATTTCGACGGCTGAATAAGCTTTTATGTGGATACCCGGGCGGTGTTTTTTTATCTTATGAAGAAGTTCGCCATAATACCTGATGTCGTGTGAGGGATGAACGCCACCCGTTATATGAACCTCGGTCACTTTCATCCCGTCGAATTTCCTTACCATTTCAAGCATCTCATCATGAGAGTATTCCCAGCTTTCAGGGTCGCCTTCAGTCTTGTGATACGAGCAGAATCGGCAGTTGTGTATGCAGAGGTTGGTGGGTTCAATATGGAAGTTGCGGTTGAAGAAGACCTTATTCCCGTTATGCTTTCTCCTTGTCATTCCCGACATCAGCGAAAGCAGTGACAAATCTGCCTTTTCAAACAGAAGAACGCCTTCTTTCTCTGTGATGCGCCTTCCCTGGCTTATTCCTGTGAGTATACTCTTCAGGCCGGGATCACTTAGATAGACTTCAGGACTCTTCATGTAAATGGTTATCAGGGGCAAAATTAGCAAAAAAAAAGGTGCCTTTACGGAGGCACCTTCCATGGTTTTATAAATAACCTTATTATTTAAGTTTGAGTTCAGTTGATACTGTAAGCTTCTTTCTTCCCTTTGCCCTGCGTGAAGCCAGAACCCTTCTGCCGTTGGCGGTGGACATTCTTTCCCTGAATCCGTGTTTGTTAGCTCTTTTTCTCCTTGAAGGCTGAAATGTCCTTTTCATGACTCTGCTTTTAAGTTGTTTCTACAGTTTTAATTTGAGATCGCAAAGATAGATAATTTTTAATGAAAAGCAACTGAGGGGATAAAATTTGAAAAAATCATAGTGGGAGGTAAACTGTCCTTTTTGACTCGAACCAGGGTTCCGGAAAAAAGGAACTGATATCATGAACTATCGCCTTGTCTTTGAAAGGCAGGAGTTCTTCGGTCAGGTCTCCTCCCTTTAGGCATATTATTCCGTTTATGCCCTCACCTGCCTTATTTCGGCTGATATTTTTCCTTGTCAGTTTCACAAGTTGGGGGAAGGCCATTACAGCTCTGCTAACTATGAAATCGTACCGGCCTGTTTCTTCTTCTATCCTTTTTCTGACCGGGCTGACATTTTTCAGACCCAGTTCATCTGCCACGCTTGAAACCACGTTTATTTTTTTTGCTATTGAATCAAGCAGGAAAAAACGTACATCGGGGAACATGATGGCAAGAGGAATTCCCGGAAAGCCTCCGCCTGTTCCTGCATCCAGCACTCTGGTTCCTTCCCTGAAACGTATGATCTTTGAAATTGCGAGTGAATGAAGTACATGATGGGTATAAAAATTGTCAAAGTCCTTTCTTGAGATAACGTTAATCCTGGCGTTCCACTGCCTGTAGACCTCCTCAAGCTTTGAAAACATAGTAATCTGGGACCCTGTCAGGTCGGGGAAGTATTTCCGGATTATTTCACTCACTATCTGTTGCCTGTTTTTGCAAAGATATTGAACAGGAGGGATTTTGCCCTGAAAAGTTGTGCTTTAACTGTTCCGATCGGTAGTTTCATTTCGGAAGCGATCTCTTCGTAGGAGTATTCCTTGAAGTACCTGAGTTCGATGAGCTTTCTGTAGCGGGGCTTCAGCTGGCTGACTATTTCGCGAAGCACCGCTATCTTCTGGTCGTTGATAAGCATCTCTTCGGGATCGGGTAGATCCGACTGGATATTGACAGTCATATTGTCAATATCTTCCTGTATCTGGTCGATGGGTGTAGGTAAGAGCTGTTTTTTCCTGATAAAGTCGATGCAGTTATTGGTGGCGATCCTGAAAAGCCATGTGCTGAAGGCGTATTCGGGAGTGAATGAGTCGATGAACCTGAAGGCCTTGCCGAATGCTTCTATTGTAAGGTCCTCCGCATCGGAGGTATTGTTCACCATCTTCAGGAGCATGAAATAGATTGAATCCCTGTAACGGTTAAGCAGGCTCGAAAATGCTTTCTCGTTTCCCAGTTTAGCTTGCTCGACAAGAAGCAGGTCGTCCTGTGCCTTTTGAGATATGCAGTTGCTTACTTCCATGTGATGTTAGCTCTTCCTTCCCTTATGCTCCCTGCAAAGAATGCAGCATTAATAAACGGAGAAATTACGTCAAATATTGGAAACAGAGGTAAAATTCCCGGTTCATTGAATTTTTTCCGGTTAAGAATAAAGATAACAAGCTGGATTATGAACCTCAGGAGGAACATTCCGGCAACCACCGGCCATGCATACAGATTGATTATGAGAGAGATGAAGGAGGCATAGAAGATAATCCTGGAGAATGGCTCCCCGAGGAGAATGATTTTATGAGTTGCTTTATAGTGTTTTGCAGTGGTAAGGTGCCTTGTTTTCTGTTTGATGTAATCCCTTATGTTAAGTGCCGGCACTGACCGTGTATGTGACTCCTTCCCGAATTCGGCAGCGATGTTTCCGGCAGAGGCATTCGAGTTAACGAAAAGGTCATCATCGCCTGAGGCAAGATGGGTATAGGGGCCAAATCCTTTTCTTTCAAAAAAGAGTGATTTTCTGTAAGCCAGGTTCCTTCCGACGCCCATGTAGGGCATTCTCCTCAGAGCCATTCCAAGGTACTGTACGGCAATCGTCATACAATCGTACCTGATATACCTGTTTAGCAAACCTTTACCGGCGAAATAGCCTCCATAACCCAGGACAAACTCAGTCTTTTCGTCAAACCGCGACGCCATCTTTTCTATCCAAAGGCTGCTTTCCGGTCTGCAATCGGCATCAGTGAAGAGAAGGAGTTCGTTTTTGGCGGCCTTGATGCCGATGAACTGGGCGAACTTTTTGTTGTGCGTGAATTTGGGGTCCCTGGTTATGTTGGACACTTTCAGCCTTTTATATTTAACCAGATAGCCGGCCAGTATGCTGTCCGAATCGTCTTCCGAACAGTCGTTGACCACAATGACTTCGAAATCGGGATAGTCCTGTTCCAATACTGCCGGAAGGAAATTCCTCAGGTTTTCCTCCTCGTTCCTTGCACAGATTATAACCGACACAGGCTCCCGCTTCACCGGCGTTTCCGCAGGACTGAACCTTGCAGGTGCCAGGTAGTAATAAAGGTAATAGAAAGCCTGTATCATGAAGGATATGCCGAAGAGGATCAGCAAAGCCAGTAGTAATGGAAGACCATCAGGTATCATTTGACTTTCAGATATGGCTGCAATATTACTAAGATATTCCGAATAGAAGAAAGCAACAGTGGTTTGCATTTTACTGAAAACGTATATGAAGGCGGAAAAATTATCGACATAATTTTCAACAGGTGGATGAATGAATTACCTTTGGCATCCGGAAAAGGAATATCAGATGTTCACAATACGGCACAGGGACAGGAATACAAAGGCAAGGACAGGAGTACTCACGACGGACCATGGAAATATTCCGACTCCTATCTTTATGCCGGTAGGAACTGCAGGAACTGTCAAGGGGATCCTTCAGAGGGATCTTGCCGGTGACATTGATGCGAAGATCATTCTGGGGAATACCTATCATCTATATTTGAGACCAGGAACAGAAATCATAGGAAAGGCCGGAGGGCTCCACCGTTTTATAGGCTGGAACAGGCCTATGCTTACCGACAGCGGAGGATATCAGGTTTTTTCCCTGGCACCCAACAGGAAGCTGACCGAAGAAGGGGCAGTCTTTAAGTCGCATATTGACGGCTCCAGGCACCTTTTTACACCCGAAAACACTGTTGAGATACAGCGTATCATTGGTGCCGATATAATGATGGCTTTCGATGAGTGCGCACCCTTTCCCTGCGATCACCGTTACGCAGAGAAATCGGTAGCTCTGACACACAGGTGGCTCGACAGAGCTGTTGCAAAATTCAGGTCAACTGAACCCCTCTGGGGATATCAGCAGTTTCTTTTTCCTATTGTCCAGGGGAGTACTTTTGACGATCTGAGAAAGATATCAGCCGAAATGGCCGCTGCCTCAGGCATGGAGGGAAATGCCATAGGAGGACTTTCGGTGGGTGAACCGGCCGAGGAGATGTACAGGACCATTGAGGTTGTCAATGAGATACTTCCTGAAGACAAACCACGTTATCTGATGGGTGTCGGAACCCCGGCAAACATCCTTGAGGCAATTGAAAGAGGCATCGACATGTTCGATTGCGTTATGCCGACAAGGAACGGGAGGAACGGGATGCTGTTCACAAGTGAGGGTATCATAAATATTAAGAACCAGAAATGGGCAGGTGATTTCAGTCCGATCGATCCCTCTGGTCCCTCATCGGTAAGCCTTAATTACTCAAAGGCATACCTGAGGCATCTGATCATATCAGGCGAGATACTGGGATCACAGATTGCCAGCATTCATAACCTTTCATTCTATATGAAACTTGTTTCAGATGCAAGGGAGAAAATTGAGGAAGGCGTTTTTAGGAAATGGAAGGACCAAATAGTAAATAAACTTTCATCCAGGGCATGAATCTTCTCAAACTGCTTATCATCGACCGGTATATAATCAGGAAGTTCCTGGGGACCTTCTTTTTTGCCCTCCTGATGATCGTTTCGATCGCAGTTGTCTTTGATTTTGCGGAGAAAGTTGACAACTTTATGGAACGGGAAGCCCCGATCAAAGCCATAATATTCGATTATTATTTTAATTTCATTCCGTACTTTGCCACTCTCTTCTCTCCGCTGTTTGTTTTTATATCGGTGATCTTCTTCACCTCAAAGATGGCTGCAAACACCGAGATCATTGCTATTCTTAACAGTGGAATGAGTTTCAGGAGAATGATGCTTCCCTATTTTATTTCAGCTTTTATGATTGCTGTCTTTATTCTTTTTCTGACGAATTTTGTAATTCCCGCATCAAACCTGAACAGGATCAGTTTTGAGGACAAATATTACCGGTCGCGGACCAGGAGAGTTCCGGTGATGAACATACACAGGCAGGTCTACAAAAATGTTCTGGTCTATATGGAGTCGTTCAATCCCATCAGTCAGGCAGGCAGGAATTTCACCATAGAGCGGTTCACTGAGGATGGAAGGCTGGAATCGAAGCTGTCGGGCGATATGGTAAGATATGATACCGCTACAAGCAAGTGGGTGGTAGTCAATTACCGTGTCAGGGATATTACGGACGGAGAGGATCGCATCGCCGAAGGTGAACGTATCGACACCACACTGGCCTGGTTCAGCCCTGAGGATCTTTCAATGGGTCCCGAATTTGTCGGTACCATGTCTTATGAAAGTCTCAACGAGTATGTCGAAAAGCTCCGGCTTCAGGGATCCGACGAGCTTAAATTGTTCCTTATTGAAAAACACCGGCGTTTTGCGAATCCTTTTTCGGTCTTCATTCTTACTCTGATAGGTGTCTCATTGTCGTCGCGAAAGGTGAGGGGGGGTATAGGCATGAACATAGGGATTGGGCTTGGGCTCAGTTTCTCATACATTCTGTTTATGCAATTTGCATCCCAGTTCTCTCTCAAGGGTAATCTTGCCCCGATACTGGCTATGTGGATTCCCAACATTCTTTATGCTTTTATTGCACTTGTGCTTTACAAACTGGCGCCCAAGTAAGTGCGGCATCGGTGGAAAAATCTTATATTGCGTCAATTTGTATCCGATAAATAAATTCAGAAAACACTGTTAATAATGGTGGTAAGCAAGAAAATCAAGGAACTCCAGGAAAAGAGAAAGCAGATACTTCTCGGCGGGGGCCAGCAGGCAATAGAAAAACAAAAGGCTATGGGTAAGCGGACAGCCCGCGAGAGGATTTTAGGCCTGCTTGACAAGGATTCTTTCATGGAATATGATCTTTTCGTGGAACATGATGCCCGCGATTTCGACATGGACAAGAAATCCCTTCCGAGCGATGGAGTTATAATAGGTTCCGGCACCATCCACGGAGATCCGGTTGCGGTATATGCCCAGGATTTCACGGTTGCAGGCGGTTCTCTGGGAATGATGCACTCGAGAAAGATTACAAAAATCATGGATTATGCTCTCAAGATGAGAATGCCGCTGATAGGCATCAACGATTCCGGAGGAGCAAGGATTCAGGAGGGGGTAAACTCGCTGGCCGGCTATGGCGAGATATTCTTCCGCAACACCATATCGAGCGGTGTCATCCCTCAGATTTCGGTCATCCTTGGCCCATGCGCCGGAGGAGCTGTCTATTCACCAGCTCTGACCGACTTTGTTTTTGTAGTCGAGAATATTTCGAAGATGTTCATTACAGGTCCCGAAGTTATAAAAACCGTGCTGGGAGAGGAGATATCGATGGAAGACCTCGGAGGTGCAAGGGTTCACAGTGAGGTAACCGGTAATGCGCATTTCTTTGCAATGAGCGAGGAGGAATGCTTTGCCCAGATCAAGCGGCTGCTGACATTTATTCCAAGGAATAACAGTATAGGAGCAAAGATTGTCGAATCGTACGAACCAGACGCATTATATGATCCTGAAAAAATAGTCCCCGATGATCCGACCCTTCCTTATGATGTAAGGGATGTGATAAGGTCAGTGGTTGATAAGTCTGATTTCTTCGAAATTATGGAGATGTATGCCCGCAACATGGTTATTGGTTTTGCCAGGGTAGGCGGAGTGACGGCAGGATTTGTAGCCAACCAGCCAATGGAAATGGCAGGTGTGCTCGATGTTGACTCAAGCGATAAGGCTGCCAGGTTTATAAGGTTCTGCGATGCATTCAATATTCCCATAATCACCTTTATGGACCTTCCGGGCTATCTTCCCGGTGTTGACCAGGAGCATGCAGGAGTTATCAGGCATGGAGCCAAGATCCTTTATTCGTACTGTGAAGCCACTGTGCCCAAGATCACGGTTATCCTGCGAAAGGCATACGGAGGAGGTTATATCGCCATGGGCTCACGCCATCTCCGGGCCGACTTCGTTTTTGCGTGGCCGGCTGCTGAAATTGCAGTAATGGGACCAGAGGGCGCTGCGAACATTATTTTCAGGAAGGAGATCATATCGTCGGACGACCCCGAAGAGATGAGGAAACAGAAAGTTGCTGAATACAAAACCAAATTCGCCAATCCCTATGTTGCGGCCTCACGCGGATATGTTGATGCGGTGATTGAACCCGTGGAAACACGCAGGTTCCTGCTTCACGCGATAAAGTCAACAGCGAACAAGGCTGTTAAAATGATAAGCAAGAAGCATGGAAATCCCCCGTTCTGATAATCATTCCAAATATCTGAGGAAGAAACAACATGAAAGGCAAAGATACCGGCAAACTGAACATTAATTCGACCCTGTACACTACCAGGTTGAGTAATAAGTTCATCAACAGGAAGCCCTGGAGTCCGGTTGATCCGGGGAGGATAATAAGCTTCATCCCCGGGACGATCATTGATATCCTTGTAATCGAAGGTCAGGTAGTTGAAAAGGGAGAAGATCTCATTATCCTCGAGGCGATGAAGATGCAGAACTTCATGAAATCAACTATAGGAGGCACCATTATTAGCATCCGCGTTAAAAAGGGCGACAAGGTAGGGAAGGGGACCATCCTTCTGGAAATAGAACCAGACTGACTATAAAGAGGCTTCAAAAATCACATATTTCGCCAGGTTCTCCGGGATTACTGGTTTTTCGCTGTATATGCCGAATACTGTCGATCCGCTTCCAGACATTGAGCTGAAAACAGCGCCTGAAGCGTAAAATGCCGATTTTAATTCCTTTATCAGAGGGTACTTCGGAAACAGTATCTCTTCAAAATCATTGACAACAGAATCTTTCCATTCCTTCACGGGTCTTCTTACAAGTTCAACAAGGGAAGTTTCCGGCAAGGCAGGCTTGCAACTGGCATACGCCTCCCTGGTCCCGGCCTGGATTCCGGGATTCGCCAGAACAATATAATAATCATTCAGAATGAAGGGGGCAGGAGTCAGAATCTCTCCTCTCCCTGAGGCAAAGACGGGTAACGATTCTATGAAGAAGGGACAGTCGCTCCCAAGGCCGGCAGCAATATCTTTCAGTTTTTGGGTGTCAATCGACAGTCCTAAAATTCGATTGATTGTCCGGAGGGTTGATGCAGCGTCGGAAGAGCCTCCTCCAAGACCGGCACCGGCAGGTATCTTTTTGTGAAGGTGGATAGTGAGCCACGGAACCGGGAATGTCTCCCTTAGCTTTCTGACACTTTTAAGGACTATATTGTCATCGGGAGTGCCCGGTATAACGGTTCCCGTTATTGTAAGAAGGTCTTTTTCCGATCCATTGGGTCCCCTGACGACCTCGATGGCGTCGCAGAGGCCAATAGGATAGAAAAGCGTTTCTATGTCATGATAGCCGTCAGGACGCTTACCTGTAATCCTCAGACCCAGGTTGATCTTAGCTTTCGGAAAAACCAGCATAGGGTGTGTTTGACACAAAATTACCATAACGAATGGATTTTTTGCAAGGAACATTGTCTATTTGCTTTTTCAACAAGTTTTAAACAGAAAAATGTTTGTAAGATAAAAATGCATTACGGATTATTAAGTTGGGTATTTTTTACCTTTGGTCAGCCCTGAAAAGAATGGTATAATTCTTATAAGGATCATTAAATCAGCGAAATAAAATAGATGGCACGACAAAAACCGGCACCACGGCCTGTTATAACACAACTGCCTGATTTCGGGAAGGTACCCCCTCAGGCACTTGATATGGAGGAGGCTGTTCTCGGAGCCATAATGCTCGAGAAAGAAGCGGTGATAGCGATCCTCGACATCCTGAAACCAGACAGTTTCTACAAGGAGGCGCACCAGAAGATATTCAAGGCCATTACCGATCTCTCGTTGAGAGAGTATCCGGTTGACCTGTACACTGTTACTGAGGAGCTCAGGATACATAATGAACTCGACAGCGTCGGCGGTCCGGTTTATCTGACCCAGCTCACATCGAAGGTGGTATCGGCGGCCAACGTCGATTACCATGCAAGAATAGTTGCCCAGAAGTATATCCAGCGCGAGCTTATCAGGGCTTCAACTGAGATACTTAACAAGTCGTTCGATGATTCCGTTGATGTCACTGAACTTCTCGACTTTTCAGAGAATGAGCTGTTTCAGATTGCAGAGGGGAACATAAAGCGGGAGGTGTCGCCGATCAACATGGTTATTAAGGAAGCGATCCGGGAGATAGAAGAAGCCGGCAAGCGGGAGGATGCGCTTGTAGGAATACCGTCAGGTTTCACAAAACTCGACAGGCTTACGTCGGGGTGGCAGAAATCGGAGCTTGTTATCATTGCTGCCCGTCCTTCGATGGGAAAGACAGCCTTTGCACTGTCGATGGCCCGTAACATGTCAATCGATCATGGAAAGAAAGTCGCCATATTCTCCTGCGAGATGTCGTCCATCCAGCTGGTCAACAGGCTTATAATAGCAGAGACCGATATCCCCGGCGAAAAAATCAAGAACGGTCGTCTTACCGAGGAGGAATGGAAACAACTCGATACCAGGATAAAAAAGCTGGTCCAGGCGCCTATCTTCATTGACGACACACCTGCCATTTCGGTGTTTGAGCTCAGGGCAAAATGCAGGCGTCTGATGGCTCAGCGGAAACTCGATCTGGTTATTGTCGACTACCTTCAGCTGATGTCGGGACCCGAGAATGCCGGGAGCCGGGAACAGGAGGTCAGTAATATTTCACGATCGCTTAAGAGTATAGCAAAGGAGCTCAATGTGCCCATTCTTGCCCTTTCCCAGCTTAACAGGTCGGTGGAAATGCGGGGCGGGACCAAGCGCCCGCTTCTTTCAGACCTCAGGGAATCGGGAGCCATCGAACAGGATGCCGACATGGTGGTGTTCATTCACCGACAGGATAAATTCGGGATCCCTACTTTTGAGGACGGCAGCTCCACAAAGGGTATTGCCGAGATCATACTGGCCAAGAACCGTAACGGTCCAGTCGACGACGTGAGGCTCAGATTCCGCGAGGAAAAAGCACAGTTCGTCGATATTGATGATTTCGATATTGATGCAAATCCGGCAACGGGTGAAGGATCCCAAAGCATCACCCTGGGCTCGAGAATGAACCACGACAAGATGAGGAATCTGGGGGAAAAGTTTGATCAGGAATCGGACCTGCTTAATGAGCCGCCTTTTGCTTAGTCGATCCTCAGGATGAATTTTACCCCGAAGTTATTGTATTTCAGGTTGTCGAACCCGGCAAAGACGCCGACCTCCCCAATGAAAAATATTTCACTGAGGCTGTAACCTATTTCAGTATAGTGACCGCGGTTCCTTGTCCCCAGGTATGAGAGTATCAGGTTCTCCCGGATAAGTGTTTTGCTCAGCCCTGGCAGCAGCTTCAACAACAGGTAGGGAGTGGTGTACCTGACATGTGCTTCACCAAAAAACTCCGGTGTGCTGAGGGAATAGTACGCCGGAAGCATGAAAGCATCGTCATAATTATTGATTAGCGCCCTTATTGGCTGGGAATTGAAGTGGAAGAAATCGAACCAGGGCAGATTCCTGTTATCGGCCACACCTCCTGTCCTTATTCTCCATCTGAATTCGCTGAAAGGCCCTGTCTCACGCTGCTGCGACACTTCGAAGCGGAACATGTCGAAATGACTGTACTTGTCCGAATTTGATGAGGCCAGGTTTGCTCCGTGCTTCCACGTGAACATGAAGGTCGGCCAATCGGATCCCTGGGGCGACTTGTTTCCTTTGTATATCCTGTATTTCTGATACGGTGTAAATGTAACATTTGTTACAAATTCTAAATGCTTCTGGTCCGACAGAGAGCTGCCTATTCCATTTTCAGGGTCGAGATATTCGTTTACGGGCAGGTTCGGGCTGTACTCTCTTTTTGTGTCGAATACGGAGAATGAAGTGGTGTTGACAAATATCCTCCTTTCTTCATATCCTCCTTCGAAGTTTAGCTTCAGTCCGTTGATAATCTCCTTTTCAAATCCCAGGGTCAGGTATCTGCTGCCATAGAGCTTCATATAGTTCTTTTCCATCAGAAGTGATGTGATGGAATTTATGAGCGGATTTATTCCTCCGCCCCTTGCCATATCGTTGCTCGAGCTGCCCGTCCTGAGGTAGAACTGTGAAGGGTTCATTCCCTGAACTGAATAGTTGGCATTAACTCCCCACATGAGCTTCTCCCTGCTGAAGGCCCAGCGGAAGTCGGGATACACCGAGATGCTCCGTGATTGTCTGAGCTGTTTATTGATCCTGAAGTCAAGTCCGTAGATAAAGCCATCTACCGTATTAAAACTCAGGCTTTTCAGATTCATCAAACCTCCATAAGTGAATCTTAGTCCGGATGTATCCGACCATGTGTGTCCTGATATGACTCTGTTGACTACAGTCTTGTAGCCGGATGGTCTTTTTTTATTGCTCTGGTAGGAAGAAGTGTCAGTTACGGTTTTCCGGATGCCTGATTCAGCCGTTTTTATGCTGTCGCTTTTCCTGACGCTTTTAAGCTCGATCTCCGATAGGGGAATTGGCCTTATGTCAGCCCAGTAAGCGCTGTCCTTCTTTGCTGCATCGGGTTCAATTATGTGGGTTGTGTTATCCTTGATCTCAAGGTTTTTCACCACACTGTCGGGTCGGGTATTTTTGGATTCCTTATCGAGAAGTCTGCCAAGCTTCACCATATCCCGGTTTGTCAGTTCCTCCTTCCGGAGTATCCTGTTTATCTCACTTCCTGACTTCGTGATTACGGAATCAGGTTGATACCTTCCCGCGAAACCAGTGGCAAGGTCGCCCGGCTTCTGAAGTTTTTCATTGGGTTTCACATCGAGGTATTTGACAGAGCTGGTATAACCGACATCTGCTTTGATCCCGATTATCTGAAGGTTGATGTCGAACTGATGGCTGACAGGCACCCAGACATCTTCCCTTACCGGAATGTAAAGCTCCCTTACTCTTATTTTTCCTGCAATGTTCTCATTTGTAAGGTCTACACTGTGAAGGCACCAAAGGTCCTCGATAATGAAAATTGTACCCGAAAACAATTGCTGGCTTTTCTGTCTCGGGATCACCTCAATCTTATTTATTGTATTGTTTCCCTGGAAAGTGGTGCCGATATACTTGAACTTATAATAGGAGAAAGCCTGGGGAGAAAGTGGTGAGATAGCCAGTTCTGCAATCACGGGCTGATAAAAGCTGGCCTGGATATAATCCATTGGTGAGATATCGTTGCCCTGATCCGGGAAGGTGCTGTTCAGGGAAATGACTCTCTGGACATATTTATCGGGTGCTGTGAATTCGATTTCATTATAGGATTCCAGGAAGAATGAATCACCTTCCTTGAGGATGTCTTCATTTTCAGTAGCTTTTCCTCCTGCTGAGACATAACTGCTTTCGCCGGTGCTTCCCATCCTCATCGATTTCTGAATGAGTTTCGGGATCTTCCGTATGTACAGGTTCCCCTTTATATAGACTTCGGCTTTGTAATGATCAATGTAGTTGAGGTAATATGGAGCCAGTCCGATTACCTTCCTCATTATTGACAGAGCGGGATCTTCGCCTGAGGGTGAGATCCTTACCTCCTGAATTTCGTAGATCTGTTCAGGGAGGACTGCATTCTTTTCAACATCATTCTCACTGATGCTGATGGTTTCAATAACCGGTTCGTAACCAAGACTTTGAAAGAGTACCACGTAGTTTCCCGGAGGAAGCCGGAGCTCGTAATCGCCCCTGGCATTCGAGGTGGTCCCAAGCTTTATTTCATCGATATACACCGTTGCATATCCTACAGGCTGACCTGACTGGTCGAGGATTTTGCCTTTCAGCTTCTGCGAAGCTGCAGGGATTTCAGCGAGTACAAACAAAACCAGAATCCAGAGAATTGTTCCTGCCCGGTTTGCGAAATGTCGCTTGTCTGCCTGTCTGATCATTTTTTTCCTGATACTATTATCACTATCTCTCCCTTGGGAGTATGATCCTTAAAGTGGCCTGCCAGCGATTCAAGGGTTCCGCGGACGGTCTCCTCGTAAATCTTGGTCAGTTCTCTCGATACTGAAGCTTCACGGCCTGTTCCGAAACAGGCAGCCAGATCCTCAAGTGTCCTTATGAGGCGGTAGGGCGATTCGTAGAATATCATGGTCCGTGCCTCATCAACCAGGGAAGTGATCCTTTTATTCCTTCCCTTTTTAGGCGGAAGAAATCCTTCGAAGCAGAATCTCTCGCAGGGAAGTCCCGAATTTACTAGTGCCGGCAAAAGAGCCGAAGCTCCGGGAAGGGTCTCGACCTCTATCCCTTTTTCAAGGCAGGTCCTGACAAGCAGAAATCCGGGGTCGGATATTCCGGGAGTGCCGGCATCGGAGATGAGGGCAGTTGTAGTGCCTGACAGTATCCTTGCACAGATTGCCTCGGATGTCCGGTGCTCGTTGAACATATGATGCGACTGGACAGGAGTGCTTATTTTATAATGATTTAGAAGCTTGGCTGCCTGACGGGTATCTTCAGCGAGGATCAGGTCGACGCTCCCGAGAACCTCTATTGCCCTGAAAGTTATGTCCTTGAGGTTTCCGATTGGGGTAGGGACGAGGAAAAGTTTACTCATGTGCAATGAACTTGCGTTTTATCAGGTCGACGAGTTGGGTGACTGCTTCATTGCCCGAATTGTCGCCTGCGTACCCCATTATGACGGCCATGGCATCCGAAATGTTACCTACTTTTTCCAGCTTCTGGATAGCCTCATTGTATGAGTCGGTGTTACCGTTGAATATCTCCCTGATGAACAGAAACTTGTCATTTATCCCGATTGCCTCGTCGAGGCTTGAGAGAGGTTTAGACCTGAGTATTTCGAGCACATCGTCACCGGGTTTTCTGGTTCCGAGCTTCTCACTGAAACTTTCGGACCTGGCGGTATACTGGTCAGCTATTATCGAAAAACCTGCAGGTTTTTTATCTGCTGGCCTGACGGCCTCTTTTTCAGGCTGCGGTTCAGTTTTTTCGGTTATGGGTTCAACACGCGGTTCAGTTTTTTCAGTTATGGGTTCAACACGCGGTTCAGTTTTTTCGGTTATGGGTTCAACATACGGTTTGGCTTTTTCAGTCACTTGTTCGACCCGAGGTTCGTGTGGCTCATCTGGAGGGGGTGCTGTCAGGTTTATTCTCTTGATCAGAGCTATCACATCCGAAGCGCTTTTGCATTTTGATTTGGCGAGTTCAATCTGAAACTCGGGAACGCCGGGATAATTTTTCAGATCGTCAATGATTTCCCTGGCTTCATTGAGGTCCTTGATGATAATATCGATGGTTGAATTCAAATCCATGACTTCCGGTATAATATTAACGAAGCATTTTCCTTATTTTGCAAAAATAAATATTATTACTCAAGTCTTCGACTAATTGAGTTACAATTAAGTTATTTAGAAAAGGCACTTTCAGGGTATGGACTTTCTCGAGAATTCAGGCAAGGTGGCAGGGCGACGCGGAACAATTGAAGTGATCACCGGCTCAATGTTTTCCGGCAAGACGGAAGAATTGATAAGGAGACTTCGCAGGGCCCGGTTTGCAGGCCTCAAGGTCGAGATTTTCAAACCCACCGTAGATAAACGTTATTCCGGGACAATGATTGTCTCGCACGATGACAAGTCAATTGTATCCACGCCGGTCGAAAATGCGGTCTCAATACTGCTGCTGGCCGATAATGTTGATGTGGTTGGGATTGATGAGGCCCAGTTTTTCGACAATTCTGTTATTGAGGTCTGCAACAAGCTGGCTGACAGCGGTGTGAGGGTTGTAGTTGCAGGTCTCGACATGGATTTCATGGGAAATCCCTTTGGTCCGATGCCAGCCCTTCTGGCTATTGCAGAATATATCACCAAGGTTCATGCCATCTGCATGCGTTGCGGAAGCCTGGCGCAGTTTTCTCATCGTAAGTCGGAAGAGTCTCAGGTAGTAGTCCTGGGCGAAAAGGACAAATACGAGCCTCTTTGCAGGGAGTGCTACATCAAAGCAACAAGTAAAACATAGAATGGATTATTCATCGTCCGATATTGCTCATATAACCGGCGGAAGCCTTACCGGATCCGGTGACCTCATTGTTGCCGATCTTCTTATCGACAGCAGGCAGGTGAGTTACACTGAAAATACGGCTTTCATTGCAATCAGGGGAGCCAATCACGACGGGCATGATTTTGTTGATGAACTTTACGGCAGAGGAGTTAAGGTCTTTATCGTTGAACAGCTTCCCGGCAACACGGACCTATACCCCGATGCCGCTTTCATTGTTTGCGGGAATACGGTAGAGGCGCTTCAGCTGCTTGCGGCATCCAGACGATCAGGCTTTAGTTCCCCCGTGATTGCAGTAACAGGTAGCGCCGGCAAAACAATAGTAAAGGAGTGGCTTGGCGACCTGCTCGGGAGAAAATATCCGGTCATCAGGAGTCCCAGGAGCTACAATTCCCAGATTGGAGTGCCGCTTTCTGTCTGGAAACTCAATGAGAAATTCAGATACGGGGTATTTGAGGCAGGTATCTCTTTCCCCGGGGAGATGGAGAAGCTTCAGAAGGTTATAAGGCCCGACATCGGAGTAATCACCAATATAGGGGATGCCCACAACGAGAATTTTACAGGTTATGAGGCAAAGGCAGCCGAAAAACTTAAACTGTTTTCCGGAGCTTCAACCTTGGTTTTTTGCAGGGACCACTCCCTAGTTCGCAGGATGATTCTGAACGACAACTATCTTAATTCAATTAACCTGGTGGACTGGTCGCTTGAAGATACTGAAGCAAGGATCTTCGTCCGTAAGAAAAAGGGCAAAAGCGGCTATACCGGTCTGGAAATGAAATACGACGGGAGGACCGATGACTACATTATCCCTTTCAGCGACCGGGCATCGGTCGAGAATGCCATAACTGCTGCATGCGTTTGTCTTTTAACGGGGATGGATACTGCCGATATTAAAACAGGCCTGGCCGGACTGATGTCGGTGGCAATGAGGATGGAGATGAAGAGCGGGATCAATAACTGTCATCTTATCGAGGACTATTATAATTCCGACCCGGGATCGCTAAAAATGGCCCTCGACTTTCTGAGATCACAAAATAATACTAAGGCAACACTGATCCTTTCCGATTTCATCCAGAGTGGCCGCGAAGAGAAGGAACTTTATACAGGGGTTGCAGAACTTGTCAGGAAGACAGGTATCGACACGTTCATCGGAATAGGGGATGCTCTAATGAGGAACAGCTCTTCTTTTGATGATGATGCAAGGTTTTATTACTCGACTGCGAATTTTATCGAAAACTTTAATCCGAAAGAATTCAGAAACGAAGTTATTCTTCTCAAGGGTGCGCGAAGGTTTGAATTTGAAAAGATCGCCAGGCTTCTGGAGCAGCAGATTCACATCACGGTGCTCGAAATCAATCTTGATGCCATTTCGCACAATATAAACGAGTTCAGAAGGTTTCTTCATCCCGAAACCCGGATCATGGCCATGGTCAAGGCTTTTGGTTACGGTTCAGGAGGCACCGAGATTGCTTCTCTTCTCGAGTTTCATCGTATAAGCTGTCTTGGCGTTGCTTATGCTGATGAGGGTGTTGAACTCCGCAACTCCGGTGTCAGACTTCCGGTGATTGTTATGAATCCGGATATCTCCTCGGCGGAGATCATGCTTGAACACAACCTTGAACCTGAAATATACAGCTTTTCCTCCCTTGTCAGGTTTGCCGAAGCTGCAGCCCGCAACGGCTTGCAGGATTATCCTGTTCACCTTAAAATCGATACGGGGATGCACCGGCTGGGATTCATGCCTGATGAACTCGGTGAACTGGCTTCGAGGATCAGGGGGCTGAACAGCCTGAAAGTGATGTCGGTTTTTTCTCATCTTGCAGCCAGTGAGGACCCTTCCTTTGATGAATTCACACTCCTGCAGATCGAACGCTTTGTTGCAGCGACTGATATTATCAGGGAGGCAACCGGCTATTCCTTCCTGAGGCATATCCTGAATACCTCAGGTATACTAAGGTTTCCACAGTATCAGTTTGATATGGTCAGACCCGGTATAGGCATATACGGTTTCGGTTTCCAGGAGGGAATTAACCTCAGGCCGGTGAGCCGCTTCAAGACAAGAATACTGCAGGTGAAGAAAATTCCGGCCGGCGAGCCTGTTGGTTACGGATGCAGGGACATATCAGACAGGGAGCGCCTGATAGCCGTTCTTCCTGTCGGATATGCCGACGGGCTCCGGAGGATCCTTGGAAACGGCAAAGGATCCCTGTTTGTAAAGGGCAGGAGAGTCCCGCTTGTCGGTAATATTTGCATGGACATGTGCATGGCCGATGTTACCCCGACAGGCGCTGCAGAAGGGGATGATGCCGAGATATTCGGACCAAATATACTGATCAGCGAAATTGCAGGGCAGTGCGGAACAATACCTTATGAGATTCTGACATCAATCCCGGCCCGGGTGAAAAGAGTATTCTACAGGGAGTAGATACAGATTATTGTCCTGATTCGCTTATCGCTGCCAGCCTCGAAAGATCGATGATTTTAATCTTTCTTCCTTCAACCTGCACAAGGCCGTCTGAGATGAGACCGGCAAGAGTCCGGATGGCATTCGAAGTTGTCATGTTTGAAAGGTGTGCAAGGTCATCCCTCGACAGCAGAACCCTGATCGTCATACCATCGGCCTCGGTGCCATAAATATCTCTCATAAGCAGGATCGATTCGGCGATTCTTCCCCTGACATGCTTCTGCGTGAGCGATATAAGCCTGTTATTTGCAGAATCGAGGTCTTCTGAGATCATTTTCATGAACCTGAAGGCCAGATCTGCATTCTGCCTGATTATCTTCGACAGTGTGACCCTCCCGAAAATCACAACTGTCGAGTTTTCAAGAGCCGTGACATTGAAGGAGAAATGGGTATCGGAAAAAAGCGACCTGTAGCACAGAAAGTTCTGTGGCTTCTGAAGCCTGACTATCTGTTCCCTGTTCCCTGCCCCGATTCTGGATGTCTTGGCCTTCCCCGAGGCAAGGCACACGACTCCCTTAGGCTTTGTTTCCGGTTTTATTATTACACTTCCTTTCCTGAAGTCGGCTACACTGTGGTGCTGATCGAGCAATTCCTTGTCGGCAGTGCTTATTCCCCTGAATACCGAGAACGGTCCCTCGATACAGATTTCAATGTAAGGATTCCTGTATTGCATAATTAGGGAATGGTTGAAATTGCTTTCAAATATAATAAAAGAATCCGGTGATACCTAAATTAACATTTTTTAACAGATTCACTTACAGGTACTTGTGTGTCCCTTTTGAATCATTTAAGTATTGGTCCGATATGCCATCAACGGCCTTTCAGTATTTGGCCACAATCGGCATTTTTCTTCCGTCGCCGAAAGATTTTGATGATATCCTCAATACGGGCGGCGCCTGGTATCTTTTGTATTCATTGAAGTTGATCAGCCTGAGCACCCTGTCGACCACGGATCTTTCGTAACCGTTAAGGATAATCTCGTCTGCCGGTTTTTGCAGTTCGATATATTGATAAAGAATGGAGTCGAGAATACCATACTCGGGCAGCGAGTCGGTGTCGTACTGATTTGACCTGAGTTCAGCTGACGGGAGCTTTGTAATGATTTTAACAGGAATTATTTCCCTTTCGCGGTTAATTTCCCTGGCGAGCCTGTAGACATCTGTTTTATAGACATCACCGATGACTGAAATACCTCCGGCCATGTCGCCGTAAAGTGTCCCGTAACCGACAGCCGCTTCACTTTTGTTTGAAGTGTTCAGGAGTATTGAGTCGAATTTGTTAGCAAAGGCCATCAGAAGAATTGCCCTGATCCTTGCCTGTATATTTTCCTCGGTAACATCAGCCTTAAGATTTCTGAAGTAGGGATCCAGCGTCTCAAGGAATGCAGTGAAAGGTTTCTCGATGCCGATTGTCTCATATTCGATTCCCAGGTTGCGGGCAAGTTCAATCGAGTCAGATAACGAATGATCGGATGAGTATCTTGAGGGCATCAGAAGCACTTTTACATTTTCCGGTCCCAGAGCTTCGCTGGCGAGGCAGGTGACAACAGCAGAATCGATGCCTCCTGAAAGTCCTGCAATGCATTTTTTAAATCCGGTTTTCCTGAAATAGTCCCTAATACCGGTGACAAGGGCTTGGTGAATAAGCGAAACCGGGTCGTGGCGTATCTCAGGGTAGGGATTTCTCCACGCGATAACATCCTGGAGGGAAAAACTGAACACAGTTTCCTCGAAGTAACCGAGCTGCCGGTAGATCTTTCCCTCGCCGTTTATAATGAAGGAGGCGCCATCAAAAATAAGTTCAGTGTTAGCTCCCGTCTGGTTGGCTGACACTACCGGGATCCCGTGCTTTGCTGCCTTCGATGTGAAGATCTTCTTTTTTGCTTCAATCTTGGTGTATGAAAAGGGGGAGGCCGAAATGTTTATTATCAGATCAGGGCTGTACCTTGCCAGTTCATCCATGGGGGAGACCGTGTACAATCTTGATTTTTCAAATTTATTGTCGAATGGCTGCTCATCCCAGAGGTCCTCGCAGATGGTCAAGGCTATCTTTATTCCTTTTATCGAAAATATGGAGAAATTCGTCTCGGGTTCGAAGTACCTGTACTCATCAAAGATATCGTAGGTTGGAAGGAGGGCTTTGTTGGTCCTGAAGAGTATTTTGCCTTCCGACAGTACAAGAGCCGAGTTGTAAAGCTTTTTGCCTTCCGGATCGGTGTTAAAGGTCGGTGAACCCACAATGGCCGTTATTCCTTTACAGAAGGCTGCAATCTCGTTGACAGTAGCGTTGCATTTTTCAACAAAATCTATCCTGTCGAGAAGATCGAGAGGCGGGTATCCGGGGATGCACAGCTCAGAAAAGATGACAAGGTCCGATCCTTCGGTCCTGGCCTTATCGATTGCCTTGCAAATAAGATCTTTATTATATTCAAAATTGCCAATGTGGTAATTCAGCTGGGCTATAGTAATGTTCATAGTGAAATTTTCAGAAGTTGATACCAAAAATGAACCTGATCATCTTTTGAGTTGACCGGTCCGATTCGTTGGTTTCATAGTCCCTGGTGGTGTCGAAAATATTGCTTTCGTATCCGATCCCCAGTATAAGTGATGCATTTCCGTCGATCGAATACTCAGCTCCTCCCAAAAGATGATATCCGGCATTGAGGCCTTTTATCTCACCTGAAGTCTTCTCTCCATCCACTCCTATCGAAGGGATATCCACCCTTCTGCTAATTGCCACTTTGGGATCGAGGCCGAATTCGGCGAAATAAACAAGATAACCGGTTTCGGTGGTCTTTATCTTGGCCCCGACCGGGATCGAAAGGTACTGCAGCCGGTAGACAACCGGTTCACCTTCGGGTATGGTGGAAGTATGGTTGGGAAACCTGAAGAAGGAAGGGGAAGAATTCACCAGTCTTCCGCTTACCGCCGAAAATCCGAGTCCGGATGTGAAATACCAGTTGTCGGTAAGGTGTCTTTCGGCTGTGATGTTTACAGCGAATCCTGCCCTTGCCCCTTTGTTGCTAATATTATCCACGTCGGTGCCGAACCAGGATATCATGGGAGAAAGATACAGGCCGTACCTGTAATCCTGGGCTAAAGAAGCCTGTAGGATGAATGCCGAAAATACAGCGATCATAATGGCTTTCTTCGTGGCTGCAGTTCTGTTTAAAGGTAACATGGCTGTTTATAATTTAAGCGTTTATTTGTTTGTTTACTTCCTGGTACGGCCTCAAAATTAGCAAATAATAACGGAACAAACAGATACGTTTAGAATGTTGTTTTTATTTCAAAAGTGTCTATTTTAGCCACATCAACTGAATCTAATGGAAATCAAGGATAAACTGATTGTAATTGTTCTGCTTGCAGCGACAACTCTAAGCTCGTGCAAAAGAGATCCCTACAGGGTGAATGTATCGTCTGTAAAGGCTGATATTGAAATAAAACGGCTCGAGCATGATATTTTCAGCATCAATCCCGAGGAGATACCGGCAAGGCTGCCCGGACTGAAGTCGGAATATGGAGATGTTCTCAGGCTTTTCAGCCTTGCAATCAACACCGGCGATATCGATGATCCTTCATTTGGGGATTATCTTGCGGGTTTCTGCACCGACAAGCAGAACAATGACGTGTACAGACTGGTTGCTGAAAAGTACCCCGATCTTTCTGGTGTGGAGAAGGAACTCGGGATGGCATTCAGGCATTACCTGTATTATTTTCCTGAGAAACAGGTTCCTGCGGTCTTTACATGTATAACCGGTTTCAATGCAAGCATACTGACAATATCGGGAGAACCGCTTCTCGGCATAAGTCTCGACAAGTACCTTGGGGCCGATTGTGAGTATTACCCCGGCCTTGGTATCTATAACTATATGGCGGCAAGAATGATTCCGGAGTATATTGTCCCCGACTGCATGTATGGTTGGGCTGCCTCTGCCTGGGACAGAGAGGCGATGGGTTACGGAGCAGATAATGTGCTCACTGAAATAATACACCAGGGCAAGCTCAGGTATTTCATGCGTTGCATGCTTCCGGAACTGGAGGATGAGCTTATTTTCGGATTCACCACGGCTCAGATGAACTTCTGCAGGAACAATGAAGCTCAGATGTGGCAGTATCTTGTTGAGAATGACCTGATCTTCAAGACCGATCAGTTCGTCATACGCAAGCTGACAGGGGAGGGGCCTTTCACGAGTTATTTCACAAATGAGTCGCCCGGCAGGGCTGCAGTGTGGACCGGTTTCCGGATCATCGAATCGTACATGCAGAAGAACCGGGGAACAAGTCTTGAGATGTTAATGAACGAGACTGACATTCAGGGCATTCTCGAAATGGCTAAATACAATCCGTAATAATTCAAAAGGCCGGAAAGAACAATGTTCAATCCGGCCTTATTTTATACGCAAATCCGATTACTGGTTCCTTGTGAACGTAAATGAGTATTGCCCCACACTTCCCAGATCGGCCAGGATAATCTCAAAATACATCGTGTAATTACCGTCGCAGGAGCTGTAAACGCCCGTACCCTGATATGAAATTGCTCCGAAACCCCAGGCATCGGAAGAAATAGCCTTAAGCGGAGCATTGACATTGTAAGTTGCAGGGTCGATATGTATCGCCAGCGGGCCAAGATCTTCGACGAGTCCTTCTATCTCCTCCAGTCCGCTTACATATATTTTGTAAGGATCATCCTCATCAGCCGTCAGCGTTATTGTGCCGTCAGAACCCCAGTCGGGCGATACGCAATGGTAGCTGCCGGTTGCTAGGCTGACATCGTAGCCGCAGGCGACAGGAACCGAAAGTGCTGCAACCGAACGTGTTGTTTTTCCGTTTGCCTGAGTCAGGAGTTCGAATGTGAAGATATCTCCATTTTCGATCTCATCAGTCTGAAGCCCGAGTTTATCAATGGCATCATTTGCCTGTATCCTCACCGTGGCCGGAAATGACGCAGCCTCGGTTATCGTTACCCGTTCAAAGTTGTCGCGATATGATGCAACGACAGTTACTTTTTCCGGATCAGTCCCTTCAGGAGCCCTTATCACAAATTCAATATATGAATTTTCAAGGTCCTTTGAGTCGAATACGCCCGGATTAAGGTCAGTTATAGCCGGGATAACTGCCACGCCTCTTTCCCCTGCCGGATCGGGCAACTCATCACATCCCGATGCCATGGCAAAGAGCATAAATATCAATCCTGTTATTTTTAAATTTTTCATTTTTGTTGCTTTTTACTGGTTAAATCTTCAGAAAGAATATCTCATCGTGTGCCACCTGCCCACCATACTTTTTCAGTGTAAACATACATTCCGTCGCCATAGGCATCACGGACATTTGTATTGGTCGTAACGTCGCTTGACCCATAGGAAAACCTCAGGGGAAACCTGGTTGCATTGATGGGATTTTCGAGACTTATGACATCGTTTCCCATGGCTTTCAGTCTTCTGTAGTCATTATAAGCTTCGATGGCTTCTTCTTCATAGAAGGCAATGTATTTCTGGTTCATAACCTCCGAAAGCGGATTTGCGTCGAATTTTGCCTTGACATTGGCAGTGAAATAGTCGTCGGCATCATCGGCCGTCAGTCCTATGTTAGTCTTCTGAAATGCCGCTGTTATTCCTTTCTTCAGAGCCTCTTCTGCGGCCGGAAGGTTGTTCATGCGAACATATGCCTCAGCTTTCAGAAACTCGATCTCATGATAGCTTAGGAGATATGTCGGTGCTGTTATGTCACTGATAGCCGATATGGAATAATATCCCTGAATCTGGTTTGAGGTGCCGTTCGGGGCGAACACAAGGTCGCCTCCGACTCCGGGATACGTTGTGAAGAGTACTTCATCCCTTGGATCATTCCTTTCGGTAAGCTTGTTGTGCAGGCTCTGGCTGGCACCGTAATAGTCGCGGTCCTGGAACATGCAGTAGAATGGGCTCTTTGTAGTATTGCCATTGTAATTGAACTGGGCCTGTTCCTCTGCCGAAGCAAAAGACTGGCCGGCAAGGGATATAACATCATCATAGGATGGTGTTTTATGCGACAGGCGCATTGTGTAGCGGGCCTTGAGTCCGTATGAAAATTTTTTCCAGCTCTGTACATCGCCTCCAAAGATGAGGTCCTGGTTACCCAGCGAGGGGTAGATTGAAGCCTTGTCGAGGTTTGCTATGGCATCATCGAGCATACCGAAAATATCCTGGTAAATATTTTCCTGGCTGTCAAGCACCGGAGTGAAAATGACGCCCGGCTGTATTGCTTCGCTCCATGGAACATCTCCCATCGCGTCTGTCAGTATAGCCAGGTTGTATGCCGTAAGTATCTGTGCTATTCCAAGAGTGTGGTAGTTCCCCTCTTCGGAACCTCCTTCGGAGCATTTTTCTATTATGATCCCAAGAGTGTAGAGATTTGCATACACCGAGGTCCAGGTGTTGTCGTAGGTGGTGGCACTGGAAGGCTGTGCCGACCTTATGTCGGCGTTGTAGAACTGTCCCCAGGTTCCGGTGTTGTGCTCGATATATATGGAGGCATAGAAGTTGAAATCTCCGCCAGCCACCGAAAATGCGGTCAGCGTCATGGGGTCGGTAATTATAAGCCGGCTTTCCATGTCGCTGGGATCATTGACATTTTCATTGATGTCATCCATTATTGATTCCGAGCACGACCACAGAATGGGCAGGGCCAGGAATGCAACAAACAATATGTTGAATATTCTTTTCATGATTTTTACAGATTAAAAAGTTAGATCGATGTTGAATCCGTAGCTGGACACCTGGGGTACGGTAAACCTTTCAAATGATCCTGCCATATTGGTATTTCCCTGACTTGATTCAGGATCGAGGTTCGGAAGGGCTGTCCAGAGAAGGATGTTGCGTGCAAAAACCGACAGGCCCACATCGACTTTCCCTAAAAGCCTGCCCGGCCTGTAATTCAGGGCCACTTCCCTGAGTTTCACGAACGAATTGTCGAAGATATAGTATTCGTCGATATTTGTGAGGACGTTTGTATGAAGGCTCTGGAGAGCAAGCGGATCATTAGGGCCGCCTCTGGCGATATCATTTGGTGATCCGTCTGATTTGACGCCGTCGTAGATAAATGTTGATACACGGTCTTCGGTTCTTTTCGATAATCCGTAATAATCAAGAAGCCCGTTGCTTCCCGAATACATCTGGCCTCCCTGCTTCCATTCGAGGAGAGCGTTCAGCGACCATTTCCGGTATGTCAGGGTTGATCCGCCACCGAGAATGAAATCGGGCGATACGCTTCCGATAACTGCAGGACCACCTGACATTGGAAATCCGTAATTTGGAGATGCGGGATTGTCATCAACAACCACTTTCCCTTCCTCATTGCGCATGAATGATTCTCCATAGATAACAGGATAGGTATCCCCTATATTTGCTCTTACCTGCGGCGTGTTGAATCCTCCGATGAAAATGCTCTCAACTCCCGGTGCCAGGTCATCAACATAGTTCTCTATCCTGGAAAAGTTGAAATTCATATCCCATTGGAAATTCTTTGACAGCACAGGAGTTAAATACAAGACCAGCTCATGGCTGAGAGTGTGAACCTCTCCGCCGTTCATAAGCAATGACTGTATACCGGTCGATCCGGCAAGAGGAACGGCAAATATCTGATCAGTGACGTTCTGACGGGAGTACGTGTAGTCGATGCCCAGGCGGTTCTGGAAGAATTTCAGCTCCGCTCCTGCCTCATATGATCTGGTGTTCTGGGGAACAAGGTTGGGGTCGAACTGTATGTTGTTGGGAATATATGAATTGATTCCCCCTATCGGATATGCTACCGGTGATCCGTTCCACCAGCTTCCCGTGTAATTAGGAGAAGTGAAATAATTATTAACATAACTGCCTGCCTGTCCTACTTCAGCATATGACAGCCTGATTTTTGCGAAGGAGATCCAGTCGATGCTTTTTACTGCTCCCAGTTCTGAAGCGACGAAGCTGATAGCAGCCGATGGATAGAAAAACGACCGGTTGTTGGTGGGCATTGTCGATACTACGTCATTTCTTCCGGTTGCTGTAAGAAAGAACAATGATTTCCAGCTCAGTGAGAGGCTGCCGAAGAAACCTACAGTACGGTTCTGGTTCCTCGATTCATCAGCGGTTACGATATTGGCGTTCCGGATATGAGCCCAGCCTCCGAAATTGAAATTTTCCCCGTGTTCTGAATAGGTCTTTGATAGATTATGATCGAATTCATTGCCTATCAACGCATTTAGAAACAGGTCTCCGCCGATGTTCCAGTCGAGATTTGCTGTGAACAGGGAGTTTACGGTGAAGGAAGTGATCCCGTAGTTATCGATCATCCCCAGGTTCCCGCCATGGCCGTATTCAAAGATATCCTGGAAATTTGTTGTGTATGAATCTGCTCCGAGCTGGTAGTGCATCCTGATTTTCATTTTCTCATTGAGACTGGCAACAAAGTCAACATAACCGTTGCCGAAGAACCTGTCTGTTTTTTCATTGAATACTGTATGTTCGGCTGACCAGTATGGATTATCCCAGCTTCCGCCGCGGTAATAAATTTGTGAATAGGGATTTCCGGGAAGGTAATACGGGTAGTCTTTCAGGTTATAGCTAGGCGGTGCACCAAGAACTCCTGCAAGGGCCGCATCATTGGCTGTGGGCAGTTTGTCAATATCGGTCTTGGAGAAATTAGTGCTGAAGCCAGTGCTGAAGTTATCATTTAATTTCCTTTCCGCAGATGCCTTGGCGTTCCACCTGTTCATGCCCGAGGCAAGGGCTACCCCGCTTTGGGATGTCTGGGAAAGTCCTAATGAATAATTACCTTTATCAATTGACTGGCTGACGTTTACATTGTTAGTGGCAGAGTATCCGGTTCTGAAATACCTGTCCCAGTTATTGTAAACCCGGGGTGTAACCCATGGATCTTCGATCAATCCCTGTTCAAGCTGGGGTACATAGTACTTACCCGGGTGGTCGTTGTTATTACCTCCGTATGTAGGGTCATCAGGAAGATCAACGATTTCTGGCCCCCACGAAAGCGGTGAATTTGGCACATAGGCCCCGTTTACACCCTGTGCATATGTGGTCTGGTAATCCGGAGTGCGCGAAACCTGGGAAAAAGCACTATTATGTGATACCGAGACAACAGGTTTCCCAGGCGCGTTATTCCTTCCGCTCTTTGTTGTAATAAGGATGACCCCGTTTGATGCACGGATGCCGTAAAGAGCGGCTGCAGCCTGTCCTTTAAGGATCGTAATGCTTTCAATATCTGCAGGGTTCAGGTCGACCGCGCGGTTCGAGATGTCGGATCCCGTAACGCCAAAGCCTACCTGGGAAAAGTTGCCGTTCGTACCTGACTGGATGTCGGCATTCGACGCAATCGGCATGCCATCGACAACATACAGGGGGGTGTTGTTTCCCGTAAAAGACCGGGAGCCTCTGATAACGATCTGCGAGGATGCCCCGGGCATACCGCTCGACGGCTTTATGTCGATTCCCGATATCTTGCCCTGAATAGCTCCGGCAAGGTCGGTGTTTCCGGTCCTTTCGATCACATCGTTTTTAACATCCTGCACCGAATATCCCACTGCCTTTTTTTCGCGCGATACGCCAAGTGCGGTGACGACCACCTCCTCAAGGCCGAGAATGTCCGATTCGAGGATCACGTCAATAACTGAACGGTTACCGATCTCAACCTCCTGTTTCTTCATCCCGATATAGGAAAAGACCAGGGTTGTGGCATTGACCGGCACTGCCAGCGTGTATTTCCCGTTCAGATCAGTTACAATACCGATTGTTGTCCCCTTGACCGATACGGAAACACCGGGTAAGGCTCCCTCCCCCTCGATGGTGGAGGTCACTGTACCCGTTACGATTTTTTGCTGAGCCCATACTGAGGGCACAAGTCCGCAAAAAACCAAAAACATTAAGAGAAGTTTTCTCATGGCTTTTAGTTTAGTTAAGTAAAAAAATGTTCAAAGGAACATGGCAATTCCTTTTACTGTCCTGTGAAATGAACCTTTCACTTCACGCTAATAAAGATATATCGGTTATGGTACGGCTGAAACAGGAAATTAACGGATTGCAGATACGGGTTTATGAATAGCGTTCTCCGGCTCCTTGTTGTAATTTTTTCCTGATGAGCAGGGGCTGTTCTTAAGCGGGAGGATGGCAGGTTATAAAATAAAAAAGGAGGAAAACCTCAGGTTTTCCTCCTTTTCAATTGAAGTGCAGTACTATTCTGCGGGATGAATTGCCTCTACCGGGCAAACCTCAGCGCATGAACCGCAATCGGTGCATACATCCGGATCGATCTTATAGATTTCACCTTCCGATATTGCTTCCACCGGGCATTCATCTATGCAGGTTCCGCAAGCAGTGCAGTCTTCACTAATTTTGTAAGCCATTTTATTCCTTTTTTAGTTAATTATAACATCGATCCCGCAAACATATCTGAAATTTTTCAAATGTAAAAGAATCTTTGTTATTTCTACAGTTATTATTTCGGAATGGATTGCAAAGATGATGCCAGACTCCCCATCATCAGGCAGTATCAGAAATCGAGACTGAAGGAGAGATAGAATATTCTTGGGAGAATGAACTGGTTTTCGACGCCCCATGCCCAATCGGCCCTTACGAAGTAGCCGAGCAACTGGGCTCTCAGTCCGGCGCCGAATCCGGCCACTATCGGGTCTCTGTTGCTATCGAGAACAACTGACACAGGCCCGTTTTTATAGGTTTCCGAATCCCATGAATTATTGCCTGACCATGGATCGCGTCCGGTCCATGCAGTTCCTATATCCCCGAAGGCAACAATCTGAAGACTGTTCAGGAAATTCGACTTCAGGGGATGTCCTGCAAAATACCTGACAAAAGGCCATCTGATCTCACTGTTGATAAGAGCAAAGTTATTACCGTTCCTGATATTCTGTGTAAACCCCCTCATGTTGGTGGCCAGTGCCTGGAATCCGTAATTCTGATCGGGGCTGACCGGCATTGACTGGTCGAACATTTCGTATTTGTTGAACAGATATCCCATCCAGTTGTCAACTCCTCCAAGGTAATAAACGAGTTTTGTGGGCCCGAATGAAGAACTGGCGGCAAAGCGATTGGCCCAGATCAGTTCGCGGTGTATTCGGATATAATGCCTGAAATCACCACCAACGACAAACATGTCTGATTTTTTCTCCGGTATTTGCCTGTAATATTCCCCGAATACCTTGAACCTGGTTCCGAAGTAGATATTGACTGCGCGTTTCCTGGTATTGTCGTAAATGACCTCTCCCTTCAGTCCTCCCCAGTGCCTTGTGAGGGTTTCGGCATTCAGTGAATTCAGATCTAGTGAAAGCATCACATGACGGTCGTTTCTGTACGACAAGGTTCCCTTGAGGGCAAGAACGGGGGTTATAGGCATTGCATAGGATATGTAGGCGTTATGGGTGTGGGTTTTGTAGAGATATCCCATTTCGTCCTGGCTGAAATATGCCTGCCTGTGAAAAATGAATTGCTTGTCGAACTTTCCCTTGAGGCTTTCAAAGCTCATAAGATATTCGTTGCTGTCGAAATCACCCGCAAACCTGACTCCGGCAGTAAGTCTGTAATCCTCGAACAGATCGAGTATCCCGAACCTGGTAAGAAGGTTTACACCGGGGTTGTAATAGCCCGAACCGCCGTTGAACGTCTGGTAGGTGTTGTTCAGGAATGTGAAGTCGATCTGGTTTGCAATGTAATTGTTGTAGAACGATGTCTCATAGATCCTGATCAGCGGGATGTCAATTTTCCCGGTGTCAAGGTCGATGTTCATATAGTCTTTCCTCCATTGGAGGTCATAATAGTTCTGCTTCTCCTTTTCGAATAAATAATGATTAATATTTATTGGTTCATTCCCGGTGAAGTATTCGTACCAGGGCTTCGTCAGGGTATCCCTTCTCCTCTTGTCTTCCGCAATGAGCCATTTTCGTATTGTTTCGATGCTGTCTTCCTTGTGAAACCTTATGTCCTGTTCCTTACGGAAATTGGTAAGAACCATATCATTATCAGGGATAGTCTCCCGTGCATCCCTGTTGCCTTTTCTTACCAGGTATCTGCCGTCCCTGAAAAGGACTTCACCGAACTGATCGCCTGGAAGCGACTGGTTAAGTATGTTCCTGTCATAGTTGGTCGAAGGTGCCGACTTTATGAAGTAACGGTAGTGTATGGTTGTGTCGATGTAGCTTATTGCACTGTCGAACACTGCATTATACCTGTTAAGGATTCCATTCTGGTCGCCAATGTATGTTATTGTTCCCCTGCTTCCTTCAGAAGGCTGGTACCTGCTTGAATAGTCTCCTTCCGAAAGCCGTATCAGGATGTTATTCCTTGAGTCGAGATCGTATGTGAACAGATCGAATCGTGATGAAAGCTTTTCAAAAGGATCACCTGTGTTTGTGAGAGTATCCGAAAGCCGGTTGGATGAGAATAGTATCGTATTGGGAGAATTTCCCATGAACACCGGATTGAGGTCATCAGCCACGTCGCGTGTGATCTGTTCATTCGTTCCTGATGCCACCGTGTGGATATAAATATCAGTCACCCCATCCTTTACTGCCGACATCACCAGCCTGGTTCCCTCGGGCGAGTATGAGAAATCAAGCACCTTGTCGAAATACAGGAAGTTCCTTTGTTCAGTCGTCTCCTCATCGGTCCGGTAAAAATATATCACCATTCCGGCTTTTTCTTCATTAAGAAGTGTTAGTATTCTGCCGGCAGGGTGCCATGCGATTACCGGGTATTTGTTGTCGGTCTTGTGCTCGTATTTAGGCTCAGCCCTGAAGATGGTTTTTGTTTTTCCGGTAGCCTGATTATACAGCCATACCCTTTTCCTTCCCCAGTCATTGGTCACATAGGCAATATAACTCTTGTCGGGGCTGATTTTGACCTGCTGGTATATCTGCTCTTTCTTTGACTTTCTGAGTGTATATCCGTCATCGGAAGGTAAATTCCTGTCGCCTTCAAACTCTTCGATGTAGTATTGCTTCCATTCGGCGAGAAGGTCCTTGAACTTCACACCTGTTGCATAATAAAGCCCGTCGTCGATGTTCTTGTATACCTTTGTAAGATAGATGATGTTAGGGATGAGGGTTTCCCCGTATTTTCTTCCTATGAACCTCCAGAATGACTGGCCGGCATAAATTGCATCATCGAATTCGAGATGATTGATGTTTTTGTATTTCCCCGATTTTATGCCGTCTTTAACTCTGTTCTCAACTTCGTAATCCCATCCCCAGGAAACATAGTTGATAAGTCCCTTTATATACCAGTCAGGCATGTAGATCACCGATGAGCTTGTTATCCTGTCCTTGAAATCGGCGTTGTAAAGCATCTCATTGATGATCGCTTCTGTTATTGAGGCAGCTATCTGTTTCTCGTACGATACATGATCGCCCTCATAATAAAGCATCACCTTGTTTTTGATTATCCTGCTGAATCCACCCGTGTTGTATGATTCTTCATCGAAGGTTACCAGGCCGATATTTGACTGCCTGTATTCGTTGTTCTTGTTGTAAATAACGAATATCAATCTTTTTTCGAGGCTATAGTCAAAGTAATCCTCTATCTCGTCAAGCTTTTTAAGTGCATAGTCAGCGGTGAACTGTGCGATGTCGCGGCCGTATTCATTGAAATAGCAGTCGAAATCATCAAAGCGGTAGTATGACCAGTAATAGTCGTAGTATTGAACCCTGTTCTTGCCGAATGACATTTGATGGCCATTATAAAACTGGCCTTCAGCATTGAAGAAGACTATGCAGGCAAAAAAACAGGTTACAAGCCTTAAAGTATTTTTCATTATTAATACTCTGATTCCGCAGAACGGACTTATCCGCCTCAAATTTTGTTCCAAAATGGCGGCGTCAGTCAGCAAAACTAAAGATATTCTTTAACAAATTTAATATGTCGGTCAAACTTTATTATTTTTGCAATAATGTAAATGAATCTGGTTTGGTCTGATCTTTGAGGCGGATGTTTGGAAAAAAAATCAAATAAATTTGAATATTGATCGTTCTTATTTGGTCATATAACAGATGTTGCTTGAATCTGTTCAACAAAAAAATATAGAAAAAGATGAAAAGGATTTTATTGATTGTAATTTTTGCATTAAGCGGAGTAGTTATCCTTGCCCAGCCTGTGATGAAGCTCTCTTCAGCGGAGCATGATTTCGGAAAATTCAAGGAAGAGGCCGGACGTCAGAAATTTGATTTCATCGTTCAGAACACCGGCGATCAGCCGCTTGTTATTCAGAACATAGTTGCTTCCTGCGGATGTACGACCCCCGAATGGACAAAGAACCCTATTCCACCTAAAGGTACAGGACTGATCACAGCTATCTACGATCCTCAGAACCGGCCTGGTCAGTTCAACAAGACCCTGTCGGTCTACACCAATTCAAAACCTGCTGTTTCCGTTCTGGTTATAAAGGGAGAAGTCATCCCTCATGAGAAGACGGTGGAGGAGCTTTTTATTTTCCCGGTAGGTGAGGTGAGGTTTGAAAGCAATCATCTTGCCTTTACTAATATAAAGAAGAATGAGAAGAAGATCAGGACCATGCAGGTGATCAACACGTCAAAACAGCCTGCAAAAATTGAATTCGATAATGTACCCCAGCACATTGTTCTCAAAGCTAATCCGCTGATTCTGAAACCAGGTCAGAAAGGACTGATTGAAGGAACCTATGATGCCACCAAAAAGGATGCATGGGGCTATACTACCGATATAATAAGATTGAAAATTAATGATGTTGTCGACCAGAAGGTATATTATGCCGTAAGCGCTAACCTCGTCGAGGATTTCTCGGGTCTTTCAAAGGATGACCTGGCAAATGCTCCTGTATTCAATATTGCATCCAAGACTTTTGATCTGGGCAAGATACCTGGATCAACTTCGAACGATGTCGAATTCAAGTTTACCAACGCCGGCAAGAGCGATCTCATAATCAGGTACATAAAGGCATCGTGCGGATGTACTGCAGTACAGCAGGGGATTCAGGGCAAGGGTATCAAACCCGGTGAAACCGGATCAATAAAGGCGGTTTTCAATTCAGGAGGTTACAAGGGTAAGACAACCAAGGCAATTTATGTATACACAAACGATCCTAAGAATTCCGAGGTGGTTCTGATGGTAGATGCCGTTGTTGATCAGGAGCTTGCGAAGAAGTGAAGGTAATGGAGGAGAAGGACGGTAACGGGACCTCCCTGAATATCCGAGAGGGTGTTACCCAGCCTCCCAGCGTCAATCCTGATGTGTTCGCATCGGGAAAAAGGAAAAAAAGAAAGAAGTATTCAGTAAATGAATTTGTAACGGGTATTCTGGATGGAAACAGAGCCATTCTCAGTCAGGCTATTACACTTATTGAGAGTTCCCTTGCCGATCATAATAAGACAGCCCGGTCGATAATAGAAAAATGCCTTCCCCACAGTTCTCGGTCAGTAAGGGTAGGTATCACCGGTGTTCCCGGTGCAGGGAAGAGTACATTCATCGAAACATTCGGCCTTTATGCCGCCTCTTTGGGACGAAAGGTTGCAGTTCTGGCGATTGATCCCAGCAGTCAGCATTCAAAAGGCAGCATACTCGGCGACAAAACCAGGATGGAAAGGCTTGCCAATTGTCCTGATGCCTTTATCAGGCCGTCCCCTTCAGCAGGGACACTGGGCGGGGTTGCCAGAAAGACCAGGGAGACCATAATCCTATGCGAGGCAGCAGGTTTTGACACAATAATCGTTGAAACTGTGGGAGTCGGTCAGTCGGAGACTGCCGTGCGTTCGATGGTCGATTTCTTTCTCCTGTTGATGCTAACCGGGGCAGGGGATGAGATTCAGGGGATCAAAAGGGGAATTATGGAAATGGCCGATGCCGTTGCAATCAATAAAGCTGACGGACAGAACCGTCTGCCGGCAGAAAAATCAAGGATTATGTTCCAGAATGCACTTTCTCTATTCCCGGCAGGCCAGTCGGGCTGGAAACCTCTTGCGCTTACATGCTCAGCCCTGGAGGGTACTGGTATAAATGAAATCTGGAACCTGATCTCGAATTATGTAGATTTTACAGTCAGGACCGGACATTTTGAAGAACTGCGGAGGAAGCAATCGGTGATAAGGATGCATGATGTAATAATTGAAGGCCTCAGCTCTTCCTTTTACAGCGACGAGAAGGTAAAATCACTGATCCCCGCTATCGAAGAAGAACTCGGCTCAGGCACCATCACTTCCTACCAGGCAGCGGAGAGTCTGCTTGACAAATATTTCAAAAAATAAGCGGAATTCACAATAATTCATATCTTTGCGCGAGTTCAGAGGATTGTATTCAAAGGAATTAAAACAAATTCAAACTCCCGCAAATGAAGAAAATTTTCAGTTTGTTAGCGATAGCAGCCGTAATGGCCGCATGTTCATCCGGACCTCATTATGTAATCAGCGGCAATATCGAAGGAGCCGACAGCGTATTATTCCTGCTTCAGAAGAGGGATGCAGGCAGCATGGTTACGATCGATTCGGCAATGGCTTACAAAGGGTCCTTCAAAATGAAGGGTGGGCCTGTTGGAAAGCCCGAGATGGTTCTTCTGGCTGTAAAGGACTCCAGGATGAGAACCCAGTTCTATCTTGAGAATGCTGAGATAACAATCACCGGCAAGCTTGATTCCCTCTATGGCGCATCTATAACCGGATCAAAGACTCATGATGAATACTCCGGCCTTGTTAATTCACTGAATGCCTTAAGCGACAAATACACCGATGTTTACAATCAGTACCAGATAGCGGAGCAGGAAGGCGATACTGCAAAATCTGCCCGGCTTGTTAAACAGATTGAAGCAGGTCAGCTTGAGATGACACAGTTGCAGAAGGATTTCGTCAGGAATAACCCTGCTTCCTTTGCTGCACCCCAGGTACTTGCCGGACTGACATATGAGATGAGCGGAACTGAGATTGAATCTCTTATAAATGCCATGGATACAGCAGTAGCCAGCACTTCCCTGGTAATGGAACTTAAGGAGAGAGCTTTAAAGATGAAATCTGTTGAGCCGGGTCAGAAGGCTCCCGACTTCACCCTTAACGATCCCGAAGGTAATCCTGTAAGTTTGTATTCTAAAGTAGGATCAAAGCTGCTTCTCGTTGATTTCTGGGCTGCCTGGTGCGGACCCTGCCGTCAGGAGAATCCGAATGTTGTGAGGGTGTACACGGAATTCAATAAAAAGGGATTTGATGTTTTCGGAGTATCACTTGACCGTTCAAAGGACGACTGGGTTAAGGCGATTGCAGACGATAAGCTTACCTGGACGCATGTTTCAGATCTTCAGTACTGGAACAGTGCCGCCGCACGGATGTATGCAGTTAATGCCATACCGGCCAACTTCCTCCTCGATGAGAACGGTGTGATAATAGGAAGGAACCTGAGGGAACAGGCACTTTATGACAAGGTAAAGGAAATGCTGGGGAATTAAACTATTCTCCTTCATTGAATTCTTCTCCGGGCTTTATTTCTTCGAGAATAAAACCGGTGCCCCTTACTGTGCGGATATCAATATTCTTATCCTCTGAGATATATTTCCTGAGCCTCGAGATGAACACATCCATGCTTCTTCCGAGGAAGTAGTCGTCCTCACCCCAGATTTCTGTAAGGATATCCTCTCTTGCAAGTATCTTGTTCTTGTTGATGATGAAGTATCTAAGAAGCTGGGCTTCCTTGAGTGTCAGCTTCTCCTTTGTCCTGCCGGATACCAGCTCCAGGGTGTTGAATTTAAGTACGGTTTCAGAGATTTTGAATTCATCGTTGCTCGAAGCATAGGCCCTTTTAAGGATATTGTTGATCCTAAGGATCAGAACTTCAGGATCGAAAGGTTTTGTGATGTAATCATCGGCGCCTATTTTGAGTCCCCTTACTATATCCTCCTTCAGACTCTTTGCGGTAAGAAATATAATAGGTATCTCAGGTCTGGCTTCCTTGATCTTTTCCCCGAGAGTGAATCCGTCCATCTCAGGCATCATCACGTCGAGGACGCAAAGGTCGGGTTTTTCTTTTTCGAAAAGCTCCCACGCTTCCTTGCCGTCGCGGGCCAGGGATACATCATATCCGCTTATTGAGATGTACTGTGAAAGGATATTCCCGAAATCCCTGTCATCTTCTGCCATTAGAACCTTCATAGCGTGCAATTTTCTTTAATATGGTATTGTTATTGTAAATATACTACCTTTTCCCGGTTTACTGTTAAGTGTAACATCTCCCTCATGGGCTTCCGCGATCTTTCTGACGTAATAGAGGCCGAGTCCCAGTCCCTTGTACTTGTGTATGTTTCCTGAGGAAGCCCGGTAGAACTTGTCAAAAACATGCTTCTGGTCATTTCTGCTTATCCCGATCCCGTTATCTGCCACTTTCACAAAGACCTTGTTATCCTGTGTAAAGCCTTCAATTTCTATAACCGGATCAGTATCGCAGTATTTTACCGCATTTGAAAGCAGATTGTTTATCAGGGTGGTAAAATAGATCGGGTCGAGTTCCACCTCCAGATCGCCGAAATCATATTTACGTGCGATTGATGCCCCGTTACCGCCTCCCGATTTGAAGCTGTCGATAATGTCATTCAGAAAGCCCTGGAACCTGACCTTTTTTTTCTCGAGCTGGAACTGGGTTCTTTCCCACATACTTATTTCAAGGATCATATTGATGAGCTGGTTCAAATGGACACTCTGCTTGCCGATCATTTTAGCCGTTTCTAGTATCTTCTCCTCGTTTGTCCTGATGACTGGCATCTCGAGCGTCCGGCCTGCAACGGTGATGGTCGACAGCGGGGTTTTCAGCTCATGGGTCATGTTGTTGATGAAATCGGTCTTCAGGTTCGACAGCCGTTTTTCCTCCATCAGGTTTTTAAAGGTTATTATGAAAAGACTTACAACAAGTAATATACTGAAGAGACTCAGGCCAAGTGAGGCGGCAATTTCCCTGAGAATAATTTTGTACTTATCAGAGAAATCAATAAGGTATTCAAAATCAAGCCTGTAAAAATTGTATTCGTTGCCAAACCTTTTTACAAGTATTTCCCTGGTCACCATCGGCCTTCTCATATTAGGAGGAGGTCCGTTCCTGCGGGCAGTGTCAGACCTTACCAGCATCCGGCTGGTATATTCCTCGCTCAGGTAAACGGGAATCCGGCGGTCGTAATCGACCAGTTCAAACCGGTTGATCACTATCTTGCTGTTGAAGTCTTTATCGATACCCCTTAGCTCAAAGTAACGGGATAGAAACATCGAGAGATCCTCCTCCTTTATCAGTGCCAGGGATACATAGTCAAAAAGCTCCTTTTTTTCTGAAGCCGACAGGGAATCAGTATTATTATCCGCCATCATCTGCAGCACCTTCTCCGATTTGCTGCCTATTATCATTCTTGCCGTGTCAAAACCGTCGGTCGACCACTGCCTCGACATCAGTTCAATGGCATCCTGAGAAAGGAGTTTATATCGCAGATTGAACATTTCATCCTTCTGCCTCCAGACACCTCTTATTATTATTATCTGAGAGGCGATAAGGATTATTATTGAAAATATCCCAAGCAGGAGGATTGTATTTCTTTTCTTCATATTTTTCCGGTTGTCCTCTCAAAAGTATTGAAAATATTCTGATATCCTGTTTGACCTCCCGACATTAACCCTGCGTTAACCCTGTGTTAACATAGCAACTGAGAATCAGGCATTATCTTTGATTTAAAATTAGAAAAACAGGGTAGCCATGAAAGCAACAAGATTTATTTTAGGTGGACTGATGATCATCTCACTCCTGGCATTCTCGGGGCAGGTATCGGCACAGAACAAGAACAGGGTTGAAAAGGAGAAGGAGTTAAGGATGGCGGAGGAGATTGATGCCCAGAAGAAAGCCTTTGCCGAGCAGAAGAGGCAGCAGGAAGAAATGGACAAAGTGGCAAAGGAAACCAGGGAGGAGGTTGAGAAAGCCATGAAGGAAGCCCGTGAAAAGCTAGAGGAGTCAGGAGTTTACAACTTGGATAAGGATTTCAGGAACCGGAGCGAAAATCCTGCTTTCAAATGGCAGCAATTTGATGGCAGCAGGTACATGATGACTCCCGGAATGGACGCTTTCAGCTGGCAACATGCCGGAGACGACGGTGAAAGGACCGACTGGGAATACTCAAGATCAGTTAAGGATGGTTCATTTTCAGGTATATATGCCATGGATGTCAGACTTCCGAGCACGGTGGTGATGTCAGTAAACGGGGAATGCAAGGAGGGAGAGATTAAGATCAAAATTATAATGCCCGACGGCAAGGTTTTTTCAGAAGTAATGATAGACGGGTTTGGAAATCTTAACTGGAGAAAATCATTTTCGGTGTCCGAGAAGGAGAATATGGAAAAGTCAGGAGAGTGGAAGTTCCAGGTCGATGCCAGGAAGGCAACTGGTTTCTTCAGAATATCCTTCCGGGCATATTAGGTTTCAATCCTTTTGTTTAGAAGGCCGGCATGGGGTGCCGGCCTTTCTTTTGTTTTCTGCCTGGCGAAAACAATAGGCATGATGATCCGGAAAGGAACCATCAAAAGGGAAGTCTTATAAGAAGGCAACAGTGGGCTTTTGATAATTAGAACGATTCTAAATTAACATATTTTAACAATATACTTCATTTTTCAATGTCACAAAACGACTATGTCCGACATGATACATTGAATTGGTCTGCATTCAAGTCTGGGAAAAGTGTCGCTTATACACATATTAACCAGGTAATGTTGTTTTCAGAGCGCAGGTGGTTTTACCTGCAGGGCCTGTCGGGTTTTATTACTGGTGTCACTTGTTTTAAATGTGTCAACATGAAAAATGAAGTTTCTAAGAAGGCCATATACGGCAGTTTTAGCTTTAGTCTGTTTGTTGGTTTCTTTATTTGTCTGTTTTTATTAACCGGATCAGAGGTTCTTGCAGATAACCTGACCATCAGGTTGAATAAGCCTTATGCTCCAAATCCGAATGCTGCTGACCTTGGCAGGTTTAGCGCTGTACCGGTGGGCCTGTTTACGGGAACTGCAAACTATTCAATCCTTCTGTATGAGTTTAAAACCAGGAATTTATCGGTTCCGGTAACATTGGAATATAGTTCTAACGGATTAATTGTTGACAGGATCTCTTCCTGGGTTGGGTTTGACTGGACTCTCAATTCCGGTGGGGTAATAAACAGATATAGGAAAGGACGGGTCGACAGACCGGGAGCCAGGCCAGCGTATCCCTCGAACTGGAGCTCAATGACTATTGAACAGAAAAAGAATTATCTGGATATGCTTCTCATTTCAAGTGACAACGATCTGGAACCTGATGAATTTACTTTTTCCTTTCCGGGATATTCAGGGAAGTTCATAATAGATGAATCGGGTGTAATAAAACTGATCCCCTTCAGTAACTTAATAGTAGAAACAAATGCTTCAGGCACCTATTATACCTATTTTAAGATTACCACGCCCGACGGGATAAGTTATATGTTTGATAAGATAGGATGGACACGTCCTAATAATGAACCTTCCTATACCTCATCTTATTATCTTACCCAGATTAAGCACCCCGATGGTGAGGTTGTTAATTTTACTTACACTACCAACACAGGCTTTTTGCAGTACAATGGAGTATCACAGACAGCCACGACCGTTGTTCAACAGGCTTATAATTCCCTGCCTCCGGTCAGTCTGAATGAACTCAATACCGGAGTAAATCCTTTTTATTCCGATGCTGTTTTTCCTGACAAGATTTTATTCCCGAATATTGGGAGTATTGAATTTGTAAAAAGCAATACCACCAGACTTGACAGTTATGGCGATTATGAGCTTACCAGGATTAAAGTACTTGATAATAACAACAATCTGATAAAGAGTTTTCAGTTTTTCCATGAATTTCCAACATGTTCTTCAAGCTATAAAAGCAAGACAAACCTGGGCATATCAGAACCAAATTTCGAGCATGAAAAAAGAATGTTTCTGGATTCGGTTCAGGTTCAGACCAATACATCATCAAAAATATACTCATATATCTTTCCAGTATAATAACTTGTCGCAATTACCTGCAAGGTTTTCTTTTTCACAGGACCATTGGGGCTACTTTAACGGAAAGGTAAATTCTGATTTTGCAGTTATCACTGAAGTTCCAAGCAATTACAGGGGTTTGTTTGCCAATATGATACCTACGACCGCCAACCGGTCTCCGAACTACCTGTATGCACAAAAAGGGATGCTTAAAAAAGTAATATTTCCCACACGCGGATATACGACTATTGAATATGAGCCTCATAAAGATAATTCAAATAATATTCTGGGTGGTTGCAGGGTATTAAGGACAAAGACTTATGATTCACCAACTAGCACGACACCTGTAGTTAAAAAGTACATCTATTCGGCGTCCCAGAAGTCACTTAATTACAAGTATTACACTGAGTATTATACCTATCGGTTTAACTCGGGCATCGATGGATATGCAACATACGGCAAACTATCATCAAATTCATTTTATAATTTATCGGTTTGCGGGCTTTATCACATTTTATATTCAAATGTTGAGGTCCGGTCGGGCGAAAATGCGGAGAACGGTAAAGAAACTCATCATTACATTATTGACATTGATGCTGTTGGAACGCCCTGGAATCTTACGATCAGTGATGCCATGATTTATCCCCTGGTAGTAAATAACACCGGATGGAAAACCGGGATTGAAGATTCAAACAGCATGATTGGAAATAATTCAATAACGCTGTCCTCAAATACAAACAGCTACAATTTCACAGAGACAAGAAACTATAAGGATGTGTCATGCCTTGCTGTCGAGAAGTTTTATAATCCTGATCAGGTACTGGGTGGCAGCAGCTCGTCATTACAGCCGTATAAGGTAATAGGATATAATTTGAAGTCTGTATGGACATATATCAATCAGGAAGTCGTAACACGGTATGCCCCCTCAGGCAATGTCGTATCCACAAAAAGTTATTCGTACAATGATTACGGTCTTCTAAGCAGTGAAACACTCATAGCCAGCGACGGAACCACAATTGAAACAAAGACAAGGTGGCCGTCAGACATAAATACCGGGGTTTATTCCCAGATGAAAACCAGAAATATGAACTACCCTGTGGAAATTGTCAGTCTGAAGAACAACAATGTTACCGGCAGCGCTTTAAATACCTACAGGGTGAACGGAATCAGTTATGTGCCGGATAAGCTTTATAAACTCGAATTCGCAGCACCGTTTCCGGTAAGCGGCTTTACATACTTTAACGGATCGGCAAGGGACAGCAGGTATGGAACAACCCCCGAGGTCAGCTATGACACTTATAATACCACGAATGGCAATTTGCGTCAGATAACTTCCCGCGATGGGATTATTACTTCCTGGTTATGGGATTTGTCTGGCAACTATCTGATGGCAGAGATAAATGGCACCGCCTACACCCAGGTAAGCTCCCTAGACGGCAAAGCAAGTTCTTATGAAAGTAAAGATTTATGGACCGGACTGAACAGCCTTGTGCCGGACGCGCTGATTAACACTTACGGGTATTATCCGTTAACAGGACTCAAAAATGCTACAAATCCGAAAGGCACGACAACTAAATATGAGTATGATACTTCTGCCCGTTTAAAGCTGGTTCGCAATGATGATAATCATCTGGTCAGACTTTACAAGTACAATTACATTAAATAAAACCATGCGAACGATGAAACCGATTTATATAGCAGCAATAATAATTACAGCCGGATTGTTCATACCGGAGGGCATTTCACAGACAATCAGCCAGAACTACATCAGTTCGGAGACAGTGCTTATATCGGGGCAGACATCAGAAGCCGGCATTCCAGGTTTAAGTTATCAATCCAAAAGGACGCGGATAGAATATTTTGATGGTCTGGGCCGGCCGTCACAGGTCAATTATTACAAAGCCTCACCCGGTGGGACAATGGATCTGATCACCTCCTTTGGCTATGACCAGTACGGGAGGCAGGAAAAGAGCTATCTTCCGTTTGCCGCTGCAAATAACAACATGGCATTTCACAGCACCCCTGCAGCGGCAGCCAACTGGACAGCCTGGTACGGAACGCCCGACAACAGTTATGCGTATTCACAGCTAAAGTATGAGGCCTCGCCACTGAACAGGATTATCAAAGAGTCATCTCCGGGCAACACCTGGCGCATGGAAGGTGGCAGGGAAGTAAAAACGGGATATGACTCAAATGTTACGGGAGAAGTAATGAACTATACAATAGGCGCTTCCAATGTAATAAACCTTACGGCCACGGCCTATCCGGCCAACACACTTATAAAAACCACACTCTGGGATGAAAACAATGCTCAGGGATCCGGGACGAGGACAGTTGAATTCAGGGACAAAGAGGATCGCGTTGTTCTTAAACGCAGCTATGATGCCGCAAATGCATTTTCGACCTACTATGTCTACAACAATAAGGGTCAGCTTAGTTGCGTAATACCACCCAGGGCCACTGCCGATGATGGGAGTATAAGCTCAACTGAGCTCGATCATCTGTGTTACCAATATATTTATGATGAGCGCGAAAGGATGATAGAAAAGAAGCTGCCAGGTGCTGGTTGGGAATATCTTATATATGATTCAAGGGACAGGCTTGTTCTGAGCCAGGATGCCAGGCTACGATCAGTTAATCCAAACCGTTATCATTATACCCTGTATGATGGGTTGAACCGCCCGAAAGAGGAGGGCATCTGTACTGAAACGGCGGGTTATTCTTCATTACGGTCAGCAGTGAAAGCAAGTACAGGATATACACCATCGACCAGGGATGCCATGGTTTATTTCTATTATGACAGGAACAGCACAACAACCTCCACCTGGGGATACCCCTATACCTCAGTATATAGCCAGCATGTTCAGACCGACAATGTTAAAGAACAAATTACCGGGATAAAGGCCAGAATGGCAGGAACAGGCAGTACCTGGCTTTACACAGTTAATTATTACGATAAGTACGGAAAATTGCTACAGCAATACCAGACCAATCCCGAAGGCGGATACAACAGGGTCTCAATGGCTTATGATTTTGAAGGAAAGATCACCGATAAACAAACCCTTCATAAGAAAACTTCCGGCAGTACAGGCATTACTTTATACGAGAATTTCATGTACGATCACATGGGGCGACTGACGGCAGTGAAATCCGGTTACAATACCACAACACTTACAACCCTTGCATCGAATACTTATGACGATCTGGGCCGTTTGGTACTCAGAAAGCAGCATAATAACCAGCAAAACATCAATTATACATATAATGTAAGGGGCTGGCTGACCCGGATCAATAATCCTGATGCCGGCTCAAGCGCCAGCCAGTTGTTTGCCATGGGTCTGTACTATGATACAGATATGAGCGCCGTTCTTACAGGGCCTGTTCAGTATAACGGGAACATCAGCGGAATGAAATGGAGGTTATACAACAACGGGACCAACCAGTATAAAGGTTACAAATTTACCTATGACGGACTGAACCGTCTTCGTCAGGGTGATTACGGAAATTATACATCATCATGGACCAATGTGAACAGTTTTGACTTAAGCTCGGTTCAGTATGATGCCAATGGGAACATCACACTTATGAACTGCAAAAGCAGTTCAGGCGCTGACCGGGAGAACCTGGCTTACTCGTATTCGGGCGGTAACACCGGGAATCAGCTTGTTTCGGTAAACGGGACCTATAATGGAGTAAGCGGACGGAGCGGCAGTTTTACATACGACAGCAACGGGAATGTTACAAGCGACGGCTTAAGGGGCATAGGTTCCATCAGCTGGTTCGACGAGGTTAATCGTCCGAAGCAGTATTACAAGGATGCTGCCAACAAGGTTGATTACAGTTATGATGCACTTGGCAACAAATGGAGCAAGACCTCGGTAATTGCCTCAACGACTGCCGTTACACTTTATTACGGGCCGTTTATATACACCGGCGGGACTCTGACCAGGGTATTGACTCCTGAAGGATATTACAATCCGGTAACTGGTAACTACTATTACTATCTGAAGGATCATCTGGGAAATAACCGGATCACTTATCATTATTCAGGATCGACTCCGGTTATTGACCAGGAAGTTGAATACTATCCTTTCGGCTCGATGTTTACGGCGAATAACCTGCAGAATAATTTATACCTTTACAATGGTAAGGAATTAAACAACGAGTTCTTTGAGAATTATGATTACGGCGCAAGGTTTTATGACCCGCAGTTAGGCCGATTTACAACTCTAGACCCAAAAGCTGAATTAGGCCGCAGATGGAGCCCATATGTCTACACTTTTGATAATCCAATGAGGTTTACTGATCCAGACGGGATGTGGCCTAATACCAATGTACTCTATGGATCTATAAATAAAACTATTAATGAATTTGCAGCAGTAAGATCACAACATCCTAATTGGAGTAATGCAAGAGTTTTAGGTACTACAATGTTAAATCGTGCTGGAGATTTGGCTGCGCTTACTGATCTTAATGATGCGACTGTAATTGGAACTACAGTTACAAGAGGTAATGATGCAATTAACATAGACGGAACCAAAGCTACAACTGGAGATAAAATAGCCGCTTTTGCTGGTGCAATTTTACCCGTCGTTAGTGGAAGTGCTGTTGAAAAGGCGATAGGAATTATCTATAAAAGAACAAATCCTGAAACAGCTGGAAAATATATCGGTAAAGTTAAAAGTGAAAGCCGTTTTCTTGAGAGACAGGCTGAACATGATAAATCTTTGGGTGTAAAACATGAATATGAGATAATTGATAGAGGGGAGCCAGGAACTGATTTAAGTGTAAAAGAGGAAACTGCTATCAGACAAGAGGGTGGACCAAATAATAAATCTACAAAGGGCACTCTTGAAAATAAAAGACACGAAATGAATGATGAGAGGTATAAAAATGCAGGAGGAACTGCAGAAAAAAATTACTAAAAGTTATGCCAAAGAAGCGTATTGTCTGGAATATTGGAGATGTTTTTGCTGTAAAACTAAGTAACGATCTATATTGTATTGGACAAATCTTAGATTTGCAGATGAAAAATGTAGTAAGGTGTGCATTTTTTAATGAGAGTTATTCAACAAGCGAGTTATCTGTTAATAAGTTATGCTCTACAGAAAACTTAATATCATTGGTAGCAACTACTAAGGAACAACTTGATTATGGTATTTGGGAGATCATAGGGAATAAAAATGTCGAAATAAGTAAAGAAAAGTATCCAAATGAACAATATCGAGACAAAGGATGGATTGGAGCAAAAATATACGATGCAGCCATTGTTGAGACATTCCTTGAAGCTTATTATGGTTTGATACCATGGGATTCCTGGGCTGATCCTCAGTATTTTGATAAACTATTAATTGATACTTCAAAGAAGCCGGATGGCTTATTATACAAAATCAAATAGTCTATAAACGAAAAAAGATAAAAGCAAATACCCGGATTGCTCCGGGTTTTTGCTTTTATAGTGCAGCAATATTTTTAATCTTGATTTTTTGAATCAGAGCGTCGAGAGCAAAGAGCACGTGACCTTTTTCAACCGGTGCCATCTTCTCGATATCATTTAATCTCTTGAGCATATCAGGATCTTTAAGGACATTCTCCTGATCGGTCTCATCCAGGAGATAACCCACTGTAGTATTAAGAATCCCTGCCAGCTTTTTAGCAACATCGATCGATGGAGTCATCTCATCCCTTTCATAACGGCTTATAACCGAAACGGAAGTATTAAGTTGTTTAGCCAGATCTGTCTGGGACAACTTAAGCTCTTTCCTGAGCGCAGCTATTTTTTTACCGAAAGAAGCCATAATTATTAAATATTTATTAACCTTAAAAGAGTTGAATTAGCCTTGAAATACAAGGGATATGCAAATATACAAACCTTATAAGAGAAAATAAAATCAAAAAAGATTTGTTTGTTTGACATGATAGGATTAAATTTGACCGTAAAAGGTTAATAAAAATATTTTTCGATGGAAATCCGGGAGATAAAACAGAAACTGAAAATAGAGACAGTTTTAGCCCACTACAATCTGCACCCCGACCGCCATCACTTCCTCAAATGCCCTTTCCATAATGACGAGGATCCCAGCCTGAAGATCTACCCTGAGACCAACACATTTAACTGCTTTGGCTGCGGAGCTGCCGGGGATGTGATAGAGTTTATCGAGAGGCACGACAAGAGAGGAAAACACGAGGCAATATTAAAAGCAATGGGCTGATAGATCCATCTGCAGAAATAATCAAAGTTACACTTATTCGGGCGGTAACACGGGGAATCAGCTTTTATCGGTAAGCGGGACCTATAACGGAGTAAGCGGACGGAGCGGCAGTTTCACATACGACGGCAACGGGAATATTACAAGCGACGGCTTAAGGGGCATAGGTTCCATCAGCTGGTTCGATGAGGTTGATCGTCCGAAGCAGTATTACAAGGATGCTGCCAACAAGGTTGATTACAGCTATGATGCACTTGGCAACAAATGGAGCAAGACCTCGGTAATTGCCTCAACGACTGCCGTTACACTTTATTACGGGCCGTTCATATACACCGGCGGGACACTGACCAGGGTGTTGACCCCTGAAGGATATTACAATCCGGCAACAGGGAACTATTATTACTATCTGAAGGATCATCTGGGAAATAACCGTATCACTTATCACTATACAGGATCGGCGCCGGTTATTGACCAGGAAGTTGAATACTATCCTTTCGGTTCGATGTTTACGGCCAGCAACCTGCAAAATAATTTATACCTTTACAATGGAAAAGAATTAAACAACGAGTTCTTTGAGAATTATGATTATGGAGCAAGGTTCTACGACCCGCAGATTGGAAGGTGGCACGTGATTGACCCGGCCGCTGAAAAGATGAGAAGGGTTTCTCCTTACTCATACGGTTTCAACAACCCAATAAGATTTATTGACCCTGATGGAATGGTTCCGGACGAATGGAGGTTTACATTTAACAATGAGGGACAAGAGAATCTAGAGAAAGTAAGTAATAAAGGAGGAAACACCACTCAGTACGTTCAAATGAACTGGGAGGTAAAAGGAGAAACAGTTGATTTAGGGACCAGAGTCTATCAAACAAATAATAATGAATCTAATGTAGGTGTGGCGATTCACGGTGGACCTTACCAGGGATCTTCAGCATGGTACAGTAATGCATCGGGGAAAGTTGATGATATTTATCCTGAAGCTTATTTAGTAGGATTTGCGCAAGCTGGATTAAAATCACTTACAAAATCAGTTCTTAATGGTGTTGATGACGCAATTGGAGCAGGAGCTACTAAGACTGGTTGGAAGGTTGGTGAGCCTATAACTAATTTGACTTCAGAAGGAAATGTGCCAACATGGAGTACAGTTAGACAGCGTGTGTGGAAGAACGAAGCATTTAATAGCGCCAGTTCATATTCTGAATCAAATGCATTAAGAATGCAAAAGGGACTAGCCCCACAAAGATTAAATCCTAATACTGGTGTTATGGAAAGTATGGAACTCCATCATCATGTTGTACCTCAAAGGGAAGGTGGTTTGTTTGACTTTATTAAAGTATGGCCAGATGAGCATCGAGCATTAGATCCGTTTAGAAGATAAAGTTATAAAAATGGAATTTGAAAGGTTATTTATAGAATCGAAAGGGCAACCAGTTATATACAATGGCAAAGAGCTAAAAATGGTTGACAGAGTTATGTTGCCATCAAATGAGATGTTGTTATTGATAGAATTTGTTTCTACTGACAGTGAATGGAAACAAGGAATTGTTTTACAAACTAAAGGAGAGTTCGAAGTTAATAACCTGAAGGTATCCAATAAGATTGTTCTTTGGGAAGATACAGCACCTAAACAAGTGGAAGTTACAGTGAAAACCAAAGATAAAAAGCTTTTAATATATAATGTTTGGGAAACTGGGGACGGAACTATGCACTATTGGCATAATGGAGGAGCCTTTTACATAGAACAATCTGATGGGGCTTCCTTGTATTATTGTAATGACGGATATGCGGATGATGACTTTAATGACCTTATTTTCAAGATAAAATATATGTAACAATAAAGCCTAGCTTAGCTGGGCTTTATTGTTATAAAGTATAAGCCTGCCTAGCATTAAAATCCCTAATCAACGCACTCAGAACTTTGAGGATAGACTTTTTCTCCTCTTCCGGCATGTGATCTAGCTGTTTGAATTGCTTAATCAACTCGGCATCTTTTAGTGTTTGTTCCACCTTGTCAGATTTATTACCGTTTACAAGGTAATCAATCGAAACATCAAAGACGCCAGCCAGTCGTTGCAGGACATCGGCCGGGGGTTGTATGTTCTTGCTTTCATACCTGGTTAGCTGGGTATGAGATATCTCTATTTTAGTAGCAAGCTGTGCCTGCGTTAGTCCTATCTGCTTTCTTAGTTCCTGAATCCTTTTGCCTAGTTCTGACATGGCTTTATTGTCTTAAGTGGTAATTACAGGTTCAAAAATACCAAATAAGACACATATTGTGAATAACTACACGTCTTATAGTTGAAAACTTTGGCAAGGTTGATATTTATTAATTTGTCTTTTAAGACTTATTTTGTTCTTATATGGCAAATCTAAAGTTATCAACAATGGAAATCCAGGAAATCAAGCAGCGCCTTTCAATCTTAACAGTCCTGAACCATTACCATCTCAAACTCGACCGCCACAACTTTTTGAGATGTCCCTTCCATGGCGATGAAGATCCCAGCCTGAAGATCTACCCCGATACAAACACCTTTAACTGCTTTGGATGCGGAGCTGCCGGAGATGTGATAGAGTTTATCGAGAGGCACGACAAAAGAGGAAAACACGAGGCAATATTAAAAGCAATGGGCTGATAGATCCATCTGCAGAAATAATCAAAGTTACACTTATTCGGGCGGTAACACGGGGAATCAGCTTTTATCGGTAAGCGGGACCTATAACGGAGTAAGCGGACGAAGCGGCAGTTTTACATACGGCAGCAACGGGAACGTAACAAGTGACGGTTTAAGGGGAATAGGTTCCATCAGCTGGTTCGATGAGATTGATTTTCCGAAGCAGTATTACAGGGATGCTGCCAACAAGGTTGATTACAGCTATGATGCACTTGGCAACAAATGGAGCAAGACTTCGGTAATGTCCTCAACGTCCAACGTTACACTCTATTACGGGCCGTTCATATACACCGGCGGGACACTGACCAGGGTGTTGACCCCTGAAGGATATTACAATCCGGCAACAGGTAACTATTATTACTATCTGAAGGATCATCTGGAAAATAATCGTATCACTTATCACTATACAGGATCGGCGCCGGTTATTGACCAGGAAGTGGAATACTATCCTTTCGGCTCGATGTTCGCGGCGAATAACCTGCAGAATAATTTATACCTTTACAATGGTAAGGAATTAAACAACGAGTTCTTTGAGAATTATGATTACGGCGCAAGGGTGTATGACCCACAGATAGGGAGGTGGATGACGATAGATCCAGCCGCTGAATTAGGACGCAAATGGAGTCCATATACTTATGCTTTCGATAATCCAATGAGGTTTATCGATCCGGATGGTATGTGGCCAGGTAAAGGAGGATTTCCAGATCCATTTGCTGGAATAAGAATGATGTGGTATGAAAGCACAACACGTTTAAAAAACTTTGTTAATTCGCCTGTTGTTAAAGATGTTACAAATATTGGAATTGGTGTACTTTCAATAGCTACACTTAACCCTGTTGGAATCATATTAGGAGTTCCCCAAACAGGAATTTCACTCGCCAAAACTATAACACATACAGCGCCTCAAGTAACAACTAAAGAAAATGCAGAGCGAATAGATAATATGGCAAATACATTAGTTGGTGCTACTTCTCAGGGGATTGCTGAAAAAACCGGTGGAGATGGTAAAGTAGCTGGGGAGGTGGGCGATGCAATTTCAAATTTAAGCACAGGTGTAACCGGTGTCATTCAACTTGCTAAAGATCCCGGAAATACGATTAAAACAGTTGATGCTGTAATTTCCGTAATTGGGGGAGCTCAGTCTACAATTGAAATGGCAAAGAAGTTTATTACATCTGAAAAAAAGTCAGAAGAGAATCCAGAAGATATAAAGAAGAAAAAATGAATATTAGTCCAGTATATAAATCTTATATTGTCAGAAGCTTAGGTGGTGTTAAACCTATAATAGTTGTATCCATTCTCGCAGTATTCTTTGTTGGACTACTAAATGGGCGATTTGGATTTAATATTTCATTAGTATTAGGGGGGGTGATTTTTTTGGTAGTTATGATTGTTTCTTTGATTGAGAATGCAATCTTCTTAAGATCTTTTGAAATAAATGAAGAGACAAATACCATAATTTTAACACTGATGAAATTTAATCATCATTATAAAACATTAAAATTTGATATAGATGAAATGAAAATTGAGATCCAGGAAAGAGTCATTGTTTATGAATCATATTTTTTAAAAATAATGATTAAGAACAATAATTCACAGGTTCTTAGACAATCATCTGTCGGTGGATGGAATACAAAATTGTTTGTAGACATAATAAAAAAGGTCGACGAAATTAAAGGAACAACAACAGATGTTAGTTATGTAAAAGGGGAGTTCAAGTACGATTAGCATTAATCAAAGAAAGAACATTTAATAAAAGTTTATTTGCAGTTATCTCTTTTTTACTCACAACGGCTGAATATCATAAACCATTGTGATTGAGTATTCCTGAGGATCACCTAAGTTTACCAATCTAACGATCGTATTGTTCTTCTCTTCTGAGGTATATTCTTGATTAACTTCTATCGGTAAGCGGGACCTATAATGGAGTAAGCGGACGAAGCGGCAGTTTTACATACGACGGCAACGGGAATGTTACCAGCGACGGCTTAAGGGGCATAGGTTCCATCAGCTGGTTCGATGAGGTTAATCGTCCGAAGCAGTATTACAGAGATGCAGCCAACAAGGTTGATTACAGCTATGATGCACTTGGCAACAAATGGAGCAAGACTTCGGTAATTGCCTCAGCGACCACCGCGACACTCTATTACGGGCCGTTTATATACACCGGCGGGACCCTGACCAGGGTATTGACCCCGGAAGGATACTATAATCCGGCAACAGGCAACTACTATTACTATCTGAAGGATCATCTGGGAAATAACCGTATCACTTATCACTATACAGGATCGGCGCCGGTTATTGACCAGGAAGTTGAATACTATCCTTTCGGTTCGATGTTTACGGCGAATAACCTGCAGAATAATTTATACCTTTACAATGGTAAGGAATTAAACAACGAGTTCTTTGAGAATTATGATTACGGGGTGAGGTTCTATGACCCGCAGATTGGGAGATTTACCACGCTAGACCCAAAAGCTGAATTAGGCCGTAGGTGGAGTCCATATACTTATGCTTTCGATAATCCAATGAGGTTTATCGATCCGGATGGTATGTGGCCTAATACAAATGTGCTATACGGATCGATCAAGAAAACTCTTAATGAAGTTGCAACAGTAAAATCTCAACATCCTGAATGGAGTAATGCAAGAGTTTTAGGAACCACATTGGTGAATCGCACGACGGACATGGCAACCTATACAGATGCTAACGACGCAGTTGTGATTGGAACAACCTTTACAAGAGGTAGCAATGCTGTAAATCTTGATGGAACAAAAGCAACCACAGGAGACAAAATAGCTGCTTTTGCCGGACTTGCTCTTCCATCTCTAAGTGGGAGTACAATAAAGAAAGCATTTGGGGCGATTGGAGATGCATTAGGTTTGTCGACTAAAGCTGATAATGCCGTTGCTGGAGGAAAGGCTACTTCCCAAGGAGCTGATTTTGTTGTATCTCAAGAAGGAACAGCAGTCCCAACAAGTCAGAGCAGGATGGTAGAAGGTTTTGAAAATGCAGGATTTAATAGCACTCCGACATCAAGCCCAGGTACTCAGTATACTTTGCCTGATGGCCGGACTGTCAGAGCAATGGAACCATCCGGTGACGCTCCTAGAAGAGCTTCATTCGAAAATAGTAATGGACAGCCTGTAGATATGGATGGAAACACAGTTCAACCACCAAGAGGCTTATCCAGATCAGAAAGGTTAGAGTACATACGAAATAGAACCCATTTAACTCAGGATAAATAATATGTTTGAGGAATTTTTGAAAGAAATTAAGGGTTATTTACCACTTACCATAATTAGTGTTGACTGGTCGGAACCATATTTTACCATAACTGGAGATAATTGGAATTTTGTTTCTTTGACAGAATGGAGAATATGTAACACTTCAAAGATAGTACGTGGCTGTTATGATAATGATATACAAAAATTTATTTCGAATCTGTTAAATCAAAAGATAGTTGAAGTTACACCTCAAAGCGGTATGCCTTTCATAGATCCTACATTCATTTTATCAAATAATTTAAGGATACAGTTCTTCTCTTCTAGTATTTTAGAACCATGGAAGATTAAGTTGCCGAATGGTAAACTTTATATTGCTTCACCATCAGATGAGAAATGGGGAGTTGATTTACTTATATAATTGATATGTTAAACTGAAAACTTAAAACCCGGCGGTGACCCGGGTTTTGTTATTTTATCGTTCTCAAGCAGGGTGGTACTCTTTTACGATCGCTACCGTATCCAGAATTGCTTTATCGATGTATCTTTTTTTTTGTAGGGTCTCCCTGATCAAAGGGGATTAGTTGGATTACATAAACAAAGTCAATTTCCTCGTTTTCTTCAGGAGCAATGGGAGCATATAATTTATGAGCAGCTGCTATAACAGGTTAAAAGCCACACAAATTGCTAAAACCGGGTAATAATGTATGAGATGAATTTTTCAATGTCATGATCCGAGACATTATCTTCAGGATCAAACCTAACATCTGCTTTATTATGATCATTGAATCTGTTAATCTCATCAAAATGTCCTTCACAGCTTGAAAATGTACTAACCAGCCCGGTAGAATTAAGCGCCTGAACCAAGGGGAGTATTTTAGGCTCAATCTAGTTCATTTAGTTTAAGCAGTAAGAGGACTTATAATGATTACGCCAGATTTTCCTTCAGATCGTTCTTAAGGATATAGGAAGATAAGAAATCCTTCACAGCCTCTTTCCGGCGTTCGCTAAAAGATGAATCTTCTTGAACCTGGAGAGCAACTCACGATCCGAGATCGACTGTTGCGCTTTATTATCCTGGTCGCCATGCAAGAGTTGAACTATTGAAGCCTCCAGGGCATCTGCAATCTTTTGAACTACTTATATAGAAGGGACGGTCTGTCCTCTTTCATACCCGGAGAACTGAACAGGCTTCGTCAGGGTGATTACGGAAATTATACATCATCATGGGCCAACGTGAACAATTTTGACTTAAGCTCGGTTCAGTATGATGCCAATGGGAACATCACACTTATGAACTGCAAAAGCAGTTCAGGCGCTGACCGGGAGAACCTGGCTTACACGTATTCGGGCGGTAACACCGGGAATCAGCTTGTTTCGGTAAACGGGACCTATAATGGAGTAAGCGGACGGAGCGGCAGTTTTACATACGACAGCAACGGGAATGTTACAAGCGACGGCTTAAGGGGCATAGGTTCCATCAGCTGGTTCGACGAGGTTAATCGTCCGAAGCAGTATTACAAGGATGCTGCCAACAAGGTTGATTACAGTTATGATGCACTTGGCAACAAATGGAGCAAGACCTCGGTAATTGCCTCAACGACTGCCGTTACACTTTATTACGGGCCGTTTATATACACCGGCGGGACTCTGACCAGGGTATTGACTCCTGAAGGATATTACAATCCGGTAACTGGTAACTACTATTACTATCTGAAGGATCATCTGGGAAATAACCGGATCACTTATCACTATTCAGGATCGACTCCGGTTATTGACCAGGAAGTTGAATACTATCCTTTCGGTTCGATGTTTGCAGCGAGCAACCTGCAGAATAATTTATACCTTTACAATGGAAAAGAATTAAACAATGAGTTCTTTGAGAATTATGATTACGGGGCACGCTACTATGACGCTCAGATAGGTCGCTTCACTACTGTGGATCCTATAGCTGAATCCTCAAGAAGGTGGTCACCATACAACTATGCTTTAAATAATCCAATCAGGTTTATTGATCCGGATGGCATGGCTGCTGAAATGCCAAATGATTATTTTGATATTAATTCGGGAAGATACCTAGGCACAGATCAAGATAAGGAATATGATGATGTTCGATTGATCTCCCAGTCTAACTGGAAAAGCAGTGCTAAAGAAAATTCTCAAATTGCTATTAAAGGGAGTATTTCATTAGCTGAAACTAAAGATGTTAATAATCTTTGGATTAATAAGGATAAAGTTTTCAAGGAAATTGGTAACTATTATATTCAAGATGCAGGTTACAAATTAACTGAACTTGAAAATTCATCTGTTACGTTAAAAGATGATTGGTTCGCCGTAGCTTCAACTAGCGACCATGATGCTGATAAGCTATTGGAAATAAATCTTACACCCAACAAATTTGGTTCAGTCCTCAACAACAAATATGATTTTCAAAACCTCATTATTCATGAAAGAGGATATCATGGTACCAGATTTTTAAAAGGAGAGAAATGGGATAGAGCTACAAAAGAACAATTATGGGAATCTGAAGCTTTTCGTGGACAAATGAATCATCCATCATGGCTGAAAACTTCACAACCATTTCGTGAACATATACTTTACGAATCTAAAAAGTTCCTTAAATGAGAGAAATATCCTTTTTCTGTTTTTTAAGTTTGTTTGTGTTATTTACGTCATGTGCAAACAGAGATAATAAAGCTAAGGATCTATGCCTTCTTGATTTTAGGTATGAAAAAAATGAGGCTGTTGGGCCAGAAGGATTAGTGAGTATAATTCGAGTTGATGACAAAGAACTTAGGAAGATACTCTTATCTTCGAAATGGCTGGTTTTTAGATATCACGGGGGCATTTATGATATTGATTCTTTATATTTTCCTCCTCCAATAAATAATATCTTTGAAAAAAAGGATAGTTCATTAGTCTTCGGACAAGGCGTTTATGGATTACGACAATATCCTGAAGTTTTTATTGATTCGGTAATCCAGAGAACAAAAAGAGAACTTATAATTGAGGTTATTGATACTCTGAATAACAAAAAATGGACAATAGCTAATTGTAAATAATCTAAAGACAAACCCAGGGCTGTCGACCGGGTTTTGTTTTTTCTTGATTCGTAAAGATCCCTTTGCTTATCTTGATGAATAATTTCTGGAAGATTTCTTTACACTACCTATTAATAATACTTCTAGTTTTTATTTTGATAATAACACTTTGCAATTTTATTCAATTAGGCCTGTAATATTTTTTATAAAAAAACCCGGTCAAGTACCGGGTTTTATTTAATAAATAGTTCTCAAGTATGATGATAATCTTTTACGATGGCAGTAGCATCCATTATTGTTTTAAATGAGTGTCGGTAATCATGCATAAAAAAGTAAGCAATAATTTATTTTGCCTATTCCGATTGTGCCGAAGCTCTTCCTCCCTTTATGCTTTCGATCCTTACCGTAAACTTGTTTCCGTCCTTTACAATCCATTTGACATCCACATGTGAATATCCGGGTATATTTTCGATTTCGAGCCGCTTCGGGTTTCTTTTCTGCTCCCGGTTCAGATCTCTGTCCTTGTCTGTGACAATCATTCCTGCAATTACAGATCCTCCTTCAAGGTACACATAGTCGGGAGGATCAATTTTATACCGGAGATTATTTCCTGAATGAGTAGGCATCAGCTGGGTGTTTACGACTGTGGCGCTGACCTCCTTCAGACCGCCACCAAGGTTAACCACTTTCACATCCCGGACCTCAAGTTTTGGGGTTACCCAGGCATTGTAAATGCAGAATGCTGCATTACGATGAGCATCGCTTTCCAACAGGAATCCCGGGTGTGTCCGTCCGAAGTTCTTATTGAATCCCCCGACCTCTACTTTTTCGTAATCCGGATGATCGACCTCCTGCCAGGGCATGAAAGCATCCTCAAAGAGAAGAAGCCTGTCAAATTCATACGGATCGACACTGGATGTGTCGTTGAACATCATAACTTCATTCCAGAGTTCATTTGAAAAGACATAGCTTCCTATTGCGCCGTGCCACCAGTCGAGTTCTCCTCCATACACCGTGTACATATCTTTCCAGAGAGTAATAAACTTGTATCCGGGTATGATTAACTCTCCTTTTTTCCCAATGGCGTTGAGGACATCGTCATCAGCCCTTGAGAACACCTCGGCGCCTCCTCCCTGCATCGACGGCCCCCTGAGTATTAGTCCGCCATAATTATGGAACGACTGGGCTCCCGTGATGTTCCTGTGACTGAATCCGAAGTTCCTTACAGCCTGATTTTCAGGGAATGAAAATGGATATTTCCCTGCTCCGCTCTGGATATAAGAGGGTTCCCAGTTGAATCCGTAGTCGCGGTTGGGATCATAGCCTCCCGGTCCGTCCTCGTTAACCAGCCCGTCGCCGTCATTGTCGATTCCTTCCTGGCCAAGGACCTCATAATCTCCCTTTTCACCAGGTTCTGTTCTTATCATCTTCCTGGGATCGAGCGGATCGCTTTTGTATGTCCCGTAGGGGCTCTTTCTTCGCATCGTGCTGATCACTCCGTCGTTGTTAAGATCGTCGTATCCGTCCTCATCATAAAGACCGTCGCGGTCATTGTCCATCGGTACAAGTCCCGAACGGGGAGAGTGCTGTGTATTCGGGTTATCCATGAAATACTGGCGTGCATCGGGATTGATTGTAGGCAGGATATAGAAGGTCTTGTCCTTCAGAAGTTCGTTTATAAACCTGTTCTCATCATACATTTCGCATAGGTACCAGGCTGTGTAAAGAGCCATTTCCGTTCCCTGGATCTCATTTGAGTGGATGTTGCCGTCAATGTAAAAACCCGGCTTGCTTCCGGGATCACCCGCTTTCCGGTCGGTGATTGTAAGGGCATGGATGTCCCTTCCCTGGTGTGATTTTCCGGCTGATTCAAGAGTTACAAGGTCAGGATACTCTTTTGCAAGCCGTCTGCAAAGGTCTGTTATGCCGTCGTAGGTGTAATATTTATTCCATGATGCCTGTACCTTTGGATTGGCCGGCGATCCGGCAGCCTTGAAGAAAAGATCTGCATTCTGCGGGTGGGCGGGGATGCCAAGGCAGAGAATTCCCAGAGTGATCAATATTTTGCTGTATACTTTCATTCCCGTATCGGTTTGATGTTATTTTAATTCGACTGAAGTGCTTATATGTCCGGTGTTTGCTGCTCCGGCCGTAATCTTAACCTTACCCTTTCCCGAGATAAGCCAGCTGAATTCCGTTGATTCATCACCGGTCAGTCGTCCGATCCTTTGCACCTTCAGGCCGCTGATTATTGTTTGTCCGGCCGATGGCTCAACCGACAGCCTCATGACCCTTGTCCAGATATTTGGTTCGCCTGCCTCAGCGCTGGTGGCAAAGAGGCCTATGTTGTGAACTTTTAATGTAAGTCTGTTTATGTTACTGCCGGCATTTTCTGTCTGCACATCGAGGAACTCAAGTTCCGGGTGCATAGCTGAAATTTCTTTTATGAACCTCGAATGGAGTTCAATCAGGGAACCTACTGAGTCGGACGGAGGGTTTTGCATTACAAATGGCTTTATCCCGCCCACCTCTGCTTTTTTATCAGGGAAGTTGGGGTGATCAATTTCCTTCCACGGAACGAAAAAATCTTCCAGCTTCTGGTTCTCCGCAAATTTCAGGAATTCGGCTTCAGCGTTTTTCCCCTTTTCGACATTAATCCACCAGCCCGGGGTGCCAAAACAATATCTGCCGTAGTGAAAGTAAGCCCAGTCCGTAAAACTGCCGGGTTCCTTAACAGCAGGGGGTGTGCCTTTCAGTCCGGTTATCTCACGGTATTTGTCCGACACGAGCTTGTTGATGGTTTCATCTGTTTTAAGGATCGAAGTCATGGGTCCTCTTTCCCTTCTCACTGATCCCTGCCTGCCGCTTTCCTCCGGGGATTGATTTCCGGGCTGTTCCCGGGCTTTCATTGGTTCAGCCAGGTTATCCTGGGGACCGAAAGCAATTACCATGTAGATATTGAATCTGTCGTAAAGAAAATCTGCCACGGCACGTGTTTCTGGTTCGGATACGGGATACAGGCCTGAATTTGGTCCGAATTCCTCATAGTTATATGTGAGGTTACGGTTGAAACTAACGCCGCCGGCGCCATCCTCATTAAATTTTCCGTCCTCGTCATTGTCGGTTCCCTCTGTGAAAACAGAATAGATACCTGTTTCTCCCTTTTCGGTTCCAGCGGTCACCATCACCCTTTTATCTTCTTCGCATTCAATATATTTACCTGCCGGATCCGCGATGCGAAGCAGGGTAATCACTCCATCCCCGTTCAAATCTTCGCAGGGATCCTCATCATAAAGAAAGTCCCTGTCTTCATCGGTGGTTCTGGTGTTCTGACTCCTTTCGTATCTCAGTCCGGTGAAATACTGGGCTGATGCATCGGGGCTGACATCCGGGAATACATAGAAAGTAACCTTTTCCAACAGATCAAGGGTGCTTTTATCCGCTGAGCCTGCCAGTAAGTTATCGGCAAATCCCAGGGCCAGTTCCCTTCCAAGAATATATTTGCCGTCGATTCCGCCGAAGACAGCTATTCCCGGTTTGTTGTCTCTGTCGCCTGTTCCGATTGTTAGTAGCCAGATCTCTTTTCCTCCGGCAGTACGGGTAAGTGACCTTGAGGTGCATAAGGCAGGGTGTCGGGCGGCCAGGCTTTTGACCAAAGCAGCGATCTGGTCCTGATCGCGGTACTGGCAGTCCGCATCAGGCGACAGAGTTGCAAGAACAGCGGTAAGTGCCAGGATAAAAAGTCCAGAACGTTTTTTCATGGATGGTTCATTAATCGTTAACAGACAGATTATACAGTTGAAAGGTTCAAAAATATGCATATTTTTAAATGAGGATTGAATATTATGGATTTAATTCCAAAATCTATTTAAGCTCATCTTAATTAATTTGATCCACCATGCTTCATCCTCACCTGATGGCACAAGGGTAATTATACGGCACCAGAATTATTTGATTATAATCTTTAATTATCAGATTTACAATCTTTTTTATGAGGTTTTAAAATTCTGCCATTTTTAAACAGGTCTTCCCATTTATAGTTGAATTCAGTTATAATTTTCCCCTTCCGGGACCTTGTATACCGTTTTACCTCTTTTTCTCTTGAGATAGCTACTTCTATCATGTCATGGATTTCGTAATAGACAAGTTTATTGACATTATATTTGGATGTGAATCCTTTGTATTTCTTATTCTTATGTTCATAAATCCTTCTTTCAAGATCATTGGTAACACCGGTGTAAAGCACGTTGTTATGCTGATTTGTCAATATGTAAACATAATAAGCCTTAAAATTCATTTAATAAGACGGTTTAAAAAGTGCAGCACCATGAGACAAAGTGATTATAAAATTAAATAATCTTAACAAATTGATCAACTCCCCCATAAATAATGCTGCCAGGGCAAGCAATTCGCTTTGAATAAGCAGTTCCCATTCATGAGATCCCGCATCCCGTTGTTTTTGAACAATCTGTTACCCCTGACAATTATTTTACGTTGATTGCTCTGTAATGCCCGGTCTGCCATGAAGGTGCCATGACTTTTGTGGGGGTCTTCTACATGGTTCACTGCCAGGGCAAGCAATTCGCTTTTAATAAGCAGTGCCCATTCATGAGATCCCGCATCCCGTTGTTTTTGAACAATCTGTTACCCCTGACAATTATTTTACGTTGATTGCTCTGTAATGCCCGGTCTGCCATGAAGGTGCCATGACTTTTGTGGGGGTCTTCTACATGGTTCACTGCCAGGGCAAGCAATTCGCTTTGAATAAGCAGTTCCCATTCATGAGATCCCGCATCCCGTTGTTTTTGAACAATCTGTTACCCCTGACAATTATTTTACGTTGATTGCTCTGTAATGCCCAGTCTGCAGGGATGCGGGATGACAGGGGCCGGTGTGTAATATAGGGGGGTGAGGCCGCGGCGAGATGCAGAATTATCCTTTTATTGGAAGTCCCTCTCTCGCCGCGGCCTCACCCCAAATCCTACAAAGCTGCAATGTCATCCCTCGCCGGTTGTCATCGTAAAGCGGGATTATCCCCAAACTGGAAGACAATCATAGCGGAAAGCGAGTATTCAAGGACTGCTCAGGCGAGGGATCTCATTCAATGGGCACTGCCCGTGAAAACATATTCTTATGAATGGGCAATACCCGTTGTTGTGGATCCCGTAATTTATTTTTCCAACATAAACCTTTTCCCACCTTATGTGTTATTTTTGTACTTGTTGAAACATTTGTTATGAAGAGAGCTGCATTCCTGTTTTTTATTTTGATTATCTCGGCCTGCGGAAGGCAGGTTAAAACCGGTGAGAGGATTATATCAGTCAGTATTGCTCCTTTTGGCTACTTTACCGAACAGATTGCAGGAGATAACTTTACGGTGAATGTGATGGTCCCGGCAGGGGCTAATCCTCATATCTACGAACCATATCCCGATCAGATTGACAGGCTCCGGAGATCAGAGGCGTACATCAGCAACGGGTATCTGGGATTTGAGATAACATGGATGGATCGTTTTTTGGAGATTAACAAATCCATGAAGAAGCTTAACCTTGGAGAAAGCATTGTCCCCATTGAAAATCATCACGATCATGAAGGGGAGCATAGCGAGGGCGCCGATCCTCATTATTGGGTTTCCCCGTTGTGCGCCATGAAGATGGCTTTGTCGGTAAGGGATTTCCTTATTGAGCTTGACCCTGTGAACGGTGAAGAGTACGAAAAGAACTACGGGGTCCTGCTGGAAAAGATCGGTCAGGTGGATTCAATGGCAAGGGAGCTTTCGGTGATGGAAGGAAACAGGACCTTTTTGATATACCATCCAAACCTTGCATATCTTGCAAGGGATTACGGGCTGAAGGAGATCGCGATCGAGAACGAGGGAAAGGAACCATCTCCTTCACAACTCAGGGAACTTATCGACATCGCAAAACGGGAAAACATTAAAATAATACTGGTGCAGAGGGAGTATGACCCGAGGAACGCGAGGGCAGTGGCTGATGAGACTGGCGGCAGGGTGGAGGTCATCGATCCTCTTTCAGGCGACTGGTATTCTTCCACAACGGCTGTCATACAACTGCTTAAGTCAGGCTTTAAAGAAGCCATAAATTAGATTCACTATGCCTGAACCCCTTCTTGATTTGGTTTCGGTTTCGGTTTCCTACGGGGAATTCACGGCGATTGAGAATGCAAGCCTGTGGGTGACTTCAAACGACTTCATAGGGGTAATTGGTCCAAACGGTGGAGGAAAGACCTCACTTCTGAAAGCCATCCTGGGTCTTGTTCCAGTAACCGGAAAAATAATATTCAGTCCGGAGCTTCAGGGTGGTAAGAAGATAGGTTACCTTCCTCAGATATCAACAGGTGATCACAGCTTTCCGCTTACGGTTACTGATGTGATACTGTCGGGACTTATGATGCACAAGGGACTTGTTCCTGTGATGTCAGCAGCTGACAGGCGTAAGGCAGCGGGTGTGATTGATGAGCTTGGCCTGAGGGAGCTTTCGGATTCCCCGCTTACAGAGCTGTCAGGAGGTCAGCTTCAGAGAGTGTTTCTCGGCAGGGCCGTAATCGGAGATCCCAAACTCCTTCTTCTCGACGAGCCTGGTAATTTCGTCGACTCGAATTTTGAGAACGACTTCTATGAAAAGCTCAGGATACTGAACAGCCGGATGGCCATACTGATGGTCTCACACGATATCGGGATTATTTCGTCGCATGTCAGGTCGTTTGCCTGTGTTAACAGGTTACTGCATTATCATCCTTCAGCAGAGATAACCAATGAACAGCTTCTTGGTTACGGATGCCCCATTCAGCTTATCACTCATGGCGAGGTGCCTCATACTGTACTAAAAAAACACTGATCGTTGGAAGGAAGTATTTTTCAATATGAGTTTGTTATAAAGGGCCTTCTGGGAGCACTCTTTGCCAGTATCACTGCCGGCCTTGCAGGGACATATATCGTTTCAAGAAGGATGGTCTTCCTCAGCGGCGGGATCACACATGCCTCGTTCGGAGGTATAGGAATTGGTTATTTCGCCGGCATAAATCCGGTTGCAGGAGCTGCTGTATTCGGCATATTGTCGGCTCTTGGCATAGAGTACCTTTCAATGCGGCAGAAGATCAGGGAAGACTCGGCAATAGGCATCCTATGGGCGCTTGGAATGGCCATCGGAATTATTTTCATCTATCTGACACCCGGCTATGCGCCCAACCTTATAAGCTATCTTTTTGGCAGTATTTTAACCGTGACTTACGGCGATATCATAGCTCTCGGAATTATGTCGGCGGTGCTCATCATCTGGTTTACGGTGTTTTACAGGATGATACTCTATATATCATTTGATGAGCAGTATGCCAGGACCTTCACCTCCCACGTTAACCTTTTCAGGTATGTCACCACATCGCTGATAGCTCTTACGATTGTACTGAACATAAGGATGGCCGGAGTTGTTCTTGTTATATCACTGCTTACTATACCGCCGAATATTGCCATGCTTTTCACCAGAAAATATTCAAAAATAGTTATATGGTCGGTGGTGGCAGCCTTTGCAGGAACAGGAGCAGGATATATAATTTCATATTATGCAGGTATACCAGTGGGGGCGACTATAATATTCACTCTTGTAATCATCTGGCTCGGAGCAAAACTGGTAAGCAGGATAAGCGGGCTTAATTTGAAAAATAACAATAAAAATTTATTGATTAACAATAAATGAGATATTGTTTTGCGATAAAAAAATATTGAATAACAATAAGGAAATCAGATATGGATTATGATCTTTTGGTTATAGGAAGCGGGCCGGGCGGATATGTTGCTGCCATCAGGGCCTCACAGTTGAAGATGAAAGTGGCTGTTGTAGAGAAGTCGGAGATCGGCGGAATATGCCTGAACTGGGGATGTATCCCGACAAAAGCGTTATTGAAGAGTGCGCAGGTTTTTGATTATGTCAGTCATGCAGAGGAGTACGGCATAAAGACAGGCGGTGAAGCGAAAGCTGATTTCGGGGCAATAATAGCCAGGAGCAGGGGTGTTGCCGAGGGTATGAGTAAGGGTGTTCAGTTCCTTTTCCGCAAGAATAATATTGAGCTTATTAAGGGTTTCGGGGTTCTGGCCGGTGAAAGCAGAGTGGAAGTAACCTCGGATGACGGTACAAAAAAGGATTACTCAGCCCGGAATATAATAGTTGCAACCGGAGCCAGATCGAAGGAACTGCCGGGCCTGAAGCAGGACGGAAAGAGGATAATAGGATACCGCGAAGCGATGACCCTGCCTGTTCAGCCGGAATCGATGGTGGTGGTTGGTTCAGGAGCCATTGGGAGCGAGTTTGCTTCCTTCTACCAGACACTTGGAACCAGCGTGACTCTTGTAGAGTTTCTTCCAAGAATTGTTCCGCTTGAGGACGAGGAGGTTTCAAAGCAGCTTGAAAGGTCGTTTAAGAAAATGAAGATGAGGGTTCTTACCGATTCGTCCGTTGAGTCGGCTGATGCCACAGGCGATAAATGCAGGGTAAGGATAAAGACGCCCAAGGGATATGAGGAACTGGAGACAGATATCGTATTTTCGGCAGTTGGAGTGGAGACCAACATAACCGGAATTGGTCTGGAGGCGGCCGGCGTAAAAACTGAGAAGGGAAAAGTGATTGTGGATGAGTTCTACCGCACCAATGTTCCAGGGATTCATGCTATCGGCGACATAGTTCACGGTCCGGCGCTGGCACATGTAGCCTCGGCTGAAGGGATAGCCTGTGTTGAAAAGATAGCCGGGCTCGATCCGGAACCTGTTGATTATAATAACATTCCGTCGTGTATTTATACCACTCCCGAAATAGCCTCGTGCGGAATGACGGAAGCAGCTGCGAAAGAAGCGGGACGCGAAATCAAGGTGGGCAAATTTCCGTTCACAGCCTCCGGCAAGGCAAGCGCCTCGGGAACTAAGGATGGATTCGTGAAGCTTATCTTCGATGCGGCTTACGGTGAACTGCTTGGAGCGCATATGATAGGAGCAAATGTGACGGAGTTGATTTCCGAGCTGGTGGTCGCCCGGAAACTTGAAACCACTGCCCATGAAATAATCAAGTCCATTCACCCGCATCCCACAATGTCTGAGGCCATTATGGAAGCTGCAGCGGCCGCTTTCGGTGAGGTGATACATCTGTAGGTCTGTTTATTGCAGATTAGACGCAACCTTTTAGCAGTTTTTTTCATCAATCTTATGGAATTGCCATGTTTTTTCAGACATATATTGTTTATATTTATGTTGTCAAAAGGCGTTGAACTTTGCCTGATATAAAAAATATAATCAAAGGTTGTCTGGCTGGCAACAGAAGGGATCAGGAACTTCTGTACAGGCGTCATGCCGCAAGACTTTATGCGGTGTGCCTCCAGTATTCCGGTAATGATGATGAGGCAAGAGACATCCTGCAGGAAGGATTCATTAAGATTTTTGACAACCTCATCCATTACAAGCATGAAGGTTCTTTCGAAGGATGGATGCACAGGATAATGGTCAACACGGCTCTCGAGAAATTTCGTAGCAAGCATAATCTTTTCAGGGTTGATGATATTGATCAGATTCAGGAGCCGGATGCGGATCCTGATAATGAAGATTACTCGGGGCTTGAGACAGTTGACCTTCTTGACATCATAAGACAGCTTCCGCCTAAATACAGGATGGTTTTTAACCTGTTTGCTATTGATGGCTATTCGCACAAGGAGATCAGCAAGATGATAAATATCTCCGAGGGTACTTCAAAATCAAACCTGTCGAGGGCCAGAATGATTCTTCAGAAGAAGGTGAATTTATATACGGGAATAAAACAGAGTGCAGTAAATGGCTGACGAGAGGGCAAATATAGATCTTCTTTTCAGGAACGGACTTAAAGATTTTGAGGTCCTTCCTCCGCCTGAGGTATGGAATAACATTCTGCCCATAATAAGGAAGAAGCAGAGATCCCTTGTCTTCCTCAGAACTGCAGCCCTTATTACAATATTGCTGTCTGTCAGCTTCCTGGCTTACCGGATGAGCCGGCAGATCCCTTCATCGTTCAATGAACCTGTTATCTCTTTTGGCCAGGATCAGATATTCCGTCAGGCCGTACCGGTTGATCCTGCTCTTGTAAGGATGCTTCCTTCGAGCGATCGTCTTGCAGCTTCATCCGGCAGCGGGCAGCAGGCAGCTCAACTAACCGGGATGAGTGCAGATTCGACAATTGGTCAGGATGGCCTGCAGGACTTTATTACGGAAACCGGGCCTCCCGAATTCAGCAGCAGCTTCCAGGTCTCTTCTTCCCTTATCGGCTTTCGCCGTCCCGAAACTGTTAGTAACGAATCAAACACCTTCTATAATCCTGTTTATGACCCGGTTGTGGAAGAGGCTGTTAAGAAGGATGACAGATGGACGCTGACGGCAATGGCTTCTCCCATGTATTACCTCAGGCCCGGGAGCCCAGGCGGAGAAATGGCCGGCAGCTTCCCCCTCGAACAATCAAGGTTATCATATTCAGGAGGTGTCGGCTTCTCATATAAAATTAGCCGTAAGCTAAGCATTCAATCGGGTCTTTACTACTCCTCTGTAGGCAACGAGGTCGATAACATACAATCGTTCTCCGGCTTCCGCCAGTTCGACTATACAAAGGGAGACCATAACTTCGAGGTTCATACCTCTGCCGGGCTCATTCAGACAGAAAATCCGGATGTGTTCCTTACAGATAACATGGGCGAAAGGATTGTCACTATGTACACAAGGGATGTGTTTGATCCGACAAAAGCCAGCCTTCCCTTAATCGACAACTCCCTTTTTCAGAACTTCGGCTACCTTGAGATGCCGGTAGTGTTAAGGTATAAGATCGTTGACAGGGTCATCGACCTCAACCTTATAGGAGGGATGTCATATAATCTTCTTGTAAACAATTCGGTTCATGCCATGATAGGCGGCAGCAAATATGATATCGGAAAGACAGCCGGACTGAACAGCATCCTGGTTAGCAGTTCGCTGGGGATGGGAATGGAATACACAATCTCTGATAAAGTCTCTCTCAACCTCGAACCTACATTTCGATACTATCTGAATCCTTTCAGCAGTATCGGGAGCATTTCTGCGAATCCATATTCATTCGGTATCTTTTCGGGCCTGTCGTACCGTTTCTGATAAGGCTCCTTTCAGCTGACAATCCTTTTCACGCTTTTTAACGCTTTTTGTTCATTTCAAGATAGCATCGGGTTACTTATAAGCCGTAAAATAACTACCTTTGCAATTTGTTTTACCACCCGATATTTTATCATGATTAAATCGAACATACGATCACTGGTTTTTGGACTCGGTCTGGTTGGGCTGGCCGTTTCGGTATTTATTGTTAACCAGAGTTTTAAAAGTTTTGCAAGGAGCTATGAGCCCGTTTCGTCTGCTGATTCTGCTGTGTTCAACAGGCCGTACAAAGTACCTGACGAGGTCACCTTTGCAGGAGAAAGGATGCCTGTCGAGAATTTTGATACGCGCGAGAGCCTCGACCGCGAACTGCTTACAAGCGCTTACAGGCATTCTTCAACTATCCTGATCATCAAGAAGGCTCACAGGTATTTCCCGATAATTGAAAAGATACTTAAGGAGAACGGCATACCTGATGACTTTAAATATCTTGTGGCTGCAGAGAGCGAGTTCTACAACGTGGTGTCGCCCGCCGGAGCAACCGGTTTCTGGCAGATAATGGCCGCTACCGGAAGGGAAGCCGGGATGGAGATAAACAATGTCATAGATGAAAGATATCACCTCGAGAGGTCAACTGAGTTTGCATGCGGATTTATAAGGAAGTCATATGAAAAATATGGCAGCTGGACGCTGGCAGCAGCATCATATAACGGAGGGAGGGCATCAGTCGACGAGCAGATAGGGATTCAGAAACAGAACAATTATTACGATCTTCTGCTGAATGAGGAAACCGCAAGGTATATATTCAGGGTTGTGGCATACAAAATGGTAATTACCGATCCGGCCCGCTTCGGATTTGACATAGAAAGGAGCGACCTTTATCCCCCTCTTTCGTACCGTGAGGTGAAAGTTGACACTGCCATTACTGATTTCTCGGAGTTTGCAGCGAAATTCAATACAAATTACAAAATGCTCAAGTACCTTAACCCGTGGCTCAGGAAACCTTACTTTTCGCCCCGTCCTAATAAGGAATATCTGATCAAGATACCCGATGAGGGGATGCGTACACGAATATACGAAGGTAAAAACGACTGATAACCTAGAGGCTGGCATTGTGATGAAGGAAGAGATAAGGGTATATGGAGCCAGGGTTCACAATCTGAAGAACATTGATGTAACCATTCCGAGGAATCGGCTGGTCGTAATCACCGGCCTTAGCGGAAGTGGAAAGTCGTCCCTTGCCTTTGACACGATTTATGCCGAGGGACAGAGACGGTATATGGAGACACTTTCGGCTTATGCCCGGCAATTCCTTGGGGGAATGGAAAGGCCCGATGTCGACAAGATAACCGGTCTGAGTCCCGTTATTTCCATAGAACAGAAAACGACAAATAAAAACCCCAGGTCGACAGTAGGTACAATCACCGAGATATATGATTTTCTGAGACTTCTCTATGCCAGGGCAGGGGAGGCTTATTCCTGGTCTTCCGGGGAAAAGATGGTCAGGTACACCGACGATCAGATACTCGATCTTGTAAGAAGCCGGTACGCCGACAAAAAGATTTATTTCCTGGCACCTGTAGTGAAAGGCAGGAAGGGACATTACAAGGAGCTTTTTGAACAATTGCGCAGAAAAGGATTCCTGAACGTCAGGATCAATGGCGAAATAAAGGAGATAACTCACGGGCTTAAGCTCGACAGGTATAAAACTCATAATATCGAACTCGTTGTAGATAAGTTCAGGGCAGGTGATGTGACCGACAAGCGTTTGCGCGATTCCGTACTGATGTCACTCGATCAGGGCGATGGAGTAATGATGGTTCTTGAAGCAGATACGCCGGAGCCGAGATATTTCAGTCGCCATCTTATGTGTCCGGTTACCGGGATCTCCTATAATGAACCTGCACCCCATACCTTTTCGTTCAATTCCCCGATGGGAGCCTGTCCTCATTGCAACGGACTGGGCGAAATATCGAGCATTGACATAAGGAAATTGATTCCCGATCCTTCACTCAGCATCAGGAAGGGAGGCATAGAACCACTTGGCAAGTACAAGAATATCTGGATATTCTGGCAGATAGAAGCAATAGCCGAAAAGAACGGATTCACCCTCGACACCCCGATAGCGGATATCCCTGAGGAGGCTCTGAACAAAGTGCTTTACGGCTCGGATGAAATACTCAAACTCTCGAATACCCCGCTGGGTATGACTTCTAACTATTTCATGACATTTGAGGGGGTGGTCAATTTCGTGGGGAACATCGAGGTGATAAACGGAAAGAAGAATGGTTCGAGAATGCGCGATCAGTATGTTCAGTATGACACATGTCGGGAGTGCGGCGGAACAAGACTTAGGAAAGAATCACTTTGGTTCAGGATCGACGGGAAGAATATCGGAGAACTTGCGTCACTTGATATAAGGGAGTTGTCGGCATTCATGGAGGATGTTGAGGATAGAATGTCGGAGAAGCAGCGGATTATTGCATGCGAAATTCTCAAGGAGATACGTGCGAGGCTTGGATTCCTTGTCGAGGTGGGGCTCGATTACCTTTCGCTTAACAGAGGGGCGCGAACTCTTTCGGGAGGGGAGAGTCAGCGGATACGACTTGCAACCCAGATCGGCTCAAAACTGGTTAATGTTCTTTATATTCTTGATGAACCCAGTATCGGACTTCATCAGAGAGATAACAGGAGGTTGATTTCCTCGCTGAAGCAACTCCGGGATGCAGGCAACTCGGTGATAGTGGTGGAGCACGACAAGGAGATGATTCAGTCATCTGATCATATAATCGACATGGGTCCGGGGGCAGGGCGGCATGGCGGAGAGATAGTGGCAGTGGGGTCGCCGGCCGAGATAAAGACTTCTGACACCCTTACAGCAGGCTACCTGAACAACAGCCATAAATTCAAAATACCGGGCGAAAGAAGACAGGGTAATGGGAAGTATCTGATTATGACCGGTGCAACTGGACATAACCTTAAAAATGTTGATGTAGTTTATCCTCTTGGCACTTTTATTTGTGTAACCGGTGTGTCGGGAAGCGGTAAATCATCCCTGGTAAACCAGACTCTTCACCCTGCACTGGCAAGGAGGTTCCATAACTCCGGAAAGACGCCGCTTCCATACAGGGATCTACTGGGTATCGAGCATCTCGACAAGGTTATTGAAGTGAGCCAGGCGCCCATCGGCAAGACGCCAAGGTCCAATCCTGCAACATATACCGGTGTATTCACCGACATACGCAAGCTGTTTGAGCAGACCACAGAGGCAAAAATAAGGGGATTTGGCGCCGGCAGGTTCTCTTTCAACGTGAAAGGGGGCAGGTGCGAAGGTTGCGAGGGAGCAGGGGTTAAGACCATCGAAATGAATTTTCTCCCCGATGTTTATGTCTTGTGCACCGAATGCAACGGAAAAAGGTACAATAAGGAGACACTGGAAGTTAAGTATAAGGGACAGTCGATCAGCGATGTTCTGGACATGACTGTAAATATGGCCGTTGAATTCTTTGCCAATATCCCGTCGATCTATCATAAGATAAAAACCCTTCAGGATGTCGGACTGGGGTATATCAGGCTCGGACAGCAGTCTACAACTCTTTCGGGAGGCGAGGCACAGAGGATTAAACTGGCAACCGAACTGGCCCGCAAGGATACGGGTAAGACGCTTTACATACTTGACGAGCCCACCACAGGTCTGCATTTTGAAGACATCAGGGTCCTTCTGGAAGTCCTGAATAAGCTTATCGACAGGGGCAACACCGTTATTGTCATCGAACATAACATGGATGTGATCAAAATGGCAGATCATATAATCGACCTTGGAGCGGAGGGAGGAAAGAATGGCGGCAACCTGATATATTCAGGTACCCCTGAAGAGCTTCTGAACTGCAGGGATAGTCATACTGCCAGATTTCTTGAGAATGAGCTCAGTGATTAGATTTTATTTATATTTGGATTCTACAAAAAAGAGGTTATGAAGGAGGAAAAATACGCAGATCCGATCGTGGATGCATTTGCACAGAAATCGTGGCACGAAATACATGTAACCGATTCGTGGAGGGTGTTCAAGATCATATCGGAACTGGTTGAAGGATTTGAGAAGCTGGCCAGGATAGGTCCCTGCGTTTCAATTTTCGGATCCGCCAGAACGCATTATAATGACAAATATTACAAGCTGGCTGAGGATATAGCATACAAACTTGTTCAGAACGGATATGGCGTAATAACCGGCGGAGGTCCCGGAATAATGGAAGCAGCAAACAAGGGAGCGAAAAAGGGTAACGGAAAGTCGGTCGGAATAAACATCGACCTTCCTTTTGAACAAAGCGCAAACGCCTTTATTGATTCCGACAAGCTCATCACTTTCGACCATTTTTTTGTCAGGAAGGTGATGTTCATGAAGTATGCCCAGGGATTCATCGTGCTGCCCGGAGGTTTCGGGACCTTTGATGAGTTGTTTGAGGCAATCACCCTGATACAGACAAGAAAGATCGGGAAGTTTCCGATCATCCTGGTAGGAGTAAAGTACTGGACCGGATTGATAAACTGGATAAAAGAAGTGATGCTTGCCGAAGAACGCAATATTTCTCCAGAGGACCTTGATATCTTTACACTGGTTGATACATCTGACGAAGCTGTAGAGTATATTTCAAAGTTCTACTCGAGATACCTGCTGAGCCCGAACTTCTAGCTATTTTTTTCTTGCCCTGTCGAGTTCCCTGTCGGCATCGCGCCGTTTAAGTGTCTCGCGCTTGTCATATTCCTTTTTGCCCTTGGCAATCGCGATCTCGGCTTTTGCAAGCCCTCGTTGGTTGATGAAAACCTTTGTTGCTATTATTGTAAGTCCTGATTCCTTTACCTTCCTTTCCAGCTTCCTCAGTTCCCTGTTCTTCAGAAGAAGTTTTCTCTCTCTCATCGGATCGTGATTATTAAGGTTTCCCCACCAGTATTCGGCAATATGCATCCCTTTCAGGTAAAGCTCACCGTTCGTGAACTGGCAGAAGGAATCAGTAAGTGCCGCCTTGCCTGCCCTTATTGATTTTATCTCAGTTCCCGTTAGCTTGATTCCTGCAATAAATTTTTCAAGGAACTCATAATCGTGAGAAGCCTTTTTATTTTTGATTACAATATCGGATCCGTTTGTTCTCATTTATTATCTCAGGCAAAAAATGAGAAATAGAATTTGTCCGTTATCTGGGTAATGATTCTTCCGGTCAGGATGAACAAAATAAAGAAGATCAACGGGACACCGATCATCAGTTTCAGGCGGTCTGACTCCGACGGCATCAACATTCTTTCGATTCCTGTATAAAGGATATAGAAGCCGAAAAATGCCAGTATGTTAACGAAGATGAATGATTCAAAAAGCTGGCTTAGAATCTGGCATAGAAGAAAAGGTACGACGGAGCAGCAGATGAGTTTGAAAGCGATGCCGAAATCATCCCCGTATCCGAACGATTTCATCATTTCTCTAATCGCCAGGGCAGTTCCGTAGACAACGATTGTAATCACTGTGAAATACCTCAGGCCGGCAATTACCGAATAGAAGTTCGTCAGCTCGGTGTTTGTGAAGAGGAAAGCTCCAAGGAAAGTTGATATTGAAGCAAGTATCACAAGGGGAAAGAATAGGCTTCGCGAGAACAACCTGTATGGCTTGTTTTCGGTATAAATTGCATCCCATTCTTTAAGGGTGCTAAGGATAATGTTCCTGACAGTGTCAGCCAGAAATTTAAAATCCATCTGCGAACTGATTTAGTGGTCCAAAATTAAGTAAATTTATGGTAATTTGCTTGTTCTGATGAATTCTGCATGATGGAAGTTGAAAAGAGACTGCCCGGATATGACATGGTTGTGGTGACAGGTCCCACCGCATCGGGAAAGACGGGCCTGGCTGCCCGGCTTGCAATCAGGCTCGGAGGCGAGATTATCAGCGCCGATTCGCGCCAGATATACAGGCAGATGGACATCGGTACAGGAAAGGATTACTGCGACTATGTAGTTGACGGGATTAAGGTGCCTTATCACCTGATCGATATAAGGGATCCTGGTTATCGCTACAGCCTTTTCGAGTATCACCGCGATTTCACAGGGGTTATGGCGGATTTGAGGGAAAGGAACATTTTTCCTGTTGTGTGTGGAGGATCGGGAATGTACATTGATTCTGTGGTTTCGGGTTACAGTCTTCCGGAGGTACCTCCCGATCCCTTACTTAGAAAGTCGCTTGAGGACAAGACTATGGAAGAACTGACATCGATTCTGTCTACATACAGGAAACTCCATAACGTCACCGATATTGACACAAGAAAGAGGGCTGTCCGGGCTATTGAAATTGAAAAGTACCTTGCTGACCATAGTGAGACTATTGCAGGGTTCCCGGTCACCTTACCTCTGGTGATAGGTGTGCTGTACAGCCGTGAGGCCAGGCGTGAAAGGATAAGTGCGAGACTTAAGTCGAGGCTTGAAGAGGGTATGGTTGAGGAAGTACAGAAACTGCTTGATCGTGGCATTGATCCCGAAACGCTTATTTATTACGGGCTGGAGTATAAGTATATCACTCTTTTTCTTACCGGAAAGATGGGATACAATGAGATGGTCAGCTCACTTGAAATTGCGATACATCAGTTCGCCAAGAGGCAAATGACCTGGTTTAGGGGCATGGAACGGAAAGGGGTTGTAATCCACTGGATCGACGGTGAACTGCCGATCGAAGATAAAGTGGAACGGGCAGTCAGTCTAATCAAGTCTGCCCCCATATCTCCTGAAGGGTGATTTTTATAAAATCCTCTTTCGGAGGGTCCTGTAAACACTTTTTGGTTTTACAAGTCGTGCAAGTCATGCAAGTTTGTTTTTGACCTGCAAGACCTGCAAGACCTGCACGGCCTATATCAAGTACGTCTCCAGCCACTCGAAGAACTCCCTCTGCCATATAACGGAGTTTTGCGGTTTGAGGACGAAATGGGTTTCATCCTCGAAGAAAAGCAGCCGGCTCGGAACCCCCAGGATCTGTGCAGCCTGGAATGCTTCGAGGCTTTGGGTGTATGGAATTCTGAAGTCGTTGGCGCCCACTATTATCATAATAGGTGTATCCCATTCCTCAACCCTGAGGTGGGGTGAGTACTGGTAGCTAAGCGGATTGTTCCAGTAGGGGCCCTCAATGTCCTTGTTGGGGAACCATAGTTCCTCGGTGGATCCATACCAGCTTGTAAAGTTGAACATGCCGCAATGGGATATGAAAGCCTTGAAGCGTCCTCCGTGGATACCTGCAAGATAGTAAACCGAGAATCCTCCGTAACTGGCTCCAACAGCGGCCATTCTTCCCCGGTCGACATAAGGTTCTGCGGCCATTGCGTCGGTTGCATCGAGATAATCCTGCATATTGGCTCCGCCGTAGTCGCCTGATATCTGTTCTTTCCAGGCCTGTCCGAATCCGGCCACACCGCGCCTGTTAGGTGCATAAACAATATATCCTTTTGCCGCCATCATCTGGAGGTTCCACCTGTACGACCAGAACTGGTCGAGTGTCGACTGGGGTCCGCCGTTGCAGAAAAGGAGTGCCGGGTATTTTTTTGCAGGGTCGAATGATGGAGGAAAGACCACCCACATCTGGAGGTCCTTGTTATCCTTTGTTTTAATGTGCTTTTCCTCCACCTTTCCCATCCTGACCGACTCGTAAATATTCCTGTTGATGTCTGTTATCTGTCTTATTTCACCCGATGTCATGTCTACGGCAGCTATTTCCGGAGCCATCGACATAGAGGCAATTCCCGAAACCAGTACACCCGATTTCAGGTTGAGCGGTCCCATGTTATGGACGCCTTCAGTAACCTTTTCAATCTTATTAGCATTCAGGCTAATCCTGAAAATTTGTGAAGTGCCGAGGTGGGAGCAGCTAAACCAGATGTTCTGGTCATCGGCCCATGAAAGATTTTCCACATCGAAATCCCATCCCTTTGATATCCAGGTACGTTTCCTGCTGCTGATATCGTAAACAAAAAGGCGGTCGAGATCGGCTTCATAGCCGTTCCTTTCCATGCTTTGAAGGGCAATTCCGGAGCCATCGGGAGAGAAAACCGGGTTTCTGTCGTATCCTCCGTTGCCTTCAGTGATATTGATTTCCGTTCCGGTTGCCAGCTCATGAAGGTAAATGTCGGTATTGGTGCTTCTTGCGTCTTCAATTCCCCTGAGCCTCTTGGAAGTGTAGGCAATATATTTCCCGTCGGGGCTCCACGCTATCTCGCGTTCATCGTAGTAAGGTGCGGTGGGTGATTCGTACTTTTGGTCCTTCATAATGTCCTTTTCGCCCGACACCCTTTTCCCATTGAAGGAGGCAACAAAGATATGGCTGTAGGAATAATCGTTCCATGCATTCCAGTGCCTGTACATCAGGTCATTTATGACTCTGACATTTGCATTCGGGAAGTTGTGTTTCTCGTTTGCAGTCTGGTCGAGTTTGATTCTTTTGGTGAAGAATATCTTCTTTCCGTCGGGTGAGATGTTGAAGATCTCAAATCCGGAGATGCCTTCCACCCTGGTTAATTCCGATCCGTCGGGGTTCATGGTCATGAGATCGGGACCGCTGATAAAGGCAATCTTCTTTCCCTCGTCAAACCACTGTGGAGAGCTGCCTCCGCCGGTTGTCAGCTGAACCGGTTCGCCTCCTGCAACAGGTATGCTGAAGATGTTGGTCTGCCTTCTTTCGGTTTGCAGATCGGTAAGAGTAATAGTATAGAGCACGGTTGAACCGTCGGTCGACAGGGCAAAAGATCCCAGCCGGCCGAATTTCTGCATTATCTCCGGAGTCATTACGCCCCCTGCCTTTTCTTCTTCCGTAAGGCTGGTGTTTATTTCCTCCGGTGCTTCCCGTGAAGTTGTTTCGGGAGCTTTCTGTTTGCACGAAACATGGATCAGGATGATCGTAATCATCAAAAGGTAAGAAGTCCTCTTCATAATGGATGGGCTTTTATTTTTATTGCTTTTTAAGAGCTTCGGAGATTTTCAGCTTCAGTTCATCATAAAGTTCAGGGTTGTCTTTAATTATCTGCTTTACTGCATCTCTTCCCTGACCGAGCTTTGTATCTCCGTAGCTGAACCACGAGCCGCTTTTTTTGATGATATCGAAATCAACCCCAAGATCCACCAGTTCACCAAGTTGTGATATCCCCTCACCGTAGAGAATGTCGAAATCGGCTTTTCTGAACGGAGGAGCGAGCTTATTCTTTACGACTTTGACCCTTGTCCTGTTGCCAACGATCTCCTCACCATCCTTGAGCTGGCTTGTCCGGCGGATATCGAGCCTGACCGAGGCGTAAAATTTCAGGGCATTTCCTCCGGTTGTTGTTTCCGGGTTTCCGAACATCACTCCGATTTTTTCCCTTAGCTGGTTGATGAACACGCACGAGGTGTTTGTCCTGCTTATATTGGCTGTAAGTTTTCTGAGAGCCTGCGACATCAGTCTGGCCTGAAGTCCCATTTTTGAATCGCCCATTTCACCTTCGATTTCAGCCTTGGGGGTCAGGGCGGCAACCGAGTCGATTACAATAATATCGAGAGCGCCCGAGCGGATCAGGTTGTCGGTTATTTCGAGGGCTTGTTCCCCGTTGTCGGGTTGGGATATAAGGAGGTTTTCAATGTCGACTCCCAGTTTTTCGGCATAGTTTCTGTCGAAGGTGTGCTCGGCATCAATGATGGCTGCAATGCCTCCGTTTTTCTGTGCTTCGGCTATGGCATGGATTGCCAGTGTTGTTTTTCCGGAAGCTTCCGGTCCGTATATTTCGATAACCCGTCCCCTTGGGTAGCCTCCGATACCCAGCGCTGCATCGAGGGCTATTGATCCCGAAGGTATTATCTGGACATTTTCAATGGCATGGTCGCCAAGTTTCATAATGGTTCCCTTGCCGAAATCCTTTTCGATTTTACCGATTGTAACTTCAAGCGCTTTCAGCTTATCCTTACTGATTTCCTTTCTTTCGTTGCTCATATTGGTTTTAATTACTGGTATAATTTGAATAACTGTTCCGAATGATTTTTTGTGTCAACCTTTGAGATGATTTTCTCTATTTTCCCTTTTTCGTCTATGATGAAAGTGGTCCTGACAATTCCGAAAAAGCTTTTCCCGTACATTTTTTTCTCCTGATAAACCCCGTAATCGTTAACTATTTTCCTTGAAGTGTCGGCAATAAGGGGGAAGGGGAGTGAATATTTATCTGCAAATCCCTTGTGCGATTTTTCACTATCGGCACTGACTCCCACCACTGCAAATCCCTTATTCCGGAATTCTTCGTGGCTGTCGCGCAGACTGCAGGCTTCTGCAGTACATCCCGATGTATTATCCTTGGGATAAAAATAAAGAACCAGCTTTCTGCCGGCGAAATCTCTGAGATTAACTGTACGGCCTTCCTGGTCAACTCCTTCGAACGACGGGGCCGACATGCCTTCTTTAAGTTTCACCATGATGCTATGAATTTTGTAATTAGGGTTAAATTTACGAAGTTTGAACTGTTTTCTGATTATAAGGTAAAAATTGTTATTAACATGAAATTTTCAGGTTGAGAATTCGATTTTACCAGGAGGACTTGAGACAGTGATTGAAGCAATGAGGTTAAATTATTAAGAATATTGATGGGTATCAGGTTAAAATACAGCCGTTTGGTTTGGGTGGTTTCTCTTTCGGTCATTGTCATCCAGGGTATGATTTATTCTCAGGGCATGGATGTCGGTCGCTCAAGGCAGGCAGCAATGGATTCTTTCAGCAAGGGAGAATTCGGGAAAGCTTTTGGAGAATTTGAGGCTTTGCTTGATGTTTATTCTTTTGCTCTTTATAAATACTATTCGGGAGTCTGCCTCGTCAATTTGAAAAGCGATCCTGTAAGATCGGCTGATTATCTGGAAGAAGCGATCGAAGACCCTGCCGGAACGGATATCATTCCCGATGATGCCTGGTTTTACCTGGGCAGGGCAAATCAGCTTGCCGGAAGATTTCCAGAGGCAATGGAGTCGTATAGAAAGTTCAGGGAAATAGCTGGCAATAAGAAGGCAAGGGAAGTGAATGTTGCCGGATACATAAGAGATTGCAAAGAACGCAGGGGCAGTCTTTCTGCACAGGAATTAAATGCCGCGGCAGCCGCTACTGCTCTGTCCGCTGAAAAGCCCGCCGGTAAGGTTGTTGCGAAGCAGCCCCCGCTGAAGAAGGAGGTTCCGGCCGAATACGACAGGGTACTGTCTGAAGCTATGAAGTACCAGGTGAAGGCCGATTCGCTTAATGCTATTGCTTCGGACTACAAGAATCAAGTTGATGTACTTGCTCCTTCACAGCAGAAAGCTGCGGAAGGCAGGGCAGCGGAGATTGAAAATCTGGCTCTTGATTATCAAAGGATTGCCGATGAGAAATTTGGTCAGGCCGGTATTCATCCTGTTGATGACAGCCTCCTTGAGACAAAGCAGGAACGGGCTCAGCAAGAACAGACTGCCGGAATTGTGATTTCACTGTTCAGCATTGAGAGTGATCCGGATGAAATCAGCAACCAGGATATTCCCATTGATCCAAAAGCACCTGCCGGACTGGTTTACCGGATACAGATGGGGGTGTTCACCAAGCCTGTTGATCCGGCATTCTTCAGGGGGATCACACCTGTATACTGTTACAGTGTGCCTGGTTCGTCATCCATGAGATATTTTGCAGGAATGTTCCGCAGGATGGAAGATGCTGAGAGGTCACTTGGCACGTTAAGGCAGATGGGTTTCAGGGATTCCTTTCTGACAGCCGTTCTTAACGGCAAAACGGTTTCGCTCGAAAGAGCTCTTCTTATGGAGGAGGAATGGAGTGGAAGGTCGCTTAAGGAATCGGAAGCACAACCTATAGCGGGACCGGCTGAACCTGCGACACTATCGTTCAGGGTTGAGGTCGCAAGATCAGACAAGCCGCTAACGGAGGAGACTGTTGGTAATTACAGGACCCTGGCTGGAAGCCGTGGACTTGAAATAATTCAGGCTGATGACGATACCCTGATATATCTGATAGGAAAATTTATTACTTTTGAAAGCGCTTTTGAGTATACCGACCTGCTTCAGCGCAACGGTTACAGTGAGGCCAGGGTTGTAGCATATGCGGGAAGAAGGGAAATACCATTGGATACGGCAAGGAAACTTTTTGAGAAATAGCGATGAAGGAAAAAACATTACGCAGGAGCAACAGGCTGAGGAGCGGGGATGAAATACATTCGCTTATCCTGTTCAATGATGAAGTGAATACTTTCGACCATGTGATAAGGTCGCTGGTTGAGGTGTGCGGGCACGATCCGGTTCAGGCTGAACAGTGTGCCCTGATTGTTCATCTTAAGGGTAGCTGTGATATAAAGCTGGGAATCAGGGAAGTGCTTGTGGCTATGAGCCGGTCCCTTAATTCAAAGGGGCTGAACACCCGCGTTCAAAATCTATAATATACTATTACCCGTTTATCCGGGACTATTCCCTGTGGAAAATTCTGAACAGGGCACGATCCACAAATCCGAACAGTAATATAGCTGTCATTGCATACGGTAGCCATTCCGGAATTATAATTCCAGGAATAGTAATTTCCGGAATTCTGATAGTTGTCAGATCCGGGAGCAGTGATCCGGGAAGGTTGATATATTCAGCAACCCTCGAAAATATGGCTCCGGAGCCCTGTGAAGGTACGAGGGCTGCGGCCGATATCAGCACTAAAATTACGATGGCAGATATAACAGGAACCATGTTCCGCTTCAGGAAACTTTTTTTCTCCGGTACTGTTTCAATCCTGATCCTTGTCAGGGTTTTGAATACAAATCCTTCAGGGGCTTTCTCGATCGTTTCGCGATTGAGATACTTTTCCAGAAGCTTGTCGTCATTTATTTCATTTATGTTCATGGCAGAAAAACATTTTTCATTTCAGCCTTTCTTATTATACCGGCCATCTTTTGTCTTGCCCTGAAGAGCTTTACCTTCAGGTTGGTCTTGTTGATACCGGTTATCTTCGAAATTTCATCAGCCGGCAATTCATTATAATAATAAAGTGTGATCAACCCTCTTTCATCTTCAGGTAAATTCTGAAGCGCAAAATTAATCAAAGCGTTTTTATACTCACCGGCAGCCTCCTCCTCATTTTCGGTTGTCGACAGGAAATCTACTGCATCGGCCGGAAATTCCTCGAGCGACAGGACTTTGCCTTTTCGTGTCCTGACCAGCGAGACGGCTGTGTTATAGACTATCCTGTAAAGCCATGTGGCAAAACTGCTTTTCATCCTGAAATCACTCAGCGATTTGTAAGCCTTGAGAAAAGCATCCTGGGCAATTTCCTCGGCCTCTTCCCTGTTCCCGCAAATCCTGAAGGCAAGGTTAAATGCCTTGTCTTTATGTGTCTCGACAAGGCAGGAGAATGCATTTACATTTCCTGCAAGAACCTTTTCGATGTAGTATTTGTCGCTTCGTGGTTCCATTCCGGATATTTGACGCATAAAGTTACGGTTTGGTTACCGGAATTAACTGATTATTGCCTGATATCCTGCGGCATTTCTTGTCGGGTTAATACCTGTTGTATTTCTCGTCAATGATCACCTCCTTCACTGCCTCCAGATATCCGAACCCATTGAGCATGTCGGGCAACAAGTAACTGCCTTCCACCCATTCGTTCCATGCGTTGATGGTGATCAGTCTGGGCTGTTCGGGGTGGCTGTCAGCATATTTTTTCGCTTTGGCGAGCAGGGTTGCGAAACTTTGGGGAGAGTTGTGGTAGTGTACCACATCTTTCATGCCTTTTGCAGGGAAGCGCGGTGTATCGTCCCAACCTATGGAAACACATGGGAAAACCGGCACATCGAGAATAGCGTCCATTTGTTCTCTTATCTTTATAGAATTGGTTCCGTACACGATATAATCTTCATTGGTCCCACCCATATTATACATGGCAACACTATTGAACCCCATAGTTTTCACATTGTTGACAAACCTTGCAGCAGCCTCTTCCGACATAACTGAGCCGCCACCCTGGTTCCACTGGATATGCAAACCGGGGAAACCCGCTTTTTTCACTTCATCGCGGAAATAATCCAGAGCTTTACGGGCTTCTTCCGCGTTATTATTAAAGCTTTCCAGTAACTTACCTATACTGAAAATGGAAAATACCGGCTCTCCGTTGATTTTAAAATAGTTGGGTCGCTTGAAATACTGGTTTATGACTCTGTCCACAATTATCTGATAATTTTCCCAGTCCACCTTTGCGTTCCACAGGATATCGGTATTGTCTTTGTAGCGGTGATAATTCCAATAATTGTACTTTACATCGTGATTGGCCCACATGATATAGAACTGCATTTTTTCGTTGTTCCTTGCTTTGAGGAAACCATCGTTCAGGGCACTTTCAAGGTAGGGGCCCCTGTCATACCAATACCAGTCGTATACAAAAACATTTACACCATGATCAGTGGCTACATCGATCCATTTTTCCACTACCTCCGGATCGTTGTCCAATTCGTAACCCCAAAGCGGCTGACGGGGCTGGTAGTGCCCGTCAAAACGGGGATTGCCCTTTTTAATAACTTCCCATTCACCTGTGCCTTCCGGCCACAGCTTCTCCCTTCCCAGCGAATCATCATGGCACGAAGGCCAGATATAAGCCGCCACATAATAATCGTTTTTCACGGCTTTCTCATCCTTCTGAGGCGATTGAACACCTGGCGAACATCCGAAAAGATTAACCAGCACTATCATTGAGCTGAGTTTGAAAATTGGGTTTTTCATCATTATAAATTTTTATTCACATAATCTCTTCAACGCGTTCCATGGTTTAAACATTGACAACTGCAGGTTTTTCTTTTGAACCAGATTTTGTCTGAAACCAACCCTGTAACAGTATTAAAACGGGCAATAAATTTTTCTTGTCATAATACTTCCAGATTCCAATTTTTTTATGATATGTCAGCTTAACCAGATATATAGAAATAAAGTGATTAACGAAAGTATTCCTAAATGCAATCTCCAATCCGTGATTCCTTCGAATTTTTCAAATCCTTTGGTATAGTTAATTGTTGTTTTTTCAAGCTTTTCGGGAGAAGTTTTTTCTGTGAATGCAGAAACTGCAAAAAGCACTCCGGTAATAAATATTTCAGCCCAGAGTCCCCGATAACCAAAATTTAATGTCAATTTATGATGAAGAAAAGGAAAGATCATTTTGCCGGTCTCGGGACCAAGCAGCTGGTCCGTCACGAAAACAGTCGTTAAGATAATTCCTACAATTACAGAAACAGTTGCAGCTTTTAGAGTCACTTTTTTACTTACAATCCCAAAGAAAATGGCTGGAAATACCGGAATCACAAGGTAGGCTGAAATGGTTTGAAGGTACTTATACAGACCCTCATCGTTTTTATAAACCATATAGGCAGCGCCGATTCCCAAAAATGTTATGATAATTATAACAAGGCGTCCATAATAGACCTGCCTTTTTTCAGAAACGTCTGGACGAAACTCCTTAATAAAATCGCGTACTATAAGTGTTGAAACTGAGTTCAATACCGCAATCAGTGATGTAATCAGGGCTGCCATTAATGATGCCATAAGTAAACCTCTGAAACCAACCGGAAGAAATTTATTAAGCAAAAGCACAAAAGTTTGTTTGGTGGCATCTCCCATCAATTCGTTTGGGTACAGGGCATATGCAATAACACCTGGCAAAGCGAACAGGAAAATCGTAAATAGTTTTAGAAAGGTTGCGAACATAGCACTCCATCTTGCGTTTTTAAGATCAGGACTTGCCAGAACTCGCTGCACGTTAACCTGATCCATGCCCCAATAGAATATCCCGGCATAAAAAGCAGTAGCCAGAATACCCCAGAATGGATATACAGGATCGTCATATGGTTTTGCAATCGACATCATCTGAGGAGCCTTCTCCATAAGCCCGCTCCATCCTCCGACTTTATGAAGACCTATAAAAAGCATAATTGCAGTTCCCCCTATCATGACTATCACCTGTATGACATCTGTGTAAGCAACTGCGGTAAATCCCCCGATAATAGTAAAGATGGCAACTATTAACCCAATATAAAATATTGTAGTCATAATGTTCCATCCAAGGATACTGTTCAAAACAAGAGCTCCGGCAAAAAGCGTAAACGCAAGCTTTGTCATGATGCTTATAATCAGCATTAAACCGGAAAAAAATGTCCGGGCATGACGGTTATATCGTATTTCAAGGAATTCGGGAATGGTGAATATTTTATTCTTCATATAGTAGGGAAAGAGAATGGCACAGGCGAATCCCAAGGTTATTGCTGTGGTCAATTCGACTGATCCGGCGGATAGCCCATAGCGATAGGAATCGCCCGATAAGCCAACAAGGTGTTCAGCTCCGATATTTGTTGCAAAAACTGATGCTCCAATAATCGGCCATTTTATTGACCGTCCGCCAAGGAAAAAATTTGAACTGTTTTGCCCTGCTTTTTTTAGGAAAGCCATATACATCCCAAAAGAAAGACTCCCAATCATTACTGTTGAGAATACTAACCAGTCCAAAAAAGTTAACGAAAGACGCATGATGCTTAAGTATGGTGAATTTAGTTACACTTTTCAGATCCGATTCCCCTATTGCTGAAATTAAGGATTCATAAGAATCTTATCCATCCTTTGAATACTCTGGACCATCGATCTGACAGTATGGTAATTAACTTTCCATGAATGGCTCATATGTGTCCATATCGGTTCTCCCTGACGGGTCAAGAGTGGAAACCATTCACCTACTCCTTTGTTGATGAATTTGTCGAATACAAAACGATGAACATTTATATAAGCCGTCCAGTATTTTTCATCTTTAAACATTATGCAGGCATCGAGCATCCCTATTAAAACTTCAGCCTGTTGCCAGAACTCTTTTTCCCGGTCATATACACCACCTGAATGCGAACCTTCCACATAAACACCACCGAATTCCGTATCAATCCCGTTATCAATTGTGTGATCGAATATAACTTTAAAGACCTCAAGATAAGTGTCCGGAGAAATTTTCAGTATATCAAGAGCATGTATTAAGAGCCAGGCAAATTCCGCATTATGGCCATAGCATGTATTGTCGGCAACATTACTCTTCTGCCCATCCTCCGGGAACCTGTCCCACCCCCATATAATATCAAATTTAATCTGTGGCGCTACGGTCCAGTCCTTAAAAAATTGAGGGATGCCGGTTTTATAAACAGGATGAATAATCCGGTCAAGAAGGATATCTATAACCTCAAGCAATTTGCGACGATGAACATCCCTGCCTGTGCATTCATAGAGAGTAGTAAAAGCTTCCATCAGGTGCATATGTACATCGAGAGTTTTCCGGTCGCCTCCCTGGGCTCCGGGGCCGCAAAGTGTCCAATCGCGATGAAACATTTCCCAATAGCCGCCATACATCGAATCGACACAATACTTTTGAATCAGGTCGAAAACTTTCCCTGCATATTCAATACCACGTGGATCACCTGTGGCAAGTGTATATTCGCTTAGCGAGTATATTGCAAAACTATGCCCGTAAATTATTTTCTGATCGATTTTAACATTCCCTTCCCGGTCCATCATCCAGAAAAAGCCGCCATGTTCCTTATCCCACATTTTATCGATCAGAAAATCAACTCCATACTTTGCCAGTGCGGCTAATTTTCCCTCTCCATAACCGGCCCGGTGTGCTGAAGAAAGAGTGTAAACAGATCGGGTCTGGGCAATAAGCGATTTTTCATCTTCACCGGAGTCTTTACCATCTTTATCGAAATGTGTTATATATCCGCCGTTTATTTTATCTATTATTCGTGATGTCCAAAAGGGTAAAAGTTCTCCATTAAGGTGATCGGATACTTCTTTTTTTAAAGCGATAACTTCTTCTTTGTTCATAACATTAAATAATCTGCTATCGGGAATCAATAATAAAAAATCACAATAAAAATACTGAAAAATCTATAATACTAATAATCAACTACTTTTATTTTGTTCATATTGACTCCCTTTATTCTTTTCAGGAAGGAACAGTGGCAGGCAAGGTGCACCATTAAAGATCCCCTCACGCTTCGTCCGCCAAAGCCTCGGCGAAGGCGAAGGAGTGGGGATTTTCTTTGCGTTTCCGCGGTAATCGGGAACGGGATGTCCTTAAGTCCCGACACGGCTGATTTAGTTCAACACAGGCTCATCTCCGGGATTTGCAGATAGCTCAGAGTATTTTTTATTGTGTGGCATTTTTATTTATACTGGCCATCCATCTTTTCTTATTATTTGTCCGACTTTTTTAAGAGTTTGAATATCTTGCTTGTCAATCGAGCCATCAGGAAGCGGACCTGTATTCAGGAGAAGGGCTGCATTAAATTTATTGGCATATTTTAAGTTTTCAATAATCGAATCACTGCCACGATGTTTTCCATCATTTTCTTTAGTATACCCCCAACCTGCAATGCTTACACAAATTTCTACCGGCTTTCCTGATTTAACCATTTGGTTGGTTTGGTCCGGATTATTTTCCAGCCAATGATATTCAGGTGCGTAATAATCTTCAGTTCCATTATATCCCCATTTTGCTGATATCAAAGATTGAGGTTGAAGCCCCCTGATCAATTTATAAGTCTCAGGTATCCTGAATTCCTCAATTGGGCCGCTTACAGGAACGCCATATCCGTCGAGCCATATACTGGCTATGGGCCCGTATTGAGTTAGCAATTCAGTCAATTGTTCATGCATATAGTCAATATATTTATTCAAATCATGATTCTCCCCATTTGCGTAATAAGATTCTTCGTTATCATATTTTGGACGTGCACTTCCGCCCCACCTGTCGTTATTTGGAGCATGTGGGTGCCTCCAGTCTCTTCCATGAGAATAGTAAAGGCACAATCCCAATCCTCGCTTTTCACAAGCATTTGCAAGTTCTTCAACCAAATCGCGTTTTGCAGGTGATTGAACGCTGTTAAAGTCTGTTGTTTTTGTGTTGAAAAGGCAGAAGCTATCATGATGGCGGGTGGTGATGTTTATATACTTCATTTCTGCTTCAACAGCAAGATCTGCAATAAAATTGGCATCAAATTTTTCTGCAGTAAATTTTTCTTTCAATTTTTCATATTCCTTTACATGAATATTTTCTCTGTATTGAACCCATTCCCCTTTTCCCAGCAGGCTGTATACTCCATAGTGTAAGAATAAACCAAATTTTGCATCCATAAACCACTTTTTAGCAGCTTCCAATGGTTCAGTTGAATACAGTTCTGAATAGTTTTTCAGATATGTTGGTATCTTGTTACTTTTGCATGAGTAAAAAAGAGAAGGGATCATTGAAGAAGTTAATCCTAATCCTGTCAATTGTATGAATCTTTTTCTTTCCATTTATATTATCCTTTCATCTGTATATAATTTATTTTAAAGGTTCCCGCCTGTGCGGGAGAACCGCACATGATTGAAGGTGAATTATATTCATTATTGTTTGTGTGTTGTCAATCATGTGGGTTTCATGTTTATATTCTGGTAATGGTAAATCTATCATATTTTTGATCCATTAATAATTTTGTCGTTTTATTTTAAGGAGCTTAATCTTTAAAGGTAGAAGAAAGGTCCTGATTTGCAACTTTTATAATCTGTCAACGGGCAATATATTTAAAGTTTTTCTTTCCATCCTGAACTTCAATTTTGGTGATATCTTTCAAAGGAATTGTCTTGGTAATCGATGAAATGAATCTTGACTGAACTCCATATAAGAAAGTCTTATTCACAAAGATTCGGTCAAAGTAGAAAATGGTCTTTTTGTTATTGGTGTCGGTCACTCGCATTTCTATTGAAGGGCTGTTATTCAAGCTTGCCGGATTGTTTTGTTTATCTATACAACTAATAGTTTGTATCGGATTAGCTAGATAATCGTATCTCTCGCCAACTGGTCCGCGAACGATGACACTCACTAATTTCGTTGAATCTATTCCATAAAATTGAGACCTGAGACTATCGACCGGGATTAAATATGTCGTACATGCGAATGTGGAAAATGTCAAAATGAGTAGGAATCCGATTTTTAAAGATGTGTTTTTCATTGGATGTGCTGAGTGCTTTTAATTTATGTCGAGGACGACAGCTATGTTTTCTTTGACTTTAGCGGAAAGACTTTCCGGTAATTCCCCAATCTTTTTTATTAGTCAGTCATTAAGGGAGAGAAGGAGCAGGGATCATTTCCCGGAGTTTCAGATAATCTGTTGCCATCAATATGAAATCAATAATAGGCTGAGGGTTTTGGAGACTGTGGGGATGATGTCCGATACCCGGTTTATGTATCACTTTAATGGCTCCGCCGGCGTCTTTTACTTTCTTCTCAAAAGGCCCTGTATTTTCTGAAACAGGTACCACGTCATCAGCATCGCCAACAACATGCAGCATGGGAAAACCTGATTTCGCGATTTTTTCTGTCAGGTCAAGCGGGTTCCCTTTAAAAGAGAGGGCTTCTGCTTCTGATTTAAAGCCAAAATCTTTCATGAAAGTTTCCCAATCCGAAGGGCTTCCTTTTCCAGTTCCTTTCCCTCCCGGCCAGCTTTTCAGGTCAAGCACAGGGGCATCTGCATAAATACCTGCAACCCTGTCAGGGTAAGTTGCCGCCCAACGATAAATATAGACACCGCCACGGCTCATGCCTTCCATAACTGATTTTTGCGCCAAACCGGCCCTGGTTAGCATTTGGTAAAAACCATCCCAGACCGACATGGCTGTATCATTGCCAAACAACTCAGCAACATCGCAATATGCAATATGGAACCCTCTTTCCAGCATTGCGATATCCGTCTGAGGCTCGTGGCCCCAGAACCGGGCACGCCAGATCCAGGGATTACCAGGGGCTGCCTGTTTCGGAATTACAATTTTTGCATTTCTTTCCCTGAAGGTGAAATCATAGCCCTGAAATCCATAAAAATTAAAAGGCTTAGTATCCTGTACAAGTGATTTTGAAAGATCGAAAGACGGTTCTGTTTTCATTTCAACAAATTCATGAACCTTTCCGGCGATCAGAGTAGCGCCTTCTGCATCAGGATGTACCTTGTCGGGAAACAATTCAGGCGATTCGATCATTAAGTTATATAAATTGATCACCTCACAACCGGTTTCATATGCTACCTGACGTGTCATAGGGAGTATTCTGTCCGTTACAACACTGGCTGTAATGCCAATGGTATCGGTTAAAAAAACCGGTACGGGAAGTAACAATACAATCCTCGGGTGGCTTGACAATTGTTGAAAAGACGCAATCAATTCTTTGTAATCCTGTACGTACTCATTCAGGAAACCACGGTTAACGTGTTTGGTGTCATTGGTGCCCAACTTGATGAAAACCATATCGGGTTTAAATTCCAATGCCTGTTTATACTCGTTACTGTTCCAATAAGGCTGGTTGCCTTTAAGCAAAAGAGTTGCCCCGTTTCTGCCAAAATTACGAACATCGTACCCTTCTCCCAGCATGGAACCCAGTTGTGCCGGGTAGCTATTCACTTCCCTGTTTTCAATTTTAGCTCCGTAAGTGATGCTGTTACCTACACAGGCGATACGTATTCTCTGTTGAGAATAACCATCGGTATTTAAAAGTAGCAGTATTAATAAGATGTAAACTATCGTATGAATTGATTTTGACGAGATAATGCGAACGGATTGTTTCATTTTTCAGGTTCAATTATAAATGGTAGTATTATTTTCCTCCGGGTTAATGCTTATTTTTTACTGAGAACACACAGAAATTATCCTTACTAAAAAGAAAACAGGAACAAAAACTCCGGCCTTGTTCTGTTGTAAGATAGCGACAGTTTGCGTATTGCAATTTAATATTCATTATTCTCAAATTTACTTATTATAACCATCAGTTTTAAAAGCATTCAGGAAATTTAAAGTCTTGTTTAATCAGGCAGAAGTATTTTAATTTCTTCGCTAATTCGTTTGCCAAGTCTTTCATAGCCCTCGCTTTTGTAATGAACATTACCTTTCGACGCACTGTATTTCTCCAGTTCAGGCTCCATCAGGCCATATAAATCGATTACTGGAATATTATTTTCTTCCATAATTTTCCGGGCAATCCGGTTCCGCTCAATTACTAACTGATTTTTTTCGGGGTCTAATTTTACACCTGCCTCATCAGATGGGACAGGTGTGGTCAATGAATAAACCAGTTTAGCCCCTTTGGCTTTGTGCGCTTTTAAGAATTTTACATAAAGCCGTAAACCATCTTCATATTGTTCTTCATTAAGGTGCCAGCCATGCAGCCCGTTGTTAAAATGGATCACAGCATGATTGTATTTGCCCATCGCTATTTTTGTTTCCCTTATCAATGCAGGATCCGCTATACTTCTTGAGGAGGAAAACCGGTCACAATTAGCAACATCAGCTAACTCCTTTGAAACAAAGGGGAAATACCCCCTCGAAATTGAATTCCCTATAAATAGCACCCGGGGCTTATCTGTATCCGGTTCATTTGCCCACCAGAAATCACTCCATTCTATTGTTTCACGGACAACTTTTTGCGTTGCGCAGCTCAGTGAAATAAACATCAACAGGAATAAGCCGCTTAAAGTTCTGATTTTCATTTTTGAGTATTTTAAATTTATTTATCGATTTCGGGAAAAAGAAGGTATATGTTTTTTCAGCATTTCATTATTAGAAACAAAATCAATGGTTTTTCCTCATCGCTTTTTTCAGTGCTTTCATTTGTTTGATTGTCTCATCAGACAGATATCCTTCCTGTGAGATATTTGCATTTAACGTAACTGCCCCGCCGGATTGGGTAAAATCCTTTACAAATTTAAACAGATGGTCATTATCATATATAGGTTTCGGCATCTCAGCCGGGTTCGCTGGAAGTGTATATTCAAAAGGAATATTAGCCCAGTCTGGAAACTTTGACCGGTTCAAAGCCCAGTATCCATCAATAGGCAACAAAGCATGATAAAGGCATTTCGTTCCCGTAACATATTTTTGTTCAGGAATAAACAATGGGGAATCATCATTCAATCCGGCACGTATCCTGCTATTAACTAAAACCAACGACTCGCCACTCGTATAATCATGCTCAGAACGGACCGGCTCCATTTTACCGGTTAAAAAGGAGCCATCATTAAATGTTACCACAGCATTCTTATTACCTTCCCTGGCTGCCAGATACCATTTGTCCCAAAGAATATATTTGTTGTTGAAATACTCCCAGTCATAACAGCCATCAAACCACCAGCCGTCACATAAATTTCCTAAACGAAGTGACCATTCACGAATCACCTTTAAATAATTTTCCTGAAATACAGCCTGATCCGTCCCCGGTTCCGTTGTCCATCCAAAGCCTTCATGCAAAGTTGTATTGGCTTTAATCTCACAAGGCAAATAGGCAATAAACCTTTTCCCCCTTAGTTTAACAGCTCGTGCAATTTCCAAAACCAGGTCCCGCTCTGAAGTATGACCAGGTCCGCATAATGAATCAATTATTGAATTCGGACTAGCGTAAGTTCCTGTATTTTGCCCGATTGTAAAAATTAACCAATCCGCACCTGTTTTATCAAATTCTTTTATAAACAAATCCAGGTCGAAGCCATCTGTTGCCGCATTCAAATCTGCCTGATAATCTCTTCTGATGGCTAATGGTGTCTTTCCTGATCCATCAAAATTTGGGGCCAACCAGTGCACCATCAATCCATAATTGCCTTCCATCCATTGATTTCGAATGGCAGTTTTGTCATTCCCCTGTGCAAAGGAAAATTGCACAATCAGTATCAGAATCAGGGCACTGAGGAAAGATTTAGCAGGATTATTTATTCTTATCATATGAATTAAATTAGACGGACTAGTTAATTTCAAAATTATTTCCATTTTAACCTCGCAATATTTATTCCCCGTTTTGGATATTGAGCGCTGGATATGTACCATCTTGAGCTATCCTCTCCCTGAATTATTTCCGGGGCATGTGCTGCAAGTTCTGTTAGTGAAGGGTTTCCATGAAAATCCAATGGGTTATCGGAGCAATAAACAAATGTGCGTTCGCCATATCCGTTACTGGCAATAGCAGTATCCCACAAACACCAAAAAAGGTAAAACTTGTCATTGTAACGTATGAGTGTTGGTGACTCACATTGATAGGACGCCAGTTCCCCTTTATATATTTCTACCGGATCTGACCAGTTTTTAAAATCTTTCGAAGTAGTTGTTTTAATCGCATTTCCGGAACAGTAAGTAAGGTAATATGTTTCGTCCCAAAACATAAGGCTCGGATCGCGGCCGTTTTGTTCATTTATTTTTAGCGATCCCTCCGGCTTCCAATTATATAAATCATCTGAGATTGCTATTCGGAATGGAATCGGACCATATATCATTTTATAGATATCATTCTGCTTTACAATAGTCGGGGCATGATTGTTAACACTCTCCCCTGGACGTTCCGATGGAGGCAAAACTTTGGGCTTGTCGGCCCATGAATCGTCCCGAAACGAATATTCAAAATTTTCGCCGGGAGATACTGCATGAAAAGACACAAACTCGTCATTGTGTTTGACCCGCTCACCGGGTAATGTTGGCGGGTGAGTTATTCCAAAGGCATGCCAACGATTGTCGGGACCTTTTACAAAGCAATGGTCATTAGGCTGCCAATCGGGATAGTATTCACCAGCTTTTAAGGTTTCTGTATCAGGTCCTGAAAACACATCTCCCCGGGGATTGTAGGCATTAATATATTCGCTGGCGATATAAGGAATTAAATTTGGTTGTTCGCCCCTGCTTCTCGGTTGACATGAAGAGCAGCTTATAAATATGACATATAAGAAAACCGTTATAAATAAACTCTTTACATCCTTTATCATCATTTTAAATTTACGAAGGTTCAGCAAAAGTAAAATACAAGTACATTCCGGTTTTTATTTGAGTTAACAGAGTTTCTCTGCCTGAGTCTTTTGCTATCTTAAAAACAGGTTATTTTTTTCAGGTATGGGGTTCCTTCCGATTTAACAATCTCGAGCCTGATCCCGTCGAGCTTTCTCCCTTCAATCTTCTCTATCCGTTTATGCCCGACAGCACTCCCGCAATTCAGTAATTTCCATTCCCCATGCTCCTGGCCATAAAGATTGTATTCCCTGACACGTTCACCTTTTGAGATATCTTCCTGGATAACCACATAATTGACTTTCCGGGGTGATTCAAAATCAATGATGAATTCATTGCCCTTACCTCTGGTGGATCCAAGAACTTTTGAAAATTGACGCTCTGATTCATTTCCAAATTCAGCAAGCCGTTGGACGTCTTTCTCCGGAACCAGGCCACGGTCGTCCACAACTATCCCAAGCAGCATGTTGGTATTCCGGCCTACGGATTGAATATACCGGTCCATTAAATCATCTACACTGCGAATGGTACTGTCTTCACCTTCGTGCCAGAACCACCCGCCCTGAAAAGCGTTTTTCCGCAACGGGAAATCAGATTCGCCCGGGCACCAGAAAGCCCCGTCAGGATTACCGTTCAACCCTTTAATCTGAATCATTCCGGTTTCAGTTGTTGTGGAATCTGCCCTTGCCCAACAAGGATAAGGCGCTACACCGTTTTCATTTCCTACCCAACGGATATTATTAGCATACCCGAACGGCCCCTGAAAAGCTATTGCATCAGATTGGTATTTCTCAACCAGCGATAGCATGTCGATCCCTCCCTTTTCGGGCGGTAACACACCACCATCAAACCATATTTCGAATAAATCTCCGTATTGTGTCCACAACTCTGTAAGTTGGGTTTTTACAATTTGATTATATCTTTTCTGCTCTTCAGGATCATTTGATAAAACCAACCCGGGATTATCAACATGGCAAAAAGCATTAGCCGATGCGCTGGCATACAAACCGGGTTTTAAACCATACTTTATGCATGATAAAATAAAATCATTTACTATATCTCCTTCGCCATTTTTCCAGGATGAATTTTTTACACTGTACTCGTGGGCTTTGGTCGGCCACAAGCTGAACCCACTGCAATGTTTGGCTACCAAAACGGCATAAGTGGCCCCGGCTGATTTGGCAGCCTTAATCCATTGATCAGTATCCAGTTCCTTAGGATTAAAAACGGAAGCATCGGGTTGATAGTCGCGGGTATCGCGCCATTTGTATTCCGGCTCAAACACTTGTACATCGAAGTGAAACATGGCACCAATCTCTGCATCGGCCCATTTTTGTTGGGCCTGGGTGGGAAGAACCTGATTTACTTGTTTACACGAAACAACCAGCAGGCTGATAATTACTGTCAGAAAAAATCTTATTTTTTTAAAATACGGATTAATGTGAAACATTATAACAATTTTAGTGAGAGAGATTATATTTTGGCCAAATCTGCTTATAACGCTGGCTTTGAGACTTTCGCCAGTGTGTCTTGCAGTAAGGGGAAAGTGAATTTCATATTAAGTCAAAGAAATAGTAACAAGCTAGTAGCCATTACCGCCATACCTCATATCAAACCACCAATCGCAATGTGATGTTCACCATATTCTTCTGCTGTGGGTAATAATTCATCGAGTGAGATATATACCATTATGCCGGCAACACCTGCGAATATTACACCGAAAGTTGAATCATTGAAAACATTACGAAGTATAAAATAGCCTAATAATGCTCCAACCAGCTCTGCCAGTCCTGATAAAAAGCCAGACTCTGTTTGTAATGATTTAAATGGCATAACCGCAGATGATTCTGTTTGGTCAGGTCGATCGGTAATTAATTCAGGAACTTCTTCCTGAGCTGAAACACAAGCTGAAATTGCAAAAAACACCAGTATGGATACTGTTCTCAAAATTGTTATATCTGTTCTCTTTTCATGCAAAAATACAATTCATTAATTAAGTTAAGGATTTGTATCGATTTTTATTATTTAGTAAATAGTAACCCCCTTTCCTGCCTTCTCCCGGGTGAAGGAGCACTCCATGGTAGTTATTCATTCTCATCGTGGGGGAAAGAAGAAAGGGGGTAGGAGGGAATCAGGAAAGAAGAAAGTGGGAAAATAAGAGGGGTAATCAGAATAAATTAAAAGTAGTTGACTATTAGCATTATAAACTATCATGCATCGTAATAGTAATTTTATGTTATTGATTCCCGATAGTCAAATTCTGTATTTATCAGTTATTGTGGTTGAAATTCAGGCCTCGGGAAGAACACTCCTATGAATAGTTTTTATTGCGGTTACGGTATCGAAACCACCACTTTTTTACCGGGGATTATATGAATACGCTGGTCTTTTGCTCACGGTTTCATAATGGGTTATTTTACTTATTTAAAGTAAATAAAGTTTACTTCCAATACTGCAATAGTAATCCAAACAGAATAAACAGAACCAGTTGATATCCACCCTGAATAAGAAAACGTGTCCATTTTAGTTTTCCACTTTCATTAGTCCACATTACGGCTCCGGCAAGAGTCGGGATTATAAACGCAGCCCAAATCCATAGTGATCTCTCAAGTCCTCCAACCAGCTTTGTATCGGCTATCAGGTGTGCTAAGATCAGGACCTGAAAGAGTGTTAAAATAAATTGTACGAGATATAATGGACCAGCTGATTTCTGCATTTTCTTTCTTGCTTCCAAATCTGCAGAATTAACGCCGACAATCGCCATCCACTTTTTCCCGAAAAGCGGACCATACCAGATCGCTCCAATGACCATCGATAGAACAGCTCCTGTAGCTATCGCCCAATAATTTACAGTTAGTGGTTCCATTTTTTCATTTTTTAATTAAACTGATTTTTTTCTTTGAATACTCTGCTCATAAAACTGCAACCATTCTTTTTTTGTCGTGTACCGTGCATTTTTTTAGTTAATATCAAGATAAGCTTTTTCGTGCTTAAATTTTTTCTTTCCTTCAATCTTATGTAACTTTTGTCCATATCGGGTTTAAGCCCGGCACTGGCATATTCCCTGGTTGATATAGTGGTAAATTTCTGGTTGTATCCGCACATGAAGTAGAGTGAAATAGCTTGCTTTAATGATATTAACAAATATTTATAAAAAAGGTTTAGACCTTATAATGGCAGCTAACCTGCTGTAAGTATCTCTAAAACTCCTGTAAGTTAAACTCAGAAAAAATTGTCAGACTTTTCGTTACAGGATAAAGGGGATACTTACCGGTGGTGCGTTAACCGACGTAGTATCCTACCGGAGCTTAGGTAAGCAGCTTCCCTTATTGTCCGTATCGGCAGCTGAATTATTTTTTCTTTTTTGTAATATTCTGGTCAAACATTTCGACTAACTTAAGAGAATCAATCAATTGAAGGTGGAAAAGGAATTCATAGAGTTAATAAAGAATCACGCAGGGATTTTACATAAGATTTGTAATATATACTTCTTTCATAATCCATACAAAGAGGACTATTATCAAGAAATGCTTATCAGACTTTGGAAATCGTATCCTGATTATAATAAGCAGTCTGCTTTTTCGACATGGCTGTATAGAGTTGCTTTTAATACTGCAATTGATATAATCCGGAAACAAAATCTGCAACCTGTAAACAGGGAACTTTCCAAAATTGAATACAGCATACCTGAACCTGAACATATTATAGAATCTGATAAAAAAGAGAAGCTTTATAAAGCGATCAATTATTTATCCGACGTTGAGAAGTCGATAATTATTTTATATCTGGATGATTATAGCTATAAGGAAATTGCAGAAATAACGGGCCTTTCGGAGAGTAATACTGGTGTAAAGATTAATCGAATAAAAAATCAACTGATTAAAATATTTAAAGATGGACAGGAATGATTTAAAATCTTTGTGGCATGATGCCCATAATTCAAATCATGCAAATATTTACGATATGTTGAATATTGAAAAATCCATTGGCATGAAACACTGTAGAGCTATCTCTAAGATTATATCGGATGTGAAATTGAAAATTATTGTTTCTGTAGTGGTATTAGTTATTTATATCGGTTTAATGTTATATGCTTTTGTATATCTTGATTTAATCCTGTCAATACATTCTATCATCCCTCTGGCTTTAGCCGGTTTATTCCTCATATTTATTACAACATCAGAAAGTGTCAGGCTGTTGATTTTGACAAAAACGGCTGATAATATGTCGATAAAAGATTCAATGTTATTTTTCCGGAAGCGATTGAACAGAATAAGAATATTTGATTTTTTGACTTATTTAGTTATTCTGTATCTGTCAGCAGCATTGGTAATAGTCAACTATATTAAAGATATTGGGGGAGTCGCGAATTTATCATTGCGCAATGAAATTATTCCGTTACCTTTCTTATTGTTTTTTATTTTAATGCTTCTGTTATTGCCCTGGTTTATCAAATATCTGCATAATCAGAGGTACAGTAAAATATATTATGAGCTCAATAATTCTATCCGTATCCTCAATGAGGAGGCCTGAATCTTGCTGCTGACACCTGATGGCATGGTCCCTTTCGGGACTACGAAGCGATTTTCTATCCGTTTACACCGACTTTCTTTACAAGTCACAAACACTCTCAATCCACTCTACGGACCGAAGTGGGTTCGGCGAAGTTAAACTCACATCCACTTTGCTATTTATTACAGCCTGTATGGTATTATTAATCAGGTTCTTCTTATCTGGAAAAAATCATGGGGGGCTAATAATAAAAAAGATTCAAAAATATTAGGTTAATAAAATTAACTACTTTATATTTGTGTCAAATTAATATCATTAACAACTTAAAATATGAATGAACATACTTTTACACCCGAAGAAAGTCTCTTATTAATTTCCAGGACGATTGAAGAGACTAAAAAAAGATTTCAGGAGAATGGCCACATAATTATTTTGTGGGGAAGTTTAACGTTTCTTGTATTTCTTAGCCAGTATATTTTTGTATTAACAGGATTGTACAAGTCATTTGACATAATGTGGACTTGTATTTTATTTCCGTTTGGGGCGATCTATACATTTTTCTATTCCCGGAAAAAAGTAAAAAAGAATAACCTGCCCAAAAATATCATTGGATGCACAATAGGAACAATGGGATGGGTAGTTGGTATGAACCTTATGATATTAGGTTTTGTTTTTGGTGATCAACTTGGTAAAGCCATAGCCCCGACTTTTTTAATTTTGTTTGCTTTGTTTATTATTATGACCGGAATATCAATCAAATTTAAGCCGCTTACGATTGGTGGTATTCTACTGAATTTAATAGGATTTGGCACTTTCTTAGTTAATCCCGAATATCATGGGTTAAGCATGATGCTTGGATCTGTGGTCGGGTTAATTATACCGGGCATACTACTAAGCAGAGCTAAAAGAGAAGAGCATGTTTAACGATCTGGACCCCATATTACATTCGCAGCTTCGTTTGTCAATTGTTTCTATACTAATGACAATTGAAGAAACTAATTTCAGCTTTATAAAAGATACAACCAAAGCTGCTGCCGGCAATATAAGCATCCAGATCAATAAACTACAGGAGGCTGGCTATATAAATGTGGAAAAAACGTTTAAAAACAAATATCCGAATACGATTATTTCGATAACAGACAAAGGCAGAACAGCATTTGAAGAATATGTAAAAAACCTTCAAAAATATATTAATCCCTAAAAGTAAATCCTTTTACTTACCTGGTTCAAAGTACATGGTAACGGGTACAACTGCACCAATAATGAACATTATTATGCCAGGACCTGCTAAACTGCTTCTTTTTGTTTTGATATCAATGATGTTTAGTTCAACTGACGCAAAAGTAATCAAACCTACTTTAATCATAGGATTCCATAACCTTTTTATCCTCAACAAATAATGGCATGCATATTTCTTCCATTTTCATGGTTTTCCAACTTGAGAGATTTTTATGAGTATTATAATATTTCAATGGTATTGGGTGTGTCCCTATTACAACTGGAATTTTATAATGTGTCTCAATGAACTCTTTAAATTGATTTATATATGGGCACGGAGGGTATCCGACAACGAATCCTGTTGCAAAATGAATTACTTCTGCTCCGTTTTTAATCATCTCTTCAGGTACGTATTCAATATTTCCACCCGGGCAACCACCGCAATTTGAGAATCCAACCAGCTCCAGATTTTCCTCCTTTGGATATTTAGCAAATCCTCCGACATGCTCTTTCAATGCTCTAAGACATTTTCCTCCGCCACAGGTTAGATAACGTCCGCAAATGATTATTCCAATTTTAGTCATTTAGTTCTCCTTTCATAATTGAATAATGTTCTTTTTTGTATTCATTTCTAATTTATTAGTACAGCTGCTTTATAAAATTTGCACTCAATGGCCCGACGGCTGAGGGAGTGAGGAGCTTATTGCCAATATCAGGGTTGTCAGCATTTGGACTCATTTTAAAACTGCCTGGATGCAATGAATTTGGCACGTTAACTGTAATTATTCAGGATTCTAAGTCCTGGTTGGCTGTAATACTATTGTTTAGTAGTATTATTTGGTTAACGGCGCAAGTTTGGACCATGATTATCCGGAGCTCCGGAACCGTCCGTGTTACCGGGATAGTTACATCAACTTGCGATCTGATTATTATTTTATCACTATTTGGGTTTAGTTGTATTTTCCCCCAATTCCAGGATTCATTGTTATATCTTCTTCATTTAAGGAACGCTGCCCTGATGTTTTACTACTCCATTAATGACCAGTAGAGGTATCATTAAAATGCCTGCTTCCTTGGCTTTTACCTCAAAGGTTCTTAAATACTCATCTAATTCATATGACCAGTTGCAATAATTATTATTTCATCCTGTGTAACAGTCATTAATTTGATTTTGTCTTTAAATAAGAAATAGCAAGTAAGCTTATCTTTTCAGAATTTGACAGATGTCAAATTTACAAAGTAAATTGAATCCTGAGTTATCAATGAAGAATTGTTTTTCTGTTTGTGCGATCTGTCACGGGATGTCTGGGATCACGAAAAAATATTAATAAGCAACTTTGTCAGGCTTTAATTGCAGGGAAAGTCCTAAAGGTTAATAAGAAATGAAACGGATCAAAGAAAACGGATAAAACCTGCCGGCTCACGGCATTTTTCATATGGTGAGGAACTATCTGTCTGACCTTTCTCTTTTTTATTCTGATTTATGTAACCATGTTAGCATTTCCTGTGTCTAAATGGCAAAATGCAAGTACTAACCAACAAAAAAGAAAATGGAAACACTGATTGGCTTTATTGCTTTCTTCGCTATGATCTTCGGGATCTTGTATCTTTTCTACACTACCCGCAACAGGGAACGCATGTCTCTTATTGAGAAAGGCGCGGATGCAAGCCTGTTCAATACAGGCAAAACACATGTCCCCTGGTTCAACTGGGGCAAGTTTGCCCTCAAGATGGGCATGCTTCTGATAGGTATAGGACTCGGAATTATTGCCGGAGCTATCCTCGACAATCTTAACGTTCTTCCGACGGAGGTAGCGGGTTATTTTTCGATGATCTTCATCTTTGGCGGACTTGCCCTGGTGATTTTTTACCTTATTGATCGCAGGAGCAAGTGATATTCATCCGATACGAAGGGCTGAATGTTAGCCCCTGTAACTATTTGATGTAGAACTCGATCATTTTCCTGACGGCCTCCCGGCATACTGTACAGTATCCCCGGGGGCCATTGCTTTTCATGCGGCAGTCAGTTTCGGCACGGTAAATCCCTTTGGCCGAATAACCTGCACCTTCGAATAATCCAACTGCATTTTCATATTTCTCCCCGGCTGGTGTCGGCACAGGTGTGTCTTTTGAAATGAGATGCTTCCACTTTGATTCAAAATTAACCAGCGTGGTTATATTTGGCTCCCAGGGCTCGACTTCGCGGGGATAAAAATCGGTGTATGCCACTTCCGATGCATAGTACTCATCGGCCAGTCCGGCGAAGCCATGACCGAACTCATGTATAAAGACGATTGGTGAAAGCGGATGTCCGGCCGTAGTTCCGCTGTAGTAGTTGTATACTCCGCCTCCTCCGTACCTTTCGCTGTTGATAAGAACGATGATATTGTCGTGGGGTACCACCGAGGCATAGTCGTTTACGGCCTTGATGTCGGTGGTGGTAAGGTACCTGTCGGTCCCGAAGGTGTAGAAGCTTGAATTGAGGGCTGTGTTCACATAGATTCTTTCGCCGGGGACGTCAGTCCCGGATTCTTCCGAAACAGCTTCGACTGCCCAAATGTTTATTTTACCGGGATATTCGTTGAAAGGGGGTTCTGCAATCAATACATCTGCCAGTTTTTTTACTTCATTCCTGAATTTTCCCATTTCCTCCGGCCTGTATCCTTCGGCCACAAAAGCAAGATCAACGCATCTGGCAGGATCGCCGGTACCGTAAATCCTTGAAGAAATTACATTCAGCGATTTTTCCTTCCTGATGTAAAAATTGTCAGGTTCGATAATGGTCTCATAAAGAGGGGAGAAGATCCCGCTTCTTTCCCTCATGCTCAGGACAAATCGCACCTTGTTCTTCGGGTAGGGCATGGTGGCGACCTCGTAAAAGCTTCGATCAAGGGTATCGGCTTCCCCGGTTGTCTGCCATTCCTGAAAGAGGGTGCAGAATCCGCGGGAATAAATAAGCTTGTTTTCGGTTGCATCGAACACTTCATATCTGAAGTTACCGTAATTGAAGGGATCTATAAGATTCTGCCGCGACCCTGCAAAGAATGGTTCCTCCTCCATTCCCACGGGATAGACAACCGTTTCCCTGCTGTTCCCGGCAAGCATGAAATCGAATCGCAGAACCTTGTCGGTGAAGTATTTCTCATAAACCGTCTGTCCATTCAGTGATATGCACAGGATCATCAGCAATATTCCGGGAATGATCTTCATAATACTCAATTTTTTGTGTTATAAAGCTAGAAATATTAAGCAAGACTGATAAGGAAATTATATAATTTTGCTGCGGCCCTGGAAACATCAACATCCGTCTTTGGAAGATAGATGTTAAATCAGTTCAGCCGACAGGGAACGATTGTTATATCAGTAAAAAAAATCAATAATATGGCCGATCTTAATACAAGAATAAGCGATTTTGTCTGGGCAAATCTGAATGAGAAGCGTGTCAACGGCAGGACTGATCCTTTCTGGCAGGCTCTGCGGGATACCGGTACTGAGCTTTGGCTCGATACCGGCGATATTGAAGAGGCCGAGGCCAACTGGTCGGGCGAGATGAGCGCTCTTACCACCAACAATACCCTTCTCAATAATGAGATACAGAAAGGGATCTATGATGTTTTTATTTCAGAGGCCAGGCATATTGTTCATGAGCTTCCTCTTGAATCGAGGGTAAAGGAAATTGCTTTTATGCTTAATGCGAGGCATGGCTTAAGGCTTGCTTCGAAGTTTGGAGGAAAGGTGAGTGTCGAGCTTCATACCGACACGGCCCATGATGTGAAGGCAATTGAGTATCTGGGCAAGAGGTATCATGAGATTTGTCCCGATCAATTCATAGTAAAAGTACCATTTACCGCGGCAGGCCTGATCGGAGCCCGCCGGTTGAAGGAGGCAGGTGTGAGGGTCAACTTCACACTTGAATTCAGCGCCAGGCAGAATTTGCTTGTAACCCGTGCGGCCCGACCAGATTTTGTAAATGTATTTCTGGGCAGGGTAGGCGCTTACATGATGGACAATAAGCTTGGCGACGGATCGGGTGCCGGAGAGAGGGCAGTCATCGCATCACAGAACTGGGTCACTGCATTTTCGGAGCGCAACGACTGGCAGACAAAGCTTATAGCTGCCAGCCTGAGGCATCATAACCAGCTTGATCTGCTTGCCGGCACCGACGTCTTCACCATGCCGCCTAAAGTGGCAGCCGCCGGCAGGAAGTCGCTCATCGGGAAATTTGAATCGCGAACCCACGAGAATTATGAAGTCAGCATTTATCCTTCAGCAAAAGGTACTGGCATTGAAAAATTCTGGGAAGTGGATGATAAGGTGCTGAGTTTTGCAGAAAGGCTCTATCAGAAGCTGCCCGCCTCCGGACAAGAGTTGGTCAGGATTGCCCACGAGGAAGGATGCGGCGATATGTTCCCTCACCTCACTAAGGAAGATACTTCGGCCATTTCCTCTGACGGAAAGATCCCTGTATTTTCGAGATGGAAGGACAGGCTGACGGAGGGCACTATAGCACCCGATACGCTGCTCACTCTTGCAGGTATTGCTTCATTCACAAAAGACCAGGATTTGCTGGATCAAAGGATACTGGGGATCATTGGCTGACCGGCGACCTCTGCCGGGCTATCTCATATAGAATTATCCCTGCCGCCACCGATACATTGAGTGAGCTGATGCCGCCTTTCATTGGTATTCTTACCTGCTGGTCGGCCAGTGCTGTCAGTTCGCGGCTGATTCCCTTATCTTCCGAACCCATTATCACAACTGCAGGGCCTTTAAGGTCGGCTTCGGAAATTACTGCCCCTGATTTTTCCGCGGCGGTAATTACCTTCAGTCCCGATTCCTTCAGGTATTGAACAGCCCTTACAATGCTTGTTTCCCTGCATACCGGCAGCGTGTGGAGTGCTCCGGCCGATGTTTTTACTGCATCGGCGGTAATTCGTGCCGATCCTTTGGCCGGAATCACAACTGCATGAGCTCCCAGGCATTCCGCGCTTCTGACAATTGCTCCGAAGTTTCTTACATCCGATACCCCGTCGAGCGCAATGATAAGCGGATCCTCTCCCTTTTCGAAGATCATTGGGAGCAGATTTTCAACCGACTGGAACTCGATCAGGGAGAGCCATGCCAGAACGCCCTGGTGGTTTTTCCTGGTTACAAGTTCTATCCTCTCCACAGGTACGATCTGGAAGTGGATCTTATGGTTGCGTACCTCTGTCATCAGTTCGTGATAAAGGATTCCCTGGAGGCCCTGCCTGATAAGCAGACGGTCGATTTGTTTTCCGGCCTTAATAGCCTCAATAACAGGCCTGAGGCCGTAGATGCAGTCGCTTTCTTTCATTGTCTGGTGTTAAAGATCCTCAGGATTATCGAGCCTGAAAACAAGTCCGCTCCGCCAACTGGCAACCGCCCTGTCCCAGTATGAGACAAGGGTTTCGCTTCTGCTGAGATAGAAATCGTTGTCGGAAAAACGGCTCTTTCTGATTTTGAAGTTGAAGAACAGGTATTGCTCCTGAAGATGGACCCTTCCTCCCCATGACGATTTCAGGACAGGCCTCCTGTAGCCCCAGCTTTCCTCTTCAGAGTTTTTGTAGACTTTGTCGGGCGGTCCGTAGATAGTGTAAATCATTCCTCTTTCCGTTCTCCATCCTTCCTTGAAGGAAGTGAAGTAGTAGTTTGCATATAGTATCCTGGTATAGAAGATACGGATCAGTTCCCTCGACCTGTCGACGTTTCCTCCGCATTTCAGCCAGAAATCATCGAGTGCAAGCTTTGGCCTCCTGGAGGAAAGCATGGTATTCATTTCCTCCTCCGAAGCCAGGTAGGCAAGAGGTCTCATCATCTCCAGGGGATCGTTTACAGCGGGGTAACCTGGTCCGAAATTTAGGAAAGTAAAACCGTCCTCCAGGTCCCTTTCAGGTGTGCAGAAATAGACTCCCTCGTCCGGGAACATGAGAGGCAGTGTGTCGGAATATGACAATGCTATGATTGTGTCGGGGTCGTAGTCGATTGTTTTTTCGGGAAGTAGTATTGAAGGTGGATATGGCACCTCGGACAGGGGTTTGAAAACCGATATAAAAAGGCTGTCGAGCGGTCTTTTCGGGTACAGAAGGTTTATCCGCTGGTTTGGCCTGATAACCTGGCCAAGTAACTCATTTTTGCTTATATGACTTCTAACGATGTAGTTGTATTTGTTGCTGGGGGATACGGTATTAAAGGCCACAAACGACTGAACAACCTCCGCCCTCAACTGGTCGAGGATTTTAACTTCAGCGTTGTAATCTAATCCCGGCGCGACTTTGAGAGGAAGTTTGTAAAGGTATTCCTGACGGCCTTCCTCCCTGATAATGTCGAGGTCGAGGAAAGCGGTGTCGGCCAGTATCCTTCCTCCCGTGATATTAAATAATTTGACTGTTACCATGATCTGGGCAACTGGAATTCCCCTTGGGTTGGCCTCCGAAAAAAAGAGGCTGGAGGCCGGGAGCCTCATGGTTAGTACTGAGAGGTAGTCTGATTCGTTGTAAACGCTGAACCCCGGTCTGAAGGATGTCTTTGTCGGATTATAGAGATAGGAGAGGTCCTTGGTGTCGACCGCGGCGTTTTTTGTGATGCCGCACGATACCATGACCATCAGGAAGAGTCCGGTAGAAATTATTATGCTGTGATTCCTCAAAGGATTGTTCCGGTTCATTTTCCTTGCGTGTTAAGGTTATGAAAGTATTCTTTTCCAAAGTATTCTGACCCTGCAAAGTTCGGTGCTGTCGGCCGGCCGTATTACCGAATGGTTTAACAGGTTTGCATCGCCCCCGTCGCCAGAAGTCAGAATTTTTACAGTATCGCTGAATCGAGATTCGGAAAGATAGTTTATTTCAACCGATAAAGGAGCATTCCGAAGCATGAAATCAAGGTCATATGTATCAGTAACCCAGTTCAGGTAGCTTGTGTTATTTGTATGAAGGTTGACGTCCAGGTCGCTTATTCTGACATTGAAAGGAGGAGAGGATTGACCTCCGTTAACAGCAGGTTCAATTTTTTCCGCATTTCTCACTATTCCGGGTGCACCCGGAACGGCTGAGTTAAGCCGGGTCAGGTTATTATCGGGTCGCTGGATCCGTTTGCTGTCCCTGTCGATGATCAGCCACGATGAAGTGGCGCGTGCCAACAGTTGTCCCTCAGCCGATTTCATTTCAAAATCCCTCAGGGCAAATAGCTTGTCGGTTCCCCTGGGCCACGAGGTAAGTTTGATTTTCTCTTCCCACACTGGAAGCGCGTTTATCTCCGCATAGATTCTTGAAAGTACCCAGAAATGATTTAGCTTCAGCAGTTCGTCCCTTCCGTAACCTAGTTTAGCTGCGTGGTCGGATGCGATATCCTGGAAATAGTTAAACAAGGCATGAAGGCTCAGATGTCCGTCGGGGCCGGTATCATAAACATGAACAGGGTATTCTTTTTCAAGTTTCGGATATTTCATTTTGATCGGATATTTTAATAAATTCCTCGACTTCGTGAGAAAAACCAGCCCAGTTATTCATTTCCGTGTCAAGGTCCGTTTTCAGTTCTTCATACCTTTTGAACAATGAGTCACTATCGTCAGGGTTTGTATTGTTCATCAGCTTTGCATTGATCTCCGACAATTCCGTTTCAATTTCACCGATTCGCTTTTCGGAATCTCCCAGTTTCTTTCTGAGTTTTCGGAGAGATCTGTCATATTCCTTTTTATCAAGATACTTCTGTTTATTGGAAGTGGCATCCTCCTTCCCCGTATCGGCTGATGCCTTTTCCTTTTTCTCAATTTCTCTCAGGTTATCGATCTTCTTGTTTCTCAGGAAGTCATAAATCCCGCCAAGATGTTCCCTGATCCTGTTATGCCTGAATTCAAACACCTTGGTGACCAGTCCGTCGAGGAAATCCCTGTCGTGCGAAACAACAATTAACGTGCCATCATATTTGAATAATGCCTGTTTCAGGATATCCTTCGATCGCATGTCGAGGTGGTTGGTAGGCTCATCGAGCACAAGAAGGTTGCAGGGTTCAAGAAGCAGTTTTACAAGGGCGAGTCTCGATCGTTCACCTCCCGAGAGCACCTTTACTTTTTTGTCGACATCTTCCCCGCGGAACAGGAAAGCGCCGAGCATATCCCTGATCTTTGTTCTTATTTCACCTTTAGCAACATTATCGATTGTCTCGAGTACAGTTATGTTTTCATCCAGCAGTTCATCCTGGTTCTGAGCGAAATATCCGATTTTGACGTTATGTCCGACCTTGAGAGATCCCTCATGGTCAAGTTCGCCGATTATCACTCTCGAGAAGGTGGTTTTGCCTTCGCCGTTCCTGCCTACGAACGCAACCTTTTCGCCCCTGGTTATAGTAATGGATATCTTATTTAGAACATGGTGGATGCCGAAGCTTTTCGACAGGTTACGTGCTTCAACCACCACTGTTCCGGATCGGGGAGCCGGTGGAAAGCGGAGGTTTATTGCTGACCGGTCTTCTTCGTCAATCTCGATCCTTTCTATCTTGTCGAGTTGTTTTATTTTTGACTGTACCTGAACAGCCTTGGTTGGCTTGTACCTGAATCGTTCGATGAACCGTTCGGTGTCGTCAATCATCTTCTGCTGATTCCGGAAGGAGGCTGCCTGCTGGGTCCTTCTTTCTTCCCTGAGAACGACATATTCTGACCATGGCACCCTGTAGTCATAAGTCTTTCCGAGAGATATTTCTATGGTGCGATTGGTCACATTATCGAGGAAGGCCCGGTCGTGAGATACCAGTATCACTGCTCCCGGGTAACCTGAGAGGAAGCCTTCAAGCCACTGGATCGATTCAATGTCGAGGTGGTTTGTAGGTTCGTCAAGCAGAATCAGGGATGGTTTTTTAAGGATCAGCTTAGCCAGCTCTATCCTCATGCGCCATCCTCCGCTGAGTTCCCTTGTGGGCCTGGTGAAATCCTTTCTTTCGAAGCCCAGTCCGGTTAGTGTCTGCTCTGTTACAGCCAGATAATTACCACCTCCGAAAATCCTGAATTTTTCTTCTGTTTCATGAAGCTTGTCACAGAGATCAAGGTATTCCTGCGAATGAAAGTCTTCCCTGCTGGCTATCTCATTGTTGCACCATTCAATTTCTTCCGAAAGTGCAAGCAGCTCTGAAAAAGCCGAAAGAGTTTCGTTGATTACTGTTGTTGAATCGCTTACACTCATCTGCTGGGGAAGGTACCCGATTGTGGTCTCTTTAGACATGTCAACCTTACCTTTAGACGGACTCAGACTGCCTGAAATGATTTTCAGCAGGGTTGTTTTCCCGGCGCCGTTTTTTCCGGTCAGGCCGATCCTGTCCTGCTCGTTCACCAGGAACGAAATGTCGCTAAGCAGATCAAAGCTTCCGAAGGATACCGTGAGATTCTGTACTGAAACCATCTGATTTCTTAAAATTGAGCAAAGATAGAAAAAGTATGGGAGGCATAAAATAAGCGGTTACGTCAATAAGCGCTATCTTTGACATGGAATACATAAAGCAATGATTATATGATGAAGTACCTTCCGATGCATCAGGAAAGCAGGATGAAAATTGTTATAGCAACGTTTATTTTTGCTATTCTGGCGGTTTTTTCGTCATGTTCGGGAGACAAGAAAACCGAATATGAATATTTTGTTTCCAGGGAGTCTCTGGCCTCGTACAGTATCTCTTACATCAACACCCTCCTCGACGGAGCTGAAGGATTTTTTCCTGAAATCGGGGTGATAAGGCCTTATGTTGAACATCCAGTGGATATTTACAAAGTTATCTACCTCACTGAAGCAGGGGGAAAGGAGATCAGTGCCTCAGGTCTGGTCTGCGTGCCCGGTAAGGATGGTGAATATCCTCTTCTGAGTTTCCAGAACGGGACAAATACCCTGAATGCCAGTTGTCCCACTGAATTTCCATCGAGTCCCATGTATCAGTTTGTGGAGATCATTGCTTCAATGGGCTTTGTTGTGGTTATTGCGGATTACCCTGGATTCGGGGAATCTGCCGGAATTCCCCATCCTTATCTTATCAGGGAGCCTACGGTGAGATCGGTAGTTGACATGCTTTTTGCAGTTCATGAAATGGATGAGGAAGAACTTCCAGATGTAACTGTAAGTGATGATGTTTATCTGGCGGGTTATTCACAGGGCGGATGGGCCACCTTAGCTCTTCACGAAGCGATCGAAAACGATTATTCCTCCCTGTTTAACCTGAAGGGTAGTGTTTGCGGAGCAGGTCCCTATGATCTTACAGTCCTTTTCGAAGCAATGACCGGCCTTAGTTCATATCCCATGCCGGTGTACATCGGCTATATCATCAATGCCTATACGGAGTACGACCAGTTCACCAATCCGGTTTCCGATCTGCTAAGGGAGCCTTTCGCCTCGGATCTTGGAGATCTCTACAACGGACAGAAGGATTCTGGAGAAATTAATGCAAACCTGACCACCTCAGTACCGGATCTTTTCAAACCGGAGTTTCTTGAAGGGATATGGACTGATCAGAAATATTTATCGGTCAGGACTTCGCTAGAGACCAACAGTATTGAAGGATGGAAGACAGATAAGCCATTGTATTTTCTGCATGGGGGAGGAGATACCTCTGTTGATCCGATCACCACGGAAAGCATTTATGACGCGATGATAGCGGCCGGAACGCCGGCTCAGATATGCAAAAAAGAAATATTGCCGGGGCTTGATCATGGAGATGCGGTGATACCGGCCATGATGAAAGGCCTGGAGTTTCTGATCAGTCTGAAATAAGTTGAATTTTATACAATCGTATTTTGCGAAGAAAGAAGGAGATGCCGCTCCTGGAAAAGGTCAGGATATCTGATATAGGTGCGGAAGGAAATGCAATAGCCAGGGTCGACAACCAGGTGGTGTTTGTCCCCATGCTGATTCCCGGTGATGTTGTGGATATCAGGGTTAAAAGGAAAAGGAAGAAGTACATGGAGGGAACTGTCGTGAGATTTCACGAATACTCACCCGACAGGATAGTGCCGAAATGTTCCCATTTCGGAGTTTGCGGAGGATGCAAATGGCAGCATCTGCCATATCATAGGCAGTTGGAATATAAGGAAAAACAGGTGATTGACAGTCTGACGAGGATAGGGAAGTTGGAGCTTCCAGGGGTCAGGCCCATACTGGGATCGACAGAGGTTTTCGAATACCGGAACAAGCTTGAGTTCACCTTTTCTGACAGGCGCTGGCTTACAAGGGAGGAGATGGTTTCGGACAATGATCGTGTTGTTGAGGATGCACTCGGATTCCATATTCCGGGTTATTTTGATAAAGTTTTGGATATCAGGCAGTGCCATCTTCAGCCTGAGCCCTCGAACAGTATCAGGGATGCGGTCAGAAGGTATGCTCACCGGAAATCGCTTGCCTTTTTCAATCTCCGTCAGCAGAGTGGATTCCTGCGGAATCTGATAATCCGGAACACAGGTTCGGGCAAGGTGATGGTGATCGTGGTGTTCTTTATGGATGAGAGGGACAGGATAAACGGTCTGCTGGAGTATCTCAGATCGGAGTTTCCGCAGATCACATCTTTATATTATATAGTTAACACGAAGAAAAACGATTCCCTTGCCGATCAGGAGCCGGTTCTTTTCAGCGGCGATGATCATCTGCTTGAGGAAATGGGAGGACTGAGGTTCAGGATCGGGCCGAAGTCATTTTACCAGACTAATAGGGGGCAGGCGCAGAGACTTTACATGACAGCTCTGGAGCTGGCCGGACTTACCGGTAATGAGATTGTTTATGATCTTTATACAGGTACAGGCACTATTGCGTGTTATGTAGCCGGGAAGGCAAAAAAGGTGGTCGGAATAGAATATATTGAGGAAGCGGTGCGGGACGCCGTGATCAATTCGCGGATCAACAATATAGTAAACACGGAATTTTATGCCGGGGATATCAGGCTCTTGCTGAATGAGAAGTTTTTTGAGGAGAAGGGGAAGCCGGATGTGATCATTACCGATCCGCCGCGTGCGGGGATGCATGGCGATGTGGTTGATCAGATACTGGCTGCGAATCCGGCAAGGATCGTCTATATCAGTTGTAATCCGTCGACTCAGGCAAGGGATGCCGGATTGATGTCGGAGAAATACAGGGTGGCGGCAGTTCAGCCTGTGGATATGTTTCCCCACACGCATCATGTGGAGAATGTGCTTTTGCTTGAGAGTATTTGAGGCGGCGAAACAGGGTACGATTAAATAATTCAGTCAGATTTTGAAGTTAACCCATGATTTCCTATTTTTGTCGCCGTCTTCGTTATTTGGAGAGATGGGTGAGTGGCTTAAACCAGTCCCGAAGTTTCGGGACTAAACTGCCGTAGCACCATAAAGTTATTTGGAGAGATGGGTGAGTGGCTTAAACCAGTCCCGAAGTTTCGGGACTAAACTGCCGTAGCACCATAAAGTTATTTGGAGAGATGGGTGAGTGGCTTAAACCAGTCCCGAAGTTTCGGGACTAAACTGCCGTAGCACCATAAAGTTATTTGGAGAGATGGGTGAGTGGCTTAAACCAGTCCCGAAGTTTCGGGACTAAACTGCCGTAGCACCATAAAGTTATTTGGAGAGATGGGTGAGTGGCTTAAACCAGTCCCGAAGTTTCGGGACTAAACTGCCGTAGCACCATAAAGTTATTTGGAGAGATGGGTGAGTGGCTTAAACCAGTCCCGAAGTTTCGGGACTAAACTGCCGTAGCACCATAAAGTTATTTGGAGAGATGGGTGAGTGGCTTAAACCAGCAGTTTGCTAAACTGCCGTATGGGTAACTGTACCGGGGGTTCGAATCCCCCTCTCTCCGCAAAGCCAAAATACCTCCCTTCCGTTTGGAAGGGATTTTTATTTTCATCCAATCCGGGCTATGCTCGCATAAGCACGGATTGGATGAAAATAAAAAGACTTACTCCTTTGTCGCCCTCGGCCCGCCATTTTTAACAGAATTTTTATCGATATTCAATATCCTGGTTATTGTTTTACAACAATAATTTTACCTGAAACGATATGAAGAAATTTTGGTACCAGAAATTTGACCATAAATTTTATCTGTATTCAAATGTTAAAAAAATAAAAAAGAGTAATATTGTATAGTGGTTTCTAAAAATCTGTATATTCGCACCGATTTTTTCAAAGGGAACGATTAAAACTATATAATCGGTATTTTAAAAAAGCAAGGATTTTAAAAAAAAAATGAAAATGAAAAAAAGAGTACTAATGGGATTAGCAGTCATTTCAATGGTTGTCGTCCTCACAAGTTGCGGTAAGAAGCCCCAGGTTGAAATTGACACTGTCAATGCTGCCATTGAAGCAGCAAAATCAGCAGAAGCTGCTACTTATTTGCCCGCCGAGTTTGCAGCCCTCCAGGATTCACTGAATTCTGTGATGACCGCCATCACTGCCAAGGAATCAAAAATGTTCAAGAATTTCAAGACTGAGATAGCCAGGCTTGGAGAAGTTACAGCTCTTGCCAATACTGTAACATCAAATGTTGCAGCTAAGAAAGAAGAGGTGAAAGCTGAGGTTTCCGGAATGATGACTTCAATAAAGACTGTCATTGACGAGAATGCTCTGCTTATACCGAAACTGCCGAGGGGCAAAGAAGGTGCAGCCGTTATCGAACAGATCAAGGCTGACGTTGCCACAGTTGATGCAGCTGTTGCTGAAGCTCAGGGTCTCCTTGACAAAGGTGCCTTCATGGATGCAATGAACAAGATCAAAGCAGCTATGGAAAAGGCTGAAGGTCTTAATGCTGAAGTAAAGGAAGTCCTTACCAAAGCAAGGATAAGATTCTAATTCCAGGCTTAAGAAATATGAAAATCCCCGGGTCTTCCCGGGGATTTTTTTAAGGTAGAACCCGGATGAGACTAAAAAAGAAATACAGAAGGATTTTTTTGAGTACTGCAATTGTGATCACTGTCACGATTGCAGTACTTATTTTTGCAAGTCTTATTCCGGAATCCCCCGAGGAGCAAGTCACTCAGGCCAGAATAGCTCTTTCTGAAGCAGTATCAAACAATGCACATACCTATTCGAAGAGTCTTTACAGGGAGGCAAAGTCTTTGTACGATTCTGCTATGGTCAGCTGGCAGAAGGAGAACGAAAGGTTCATCTGGTTCAGGGACTACAGCCGGACGGCAGAATTGGCTCAGATGTCGGAGCAGAAAGCACGGCAGGCCTCGCGGATATCAATAAATAATGTAACTGACCTGAATATTTATCTTGGGCAGAAGCTTGAGAAGCTTAATCATCTTGCAGATCAGATAGACCTTAAGTTTGACTCCTATCCGTTATCTTCCGAAGTCTGGAGCCGGATATCAAAAGGCAGGATGCTTCTCAAGGAATCGGAAGTGGCTTACAACAAGGGTGATTACTCAGCGGCGAAGGAGAAGGTGGCAGGCTCAGAACTTCTTCTCGTTGATGCCTATGAAAATGCCAGTGAACACCTTGCCGGGTATTTCAATTCCTATCCAACCTGGAAGCAATGGGTTGACAGAACGACAAGGGAATCGCGTCAGAACCAGGGTTATGCTATCATTATTGACAAGTATTCGAGGAAATGTATTGTATATCTTGGGGGAGTACAAAAATATGAGTATAATGTCGAGCTTGGAAAGAACTGGGTGGGCGACAAGAAGGAGAGGGGCGATAAGGCAACGCCTGAGGGTATGTACAAGGTTGTAAGAAAGTTCGGAAGCGGAAGAACGAAATATCACAAGGCACTACTGATCGACTATCCTAATGAGACGGACAAGGCAGAGTTCAGAATGTCTGTTGCAGGCGGGGCACTTCCAAAGACGGCCAGGATAGGAAGTCTTATCGAAATCCATGGTGAAGGGGGAAGAGGATACGACTGGACGGAAGGCTGCATTGCCATAACCAATGAGGAAATGGACGTTCTTTTCAGGATCGCCGGGGAGGGCACCCCGGTGACTATTGTTGGATCAACGGTCAGTCTCGACAAGCTTCATGAATGACAATTTTATGAATGACAACAGGACAGATATAAACGAAACAATACCGGAAGAGAACCGGGATGGGGACCTCTTGGCCAGGCTCCGCTCACTTCAGGAAAAGTTTGGAACAAACCCCGGGTTCAGCAAAGCGGTAAAAAAAACCTTCCTGGTATCTGGAGGAATTTTCTTATTCCTTTTACTGACGGCATTTGTGATTTATGGTGTGCCTGGCATGCAGGAAGCATTGTCGAGGCATAGGCCCCGGCTTGATAATGATCCGGAACTCATGGACGATCAGAACTACAAAAAGCAGATATCCACCCTGTCGAGAGATGTTCAGAGACTTTCAAAAAAATATGCTTCCTATACCTCCGGACAGTCATACATTGTTATAAATACAACCGATAACAGGTTTTATCTCTACAGGAACAAAAAGCTGATAAGAGAAGGATTCTGCAGTTCGGGAAGTTATACTATGCTCAAGACCGAGGGTGAAAGGCATTGGGTGTTCAAGACTCCTAAGGGAAAATACAGGATACAGGGCAAGATCACATCACCTGTATGGAGAAAGCCCGACTGGGCCTTTGTTGAAGAAGGCCTTCCCATTCCGGCAGCTACTCATCACTCGAGGTATGAATACGGAGTGCTTGGCGACTATGCGCTCAGCATCGGCGACGGTTACCTGATTCATGGGACGCTTTACAAGCGTTTTCTCGGGATGCCCGTTACTCATGGCTGCATCAGGCTTAACGACGAGGACCTGAAAGCCATTTACAACACTCTGGCGATTGGTTCGAAAGTTTATATTTTCTGATTTCAGATAAGGCAGAATTATGGAAGAGAAATACGAGGAAGCCGGAATGAAAACGAGAAAGAATAAACTTATCTCATCGGGAGTGATCATGGCGGTGATCCTGGGATTTTTCACAATCATATCGCTGATGGCTCCGGGAAGGAAGCTGGAAGATATCCGGCAAAAGTATGGTCCGGAAGAATCTTCAGAGAACGAGATTAATGAACGGTTGTACAGAGATTCATCCTATATGGCCTTGCTTAAGGAGAAGTCATTTCTTCAGGCCAGGACAAGTATGGCTGAAACGGATTCGGTCTATATGACGCTTAATCTTTCCGACAGCACCGCTAACCTCGAAATAAGCGGTGTCACCGTGCATTCTGTCAGGATTAACTGTTACAGGGTTAGCGGAATCCTTCGGAGGACGGATGATTATGCAATTTCGTCGATGCTGGCGTCACCGATGAACATTGTAAACGACCTGGCGACCATAAAGAAGGAACCGCTGATGATCAAAATGGCACCAAAGGATACAAGTGAATTCAAACCTGATATTATTCCCGACACTTCCGATTATGAGCCCGTCAATTATATCCTGGAAATGGACAACGGGATCAGGATTTATGTTTATCAAACCACCGATACGCTGAAAAGTGACAGGCGTCAGTTATTCTTTTTTGACCTCAGGGACCGGTTCAGAACAACATGGAGCTACTTGAAGAGTATCGCCAGGCTCAGGGTTCCCGAATATCATCTCTTCATAAAGATCAGATTGCCAAAAGCTGATGCAAAGATCCTTTACAGGGCAGTTCCCCGCAGGGGCCAGATAGCTGTTTATACATAGCATCTTTTTCCGGAAAGGATTATCATTGAATCAAAAAAAAATGTAGGTTTGAGTCAGACTCTAAACTAATTCATTCCTGCATGTCACGATTCACTGGTATCATTGGGATCATTGTAATTCTCGGACTGGCATTTCTTTGGTCGAACAACAGGAAAGCCATTAATGTAAGGCTCGTGGTTACAGGCCTTCTTCTTCAGCTTGCGCTTGCAATTTTTATTCTTAAGGTGCCGGTAGGCCAGGATATTTTTGCCTGGCTTGGCAAGGTTATCAATAAACTGCTTGACTTTTCGCAGGAAGGGGGTCTTTTTGTTTTTGGCGATCTGACAAAGATCTCTGAGATTTTACCTCCTTCGATTGTCAGTGCGGGTGTTTTCCTGTTCACACTCCTTCCCACTATTATTTTTGTGTGTGTACTAGTCGCCATGGCCTATCATGTAGGGATAATGCAGAGGATTGTTGCCGTGCTTGCCCGTTTCATGCACTGGGTTATGAGAGTGAGCGGAAGTGAAGCGCTGTCGAATGTGGCGAGTGCATTTGTCGGCCAGGTGGAGGCGCAGATCATGATCAGGCCTTATCTGTCGGGAATGACCATGTCGGAGCTTCTTGCTTCGATGACCGGAAGCATGGCTTGCATTGCGGGAGGTGTAATGGCAGTCTATATTTCAATGGGGGTTCCTGCATCTTATCTTCTTGCTGCCAGTCTGATGGCGGCTCCCGGGGCTCTGGTGATATCAAAAATCGTGTTCCCCGAAACTCAGGAATCCGAAACCAAGGGAGTTGTGAAGATTGAAGTGAAAAAGGAACAAACCAATATAATGGATGCCATTTCGCACGGGGCAAGCGATGGGATGGCCATTTCGATTAACGTGATTGCCATGCTGATCGGCGTTATCGCCCTTGTGGCACTGGTAGACGCTCTTCTTGGATATTTCGGTCTTTTCCTTGGATGGACCGGACTGTCACTCGATTTCATCGGACTTGATGTAAACAGTCTGAGACTTAAGGATGTATTCGGGGCTTTCTTTTCGCTGTTTGCCATTGTAATGGGTGTTCCGGTGGCAGAATCATTTGATGTGGGTTCATTGATGGGAACCAAAATGGTTATCAATGAGTTTGTTGCTTATTCTGATCTGGCACCGTTGATACATCAGGGTGCACTCAGTCCGAAGTCAATAGTAATAGCAAGTTTTGCCCTTTGCGGATTTGCAAATTTCAGTTCAATAGCTATTCAGCTTGGAGGAATAGGGGCGATGGTTCCCTCACGAAAGGCCGATCTGGCCCGGCTGGGATTCAAGGCGATGATCTGCGGAACAATGGCGTCATATATTTCGGCCAGTCTGGCGGGGATACTGATGTAATGTGGAAAGGCTGGCGTTAATCGAAGATTTCGAGTTTCAAGCCTGACGTTGTAGTCAGTATGAATTTGCACATTTGTTTTTTAATTAATAGGATATGCCTGTAAAATAACCTGTAACCCGATGAAAAAGAAAAGCCGTTTTTTAATCGTTGTTTCCCTTGCGCTCATACTGCCTGTTACACTTGTGATGGTGATAATGCTGGCAGGGACAGGGTGCAATTCATCTTCCTCCAGACCGGAAGGTCCGTGTGATATCCTTGCAGATGCTGGAAATCCGTGCGTGGCTGCTCACAGCAGCACACGAGCATTGTATTCGTCGTATAACGGTCCCTTGTACCAGGTCATGCGCCAGTCCGACGGCAAGACACTGGATATAGGTGTGGTCAGGTCAGGCAAGGGCGACCCGGGCGGATATGCCGATGCGGACGCGCAGGATAAGTTCTGCTCCGATACCTATTGCTGGATAACCATTCTTTACGACCAGTCAGGTAAAGGCAATCACCTCACGCAGGCACCGCGTGGCGGCTTCAGTGGTCCGGCCATGGGTGGGTTTAATAACCTGCCGATCGCTGACATGGCCCCGGTTACACTCATGGGGCACAAGGTTTACGGTATCTTTATCGAACCGGGCATGGGTCTCCGCGACGACGACCCGGTTGGTACAGCCGTCGACGATCAGGCAGAAGGTCAATACTGGGTTATTAACGGACACCATTATAATTCAGGCTGCTGTTTCGATTACGGCAACGCCGAAACCGACAGCCGCGACGACGGTGACGGTACGATGGAAACCACTTACTACGGAAACGCCACTGCATGGTATCATGGACAGACCCCCGGTCCCTGGATCATGACTGATCAGGAGAACAACCTGGTGGGTTGTGTCAATCCTTCTCCAAACGATAAATACTGTCCCGATCTGCCTGCAATCACCTGGCGGTTTGTAACCGCTACAGCAGATGGCGAACCGCACCATTGGAGATCTTTGGGCGGCGATGCACAGCAGGGTGATCTGAAAGTCATGTTCGACGGACCACGTATTATCAATGACAGAAACAGTTATGATCCGATGCGCAAGCAGGGAGCTATCCTCCTGGGAAACGGAGGCGACAACAGTGTCGGCTCACAGGGTACCTTCTACGAAGGTGCTATGACAGCCCCGGGCACTTTTCCAACTTTGGAAACATATCAGAAGATACAGGCTAATATAGTTGCTGCAAAGTATGATGTACAACGCCTGAGCATTGCCCCGGCTGAGACTATAGACACTCCTGCAGGACTTCAGACATTCTCGCCAGAGTCATCGCATAACACTACTGTGAGATTCACAAATACCACCGGTACACTTATTAATGACCTCACCCTGAGCATAACCACACCAGGTGGATGGGAATCTGTAGTTTCAGGCTCCACCGAAACTTCAAAGAAGTTCGCTGAATCGATCGCTCCTGGTGCAAGCGTGAGTGCAACCTTCAATGTCACTTCAGGATCCGGGATCTTTAACGGTGACCTTGTTGGTACGGCTTCGTGGACCAAGGTTTCGGGCAAAACTCAATCGGAAACAGCTGTTGAAAAGGTGCGAAACGTCAATCCGGTGAAGATTAATGAGTTCCGCATAAGCGATGGTTCTGCTGTTAATTCAACTAATACATTTATAGAACTTTATAACGCTGGTGAAAGCGAAGCAGATATTTCTGACTGGACTCTAACCCAACATGCAACCCAGATGCCAGTCTTTTCATCAATCAGAATTCCGTCCGGGACAAAGCTTGCTGCCAGAGGTTTTTACCTTTTAGGCCTCTCCAACTCGGGGCTGGCTGTTCCCGCAAAAAAGGGTGAGTCGACAATCTATGTAAGAAATACAGAAGGCATGTCTGTTGGAGATATGATTGAAATTGGTACGGGTTTGGAAGTTGAGAAACGCACCATAGTCAGTTTAACCGTACCTGCCCAGCCTGAGTCACCTGCTTCACCATTCGGCGGCGGACCCCGCGGAGGACCCAGAGGCTCAACAACAGTGTGGCAGCCTCTTCCCGACGGGCCGGTAATCACTATCCCCGAAGATTCTGACAATATACCTGTCACAAGTGTGAATGGTTTCGAGGTGGGACAGAAAATGGCCATCGGTTATGGTGCGACCTACCCGGCTGTTGCGCAAGCTATTGAGAAATATGAAGTGGTCACAATAACCAATATTGGCAAGCCCGGGACACAAGCCTGGCTGTCAATGGACGCGAAAGCCGGCGATAGAAACATCAAGGTATCCTCTGTTGCCAATATATCGGTCGGTGACAAAATCAGACTGGACATTGACAGTGAAGGTCACGGGATCGAAACTGTCACCGTAACGAATGTCGGCACGCAGTCTGTTCGCAGTACTTTCAATGGCCCCCTGAAGGATACGGAGGATCCGGGTACAGGACTCGACCTGGCTGAAGCGTTGAAGTTCGACCATGCTTCCAACATGCCATTCAGTGTCAGGGGAACGGGGATCAGTTTCCAGCCGGCTACTGCCTTTGCCCATTCGAGCAATGAGCCTGTTCTGGCACTCAGCTCCAGCATCACACTTGACCAGCCCCTTGGCTTCAATCATGATATTGATGCGGTAGTATTGAACGAAAAGGTTACTACCTCAGGCTACCAAGGAACTATGACTCCCAACCAGTGGTTTGGCGGACCCGCCCTTTCACCCGCTTCCGGCAACATGGTTTTGCGTAATGCAAATGGAATCGTTGTTGACGGTCTCAATTATGGCGGTTTGGTCGATCCCTGGGCCTCCGAAGGCTATCAGGCAGAATCGGGAGCTGGTGCAAGTGGATGCTTTGTACCCACTCCCAGTATGGGAAGAGGCTTCAGGATTGGTCCTGGTATGCCAGCCAGCATGCCTGACAGAAGCGCAGGCCGATATCCGGACGGTGCTGACAGCGACTTCAATTGCCGCGATTTCTTAATACAGAACAGTATTACAATATTGTCCCCGGCTGCAGCCAATTCAACTAATATCAAAGTCGCAAGTGTGGCAGACTTAAGCCCTGGTCAGAAGATAATAATCGGAAAAGGCACAAACAGCGAGACTGCAGTTATTGCAGCAGTCGGAACACCCGGAGGTACCATTGTCGGAACTTCCGCAAACGCCGGAAAGAAAGTTATTCTGGTTGCAAGCGTGGAAGGTTTTAATCCTGGACAGTCTGTCACCATTGGCAGTGGTAAAAACAGTGAGACTGTTGTAATTGCTGCCATAGCTCCCGGGCGTCGTCGTTTCGGAGGAGCACCAGGGAATGTCCCTGCAGACACTGTCAAAGTTACCACGTCTCTTAAGTACGGCCATCCTGCAGGTTCACAGGTATCCGGAAGCGGAATAACCCTTGCAAGTACATTGACTATGGCTCATGAGATTGGATCCCAGATAGCCGGCAGTCTTCCAACACCGGGTGAGCCAAATCAATATTTCAGGAAACCTCAGTGAGGACAACAAAAAAATACTGGCCCTGGTGGCGGTGGATACTGGTGGGATTGAACACCATGGCACTGGTTTTTAGCGCCATCATGAGCTGGCATTATATAGCAGGCGGACCCATGATTGGATGCGGTGGAGGGAGCCCGTGTGAACAGGTGCTCAGCAGCCAGTGGTCGATGATAGCGGGGATATTACCTGTCAGTGGTCTGGCACTTGGTGTCTATCTCTCTATGCTGGCTGCCGGTTTTTTTATTAGTCCGGCTACAGAGGCACCGATCCGGCGCCTGGCCTGGAGTGTGATGCTGGTACTGGCCGGCTCTGTTACCGGAAGTGCTTTATGGTTCACAATCGTACAGAAATGGATCATTAGGGACTTTTGCCCATTTTGCATGATTACGCACATCACCGGGATGTTGTTGGCAGTATTTGTCATCTGGAGGGCTGTTAATTATTTTACAGGTCAGAATATTCGTCCACCTGCCGTGTTGTTCAGGTTTCTGACAGGCCTGGTTCTTGCGGGATTACTTGTCATATCCCAGGTTATAGTTACTTCAGAGACTGTTAACCTGGATGGAGAGTCCGAGGGAAATGCTATTGCCATTGATTACAATAACGTACCTATGATCGGGGCCCCGGACTCACCTTGTGTTGTTTCCTTATTATTTGATTATCAGTGTATTCATTGCCAGAAATTGCATTTTATGCTTACTGAGGCTGTAAACAGGTATTCAGGGAAGCTGGCTTTTGCACTTTGTCCTTCCCCTTTGAATCCCCAATGCAACCCGCATATCACCAGAGATGTGGATCAGTTCAGGAACTCATGCGAACTGACAAAGATCGGGCTGGCCGTTTGGCTGGCTGACAGGGAGGTTTTTCCTGAATTCGAAAACTGGATGTTCACCTTTGAATCTGGTGACAGCTGGCTGCCAAGAAGTCTGGAAGCCACCAGGGCAAAAGCAATTGAGCTGGTCGGCCAGGACAAATTCAATAATTCAATGGAAGATCCCTGGATCGATACGTATTTAAAGACAACCGCCGGAATTTACGGACAAACACTGCAAAACGGAATGGGTGGAATACCCAAACTGATTTTCGGTTCACGATGGGTCATCCCGCAACCCGACAGTTTTGAGGACCTGGTAATGATCCTTCAGAAGAGTCTTTCTGTTCCCATCCCCTGATCCGACTACAAATGGCAAAAGATATAATCCGGAATCTAAAAACCAAATCAATAAAACCGAAAGAATTATGAAGAAATTAAACACATTTTCAGTTTTAGTTGCATGCATTGCATTTGTTTTGGTATCGTGCAATGTTAAACAAGCCGCAGCTCAGACTCAGGCAAAAGAGAAAAAACAGATTGTCCGGGGAGAACAGGCACCTCCGGCTAATCCGGGACAGAATAATTTCGGCGGACCCATTCCCGCTCCTGGTTCTGGCGGTCAGATGCCTGCATTCAGACCACCTCGTCCGGAACCGCAGATCCAGACTGTTTCTATTGATGATATTTCAATGAGTGATCCCTTTATTTATCCCGATGAAAAGTCAGGTACCTATTATCTTACTGGCACCGGTGGCCGCCTGTACAAAAGTAAAGATCTGAAAATGTGGACCGGCCCATACCCAATAATAGACCTCAAGGGAACATGGATGGATGGGCTTTGGGTAGCTGCGGCCGAGATTCACCATATTGGGGGAAAATACTATTATGCAGGTACATGGAGCGATCACAGCGTTGTGATCCAGGCAGTTCCCCGCCGGTACAATGTGCCGCGCAATCAGACTCAGCTTTTGGTAGCTGATTCACCCGAAGGACCTTTCAAACCTTTGGTTGCTGAACATGAATTCTGTCTCGGCCCGGAAGATTGGGATATCATCGATGGTACTCTATATGTCGAGAATGACACCACCTATATGGTATTTGTTCATGAGTGGACCCAGCTAATTGACGGAACAATGGATTACATGCCCCTATCAAAGGATCTGACCCATCGAACCGCCGAACCGACTACAATCTTCCGTGCCAGTGAGGCTGCCTGGTCAAAGGAGATGAACAGCATTGGTGAAGCCACTTTTGGCATGAAGATGCCGGGATGGGTTACCGATGGACCGCAAATGTTCCGTACTGGGACCGGTAAGCTCGGCATGCTATGGTCAAGCTGGGGAGACCACAGGTATGCCCAGGGCGTAGCTTATTCTGTTTCAGGAAAATTAAAAGGTCCATGGGTTCAGGAACAAGAGTCTTTCAAGGGTGATAATTCCGGACATGGAATGATATTCACCACATTTGAAGGTAAAAGACTTTTTATTATCCATCATTCAGAAGGGAACGGCCCGCGTAAGCCTCAGCTATATGAGATAGATGACTCGGGTGATAAACTTGTGCTTGGGGCGAGATATAATCCGTGAAAGAGGATTATTGGCTCCGCCCATAATCCCCGGGGGAGGATTACCTTCGGTGATCCCCATTGGGGGAGGCTGAAAGCCAAAATACCTCCTTACTCGTTGCCTCGTAAGTCTTTTTATTTTCATCCAATAAAGGCTCATGCGAGCATGGCCCTTATTGTCTGAAAATAAAAATCCCTTCCAAGCGGAAGGGAGGTATTTTGGCTTTGCGGAGAGAGGGGGATTCGAACCCCCGGTCCCACGATTGCAGGACAACGGTTTTCGAGACCGCCGCATTCGACCACTCTGCCATCTCTCCAGGATTCCTGATCGCAATCGGATTTTAGTCTGTTGTGCCCGGCCCGGCTACACACTGGTGACTGAAACGGGATGACAAAAATAATCCATATTTCTTTTGATAACAGTTTTTTATAAACTTATTTTGCATTATTATCGATAACTGAGTAAAATAAACTTAATATCTGCGACAGTGAAAAATCTAACTAAAGTCCTTTTAATCATTGGATTGCCATGCCTTATCCTGGGTTCCTGCAAGAACAGGGTTAATGAAAAAGTCAATCCTTTTTTCTCTGATTACAACACTCTGTTCGACGTACCGCCGTTCGAAAAAATCCATGCCGGACATTATATGCCGGCCTTTGAGAAAGGAATGGAAGAGGGAAAGAAGGATATTCAGAAATTGATCAGCAACACGGAAGAACCCAATTTTGAGAACACTGTAGGCGCTCTCGACAGGTCCGGTGAACTGCTGTCAAAGGTATCACAGGTGTTTTTTGCCCAGGCTTCAGCAAATACAAGTGATTCGCTGCAGAACATAGAAATGGAAATTTCTCCGAAACTGGCAGCCTATCAGGATGAAATAGTGCTTAATCCTGAGCTTTTCAAGAGGGTAAAGCAGGTTTACGAAAACCAGGCTTCCGAAACACTTACCGATGAACAGAAATTCATTCTCGAGAACCTTTACAAGGAGTTTGTAAGGAACGGAGCCAACCTGAGCAAGATTGACCAGGATACCCTTATGAACTTAAACCAGAAACTATCGGTACTGGGAGTGAAGTTCAGCCAGAATGTTCTGGCCGAGACAAACAACTATAAACTGTTTGTCGGTAAGGATGGTCTTGCCGGATTGCCTGAATCAATAGCCGATGCAGCTGCTGAAGCTGCAAAAGCTGCTGGCCGGGAAGGCGAGTGGGCTTTTACCACACAAAGGCCGAGCATATTTCCGTTCCTTCAGTATTCGGAAAACAGGGATCTTCGCCGCGAACTTTTCAGTGCCTACACCAACCGCGGCAATAACGGGAATGAATATGACAACAACAAGATACTTGCCGATATAGTAAGACTGAGGGCTCAGCGCGCCAAACTGCTTGGATATAAGACACACTCGCACCTTGTTCTTGAGCCCAGGATGGCAAAGAACCCGGAGAACGTTCTGGATCTTCTGAACAACCTGTGGTCCAGGGCAGTTCCTGTAGCCAGAAATGAGGTTAAGGAGATGCAGCTTATCATTGACCGCGAGGGCGGAAAATTCAAGCTTGAGCCATCCGACTGGTGGTATTATGCAGAGAAAGTGCGCAAAGAAAAGTACGACCTTGATGATAATGCTCTCAGGCCTTATTTCCTTCTTGACAATGTAAGGGAAGGTGTTTTCACCTGCGCAAACAGGCTGTATGGAATTTCTTTCTCTCCGCTGACCAACATACCTCTTCCTCATCCTGATGCTGAAGCCTATGAAGTCAAAGAAGAGGACGGAACGCATATCGGAGTCCTTTACCTCGATTTTCATCCGCGCGAAAGTAAGCAGCAGGGAGCATGGTGCGGAGGATACAGAAGCCATCATGTTGTTGATGGGAAGCCAGTCACGCCCGTAGTGACAGTAGTCTGTAACTTCACCCGCCCTACGGATGAACTGCCTGCCCTGCTTAACCTTGAAGAGGTGGAGACTCTCTTTCATGAATTCGGACATGCCCTTGAAGGATTGTTCTGCAAGAACACATACAACTCATCTTACATAGCCTGGGATTTTGTGGAACTTCCTTCGCAGATAATGGAACATTTTGCTACAGAGCCTGAATTGCTTGAGGTATATGCACGTCACTACGAAACAGGCGAACCGATCCCTGCCGCTCTGGTGGAGAAACTGGACAAGAGCAAGTATTTCAATCAGGGGTTCATAAACACCGAGTTGCTTGCAGCCTCGTTGCTCGACATAGCTTATTATACACAGGAGGCTCCGGCAAATGTTGATGTTCAGAGTTTTGAGAAGGAATATCTTGACAGGATAGGGCTGATACCTGAGATTGTTTCAAGGTACAGGAGTACATATTTCCTTCACATCATTGACGGATATGATTCTGGCTACTACAGTTATACATGGGCAGCCGTTCTCGATAATGATGCCTTTGAAGCCTTCAGGGAAAAGGGCGTTTTCGACAGGGCAACAGCCGAATCGTTCCGCAGGAATATTCTTGAGAAAGACGGTACAATGGATGCCATGCAGATGTATGTGAATTTCCGCGGCCGTGAGCCTAAGATTGAGCCTCTTCTGAAAAACAGGGGACTGATTTCACAGTAATGATATGAAGAGCCTTTGCGGGCTTACAGCATCAGAGATAGGTGATCTGGCGGAATGCAATGAGAGGCATGCCCTGGCGATAGCCAACTGGCTTTACAAAAGGAAGTCGGACGATTATATATTGATCAGGGGCCTTCCCCGAAGGATTAAGGAGAAGTTAAAGGAAACATCGTTTCAGGGTTTAATTGGTCCTGTTTCTTCAATAAAGTCTGTTGACGGAACCGTAAAATTCCTGTTCAGGAATGAAGACGGGAAAGAATTTGAGACAGTTTTGATGAGCAATCCGAAGAGAACGACAGTATGCGTCTCTTCGCAGTCGGGTTGCAGGATGGGGTGTCCTTTTTGCGCCACCGGACAGTATGGTTTCAGAGGTGATCTTTCTGTAAGGGATATTCTGACCCAGGTTCTTGGTCCGGAAATTGATGGCAAGGTTACCCATGTCGTTTTCATGGGAATGGGAGAGCCGATGGATAATCTTGACAATGTCCTGAAGGCTTGCGATATCATGACTGCAGAATGGGGAATGGCCTTAAGTCCGAGGAACATTACAGTCTCGACAGTAGGGATAACTCCAGGTGTGCGAAAGTTCCTGGATTCATGTGAATGCAACCTGGCACTCAGTCTTTTTTCTCCTTTTCCCGAAGAAAGACTGAATTCGGTTCCGGCAGAAAGAAAGTATCCTGCCGAAGAGATTATTGAGGTGATGAAATCGGCCCGGGCAGGTAAAAAGAGGCGTTTGAGTGTTGCCTATATCATGATCAGGGATATGAATGATACCCGGAGGCATCTTGAGGGATTGATGGAGCTGCTCAGGAATACCGGCATCAGAGTAAACCTGTTGCCATATCATGCAGTTCCGGGCGACGGCAATGTATCCTCAACGCCGGAGACAATGAATCATTTCAGGCATGAACTTGTAATTTCCGGGATCTCGGCATCGATCAGGAAATCCTCAGGGGCAGATATCTTTGCCGCCTGTGGTCTGCTGGCTTCAGGACTCAAATGAAACTTATGAATCGGGATTGACAAGCTGGAAAAGATGCTCATCGAGGTACCCGTCGGAAATCCTTATCCAGTCTTTCCTTGTCCCGGCCTGAATAAAACCCAGTTTACTGAACAGTGTCATGCTTTCCTTATTATTTGACATGATACTGCAGTAGAGCTGACGAAGCATAAGAGTTTTGAAACAATAGTTTATAAGGCATTTAAGCGCCATTGTTGCAAAACCCTTTCTGCGGTATTCTTCGAGCGCAATCAGGATTCCCACACCTGCCCTTCTGTGGAAAGGATCATAATCGAACAGATCAATTGTTCCAATTGTTTTATTGTCAGTAATATGGTCGATCATGAGGCGGACCTGTCCGGTCTCATAGATGTCTTTGTGGGAATTTTCGAGGTAACGCTTTAGAGTATATTTTGAGAACGGTGTTACAGTATTGCTTATGAGCCAGTTAGTCATGTCGTTCTCCCACTGGTAAAGTAATTCCAGGTCCTCCGGTTCAAGGGCCCGCAAGCTTATTTCCCTGTATCTTAACAAAAGGTATCCTGTATATTAATTGCCGGTTTATCTTACCACATTTACCTGCCTTATAAAGGCATCATCAAAATCTTTCTTCACTTCAGTCAGAGCTTCTTTGGCCTGAGCTACTGACCTGAATTCTCCCCAGACATATTTGTAGAATCCGTCTTCAGCGACAATTTCCCGCACACCTTCATAGCCAGGGAAGATTCTCCTTACGTCAATGGGATTCCTTGTTGCTTTAAGTTGGATGGAGTAAACCAATTGTGTTGTGGCGGGTGATAGCATTTTGACAGGATCACCGTCGTCTGCCATGCTGTCAAGTTCATACTGGTTGATAACATATGCTTCGCTGAGGCCCAGTCCCTTCAGATAGCCAAGGTAAGTCACTGCATCCGATCTGTTAAAGAACACACCGAGGGCATAAAGGTTTGTTGTTTCAGTTTTGATTGTCCTGATAAAAAGCATTTCGTCCTTGATGACGTTGCTGAAGTAGGAAGTCGACAACACATCCTTGGTCTCCTTAAGCACAATGCTATACTTCATGGCGCCTGGCTGTCTGAGGTGCCTTGGCGTGTAGACTTCATGCCTTATCACCACCCCTGTTCCGGGATTGATGATTCCGAAAGTTACTCTCCTGTTATATTTTCTTCCTTCGGGGTTATCTGATCCGTCAGGATTACTGTTGACTGCCACGAAATTTAATTCGCCGAAAGCCTTTTTAAGGAATTTCCCTCCCTCGATGCCCGACATTTTGAAGTAGTCAATAACTGCCTGAGCACGTTTATCAGCAAGTTTTCTGTTATATTCTGTACTTCCTTTGGAGTCGGTATATCCTGCTACCTCAATTGTAAGGTCGGGATTTGTTATGAGAATATTCTTAAGTACCTCAAGTGTTTGTTTTGCCTCGTCGCTAAGATCATATTTGTCGAAATCAAATAGCACATTCTGGATTGAAAGGAAGTCACCGGCAAACACTTTTTCGGGAGCAAGAGACGGACTCACTGCAAGAAAGCTACCTGTATAATAGAGTGGCAGGTTGAGAGTTAAGGTATCGGTGTTATATCCATCGTGACTTATGTACACCTCATAATCACCCGGTTTAATTTCGAATTGAAAAGTCCCGTCGGGGTTCACCGGAATATTCTGGATTATTTCGTCTGTTTTAAGGTTTTTGAGAGTGATAAGTGAAACTTTTGGGTCGACCTCCATTCCGTCTTCAAGAGTTATTGTACCGGAAGCGGTAGTTATTTCATCAGCAGGATCGATAGCAACTATTTCGAAAATGTTTCTCTCATTTGCTTTGTCGTCAAAACGGCTGGCGATAAAACCCGGAGCATTGTTGTTCAGGATAAAATGGCTGTTTTCCTGAACGTTATTAAAGGCGTAAGGCATCCCCACCGGCTGAGTCCAGGCACCACCCCTGTTCTGGGATCTGAAAACATCGAGTCCGCCCATTGTAATATGTCCTATTGAGCTGAAGAGCAAGGCATCGTTTTCAACATCAAAATAGGGAGTGTTTTCATCATAGGGGGTATTGATTGTACTTCCAAGGTTCACCGGAGCTTCCCAGTTACCGTCGGCCAGCCTGCGCGATGACCATATATCAAGGTCGCCCTCGCCACCGGGCCTGTTGCTGGTGAAATACATTGTCTGGCCATCGGGAGTGACGAATCCGTGAGACTCCCAATAGATGGAGTTAATAGGTTTGCCCAATGATTTGATTTTCGACCAGGTAGTGCCGGTTCTCATACTGTAATAGAGGTTGCCGTCTCCCCCGTCATCCAGGTACATGACAAGCATTTTACCATCGCCGGTAATGGAATTTGTATAAAATCGGTCAAAACCGCCCAGCTGATTTGTGATGTTGGTTGGTTCGTTCCAGGTTGTGTTCTTGTATGAGCAGTATATCTGGGTTATGCCTTCATTTTTAACTGTAAATACGAACACCGAGTCGTTTTTGGCCAGGACCGGATTACAGGCTCCGGGGAAATTTGCGAGCCATGGGGCAAAATACTCTGTTATCACCCTTACCGGTCTTTTCTTCATCTCCATTGCATACCTGCAGTTACGGATCTGAAGATCGACAAAGTCCATCTGGTAGGTGTCGGACGGAGAGAGTTTCTTTTTTACGTCGTTCAGGTAGGTCAGAGCCTGCTCGAGACTATCGTTCCGCTGGAATGCTATTGCGAGATACAGGTAGGTATCGAGGGGTGCCATGTCTCCTGTCTGCTTATAATCCTTTTCGCTTGATACCACATTTGCTGCAGCTTTTCTAAGGAGAGCCAGGGCCTCCTGGTTTTTACCCTCAAGGTTCAGGTAGCATATCCCAAGTTTTGCAGCAAGGTTGTGGTTGTCGGGATATTGCTTAAACAGGGGCTCGTATAATGAAGCTGCTTTGAGGTAGTTCTCATCATAAAGGTAGTAAATATCGGCATTCCTGAAGGCCCTCTGAAAATCTCTCAATGGTATTTCCTGGGCGCTAAGCGGTACAAAACAGGCAAACAGAACCGCAATGATGAAGTATTTCCGGGCGGGGTAGAAGTGTTTCATCTTTTTGTAAAATTATTATGACAATAAATATATTACAAAAATGTAGAATATTTCCACGCTTTTAGATAAAACTAAGAAAGTAAATTTAGCTATTTCTTCAACAGAATGCTAATTTCTCTCACGAAGGCATCACTAAACTCCATTAATTCACTTCTTTTCATAATGGTTTTTGCCTCTTCAACTGTTGAATAGCTGCCATACAGATAATGATACATCCCGTCAACTTCTTTAGTTTCCCTGACACCTTTCAATCCCGGGAACGTGGCAGCTATATCTACAGGAACACTTGTGGCTTTCAGCTGAATGGACCAGTATTTCCGACTCGGGACATCTTTTTCATCGGTGCCACGTATCACTTTCTTGATAAAGAGGTCGTCGGGGTATCCCAGTCTGAATAGCATATCGCGGTGGGCGTAAGCATTGTTCTTGTCCTTAAATACACCTGTTGTATACCTGTAGAAAAAGTCGGAAGCGTTATAAAACACCCTTATATCATCGACATACCTGAAGTAACTTATATCAACAGGATTATAGAGCGCCATTACCTGTACCGTGTAATAGAGAATCGTTGTATCCTGCAAGTCGTTGTCGGTTACATCATAAACCCGGAGGTCTTTTATGAGGATATCAGGGTCGATATGGTCGACAACCGGAATATTCGAAAGGTCAAGTTGTTCTCCGGCCTGCGGATTTTTGTCGAGGATGATATCATCAAGCTGAATCAAACCCGGAGGAGTGGTGTTGGCAATGGTGGTATCCTGTTGCTGGGTAAAATATCCCGGAGCGGTATACAGGAGCCGGTATGCACCGGGGGCTGCCATAAAGCTGTAATTTCCTGTTGAAGCGTCGGGGAATCCGGTATCGACTGTGTCACCAGAAGCCTTGTCGATCAGGTAAATGGCATTGCTCTCATCGAATTCCGTGATAGTATCCTTCAGACTGTAATTTCCTGACAACTCATAAACCTTGTTCAGTCTGTAACTGGTAAGGGTTATGTAGAAGATCTCCTTCTTTTTATAGTCGGTGTTGATGGAGTAGAATCCGTTTTCATCGTTATTGAAAGGCTGGAAAAATCTGTCGTCATCAGTTGAATTTATAGGGTACCCTATGTTCCTGGGAGCGCCCCATATCCTTCCGTGTCCGGAGCTGCAGTAAATATCGAAACCTCCCATTCCGCTATGTCCTTCGGATGCAAAGTAAAGCAAGGAATCGTTGACAGTAATAAAAGGAGTGTCTTCATTGTAGATTGTATTGACGGAAAGACCAAGGTTGATGGCTGGTCCCCAGTCGTCAAAAGCATCCAGCTCGGATACGTATATGTCGAGTCCTCCCTGTCCTCCGTCCCTGTTGCTTGTGAAATAAAGTTTTTTGCCATCGGGTGCGATTGCGGCGTGCGACTCGTAGTATTTCGTGTTGATGTTGCGGTTCAGTTTTGTAATCGGGGTCCATGACCCGTTTACGTACCGGGATGAGTAGATGTTTCCGTCGAAATTATCGGTTTTGTACAGATACAGTACTGTGCCGTCGCTGTTAAGGGAGCAGGATGAACAATCGTCACCGGAATTCAGCTGAGAGTTTATCTCGACCGGAGTTTGCCATTTGCCGTTGATCTTTCTTGAGAACATCAGCGCATTTATGAGGCCGCGCCGTTCTGTGTATACAATTGTATTCCCGTCGAAGCTAACTGCCGGGTTCTCATTTATAGATCCCTGGCTGAACTGTTTTCCAAGTCTTCTTTTGCTTATTCTGTAGGGGTCCTCCTGGTTGCTGATTGCATTGTTGCAGGCTTGAATTTGCTGGTCAATATAGTCAAGGTTCTTCATCCGTCCCTTCACCTCATTTTCCTGGGCCAGACTCTTGAATTTGTCGAAGGTGCTCAGCGCCTTTTCAAGTTCATTATTAATCATATAGGCCTTTGCAAGAAGGAAGTATGAGTCGAGAGGGGCCCTTTTCTCCCTGAAGGAATTAATTCTTGCATCGAATGAGGACTGTCTGACTGCAGCTTCAAGGTAGGGGATGGCTTTTTCTTTTTCTCCAGGAATATTCAGGTAACAGGCGCCGATCTTGTGCTTAATGTTGAAGTTGTCCTCGGTTTCAAGAAGAAGGTAAAGCGGATTTGCCAGCTCAGATTCATCGAAGAGGTAACGTGACTCAGCCTCAGCAAATATCTTTTTTTGTTCGGTTTTCGTTTGAGCGGTTGAAACAAAGGGAAAAATCACCGAAAATATCAGCTGCAGTAAAAGAATGTATATGTGTCCCCTGGCTTTAATCATTAAAAACAAATATAACAAATTTGCAAAGTAAACGCTATCGCGTATTCTATTATTATACGCTATAACAGAATGATTAAGTAAAGCCTTCGGGATTAGGGTCAGGTCTGGTCTGGAGTGTAGCTTTCGAGGATTTCCCTGATCCTGTTCAGAAATTTTCCGGCAAGAGCACCGTCGATAACCCTGTGGTCATAGCTTAGGGAAAGGATCATGATATGTCGTATAGCTATCATGTCGCCCTCGGGAGTTTCAACGACAGCCGGCATTTTCCTTATAGCGCCTGTTCCCAGTATAGCAGCCTGCGGCTGATTGATTATGGGGGTTCCGGTAAGATTGTTGTAGCTGCCAAAGTTGGTGACCGTGAAGGTGCCTCCGGTGATCTCATCCGGTTTGAGCTTGTTGTTCCGGGCTCTTTCAGCCAGGTCGTTGACAGTCAGAGCCAGTCCGGTCAGATTCTTTTCGTTGGCATTCTTTATTACCGGGACGATCAGATTACCGTCGGGCAAAGCTGTTGCCATGCCTATGTTGATGTTCCTTCTTTTTATGATATTGTTTCCGTCAACCGAAATGTTTATCATCGGGAATTCGGAAAGAGCCCTTGCTGTTGCATCAATAAATATTGGGGTGAGGGTGAGCTTTTGTCCTTCCCTTGAAAGATATTTATCCTTTTCGCTGTTTCTCCATGCAACCATTCTGGTTACATCGGCATCGATGAAGGACGTGACGTGAGGGGAGGTCCTTTTCGACATGACCATGTGATCGGCAATAAGCTTTCTCACCCTGTCCATTTCTATAATCTCGTCTCCCTGCTGTCTGGAGGTTGAGGGAGCCGGTTTTTCAGGAGCCTCGTTTTGTTTTGTTTCCTTACTGCGTTTCTCATCCAGAAACCTGATGACGTCATCCCTTGTTATCCTGCCGTCCATTCCCGAACCTGTTATCCTGTCAAGTTCCTGATAGCTTATGTTTTCGCTTGCGGCAATGCTTCTTACCAAAGGGGAAAGAAATTTTCCGGAGGGGGTGCGGCTTTTCATTTCCCGTGTTGCAGTCTGTTCCGTTTTTATTTCCTCGCGTACCTCCTTTATGGTTTCACGAATTCTCTCAACCTCTTTAGTGACTGCTGCCTGTTCTTCAAGCCCTGCAACTAAGTTGGTCTCAAGTATAGCAATGGTTTCTCCGACTTTAACAACCGAACCCTCCTTTACCAGGAAAGAGGATATTGTACCGGCCGAGGGTGCCGGAATCTCAGAATCAACCTTGTCTGTAGCAACCTCCACAATGGGGTCGTCTTCTTTGACTTCCGCCCCGGCCTTAACAAGCCATTTTGTAATTGTTGCCTCTATGACTCCTTCTCCCATCGAGGGAAGTATGATGTTCATTTGTGCCATTTCAATGTATTTATCACAATAACAATTCCGGGCCAATTATGTTTAATGCAAATTCTACTGCTGGTAAGGGTTTCGGTTATTGATGGCCCGGCCAAGAGTAATTTCATCGGTGTATTCGAGTTCATCTCCGATGGCGACCCCTCTGGCCAGGGTTGTCAGCAACAAGTCGTATTTGCCAAGTCTCCTGTAGAGATAGAAATTGGTAGTATCTCCTTCCATGGTGGTGCTGAGGGCCATTATAACCTCCCTGATCCCGCCTTCCTTTACTTTTTCTTCGAGAGAATCGATCCAAAGATCAGCTGGACCTATACCATCGACCGGGGAAATAACACCTCCAAGGACATGGTACACTCCCCTGAATTGCCTTGTGTTTTCAATTGCCATCACATCCTGGATATTTTCAACAACACAGATAATGGAGCTGTCCCTCCTTTTATCACTGCATATAGAGCAGGTTTCGCTGTCGGAGATATTATGACACGACATGCAGTAATGGATTTCACTTCGAAGTTTTATTATGCTTTCCCCAAATCTCCTCACTTCCTGGGGATCCCTCTTTAGGAGGTTAAGGACAAGCCTGAAGGCTGTTTTTCGACCGATACCAGGAAGTGAAGCGAACTCATTTACAGCATTTTCAAGAAGCTTTGAAGGATATTCTGAAAAACTCATTATGGTTGGTTTTCTGCAAAAATAGTTCAATTATTGCCTGCACATTAAACCTAAGCTGAATTTTTTGTCTTCCTTTCTTTTTGTTATCCTTGCATCTTTATCCTGAAAAACATGAACCCGACGCTGATCCTGCTGATATTTCTGGTGTACACCGCCCTCTTATTTGGTGTTACATGGCTGACAGCCCGTAAGGCAAATAATCAGTCGTTTTACATTGGCAACAGGGTATCCCCATGGTTTGTTGTAGCCTATGGCATGATCGGGGCTTCCCTTTCCGGAGTTACCTTTATGTCGGTTCCCGGGTGGGTGAAGGATACACAGTTCAGTTACATGCTGGTCGTCTTCGGCTATCTTTTCGGCTATCTCGTGATTGCCCTTGTGTTGCTGCCTTTATATTACAGGCTGAAGCTTACATCAATATATACTTATCTTGAACAGCGGTTCGGATATTTTTCATATAAAACCGGAGCGGGTTTCTTCATACTATCCAGGGTTTTGGGTGCTTCTCTCAGAATGTTTCTGGTTATCAACGTTCTGCAGTTATTTGTTTTCGATGCATGGAATATTCCATTTTGGGTAAATGTGTTTGTTTTTATCCTGCTGATAATCCTTTACACATTAAAAGGGGGAATCAGAACCATTGTCTGGACCGACACACTTCAGACGACCTTCATGCTGCTTGCAGTAGTACTTTCGGTGATATATATCAGCAGGGAAATAGGATCTCCCCTTTTTAAGCTGGCTGGTTCGGTAATGAAGAGTCCGATATCGACCATGTTCATAACCGACTGGCATAGTGAAAGATTTTTTCTGAAGCAGTTCCTGAGCGGCATGTTTATTACTATTTCGATGACCGGACTTGACCAGGAGATGATGCAGAAGAACCTAAGTTGCAGGAATCTCAGGGAAGCCCAGAAGAATATGTTCACGTTCAGCGGAATAATAGTACTGGTTAATTTCCTGTTCCTTGTTCTTGGTGCTTTCCTGATGATTTATGCACAAAGCAGAAACGTTACCGTCGCAATGAGTGATGATCTTTTCCCTACAGTAGCGTTCAATTATCTTGGTCCGGTTGCCGGGGTTGTTTTTCTCATCGGACTTATTTCCGCTGCCTTCCCGAGCGCCGACGGAGCCCTGACATCACTTACGACATCTGTAAGCATTGATCTTCTGAGTTTGGAGAAGAAGGCTCATATGACTGAAAAGGCAAAGACCAGGATCAGGTACATTGTTCACATTTCCATTGCTGCAGTATTCTTTATTTGCGTGCTGATATTCAGGTCGTTGAATGACCAGGCCATTATCGATAAACTGTTCACAATTGCCGGTTATACCTATGGTCCGCTTCTGGGGATGTACTCTTTCGGACTTTTCACAAGGAGGGTGGCAAAAGACCGGGTTACTCCATGGATTGCCATCCTCTCCCCTGTTATCTGTTATCTTCTGAGTACTTATTCGGAAGTATTGTTCAACGGGTACAAGTTCGGATTCGAATTGCTGCTGGTAAACGGTTTCCTTACTTTTATGGGACTATGGTTTTTCAGCAGCAAGCCGGTCGTGGCACCTGCAGGCAGGTGAAATATTGCAATTTGTATGCCGTCTGATTGTCAGAATCCTAATCTCCGCTGACCTGAAATGTTCTCTTCTTCAAGCTCCTCATCTTCCTCGTCCGGTAATTCGGGCTTGATGATGACTGTTTTGATTTTGTAGGGGATGTTCCAGGTGATGAAATAACTTATTCCGGCATTGGTGATCCTCCCACCGTTTCCGTATCCAGGGATTGATATAGGCCTGATGTCCTTCCCTCCGCCTCCCGATAGCAGCAGTTTCAGCCTTATTGTCCATCCCATGCTGAGGTTTTTGAAGACCTCAGTCCTTACACCAGGGGCAACTTCCAGAAAATGAGCGGTCATTTTTTTTGAAGGAATTGAAGAAGTCATCTCACCCCAATAATTTTCATAGCTAAGGGAGGAAGTTTCGGAACTGAACATGCTTAGACCATACCTTAAGCCAATACCGGCCCAGTAAAAGCCTAAGGCCTTATCGGGTTTGAGGAGGTTCAGGTCAACACCCAGCCTGGCAAACGTCCCCGTGCTGGTAAAATCATAATTGTACTGTGAATATTTATAATTGAGATAACCTCCTTCCAAGACATAAGCCATTTTTTCATTTCTGTCGAATGACAGGAATCCCTCCATGTTCAAATTATTTTTGTCGGACATATAAATACCGGGTCCAATAATATCGAAACCGGCTCTGATCTTCAGCGGAAAGAGGATAGTATCCTGTGCCTTTATGACAGGCAGATCAAGAATCAGGAGCAGACTAATAAAATATACGGATATTTTCCTCATTGGCAGTTGTTATGTTGTCGGAACTCCGGTAGATGTAAAAAGATTCATTTTTACAGAAGAAGGTGTCGAGTTTGTGGAAAAAAGTGTATCCGCACTCTTTCGATATAAGATGGGGATAGCTTGAATAATGGAAGCTTACAGTATCGGTAACATCGTTTATTTTAATCATAAAAGAACAGGTTTCTCCGGAGGCATTGAGGGGGAACAGACCTGGTTGTATACCTGATTTCCTGTTATATAGATTTTCCGTTATACCTATGCCTGTGACAGTAAGGCTGTCGGGTGTTTTCTTTTCCTTTGTATCGTTGCTGTAGAAAGTAGCCTTGAGATATGCGTTAGTCTCTTCGAAGCAAGCCTCAGGGGTGCATGACATTAAAATGAATGACAGGAAGATAAAGAAAAAGGCTGCAATGCAATTTCGGGCTATCATGAAGTTATTCTTTTAAGGTATTCCGCTGCTTTTAAAAGAGCAACGGGTAGTCCGGAAGGATTTTTACCTCCCGCAGATGCAAGAAAAGGCTGACCTCCGCCTCCACCCTCTATTTCTCCTGCTATTTCTTTAATGATAACCGCTGCGCTTATGTTTCTGGAGTTCGCCAGAGAGTCGCTTACTATTGCGAATAGATTTACCTTGTCGCCAATAGAGGAGCCAATTACGAGGACGGTATTATCTGATGAACTGCGGACCTTGTGGGCAATGTTCTTTAGCATCTCGGCAGATCCGTTTTCTATGACTCCGGAGATGAATCTGATCCCGTTTATATCAGCAGCTTTTTCCTCAAGATCTTTAATCAGAGCCAATGCTGAACTGGCTTCAAGTTTTTCTATGGTTTTCCTGAGCTGTGCGTTTTCGGCCAGCATTCTTTCAGCACTTTCCTTTATGTTACCGGTGCTTTTAAGGAGTATTGCGACCTCATCGGCTGCTTCTATCTTTTCATTGATGTATTCTTCGGCCTTTTCGGCGGTGACTGCTTCTATTCTCCTGATGCCGGCCGCAATACCGCCTTCGGAGGTTATCTTTATAATTCCTATCCTGCCCGTGTTATCGGCATGGGTTCCTCCGCAAAGTTCGACAGAGTCGCCGAATCTCACTACTCTTACGGTATCACCGTATTTTTCACCGAAAAGGGCTATTGCCCCCATCTGGATGGCCTCTTCCATGGGCACACCTTCAGCGACTATCTGATTTGCGCTTTCTCTGACCATCCGGTTTGCTTCTTCTTCAACTTTTCTGATTTCATCCCTGGTAAGCCGGGCGAAGTGGCTGAAGTCGAACCTGAGGCGTTCAGCAGTCACAAGAGAGCCTTTTTGTTCCACATGACTTCCGAGAATTTTGCGGAGTGCATGATGTAGCAGATGGGTTGCAGTATGATTGCTGGCTGTCATTAGCCGTTTCTTCAGATCCACAACTGCATGGAACATTTCCTGAGGATTGGAAATTTTTCCATGGCTGATATGAATTAGTGCATTGTTTTCCTTTATGGTATCGACTATCTCAATTTTTTCAGATCCTGAGATAAGGTACCCTGTGTCACCCACCTGTCCTCCGGATTCAGCATAGAAAGGTGTTTTGTCGAGTATGATCTGAAGGCTTTCTTTCCCCTTGAATCTGATAGTCCGGTATTTTGCAATAAGAACATCATCTTCAGTTGCCGTATAACCTGTAAAGACAGTTTCGCCTGTTTCTCTTAAAACGATCCAGTCGCCGGACTCGACCGTTGCATCTTCCCTCGATCTGTTCTTTTGTTGTTTCATTTCATGCTCAAAGCCTTTGATATCAGTCTTTATTCCATTTTCTTTAAGTATGAGCTGAGTCAGGTCAACCGGAAATCCGAAAGTATCGTACAGCTCGAAAGCCGATTTCCCGGGAAGGGTGTCACTCCCCTCTTTCCTGAGCTCTTCGATTTTTTTCTCAATCATTTTAATTCCTTTTCCGAGTGTTTTGAGAAAAGATGTCTCTTCCTCGAGGATCACCCTGGTAATATTTTCACTTGCGTCTCTTAGTTCAGGGTATGTATCTCCCATAACTTCAGCAAGGGCCGGAACCAGCTTATGAAGAAAAGGTCCTTCCATTCCCAGGCTGTTGTAACCGTACCTCACAGCTCTGCGGAGGATTCTTCTTATAACATAGCCGGCCCTGTTGTTCGACGGCAACTGACCGTCGGCTATGGAAAAGGCAATTGCCCTGAGGTGGTCGGCTATCACCCTGAGGGCAATATCCAGGTTATCGTTCACCCCGTATTTTTTTCCCGTGATTTCGGTAATCTCCGAAATTATTGATTGGAAGATATCAGTGTCATAATTTGATTTTTTACCCTGAACGACCATGCAGAGCCTCTCAAATCCCATTCCTGTATCAACATGCTGTGCCGGGAGAAGCTCCAGTTTTCCGTTTGTCAGTCGGTTGTATTGAATGAAGACAAGATTCCAGATCTCAATTACATGGGGATGTCCTTTGTTTACCAATTCATGACCGGGGATATTATTCCTTTCAGCATCGTCCCGTATATCCACGTGGATTTCGGAACAGGGTCCGCATGGACCTATTTCCCCCATTTCCCAGAAATTATCTTTTTTTGAGCCATTAAGAATTCTTCCCTCCGGTGATGAAAAGCATTTTTCCCAGCATTCATAAGCTTCATCATCCCTCGCAACATCCTCGTCAGGGCTTCCTTCAAATACTGTTGTATAAATCCTGTCCTCCGGAATTCCCAGTTTTTTAACGAGAAACTCCCATGCCCATTCAATCGCCTCTTTTTTAAAGTAGTCGCCAAAAGACCAGTTCCCAAGCATTTCGAACATGGTGTGATGGTATGTATCGTGGCCTACTTCCTCGAGGTCATTGTGTTTACCCGAAACGCGCAGGCATTTCTGACTATTAGCTATTCTTTTACTTGCAGGTGCCTGGTTTCCCAAAAAAATATCCTTGAACTGATTCATACCCGCGTTGGTGAACATGAGTGTAGGATCATTCTTCATGACCATGGGGGCAGAGGATACTATCAGGTGCTCTTTTGACTTAAAAAAATCAAAGAATAACCGTCTCAGATCGTTGGATTTTAATGGGAATGGCATATAATTACACAATAAGAAACGAAATTTTAAGTTTGTAAAATTAATTTATTTGTTTAGATTTGTCACTCTCAGCATAAAAAACAAGGGCAGTTAATGTTCAGCCGAAAATATTTCCTTGATCAGTCAGATCTGCAGTACAAGCGGGTAAAAGTGCCATGGAAGGGAAAGCTCCTAGGGTTCACCCTTTTTATGATTGTGGCAGTGACAATAACAATCGTCTATACCTCCCTTTTTAACAGTATGTTTGGTTCACCAAAGGAAAAGACTCTTAATCAGGATATTGAAAGCCTTAAGTTGAAATACTCGCTACTTGAAATGAGTATTGACAATGCCCTGCGTTCCCTTGATGATCTGGAGCTGTCCGACGGGAACCGGTACAGACCGGTTCTGGAGATGGATTCAATACCTGCCTCCATCAGGAAGATGGGAACAGGAGGTGTCAACAGGTATGAGGAACTGGAAGGTTTCTTCAACACCCCACTGCTTCTCGGATCGCGTATAAAAGTTGATGAGATAAAGAACCGGGCCACGATACAGCTGGAATCTTTCAGGGCAATAGAGGAACAGAAAAACGAGTGGAAGCGGCAGATGGAGTATCTTCCTATGATCAGTCCTGTCAATGTGATTTACAGGCTTGGTGACGGGCTTAAATTCAGGGAAAAGCATCCTGTTCTTGGAACCCCGCAATGGCATCATGGTCAGGATTTCAGCACTCCTCACGGAACAAAAGTATATGCCACCGGATCGGGCACCGTAATTGATGCCGGTTGGAACGGCGGTTTCGGCAATTGTGTTGTGGTCGATCACGGCTACGGCTATCGTACTACTTATGGTCATCTCAGTGCAATAAAAGTGACTGAGGGGCTTAACGTTAAGAGGGGCGATCTTTTGGGTTTGAGCGGTAGCACCGGCACTTCATCGGGTCCTCACCTTCACTATCAGATTGACCTCTTTGGTCAGCACAAGAATCCTCTCTATTATTTCAATAACGATCTGACTGAGGACGAGTATTTCGACATGATTCAGACTCTGACTGCTCATTCCAGTTTAAGATAGCTGTAACTGAAAATTTGTGGCAATTCTGCCGGGTCATTTCACCGGACTGGTTTCATATATATATTGAAATATTTATCTTTGCCGGGTAATGAAGAATCCAAAGTACAAATTCAATCCTGATTCACTGAGCTTTGACAGGATAAGTTTGGGAGTCAGGGATATATTTCTCAGGACTCTTGCGATTCTGATCGGATCCGTGATGATTGCCGTAGTTTTCAATTTCCTTTACGGCCTCTTTTTTGACTCACCCAAGGAAAAAGCACTGAAGAGAGAGATAGAACAGTTATCTCTTCAGTATGACATCATCCACAGGGAAATGACCAATCTCGATAAGGTGATCGAGCATCTTCAGGAGACAGATGATAATTTGTACAGGACCATATTCGGGGCAGAACCCATCCAGCCTACCCAGAGGCAGGCAGGAATAGGCGGAGTGAACCGGTACGATGAGCTTGAGGGCTATAACAATTCACGGTTGGTTATCGAGACCGCCAAACGGCTTGATGGAATAAGAAAAAAGGTATATATTCAGTCAAAGTCTTTTGATGAACTTATTTTATTGTCGAGGGAAAAGGAAGATATGCTAAGATCGATTCCTGCAATAATTCCCATCTCAACAAAAGATCTGACCAGAATAGCTTCAGGGTTCGGCTTAAGGATACACCCCATTTACAAGATCAGTAAATTTCATGCAGGGATGGATTTTACTGCGCCCCTTGGCACTGAAGTATATTCTTCAGGCGACGGCACCATAGAATCGGTGAATTCCGGAAAGAGGGGGATGGGAAACTACATTGTCATCAACCATGGATTTGGATACTCATCCCTTTATGCTCATCTCGAAAGCTTTTCAGTCAGGCCAGGTCAGAAAGTTCACAGGGGTGACGTGATTGGTTATGTAGGCAATACGGGTTTGTCAATTGCACCACATCTTCATTATGAGATAAAGCTCAATGGACAGAATGTTGATCCGGTCAATTACTTCTTTAACGATCTTTCAGCCGCCGAATACGAAAAAATGATCGAGATTGCATCTAAAACGGGGCAGTCGTTCGATTAATGATAGGAAAATACCATGCCGTACAGGGAGAAGAAAATTGAGAAACTCTATTATTCAATAGGGGAGGTTTCCGGAATGCTCGGTGTTCCTGTTTCCACAGTAAGATTCTGGGAAAATGAGTTCAGAATACTAAAGCCCATGAAGAATAAAAAGGGCAACAGAATGTTTACTTCAAATGATTTAAAAAATCTCACTATCATTCATCGTCTTCTCAAAGAGGAGGGCATGACCATTTCGGGGGTTAAGAAGAAGCTCTCCGGAAAATGGGATGAGACCGGCCACGTTTATGAGATCAGTGAATCGTTGAAAAATATCAGGAGTCTGCTTATTGAACTAAGGGATAGCATTTGACATGAAGGCAGGTGAATTATGTGCATATCTCGATACTGTTGTTCCGCTTTCGCTTCAGGAAAGCTATGATAATTCAGGACTTCAGGTCGGCCACCCGGAAAAAGAGATAAGCGCAGCTCTGCTTTCCCTCGATGTGACGGAGGAGGTTCTCGGGGAGGCAATAAGCAAGGATTGCGGGATAATTGTTTCGCATCACCCTGTAATTTTCAACGGACTGAAGAAACTTACCTGGCGAACCCCTGCTGAAAGAATAGTAGCCAGAGCAATAAAAAATGATATTGTAATCTATTCCTCTCACACCAACCTTGATATGTTGAGCAAAGGTGTCAGCGGGAAAATGGCTGACCGACTAGGCCTGTCAGATCTGAAAGTCCTGCGGCCAATGAAGGACAGACTCATAAAGCTTGTTACATTTGTTCCTGGCGACCATCTTGACAGGGTTAGGGATGCAGTTTTCAGTGCTGGTGCCGGATTTATCGGAAATTATGACCGTTGCGGTTTCGTAGTATCCGGCACTGGTAGTTTCAGGGCAGGAGAGGGGACCAATCCCTTTGCCGGGGAAAAGGGGCAGATGCATCTCGAAAATGAGTCAAGGTTTGAAACAGTGTTGTTTTCCCATACCAGGGAAAGGGTGGTAAAAGCTCTGCTTGAAGCACATCCTTATGAAGAAGTTGCATATGATCTCTATCCACTTGAGAATGACAATATTGATCTTGGCCTGGGTTGTTACGGATATCTTCCGGATGCCCTGAGTGAAAGGGATTTTCTTGAAATGGTTGCCGGGAGACTTGAAACCGGAGGGTTACGCTATTCAAATCTCAGTGGGAAAATGATCCGGAAGGTTGCTGTCTGTGGAGGATCGGGCTCTTCCCTTTTGCGCGATGCAATTGCGTGTAGGGCCGATGCATTTGTAACGGGCGATATAAAATATCATACATGGTTTGAAGCAGATAACAGTATACTGCTGGCCGACTGCGGGCATTTTGAAAGTGAAAAATTCTCAACTGAAGTATTACACGATCTACTTATTAAAAAATTCCCTACATTTGCACTCCGGTTTTCTGAAACAAATACCAATCCGATAAATTATCTGTAAAATGGAAAAACCAAAAACACATGAAGCTGAGATTTCTGTAGAGGAGAGGCTTAGGGCTCTGTTTAGCCTTCAACTGGTGGATTCAGAAATTGATAAGATAAAAACATTAAGAGGGGAGCTTCCGTTGGAGGTTCAGGATCTGGAGGACGAAATAGCAGGCCTTGAGACAAGGCTTGGAAACTTGAGGGAAGAGGTTGTAACCCTCGAAAAGGCTGTTTCGAAGAAGAACCAGGAAATAACCGATGCCGAATCCCTGATAAAGAAATACGAAGAACAGCAGAAAAACGTAAGAAATAACCGTGAGTATGATTCCCTTTCGAAGGAGATTGAATTTCAGAATCTTGAGATTGAACTTTTCAACAAGAAGATCAAGGAATTCACGATTCAGATAGAAGAGAAGAAGCTTTTGATAGCTGATTCGGAGGCCACACTGGCCGACCGTCAGACGGATCTGGCAAACAAGAAATCCGAACTTGAGGAGATAATTTCTGACACACAGAAGGAGGAAGAGGGTTTATACAATAAGTCTGAAGAAATCCAGAAGCTCATTGAAGACCGCCTGCTATCGGCTTACAAGAGGATACGCACCAACGCAAGAAATGGTTTGGCTGTTGTTCCTGTTCAGCGTGATGCATGCGGAGGCTGCTTCAACCAGATTCCTCCCCAGAGACAGCTTGACATCAAATCGCGCAAGAAGATTATAGTGTGCGAATACTGCGGCCGTATTCTTGTTGATGATGAGATCATCAAGGAAAGCACCGGTGAGATGGAGTAAAAGCAGGATAAATGTCTCTGTATACTTCAGAAGGTTTTCCTGGTAATAACAGGCAATATTAGAAAGCCCATGTCATGGACGGGGTGAATGGCGCAAAAATTTTCTAATTTTACGTCATTAACGTGTTATCCGCCAATCCATGACTACCGAAGAATTTCGAATACTGGTAAGCGAAGGTATTCCGGATTCGCTTCCGGAGCCTAAACAATTCGACCCCAATGTCAATCATGCACCAAAGCGCAAGGATATTCTCATCCCTGAAGAGAAGAAGCTGGCCGTCAGAAATGCCCTGCGTTATTTTCCACCCCGGTTTCACAGTATTCTGGCACCGGAATTTGCTGCTGAGCTTTCTGAGAGAGGAAGGATATATATGTACAGGTTCAGGCCTGAATATGAAATAAGAGCCAGGCACCTTGACGAATTTCCTCACAGATCGGTGCAGGCTGCCGCTATAATGCTGATGATATCAAACAACCTTGATGAAAGTGTTGCGCAACATCCTCACGAATTGATCACCTATGGAGGGAATGGTGCTGTTTTTCAGAACTGGGCACAATACCGTCTGACAATGAAATATCTTTCTGAAATGACTGATGAGCAGACCCTGGTTATGAACTCGGGTCATCCGCTCGGACTTTTTCCGTCTCACCGGGATGCCCCCCGGGTTGTGGTATCGAACGGAATGGTTATTCCCAACTACTCATCACAGGATCACTGGGAGAAATTTAACGCTTTAGGTGTTTCCCAGTATGGCCAGATGACAGCAGGATCGTACATGTATATAGGTCCTCAGGGAATAGTCCATGGAACCACGATCACCATTCTCAATGCATGCCGGAGAATTGAAAAAACGGATGATAAAGATGAACTGAGAATCTTTGTATCATCGGGTCTCGGAGGAATGTCCGGGGCACAGCCCAAGGCAGGAAAGATTGCAGGTGTTGTTTCAGTTATTGCCGAGATAAATCCCTTAGCTGCCGGTAAGCGTTTTTTCCAGGGTTGGGTCGATGAGATGATATCTGATTTGGATATACTGATCGCCAGATTGAAGGAGGCGAAGAAAGGGAACAATCCTCTATCCATAGCTTATAATGGGAATATAGTGGATCTTTGGGAACATCTGGCGGAAGAGAATATTAAGGTGGATATCGGGTCCGATCAGACCAGTCTTCATAATCCCTGGGCCGGTGGCTATTATCCGGCAGGTATATCATTTGATGAGTCGAACAGGATGATTTCAGAGGATCCCGGACGATTCAGGGAGCTGGTGAAGGAATCACTAAGGCGTCAGGTTAAAGCGATAAACAGGCATTCCGCAAACGGCACCTATTTCTTTGACTACGGAAATGCGTTTCTTCTCGAAGCCTCAAGAGCCGGAGCAGATATTATGAAACCAGGCGGAGGTTTCAGGTATCCTTCATATGTTGAGGATATCATGGGACCGATGTGTTTCGATTTCGGCTTCGGGCCCTTCAGGTGGGTTTGCTGTTCAAATGATCCGGTGGATCTTGACACGACGGACAGGATAGCATCTGAAACCCTTGAGGAGATTATGAATGAATCACCTCAGGAGATACGGCTTCAGATGGCTGACAATATACGCTGGATTAAGGAGGCTGGTGAAAACAGACTTGTAGTGGGCTCGCAAGCCAGGATACTTTATGCTGATTCTGAAGGCAGGATAGGCATTGCCCGTGCCTTCAACAATGCAATTGCACGGGGTGAAATTACCGCACCGATAGTAATAGGCAGGGATCATCATGACGTTTCAGGAACTGACTCTCCTTACCGTGAGACTTCCAATATTCGTGACGGATCAATGTTTACTGCCGATATGGCAGTTCAGAATGTAATTGGAGATGCATTTCGCGGAGCCACATGGGTTTCACTCCATAATGGAGGAGGAGTCGGATGGGGAGAGGTTATCAACGGCGGTTTCGGGATGGTGCTCGACGGATCGCCGGAAACAGATCGCAAGTTATCGATGATGCTTCACTGGGACGTAAACAATGGAATTGCACGAAGAAGCTGGGCAAGAAATACCGCGGCGATGTTCACCCTTGAAAGGGAGATGAGGCGAAATCCGGAACTTAAGGTTAACGTTCCGTATCTTGCTGATGACAGTGTAATTGATGAAGCTTTAGGTTTCGCAGAATCAGGCTAGAAACTTTTTCCAAGCAGGGCGACCGCTAATGCAACAACACCTTCTTCTCTTCCGGTGAATCCGAGCTTTTCGGTGGTTGTGGCCTTAATTGAGACCTCTCTAGGCCCAATTTTCAGAATCCCTGATATTATTTTCCTCATTTCCTCGGCATAGGGAGCTATTTTTGGCTGCTCAAGACAGATAGTGGAGTCGATATTGATGATATGGAATCCTTCCTTTTGGATAAGGGTGAAGGTCTTTTTCAACAGTATAGTGCTTCTGATGTTTTTGAACTTCTGATCGGAGTCGGGGAAATGATATCCGATATCCCTTAAACCTGCTCCACCCAGCAACGCATCACAAATGGCGTGCAACAGAACATCCCCGTCGGAATGGGCTATACAACCTCGTTCAGAAGGTATCATGACTCCTCCGAGCCAAAGGTCAGGACCTGGTTCGAGGCGATGAAAATCGATACCCTGGCCTATCCTGATATTCATTATTATTGATTACCGTTTCTTTGAAGAGCATTGATATCGAATGCCAGGGAGAAGCGGAGAGTTCTTGCAAGGGGATGGTTCGAAACAGTAGGCATCAGGTATGAGAAATCGATGGTGAATCCTCTGAGTTTGAATCCTGCTCCTGCTGTAAAGTATTTCCGGTTTCCCTTGCTCTCATTTTCGTGGAAGTATCCGGCTCTGAGAGCAAACTGGTCGCTGTACCAGTATTCAAGTCCGATTGAAGCCGTCCATTCGCGGAGTTCCTCACTGAATCCTCCGGGAGCATCGTAAAACGACTGGAATATCGCAACGGGAACCCCTACATTGGGATCTTTACCGGCGATTATACTGTCGGGATTCGATGTACTGTATTTCGGGGGTGTGGGAACAAGAAGTTTGTTGAAATCCACTGCAAGCGTCAGTTTGTTGAATTCATCCAGTTCAACAGTGCCAGAACCGCCAAGCCTCAGGTTCATCGGGATGAAATCAGAGGCCTGATCATCCGAATAACTCATTTTAGATCCGATATTTGAGAAGTTAACACCCAGTCCAACCTCTCCGTCCTTACCAAACATGGAGACATTGTTGTTGTAATAACCTGAAATATCTGCAGCGAATGAAGTTCCTGCCTTAGTGGCATCACCTCCTGAATAAGATCCGCCGGTGAGGTTTGAATAGATAAACCTGAATGCGATGCCACCGGAAAAGTGCTCGGCAAAAATTCTCGAATAACCCAGGTCGAAAGCAAGCTCATTTGGTTTGAAAGTCCTTTCAAGATTTCCGAAATCGTCAGTGAAATGGACATCCCCAAGGGATGAATAGAGGAGGCTTGCACTTGCAACCTGCTTTTCGTCTATCCTGTAATAACCTGTGAGGTACGCAATATTGATGTCCGGAACAAGGTTTCTTAGCCATGGAGAATAGGAAATACCGACACCTGCATTGCCATCAATAAATGCATATTTCGCCGGATTCCAGTGCTGGCTGTAAATATCCGGTGATGTTGCAGCACCGACATCGCCCATAGCTCCTGCCCTTGAGTCAGGTGCTATGGTAATAAAGGGCACCACAGTCTGAATAGCATTCAGTTCCTGGGAATTCAACCGGGCAGTCAGTGAAAAAAGTAGCAGGATAAATATTGCGGGAGTAATTGTTTTCTTCATATTTTGTCTTTTTGATTTTCAAAATGCAAATATAAAACAAATAATTCGCCGACTTATTGTGTGATTGTTAATAAATGATCATTCTTCCTGAAAGAGTGGATGTTTCACCGGTTTCGGAGGTGATTTTGACCCTATAGGGATAGATCCCTTTAGGGGCTTTCTGACCACCTGAAGTCCGCCTGTCCCAGATTATGGGTTCAAGCTGGTATCCGGAAGATCTCAGGGTGGTGTTTAAGACATTGATAAGCTGACCATTAATATTAAAAATTGACACTGAAACACGCAAAATTCCTTCGGGTCTGTTGTGCTGAAGACTTATCCTTGTGCTTTCGCTGAAAGGATTAGGATAGTTCAGAAGCTTTTTAAGCACAAAATTTTCTTCAGCACCGGAATTGAAATGAATCGATACTTCAGAGGAATTATTGAAATTATCCCAGGCCTTTAGAGTCAGGGTATGACTTCCCGGGCTTATTCCGTAAAGGGGATAATAAACTGATCCTGAGCTAAAGCTTCCAAAATCATTTTGAAAATAGTTGTTCAGGATAACGGGACTTGATTTGTCTCCGTCGAGCCAGAAGGTTATATCATGTCCAATCCCACTTCCGGCTGTGTTGATCCCTCCTCCGTCCTCTATAAGTGCAAGCAAAACCGGATTGCTGCCGGTAATACCTCCGCTGCGGAAGAGAGTGTCATTAAGGAACAATCTTATCAATGGACCGGATGAGTCGTTATGGTCCGAATTGCTGAATCCTCCCGTCACGATATCAGTAAAACTTCCATTCATATCCCTGTTGCCGTCGGATGCATAGTAGATTATTTTTCCCTGTCCAGGTGAGTAATCAATGTCTCTGGGAACGATAAAGCTAAACCTGAACCTTCCATTTACAGCCTTCGTTTTGCCGGCAAAAAGAATGACGTCTCTCTCCGTGAATTGCAATATTTCTCCGCCGTCGTTGGCAAGTGTTTCATTAAGAGATGGTTTTCCGAGCACAGTGTGTGATACTATCCCATTGAAATCTTCTGTCGGATTTCCTGAAATATCCTCGATATGGCCAGAGATGGTAATCATTGAAAGGGCTTTTAGTGTGTCGACGGATTCACCAGCCGGAACCTTGTTTATTGAGTCGGTGACCACTTTGCCGTTCCATGGCCAGGCAAGTCGTAAAGCCGGGTCACCGAGCAGCAGGAAATTCCTTTTGTTGGTATTGGATCCCGAAATGTTCTTGGCAATGCGAATAATGTCGCCCAGTCTCATCGATCTTCCATCCTGATCGCGGTTGAAGGCTGTTTCAAAGATATTTCTGTTGAGGATGTAATTTGGAGCTGAATAGACAAGCCGTGTGGTGGACATTAGCGCTATTGCCCCTCCGTCGGGATGAAGAAGAATACTCTCGCCCGATGACTGCTTTTCTACAGCCATACCTGTTGCAGGATTGGCTGAGATATCGTCGAAGCGACTGAATTCACATGTGGCAGTTATGAAGAGAGGTAGTCTGCCCTGGTTGCGCCAACTTCTAATTTCCACCGGGGAAATAATTCTTTCGTGGGCCAGACTTGTTTCGTTTCCATGCCCGACGTAATTTACTATGAGCGCTCCGGAGTTGATTCTGTCATTAATTACTCTTGTTGCATCAGGATAGAACTGCCCTGTTGATGTTGTCGATTGTTTGAAAGCATCGATATAGATCTTATCAATTACAGCCCATGGTGCGCGCTCCTCAGCAATGGCAACAAGTCCTTCGGAATCACTCATATGTATATTCCCATCCTCGTCATCCGCAATCATGCACAATAGATTCTTCCAGTCCGCATGATCAGAAGCGTTCAGGTATTTTTCAATTTTAGTGACCATGATCCTTGCTTCGGATGTATCAGACACAGGGAACCTGCCAATTCCAAGATCCTCTGTACCAATCTCTTCTCCTTCCCCGTCGTCGAGCAGGCCGTAGAAATCATCAGAGGTAAAGGAGGAGATAGTGACATTTGAGTTAAGAGTCTGGTAGGTGGGGATGTAATTGGTGTTTCCGGGAGGAGGTGTCCCGTTGTCATATGATCCGTCGCCGAACAGGAGAAGGTATCGTAGTTGGCGTTCCCCATTTTTCTGGCGCTGGTATTTCATTTTCAGAAAGTTACGTATTGCGACGATATCGGGTATGCCGCCTGAGAACTCATTGTAGATCTGCTGAGGGGTAGTCACCAGGGATTCCAGTCCGCTGCTGCTTCTGTGCAGTTCTGCCAATCGGACGGCATAAGGATAAAACAGGGGGTGAACAACAATCACCATATCAACCGCATATGAATTGTGAAGATCCTGGTTTGGAACCGGATTTGGGGCAATTACAGCGACTTTTGCATTTTGCGGGCTAAAAGCTATAAATGTTTTCAGCGAATCGGTTTCACTTCTGAATCTGATTTTACCTCCAGTGATGGTTGGGTTTTGTTCAGAGGGATTAATTGGATCGCTGACGTCCCAGATAATTGCATTTTCTGCCTCGCCGGATATTACAAATTCCGTGACCACCCCTTCGTTAACCGACCGGGAATCAAAGAAGGCAGAATACCGGCCGTTAAATTTATTTTGTTTTCGGGCGTGCAGAATTACATAATCAATCCATCCTCTTGCAGAAATCTCACCGCTGTTTGAAAATGTAATTCTGAAAACCGGTTCTGAAGTCTGCGGGAAAGCCTCTCCTTTCATTTCTGCAGTCCGGGCCCAGATCCCGGTTGTTGATGAAAGATTAATTCCTTCAACCTGAACCGATGAAAGTGTCGATTTTGAATCGCTGAAACTGAAACGGGTTGATATTGATGCTCTAGCCAGAACATTTATTTTGTACTTGATTTTTTCAGTCGTAAGGACATCGCTGAATCCCGGATTAATCTCAATATCCCTTCCGCTTCCGGCAGTCTGATACCATTCTCTTCCGGAGTGAAGAATGTTCTCCGATTCGATTTCATGTATGAAAAGATCATCTGATGTTTCTGTTATGAAATCGGGCTGATTAACAGGCTCTTCCGATCGGATTATTCTTCTGCCGGGCGTTAGTCCGGAGGTGAGGAAATAAAATGCAGTATCGGAATAGTTATGTTTCAGATGGCTGAATTCTCCGGTTGAATAATCGTAGATCCACCTGCCTGTGCCTGAGCCGAAGAAAAGAAGGTAATCACCTTCATTGAAGATCCCATCGGAACCGGTATTTGTAAAAATGGCGATTTCTTTAAGGTCGTCAGGTTGTGAACCATCATTGTAGTAGGAGAGCTGACCGGTATTATTGCCGAATATCCTTGGGTTTGAAGGATTTTCGAGACCCAACGACTTCAGGGTTGAATAATCAATTCGGTAGATGTTATCCTCTGTTACTGAAATACTGTACCATTTTCCGGACGAAAGAACAGATGTTGAGGAATACTCCTGGGAGATTCCGGGGAGTGTCAGGATAAAAAATACAGTGGTCAGACACTTTATTTTTAAATCTTTTCTCATTATGAGTGACAAAGATAGAAATGTAGTTAAGGTTTTTGGTTTATTTTGCAGGTTGAAAATTATTTTATAATAAATTATTAGGGATTCACGGAGTTAGTAAAGGAACTTCAAGACTGATGAGAAACTCAACCCGGATTATATTGCTGGTTTTTTTGTCTTTTTGTGAAACTGTCAACAGCCAGGAGACCTGCTACGGTCCGGGTTACCAGACCATGGTAATGAATAATCCGGCATTTGCGGGGAGTGAATATGATGGTATCATGAGACTTTCGTATATGAATTTCTATCCGGGTAACAATTATAACTTTCATTCTTTTTTCATTTCCTATGATTCTTACTTTGATCTGCTTCACGGAGGTGCCGGCGCCTATATCGCCAGCGATCATATTGGCGGTATTATGAATGATCTCAGAGGAGGCTTGTCGTATTCTTATTTTCTTCAAGCCGGAAGAGAACTGTATATTAATGGCGGACTTTCAGCTGGCTTCTTCAGCAGGGGATTTAATTTCAGTGGTGCAGTTTTCCCTGACGAGATTGATGCAATGGGTGGGGTTGGATTGCCGACTGCTGATCTTCAGGGAAGTCAAAACAGGACTGTTTTTGATGTTGGAACCGGGTTCATGTTCATTTACAGAAATATTTCAGGAGGTCTGGCAATAACTCATCTTTCGGGGCCGGATCCTGATGGCAGGGGATCGCCGGAGGAACGCCTCGAAAGGAAGCTTCTTGTACATTTATCTGCTGATCTGAGCCTTAAAAGATGGAGCGGATTAAAACTGGTTCCGGCAGGAAGATTCGAGTTGCAGGGCGATTATCATTCCTTGGCGGCAGGGGCGGTTATAGAAAGCAATAACCTGTCGGTCAGTGGTTTGATTATTATGGAAAACTCTGCCGGACTCGATTGTCAGGCTGGGTTCTCTGTCAGGCTTGACCGGATGTCACTATTTTACAGCTACAGGTTCAATATTGCTTCAGAAAGCCGGGTTACGCCTTTTTCGCTGATGCATCAGACCGGCCTGAGTTTCCGTTTCAATAATGTTGAAAAAAGAATTAAGGGGAGAACAATAAATGCACCTGATATGTAGTTATATTGGTGTCCTAAAAAAAATATTTTACGGCTTACGTATTTTTGAAAATCATAAATGCATTAAAATTAAGGAGTTATGTCTAGATTTAGAATCTTGTCGGTCATACTAATTTCGGCTCTGATTCTCTTTTCGTGCAAGGGGGGCAAAAGAGGCGATTCGAATGTATCACAAACCACGGGGTGGAGTTACAATGATCCTGACAATGGGGGATTTGAGGTTGCCTTAGGGGCAGAGCAAAAAACCGGGCCGGGTCTTGTACTTATAGAAGGTGGACGCTTCACCATGGGGCGAGTTGAGCAGGATGTGATGTTTGACTGGAATAATAGTCCCAGGACGGTCACGGTATCTTCATTTTACATGGATGAGACGGAGGTTAGGAACGTTGATTATCGTGAGTATTTGTTCTGGCTGAAGCGGGTTTACAAGGATTATCCCGAGGTATTCAGGAGAGCTTTGCCCGATACGCTGGTATGGAGAAGCCCGATGGGTTTCAACGACCCCTATGTTCAGTATTACTTCCGGCACCCTGCTTACAATAACTATCCTGTTGTAGGAGTAAGCTGGGTTAAGGCAAATGATTACTGTTTGTGGAGAACAGACAGGGTCAACGAGCAACTTCTTATCGATGAAGGTGAACTCAATCCTGATCCGAATCAGCTTAATGAGAAGAATTTCAATACTGAGGCTTATCTTGCAGGTCAGTATGAAGGAGTTGTCAACAGGCTGAGAGAAAGCCTTAATCCAAACCAGACGGAAAGACGTACCAATTTTGAGGATGGTCTTTTACTTCCTGCCTACAGGCTTCCGACCGAAGCCGAGTGGGAATTTGCTGCCTATGCACTCAGGGGCAATACTTATGAGGAACGCATTTATGAGAGAAGGATTTACCCGTGGGATGGTCATAACGTAAGAAATGCCGCCAAGAAATCGCGCGGTGAAATGATGGCAAATTTTGTCCGCGGTAGGGGAGATATGATGGGAGTTGCCGGAAGCCTTAACGATAACGGAAGTATCACAACCGATGTAAAATCATACTGGCCAAACGATTATGGTCTTTACTGCATGGCTGGTAATGTAAATGAATGGGTTCAGGATGTTTATCGTCCTATGACCTCACAGGATGTTGACGGATTCAATCCTTACAGGGGTAACGTCTTCACTGACCTGAGGAGAGATGCCAACGGACAGGTTGTAGGCAAGGACAGACTCGGAAGGCTTTATGTGGATACAGTCAAGGATCCGGATGTTGCAAACAGGTATAACTATCAGAGGGGTGATTACAGGAATTACAGGGATGGAGATCTGGCATCCTCGATTGTGAGCGGCTCCGACTGGACCGTTGAAGACAACAAGCAAGGTTCGTCAAGGATGTATATTCAGGAGGAAAAGGAATACTACACTCTTATTAATGATAACGCCAGAGTATACAAGGGCGGTTCATGGAGAGACAGAGCCTATTGGCTGAATCCTTCCACCCGCAGGTTCCTCGATCAGGAGAGCAGCCGAGATGACATCGGTTTCAGGTGTGCCATGATAAGAGTAGGAAGCCCGTCAGGATTATAGGGTAATAAAATAATTTTATTTAAATTGCCTCATTATGTTTTCTTAATGAGGCAATTTATTTTACTATGAACACTGAACAGCTATACAGGATATTCAGGGAGGAGTCTTCAGGAGTGTCAACCGATACCCGCACGTTAAAGAAAGGACAATTGTTCTTTGCGCTCTGGGGGCAAAATTTCAACGGAAACGAATATGCTTCCGAAGCCCTTGACAAGGGAGCCTCGTATGCAGTTATCGATGATTCGGTTTATGAGACTGACAGGACTATCCTTGTAGATGATTGTCTGATGGAGCTTCATGGCCTTGCCCAATATTACAGGAAAATGATTAAAGTTCCCGTTCTGGCTATTACCGGGACAAATGGAAAAACAACTACCAAGGAGCTTATAGCTGCAATAATGTCGAAGAAGCTCAGGATTCATTACACAAAGGGGAATTTCAATAATGAGATCGGCTTGCCTCTTACCATCCTTTCAGCTCCTCCTGATGTGGAAATGATGATTCTGGAAATGGGAGCGAATCACATGGGTGAGATCCGCACTTTGTGCAATGTTGCCCGGCCCGATTATGGAATAATTACAAATATAGGGGCGGCCCACATTGAGGGTTTTGGATCCTACGAAGGAGTCCTGAAGGCAAAGACAGAGCTTTACGAACATCTCAGAAAGGTGAACGGCATTGCCATCTACGATGATAAAAATCCCTATCTGACCAAAAAGATATATAAGCTTGTAAGCAAAGGAATCCCATACTCCCATCCCACAGGAGTTGAGCTTTCGGTTGAAGCACTGCCCTCTGAGATGAACATGGCAGTAAGGATAAGGTATCAGCACAGGGTGTTTGATATTCAGACAGCTTTGTTCGGCGACTATAACCTTGATAATGTGAGGGCAGCAGTCGCTACCGGGCTTTTCCTCGGAGTGGGGATGGAAGATATCGCCGAAGCTGTAAGCAAATATCAGCCAGGCAATAACCGGTCGCAGGTGAAAACTACTGACAACAACACTCTGATTTGTGACTCTTACAATGCAAATCCAACCAGCATGAGAGCCGCAATCAAATCATTCGCGGAGCTGAAGGCAGTCCGGAAAGTACTTATCCTGGGTGACATGCTCGAACTTGGAGAAAAGAGTACAGAGGAACACCGGAAGCTCATTGAGGAACTCCGGCTTGTGAAATATGAAAAAATATTCCTGGTGGGATCTGAATTCAAAAAAGTTGCGAATGATTCAGGATTCACCTTATTTAATGATGTGGGGGAGCTCAGGGAGCATTTAAAAAATGAACCGGTAACCGGAAGCCTGATTCTGATAAAGGGATCAAGGGGAATGACCCTTGAAAAGGTATACGATTTCCTTTAGGATATTCAGTTAGTACCGGAAAGAGAGGGTTTGCCAAAGCTGACTTTGACAAGAAGGACTTCTGACCTGCTGCCTATCCTGACTCGGGGACCCCATAGCCCGAAGCCTGATGAAACAATAAAGTGGGTATTGCCTTTTATCCTGTGACCATAGCTTACTTCATAAAGTTTGGAAGTAATAAGGTTAAGTGGCCACATTTGGCCATTATGTGTATGGCCTGAGAGCTGTAAATCAACCCCGCTGGTCACGGTTTCATCCAGGTGGTAAGGCTGATGATCGAGCAGGATGAGAGGCCTGGAGCGGTCAATATCAGACAGTAGTCCGGTTAACGGCATCCGATCCTTTCCATAGTACCTCTTTGAATCCCTGTCAAGACGTCCTGCTATTTGAATTTCGCCATATAATGTAACCACTTCGTCTTTCAGAACCCTTATTCCCTTGCTCTCAATGTATGGTATGGTCCTTTCGGCACCTCCAATGAATTCGTGGTTTCCGGTAATGGCATACATGCCTCCCCTGCAATGGGGGCAGGTAAAATATTTAAGAAGATCGCCCCTTAGCACAGGGCCTATCTCGCCATCCACAATATCACCAAGAAGAAACACTACATCCGGTTCGGTCTTTTTCAATATCTCCGATAACTTTTTCAAACTCCTCTTCCTGATTATGCTTCCAAGATGAATGTCGGATACAGCTGCAATCCTTAGTTCCTTAACATCTCCGGCTGCTTTGTCGATCGCAATGTTGTATTCTGTAACCCTCGGTCTTAGTGCATTTACAAATCCACCTGCTATAAGAAGGAAGCTGATTGCAAGGGTACCTGTAAATGCCCATTTTTTGAATGTCATGATATTGTTACCGTTAAGAATTCCGGCCAGACGAAGCAGAAGGGAAATGATATCTGAAAGGAAAAGGAACAGAAATCCGTAAAGCATAAAAGCCAGCCAGAATCCTCCGAGGATATTAAGGACATCTGAAAAAACGGTTGAATGTCTCGATTCCAGTATCTTCCCTGCTATAAAGAATGAGGACAGCAACAGAAAAACTGAAAAGTACAATATCTTGTTTTTCTGGAAAGTCTGAATTGCTCCGTATCCCTTTAAATAGATATAGATGTTTGCAAATAAGTATATTGTAAAAACAATTGCGAAAAATATAACAAACTGGTAGGTTCTCATGTATTCGTTTATTAGATCCCGAGGCTTGAGTAAAATCTTTGACCTCTTAGATAAAACCTCGAAACAACACTAATGTTCAAAAGGCAATTCCCGCAATTCATAAGAGTCATGCCTTTAACTGTTTCCCTTTTTGTACGCAGTGAATTAATGCTTTTTTTAAAGTCCTTATGGGCTTTCCTTACTGCTAAAAAATGATCCGGACGGCCTTTCAGCAAGAACATAACTGCGGCAAGTCCGTCAAGAATTTTTCTAAGTAAAATGATCTTTTTGAGTTTTGGCTCGGGCAGGTTTTTGTAAAGGAGGAACAGATTATTCCTGAAGTTCAAATATGTCTTTCTTTCTGAATCATAGGGAAGAGCTCCTCCGCCTGCATGGTAAATCACCGATTCCGGAATGCAGGCAACGCGGTACCCTGCCAGATGGAACCTCCAGCAGAGATCCACTTCCTCCATGTGGGCAAAGAAATCATCGTCAAATCCCCCGCATTTTTTCCACGCATCGGATCGTACCATCATGCATGCGCCTGATGCCCAGAAGATGTCAGCGGTACTGTCATATTGACCTTCATCTTTTTCAACATTATCAAAAATACGGCCCCTGCAGAAGGTATAACCGAACTTGTCAATATAGCCCCCGGCTGCTCCTGCATATTCAAAATAATCTTTTTTATTGTATGACTTTATTTTGGGCTGGCAGGCGGCGACGTCAGGATTGTTATCCATATACTCTGTTAGCGGTCTTAACCAGCTTTCGGTGACCTCAGCATCTGAATTTAAAAGAACGAAATATTTTGCTGTGATCCGCGACAGGGCAAGATTATAGCCGCCTGCAAATCCATGGTTTTTCTCAAACTGGATTAAACCTATTGGTCCTTTGTTTTCTGCAGCCCATTCCAAAGAACCGTCTGTCGATCCGTTATCGGCCAGATATACCATGGTATCATTGCTGCAGGAGAATCTCAAGGTAGTTTCCAGGAATTTCTTCAGCCAGCCGATTCCGTTCCAGTTCAGTATGACAACAGCAGTTTTAATCATTGGCAGTTTCTTTTTTGTATTTCCACCTCCTGTGTGTCCATAACCAGTATTCAGGCCTGTCTATTATCATTTTCTCAAGTCTCTTAACGTGAGTATCAGTGATCAGGTATTTGGGAAGTCCTGAGGTAGTCTCGAACAGAACCTCGTGAGTCATTTCGTAATAACCTCGCCTTATCTTACGGAAGTCAATGAACACCACTGCCATGTTGTATTTTGACGCAATTTTTTCAAGACCAAGGAAAACAGGTGTTTCCTGGTTCAGGAAACCGGTGTAGTATTCGATCAAAGTAGGGGCGGGAGTCTGGTCTGACATGAAACCGTACATTCCCCTGATCCCCTTTTTTCTGTTTTCGACAATTTTCCTGACAATCATTTGCATCGGAGCCAGATCTGCATTGTTTCTTTTTCTCTGATCGTTAAGAAATTTGTTTAAAATAAGATTTTTCACAGGTTTGTAAACACCGACGCATTTGTATTCAGTGTGCAGAGAGATGCAGGCAGACAGCCACTCCCAGTTATTGTAATGGCTGTACACCATTGCAACGTCCTTTCCGGATTCATACAGGTTTCTGAGCAGTTCCGGATTGGTTAATCGGACTCTTTTCATGAGTTCCTTATTGCTCATTCCTGGTAATTTGAGCGTCTCTATGAAGAGATCTGCCAGGTGCCTGTAAAATCCTTTTGCAATCTTCTTGATTTCTTCAGGAGCTTTATCGGGAAATGAGTTAAGCAAGTTTTTCCCGACTACATGTCTCCTGTAGGATGGGAAGTAATAAAGTAAAAGGAACAGGACATCAGAGAAAAGGTAAAGAACACCAAGTGGCAAAAGGTTTATTATCCGGTTGATACCGTAAAAAATATAGTATCCTGCCCTCCACATTGTTTAATTGGTTTTATTACCCATGAACGACCGGATTATCTCAAGTATTTCATTGTAGATAAATGCATTTGATGCCAGTGTCTCGCTTCCGTCGAGGCCCGTAATTTTTCCTGAAAAATCGCTGAATCTGCCTCCTGCCTCTCTGACTATCAGCATACCGGCAGCAATGTCCCATATTTTAAGGTCGTACTCATAGAAGAGGTCGTATCGTCCGCAAGCCACATATGCAAGATCGATGGCAGCTGATCCCAGGCGTCTTACACCCTGGGTATTCCGGACAAGGTATTTCAGCAGGTCCATGTAAGGATCGAGTCTGTCGAAAAGGTTGTATGGAAATCCGGTTGCCACCAGGGTCCCAGATAAAGACGGAACGGGAGATACATTGATTCTTTTACCATTGAGCCATGCACCTCCGTCCTTCCAGGCGGTGAAGGTTTCATTCCACCCTGGTTCGTGAACCACTCCGGCTATTACTTCATTGTCTTCCATAAGCCCGATACTGACCGCAAAGGGATGGACGCAATGGAGAAAGTTGGTTGTCCCGTCGAGGGGATCAATTATCCAGTTGAATTTCTTTCCCTTTTTAACTGAAGTTCCCTCCTCAGCTATGAAGCCCGCCTCAGGAATCAGTGGAGCAAGTTTCTCAATCAGCATTTTTTCAGAACCTTTGTCCACATATGTTACAAAGTTGTTAAGTCCCTTTATTTCAGTATTTCTTACGTCAAAGGTTGCCGATTCTTTTAATATGAAGTCCCCTGCCTGCCGGGCAGCAATTTCAATTTCACCACATAAGGCTTTCAAATCTGTCATATTTCAGTCAATTAATTCAGATGTCATTCTTCCTGATCCGGAGATACCTGTAAGTCTGACTCTCCTGATAGCTCCTGCAATACCAGGATCCCAGGGCAGTTCGGCTCTCAGGTAATTCTCCGTGAATCCTGATATCATGCCGCCGCTTTGGGTATGTTCGAAAAGCACTTCAGCTGTTGTTCCTGTGTTTAGTGAGACGAATTCAGCTTGTTTCCTTTCAGAGAGACTTATCAGCTTCCGGCTTCTTTCTTCCCTGGTTTTAAAGGGCACTTTTCCGGGCATATTTTGAGCCTGTGTGCCAGGGCGTTCTGAAAAGTTAAAAACATGAAGATAAGAGAGGGGCATGCTTTCGAGAAAACTGTATGTATCCGCAAAATCGCTTTCCGATTCTCCCGGAAATCCAACAATTACGTCCGCTCCGATGCCTGCCAGAGGCATCAACTTCCGAATTGTAGTTACCCTGTTTCCAAACTGTTCGCGTCTGTATCTTCTTCTCATCAGTCCCAATACTTTATCCGATCCGCTCTGGAGAGGGATGTGAAAATGAGGAAGTATTTTCGGAGAAAGGGCTGCAAGCTCAATTGTCTCATCCGTCAGCAGATTCGGCTCGATTGATGAGATTCTGTATCTTTCTATACCTTCCACACCTGCCAGTTTCCTTAGCAGATCAAAAAAACTCTCTCCTGTCGTTTTTCCGAAATCGCCGATATTAACGCCGGTCAGCACAATCTCTTTTATCCCCTCCCGGGCTATTAATTCAGCTTCTTTTACAATGGAAGGAATATCCTGGTTTCTGCTTTTTCCCCGGGCAAGCGGTATCGTGCAGTATGAGCATTTGTAGTCGCAACCGTCCTGCACTTTCAGAAACGATCTGGTTCTGTCGCCTGCAGAGAAGGAAGGGAAGAAATTATCCTTATCCGAAAGTACACAGGAGTGGACTTCAGGGAGTTTCCTTTTCCGGGCGTTGCTCAGGAATGAGGCAAGTTTGTATTTTTCATTTGTACCCAATACGATATCCACCCCGGGGATGGATGAAATCTCATCCGGATTAAGCTGAGCGTAGCATCCCACAACTGCAATCACTGCATCGGGTGACTGATGGTTGAATTTTTTTATTGCCTGTCTGCATTTCCTGTCAGCAATATCGGTCACCGAGCAGGTGTTGATGACGTAGATATCGGCCTTTGTACCGGGTTTGACCACCTCATACTGGTCCTCCGGAAACGACCGTGCTATGGTTGATGTTTCCGTGAAATTCAGTTTACATCCGAGTGTATAGAATGAAACCTTTTTCCGGGGTTTTTCCATCTTCAGGGGATACGGTTTGAATACTGCAGACTGACAATTCCTGACAGCCGGGGTATTAATATTTATTTTCTGCTTCTGCTTTTTTCCTGCGGGAGTCTGGTAAGGTAGACGTTCCTGAATTCAATGTCCTTTCCCTCGCTCTGAAGGCAGATATGACCCTTTGAATCTGAGATACCTGTCGCCTTGTTCTGAAGGGTTCCGTTAACACTGACCTCAATGGTGTTTGATTTGCAGGTGACTTCCATGGCATTCCATTCACCGGCTGCTTTCTCTGAAGATGGAGCCATTTTGGTTACTACCCGTGAGTTATTCTTCATTTCATTCATTTTTGCCCCATTCATGCAGACAAAGTCACCGGCGCTGCCTGCTTTAAGCTGACATTCAAAGCATTTAAGCCAGATGGTGTCGGGAGTCTGTGCGTGAACAAAAACCCCGCTATTTGATAATTCGCCGGGATAACGCCATTCAACATGAAGCTGATAATCAGAATAAAAATCTTTAGTTCTCATATATCCAAAAGGGTCACCTGTTATATGAATAACACCATTTTGGACGGTAAAAACAGAAGCAGGGTCAACTGCAGGATCCTTGAGGTAAAATACCCAGTTTGAGAGGTCATTGCCGTTAAAGAGCTTGATTTCTGTACTTTTTTTGTTTTTTTCTGATTTGGATGTCTTGTCGGCTTTCCGGGATCTCTGGCCAGTAGCATCAAAAGAAGTTCCTGTAATGATTATCAGGATAAAAAGGAAGAGTGAGGATAGTTTGTTTTTCATGTTATTAATGATTATTTTATCTGATACGATTTAAACTAAGGTTGCGTTTTACAGCAATTTGCTGGCAAGCTCAGCCAGCGGACTGCGTTCACCTTTTACCAGGTTCACATGTGCAAAAACGTCCTGGTCCTTCATCTTGTCCGACAGATAGCTTAGTCCGTTCGAAGCTGTGTCGAGATAGGGAGAGTCGATCTGTTCAATATCTCCGGTAAAGACCATCTTTGTTCCTTCGCCTGCCCTGGTTATAATTGTCTTGATTTCGTGAGGAGTCAGGTTCTGAGCTTCATCCACTATGAAGAAGATGCTCGACAGGCTTCTGCCCCTGATATAGGCAAGAGGGGTAATTACCAGTTTCTCTTCCTTCATCATATCGTTTATCCTCAGGAACTCAGGACTCTGATGGCTGAATTTATGCTTGATAACTGTAAGGTTGTCATATAAGGGCGTCATATAGGGATCCATTTTTTCCTTCACATCGCCTGGCAGGAATCCAAGGTCCCTGTTTGCAAGGGGAACTATGGGTCGGGCAAGAAATATTTGCTTGTATCTCTTGTGCTGCTGGAGTGCGGCTGCCAGAGCAAGGAGAGTTTTTCCGGTTCCGGCCTTGCCTGTGAGTGAAACCAGCTGAACGTCAGGGTTTGAAAGGGCATCAATTGCAAAAGTCTGTTCTGCATTGCGGGGATCTATGCCATATGTGGTCTGTTTGATAACCTTGTTCAGAAGCCTTGTAAGAGGATTGTAGTGCGCAAGGGCGCTTGCCCCGCTGTTTTTCATTATAAAGAACTGGTGTCCCTTAAGATCAGGTTCAATTTTGAATTCATCGGCACTTACACCTTCAGGAACTTCATATAGTTTGCTTATCAGTTTGTGTTCAACTCCTTCAAGAACCCTTATGCCCTTGTAAAGATCATCAATATTGGCAACCTTGTCGTTCTGGTAATCCTGAGCCATTATTCCAAGCGATTTGGCCTTCATCCTGAGGTTGATATCCTTTGAAATCAAAACGACAGTTTTGTCCTTGTTCGAGGTGCAGACGTAATCTGCTATCGCAAGGATCCTGTGGTCCGGTGTTCTTTCAGCAAATGACTGGCTGACTTTTTCAGAAAAATCGCGGCCGGTCTCTATATGAAGGTTTCCAAGATTATCGCCCAGCGGAATATTCGCTGTAAGCAGCATGTCTCCTGAAAGTTTGTCAAGTTCACGGGTGAATTCCCTGGCATGGAAGTTTATTATGTCGTTGCCCTTTTTAAATCTGTCCAGTTCCTCGAGGACAACGATCGGAATAATTACATCGTTCTCTTCAAAGTTGTAAATGCATTTATAATCGTGAAGCAGTACGTTTGTGTCAATGATAAAAAGTTTTTTATTATGTTTTTTCGTCATGATAAATAATTTGTAATCAATCCACTGTAAGCGGTGTGCCCTTATGTTGCCAGTTTGCAAAAATAACTAAAATAAAGATTAGATTGTTGCATGTGTTGAAAGTATGTTAATTTGTATGGTTCCTGCCGGGCCATTTGACCGGTATGGACTTTTTTATAACAATATGGATTACAATCAGACACTTGATTTCATGTACAGCCAGCTTCCTGCTTACCATAGGATAGGGAAGGCAGCTTATAAGAATGATCTGGAAAACTCGCTTGCACTTGACGAATATTTTGGACATCCACATTTAAAATATAAATGCATTCATGTCGCAGGCACGAACGGCAAGGGTTCTGTTTCCCATATGATAGCTTCTGTTTTGCAGGAGGCCGGATATGCGACAGGACTTTACACTTCGCCGCACCTTAAGGATTTCAGGGAAAGGATCAGGATTGATGGAAGGATGATCCCCAAATGGGAGGTTACATCATTCATCCGGAAGCATAAGGCTGTTTTTGCTTCACTGAAACCCTCGTTTTTTGAGATGACAGTTGCGCTTGCTTTCCACTATTTTGCCCGCGCCGGAGTCGATATTGCAGTTATAGAAGTTGGGCTTGGGGGAAGGCTTGATTCGACGAATATTATCAACCCGGAGCTATCGGTTATTACTAACATTGGTCATGACCACTCCGACCTGCTTGGAGATACCATTCTGAAAATTGCAGGAGAGAAGGCAGGAATAATCAAACCCGGAGTGCCTGTGGTTATAAGTGAAACTCAGGATGAAATCAGTAGTCTTTTCATAAAGTTAGCGCAACAGCAAAAATCTGATATCAAGTTTGCCGACCAGGAATTTGAATGCAGGCTTGATGATATGAATTACAGCACAGGCAGGCGAAAATATTCTGTCCTTGAGAAAACAAAAGGATGCAGCTTCACCGGAGAAACAAACCTTGGAGGGGATTATCAGGCAAAGAACATTCAGGCTGTCTTTCAGTCATTTCGCTTCCTGCAGAAAACAATCCCCTGCAGCGACATGAATATAATATACGGGATAAGACGTACAGTCGGAAACACCCGTCTGATGGGACGATGGCAGATCGTTGGCAGAAAACCTCTTGTAATCTGCGATACCGGACACAACCTTGAAGGTCTCAGCTATGTGTTATCGCAGCTGAAAAGTACAGGAGGCGAGAAACTTCATATAGTAATTGGATTTGTAGATGACAAGGACCTCGGATCTGTTCTGCCCCTCTTTCCGTCAGAGGCGGACTATTATTTTACACAGGCCTCGGTGCCGAGAGCGCTTGATAAAAGAGTACTGATGGAGGAGGCACAGCGATGGAACCTTAAGGGTAATGCATATCCCGATGTGGAATCAGCTGTCAGGTCAGCCCTGGATGCTGCTTCGGAAAATGATGTTGTATTCATTGGAGGGAGTACTTTTATTGTTGCTGATGCATTAATAAATTTTAAATTTGACAAGTAAAATAGACTGATAATGATAAGATTATTACTTTACCTGCTGTTTGTTTCTTTTGCCGGCTCCTTACCTGGCCAGGCAGAAAAGAAGATTGTGATACTACATACCAACGACCTTCATTCCCGTCTGAATGGTTTCACCCCGGAGGCTGAATATACGCCTTCGGTAACCGGCGATGATGAAACAAGGGGAGGATTTGCAAGAATTGCAGCCATTCTAAGAAGTGAGAGAGAAAGTAATTCAGGAACTACTCTCACTGTTGATGCAGGAGACTTCCTGATGGGAACATTATTTCATTCAATGGAATTAAAAACCGGCTTTCAGTTAAGGCTGATGAAACAAATGGGGTATGATGTATTATGCCTTGGCAACCATGAATTTGATTTTGGTCCCGTAAAGACTGCAGGAATTATTAACGCATCATTAAGCAGAGGAGATATCCCTCCGCTTCTTTTGAGCAATGCAGTACTTAGTGCTGAAGATAATGGGGATGATGAGCTTAAGAACCTGTATGATTCGGAAGCCATTCTCAGAAAACTCGTACTGACCAGGGATGGACTTAAGATCGGTTTCTTCTCGCTTCTTGGAAAGGATGCAGTTGAGGTGGCCCCTCTGGCCTTTCCGGTAACCTTTGAAAAGCAGACTACTTTTGCAAGGAGGATGGTCAGGGAACTCGAAAACCAAGGGTGCGACCTTATTATATGTGTTTCTCATTCAGGGGTATCAAGGGATAAGAAGGGAAGGTGGACCGGGGAAGATGTGAGGCTTGCAAATAAGGTAAGGGGGATTGATGTGATAATCAGCGGGCACAGTCATTCCGTGCTTACAGAGCCTGTAATTGTTAAAGGAGTTCCCGTGATTCAAACCGGTGAATATGGTCAAAACGTCGGAAGACTTGAGCTTGTTTGGAAAAACGGTAAGTTAAGTGTGAATGATTACAGGCTCATACCGGTTGATGACAGGATTGCAGGAGAAAGTGATATTATTGAAGCGATAGAGGCACAACAGTTACTTGTAACTCAAGAGATACTGGCTCCCCTTGGGATCAGTTACTCGGATCAGGTGGCTGAAACGGATTTTTTGCTTGAATGCAACGAGCAGGGCGACTTCAGGTCGAGTAATCTCGGGCCCATGATTGCCGATGCAATTCATAGCTATATCAACCGCCATTCATCAGATGGTTGCGATATTGGAATGGTTGCAGTCGGGGTAATAAGGGATAGAATGGTGCCAGGAATCATGACGGCCCCGGACGTTTTTAGGATCATGTCTCTCGGATCGGGTGATGATGAGGTTCCGGGATATCCCCTGTCAAGGCTTTATGTCACGGGAAGAGAACTGAAGAGCATTCTGGAAATTCTGATGATAGCGCATAAATCGTCTGCCTCAAATCACTGTTTTTACTCCGGGTTAAAAGTTAAGCACGATCCTGAACGCGGATTACTGAGAAGGATAAACAGCATAGAAATAATTGGCGCCAATGGTGAATCAAGGGCTGTGAGTTTTTCAAAGGATGATAACACCCTTTACTCCATTTCAGCCAATTCATATATGCTTGAGTTTATCGGAATAATAAAAAAAATGAGTATGGGGCTGATCAAAGTGGTTCCGAAGGATGAATCGGGTAATCCGGTGACAGACATGAAGAATGCCGTCATTGATATGGATAAGGAGCAGCAGGGGGTTCAGGAGGGCAAAGAATGGCTTGCTCTACTGGAATACATCAGATCAATGAACGACGGAGATAATGACGGAGTTCCTGAAATCGACAGGAAATATTCAGTATCCGTTCAGACATTCTTTGAAGAGAAGCGATAAACCTGCTGGTCCATTCTACTGATCATTATTCTACCACTTGCTGAAGGGGTTATCCACTATAATCCGGCTTCTCCGGTTGGCTACGTTGTATCCGATCTCATAAATTGTACGGGTCACAAGTTCCATTTTTTCATAGTCTATTTTGTCGGGTGTATCTTCAGGTTTGTGATAATCTGTATGTAATCCCGTTGAAAAGAAAAGAACAGGAATGTCCTTTTTGACAAAATTGTAGTGGTCGCTTCTTGAAAAAAGCTGCAGGGGGTGATTCCTGCCGCTCAGGCTGTAATCAAGGTCCAGTGGTGTTTTTAGATCTACTTCTTTTGCAATATCTACCAATTCCCTGCTCTGGTTTCCTGTTATTACAAACAAACCGTTCTTCCCGGTCATAGGAGTATCTCCGGTAGTGTCGGCGACCCCTTTGACCCTGCCGATCATGTCCATGTTCAGGTCAGCCACTGTGTTTTCCAATGGGAACAATGGGTTGTCAACGTACGATTGAGAGCCGAAAAGTCCTATTTCCTCTCCTGTGACCCAAAGGAATAATAATGAGCGGAGGGGCTTTTTTTCCAGACTCTGGAATGCCTGGGCGATTTCAAGAATCGCTGCGCAACCCGATGCATTATCATCGGCTCCGGGATATATAATTCCACCCGTTTCGCCAACATGATCCGCGTGTCCGGAAAATACGACAATTTCTTTTTTCAGTACAGGGTCGCTTCCTTCGATCCAGGCAGCTACGTTATTCAGGATTATTTCATCGGTTCTTGATGCTTCTGTTATTCTTACTCTTTTGCCGGTTATGAGGAAGGAATTTGGCTTAAGTTCCGAGTCGATTTCTTTCTGAAGGTTATCGAGTGTGTGTCCGGTACCCTTAAGCAATTCGTCGGCAATGGTTCTGTGAACGAAAAGTATTCTGGGCATGGCCGGCATGTCGATGATCATTGGCTTGGTTCCTTTCAGATATTTCAACGATTCAAGTTCACCGGCGATGCCAGGGTACTGTTGTTCAAGTGAAGAAAAACCTGATTTCGGATCGGAGACAATAATGACGGCCCTGGCTTTTGAGAACATAAGGTAAGTCATCTTTGGCTGGATTCCCATCATGGATGACCATGCAGAACCCTCAAAAAGGTATTCTGAGCCATCTTCCGACAAGGGTGATCTGTTCATTACAAGAAGAATCTTGCCTTCAGGGTTTATTCCTGAAAGATCGTCGTACTTGTAGCTGTCAGCTTTAATGCCGTAGCCGGCAAATATTACCTCTCCTTCGATCTCAAAATCGGATGCCCCGGTTGGGAAAAGCTGATATATCTGCTCACTGAAGCCTATGGAATCCTTTCCGGATGAAAAGACTTTAATCTCCGATCTTTCGCGGTCAATTGATTTCTTCATCAGGGAATATGGCTGGAAGTAACTACTACCGTTAGCAGGTTTTAAGCCCATCAGCCTGGCCTGTGAAGCAAGATAATTCACTGTTATGTCCAGTTCCTTTTGTCCGTTTGACCTGCCGCTCATCGAAGGAGAGGCAAGGAAAGAGACATAGGTTTCAAGGTCGGCTGAAGTGATCTTATCGGTCCCGGGCATTGCTTTTTGCGACCAGGAAAAATTGCTGCAGATTATCATTGCCAGAAGGGCGGCTGATTTTAGGATTGTTTTGTGAACCATGTTTTAAGCATTGAAATAAAGGTCTAAATGTATAAAAGTTTTTTAAAGCAAAGGATATTATTATTCAGGTAGTTTGATATCAGATACCTACAAAGTTTGGGTCAGGATGAGCAACCTGTAATTTATTTTTTAGCTTTGCACATCAATAATTCAATATGGAAGTCAGTCCTATTTTCTGGGTCATTTTCAGCATAATCATTGTTGTGATGCTGGCCCTCGACCTGGGTGTGTTCAATAAGAAATCGCACGAAATTAAAGTAAAGGAAGCTTTGTCATGGGTAGGAGTGTGGATTTCACTGGCCATGATCTTCAATCTGATCGTTCTCACACAGTTCGGCAAGACCAAGGCTCTGGAGTTTTTAACTGCTTATGTCATTGAATACTCCTTAAGCATAGATAATATTTTTGTCTTTATAATGGTGTTTTCATTCTTCGCCGTTAAAAGGGAGTATCAGCATAAGGTATTGTTCTGGGGAATACTTGGAGCCGTATTCATGAGGGCGATATTTATTTTTGCCGGGGTTGCACTCATAAACCGGTTCCACTGGATAGTCATCATTTTCGGAGCTTTCCTTGTATTTACAGGACTTAAAATGCTGTTTCAAAGAGATGAGGTAAAAGTTGACCCTGAAAAAAATGGTCTGGTAAAGCTTTTCAGGAAGTTTCTGCCGGTAACCGATAATCTTCATGGTGACTCTTTTTTTATCAGGAAGGATAAAAAAATCTATGCAACACCATTATTTATAGTATTGCTGATTATCGAATCGACCGATCTTATCTTTGCCGTTGACAGTATCCCGGCTGTCCTTGCTATCAGCAAGGATACATTTATCGTATTCACTTCGAATATTTTCGCAATTCTTGGTTTGAGGTCGCTTTATTTTGCAGTCTCCGGAATAATGGGGCTGTTCAGGTTCCTGAAGATAGGTCTTGCACTTGTGCTCACTTTCGTCGGACTGAAAATGCTGGCCGCTTTTTTCCATTTAGAAATCCCGGTAACTTTGTCATTGTCGATTATCGTCTCAATACTTCTTTTATCAATTCTTGCTTCTGTTATAATAAAAAAGGATGATTCACCGTCTGATATGTTAAAGCAGGATCACTGATTTTTTTGATCCAAAGCTTTAACTTTGTATTAAGATGTGATGACATTTAGGAAAAAACTCAGAGGAAAAGGAGGGCTCTGATGATTTTGCATAAGCAAAAGCCGGCTACACCGTGGCTTTTAGTAGTCCTTTTCACCATTGTTGCAGTAAGCAGTATCTTGCTGGGGATCTTCTATTACAGAAGCCATAAGAAAAGCCTTGTAAGGGATACAGGTCTAGAGCTTTCGGCAATTGCCGACCTTAAAGTGAATCAGATTGCCCAATGGAGAAATGAAAGACTTGGGGATGCAAGGTTGATTGGAGGTAACACACCTTTTGTCAGACTTCTTTACAATTACCTTCATGAAAAAAATCAGTCAGAACTATATCCTGATGTCGAGGCCAGTCTGAAGTCGGTGGCCGTGTATCCCGAATACAAAAATGTTTTTCTCATTGATTCGCTTGGCAGGGTAAGAGGCAATTTCCCTGGTAATGACAGCCTGTTTGATGAAAATCTTAATGAGATTCTTCCCGATCTACTTGAATTGCGAACTGGCATCCTTACTGATTTTTTCAGGGCAAAAAATATTTCTCCTGTTTATATGAACCTGGTGATCCCTCTGATTAACACCTGGCGTAATGACTCATTGGCATTTGGTTTGCTTCTGATCAGGATCGATCCTGCAGAGGTACTTTATCCCCTTTTGCAGACCTGGCCTGTTCCGGGTAAAACGACCGAGTCGCTGCTGGCAATGCAGGAGGGTGATGAGGTAATATATCTGAGTGAGCTCAGGTTCAGGAAAAACTCGGAACTCGAGTTCCGGAAACCTGTTTCAGCCGAAAAACTGCCTGCAGCTATGGCTACCAGAGGTGAAAAGGCAACCAACGATGGTATCGATTATAGGGGAGCACCAGTTATAGCCTCCATGAGAAAGGTTCCGGGATCGCCATGGTTTTTGGTCGCTAAGGTAAATCACAGTGAGGTTTTCACCGCTTTGAATGACCAGATGACAATGATCGTCATTATCATAATACTTTTTATTCTGACTATAGGTATGCTTCTCGGGATCATTGAATGGAATGAAAACGCCAGGTTCTATCGTGAAAAATATGAAGCAGAACTTGACAGGCTCGCCCTAAGGAAGCATTTCGACTATATTTTAAAGTATGCCAATGATATAATATTTCTCACCGACAGGAATATGACGATTATCGAGGCCAACGACAGGGCATTTGAGGCCTATCAGCGAAGCAGGGAGGAACTTCTGGGTATGAGTCTTTATAAAATCAGATCACCGGAAGCTCTGAAAGCCCTTGAAGTTGAAAGCCAGATTCTGGAGGAAAGGGGATTTGCTACATACGAAACTGTACATGTAAGGAAGGATGGCTCATTAATGCCATTGGAAATCAGCGCCAGAAAGGTCGAAATTGAAGGCGTGAAATATTTCCAGGCAATTTGCAGGGATATAACAGAGCGAAAGCAGGCGGAAGAAACCCTCAGGGAGAGCGAGGAGAGGTTCCGGAAGATTTTTGAGGAGAGCCCGATAAGTATAGCAATGACGGGAAAGGACATGACCATAATAAGAGCAAATTCTTCCTTTTGTAAAATGCTGGGTTATAAGGAAGATGAATTGAAATCGGCGCAGTTGAGAAGCTTTACCCATACTGATTATACGGCAGTTGACGATGTTGCCCTTTTACGCCTTGTGGCCGAAGAGATACCGGTTTACCATACCGAAAAAAGGTTTATCCGTAAAGACAAAAGTGTTATATGGGGGTCAGCCACAATTAGTATCATCAGGAATAACAATGACGAGGTACAGTATTTCCTCGCAATGATCGAGGATATAACTCAGAGAAAACAGGATGAGGCGGAGCTGATAGCAGCGAAGGAGAAAGCAGAGGAGAGTGACAGGTTGAAGACCGCTTTCCTTCATAACGTTTCCCATGAGATAAGGACTCCCATGAATGCAATAATAGGCTTTTCGACCTTGCTTAATGAACCCGACACTACTGAAGAGGAACGTCATCAGTTTATCGATATCATCTTTCATAGCGGCAGTCAGCTTCTTTCGATAATAAATGATATTGTTGATGTTGCAAATATCGAGAGCGGACAGGTGAGGCTGAATGTGAAGGAGATGAATCTGAATGCAACCATGCGAAGCCTCGATGAGCAATTCAGCTATAAGGAAAAGTCTGATCTGCTTAAAATAAACCTTAAGACCGGTCTTTCTGATGAGAAGTCAAAAATAGTTACCGATGATACCAAACTGATCCAGATACTCTCAAACCTGATAAACAATGCCACAAAATTTACCAGGGAGGGTTCGGTAAACTTTGGATACAATCTTAAAGATGGAAATCTGGAATTCTACGTGAAAGACACTGGTATAGGTATTCCGAAGGAACATCATGAAAAGATTTTTGAGAGGTTCTTCCAGGTTGACGATGATATTTCAAGGAAATTCGGAGGAACCGGATTGGGTCTGTCCATATGCAAAGCATACGTTGAGCTTCTCGGCGGAAAAATTTGGGTAAGCTCTGAATCAGGACGCGGAACAGACTTCCGTTTTACCATTCCATACAAGCGTTCTGGAGGCCAGGAAAAACCACTGTTATCCGGTTGATGGTTCAAAATGCAACAAATTGCTGGTCAGATCGTTTTTAAATGAGGAGATACTAACCAGCTAAAGTGGCATAGTATTTGTCGGATTTTAGTACTTTTACATCTGAAATCAATGACACGGTAAAGGCTTCCTGCTTCTTACAACAAACTAACTATGGAAAAGCGTTCAGACTTCATAAAGATCATTGCCATAAGTCTTATGGCGCTCTTTTTTAAGAGCTGTGTTATTCTAAGGCTGCCCGAAGTAACAACCGGTCAGCTGACCGAAATAGGTCCTACAACAGCAATAGGAGGAGGCGAAGTTACCAGCGATGGAAATGCTGACATTATGGTAAGGGGCGTTTGCTGGGATACCCGTAAGTCTCCTGATCTTGAGGATGACAGAACAACTGACGGGTATGGTACTGGTAAGTTTACCAGCAATATTACAGGCCTTCTTCCGGAAACTACTTATTTTTTAAGAGCATATGCAATAAACAGCGAGGGGACATCTTACGGCAACCAGGTTACATTTACCACCAGTCTTTATGCACCTCCTGAACTTACAACAAGAGCCGTGACAAAGATCACCCAGACGACGGCCTCTTCAGGCGGAGATATTACAACTGATGGCGGGATTCCGGTCGCAGAAAGGGGTGTATGCTGGAGCAGCACAAAACCGCTGCCCGATATTACCGACTCAAAAACCACTGACGGTTCCGGTTCGGGAGGTTTTGAAAGCAGTTTGGCCGGATTGACAGGTAACACAACATATTATGTGAGAGCCTATGCCACCAACGAACAGGGAACAGGTTATGGAGCGGCTGTTCAGTTCAAGACAGGTGCCCTGCCACCAACTGTTACAACTGCTGTTATAAATCCTACATCTCCTTCAACAGCGACAGGCGGTGGTCAGGTAACAGGCGACGGCGGATCGGCCGTTACCGCCAGGGGGATATGCTGGAGCACGGTTGCCAATCCGACTACCGCCAACAGTCATACGAATGACGGTACTGGTACAGGTCCTTTTGATAGTAGTCTGGGTTCCCTTACTCCTAATACAACCTATCATGTCAGGGCATATGCCACCAACAACGCTGGCACTGTATACGGAGCAGACAGGGAGTTTACCACCGACCCGGTTACAATAACCGACATTGATGGAAATTCCTACAATGTCGTCAGGATAGGCACACAACTCTGGATTGCAGAGAACCTTATGACAACCAGACTGCATGACGGGACTCCGATTGAACTTACTGAAGCAGCCGGAGACTGGGCATCACTCTCCCAGGGCGGATATTGCTTGTACGGGAACAACAGCACCAACGGCAATATATACGGCGCCCTTTACAACTGGATCGCTGTCAGTTCAGGAATTTTATGTCCTGCCGGCTGGCATGTTTCCACTGATAATGACTGGCTTACCATGAAGGATTTCCTTAACGGAGAGCTGGTTGCCGGCGGAAAACTAAAAGAGACTGGTACATCGCACTGGATCAGTCCTAATACCGGAGCTACCGACGAGTTTGACTTTACTGCTTTACCTGGTGGCTGGCGTACCGATGCCGGTACCTTCCAGGGGTTACGCAGCATTGGATACTGGTGGACATCCACACCAATCGTACCCAATGCCTGGTACCGTCATATCCAGAATGACAGCGAAAAACTTTTCAGGGTATATGCAGGTCATAATTTCGGAATGTCTGTAAGGTGTGTCAAGGACTGACACTCCTGATTAATATATATTTGTCTGATGAAAGGGCCATTGGCGGATGAAAACCTGAATTGCAGGAGCATCAGTATACTTATGGCTTCAGGTGTTTTGATGGCGTGATTCAGTAAAGGAACTGCAGGAAAAATGTTATACTTTATGGGTTTAAGCATTTTTCCCGTTGACACAATTATTCGCAGGAAATTAAGTTTAAAGGAATATGTAATTCTAAAAATTAATGAAAAGAAAATTCAGGATTTCAAACGTTCTGCTGATTTCACTATTTCTGTCAGCAGTTATTATTTTATTCGGATGCAAGAAAGATCCGGTTTTACCAACAATAGCAACAGTTGCACCGGCAAACATTACTTCCGGTTCAGCCACTTCCGGAGGCAATATCACCTCAGATGGCAGGGCTTCGGTTACAGACAGGGGTATATGCTGGGCATTAACTGCCAATCCGACTGTTGATAATAATAAAATCGCCTCCGGAACCGGTGATGGTATTTTTTCAGCTGATATAACAGGACTACAATTGGCGACCACCTATCATGTAAGAGCTTATGCAATTAACAGTGCAGGAACAGCTTATGGCGAGGATATGGAGTTCTCCACACTTGCTGTGACTCCGGCTATAACAACCAGGGAGATCGGAGAGGTGTCGTGGACAACTGCCACATCAGGCGGAATCAACATTTCGGATGGAGGTTCGGCAATTACAGCCAGGGGAGTCTGCTGGAGCACCTCTTCAGGTCCGGTAGTTGGCGGTTCACACACTGGTGACGGTTCAGGAACAAGCGCCTTTGTAAGCAATCTGACAGGACTTACGCCAAATACAACATATTATGTCAGGGCCTATGCAACCAACAGCATGGGTACTACATATGGAAACGAGCTTTCTTTCAGGACTAGGCCCGTTACCGTGCCTTCCCTTACAACTGATGCAGTGACAGGGGTCACCGTTGATGCAGCGGTATCCGGAGGGAGAAGCATCAATTCAAACGGAGGTGAAATTACAGACAAGGGTATTTGCTGGGGTACCAGTCCAAACCCCACTACTTCGAACTTTTCATCATCCGCAGGATCCGGAACCGGAAACTTTTCCGGTGACATCGAAGGACTGAATAATTCTACTATTTATTATGTAAGGGCTTATGCAACTAACAGCGCAGGTATCGGATACGGTCCTCAGATGATTTTCTCAACCAGTGCATCTGATATAGACGGCAATATTTACAGGACAGTAATTATCGGGGATCAGTTGTGGATGCAGTCGGACCTCAGAACAACCCGCTACCGGGGAGGGGCCGCCATACCCTTTGTTGAAGAAGATGACGCCTGGAAAGATCTGACAACAGCTGCATGCTGCTGGTATAATAATAATCAACCTCCTGCCGGAACCGGATATGGGTTGATTTACAACTGGTATGCCGTTGAAACAGCAGTTTTATGCCCGACCGGATGGCATGTACCGACTGATGGGGAATTTATGGTTCTGGAGAGACATCTTGGAATGACGCCGGCACAATATGATGGTACTGGTTGGAGAGGTACAGATCAGGGCAACCAGATGAAGAGTACGTCTACATGGATTCCATCGACCGGAACAAATTCAAGTGGATTCACAGCTCTTGGAGAGGGTTACAGGTATGGTGTTCTGGGCAATTTTGCAGATTATGGCGTTGTTGGGTACTGGTGGACTTCAACTTTACACTGGGATACAACAAAAGCGCTTTATCGTCGTTTAGACAGTAATGATGCCAGGGTATACCGGGAAGGGGTCATCTTTGCCGGAGGGAAATCGGTGAGATGTATAAAAGACTAATGTTAGCAACAGATATACAAATAATTAGTAGAGGTTATCAATAACAGAAAGACTAGTTTATAATTATTTAAAACAACTTTTAAACCACTTACATTATGAAGAAAGCATTGAATTTTCTTGTTTTAATCGTTCTTCTGGCAGGTGTTGCAACACTCAACAGCTGTAAGAAGGAGGAGATCCCTGTGGTGACTACCACTGCGGTCAGCGGAGTGACAACAACCACGGCAGTTTCGGGTGGTAATGTGACCGACGACGGCGGTGCGGATGTTACTGCCAGGGGTGTCTGCTGGGGAACGGCAGCAAATCCTACTATCTCAGGCTCTAAAACCACTGATGGTACAGGGACAGGTTCATTTTCGAGCAACCTGACCGGTTTGACACCGGGAACTAAATATTATGTGAGAGCCTATGCCACAAACAGTGTCGGAACTGCTTATGGCAATGAGGTTGAATTCACTGCAACCGCTATTGTCGGAGCAACGGTTACTACAGCTGCAGTTACTGTTTTCAGCTATACCACTGCTACGGCAGGTGGAAATGTAACTGCTGCCGGTGGTGGAAATGTAACAGCAAAGGGTGTATGCTATGGAGAAACTGCCAATCCTGCTATCGGAGGTACTGGAGTTGTTACTACTACTGATGGAACTGGTACTGGTGCTTTTACCAGCAGCCTTGCAAATCTTAAGTCGGGAACAAAGTACTATGTCAGGGCTTATGCTACCAACGATGCCGGAACGGAGTACGGAACCCAGGTGGAGTTTACAACAATTGCAGTTGGTGAACCTGATCTTACAACCGGAGCTGTTAGCACGATAACCGAAGCTTCGGCAGCAGTAGGTGGCAATGTCACTGCTGATAACGGTGGTGCAATAACTGAAAGAGGTCTTTGCTGGAGCACTGATGAGAATCCCGACCGTTGATGATGAATCAATGGCTGCCGCTCTGGGAAGCGGAACCGGTGAATTCACTGCTACAATTACTGGTCTTGAAATGGGTACCCCCTACTTTGTCAGGGCCTATGCCACTAATTCAGCTGGAACCAGTTATGGTGAGCAGGTTACATTCAACACTCTGCTTATGGATGCTGATGGAAATTCCTATGAGGTAATAAGGATAGGATCAGCAGTCTGGATGGCAGAGAACCTGGCAACTACCACTTTCAAAAATGACACTCCTATTCCGACAGTTGCAACAGGTACTGACTGGGCAAATCTTGCAAGTCCGGCATATTGCTGGTATGAAGATAACGAAGCCGTGAATAAACCATTATACGGAGCACTTTATAATTGGTTTGCAGCAAGCAATACCAATCTTTGTCCTGACTGGTTGGCATGTTGCAACTGATGGGGATTTCATTTCTCTGGAAATGGCTCTTGGTATGACACAGGTTGTTGCTGAGGGTTCTGGTTGGCGCGGAACCGATCAGGGTACACAGATGAAGAGCACTCAGGGATGGTCCAATGACGGGAACGGTACCAATTCAAGTGGTTTCAATGCAATGCCTGGAGGTTATCGTTACTATGACGGTGGATTATTCCAGCATGCCGGGAATATTGCCTATTTCTGGACCTCGACAGTTAGTACGACAGATCGTTCAATGATAAGACAGCTTGACTACTCTCATGAAAACGTACAAAGACAGAATGCTGATAACAATGCCGGAAAATCAATCAGATGCGTTAAGAATTAGTAAAGGTTATGCATTGTAATACCAGCAGTATCTGGTAATCAAATGATAAAGAGGCTGTCCGTTTTGGACAGCCTCTTGTTTTTGGTACTTTTTTACCGTTATTGCTTTGAATACCAGGTTTGACAGTTAAGAGCGGTCCTTGTAAGAAATATCCAGCACGGCAATCCGTTTCTTGTAGTCGATTTTCCTGATTTTGTATCTAAGGATATCCTTCCCGGTGAGTTCCGAAATCTCCTTAAGGATCTTCTGCTTCCTTCCGTTTTTCAGCAACTCAAGGTCCTCAAGAATAATAGAGTACGTAGTTGTATTGTTTCTGATGGCGAACTCTTCGAGAACAACAGCTGATGCGAGAATGATCAGATTGAAGATGATCACCCCAAGCATCGGGAACCCTACCAGTTTAAGAGAGTTGATAAGTGATATTCCGATTGTGGTGAAGATGTACGACATGTCCTTGAGACTGAAATTCCTGGTCCTGAATCTCAGAATGGTAAAGATTGCAAAGAGACCAACCGCCATTCCAAACTCAATGAACACCGATTTAAGCATCGAACTGATAAAGAAAATAGTGATGCCCAGCATGAAAAAGGTGAACAGGAACTTCTCTTTCTTCGTGTATCTGAAATAAATCACCCTGATAAGAACAACAAGGAAGCCGAGGTTTAATACAAACCGGAAAAGGATCCCGAGAAAATCGGGATTACCCAGATTAAAGAAATTGTCAGGCATAAGTCAGTTTTTTTGTTAGTAAAATTAAGGTATTTTCTTCCAAAGAAACAAGCTTCCGTTAAAATATATGGATTAAGTTTTGAAGGAGTTGTCAACCTCTGAATGAAAAACAGCATTTTCCGCTGAAATCCTCTCTTTATGTGCAATATATGAACAATTACGGCGTTTAAAAATTATAAAACAAATCTTATCATGAAAGCCAGGAGATCTAATTCAAAGAACACAAAGTTTGTCAGGATTGACAACTCAACCTGGATTGAAACCAGTATATGGGTGCCGGATGAGGTTGCAAGGATGCAGTTCCTGCAGAAAATGCAGTTGATCAGACCAGGCACTTTCATGGGACAGATAAAGACAGATGATCTGATCGTAAGAAGTTAAAATCTTCTGTTTCAAGCGGATTTTACAAGTTAGAGGGAACTATTAGTGAGAGGTCCGGCTCCGGTTATCGGAGCCGGATTGGTTTTAATGGCTGGTCTGAAAAAAACAAAACCGGTCCCGCTTACACGTTCCGGATTTTGTCTTGTGGGCGATGACGGGTTCGAACCGCCGACCCTCTGCTTGTAAGGCAGATGCTCTGAACCAGCTGAGCTAATCGCCCTGAAACGGGTGCAAATATAATCCAGATTTTAATCTCTGCAAACAATTACTCCAAAAATAGAAGGTATACAATTCCGCGAGGGCTCAGTAAAGCAAATTCGGGCGTTTTCTTTATAACTCCTGCTAAATTGTTGAAAACGTGAAAAAAATGATGCAAGGCAACGTATAAAATCGCATAAATTCACGTTTATTGTATTGGACGAGAAAAATCTCTGGCGATAGGGGGACCTGTGCCATAATATTCATTGGCTTATTTATCTGATATACTTGTAGATGTGTTTACTGTTTCAACTATGAACCTGACCTGTATGAAACTGCCTGGAAGTTTTAACAGAATTGTTACTATTGTAAAATCTCAACCAGTAGTACTGAAGACTATTGTTCTGCCAACCATTTTGTTTTTAATCGGATATGCGGGAAATCCAGCTTCGGCTTCAGTTAATGCTAAACCTGTCCTTCCTCCAGTGGCAGTCTGTAAAAACATCACCGTCCAGCTCGGATCGTCGGGCTCTGTTGTAATAAACAGTACTGATGTTGATGGCGGATCCGAGGACCCTGATGGCACAATTGTTGCCAGATCAGTGTTTCCAAATACCTTCAGTTGCTCCCATTTGGGCCCGAATCCGGTGGTCCTTACTGTAACTGATGATGAGGGGTTATCTTCAACATGCGAAGCGATTGTTACGGTCGAGGATAAAACACCACCTGTAATTAATGTGAAACCTTTTACCCTGCTTCTTGCTTCAGATGGCTCGGGCACATTGTCAGCTTCAGATCTTGATAACGGCACCTATGATAATTGCAGTGAGGTAATCATGTCAGTATCACCAACATCCTTTACCTGTAGCGATCTGGGCGAACAAACTGTTGTTCTTACCGCGACTGATTCAAATGGGAATTCAACTTCCCGTAATGTGACAATAAATGTAGAATCTACACTTAATATTGCGGGGATGTATTTGAGTTCCTGCGACATGTCTCCAACGCTTGCTCTGTTCGATTCGGATGCAGAAGGAGGCGATGGTGAATACTCTTACTTCTGGGAAGGACTCGCACAGGAAAGTGAACCCTTCATGGTGATCATACCATTCCCTCCGTCTTTGCAGTTCTCGGAAACAAGCATATCTGAAACTCCTTTCTTCAACAACACCATGCCTGACGGGTATTATGGAATCCGACTTACGGTTACTGATGGCAATGGGTGCGTCGACTCATCGGAAATATTCATCAATAAGACAAGCCCTATTTTCAACAACCAGACAATCAGGCATTCGGAAGCCTGCGAGGGGGAGGTCAGGACTTATTCGGTTTTTCATAAGACAGATGCCGTTTACAGCTGGTCCGTGATCAACGGAACGATACTTAACGCCAATCATGATACAAGCCGGATCGATGTGAGGTGGAATCCTGGTGTAATTCAGGGAATAATAACAACCACCATAAGCGAACCAAATTCGCTTTTTTTGGGAAGCCAGTGTGAATCCACCATTCTGGATACGGTTACCATCACCCCGATCCCTTCACCATTATTCAATAATCCTGAAACAGATGCTTGCGCCAATTCGGAACTAACATATACTCTTACAGATTCATATACCTTTCAAAACTGGACAGTAACAGGCGGAGTGATTACGGCAGGGGGCAGTACCTTTGACAATTTTATCACCATAAGGTGGGGAGAAGAGCAGGAGGGAACGGTCGCGGTCTCTGTCGGACATAATTCCTCATGCACCGGCTCGGTGATGCTGAACGTCACAATTTCGGATCTTTCAGGTCAATTGGTTTCCAGTCAGGATGTAACGTGTAACGGAGCATCTGACGGATCGGCCATTGTTGCAGCAGATGCGGGTACAGGTCAGCCTCCCTTTGCATATTCGCTTGATGGAGGTGCCTTTCAGCCGGGAGGTGTCTTTTCAGGAATATCCATAGGCAATCACTATGTAACAATTAGGGATGCTTCATCATGTACAGTAATATTGCCTTTTGTAATTAATCAACCGGAGCTACTCCTTGGTTCGGTGTCTGTACAGACGGATGTTATTTGTTTTGGCGATAACACAGGTTCCGTATCGGTATCGGCTTCAGGCGGGGTGCCTCCTTATATGTATCAACTTGGTTCAGGTCCGTTCCAGGCAAACGGTACATTTGGATCCCTGTCAGCAGGCAATTACAGCATTACAATCCACGATGCCAACAATTGTGAATTCATAATGCCTGTAACAATTAATCAGCCAGTTACTGCCATGACCGGTACGATAACACCTGCAGCAATAAGCTGTTTCGGAGAGAGTAGCGGATCATTGGACCTTTCAGTTACAGGTGGGACGCTTCCGTACACATTCCTTTGGAGCAACGGAGCTAAAACAGAAGATGTAACCGGTCTGCCGGCAGGAAACTACTCGGTTACCATCACCGATTCAAACGGATGCACTTCTGTAGCAAATGCTACCGTTACACAACCCGCTTCGGCTTTGAGCGGGAGTATTGTTTCCATAACTGACGTGACGGAATATGGAGGGAATAGCGGAAGTGTCACTATTGCAGGATCTGGAGGGACATCTCCCTATCAGTTCAGAATTGATGATGGCGAATTCCAGTCATCTGGAACATTCGGATCTCTCTCGGCAGGAACCTATGACCTGACAATCAGGGATGCAGGCTTGTGCCTTTATGAACTGACGGTAACAATTACCCAGCCAACACTACCGCTTTCAGCCCTTGTCAGGGACAGACAGAATGTTTCCTGTAACGGTGGTAGCGATGGAACCATAACTGTAGAGGGGTGGGGTGGAAGCCAGCCTTATCTATATTCACAGGGGGGAGGTGCATTTCAGTCGTCAGGGACTTTCAGTTCTCTTCCGGCAGGAACTTATACAATTACTGTTAAGGATGCCGCATTGGATGAATTTGACATTATTATTGATATTTTTCAACCCGATCCTCTCAGTGTTTCTGTATCAGGCGAGGATATCACTTGTTACGGCGGCCTTACCGGCAGGGTGACTGCCACACCTTCAGGCGGAACTCAACCCTACACCTACTGGTGGAACAGTGCTCCTGCACAGATAACAGCAGTTGCCACAAACCTGCCTGCTGGCACTTTTACAGTAACGGTAACGGATGCCAACGGCTGCTCAGCTACAAACAGCGTTACTATTTCACAGCCTGTTACGGATATGGAAATTTCAATTGATCAGGTCAATGTGACCTGCAACGGAGGAACCAACGGAAGTGCAACAGCGGCAGTAGCAGGAGGCCTGGAGCCATATTCCTTCTCATGGAATACGGACCCGGAGCAAACCAAGGAAAATGTTACGGACCTTGCGGCTGGTATTTACACAATTACCGTAACCGACAGCTATGGATGCATTAAAACACAAACGATAACCATTGATGAACCACTACCGATAACAGTTAATTCCACGGTTACTCCAACTTCCTGCCCGGATTCAGAAGACGGAGCTATCAGTCTTACAATTGCAGGTGGGACAACACCATTTACTGTTTTGTGGTCAGACGGCAGTACAGGAGTGAACCGCACCGGACTGACACCGGGTTCATATACTGCGGTTATTGCTGACCAAAACAGCTGCGGTGAAACTGTCACAGCCGAAGTTGATTTCAGTTTCTCCTTCGGCTGCCTTGTCATTCCGCAGGTGATAACTCCCAACAACGACGGATACAATGATGTGTGGCAGATCAGGAATATCGATCTTTATCCTGATGCTGAGGTCAGGGTGTTTAACCGTTGGGGTAAGATGGTTTTTAGTACAAGGAACCTTGCCGACAATCCGTGGAACGGAACAGTTGGAGGAAAGCTGGTACCTACAGATTCATATCATTATATCCTGTACCTGAACGATGGCTCAAAGCCCAGATCAGGCGTGATAAGCGTTATACGATGAAACGAGAAAACGATAAAATGCTGAGGTCTATGTATAAGAGCCATTTGATAGGTGTACTTGCAGTTATGATCACCTGCTTTCTCCCTGCCGGAATTTCACATGCACAGCAGGTCCCGATGTACAGCCAGTACATCATGAACGGATTCCTGGTTAACCCGTCATTTGCCGGACGCGATGGTTATACTTCTGTAAACCTTACAGTAAGGGAACAATGGACAGGACTGGCGCAATCGCCAAGTACTTACGCTCTGAGTTTCCAGACAAGGATACTACGTGACAGTTATATATCTAAATCGACATCGGTCAGGAAGAAGCTTGTAAGACCCACCAAGGGAGGGCAGGTTGGTATTGGAGGATATGTTTTCAACGATAATAACGGAATTATGCACCGGACCGGCGGTCAGGCGGCTTATTCCTACAACATTCCCCTGAGCACTCACGATAATGAGAACTCGCGGAATCTTGCCTTCGGGCTTGCTCTTACTGCCTACCAGTATTCAATTGACTATGAAGGGCTGGTGTACGATCAGGATGATCCGTACCTAAATAACTACGACAGATCGGTCTTTATACCCGATTTTAATTTTGGTGTAAGTTATTCAACTTCGAAATTCTATGCTGGATTTGCAATGACAAACCTGCTAAGGGGATCAATAAGGTTCTCTGATGGAAATAACGATGAAAGCACCGAGCTGGGGCACTATTTCCTTACCGGGGGTGTAAAGATCCCGCTGGCTTCAAACTGGCTTCTGGAGCCCTCTGCTTTCATAAAATCTTCGGATATGCTGTTCAAGGCAATTCAGCTCGACCTTACTTCCCGGATATATTACAGGAACGATTACTGGGCTGGAATCTCGTGGCGCACGGAGGATGCTCTTATAGCAATGATGGGTTTTAAGTATGACAGGTTTTATTTTGCTTACGCTCACGATTTTACACTTACTGAACTGAGAAGACAAAGCCTCGGGACACACGAATTTACTCTCGCTGTTAAATTCGGAACAAATGCCCGGAGGTACAGATGGATAAATGCTTATTAAGATGATATGCCGCAAAAACGCGGTTGCACTCGTGCTGATGCTTTCACTTCACTGGCTGGCATTTTCCCAGGAAAGAGCTGATTCTCTTCCTGTTAGGGTAATGTTTTATAATGCCGAAAACCTGTTCGATACCCAGCATGATTCCATTAAAGACGACATCGAGTTTCTGCCAGGTGGACTCATGCGCTGGAACAAATCAAGGTATTATAACAAAATCAATTCAGTCTCAAAGGTCATAATAGCCGCTGGAGAATGGAATCCTCCTGCAATAGTTGGTTTATGCGAGATTGAGAACAGAATGGTGCTTGGTGACCTGGTTTACGGGACGCCATTGTCGGCCTTAGGATACGGAATAGTACATGAAGAATCGCCCGATATCCGGGGGATTGATGTGTGCATGATATATCGCAAGGATTTGGTTACAGTAATTGATCACCGGTTATTGATTCCGAAAAATTTAAAGGCAGGTGAGTTCCATTCAAGGGGTGTCCTTTATACTAAATGCGTAGTGTATACCGACACTTTGCATGTTCTTGTAAATCACTGGCCATCGAGAAGGGGCGGAGTGCTTGCCGGCGAAGAATTGAGAGAAATTATGGCCCACATGGTAAGGAATGCCACTGATTCATTGTGCTTAACTTCAGATGGTAATGCTAAGGTATTGATAATTGGCGACTTCAATTGCACTCCCTCCGATCCCCTGATGTCGGAACTGATTGATCCGGACAGCCCGGTTAATTGTTCGCTTATAAATCTCTCCGACGGAAAAATTGCAGGGACCGGCGGTACCTACAGATATCAGGGAACTTGGGAGATGATTGACCAGATAATCGTTTCCTGCGGATTATTGGACAGCAGTAAAGGACTGGACACTGGTAAGGAGCATTTCAGGATTTTCAGTCCTGATTTTCTTTTAAAGAATGATAATAAGTATCCAGGCATGGTCCCTTTCTCAACCTACCGTGGTTACAGTTATCAGGGGGGATTCAGCGATCATCTTCCGGTATTGCTCGACCTTGTGGTCCGTTAGGTTATCACAGGGGTAAGTCCTATTTCTTTACCCTTTTCGAGCATCAGCTTTCTTGCCGGTTCGTATTCATTCGGGATGATGCCATCCAGGATAGCATCCCTGATAGCGTTCTTAATAATGCCAACTTCCCTGCCGGGACTGATTCCGAAGGTCTCTATTATTTCACTTCCGTCGACTGGCGGCTTGAAATTGCGAATGGCATCCTTTTCTTCAATTTCCTTAAGTTTCTGTCTTACCAGCCTAAAGTTCTCAAGATGCCTTTTTTTTGTGGCTTCATTTTTTGAAGTTATGTCGGCTTCACATAACATCATCAGGTCATCAATGTCATCGCCCGCTTCGAACAGAAGCCTTCTTATCGCTGAGTCAGTTACTATTTCCTGCGACAGGGCAATAGGACGGAGATGGAGATCTACAAGCTTCTTTACGTATTTCATCTTTTCGTTCATCGGAAGCTTTAGTCTTCTGAATATTTCGGGGATCATTTTCCCTCCAAGAAATTCATGTCCGTGGAATGACCATCCGGTTTCAGGTTCGTATTTTTTTGTTGCAGGCTTGGCTATGTCGTGAAGCAGGGCAGCCCAGCGTAGCCAAATATTATCGGTCTTCCTGCTAATGTTATCCAGGACCTTTAACGAATGAAGGAAATTGTCCTTGTGTGCCTTCCCTTCTCTTTTCTCAATACCTTTAAGACCGTCGAGTTCAGGGAAAATGATCTTTAGCAGACCGGCTTTCTCGAGCAGAATGAATCCTCTTGATGGATTATTGCACATTATGATCTTGTTCAGTTCAATAAGAATTCTTTCCTGCGATACTATCCGGATCCTTTCTACATTTGATGCAATTGAAGCAAACGTCCTTTCTTCGATGTGGAACTCAAGCTGGACGGCGAATCTGACCGCTCTCATCATCCTCAGTGGATCATCACAGAATGTTATGTCAGGGTCAAGAGGCGTCCTGATTATCTTTTTCCGAAGATCATCCAGTCCGTTGAAAGGATCGAGCAAGTCACCGTAAGTATCCCTGTTAAGACTTATTGCCAGCGCATTTATTGTGAAATCCCTCCTTTTCTGATCATCTTCGAGGGTTCCTGTTTCAACAACCGGTTTTCTTGAGCTGCGGTCGTATGATTCCTTTCTTGCTCCGACAAACTCAATATCATAATCTTCATACCTGAACATTGCTGTTCCGAAGTTTTTGAAAACCGATACATTAATGCCTGATGAAAGCCTCCTGGCGGCCTTTCGTGCAATGTCCGGACCATTTCCCAATACCACAATATCAATATCCTTGTCGGCATGATCCCTTTTGAGCAGGTGATCCCTTACATACCCTCCAATAACCCATGCCCCGACATTCTCAGCCGTTATAACCTCAGAAAGCAGTTTGAAGATATTGTCATTAAGACATATATGCATATATAGATGTGACAAATTGTTAATTAATCATGACAAAGTTACAATTATTAACTATTTTTAGATAAAATCCATACGATAGCATTCTTTGGTATAATGATTGGTGTATCAGAGAAATTAAGTGATTGATGATTAATAACAAAAAAAGGAAAACATGTTAGAGCATTTGACCAAAGAGACTTTTCTAAGCAAGGTATTTAACTATGAAACCAATAAAGAATGGAGATTCGAAGGTAATAAGCCCTGTATGATCGATTTTTATGCTGACTGGTGCGGACCATGCAAGATGGTGGCTCCGATACTTGAAGAGCTTGCTAAGGAGTATGAAGGCAAGGTTGATATTTACAAGGTGAATACTGAGGAAGAGCAGGAACTGGCAGCTGTATTTGGAATCAAAAGCATTCCTTCACTCTTATTTGTACCCCTTGAGGGTCAGCCTCAGATGGCAATGGGAGCACTGCCCAAAGACACTTTCATTAAAGCAATTAAGGATGTTTTTGGGGTTGAGAAAGGGAGCAAGGAGGGTGTTGATAAATAATGATCACTTTGTTTGAAAATATTAGGTAATGTGTGAAACATTGCGTACATTTATTACGTTATACAATCAAAAGGTAGTAACCGCTTTGGTTACATGAGTTTTTTTCATGGATTTAGGTTTAGGGTAGTAAAGAAATCCCGCGGAACGCCCGTTCCGCGGGTTTTTCTTATGTGCCAGGCTATGCCAGATCCCGGAATATATTATTTATTTCCTCCTCTGTTGTCTTGAGCTTTTTCTGACATTGCCTTATAAGCTCGGAAGCCTTTCTGACCTCCGCCGATAGCCTGTCGACATCCATTTCACCTGTCTCAATTTCTTTCAGTATCTTCTCGATTTCATTAACTGCCTGGTTGAACAAAAATTCCTTCTTTGTCATCTCAACAATATTTAAAATGTTATTACTTCCTTCAGCCGAAGTTCTGCATTATCTGTCTTAGGTCTTCCCTGCTTGACTGGCTGCACCAGCCGGCAGGCAGGTGTATTCCTTCTTCTGTCTTCTGTCTTCTGTCTTCTGTCTTAAGGATCCATCACCTTATTGATTACTGCTTATATCCTAAGCTTCCTTTACCACCTTGCTTGAAATGGTTCCATCGCTGAATCTGGTATCAATAATATCGTCTTCCCTTAGCGACTTTCCTTTTTTAATTATTTTCCCGTTGACTGAAGTTATTGTAAATCCTCTTTTAAGTACGTTTTCCGGATCAAGAATTTTAAGTGAGTTTTCGAATCCTGTCAGCCGGTTATGAATGACAGCCATGTTATTTCTGCTGATTGTTGCAAGAATTTCTGATTTATGTTTTAAGTCTGTAGCTTTTTTTATAATCAGTGAACCGGACCCGGATGACAACCGGTGTTTCTGGTTATCGGGTATTGCATTTGCCTTGACCAGGAAATCCTTGCCAGTTCTGGACATATCGATCACCACAGAGGAAAGGAGTTCCCTGAAACCGGAAATCATGATCCTTGTGACCGGGGCCAGCCTGACCATGGCTGTTTCTATCCTTTTTCTGGTTTTCTCCAGCATTACTTTTGCATAGTCGGTTATTCCGGTGCTTAGTTCGGAAATGAGGTAAGCCGCCTCATTCATTCGATCGATCAGAAAGCCGGCAACTGCTGTTGGTGTCTTCATTGACAAGTTGGCCACTATATCGGTAACCGATAGATCTTTATCATGTCCAATCCCCGTGATTACCGGAATAGGGAACTGTGTTATGTAATATGCTATTGCATAGCTGTCGAACCAGCTGAGGTCAGTTTGTGAACCGCCTCCCCTTATTATAACCGCTATGTCAAATTTATCCAGGTGTGAAGCAATCTTCTCAAGCGATAATATCACTCCGGCTTCAGTTTCCTTTCCCTGCACGGGGGTTTCAAAAAGTGCTGTATAAAATACATAACCGAAACTGTTGGACTTCAGTTGTTTTATGAAATCGGTATATCCGGCCGAAGTGCCGGAGGAGATCACTGCTATTCTTTGCGGGACAAGTGGTATCTCAAGCTCCCTGTTCATTGTTATGACACCCTCTTCCTCGAGTCTTCTTATTATCTGCTGGCGCCTGATTGCCATATCGCCAATTGTGAATGCCGGGTCAATGTCGTTGATCACGAGACTGAGCCCGTAAATTTCGTGATACTCGATCTTTACCCGGATAAGGATCTTCATGCCTTCTCTCAGTGACTCACCGGCAGAATTCTCAAAAAATGTTTTGATGAACCGGTACCTGCTGTTCCAGATTACCGCCCTTACTCTTGCCCTGATGTTAATATCGTCAGGTTGCTTTTCAATCAGCTCCAGGTAGCAGTGTCCGTTGTAATTCTCTTTGATCTCCGAGATCTCTGCGATCACCCAGTACATATCCGGCAGAGCCAGGTAAAGAGAATCCTTAATTACCAGCTGCAGTTCAGTAAGTGACAGTTTTTCATTCATCTGGGATCCTCGACCTTAATAATCTTATGAATGTATATTTCGTCAGGAGTAATGAGCCTTACAAAATAAACTCCTTTTCCCGGAACTGGCAAATCGTCAAGTATCAGGCTCCTGCTTATAAAGTCTGAATATTCTCTTTTCAACATAAGCCTTCCGCCCTGGTCGAAAAGTTCAACGGTGAGTTTTTCGGGTATGACTGAAAAAGTAATGAACAGCTCATCCCTGAATGGATTCGGGAAAACAACGATCCCGGAAACTGGTTTCGAAAGGTGTTTATTCTGAAGAATTGCTATTGTTTTTTCTATGTCGGGTATTCCGAATCCGTATAACGAATCAGGAACAAGGTATCTGTCAGATGCCGAATGAAGAGCTGATATAATCTCCATGTTTGTTGCCTGCGGAACAGCCTGCATTATGCAGGCGCACATTCCGCTGATTAACGGGCATGAGAAGGATGTTCCGTTTGCTCTTGATATCATGGCAGGACTGACCTGTACGGGAACGCTTACTCCCTGTGAAACGATGTCTGGTTTTATCTGCCGGTCGGAACTCGGTCCTGCAGAGGAAAAGGAGGAAATTATCCTGTCTCCGCTGACTGCTCCCACTGCCAGTACCGAATCCCCGTCGGACGGAGCGATTATTCTTATCCATGGTGTGGTTCTCTCGTTGCCTGCACTGTTAACTACCAGGATTCCTAAGGATGCAGCAATGTCGGCAGCCCGGCTGACGAAGGTTCTGTCGCCGTCCATGTCTGAAAACCGGTAGTCCATCAGGGGATCATCGAATGTGCTGTATCCCAGGGATGATGAAATTATGTCAGCTCCTATACTGTCAGCGAATTCAGCTGCAGCTGTCCACAGATCCTCCTCCACAGGATATTCAGATTCGGTAATTTCACTTCGGAGCAACCAGTAATCGGCGCCGGGAGCACTTCCTTCAATTGCTCCGGGAATCTTTCCTGCAAGAACCGACATAACTGCAGTGCCATGATCATTATAGTCATAAACGAATTCGTTCCTGTTTACAAAGTCATAGGTTCCCTTTATCCCGTTCCTGTTTCGAAGATGGTCGAGTGAAGGAATAAGGTCGGCATTGGTAAATCCTCCGTCGATGACGGCAATAATTACACCCTCGCCTGTAAGTCCGGAATTGAGCACTCTGATCCCGTTTATCATTGCCAGGGAATTGTTATATGGGGGCAGGTCGCTGGAGGCATACTCAATTTTGTCCTTGTCATGTGAATATCCTTTGCTTTCGGGACTCCTGACAATTTTCACCTCTTTTATAAATGGAAACTGATCCAGTATTCCGGGCCCGACCGGTACCGATGACTTAAACAATGCCGTGTTCATCCACTTTGAGGTGCAGTGGAGAGTCAGTCCTGTTGATGAGATCTGGTCAGTATACGCTTTCCATACCGGAAGATCCCGGTAATCAGGTACAGCAATTCCTGCCTTTCTCCTTCGCTCTGTTGCTTTATCTGAAAGAAGGTCTTCAGGCGAAAAACCGGAGACATCATTGTCTCCCTTATCGACGAAATGGATTCTGTAGAAATAATTCCAGGTCTTTTCCTGACATTTACCTGGTTGACATGGGATAATTATCAGAAGTGTCAGAGCGGCAATTGCAAATTTCAGTCTGGCAGGATCTATGAATCCCTTTACCATATTTCACCCGTTTTTTCAGGATCAGCAATGTTGACTTTAATCTGTTCAAGTGAGTCTATGTATTCTGATTCATAAATGTCGATGCTGCGGTTATCGGGGATACCCGCGATATAGACAGTACTGAATCTCTGGCTTCCGTCATTCCTGAAGATTACCCATGGTCCTTCTCTCAGGTTGTTCTTGTACTGACCGGTCATTTCAGGTTTGCCGTTTTCATAGAATGCTTCAAACCTTCCGTTTATTTTCCCGTTTTCGTAGTTGGTCCTCAGGGTCAGAGTTCCGTCAGGGTAGTATTTCAGGCATTCACCATGTTTCAGGTTATTCTTGTACATGATCTTCTCAGCTGTCTTGCCATCGGGGTAATAATTGATCATGATGCCGTTAAGCTTGTTTCCCTTATACTCTGCCTCACTTATGAGCAGATCTTTTTCGGTGAATGAGTAAAACAGCCATTTTCCCTCCTTGAGCTGGTTGATGTATTTGCCGGATGAAGCAGTGAGGCCATTGGAGTAGTATAATATAGCCTTTGCTTCCGTTCCGTTGATGCTAAAGTCCAGCAGCGATTTCAGTGCTCCATCCTCATAATATCTCCTGAACTCACCATCCGGTTTGTCATTCTTGAAAAAGCCGTTATACATCACTTTCCCGTTCGGGTAATTCTTTATCCACCGCCCCTGTTTCTTCCCATCCTGGTCGGTACTGTTGATTTCCTGTCCCTGTATACCAGCGAAAGGAAACAAAGACAGTAACACTATATAAATTGCTGCAATGCTATGTTTCATCAGTATATAATTCTTAATTTAATGGTCTGATGGAACCCACATGATTGACTTCGTCGAGCTCGTAAACTCGGTTGAAAATTATATACTTACGTGTTTAGGTATTCGATTCATGTGGGTTTCATAAGAAATAATCCATATATGCCTGACAAAAGTACAAAAAAAGAGGCTGAAAAGAATTCAGCCTCAAGCAATTTATCATGAATCAGGTATTACTTTACTTCTTCGAAGTCCACGTCTGTTACTTCATCATTTCCCGACTGGGTTTTTCCGCTTCCGGGTTGTTCCGGTCCTGGTTGCGAGGTAGCCTGCCCTGTATTCTGAGCGGTTTTATACATCTCTTCAGAAGCTGACTGCCAGATGGAGTTCAGTTCGGCAAGAGTCTTATCGATGGCATCGACATCCTGCGATTTATGAGCTTCCTTAAGTTTGGCAAGTGCGCTTTCAATGCCTGCCTTCTTGTCGGCGGGGATCTTGTCGCCGAATTCTCTCAGTTGTTTTTCAGTTGAGAAAATCATGCTGTCGGCGCTGTTAATCTTGTCAACCTTTTGCTTTGCAAGGCTATCGGCTTCGGCATTTGCCCTGGCTTCTTCCCTCATTCTCTTTATTTCATCGTCACTTAGCCCCGAAGATGCCTCGATCCTTATCCTTTGTTCCTTTCCGGTTCCCCTGTCCTTGGCGGCTACGTGGAGTATACCGTTTGCATCAATGTCGAAAGAGACTTCGATCTGCGGTACACCCCTGGGGGCCGGTGGAATTCCGTCGAGATGGAAACGCCCGATGGTCTTGTTGCCTGCTGCCATTGGTCTTTCACCCTGCAGAACATGGATCTCTACAGAGGGCTGGCTGTCAGCAGCCGTTGTAAACACCTCTGCTTTTTTGGTTGGTATGGTGGTGTTTGATTCAATTAGTTTTGTCATTACTCCGCCCATGGTTTCGATTCCAAGCGACAGAGGAGTTACGTCGAGAAGGAGAACATCCTTAACCTCTCCGGTAAGAACTCCGCCCTGGATAGCTGCTCCTACTGCAACAACCTCATCGGGATTAACTCCTTTTGAAGGTGTTTTACCGAAGAACTTTTCTACAAGCTGCTGTATGGCAGGAATTCTTGTCGATCCGCCCACCAGGAGGACCTCGTCAATTTCAGAGTTCTTGAGACCCGAATCTGCCAGAGCTTTCTTGCAGGGCTCGAGACATGCCTGGATAAGGCTGTCGCAAAGCTTTTCGAAATGTGCTCTGGTTAACGTCTTGACAAGGTGCTTCGGAATTCCGTCAACCGGCATTATGTATGGCAGGTTTATCTCGGTGGATGTGGTGCTTGAGAGTTCTATTTTGGCTTTTTCTGAAGCTTCCTTCAGTCTCTGGAGAGCCATAGGATCTTTTCTGAGGTCAACACCCTCTTCTTTCAGGAACTCCTCGGCAAGCCAGTCTATTATTTTCTGGTCAAAGTCGTCTCCTCCCAGGTGTGTGTCACCGTTGGTTGATTTCACTTCGAAAACGCCATCTCCCAGTTCCAGAATCGAAATATCGAAAGTACCTCCGCCAAGGTCGAAAACGGCGATCTTGAGATCCTGCGACTTTTTATCAAGTCCGTAGGCAAGTGATGCGGCTGTCGGTTCATTTATGATCCTTTTAACATTCAATCCTGCGATTTCTCCCGCTTCTTTTGTGGCCTGGCGCTGCGAATCGCTGAAGTAAGCCGGAACGGTTATTACCGCGTCGGTTACCTCCTGTCCAAGATAGTCTTCAGCGGTTTTTTTCATTTTCTGAAGGATCATGGCAGATATTTCCTGAGGAGAATACAACCTGTTGTCGATTTTTACCCTTGGCGTGTTATTGTCACCCTTGACGACATTGAAGGTAACGCGTTTGATCTCGGTATTGACCTTGTCATACGTTTCCCCCATGAACCGCTTGATGGAATAAATTGTCTTCTGGGCATTTGTGATGGCCTGACGCTTGGCCGGATCACCCACCTTGCGTTCTCCATTCTCAACAAATGCAACTATTGAAGGCGTAGTTCTCTTTCCTTCGCTGTTGGGGATCACTACAGGCTCATTCCCTTCCATTACGGCGACGCATGAGTTTGTTGTTCCCAGGTCTATTCCTATTATCTTTCCCATTTTATGATTTTTAAGAAATTTCAATTATTGTCTCTTTAAACTGCAATGATTATGCCATAGCCGCATCAGGTGAATTTTATGAAATTATGGCACTCCGGGGATTAAACAATCTTACTAAAGTGACAAAAAGACATGATGGTTTGCAAAGGCATGACATGATAAAAACATTTTCTGTGTCATTCCCATTCTCTGCCTTAAATTCGTAGCTTTGTCTCCAGAATCAAATCTTTATATTAATGTCGGTAAACAAAATTGTCAGGAAAGTCACGACTCATGTCCTTCAGGAAATGAAACTCAACGGTGACAAAATCGCGATGCTGACCGCCTATGATTTTTCAATGGCGAGGATTATCGACGAAGCCGAAATAGACGTAATTCTGGTTGGCGACTCTGCGTCCAACGTGATGGCAGGTTATGATACCACACTCCCTATCACCCTCGACAACATGATTTACCACGCGGCATCAGTGTCAAGAGGCGTGAGGAGGGCTCTTGTTGTTGTCGACCTTCCATTCGGAACATACCAGGGTAATTCCAGGGAAGCCCTTGCGTCAGCAATAAAAATTATGAAAGAGACCGGAGCATCTGCTGTTAAGCTCGAGGGCGGACAGCAGGTGGCTGAATCAATAGAGCGCATACTCTCGGCAGGCATTCCGGTAATGGGGCATCTTGGTCTTACACCTCAGTCTATTCACAAGTTCGGGACCTATGTAGTCAGGGCAAGGGAGGAAGATGAAGCCCGCCGCCTGCTCGAAGACGCAAGGATACTTGAGAAGCTGGGATGTTTCGCAATTGTGCTTGAAAAGATTCCGGCAAAACTGGCTGAAGAAGTCACCGATACCCTGAAAATTCCTGTGATAGGAATAGGGGCAGGACCCGGAACCGACGGGCAGGTTCTTGTTATTCATGATATGCTGGGCATCAACCAGGAATTCTCCCCCAGGTTTCTGAGGAGATATCACAACCTGCATGATGAAATCCTGAAAGCCGTTGAACAATATATCAGCGATGTCCGTTCAAAGGATTTTCCGAACGAAAAGGAACAATATTAAAGTATAGTTAATGGTTGAAGTGTTATTTGAGGACAATCATCTGATAGCTGTCCTGAAAAAGCCCTCTGATCTTTCGCAGGGCGACCGTACCGGAGATGAAGCAATCGATTCAGCCGTTAAAAAATATATTGCTGAAAAGTACAAAAAACCGGGAGCCGTTTACCTCGGTCTGATTCACAGGCTCGACAGACCTGCAAGCGGGGTTCTGCTGTTTGCCCGGACCTCCAAGGCCCTTGAACGCATGAATGAGGTATTCCGCACACGTGAAGTCAGGAAGACTTATCTCGCGATTGTAAATGACAGGCCGCCGAAAGATGAGGATACACTGACTCATTATCTGAAAAAGAATGAGAAGCAGAATAAGACTTATGTTTATGACACTGAAGTACGAGGGTCAAAGCAGGCAAGTCTGACCTATCGTCTAGCCGGAAGATCCGAACGCTTCTTTCTTCTTGAAGTAGAACTCCACACGGGAAGGCATCATCAGATCAGGGCACAGCTTGCAGGCATCGGATGCCCTATAAAAGGAGACCTGAAGTATGGTTATCCGAGGTCAAATGAAGACGGCAGCATCTGTCTGCTGGCAAAACGTCTCGAATTCATTCATCCTGTGAAAAAGGAAAAGGTCACAATAACTGCTCCCCTTCCTGCCAGCGACGTCTGGAAGCTTTTCAGAAATGTGGAGGTATAAAAAAAATGAGCCCGGAAAATCCAGACTCATTTTCTTCTGTCATGAATGCAATAACTCCTGTCTTTGTTCTTTCATTATCCTCTTAAAGGATACCCTTCTGATCTCAACCTTTGCAAAGATATGCGGGTTCTTCCCAAACAGAGTTAAAATCAGGTTAATAAGAGTTAAGGAAAAGTTAAATCCTGTTCGGTGATTTGAGAAAAACTTAAATTTGCGCCATGAGCAAGAATAAATTCATCGGCCTGATTATTATGATGCTGATCTCCATCACCGGGATAATCTGGGTGCAGATGGTTTGGATCAGTAATGCCCTGAAAATCAGAAATGATATTTTCAACAGGGCTGTTTTTGCAGGTCTTAACGATGCTGCACAAACCATTGAATCAAACCGTAAGATGGATTTCTTCTTTAACTCGCCTGCGTCATTCAATCCACAGGAAGCCGACGTGTCGTCATATATGAGTTTTGGGAGCTATTCATCCAATGATGGGAAAAGCTATAACTACAGCGTTACAAGTCAGTCGATGACAGGCACCGTTGATTCAACCGGTACTGTCAGGTTCAATGAACCTGTCATCACCAGAACCGATACAACTTTTTACCAGGAGCCTGTTGACATTGAATCACGACAGTCGATCCAGTCCACTCCACCTGTCAATACAAGGGATTTCATCGACCGGGTCAGGCGAAGGGCAAGCGAATTTCAGGCAATGAGCGAGGAGATGATTGCTGAGGTTTATCAGTGGGAGAAAACAATGGAACTTAACCCCACTGAGGTCCGGAATGTCCTTGGCAGGTCTCTGCAGTTCTCAGGAATCGAAACACCGTTCGAATTTGCAGTTATCAGGGATGGACAGGTAAAGGAAGGAACCTTTGTGAAGGCCGGGAAGAATGAATTTCTTAAAAGCAGTTATATGGTCAGGCTTTTCCCTGACAACATAATGGGGCAGAACCTGATACTTTCTGTCATCTTTCCCGAAAAGAGGAATTATGTTCTGGGGTCGATTTCATGGCTTCTTGGCGGATCCTTGCTCTTCTCCTTCATCATCCTGGCAACCTTTGCGCTAAGCCTTTTCTTCCTGATAAGGCAAAAGAGGATCTCGGAAATGAAATCCGACTTCCTTAATAATATGACACATGAATTCAAAACTCCCATTGCCACAATATCTCTTGCTGCCGATACTATTACCAATCCCAAGGTGATAAATGATGAAAACAGCATCCGGCATTTTATAGGCATGATCAAGAAAGAGAACAGCAGGATGAATAAGAAAGTCGAGACAATATTGCAGATTGCATCACTCGACAAAAAGGAGATCGATTTCAGGTTTGAGAATGTTTCAATGCATTCCATTATCTCCAGGGCTGCTGAAACCATCGAAATCCAGGTTCACCAGAAAAACGGCAGGATGACTCTTAATCTGAATGCAGCTGAACCTGTTGTTTCAGGTGATACGGAGCATCTTTCAAACCTCGTTAACAATCTTCTGGACAATGCCTTGAAGTATTCGCCCGAAACACCCGAAATAACAGTCGAAACCACAAGTAACGAAAAGGGCCTTATATTGTCTGTTACTGATAAGGGAATAGGCATGAGCAAGAGCGTCCAGAGCAAGATTTTTGAAAGATTCTACAGGCAGACAAGCGGAAATGTTCATGATGTTAAGGGTTTTGGTCTTGGTTTGAATTATGTCAGGGCCATTGTCGACGCCCATAGGGGAAATATTACCGTAACCAGTGAACCTGGAAAGGGAAGCAGATTTGATGTCTTCCTGCCATTTAACAGCGATAACTAAAATGAACATGAAATCAGCCCGGATTTTTCTCGTTGAAGACGACCTGAGCTTCGGTTCGGTCCTGAAATCGTACCTGGAACTTAACGACTTTCAGGTCGACTGGGTTGATGATGGTAAGTATGCCGTTGATCACTTCAGGAAAGGAGCATTCGATATTTGTATTCTCGACGTCATGCTGCCTCATGTCGACGGCTTTACAATTGCAGGTGAGATCAGAAGGATCAATAGCCTGGTCCCGATAATATTTCTGACCGCCAAGAAGATGAAGGATGATGTACTGAAAGGTTACGGGGCCGGAGGGGATGACTATGTTACAAAGCCTTTTGACACTGAAATTCTTCTGGCTAAGATTAAGGCAATTCTGACCCGTCGTGATTTCCAGACCGGCACTAAGGACATCTTCGAGATTGGAAAATTTGTATTCAATTCCAGGCTCCGGACACTTACAATAGGAGACAATGAGAAAAAACTCTCACCCAAGGAAGCACAGCTTCTCGAGCTTCTTGCCCTTAATCCGAACGAGTTGATAAGCAGAGAGATGGCGTTGAAAAAGATATGGGGTTCGGATGATTATTTCACAGCCAGAAGCATGGATGTCTATATCACCAAGCTTAGAAAATTCCTGTCAGAAGACCCCAGACTGAATATTAAGAATATTCATGGCGCAGGATTTCAGCTTATAATCCGTGGCGATCTGACCTGAGGCTGCTCCTGTTGAACTGCAGCGGAAGAAGCTGACCTATCCCGTCAAGCTCAATTATTTTATTTTTCCCCGCAAGCAGAATTCTGATCTGTCTGTTCCATCTGCTTTCCTCTTCCGCAATTACCTGTCGGCAGTTACCACAAGGGGTAACCTGTTCCGCGACCGACCCATCGTCGGATATTGCAGAAACTGCCAATGTAACGGGCCTGTCATCAGGGTAATTGGTTATGGCGGTTGCAAGTGCCGTTCTTTCGGCACAGATGCCCGACGGGAAAGCAGCATTCTCAACGTTGGCCCCGTGCACTATTCTTCCCGATTCAAGTCGTATTGCGGCACCAACCCTGAATTGGGAGTAGGGAGCATAGGCTGATCGGGCAGCCTCCCCCGAAGCCTTGATAAGTTCCTGATCTTCAGCGTTAAGTTCATTAAGGTTCTGAAATTCCCTGTAGGAAATGGATATATTTTTGATTTCTGACATAACTCTCTTATTATGTTTGAATTACAAAAATAATAAAATAAATCAGTCATTGTTCTTTCAGATACCTTTGGCTTCATATTGTTAACAACTTTGCATTCTATCAACAGCCACCATGCTTGCAAACCGGGTGTGCTCCGGGCATTTTTCCTATTTTTGCTGAAAGTGAGAAACGTGGGAAGGAATACATATATAGTATTATTGTTTATAATGGCTTATGCCGGTATGACATCGTGCAGGGTATCAAAACCCATGATCACACCGGCTTCGGGCAATGCTCTTGCCGAGTTCTATATAAATCAGTACCGAGATCTGGCGGTCAGCGAAATGCTCAGGACCGGTGTTCCTGCAAGCATCACCCTGGCTCAGGGGATGGTGGAATCCGATTACGGGCGAAGTACCCTTGCAAGAACAGGCAATAATCATTTCGGGATTAAATGCCATAACGGATGGACCGGTCCGAGAATGACGAAACATGATGACCGCAGAAACGAATGTTTCAGAAAATACAGCAGTGCTCAGGAATCATATTATGATCATTCCGATTTTCTGAAATCCGGATCGAGATACCGTTCCCTTTTTGAATTGGATCCCCTCGATTACAAGGCATGGGCACGCGGATTGAAAAAGGCAGGGTATGCGACCAATCCCGACTATGACAACATGCTGATCAGAAAGATCGAGGCTTACAGACTTTTTGACCTTGACAGGGGAATTACCGCATCTGTTTCCCCTAAACAGGAGAAATCGCAGGAAAATGTTCCGCGAACGACACCCGCTGTAACAATTCCTCCGCCGGCGCAAACCAAACCAGCGGAACCTGTATCTTCAGCACAGGATGCCATTACTTTCGGAGATATCATGGCCAGGGTTCCCCGGATTCAGGAGAACAACAGGGTGCGTTATATTGTGGTCAAGGAGGGCGACACCCGGGAAAAGATTGAAAAGGAGTTCCAGCTTATAACCTGGGAGCTTCCGAGGTTCAACGACCTGAATGACGATTTCGTTCTCCGGCCCGGCCAGATTCTGTATATTGAACCGAAAAAGGATAAGGCTTCTGAAGGAATGAATTTTCACACTGCGGTTGCCGGTGAAACAATGCATACGATATCTCAGCTTTACGCCGTTAAGCTTAAGAGTCTTCTCGAGATGAATCGTATTGACAAGGGCACTGAACCCAAAGCTGGTGATAAAATATGGCTCAGGGAAACAAAACCGCTGGAATGATACTGTGAGATCGTGACTTTCCCTGGCAAAAAATAGCTTCAAATGGCTGTTAATGAATAGGCTTCTATTTTGAATCCCCTCAGGAAATTCGCGGTGCCGAGTCTCTTTTTTCCTTCAATCTGCAGGCTTAGAAGATTTATGAATCCGCCCCTGCATGCTATTTTAAGGTAGCTTTTCCCATCGGATACTATCTTTCCCGGACTGAGTTGATGTTCGGCAGTTTCCGGGAGACTTTCATAGATCTTGAAAGCAACGGTTTTTGATTCATTTTTAAACGCCGACCTGGCACAGGGGTAGGTTGAAAGGCCCCGGATGAAATTGTGTATCCTGTGAGGCTCCTGATCCCAGTCGACAATGCAGAACCCGGGAGATATCTTAGGAGCTTTCTTCATCGTTTCTCCGGGCATCATGAAATCCGACTGTAGCTTCGGTCTAATGAAATTTGTAGCAATTCCCTCGAGAGTCTTGATCACCAGCCGGGCACCGTGTTTCATTAGCTTGTCGTGCAGGTCGGAAGCATTCTCAAACGGAAAAACAGGGACCTCCTGACGAAGAAGAATGTTGCCGGTGTCTGTCTTCTCATCAATGAGGAAGGTTGTCACCCCTGTAGTTGTTTCCCCGTTGATTATGACATGGTTTATCGGGGCAGCGCCCCTGTATTGAGGTAGCAGGGAAGCATGAAGGTTTATGGTTCCCCTGGGGGGTATGGTCCAAACTTCGCGGGGAAGCATTCTGAAGGCTACAACGACGAAGATATCGGCATTAAGGCGCCTTAGTCTTTCTATGAACACCGGGCTTCTGAGATCTTCAGGCTGAAGGATGGGAAGGTAATTTGATTCGGCAAACAGTTTTACGGCTGATTTCTTTACGGTCATTCCACGGCCTGCAGGTTTGTCGGGTGAAGTGACAACAGAAACAACGTTATACCCGTTCATCAGCAATGAACCAAGAGGTGCCACGGCAAATTCGGGCGTCCCCATGTACACCACTTTCAGACTTTTCATAGACTGTATCAGACCTTATGTAATGCAAATCTAGGAAAAAAATCAATCCTTTGCAAAGTGTTTATAGCAGGTGAGGTTATGCCCCATTTTGCTGGCTTTGGTCTCAAGGTAGAATTCATTATGCTTATTGGCAGGAATCACAAGAGGAATGGTCTCAACTATTTGGATACCATAGCCTTCCAGACCTGCTCTTTTTACGGGATTGTTTGAAATCAGTCTTACCTTTCCTAGTCCGAGTTCCCTCATAATGCTGGCTCCCACACCATAATCCCTTTCATCTTCACCGAATCCCAGTTTAAGGTTTGCCTGGACTGTATCCATACCCTCATCCTGAAGCTTGTAAGCTTTTATCTTGTTAAACAGGCCGATTCCCCTGCCTTCCTGGTTGAGATAGATTACAACCCCTTTCCCTTCGGCCTCAACCATCTCCATGGCTTTGTGAAGCTGGGAGCCACAGTCACATCTCATCGAACCGAAGATATCTCCGGTGAAGCATGAAGAGTGAAGCCTTACCATCACTGGCTCATCCCTGGTCCACGTTCCTTTTACAAGTGCCGCATGCTCCAGTTTATTGCTCTTCTGGCGGAAGGCGATGAATTCAAATTCCCCGTGTTCCGTCGGAAGTTTTACTGCATCACCTTTCTCAATGATGGAATCCCTTTCAAGAGTGTATTTGATAAGGTCCCTGATGGCTATGATGCTTATGTTGAATTTCTGCCTGAGTTTTTCGAGGTCGGGGAGCCTGGCCATTGTTCCGTCGTCATTCATTATCTCCACAAGCGCTCCTCCGGGCTGTAATCCCGCCATCCTTGTAAGGTCAACAACAGCTTCTGTATGTCCGGCCCTTCTGAGCACTCCTTTCGATTTTGCCTTGAGCGGGAATATATGACCAGGACGTCCAAGGTCGAATGCCCTTGTTGAAGGATCCACAAGTGCCTTGATTGTAAGGGCCCTGTCTTTTGCTGACACACCAGTTGTTGTTTCAGGTCCCAGGAGGTCAACTGTAACTGTAAACTGGGTCTCGTGAAGCGAAGTGTTTACTCCCACCATGAGATCCAGTTCAAGTTCTTCGCATCTCTCCTCGGGAAGCGCAACGCAAATGAGCCCGCGGCCGTGCTTGGCCATAAAATTTACCAGTTCCGGTGTTATTAGTTCAGCCGAACATATGAAATCACCCTCATTCTCCCTGTCCTCGTCATCCACGACAATAATCAGTTTTCCCGAACGGATGTCCTGGATGGCCTCTTCAATCGTGTTAAGCTTAATTTCCATTATTATCTGAATTTTTTTCTTCAACGAACGATCTGCGTTTCGTTCCGATGATAAATAGCCCGTAAAGGTAATCCTTTATCTTCCTGAAAAACGCTAAATATGTATCAATATTCATTATTACCGAATCGCTCGAAGCCTTGTAGGTAAGGAAAATCCCGATGGGCAGAAGGATATATGTCGATGCCCACATACCGGCAGCCGTACTGACAAGATTCTCCTCCACAAGCTTTTCTCCCGACAGCGATATTACATACCAGATCACAAAGAACAGAATCGATATGACAGCGGGTGTCCCCAGTCCGCCTTTTCTTATTATGGCACCAAGCGGGGCCCCGATAAGAAAGAAGACAAGGCAGGCAACCGAGAGGGTGAATTTCTTGTTCCAGTTCACCTCGTAGCGCTTGATGAATTTAACATCGGTATGTAGACTCTCTCCCTGTGTTGAAAGATAGTTGCTGGCGCTCTTTATATTTGCAATTGCCCTTGAAACTGCAGTCTTCTTTTCTATAACCCTTATTGAATCGTAAAGGACTCTGGTGTTGAATTCGGGAACAGACCTTCCTCCTGATTGATTTGCCGAGTCGGCCTGGGTATTCTGGTTTCTTTCGGTGAACAGAAGGGTACGTGAGAACTCCTTGAAATTCTGATTCACCTTTGTTGTGTATCTTTTATTCAGGGAATCAATGTCATGCGTGAGCTGCGCAATGTTTTTCATAGCCGCGTTAGTCTTGAAAAGGTCGATTTCGGTTCTCTCCAGATCAAATCCTGAAAGCGATACGACAATAGTCTGTTCCCTGAAAACGTCTTTCCTGAAGGGATGCTTTTTCTCCTCACCACCCGGTTCTCTTTCCGGCATTTCACTGTATGAGTAGCCGTTAAACATTACCATCGACATTGCTGTTTCGTCGGGAGTGACCCTCATGTAGGCAGAGTCGGCATATATTACATCGCTGTTTCCACGGTTTTTGCGATGGTCGTAAATATAAACCCTGTCGAGACGGTTTGTCTCCGGATCCTTGTTGGTTATCTTAATGCTGAAACCGTCGATGTCATTATTGAATGTACCGGCCTGCAGGTTGATATCCGGCCTTTTTCTCCTTATATCCTGCAGCAGAGTCCTTGCCTGTCTGTTGGCATAGGGCAGTACGTTATTTGAAAAAAAGAAGGAAACTATGCATACTGCAGATATCAGGATAATCAGAGGTCTCATTATCCGGCCAAGCGGTATTCCCGAAGATTTGAGGGCAGCCAGCTCGCTGTATTCCCCCATGTTCCCGAATGTCATCAGCGACGCGAGCAGTATTGCAAGGGGAAGCGCCATGGGCACGAATGTGAGGGAAAACTGAAACAGGAGTTCGGCCATGATCATCAGTTCAAGACCCTTGCCCGCAAGCTCATCAATATACATCCACAGGAACTGCAATATCAGAATGATAAGCACAATGAAGAATGTGAGTATGAGCGGACCGATAAATGATTTAAGTACGAACTTATCGAGTTTCTTCAATGCCCTTCATATTTTAATTTGCAAAAGTACTCATTTTTGACCAAAAAAATAATCTGTCAACCAATAGTTAACCATGTCAGATTTAACCTTCCTGGGTTCGGTATACAATTTTTGTAAGCCGGTAAGAAACCATTCAAAATTTCCAATGACATGAACCAGCTACCCGGTGGATTGTTAAATTATTAACAAAAGTTTTTGGGTTAGTTTTAGAAAGGAATATGCCCCACATCCCAATGCGGGTTTTTTGATTTTTTTATGGAAGGAATTTGCCGGAAGGGAATTCGGTTAATTTTCCTGATCACAGCTATTGACATGGTTAATGAATGGCAGGTTCCTTTGCTTTATCCTTCCGATCATGAGATAAGGTATAAAAAACATTGCGTAGAAAATGCACCACAGAACAAAGTTGGGTATGATCAGGATCTTTCTCATCGGCTGATATGTTGAATAAATAATTCTTGTTTTCTAATAACACAATCAGCCTGTAATTATTGTACTGAAATGTTCACAATAGCTGCAAGAATGGATGTAATTGCAGTCAGATGCATCGGGGAAATGCAGTTCGTATTATTTGCCAGCCTGAAGCTTCAGGAAATCAAGTATCTCTTCAGCATCTTTTTCAGCATCGACAGAATCATTCCTGTAAATTATCTTTTTATCCTTTCCCGATTATGAAGGTCCATCTCTTTGCAGTTACCCCTCTTGTCAGATCATGCTCGATACCGCTGAAAGTGCGCTTGATTGTTCCTCCTTCGCTTGCCGGCACTCCAAATGCTCTGGCAATGTCTCCTTTTTCATCCGACAGAAGAGGAAAATTAAGGTTTTCAGCCTGCTTGAAGATTTTCAGGTTTTCGATTTTATCACCGCTTACACCGACCACTATTGCACCGGCTTTTTGAAGATCATCCCTGTGGTCGCGGTAAGAACATGCCTGTTTGGTGCATCCTCCGGTCATAGCGGCGGGATAGAAGTAGATCACGATATAGTTAGAGCCAAGATAGTCGTTTATATCCCAAACCATCCCATTATCTGCCGGAGCTTTGAAACCGGGTGCAAAATCTCCTACAGATAATCCCTGCTGACCGTTAATTGAGATCGATACTGTTAGAAAAAATACCAGAAGGCCAATTCTTGCTGTCATTCTGATTGAGTTGATTGTTATTTCTGCTTGAACAAAATATGTAAAAGAATGTTCACTAATTTTTTACAATCCGGATTGATAAAGGAAGGCCGGCAACTGTTTGTGTGGTAGTTAATCAGTATGTGAATTGTGCTAATTTCCAGAAATGGAATCAGTGATAGTTGCCGGCCCGATCCAAAGATATAAAAAAATGCTACATTGACAAAAAAAGAAGCCGGTAATCCTGCTGTCAATAGAGAGCTGTGGGCCAGCAACGGATTGACAGTGTTTGGAAAACCGGCTCAGTCAAAAGTACTAATAATTCAAATGTGCTAAATATCTACTAATCAGGTTTTTGACCAACGTGGGCTCTGGTGGGGTGAAAGGTAATTATTTGAATATGAACGAGCCTTGCTGCCGGCTGCAATGGCTGAGTTTGTAAACTGATTCAGCCTTCATCCACACGTCCAACCATATACTATTGGATTCTTCTTACCGTTTAAATAATACGGGAGTGGACAAGAAAATCCTTGATTTTACCAGTGACAATCGAAATGCGACAAATCTTCAAACGCACCAGGACTCAGATGCTTCTTGAGATCCTCAGGGATCCTGACAGGAAGTCAATAACACAAATATTGAATGATATCCTTTTTTTGTTGATCCATTATAGGGAGTTACCGGTACATTATTTCAGCAGGTATCTTTTCAAAAAGGGGATAAACAATGTAAGGGATTATGTACCCAACCGGGTTGCTATGAAAATTGCACCTGTGCTGAATGACAAAAAGGTGAAGGAAGTACTGGACAATAAGTTGTACTTTAGTTTGTTTTACGGGCAGTTTGGTTTGGATATGCCTGAAATACTGATGTATAATCACAAGAATATTTTCGTTTTCCGGAGCAAACCGTTTACGGTAAATGATATCGGTATTTTCAGGAATCTGATCGGAATTGTCTTCGATGAGTTTCCTGAATGTGAAGGTCTTTTTATAAAGAAAACCTATTCCAGCGCCAGTGGGAGAAACATCTATTCCATTTTACGATCTGATATTAAGTCAAATGATCAGTTGATCAGGGATGTGTATTCAGGAGTTAAGGACTCAGCATTCATTTTTCAGGAAAAGATGAAACAGCATCCTGATCTTGAAAGGCTTAGTCCGGCTTCCCTGAACACCATCAGGTTTGATACCTTTATCGGTGATAACGGAAAGATTGAGGTTATTTCGGGTTTTCTCAAAATGAGTACAAACGAGGCTGTTGTCGACAATGTTATCTCGGGAGGCTGTGGAGTGGGGATCGATGCGGAGTCCGGCAGATTGAAGCGAAACGGGTATTCGAAGGTTAAAATAAGCGGGGTTGATGTTCTTACAGAGCATCCTGTAACCGGAATAAAGTTTGAGGGTTATCCCGTTCCTTACTTTCATGAGGCAATGGATCTGGCTGCAAAGGCTGCTTCCTTTATGCCCGATTTGAGGCTTGTAGGTTGGGATGTCGGAATAGGGGAGAGCGGTCCCGTTCTGATCGAAGGCAATTCCGATTACGGAGTAAACTCAAACGACCTGATGTATGGCGGTTATATGGCTAACGAAACATTCAGGAAGGTCATTTGTGCTGCTGAGAAAAAACAGAAATAGAATCATTATTTCCCATGGGGTTTAGATTGACAGGTATAATTCAAAATAATTACTTTTCATGCCAGAGAACTTAATTATCGATTTTACCCCGACAGGAATGATTCCCACAAAGGGTATGACCCCAAAGGTGCCAATTACAATTTCTGAGATTGTTGAGGACGTTCATGCAGCATGGGAGCTTGGCATTACCAAGGTCCATCTTCATGCCAGAGATCAGCAGACCGAAGATCCAACCTTCAGAAAAGAGGTATACGCCGGTATGATCGAAGGAATAAGGAAGTTTGCTCCAAACCTTGTAATCTGTGTTTCACTCAGCGGGAGAACTTTCAACAGATTTGAAGAGCGGTCTGAAGCCCTCGATCTGGTTGGAGACTTAAAGCCTGACATGGGAAGCCTGACTCTTAGTTCATTGAATTTTAATAAAGTGGCAAGTATCAATACTCCGGATATGATCCAGAATCTGGCTGAAAAGATGAAGAATCTGGGAATAGTACCGGAATTGGAAGCATTTGACGCCGGAATGATAAATTTTGCTAAATACCTGATAAAGAAAGAACTGCTTACTCCCCCATATTATTTTAATCTTTTATTTGGAAATATTGCCTGCGCACAGGCTGACATTTTGTACGCCGGCATTATGATTCGTGATCTTCCTGATAATTCACTCTGGAGCATAGCCGGGATAGGAGAACACCAGTTGATGATGAACTCAGTATCGATTGCAATCGGGGGAGGAGTAAGGGTTGGCCTGGAGGATAATATCTGGTATGATTCATCAAGATCAAAATTAGCGGGCAATATCGACCTGATAAAAAGGATCCATGTACTGGCAGAGGCGAATGACAGGAAAATAATGTCCTCAGAGGAGTTCAGGTTGAAAATGCAGATGGAATGCGGTGATGGTAAATATGGTCGTGTTTAAGACGAAAAATGAAATAAGAAATGAGCGATAAGAAAGAAGAAAAGAATGAAGCGTCATTTATGCAAAAAATAGTGACAAGGCTTCGGCATGGCCTGATTTTGCAATCGATAAGGAACAAGCTGATCACTATTGGAATTGATTTTTCTCCTTATTATTGGTTTCAGGAAGGACTCAGCATGACGAAAATACCTGAAATTGCAGGTAATACAGCTGATTATTCAGCAGAATCACTTGGCCAGGGTGATATGGAGATGCTGACAAAAATTGACAAGGGCTGGTCAGGTTCGGAAAAGAAAATACCTGGTTTACTGGACGGAACGGAAAAATGTATCGCTTTGAAATATAAGGATGAAATAGCCGCTTTCATGTGGATAAATCTTAAGGAATTTAAATATAAGTCAATAATAGTTCCTTTAAAAAGCAATGAAGCATACCTGACTTACATGTTTACCGATGAGCGTTACCGGGGGAAAAATTTAGCTCCCTATCTGAGGTACAAAAGTTATGAAATGTTGAAAGAAATGGGACGGGATATATTTTACAGCATAAGCATTGCCTTCAACACTCCTGCCGTGAAATTTAAGGAGAAGCTCGATGCAAAAAAAGTGAAGCTTATGATGGTAATTCAATTGTTCAACAGATTTCACTGGAGTTTCAAACTCAAATCATATTAATTGCCGTCACTCACATTCTGAAGCCGGAAGTCTTTTTCACATCCTGCGGGTTTTTATAACATTTTAATATTTGTTGATTAATCCAGGGATTTATTAAGGAATCGGCGAATCGATCCTGTCCTGCAACAAAGGTTAATGGAAGAGACTTTTTTAGGTCCGGCTATCCAACCTTTTTGCTGGATTTTTCACTTTAGGCAAATATATTTCTGAAAACAAGATACAATAAGGGCGAAACCTTTGGGAACTACCCATCTTTATTTTATTTTAGTTGGATAATTAAAATATCCAGGATAACTAAAATGAATGTAAAATGAGTAGGCATCTTGATCCTTGGACAATACTTGTTATAATTCTTACGATTGTTCTCTTTGTCGTTGCCCTGTTTGTGAAGGGATTCACCCATCAGCTTTTGATTGAAGCAGGTGTGTTGCTTGTATCAATCAAGATTATCCTGATGTCATACAAGAACATCCGGAATTTTGAAGAGCTCAAAAATGACCTGACTGAGATAAAGGAATTATTGAAGGAAAAGTAAGTTGCAAAAGAAGGAAACCTTTTAACAATCCAGCCGATCTTCAACATGTTTTATTTTTATTAGTTTATCAGATAATTATCTCCGGCGATTCTGCACAGGCGATGCTTTACAACAGAAAACCCGCATCGCTGAGCGCTTCAAAGGTTTTTTTGTTTCATCCGGTCGCCCGAAAATAAGTTTTCGACTCCCTGCTGAAACAAAAAACCCTTGCACTGGGTGCATGGGTTTATGTTGTAGCGAGACGGAGAATTGAACTCCGGACCTCATGATTATGAATCATGCGCTCTAACCAACTGAGCTATCTCGCCTTTTGAGGGTGCAAATATATAGATGAATTGCCAAAATTCCAATATGGTTTTGAATTTTGATATTTTTTGCTATATTGCATGACATAAGTTATCAAACCACTTTATTTCAATGAGAATCAAGTATGAACTGGAATACACTCTCAACTGTTCCCCAAAAGTGCTTTTTTCACGACTGAGCACTCCGGAGGGCCTTTCCGAGTGGTTTGCGGACGATGTTACAATCGAAGGTGCCCTCTTTACCTTTCACTGGGGCAAGACAGAACACAAGGCGATGATTTCATCAGTCCGTGAAAATAAAAGTGTCCGCTTTGACTGGGTTGACGAAAACGAAGACAAGGAAACCAATTACTCTGAATTCAGGATAATCGTCCACGATATCACAGGCGATCTCGCACTCATAATAACCGACTTTGCCGAACCCGACGAAAAGGAAGATGCCATATATTTGTGGGATACCCAAATCAACGACCTGAAAAGAGCTCTCGGAATCTGATCAGAATCTTTCCATCCGGTAAGTTCTCTTTCCGGCTTATTTACTTATTCTGCCTTTCTCCTTCAGATAGATTAAGGCTATTGCATCCACCGTCTTTTCAACGGGGGTGAATGAAAAACCGGTAACCCTTGTTATCTTGCTGCTGTCGTAGGTTATTTTAGACCAGGCTACTTTTACAATCTCCTTTGTTAATGCCGATCTTCCTCCTGTAATGACCTCGAGCAGCTGAGCCACCAGCATTGCCGGATAGGATAGTGCCCGCGGAACTCCAATCACCGGACCCCTGATATTCAGACTTTTTGCTATCATCGAAAAGAACTGCCCGTAATCGAGATTCCCGGAGTTCAATATGAACCTTTCTCCCGATATGTTGCTGTTTGCAAGCAGTATCATTGCCTTTACCACATCATTGACATCTACATAACCGTTTGTTCCGCTTGTATGAAAAAGCAATCCTTCATCGATTTTTGAAAAGAATGAAACACTTCCACGCTTCCAGTCACCCGGACCAAGAATTAGTGTTGGATTTACTATCACTGCATTCAGTCCCTCACTCATGCCTTTCCATACTTCCCTCTCTGAAAGATACTTGCTGATGCCATAGGGCGAACGGTGGCCCTTTTCATCCCATCCATGGTCTTCATTCACCATCTGCTCACCGTCGTACGCTCCCAGCGCTGCATTGGAACTGACATGGCAAAGCTTCCTTACTTTGTTCTCCATACAGGCCCTTACAATGTTGGCTGTCCCCTTTACATTATTTTCTATAACCAGATTCTTGTCCTTGTTCCCGAATGAGACAGCCGCCGCACAGTGATAAACCAGTTCCGATCCCTTCATTGCAACGGACAGTCGCCCGGGATCGCTTATATCGGACTCAACCCATTCAAGGCGGCTTAGAAGTTCACTCTCGTTACCGCCGTAATATCCTGTCAGTCTGTTTATTATTCCTCTGTTGCTCGACTTGCGGTGGATGGCCCTTACATTCATTCCCCGGGAGATAAGCGTGTAAATCAGATGACTGCCCACCAACCCTGTTCCTCCCGTTACGAATACTGGTTTTGTCTGTGCTTTCATTAAATGTCAGTTTGCTGCAAATTTGGACAAAATCCTTACAGCCGGGAAATAAATTCCGCTGCATTTTTCATTTTGACGTGTTAAGTATCTAAAGTTGCTGGTTGCTGGTTATTGGTTGCTGGTTAAAATTATGATTATTAATGAAATATGTACTTCATTCAATATTCAATTTAAAAAAGCACAAAGATTTAAAATGTTCGTTATAAGGTAACCAGTAACAAGCACCAGAAACCAGCAACAACGGTTAATTTGCTGTTTTTCATGATCCTTACCAGGATGAGAATCCCAGCTTTTCCAGCCCTTGTTGTATTTCCGGACAGCCCATGAACAGCTTCCACAATAATCCTGTCCTGTAGTTCTCTATCATGACCACTTCGGGGCCCTGGTCGATGGCAAGATATCTTTGGGGATACCAATCATCCTGTTCACTGAAGGCGTCATAGAAGCCAAATTGCCCGAACAGCTTATCCCCGTAATGATCGTAGAAATACCTCATCGCATCGAGCGATTGTTCCGGGGTGTAAGGTATTGATGAAATGGCGGCTGTAGGGGATATAACCCCCAGATCGCTGTAAGCACCCGGAGCATGAGCTGCATAGCCCCTGACTGAATAACTGGCGGTAAGACCCCAGCAATCCTTGTTATACCCTTTGAAATTCTTAGGGTTTTCAACGCACCAGTTCCAATTGATGAGGGCATGATTAGTGTTATGCTCCATATAATCGGCATACTGGTCAACCAGGTTACGCGGATCGAGTCCGAGAAATGAATAGTGTGACCAGAACAGGGGCCCTCCGTACTCCGGGGCACCGTTATGCTTCAATTCCAGGGTTAATCCATACTTGCTTGTCTCGCCATTGATTCCTCCATTTCTTGCCCAGCCCAGGTGGTAGGCCTCCGGACTTACGGGGAAAGTAGGTGAGGATGCCGCCAGCACATAGAGTATAAGGCACTCATTGTATCCTTCCACCGCAAAGTTCATTTCCCAGCCGTATTCGGGTGACCAGTGCCAGTAGATCACGTTTTCGCCGCCTTGGGTGAACCAGTTCCATTCAACCTCTCTCCAGAGCCTGTCGATATCCTCCGCAAGTCTTTTTTCCTCATCATTGCCATCCCTGAAATATTCCCTGACAGTCAGAAGGCCCTGGACGAGATAGGCTGTTTCAACAAGGTCGGCTCCGTTGTCCTTTAGCGAAAAGGGCTTTACCTTACCGGTCTCACCGTACATCCAGTGCGGCCATGCTCCGTGAAAACGGTCTGCAGTTTCAAGCCAGTTCACCATTTTCTGCAGCCTGGCCTTTCCCTCTTCCCTTGTAATAAATCCTCTCTCGATACCGACAAGAACTGCCATCACCCCGAAACCCGATCCCCCGGATGTGATTACATTCATATCATTCTCGGGGTATTCACCGTCGGCATGAAAACGTTCCCTGGCCATTCCGGAAACCGGTTCCGCTCCATCCATAAAATATTGAAAGGTCCGGTATTGAACCAGGCTCATCAGCGAATCATCAGAAATGCCTCCTGTCTCGCCATCATCGCCTGAAGATGATTCCTTTGGACACGACCTGGCAAGCATCATCAGGAGAACCATAAGTAAAGCCGTTGTCTTCATATGTTACCGGTTTAGTTGTTAGGCGTTTATTTGAAGCTAAGATATCAATAAATACATTAAATTAGCGCTATGTCATAAACCTGAACTTTTACGGAACTATTAATTTAAAATACACATTGATATGGCAAAAGCAAACAATGATACACGCCGTGATTTCCTGAAGAAAATCGGCGTTGGTGGAGCCATTGCGGCCCTGGGAACAATTCCCGCAATATCTCTTGCTGCCGGGGCGGCCCCGAAGAAAAAAGCAAAAAAGGGACCTTCGCTGAATCTTGGTCTGCAGGAGAGTGTTGCTCCCGGCCAGACTCTCACTGAGAAGCTCGATTTCATGGAAGCCAACGGTGTTTATGGCCTTGAAATCGGCGGAGGAAAACTAGCCAGCCGGGTCACCGAGATTCAGAAGGCTCTGCAGAACAGGCAGATTAAGGTGTCAGCTATCTGTGCCGGTTTCCAGGGATGGCTTATAGCCACCAATGAAGCCGACAGAAAAAAGTGCATCGACAGCTCGAAAGAGATCCTTGAAGCCGCTGGTGCTCTCGGGTCGTACGGGATGATCCTCGTTCCCGGATTCAATGGACAGCAGCCTTCGTTCCCTTATGTGGAAGCAAGGGAGATATTAGTTGAACAGCTGAAGGAGCTCGGTGAATTTGCAGTCAAAAACAACACTACAATAATACTCGAACCACTTAACAGGAGGGAAGCATGGTTTCTTCGCATGGTTGCTGATGCTGCAGCGATCTGCCGCGATGTCGATTCCCCGGGTGTTACATGCATGGGCGATTTCTGGCACATGACATGGGAGGAAACCGACGACATGGGAGCTTTCATTTCCGGACAGAAGTATCTAAACCATGTTCATGTAGCCAGCCGTAAAAACAGAAGGATGCCAGGAGAGGACGAAGGAGATAATTACGTTACCGGATTCAAGGCTCTTAAGATGATTAATTACCAGCATTATGTCAGCTTCGAGTGCGGTACCAAAAACGATAAGAATGTAGTGATTCCGGCAGCTCTGAAACTGCTCAGGGAGCAGTGGGATCTGGCGTAAAAACGTTATAACAATGTTATAACGACGTTATAACATTGTTATAACATAAAATAAAGCTTTCACAAATAACTTTTGACCGATGAAGAAGATTTTTCTCCTTTCAGCCTTTGTTGTTTTTATAACTGCTTGCAGCATGGAACAGCCTGTTAATGATACAGATATTCCACTCGCGGAGCATCCGCGCCCTGACTTTGAAAGGCTACCGTGGCTAAACCTGAACGGCTACTGGCAGTTTGCTCCCGATTCTCTGGATGCTGGTTTAAATGAATACTGGCAGGATAAGCCTGAGTCTTTTACATCAAAGATACTCGTGCCGTTTTCATGGGCAAGCCCGATGAGCGGGATTGAGCTTCCAAAAGTCAATGTGGGATGGTATTCCAGGACTTTCAGGACAGGAAAAACAGCAGACTGGAAGGGGAAGAAGGTATACCTGATATTTGGTGCAAGCGACTTTCATACAAGTGTCTGGATGAACGGGGAACTTGTCGGGGAGCACAGTGGCGGGTATCTTCCATTTGAGTTCGACATAACACCCTTCGCCAGGAAAGGAGATAACCGGCTGGTAGTCAGGGTTGAGGATGAGGAACTCGATAGTCGTCCCTCCGGCAAGCAGTATTACGGCAATGCCAAGGGAATCTGGCAGACTGTCTATCTGGAAGCCAGAAAGGAAATTCACATTTCCTCGATCAGGTTCACTCCCGATATTGACAAGGCTGAAGTGAAAGCGGATGTAAGCCTTTCCTCTCCCGCACCGGAAGGTATGGTTTTCAGGCTTTCAGGAAAGGGTAACAGCCTCGCATTCGAATCGGGAATTAATTCCGGTGATTCCGCTGCCCGCTTCAGGATACCCGTAAGCGATATGAGGTTGTGGAGTCTGGACGACCCATATTTGTATGAAGTAACAGCTTCCCTGGTGAATGACCGCGAAACTGATTCTGTAAGTACTTATTTCGGCATGAGGAAGATTTCGGCAGTCACAATCCCCGGCAGGGATTTCAAGTATGTTGCTCTCAATAACGAGCCATTGTATCTAAGGATGAGCCTTGATCAGAGCTATCATCCGGAGGGTTTTTACACTTTTCCTTCGGATGGTTTCATGAAGGATGAGATAATGAGGGCAAAGAATCTGGGTTTGAACGGTTTAAGAATCCACATTAAAGCCGAAATTCCAAGGAAACTTTACTGGGCCGACAAATACGGACTTCTGATTATGGAGGATGTTCCTAATTTCTGGGGTGAACCCACTCCTGAATCGAAGGCCAACTGGGAATATATAGCAGAAAAGGAGATACTGAGGGATTACAATCATCCATCGATTTTCTCATGGGTTCTCTTCAACGAGACATGGGGCCTGTTCACCAGGGATTCAGTGGCGAACCGCAGATCGTATACTCCGGAAACCCAGGAATGGGTAAGATCGTGGTATCACAGGGCAAAGTCGCTTGATCCGACAAGGCTTGTAGAGGACAATTCGCCATGCAATCTCGACCATGTGATTACTGACCTTAACACCTGGCATTCATACAATCCGGCCAGGCAGTGGGCAGGTCTGCTCGATGAGATTGTAAGTAAGACTTTTCCGGGATCCGACTATAATTTTATTGGTGAGAATGTTCAGGGCGATGAGCCGATGATGAATTCCGAATGTGGAGCGGTTTGGGGATATAGCGGCAGTACAGGCGATATCGACATAACCTGGGAGTACCATATAATGATGAATGAATTCAGGAAACGTCTGAAAATTGCCGGATTCCTTTTCACTGAATTTCATGATGTAATAAATGAATGGAATGGTTATTACCGTTTCGATCGCAGTAAAAAAGAATTCGGACTCGATGAATTGTGCCCCGGAATGACCATGAACGACCTGCATGGCGACCTTTATCTTGTGGCCGGTGATGATTTCTTCCTTAGATACAGGGGAGGTGAAACTGTCCGTATGCCGTTGGGAGTCAGTTCTGTGACTGGTAATATTCCTTCAGGTCTGAAAGTTGAATACACGCTGACCGGATGGGACAGGCTGGGAGAAAAGTTCACCGCTCTTACAGGCGAGGTTCCTGCCAGAGCTGAACCGTTTAATTATGTTCGTCTTGAACCTGTTACAATGAAACTTCCTGCCCTGGGTTCGGTAATGGTGTTTTCGGCTTCCCTGAAGGATGGATCAGGCAATGTGCTGGCAAGGAATTTTGTACCCTTTGTTGTCGATGGCATTGATCCTCCGGGAGTTAAAATCGTATCAGTGCCTGCTTCAGGTTTTTCAGGAGCGGAATGGAGCATAAGGCATCTTGCGACCCAGAAAGGAAGGAAAGTGTGGGGAATGGGTTCAGGTTACTTTGAATATGAGTTCAAATGGCCCGCGGGAATTGACACCACCGGTATTGAATCCGTGGAATTCAGGGCAGAGCTGGCTTCGCGTTATCCGCAGGAGAAATATCTTGAAGATGGAGTTGCTGAAGGGATTGGAATGACCGTTGTAACCGACAAGGGTACGACACCGGGCTATGGTCAGAACAGCTATCCTCAGACCGATGCAAATCCGCACACTGCAAAAGCTATTATTACGGTATTTGGCAAAAAAGCACAGGGTGTAACGCTGGAGGATGATCCGGCTGATCACAGGGGCATACTCTCGTGGATGAACCAGGAGCCCGGATGGGCATGGGGAAGCCGTGACCGGAGCAAGCGATGGCTTCTGGATGAGGCCGGATCGTATGGATATCTTGTGAAGGTTCCGATCAGCAGGAATGACATAAGAAAGGCAGCTGAAACAGGAACTTTAGTAATCCGGATTCAGGTCAACGAGGTTGGCTCATTCAGGGGCGGACTGTCTGTATATGGAAAGGAATCAGGACGTTTCCAGCTTGATCCTTCAATCATAATAAAACCCGGGCAGTAGATGCCCGGGTTTCAGACTTATTGTTGTAGTATTTTCCTTAAAGGATCACATCAGGATATTCCTGGCGTACTGAACGCAGGTCTTCACTTCCTTAACTGCATTTGACCATGGTTTGATCTCATATTCGAGTTCGATATCGACATAGATTGGCCACTGGTTTTTCTTAAGCAGTAAAAGAACATCAGCAATCGGTACTTCACCCTGTCCCCATACCTGGTTCATGTTAGGCGGATCGGTATTTGGTCCGGTCTTGTCCTTGATATGAATGGTAAAGAGGCGGTCGTGATATTTTTCAATTATGGTGTTCGGGTGTATCCCGGTTGATCCGAAGAAATGACCTGCATCGAAGTTCATCATCACGGCAGGAGAGACTGCAAGGAAAGGATCGTAGCTGAATCCTTCGGTCGCGAACTGCATATGGTTGTGGAAAACTGCATACATTCCGTGTTTCTCAGCAATCGGCCCCATCTTGTTCACTGCTTCCTCGCCGATCTCTTCACTGACTCCCTTGGCACCCATTGCCTTGGCCACCTTGAATGCATAATCGATCTCTTCATCAGACCAGCGCGAAGGTGAAAACTTTACAATGTGTATATCAATGCCTGCATCGTCGAAAAGCTTCTTCGCTTCTGCCACCTTGGCCATATCGACATTGAGCCTGAAATTTTTAACATCCTCATTGTATTTGGCAACAGCTGCCTGCTGTTCCGGAGTGAGGGGAGCACGCTGGCCGCCGGCAGGTCTCTGTGCCTGTGCCGGAGCTGCCTGGGCTGCAGGCCTGGTACCGGCAGGAGGAGGGGGAGGAGGAGGAGGAGGAGCCTGACGCTGTCCGCCGCCACCGCCGAACATCGATCTCATTGGATTCTCAGGTATTCCGAGATACTGCTCAAGATCAGTGCTCATCAGCTCGATGGAATTGATGCCTGCCTCTTTGCAATACTTGATTACATTTTCAATGCCAGAGGGCATGCTGCGCCAGCTATAGGTAATTGCACCTATCTGGACGCCTCCGAATTTTGAATTTGGCTTGTCGGATACTGCAGGAACTTCCTCAGCAACAGTCTTGGTCTTGCAGGCATACGACACCGGTATCACTGCAAGGGCAGCAGCAGCAGCTGAAGTCCCGAGAAATTTTCGTCTTGAAATGCCATTCTTCATTTCACCATTGTTTTTCATACGTTATCGGGTTAAGGATTAATCATGACATAAAAATAAGTAAAAGATATTCACCAATGAGTTTAATTGTGTTAATAAAGATAAAAATCCGATAACCTGTTGCGGAATTTAAATATTTGAGCTAAATATGGACTGGAAAACCTGAATCAGAAGTTTAATTTCCATATCTTAACTCTGTCCGGCTATGAAACTGAAAACCAGCATTATACTTGGTCTGATGATGTTCCTTCAGTATTATGTCTGGGGTTCCTGGTATGTTACCATGGGTACCTTCATGACGAATATTCTGGGTTCAACCGGCATTCAGATCGGTGCAGCTTACAGCGCCCTTGCCATTGCGACCATGATCTCGCCTTTCTTCGTCGGGATGATCGCCGACAGATATTTTCCGGCCCAGCGTGTTATGGGTATTCTTCATCTGGCGGGGGGCGTGCTGCTTTTTCTTGCTTCGAGGGTTACTGCGAATGGTCCTTTCTACTGGGTTATAATGCTGTATTCGCTGGCTTATATGCCTACAATAGCACTTTCAAACAGTGTTGCATTCAGGCAAATGAGCGATCCCGGAAAACAGTTTCCGGTCATCCGTGTCTTTGGTACGATAGGATGGGTTATCTCAGGTTTCATGATTGCAATATTCGGAATAGAGCAGACTCCCGGAACATTTTATATGGCGGCTGTTGTATCGGTCGGACTCGGTCTCTTCAGCTTCTTCCTTCCCGATACTCCTCCACAGGCCAAAACACCGTCCAGCGCCAGGTCGCTGATGGGGGTCGATGCATTTGTCCTGTTCAGGGACCGTCCCTATCTTATCTTTTTTATTGCAGCAATATTCGTCTGTATTCCTCTTTCATTCTATTTTGGCTTTGCCAACCTTTTCCTTAACCAGGCAGGAATGCAGAATGCAGCGGGCAAAATGGTGATGGGACAGATATCCGAAGCGCTCTTTATCCTTGCAATTCCCCTGCTCTTTAACAGGATTGGGGTCAAGAAAATGCTTCTCATAGGCATGTCGGCATGGATACTGCGGTACATCTGCTTTGCCTTTGGAGATATGGGGACCGGAGCATGGATGCTTTACGCGGGAATAATCCTCCACGGGGTTTGCTATGATTTCTTCTTTGTCACAGGTTATATGTACACCGAGAAGAAATCGAACGAAAGGATCAAGAATGCTGCACAGGGTCTGTTTACCTTTGTCACCTACGGTCTTGGAATGTTCATTGGCACCTGGTTCTCGGGATTTGTAACAACCCATTACACAGTTGCAGGGGCTTATCAGTGGAGAAGCATTTGGATGGTCCCGGCCTATATTGCCGTGGCAGTGCTTATCTGTTTCATCTTCTTTTTCAGGGAGAAAAAGACGATAGCGGTCGCCGAGTGACAAAAAATCCAAACGGATCATACAAGACAAACTGCAGAACTTGTAACTTTACTGAAAAACCTGCTTATGATTGTAACTTGCGTGCATGTGACTGTAAAGCCTGAATCGGTTGATGATTTCATAAAGGCGACGATCCTTAATCACAAAGGTACGGTGAAGGAACCCGGAAACCTCAGGTTTGATGTTCTCAGAAATGCTGATGACCCATGCCGTTTCATGATCTACGAGGCTTTTGAATCGGAAGAGGCAGTGGCATTTCATAAAACCACGGATCACTACCTTTCATGGAGGGATACCGTTAAGGATATGATGGCTGAAACGCGCTATGGTGTCAGGTATGGTGTCATAGAACCCCAGGAGAGGTCGGCATGGTGAACCCTTTCAATTTCACCCGCCTGCCTGAGATCTTCTTCGGAGAGGGGAAGTTAAGTCTTCTCCCCGGACTGATTGACAAGTTCGGGAAGAGGATTATCCTCGTTACGGGAAGGAGATCGTTCATCGGGTCTGATTATGCAGAAACTTTGCTTGATTCTTTCAGGAGGAACGGGATTTCCTTTATCAGGATTGAAATATCCGGAGAGCCCTCTCCCGATGATATTGATACTTCGTTAAGTTTTGCTTCAGGCGATGACTTTAATGCTGTAGTGGCTATCGGAGGGGGAAGCGTCATGGATGCGGGCAAGGCGATTTCAGCCATGTATAAAATAAACGAACCGGTAGGTGAATTTCTTGAAGGCGTAGGAACCAGGCAGCATCCCGGGTCGAAACTTCCCTTTGTGGCGGTTCCGACAACTTCAGGAACCGGAAGTGAAGCAACAAGCAATGCAGTTTTAAGCATAGTCGGCAGGGATGGATTCAAGAAATCCCTCCGTCATCCGGCTTTTATACCCGACATTGCCCTTATCGATCCTGTGTTAACCCGAAGCTGTTCTCCGGAGATTACTTCTGCCAGCGGTATGGATTGCTTCACACAGCTTACGGAGGCCTTCCTTTCCGACAGGGCAAATGAGTTCACGGATGCTCTTGCTGTTGAAGGGCTCAGAGCGCTAAGGAGCTCACTCTCAGAAGCATATCACGACGGATCCGACATCGCGGCACGAAGCGGGATGTCATTTGCCGCACTTGTGTCGGGAATCTGTCTGGCAAATGCAGGACTCGGGGTTGTGCATGGATTTGCCTCCTCGGTGGGAAGTATGCTCGATATCCCTCATGGAGTTGTCTGCGGAACTCTTATGGCCCCGGCAAACAGAATTATAGTAAGGGAACTACGCACGGGCAAAGGCAGAACTGAAGTACTTGCCAAATATACCCTTCTGGGAAAACTGTTTACCGGTGAGGAGGGGCAGACGGATGATTGGTACATTGACGGATTTATTGATTTTCTGTACGCTCTCAGCGAGGAACTTCGGCTGCCGAGTCTCAGCCGGTATGGTCTGGATCGGGGTTTTTTCGGTGAGATCTGCAGGAATACCGGTCAGAAAAACAATCCGGTCAGGCTTGATGACACAGAACTTGAAGAGATACTGACAGAAAGGCTTTGACAAACGAACATGCAACGATATTAAAGCCTCAGGCAGAACTGCGGTTTATCGCCGATGTCCATCTCGGCAGACTGGCCAGATATCTACGCATGTGTGGTTTTGACACGCTTTTCAGGCAGGATTATGACGACAGGGAAATCATTGAATTGTCTGCAAGGGAAGGTAGGATAATACTGTCACGTGACAAGGATCTTCTCAGGAGTAAAAAGGTCCGGCAAGGTCACCTGGTTCATTCAGATGCTCCTGTTGAACAGATAAGGGAGATACTTGAAATATGCAAGGCCTCATCAAGGATCAAGCCTTTCACCCGGTGCATGGAGTGCAACGGTGTCATGGAGCATGTTGGCAAGGAAGAGATCGTCGACAGGCTGATGCCCAAGACCAGGGATTACTATAATGAATTCAAAAGATGTGGCACCTGCGGCCGGATCTACTGGGAAGGCTCTCACTTCGCCAGGATGAAAAGTTTTATTATGACCCTAAAATCCGGCTCATGAAGACCACACACCTCATGCCTCGCGCCTCCACCGCACTCTGCTTGCTGCATAACGCATGCCGCGTATCGCTTGCCCGGAATCATTAACCAATAAATATAACCTATGAAACTAACTTTCCTATCAGTAATCGCAGCCACCGCCCTGATGATAATTACTCCGGCGACGGCATCAGCACAGCTTCCGAAAGAAACTGAGGCTCAGAAAATGCAAAGGATGAAGTGGTGGACCGATGCACGGTTCGGCATGTTCATCCACTGGGGTTTGTACGCCCTTCCTGCCCGCCATGAATGGGTGAAAAACCGTGAGAGGATCACCACGGAGGACTATCAGAAGTACTTTGAGATGTTTGATCCTGATCTTTATAACCCAAAAGAGTGGGCCAGGGAGGCAAGGGAAGCCGGAATGAAATATGTTGTTCTGACTGCAAAACATCACGAAGGCTTCTGTTTGTGGGATACGAAGTACACCGATTATAAGTCGACCAACACCCCCTTTGGAAGGGACATAATAAGGGAGTATGTCGATGCTTTCAGGGCTGAAGGTCTCAAGGTTGGATTCTATTATTCCCTGATAGACTGGCATCATCCCGATTACACCATCGACAGCAGGCATCCCCAGCGCCAGGAGAATGATGCTGATTATGAGCGGCTCAACAAGGGCAAGGATATGAACAAGTACAGGGAATACATGAAAAACCAGGTGAGGGAATTGCTTACAAATTACGGCGAGATAAGCATCATATGGTTTGATTTTTCATTTCCCGGAAAGAACGGGAAGGGGCGTCAGGACTGGGATTCTGAAAACCTACTGAAGCTTACCCGGTCGCTTCAGCCCGGAATTATTGTTGACGATCGCCTCGATCTCAAGGATGTTGAGGGCGGCTGGGATTTTACAACTCCCGAACAGCGTAAGGTAACGAAATGGCCAGAGGAAAACGGAAAGAAAGTTGCATGGGAGACATGCCAGACTTTTTCCGGATCGTGGGGTTACTACCGCGATGAAACAACCTGGAAGAGCCCTGCGCAGCTTATCGAGCTGCTTACCGAATCGGTAAGCAAGGGAGGAAACCTCCTGCTTAATGTAGGACCAACGGCCAGGGGAACTTTCGATTACCGCGCAAAGGAGAGGCTGGAGGCAATGGGAGAGTGGATGAAGTATAACAACCGCTCTGTTTATAATTGCACTGAAGCTCCTTCCGATATAGTTCCGCCACCCAATACCCTGTTAACCTATAATCCGGTAACAAGAAGGCTTTATGTCCACCTGCTTGCTTATCCAATGGGATCACTGAGGATGGAAAATATGGCAGGAAAGATTAAATATGTCCAGTTCCTGCATGATGCCTCCGAAATACGATTCAGCACCGGCAGCGGTGACGACAGCAATACAATAAATATGTCACTGCCTGTCTTGAAGCCGCCTGTTGAAATTCCGGTGCTGGAGATATATCTCAGGTAGAGGGTGGGTAAATGAGAACTCTTCTTATTTGTCTTTACAAACCTACCGTATCGTAAACAACAACCTTTTCCCACAGATCCTGACTCTCTTCAATGAACTTCAGGTGAGTGGGATGGGTTTGATAAATATCCTGGTCAGCCTTGTTCCTGAATATCGTGAGCAGCGAGTAGGAATATGTGTTGTCAATTACGTCGCGGCCAGTGGGAGCTGGAATACCCAGATGGTAGTCGACAATGGTCTCTACCGTCACGAGTTTTCTGAGCTCTCCCTCGAATTTTGTCCTCATTTCCTGGCTGACCGGCTGTTTTAGCCAGAAGAATACATGATGGATAAACAGGTCGGATGTCAGTCGTTTCCCTGTGCCTGCACAGGATGACGCTGTAAGAAGACCTGCTGCGGCCATTCCTTTTGCGGTGGTGCCGATGAAGCTCCGGCGATTATGTAAGGTAGTCATAAGCTTATAGTTCCATTACCAAAATTGTGTCGATCTCATCAAAGCTCCCTTCCGGAACAGATATTGTAATGCCGAATGCATCCTGCTTGAATTTAAGCTTTGTTCCGGTTCCATAGAAGGTGATATTCTTTACTTTCAATCCAAAATCAGGAATGAGCAGGTTATAGTCTTCAGGATTCAGTAAATGCACAAAGACTTTGTTTCCCTTTTGGGTTGTTACTCCCCATGTACGAGGTGTCACAGGGCCGCCTCTTGTCCCATAAATGGTTTCTCCGTTTTTGTCCATCCATGTTCCAAGCTCCTTAAGAGTGTTTGTAAATTCAGGCTGGATTCTTCCGTCTGGCATGGGTCCGACATTCAGGAGAAAATTCGAATTAAAACCGGCAGCCTTAACGAGATACTGGATAAGGTTCTTTGTCGATTTGAAATTCTTGTCCTGAAGGTTGAATCCCCAGGAATTGTTCATTGTTTCGCAGGTTTCATAAGGCAGTTCGCCCGGCTTCTGTTCAGGATTGAAGCCTGTGGTTTTCTGTCCGGGAAGATCCTTTTCGAACATCTGAAAATCCTCGCCCGGGAATGTTGACAGGTGATGATTGCTTCCTACAAGGCAGGCAGGCTGGAGTTTGTGGATAAGTCCATATGTCTTGTCAAGCCTCCAGTCAGCATCTTTCTTATCCCAGAAACCGTCGAACCAGATACCCCCGATCTCCCCGTAATTAGTAAGGAGTTCGGCAAGCTGGCCATCCATGTAATCGAGATATTTGTACCATTCGCCTTTCTCGGGTCTGCCGGCAGTACTGCCGGTGTTGCCTCTCGGATAATAGTCTTCCTGATACCAGTCTAGCTGAGAGTGATAGAAGAAGAGTTTGATCCCTTGTTTTTTACACTCATCCGCAAGCATTTTTAATACGTCCTTGCCGTAAGGGGTGCGGTCGACAATATCCCAGTCGGTAAGCTTGGAGTCCCACATTGCAAATCCGTCGTGGTGCTTGCTGGTTATTGTTATGTACTTCATTCCCGCGGCTTTTGCGAGGGCAACCCATTCGGCAGGGTTATAGCCGATGGGATTGAAGAAGGCAGGGAGTTTCTGGTAGGTAGGCTTATCGATCTTCTGGTTGTTCATCACCCATTCCCCGTCGCCAAGGACGCTGTAAACACCCCAGTGGATGAACATGCCGAATTTTGCATCCTGAAACCATTCGCGGGCTTTGATGTTTTCAGGGGTTGGCGTATACGTGTTTTGCCCTGCTGCAGTCAGCGTGGCAAAAGAGATTGAAATCAGGAGGAGTTTTCTAAACATGTTATTTTTCTTTTGCTTTTGGTTTGAATTTTTCAGTAACAAGATCTGGCCATTTGAGGTCGAGATCCTCGAGGGCTTTCAGAACCGCTTCGGCAACAGCATAGGTTTTCTGCCAGTTCTTGTCGGAGGGCACCAAATGCCATGGAATGGTATTGCAGTTGTTAAGGATCTTTTCATATACCTCCATATACTTGTCCCACTTTTCCCTTGTATCCCAGTCGCCGTCCTTATGCTTCCAGTGCTTCTCCTTGAGTTCTATCCTTTCCATGAGCCGTTCTTTCTGGGCTTCCATGGAAACATTCATGAAGAACTTCAGGATAACGGTGCCATTGTTCTCAAGCAGCTTTTCAAAGTCGTTGATTACCTTGTACCGTCTTTCAATTACGTCCTCTGGAATATATTTATCAACCGAGGGAACCAGGATATCCTCATAATGCGACCTGATGAATATTTTCATTTCGCCTTTTCTTGGAGATGCATTATGAATCCTCCAGAGGAAATCATGAGCATACTCCTCTTCAGTCGGTTTCTTAAAGCTTTGTATCTTCACTCCGAGGGGATTGCAGTATTTTACCAGACCTTTGGTCACACCGTCCTTGCCTGAAGCATCCGTGCCCTGAAGTACTATTAGCAGACTGAACTTGTTTTGTGCATACATCTTGTTCTGAAGATCTCCGATCTTCCTGAGAATCTTTTTTGTTTTGTCCTTTGTCTTATCCTTGTCCCATTCCTTGTTGAACGTCGGATAATCTTCGATCCTTATTTTCATATTTACTGGGGTTATGATTACTTCTTTTTAGCAGATCACTTTCCGGCTGGCAGTTAGATTTGTGATTTTTTGTTATTTCAAGACCTCTCTCAATGATGCAAGAATCGGTTCAGTCGAGATTTTTGAACCGACAGCTCCCATCATCCATTGCTGGGGGGTTAGTCTTCCCTGTGAGAACATGCGGTCAACTTCAGGCGCCAGCTTTTTGTCTTTCAGGTATTTCTCAATCTGGAACTGCACTATGTGGCCGTATGAATAGTTGGGCAGATAGAGCGGAACCTCTATCATGTGAGAATAAATTGCCAGCACCGGAGAATCCTTAACTCCTGTAATAGGAGCGAAGTACTTGTTCCAGGTTTCGGTTGCAAAGCCAATTGTCTTTTCCTTCAGCTGGGCAGGAGTTGCTTCTGGATTTTCGTAAAGCCAAAGCCAGGTAAGCATTTCTGCCATCCCCACACCCATTATTTCCGCCAGCGACCAGGCTGCATCCAGGACTTCCATCATTTCATTTTCCGGATCATCAGCATTTATTCCGAGCAGGTCGAGGTCCCGTTTCTGGAATACGAATGCAAGCGCTTCGGTCACAGCAGTGTTCGGAACGCCCGACATAGTGTAATAGTCAACGTCATAGAGAGAAATAGTCTGTTCCACATTGTGCCCGAACTCGTGAACGGCGATGTTGTAACCTTTGTAGTCCATGCCCTTCTCAGATACCCTTGTCCGCAGATGGGAGCTGGCTCCCTTCATCGCAGCGCCCCAGGCATGCCCCGAGCCTCTGGCCGGATCGACAACAATCTTGTCGGCAATGTATTTTGCGCGTTCCGGTGTCCACCCGAGGTTTTTAAGCATCACCGGCATCTGTTCCCTGAAGGCTGCCGGACTGGGATAAAGTCCTGAAGTTTTTTGTGTGAGCTTGTCCTCGGGATAGTTGTTCCGGGCTTTGAAGCCGTCATACCAGATGTCATAAGGCTTGAGATCCCTTCCAAGTCGCTCGCTGATCATCTTTCCGATTTTTACCAGTTCAGGTGAGCTCAGGTATGAATCGAAAAGAGCCTCTATCTCTTCCTGTGAGATTTCCATTTCAGCCGAGAACTTCCTGAGAATTGCGGTGTTCATCTCAGGGCTATACGGGTCGATTGCCTTGTGGGCTTTAAAAATATTAAGGACATGTTCATAGCGGGTGTCGGGTTCAGGATCAGCAGCTGACGGGTTTCCTCCTTTTGTAACCATATTTGAGAAAGGAGCCCATTCAAATTCCGGATTGTTTATTACAGTCTTTGGTATCTCCTGTCTTATAATTCGCTCCATCACCTTATAGATCATTTCCTGTTTTTCAGTCCCTTTTTCTCCGGCTGCATAGTTGGATTTGATTTCATCCCTGAGATTCCAGTGTGACAGCAGCACCATGTCGTCGGGAAAGATCTGGCGTCCGTCGTCGGTTCTGAGCTTACCCATGCAGATGTTGTATTCGGCAATGTACATTTCGGCATTTCCAGATGCAACGTTCGCAGCCTGGCTTAGTTCGGCAGGAATCCTCGAGACGAACATGTCGCCCATCCTTGCCATTGCCCATTCCTCGCGACTCCATGAAGGACCCATAGCCTCTTTTTCTTCCAGAGTGTAATAAGGGAAATTGAGCGCAATATAGAAAGCGATTTTATTTGAGTAGAAATCGTCCGACAGGTGGGATCCCGGAGAGTATGTCCCGAACATTCTGTCTACATCATCGATCTCACCGGTAGCTTCATCGAGGTTTTTCCTCAGGTCGAGGGTTATCTCGTTGAAATTGCCTGAAAGCGATTCGAGGAAGTTGCTTGTTTTTAGGAAGACTTCCTTGCGTTTCACCGGATCGGTAATGTAGTTGATTTTTACAAAATCCGAGAAATCAGCGGCAGTTCCGTCTTCGGCCCTCCACAGTGAGGCAGCATGCCTTACGCCTTTTTCAAGCAGCCGGATGTCGGCCCCGGTTTTTTCAGCCATAATGCTCTCCGTTATTGATGTTAACGTTGCATCGTCTAACGACAGCAAGTCAGATCCGCCTTTTCCTTCTCCTTTTTTCTGTGGTGAACAGCCGGCGGCAATTATCAGTAGAAGCATGATGTATTTCTTCATGGTCTTGATTGGTTTATACAAATATATCTGTTTTTATTCAAGGGACCCCGTGACCTTCTCAACTTCATGCAGAATTTCACACGATTTCACGAGTTCCTTCATTCTGGTGTGATCGGGGTACAAAGGCCTGTCAATATCCAGGAAATCCACATATTTTCTTATTACGTCCTTAGCTTTCTGGACTCCGGCTCCGAATTTGTACTCCTCCTTCCTGAAATCGAGTGCTTGTGCTGCAGCCATGAATTCGATCCCGAGTATACCGTATGCACAATCGAGTATCTGATTGTTTTTTATTGATGTGTTCATCCCCATGGATACAAAGTCCTCCTGGTCGGCCGCTGCAGGTATTGACTGAATGGATGCAGGCACCGAAAGTATCCTTTGTTCCACAATGAGAGTGTCGGCTGTGTACTGGCTGAGCATCATGCCTGAGAACATTCCTGCGCCCTTTGTAAGGAAGTCGGGAAGTCCAACGCTCAGGGCCTGGTTGTTAAGTCTGTTCATCCTTCTTTCCGACATCACGCTTACCATGGTGATGCATGCTCCTGCCATATCCATCGGGACGCAGACTGGCGAGCCCTGGAAATTTGCGCCTGATATCTGGATATTCCTGTCGGGAAAAAAGACCGGGTTATCGCCGACGCCGTTCAGTTCTATTTCAACCTGCGATTTTGCATAAGCCAGCATGTCGTGGGCTGAACCAATAACCTGCGGGGTTGATCTCATCGAATAGGCATCCTGGACCTTTGACTTTACCCTTCCTTCCTTAAGGTCGCCTCCTGTTACGCACTTATTGATCGCATTGGCGCTCCTTACCGCTCCCTTGAAACCTCTTACTTCATGAAGCAGCGGGGTATAGGGTTTCATGTTCGCCTTCAGGGCCTCCAAAGTCATCGAAGCCGCTATTTCTGCCTGCTTCAGCCAGTTGTTTGCATCGACAAGCCAGATGGCGCTCATCGCGGTAAGCATGTTCGATCCGTTGATAGTTGCAAGACCGTCGCGTGCATGAAGTCCGGGAACCTTTATTCCAGCTTCCTTAAAGGCTTCGGCACCGTCCATCAGTTTTCCATTGTAGTAAGCTTTACCTTCGCCCAGCAGTAACAGGGCAATCTGCGACATTGGAGCGAGATCGCCCGATGCACCCACCGACCCCTTCTGGCATACAAAGGGAGTCACCCCCTTGTTAAGCATTTCAACAAGTGTTTCGGTTATATCAATCCTGTTGCCTGAATTTCCGTGAGCGTGTACGTTTATCCTTCCCAGCATGGCGCCTCTTACTATTTCGATCGGGGCAGGATCACCAATGCCGGCTGCGTGATTATAAACCAGATACTTCTGGAAGTCCTTTATCTGGTCGTCATTCAGTACGATTTCAGAGAATTCACCGATTCCCGTGTTAACCCCGTACATAATCTCATGCGCCGCAATCTTCTTCTCGAGCATCGCTCGGCACTCGTTTATCCGTTTTCTGGCATCTGGATGAAGTTCCACTTTCTGTCCGTGGCGGGCAACATTTACTACATCATTGACGGTGAGATTATTTCCTGTTATGATTAAACTTTGCATTTTATTGGTTTCTTATGGTTATTGTTTGAATACATTCCTGCCTGCGAACAGGAATAAGAATATCAATCCGTTAGGAAAGATTGCAGGATGAAAATATATTACAGATTGCCGGAATGTTTCAGCAGAGGCCTGACCGGTTGATTTTAATCTTGTATTCAAGAACCCAGTTGTATTCCATGCCTTTGAATTAATATCTCAAAATTATTAAAATTTGCAAAATTCCATCAGATTATTATTTATTTTTAATGGTCTGATACCTGCCTGGCAGCAGACAGGTAACCACACTTTGTTAATAATCAAAAAGTCGGGATAAACCAATATTTAAAGCCATGAACAGAGTCACAGGTATTTTCATGTTAATCCTTCTGGTTGCCGGATACAGCTGCAGGCCAAAGGAAAGAAGTTCAGTGAAAGCTGAGATTAGTTTCCCCAGGGAGGAAGGCTGGCTGTTCGACGGGAAATCGCTGAACGGATGGGAGATCACCAATTTCGGACCTCAGGGTCCGGTTAGTGTTTCGGATGGAAATATTGTACTCGGTATGGGAGATGGTTCAACAGGTATCACATGGAAGGAGGAGTTCCCGGTTGAAAATTACGAGGTCAGTCTGGAGGCAATGAAGGTGGACGGTAACGATTTCTTCTGCGGCCTGACATTTCCAGTGGGTAAGGATCCATGCACCCTTATCGTCGGAGGTTGGGGAGGCACGGTTGTGGGACTGAGCAGCATAAACGGTATGGATGCCTCGGAGAATGAGACAACCACCTTACGGCAGTTTGAAAAGAACAGGTGGTACGGGATCCGGCTTAAAGTGGCAGGCGGCAAAATTCAGGCCTGGATAGATGAAGAACAGGTGGTCGACTTTACAATTGGCGATAACATGATATCCATCCGGCCGGAGGTTGAACTTTCAAGACCGTTCGGCATTGCTTCATGGCATACAACTGCAGCCTTAAGAAATATAAGGGTTTTGCAGGCCGGGCTTGATAATTGATTGCATTTAACTCCAGAATGAATACATACCGGATGTCAAATTAACATACTATGAGAAAATATTTTCTGATTCTTCTTCTCGCATCAGCAGCGGTTTCCTGCAAGACAAACCAGCTGTATATCAACGTTCTTCAGCCTGCTCCCGTTACCATGTCGCCGGGTATAAAGAAGGTCGGAATCATAAACAGGAGTATTCCTACCGATGAAACTAAAGCGCTGGATGCGCTCGACAGGGTGCTTTCGCTCGAAAGTACCGATCTCGACAGAGATGGCGCCTGGGAGAGCATTGCTGGCGTTGCCGGGGAACTAAGGAACAATGACAGGTTCGCTGAGGTGGTTCTGCTCGACGACATTGATTTCAGATCGTCGAGAATCGGTATTCTTCCCCCGATGCTTTCAAACAGGATTGCCGACAGTATTTGCAGGGTAAAAGGGATTGATGCCCTCTTTGCGCTTGAGAGGTTTGATACCGATACTCAGATATCAACCTCTTCTGCAGGAAGTGTTGAGACTGCCCTGGGGAACATTCCCTTCCTTGGATTCCAGGTTACCATGGAGACCATAATAAAAACAGGATGGAGGATTTATTATCCTGCCGAAGCCGGTATACTCGATGAGTTCAGCTTTGCCGAAACGCTCGGCTTCACTGCAAAGGGAATTAGTCTGCTTGCCGCAGCTGATGCCCTCAAGGACAGAAAGAATGCAATCAGGGAAGTTAGTCGAAATGCTGGAAGGACATACGCCGAAAGGATACTTCCGTACAGGTTGAATGTTACCAGGACATATTTTGTTAAAGGAACCGGCAATTTTGGAATTGCAAAAAGAAAAGCCCAGACGGGCAAATGGGATGAGGCAGGCACATACTGGGAAAAGGAGACCGCCAACCCTAAGTCGAAAATAGCCGGGAGAGCATGGTACAACATGGCTATCCTATCCGAGATCAACGGCGATATTGATAAGGCAATGGAACTGGCCGCCAGGGCCTGGGAAGACTACAAGACCCGGAAAGCACTTGACTATACAAGAGTACTTGAAAGAAGAATGAATGACAGGGAACTTTTGGAGATACAGGAAATCAAAGAGTAGTTGGTTGGGGGAGGGGGAGCGAACAGGAAACATCTGTAACTTATAAATCAATATAAAACAAAAATCATGATAAGAAAATTTCTCATTGCGGTTTTGCTCTTTGCATCCGTTGCTTTGTCAGCCCAGGAGTATACTTCTGACTGGAATTCGATTGACAGCCGTCCGGTGCCAGCTTGGTTTGAGGATTCCAAATTCGGGATATTCATTCACTGGGGTGTCTATTCTGTTCCTGCATGGGGACCTGTGGGAAGCGATGTGGGTGTGTACGATAAGTATTCAGAATGGTACTGGAGCAAACTGCTCAATAAGTCGAGCAAGGTCTACAGCCACTTCAATGAGTTCCATGAAAAGACCTATGGCTCCGATTTCAAATACCAGGATTTTGCACCAATGTTTAAAGCCGAGCTTTTCAATCCCGGACAGTGGGCTGAGCTATTCAGGAATTCTGGTGCAAAGTATGTAGTACTTACCTCGAAACATCATGAAGGATTTCCCCTGTGGCCAAGCGCACAAAGCTGGAACTGGAACAGTGTTGACATTGGGCCGCACCGTGATATCTGCGGCGAACTTACCGAAGCGGTGAAGAAGGAGGGGCTTCGCATGGGATTTTATTATTCTCTTTATGAGTGGTTTAATCCACTTTACCTCGCGGATCGTGATAAGTATGTTGATAATCACATGATCCCCCAGCTGAAGGATCTTGTAACCAGGTACACACCTGATATTGTCTGGCCTGATGGAGAATGGGACATGACAAGCGATAAGTGGAAAAGCACTGAGTTCCTTGCCTGGCTCTACAACGATTCGCCCGTGAAGGAAAGCGTTGTTGTTAACGACAGGTGGGGTAGTGAGACACGCTCAAAACATGGAGGGTACTTTACCACGGAGTACGGTCTGGTAGGAGAGAATGAGGGAATTGATGAGGAGGCAAAGCGTCCCTGGGAGGAGTGTCGCGGCATTGGGAATTCATTCGGTTTCAACAGGACTGAGAATTTCGAAAACTATTCAACAACAGAAGAGCTTGTAAAGCTGCTGATATCAACAGTATCCAGGGGAGGTAATCTTCTCCTGGATATTGGTCCGGCCGCCGACGGCACCATACCGGTTATAATGCAGCAGAGACTGATTGATATAGGAAACTGGCTAAAGATAAACGGGGATGCTATCTATAATACCAGAGCCTTTATTACAGGAGGCAATGGTTCAGAAATAAATCTGGAGACCGGCAAAAGTCTGTTTTTTACCAGGAAAGGCAATGATCTTTATGTGCTTTGTACCGAATGGCCCGGGCGCAACATTGTTCTGAAGGGTATCAGATCGGGGGCCGGGGTAAAGGCTGAATTGCTTGGAAGCAGTGCAATCCCTAATCTCAGAAGTTCGGGAGGCAACACAACTATAGTCCCTCCGCGTCTTACACCTGACGATTATCAGCCGGCTTATGTGTTTAAAATAAGCAATATACTTAAATAAGCAGGTGAAAATAAGTTTTTTGTTACTGCGCCGGTCTACAACCGATCCATGCTTTTCCCCCGGGGATCCCGATAGCCATTTGGGGAGAAAGGGGGTCTGCCCTTTATTTTATGTGCTAAGGTATTGTCATTGACTAACTATTTCATTAATTTCACAGATCATTTTCCAATCTTAAAACCTGAATCATGAAAATCAAACTCTTTACTCTTCTACTGGCTGCGGGACTCTTAATAGCGAGTTCCTGTTCAAGGAAACAAACGGTTACTTCACCGGAAGTAATTCAAAAAACTGATATCTCGTGGTTTCTGGGTCAGTGGACCATAGACATAGAAGGAGGTTCTGTAGGCTGGCTTGAAGTAAGGCAGGAGGATGGCTGGCTGGATGGCGATGTATTGTGGGGAGGGGGAAGCGTTCTGCCAGTTTCAAATATTTTCCTGGCCGGCGACAAGGTCCTTTTCGTTCAGCGCTCAAATAATGTTGTGAGAAAAAGGGATGAAAACAAGGAACCGCTAAAGACCCAGACCGTGACCTCCTGGATGGAGATTATAAAAGAAGGAGATAAGATTAGTGGGATCCTATTATCACCCCGCAGGAACAGTTTAAGCGTCGATACTACAATTTTTTCCGGTGTAAAACTTCCGCCGGTACCCCAGGCTCCTGATCTTACAGGTATCAGATATGGCGATCCGGTTCAGCTCTTTAACGGCAGCGATCTGGCCGGATGGAGGCTGATAAACGAAAAACAGGTTAATGGTTTCAAAGTTATTGACGGTGTTCTGGTTAACGACCCTGTGCAGAAGGAAGGAGAACCTCATGTGAGTTACGGCAACCTGCGAACCGATAAGGAATTTGAGGATTTCAACCTGAAACTTGAGGTGAATGTTCCTGCGGGAAGCAACAGCGGCGTTTACCTGAGGGGCATGTATGAGATACAGGTAGTGGATTCATACAAGAAAGACCTTGATCCCCATAATATGGGAGCAGTTTACAGTCGTATAACACCCTCGACAGCGGCCGAAAAACCTGCCGGAGAATGGCAGACACTCGATATCACCCTGTGCCAGCGGCATGCAACTGTAATTCTTAACGGAGTGAAAATTATCGATAACGAACCAATTTATGGGCCAACCGGTGGTGCCGTTCAGTCGGATGTGTTTACTGCCGGACCGATCTACCTGCAGGGCGATCATGGTAAGGTTTCTTACAGGAATATAGTTCTGACTCCGGTTTTAAAATAATCAAATACCGTTTACCCCGTCATTTGTGACGCTTATGAAGAACCTTAAGCGAAGAAATAGCATTTTTTCTGTATTGATCAGTCTTTTAATGGTTTGCCTGCCTTCTGCCATTTGTTCTGAAGCCATTGCAGGGGCATTCCCTGCTGATACTGTTGACATACAGGTTCTTTACAACGGAAGGGCATGGAGAAATCTATATTACAAGATTCAGGGCGATCAGTTCCTTTTCAATTCCGGGTTCATTCCGGGCAGTGTTACAATGAGAGGCAGGACTTTTCAGGAACAATCTGTGAGGTATGATTGCTATAACGATGAACTGCTTCTGTTAACCGGTAAGGGTATCATCCTCCAGCTAAACAAGGAGTTGATCGACGGATTCACCCTTGAATACGACGGGCAGGTTTGGATATTCAGGAATTTTAAAAACGATCCAGACAGATCTTTCACTGGATTCGTTAATGTCCTCAGCGAAGGCGCCGTTTCTCTCTTTGTAAAATACAGCAAAGAGGTGCTGCTTCTGGCAGTTGAAAACAAGTTTGATCTATTTGCTTACAACATCCGGATTTACGTTGAAAAAGATGGGATCACCACCAGGGTAAGCAACAGGGGAGATTTGCTGCGGCTGCTTGACGACAGGAAGCAGCAGGTAAGGGATTATATCAAGAGCAACAGGATAAGGATCACAGCAAAGGCTCCGGAGAGCGTAAGGCCGGTGATTGATTATTATAACAGACTGCAACAAAGTATACCGGAATGAAACAAAAGGCTATACTTCTGGTTCTTGCCCTGCTGTTTTCGGGTCTTGTTTTTGCCCAGGATGATCTTAAGGTGACATGGGACTTCAGCGGCCAGTCGTTCAATGAATTTGTGGTGTCGGCAGAACAAGAGCTTGGCCTCAGATTTTTCTTCAGGGATGAGTGGGTGACCGATCTGAAGCCGGGACTGTATTCAGGACTGGAATCCCTGAGGGACCTGCTTGATAACCTGTTCAGGGAAAGGTCGCTTTTTTATTTTATCGATGAGTGGGGTAACGTTATAATTACAAGGAATTTTGCAGTCAAGCTTCCGGATTATAAGGAAACAGAACAGGGAAATTTTATTGCCCCGACCGAATATTATGATTCACAGGACAAACAGAAACTATCGGGAAACCTGTTTGTCGACATCGGCAACCCTGCCGACAGGTACAAAACCGGAAATGTAACGGTTACCGGCTATATAACCGACAGAGACACAAAAAACCCCGTCGCCGGCGCCACCGTTTTCGTTCAGGAACTGGCAGCCGGAGCCCTTTCGAACCAGTATGGCTTTTATTCACTGACGTTGCCGCGCGGAATTCACCAGATCCGCTACACCTTTATCGGGATGAGGGAAAAACAGGTTAACGTAAATCTTTACGGTTCCGGTGAACTCGATATTGAGATGAACAGTATGCTCATCCCCCTTAAGGAGACAACCGTATCAGCTGACCGCAACGTGATATTTCAGAGGTTTGAGGTTGGAGTGGAAAAAGTCAATATCACATCCTTCAAACTTCTGCCGACATCTATGGGAGAATCGGATATCATAAAAAGCGTTCTGCTTATTCCCGGGGTCCAGTCGGTGGGAGAGGGCTCAGCCGGATTCAATGTGAGAGGAGGCAGTTCCGACCAGAACCTCATCCTCCTATACGGTTCCCCGGTTTACAATTCTTCCCATTTCTTCGGATTCTTCTCAGCCGTTAATTCCGACATTATCAGGGATGTAACTCTTTATAAAGGAGGAATTCCTGCCAGGTTCGGAGGGCGTATCTCTTCGGTACTTGATATTACTTCAAGGGACGGCAACAGGAAAGAGTTCAATGGCAATGCCGGTATTAGCCCTGTCGCCGCACATTTAATGCTCGAAGGACCCATAATAAAAGATACATGCACCTATATACTGACAGGCAGATCGACTTATTCAAACTGGGTGTTTGACCTTATAGACAATGCCACCCTTAAAAACAGCATGGCTTCATTTTTTGACGTTAACGGAAGGATCACATGGGATATAAACAGCAACAATAAGATAGACATATCTTCGTACATCAGTCATGATTCCTTCAGGTTTAATTCAGACACTCTGTACGGCTACGACAACAGCATTGTGTCAATGAGATGGAGGCACTTCTTCAACAAGAGATTCTTTTCGCTCATATCGGCTAACAACAGCAATTACAGGTACAACGTCTCGAGCGAAGCTTCACCGGAAGAGGCTTTTAAACTTACACACAAAGTAAACAGCACGGGGCTAAAGGCTGATTTCAACTGGTATCAGGGTCGGAACGAAGTCAATTTCGGAGCTGACATGACACATTATTCCATTCTGCCCGGAAGTTACCTGCCCACAGGTGATTCATCCCTTGTTGTACCAAAAAAACTCCAGGTACAAAGGGCTATTGAATCAGGATTATATATCGATGACAAGTATGTGGTCAATGATTTTCTCTCGGTTAATGCCGGAATAAGATATTCATTTTTCTTTGCTATGGGTCCCGGAACTTTCTACACCTATGATCCGCAATATCCCAGGAACCTTTCCACTGTGACCGACACAACTAATTACAGTTCGGGGCAGATCTACAGGGTTTACGGAGGTCCTGAATTCAGACTCTCCTTCAATTTCAGGACAGGTTCACGTAATTCCCTGAAGCTTAACTATAACAGGACACGACAGTATCTTCACCTGCTGTCAAACACAACGACGATATCACCGACTGATACATGGAAGTTAAGTGACTATCATTTAAAGCCCCAGACCGGTGATCAGGTTGCGGCAGGGTTTTACCAGATGCTGTTCAACAGTTCTGTTGAGACTTCGATTGAGTTGTATTACAAGCGGATAGCAAATATGGTCGATTTCAAGAGCGGAACCGATCTTGTCATGGCCGGAAACATTGAAAAAGACCTTGTTAATGTGAGAGGAAAGGCATATGGTCTCGAGCTTTCAATGAAGAAAGACGAGGGACGGGTGCGATGGAGTGTTGGTTACACTTATTCAAGGACACTGCTACGGAGCACCGGGAATTTCAGTGATGAGACCATCAACAGGGGAGAATGGTTTCCAGCCAGTTATGACAAGCCCCACGACCTGGTTGCCACATTCAATTTTCTGTTCTCGAGACGCTTCAGTCTCTCAGCTAATTATAACTACAGTACCGGCAGGCCCATAACTTATCCGGTTGCAATCTATTACATGGGCGATATCCTGATGGTTCATTATTCTGACAGGAACAAATACAGGATCCCCGACTACATGAGGCTCGATCTTTCGGTGAAGCTGAGCGGCAACCTGCGATCCAACAAGATAGCTAATCCTCATTGGATCTTTTCAGTGTACAACCTGCTGGGCAGGCAGAACGTATATTCGATTTATTTCAGGAACGAAAACGGCAGGATTAACGGATATAAGTTGTCAGTTTTCGGACAGGCAATCCCGTCACTGAGCTTCAATTTTGATTTTTAAGGAAATGGGAAAATTTTACATTTATATAATACTGCCGCTCATACTGATTATCTCAGGATGCATCACCAGCTTTGTGCCGGAAACGGATGAGGATCCCGAGCTGCTTGTGGTTGAGGCAATGATAACCGATCAGCCTGAAGTCTTTTCCATAAGGCTGTCCAGATCGATGCCTCTTGGCGAACGTGCACGGCCGGCAACCCGTTTGAGGCCTGTTTCGGGATATAATGTTTTCATAAATGATGATCAGGGGATTAATTATTGGGTAAAAGAGTCTTCAGTAAAGGGTACCTATGTTACCGATCCGGCCTACTTCCGAGCTGTTGTCGGAAGGGTCTACACACTCCGGATATATCCTGCCTATGACTCGGACACAGATATCTATTCCTATCAGTCACTGCCAATGAAGATGAATGCGGTGCCTCCGATTGACAGCCTGTATTACGGGAAAGTACTTATAACAGACAAAACCCAGTATTCAATCGCTGAGGAAGGCTGCAATGTATTTCTCAATACCGAAGATCCGTCGGGGAAATGCAAGTTCTTCAGATGGGACTACTCTGAAACGTGGAAGTTCCAGCTTCCTTATCCGGTTCCCAATAATACCTGCTGGATCAGCTCGAACTCCGACAATATCATTATAAAAAGCACTTCCGTTCTGAGTCAGGCCAGGATTTCGAACTTTCCGGTTAAATTCATCTCGAATGAAACCGACAGGCTTAAAGTGAGATACAGCATCCTGGTCAACCAGTATTCGTTGAATGAGGATGAGTTTTCTTTCTGGGAAAAACTTCAGAACATTTCCGAGGAGGTGGGCGGACTTTATGATATTACTCCCGGTACCATTCCGGGAAATATCTTTTGCGTCGAAGACCCGTCCAGGCAGGTATTGGGATATTTCAGCGTTTCTGCCAAAACTTCCTCAAGACTGTATATTGATGACTACTTCCGCGGAGTGATAAACCTGTATTCAGACTGCGTCTCAGACACTATTTTCGGAAGGGCTGAGATTCCCGACCTGAATACAAGAGTATGGATATTGGAAGATCAGATGTACTCGATGCCTCCTTTCAGAGTAATTACCGAAAAGCAATTCTGTGCCGACTGCTCTGTCAGGGGTACCACAACCAAACCGGATTTCTGGCTTGAGAAGGATGAAGAGGAAAATGAATAAGCGATCAATGACGATATGCTGTATGATGCTGGCAGTTATCCTGTTATGCTTCACCGGACCTGATGTATCTGGGCAGGAAGGAAAGGACTTTTCCACTGTGCTTGCCCGTAAATTCATGGAATACTGCAATTCCTTCCCCAGGGAGGAGATGTATGTTCATACTGACAGGGAGGAGTATATAGCTGGCGAGGATCTGTGGTTCACCGCCTATCTGTTCGACAGACAGAGGTCCGGATTGTCGGATGGAAGCAGTCTGGCATACATTGAGTTACTTAATCCGGAGAACAGGCCGGTGTCACAGAAAAGGATATCACTTGAAGAAGGATCGGGGCCGGGCAGCCTCCAGCTGCCTGATTCCTTAAGCACGGGGATATATACTTTCAGAGCCTATACCGGATGGATGAAGAACTTTTTACCGGTAAACTGCTTCATGAAGCATATTTATGTTTCCAATGCGCTGACAGGGAAAAAATATAAAGCCGGGGGATTGGCAAAGCCTCATCTGACTGAATTCACCCGGCAATCAGGAGGGACAGGATCTGACCCATCTGCATGGATCAGGAGGGATCAGAGCGGAAATATACGTCTGATAATCAATTCAACAAGTAGCTACCGTGCACTAACGGGAAATACGCTTTTCCTCTTTGTCCAGACCAACGGGCTTATTAATTTAAATAAATCAGTCAGTCTGCCAGCTGATTCGACGGTAATCACCATACCCGGGAGTATTCTTCCACCCGGAATAAACCATCTTACATTGTTTTCGCTGGCTGGAAGGCCTGTGATGGAAAAGCTGATCTTCACGCCCGGGGAAGTTATTGCTACACCAGAAATTGATATTGCCTCAGTTGTGGGAACAAGGCAGGAAATCAAAGCGGACATCGAAAATATTTTTCCGGACTATAGCTTTAAAAAGTTAAGCATTTCAGTCCACGCGGCCGGCGAAAGGACTTTCCCGGGAATGGTCGATTATATGGTTTTCGGATCAGAATTCGGGCAAATCCCCGACGAACTGTACAAGGCACTAAGTGACAGAATATCGCCGGATTCCGTCAGCATGTTGATAGAGGGACTGAAGAGCTCATGGATCGACTGGAATGTAATTCTGTCGGGCAAATACCCAGAAACCAGGTATGGCAGGGAGACATCGGCTCATTCTGTTTATGGCCGTCTTCTTAACCGGACCACCCAGGCCCCCGATCCCGGTCAGGTCCTGTTCCTTTCCGTGCCCGGGAAAAAAGCTGTCTTCAATTATGCCACTACTGATCAGGATGGTTATTTCAGTTTTAAGGTACCTGTTGATCAGAATTACCGGGATCTGGTGATCCAGCCCGAGAACAGTGAGAGAAACAATAGTATCAGGCTTGAATCGCCCTTCCCGGAAAAATACCCGGTTCTTGAACCGCCCGGCAATGAAATGGCAGTTTATCAGCCTGCCACCAGTTCCGTACAGGCCATAAATTACCAGGTCATGAAGATTTATGGTTCCGAACAACTGTCAGATAATGAGGCTCCCGTCTCATTCACTCCCAGTGATTACAGGTTTTACGGGAAACCTGATATTGAGCTTGTCCTTGAAGATTATATCAAGCTTCCTCTGATGTATGAGGTCTTTTTTGAATTGATGCCCGGAGTCTTCATGAAAGAGAAAAAGGGTGTCTATGATATTTCGGTTTTTGATCCGGTCGAGAACAGGCCTTTTGAGAAACCTCCACTGCTGTTTGTTGACGGAGTGGTAGTGAAAGATCCGGGTGTTATAGCCGGACTTGATCCTGAACTCGTTGAAAGGATAGATGCGATCAAATCAAGATATTTTGTCGGGGAGTACCTTATCCTGGGGCTGGTGAATGTGATTACGAAGGCAGGCGATTTCAGTAATGTTCCTCTTCCTGAACAGGCAATCAGGCTATCTTATCAGACTTTCGGTCAGGTAAAGGCCTTTTCTGCAGCTGATTACACGGATAAATTGAAGAGGGAAAGCAGGATCCCGGATTTCAGGAATACCCTTTACTGGAATCCCTATGTCACAAACGGTAACAACGGGAATGCCTTGGTCAGGTTTTGGGCTTCCGACTTCAGGTCAGATTTTCTTATTGTTGTTGAGGGAGTTACAAATTCAGGTAAGGTGATTTCAGCCAGAAAAGTATTTACTGTAGAATAGTTTACAGAAATGCACGGATTAACGCGAAGGAAATTCATTAAAAAAGGCATACTGGCAACAGGAACTGCTCTGGTTGCTTCACCCCTTGTTTTATTTCCTGCGGGATGCGGGTCTTTTCAACCCCGGAAGATTTCAATTTCGAAAGTCGGTTCGTTTGCAGAACGGGAACCGATGGTAAGGCCGCTCGGTTTTAAGGGGGGGTATCTTACTGAACTTTGGCAAACTGCGACATATCTCGAAAGCACTTCGGGATTTCATTCAATAGGACTCTGCACTCAGAGTATACTATGGTCTGATGCAAACGTATTCGCATCCAATTCCGAGAGCGCAGGCAATGCTCTTATGTATGCGTTGACTGAAAAAGCCCTTCAGATTATAAAAGGAGAGAGCTTCTCTTCGCCTGTTGAACTTCTGGATAATGTTTACCCTTTAATTTATGAATATGGAAAGAAGGTAACCTCAAATGAGGCATTGAGGAAAACCTTTGCTCTCAATTCTCTGGTTGGAGTTGACAATGCCGCATGGGTCCTTTACGCCCGGGAGAACGGGATAACATCCTTTGATGACCTTATTCCAAAAGCTTTTAAACCGGCTCTGGGCCAAAGGCACGATAAGGTCGCCGGAGTTCCGTTGTTTGCCTATACAGTTCCGGCTAAGGAGATAAGGGAGGCTGCGGAACAGGGATACTTTTTCATGAAGATCAAGATAGGCCAGCCGGGCAGCCAGGAGGAGATGCTGGACAAAGACAAAGCCAGACTCACCGAAATTCACAATTCAATAGGCAACATCAGAACACCTTATACAACTGACGGAAGAATCCCATACTATTTTGATGCCAACGGCCGCTATGAAAGCAAGGAGACTCTTCTCCGGCTGCTGGATCACGCAAAAAAAATTGGCGCCTTTGATCAGATAGCCTTGATCGAGGAACCATTCGCTGAGGAAATGGAAATGGATGTCAGTGATATCCCGGTAAGGCTTGCCTCCGACGAAACAGCTCATACCGGGGAGGATGCTGTGAAGAGAATAGAAATGGGTTACAGGGCAATTGCCCTGAAAGCAATTGCAAAAACACTTAGCATGACAATGAAGATTGCCCTGGCAGCCTATGAACGGTCGATACCATGCTTCTGTGCCGATCTTACTGTTAATCCTGTCCTCCTCGAATGGAATAAGAATGTAGCTGCGCGTCTCGATCCATTTCCCGGTATCGGTAATCTGGGGCTTATGGAGAGCAACGGTCATCAGAATTACATCAACTGGGGAAAAATGATTGATTATCATCCGTGCAGGAACGCCGGATGGATTCAAGTCCGCAAAGGAGTCTACGAGCTGGATGATGATTATTACAGAAGGGCCGGGGGCATTTTTGAACCGGTGCCCCACTACGAGGCGATGTTCACCTCTGTGTAACAGACTTGGGCTTATCCGTAAGCTGAAAGGTAAATCTGCTTCCTTTAATTATATCCTCATGAGTTATATACCAGTCGGGATACACGCCTCCGTCTTTGGTGACCGCCCTGATATATCTGCTTCCCGGCTTTTGGGACACTGAACTGATTAAAAACTGCCTGTTTCCCGGGAGCATAATCCTGATTTCATCAAAAAACGGGGTTGTGACAACATACTGGGTTGAAACCGGGCAGACGGGATAGAAGCCCATCATTGAGAAAACCAGCCATGCCGACATCTGACCGGCATCCTCGTTACCGCTCAGACCACCCGGTCCGGTGCCATATTCCTCGGAGATTATTTTCCTTACCAATTCCTGTGTCTTTGCCGGATCTCCTGCCATTGCGTACAGGTACGGTATCTGATGCCCCGGTTCATTCCCGTGCCAGTAATGCCCTCCGCTGAAGAAAGTATCAAGTTTCCTTACAAAGGCGGCCTGACCTCCCATCATCTGAATAAGTCCCGGTATGTCGTGCGGAACATACCAGGTATACTGGAAGGGGGTTCCCTCACAGATGAAGCTGGCTTTTGTCAGGGGATCAAAAGGAGAGATCCAGGTTCCGTCAGCAAATCTTCCCCTGACAAACCCTGTCTCAGTGTCAAATACATTTCTCCAGTTTTGCGATCTTTTCACCAGAGTGTCATGATCCTCTTTCTTTCCGGCTGATTCAGCCAGCCGGGCGAGGGCGTAATCATCAAAAGCATATTCGAGAGTTCTTGATACCTGTTCTCTTTTATGAAAGGCCAGCCATACACTGTCCTCGAGCGGAATGTACCCGTACCTCAGATAGCTGTTGAGCGCCCTTCTCCCTTTGCCGTCAGAATATTCTTTGAACGGAGGCTGTTCGAAGGCATTTTTTCTCAGGTATCCGTATGCTTTGGCGATGTCAAAATCACGTATCCCTTTCAGATATGCATCGGCAATCATAACTGTTGCATGATCTCCAATCATGGCAGCCGTGTAGTTGTTCCATGCCGGAAAGATGGGCATCCATCCTCCCTGTTCTGCTTTCACGACCAGCGATTTGATCATATCAAGGGTTTTTTCAGGCTCGAGTATTGTCATCAGGGGATGAAGGGCACGAAAAGTGTCCCACATCGAAAAATCATCGTAATAGTCAAAGCCTTTGGCCTTGTGGATTGCAGTGTCACCGGCAAAGCCTGGGTACCAGCCTTCAACATCGCTTGCTATCCGCGGCATCTGATAACAGTGATACAATGCGGTATAGAACATTTGCATTGATTCTTTGTCACCCCCTCCCGGCCTGACTTTTCCAAGAGTCTGGTTCCAGATATTTTGAGTTGTCTGGCGTAGTTTTTCAAAATCCCAGTCAGGAATTTCCGATTCCAGGTTAATACCGGCGTTCACGGCGGTTGTGAAAGAAGTTCCTATCCTGGCGGTGACGGTAAGCTCACTTCCAAACGACAGGGCAATCTGCTGCTGTGTTTTCAGCTTGTCCATCACCTCAAATGGAGTATCGAACCTGATCACGAACCATCCGCTGAATCCTGCTTCTGAACCCAGTCCCTGGTAGAGCCGGTGAACGGGATTCCGGAGTATTATTTCATTTTTTGCCTGGTCTATTCTGATACTGCCTTCGTTTTCATCGCTGTTCACCCTGATGAAGACACAGCTTTTATCTCTTCCGGGGTATGTGAACCGGATAATTCCCGATCTCACCGAAGCCGTCAGTTCTGCCTGAATGCCATAGCTGTCGAGGATAACACTGTAATATGAGGGAGAGGCAACTTCATTTTTATGGCTGAATTTTGAGACCGGAGGGCGGGTAATAGTGTCCTTAAGTCCGGTTGTAAAGGGCATCAGTGATGCGCTTCCATAGTCCTGGGTACAGCTGCCGCTCATCCAGTGGCTTCCCCTGAACCCGGTAATGAACCGGTCATTATAGTAATAGGGGGATATGCATTTTAGCTCTGTGGTACGGGTTTCAGGAGTCCATTGGGTCATTCCGAAGGGACGACCGACTGCAGGAAAGGTCTGTCCTCTGAGTTCTGATCCAGCCTCGCTGTGTCTCTTTGCGCTCAAGGTGGTGGCCGGGGCCGTCCCGATGAGGGTGTTTACGAGACTTTCGGGATTTTGTGCACCCAGACACAAAACTAAACCAAGAAAAAGAGTTGAAAGTGTTAGTCGTCTGTTCATGTTATTGAAATGATCTGGTCCCTGACATTATCCGGTTCGAAGACTTTCTTCCAGTCGTCCTTTATAAATTCCTTCAGCCCTCTCTGAAGTGCTTTGTTTGCAGCGTCCGAGAACACTGCGCCCGGCAGCTCGTTGAACAGGACGGCAAGCTGTATCCTGAGGTGCCCCAGAAGGAAATCCCTTGCAGCTTCTTCAGGAACACCCCGTTTTATAACCTCATTGAGTCCTTCCCTGATGACATAGATGCACGTTGAGGCCAGTGTCTCGACAAGCGCAGGCTCAAGCAATCCCATTTGCTCAGCAGTTATACGGTGAGACTTCCATACAGGGGCGTAAAATTTTCTTGCCAGCGCTTCTCCAAGGGCATAATCCTCCTCAGATCCCTGCAGAAGGGAACAAACAATAGCCTGTTTTGCCAGATTGCCTCCGAAATGATCCTTCATCTTTTCCTCTTCAGGTTCCCAGTTGAATATTGAGGGATGGCAGGGGTGTGTTATGAAATATGAGATGTCTTTTCTTTGAAAGAGCAATCCGGCCAGGGCTGCCGCAGGATCAAGGGTGACAGACAGTGCCCCGCTCTTCATTTCAGGGATCACACTTGCTGTAACGCTCCCAAGCGCCACATCAGGAACAGCCAAAATTACAATGTCGGCCGAAGGAATGCACTCCCCGGCATCTGAAACTGCAATGCCCATCTCTTTAAGGCTTTCAATACCGGCAGGGCTCACTTCGAGATACGCCATTCCGTATCCGGAGTTTTTCAGGTTACGGGTGAGGCGCAGTCCCATCTTGCCGCCTGCCCCGATCAATACAACTTTCAACATATTCTTTGACTTTAATGAATTAAATCATGTCCTTTATTACAACATTTTTCCCGCTATTTGCCGATTCATATGCGGCCCACACCAGTCTGACAGTCTCGAAATTATCTTCTGCGCTCGTTTCAGCTTTACTTTTTCCAAGCAGATCCTGAAGTATATCATTGTTGCATGCAACAATGGCTGGAGGTTCGGGTTCAAGTCTTTCTGTCTGCCAGTCGTATTTTTGCATTGTCATATTCTCATAGGTCGTCTTATTACCGGTTGTAATCGCAAAATTGTAACCGGGATCAAGTCTTACACTTCCTTTGTCGCCTTCCACAATAAGGAGTACCTGGGGAAAAACCTCTTTTTCCAGTGGTGAACTGAAGGAAATCTGCTGAATGCAGACCATCCCGTTTTTCATTCTCAGCATGGAAGTAGCCACATCCTCCCCTTTAATTGTCGGATTGACCGTTTGTATCTGTGTAAAGATAGTTTCAGCTTCACCAAAAAGGTATCTCAGTACATCAAACTGATGCGACCCCTGATCAGTAAGAGCAAACTGCTTAAGGTCAGCCAGAAAAGGTTGTGTTTCAAACAGTGGGAAAGCAGTGTTCCATAATGAATTGCAGCGAAAGGGTTTTCCAATTATGCCTGAATCGATGATTTGCTTCATCCTCCTGATCTGAGGCTGCCACCTGTAATTCTCGTGGACATAGAATCTGACAACTGCCTCGCGGGTAACCTGCATCATTTTTTTTGCGGTCTCAAATGACGAAGCCATTGGTTTCTGACATATAACATGCTTCTTGTATTTTGCAGCCAGTTCAACAAACTTTGGATGTGTATCCACATCAGTGATAATATCAACGAAATCAAGTTCTTCATTTACCATCAACTCTTCAGCATCGTCGTAGGTATGAGGAATGCCAAATCGTCCGGCCAGGTCATCGGCTTTCGACAAGGTGCGGTTGTAAAGAGCCACACATTCCGCCTCGTGCAGTTCCTTCCAGCCACCTAGCTGGAACTGCGACCAGAATCCGCAACCGAGAATGGCAAATTTCAGTTTTTTCATACGCTTATTTTTTAAGCATTATTTAAAAAGTAGATCAGGAATTAGAATAAGTGACGTTAATTGCTTATCTTCAAGTCGCTACAGATAAAAATTTCGACAAAAATCATCACCTTCAGCATGAAAAATACAAAGAAAAAATAAAACGGCCAATCAAAAGTTGTAAGACATTCATTTACATGAAGAAGTATCATAAGGTATTCGGATTTAAAGACAGTAGCAAAACACAATAATATGCAGGGCGGGGCAAATAGGAGAATCCAACCGGGAGTGTAAGGGTGAGCTACGTTCCACTGATTCAAAAAGATCAATTTGGATTTTTAATTACTTATAAAACCTTATCATCATGAAAAGACGTAATTTCTTAAAAAGCACCATTGCCGGCAGCATTGCACTAACAGGCATGGGAAGCATAATGGGAGCTGCAGCCTCCGGGGCAGTTACATCCAATGCAGAAAAATTCAGACTGAATTATGCACCTCATTTTGGAATGTTCAGGCACAGTGCCGGAGATGACCTGATTGACCAGCTAAAGTTTATAGCCGACCAGGGATTTACGGCGTTTGAAGACAATGGTCTGATGGGTCGTGATGTTGAAACCCAGACAAAAATTGGAGAAACTCTGGATAAACTTGGAATGACCATGGGTGTTTTTGTTGTTGATAAAGGAGGAAACATGGCCAATACCTTTGCTGCAGGAAAAAAAGAGAATCTTGATATTTTTCTTGATGGATGCCGGCGGGCCGTAGATGTGGCAAAACGTGTAAATGCCAAATGGATGACTGTGGTTCCTGGTGCATTTGAGCGCAGATTACCCATCGGAATTCAGGATGCCAATGTTATTGATGTATTGCGCCAAGGAGCCGAAATCTTTGAACCGCATGGTCTTGTTATGGTTCTGGAACCGCTTTCAGATTCGCCGGATTTGTATTTACAAACGTCAGACCAGACCTATATGATTTGCAAAGCAGTGAACAGCCCGGCATGCAAAATCCTTTATGATATTTACCACCTGCAGAAAACCGAAGGGCACCTGATTCGTAACATCGAGCTTACATGGGATGAAATTGCTTATTTCCAGGTTGGCGATAATCCGGGAAGAAAAGAACCCACAACGGGCGAGATCAATTACAAAAATGTATTTAAATACATTTATGACAAAGGTTACAGAGATGTTGTCGGAATGGAACACGGGAACTCAATGCCCGGAGCGGAAGGTGAAATAGCTCTTATAAAAGCATACCACGAAGTGGATTCATTTTAGGAGTAATGATTTGAGATATTGAATACTCTCATCAGCCCATTTTTCTTCCCTGATGATTGTTTCTTCAATGCTCTTTTCGGGTGGTGTCCATAATTCAAGGATCGCTGAACGGCACCGGGAATACTGACCAATCTTTTTGAACAGGTAAGGGATATTAAGCATCCCCTTCCCGGCCGGGCGGCCTTCTATTACAAACCCCATTTTATGGCTTATACGTTGTATTGTAAAATCTTTTACATGAAAGTTGATCGTGTATGGGGCAAGTATTTCCGATACTGTTTCAAATCCTTCTCCGGCACCCATTGAATTGACCGAGTCGAGACATATTCCGACAATTTCAGGATCGGTTTCAAGGACTATTTTTTCGAATTCTCTTGCTTTAAGCCGGTCGTGATTTTCAATTGCCAATTTAATCTTCCTTGATCTGAATTCAGGGGCAAGCTCCCGGATGATTGCGATTATTTCCGGAACTTTTGGTTCGAAATTATTCGTATCGATGACCATTCTGAGGATTGTTGAACTGATTGCTTCAGCCGTTTTCAGACATGTCATGGTATGTTCGGGAGTAAGTCCCCTGCCACCCATTTCAAGACTTATACCCTTAGCATCTGCAAAATTACGAAGCAGGTCGGTTTCTTCGTCTGAAAGTATCTCGAGAGGCAGGTTATCCGCTATCTGAACAACCGTGATCCCCTTTGATATGGCTTTTTCGAGCAGCCCGCAGATTCCCAGCGGATTAGCTGGCGACGATCCGGGAAGTCCGATTGCCCAGGTATATGTGTATGAAGATAATCCTAATAGCATCCTTATTTTTTAAATGATCCGGGAGCAGGATAATTCTTTGAAGTATCATCCAGTACCAGTATCCAGTCGAGGTTTTCGCCCGGGGTGGGGGGAAGGAAAGTCTGAGTGCCTGTATTTGGATATTTCGCTATCCTTGTCGCCTCACCGTTTCTTGGGTTGAACCACCATGCGACCACTTCCTTTCCTTTTATTGCATCCATACGTACAGAGAATTGTCTGCCGATAGGTGCATAAATCATTGCATAGGTTCCCTCCTGGTCGCGGGTTGCAACGTACCTGTATGAACCTGAACCCGGCACCGCCGAAACAATTCTGTCGGTAACAATGATTGTGCTGTCGGGTACTCGTGTAAGAAAAGGTCTTGATTCCATCAGCAGTCTTCCGTACATCATCTGTCCGGCGCCGGGCTGATCAATGGCTTCATACCAGGGCATCAGCGGTCTGTTGATTGGCGATCTTGAAGGTATCCACATCTGCCATACTGAATGATGTCCGTATGTGTGTCCGAAGGCGCCTGTGAAAAGATTCCAGTAGAGCGGCCGGCGGACATCAGCGGCTGTCGAATGGCTGTTGGCGTCGGGATTGAAATTGATCGGATGATCCTCATAGATGGGTTCTCCGTCGATTACAGGCTTGGCTGGTTCCAGGCTGTAATCATCGAAGGTTGACGAATAGCGTTCGGTGAAGCTCAGGCTGTGTCCGTTCTGCCTCATGTTGAAATCGAGCCAGGATTCGTTGTGAAAATACCTGGAAGATCCTGATCCTCCTGTGGGGTGAAAGGTTATGAGATGAGCTCCTCCGTCGCCTTCCCTCAGACCTTCGGCCATTGCGGCCACAGTCTTACGATGAAGATCATTTTCAACAGGTCTGTCTCCGCCGGCGATCCAGATTATATTGGTTTGATTACGGTATCGTTTGCCAAGGAATTGACCCCAGGCCCTGGCATTTTCAGGATTAAAGACCTCCGGACCCACACCCCATTTCTTGTTCCACTTGTCGCCCCATGTAGGTAGGAGTCCAATGAAAATACCCTTTTCTGCTGCTTTTTTTATTACCCAGTCAACATGTTCAAAATAGTCTTCATTGGGCTTCAGGGGATCATTGTCGAACAGAGGCTTGTTTCCTTCCATATTTGGCACATTCAGGCCGTCGACCTCGGCAAGCACAACGGCCTGGATCACTGTGAATCCTTTTGACCGGCGGTTCTCGAGATATTTTTCGGTTTCCTCCTTATTGAGCCTGTGGAAAAGTTCCCAGCCCGTGTCGCCCAGATAAAAGAAAGGTGTCCCGTCCTCAAAAACAAGAAATCTCCTGTTGTCCGAAACTTCCAGCTTTCCGTGTGAAAGGTCGACTGACCGGCCCTTCCACTGGCCTGTCTGTGGTGATGCCGGCAAACTTAGGGCAAGAAGGCTTAATGCTACTATGGTTCTGAAAATCATATTATAGTGGTTTAAGGTAAGTTCATGCTAATTTCGACCAGACGATCATTACAAGTCCTATAAGGTAACAGACGAACATGTATGTCAGCAGCTTGTTGGTTCCCCGGGGAGCATCTTTGAATTCCTTCCAGACGAATATTCCCCATAAGGCGGCTACGACGGGAGCCGCATTGCTCAGGCCGTACGATATTGCAGGGCTTGCTGCTCCTACCGACATGAAGCTTACCGAGTTGCCGATGCACCAGATCGCCCCGCCCAGTAATCCAAGCAGATGGGCCCGTGACGTTCCCTTCGTCCATTCCGAAATTCTGACCGGTCTTCCTTCGACGGGTTTTGCCATGAATATAGGGTTCACAATAAGCGTACTTATAACTGCTCCGATTGAGAAGAACACGACTGCAGTGTATGAACTTATTTTTCCGTCGTCGGCCGGGGAAAAATCGGTTGCCAGGGATGAGGCAACAAACCTGTAAAAGAATGCGATGCACAGTCCTGCCAGGAGGGCAAGTATGATTCCTTTTGCCGGAGGCTTGTTCTGATTGCTTGCAAGCTTTCGGTAAGATTGCATGCTTAGGAGAATTGCAATGACAATCACTGCCGAGCCGCCGAAAAGGAGCCATGGATTTCCTTCGGGTTTCCCCAGGTAGTTAATGAAGATCCCGAGGATCCAACCGAGTCCGCCTCCGACCGGGAATGCCACCGACATTCCTGCAATAGAAATTGAGGCTACCAGGAGAAGGGTGCCTATGTTCCAGATGAATCCTCCGAGAGCTGAAGAAAGGAGATTCCGGGCATCTGCCTGTGCGAGGTCAGGAATAAAACTTCGGCCCTGACTTCCAAAGCTGCCAAATGTGAAAGCCATAAGAAGAGCAAAGAGGAATATCCCGATCGTGTAATCCCAGTAATAGAGCTCAAATCTCCATTCCTTTCCGATGAGGTTCTGGGTGTTCTGCCACGAACCCCAGCATACCATGGCGACGAAGCAAAGAAATACCGCCAGCGCGTAATTTTGAACCAGTACCATGAGTGAATAAGGTTAATTTGCAATAAAAGTAATTTTTTTTCTGTTTTCAGTGTTTAAGCCACCCTTCAATAAAGTTGAGGGAAAAGGGTTCAATTTCGAAGATCTCCTGTGCTTTTAAGATTTTTTCATTTTTAATCCCTGTCCACCTGTTGTCGGAGGCTGCCTCTGCGTAACTATCTGAGTCAAGAGGCCTTAGTCTTATTAATCCGGTGCAACACTCAAGTTTTATTTTCTGTTTATCACATGTAAAGTTCACAAGGAGCATGTGTCCCTGTTTCCCGTCCGACAGCGCAAAGCAGTCGGCAACGAGCGGCCTAGAACTGGTACATCTTACAAGACTTAACTGCTTATAGCCCAAAAGGAACCTGAACACATGAAATACTGGGAAAATCATTCCTTTTTCCGATGGAAACTCCGAAGGCCACCGGGGATCGCAATCGCCATGGAAAATTCCTCTTTCTCCGGCAGTTTCATAATATGTAATACTGTCTGCACCCGCCTGGCAAAGATATTTGAGGCTTCCGGCTGTCCAGCAGGCGCCGAAAAGCGACATCATGCGGCTGTCGGCCTGAGGAGGCGTTCCTGATCCAGACCATGGCAGTTCAATGTAGGATGTGTTGGCATTGAACCTCCTTTGGATATTCACCGGTGAAATCAGTATTTTCCTGTTGCCCGCAAATTTTTGTGCGCTCGTTACCGAATAGTGCTGGGCTTGAAGGTTTTCAACAAGAGTTTGGTTGTCGGAAGCATGTTCTTGAGGATGAATGGCGTAGCAGATACAGTCATTCCCTGTATCACCCGGTCTGTTACGGTTGAGTTCAGCGAAATTTGCGTTTGTGCCTGTAGCTATTTTAACATCGGGACTGACTTTTCTAATAAGCGGAATAACTTCGGCTGCAAGCTCATCGGGAGTCGACGGGAAAGATTTGTGAAACAGAAGGATATGCGTGGGGGAGAGCTGACATCGTGAGTACCAGTCAATGAAATTGTTTATCTGCTGATGTATTCTATCATCAAAGCTAAGGGCAAATTCGGTGTGGTAACCAAGGTCCGGCAATTCCTGGCATAATTCATCGGCCATGAACTGCCATCCGTTTTCATAGAGATGGAGGTCGATCCTGTAGTGGTCGAACCGGACTGATCTCAGCAGTTTAATTTCATTAGGAGTAAGCGGAGCGGAACGGCTGGAGCGGGTTATCCCGACTGATGGTAACCTGAACTTCTCTCCCGGGATGTTTTTAATAAGGGTGAAATCATCCTGGATTTCAGGAATTTTAAAATCCCCGGCAGCCCTGAATGTGATTTTCTGGAAAATCCTGGTTCCTTTTTCAACTAAAGAGGGCCAGGGAAGTGAGAGAGGTGTCGAATAAGTTTTAAATGATGCATCAGTCCAGTTTCTCTGATCTTCTGTTTCAAAAACGTCTCCTTCAAAATCTATTCTGCAGTCAATGCCCTCTGTAGCCCATTGCATAGATTTTATATCGTGGAAGATCTGATGGGGGCTTATTTCAATGGGGAAAGCAGACTCTTCAGCCGAACCGTCGGTGTGTCCGATAACGCATTTATTACCGGCACAGCTTTCTATCGGGTGAAGGACACAGATGCCGATCCGGTTCTTTTCAAAAGTCGAAAGCGCCTCTGCTTCCATTGTGAGTGAAATCGAGTTATCCGGTTTGCCCTCAAGGATATAGCTGGCAACCATATCCATCTCTTCTTTCCTGTAGCGGCACCTGAGATAGATTTCAAACGAATCTCCGGACTCATGGATCTTCTCCTCCTCAATCTGTGGACTGACTGTGAGCCAATCCTTATAACGTACTGCAGAGCAGATCATTCTTAAAATCTCGGTTCCGCCGGCGCATATGTACCTGATATTGCCATCGGCATAGCCCATGGAAAGGTTACCCGCCCTGAGGCTTGTCAGTTTTTTCATCGGATGGCCTCCATGGAGAATATAAGCAATATCCGTTGTCATGTGTCAGGACGGTTTCGGTAAACTTGTTTATAAAGATAAATTTAATCTGATTTTTTAATTCTACAGTGTTTTCTGCAACAGATATTGTTATTTGATTAAGCCTAATCAATCGGTCTTTTTGGGTCATCTTTTCGCTGATAAAAACTGCATTCAGGTTTTCCATATTCGACAGGCAAATCAATTCATTTATTGTTGCATAATCACGAATGTTTCCTTTTAAATCTGGATTTGTGTCTCTCCATAGCTTGGCAGTTATCCCAAACAGAGCGACATTTAAAACATCGGCTTCATTGGCATATATAATTGATGTTTGCCCTGATGAAAGCTCCTGTGGTATTAAATTTTGTTTAATAGCGTCGGTATGAATGTGGTAATTCAACTTAGTCAATTCCCGCTTTGCCGTCCACCCAAATTGTTTCTGCTCTTCCTCTTTAAGCCGTTGAAATTCATTTATCAGGTATAGTTTAAAAGGAACACTGATAGCTGAACCAAATTCAAATGCAATGTCTTTATGGGCAAAAGTACCTCCGTACTTGCCTTTTTTTACAATAATGCCGACAGCATTGGTTTTTTCTATCCATTCCGAAACACTCAAAACAAAACTTGGCAAACCAGCTTGTGATTTAAAGTGGTCAAATTCGACCACTTTAAAACCGGGGTTATTTATTTGCTCCCAGGTACCTAAAAACTCAAGTGAAAAACGGCTTCTCAACCAGTTTTTAATAATATCGGCGGCACGGCTTTCACTTTCTTTGGCGTTTGCCATATCGGTGAGCGAAATGTAATCTCTGTCCTCAACCTGTAATAATGGTTATTTCAGTATTTTTTACGTTGATTTTTGCCATTATTCATAATTTTTCACTTTTTGTCTTACGTAGTAAAAATATCAGCTGCACCGTTTTTTCCAGATTTTTGGAAACTCTACAATAAAGTTACAATGAAATATTTGAATTTGCGTGCATCTTATTTGTATTTTACTTCATCCGGATAAATTCCGTACTTTTGAAAAGGCTTCAGAACTATTTCATAATTCATCTGTTTCACAGGTAAGTTAATTAAAGCAAGTTTATGAAACCCACATAATTGATTTCAAATGCAAACATTTAGTGAATTGAAAGATACCAATCATGGCATTTTCAGAACTATTTACGGCTTTTTTTGTTACATTACCAAATTAAAATAATATGATGAAAAGCGATCTTCTTAATAATCAATGCATTTGATTCCTGTCCTGGTATATCCGGATTACAGAATTCAAATCTCAGGTATTTCTTGACCTTGAGTCCGGAGTAGTAATTTCGGGATACAATGATGTCCGGATTCCGGGTGATCAGGGAACTTTGTTCTCACTGAGCGAGGAACTGGATGCCTCGCCGAAGGTTTTTTACCGGGTTCGCGCAGGATATACGTTTGGAACCCGTCATAATCTCTCGGTTTTATATGCACCTCTTGAAGTAAAATCAGATGGCAGTCTTAACCGTGACCTGACATTTGAAGGCGTTATTTTTCCTGCCGGTACACCGCTGGAGGGAACCTACAAATTCAATTCCTACAGGCTGACCTACCGGTATGATATTGTCGAAAGACCAAAATTTGAACTCGGTCTGGGATTTACAGCAAAAATCAGGGATGCAAAGGTCGCCATTTACTCCGCAGCCGATGAAAGCATCAAGACGAATGTCGGATTTGTTCCGATAATCAATTTCCATGCTGAATGGAAAGCCGGTGAAAACCTGTCATTCCTTATTGATGGCGACGCACTTGCTGCCCCCCAGGGCAGGGCAGAGGATGTTCTGGTCGCCATGCAGTACATGGTTTCAGAGAAAATCGGATTTAAGGCCGGTTACAGATTACTCGAAGGGGGAGCTGACAATGATGAAGTTTACAACTTTTCACTTTTTAACTATGCAGCAGCAGGAGTTCTGATCAGGTTTTAATACAGCCTCTTGGATATTAGTCTGTAACGCCTTTTTCTGTTCACCAGACTGATATTTGTTTGGTTTTATTATGAATATAGGGAAAGTTTAAATTTGGAGGATTAACATCGTTAAACAGTTATAACGATCTAACATAGATAAAACCTGGCAGAATGAAATTTAATCCTTATCTCTTCGGAGCCGCCGGTCTTCTACTCCTCCCCGGATGCGGCGGAATTCAATCCGGAAAGGAATTGCCTGATATCGTTTTTATCCTGGCCGATGATCTGGGTTATGGCGATATCAGCTGTCTTAATCCCGGATCGAAGATACAAACAACCAACATTGACCGCATTGCCGCTTCCGGCATAGTTTTTACAGATGCCCATTCGAGCTCGGCAGTGAGCACTCCAACAAGATATGGCTTATTGACAGGCAGATACAACTGGCGGAGTGAATTGAAAAGCGGAGTTCTCGACGGATATTCACTGGCTCTCATATCTCCCGGCCGTACAACTCTACCTATGATGCTTAAGGAACAGGGATATAAAACAGCCTGCATGGGTAAATGGCACCTGGGATGGGATTGGTATGATATTGATAAAGGGAATGATAAGGTCGATTTTTCAAAGTCAATATCCAATGGACCGGTATCCCGAGGTTTTGATTATTTTTTTGGATTCAGCGGATCTCTCGATATGCCCCCTTATGTCTATGTTGAAAATGACTGGCCGACATCACTGCCCGACAGGATTACCTCAGGCAATAACATCACACATGGAAATGCCGGATATGATGGCTCGTTCTGGAGGGAAGGACCTACGGGAAGTGATTTTGATCATGTCAATTGTACTCCGGAACTTTTCAAAAGAGCAGGATCATTCATCGAGGAACAGAAAGGTTCAGCCAGGCCTTTCTTTCTGTACCTTGCTTTGCCGTCGCCTCATACTCCTATTCTGCCCACTGATGAATTCAAAGGAAAATCGGGACTGAATCAATATGCTGATTTTATTTTAATGATTGATTCAGAGGTAGGCGTATTACTTGACAAAATTGAAGAGAGCGGTAAAAAAAATAATACAATTGTAGTTTTTGCTTCGGATAACGGAGTATCACCCTGGGCTGACCTTGAAACACTTGAATCCAACGGGCATAAATCGAGCTATATTTACCGTGGCTTCAAAGCTGATCTTTATGAGGGAGGACACCGTATACCCTGTTTAATGCAATGGCCCGCTGCTGTAAAAAAACCGCACAGGATAGAACAGACTATTTGTCTTAATGATTTCATGGCGACATTTGCGGCAATAACAGATTATCAACTGAGGGAAAACGAAGCTGAAGACAGTTATAACCTGCTGCCTGCGATCCTGAATCCGGGTTATAAGAAGATCATTAGAGAAGCGACAATACATCATTCGATAAACGGAAGTTTTGCTATAAGGAAAGGTGACTGGAAGCTTTTAATGAGCCCCGGATCGGGTGGATGGAGCTACCCCAGACCGGGGAAAGAGGCAGAGGGATTGCCTTCTGTCCAGCTTTTCAACCTTAGAGAAGACCCGTCGGAAATAAAAAATCTCCAGGCCGAATACCCGGAAATCGTCTCCGAATTAAGAGAGCTTCTCAGGAGATATATTAACGATGGGCGCAGCACACCCGGCGCTCACCAAAACAATGATGGTACATTACCGGCAGGGGTGCAACAGTAAACTCTTCCCATGCCATCCAGGGCCCATGGCCAACCGGTTGAAACTGAACTTTAAACATAACAGATTCGGCAGCATTGTGCGAGAGATGTTATTGTTTAAATTTTCTTTCCCCGATTATCAGTACACGGGGATTATTGTCAGGTGCTTTAAAAGTACCCTCACCTGAAGTCATGCCCTCAGTTTCAAATACTCCGGTTTTGGGGTTAAACCAGTAAAACGGCAGACCTGTGACCATATTTTTTATTGTTATTGAGCCTCCCTTGTCGAGGTAAGAAACATAAAATAATCCTTCCCTGGCAAGCAGTGGTTTGTCTGAACCTGTCAGATCCCATCGCCTTTCCATGTCTGTAAAGTCGAAGCCGTCAAACGCTTTTGAGACATATCCGATGTAATTACTGCCTTCCAGTACAAGTGCTTCCTTCCACGACATAGGTGCATTTGTCCATCTGTCCCAGCCGGGTTCGCCGGGAGTGATCTTCCATTGCCACAGGCAGGCAGCACCGTAAACAACACCCATGGTGCCTCCGTGCATAAGCTGATTCCATGCCTCTTCCCCCTGCCACCAGCCAAGACCGTTTTTACCGTTACCCATTCCTTCGTATGTGGGTTCCCCGTTAAGACATCCTTTAACAGGCTCATTATCATACATTCTCTCGACTTTATGGTAAAGGTGCAGTCCATCGTGTCCTGTCTGCGCCCACTGAAAATCGAGCCAGGGCTCATCCTGGTATGAACGGTTGTAATGGAAACAGCGCGAACTGTCACCACCTGCCCACGAAGCTAAATAGTCATCGGCGGGATTATAGTGAATACCTGTTGGCTGTTGATAGCAATCCCATTTTTCAATTATCTCTCCCCCTGGCTTCACTGCGGGATCAAGGCCATGGGCGTCGCCACTGACAAGCCAGAAGGCCGGCATACTTCCATACCTGGCGACAAGATACTTGCAGTACCTTGCATATTCTTCGGGATCGGCAGCAGGACCGAGAACAGTTTTTCCCTTCCATCCGAATCCGTGAAATACCGGTTGATAGACAGGGACGATGCCATGATCAACCAGTATTTGCATCAGCGAATCGAGGTATTGAAAATAGCCGGGTTTGAGTTTGTTCAGATGTCCTTCATGAAGATCATCAAAGCCTCTTACAAAACCCAGAACGGTGTTCCTTGCATCGGGTCCTTCGGCATACATATCGGGCTGAATGCTCATAAGAAGCGCCGCGTTGAATCCTTTTTTCATCCTGTCGGCTGCATATATGCTCACCTGGTCGGTGGTTGCCCTGAATGGTATGGACCAGGGAGTATCGCCAACCAAAAGAAAGGGTTTTCCATCAGCATGAATGACATTGCGTTTTCCCTCCGACATCCTCAGAAGACCATGTTTCAGAAGTTTGTTACTGCCGGTATAAGCAGCAGATGTCAGAGAACCTTTATTACCGGACAATTCTCTGTCATCAGGGATTGAGAAAGTCGTCCAGGACCAGGTTGAACCGGTATCAGGAGGTGAAAACCTGATTTTCCAAATGTTCCCGCCATCCCAGAAAGCAGGTCTAATAAGGGTGTCTCCTTTCCCGTTCGTAAAGTGCGCCCAGACATCTATATCCGTATATCCGTTATTATAAGATGATTGTGAGATGAGGGTTATCTCATGGGTGGTCCATTGCTGAACTTTCGGAATTGTGTCCTTGCTTTTACATCCGGATAAAAGAAGTGCATAAATACCAACTCTCAGAACATTGCAGCAGATACTGCGTGAGAAAGTCGAAAATGAGCCGGTGTATCTTGTATTCATTTTTGTGTAACTAATCAGTGTCTGAAGATTATGTTTATTTTACATCTTTAAACCGCGGGCAATTCCTATTTAACCAGCCAGGGTGCATCATACCCCTCAGGTCTCATCCTGACTGACGGTTTTTCTGGTACAAACGAAATATCTATTTTTTCGGCTTTTTTACCGCTTATCTTGTACAAAAGCGACTGATACGGATCAAATATGAGATCCACTGAATAGTTTCTTCCTTTGAAGTTGATTGTTACCGGTATCTTTTTTGTTTCTTCATCAAGAGACTGTCCATATTCAAGCGGAAATTTGAGCTTTGCAGATTTTGGGTTTGCGAAGAAAATGTACATGAAATCACCGTCTGTCCTGCACCAGTGGGGTGGCAATTCTGCTCCATCGATTAAATTACCAATATCTTTAGGAATACTGGCAGATACATTTTCTGTAATCATCAATTCTCCGGCCAGGTTGCTGTAGTCAGAATGCAGGGATACTCCAGGTTCTTTCGGTTCTTTCCTGATTATGATCTTTAATCCGTCTCCGGCCAGCTCTAAAAGTCTTTTGATTACTTTGTAATCGAGATATGCGGCATCAACATAAAGGGCTTTGTATTCAGCATTGCCGATTTTCAGGAATCCGTTTTCAACGGTTGCTTTCTCAAGGAATTCATGGTTTATCCAGGTGGGGCAGAATCCTTTAAGTTCTTCAGGAAAGTATACATATCGCATTTCGTAGTATCCCCATGCCCAGATAAACTGTTTTTCCTTTGGCATCATACCTTTGATCCAGGCGTCTTCAACCGGCAGATATACGGCAATATCCGAAAATGTCGTCCCTTTCTGCATATATGATGATACTTTCTCCAGATATCTGTTGAATCCTGTTATGCTCTCGGCCAGGCTGCCATCGGGACCAATATGTGTTGTCGCGTAAAAACTTACAGTATCGTAACCTGAAGGATTATGTGGTTTGCCATGCCATACAATATGATTGACTCCATTGGCAAAAAGAGCATCGGCAACCAGTTTAAGATCGGCTGTCTGCTCCTCCCTCATGTAATCACCTGGCCATCCGTACAAACAGGTGAATGTTTCGGCTGATATTAGTTGTTTTCCGGAAAGATGAGCTGCAGAGGCCGGAATTGTGCTGAATTCAGGCTCAAAAAGCATGGCTTCCCCTTCAGGAATATCCAATAATGCATATCCGGAAATAAGATCGCACGGAGCACCGGAGACCTGTCCCCTGGATCGTACTCCTGCAGAATTTATCGTTGAATCAAAATCCCTGTAGAACTTCAGTACTTTATCAGAGATGAGTGACATATAATCATATAGATACTGGCTTTTCCCGGGTTCGTAAATTGAATCCATAAAGGGAGTTATGTCATACCCGAACCTATTGTAAAAATCATTGCTGAATCCCTCTGACCACAATTTTTCAGTATCAACTTCCCAGCTGTCGATAAAATATGATTGAGGTATCTTAGGTTCCGGTCTGGGGAATGCTTTTATAAGCCTTTCAAAATAAGGCAGATAATTGGAAGGAGTCAGATGATCAATGACATATCCGCTTTTAGGGTGTTCCCATGAGCGGGTTATAACCTGCCTCCATTCAGGATCCCCGAAACGGCGCGTGGCCTGATCGGCTGTAACCTGGCTGTCACCAAAAGGCCATAGTGTCCCAAAAGTCAGGTCGCATCCAAGTCCGATGGAGTCTGCATATCTGATTGTATAATCAACAATGTCGGTCCATTCATTGCTGAGCCACTCCTGGCGGGGCGTATATGTGGTATCCTGGGGGTTGAACCTGTTCAAAGGATAGACCCACGCTAATTCAACTCCACCGAATCCGTTTTTTTTCAGATAGTTGAGATTATATCTTACATCTTGCTTCTTTATTGTCGAAGCGAACCACCAGTACCGGGCATAGGGCTTGCCGGATGCGTCTGTTCCGGTTTCCCGGTTGTCCCAGGAGCATGAAATACACTCCAGCAAGAGCACAATCAGCATTAGTGAAATGAGATTCCGTTTCATCCCGGAAGGAGGTTAATTATACATTTGCAATTAAGATCTTATTTCTCATTGATCACCTTTGCCCTAACGGCAACATATGGTCTGCCCGGAAGCGGAATCTCAGTCCTTCCGCTGAATTCACCGGCAACAGGTGTTATTGACATGTTCCATGCATCGATGACTTCCAGTCTGAATTTAAGGTCCTTTGGCAGAGTGAATGTTGCCATGGCCTGCTGGCTGTTACCGTAGTAATACAGGTACCACTCCCTGTCCTTTATTAGATGAGTTTCCTTGTTCCAAAGGTTATGAAGGGGATATACCCCTTCGGTTGGTGCCTCAGTCATTATCCTGTGAAGGAAAGCGATTCTTTCGGGGCTTTTACCGTACAATTTCCCACCTTTTGACCACCACAGAATATTTTCAGGATGAAGATAAGTCTCACCGTGGGTGCAGTAAGCTCCCCGGCACCATGATATCCAGAACCTGTTCATCATTTCCTCAGGAGTCAGATTACCCCAGTCGTTCGGAATATTTCCTTCATATACGCACTCGTCTATTATCACCGGCTTGTTGTACAGCTCACGCCAGTCCTGGATATCCTGCAGATAGGCAGTCTGGATGCTGAGATGCGTTATCCATGGCTTTGAGTGGTTATACCATTCCATACCGTTATGAATACTGCAAAGATGGCCGTAGGGATCATAAAGCTGTATAATCCGAAAATACTTCTCCCATTCCTCGTCGGTTTTCCTCATTATATCATATTCATTGGCCATACTCCACCAGACATTCCTGTAAGAAGAAATTCGCGCAATAAGATATCTCAGATAGAATGAAGCCTCGTCGGTATTCATCTTGTCAAAGTTCCATTTGCCCATATCATAAGGGTGGAAAAGAATCACATCGGCCTCAATGCCTAGCTTCTGAAGTTCCAGAATTCTCTGTTCAAAATTCCTGAAGAATGCCGGATTGGGTCTTGAGAAATCCCATCCTTTTTCTTTTGATCCTTCGAAGGGATAGAGCGGAGGCTCGTTGTTGATATAGACATAGTAGTTTTTCGGCATAACGGTCATTCTGATCTTGTTGAAGGCCGTACCTGAAAGAGTAGCCAGTGTCTGTTTTACAAGCTCCTCAGGCTGATGGACCCATGCATAGCAGGTAGTCCCGACAGGATAAAACGGAGTACAGTCAGCATATCCGAAATCATAGGTGTTTCTGACTTTTACGGGACCATGATTGCCGGGAGAATGGGGGATACAGTTGAAGCTTCCCTTTTTTGAATCCAGTTCCCTTAGATTGCTTTGCGTGATATATGTCCACTTCCCCGTTTCATCAGGCATAAACCTGATCTTGTAGATGCCGTCTCCGTCATAAAATCCTTCGCAAACAAGGGTTCTGTTCATCAGACTGAATTCAGCAATAAATTGCACATCCTTAAAAGGATTACCGGTTGCCGGGCCCTCCATCCGGAGTTCGAACACCGAATACTGTTCGACAGTCATGCCGCTAAGCATGCCTGAGGCTAACAGGAATATTGCAAGGATGATACTCTTCATAATCAGATTATTTATTGGATATCATTTATGGTCTTTGCTTTTTTACTGATTTGTCAATCTGCTATATGCCGAAAAGCTTTTTTGCCTCTTCAAGCATGGATACCGTAGCGGTGGCACCGCATCTGGAAATTCCCAGTTCCTTGAATTTTAAAAGTTCGGTAAGAGTCCGGACTCCTCCTGCAGCTTTGACTTTAACATGCGGTGCCGAGTGCTCCCGCATAAGGATCAGGTCATGAGCAGTCGCCCCGGCATAAGAAAATTTCCCGTCTGAACCCTTGACAAATCCGAAACCTGTTGATGTCTTTACATAATCGGCTCCGACTTTTGAGCATATCTCACAAAGTTTTATTTTATGTTCATCATTAGTGATATAATCAGTCTCAAATATAACCTTGGTAATTGCACCAAATTTGTGTGAAGTGTCGACCACTGCTTTTATTTCCTCTTCTATGTAGCGCCAGTCTTCCTGAAGAGCTTTCCCGATATTAATTACCATATCAATTTCAACTGCCCCGTCTCTGCAGGCAGTTTCGGTTTCAAAGACCTTCACCCCGATTGCTGAATTTCCTGCCGGGAAGCCGATAACGCATCCTACAAGAACTTCACTTTCTTTTAAAAAAACTGCTGTCTGCTTCACTGCATAGGGCTTTACGCATACTGAAGCGACATTGTATTTTGCGGCAACATCACACTCCCTTTTCAGATCCTCATCTGTAAGCGTCGGGTGAAGTATTGAATGATCTATCATTTTAGCGATTTCGGTTACTTTGTCCATGGTTGAATAAATTAATCTATAACAAATGTCTGGTTGCTGGGTATAGGTTAAAGGTAGAATAATTTTTTTTCATACATTGGTGATCTGTAATTAGTAATTCAGACATTCTGTTTCAAGACCTGGTCTGAAACATTGTTATTCGTAAATATTAAATAATTCGTATGGAAAAGGCAGAAAAATTTCTTAAAGATAAAGGGCTAAGGGCCTGTGATTTCAACATCGATCAGCTTGTTGAACTGTTCCTTTCAGAGATGAACGGGGGATTAAGGGGAGAAGCTAGTTCATTAAGGATGATCCCTACATATATTGAGGCAGACAACGAATTTTTAAAGGATACGCCTGTGGTTGCCATTGATGCCGGAGGCACAAATTTCAGGGCAGCCCTGATAAAATTCACAAGCAACGGGAAGCTCGAAGTTGATCAGGTTGTCAACGGCTTAATGCCCGGGCTTGACAGGGAAGTATCGAAAAAAGAGTTTTTTAATATTCTGGCAGGATATATAGTGCCATTAGCTGAAAAATCGGACCGTATAGGTTTCTGTTTTTCCTACCCTACTGAGATTTTTCCCGACAAGGACGGAAGACTGCTGCAGTTCTGCAAGGAGGTTCAGGCTCCGGAAGTAATAGGCCAGGTAATCGGAAAGTCTTTGCTTGAAGCACTGGGAATGCCAGACAAAAGGATTGTACTGCTGAATGATACCGTTGCAACCCTGCTTGCCGGGAAATCTGCTTCATTCGGTAAAACCTATGATTCATTTATTGGCTTTATACTGGGTACAGGCACAAATACCTGCTATATTGAATCGAACGTCAACATTGCCAAAAATCCGGAACTTGACCCTGGCAGGAGTATGATAATAAATATCGAGTCGGGAAATTTCAACAAGGCTCCCCGGACAGAACTGGATATTGCATTTGATAACACAACAATGGATCCGGGCAATTATTCATTCGAAAAGATGTTCTCGGGAGGGTATTTCGGAGGGCTTAGCCTGTTTGTGCTTAAAGCTGCTGCAAGTGATGGATTATTCTCACCACGGGCTGCCGGCAGGATTCAGGATTTAAAGGAGCTTACAGCAGAAGAAGCCAATAGTTTCCTTTCTGGCAACATCACTAATAGTAATGTTCTTTCAGGTTGTCTCACTGACCTTGTGGATGAAAGTATTGGAAAATACCTGATTGATAATATTATTGACCGTTCAGCCAGGCTGGTTGCAGCAAACCTGGCTGCTGTTGTGCTTAAAACCGGAAAGGGGACTCACCCTGACCGGCCGGTGCTGTTTACAATTGAAGGGACTACTTTTTATAAACTCCATAATCTTAAGCTTAGATTTGAAGGATACTTTTCGGATTTTCTGAGCGGTGACAGGAAACGATACGTGGAGTTCACTGAGGTTAAACAGTCGAGCCTGATAGGAGCTGCACTGGCGGGACTTATCGATTAATTTTAAAATTTTAAATATCAGGAGGTTATATGGATCTTGGATTTGTAAGTGCGATACTGCCGGAACTTACTTTTGAGGAACTTGTCGATTGTGCCTCTGATCTTGGATACAGAAGTATAGAGGTCTGCTGCTGGCCCCTTGGCAAGGCTGAAAGAAGATATGCAGGTGTCACCCATATCGATGTTGACACACTTGACGAAAAAGGAGCTGAAAGGATATTGATCTACTGCCGCGATAAAGGCGTTGAGATTTCAGCCCTTGGCTATTACCCCAATCCTTTGGACCCTGATGAGGATAAGGGCAGGTTTTTTATCAGTCACATTATTAAGGTCATCGATGCATCAGCCATGCTCGGAGTAAAACGGGTGAATACATTCATAGGAAGAAACAAGTACCTTTCGGTTGATGAGAATTTTGAGCTTTTCAGAAGTGTATGGCCTGAAATAATCCGGCATGCCGGAGAGAAGGATGTTAAAGTCGGCATCGAGAACTGTCCGATGATATTCACTCAGGACGAATGGCCGGGCGGCAACAATCTCGCAACAACCCCTGCAATCTGGAGAAGGATGTTCAGTGAGATAAAAAGCGATCATTTCGGACTGAATTACGATCCGTCGCACCTTTTATGGATGCAGATGGATTATGTGAAGCCATTGTATGAGTTCCGCGAAAAGCTGTTCCATATCCATTTGAAAGACGCGAAAGTCTATCGCGACCAACTCGATGATGTCGGAATCATGGCGGCTCCACTGGAATTCCATTCACCGAAGCTCCCCGGCCTTGGCGACATTGACTGGGCCGGATTTATCTCGGCGCTTTATGATATCAGGTACGACGGACCCGTTTGCGTGGAAGTTGAAGACAAGGCTTTCGAGGAAACACTTGAAGACAGGAAGAACTCCCTTGTCCTGTGCAAGAGGTACCTCGATCAGTTTGTTATCTGATAACTTTGATATTTTGATATTCAGTAACCAATCAATAAACCCTGATCATGAATAAAATCCGTGTTTTTCTGGTAATTCCAGTACTTGCCGCAGTTTTTTTCTCGTGCCGGAATAAAGAGATGAAAACAGAACAGGTTACTTTTTCACCAACCTTCACATCCGATATCGAATCATTCAGAGATTACCGGTATCCCGACTGGTTCCGCGATGCAAAGTTCGGTATCTGGTCTCACTGGGGTCCCCAGGCAGTTCCGCGTCAGGGTGACTGGTATGCCCGTAAGATGTATGAATCAGATGTGTATAACCGAAGGACCAACGAACCCACAGGAAATCCCGGCCGGGAATACCTTTATCATGTTGAACATTACGGTCATCCCTCAGTATTCGGATACAAGGATATTATTCCGCTCTGGAAAGCTGAAAGATGGGATCCTGAAAAGCTGATGGCACTTTACAAAAAAGTGGGAGCAAAATATTTTGTGAGTATGGCAACTCACCACGATAATTTTTTCCTGTGGGATTCCAGGATACACAGATGGAATTCAGTACAAATGGGTCCGATGAAGGATGTTGTCGGACTATGGCAGCAGGCTGCAAAGAAGGAAGGACTTCGTTTCGGTGTCTCCGAGCATCTGGGTGCAAGCTATACATGGTTCCAGCCAAGTCACCGGTCAGATCCTTCGGGCCCTTTGAAAGGAGTGCCATACGACGGGGCCAATCCCGAATACCAGGATCTTTATCACCCGGCTACGGCTCCTGATGATTTTCAGTGGTATACAAATGATACCGTCAACCAGCAAAACTGGCTTTCTTGTATAACAGAACTGGTTGATATGTATCATCCCGACCTGCTTTATACTGACGGGGAACTTCCTTTCGGAGAAGTGGGTCGAAAAATGCTTTCACATTTCTATAATCAGGATATTACAAAGAACGGGGGCAGCCTGGAGGCTGTCTATACCTGCAAACACCTGATATCGGAAGGAAGATGGGTCAGGGATATTGAAAGAGGTGCAATGGACTCGATAAGTGTCGATCCCTGGCAGACTGATACTTCCATCGGCGACTGGTATTATCGTACGGGACAGAAATATATGACCGGGACAGAAGTAATCCAAATGCTGGTAGATATTGTAAGCAAAAACGGTAACCTTCTGTTAAACGTTGTTCAGACCCCTGAAGGTGATCTTGAACAAGACGTAATCGACATTCTGGAAGAAATAGCAGCCTGGACCCCTGTTAATGGTGAAGGAATATACGGAACACGTCCGTGGAAAGTTTATGGGGAAGGTCCTTCAATGCAGAAACAGGAGAAAGGAGTATTCGGAGGAGTACGTGACGTCAGACCTTATGAATGGAGTGATATACGGTTCACTGCAAAAGAGAATGTACTTTATGCTTTCTGCATGGGACAGCCGGAAGATGATATCAGGATCGCTTCACTGGGAAAAAATTCACAGCTTGCTGATAAAAAAATCAGATCAGTCACAATGCTGGGAAGTGAAGAAAAAATGAAGTGGGATCAGAAAGATGATGCCCTGGTTATAAATAAACCTTTTAAACTTCCAGATTGGCAGATTGTTACATTTAAAATTGAATTCAGACATTGATAATTATGTTTAGAATATATCTCATATTATTTCTTCTTCCGGCAGTTTGTGTCACGACTTTTTCTCAGAATAGTTCAGACCTTGAACAATCTTTCATGCACTTCGGCGACACTTCAAGAACAGGGACACCATTTTCAAAAGATCCTCATGTTATTAGTTTCGGTGGGAGATATTTGATGTATTATTCAATACAGCCATACAGTGATAAAGACAATCCCGTGGCAGGCTGGGGGATCGGTATCGCTGAAAGCAGGGATCTTATCAGATGGCAAAAAACAGGGGAAATAGTACCGGCGGCAGACTATGAAGCCAGGGGAATATGTGCCCCGTGTGCCATGGTTATAAATGGCAAGGTGCACCTTTTTTACCAGACGTACGGAAACGGCAGGAATGATGCAATATGTCATGCCTGGGCATCCGACGGTATTAACTTTACACGCAACAGTACCAATCCCGTTTTCAGCCCGGATGGTTCCTGGAACTGCGGACGGGCAATTGATGCTGAAGTTATTTATTTCAAGGGGAGGTATTTTTTGTATTATGCCACCCGGGATCCGGATTTTAAGATTCAGATGCAAGGGGTAGCTGTTGCACAAGGCAATACATCATTTGACAGGCAGAATTGGAAAAATCTTTCAACAGATAAACCAATCCTCCGACCTGAATTGGTCTGGGAACAGGATTGTATTGAAGGAGCATCTGTAATTGAAAAGGACGGTGTCCTGTTTATGTTTTATGCCGGAGCTTACAATAATGCACCTCAGCAGATTGGGGTTGCCATAAGCAGTGACGGGATAAACTGGAAGAGATTTTCCGATAAACCGTTTCTGAAAAACGGCAATCCGGGTGAATGGAATTCAAGTGAATCGGGTCATCCTCATATTTTCAGGGATAAGGATGACCGTACTTATCTTTTTTTCCAGGGAAATAATGATAACGGAAAGACGTGGTTTATTTCATATGTTGAAGTGAAATGGAATAAGAAGGGGCCTTACCTCGCTGAAAGGTAAATATGTTAGAATTATTATTGGATTTTCAGATGGAATGATCCAGATTATCAATACTATTTATTCTGTACGAAATGAAACATCAACCTTTTATTCTCCTGTTGCTTGTATTACTAATTGCAAACCCCGTATCTGTTTACAGCCAGAAAATCTATATTTCCCCGGCTGGAAATGACTCTGACCCGGGAACTTCAGCCATGCCTCTGGCAACACTTTCAGCCGCAAGGGACAAGGCAAGGGAGTTAAGGGGAACCATGAAATCTGATGAACCTCTAGAAATCATTGCTGCAGGTGGTGAATATTTTATGATACAGCCGCTGGTACTGACTCATGACGACTCCGGTACCGGAACGGCTCCTCTAATAATACGGGCCGAACCCGGTGAGAAGGCAATATTCAGGGGAGGAGTTCCGGTCGGAGGATGGGAGATTGTGAAACCGAATCTCTGGAGGGCTTTTATTCCAAATGTTGCCTATTATAATTATTATTTTGAACAGCTCTATGTCAACGGTGAGAGAGCCATCAGGGCAAGAACACCGAATGAGGGCTTTTCAAGGGTAAGAAAAGTGAATGAGACAGTCCTGGAAAAGGGAACGGGAAGAGCCCCGGAACTTGCCGTTCAAAAAATTGGGCTCGATCCGGGTGATGCGAAATCCATTGAAACCTTCACCGGTGAGGATTACAGGGATGCACTCATCATCTTCTACCACAACTGGGACAATACAAGAAAGCGCATAACGGGATTTTCCAGAGATTCCTCGTCGGTGTACACTGTTGGTGAAGGGATGAAACCCTGGAACCCCGTTAATGCGAAATCGAGATACCTGATCGAGAACTTCAGCGGAGCTCTGGATGCCCCCGGCGAATGGTTTCTTGAACGTTCAGGATATCTTTACTACATCCCCCGCGAAGGCGAGACACTGGCCAATACAACCTTCCATATCCCTGTTCTCAGGGAATTTGTTGTTCTCAGGGGAGAGGCAGGGGAAGGAAAAACAGTGGAAAACATCAGATTTGAGAACCTCACTTTCGAAGTTGCCGGTTATCTGACACCCTCCGACGGTAATGAGCCTGCCCAGGCTGCTGCGCCTGTCGATGCGGTCATCACTGCCGATTATGCCAGCAACATTACCTTTGACAACTGTGAAATTGCCCATACCGGTACTTATGCATTCTGGTTCAGACGGGCATGCAGTAATTGTTCCGTTACCCGGTGCTTCATGCACGACCTGGGCGCCGGAGGTATAAAGATCGGAGAGACTGTCATCCGGCCCGACGAAAGAGAGATCACAAATCATATCACAGTCGATAACAATATAATCAGGGATGCCGGACATGTTTTTCCGTGCGCGGTTGGTGTGATTATCTTTAACGCAAGTGATAACAAAATAACTCATAACGAAATCGCCGATCTCCGCTACACTGGCATTTCGGTTGGCTGGGTCTGGGGTTATGCTCATAGTCCGACTAAACGGAACGAGATCAGGTACAATCACATTCACCATCTGGGCTGGGGCGAGCTCTGTGATATGGGAGGGGTTTACACCCTGGGAGCTTCGGAAGGAACGGTAGTCTCAAATAACCATATTCATCATGTTTATTCCTTCGATTACGGAGGCTGGGGGCTTTACACCGACGAGGGTTCGTACGGAATAACCATGGAAAACAACTTGGTTTATTTATGCAAGAACTCAGGATTCCATCAGCACTACGGCAAGGAGAATACCATTCGTAACAATATTTTCGCATTCAATATCCGGTCTCAGCTTCAGGCTACGAGAATTGAGGAGCACAGGTCTCTTTCCTTCACTAAAAACATTATCTATACTGACAGAGGGACAATGCTCAGTAGTAACTGGCATAAATTCAACCTGCTGACTGATCACAATATTTACTGGGACACCCGGACGAAAGACATAATGTTTGCAGATCAGGATTTCAAAACATGGAAGAAATCAGGCAAGGATATCCATTCCCTGATTGCCGATCCGATGTTTGTTGATCCCGGAAAATTTGATTTCAATTTCAGGAGATATTCAGTCATCCACAGGACAGGATTCGTGCCCTTTGACTGGGCAAATGCCGGAGTTTATGGAACTGAAGAATGGAAGAAACTTGCCAGCTTCGATCCTGAACTGGAGCTCAGATTCAACAATATAATTGCAGAACGTGAGAAATAAAACACATATATGAAGACAAAGTCTGATTCGGTATCAAACAGGTTAACCACATGGCTGCTTACTCTCGTCCGGGTAGTTATCGGCTGGCATTTCCTTTATGAAGGCATCGCCAAATTAATTGCAGCAGACTGGAGTTCTGCTCCCTATCTGGCAGGATCGAGATGGATCTTCGCCCCTCTGTTCAATGCGATGGCAGAGAATGCTGCAATTGTCGGCATTGTTGATCTGATAAACATCTGGGGTATGATCCTCGTCGGGATCGGTCTTATTTTCGGTCTCCTGACCCGGTGGGCAAGTCTTGGTGGAGTTATCATGCTTTTATTCTATTTTGTAGCTTACCCTCCCGTTCCCGGCTATATGTTCGGCGTACCTGTCGAGGGAAGTTACCTGTGGGTCAACCGGAACCTTATAGAGTTGTTTGCCCTGTCGGTTTTTATATTTATATCTCCTCTTTCTCATTTTAGTCTTGACAGGCTCATAACCAGATGGAAGGATGAAAAAGCGCGTATTCCGGTTGGAGAAACCGCTTCTGATCCGGTAAAAGGAATCGGGCGCCGCGATGTCCTGAGAGATCTGATATCCATCCCTGCCTTTGGAGCCTTTGCCTACGCTTTGTACAGGAAAAGGAAATGGGACAGCTTTGAGGAAAGGCTTCTGGCAATTGACGGAATGGATGCCAACTCGGGAGCCACACTCTTGAAGTTTAATTATTCGACATTGAAGGACCTGAAAGGGGAGGTGCCAAAGGGCTTCATAAAATATAAGGACAGGAACGGTAATCCCGCAGAATTTGAACTCAGCCGTTTGCTTATGGGTGGAAATCTTATTGGTGGATGGGCCCATGCACGGGATCTTATCTATGTTTCAAAACTTGTCAAGACCTATCATACCGATGAAAAGGTCCTTCAAACTCTTGCTCTTGGTGAGAAATGCGGGATGAATGCAATTATCTCCAATCCCCAAATGGGAAGGATATTCCAAAAATACCGTCACGAATTTCGCGGAAAGGTCAAGTTCATTTCCGACTGCGGCACTAATCTCGATTTTCAGGAGGGGATCAGAATGTCGCTTGCTGCCGACTGGGACGCCCTTTATTGCCAGGGCGAGATAACCGACCGCTTCGCCAATCCGGAGTGGGACGACCCGAAAAAAAGGACGGTTGCAGAGCGGATGGAGCTGATAAAGAAGGGAATCGATGAGATAAGGGCCAATGGAAAGCCTGCAGGCGTAGGGGCCCACAGGATAGAAGCCATAAAAGCCTGTGTGGACTACGGAATCAAGCCGGATTTTTGGGTGAAGACATGCCATAATTACAACTACTGGTCGGCTCAGACGAACCAGGACTGGAACGACAACAAATTTGATTTTGATCCTGAGGAGACTGTCAGGTATATGGGCACCCTGAAGGAGCCTTGGATTGCATTCAAGGTGCTGGCTGCAGGCGCTATCAACCCTGAGGTGGGGCTTAATTACGCCTTCAGGAACGGAGCCGATTTTGTCTGCCTTGGCATGTACGATTTCCAGATTGTTGAGGATGTCAACATCGCCCTTGAAGCCCTTGAGCGCACCAGGGTACGGGAACGGCCCTGGATGGCATGATCACATAATCAGTGATTCTCCCGCTCTGGCGGGAACCTTTAAAAATAAATTGTATACGGATGAAAACAAAAGTCCTTCATTTCTGTCTGGCAGCTCTTATTCTTTTTCTGACCGGATCGTGCAGAGAGGAACCGATATCTGTAAAATATAATTTTGATTCGTTAAATGACCGGGTGTGGATAGGAGAGGACTTCTGGAGTTTTCCCCTTGAGGACTGGAAAGTGAGGAATGGACGAATTGAATTTACAGGAGAAGGACAACAATCTGCAGTAACCGTATTACCATATACTCTGGGTGAAAAAGAAAATTCTTTCACTATTAAGATTGAAATGGGTTTGCAAGACAAAGGTCTTAATGATGGCGCAGCAGGATTGGTCGTTGGTTCTCAGGCTATTGAGGAAGATGATATTAAGGCTGCTGTTTACTTTGGGAACGGGATCAGGGTAGGTGTCAACACTGATGGATATGCTTTCATTGATCAGAACACAAAGAGAATTCCGGATGATTTTGACTGGAGCAATTTTTACCTGCAATTAACCGGAGAGAAGGGTTCGGACGGTTATATTGTTACACTTGGTTTACTTGATGCCGGAGGCAATAGTGTTCTGAATATTCAGAGCACCCCTGAGAATCCGGTTAAGGGGATAGTACAGATTGTAAATAATTTTCGAAGTGCCCGGTCAAAGGACAATGGGCCAAAATTCTGGTATGATAACCTTGAGTTTACCGGACCCCGATTTGTGTTTAGTAAGCAGAATAAGTTTGGTCCCGTACTCTGGACCATGCATACCTTAAGCCATAACACATTGAAACTAACTGCCCAGATGCCTCCGGTAGGTACGGATGATAACCAGACACTGGAACTTCAGGTGAGAAATGGGAATACATGGACTAGTGTTGGCTCTCAGATTATGGAACCTGACTCACGTACAGCAACATTCAGGGTTGAAGACTGGAAATCTGCTGAAGAAAAGGAATACCGGGTGTTATATCCGTACAAGGATGTTTTTGGTCAGGAGCAAATAGATAAATATGCAGGTAAAATAAGGAAGGAACCTGTTGATCGCCCTTTGTATATGGGTGCAATGACCTGCCAGTATCATACCGGATTTCCTTATTCTCCCGTTGTGAAGAATCTGAAGCTTAAAGACCCCGATATACTTTACTTTTCGGGCGACCAGATATACGAACAAAACGGGGGCTATCCGATAAAAAGAGAACCTGAAGATACAGCCATTTTGAATTATCTGGGTAAATGGTACATGTTCGGCTGGGCATTCAGGGATCTTATGCGTGATATTCCGACAATTTGCACACCCGACGATCATGATGTTTTTCAGGGTAACCTGTGGGGGGGAGGAGGAATACCGAGGCCATCAGGCACAGCGAACAGCGACGATCTTATGGGCTTCACTCAAACCGTGAAAATGGTCAATGTTGTAAATACTACACAGTGTTCTCATTTGCCCGATCCCTATGATCCGGAACATATTGAACAAGGGATGAAAGTCTGGTATACAAACCTGAATTACGGCAGAGTAAGCTTCGCCATCCTGAGCGACAGGGTCTTTAAATCCGGCCCGGACCTAGTAGCAACATGGGAAGGCCGCAAGGATCATATTACAGAACCTCTTAAAGATCTGTCAGTAATTGACAGGCCGGATCTGGAGTTACTTGGTAAGAGACAGGAAATCTTTCTGCAAAACTGGATAAGGGACTGGGAAAATATTGATATTAAAGTACTGTTATCACAAACTCTCTTTGCGAATGTAGCAACTCATCATGGGCAGTATGATGCATATCTTTACGGAGATATGGACTCCGGAGGATGGCCCAAAAGCGCCCGCGACAGGGCTGTCGGAATAATACGGAAGGCTTTTGTTTTTAATATCTGCGGCGACCAGCATGTTCCTTCCATAGTACAATATGGTATCGGGGATTTCAGGGATGCCGGATGGGCTTTCTGCACCCCGGCCATTGCAGTGGGATACTCACGGTGGTTCAGACCTGATGAGCTTAATATCCCGGTCAGGAACAGGCCGGAACACGGATTCCCAAACACCGGCGAATACACCGATGCCTTTGGCAATAAGAACTATGTGTATTCCATAGGTAACCCGGGTGATTTTGCAGGAATCAGCAACCGTTACGAAATGCAGCATAATAAAACTGCAGGTTTCGGATTCGTGATCTTTGATAAAGAGAACCGTGATATAACCATGGAATCGTGGCACTTCATAAGTGATGTCCTTAATCCTGACGAGATGAGCCAGCATCCGGGGTGGCCGAAGACCATAAGCCAGTTTGATAATTACGGAAGGGAACCTTTGGGATGGCTGCCGGCACTTAAAATCTCGGGTGACCCTGATCCTGTTGTGGAGATTATTAATCAGACAACGGGTGAACTTGAGTATATCCTGAGGATTAAAGGCAATGAGTTTATACCCAAAGTATTCAGCAATGATAAGTTCATTGTAAAGGTTGGATATCCTGAAAAAGACCTCTTTAAAGAATTTTCTGATATTATTCCGGACACAGCTGCCGGAGTATCAGAGCTTATTATTGACTTCAATTAGAATAAAAAACATATTTATTTCTGTGAAGGGGGTGCTTTAATAGAAACGATAACGCTAAATAACCCTTTTAGAATGCTTCGAATCTTATCTTCATCTTTGCTAAGCTTTCTTTTTGTAACGGTAATCAATTGTCAGGTCAGATGGGAACATTTTTCCAGTAAAACAGGTGACCTGGAGGCCCCAAACTCCGGCAAACAACAGACCTCTGCAGCCGTTGCTGATTTCGACAACGACGGCATAAATGATTTTTGTATTACCGAACGGACCTCAGCACCATCAGTTGTATGGTACCAGCGAACTGAAAAAGGATGGAAAAGACATGTTGTGGAAGATGCCATATGCTTTATAGAAGCTGGTACAGTGACATTAGATGTTGATAATGATGGTGATATGGATATCATTGCCGGCGGCGAGTCAAAAACAAACAATGTCTGGTGGTGGGAGAATCCTTATCCTGATTTTTCAAAACCTGCCTGGCCCAGGTACCTGATACGGAATACCGGAGGCAATAAAGTGCATGACCAGATTGCCGGTGACTTTGACGGCGACAACAAACCCGATCTGGTCTTCTGGGCGCAGGGCGATCAGACATTGTATTTCACACGTATTCCTGAAGATCCTTATGTGCAGGTGAACTGGAAACTTATCCCTGTCTTCAAATACTACACTGACAGCCAGATGGAACAGCATGGAACATATCCATCGTGGAAAGGTACCAACGAGCATGAAGGCCTGGCAAAAGCCGATATTGACGGAGACGGTATTCAGGATATTATAGGAGGCGGACTCTGGTTCAAATACCTTGGTAACGACAAGTTCTCGTACAACGTCATTGACGCCGCCTATACTTTCAGCCGTTCCGCTGCCGGCCAGATTGTTAAAAACGGAAGACCGGAGATTGTCCTTGTGGTAGGAGATGGTATTGCCCCTATGTATATGTATGAATATCAAAAAAATACATGGATAAAAAAAGAAATTGTACCGAAAGTCAGCAACGGGCATTCACTTGCAATTGTCGATTTCGACAACGACGGCAATAATGACATCTGGTACGCAGAAATGACACTCGGTGGTTATAAGGAGGCAGTGAACAGAATCCTTTTTGGTGACGGAAAAGGCAATTTTAACAGAGATATGGTCATATCCTGGGGTGTTGATCTTCACGATTCGGAGATTGTTGATCTGGATGGTGACGGAGATCTTGACATTCTCGGGAAACCTTACGACGGAAATGCTCCGGGGCTTGATATCTGGTTGCAGAATGGAACAAACCGGAATTGAGATCTGTTTTTCATGTCCCGCAATGGTGATAAGATATTTGAATAGTCTAAGATGAAACATCAGAGGTTAAACAGGGAATCAAACAGCAAATACAGAGTGTTTCCTGCGGGCTTTTGTGTCTTATCAGAGTTTCTCAGTGTAGATCTTAAACACATTTATAAACACGAATTATGAAGATACTTTCAGGAATATTCCCATTCATATTTTTTTTGTTAGTTCTTGCTGCAGGATGTAATAAAGAAGCTGATGGTCCTTTCTTTGGGAATGGCTTACATAACGGCTGGGCAGATCAGAATTCAATTGTTATCTGGACTCGTTTGACGAGAAATCCTGAAATGAATCGCACAGGCCCTGCATTCCTTGTCCCGGATGCCGCAGAGCACAGAATGCTGGATTCCGTTGCCGATCGTGATTTGATCTTTAAAAATCAGATACCTGAAGGCTTTTCACTTGATGAAATTGAAGGAGCCTGCCCCGGCATGGATGGCGAAGTGAAAATTGTGTGTTACCCGGTACGGAATCCGGAAATAAGGATTGAAAAGCCATGGTCCTCTGTTGATGTATCAAAAAATTATACTATTCAATGGCGATTCGCAGAGTTAACTCCTGATACGAAATATGTTGTTGAAATTGATGCCAGGGAAAATGGAAAAACAAAAATATCGGATCATATATCAGGTTCATTCAGAACTCCGCCGGTACCGGATTCGATGAGCAAACTGAATTTCTGCATTGTAACCTGTCATGACTATCCCAGAAGGGATGATTCAATAAACGGTCACAAAATATACAAGGCGATGCTGGATCCCTTTCCTGATTTCCTTGTTCATACAGGCGATATTGAATATTATGACAAACCAGGCCCTTTTGCACTGACCGAAGAGTTGATGAGATTTAAATGGGACAGGATTTTTGCACTGCCATACCAGAGGGATTTTTACCGGCAGGTTACAACATATTTTATGAAGGACGACCATGACGCACTTACGAACGATGCCTTTCCGGGGATGCGATATGGTACAGTGTCATGGGAACGGGGTCTGGAAATTTTTGATAAAGAGCAGTTCCCTTCTAATGCAAAGCCTTACAAAACAATCAGGTGGGGAAAAGATCTTCAGATCTGGCTTGTTGAGGGACGTAATTTCAGGAGCAGGAATACCGATCCTGACGGACCCGGAAAAACAATCTGGGGCCAGGAGCAAAAGGAGTGGATTTTCAGTACCCTGAAGGAATCTGATGCTACCTTCAAATTACTGATTACTCCCGATCCGATTCTGGGTCCTGATCGCTTAAATAAAAGTGATAACTATGCCAACAGTGTTTTTCAATTTGAGGGTGACGAAATCAGGAATTTCCTGAAACAGTTTGACAATGTTTATATCTGTAATGGTGATCGCCACTGGCAGTATGTAACAAATATTCCCGGAACATCACTCTGGGAGTTCAGCTGCGGGGCCGGATCTGATTCTCACGCAGAAGGGTGGCCTCCCGGTGATATCCGACCGGAGCACCGGTTCCTGAGAGTAAAAGGAGGTTATCTCAGAGGAAGTGTCTGGAGATCAGAACATATTGTGAATATAAGGTTTCAGCATTGCGATGTAAATGGCAATGTGGTTCATGAAGAAATATTCTCAAGACCCGAATGATTTTTGCGGATAGGATTAATGAATTATTATTAAACTCATAAATAACCATGATCACGGGAAAAACAAATCTGACTCTGAAGAGTTCCCTTGTAGCAGCAGGTATTGCAGGTTTTTCGGTTCTTTCAGCTCAAGCTGTGAAACATCCCAATGTGATTCTTATTATCACTGATGACCAGGGGTACGGTGATCTTGGAATAAATGGGAATCCTCATATTAAAACTCCTGTTCTTGACAACCTGGCCAGGCAAAGTACAAGGTTTAATAATTTCTATGTTTGCCCTGTTTCTGCCCCAACCAGGTCGGGATTAATGACAGGCCGTTATTTTTTAAGGACAGGAGTTAGGGATACTTATAATGGAGGTGCAATGATGGCTCCTTCCGAAGTGACGATAGCAGAAATGCTAAGAGAGGCCGGATACGCAACAGGGATATTCGGAAAATGGCACCTCGGCGACAACTATCCCATGAGACCATGTGACCAGGGATTTGATGAATCAGTAATCCACCTTACAGGAGGCATGGGACAACCTGGTGATATTACAACTTATTTAAGGGGCGACAGCAGCTATTTCGATCCGGTTCTGTGGCATAACGGTCAACAGGAAAAATATGACGGATACTGTTCTGACATCTTTGCAGGTGAAGCTATGCGTTTTATTGAGAGTGCACAGGAACAACCCTTTTTCTGTTATCTTGCCTTTAATGCTCCGCACACACCATTGCAGGTCCCGGACAAATATTATCAGATCTATAAAGATATCGATCCATCGACAGGATTTGAAAATGATACTCGTCCGTTTCAGGTTATGAGTGAAAGGGATAAGGAGGATGCGCGGAAGGTTTATGCAATGGTAACCAATATTGATGATAATGTCGGACTTCTTCTGAAGAAACTGGATGACCTGGGTATTGCCGAAAACACAATTGTGATCTTCATGACGGATAACGGACCTCAGCAAAGACGATATAATGCCGGATTGCGGGGACTGAAGGGAAGTGTTTACAGAGGTGGTGTACGGGTGCCTTTTTATATAAAAAACCCGGCCATTGGTGCCACCAGTAAAGATATTGAAGCTGTGGCAGCTTATATCGATGTAATGCCAACAATAGCAGGTATATGTAATGTGAAGATGCCTGCTGACAGAAAAATTGACGGAGTAAGCCTCCTGCCGCTGATTAAGGGAGAAAAAAATGATGCAGGTGACAGGGTTTTGTTTTTTTCATGGACGCGCCATAATCCTGAATTATATAATAATATGGCTTTGCTTAAAGGTGAGTATAAGATTGTTGGCCAGACCGATTATAATGCAGCTCCGGATAGCTTTGAATTGTTTGATATTGAACATGATCCTTTCGAGCAGGATAACATAATACAGGCTCATCCTGAAAAAGCAATTGATCTGAAGAATGAAATGGATAAGATTTTCATGGAACTTACCGGCTCCTCCAATATGATAAATCCCCCTTATATTGAGGTGGGAACACCGTATGAGAATCCGGTCATCCTGAACAGGAATGATGCCGGAGGAGAAAGGGGAGTATGGGAGCAGGAGGAGGTATATGGCAAATGGAGCCTGAATATAAGGGAAGGATATTATAATATAAAGTACAGATTTCTGAAACCATTGCCGGCTAAGGGTCGTATGATGTTAGATACCAGGTCGGTTACTCATCAGTTTTTTAATTCAGATGATAATGCGGTGTTTCTTGAAATGAAAAATGTTTACCTTCCTGGCATGAAATCGGATTTTATTCCTTTTTATGAGACTGGTTCCAGAAGGATCTTACCCTTATGGGTTGAAATAGAAAAAGTAAAGACAGATTAAGAATCATTTGTCCGGACTTCCAAAAATCGGAAGGAGAATTAAAAGATAACTCCATAAAATATTTCTCTGGTAAGGATAAAAACTTAAAATGGAAACTAAAAAACACAAAGGCAGGAAAGATCTCATTGGTGAACATAAAATTGGTGATGCAGGTCAGGCTCTGTTTGCTGTATTATTTGGTATAGTCTATGTTGCAGATTCTTTCATTTTCAGATTCTCAACCTTTCTGAATGATTATGTTCCGAATATAATTAGAGTCATTTCCGGGACTATTGTATTGATTGTGGCCGGTTTACTTTCATTCAAAGGTCTTAGGACAGTATTTGATGAGGTCAGGGAGAAGCCTGAGGTAATACGAAAAGGTGTATTTTCGATTGTAAGGCATCCTGTATATCTGGGAGAGATATTGTTATACATGGGATTGATTTTCTTCTCACTGTCAATAGCTTCAATAGTTATCTGGTTTCTTTCAGTTGTCTTCCTGTATTATATTTCCCGCTACGAAGAGAAGATTCTTCTTGACTATTTTGGTAAAGAATACAGAGACTACATGAATGAGGTGCCGATGTGGATACCGAAGATTTTCCGCCTTTTCAGGAGACTAAAATAAAAGTGAGATAAAATGCGTAGAAGAGATTTTATTACCAGGGCAGCAATTGCTGCTGGATCAATAGGTCTGGGAATCGGTTGCGACCGTGAAGGCAGCAAAAACGAGGAAAATCAGGCACGGGCCGTTATTTCCTCTCCGGATTCCGGCAAAAAGTTTGTGACTGAACCGGTCAGACAGGTGGAAGTGCTGGCTGAAACGGAAGTACTTGTGATTGGAGGAGGTCCCGCTGGAACCGCGGCCGCAATAGCGGCCAGCAGGGCCGGAGCTGATACATATCTTGTGGAACGGTATAATCACCTTGGCGGACTCTGGACCGGAGGACTGGTTCTGCCTCTTCTTTCAACACATGCCGTCGATAAACAGAACAGGAGAAAACAGGTAATATTCGGAGTGGGAGGGGAAATGGCATCAAGACTTAAAGATCTTGGAATGTCCATAGATGAAATTAATCCGGTCATTGATCCGGAAGCAGGCAAATATGTACTTGACGAAATGGTAAGGGAAGCCGGAGTGAAAATGTTGTTTCACGCCTGGGGAACCGGCGTAATAATGGATGGAAATATTATCAGAGGAGTTTTCATCGAAAGCAAATCAGGCAGGCAGGCGATATTGGCAAAAGTTGTGATAGACTGTACCGGAGATGGCGATGTATTAAACATGGCCGGCGAGAATTTTGAAATGATGCACTACCATATCGGACTGGTTCACCGCCTGGGTAATGTTGACCGGATTAATAAATCCATGCCTTTACCTGAAGGTCTCGAGGTCGGTAACCCGACACCGGTTAAGAGTGTGAACTGGGTTAACATGCAAGGCCCCGATGATCAGAATGGCACAGACCTTCTTACACTGTCAGGACTTCAGATGAAATTCAGAAAGGAAATATGGGAGAAAACCTGGAAACTGCGTAATACCCCGGGATATGAAGAGGTATTCCTGCTTGATACTGCATCACAGCTGGGCGTCAGAATGTCACGTATCCTCGATGGTGAATACAAGTTGACACTTGAGGACACCATGACATACAGATCGTTTGATGATGTGATAGGGATAAGCGGCGCATGGACAACCATGATGTATAAAGGCAGGGCTGTAAAACCGGAAGTGAGGCCAATGTGGCAGATCCCATTGAGGTCGCTTGTTCCTAAACTTACTGATAACCTGTTAGTTGCTGGCCGCTGTTTCTGCTTTGAGAAAGCACTGGTTGAGGATTCAAGGATAATAGGTACCTGTCTGGTCACGGGTCATGGAGCCGGGGCAGCAGCGGCATTGGCAGTAAAGGACAATGTTAAAGCAAGAGATGTAAATGTGCCAGCTTTAAAAAAACTTCTGGTTGAACAGGGAGCATATCTCGGATGAATATGCACTTAAGCCCTTCAAAAATAAGACCTGTTTCCACTTTGCTTGCGATCATATTTGCTCTCCCATTGTCATGGGGTGTTTTAGCCGGATTTTATGCATGGTTAAGCCCGTTTATCATGCTGAACTCGGTATTGCTGCTTAAAAGCTTTTACTTCATGAACCTGCCGGCACTGCTTGTACTCATACTTTCTGTTGTTAAAAAGAGGTTCTTTTGTAATTACATCTGTCCGACAGGCTACTTATGCGACAGGGTCTCCGGACTTTCCCCGTATAAACATTCTGTACACGGGAAAATGCCGGATATAAGCGGACCGGTTGCGATCCTGTCGGTTGTTTCGGCACTTGCAGGATTACCATTGCTTATTTTCTTCGATCCCCTGTCGGTGTTTAACGGTTTTTTCACTGTATTCAGAGGTAATCTAACCTCCTGGGAAATTATTGTATTTTCAGCTTTCCCTGTTTTGCTTGCATTGAATTTTTTCCTTCCCGGTATATGGTGCTCCAAATTATGCCCGCTTGGAGGATTACAAAATCTGTCATATGGTATACGTAAGGCATTTCCTCTCAGGGCTGGTAAGGAAGAAACAAAGTATTCAAGGTCTCCCGGATTGAACCGCAGATATTTTTTAGCTGCAGGAGCAGGTATAACTGCTGGCCTTATTATTCCTCCTTACCTGAGACCCAGGCCGGAATCTTTTATCAGACCTCCCGGCTCAACCGAACCCGGTGTGTTCAATTTACTCTGCATCAGGTGTGGAAATTGTATAAAATCCTGCCCCACAGGTATAATTACGCGTAATTCTGACACCGCAAATCTTATGTCATTTATGACACCTGTAATAAGTTTCACTGATGGCTATTGTCTTGAAACCTGTAATAAATGCGGAATGGTATGTCCTACAGGCAGTATAGCCGGTTTCAGTATCAGTCAGAAAAAAGATATCTTTATAGGCAAAGCAGTTATAAGGTTGAATGGGTGCCTGTTGTTGAATAATAAGGATTGCAACAGATGCAAAGTTTCATGCAGCTATAATGCGATTGAGTACAAATATTCAGAGGAATTGATGGCAACCATTCCTGTTGTGAAAATGGAACAATGCACTGGTTGTGGTGCATGTTATGTGATGTGCCCGCCTGGTGTGATCGACATTATATAAGAGAGTGATTATTAATTTTTTATGGCAATGATAAACACAAGGATAATGACCGGATGCGCATGCAGTCTGTCTCTTATGGTATTAGCAAACTCCTGCGCCAATAAGGATCTGAAGCCAAATATTTTGTTTATTCTGGCTGATGACCTGAGGGCCGATGCCCTGGGCTGTTATGGGAACAATATAATTAAAACCCCGAATATCGACAGGCTTGCAGAAACAGGTATGCAGTTTACAAACAGCTACATAATGGGAGGCCACCACGGGGCAATTTCAGCACCAAGCAGGGCAATGCTTTTGAGTGGTAAATACCTTTTTAATGTTTACGATAAACTTGACGGTATTGTAACAATGCCTATGCACTTTTCTACACATGGCTACATAACGTTCGGAACAGGAAAATGGCATAATGAGAAAAGTGCTTTTGAAGCCAGCTTCAATAAAGGGAAGAATGTGTTCCTTGGCGGTATGGCTGACCATTTCAATATACCATTATGCGATCTGGCTGACGACAGTAAACTGACACAACCTGTTTCAAAGGGTTTCTCAACAGATCTTTTCGCCGAAGCTGCAATAAAATTTATTAATGATTATCCGGGGGGCAGGAAAGGAGATCCTTTTTTCTGCTATGTCGCTTTTACAGCTCCTCATGACCCCTATTCGCCCAGGCCGGATTTTATTGACAGATATTCCCCCGATTCAATAAGGCTTCCGGCAAATTTTATGCCCCTGCATCCTTTTGCATTCGACGACCTGACTGTCAGGGACGAAAACCTTCTTCCCTGGCCCAGACCGGCTGATTATGTAAAAATGGTACTGGCCGATTATTATGGTTTGATAACACATCTTGATGAAAGTGTTGGGAGTATTATCAACACTCTTAAAAAGAATGGCCTTTATAAGAATACCATAATTGTTTTTGCTTCTGATAACGGTCTGGCAATCGGCAGTCACGGCTTGCTGGGAAAACAGAACCTCTATGAACACAGCATGAGGGTCCCCCTTATAATTTCTGGTCCCGGGATACCAAAGGGGAAGAAATCAGAAGCATTTGCTTACCTGTTCGATCTCTTTCCCACACTTGCAGAATTATCTTCCCTACCCCTTCCTGAGGGCATTGACGGTCAAAGTCTTAAGCCCATCATTTCGGGGACGGCAAAGGAGATCCGGTCTTCAGTTTTTACTGCCTACAGGAATACAGTAAGAGCAGTGCGTACAGATGAATGGAAACTGATAAAATATCCTGAAAGAGGTTTAACACAGTTGTTTAACCTTAAAAATGATCAATTTGAAATGAATAATCTATCCGGCGATACAGCATATAACACAATTCAAAATCAGATGTTAAGGGAACTAATGGACTGGCAAAGAATAACAGGTGATACAATTCAGCTTAATGCAGCGCATAAACTGCCTCTGGAGTATGACCACACTAAACTTGTCCGCAAACCGGATAAGTGGCAGCCGGAATATACGTTAAATAAATACTTTTTAAAAGATGAATTGAATTAATTAAACTTTAAGAGAGATGAGTAGAAGCATTTTTTATAATGTTTATCTGCAAAGTATTGCATTTGCATCTGTCGCAATAAATAATCCGGTTTCATCCCAGGAACCGAATATAGTCCTTATTCTTACCGATGACCTAGGATGGAAAGACCTGGGCTGTTATGGTAATAAATATGCCGAGACTCCTAATATTGATTCACTTGCAAAAAACGGTATACGTTTCACGCAGGCTTATGCTGCCTGCCCTGTAAGCTCTCCTACAAGGGCTTCAATAATGACAGGTAAATATCCGGCCCGGCTGCAACTGACAAATTTCATAGCAGGAAACAGAACGGATCCTTCATCTCCGGTACTTCCAGCTCCCTGGAAACCATACCTTGAATCGGGAGAGGTGACAATTGCAGAATTGCTTAAGGAAGCAGGATATTCTACCGGGATGTCCGGCAAGTGGCATTTAGGCGGTCACGACTCCATTGCACCATGGAACCAGGGATTTGACTATTCAAGAATGATTGGCAAAAACGGACTCGATTACTATAATTATTCTATTTATGAGGATTCCTATGATAAGGAATTCACCGACAAAGGAACAGAATACCTTACTGATAAGCTTACGGATTACGGGGTAGAATTTATTTTGCAGAACAGGGGCGGACCATTCTTTCTTTACCTGGCTTATTCAGCACCCCATGTGGTCATAGTGCCACGTCCGGATAAAATGATGAAATATTTCCGCAAATACGGCCAGTCGGATGAAAAGTTCAATCCCTACTATGCGGCGATGGTGGAAAGCATTGACGACGGGGTGGGAAGAATTGTTGAAACACTAAGGCAGATCGGGATGCTTGAAAATACACTGCTAATATTCACTTCGGATAATGGCGGACTGGGCCTGGACGAGCTTGGCCCGACCCCAACGTCTAATTTTCCCCTCAGGAAATGGAAAGGACATGTTTATGAAGGAGGCATAAGAGTACCTGCAATTATAAGCTGGCCGGGCAAAATCAATCCGGGAATATCAGATGAATACTACTCTTCAATCGATTACCTTCCAACATTTTGTCAGATAACAGGGATAGAGTCAATACCCGCAAATGTCGATGGTATAAGTATTGTTCCATTGCTTACACAAAAAGGCAGCTCTGCTTCTGACCGTCCAATATTCTGGCACTATCCTCACTTCTCCAATCAGCTTGGCAGACCATCAGGTGCTATAAGGATCGGGAATTATAAGCTGGTAGAGAATTATGAAACCGGGACTACCGAATTATATGACCTGAAGGTTGATATTTCAGAATCAACAGACCTTTCACAGATAATGGTACAGAAAACCAGGGAACTGCATAAATTGCTTATTGAATGGCGTGAAAGAGTAAATGCCGCTATGCCAATTCCAAATCCTGAATGCAAACCATTAAGATAACATTATATGATTAAAAGAGAGAGTCTTATCCCGATTTGTTTAACAGGCCTTACTATTGCATCCCTCTCCTGTAAAAATGAGGTAAACTTAAAAAGACCAAACATTGTCCTTATCCTTGCCGACGATATGGGCTGGGGCGATGTGAACATTAATGGAAATCCTGCGATTGAAACACCTGTTCTAAACAGGCTGGCAGCCCGGAGCCTCAGTTTTGAAAGGTTTTACGTATGTCCCTTAAGTGCGCCCACAAGAGCTGAGATGCTTACCGGCAGGTATTTTCTGAGGACTGGTGTCTCCTCGGTGACACGAGGTTATGAGAATATGAGGGGTGACGAGGTGACACTTGCCGAGGTACTTAAAGAAAACCAGTACTCAACAGGCTGCTTTGGCAAATGGCATAATGGACGATACTATCCTCAGCATCCAAACAGGCAGGGCTTTGATGAATTCGTCGGATTTCCCGTCGGGCATCTGGGATACTACTTCGATGCCTGGTTTCTCCATAACGATGAAGAAAAACAATCGTCGGGATACACAAGCGATTATTTTACCGGACAGGCTATTGATTTCATCGAACGAAACAGGGAGAATCCTTTTTTATGTTTCGTGTCATTTAATGTTCCTCATTCACCCTTTCAGGTACCCGAAAAATATTTCAGCAAATACAGACAGGAAGGCATTGATTCAACACTCTCCAGTGTCTATGGGATGGTGGAGAATATGGACGATAACATTGGACGTATACTTGAAAAACTTGAGGAACTATATCTTTCTGCGAACACTATTGTAATCTTCTTCTCTGACAATGGACCCAATACTGATCGTTACAACGGAGGCATGAAGGGAAGAAAGGGATCAGTCGATGAGGGGGGAGTGAGGGTGCCGTTCTATATAAGCTGGCCGGGGCAGATTCAACCATCGACAACACTGCAGCTGGCCCAGGATATAGATATAATGCCTACCCTGACAGGTCTGTGCGGGTTGGAATACGATCCGGTAAAACCACTTGACGGAATTGACCTTTCAAAGATCATAATGGGAAAACAGAAAACTTTCGACAGGCTCATATTTTCGCGTCAGGGCAATCAGAACATTGAGCTCTGTAACAGCTCTGTCCGAAACAACACATACAGGCTGGTATTGACCAGTAAGGATACATTGCTCTATAACCTTAAAGAAGATCCTGAACAGAAAAATGACATTTCTTCAAAGGAGAAAGCAACAACACTCTCATTGCTTGATGAACTGGTCAGACATAATCTGGAATTAATTTCCAATTATCAGTCTGTTACAACGATTGAGGCAGGATTTCCGGGAGAAGGAAGCTTTACCCTGCCTGTTCAGGATGCTGCACTTTCAGGAAGTATAAAGTATTCAAGTATTCATCCCAACCAGTCACATACTGAAAACTGGATACAAGCCGGGGATTCCATTCTATGGACGCTTAATATTAACAACAAGGGCACTTACAAAGTCGAAATGCAGTATGGATGCCCTGAAGGAGAAACAGGAAGCCGCTTGGCATTAAATACCGGCTCAGGTCAGGTTCTTTTCAGAGTCAGTGAGCCGTTTGAATCTGCTGTTCTTCCGGAAAGAGATTATGTTAAACGCAGCGAATCAGTTGAACGCACATGGTCGTGGATGGATATCGGCACTATTAAACTGAATGAGGGTAAGGAATACATTTCTCTTAAGCTGATTAACAAGAGTCATGAAGAAGCCGGACTTATTAAATCACTGAAATTTACAAGGATCAACTAATGAACAAGAGATATCAGTCTTTAACCTTGCAGGGTATAGCTTCCCTGGCATTAACCTTTACTGCGTGTTCAACCTCCACGCATCAGCAGAAGCCGAATATTATTCTCATACTTGCCGACGATATGGGATTTTCAGATATAGGATGCTTCGGTTCGGAAATTAGAACCCCTAATCTCGACAATCTTGCATCCAAAGGCATCCGGATGACACAGTTTTATAATGCTTCCCGCAGCTGTCCATCACGGGCGTCACTTCTGACCGGACTTTATCAGCACCAGGCAGGAGTGGGAGATATGGTTTCAGACCTTGGCTATCCATCTTACCAGGGATATCTTAATGAAGACTGTATTACCCTTGCCGAGGCTTTGAAATACAATGGTTACAACACATTTATGTCGGGGAAATGGCATGTGGGAGGAAGACCTGAGGTCCACCCGCTTAAACGCGGATTTAACAGATATTTCGGCCTGATAGATGGTGCAGGAAGTTATTTTGAGAGGAGGGCATACAGGTTAAATCAGCAGCCTCCCCGCTGGATGCTCGACAGCATTGATTATGATCCCCCTGAAACCGGGTTTTATCTGACCGATGCCATAACCGACTATGCCATCTCTTTCCTGAAGGAAGAACCGTCACATGAGGATCCATTTTTCCTTTATCTTGCATATACTGCTCCACACTGGCCGCTTCACGCACTTCCGGAAGATATTGCCAGATACAGGGGAAGATATCTTGCAGGATGGGACGTTGTCAGAGAAGAGAGATTTCAGAGGATGATGAAAATGGGAATAATAAATGAATCCTCTAAACTGTCACCACGGGATGAAATGGCGCCGGACTGGGACACCCTTTCAGATGAAGACAAGGATATGTGGGACCTCCGGATGGCAGTTTATGCTGCTATGATAGACAGGCTTGACCAGAATATCGGACGTATTGTTAATTATTTAACAGAGTTGGATGAGATCAGCAATACCATGATAATTTTCATGGCCGATAATGGCGGATGTCATGAACCAATCAAAAACAGGGGGAATTATCTGCCAACTTCGGCAGAGACCGGTACACGTGAATCATTTGACTCATATGAATATCCATGGGCTAATGTCAGTAACACGCCTTTCAGGATGTTCAAGCACTGGGTGCATGAAGGAGGTATATCAACACCGTTTATTGCATGTTATCCCGGCATGATACCTGGCGGCCGGTTATACCACCAGCCCGGGCATATAATAGATATTATGCCGACACTTATTGATATTTCGGGCGGTATTTATCCGGAAGAATTTAACGGCCGGGATATACTGCCAATGGAAGGTGTCAGTCTTCTTCCGGCTTTTTCAGGGAAAGATACTGAAAGACCAAATCCTCTTTTCTGGGAGCATGAGGGAAACAGAGCCGTCAGGGACGGTGATTGGAAGCTGGTATCGGAATATGATTATTCAAAAAAGGAGTTTAATCCATGGGAGCTTTATAATCTAAGGGAGGACAGGTCGGAACTTGATGATTTAAGCTTTGACTATCCGGAAGTAAGGGATGAATTGATTCGGGAATATGAGGCATGGACTGCAAGATCAGGAGTAGTGCCCAGAGAGGTAATAGACAGAAGAAAATGATCTTGAACAGGCTAAAAAAAGGTATTACAGAAAAGGATGTTAATTTAAATAAGAAACGAACTATGAAAAACACACAGAAGCAGTATTCAAGAAGAAGTTTTGTTGAAAAAACTGTTATGTTGGGAGCAGCCGGACTGGCAGCACCTGGTTTATTAAGTCAATCGAAAGCCATCCCAACCCGTCATATGACGAAGGATGATATTTCGCTTGCGCAATGGGCTCTGGTCCAGGAGATCAGGGATGGTAAATGGAAGAACCTCGATTTTCCACGGATTGCGAGGGAGGATTTTGGATTGAACGGGATTGAGTTTGTGAATACACTGTTTGAGGTGCCTACCGTAAGCTATCTCAATCAGTTGAAAAAGAATGCCGACACTCATGGGGTAACGATGGTATTGATAATGGTTGACTCAGAAGGAGATGGTTGTGAGCCAACGCCCGAATTAAGAAAGCAGTTCTTTATCAATCACAAAAAATGGATTGATATCGCTCATTATCTCGGTTGTCATGCCATCAGAACCAACTGCAGGGGGCCGGAGGGGGTGAATAAGGATGAGGCTCTGAAGTGGGCGGCTGAGTCATACAACATGCTGTTGGAATATGCGGTTCCTGCAGGAATCAGTGTATGTATTGAAAATCACGGAGGAGTGTCGAATGATGCTGACTGGATGGTAGCTCTCCTGAAAGAGGTGAACAACCTCTATTTTGGCTCTTATCCGGACTGGCGGGCTCCGTCTGAAGATTTCGATAATGTGGAATATCTCGAAAAGATGCTGCCCTGGGCGGTAGGATTGTCATACCGGAACCAGCCGACGGAAGAACTTACGGCGAAGATGATAAAAATGTGTCATGACGGGGGTTACAGAGGATGGTACGGGATCGAATCATCCGGACGGGAAGCCATTATAACAGGTAAAAATCTTTTGAAAAAATACCTGTCAATCTGATTTGGAATTCAAACATATAAACATTAGTGCAATCTTCCTGACTTCTGACAATTAGTGTGACAGTGATACCATTGTTTGAATAAGGTATTTAAAAGGTTATACCAGCCAGAGCCCGGAGAGATAAATTGCAGATTTCTTAGCATTTATACTAATATCATTGATCTTCATGAATTGATTCACCACGGATTTCACGGTCCCGATGGCTATCGGGATCACGGATAAAATCACAGATGATATTAATTGAGACCATCCGTGCATCACCCGTGTTCTCCGAGAAATCCGTGGTAAAATAATACAACCAGATTAGATTTTTCCCAGTTTGTCCTGATCATTCTAACCCTGGTTAAAGTAAAAAGATGCGTTAGTGCAGTAACTCTTAAAAATTAATAGTGGAATAGAGATTGATTTGCAATGCTGAAAAAATCAAACCTGCACCTACCTTACAGTTCCCCTCAAACTGTCAAGCATTAGTTCATGCTGTTTGATTTGACTATTATAATCTGAAGAATTAATGAGGTTCCTTATTTCCCCGGGGTCATCCGTGAGGTCATAAAATTCCCTGCTGCTGTCAGGCAGTTCGTAGTAGTTTATGTATTTGTAATCGGGACCTATCACCGCTTCGGATTTTGGTAATCCGGGATGATCAAAACGATGTTCATAAAAGAATTTTTCCCTCCATTCCGGAGCTTCCTCTTTCCAGGTATTCTGCAATGGTTCTCCCTGCATGCCGGGATCCTTTTTCAGTCCGGCAAATGTAAGAATGGTTGGAGCTATATCAATATTGAGAGCAATGGATTCGATTCTTCTTCCCCTGTTTTCTTCTTTTTCCAGAGGATTATAAATAAACAAGGGTACTCTTACCGATTCCTCATAGGGGAACCACTTTCCAGCAAGACCATGCTCACCAAGGAAGAATCCATTGTCGCCCATCATTATTATTATGGTATTCTCTCCAATACCAAGCTCATCAAGCCTTCTGGTCAGATTTCCTACAACATCATCCACTCCCTGTATCAGGCGGTAATAGCTTCGTACGCTTTCCCTGAAAAGTGTATCTGTCTCGAAACGGATCTGCCATCTCCTGCGGGCTTCATTGTTAAACCTGAATTTCTCCGGGAATAATTTCCAGTATTCATCACCGCCTGATTCAGGCCTGGGGTAATCAAGATTCTTGTAATATTCCGAATATCTTTCGTTGTAAATAAACTGCCGTGGATCTGAATCCTCGACATGAGGTGCTTTAAAACTTACTGACAGACAAAAGGGAGCTTCTCCTCCATACTCAGACAGGAAGTCTTCTACGCGGGAGTTAACAATATCGGTATAATGAGTCATTTTACCGGTCGAATCGTAATTCTCATATCTTGGCTGGATTGCCTTTTCGCATCCCCAGTAATCATACACCTCAGCAGGCTGCTTTTCGAGTCCTACACCATATTTTCCGATGAAACCTATCTTATAGCCAGCCTGATTTTTAAGCATCAGAGGGTAGGTTTTCATTAAAGCCTCGTCAGAAAAATCTGTGTTAAAATCGTTGATCCCGTGTCGCGATGCATACTGCCCCGTAAGAATGCTGGCCCTGCTGGCACAAGAAATTGAGGTTGTAACGTATGCATTCCGGAAGATTATTCCATGTTCAGCAAGTCTGTCGATATTGGGTGTACTGATATAACTGTTACCGGTGTAACCCATTGCATCAAAGCGTTGATCGTCGGTAAGAAGGAATATTATGTTTGGAGGTGTTTCCTTATGATCACAGCTGCTTGTAAATGGCGCCAGGGCCAGAGGGATACACGAAAGAATTGTTTTTCTGTTCATCTGTTGGGTTTAAAGTATTGGCAATATTAACATTATGCTCAATTCTCCTCTGAGAATCATGATGATGCATACGATTGCTTAAATATAATTATTATTCCTAATTTCGTAATCTTGTCAGGAATTTCTCGATTATTACATTAGAATGAATTAAGCTAAGGTATATGAAAAACATGAGATGGGTTATGATCTGTGTAGCGACCCTTATAGCCGGTTCGTGCACTTTTTCAAGAAAAAAAGCCGTGGACCAGATAAGGCCCTGGAATGAAAATCCCCGTTTCTGGCAGTATAACGGCAAACCTGTTCTGCTTCTCGGAGCAACAGATAATGATAATCTTTTTCAAAATGATAATCTGGAGTCGCATCTTGACAGTCTGAGGATGTTTGGCGGTAATTATATCCGTAACACCATGAGCGACCGCGATCCAGGTAACAAGCATGCTTTCGCCCTGGCTTCACCTGGCTTATATGATCTGGATAAATGGAATGAAGACTACTGGCAGCGTTTTGAGAATCTTCTGAAACTTACACAGGAAAGGGAAATAATTGTCCAGATTGAAATATGGGACCGTTTCGACCATTCCAGGGACCCATGGCTCACTGATCCCTTCAATCCAAAGAACAATATTAATTATACGTATTCCGAAGCGGGTCTGGACAGCCTTTATCCGCTTCATCCAGGTCAGAACAAGCAGCCTTTCTTCTTTACGGTGCCCGATCTGGAGAACAATGAGGTACTGCTTGAATACCAGCAAAATTTTGTAAAAAAGCTCCTTTCAATATCTCTTCGATATGACAATGTGCTGTATTGTATTGATAATGAAACAAGCGGAGTGGAGGAATGGGCAATATTCTGGAACGGGTTCATAAAAGAAAATTCTGAAGGGAAAGAAATTTACATTACCCAGATGTGGGATAACTGGGATGTTAAGTCGGCGATGCACAAACGCACACTCGATCATCCCGAAAGATACGGCTTTATAGATATTTCGCAGAATAGTCAGACCCCGGGCCGGCCAAACTGGGAAAATGCGCAGTATGTTTTTGATTACATAAAGGATAATCCCAGGCCGGTCAACAGCACGAAAGTGTACGGAAGTGATCGCGGGAGCTGGCTCGATAGAGGTATTACAACACAACATGCTGTTCAGACCTTTTTCAGGAATATTGTCGGGGGCTTTGCTTCAAGCCGGTTTCACAGGCCGCCATCAGGCCTTGGCCTGAGCCAGCCTTCAATCAATTGCCTGGCTACTATCCGTAAAATTGAAGTCAAAGTAAAATTCTGGGATATTGTGCCCGCCATGGATCTGCTTAAGAATAATGAGGATTATGGTGCTTTCATTTCTGCAAAGGATGGAGAATCGTATGTTGTTTATTTCACAGGACCCGGCACTGTTACCCTTGACCTTGGTGCCTGGAAAGAAACCTTTTCAGTTAACTGGATTCCCGTGGAAAAGGCTGATTGGGACATTCAGGGAACAATTACAGGCGGGAATCTGGTGGAGCTGACTTCGGAATATCCGGGAGACGCTTTTGCAGTTGTGACACGCAACCATTGAGAGATGGTTTATTGATATCAAAATAATATCATAGTTATATTATAAAAATATTATAATGATATTAAAACGATATAATAATGACTTAACAATAAGAAATTTATCATTACCGGGCCGATAAATTCCTTATGAGGCAAACCCAGTCTTTGGAAAGGTCTGCGGGAGGTAAGCCTGTCGTGGCATACCCTCCTCCTGCAATTCTGTCAACCGGGCCTTTCTGTAAATCCCCTCCTTCTCTCGGGTTGAACCACAGTATGTCATAGTTGCCTTCCGGTATCATGATCTCTGTCTGACCGCCCTGTGGAAGATAAACTACATAAGTCTCGTCTGTTTTTGCGAAGCAGTAATCGTCTTTGGATAAGGTAAGTTCATCAGCGTTCTTCATTTCCTCGAAAGGCAGATACCTGTGGAAGAAATCAAGCGCAATTTTTGTCTGATCCCAAAGCAGGTCGCGGCTTCTCCAGTCCTCACAGCTCAGGTCTGAATGCGGATACTGATATCCGAAGTACCATTCAACACCACCACCCCCTGCCATAAGGTTGCCCCACAATACTTTATGTCTTATTGTATCATGACCCGGATCGAATGAGTCAGGCAGGGCTCCCTTCCAGTGCTGACCTATCTCATCGATGCAAACCACCCATTGATGTAGTGCGTCACCTGATTTCCCTATCCAGTAAAGTGCATCCTCGTGAACCTCATCCACATTGCCGCACTGGATTGAAGGACCTTCTACATTTTTAAATCCAAGATATTCAGTCATATCTTTTTTCCTTTGTACAGGACTGGAATGGGTATGAATTACGATGAAATTATCATACGGATCTGTTTCCCTGATATAGTCAGCCATCTTTTTGGTGTCACTGTAAGTCTGTCCGTAAGGTGACCAGTCAGTAGGGTGATGTTCTTCGCCAAGATTCCAGGTAAGTGCCAGGTGATGCGAGAACCTGGCAATCAGCTCCCTGAGATATAACTTTCTTTGAACATCAAGATAGCCGCAATCGAGAAGACATTCATTTTCAGTCTCTTGCAGGACAAAGTGCATCATAATTCCAAGCTGATCGGCGTGGGAAAAGACTATATCCCACTGATCCAGTTTACTGCAATCGAAACGATAACGTTCGTTACGGTCAGTATACGGCCACACGTCCTCGCCATCGCCCAGAATATTCAGTGTAAGAAAGTAAAAACTGTTCATTCCTTTGGATGACAAATAATTCAGAGCTCCGATAATACCTTTTCCCCTGCCGTTATTCCATAGAGGATCACCCTCATTCCAGTCGGGAATATGAGGTTCATACAGATGTAATCCCTGGTTGGGATCTGCTTCTCCGCTTCTGGCTTTGTTGCTTCCTCCGTAGTATGTACCGTCAAATTCCCTGTAAGCCATGAAATTCTCAGGGCTGTCAGCTCCTCCTTTCAGAAAAATTTCTCCATTCCCTTCGTGCTTCAGGTAGCGAGTTCCGTCATATTTAAGCCGTCCTTTTGAACGGAAATCGGGAGCGCTTTTGTCTGATTCTGATATTTTAATAATTCCTGTTTCACCATCAGGAAAAATCTTTTGAGCTGAAGCCGGGTCGACTGAGATGGCTATATTCCTGCCCTTTGCGAAGCTGACATTATATTTCCATTCTCCCGGGGAAGGAGGGCAGAATTTAACCCGCCAGATGTTACCTGATTGTGCCGATGTCTCCGCTGCCTTCCCATCGGCTGCAAAATAACCGGGAACATTAAATGACATGTTTTCGTTTGTAAATTCAACATCAAGCCGGTAATCGGTGAATGGATTCAGGGTATCATATTCGCCTGCATGCGGTCCGGCGAAGGTAAGGGTTACAGTATGCCATTGTTTAAACTCACCTGAAATCTGGACTTCAGCGGTTTTTTTACAAGTAACTGTTGTTACCATAATTGCCGCAGCAAACTGAAGGATAATTACAAATCTCATGTCTTTCACTATTTTATTTCTGATTAATACACTGCAAGAGGCAGGAAGTCATTCGTTTTTACTAAATTGTAAAAATAACGGATAATTGCATCAGGGTTTAATTCTTAAACATGATAATTAACAGATTCAGAACCGGCGTTGACGTTTTTTTGTCGATTTACTTACTACCTGTTTTCTCCTGAAACTGAAGTATAAAGATGTTTAAAAATCTCAATATTACTTTAATGTATTAATAAATTCTATTATTTTTGCGCGAAAATTTTTCAGAACAGCACAAAAAAATATCAAATTGAAAAATACTGACTGGAAATACAAAAAGATTGCAATTAAAGTCGGGAGCAATGTTATAACCCGGGAGGACGGTTCGCTTAATGTGGGCCGGATGCTCAGGATAGTGGAGGACATTGCTGTTCTGTCAAAACAGGGTTTGGAGGTGATCCTGATTTCATCGGGTGCGGTAGCGGCAGGGAGAGGTTCGGTTGTTCCGGCAAAGAGGACCAATATTGTATCAGCCAAGCAGATATGGGCAGCCATAGGCCAGGTGAAACTGATGACGACCTACCAGTTCCTGTTCGAAAAATACAATATCATTGCAGGTCAGGTACTTGCAACCAAGGAAGGCTTCGGCGACAGGCGTCATTATCTCAATATGAAGAACTGTATTTCTGCGATGATCGAGAATAAGGTACTGCCTGTTGTGAATGAAAACGACACAGTGGCGATTAACGAGCTGATGTTCACCGACAATGACGAACTGTCGGGAATGATGGCTTCAATGATGGGCAGTGAGGCTCTGTTTCTTCTGTCGGATGTGGACGGTATTTACAACGGGGTTCCCGGTTCGGATGGGGTGGAGATAATAAAAGAGGTTTGTGATGGTTCGGTTAATCCGGAGCAGTATATAACATCTTCAAAATCGGGATTTGGACGAGGTGGTATGCTGACCAAATATACCACCGCACGGAAAATTGCCTCCGAAGGAGTTGATGTATTTATAGCCAACGGCAACCGCGATTCAATCGTCCTTGATATTCTGAGGGGCAGGGATGTCCCCTTTACTCGACTCCGCGGATGCAACGGCCGGCCGAAGAGTGTCAAGAAATGGCTTTATCATTCCGATACATTCGCAAAGGGGGCGGTTGTTGTTAACAAGGGAGCCAGGGATGCTCTTCTTGCCGACAAGGCTTCAAGCCTGCTGATGGTAGGTATAACAGGGGTTGAAGGTTATTTTGAGAAAGGTGACATTATCAGGATACTTGATGAGGAGGGTAAAAATATCGGTTTGGGGAAGTCAGCCTATGACTCAAGGAAGGCGGAGCAGAGCATTGGGGTTAAACTTCCCAGACCCTTAATACATTACCATTATCTTGTTTTAAACGATGAACTGAGAAACGGATTTGGCACCTGAATATTTGGAAATGCATTATGAACAGTCTGGAGAAAATTCTTATTAATGCATCAGCGGCGAGGAGATCGCTGAATGTAATCGGGACGGAAACCATCGACCTGATTCTGGAGAGACTGTCTGAAGAAGCTCTCAGCAGGATGGAATTTATTATCTCAGAAAATTCCCGTGACCTGGCACGGATGGACAAGGGCGATCCGTTATACGACCGGCTTATGCTGACAGAGGAACGAATCTGGTCCATTTCATCAGACATAATGAAGGTCTCAGAAATGGAATCTCCACTCGGACAGATCCTGTCTGAATATGAAAGATCCGATGGAATGAAGATCTCGAGGATTTCGGTTCCTTTCGGTGTTATCGGTATAATCTATGAATCAAGGCCTAATGTGACCTTTGATGTCTTTTCGCTTTGTCTGAAATCGGGCAATGTATGCATCCTGAAAGGAGGTAGCGATGCCATCAGTTCAAATATAGCGATAACCAGTGTCATTAAGGATGTACTTAAAGAATTCGATGTCAATCCAGATGTTCTCACTCTGCTTCCTCCGGGGCGGGATGAGACCACCATGCTTCTGAAAGCAAGGCAGTATGTTGATCTTATCATTCCAAGGGGAAGCCGGAACCTGATTGATTTCGTCAGGGAGAACTCTGAAATTCCGGTGATCGAGACGGGCGCTGGCATCTGTCACACCTATTTTGACGAATATGGCGACCGGGATAAGGGACGCAGGATAATTCACAATGCAAAGACCAGGAGGGTGAGTGTCTGTAATGCCCTCGACTGCCTTATAATTCATGAAAGCCGGCTGGCTGACCTGCCATATCTGACAGGCCTGTGCGGAGGCTCCGGAGTGGAGATCCTGGCCGATAACAAGTCCTTTGAGGCTTTGAAGGGTGCTTACCCTTCGGAATTGCTCCGGAATGCAACAGAAGAATCATTCGGCACCGAGTTCCTTTCACTCAGGATGGCGGTGAAGACAGTTTCAAACATGGAGGATGCGCTGGAGCATATTGAAAAGTATAGTTCGAGGCACAGCGAAGCTATAATTTCCGAAGACAGTGAACGAATAGCACTGTTTTTCAAACATGTCGATGCTTCATCTGTTTATTCTAATGCATCCACTGCTTTTACCGACGGAGGTGAATTCGGTCTGGGTGCAGAAATAGGCATTTCGACACAGAAGCTTCATGCACGTGGTCCTATGGCTCTTCGGGAGCTGACAACCTACAAGTGGATCATAGAGGGTAACGGGCATGTGAGAAAAAATTAAAAGCCAGACATTGCAAATATGATCCTTGATATCGACATAATCAGAACCTTTTACCGGACACTTCCCGCCAGGATGGAAGAGATCAGCAAGGCGGCCGGCCGGCCCCTTACCCTTACCGAAAAGATACTGTTCAATCATCTGATCGACCGGTCGCAGATCGCCGCATTGAAAAGAAAGTCTGATTATGCTGTTTTTCGTCCCGACAGAGTTGCCATGCAGGACGCCACAGCCCAGATGGCCCTGTTACAGTTCATGGTGACGGGGAAGGACCAATCGGAGGTTCCTGCATCGGTTCATTGCGATCATCTGATTAAGGGAAAACTTGGCGCTGACGAGGATCTGAGTACTGCTCTGGGTATGAACAGGGAGGTGTATGATTTTCTCAGATCTGTTTCGGGTAAGTACAATATCGGTTTCTGGGATCCGGGTGCCGGGATAATCCACCAGGTTGTGCTTGAGAATTACGCTTTTCCCGGAGGCATGATGATAGGAACCGATTCGCATACACCCACGGCCGGAGGTCTTGGGATGATTGCACCGGGAGTCGGAGGGGCAGATGCCGTTGATGTCATGACGGGAATGGGATGGGAGCTGAGACTTCCCGGGATAATAGGAGTGAAGCTAACAGGCAGGCTTAACGGATGGACCTCAGCCAAGGATATTATTCTGCGTTTGACAGGCATGCTTACTGTCAAGGGAGGAACCGGCTCAGTGATAGAATATTTCGGAGAAGGCGCAGCTTCATTGTCGTGCACCGGTAAGGCAACAATATGCAACATGGGCGCCGAAACGGGGGCTACCTGCTCTGTTTTCGGTCTGGATGAACCGATGATCGACTACCTTGTTTCTACCGGAAGAGATGAGGTTGCAGAGCTTGTCCGGGCTAACCGGGTTCATCTCACGGCTGATCAGGAAGTGTACGATGATCCAGCCAGGTATTTCGATCAGGTATATGAGATTGATCTTTCGGCTCTTGAACCCTATATCAATGGTCCCTTCACTCCCGATCGTGCTGTGCCGATATCGATGATGAAGGAAGAGGCAGTAAAGCACGGATGGCCGCTCAAAATTAGTGCTGCACTAATTGGTTCATGCACCAATTCGTCGTTTGAGGATCTTTCGAGGTCAGCTTCGGTGATAGAACATGCGCTTCAGAATAACCTTTCAGTCAAATCTGAATTCATAATTATTCCCGGATCGGAGAGTATCAGGAAAATCTCGGAAGAGGCAGGATTGATGGATATTTTCAGGAAAGCAGGAGCAAAGCTTTTTGCTAACGCCTGCGGACCCTGCATAGGGCAGTGGGACAGGGGTGAAAAGAAAGGTTCCAATTCGATAATCCATTCCTTTAACAGGAATTTTGCCAGCCGGGCTGACGGGAATCCCCAGACCCATGCATTTGTCGCATCGCCTGAAATAGTTGCAGCTATGTCGGTTGCGGGTAACCTGATGTTTAATCCCTTGACAGATATGGTATTAAGCAAGGACAGGATGCTTGTTAGTCTGCCTGAGCCTTCGGGGGAAGTACTTCCGCCGCCGGCCCTGTCAGGACCGCCTCCCGGCTACAGAATGCCTCCAGCCGACAGAAGGAATATCGAGGTAACTATTAACCCCGGTTCTGAAAGGCTTCAGATACTAAAACCTTTCGAGGAGTTTAATGAAAATGAATTTCAGGATATGCCCCTGCTGATCAAGGTGAAAGGCAAATGCACCACCGACCACATCTCGATGGCGGGCCCCTGGCTTAAATTCCGCGGTCATCTTGAGAATATCTCAGACAATTACATGACCGGCGCGGTTAATGCGTTCAACGACGGGGTTAATTCGGTTCTCAACATTTTTACGGGGAAATATGAACCGGTACCTGAAGTGGCGGACAGTTACCGTGAAAGCGGTCTGAGTATGGTGGTTGTCGGGGAGGATAATTTCGGCGAGGGCTCATCGCGGGAGCATGCTGCAATGGAACCGAGGTTCTTTGGAGTAAGAGCCATCATAGTGAAATCATTTGCCCGCATCCACGAGACTAATCTCAAGAAACAGGGGATTCTGACACTCACCTTTGCCAATCCTGCTGATTATGAAAGGATACGCGAGGATGACTGGTTCAGCCTGGGAGATTTTAAAAAGTTTGCTCCCGGAAGCACATTCCGGCTTGAAGTTCATCATTCGGATGAGACTGTTGAAGACATTGAAGCGCTTCACTCATACAATGAAAATCAGATAGCATGGTTCCGGGCGGGAAGCGCCCTGAACCTGATCAGAAAGTCAAATACTTAATATAAAAATATGAAGTCTCAAAAAATCAGACTTATAAATGGCAAACTGGATGTTCCTGATAATCCGGTAATTCCCTTTATCGAGGGAGACGGGACCGGGCCTGATATTTGGAATGCTTCGGTGCGGGTTTTTGATTCTGCCGTTACGAAAGCCTATAAAGGACGCCGAAAGATTGAATGGAAGGAAGTCCTTGCAGGGGAGAAAGCCTTCAATCTGACGGGTCAGTGGCTGCCTGCGGAAACACTGGATAGTTTCAGGGAGTATATGGTTGGGATCAAGGGACCGCTCACCACTCCGGTTGGAGGCGGGATGCGTTCACTTAACGTGGCACTCAGGCAGGAACTGGATCTGTACGTCTGTTATCGTCCGGTAAGGTATTTCAATGGGGTTCCGAGCCCTGTAAAAAATCCTGAAAAGGTCGACATGCATATTTTCAGGGAAAACTCGGAGGATATTTACGCGGGCATCGAATATATGAATGGTGATGAGAAGACTGAGCGACTAAGGAGGTTTCTTATAGATGAACTGGGAGTGAGGTCCATCCGTTTTCCGAAAACATCATCCATTGGCATCAAGCCCGTCTCACTTGAAGGGACGGAACGTCTTGTGAGGCAGGCGCTAAGGTTTGCCGTTGACAGGAAGCTTCCCTCAGTTACAATTGTTCATAAGGGAAACATAATGAAATATACCGAAGGGTCATTCATGAAGTGGGGGTATGCACTTGCTGAAAGGGAGTTCGGTGATTATGTATTTACATGGAACCAGTACCGCGTCACTGCTGAAAAAGATGGGGAGGAGAAAGCAAAGGAACTTCTGGCAGAAGCTGAATCAGCAGGCAAAGTCATAGTCAAGGATGTAATTGCCGATGCCTTTCTCCAGCAAATACTTACCAGGCCATCTGAATACTCGGTAATTGCCACGCTGAACCTTAACGGCGATTATATATCCGATGCACTCGCTGCCATAGTGGGAGGTATCGGCATCGCCCCGGGAGGGAACATCAATTTCGAAACCGGTCATGCTGTTTTTGAGGCAACCCACGGGACCGCCCCGAAATACGCCGGCCAGGATAAGGTTAATCCGGGATCGGTGATCCTGTCGGGAGCTCTTATGTTCGATTATCTCGGCTGGGGAGAAGCATCTGATTGTATCTATAAAGGTCTGGAAAGGACCATCCAGGAAAGGAAGGTTACCTACGATTTTCATCGTCAGATGGACGATGCCCATCTCTTAAGGACATCTGAATTCGGTAATGCACTGATTGACAATATTAATAAATAATCAAATAAGCCGGTAATCATGGAAGATAACAACATTATTTCAAAGCTGGAAAAACCCGTAAAAAAATCCTGCGACATCGACAGCTCAGAGTATGAGAAATATGACGTAAAAAGAGGTTTGCGAAATGCCGACGGAACCGGTGTTCTGGTAGGTCTGACGAACGTTGGTGATGTAGTCGGTTACAGGAAAGAGGAAGGGAAAGTAATTCCCATGCCGGGAAAGCTATATTACAGAGGAATTGATCTGGAAGATATCACTGACGGATTTCAGAAGGAAGCCAGGCACGGGTTTGATGAGACGGTATTTCTTCTTCTTACCGGTTATCTGCCATCGTCCGACGAACTAAAGGAGTTCACTGCGTATATGGCATCACTGAGGGCTCTTCCTGACGATTTTGTAAAAGACATGATACTCTCGATGAAGGGAAAGGATGTTTTGAATATCCTGGCCCGATCGGTTCTGGGGCTCTATATACTCGACGATAAGCCTGATGACATTTCTCTCAACAACATGGTAAAGCAGTCATTGAACCTCATTGCCAAATTCCCCACAATAGTTGCCTATTCTTATCAGGCGCTCAGGCATCTGTACAAAGGAAAGACGCTGTCGATACGTCATCCCAAACCGGGGCTCACCACTGCACAGAACTTCCTGCACCTTATCAAAGGCAGCAGCAGGGGGTACACGAAACTTGAGGCTGATCTTCTTGATCTGATGTTTGTACTTCACGCCGAACATGGAGGCGGAAACAACTCTACATTCACCATGAGGGTTACGAGTTCATCGGAGACGGATATCTACTCGTCGGTTACATCGGCTATTGGGTCGCTGAAAGGGCCTCTGCACGGCGGGGCCAATGTGAGGGTTCTCGATATGATGGAGAATATCAAAGCGAATGTTAAGGACTGGAAAGATGAGGAGGAGGTAGAGAATTATCTTCTGAAGATACTAAATAAGCAGGCGAATGATTTTTCTGGGAAGATATATGGAGTCGGTCATGCCGTTTACACTCTCTCCGATCCGAGGGCAATCATACTCAAGAAAAAGGCAAGAGAACTGGCAGTTGAGAAAGGGCGTCTTGAGGAGTTTGAGCTTTATTCGCTGGTGGAAAAAATCACTCCTGAGGTTTTCCGGGTGTTTAAGGGTGAGAAGACTGCAAAGACGCTTTGTATCAATGTTGACTTTTATTCAGGCTTTGTCTATTCATGTCTCGAGATTTCAAAAGAGCTGTATACCCCGCTCTTTGCAGTAGCAAGGGTTTCGGGATGGTGCACACACAGGATCGAGGAGCTTACCTATTCAGCGAAAAGGATTATAAGGCCTGCATTTAAGAATGTCTACCAAAGGAGTGATTACATTCCTCTCAGCAGAAGAAATGTACCGGTGAAATAATGATTTAAAGCAGCCTTTCATTGGTTCAGCTATTGTTCAAAGCTGAATTTGTGGGTTTCATTCTTTTTTTCAGCTCCCCTGAAGATTGTAGCAGCAGTGATATACACCTTAGTCCCTGCTGACTCGTTCCGCTTTTCACCCTTGACAACCAGTTTAACTGTATGGTCCCCCGGCTGAAGGTTTACTGCATGCCAGATGCTTTCCGTATGCTGTTGTCCGGCATAATCATAATAAGTGTCAATAGTGCGGTGCAGCTTTCCGTCAAGGAAGACGTCCGCCCTGCCGCCGTCGCGATACCAGTTTCCTTCGAGTGAGATGCCTGTTCCGGAAAATTCAATTGTAAGTTCATCACCGGTGTTCCCGGAAACAATCGCCTGGCCAGGTCGCTGATCACCCTCTCCTGATGTTGCCCCGTGAATCTCCCACTTTCCTTTAGATTTCCATTCCTTTTTGTCAAACACTGATATTTTTCTGTCGAAGACGAGATCAGGGAAGGATATTTCCACTTGCGGGGCAGATGGTTCTTCTATTTTTATAAGGATACTGCTTCCGCTTGTCTTCCCTCCTGACCGGCCGATAAGGTCGAGGGCATATTTGTATGTGGATTCGACGGCTGTGTTGAAAGTATAGGATGTATGAATGAAAGTTGAATCGGCGATGGCCGTTATCCCATCCTGCATTTCGGCTGGTAATCCGCTGAAACCGTTTATGACACCCAGAATTGCCATCGCGTTTGAGGGATTGCAGTCGGAATCCTGGCCGCAGCGGGTTGATATCTCGAGTGTCCTTAGGGGATCCCCTTCGCCATACAGCAGTCCCATGACAATGTAGGCGCCGTTGAGCTTTGCATCGATATTGAAAGGAGATCCTGCGCCGCAAATATCGACATCGCCCCATTTTTCCTCAAGCTGCATCCATGCAGCGTGCCAGTCGGAAGGATATTGTCTGTGGAGTACAATCACATCGCTGATTGCCTTGTGATAGTCGCTTTCAGGAGGTATGGAGAGAAGGGCTTTATTGATGATGAGCCTGATGTCTGATTCAAAAAATGCTTCCGAATAGAGGGCAGCAACGAAGATTCCACCATAGACACCATCACCGTAATTCATAATACGTCCTATTCTGTCGGCTATTTTCGAAGCACTAGCGGGCATCCCCGGGCACATGAAACCAATATAGTCCGATTCTATTTGGAAATCAATGTCATCGGCATGGATATTATATTCAGGGCTTCCCGACAGGGGGGCGAAAATACTGTCGTGGTAATTTTTTCTGGCCTGCATATTGGCATGCCACAAAGGGAATCCGGCAAGTGCAAACATCTCCTGGAACTTTTTTGCAGGAGCATCCATGCCGTATTTGTCCATGGCCATGAGAAATGAGAGCTGGACGTAGATATCATCCTGCCAGAGGCTTCCCCTGATATCGGATGGTTTCCATTTTATTGAATCCTCATAGGTTCGACCCTGAGCCCTGAACTCTGTAGGCGCTCCATATGTGACACCTATCATTTTCCCTGCCCAGCCGCCGGCGATCTTATCTTTAAGAACATCTGATTTTACCGGAGTTAAATCTCCTGAACCGGAACACGAGATCAGTGCAAGAAGTATCACTGAAAACAGAAGCGGGAAGTATTTGTTTATCATTATATTATTAATTAGGTTTATTTTTTGTCAGATGGCATATGCATCATCCTGTCTTCGATGAAACGCGTTATTTCAGGAACAGGCATCTTCTGAATTACATATTGATGTTTTCCTTCGGAATCATCAATCCAAAGGTTATTGCCTTCTTCATCAATCAGGATGGTACCTCTCCGGGTTTCGAAGAAATCATCTGTTCCATATACTGCTATCAGGACGGCTGTTTCGTCCCAGCTCATGCGGCCGTTTCTGTCTTCTTCCGACATTGGTATGCTTATCCGGAAGACATCCTTTACAGGGCTTTTTATTGGCATCTGCATAACCCTGAGGCCTGTGAGTATTTCTTTGCCTATCTCGAATCCAGTAAATATTACTTCGCCGGGCCAGTGGGCAAATACATATTTCGATGCAGCCGGATCTATGTAGACGTTGAATTCCCTTCCTTCGGGGAAACTTCCGGCCATTGAGACCAGGTTTGATACTTTTTTCTCAATGAGTTGTATTCCGGTCAGCGGGCTGATGTCGTCGGGACCTGACTGAAGAAGATTTCTCAGATTTGTAAGGAATCCTACTGTTATTATTGTAACACTGTTGTCGGGCTGTCCTGCAAGGGTTCTGCGGTAAACATTAACTGCATCTTCGGCTTCGGATGTTGACTTGATAGCATGCGGGTATTTGGCAACCAGAGAGTCTGCCCAGTGCTGGGATGAACCCATGCTGGCGCCGTTGTTCAGTGGAGCTCCGACGGGTAGGCCGGGTCGGTTGAACCAGGTGTTTATAACATTAATGGAAGGAACGACAAGCTCATGCCTGTTTGATGACACTGTGGCCAGTATCTCCGCTTTACCGCTGTCGGCCATTGCATGAAGAAAGGCCAGGGCTCCGACATCATCATAGTCGGGACCAAGGTCAGTGTCAAATATTATTTTAATCGCTTGTTTGCCTTTCTCATGTGTCTGGCCGGAACATCCGGCAATGACAAGGATTAGCAGAGACAGTATGTAAACCGGACTTCTCATTTTGATATTAGTTGAGTGTTTGGTACAAAAATTTATTAGTCTTCACAAATTGATTTCTTTCCTGAAGGGGGCTGATGACTGGGCACCCATACGGGTTACCGAGATTGCGGCAGCCGAGTTTGCAAAGCGAACCGCCTCTCCAAGGTTTCTGCCTTCGCAAATTGCCACAGCCAGTGCTCCGTTGAAGACGTCGCCTGCTGCGGTCGTATCGAGCGCCCTGACCGGCACAACCGGGATTATCCTCGATATATTGTCTGACAGGAGGTAAGCCCCTGCTGCGCCCATTGTGATGATTACATTCTGGGGTCCCCTTGCCTTGAGCTTTTCAGCGCATTTCTCAGCTGATGAAGCGTCGGTGACCTTTATTCCTGTGAGCATTTCGGCTTCAAATTCATTTGGGGTAATGATATAAAGACATTTCAGCAGTTCGTTTGAAAGCTGTTTCACGGGAGCAGGATTGAGAATGACCCTGTTCCCCCTGGATGAAACCCTTTCAGCCACAAATTCCACAGTACTGACCGGAATCTCAAGCTGCATCAGAAAAACATCCGAAGGATCATTGCCATAGACTTCATCGTCAATGTCGTAAGCTGAAAGAGTGCCGTTTGAACCCGGAGCAACTACAATGCAGTTTTCTCCTTCCTGATCAACCATGATCAGAGCTATCCCGGAAGGGTTTCGCGGGTCATTGACTATATACTTTGTTTCAATTCCTTCAAAGTCAAAGATATGCTTGGCCTGTTCGCTGAAATAATCGTTGCCTGTTTTGGTTACCAGTGTAACCTTACCGCTGAGCCGGGCGGCTGCCACAGCCTGGTTAGCTCCCTTTCCGCCAGGATTCATGAAAAAGGTACCGCCGATGATGGTTTCACCCGGTTCCGGGATCTTCTTTGATTTAACCACCATGTCGGTGTTTGAGCTTCCGATAACGACGATTCTGCCCATAAGAAACAAAATGAATTGATACACGATTATTTCATGACTAAGATATATCAATCTTTTCAAATCTTAAGGGATTACTATTTCAGAAGCAGGTAAAAAAGAGCGCCTGCTTTAGCCAATTCATGTCATTTTGCTATATTTAGCTCACGAAGATTTGTCTTAATGATCGTCTTATGAAGAAGAATGTTTATTCTCTGTTGCTTATACTTTCAGCCGTAATGATAGTTTCCTCACTTATCTCATATTTACTCGGAAACATAACCCTGATGGGATGGCTGCTAATTACCGGTTTTATCGCTCTGGCGACCGGGGTAAGGGGATTTAGCCGGTTCAAGGGATTATCTTACACACTCTGGATTTTCACTGCTGTCGTGGTGAGCATGTTCTATCCCCAGTACCTGACACAGATAGGGGAATTCAAGCTCAGCAGGCTTATCACCCCGCTTCTTCAGCTTATTATGTTCGGAATGGGATCGCAGATGAGTTTCAACGATTTTGCAGGCATCATCAGGATGCCAAAGGGTGTGATAATCGGGGTGATAGCCCAGTTTTCGATAATGCCGCTGATTGCCCTTGGTATAGCGAATATTTTCAGTTTTCCTCCTGAGATTGCAGCCGGGATAATATTAATAGGTTGTGTTCCAAGCGGTCTGGCATCCAACGTGATGTCGTTTCTGGCACGCGCCAATGTGCCTCTTGCTGTGACCCTGGCCGCAATAACGACAATGCTTTCCCCACTGCTAACTCCTCTGCTGATGGAGAAACTGGCCGGCCAGTTTATTGATATAGATTTCTGGAGTATGATGCTCGACATCCTGAATATGATAATTCTTCCGATCGTAGCCGGATTTATTTTCAATCTTTTTCTAAAGAAGGATGTAAGTTCCAGATCGAAGCTTATTCAGCTGGTTTCATATCCTGTAGTGATGATACTTACAGGATTGGTTTATGTTAAGGCAAAGGATGCCAGTCTTTCTCAGTTCCTGATGCAGCTGGGCAAGATGCTGTTTATATTTTATCTTTTGCCGATGGCCGGCGGGACATTGTTCCTGAAGTCTTTCGGGGGAGATAAAAAGATAATGGAAAAGATACTGTCGATGATATCTATGGTGGGCATAGCCCTTATTGTGGCTGTGATCACAGCTTCGGGACGTGACAGCCTTCTGAGTGTGGGGGTTTTGCTGGTCTGCACAAGCCTGCTTCATAACCTGTCGGGTTACACGGTTGGTTATTTTCTTGCATGGCTGTTCAGGATGCCTGAAAAGGACAGACGCACCATAGCTTTCGAGGTGGGAATGCAGAACGGAGGACTGGCATCGGGTCTGGCCAACCAGATGGGCAAGCTGGCAACAGTTGGTCTTGCCCCGGCTATTTTCGGACCGTTGATGAATGTAACCGGATCGGTGCTTGCCAACTGGTGGAGGGGAAAACCGGTGGACGAAGACGGAAGACGGAAGATAAAAGATAAAAGATAAGGTAATGAAGATCACAACATTTGGAGAGATAATGTTAAGGCTTGCCACACCTCAACACCAGCGGTTTACGCAGGCAACATCATTAATTGCCTCTTTCGGAGGAGGCGAGGCTAACGTAGCGGTATCGCTGGCTAATTACGGCCTTGATGCTGATTTTGTGACGCGTCTGCCTCTGAATGACATCGGGGAGGCTGCAGTGCGTGAACTGCGAAAGTACAATGTTGGTACATCCAATATTGCAAGAGGAGGGGAGAGGGTTGGCATTTATTTCCTTGAAACAGGTTCAGTGGCAAGGCCGAGCAAGGTAATTTATGACCGTTCCCATTCTTCAATTGCGGAGATCGGACCGGGAATGATCGACTGGGATAAAGTCCTGGACGGAGCCAGATGGTTTCACTGGACAGGCATAACTCCTGCAATATCGGAAGGAGCTGCAAGGGAATGCCTTACAGCTGTAACAACTGCAAGAAGAAAGGGTCTAATCGTATCATGCGACCTTAATTACAGGAAGAATCTGTGGAAGTGGGGGAAGAAGGCAGGTGAGGTGATGCCGGACCTTGTTTCTGCATGCGACATAATACTGGGAAATGAGGAGGATGCCGAGAAGGTATTTGGCATCCGGCCCGGGTCGTCCGATGTTTCCGCCGGAAATGTGAAAGGTTCCGATTATGAGTTAGTTTGCAGGCAGCTCATGGAAAGGTTTCCGAATGCAAAAAAAGTGATAATAACCCTTCGAGGATCGATTAATGCAGATCACAACACATGGTCGGGTGTGCTTTTTGACGGCACAACGCTGTATGAGGCGCCTGTTTACCAGATCACCCATATAGTCGACAGGGTAGGAGGGGGTGATTCATTCATGGGAGGTCTGATCTATGGACTTATAACCTATCCCGGCGATGACCGCAAAGCCCTTGAATTTGCTGTAGCTGCATCGTGCCTGAAGCATACTATACACGGCGATTTCAATCTCGTTTCGGTTGCGGAGGTCGAGCAGCTTATGAAGGGTGATGCCTCAGGAAGAGTGGTCCGTTAGCTCCACAGCCTGTCGTGAGAACGTTTGTCATCCCATTCCGGGGTCGGTTCAAAGAATCCCTTTGCCCTGGGGTGAAGATGTTTCTTAACTTCTTCCTCATTCAGTTCGATTCCGAGTCCTGGGGAATCGAGAGGTACATTGGCAAATCCTTTTGTAACCATAGGCTGTGAACCGGTCATTTTGACCAGGTTCTCCCACCAGGGCGTGTCCACACTGTGATGTTCGAGTGACAGGAAGTTCTGTGTTGCCGCCGCACAATGCACATTAGCCATGAAGCATACCGGAGTGCCGGCCATGTGCATGGCCATGGCCACACCGCATTCCTCTGCATAATCGCCGATTCGTTTTGTTTCAAGCAGTCCGCCCGAGGTTGCAAGGTCGGGATGGATAATGTCAACGGCACGTGTATCGAGAAGAGGTTTGAATCCTCCCTTAAGCATGTAAATATCCTCGCCTGTGCAGGTCGGAGTTTCAAGCGCATCGGAAACCGTAAGCCACTGTTCGGTATAGAACCATGGTACCATATCCTCGAGCCATGCCAGCCTGTATTTCTCCATCGCCCTGCCGAAGCGGATTGAATTGTTGATGTCGAAATGCCCGAAGTGATCGGCGCACAAAGGCATTTCGTAACCAACCGCATTTCTAACCTGTTCAACGTATTCTGCGAGTCCCTCGAGACCTTTGTCGGTTATCTGCACCTGGGTGAAGGGATGAAGGGTATTGCCGTATCCCATGTAGGTTCTGAGGTCATACTGACCAACAGCGCCGTCCCAGAATTTGTTGTTTACAAGCGAATCCGGCTCTTTGGCCACGACATGGATCCCAAGATCCATTTTTAGCCAGGTGAATCCCTGTTCTTCCACCCTTTTTTTCATTGTCTGGGCAAAGGCAGCCGGGTCGTTGGCTCCGGGAGTGTCGGCATAGAGTCGGATTTTATCCCTGTACCTTCCCCCCAGGAGCTGCCATGCGGGTACTCCATAGGCTTTGCCGCACAGATCCCAGAGTGCCATTTCGACAGCGCAGACACCTCCACCCTGGCGGCCATGGTAGCCATACTGCCTGATTATCTTGAATATCATCTCGACGTTGCAGGGGTTGAGTCCAAGGATTCTGCTTTTCAGCATCAGGGCATAACGTTCGTCCGCCCCGTCCCTCACTTCTCCTAGCCCGTAAATGCCCTGGTTGGTGTCAATTCGTATTATCGCTGTTCGTCCGACGTTCCCGACGACAGCGACGCGCATGTCGGTTATTTTAAGGTCTGAAGGGCTGGAAGCGCGATTCACTTTTGATGTTGTCTGTGCGATTGTATCTTCAATTGACAGATGCATTAACCCTCCCAGAGCGATGCCTCCGAGAGCAGCCTTTTTAATAAAATCGCGTCTGCTGTTCTGTTCCTTTATATCTCTGATTATTTCTTTCATTTTAAGTACTTTATCTGTTTTCCCCAATTCACTAATTAAAAATCAAGGCGCAAGGCACAGAGCACAGGGCTCAGGGCACAGGGCTCAGGACTCACCAGTTCCTCTCCTTGAAATAGTTATCAAGTTCTGTTTTGGTCATTGGCAGTTTTCCGGGGTAATTATTAAGCCAGTTCATGAAGTCTTTTTTGATCTCATCGCTCCACTGGCTGTCGATTTCTCCGGGTTTGTACTTTCCTTCCCTCAACCGAAGGTGTCCGAACTCATCCCTCAGGGCTGTAACCTCGGCTGTAATAACAAGTTCCTCCACCAAATGAGCAGGTATGAATATCACGCCGAATTTCTTTGCAAGCACCACATCACCTGGAAGGACCACAGCCCTTCCCACCCGGATGGGGGCATTGATTGAAACGAGACTCATCTGCTGGATGTAGGATGGGTCCTGACCCTTTATCCATCCATTGAATCCCTTTATCTCCTCGAGTCCTTCCTGGTCTCTTACCGAGCCGTAGAAAATGACGCCTCTTTTTGATTTGGAATAAATAGAATTTCCGAGGTTATCACCTATGAGGGTTCCGTCAACTATTTTTCCGTAACTGTCGGCAACATAAACATCTCCGTCGGTCAGAACATCGATTGGCCATGAGTTTGTACCACCCTGCTGTGCCCGGTTTTCGGCCTTTCCCTTCTCTTTGACATACTTCTCAAGATCGGGTCTGAGCGGCATATATTGTGCCGTAACCACACGACCGGTCATGGGCTCATCGGGATGAATCACCTTCCAGTCGCTTTCGAACTGGTTGTTATATCCCCTGTTGCGAAGAACACCCCAGGCTTCTTCGATCGAAATATTCTTCAGTCTTTCCAGGATTGCATCCGGGACCTTAGGCCGTCCGTCGGGCAGACGTTCCCCCTTCCATTCGGGGGTAAGGGCTTTGATGTATTCGGGTGATGAACCCACATTCTGGGCCGTTGCGGCTGCTGTGATGAGGAGAAAGGCTGTGAAAAAGGCAGATAGCTTGTTCATGGGCAGGTGGTTTAAATTGTTCAGATAAAAATAGCAAATTTCGTTTTATACAGGGTAATGCAGGCAGTATAATAAAAAATGATAAGAAAATTCATATATTTCCTTTCCCAAATTTTTGTTGTACGATAAATAACTAACCAGATATGATATGAACATGAAACTGATCACTGCCGGAATGATAATTTCAGTTATTCTTTTTTCCTGCACCAGGGAAAAGCCTATTGATAAAGTAATTGATGAATCGCTTGCCTTTGCGGCTGAGCAATACACACTTATGGCGGATGTGATGAAGGATAAGCCAGGTCAGCTGCCGCGGACTCTTAATGAAAAGGGTGAGTTCATTACAGCCGGTCCGGGTTGGTGGACAAGCGGTTTTTTCCCGGGAAGCCTGTGGTACCTGTATGAAAATACAAACGATCAGAAATTCAGGGATGCTGCTGCCGAAATGACGGCAAGGATTGAAAATGAAAAATTCAATAAGGGAACCCATGATCTCGGGTTCATGCTGTTCTGCAGTTTCGGCAACGGACTGCGGATCACAGGAGAAGAGAGCTATAAGGAAGTCCTTCTGACGGGAGCAAGGTCCCTGAGCACCCGTTTCAGACCGTATATCGGATGTATTCAGTCGTGGGGTAGCAGGGCAGGCTGGCAATGTCCGGTTATAATTGACAATATGATGAACCTGGAACTGCTGCTTTGGGCTTTCGAGAATTCAGGTGATTCCACGTTCTACAATATAGCCGTTACACATTCCGATACAACGATAAAGAACCATTTCAGGACCGATAACAGTTCATACCATGTTGTTTCGTACGACACCATAACAGGTGCTGTCGAAGTGAAGCAGACTCATCAGGGAGCCGCGGATGAGTCGGCCTGGGCGCGTGGTCAGGTTTGGGGATTATACGGATATACGGCGATGTACAGGATGACAGGTCTTGACAGATATCTCAGCCAGGCGGAGAAAATTGCAGACTTTCTAATAAATCATCCGAATATGCCGGAGGACAAGGTTCCTTACTGGGATTTTGATGCTCCAGGCATTCCGGAAGCCAAAAGAGATGCTTCTGCTGCAGCAATAATGGCCTCGGCCCTGATTGAGCTAAGCCGCTATGCAGAAACAGGGTCGTCGGCAAGGTATCTGGCTGTTGCAGAGAGGCAGATAAGGACTCTTTCATCGCCGGAATACAGGGCCGAAGCCGGAGAGAACGGGAATTTCATACTGAAGCATTGTGTTGGTCATCTTCCGGGGAACAGTGAAGTTGACGTTCCGCTGACATACGCGGACTACTACTTCATTGAAGCTCTGATGCGATTTAAAAGGTATTTACCCCCTGCCTTTTTACCCCCCAGCCCCCCTAAAGGGGGGTTAAAGAACTAATAATGTTTAATATAGTAGTACGGGGTTGATCCATACATTGAAAGTTTTTTTGTTTTCGGATCGAAAGTTTATGCGGGGCTAAAAATCGATCATAGCTTTCATCACCCCGTCGTGGTAACCATCAACGAGATCAAAAGCCTCTTTTGTTCTTTCAAAGGGGAACCGGTGGGTTGCCATATTACTTACATCTATGGTTCCATCGGCCATCATGCTGATGGAGTCCTCAACGCAATTCACCTGTCTTCTGATGAACTGAATTGAAATTTCCTTTCGTCTTGTTTTGTCGACATCCAGTGACCACTTGTCGAATTCGGGAATCCCGACAATTATAAGGCGGCCGCCGGGTTTAAGGATCTCCACGGCCTGGTTGACCGCATCCTGCTGCCCGCAGCATTCGAACACGAGGTCGAGGCCATAAGGTTTGGCATTCAGAATTTCTTTTGCAATATCTTTTTTTAGGGGGCTGCCGATCCAGGAAGCTTTTTCTTTTTCTGCGAGTGCCAGTCTGCTGTCGATCTTGTCGGTAACGAATATTGACGATGGATGCTTTGGTTTAGCTGCCAGAATAACGCTCATTCCGATAGGACCAAAACCTAGAATTGCAATATCCTTTTCATCAATGAGTCCTGCTTTTTTTACGGAGTAGACACCTATTGAGAGAGGTTCAGATATTGCTCCATGATCGGCGCTCAGGTTTGAAGGAAGCGTAAAGCAGCTGTTTTCCGGCATTACGATATACTCTGAGAGAGCGCCTTCGGCTTGTCCGGGGCATCCCAGAAATGTTAGCCTGCGGCAGGTGTGCTGCCTTCCTGCCAGGCACTGATCGCAGGTTCCGCACCACATCGCAGGTTCAACGGCAATGATATCACCCTCCCTGACCCGTTTCACGGCCGGCCCGGTCTCCACCACAACTCCTGCACATTCATGTCCAACAGTAAAAGGATAACTGACCACCTGCGATCCGATACGGCCGGATACATAGTAGTGGATATCCGATCCGCATATTCCAAGTACAAGAAGTTTAATCTTCACATCATGAGTATCCCTGATCACAGGTTCAGGAACATCCCGCATTTCCATCTGCCGTCTACCAGTGAGCATCATTGCCTTCATAATAAGCCTTGGTTTGTTTCGTCAAATATATATTATTACCGGTGCATGTTTACAGACATGCTTAATTTATTTGTATATTCACTACCTGACATATGTCGGATAATTTAGTGTAAATGCTTATCTGTCAAAGATTATGAGAAGGATATTCGGAATAGGAGAGACCGTTCTCGACATTATTTTCAAGAATGGTCAGCCGCAGGCTGCAAAGCCGGGAGGAGCAATGCTCAACAGTCTGGTTTCGCTTGGGAGGGCAGGACTTCCGGTGCATTTCATAAGTGAATATGCGGATGATGATGTGGGCGGCCTCATTGATACCTTTCTTGGTTCAAATGGTGTTGATACATCACATGTTCATCATTATAGTGATGGTAAGACCAAGTTGGCACTGGCTTTTCTGAATGAGAGGAACGATGCAGCGTACACCTTCTATGAAAAGTATCCGGCAAACAGGCTTGACATAGAATTTCCTTCGACAGGGAAAAATGATATTGCTCTGTGCGGATCGATTTATTCAATAACCGCTGCTATCAGGGAGAAATTCGTCAAATTCATCAGTGAAGCATATGACAGAGGATCAATTGTAATCTATGATCCGAACTTCAGGAGCGCCCACCGTCATGAGCTCGATAGTCTGAAGCCACTCATCGTTGAAAATATATCGATGGCCAGCCTGGTAAGGGGATCAGATGAAGATTTCCTCAATATCTTCGGAACTTCAGGTCCTGATGAAGCCTGGGAGGCAGTGAGAAGCCACTGCAAATGCCTTGTTTACACTGCAAATGCTGAAGGTGTATTTGTAAGGACGGAAGCATACAGCGGAAGTTTTCCCGTGAAAAAAATAACACCGGTAAGTACGATAGGGGCAGGGGATAATTTCAATGCCGGTATGATGGCTGCGATGTATTTCAACAAGATAAATGCTGAAATGCTCGCCTCAATGGGCGAAGACCTTTGGAAAGCGGTTGTTACCACCGGGGTCGATTTCGCCTCTGAAGTATGTATGAGCTATGAAAATTATATTTCTGAAGGATTTGCTGAAAGGCTGAAGAAAAATCTCTCTTAGTTTACCGGGAAGTCAAATCTGATCAGACAGGTTTGCCGTTTTCCAGTACGTATTTTTCAGCTTCAGTATTCCATATATAGTCGTTTACTGCCACTATTTTGTGCAAACCGGCATAGAAGGGATCCGTTTTCCCAAGTTCCCCAAGTTTATAAAGAGAAACAAGCGGCATCGATATATTTGTATAGATGAGTTTCTTCCCGCCGGGTATCCGGGGCAGGTTGAGTGTTGTTTCCGGAACAGCATCCAGGCCTCCCACATGGGTAATCATTACGGCAGGATTGATTCTGCCGGCAGCCATCATTCTGAGTGATTCGCGCATATCATCCGTATTTCCGCCCGATGTTCCAACCAGGTGGGTGAAGGCATAATGAACGTTATAGAAATTCAGTTCAGCCTTGAACTCAGGGTTTGTGGGACCTGCAAAAAAGTTCAGGCATCCATCGGTACCCAGAATTGCATCGCCCTGTTCCACAACCTGTTTTACTGGCGCAAAGACGAATACATCATCAAAACCCTGGTCGCTTGTCAGGCTTCTCAATTGCTTAACCGGATCAGTAGTTTTTCCGGTATTGACGTACACCAGTTTCACCCCTTCCTTAAGGGCATGCTCCGGTGGAAAAAGGCAGGCCGCCCTTGCAAGCCGGGAGTCATCTATGTCGGTTACAACAAGCAACCCGGGCTTTCTGTCCTGATGAATTGCGTAATCGATCGCGCCCAGTCCCATCGGGCCGACTCCGGCCAGTATTGCCAAATTCCCGCCTTCCTTGATTCCCATAATGTGGTTATATGTTCCGGGCGGAACATGATAACTTGCATTGAAAGCACCGACGATGCACGACATTGGCTCCGAAAGGGATGCAGGGTAGAATGCCTCGCCGTTATAGGGCAGGAGGCAGTCGGCTTCCATCACTATGTCGGGTATGATTATATGAGTGGCATCGCCCCCGATATATCTGTAGGAGTAACCGGGTGCATCCAGTGTTCCCATATGAGCCATGGCAGGCTGTATCGAGAATTTTTGTCCAGGCCTGAATTGGTTCTGCCATTTCTTACCGACTTCAAGTATCACACCTGAAAACTCATGTCCGATCATTGTCGGGTTGACTGCAATATCATCGGGCACCCTTTTATGGTCCGCTCCCTGAAGGGCTGCTTTATGAGATGACATGCAGATGCTGTCGGAAACGACCCTTGCAAGAATCTCATCTTCCTTCATTTCAGGAAGTTCAAATTCCTCAAGACGAAGGTCTTTCTTACCGTAAATTCTGACTGCTTTTGTTTTCATGTTTTTTTTTTTACCACGGAGGACACAGATTTACACGGATTTGCTACCCCCCCTGTGCTCTGTGTCCTGTGATCTGTGCCCTCCACCTACGCTAAAGCTACGGTGGACACGGTGCGCCCTGCGCCATCATCCCAGCATGACCTGCCCCCCTGTCACTGGCACAGCCTGGCCGGTTTCGTATTCCTGGTCGATGATATAAAGCATCGCCTTTACCACATCGTCAAGCCTGCATCCGCGCTTCATGGGCACCTGTTCCTCATAGTGCTTTTTTACATCTTCGATGGTTTTTGCCCCTGGCACTTTTCCTGTTCTGAGGTATTGTACAAAAAGTCCGGTATGAGGATCGGACCAGAGTGGTCCCTCGTAGAAATTTCCCGGACAAACGGAATTAACCTTGATCCTGAATGGAGCCAGTTCGAGTGCAAAAGACTGTGTGAGGCCGATTCCACCGAATTTGGCTCCGGCATAGGCAAAGTTCCTGTTGCTGCCCCGTAAGCCAGATTTCGAATTAATCTGGATTATATCCATGAAATAATCAGGTTTCTCCTGATTCTGAATCTTCATAACCTCCGATGAATATTTAGCGCAGTAGAAATAACCGCTGTAATTTATGCCGGTGGTTCTGATGAAAGTCTCGGGGTCCATTTCGTCAAGTCCTCCGGCTCTCAGCACCCCCGCATTGCTGACCATCAGATCGAGGCCGCCAAAAGCGCCAATCGTACTGTCGACAAGATTTTTAACGGATGCGGGATCAGAAACATCAGTTCTGATGAACAGAGCCTTGTTTCTGGCATCAGGATTATTTAGTTGCGAAACGAATTTAGATCCGGTTTCTTCATTAAGGTCGGCTACCACGACATTTACATTCAATCTGAAAAGGGCTTCAGCTATTCCAGCCCCGAATCCCTGGGCACCGCCGGTGACAATGGCAATTTTCTGTTCCAGCCTGTGCCCTTTGGTTGCGCCCTGTGAGACTTTCCTCCTGTAATTTTCAACCTCCCATTTGTCGATGAACTCAGTCTGATCGGGAGTAAGTGTTTTAGTGCCACCGCAGAGAGATGAATAATGGCTTATTTTTATCATATCCTCATAGACATCAAGTACTGCTTCGGCTGATGCCACGGAATCATCAATGGCAAGAACTCCCGCGTTTTTTATCACAATTACTTTCGGAAGGTATCCGTATTCGTTGAGGAAGCGAGGAAGCTGGGTTCTTGCCGAATCCAGAATTTTTTCCGGTGTTGAGGATTGTTCGATGAACAGGTATCTTGTTTTACAGTACACAATGATATCAGGTGTGAGAGGGAGTGAGATCTTATGAAACTCCATCTGATTTTGATAGTATCTGGCGATCAGACTGTTATTCCTGTATATGATCACTTTCGGCTTATCTCCGGAAAGAAGCATCCGCAGAGCCGGGAGAACCCTGCAGAGCACAGGGTTAAATGGGAGTTCCTCAATCTCGCCTGTACTTCCGATATGGTTTGAGATAGCCGATATCACTTCTTCATAGATCTTTCTAACTTCATAAGCGGAATCGGCACTTACGAACGATCCGTGATTTTCAAGCAGAATAATCTGCGGGTCGGAATGAAAGTCAGCCCTGTATTTTAATATTTCGGATTCAAGTTTTTTGAAAAGAGTATAGCCCGGATCAATGTAGGGCACGAAGAGGGCTTTATCTCCAAACAGTTGTTTTACTAGGTTCCTGGCATTTCTGCCGCACAGGATTCCATTTACCAGGGTAGGATGAAGGTGAACCACGAATTTGTACCTTATAAGGTCGTGAAGTGAAGTTTCCACGGACGGTCTGAGGTTCTTACCTTTGTCGATGATGCTGTTGAACATATCCGTCTTCACCTGGTCCTCCCTGACAGTGGGATCGTCGGAGTATTGTTTTTCCGAAATTAGGTGAAGCATTTCCCTGCTGAGTGCAACCAGGCCGCTTTCGCTGAGGGTGGCGAGGGGCTGTCCGCTTGCTTTGATCCAGATGGTTTGTCCGTCCTTGTATGATGTATTTCCTCCTCCGGCAATAACATATTCAGTGTTGTTGCCGTAGAACCTTGATAATTCGATTAGTTCAGCAATTTCTGGCCTCATGGTTTCAGTTTTTAGAAAGGAAGAATTCTACAACAAGTTTTCCGAGGTATGTAAGTTCCCTTTTCTGGTCGAAATTTGGTAAGCCATTGGGCATGACATAGCCCTGCATTCCCCTTGCCCTGAGGTACTGATGTGCGGCTATCACGCAAACGCCATCCCAGGCAATCTGTTTAAGGTCGTTGCCGAGCGGTTCCTGTCCTTTTGCAGTAACAGTCAGGGGGAGAAGATCGGGAGTGTTATGTTCGGTGCCGAACGTTACAATAAAATTCCTGTCGTGGAAGAAATGTACAAAATCGCTGAGGGCATGAAGACTGTTCCTTCCGGGGATTAGTTCGATACAGGAGATCCGTTTATCGGTAAGGGATTTATGCAGTTTTTCCCAGTCTTTTTCAAATTCGGTGTACTTGCCCGAGGAGTCATCGAGCAATACCGGATAGCAAGGTATGCCGCCTGCCTTCAGTATGATTTTTATGATGGCAGGAAGTTCAAGGAATGAATTTTCATCCTCCCTGACAAATGCGGCGCCTCCGCTTTTAAGGAGGTTTGAACGGATTTCATTTTCAAGCTGGGCAGGATTGGCAAAATCTGCCATGGATTTTTTCCCGCCGTATATTTTTTCAATGAATTTCACTTGATCGCCGGGTTCGGGATAGGTTTCCTTCACAGCAGTCCTCAGCGCCAGGGCGAGGTGTCTCTCCCGGACCAGGTTGCGGGCATGCCTTTCTTTAATCTTGTCGTACGAAAGATTCAGGGAAGGATTTACAGGTTCTATAAGCCCGTTCAGTTTTGAAATCATGGCTTTGATCTGGTTCTGACTCTCCCTGACCATCGATTTCAGCATTATTCCGTTGATGAATCCCGGTTTGAAGGGATAGTCAAGTCCTTTCCCTGAGAAATAGATCCTGCCAGGGTTATTCGGATCGTTGATTCTGATTCCCTTCTTTTGTTCTTCTTTCAGGAGACCGATGAATTCGATATTGAAAAGAGGAAAGATTTTATTCCGGAGTGAACCGTCAATGAATTCCCTGAAACCGTCGGCAACAAAAAAATCGTTTATTCCAAGGACGGCAATGTTTTCGTTCTTTGCCATCGAGAAGATAGTCCTCATATCAGGGAATGAGCTGAAAGAGTAAGGAGTATGGATATGCCCGTTAGCCTCCCTGAATTGGGGCAGATGATTGTTTGATAATTTTTTTCGTATCTCTTCCGGGGCGGGATAGTCTGTCAGGAAAAATTTCTCCACTTTTCAAAAAATTACATTGATACTATAACAATTTATAACGATCGACGATGTCATCTGATTCACCGTCTGAAAAGTCTGTCGAGTTCTCTGATTCTTGATTTGTCAAGAGGTTTCTTGTTTCCTGCAATTTCAACGATCATTGTCATCCTGGCAGCGTTTTCGAGTACTTCGAGTCTGTCGAAAGCCTGTAAAAGAGAGCTTCCGGCGGCAAGTACTCCATGGTTTTCAAGCAGGAGGATGTCTGATTTGAGAATTCCCTCGCTGGCGAGAGATGCCAGTGCGCCGGTGCCCATTAGTGCATAGCGGACCAGGTATGGTTCCCCGCAGATTGCCCTTGCCTCGGCTGTCAGGTTTGTATTAATGACAGTCTTCATTGCAGTGAATGCGGATGCAAACAGGGGATGTGCATGGACGATGGCTGAAATATCTTCCTTTTTCCTGTAAATGGAGAGATGCATTTCATGTTCGATCGAGGGTTTGAGAGCGGGTGTAAGGTTTTTGCCATCCATGGTCATAAGTCCGACTTCTTTCCATTTCATTCTGCCCTTGTCGGTGGCAGAGGGGGTGATGGCAACCAGATCAGGATTTATCTTAATGCTTATATTTCCTCCGGATGTAGTCGTAAGTCCCTGCCTGTAGAGCCGTCGCATGAACCTTGCAACCTCACTGCGTTCTTTACGGTATGGAGCATCTTTATCCATGCATGGTTTATTGGACCAGATCAATAATACCGTTAAGAATGTACTTTGGCCGGTACGGGAAGTTATCGACTTCTTCCCTCGAAGTTATACCGCTGAGGACTAAAAGTGTATCTATTTCCGATTCAAGTCCGCACCTGACATCAGTATCCATTCTGTCGCCTATGACAATTGCTTCTTCCCTGCTTACCATTAATCGCTTGAGGGCGATTCTCATCATCAGGGGATTGGGTTTGCCGACGAAATAGGCCTTCTTGCCCGTTGCTATTTCAATGGGGGCAATAAGGGCCTTGGTTGACGGGGCTATACCATTTTCCACGGGTCCGCTGACATCGGGGTTGGCCCCAATGAGCCTGGCTCCCCTGAGAACCAGGTTGACCGCTGTCTGGATGCTTTCAAAGTTATAGTTGTGTGTGTCACCAACGATCACGTAGTCGGGATTCACATTATTTATCGTATAACCAAAACTGTACAAAGCATGTATCAGTCCTGCATCACCTATAATGAAAGCGCTGCCGTTGGGTTTCTGGCTTGCAAGAAAACCGGCAGTAGCGAGCGCGCTTGTGTAGAAATGTTCCTCTCCCACATCTATCCCAAGTCTGAGGAGTTTCTCGTGAAGTTCCCTCGGTGACCTTTCGCTGGAATTGGTCAGGAAAAGGAATTTCTTGTCCGATGACTCGAGCCACCTGAGGAATTCAGTAATTCCCGGAAGAAGTTTGTTTCCATGGTAAATTACACCATCCATGTCGATGATAAAACCTGATTTGGATTTTATCCTTTCGATTACATTTTCCATTGGATAATATATGAAGTGTGGTGCAAAGATATAAAAAGCTCTCAGACACCCTCTCTGTTGAGCCACAAAGTCTTTTGAGGAGAAAGGTCAGATGTGCCTTTATGTCCCTTAAGTGGAATTATTTTCTCATGAATTGCATCCAGAATCCACGAAGGCTGGGGGAAGAAATAATCCTCCATCTCGTGTGCCGGAATGATCCAGTTGCGTGAGCCAACTACAACAGGTGGAGCATCGAGGTAATCAAAAGCGAGCTCAGTAATTGTCTGGGCCATCTCCTTGAGGAATGAACCCCTTGAGGATGCGTCACTTGAAAGGACTATTTTACCTGTTTTCCTGACCGATTCCAGGACCGGTTCATAATTGAAGGGAACAAGGGTTCTGGCGTCAATAATTTCAGCGCTCATCCCGTAATTCTTTTCAAGAATTTCTGCAGCTTTCAAAGCCTGATAAAGCGTTGCTCCGATTGTGAGTATTGTGATATCGGTTCCACTTTTTTTAATATCAGGTTCGCCAAGAGGGATTTCGTAGTATTTTTCGGGTACCCCTCCGGCATGGAACATTTCCCCTATGTCATAAATTTTCTGGCTTTCGAAGAATATCACCGGATCAGTTCCCTGGAGGGCGCTGTTCATAAGTCCCTTGGCATCGTAGGGAGTTGCCGGGAAAATTACCTTCAGCCCGGGAATGTGGGCAACCAGCGAGGACCAGTCCTGTGAGTGCTGTGCCCCGTATTTTGAACCAACAGAGACCCTTATAACCACGGGCATCTTAATAATGTTTCCGCTCATTGCCTGCCATTTCGGAAGCTGGTTGAATATTTCATCCCCTGATCTTCCAAGGAAGTCGCAGTACATTATTTCGGCTATCACCCTGCCGCCGCACATGCCGTATCCGATTGCGGTTCCTACAATTGCACCTTCAGAGATAGGTGAATTGAAAAGCCGGTTATATGGAATTGCTTCAGTAAGACCGCGGTAAACGGCGAAAGCTCCTCCCCAGTCGCGGTTTTCCTCACCCCATGCAGCAAGGGTGGGGTCCTTGTAGAAACGGTCGATGATTGCCTCGAATAATCCATCACGGAGCTGGTAAGTTCTTGCCTTTGAGACCGGTTTGCCTTCCTTGTCGAGGTAGAATCTTTCTTTTCCTTTCAGGGATTTAACTCTGGGATTTTCCTCCATCGGAATGAGTACTTCCGGCGTTCTGTCCTCCATTCTGTCGGCCGACTGGTTGGAAAACATCATCCTGCCAATTTCGTCGGGATTTGCATCGAGGTTGATACGCGGGGATATATCGTCATTGATGGCAAGTCTGAGAATATGAGTCATCAGTTCAGTTGCATCCTCTCTTATTTCCTCAAGCTGGAATGGAGTGGCAATCCCTGCAGCTGTAAGTTTTTCCCCGAAGGCGATTATTGAGTCTTCTTTCTGCCAGGCCTCTACCTCCTCCTTTGATCTGTAGGAAGATGCATCGGAAGGGGAGTGGCCGCTGATTCGGTATGTAAGTGTGTCGAGAAGCACAGGCCCCTTTTTCTGGTGCAGGATTTCCATTTTTCTTCTGAATGCATCAATTACAGCCAGCGGGTTATAACCGTCGACTCTTTCGGCGTGCATCATTTCAGGGTTCACCCCGGCTCCGATCCTAGCCAGTATTCCGTATCCCATTGTTTCGCCCATGGTCTGGCCTCCCATGCCGTAGAGGTTGTTCATGAAGTTGAAGATCAGCGGCAGACCGCCGTTGTAATCACCTTCCCATAGAGTTCTGTACTGGTCCATTGTTGCAAACGTGATGCCTTCCCAGACAGGTCCGCATCCCATCGATGCATCTCCGATGTTGCAGACCACAATACCGGATTTACGATTTATTTTCTTGTAAAGGGCCGCACCCACCGAGATATCTCCTGAACCACCCACTATCGCATTATTCGGATATATTCCGAATGGGGTGAAAAAAGCGTGCATCGAGCCACCCAGTCCTTTGTTAAAGCCATAAGCCCGGGCGAAAATTTCTGACAGGGCTCCGTAAAGCAGGAAATGCTTTGCCAGAACCTTAACCGGACCGGTGAAATCTTTTTCAACCACCTTCAGAGTTCTTCCTACAAAGTATTCTTTCATAATGTTGTAAAGCTCTTCTTCACTGAGCCCGGCGATTGCTGAAAGGCCTTTTGCAAGAATCTCTCCGTGGCTCCGGTGGGAGCCGAATATATAGTCGTTTATTCCAAGGTTGTAAGCCATTCCGACAGCCGATGCCTCCTGTCCGATTGAAAGATGAGCGGGTCCGGGATGGTTATACGGAATGCCCCTATATTCATTAGTGGTCTTTATCAGGTTAAGCATCGTCTCAAATTCCCTGATTATCACCATGTCGTGGTAGATCCTCAGAAAATCATCCGTGCTGAAATTTGCCCTTTCCTCTTCGATACTTTTACTGTACTGGTTTACCGGGATCTTTCCGAATTCAATGAACCGGGGTCTGCGAACCTCTTCAGGACTGATATACTGACTTTTTGGCATGTTATAATGTTTTGTTGTATTTTATTGTTAATCCGTTAATAGTTGAATTTTTCAATCTGTTCTTTTATTTCCCTGAGGAACAAAGTAGCCGGACCGCCGTCTACGGCTCTGTGGTCGTAGGTAAGGGAGAGTCCCATGTATGGAACAAATCCGAAAATATTGTTGCCCAGGTCAGCCGGCCTGTTAATTATAGTACATATTCCAAGAATTGCACATTGAGGCAGGTTTATGACTGGGGTAAACATTTCAACCCCGTAATTCCCAAGGTTTGAGATGGTGAATGAAGCTGAAGTACTCTGTATCAGTTCGGGATTGATATTACCCTTTCTGCAAGCCTCTGCTGAAGCCTTCAGTGCCTGCGACAGTTCGGGAAGATCCATCAGGTCAGCATTTTTGATAGCAGGAACCATAAGTCCGCGGGGAGTATCGACAGCAATGCCAAGGTGAACCCTGTTGAACAGCCTGATTGATTCACCAAGGAAGTGTGCGTTTACGGCAGGGTGTCTGGCAATAGCCTTTATCACGCAGTAGGATACGATGTCGTTAATCGTTATGTCGTGGAGTTCGGTTCCTTTTTTAAGACCTTCCTTGATTTTTCTTCTTGCCTCAAGGACATTGCGCACATCTGCACTCATGTGATGGGTGAGCTGGGCGGAATCGCGAAGGGAGGAGTGCATAGCTTTCGCAATCAATTTTCTGACATTCGAGAGAGACTGTTCGGTGAATTCTTCTGCCGGAATGGTTGCAGCGGCTGCAGTACTTGCAGTTGTTACATCACTTACATCTGTTAAAGTACTAACAGTCGTTTCAGCGACTGCAACCGGAGTCTGGCCGGAGAGAGCTTTTTGAATGTCGCTGCACACGATCCTTCCGTTTGGTCCGGATCCGCTTACAAGGGTGAAGTCGATGTTCATCTTTTCGGCATAGCGCCTGGCCCTGGGGGAAATTCTTATCTTCTGGTCGCGAGATGCAGACGGTTCAGCTTCTGATGGTACCGGTGCAGCATCTGCGGCACCGGCAGTACGGATTTCCTCATCCGGGCCGAAGACAAACTTGTTTTTTTCCTGAGAGGCCTGCTCCCCTGATGATTCAACTGACTCTCCGGCTTCGCCGATGAAAGCCACGTTGGCCAGTACCGGGACTTCCGCACCATCGTAGTGAAGGATTTCCAGGAGAGTACCGTCGGCAGGGGCTTCCACATCGAATGCGGCCTTGTCGGTTTCGTAGGAGAACAGGATATCACCTGTCTTCACTGTTTCGCCCTTTTTCCTGAACCATTTTGTTATTATGCAGGTCTCAACCGATTGACCCTGCCTGGGCATTATTACTGCAATTGCCATCTGGTTTATGAGGGTTTTATGTTATTGTTTCCGGTCTTGCCAGTCGCCTGGCGGGGCAGACAGAGCGCCGGTTGTACTTGTTATAATAAGTTAAACAATTTCAAATTTAATTAGTTTTGAAAACGTTTATTTTAACGTGGTTACAAAATTAACAATAAAACATGTAATTACAAGTAATTATTATTATATTTACAAAAATATTCCGGGAATGAATTCAGGCGGATCGATACCTCAGCACAGAAGGCTATACGAGATACTGCGCAGGCACATCGCGGACGGGGTTTATTCAGAGGGGGATCTGTTGCCGTCGGAGAATGAGTTGTGCAGGCTTTACGGGATGACACGTCCGACGGTGAGGCAGTCTCTGGCAGGTCTTGCCAATGATGGGTACATCAGGAAACATCAGGGAAAGGGCAGCATAGTTCAGCTGCCTCGCAGGGAGATCGGGATATTGTCGGTATCGGGAACAACCTCTGCGGTAGGCAACAGGAATCTTAAGACAAGGATTATTGTCAGGCCTGTGCTGAAGCCGTGGCCGAAGGATTTCATGTTTACGCTTACCGGGCTTGAAAGGGAGTCGGGTTGTATTTATATGGAAAGGCTGAGGCTTCTAGATGAAGCTCCCATATTCTATGACATAAGCTACATTGCAAATATAAATCTGCCCCGTATCACTGCACGGCAGTTTGAGAACAAGTCGCTTTTTGCCATGCTCAGGGAGCATTATCAGGTTGAGATAAAGGGTGGGGATCAGAGGATCAGGGCAATTTCGCCGTCGGCCAGAATCCGAAGGTTCCTTAAGCTTGAGCCCGGGCAGCCGGTGCTTCATCTCGAGAGGAGGATGGTGACGAATTTCGAAGGTCTCTTTGTTTATTCCTCGATATTTTGCAATACCGTAAAGTATTCTGTTTTCGGAAGTTTCTGATAATTAACACGTCATTTGGATTTTAACCATAAAATAGATTATTTTTATGACTCAAATTAGTTTAGCAGCGTGAATTCAATCATCAACCAGTTATAAACAAAAACCGAAATCAACTTATGGAAGATCAAAGAAAATCATGGTCCAGGCGTCGTTTCCTGGGTTCGGCGGCTATCGGAATGGCCGGAATTGCAGTAATACCGGTGTTGTCTACATCCTGTAAAGGCAGAACAAAGGCGGTCAAGCAGGAGAGTGATGAAGATATTACTCTCGGATTTATCGGGCTTGGGCAGCAGGCAATGTTTCTTCTTTCCGGCTTTTTACAGGTGCCGGGGGTGAAGGTAGTAGCCGGATGTGATGTTTACGGCATCAAGCGCAAGCGTTTTGAGAAGAGGGTAACTGATTTTTACACCAAGGCAGGCAAAGAGTTCAAGCTTGACACCTATGAAAAGTATCAGGATGTTCTATCGAGGGAGGACATAGATGCTGTTGTAATTGCAGTTCCTGACCATAGCCATGCGATGATTGCCATTGCAGCCTGCAAGGCCGGCAAGGATATTTATCTTGAAAAGCCCATGACCCTTACCATTAAGGAAGGACAGGAGCTTAAGAAGTCGGTCAGGCAGTACAACAGGGTGCTTGCAGTGGGCAGCCAGCAGCGTTCAGATGCTGGTTTCCAGCATGCAGTGAACCTGGTTCAGACCGGAGCTCTCGGAAAGATTACCAAAGTGAATTCATATGTCGGGGCACCGCCCAGGCCTTATGATCTTCCTGAAGAGCCCATCCCTGCCGATCTTAACTGGGATCTTTGGCTGGGACCGCTTCCTGAAACGATTCATTTCAACAACCAGCTTAATCCACCGATTTCGCTCGATCCTGAAAAGAATGAGGAAATCTGGGGTGCATGGCGCTGGTATAAGGAAATGGGCGGCGGATTTACAACAGACTGGGGAGCACATATGTTTGACATTGCCCAGTGGGGACTTGGAATGGATAAGAACGGGCCGGTTGAGATATCACCCATTGGCGATGGAACAGAATTCATTTCTTACAAATATGCAAACGGTGTGGTAATGACATCAGAGCCTTTTGATGATAAACTCACAAAGGGAGTCAAATTCTGGGGTGAAGAGGGATGGATTGAAGTGGCACGGGGTTATTTCAATGCCTCCGATCCGAAATTCAATCCGCCTGCTTCAGCTACAGCAGCCGATGACGGTCCTTATGAGACAAGGATTCCTCACCAGGTTAATTTCATAGAATGTGTCAGATCGCGTCAGGATCCGGTCGCTTCGGTTGACATCGGACACAGCAGCTGCACTGTCTGCACACTCGGAAATATTGCATGTGATCTCAAGAGGACCATCAAGTGGGATCCTGCAACGGAAACCTTCATCGATGATACTGACGGTGAAGCAACCAAAAGACTTCACTATGAGTACAGGAGTCCGTGGACGCTTGTATGATGTTCTGCTCCCGGTGACATCCGTTAAAAGAAAAAAGAGGCTGTGCATTGCACAGCCTCTTTAGTTATTAACCGAGTGAAATTATTCAACTCTTCTTACCTTGACAGCAACAGGACCTTTTTCTTTTATTTCTACCTCAAACTCAACTGCCTGTCCTGTTTCAAGTTCGGTATGCGGAGCTTCCAGACCAGACCTGTGGATGAATACATCCTTTTGTTCCTCGGTCTGAAGAAATCCGTAACCCTTAATCCTGTCATACCATTTAACAGTGCCTTTCATTGTTTTGAGTTTTTCTATCTGTAGTGGTCTCTTCTGTTGTCACCGCCTCCTCTGCGGTCGTTATCTCCGCCGCGGAAATCTCTTCTGCGTTCGGGTCTTTCAATAGATTCGTTAACAATAATCTTTCTGCCCTGTATTTCAAAGCCGTTAAGTTCCTCAATGGCTTTTTTCGCTTCGGCATCGTTCGGCATTTCAACGAAACCAAATCCTTTACTTTTCCCGGAGTACTTGTCGAAGATGATTTTAGCTGATCCAACTTCTCCGTACCCTTCAAATAGTTCCTTAAGATCTGCCTCATTCATTTTGAAGTTGAGGCTTCCAACGTAAATGTTCATAGTTCAATAATTAAGTAAATAAAACAGTAACAAAGGTCACATTATTTTTTGATTTCTAAAAATAAAAATTAAGAATGTAGATTAAACAATTTAAGAGGAGGAATGTTCAGAGATTATTTTTTTATCCGGATATAAATATGTTTGATGTGGTTTTGTCCTGATTCTCTCTCATCTATTTCAAAATCAAGCGATCTGATAAGGGGTGTCAACTTGGTGAAGCCGTAGTTGCGCGGATCGAAGTCAGGTTGTTTTTTAAGGATCAGATTGCCCACATCTCCGAGATAAGCCCACCCTGTTTCATCAGCGAGGTCAGTTATCGAGGAGGCGATCAGGCGACGGGCACCCCGAATCTGGCTTTGCAGGTCGGGATCCTCTTTTTTTATCCTGGTTCCTGATGGTTTTTCCTTTTTCTTTCTGGGAGCTGTCGGTTCGGGTGCGGCCGTAGTGTTGATAATCTCGAGATAGATGAATTTGTCGCAAGCAACAATGAAGGGTTCGGGCGTCTTCCGTTCTCCGATCCCGATCACCTTCATTCCGGCTTCCCTGAGGCGGGTAGCCAGTCTGGTGAAATCGCTGTCGCTCGATACGAGGCAGAATCCGTCAACCTTGCCTGAATAGAGGATATCCATGGCATCAATAATCATTGCCGAGTCGGTTGCATTTTTTCCCTGAGTATAACTGTATTGCTGAACGGGAGTGATGGCGTTAACAAGAAGCACCGATTTCCATCCTGATACGGTTGGTTTTGTCCAGTCGCCATAGATCCTTTTAAAGGTTGGTGTACCGTATTTTGCCAGCTCTTCCAACATTCCCTTCACATTGCTGTACGGAATATTGTCGGCATCAATCAGCACTGCCAGCCTGAGATCGTTTAAATGTTCCATGGTCATAGTCATTATGGCTTGCAAGTTATCCTTTTTTGGACTTACCTTTTGTAAATAGTGCGGTTTTTTATATTTTGTGCCGAATTATCAATGCTTTAAACGCGGGGCTTATAAATACCGGAAATGAATTTATCAATAGAATCACTTGCTGTTACTGCAATTGTGTCGGTTATTCTGCTCTTCTTTCTTTATTATTACACTGCAAACAAAAAAATTGCCGGAACCTGGCTGATAAGACCGCTTTTCCCGTCGATCCGCATTGAAAGCGCTGATTTTTTGTCCTACAAATTATCGGGCATCATATTTACGGGAGTAATTCCTTTCATATTTTTTTTGTGGATTCTGAAACTTTCACCGTCAAGAGTTGGTTTCGTTGCGGGACGCACTGCCGCTTACTGGTATATTCTGCTTATTCTGATCCTCCTGACGCTGACTGTCTCATATTATTCATCAAAAAGTGCGAAAATAAGGGCCCGATCGCCCGAGCTCAGGCTTAAGGACTGGCATCCAAAGCATGTTATTCTTTCTGCGGGAGCCTGGGTGTTTTATCTATTGGGATATGAATTTCTTTTCAGGGGAGTACTCTGGTTCCTTTGCATCGAGGCCTTTGGATTCTGGCCCGCGCTGGCTGTTAACGTTGTTCTCTATTCGCTTGTGCATCTTCCCCAGGGTGTGCAGATGGCTGTTGGCACAATCCCGGTCGGGATAATTTTCTGTCTTCTAAGCAGTCTGACCGGCTCTTTTCTGCCTGCTTTTATCATCCACAGCTTTATAGCCGTGTCGACTGAAATGTTCTCTCTGTACCATGAACCGGAAGTAAGGCTTCATTAATTACTGTCTGTCCATGAAAGTGTTTGTTACCGGAGGCACCGGATTTATTGGTGCAAGACTTACCGAAAAACTGATCGGAGATAATCACGAGGTTACTCTTCTGGCAAGGAATCCATCCCTGGTCCCCTATGCCGGTAATGAAAAGGTTACTATCCTTAAGGGCGACCTGTCGGACAGGGAGTTACTGAGAAAAGGCATGGAATCTTGTGACTGGGTATTCCATATGGCTGCCTATGCCAAACCCTCATTCAAGGACCCCTCGGTAGTAACAGCAATAAACATTGACGGAACGGTTAATGTCTTTGAAGCAGCGAGAGAATCGGGTGTCAGGAAGGTTGTCTTCACCTCTACCGGAGGCACCATGAGTTATTCACACGACGGAATGCCTGTAGATGAAGAAACGAATAAAGCTCCTGAACTTCATACCCTTTATGAGAAGACCAAAGCTGAAGCCGAGAAAATTGCAGTTGATTATACGGCGAAAGGACTTGATGTGGTTATTGTCAATCCCACAAGGGTCTATGGTCCGGGCAGGCTCTCTGAAAGCAATTCTGTTACCAGGATAATAAAATTGTATATGTCGGGATTATGGAGAATAAATCCTGGTAACGGCAATTCTAAAGGTAATTACGTTTATGTAGATGACGTTGCTGAAGGGCACATTCTTGCGGCCATGCGCGGAAGGGCAGGAGAGCGCTATATACTTGGAGGAGAGAACCATTCTTTTAACCAGCTCTTTGATACCATAGGCTCCGCGGCAGGAAAAAAAAGAATCCTTATACGACTCCCGGCAGGTCTGATGAAAGCTATTGTGAAGGGGATAACTTTTTTCTCAGGGATTTTCAGGGTGTCTCCGCCGATAACCAGTGACTTTCTTGACAAGTACCTGAGGGATTGGATCATGTCGAGTGATAAGGCTGTGAGCGAACTGGGATATAGTATCACGCCGCTTTACCAGGGTGTTTTAAAAACCATTGAATGGCTAAAAACGGTTAATGATGGAAAAGGCAAATGACAGCTTTGCCGTTGTTACAGGAGCAAGCACGGGCATAGGCAGGGCAATAGCCGGGGAGCTTGCATCAAGGCGGCACAACCTGGTTCTTAATTCCCTTCCCGGTCAGGGTCTTGGAGATCTTTGCCGGAAGCTGGAATCGGACTATGGAGTAATTGCTTATTGTGCGGAGGGAGACCTTACTGCGGAGGAGGGCCCTGAATCGCTGTTTGATTTTGTACGGCAGAAAAAACTGAATGTCGACATTCTTGTTAACAATGCCGGAATAGGTTATGAAGGCCCTGTTGAAGGCTATACAAAAAAGCAGATAGACAATATGCTGATGCTCAATGTGAGGGCAGTAACCCTGCTCACCATGCTCTTTACCCCCGGGCTTAAAACAAATGACAGATCTTATATTCTCAATCTGAGCAGTTTTGGATGCTATCTTCCCACTGCCTACAAGAGCATTTACCTTGCAACAAAGTCATACATTTTCTATTTCACCAGAGCCATTGAATCAGAATTGACGGGAACGACTGTCAGAACCTGTGTGGCTGTTCCGTCAGCTGTAAGGACAAATGTCAATACCTGTGACAGAATAAATAGAAACGGCTGGCTTTCGAAGCAATCAGCACTTGAACCCGAGGAGGTGGCTTCTGTTGTGATAAGGGGAATGTTCAAAGGAAAAAAGGTTATTCTTCCGGGAAAGCTCTCAGGTCTGTTCTTTGGTCTGGGCATGATTATTCCGGAGGGAATCATGATGTGGATGACCAGAAGGATTTTCAGAAATTACAGGCAGGGATGGGTTGAAGCCTGAATTCAGTGGCCTGGTATGATTGGGACAACAGGTATTTCAAACGATACTGACAGAGGAAAGCAAAAAATATGTCTAAACAAATAAGAATATTGTTAAATTTGCGCGATTCAAGAAAACTTCAGAAAAATATATAATTATGGGAAAAGGTGACAAAAAATCCAGGAGAGGCAAGATCATACTTGGAACCTTTGGTGTTAGACGCCCCAGGAAAAAGGCGGATAAGGGCAATAAGGCAGGTTTGCCGGTTGAGAAGGAAATAAAAGACAGGAAACCATCAAGGGAAAAGAAGGAAGCCCCTGTTGCAAAGGAAACAAAGCCGGTCAAGGCAGTGAAGGAGGAAACTGAACCCATAGTCAAAGAGGCAAAGACTGAAAAGGAGAAAAAGGAAGTTAAGCCCGCAAAGCAGACTAAGGAAAAAAAGGAAGCAAAACCCAAAAAGGAGACAAAAGACTGAGTTAATTTTTGACTACCAGCCATTTGTAATCATCAGGATCAATCCGGGCATTGATAATAACAGGCTTTTTCAGTGAAAGTGCCAGATTTATGGCACTTTTCATACTTTCTTCCGAATCAGCATATAAAATTCTGACTCCAAGAAACATTTCCGCGCTGAAAAGATCTTCTTCATAGAGTAAGGTGGCATATTGAGGAAGGTCTTGCCAAGACTGCTTAAGTCTTATCAGATTCAGTTCACCATCAGAAAGCACCACAGTAATTACAGGCAGATTGTATCTTCTGGCCGTGATTATCTCACCTGCGTTCATTAAGAATCCACCATCGCCGGTAACACAAACGATTACTGACCCGGGTGATGAAATACCGGCAGCAAGTGCTGCAGGAAGACCAAATCCCATTCCCGACCATCCGTTTGTTATTATCATATTCTGTCTACCAAAGGTGTTCCAGTACTGGCCGGCAAGATGGAGATGTGAACCGACATCGAAGGTCACAATGGCATCGGCGGGGAAAGCTTCCCTTAGGACACTTAGGGCTGTTACAGGCCCGAAATGGTCTGTTAATCCGTTAAATACAGAGAGTGTTTCATTCCTGGCCGAGTCGATTTTTATCTGGTTGAAAATCAACTGTCCCGGATGAAGCTGTTCAAGAATTGTGAACCATTCATCGGGGCTGCCGATGAATCTTGTCACATGGTTTACTGAAGGAAGATCAGTTTCTATGGTTGTGAAATCGATAAGTGGGACATCAGGCATCCATGATTCGTAATTGTATTCCACCGGATCATAACCCAGACCGATTACCAGATCGATGTCCTCGAGGATATCTCCTAGATAGTTGCTTAAGGCATGAAAAAGAACTCCGGCATAACACGGGTGATCTTCAGGCAGAAGGCCTTTTGCCATAGGAGTCAGCACGACCGGCATCCTCGATTGTCTGAGAAATTCTGAAAGTCTTTCTCCCAGGGCGTATCTGGCAGATGTGAGACCAACCGCGATAAGAGGTTTTCTGCAGTTCTCGAGGAGAGCACTGATCCTTCCGGTATCATTGAGATGATCCTTTTTTTCTGATTTATCAATGTAACCGCCTGGTTCGGCTGCTTCGAGGCATGCAATATCTGAAGGCAGACCGATATGTACAGGTCCTGGATATTCTTCCCTGCAGATATCAAGGGCTTTCAGAAGGATATCGGCTGCGTTTCCGGGGTTTGCCCTGAATGTTGCTTTAGTCAGCGGCTCAAACAGCTTCTGGTGGTCGATTTTCATCTGGGTAGTCCTGCCAATCATGTTGTTATCGATTTCGCTTGTCAGGATTATCACCGGCGACCTGTCGAGCAGGGCACCCCCCGCACCCGATGCAAGATTTACCGCACCCGGGCCGAAGGTGCTGTGACATACTCCAGGGATTCCGGTCAGCCTTCCTGTAACACTAGCCATAGTTCCGGCAGCCGATTCATGAGAGGTAAGAATAAATTCGATCCCCGCTTTTCTGAAGGCTTCCATGTATGGAATAGACGGACCGCCGGGCACACCGAATACAAACCTGACTCCGGCACCCGACAAAATACCCGCAATTTGTTCAGCAACAGTCATATCAATGAGTATTGTCCTTTACAAAGCTATCAAAATAATAACACTGAAATGCGGACGATAGTCAAATTCAATTAAATTTATGGCATTCAAGTGAAAAATAAAACCGGATTTATGAAAACGATCAGCAGATTGATACTGGCAGCCATTTTCTTTATCTTTTATGTATCTGATTCTTTATCACAGATGTCAGCTGATGTCTATAAAAAGGCAGACGATCTGGCAAAAGCTACGGCAGATAAGGTTTACTACGGGAATGTCAGGCCGGTCTGGATTGGAAAGACGAACAGCTTTCTTTATGAGAATCTTACGCCTTCAGGAACTGAATTCATGATTGTTGATGCAGAAAAACTTACAAAAAGGAAAGCCTTCAACCAGGAACGATTTGCCGAATCGCTCGGGAAGGAAACAGGAAAGGTATTTGAACCGGGCAAGCTTCCCATAAGAAACCTGATTTTCTCTGACAGGCTTTTGAGTTTTGCTTTTACTTATGATGGATACAACTGGATCTGCAACCTCAGAGATTACAGAATATCCAAAAGGGAGAAGGTTCCCGGGCGTCCTGTGAGAAGCGGATGGGATTGGGGATTCAGGGATGAACTGACATCTGATTCTGTTAAATCACCCGACAAGAAATGGATAGCTTTCATAAGGAACTATAATGTACATATCAGGGCAGCTGATGGCAAGGACATGAAAGACTATCAGCTGAGTTACGATGGTGCGCTGGGTGAGTACTATTCTTCATATATGCGATGGTCGCCGGATTCAAGAAAACTGGTTGCCTACAGGGTAAAACCGGCAGAGAAGCACATGATACATTACGTTCAGTCCTCGCCGGAGGATCAGCTGCAGCCAAAGCACTACTCGTATGAATATCAGAAGCCCGGTGATGCAGTGCCTCAGAAATATCCACAGTTGTTTGATACTGAATCAAAAAAGCATTTAAGAGTGGATGATACCCTGATCCCGAATCAATATTCGATAAGCAACATCAAATGGAACAGGAATAGTGATTTCTTTACCTTTGAGTACAACAGGCGCGGACATCAGCAGTATGATATTATAAAAGTCGATGCTGCATCGGGAGATACAAAGGTTGTCATAAGCGAGTTTTCCCCCACCTTTATTGATTACAGCGGGAAAAGGTACAGGTACGACGCCGAAGAGTCGGGGGAGATAATATGGGCTTCGGAGAGAGATGGCTGGAATCATCTGTATCTTTATGATTCGGGTTCCGGTGAAGTGAAAAACCAGATAACATACGGATCGTGGATGGTAAGAGATGTTGTCCGGGTTGACGAAAAGAACAGACAAATCATTTTCCAGGCCAGCGGCAGGGAAGCCGGTGATCCATATTTTATTTACTATTACCGAGTTAACTTTGACGGTACAGGACTGAAACTGCTTTCGGAAGGTGAAGGTACTCATGATGCGGGTTTTTCGCCCGATCACAAGTACTTCGTTGATACATGGTCGACTATCGACACTCCGCCTGTTTCTGTTCTGAGAAGGACCGATGACGGGACTCAGCTGATGGTTTTAGAAAAGGCTGATATTACCAGTCTGCTTGAAACAGGAATAAGGCTGCCGGAGGTTTTTACAGCCAAAGGGAGGGACGGAGTGACTGATATCTGGGGTATCATCATCAAACCGACTGATTTTGATCCCTCGAAGAAGTACCCGGTTATCGAAGATATTTATGCAGGACCACACAGCAGTTTTGTTCCGAAGAGTTTCAGGGGTCCGGCCACTGCGATGCATCAGCTTGCAGAACTTGGCTTCATTGTTGTAAAGATTGACGGAATGGGAACATCGAACAGGTCAAAGGCGTTTCATGATGTGTGCTGGAAAAACATAAAAGATGCAGGTTTTCCTGACAGGATACTGTGGATGAAGGCAGCATCTGAGAAATATCCATATTTGGATCTTGAAAGGGTAGGCGTTTATGGTACATCTGCGGGAGGACAGAATGCTGCAGGGGCTGTACTGTTTCATCCGGATTTCTATAAGGCTTCGGTGGCCTCATGTGGTTGCCACGACAACAGGATGGACAAGATGTGGTGGAATGAACAATGGATGGGGTGGCCGGTAGGAGTTGAATATGCCGAATCATCAAATGTTGAAAACGCCCGGATGCTTAAAGGGAAACTGCTGCTTCTGAATGGTGAGATGGATTATAACGTTGATCCTTCATCAACCGCTCAGCTTGTTAATGCGCTTATTAGGGCCGGCAAGGATTTTGAATATGTACTGCTGCCCGGGTCGGGGCATTCAAGCGGTGGCGTTTACGGTGAACGGAAACGCCGCGATTTTTTCGTAAAAAATCTTCTGGGACTCGATCCCCCTGACTGGAATATGCTTGAAAAATGATTTTTTTTCTGATATTTGCGGCCTGATATTTTCAAGTGTACAGTAAAGGTAATACTATATTCTGGGCGGTTATTGCATGTCTCCTATGGTCGACCGCATATGCCGGAATAAAACTCGGGCTGCAATATGATACTCCCCTTCATTTCGCAGGGGTCAGGTTTATGATATCGGGCCTTATGTTGCTTCCCTTTTCGGTGAAGCCGGCAGCATATATAAGGATAATAAGGGAGAATTACAAAGTGGTTCTTTCTGTAATGGTTCTGCAGACACTGATGAATTATTCCCTTTTTTATCTTGGTATGGATCTGGTACCCGGTGCCCTTGGTGCCGTGATAGTAGGATCACAGCCATTGGTAACCGCAGTGGTTGCGGCAATGATGCATGAAGAGGAAAGACTGACAAGGAGCAAGATAATCACAATAGTATTCGGAATTTCGGGAGTTATCCTTATAAGTGCCGGGAGGCAGGCATTCAGGATAGGTACGGCACTTGAGTTTGTAGGGGTGTTACTGATACTTGGAGCGAACATTGCCACTGCAGTCAGCAATGTGATTGTCTCGCTTAAAAGCAGAGGTATGAATCCGGTTGTTCTCAGTTCTTTTTCCTTAGGTATCGGAGGATTAATTCTTTACCTATTATCTCTTTCTATCGAGGGCACCGTAAGGGTTTACAGACCTTTTCTTTATTGGGCCGACCTCTTGTGGCTGAGTTTCATGTCGGCTTTTGCATTTTCATTGTGGTTCAAATTGCTTCAGCGTCCGGGAGTAAAGGTTTCGGAACTGAACCTGTGGAAATTCATTATTCCGGTTGTAGGTGCTATACTCAGCTGGCTTCTTGTTCCCGGTGAACATCCTGAAATGCTTACAATAGCCGGGATGATTGTAATTACCCTGTCATTGATATTGTTTTTTGTGACCTCAGGGAAATCACGGTCTGTGATAAATATAAAACAATGAAAAAGAAAATTTATGCACTGATTGCCTATGCGCTTTTCTGGCTGGTCTTCTTCTTTGCCGCCAGGCTTTTTTTTCTGCTGTGGGAATACAGTAATTCTGCGGAGCTTGGATTCAAAGTACTTGCAGGGACCTTTACTCACGGAATAAAACTGGATATTTCAGCAGTTTCATATATCATGGCGATCCCAATGCTTGTTCTTCTTCCTTCAATATGGATAAGGGGAGAATGGTTCAGGTATTTCATGAGCACTTACACCTGGCTCATATTGTTGTTATCCTCCCTTATTATTGTCGGAGATTCGGTTTTATACTCCTACTGGGGATTCAGGATGGACTACACCCCTTTGCTTTATCTGGACAATCCCGGGGAGGCGGCAGCCTCTGTCACAACATTGCAGATTGCAGGATTTGCTTTAATTGTTATTTTATTAACAGGAGTATTTGGTTGGTTTTATAAAAGACTCATTGACAGAAGATTTTCTGACCCTGGCATATTCACTTACAAGCTTCCTGCCACCCTTGTCTTCATAGTGCTTTTTGGATCTCTGATTATTCCCATCAGGGGAGGAGTAGGGCTTGCCCCGATAAATGCCGGCACCGTTTACTTTTCAGACAATTTGTTTGCCAATCACAGCGCTGTGAATGTTGTTTGGAATGTGGGCAGCTCCTGGTTCAACAGAAAGCCCTCCGTTAATCCATATTCTTTCGGGGATCTGGAGCGGTCGGTTGCGATAAGGGATTCTCTTGCGATAAAAACAGATTCTGTTGTGTATGTACTAAACACAAAAAGGCCGAATATTCTTCTGGTTATTATGGAGAGTTTCGGGAACTATCTGGTTGGATCACTCGGAGGCGATAGTACTACCACTCCCAACCTTAACAGGCTGAGTACGGAGGGCCTTCTTTTTACCAATTTTTATGCATCGGGCAATCGTACGGATAAGGCGCTTCCGGCTATATTGAGCGGTTATCCTGCACAGCCGGCTGTTTCGATAATAAAGGAACCCAGGAAAACCCAATCTCTGACCAGTCTGGTGAGGATACTCAATGAAGTAGGATACACCAGTTCATTCTGGTATGGAGGCGACATCAATTTTGCCAATATCAATTCTTATCTGATAAGTTCCGGATTCAGGCAGATAATCACAATGGATCATTTCTCTCCGGACGACTACAATTCGAAATGGGGTGTTCACGACCATGTTCTGTTCAATACCCTCCGCGATTCCATGGCTGTTATGGAGGAGCCTTTTTTCAGGGTAGTACTGACACTCTCGAGCCATGAACCCTTTGATGTCCCGATTGAAACTGTATTTCAAGGAAAGGATGATTTTACAAAGTTCAGGAATTCTGTTTACTATACAGACAAGTCGATTGGAAGCTTTATTGACTGGGCAAAGACTACCGAATGGTGGAATAACACTCTTGTGGTGCTTGTGGCTGATCACTGCAGGCTGAGTGCACCCGATGACCGGGTATATTCGGAAAATGTTTTCAGGATTCCCATGCTCTGGATCGGAGGCGCCATTCGGAATCCGGGAACCAGGATAGACAAGATCGGATCACAGGTGGATTTTCCGCTTATTCTCCTCAAACAGATGGAGCTTGGCGGAAATTTCCCTTTCTCAAAGGACATCCTTTCAGAAGAATCCGGAGCCTTTGCTTTCTATGTTTATAATGAAGGATTTGGGTTTATTACCGACAGCACAAAGTTGATTTATGACCATAAGCTCGGATCACCTGTCGTTAAAGCGGGATCAGATCCCGGATACAACGAAGAACTTGGAAAAGCATTTCTGCAGGTACTGTATGATGATTATATGAAAAGATAGATCAGAGCTGTTCAAGCTCTATTTCTTCGTCATCACGGATTTCCGCCATCCTGCTGTTCTCACATTTGATGGTTCTGGCACTGAATTTTTTGACTATGGTGTAATTGTGGGTGGCAATGATAACAGCCCTTCCGGTTGTGCTTATATCCCTGAGGAGACGGATTATTCCTTCGGATGTCTCAGGATCGAGGTTACCGGTCGGTTCATCAGCCAGTATTATTTCGGGATTATTAAGCAATGCCCTTCCTATAACTACCCTCTGCTGCTCGCCGCCCGAAAGCTGATGAGGCATTTTGTAACCTTTCATGCTCAGTCCAACCTTTTCGAGAACCTCACTGATCCGTTTCTCTATATCATCCTTGTTCTTCCATCCCGTTGCCCTTAGAACAAATTCAAGGTTTTCATTAACAGGCCGGTCTATCAAAAGCTGGAAATCCTGAAAAACGATCCCTATCTTCCGCCGGAGGTAAGGGATCTCCCTTGGTTTGATCTCAGAAAGATTATAGCCGGCAACCATACCTGTACCCTCCTTCAGCGGAAGCTGAACATTGAGGGTTTTAATCAGGCTGGTTTTACCGCTTCCTACTTTTCCCACAAGATATATGAACTCTCCTTTTCTTACACTCAGGCTGACATCTGATAGGACCAGGTGATCCTGCTGCCAGATGTTGCAATTTGAGAGTTCAATGATTTTATCGGAAGAATGGGGTTCAATCATTACTTTAAGGTTGATTTTGTAAAGTAAACAAAGAAATGATAAATAATATTTATATGTTGATAAAATCAATAATAAAGGCCTGAAGCCCCCGTTTAATAATTGTATTTTTGCTTGTGCTGAATAGTGTCTTTTGTTGGTTTATGTTACTTATTATTAGATTATTAATGGATCAGGAGGATTCCTGGTTCAGAATGCATTTAACAGATGGAAGGCTAAAAAATGCGAGTTATGAACATTAGAAAACTACTCTTTATATTCATTCATTTATTTGTTGCAGTTGTACAGGCAGTTCCGCAGGATTCCTTCTCCGGCGACGATATCCGGTCTGAATTCAACCGGGCCATTGATCTTTTTAACAAGGAGAAATATGCTCCGGCAATAAGACTGTTCGACTCCTATATTCAGGAAGGAAAGGATAACACCACCATTCATCTGGATGAAGCCGAGTATTACGCTGCCCTTTCTTCCCTGAGGCTTTTCAATCCGGATGCTGAATACCGGATGCTTATCTATATGTCAAGGCATCCGGAGAGCCCGCGACTGAATGAAGGGAGGATCTCCCTGGCGGATTATTTCTACCAGAATAAGAGCTACAGGAAGGCCTGTACCTATTTTGAGACTGTCAATCGTTTCGAACTGAGCGACGAAAAATTGCCGGAGTATTATTTCAGGTATGGCTACTCGTTGTATGTGAAGGGAGACAAGGCCAAAGCCCTCACAATGTTTTCGGAGATAAAAGACAAGGATACGGAATACTCCGCCCCTGCAATTTACTATTTTTCACATATTGCTTATGAACAGAAGATGTATGAGACTGCCCTCGAGGGTTTCAACAAGCTGAGGGGAGACGAGACATTTGGTTCCATTGTTCCTTTCTACATTACTCAGATACTGTATCTCAAAAAGGATTATGACGGTATACTGGAAGTATCTCCTGAACTCCTTAAATCGGCTCCGAAGGAGAGAGCAATTGAGATGTATCGCTTTATTGGCGATGCATATTATAACAAGGGAAATTATGCTGAAGCTCTCACTTACCTGGAGCAATACAACGCTGGAGCCAAATCGAGCGAGCGGGAAGACAGGTATCAGCTTGGGTTTTGCTACTATAAGACCGGAAATATTGATCAGGCAATAAAAACACTCCTCAGCGCCGGAGCAAAATCTGATATCTTGAGCCAGAACATCTGGTTTGTGCTCGGCGACTGTTATCTGAAGGCGGGTGACAAAAAGAGGGCCCAGTTTGCCTTTGGGCAGGCATCCAGGATGGACTTTGACGCTAAGCTCAAGGAGGAATCGCTGTTAAGCTATGCCAAACTGACGTACGAGACTTCCTCTTCTCCCTTTGGCGAGGCCATAGCAGCATTCCAGGAGTATATTGATCTTTATCCCAACTCCTCAAAGGTTGAGGAAGCATATAATTATCTGGTGGCGACCTTCACCGAGGTTAGAAACTACCAGGCTGCTCTGTCGGCCCTCGACAGGATACGGAATAAAGACACACGGCTTGAGTCAGCCTATCAACGGGTGGCTTTCTACAGGGGACTTGAGCTTTTCAAGAATATGCAGATTGAAGAGTCAATTGATATGTTTGACAAGTCGCTTCAATATGAAAGACACAACAGGGAATTAAAGGCAAGGACAGTTTACTGGAAAGCAGAGGCTGAGTACAGAACAGGTCAGTACGAATCGGCTAGAAATGATTACACAACATTTATGGGAATCCCTGGAGCCATGTATCTTCCCGAAGCATCACTACTGAGATATAATCTGGGATATGTTTGGTTCAATCTGAAAGATTATAATAAAGCGCTGGCAGAGTTCAGGACATTTGAGTCGGGAGGCGGTACGACAAAACCTGAAATTCAATATGATGCAAGACTCAGAATTGCTGACTGCTATTTTATTAACACCAATTATGCCCAGGCAGTCAGTTATTATGATAAGGTAATATCGTATGGAAAGGATAATGCCGACTATGCACTGTATCAGAAAGGTTTCTGCCTGGGTCTGACTAATAATAACCCTGGCAAGACAGAGATTCTTACATTGCTAACAACAAGATTTCCCTCATCTCCCTATGTGCCTAATGCAATATACGAAAGGGGCAGGGCATATCTTGTAATGGAAGACTACCGCAGGGGTGAAGCTGACTTCATAAATATAATCGCAAATTATCCTTCGAGTTCCTACGTTCCTCAGGCCATTGTTCAGTTGGGGCTGCTCTATTACAATCAGGGTGAAAATGAAAAATCAGTGGCTCAGTTCAGAAAAGTAATCGAGAACTATCCTTCCACTCCAGAAGCCCGCTATGCAATGACTGGTTTGAAGAATGCCTATGTAGAAATGAATGACGTCGAGAGTTATTTTGCCTATGTAAGAAATCTGGGTTTCAGTGATGTCAGTGTAACTGAGAGGGATTCACTTTTGTATGCTTCGGGAGAGAACCTTTACATCGCGGGTAACTGTACCAGGGCCTCGGAAGTGTTCCGGAATTATCTGAGGGAGTTCCATAATGGGAGCTTCAGGCTTAACGCACAGTTCTATCTGGCTGAATGCCTTAATTCATCAGGCAGTAAGGAAGAAGCCCTCGGCTTCTACAGAGAGGTGATTAAAACTCCCAACAACCAGTTCATGGAGCAGGCTTTAATTGAAGCTTCTGCAATTCTTTATGACCAGGAGGAATACACTGATGCTTTTTCATATTATGAAACCCTCGAAAAGATAACAACCACTCCGGAGTTCAAGCTGACTGCCATGAGGGGCCAGCTCCGGTCGGCATACCAGGATGGTGACGCCCAGAAGAGCATTCTGGCGTCGGAACGAATCAGGAAAGCGGCAAAAGTTCCTGAGGAGTTGATGCGTGAGGCTGTTTTCATAAGCGCCAAGGCTCATTACAGTCTGAATGAGTTTGATGAAGCCCTTAAGGATTTCAGGATTACATCTAATGAAGTTGTCAGTGCTGAAGGTGCAGAGTCAAAGTACATGGTGGCTGAGATTCTTTTCAAAAAGGGGAGCATAGACGAGTCAGAAAGGATAGTAAACCAGTTTATCGGGCAGAATTCGCCTCATCCTTATTGGACGGCCAGGATGTTCCTGTTGCTTGCCGATATAAGCATACGGAAAGGCGACACCCTCCAGGCCAGGGCAACGCTTCAAAGCCTTCAGGAGTACTATACCGTCAGTGACGATGGGATACTTGATGAGGTTAAAGCCAAGCTGGCTTCACTCGATCAGGGTAACTGAACATATTGTATAAAGAAAAAGTGCTAATAATGATAATAAAGAAAACCATATTCGTTTTGATCCTTGCAATGATTGCCTGTCTGTCGGTCCGTGCGCAGGAAGGGGATCTTAAAAGAGAGGTGACGCTTTACAATCCCTACAAGCCTTCTCTTTCCGATGCCAGGAAGCTAAGCTTTCTTCCTGACATTATCGATACCGCCAGTATTAATCCTGGTTTTTCCTATGATGTAAACTCTGACCCATATAACCCCACCCACTCAATAAGCCCGATCAAGTCGGCATCACTGCTTGCCGATCCTCTGCCAAAACTTTACAAGAGTTATGTCAGGGTGGGATTGGGAAGCAACACCACGCCGGTCGGGGAACTGAGCATAACCAATCACAGATCGAAAAAAGGCGCTGTCGGTTTTTATGCTAAGCATTATTCGTCGAATGGAAAAGTGCCGCTCGAAAACAAACAGAGGGTTTATGCGGGTTTCATGGATAACGATGCATCAGTATTCGGCCGGAAATTTTTCAGAAACAGTTATATCGATCTCTCAGCCGATTTTCTTCAGAAAGCCAGGTATGCATATGGATACAACACTGAAGCACCTTATGAATTTCTGAAAAAAGACATCAGACTGAGTTATCTCGATGCCGGCGCCAAATTCTCCCTGACATCCCTTAACCTTGATTCTGCTGACCTTTCGTACGATCTTGGAGTCTCGTATGATTATTTCCGCAATGCAGGAGAAGGAAATATGAACCATGTTGGATTCAAAGGGCTTATGTCTGCACTGTATGAAGGATTTTACCTTGGCTCAGGACTTGATATTGATCATTATACGCTTTCAAAATCACTTGGGATGGATCCCAAGTACATATTTACACTTAATCCCTTTATAAGTAAAAGCACAGATCAGTGGAATTTCAATCTTGGAATGGGACTTTCTCTTGAAAAGAATCTTGATGAGAAGGTTAAGGCCTATTTTCATCCCGACCTTGAATTCGGATTCAGCGTAGTCCCTCAGTATATCAGGTTTTTTGCAGGATTGGGAGGGAAGCTTGAGAATAATGAACCCATAAATATAATCCGTGAGAATCCTTTCCTGGTTCCCGACGGATCGATATATAGGATACCAAACACAAACCACGCACTGATTATATCAGCCGGGTTGAAAGGGAACAGCGGACTCGGAGGGAATTATGTGTTATCAGCCTCATATTCAATAGTCAATAACCTGATACTCTATTCAAACATTGTCTATCCCGACACCGCCGGACTGGTGCAGAGAGGTAATTACTTTGTTATAACACCCGATGATGCTGAAGTACTTAATTTCCACGGAGAGCTGAGCGGGAATTTCTCGAAAAGGATGTCATTCAACACTTCGGCAAACTATTACAAATACACCCTCACCGCAAATGAATACGCCTGGAACAAGCCTGACTGGGACGGAAAGTTCGGGTTGTTCTATAATCTCAGGGACAAGATCATTGCCGGTGCGGAAGTCACTGCACTCGGCAGCAGGAAGCTTCTGGTCAGCCAGAGCCCCACAGGGTGGATGACACTCCAACCCAGGGTGATCGAAGAGCCGGTTCATGTTAATCTGGGTTTTAGCGCTGAATACAGGTACACCCGGATACTGTCGTTCTGGGTAAAGGTAGATAACGTTTCATGGAACCGTTACCATGAATGGGCATACTATCCTTCGCAGATGTTTAATTTCATGGTTGGTTTCAGCTACAGCCTCTGATAAGTTGATTTTCTTAATCAAAATAACAGCCCTGCCTTGTCCGCAGGGCTTTTTTGTTGTTAATTTCTTTGCCAAATTGTGAATTACTTTTAACTAGATTTAACTAAAAATATCTTTAAAAAAAGGTATCTTTGTCCGAATAATTAAGGGGCATAAAATCAATTTGTTAAGTATTGAAAAATTAGTGATTTCTGCTATAGTTGTAACTAGAGGTTGGATGTTTTATAATATATTGGAAAGATGAGTGAGAATGAAAAAAAATTGCAGGATAGTGCTGATTACTCTGCAGGGAGTATACAGGTTCTGGAAGGTCTTGAAGCAGTCAGGAAGAGGCCTGCAATGTATATTGGGGATACCGGAGTAAGGGGATTGCATCATCTTGTATATGAGGTTATTGATAATTCCATTGATGAGGCGCTGGCAGGATTTTGTTCAAGGATAGACCTTGTTATCCATGAGAATGGTTCACTTACTGTTACAGACGATGGCCGCGGAATACCCACAGGCCTTCACGAGAAGGAACAGAAATCGGCACTTGAAGTTGTTATGACAGTTCTTCATGCCGGGGGAAAGTTTGACAAAGGTTCCTACAAGGTTTCCGGAGGTCTTCATGGCGTAGGCGTTTCATGCGTCTGTGCATTATCGACCGAACTGGTTGCCACTGTAATGAGGGAAGGGAAGATTTTCAGGCAGACCTATCAATACGGCAAGCCTGTCACAAGTGTTGAAGTCATTGGCACGACTGACGAATCAGGGACAATGATAAACTTTAAGCCCGATTCAACAATTTTCTCGACAACCGATTTTAATTTTGAAATACTTTCGACCAGGTTAAGGGAACTGGCATTTCTGAACAAAGGCATACTGCTGACGATCACAGACGAGAGGGAGTTGGTTGAAAATGGCAACGGAGGGAAAATCCGTCGTGAAGAATTCAAGTCTGAAGAGGGGCTGAAGGAGTTCGTGGAATATCTCGACGGAAACAGGGAAAAGCTTATAGATCAACCGATTCATATTGTATACGACAAGACCGATATTCCGGTGGAGATTGCCCTGCAGTACAATAATTCCTTCACTGAGAATGTCCATTCTTATGTCAACAATATTAATACAATTGAGGGCGGTACGCATCTTGCAGGATTCAAGAGGGGATTAACGAGAACTCTCAAGAAATATGCGGACGATTCGGGCGCCACTGCCAAACTGAAGTTTGATATCAACGGTGACGATTTCAGGGAAGGACTTACGGCAATTATTTCTGTAAAGGTTGCAGAGCCTCAGTTTGAGGGTCAGACCAAGACGAAGTTAGGCAACACCGAAGTCATGGGAGCTGTCGATGTGGCCGTGAGTACCATGCTTTCAAACTATCTTGAGGAAAATCCGAAAGACGCAAGAAACATAGTTCAGAAAGTGATTCTTGCGGCAACGGCACGCCATGCTGCAAGGAAAGCCAGGGAACTGGTTCAGCGCAAGACGGTTTTGTCAGGTTCGGGACTTCCGGGAAAACTGGCGGATTGTGCCGACCGTGACCCCGAAAAGTGCGAGCTGTTCCTTGTTGAGGGAGATTCAGCAGGAGGTACGGCCAAGCAGGGCCGTGACAGGCGTTTCCAGGCTATTCTTCCCCTCAGGGGAAAGATCCTGAATGTGGAAAAGGCAATGGAACACAGAATTTATGAGAGTGAGGAGATAAAGAATATTTTCACCGCCCTCGGCGTAAGCATAGGCACGGACGAGGACAGCAAGGCTCTTAACATTGCAGGACTTAGATACCACAAGGTTATTTGCATGACCGATGCCGATGTCGACGGATCACATATTGACACACTGATTATGACCTTTTTCTTCAGGTATATGCAGGATCTGATAAAGGGAGGTTACCTGTACATTGCAATGCCGCCGCTTTACCTTGTGAAAAAAGGAAAGAACGAAAGGTATTGCTGGACTGAAGAAGAGCGTGAAGCTGCAGTACGGGATTTCGGCCAGGGAAAGGAATCCACTGTTAACATTCAGAGGTACAAGGGTCTTGGTGAAATGAACGCAGAACAGCTCTGGTCAACCACAATGAACCCTGAGTCAAGGATGATGAAGCAGGTTACCATTGACAGCGCCGCAGAAGCTGACAGGATCTTTTCGATGCTGATGGGAGATGAGGTACCCCCGAGAAGGGAGTTCATCGAGGCTCACGCGAAATACGCCAGAATAGACGTCTAAAGGGACGATGCCTTAGTTATTGATTTTCAAGAGTTTCAAGCAGTATGGCCTCAATGCCCGCAACAATGGTTTGAGAAGGGCCTGAAAAGTTATTGACCAGGATGCTGAAGACCATTTTCCTGCCGGATCTGGCAGTCAAATACCCGGTATAACATCTTGTCCTGGTAATGGATCCGCTTTTTGCTTTAAGTTTTGATTCAAATGCCGGATTGCGGAATGCACTTTTCAGAGTACCTTCTTTTCCTGCCTCAGGAAGTGATTTCAGGAACTCTTCCGGATGTCTGGCTCTTGTATGCATGTAGAGCATCAGCCCGGCAAGCCCCTTCGAGGTCACAGCATTGAGGGGGGACAATCCGCTGCCATCCTCAATGAAGAATCCCGAGGTATCAGCACCTGCGTCCTGAAGAAAACTGTACAATACCTCAATCCCCGACTTTGTGGTCCCTTTTCCTTTGAGTTGCAGGCCGATCTCCTTGAGAAGATGTTCCGCATAAAGGTTGACGCTTTCGTGGTTAAGCACTTCAATTATTGATGTAAGGGGAGGGGATTCAACTTCATCCAGAAGAATCATTTCAGGGGCGATAGCATTTTCAATCCGGCAGGTTGAAGGTGTCTGTCCGACCTCAATACCTGCAGAATCGAGCATACGGTCAAAAAGTCTTGCCATAAGAAGGGGAGGGTCGGGAATTGAGGCTTTCAGTACGAAATCTTCCCTGTTTGAGGGGATGGAACCGGCAATCCATCCATAACTGCCATAGGGAGACGAAAAAACATATCCCATGTCGGTGGTTCCATAGGAAATCAGCTGATTTGAGAGGTCATATCTGCAGATTTCCGGCATAACGCCGGTAATCTCCGGAACAGACCTTTCCTCTGATGTTCTGAAATGGATATGGAAGGTGTTGTCGAACAATGACAAACCATAGACTCCTGCACCGTAATAATTTCCGATATCTTCCCACAGCCAGCCGGATGGTACGGGCTGGTAATCATACCTCGAGTCGTCACAAATTACCCTGCCGCTTATGGTTTTGATCCCTGACTCCTTAATCTTTTGTATCCAGGTGGAAAGGAAGCTGCCGTAATGTTCACTGAAGTAAGGAGAGCCAAGGGAAGGATCGCCTCCGCCCTTTATGATTATGTCACCCGCAAGAACTCCCGTTCTTTTATTCAGATTGCCCGAATAGCCCAGGATGGTAAGGAAGCTGTATTCGGGTCCCAGAAGTTCAAGTGCGGCTGCTGATGTTACGACTTTCAGAACAGATGCAGGAATGAGGCTTTCACCTGAATTATACTCCCATACTGATGTCCCGTCTTTCGTGTTTATAATGCATCCGGAAAATGAAGCGCCCGACATTACCGGGTCGGCCAAAAGGGATTTCAGTGCTCTTTCCTGACCGGAGACTGCAACAGAGAGCAAAACGAGAAGTAATGTCTGGTATTTCTTTGATGTGATCATCCGATTTTATTCTGTTCAAGGGTAGACAGAAGACCACAGGCCGCATTTATATCTACTCCTCTGCTGGCTCTTATTGTTGTAATGATTCCCTTTGCATTGAGGGCATCACGGAAAGCGACTGATTCCTCCTCACCAGGGCTTGAAAACTCTGATCCCGGCACAGGGTGGAACCTGATGATATTAATCCTGCATCTGATGCCGTTAAGTATACGGGCAAGCTCCCTGATATGCCTGGGAGTGTCATTTATTCCCTTAAAGAGTATGTATTCGAAAGATACCCTTCTTTGTTTGTTGAAATCGAAGTTTCTGATGATGTTAAGGACCTCGTCAACTGTGTTGGTCCTCTGAATCGGCATCAGTTTACGGCGTTCCTCATCGAACGGGGAATGAAGACTTATGGCAAGATGGCAGCGGCTTTTCTCAAGGAACTCAATCAGTCTGTTCAGTATCCCTACTGTGCTTACAGTAATACGGGAGGGGCTCCATCCATAACCCCAGTCACTTGTAAGGATATCCAGACTTCTTAACACTTCATTCAGGTTATCAAGGGGTTCTCCCATTCCCATATAAACCATATTGGTTATTTGTCTGTATTCAGGCAGGCTGCGGAACTGGTTGAGAATCTCATTTGACGATAGGTTCCCCTGGAATCCCTGCTTACCTGTCATGCAGAATACGCATCCCATTTTACATCCGGCTTGTGAGGAAACACAGATAGTAGCTCTGTCTTTTTCAGGGATGAAAGCAGTTTCTATGAACTTGCCGTTCAGAACACTGTAGAGGTATTTTCTGGTTCCGTCGGAACTGATTGAAGTCTGCAGTGGTTCGGCTAATCCCATCTCATAATACTCCGAAAGCACCTCTCTCATTTTTATTGAGAGGTTTGTCATTTCACTAATTGACCTGATTTCTTTCCGGTACAGCCAGTCCGCGATCTGCCTTGCAGCAAATCCAGGCATTCCGACCCGTTTTGCAACAGAAATAAGTTCGTCTAATGTCTTTCCGTATAGTTTATCCTTTTGCATGGTGTCAATATCCGTCCGGCATCTTCTGATCAGATTTCAACCGTTCCTTCGAAAACGAAAGTGGCAGGACCACAGAGCTTTATTTCTGTAATCAGATCCGACCTGATTTCGAATTCAACTTTTAGTTCACCTCCCCTGGTCCTTACATTTACCGGAGCACTGACAAAATGACCTGACAATACCGAAGCAATGGCAGATGCCGTAACCCCTGTACCGCACGATAACGTCTCATCTTCGACTCCCCGTTCAAATGTTCTGACAAAGATCCCATCTGTTTGAATTTCAACGAAATTCACATTAGTTCCTCCGGGTTTAAACTCATCTGACCCCCTGATCTTTCTTCCTTCAGAAAATACATCAAGGTTGTCCAGGTCACTTGTAAATACCACATAGTGGGGAGAGCCTGTATTTATGAAATAGTTGCCGGATATCTTGCTTATGTTCTTCACATCACTCATTGTCAGTCGAATAATATTGTTTTCCGAAAGTGCTTCATGCATACCGTCGGGGGCCAGGAAGCGCTGGCTGGTTCCGGCAATACCATGTTTAAGGGCAAACGCAGCTGCACATCTTCCGCCGTTTCCGCACATTGTTCCCCTGAAGCCGTCGGAATTGAAATAAATCATCTCATAATCATAACCATCCAAGGTGCCAATAAGTATCAGTCCGTCAGCACCAATTCCGAATCTCCTGTCGCAAAGGCGGTTTATTAATGTGGAGTTTCCGGGATTAAAAACGCTGTTACGATTGTCTATGATAATGAAATCGTTGCCAGTTCCCTGATATTTGTTAAAAGCTGTTGCCATCATTGTTAAATAGTTGTTAAATATTTGTCAGTCATTAATAAACAACGTAAAAATGCACAAACTTTGTGAACAGAAATGACCGGAAATGGTTACAAATATATGAATCTTTTGTAAAGGCATTATATTTGAATCAGGATACCGGGAATCAGATGAAGTTTAACCATAATACACGATAGTTATGAAAATGAAATATTTGTTTGGTAGTTTGCTAATGGCAGTACTTGGTGCAGCTATTGCTCTGTTTGCATATACCAGGATCATTGACAGGCCGGACGCGGTTCAGACACGGGAGAGTTCGCGGCAGGCAGAGAGGAATACCGAGGCGTTGCTTACTTCGCTTTCAATGCAGGAAGGCCAGATAGATTTCACATATGCGGCCGAGATGACGGTTCATGGCGTTGTACATGTACGGACGAAAAGTATGGTCTCCCCGCAGGCTTCAAATCCCTTCTGGGAGTATTTTTATGGTGACCGCTACACTCCGCGTCCCAGGGAAGTTAAGGGATATGGTTCAGGCGTCATTATTTCTGAAGACGGATATATTATTACCAACGACCATGTAATAGACGATGCCGAAAACGTTGAGGTAAGGCTGAATGATAAGAGGGTATTTGAAGCAAGGATAATAGGTAAGGATCCTAGTACCGACATTGCCCTGCTTAAGATTGAGGCCAAAGGTCTGCCCTTCATAAAGTACGGCGATTCTGACAGGCTCAGGCTTGGAGAGTGGGTTCTTGCCGTGGGCAACCCGTTTTCGACCAATGAGCTGGATCTGACCTCAACAGTAACAGCCGGAATTGTTAGTGCGAAAGGGAGAAACCTTAATATTCTGGACAGCGAGCTCAGAATTGAATCCTTTATTCAGACTGATGCTGCTCTCAACATGGGTAATAGCGGAGGCGCACTTGTTGACACCAAGGGATTGCTGGTAGGAATTACATCTGCAATTGTATCTCCCAGCGGGGCTTATGCGGGCAACTCATTCGCCATTCCGATAACCCTTGTAAAGAAGGTAGTGGAGGATCTCAAGCAGTACGGAGAAGTCCAGAGAGCAATAATCGGAGTCAATATTACGGAAGTAACTCAGGAAGACGCTGAAAAACTGAAGCTTTCCGAAGTCAGGGGTGCACGCATATCAGGAATAGTTCCTGACGGAGCCGCTGAAGCTGCAGGTCTGAAGGAAAATGATATCATAATCAGGTTTGAAGGCAAGGATATCAATTCCCCTTCCGAACTTCAGGAGCATGTCAGCCGCAAGCGACCAGGCGAAAAGGCAAATGTCACTTACATGAGGAATGGCAGGGAGTTTACGGTACCTGTGACAATGAAGAATGTAGCAGGAAATACCAATATTGTAACCCCGGGGATGGGAGCAGGCCCTGTAGTGTACGGCGCCCGTCTGGAGGCACTGGAGCCGGGCGACATGAAAAAATTTGATATTGATCATGGGGTGAAGGTCACAGAAGTCAATGATGGCAGGTTCAGGGACCTCGGAATAAAGAAAGACTATATAATCCTGAGTGTGAACGGAAAGAGGGTAAAATCAGCTTCAGATGTACGCCAGGCAACCTCCGACGGGAAGGAGTTGAGATCCATCGAAGGTATACAGTCGAATGGTACCATGTTTAGCTACTCATTCAGGAATTAATCATAGTCCCGGATAAGGCACTGATGCACAGGGGGCTAAATTTTTAAACATCTCCTGTACAAAACATTATTCCATTTATTTTGTTATTAACTTATAAAGCAATATCTTTGCGGAAATTTTTTCGGAGGCATAATGAGACAGCTAAAAATTACCAAATCCATAACAAACAGGGAAAGTGCATCATTGGACAAGTACCTTCAGGAGATTGGTAAAGAGGAGTTGATATCTGTGGAAGAAGAAGTTGAACTTGCACAAAGGATCAAAAAAGGCGACCGGGCTGCTCTTGAAAAGCTTACCAAGGCTAATCTCAGGTTTGTCGTTTCAGTGGCAAAGCAATATCAGAATCAGGGTTTGAGTTTGCCGGATCTTATAAATGAAGGAAATCTAGGATTGATCAAGGCTGCTGAGAAGTTTGATGAGACAAGGGGTTTCAAGTTCATTTCGTATGCGGTGTGGTGGATCAGACAATCGATACTTCAGGCTCTTGCCGAGCAATCGAGGATAGTAAGACTTCCTCTCAACCAGGTAGGTTCGCTGAACAAGATAAACAAGGCTTTTTCAAGGTTTGAACAGGAGAACGAAAGAACTCCGTCGCCCGAGGAACTTGCCGACGTTCTCGAACTACCGAAGGAAAAAGTAACTGATACACTGAAGGTCTCAGGCCGTCATGTTTCTGTCGATGCTCCCTTCATTGAAGGGGAGGACAACAGCCTGCTTGACGTGCTCACAAATTCAGATTCTCCTGTTGCCGACAAGCTTTTGATGGATGAATCGTTGTCTCGTGAAATCTACAGGGCTCTTGCCACTCTTACTGAGCGCGAAAGAGATATCATCAGGTTCTTTTTCGGTATCGGCTGTCAGGAAATGACTCTTGAGGAGATTGGCGAGAAATTCGGACTCACCCGCGAAAGGGTAAGGCAGATTAAGGAAAAGGCAATAAGAAGACTAAGACATACATCCAGAAGCAGATTGCTTAAAGGTTATCTGGGTTAATCATTAAGGTTTATTTAAAAAAGGACGCCTGCAAAGCGTCCTTTTTTATTTAAAAAGTGATCCCCGGGGAGAGGATCACCTTTAATTGGCTCGCAAGCATGGATAGTGCGAGCAGGGGAAAAAGTGATATCCGGTCAGAATTTTGCCGTATCCGATATCATTCAGTCCTTAAAAATATATACCCGGTAATTTAGTGCAGAGCAAAACCAACAGACTCCCTTTTCTGTCTTATAGAAAGTCCTTCCCATAGTATAGTCCGACCTTATTAAGAGCATAAATCTAAAGATTTCACTTCACACAATTCGAGCCACTTCTTTCAGGTATTTAATAATTTTACAATTAAAATTTGTGGCTTTTTAATTTATGCATGCTTGCTTAACGGACTCAGCATATCAATCCAATTATTTGTACAATCATTATGATATCATTCAAGGATTAAGTAATTTTATAAATGTATGCAACTATGTGGAAGCGCAAAGGATACTGGTGAGTCGGGACTGTTGGAGATTTCTATAACTACAATGAAATGAGATATATACTAATAATAATTGTTTTTATACCCGGCATGTTTTCTGCATTGTCCTCATGTCCCTCCGAAGGTGATGCAGAAATAATTTCGTTCCCTGGTCAGGAACAACAGGTCCCGTTTAGTTTCTTTAATCCTGTTCCTGCAAGGATAAGGACTACTGACATGGTAGACCTTAGCTTTTCATCAAACAACGCTATAGTTAATCAATACAGGTACATGATCCAGGTACCTGATCCCAGGGCTACTTCTGTAAACAAGACTATGCTGGACTGGTCGCAATGGTTGAATAATGCATTTACCGATATCATAATAACGAAAATTCCTCAGCAGGGAAAACACACTCTTGTAATTGAGTACAGGGTTTATGGTTCAACCGATATCAGGAAATTTGAGAAATCTTTCGAGGTATATAACGGAACCGGCGTGGCTGTTGTCAACAACGGGACTGCAACCAGAAACGGCAATACGACAAACGGGGAAAACCTCATTGTCGGAGCGGAGGACACCTTGCGAAAGTCCGATCCTGAAACAATGTTGACCGAGGCAATTGAAAAGAACGACAAGGCTTTGTTGATCGAATCACTACAAAATGGAGCCGGGCTGGATGTCAGGGGACAACACGGAGGGAACCTTTTTCATATGCTGAATGATATGCTTATTGACGAACAACTTATGGGAATTCTTGGTTCCAGGGGATTTCCTATAAACAAGACTGACAATTATGGCAATACTCCACTTCATATTGCAATAATGTCGCATGAAAAGGAGTATGCCAGGGCTCTTATCAGTCATGGGGCCGATCCGGACATCATGAATAATATTGAGCTTTCCCCTCTTCACCTGGCAGCTTTTTTAAATGATTCGGAAACGGCCAGGGATCTTCTTGGCAAGGTAGCGGAAGTAGATATTAAGGGAAATTCAGGTTATACTCCGCTACATATAGCTTCCATGATGAACAACATCGAAGTTGTAAGGGATCTGGTAAGCGTTGGTGCAAAGTCAAGTAAAAAAACCGACCAGAAACTTAATTCCCTACAAATTGCAGGAATCCAGGATAACATTTTTGTAAGGAAAATTATTAAGTCAAAAGGGCAGATCAACATGAATCAGATCGAGACCGGTAGCACAGGCAGTATGACACGTATGGATCAGGTCAGGCTGAATCCCCAGTTTGACATTAATCTTCTTTATAACAAGGAATTGCTCAAGAAGAGACGATTCAGCAAAGTTATCGGCATTGTCTCAATACCCGTTCTTGCTGCCGCAACAGCCGGAACCATTTATTTCAATTCCGAAGCTAATAAGAATTACTCATCCTATAAAACTGCAGAGACGATGGAGCTTGCACGGCGCTACTATGACAAGACACTTGAATTTGACACTTATTCTTACATTTCAGGAGGTCTGTCGTTAACTTCAGTCTTTGGAATAGTGTATTCGGCAATAAAAAGGGAGAGTATTTCCGATAGAATGCGAAAAACTCTTTATTGAAAGTATGTTGATTTGCATGAGGGCATTAAACAAAAAAGGATCAGATATATGAGGCTCAGAAATATACTTATATTATTTATCCCGGCCCTGATTTTAATTTCAGGCAGTAGCTGCAAAAGGGAGGATTTCATCTGGGGAACCAGGGTGGGTAATCTGACTTACTCCGATCAGGTAGTGATGTTAGGTGCAGAGGAGCTGAATCTATTGTCTGAAGTAACTGATAATGAACTTGTTTTTATTTTGGCTAACACGGATCTCGAGAAACTGTCAAGTCAGAATATTATCGTAGCTGGCGTAAGTGATCTTACACCCTCCGGTCTTTTGAGGAAAATTACTGGTATACGCAGTGAAGAGACATCGTTTACACTGGAGACAGCAGATGCCACTCTGACAGATATTATTAAGGAAGGTGTCATCAATCTAAAGGTCACACTCCTTGAAAAGGATTTTTCGGTAAGGTCAAAGATGGACGGAGTTCTGGTTTCCGGTTCTGGAAAAGCCTTCGATGGTCTTGCAGTCACACTCGACCATTTTGAATTGTTCAGGGACGGAACCAGACTGGCAGCAGTTAACGGAGCAATCGGTATCAGCCCGGAAATTGATTTGACAATCAGAATACGCTCAAACAGCATCACTGAAATAAGGGTTTCCACTACGCTTAACAAGGTTGATGAGATAACAGTTTCCTCTAACGGTGCATTCAGCGGCGGGCAACGCCTGGTTGTAGCAGAATTCGTTCATTCCCCGATAACCATCGACAATCTGGTTTTTACACCAGAAGTCAGGATAGTATGTGGTTTTTCAGGAATTGTTTCGGGTGCGGTCACTGCAGGCGTGAGACAGGACAGGATCATTACTTCCGAACTTATATATGGAAATACAGCATGGTCGGTCAGTCCTCTTGTCGCTTCCGAAGTATTTGATTTCTCAGCTCCTCAGATTACTGAAAACTCCGACCTTAAAGTTTACTCCGGACCTGAAATTACCCTTAATCTTTTTGGCAAACCCTTCCAGATAATTGAATCAACCGGATATTATCTGCTGGATGCTGAAAAATCGGGTTCACCGATGTGGAGGCTTCAGATCGGGAGTGAAGGCTATAACTCGGTGAAATCTGAAATTATCGGACTCGGAGCCGATTATTCCTCGGATATTGTAATCCAGGAAGAGGAGATATCCAATTCGGATGACGAAAAATAATCTTTAGATCCTAAATCAGATTTTATGCATTTCCGGATCAGAACTTTATCATTCTGAATGTTTTCTGATCCGTTTCATATGAGATTATCATCAGGTACTGTCCAGGACAGATACCCGTGAGATCCAGTTCAACTATCTGATTTGCCTGAAGGTCTTCATATTCGGATGTTTTTAGAGGAATCCCCTGAACACTTGATATTGAGACTCTGATTTTGCCATGAAGTTCCTGGTGAAATAACAGTCTGGTTCTGTCTCCTGCAGGATTTGGGTATAGTACGACATCATCAAATTTAGAAAGACTGAGCTGGGATATCCTTGCTACCTGCCTGACAATGACCTGTAACTCTGCATTCAGGGTAGTGGTGACTTTCAGTGGACTTTCCTTGTCCATTACTGAGATGTTTTCCAGATAATTAATCCTGATGCGGGAGTCGGCTTCCTTTACTGCATTGAACCACAGTGAGTTTTCTGTGATAGACCAGTCAGCATTGGCATTAACCGTAATTACTATTGATCCTGCATCCGGGCTTTCTAAAGAAATAATATCATTATTCCGCAGGCTGTTCCCTTCAGGTCCTGTAAGGGTTAGCAGTCTGGGTATCTGGCTGAAATTTGCCATCAGGTTTCTGCTTCGTGATACTGTGAATGTGTAGTTAGCGCTTGTTGATACGGCCGATCCGTTTTCAGTCCAGTTTGTGAACTGATATCCTGTTGACGGAGTTGCTCTTACGGTGACAGATTCTCCATGGTTAAAGGATCCGCCTCCTGAAGCAGTTCCAGCTTCTGCCGGACTCACGATTGTTGTTATTGTATATTCGGCTATAGTAAAATTGGCCACAAGCGTTATGTTTGCTGTAACAGAGAAAGAATATACCTGATTAGGCGAGACGGTTGTGCCTCCCTGAGTCCAGTTTACAAACCTGTATCCGGTGGCAGGGGTAGCGGTAACCGTTGCTGTTGTTCCTGATCCGTATGTTCCGCCTCCGCTCGTGGTGCCGCCTGCCGCTGGTGTGGACGACAGGGCTATGGTGTAGGTAATCTGGCTGAAGTTGGCAGTAAGGGTTCTGTTTCCGGTTACAGTAAATGAATAGCTGGAGTTAGTCGATACGGTTGTGCCCCCCTGTGTCCAGTTCACAAACTGGTAACCTGAAGCAGGGGCAGCTGTTACCGTCACAGCGTCACCATAGTTGTAGGAACCGCCACCGCTTGTGGTACCTCCTCCGGAAGGACTTGAAGAAGTGCTGACTGTATATGTGTTGATACTGTAGTTCGCCAGAAGGTTCCTGTTTGAATTGACAGTGAAGGTATAGCTTGAAGCGGTTGAGACAACTGTTCCGCCTTCAGTCCAGTTAACAAAACTGTAACCTGTTGCCGGTGCAGCCGTTACAGTGGCAGAGGCGTTATAGTTGTATGTTCCGCCTCCGGTTGTCGAGCCCACCCCGGTCGGGCTGGTTGCTGTTGTTATAGTGTAGGTCAAAGTGGTGAAGTTGGCCACCAGGACCCTGTTGGCTGTAACGGCGAAAGTATAACTTGTATTCGTTGATACTGAAGTTCCTCCGGCCGTCCAGTTAACAAAACGGTAGCCTGTCGACGGTGTCGCAGTAACGGTTGCCGATTCCCCATAATTGTATGAACCGCCTCCGCTTGTTGTTCCACCTCCTGCAGGGAGAGAGGACGTGGAAATTGAGTATGAAACAAGGCTGAAATTAGCTACAAGAGTCCTGTTTGCAGTAATGTTGAAAGTATAACTCTGGCTTGTGGAAACAGCTGTTCCGCCCTCGGACCAGTTTACAAACTGATAGCCGGAGGAAGGAGTTGCAGTTACAGTAACTGATGTTCCGTGGGTATAGATTCCTGCACCTGTCACCGTTCCGCCATTAACTGGGTTTGATGTTGCATTTATTTGATATTCATCCGGCTCAAATTCGGCTTTCAGGGAGATATCGGAACTAACCTGAAAATTATAGGGATTACTGGTCGATATTGTTGCAGTACCTTCTTTCCACTCTTTAAAGGTGTAGCCGGCAGCTGGAGTTGCGGTAACGGTGGCAGTGGAACCGGCGTTATATGATCCTGCACCTGTAGTTGTACCACCCTCGGCCGGATTTGATTCCAGTGTTACCGTATATCTTCTGACGAAGTTTGCATCAACGGTTATATCGGAAGTGGCTTCAAAAGACCAGGTGGCTTCAGTGTAGACAACACCGACACCATCAGTCCAGTTCAGAAAAACATATCCTGCATTAGGTGTGGCAGTAAGGTTTACTGTTGCTCCATGGGAATATTCTCCGGCTCCGGTCACCATGCCTCCATCTGCGGGTTTTGGTAATGCAGTGATGTTATATTGGAGCAAGCTGAAATTGGCAACGAGGGCCCTGTCTGCTGCTATAGTAAAAGTATATCTTGCATCTGGAGATACTTCGATGTTGTTCTCAGTCCAGTTAACAAAACGATATCCTGTTATGGGAGTAGCAGTAACCTCCACCTCTGTGCCGGAAGCATAAGTGCCTGCTCCCGTTGTCGTGCCACTTGATGCCGGATTTACGGAAATAGTAACTGTATAATCCTGTCCTTGAAGCCCCATAAAGGCAGAAGCAAGGAGTACTGCTAAACTCAGTAATCTTCTCATGTTAATTCTTGTATCTGACGTCCTCCAGTATGCTGATAAAACTTCCTAAAGTTAATTACTTGTTATCTGATTGCCAAGGATTTTTGATAAACAATGCCGGGCTTTTGACAATTATTGATAACTGTGCAAAATCATGCCATACAAGGAGGATACTTACCTCCATTGATGGTTTTTAAAAGGTGTCTGTCTGATTGAGGACTGGCAAAAATCAAAAAAATGACATGGACAGATCAGAAATTATCTGCCGCTGAACCTTTTGATGAATATGCTCTTGTATGAGTCGCCAAGATAGGCTTTGTGGTCGTCGGTAAGAAATATTTCACCCTGCCTGCTGAAGCTTACCACATGATCAATATTAACAAGATAGGAGTGATGCACCCGGATAATATTTACTTCTTCAAGCATTTCGTCATAGTGCTTGAGATTTCTGGAGCTTGTATACCTGCGGTTGCCTGTAACAATAAAGTTTGTGCAGTAACCGTCAGCCATGCACATTATTATATCTGAAATCTTAAGTACATCGAATCCCTTTAGATGAGGGATAACCAGTGTTTTTTGAGGGAATGATTCCCTGCGGAGATTTTTCATCAACTCTTCGAGCATGACCGTATCCGGGATTTTCGGGGATTTCACTTTCTCAACAGCTGAAATCAGTTCGTCGATCCTGACAGGTTTCAGAAGGTAGTCCACTGCGCTGAACCTGAATGCCTTTACGGCATATTCTGAATATGCGGTCACAAATATTACCTTGAAATCTATCTTTTCGAACATTGTAAGGAGATCAAATCCTTTGCCGTCAGACATTTCAATATCAAGGAAGATAAAATCGGGATGGTGTCGTGCTATAGCCCTGAAAGCTGTTTTTACGGATGATGCAGTTGTAACTACTTCGATATCCTGACAATAAGTTTCAAGGTAATTGCAGATCACTTCCCTTGAAAGCTTTTCATCATCAATTACAATTGTCCTTAGTTTATTCATCTTCTTATTCACTATTCACCGGTATATCAACAACGACTTTTGTCCCGGCTTCTTGCAAATCAGGATAAAGATCGGTTATAATGATCTGATAATTGCTCTTTTTTAGCTTGTTTATTATTGCAAGCCGCTCACTGACTATTGAGATGCCTTTTGATACTTTGGGATCAATTTTGCTTTTCATTGCTTCGGCTTTCTTTCTTCCGATGCCGTCATCTTCGACAGTACATGAAAGTCTTGCGTTTATCAATTCCCATTTAACCTTTACGGTACCTTTTCTCTCCGCCAGTCCTCTCACGCCATGCCAGATGGCATTTTCAACAAAAGGCTGGACAAGCCCGGGCGAAACTTTAAACTGGCCACGGGGAATATCAGGATTCATGCTGATGGTATAGTTAAACTTGTCTCCGAAACGCAAATGCTCAATCTTCAGATACTCACTGATTGATTCTGCTTCTTTATCGAAAGGAATAAAATCACTGCTGAAGTTATAAAGAATGGATCTTATAAGGTTTGAGAAATCGGAAATATACCTGTTCGCTGAAAGGGCATCATTCTTTGAAATAAAATAATTTATTGAGTTCAGGGAATTGAAGATGAAATGTGGATTCATCTGACCCTGAAGAGACTGAAGTCTTAACTTGTTCTGTTGCTGGTCGGCAATCTGTTTCATCTGTCTGATTCGAAACATTATCCATCCGGAGATGATCAGAGTCAGCAGTCCCGAAACAGTAATCATGAAGGCAATGGTTTGGTAATAATAAGGTTTCAGTCTGATTCTTAATTCCTTTGTTCCAGACCACGAACCATTCCGTCCAGTGGTCTCGAGCTCAAATAAATAATTTCCCGGTTTAAGATTGGTATAGTTGACATTTCTTGTTCTTGAATCGGTTTCCACCCATTCCTCATTTATCCGGGATAACCGGTACCTGTAATGCGTTTTATCCGAACTTACAAAATCGGTGGATGAAAAAAAGATATGAACATTGTCCTCACCTTTCTCCAACAGAAGAGAATCGGGTCCCGTTAGTGATCGCTTAAAGGGTTTAAATTCTCCGGATGCCATGATTTCGGTCAGTATAACTTTCTGGTCAACTGTTTCAATTTCCTCCTTGTTTATTGAATCAGGGTGGAAACTTACAATACCGCCCATCCCTCCCATAAAAAACATCCCGTTGTCGCTGAAGGAAGCCCCGGAATTGAACTCATTTATTGTAAGTCCTTCATTCAGTCCAAAGTTTCTTATCAAACCCGTTTGAGGATTTATCCTCGAGATTCCGGTGTTTGTAGAAACCCAGATATGTCCGGTAAGGTCCCCGAGGATGCTGTAGGTCATGTTATTGGAGAGTCCCTGAGAAGTGGTATAAAACACCTTTTCACCTGAATTGGGGTTAAGACGACAGACTCCTCCGCCAAGGAGGGCAATCCATATGTCTCCGATTTTGTCTTCGTAAATATCTTCTGCATTATAATTATCTTCCGACAGTGTGAATATTTTAACAACCCCGGTCCCGGTATCCAGTCTTGCAATTTTACTTTGGTACATTCCTGCCCAAAGGATTTTTTTATCGGATAGAAGGATTTTGTAAACAGGTGAACTGAAATTCAGGTCGTAACTCTTTTCAATTTTTTGGGTGACGGGATTATAAACGCCTATCATGTTCCCCGGCAGTTCCATTAACAGATTTCCGTTAGCGTCGGGAGCCAGCATCCTCAGATATATTCCATCAACCGGGTGCCGTGTGAACCGGCCTGTGCTGAAGTCGTAAAAGAGAAGCAGATCCTTGTAAAAGCCTATCCATAAGCCGTCGGGAGCTTCAATAAGCGCCCTTACAGCACCAAAATTTTCCGGGTTTTTTATACCGTTTATCTTAATTATTTCAACAATCCCTTCCGGCGATATTCTGATAAGAGGGGATTTACCCCTTGTTCCCACCCAAATTCTGTCATACTTGTCTCTTGTTACCGCATAAACCGCCGGAATATCATTGATATCGGCCGGAATGTCGTACGATTTGAACCAGCCGGGAGTGAATACAACTCTGTTAAGTCCCAGCGGTGAACCGCTGAAGGAATTATTTGAAAACCACAGGACACTTTTGTTCTGGCTGAAAACTCGCTTAACAAGCTGGCTTTGTGCTGGTGGTATTCTGCAAAGGATGTTCTCGTTCCGGTTAATAACAAATATGCCTTTGTTTCTTTCCGACCATGCAAAAAAGCCTTGTCCGGTAAAATCATCAGCAGGTAATGTATCACGTTGTTTTCTGAAAATTCCCGAATTTTCATCAAGAAGAAATAACCCATTATTTGAAAAGATCCATTTTCTGCCGGAGGGGGAGAACCATATCCTGTGATTGAAGGTAAAGTTGAAATCCAGGATAACCGGATAGCTGCCGGCATCTATTCGGTATTTGTTTACAAGTACCAGTCTGTTGCCGTCATGCTTTACAAATTCACAGACAACATCACTGACAAGCCAGATCCGATCCTTTTCCGGGTTGGATGCTGTTGGAGTTGTATTCGAATTTGAAAACATCACCTCACCACGGTAGCGGGAAATGTCATAAAAGTCAAATTGGTCGTTAACGAAATCATATCTTATCAGACTGTCTTCCGTAATTAGCCACAGATATCCTGACTCATCCACGCTAATATTACGGTACGATACCGGGAGATCTCCAGATATGTGATTCATATTCAGAAAATTATCGTTATATCTGTCATGCCTGGCCACCTGCCGGTCATCAGTAAGAAGCCAAATATTATCGGCTCCATCGACCTGAAGATTTTGTATTGAAAAATAGGGGAGTGACAGTGAGTCGTTGCTCTTATGGAAGTAGTTTTTAAATGAATAGCCGTCGTACCGGCTCATTCCGTCCCAGGTGGCTATCCACAAAAAGCCCAGGCTGTCGACAGCCATAGCCCTGACATCATTGTGCGAAATGCCTTCCCTGGTTGTAAATGTCTGTATGTTAAAATTCTGAGAAAAAAGATTTGTCCCGGCAGGGATAAGCAGGGAAACAAATAAAAGAAAAACTAAACCTTTCTTGCGGGAAAGCAAGTGTAAGTGTGGGGCTGGTATTTCAGCTGGCATTTTTTTGAACCGTTAAACAGGCACTCAAAAGAAGTAAAAAAAATCAGTAAAATAAAAAGAACAGTTAATTTTGGAAGCTATGGAATTCAAACTTGTATCTGATTTTCAGCCGACCGGCGACCAGCCTGAAGCGATATCCCAGCTTGTTAATGGCCTGAACAGCGGGGTGCCATATCAGACTCTGCTGGGAGTGACCGGATCAGGAAAAACCTTTACCATTGCCAATGTAATTGAAAAGGTTCAGCGGCCTGCCCTCGTTCTCAGTCACAACAAGACTCTTGCTGCACAGCTTTACGGTGAGTTTCGCCAGTTCTTTCCCGAAAACAGGGTGGAGTATTTTGTGTCCTATTATGATTATTACCAGCCTGAAGCCTATCTCCCGGTTACCGACACCTACATAGAAAAAGACCTGTCTATCAACGCAGAAATTGAGAAACTGAGGCTCAGTGCCACTTCAGCATTACTCTCGGGAAGAAAGGATGTAATTGTTGTATCGTCCATATCGTGTATTTACGGAATAGGCAATCCCGAGGATTTTCATTCCAACACTGTTCATATCCGGTCGGGGCAGAACATTGCCAGAAACCTGTTCCTCAGGAAGCTTGTTGATAGTCTTTACTCAAGAAATGAACTCGAATTCCGGAACGGTACTTTCAGGGTAAGGGGGGATACAATCGACATCATGCCATCCTATGCAGACACAGCGGTACGGGTGGTTTTTTTCGGGGAGCAGGTAGAGGAAATATCACTTTTTGATCCTTTAAACGGAAACAGGGTCGAGACATTGAATGAGTATATTATTTACCCGGCGAATATATTTGTGACCACCAGGGAAAGAATCAATCAGGCAATCAGCCAGATACAGGATGATCTGGTAAGACAGGTCACCTACTTCCGGGAAATCGGCAAGTTTGAGGAAGGCAAAAGGCTTGAGCAGAGAGTGATGTATGATCTTGAAATGATCAAGGAACTTGGGTATTGCAGCGGCATAGAGAATTACTCGCGGTATTTTGACGGTAGGGCTACTGGAACACGCCCCTTCTGCCTGCTTGATTATTTCCCCGACGATTTTGTAACAATCATAGACGAGAGTCATGTAAGCGTTCCCCAGATCAGGGCAATGTACGGGGGTGATCATTCAAGGAAGCAAACTCTGGTCGAGTATGGTTTCAGGCTTCCTGCTGCCCTCGACAACAGGCCTATGAGGATGGAAGAGTTTGAGGCTCTGACAGGTCAGACCATCTTTGTAAGCGCCACACCTGCGGATTATGAACTTGAGAAGAGCGAGGGGGTTTATGTGGACCAGGTTATAAGGCCGACAGGGCTGCTGGATCCGCCGATAGAGGTCAGGCCGAGTCTGAATCAGATCGACGACCTGATGGGAGAGATAAGAACCAGGGCCAAAGCCGGAGAAAGGACTCTTGTAACAACTATAACAAAGCGGATGGCTGAGGAGCTGGCAGCCTACCTTCTGAGATATGATTTCAAATGCCGTTACATCCATTCAGATATTGACACGCTGGAGAGGATAGATATTATGGAAGGATTACGCACGGGCGACTTTGACGTTTTGGTTGGAGTTAATCTCCTCCGGGAAGGGCTTGATCTTCCGGAAGTTTCGCTTGTTGCTATCCTTGATGCTGACAAGGAGGGTTTCCTTAGATCAGCCAGATCTCTTACTCAGACTGCAGGAAGGGCAGCCCGAAATCTGAACGGAAAGGTTATCATGTATGCCGATACCATAACGAGAAGCATGCAGGATACTATCAATGAGACCAACAGAAGGAGAGAAAAACAGCTCAGTTACAACGAGCTTATGGGAATAACTCCTGCACAGATAATCAAGAAGACCGGGACAATCCTCAGCGGGCTCAGCAGGAAAGGAGTTTCTGTGAAGGCTTATGTCGAACCTGAAAGGCCTGATATAGCCGCTGATCCGGTGGTGAAATACATGGATCGCGATGCTCTGGGAAAAGCTATCGAGCTTACCAGGAAAAGCATGGAAAAAGCTTCCGCGGAACTTGATTTCATCGAAGCCGCACGTTTAAGGGATGAGGCAGCAGCTCTTCAGGCACTCTTAAGAAGCAAATTCTGATTCAGGAAAACAACTTCATAGCCTGGAAGCGATCCAGTCCCAGGTTTTGCCTTCAGCTTTGTTTGTGGCGGTTCCTTTTATAATTCTGTCAGACACAACGCCTGTATAAGTGTCATCGTTGATCATGAAAGTAAAGGTATTTCCTTCAAGTCTTCCATCTGTCACGGTTTGTGATCTTATTCCTGCTTTGAAGGTTCCCCTTACAAACTGGTACTCCTGAACCAGATCAAGTTCTCCTTCACCAAGTTTCCATTTGCCGCCGACTTTTACGGGAATTATCCAGAGATAGGCAGTGTTCCAGCTATTCCAGTTTTCCTCGGTTGTAACCTCCATATCGGCTTCCCATTCCCCCATTGTGAATGTGTTTGACACTATGCGCGTTCCGGGCTTGAGGTCGAGTAGCCTGGGCCGAAGCTTCAGGTTTATCTCTGGAAGCAGGAACATTGTAATAACGGTTGCTTTTGAAAGATCCGTTTCGTAGAGATCAGCCTGAAAGAATTCAGTCTTATCTTCGACACCCTCTTTTTTTGCATTTTCTTTGGAGAGGGCCACCATGTCGGGATTATACTCAATGCCAATAGCTTTTGCTCCGATCTTTGCTGCGCTGATAACAGTCCTGCCATCGCCCGAACCAAGGTCAATGACATAGTCGTCGGGAGTAACTTTTCCTATCTTAAGCATAAGGTTTACCAGCTCCTGGGGTGTCGGTACCCACACAACATCCTTACCCTGCTGCCCGACTTCCGGGACATACTTATTACCCGGACCATTAACCTGGGCATCAATTGTAAGCATTGCTGTTGAGATCGTGAATGCAGCTGCTACTGATATAAGGTGTCTGATTGTCTTCATATTCTTTTCTATTATGGTTTCTTCTGTTATTTGAACGAATAAAAATATAAAAATATATCAAATGTTGATCAGGTTTCTTACATGGTTAGCTATAGAAAGACATGACGTCAGTGCAGGTGATTCCATGCCTATCAGGTTTATGAAACCCGGCATTCCCTGGTCAGACTCTTCCCTGATGTAGAAATCCCTGACAGGTTCTCCCGGACCCTGGATTTTTGGCCTTATTCCAGCCATTTCCGGAGCAAGGTCGTCGTATTCGAGGAAGGGCAGGAATTTGAGTGCCGAGCGGAAAAAAGCATCCTGTTTTGATGGAGTGACTTTGTAGTCATAGACATTGGAATCGAGATAAGTCACATCAGGTCCGAGCTTCACCCCTCCGTCCATGTCCACCGTCACATGAATGCCAATGCCTTCCAGGTTATGAACGGGCACCGGATATACAAGTCTGTTGATAAGACGGTTTTTTGGCGGATTCAGCCTGAAGTATTCTCCCTTACAAAACCTGATACGCAATCTGTTATCAGAAAGGCCAGCAAAAGCCGAAACCAGGTCTGAACTAAGTCCTGCCGAGTTAATGACTATCCTGGTGGTGAAGCTGAAGCTTGTTTTTTCAGAATCAACGACGGTGATTTCATATCCTTCCTCAATCCTCTTTATACCTGTCACCTCACTACCATAGGCGATCTGACCTCCGTTGATTATAATCCCGGTCTCCAGGCTCTTCATCAGCGAGTGACTGTCGACGATGCCCGTTGAAGGGGAATATATTGCCTTAAGAGCATAAACGGATGGTTCCAATTCAGCAATCCTGTCCTTTTCTATCAGTTCAAGGTCATCCACCCCGTTAATAACGGCAGTTTTCATTATCCCCTCAATGATGCTTACTTCATCATCCGTTGTCGCCACAATTATCTTTCCGCATTTTTTGAAGGGGATGTCGTTTTCCCTGCAGTAATCATACAAGAGCCCGTTACCTTCAAGGCAGAGTATCGATTTCAGACTGCCCTGCGGATAATAAATGCCTGCATGGATCACTTCACTGTTCCTGCTGCTGGTCTCCTGTCCGAAAGTGGGATGCTTCTCTGTGATATAGACATCCCTAAAGTCCTTCGACAATCTGGCGGCTATGGCAAGACCCACAACACCTGCTCCAATAATGGTTATTTGTGCATCCATACAGATTCGAACCTTTTGACAGATCGCAAATCTAATCAATAGATATTCCGGTTGTATCAGGTCAGAATACTTTTAGGAAATCTTTTAAAAATTTATAAATTTGTTAATCACAGCCAGAATTATGAAAAATCTTTTTCTCCTACCCGTAAAACACGTTCGTATCTTCTTATTATCGTCACTTTCCTTTTTTGCAGTTATCGCCTGTACCGTCAAACTTCCTGTCGACCGTCAGGCACTGGTTACCAGGCACAATGTGACAATCACTTCACCCGACAGCCTTAGCTCCCTCTCAGTCGGCAACGGTGATTTTACCTTTACAGTTGATATTACCGGCTTACAGACATTCCCTGGTTTCCATGAACGGGGAATTCCGCTCGGTACCATGTCGAACTGGGGCTGGCATACAAGGGAAAACCCGGCAGACTTTTCCCTTGACGATGTTTACAGGACATACGATGTTCACGGCAGGAAAGTCAACTATATCCATCAGTTCAGAAGAAGCGAGGATTCTGCCCGTTTCTCTGCTTCAGAATGGCTAAGAAACAATCCCCACAGAATCCATCTTGGACTGATCGGACTCCGTATACTAGATAAGGAAGGCAATGAAGCAGAGATCAGTGATATAAAAGATCCTGTTCAGACCCTTGACCTGTGGTCGGGCAGAGTGAGCAGCAGGTTCTTGGTTGATGATATCCCCGTAAGTGTTGAAACAGTATGTCATCCTGACAGCGATATTGTTTCAGCGCTTATTTTTTCTCCGCTTATCGCGGAGAAAAGGCTCATGGTCAGGTTTGATTTTCCGCTTGGAGTCTCAGCTCCTGCCGGATATGATTTTAATTCACCCGATGGTCATACGACAGAGCTGATTTCTTTCTCGGATTCTGAAAGCCTTATCGGACGCACCCAGGACGATGACAGGTATTTTGTTAAGGTGCTTCATCCTGATTCCCGGTTTGAACCCTCCGGCATACATCAGTTTCTATTGATATCTGACAATGATTCAATTATGGAGTTTTCCTGTCATTTTAGCAAGGATAAAGGGGATGGGAAGATACCGGATTTCAGCGCCAATGCCGAAGCCGGCAGGATCGGCTGGGAGAGATTCTGGATGAGCGGCGGGGCTGTTGATTTTTCGGCCTGCACCGATCCCCGTGCCTTTGAACTTGAAAGAAGAGTGGTACTTTCTCAATACCTGACACGGATACAATGCAGCGGATCCCTGCCTCCTGCCGAGACCGGTCTCACCTACAACAGCTGGTACGGTAAATTCCATCTTGAAATGCACTGGTGGCACGTCGTTCATTTTGCCCTGTGGCAGCGGGAGGAGATCCTGGAGAAACAGATGGAGTACTATTTAAATATTTTGGATAATGCACGGAAGACAGCCACTGACCAGGGGTACAGGGGTGTAAGATGGCCCAAAATGGTAGGACCCGACGGAAGGGAAAGCCCAAGCACAGTTGGAACGTATCTGATCTGGCAGCAACCTCATTTTATTTTCTTCTCGGAACTCCTGTACAGAAATTCCGCTTACCAGGAAGAGATACTTGAACGATACAGGGATCTCGTTTTTGAAACCGCCGATTTTATGGCAAGCTACGCCTGGTATGACGAATCTACTGACAGGTATGTTCTGGGTCCTGTCCTGATTCCTGCCCAGGAGAGCCTGAGGCTCGAGACAACGGTAAATCCGACTTTCGAGCTTGCCTACTGGTACTGGGGTCTGAAAACTGCCCGCGAATGGAAAATACGTTCGGGACTCAAGCCTGACCCTCAATGGAACGAAGTAATTGAGAAGCTATCAGAATTGCCGGTTGGTGACGGATTGTATCTTTGTTCGGAAGACACACACGACTCTTATGAGAATCCCAGGTATTTAAGTGATCATCCGATAGTATCAGGAATTTCGGGGATGCTTCCAGTTACAAAGATGGTTGATGATAAAATTCTTTCCGCAACCCTTGATACGATCATGGCAAAATGGAACTGGCAAACAACATGGGGCTGGGATTTCCCAATGCTTGCGATGTCAGCTGCCTCAGTTGGCAGGTCCTCACGGGCAATTGACTTCCTGATGATGGATGCCCCCAAGAACAAGTACCTGCCAAATGGACATAATTACCAGGATCCCAGGCTTGCGCTGTATCTTCCGGGCAACGGAGGACTTCTTACGGCGGTGGCTCGTATGTGTGTTGAAAAGCAATTTCCGGCAGACGGAACATGGAATGTCAGGTTTGAGAACCTGAATAAATATCCTGAGTAATAAACTTTACGCTAAAATCAATACAAGATGGAAACTGCTTTAATGATGCTGGTGCTTGGTGAATGCGGTCGCACCTCTGAACCCGGCTGGAAACCTGCCTGAGAATCCCGATGAAACCACTGTTTTCCCGGATACGGTTTTCTTAGATTATGTAAGGGTCTGGCAGAAATAAGCCCGTTCAGAATGTATGATAGAATATCACATCCGTTAACCCGGAACTGCCATTCGTTAACCGGACCATCATTAAGTCGGAATAAAATCTTAACTTGATGTTCAGTTAGAATACCTAGCCTGACAGCCCTCGCTAAAGTTGTTATATAGATATTGGAGTTGAATTTATTGCTACCGTTATGAAAGCTTTTTTCAAGATATTGATTCTTCTGTTTCTTTATCATGTGCCTTTATATTCATCAGAAATTATTATTCCTGGAGCAACATCAATAAAACTGAAGGGACCGAAATCCGGAACCCAAAAGGATATTGATGATGTAATGGGATTCATAAGGGAGGGCAATAAACTGCTGATGTCAAAGGAAGCCGGGATTGACAGGGTGAAGGAATGCATCGACAGTGCCAATATGATCTGTGAAAGAAAGAAGCTTGATGTTCCTGCCGGTCTTTATCTTCTGGAAGCAGAGTATTTTTATATTGTCGGCGATCTTCGCTCCGCTTCGGAAAAGGCGACACTGGCTCTGGATGCCGCTGAAGATTCAAAAAACCGGGAAGCTCTGGCTAAAACTTACCTGTTCCTCGGTAAGTATAACCGCAGGACAGGATTCTTCAAGGAAAGCATTGAGAACTATGAGAATGCAGTAGCCATAGCTAACAAGGAAAGTTTGCGGGGCATTATACCGTTAGCCTATATGGAACAGGCTGTCCTTTTCAGGTCGGTTGAGGATCAAAACAGGGAAATTGAATTTTTTGAACGGTTCATTGATGCCAGTAACAACGAAAATGATACTTCGCTTGCCATTTCCGGTTACCTGGAACTGGGAACCAGGCTTTGCGGTGATTCTGCAACTGTAGCCTGGAGGGATTTCAGAAGGGCAGACTCACTGCTTCGCATCTGTCACAATCTGGCTGCTATTAAAAAGGACACTCTTCTCTGCTCATGGGCACTGGCAAACAGAGGCTGGAATTTTTATATAGAAAAAATGTATGATTCCTCTGTATATTGTTATGAGAGTTCATTAAAGCGTTACAGTATTCCCGGGAAAAAATACAGCATTGCTTCAAACGCCCTGGGAAACCTGGGAACTCTGTACCGCGACCTTAACAAGCCTGAGGAGGCAATAAAATACTACAAGAAGGCGATTGACAATGCGCTCAAGGTAAATTCATTATTCAATTTGCAATGGATATATATGGATATGAGCGATATGTATCTTAAGCTCAGGGATACTACAAATGCCTACCTTAGCCATGTCATGTTCAAGAAATATTCCGATGCCCACAACGCAGCAAAGAGCAGTCAGGGGATGTCGGATGCGAGGATCAGATATGAGGCTGACACCAGGAACAAGGAACTTCAATTGCTTTCCCTGAGGCTCAAGAATAACAGGCTGTTAAATTACGGATTTTCAGGATTTATAATACTGGCCGCTGTGATTGGATTTCTGCTTTTACGCGGGTCAAAACTAAAGAACAAACGCCGGTTGAGCGAAATGAACAGTAAGATAAGCGAGCTCACTCAGGCAAACCTCCGTCAGCAGATGAATCCACATTTCATCTTTAATACTCTCAACTCGATTCAATACTACATGTACCAGCACGATAAGCTGGCAACAAATAACTATCTCACCAAGTTTTCAAGCCTTATGAGGAAAGTGCTTGACAATTCCCAGAACACCTCAGTTCCCCTGAGCGATGAACTCAGTGCGCTGAACCTCTATCTTGAGCTCGAAAGTATCCGGTTTAAGGATAAATTTGACTACCGGATCACAATTGACGACGAAATAGACACCATTATGCATAAGGTTCCTACTATGCTGATCCAGCCCTATGTAGAGAACTCGATATCTCACGGGCTGATTCCCAAGGAAGGGAAGGGATTTGTCCATATTGATCTGAAACTTAAAAGCAATTGCATTCTTTGCACTATTGAAGACAACGGAATAGGACGGGAAGCATCAATGGAAAGGAACCTTAAAAAGGAAGGTAATCACAATTCGCTTGGTACAAGGATCAGCAGATCAAGGCTTGATCTTGTTAACGAACTTTACGGCACCAGCCTGCAGACTGTTTATTCGGATCTTAAGGATAAAGAAGGCCGGCCGGCCGGGACCAGGGTGGAAATTCATATACCTATATTATCATGAGCAGGAAGCTGAAGACACTGATTGTGGATGATGAACTTGATGCCGTTGATTTCATCAGTTCAATCATCTCAGAGTATTGTCCGACGCTAGAAGTGGTAGACAGGGCATACAATGTAGCTCAGGCAGTTGATGCAATCAAGCGCACCAGGCCCGACCTTCTTTTTCTGGATGTTGAGATGCCTAACGGAACCGGATTTGATCTGCTGGCACAGTTCCCGGATAAGGATTTCGATGTGATATTCATAACTGCATTCAATCATTATGCAATAAAGGCTATAAGGTTCAGCGCCATCGATTATATTCTTAAACCCATAAACATCAATGAATTCATTGATGCGGTGGGAAAAGTTACCGTAAAAAGGCTGGAACGAAGCTCAAAGGGCAACGAAGGCCTTCAGGTCCTTATGGAAAATATTAGAACAGCGCTTCCGTCACGGCTGGCCATTCCAACCGCCGACGGTATGGAATATCTTAATCCAAAGGATGTTGTCCGTATTGAAGCAGACAGAAGCTACACGTGGTTTTATTTGAACGGAGGACGAAAAATACTGGTGTCAAAGCATCTGAAGGAATTTCAGGAGCTTCTGGGGGACAGGTATTTCTTCCGTTCACACAATTCATACCTCGTCAACCTCAAGTTTGTAAAGAAGTATATCCGCAGGGATGGTGGTTGTATAGAAATGAACGACGGTGCAATAATTCCTTTATCACGGAACAGGAAAGATATTTTTCTCGCACAGATGGCAAAATTTCGCGGATAGGGGTAGAGGACAAAAACTAAAAAGGGAAATTAAAAGGGGCTTTTTAAAGCCCCTTTTCGTTAAACACAAACCTAAGACCAACAAAAAGTTGGATAAGAAGAAGAAAAAATTATTTTGCAGCCACTGCCTCTGTTGGATTGTTAAGAAGAAGCGGGAAGTAGGCTGCAATCAGTTGGGTGGATTCGATTTCACTCAACCTGGTCTGTGAGATAAGTTTCTGATGGTAATACTCATTCAGGTTAAGCTCGGAATCTGATGTATTCATTCCATCCTTCTTAAAAGCTTTGTCAAGCTTTTCAACACCGAAATATGCCCCGTTGCAAACATACTGAACCGAAAGCTTGTCGGACAACACGATGTATTTTGTGCACTTCCCGTCTTTGCATACTGCAACCTTAACACTCATCGGAGAGTTTTCGTAGGTGATGGTGAATGTTTTGCATTCCTCACCATTAATCATGGCAGGATTGGCGGCTGTTTCAATCCTGTAGTCACCCAGTGCGGTGAAAGTCGGGCCTTTGGCGACTACTTTTGCGGCAAACGATGCAGTACAGAATGCGATTGCAAGTACTGCTGATAAAATTACTCTTTTCATGGCTTTAAAGAATTAATGATTAATTAAAAAAATTGCTTTTACTGTCCTGTATTCCTTATTCTTTTTCGGCGAGCAAAGACCTGTCCTGTCATTTACTCATAACGAATTTATAACTAAAAGAAATGTGGAAAAAGGGTCAGTCAACGGTTGGCCGGTTTGAATCAACGGCTGACCGGAAAAGAGTTCAATCCTTAAGATTTATTAAAAATCGGCATCAGGATAAAACAAGAAGCCCTCCTTTGTACCTCAGAACCGGTACTAAGGAGGGCTTTGTCGGGGTGATCCGACTTGAACGGACGACCCCTTGCACCCCATGCAAGTGCGCTAGCCAACTGCGCCACACCCCGAATAATTGTGCAAATTTAATCAAGAATTCCTAACAGAAAAATTTTACTTCAATTACCTTAACCGAAAAACTACATAACTTTGAGTGATTGAATCCAAAGATTAGAACTTTAATCCCATGAAGAAAATACTTCCACTAATTTTAATATTGCTTCTTTTTTCCTGTGATAAAAAGCAAACTATTTCAACTCTTCAGGTACCTGGGATGGACCTCTACTGCAAGATTGACACTGCGGGCGAAAGTGTGATCCCCAGCGGCAGAATCGTTAAACCGTACGGAAAATTTGTCCGGATTGCCCCCGACCCCTTCGGACTGACTCTTTCACCTGACGGAACCCTGGCCCTTTCAGTCCATAACAACCTGCTAACCCTTGTAAATACTGCTGATAACAGTACAACTGAGGTGTCCGCTCCCTTCAGTGATAAGGGATCGTACATGGGTGCAGCCATAACAATGGATAACAAAACAGCATACCTTAGCGGAGGTGACAGCGGGGATATAATAATAATGAACCTCGAATCGAACGAAAGCTCGGGCAGAATCTCTCTTAACGGGAAATCCGGCGGAAAAGACTTCCGCGGCAGTCTTATCGGTGATATTGTATTGTCTGAGGATGAGAAGCGACTTTATGTACTCGATCAGTTCAATTTCAGGATGGTTATCCTTGATCCTGCAAGGAAAAGGGTGCTTCACTCTGTACCTGTTGGACGTTTCCCTCTTGGGATAGATATTTCTCCTGACGGGAAATTCGCCTATATTGCCAATACCGGAATATTCGATTATCCACTCGCACCCGGACTGACAGAAAAGAACCTCGAAGAAGCCGGACTTGATTTTCCGCCTTACGGCCTTCCTTCTGAGGAAGCCAGGAATGGAACCGAAATTGACGGCAGGCTAATTCCCGGACTTGGAAGTTCTGATGTGCCGGAAGCCGTTTCAGTGTGGACGGTAAGCCTCGACAGCAACAAGGTCATATCAATGGAAAAAACAGGCTACAGGATGGGGGAGAAGGTCGAGGGCCTTGAGATAGTAGGCGGGTCAAGTCCCAATTCAATTTCTGCCGGCCGAAGCCGGGTTTTCGTCAGCAACGCCACCAACGATAATATCTCGGTATTGGACCCGGTGACAGGAAAGGTGATCTCAAATGTCAAACTCAATATTGATCCACGGATCGATTCATTCAGGGGAATGATACCTTTCGGAATTGAACTCAGCAACGACGAATCGAGACTTTATGTGGCTCTTAGCGGACTCAATGCCATTTGTGTGGTTGATGCGGTGAGTCTGAACGTTCTCGGATATATCCCCACCGGATGGTTCCCGACCAAGCTCCGGATCTCTCCCGACGACAGGACTCTTTATGTTGTTACAGCACGCGGACAGGGATCGGGACCGAACGGCGGGAAAAGCTTTGTCCTTACTTCTGCAGGCACCTATGTGGGCGACATCATGAAGGGTACCTTTGAGAAAATAGACCTCGGACAGATAAACCTGGATCTTACTACCAGGCAGGTTGTGGACAATACCTTCAGGGAAATAAGCATAAAGGACGATCCGGGAAATCCCCTGCCTCCTGTTGCCGGAATTAGAAAGAGCCCGATCAGGCATATAGTTTATATTACAAAGGAGAACAGGACCTTTGACGAAGTGTACGGAGAGCTTGAGAACGCCGAAGCCGATTCTTCACTTGCAAGATATGGCCTGAATGTCAACGTTGCCAGCAGGGACAGGACGCGGTTGGTGAACAATGTCAACGTAATGCCCAATCATCAGAAGCTTGCCAGGGAATTTGCCGTCAGCGACAATTTCTATTGCGACTCCGATGCATCAGTCCACGGTCACAGATGGATGGTGGGAACCTATCCCAACGAATGGGTGGAGATAAACAGTTCGATGGAGATCACAAGGGATCTGTTCAGCTCCGCTCCAGGCAGGAAATATGTGGCCGGTTCTTCGGGAGCAGTGTATCCCGAGGATTACAACGAAGCAGGGGGCATGTGGGAACACCTGTCAAGGCATGGTGTCAGCTTTTACAACTTCGGCCAGGGATTCGAATTTTCAGGTGCCGATGAACAGCAATGGCATAAGTACACGGGAGTAAAGATGGGGGTTATGTTCCCCATGCCCAAGCCTTTATATGACAGAACCTCACGGAAATATGCAACATACAATACAAGTGTTCCCGACCAGTTCAGGATTGACATGTTTGAGGAGGAGCTTGAAGAAAAATGGCTGTCGGGAAAGGAAGAATTTCCGGCCGTCATCACCATGATCATACCCAACGATCACGGTTCATCGGAAAGGATTGAAGATGGATATCCCTTCAGGGAATCGTACATGGCCGACAATGACCTTGCCCTTGGAAGGGTTATTGAAAAATTAAGCCATAGTAAATGGTGGCCTGAAATGCTGATAATAGTCACTGAAGATGACGCTCAGGACGGCCGCGACCACATAGATGCCCATCGTTCGCTTCTGATGATGATAAGTCCGTGGATAAAAAAGGGATATGTTTCCCATTCCCATTCCAATTTCGGAGCTATCCTTAAAACCATTTACAACATTTGTGATATTCCGGCACTGAACCAGTTCGATGCCACTGCCACCCTTTTGCAGGATTTTTTCACCGATAAGCCTGACCTTACTCCTTACGAACTTGTGATGGTCGATAACAGGATCTTCGACCCTCAGGAGGCCCTTGATCCATATGACCGCGATTTCAGGTGGGAATCACTCGGTGAATCACCCGAAATAGACAACGAGGATGATTTCAGGTCAAGTCATCAGGAACAGACTCTCATAGAAAACAAATAACCGGTGATGATTTGTATATTTGCATATTAATTGAATCTTAAGTTATATGAAGTCGAATAAACTAAACCGCAGGAAGTTCTTCACAATACTTGGTTCCGGAGCTGCGGCTCTTGCAATTAAACCGGTATCGGCCGTGGCATCCGGACTGACTCAGACTAATGCAAAGCCAGCCACAAACATTGCTGATGCCAAAAAGACTCCCCGAATGCAAACATCAATGCCCGGCTTATATCCGGGTAAAGTAGTGGTGGTCAAGGATCTCAGGTCGGTTGTTGATGAAGCCCCTGTAGAAGGGATCGCATACCTGATGCTTCAGAAATCGATGCTTGAACTCACAGGTGAGAAGAATCTGAACTTAGCCTGGCGCACCTTTGTAAAACCGGGTGAAAAAATAGGACTGAAGGTGAATCCGGTTGCAGGAAAGCTGCTGTCGACGAGCCATGCCGTGGTTCAAAGTGTTGTTAAACAATTAACAGAGAGCGGTATCGACAGGAAGGACATTGTTATATGGGATCGCAGGGCAATGGAACTGGCTGATGTGGGTTTCACCCCGGATAATTATCCCGGACTTACTTTCCGGGGAACCGAGTGTCAGGACGAAAATGGATCATTTTATGACGAAAACGGAAAACTTTATGGTGAAGATAACATCGATAAGGAATGGTATTACTGGGCAGATGTGGAAGGCGAATATGATTCGGAGACGATACCTTACATGGTTAATGGCGGTAAATTCTCTTATTTTACTAAAATTGTCACCCGCGAACTTGACAAGATCATCAATATACCCATACTGAAGAATGCAGGGGGATCCGTTACAAATGCAATGAAGAATCTGGCTTTCGGTTCGGTTTCCAATACCGGCCGGCTTCATGAAAAGCTCTGGAATGACACCTGTGCAGAAGTATGCGCCTTTTCTCCCATCCGCGACAAGGTGGTATTGAATATAAGCGATGGCCTGAGAGGCTGTTTTAACGGCGGTCCGGGGGCTAATCCCCAGTTCATCTGCAATTACCACACTTTGCTGGTTTCCTCCGACCCCGTTGCAATGGACAGGATTGCTTATGACATAATTGCAGAAAAAAGAATAGCTGAAGGACTTCAGAAAGCACCGTCGCCGGAATCGCTTACATTTCTGAAAATGGCAGCTGCCCTTGGCCTCGGGGTTGCAGAAAAGGACAGGATTGATCTCAGGAGTTTTGACCTTAGCTGAAATAGCCTGAATAAGACTTGGCTCCGTTGGTCAAATGTCAGTTAAGTTATACAATATCAAATATTTAAATAGTATGTGCAGGCTGTTGACAGCGATTTGTTTTATGTTTTTTATGCCCCTGGAGAATTATTCCCAGTTGCCGGACGATTTCCCTGCAATAACGGCGGAAGACATTCCCGGCGCAGTTGTTTCATCCCCGAGGGTGTTTACCGGTTCTTCACTGTTCGGGTATATGAACGGAGGAGCGGAACTTTACCTGGAATACGGATTTTCATTGGCTTCGGTTACGGAAATCTCCTTCATGGGAGGGAAATATAAAACGGAAATCTTCAGAATGAAGGGACCTGAAGAGGCATTTGGCATCTTTTCGGTTTCAAAATTCAGATGTCTCGATATGCCTCCATACTCCGCCTTTACATGTCGTACCAGGTATCAGCTCCAGATATGCAAGGGTCCTTATTACATCAGCATAATTAATTCTGCGGGTAATGCTTCCGACAGCACGGCTTCCGCACGGATCGGAGAGCTTCTTGCAGGCAGGATTGAAGAGGGCGAATTGAATCTTCAGGCATACCTGCCCGGAATTCCGGAGGAATCAATTAAGTCAGGCTGTTTTCTTGCAAAGGGGAGGCTGGGAATAGTAAACGGAGATCCTGACCTTGAAGATTATTTCAAAGGTATTCAGAATTATACCTCGGTTATCCAGAAGGGCGATGAGAAATATACAATTTCAGTGAAATTCAGCGATCCGGACTCAATGAAGAAATTCATGGATGTTAACGGGATAGAAGTCATGGGAAATAAGGAACCAGTAGACGATTCAAGACTGCCGGAATTTTTGTCGGATAGTCACCTCCTCTTTGAAAAGAACAGGTGAGACAGCCAGCCCCAGTAAGGATTTTCGATTAAAGTTAATTAATTTTGCATCTGAAACATATAAAAATATACACAGATATGGATGTGTTTAAACCCCTTGATCTTTCAAATGACAGTCAGCAGACAGAAGGAACCGTATCAGAAAAGGTGAAATGTCTGATAGTAGGTTCCGGTCCTGCAGGTTACACGGCAGCAATATATGCAGCACGGGCAAACCTCAGTCCGGTTATATATACCGGTCTTCAGATGGGAGGCCAGCTGACCACTACCACCGAGGTTGACAACTATCCAGGGTTTCCAGATGGTGTAACCGGACCTGAACTAATGGAGCATTTTAAAAAGCAGGCTGAGCGTTTCGGTACCGATGTCCGTTTTGGTATTGCTGTGAAGGCTGACTTTTCCGGCAAAATCCACAGGGTTACATTTGATGACGGCAAGGTAATTGAAGCCGATGCGGTTATTATAGCAACGGGAGCCACTGCAAAATACCTGGGACTTGAGGCTGAGACACGCTATGCCGGAATGGGAGTGTCGGCATGTGCCACCTGCGACGGATTCTTTTACAAAGGGAAGGATGTCGCAGTTGTCGGGGGAGGAGATACTGCGGCCGAAGAAGCAACCTATCTTGCCGGTCTTTGTAACAAAGTTTACCTTATTGTCCGGAGGAACGTGCTGAGAGCCTCAAAGGCAATGCAGGAAAGAGTCGTTAAAACCCCCAATATCGAGATTCTCTGGGAACACCAGGCGATAGACCTGTATGGTGAAAGCGGGGTTGAAGGCGTGGTGCTTGTAAAGAAGAAGGGAACCCATGATGAGCAGATAATCAGAGTTAAGATCGATGGTTTCTTCCTTGCAATCGGACACACCCCGAATTCTGATGTATTCAAGGCTTTTATCGAAACCAACGAAAACGGGTATATAAAGACCATTCCCGGAACGTCGAAGACGAAAGTACCTGGTGTTTTTGCTGCAGGTGATATTCAGGATCCTGTTTACCGTCAGGCGATAACGGCAGCTGGTTCAGGATGTATGGCAGCCATTGACGCGGAACGATACCTTATTGAACAACAATGAAGACATTTAAAAAGACCTTTAAAATAAACGCCGAACCTTCTGATGTTTATTCGGCCCTTGTCAATCCTTTTACAATTGAGCTGTGGTCGGGATATCCGGCAGAAATGTCGGAGGAGCCAGGTACCGAGTTTACCTTGTGGGAAGGTGATATCAGTGGCAAAAATCTTGAATTCGTAAAGGACAGAAAAATGGTTCAGGAATGGTACTTCGGTGATCAGCAGGAAAAGTCGATAGTTACAATAGATATCAGACCGGAGGGGGAGAGCTCTGCAGTGACAGTCGAGCATTCGAATATCCCTGATGATGAATTTGAACAGATAGCTGAAGGCTGGAGGGAATTCTACATGGGTGCAATAGCAGGCTTTTTCAGTCCTAATTTCTGAAAGCTGTACTTAAGCCGGACTCTGGTTTCCCCATCATGTCACTTATGTCCTCAAGTGATGCATAGATCATTGAGGCAAGCCCCTTATAGCACATTGAGCCGGCTGTTTCCTGCATCCTCTCATACCAGGCAGGCAACCATGTCATTATGTGATAACTTATAAATCTTCTTATCTCTTTGGCCATTTCGAAGCGGCAGGCTTCATCATCGAGGGTTATGTATTTATCAATCAGGAGAGTAATAAACAGTAGTTCAATCCCAAGGTTATCATCGGCAGCTTTGTAGTCTGATCTTTTCTTCCAGCCGTAGGAATTATAGAAATCTGTAACATTTTCCTTTCCCGTTGCTGCATCCATAAGCGCATCTGTAAAGGCTGACTTGTATGGTGGTGCCAGAGGTAAACCATAGCTGGAGGAAAAGAGTCTCCTGAAATCCTCCTGCAGAATGCGTAAGCAGGTTGACTTGTCGGTGCAGGATTTTCTGAGCTGCGAAGCTGCCTCAAAAAACCGCGGATTGTTACTGTTGACCGGAAGTGCCTTTATTATGCCTTTTTGCCAGAAATCCACCACACATTCTTCCACAGGTTCATTCATTATCATTGATCCTGCGAAATAAAGCAGCATGTTATAGCCCTTCAGAAGGTTTTTTGTGTTTTTGTCCAAACTTATTTCCATAGTTGCAGCCTGAAATCACTTACATATTTAGATTGACCACACGAGTTGCAGTTTTCTATTAAACCGCCGGAAAGGGAAAATGTTCAGCCTGTTATGCCTAATAGAGCGTGAATTTTAAACAGGTTATAAAAAAAAGCTGCATGTTGATGCAGCTTTTTTAACGGGTTTGGGTTTGTTATTTTGTAAAATCGGCCATAACGTGAGGATATTCGTCGTTTTCGATTTTTCTTTTTATCTCCCTGAATGTATTAACTGTATATTCTACATCGTCCAGGGAATGAGCAGCTGTCGGTATAATTCTGAGCATTACCACATCTCTGGGCACAACAGGATAGATGACTGCTGAACAGAATATGTTGTAATTCTCTCTCAGGTCATAAATCAGCTGGGTCACTATTTCGAGCGGGCATGTGAAGAATACTGGAGTCACCGGTGATTCTGTCTTTCCCAGGTCAAGTCCGGCATCACGCAGGCCTGACTGAAGAGCCCGTACTATTGTCCATAACTTTTCCCTGTATTCCGGTTTTGACTGGATCAGCTCAAGTCTTTTGATGGCGCCAAGTGTCATGGCCATGGGCAGGGCTTTTGCATAAATCTGCGAGCGGAGATTGTACCTCAGGTAGTTTACCACCTCCTTTGTGCTGGCGACAAAGCCGCCGATTCCTGCCATTGCCTTGGCAAAAGTGGCAAAATATACGTCGATCTGGTCCTGAACACCAAAGTGTTCTCCTGTCCCTCTTCCGTTGGCGCCCATGGTTCCGAAGCCGTGAGCATCATCTACAAGAAGGCGGAAATTATATTTAAGCTTGAATTTTGCTATTTCATCGAGTTTACCCAGGTCTCCCGCCATACCGAAGACGCCTTCGGTAATGACCAGTATACCTCCTCCGGTTTCAGCCACAAGCTTCGTTGCCCGCTGAAGCTGTTTTTCACAGCTTGCCATGTCGTTGTGGGCATATACGAACCTCTTGCCGAAGTGGAGACGAAGTCCATCCATGATACATGCATGGGATTCAGAATCGTATACAATTACATCGTGACGGTCGACAAGAGCGTTGATGATGGAAACCATTCCCTGATAACCATAGTTTAAGAGATAGGCATCTTCCTTCATCTCAAACTCTGCTGCCATTTTTTCAAATCTTTCGTGGTTTGTTGTCTGGCCCGACATCATTCTGGCGCCCATTGGATAGGCAAGACCATATTGCTCAGTATATTCCGCATCAGCCTTTCTGACCTCCGGATCGTTTGCAAGGCCGAGGTAATTGTTCAGGCTCCAGGCAAGTACCTGCTTTCCCCTGAACATCATTCTGGGGGCGATTTCACCCTCAAGCTTGGGAAACATGAAATAGCCGTGTGCCAAAGCTGAATACTGACCCAACGCGCCCATGTTGGTTTTGATCTTGTTGAAAATATCCATTTTGAAGTGCTTTTTAAAATTTGGCACAAATGTAAACAATAAGGCTTATTCAGCGATACCACTTTATACCTAATTTGCCTTATAGTTAAATATTGGTCATTCATTCAGCGATTCAAAAAAAAGTATTAATTTTGCGCAACATTTTTTATGAAAGTCAGGCTATATATCTTAATTGCGGTTGCAATCAGCATCAGCTCATGCGGCGAATATGAAAAGCTGCTTAAGAGTACCGATTACGAATTGAAGAAGACAAAGGCCAGGGAGTTCTTCGATACAGAGCAATATGCCCGGGCGGCTGAATTGTTTTCCCAGGTCATTCCCAGGTTCAGGGCGACTGATGAGTCGGAGGAGCTAAACTGGCTCAATGCCCAGTGCTACTACAAAATGAAGCAATACGATGTTGCAGGGTCTTTCTTTAAATCGCTTACAGAGCAGTATCCTTTTGGAGATTATGCTGAAGAAGCGACCTTCCTGGGGGCCTTGTGCGATTTTAACATTTCTCCGAGGGCGGAGCTTGACCAGGAAAACGCGAGAAACGCCATTGAAGGATTCACCGTCTTCATTAACAGGTTTGGCAACAGTCCCAAAGTCGGGGAAGCCCTGGAATATCTCAGGATACTTCAGGACAGGCTTGTTGAGAAGTCCTATCTGAATGCAAGACTTTATTACAACATGAGGCAATATAAGGCAGCTATTACGGCACTCACAAACAGCCTTAAGGAATACTCAGAGTCAAAGTACCGGGAGGAAATGATGTATCTCAAGCTTCATTCGATGTTTCTCTACGCAGAAAAAAGCGTTCCGAACAAGCAGAAAGAGAGATATCAGGAAACTCTGGATGATTATTTTTCGTTTATGGAGGAATATCCCGAGAGCAAATACTCAAAGGAAGTACAGAAGATTTACGAAACAACCGCCGGATATCTGAAGATTGATCCGGTTAACAATTTAGTAAACAACCAGTAAAACAATATGGATTACAGAAAAACAATTGCGCCCACAACAACAGTGACCCGAAACATGGAGTTGCTGACCAAAGATACTGGGAACGTCTATGAAACGGTTATTATAGTTTCAAGAAGAGCAAACCAGATATCGGTTGAGATGAAGCAGGAGCTTAACAAGAAGCTTGAGGAATTTGCTTCCTATACCGATAATCTTGAGGAGGTCTTCGAAAACCGTGAGCAGATTGAAATTTCCAAGTTTTATGAAAGGCTTCCCAAACCTACGCTTATTGCGCTTCAGGAATTTGAGGAGAGCAAGATATTTCACCGTAATCCTGACATTTCTCCGGCGAAGCCGAAAATCTGAAACCAATGCTAAAGGGGAAGAAAATACTTGTCGGAGTTACGGGAGGTATTGCGGCTTACAAGACACCCTCAATAGTAAGGCTTCTCGTTAAGGAGGGATGTGAAGTCATGGTGATAATGACCGATCACGCAAAGAACTTCATAACACCCCTTACATTTTCGACATTATCCAGGAATCCTGTTCTGAGTGAGTTTTTCAATCCGGAAAACGGAAGCTGGAACAGCCATATCGACCTTGGAACCTGGGCCGATCTTTTCCTCATAGCACCTGCAACAGCGAATACAATGGCAAAAATGGCAGGTGGAATTGCCGACAACCTGCTTCTTACCACTTTTCTATCGGCACGCTGCCCTGTCTTTGTTGCTCCGTCGATGGACGTTGACATGCTCGAACACCCTTCAACACAGAAAAATATAAAAACACTGGAACTCTTTGGGGTTAACGTCCTGGATGCACCCGGAGGAGAGCTTGCCAGCGGACTTACAGGAAAGGGACGAATGTCGGAACCTGAAGATATTGTCGGGGAGATTAGGACGTTCTTCCTGAAAAAAAAAACTATAAGCCTCTGACCGGAAAGCGGGTTCTGATCAATGCGGGCCCAACCCGTGAACAGATCGATCCTGCACGCTTCATCAGCAATTATTCGACCGGGAAAATGGGGATCGCCCTTGCCGACATGGCAGCAGGTTACGGGGCAGAAGTAATCCTTGTTCTCGGACCCGTGGAAAGAAATCCTGAACACCCATCGGTAGAAATCATAAATGTTGTCTCGGCTCAGGATATGGAATCCGAATGTATAGCTGCATTCCCCGGATGCGATATTGCAATTTTGTCGGCCGCGGTTGCTGATTTTACTCCTGCTGAAATCAGCAACAGAAAAATAAAAAGAGAAGGAGAGGAAATCCTTCTGAAGCTAAAACCCACCGGCGACATAGCTGCAACACTGGGGAAAATGAAAAGCAAATCCCAGATACTAGTCGGGTTTGCACTTGAAACTCACAATGAAATGGCAAATGCAGCAGCCAAGCTGAAACGCAAGAATCTTGATCTGATAGTGATGAATTCGCTCCAGGACGAAGGTGCGGGATTCGGCTTTGACACCAACAAGGTTACGCTGATTGACAGAAACAATATTATTGATAAATTTGAGTTGAAATCAAAGGATGAAGCTGCAAGGGATATTCTGGATAAGATAGTTGCGTTGCTTAAAAGCTGATGATGATGAACCCAATTAAAAAAAATAAAGGATTTTTCCTGCTTATACTGCTGGTTCAGTTCACCGGGGCGATCCATTCACAGGAACTGAACTGTAATGTTCAGGTATCGGCACAGAAGATTCAGGGTTCAAACCGGCAGGTGTTCGAATCGATGCAAAGGGATATCTACGAGTTCATGAACAATACCGTGTGGTCGAATCATGTGTTCAGCTATGCGGAAAGGGTTGACTGCAATATCCTGATTAATCTTACGGAACAATATTCGGCCGATGAATTCAGGGGTACCATTCAGGTCCAGCTCCGCCGCCCAGTCTATAATACCACCTATAACTCCACAGTCCTGAATTTTGTTGACAATAATTTTCAGTTCAGGTATGTCGAGTTTCAGCCTCTGGAATTTGATCCCAACTCATACAGGTCGAGCCTTGTATCGGTTCTTGCCTATTATGCCTATCTTATACTTGGATTTGACTATGATTCCTTTTCTACCCTTGGCGGGACGGAATTCTTCCAGGTAGCCGAAAAGATTGTGACCAATGCCCAGAATGCTGCAGAACCGGGCTGGAAGCCTTATGACGGATCAAGAAACAGGAACAGGTACTGGCTGGTAAAAAACATTCTCGATAAGGAATATGAAGGAGTGAGGAGGTTTATTCATGAGTATTATATAAACGGACTAGACAGGATGGAATCAAGAGCAGCCGAGTCAAGGGCCGGCATTGCCGAAAGCCTGAAACTTCTGCTTGAGGTTCACAGATCAAAGCCCGATCCTTACATGTACCTGATTCAGATAGTATTGGAATCCAAGTCGGATGAACTGGTAAATATCTTCACCGAAGCCTTCCCCGAGGAAAAGAGCAGGGTGATCCAGTTACTTATCGAGGTAGATCCGGGAAATAAATCGAAATACGAGAAGATAACAGCTTCCAGTTAACCATATTGCCCTATTATGCTTGTAAAACTTGCCGTTCAGAATTACGCGCTTATCAGAGAGCTTGATCTCTCTTTTGAGAACGGTCTTACGATCATAACCGGTGAAACAGGTGCAGGCAAGTCGATACTTCTAGGTGCCCTGTCGCTTATCCTGGGCTCCAGGGCCGATTCTTCGGTCCTCCTTGAACTTACGGATAAATGCATAGTTGAGGGCACCTTCAGGATCGAGGATTATGATCTGGAGGACTTTTTCACACGAAATGACATTGATTTTGACAGCCAGGCTATTCTCAGGCGCGAGATTAATACGGCTGGCAAATCAAGAGCTTTCATAAATGACACGCCTGTGGTTTTAAATGTTCTGAAAGAACTGGGTGACAGGCTTATCGACATTCATTCCCAGCATCAGACACTCATGCTGAACAACAATGCCTTTCAGCTGAATATAATTGATTCATTCGCCGGGACCGGGCAGCTTAAGGATAAATACAGGTCTGACTACACCAGTTTCCGAAAGCTTCAGAAGGAGTACAACGACTTAAAGGAAAAGCATGAAAAGAACCGCGCCGATCTGGATTACTATCAGGCACAGCTTAATCAGCTTGAGGAGGCCAGGCTCCTTACCGGGGAGCAGGAGGAGTTGGAGAAGGAACAGGAACTCCTGGAACATGCCGGGGAGATAAAACAAGCCCTTGAAAATGCGTCGAGGCTTCTTTCGGATGAGTCCGCTTCAGTCCTTTTATTGCTGAGGGAGGCAAGGACGACTATCGGAAAGATTGACTCATTTCTCCCCGATGAACTAAGAATCCTTTCCCGCCTCGACTCTTCATTCATTGAGCTTGATGATATTTCGAACGAAATCGCAAGGCTTGAACAGGAAACCGAAGCTGACCCTGGCCGCCTCGAACTGGTCAATGGCAGGCTCGATGTACTTTATTCACTTTTAAGGAAACATCACGCAAAAGACCTGGAAGAGCTGATTACCAAAAAGAAGGAGATCGAAAATACTTTAACTTCGATAGTCAGAAACGACGACAGACTTAATGAGCTGTCGAAGCTTCTGACAACTGCAACCGAATCGCTCGCAGATTCTGCCGGCATGATCTCCGAAAAGAGGAATTCGGCTCTCCCTGCCATCGAATCAAAAATAACGGAACAACTGAAACAGCTGGGGATACCCAATGCGAGATTTGAGATTTCCCTCATGCGAACCAATGATTTCACACCATCCGGTGCAGATACGGCAGATTTCCTTTTCTCTGCCAACAGGCAGACACGTCCCGAGAATATTGCCCGGATCGCATCAGGGGGTGAATTGTCGAGAGTGATGCTCAGCCTCAAATCACTTCTTACCCGAAGCATGAACCTCCCGACCATCATCTTCGACGAGATCGACTCCGGAGTCTCTGGTGAAGTAGCCGATAAAGTGGGCCAGATTCTGCTCGGGATGGGGAAATACATGCAGGTTATCAACATTACCCATCTTCCTCAGGTCGCCTCCAGGGGGAATGTACATTACCATGTTTACAAAGAAGATACCGGTGATTCAACAATTACAAGGGTCAAGTTGTTAAATAAAGAAGAAAGAGTGCAGGAGGTTGCCAGGCTGCTGAGCGGAAGCGAGGTAACGGAAACAGCAATAAAGAATGCAAGGGAACTGATCAGGGCAGGGACCACTTAGGAAACAGTACTTAAGACAGGAATCTTTAGAGAGACTTTAGATTTAACGAGTAATAACATAATAGCCAATTATGAATGAAGGTCTGTTAAAAGGAAAGAAGGGGATAATATTCGGTGCCCTTAATGATAAATCGATAGCCTGGCAGGTTGCTTTGAAGGCTCATCAGCAGGGAGCCAGCCTGGTTCTAACAAATTCTCCGGTGGCTGTAAGGATGGGAACCATAAGTGAGCTTGCCGAAATAACCTCCTCGAAAGTGATAGTTGCAGATGCAACGAGTATGGTGGATATCGACAAACTAATAGCTGAGAGTCTTCAGATTTTCGGCGGGAGGTTTGATTTCGTCCTCCACTCGATCGGGATGTCACCAAATGTCAGAAAGGATATTCCCTATGAGAATACAAGCTACGAAAACATGCTCAAGACCTTTGACATTTCAGCGCTGAGTTTTCACAGGATACTCCAGACCTGCTACAAATATGATGCTATAAATGAGTGGGGTTCAGTAGTTGCGCTCACATACGTGGCCGCCCAGCGAACCCTCACGGGCTACAACGATATGGGTGACGCCAAGGCTCTGCTGGAATCTATTGCCAGATCGTTCGGATATATTTACGGACGCGACAGGAAAGTGAGGATCAACACAATTTCCCAGTCGCCGACACCCACAACGGCGGGAAGCGGGGTTCACGGTATTGAATCGCTTCTCGATTTTTCCGAGAGGATGTCCCCACTGGGCAATGCAACTGCCGAGGAGTGTGCCAGCTATTGTGTAGCGCTTTTTTCAGATCTCACCCGCAAGGTGACAATGCAGAATCTGTATCACGACGGTGGATTTTCGAGCATGGGAATGAGCCTCAAGGCAATAGAACAGTACAACAAGAGCTTTGAGGAATGTGACTGTGACGATAAATAGCTAAGTATAAATACCTATTTTTCAAGCGATTTGCATGTTGGTAAATCGCTTTTTTTATATTTGAGCAACCTAAACTCCGCCGTATGATCAAGATGATTTTGCTGGCATTGTTTTACTTTCTGTTCCCCCTTATCATTATCTTCCTGTGCAGAAGGTGGACCTTCCTCCAGAAATTCGGAACAATAGTTCTGGCATATCTCTTCGGGCTTATTATCGGTACCGCCGGTCTTCTTCCCCAGGGAAGTGAAGGCTTTAAATTTGCACTCCAGAACGAGCCATCGCTCAGTAAACCGGTCCTTGAGGCCCTTATTGCTGAAGGAAAGGCGGTTCCGGATGACAGGGTGGCAAATGATATCCTGGCACTGCAGGATGGGATTTACTCACTTGCATTGCTTCTTGCGTTTCCACTGCTTCTGTTCTCCCTCAACATCAGACGATGGCTTAAATTCGCCAAAAAGGGGTTTCTTTCAGTTGCACTGGCTCTTGTAGCGGGAGTGGTAATGGTAACAACCGGATTCTTCATCTGGAAGGACGCTTTCCCCGATGCCTGGAAGCTGGCCGGAATGTTTGAAGGGATCTACACGGGAGGCACTCCAAACTTTGCTGCGCTCAAGCTAATCCTGGATGTTGATGCCGACCGTTTTGTGGTTCTGTTCACATACGATACAATAGTGGGTGCAATCCTTGTGCTTTTCTTTGTCACCATTGCTCCTAAGATTTTCAGGGCTATCCTGCCCAAATATGAGGATAAAAACGGCGTTACTCTAGATGAGGAATTAGTCAAGAAAGAGACTGAAGGACTTGATGATTTTTCAGGGATGCTTAAGAAGAAGACCTTTATCCCACTCCTGAAGGCTTTGGGGCTCAGTGTAATAATTGCCGGAATCAGCGGAGCACTTTATATGTTTGCCCCGGTGCCCGAAGAATTCAGGATGGCCGTGATGGTTCTTTCTGTTACCACACTGGGAATACTTGCTTCACTTTTTAAACCGATAAACCGGATTGGAAAGACTTTCCAGCTCGGCATGTACCTGATCCTGGTTTTTTCCCTGACAGTTGCTTCCAGATCCGACCTGAGGAGCATGTTCGGACAGGGAATGTGGGATCTGATTCTCTTCATATCATGGTGTTACTGGGGATCGCTTCTACTGCATCTGCTGCTGGCTAAGATATTCCGTATCGACGCCGATAATTTCCTTATAACAGCTACCGCTTTTGTTTTTTCCCCTCCTTTTGTTCCTCTGGTTGCCAATGCCCTCAAGAACAAGGATGTCATTGTCACCGGGCTTACCGGAGGAGTTATTGGGTATCTTCTCGGGAACTATTTCGGTACTACACTGGCTTATCTGCTGAAAGGGTTCTAAGAAGAAAGACGGAAGACGGAAGAAGGAAGACCGAAGACCGAAGACGGAAGACCGAAGACCGAAGGTAGTTCTGCCATCCATTCAGTTAAGAAAAACAATGATTCCCTCCCGGGAGGTTAGGGGTGGGTTTTACAGAATTTAAAATGCTATTCCAGTTTTTTACTGCCCGTTGCACAGTTAGTCTTGTGTCCTTTCTTCCTTCGGTCTTCTGTCTTCTGTCTTCATGCTTCTTTAAAAACCATATCGTTTCGGGTAAAAAAATTATCGTCTTACAATAACCCGCTTATTGTAAGACGATAAATTTTTGTTGTTATTTTTGAAAATGCAGATAATCAGACTGTTGTCTAGAACAGGTAATTAAGTCCGAATCCGAATCCGATATTGCCATCCTGTTCATTGAACGATTTTCCGATATCAATTGCGACCACGAAATTTTCTCCCCAGACAGGCATTATGCTGATCCCGGCGCAATGATGCATTTTTTCAGATCCCGGATTGAAGAAATCGCTGTAGGTATAATTGGTCATTTCATTAAGGAATGTCGCCTGAAGGGCAGGAGGAAGATCGATTTTCTGTGTTACCATTCCGAGGTCATAGAAAAAGTTTAGTCCCAGGTAACTTTCCTTATTAAATAATGTGAAATGCACTGGTTTCCAGCGTAGTTCTACGTTGCCCAGGGCAAATCCGTCACCTACGACCCTGTTTTTCAGTACACCCCTGAGTGTGCTGAATCCTCCGAGACCTTCGTTGAAGGCTCCTGTAAGTCTCGATGTTATCATCTGCGACTGGTAGAAAAAGGGAGTATTGCCGGAAAGGGTCGACTGATATCCCAGCCTGTAAACCAGAGAGAGGTTGTCTTCAACAAGGGTGAAATATTGCCTGTGGGTTATGTAGAATTTTGTGAATCCCCAGTCGTTCCCAAGGAATTCGGGAGCAAGCTCTAAACCCAGTTCCGTCCAGATCCCTTTCATCGGGTTAGGCCTGTTGTCCCTGGAGTCCCAGACCAGCCCGGCTTTCAGGGTATTTACCCAGCCGCCGTCGGCTTCGTTGGCGGAAATCAGTCCGAGTGAATCACGGTAAAGCTCAAAAAGCCCGGGTTCCTGGGAGAGAGACGGGAGGAGGTCCTCATCCTTACCCTTGTTCAGTTTGTCAATATTCACCGATTTCACGTCAAATTTCTGAAATGCAAAACCTGCGCTCCATTTTAGCTTTTCACCTGACAGGTTTCCAAGGAAATCGTTCTTGAACCTGAACTGGTTCCTTTCATGCCGGTAAAACATAGCGGACCTGTAAGCGTCAGCCTCCTTGTCCATCCAGTCGGCATTGAAGACCGATTCATAACCGTTAAAACCGTAGAAATGATTAGCAAGGTCGGGAAGGTAGCTCAGATCGGCCACCCATTCAATGCCGGGAATTATATGGTTCGATTCAAACATGAACCTGTAAATACCGCTTCCCCTGGTGAACCTTGAAACCTCGGCATATATGTGATCGTACCATTCGGGGTATATACCGGGGTTCCCGTAATTGAAAAATTCAACCAGAGCTCCGTACTGGAATCCCAGGTTTGAATCAAATGAAACTGCCGGAAGTGCGCCTCCGAATTTCCATCCGGTTTTTGACTTGTCTTCCTGGGCCGACGTGAGGATGGTAATCGCTGCAGCCAGTATCAGAATAATGGTTTTCTTCATGGATAAAAGTTTTAGTCACAGGGATAAAGGTAAAGAAAAATGGAAATCATATAATGAATTTTCAATATTTGCTACCTTAGGCTTCAATTTTACGACTAAATACGTATATGGCTCTGTTAATAAAGAATATCAGGGAGCTGTTCGGGACGGGGGAGATGCCGTCCGGAACAAAGCGAGGCAGGGAAATGGGGGTGGTTGACTCGGTAAGGAATGCATTTCTCTTTGCTGCAAATGATACGATAACATCTTTCGGCAGGATGGAGGATCTCCCGGACGGGCTGACAGCCGGCAGGTCAGACCTGGAGATTATTGATGCCTCGGGAAGATTTGTCTTTCCGGCGTTTTGTGATTCCCATACTCATCTTGTGTATTCGGGAAGCCGTGAGCAGGAGTTTGCCGATAAGATACGGGGGCTTTCGTACGAGGAGATTGCACGCCGGGGTGGAGGCATCCTGAATTCTGCTAAAAGACTTCATACTGCAACAGAAGAGGAACTGTACCTCGAATCGATGGTGAGGATTCATGAAATAGCGGGATTTGGAACCGGGGCCGTTGAGATTAAAAGCGGGTATGGACTTAACACCGGAGATGAGCTAAAGATGCTCAGGGTGATAAGGCATATAAGGGAAAACTGCCCTTTGGAGATCCGCTCGACATTCCTGGGAGCCCATGCTGTGCCTGAAATATACAGAAATGACAGGGAGTCGTATATTGATCTGATTATAAATGAAATGATTCCATTAGTCGCTTCGGAAGGGCTTGCCGATTACATAGATGTCTTTTGTGATGATGGTTTTTATACGATTGATGAAACGGAGCGGATCCTGATGGCCGGAATGAAATATGGTCTTATCCCCAAAATTCATGCTAACGAAATAGGATTTTCGGGAGGGGTTCAGGTTGGTGTGAAATACAATGCACTTTCGGTCGATCATCTGGAGCGTTCGGGGATTGATGAGATAACAGCACTTTTGGGATCTGAAACCATGCCAACTCTTCTTCCCGGATCAGCACTTTTCCTTGGTTTACCCGATCCTCCTGCCCGTCTTATGATCGATTCGGGTCTGCCGGTGGCGCTTGCCTCGGATTATAACCCGGGATCGTCCCCTTCAGGCAACATGAAGCTGGTGATGTCGCTCGGATGCATCAGGCTGAAGATGACTCCTGAAGAAGTGTTTAATTCGGTAACTGTCAATTCGGCATATGCAATGGGAATCCAGGACACTTTTGGGTCGATATCGGAAGGGAAGATTGCCAGTCTGATTATCACGAAGGAGATTCCTTCTTTCGGGTTCTTTCCTTACGCTTTTGGTAGCAACCTGGTCGACAGGGTAATACTCAGGGGAAAAGTATGGCAGCCTGCCGTGTAGAAAAAGGCATTGTGAATATTTTACAGTATAACAAAAAGAACAATATTATATGAAGAAGAAAGTCATAGAGTGTGTCCCGAATTTCAGTGAGGGCAGGGATATGGGTATTATCAAACAGATTACCGATGCAATTGAATCGGTTGAAGGGGTCAGGCTTCTGGATGTTGATCCGGGTCGGGACACGAACCGTACTGTAGTAACCTTTGTGGGTGACCCTGAGGTAGTTGTGGAAGCTGCTTTCCTGGGAGTAAGAAAGGCATCGGAGCTGATTGATATGTCGAAGCATCATGGCGAGCATCCGCGCATGGGAGCAACCGATGTATGTCCGCTTGTGCCGGTGTCGGGGTTAACTATGGAGGAGACTGTAGTCTATGCACACAGCCTGGCAAAAAGGATAGGAGAGGAGCTGTCGATACCGGTTTATTGTTATGAAAATGCGGCTTTTGACGAGAAAAAACGTAATCTGGCCAGTTGCAGGGCGGGAGAATATGAAGGCTTAAAGGAAAAGTTGTCGGATCCTGAATGGAAACCCGATTTCGGACCTGCCATCTTCAACGAGAGGTCGGGGGCAACTGCCGTTGGAGCAAGGGATTTCCTGGTCGCTTTCAACGTGAACCTGAACACCACATCGACACGCCGTGCCAATGCAATAGCGTATGACGTCAGGGAGAAAGGCAGAATGGTGAAGAATGGTAATGGTGAGATGGTCAATGTACCGGGTACCCTGAAGGACGTTAAGGCGATTGGGTGGTATATTAAGGAATACGGGATTGCCCAGATATCAATGAACCTGACCAATATCTCTGTGACACCCGTTCATATTGCTTTTGACGAAGTCTGCACTAAAGCAGGAGCAAGGGGAATAAGGGTCACAGGTTCGGAGCTTGTGGGACTTATTCCGCTTAAGTCGATGCTTGATGCCGGCAGGTACTTTCTTGAAAAGCAGCAGCGATCGACTGGTGTTTCGGATGAGGAGCTGGTTAAAATAGCAATAAAGTCTTTGGGATTAGACGACATCAGCAAATTCAATCCCCGAGAGAAGATCATAGAATATGTCATAAGCGGGAATGAAGATGAGGGAAAGCTTAGATCGATGACCCTGAAGGATTTTATGAATGAGGCCGCCTCGGAATCGGTGGCTCCGGGAGGCGGATCAGTTTCGGCGTATGTCGGATCGCTTGGCGCAGCCCTGGGTACCATGGTTGCAAATATATCAGGTCACAAGAGAGGCTGGGATCATCGCTGGAGGGAGTTTTCAGAATGGGCAGAAAAGGGCAAGGAGATACAGAACAAGCTGCTCAGGTTTGTTGATGAGGATACTGAAGCATTCAACAGGATACTCGAGGCTATCGGCCTTCCCAAAAAGACTGATAGAGGAGATCAACGCCAGGAATGCTGCAATTGTTGAAGCCACGAAGTATGCAATGCTTGTGCCGTTCAGGGTTATGGAAACAGCCTTGCCGGGCTTTGCCCTGATCAGGGAAATGGTTGAGAAGGGGAATCCGAATTCGGTCACAGATGCTGCAGTAGGAGCGCTGGCGCTCAGATCTTGCATCAGGGGGGCTTTTCTCAATGTCAGGATTAACTCCATTGGACTTGACGATAAGGAATTTGTAAACGACATCCTATCCAGGGGAAAAGCCATTGAAGAACAGGCAATAAGGGAAGAGGAATCAATACTCGGACTGACCGACCGGATGATCAGGGAGAGCAAGTAAAAGGAGGTCAGTGCCTTCTATTCCCCGGTGATCCTTCTAATAGTCCTCAATTTATGGGAATATTCTCCTTTCTCCTTCCTGAAGATACCCTGATGGTCGATTGTGTCGATCCTGACTCTTCCCGAAGCGTGGATCACGAGTCCTCGTGACAAAATCATGCCAACATGAGTGATCTTTCCTCTTTCATCATCAAAAAGCAGAAGATCTCCCGGAAGTGTTTCCTCAAGGAAGCTTATGCTTGTTCCAGCCTCAGCCTGCTGCCAGCTGTCGCGCGGAATTTTAATGCCCTGGATCTTGTAAACCAGCTGGACAAACCCGGAACAGTCTATTCCCGAAGGTATCCTTCCGCCCCAGATATACGGGCTGTTTATGAATTTAAGAGAGGTGTCTGCCAGTGTTTCAGACACCTTAAGATATGACTGGCTGAATCCGGTTCCGGTTGAAAAGGTGTTGCTGCCTGCCCTGAAACTGTTTTTTTCAAAATCCGGATCATACACCTCACTCCCTGCCTCGAGAACCAGCTTTGTACCATCTTGCCTGTAACAGAGCAATGACCTGTTGAGCACTAGTCCTGCATCATTTTTGCCGGCCGGCGAATGCTGGAGATGGTCAGTGTCGATCCATCCCGAGTAACTGTCAAACAGTGTCTCAATCCTGTACCAGTGACCTACATGATCGATGATAATGTATTTCTCACCGAACAGCACCTGGCTGAGCATTTCGGAGCGGTGGGATGGTCCTGAGCGGAGAGGAACGAAGACATTGCAGCAAACAAATATATCCATCGGTAAAGTTTTCTCAAAATTAGTAATTTAAAAGATACAGGAACAAACCTTGTGATTCATGCATTGTTATCCGTTATAAAATATTCCGTAACTTTATAAAAAACCACAGTCATGGCGTTATCGAGAAGACCTCCGGAGGTCAAACCTAATAAGAAATATCTTTATCACCTGTTCCTTTTCATTGCAAGCATAATCATCGTAGTTGCAATTTCACCGCGGGAAGGCAAATTCAGGTATGAGTTTCAGAAAGGTAAACCGTGGCTGAGTTCATCTCTTATAGCTCCATGGGACTTTGCTGTGGAAAAACCCGCTGAAGTTATCGCTGCTGAGCGTGACAGCATCCTTAAAAATTTTGCCCCCTATTTTAAGCTCGACCCCGAGATTGAAAAGAACAAGATCGATAATCTCGACAAGTACCTGAACGAACTCAGTGAAAGTATTGAACGGGAAACAAGGGCTTTTGATCCCATGAGATTCCTTGCGGTCAAAAGGGAGCTTAACGCCATACTCTCGGAGGTTTATCAGAAAGGGATTCTGGAAAGCAACGAACTGATGCCATACGAAAAGCTTCCGGGTGATGTGACGATAATAAGCGGCAGGGTGGCAGAGGAGAGGCAGGTGAGCGCACTTTTTGTTGAGAAATCAGCGTATCAATATGCCGAAGAGAAGAAAGCGGAACTGGAGAGCCGGTATACTTCAGCACAGGGAAGGGCCATCAGGGATTTGTTATCCAGGGTGGCGCTTTATGATTTTGTGGAGCCTAACCTCTTTTATGATGCTTCGACATCAAACGCCGTGAGATCAAAGATGCTGGGCGATATCAGTCATACCCGTGGACTGGTTCAGGAAGGTGAGCTTATTATTTCGAGGGGGGAGATAGTCGATGACCAGAAGTTCATGATGCTTGAATCGATGAAGAATGAATACGAGAGGCGACTCGGGAAGGATGAGATGTGGCTTATTGTGCTTGGCCGGCTGATAGAGGTTACTGCCTGTTACCTTGCACTGTATTTTTTCATGTACTACTTCAGGTTTGATGTGCTGAGTTCAATACATAAGACCTTTTTCATTATCCTGGTCATTCTTTTGTTTATAATCATCAGCCGGCTGGTTGTATATCTGCCCGGTAATGTAATCTTCCTGATACCTTTTGCCATCATCCCCATTATGGTAAGGACGTTTTATGATTCGCGGCTAGCCCTTTTTGTTTTCCTTATAACCATAATGCTTGCAGGGTTCTTTGTTCCCAATTCATTCGAATTCGTTTTCCTGAGCTTTATAGCAGGGGTGATGGTTATTATATCACTAACAAATATTTACAGGAGGGCAAAGCTTTTCACTGCAGCTGTGATGGCTTTTCTTTCCTATTCCATTGTATATCTGGGGATCGGCCTGATGCAGGAAGGCAACCTTGCCGGCATGAACTGGCAGAACTACGTCTGGTTTGCGGGGAACGGTGTACTCCTGTTTCTCAGTTATCCCCTGATTTTTGTATTTGAAAAAACCTTCGGATTTCTTTCGGATGCAACGCTTTTTGAGCTTGCCGATACAAATCAGCCACTCCTGAGGAAGCTGTCGGAGGAGGCACCCGGTTCTTTCCAGCATTCACTTCAGGTTGCCAACCTTGCCGAGGAGGCCGCAAGGGAGATAGGTGCGAACAATCTGCTTGCCAGAACCGGCGCTTTATATCATGATATCGGAAAGACGTTTCATTCGGAGTATTTTATTGAGAACCAGTCGGAGGGATTCAGTCCCCACGATCAGATCGATCCGCTTGAAAGCGCCGGTATAATTACCGGTCATGTCAAAAAGGGAATGGAACTTGCAAAAAAATACAATCTTCCGTCAGCTATTGTTGATTTCATTCAGACACATCACGGGACTGGTGTTGCCTATTTCTTTTACAAGAAGTATCTCGACAGGAATCCCAAGAGGACTGATATGGAAAAGAATTTTGCCTACGGCGGGCCAAGACCGTTGACGAAGGAAACTGCAATTGTAATGATGGCCGATGCGGTGGAAGCTTCTTCCAGAAGTCTTGCAAATTATTCGGATGAGAATATTAGCGAGCTTGTTGAAAGGATCATTTATATTCAGGAGCAGGATGGCCAGTTTGCCGAGACACCTCTTACTTTCAAGGATATTTCGGATATAAAGAAGGTGTTTATTAAGCGCCTTTCAAATATTTATCATGCGAGGATAGCGTATCCGAAAAGGGAGACCTTCAAAGGCTAGCGCATGTCGATGATCTCGGCTCCCTTGTATTTTGCCTGAGCGAATACAAATTCAGAATCGGCAGGCTGAAGTGTGAGGTCGTAGCCAGTCACTTTCAGCATAACCGTTATCCCGTTTTTGTACTTATATTCAAGGCCTTTGAGGTCAAGCCCTGGTTTGCCTATTTCGAGCCTGATCCTCACATGGTCGCTGTTGATGTCGTCAGGATAAAGATCGATAAGGTAGGAACCGGTACTTTCCTCAAGAAGGCGGGCCTTGTAATCCTTTTTGTATACTGAAAAAATCGCCGAGGGCCTGGCCATGAACGAATTGTCATCCCTATCGGGCCTGGTTATAGTAACCTCTTCCACATCGGGGAGGTAGCTCCATGAAGTTTCACCATTGTACCAGATTATGTTTTCAGGCAATTCTATCCTGTAGCGGTCTTTGCTTAGTATTGCCGAACCCGTGATGCTGTTATTGGTTCCTTCTACCTGGTCGACTGTCTCCAGTGTGAATTTCATTGAGACCGAAGGGGCCTTAGTGGCTTTGTTAGAGAAATTGTCGAGTATTCTGACGGCATCGGGATCGTTCTGGGAAAATAAGCTGATTGAGGCTGCGGTCAGCATTATTATTGTAAGAAGTCTTTTCATTCAATTGCTTTTATTCAAGACTCTTCAAAATCTGTTCCAAATGTGTATAATCGGAAATTAGTACATCCCTGGCCTTGCTTCCCTCGAATGGCCCGACGACTCCTGCGGCTTCAAGCTGGTCGATCAGGCGGCCTGCTCTGTTATATCCGATTGACAGTTTTCTCTGGATCAGGGATGTTGATCCCTGCTGGTGCTGAATAACCAGTCGTGCTGCCTCCTCGAACATCGGATCTCTCTTTCGGAGGTCTATTTCCTGGGGTCCTCCCTCACTGTCGTCGATATACTCGGGCAGATGCATGGCGTCGGGATAGCCCTGCTGCGATCCAATGAATCCTGTCAGTTCTTCGATTTCGTCTGTGTCGATAAATGCACACTGTACCCTTACAGGTTCAGCTCCTTGTGAAACGAGCATATCGCCGCGTCCCACAAGTCTGTCCGCACCGGTCGCATCTATAATTGTCCTTGAGTCAATTGAAGAGAAGACCCTGAATGCTATTCGGGTGGGGAAGTTTGCCTTTATGAAACCGGTGATAATATTTGTTGAAGGACGCTGCGTTGAGATAATAAGATGAATTCCGATTGCCCGTGCAAGCTGGGCAAGTCGTCCGATCGGGGGTTCAATTTCCCTGCCGGCCGTCATGATTAGGTCAGCGAACTCATCAATAATAAGCACGATGTAGGGAAGGTACCTGTGTCCTTTTTCCGGGTTGAGCCTCCTTGATACAAATTTTTCGTTATACTCCTTAATGGCCCTGGCCTGAGCATCTTTCATCAGTTCGAGGCGGTTGTCCATTTCTATGCATAGGGAGTTAAGAGTACTGATTACCTTTTGAGTGTCTGTAATGATTGCATCATCCTCGCCGGGAAGTTTTGCAAGGAAGTGCCGTTCGATCTTAGAATAGAGGGGCAGTTCGACTCTTTTCGGATCGATAAGAACGAATTTTACCTCCGACGGGTGTTTCTTGTAGAGGAGCGATGTTATAATGGTATTGATACCAACCGATTTGCCCTGCCCGGTGGCCCCTGCAACAAGAAGGTGGGGCATTTTTGTAAGGTCGATGATGAAAGGTTCGTTGGTGATTGTACGCCCGAGAGCAAGTGCAAGGTCGAATTTTGATTCCTGGAATGCCTTTGATGTAATAAGCGATTTCATGGAGACAATCTCCGGCTTTTTGTTCGGGACTTCAATGCCGACTGTTCCGCGGCCGGGGATAGGGGCTATGATTCTTATCCCAAGTGCCGAAAGGTTGAGGGCGATATCATTTTCAAGCGATTTTATCCGGGCAACCCTGATGCCTCTTTCGGGAACGATCTCATACAATGTAACCGTAGGACCGACAGTTGCTGAGATATGCTTTATTGTAATATTATGATCCCCTAGAGTCTTGATAATGTTTTCCTTGTTTTCTATAACCTCCCTGTTATCGAATTCGTATTCCGACTTATGGTCGGTGAGCAGGGAAACGGGAGGGAACTTGTATCTTGACAGATCCAGTCGCGGATCATAATTCTCCATAAGCCTGTCCACTTCATGATCGGGAAGCACATCGGGAGCTTCCGGTTTAGTAATGTTGATAGGCACTTTTTCAGCGCTCCCGGACCCGCGTCCATCCTTTCCGATGACGTGGACTATTGAGCTCCTACCCTGGGCATCGTCATAACCATCGCCGGTGGGGCGTTTTACAACAAATTCAACTTCACCGGTGTCATCTTCTTCATCTTCATCATCTTCTTCATCTTCTTCATTTTCATCCTCCCTCCCAGCTTGAGTTTGCGAAGCCCCGCCTTGTCCTCCGGAAGAAAAAGGGTGCATTGCAGGAATCACGCTTTTAATTGTTGACGGGATTGTTTTGGTGAAGGTTTCGGGCTTGAATCTGAGAGCAAAAACCAGGTATCCGATAGACAGGAAGACAAGGATAATGCCGGTACCTATCTTGCCTGCGAACGAGTTGAACCATTCGGTGATCTTATATCCCTGTGCTCCTCCCGGGCCGCTGCCGAGGTAGCCGTCGGCGTTTCCGAAGATGAATCCGAGAATAAGGGAAATTAATATGACTGCAAAGGTTAGTTTAATAATAAGTTTCCATAATGTCAGCTTAGGGAATTTCAGCAGGTTAAGACCGATCGTGCCTACTAATACCGGGATTAAAAGTGCTCCAAAGCCAAATCCGTAGCCGATCAGCATTTTGGCAAGGAAGTGGCCGCTCTTTCCTGACCAGTTTTTAACATTGACATCAGCATTTGAGATGACCTTTGAATCTGCAAGGCTTAGATCGGTTTCCCACCAGAACAGGTATGATACGCAAGCCAGTAGCAGATAGACGGCAAAGCCTGATATCAGAATGCCGGTTATGAAACTGATCCTTTCATCGGTAAAGAAAGGTTTGGATTTTGCCTTTGCTTTTGATGTCTTCTTACCGTTGGACTCCTTTCCTTTGCTCATCTCATCTCAATTACACACAAACCGAAAAAACATCCCAAAGGTAATAAATTTGGAGATCAGACAAGGCTGGTTTGAAAACTTTGGAAGGTAGTAAGCCGGGAAGTTCACCGGAGGCATCAACGTCCGGTCACAGACTCACCATTTTATTGATGAATTTGTTTATGTCTTTTCTGGATACTCTTTTGAATTTTTCCTTTCTCTCGAATGTTTTATCAGGGATCTCTTTTTTGTAAACATTCTGGGCTTCAAAGTGGAATTCGGAAGTGCCTATGAAGAAGAAAAAGTTCAAAAGGACACCATCAATTTCATTAAATGGTGTAGATATATTTGGTTTTGAAACAGGGATATCTTCGGTATACCATATATGATAAACCTTTGACCTGTCGGAAGGGAAGGTGACTTCTGCATGCTTGCAGTTGAATCCGCAGATCACTGATGTTTTTGAGGTTTTTCTGATGTCGATGCCATTCATTGATTCGAATCCGGGATAAATCTCCCCTGGTTTTGCAGAGTAGAAGTATTTGAGGGTGAAGAGGCTCAGGTATGTGTCGTAAATATCTTCCGAGGGGTTAGCCAGATTGATGATCCCTGAATTACCGAACGGAGAGATAAGCTCATATACTATTTTATCGTCTTTGAACGAAACTATAAGGTTCTTGGGCATTAGTTCCTTTGGCATGTGGGTCACACGGCCCTGATAGCTTACCTCATAGTGTATTTCACCCTCGTGAAGGTCCTTGCCTCCGAATTTATTACAGGAGGAAAGTACTAATACTGAGAACAAAAATGTAAAAAGAATTGCCTTTCCTGATTTCACAGGCGATAGTTTATTTGAAAGGGGTAAATGTAAGTATTTTTTTTCACTTGCTTCAGCCTCCGTTGTTTATGTGATGTGATTCGTAAAATCATGTTTTTCAACATATTTTTTATGTCATTTTGCTGATTTGCGTACATCTAAATCACAACTTTGATTGATATCTTTATGGCGGATAAAATAAGCTGCCAAACTGATTAAGAACGGATATTTCCAACAAACATTACATCCCTAAACTTTAAATATGAAAAAAAAACTGGCTGTTGTTGCCCTCGGCGGCAATGCGTTGTTGAGGGGCGATCAGATAGGCACAATAGATGAGCAGGAGGAAAACACCACTCAGACACTTGAGAATCTGATTTTTCTGATAAACGAGGGCTATGACCTGGTGATAACCCACGGAAACGGACCGCAGGTTGGAAACATTCTGATGAGAAATGATGCCGGTGAACAATTATATAATATAGCCCAGATGCCGGTAGACATCTGTGTGGCCGATTCACAGGGAGGGATCGGATATATGATCGAACGAATGTTCAGGAATGTGCTTAGCCGTCACGGGCTTACCAGAAATGTTGTCTGCCTGATCACGCAGGTTGTGGTTGACAGGAACGATCCGGCTTTCAATGACCCACAGAAACGGATCGGAAAAATATATACCAGGGAGGAGGCTGACAGCCTTGCCCTGAAAAGGAGCTGGATATTCCGTGAAGAGGTAAAGGCAGATGGCGGATTCAGGCGTGTTGTGCCGTCGCCGATACCAATCGACATAATGAATCATACAATTATCAGTGATCTTGCCCGGCAGGGCAACATTGTAATTGCGGCCGGCGGAGGGGGTGTCCCAGTGTATATTGATGAAAAGAATGATGTAAGGCCGGCTGAGGTCGTAATTGACAAGGACAGGGCATCGGCTCTTCTTGCATCGATGATCGGAGCTGAAGAATTCTATATTCTGACCGATGTTCCCTACATATTTATCAACTATAAAAAGCCGGATCAGGAGATCAGGGAATTCCTTGATTATGCCGATACCCTGAAGTATCTCAGGGAAGGTCATTTTGCGAAGGGAAGCATGGCCCCCAAGATAGAGGCATGCCTTAGTTTTCTTGAAAAGGGAGGGAAGATGGCGGTAATAACTGAAGCATTCAAGCTGGCCGACAAGAAATACGGGTCAAAGATCACCATGGAATACGAAAAGTATAGCCGCTTGCCCTAAGAGATCAGAAGTATTCATTAAAAAATATTACTTAATTTAGTGCCTTAATTTTTCAAATTACAAACAAACGTTTAAAACTATAAGAACATGCCAGTCAATCTCCGCAACCGTCATTTCCTTAAGCTTCTCGATTTCACCCCGGAAGAGATCGGTTTTCTTCTTAATCTTTCTGCTGATCTGAAAAAAGCAAAGTATTCCGGCACAGAGCAACAGCTTCTGAAAGGGAAGAATATCGCACTTATTTTTGAAAAGACATCAACTAGGACAAGGTGTGCATTTGAGGTTGCAGCATTTGACCAGGGAGCTCATGTTACGTATCTCGGTCCCACCGGTTCACAGATCGGTCAGAAGGAGTCGATGAAGGACACGGCAAGGGTTTTAGGCAGGATGTATGATGCAATTGAATATCGTGGTTATGGACAGTCTGTTGTTGAAGAGCTTGCCAGATACGCGGGAGTTCCGGTCTGGAACGGTCTGACAAATGAGTTTCATCCCACTCAGATACTTGCCGACTTCATGACCATGATTGAGCATATAGATAAGCCTCTGAACAGGATTTCTTTCTGCTATCTAGGAGACGCACGTTACAATATGGGCAACTCGCTTCTGGCCGGAGCTGCTAAGATGGGAATGGATTTCAGGACTGCGGCTCCGCTTGCCTGTCAGCAGGGCAAGGAGCTGGTTGCGGCCTGCAAGGCTGTTGCAAAGGAAACAGGAGCAAAGCTTACTATTACAGATAATGTTGAAGAAGCGGTCAGGGGGGTTGATTTTCTGTATACGGATGTGTGGGTATCGATGGGTGAGCCTGAGTCGGTATGGGAAGAGAGGATAAAGCTTCTCAAGCCATACCAGGTTAACATGGATGTGATCAGGAAGACCGGAAATCCAAATGTGAAGTTTCTTCATTGCCTGCCTGCGTTCCATAACCGGGAGACTTTAACCGGCGAGAATATCTTTCAGAAATACGGTCTTGACGGAATGGAAGTCACAGAGGATGTCTTTGAATCGAAGCACTCGATTGTGTTTGATGAAGCAGAAAACAGGCTTCATACTATCAAAGCCGTAATGGTGGCAAGCCTTGCCTGATCCTTTGATCGTCATGGCTTTATAGGATTCTGGTTATAATTCTGAGGAGTAATAGGATCAGGGTTTACCTGATCCACTCTTTCACGAAATAAAAGGTGATTACGAAAGAAGTGGCCAGTTTCAGTCCCACGCCTGTCAGGAATCCGAGCAGACTGCCGAAGCCTGCCTTAAGTGCGTATTTCATATCATCCTTGAAGATAAGTTCCCCGACAACAGCTCCGATGAAAGGTCCGATTATTATTCCGAACGGCCCGAGGAACAGACCGATAATAAGTCCGACAGTAGCGCCTCTGGTTCCGTATTTGGTTCCTCCGAACTTCTTTGTTCCCCATACAGGCACTATATAGTCAAAGATTGTAACAACGATAACCACTATTGCAAGTACAATAAGCAGTTTGTCCGAAAACTCAGCAAACTTTGTGAAATGAAGGACAATCAGTCCGGCGTAGCTTAAGGGAGGTCCCGGCAAGACAGGTGCAAGACAGCCGATAATGCCAACTATAATAAGGATTACTGCTAATATTAACAGGATATAGTCAACCATTAAGAAAGTACTCCATTATTTATTATCCAGGTCTTCAAAATCGATATTGGTAAATTCCCTGGATGAGAGGTCTGCATTATCCCGGCCTGTTTCTTCTTCTGAAAGTTCTGTTGCTCTTTTAGGTAAATCAATCCCCTTACAGATGAAATCAACGGCATCTTTAAATCCGTCGCCAAATTTATCAAAGTCCTCCTTGTAAAGGAATATTTTATGTTTTTCATAGAATATCTTGCCTTCCTTTCCAAGTCGTTTCTTGCTTTCAGTAATGGTAAGGTAGTAGTCTTCCTTTCGTGTGGCTTTAACATCAAAAAAATAAGTTCTTTTCCCAGCTCTAACCACTTTGGTATAAATCTCATCCTGTACGATCTGTTCCTTGCTACCGTTAATGACCTCCTTAATTCCGGCTTCTTCTTCCATTTCCAAGTCAGTTTAGGGTAATGATTGTCAAATGTAACAATATTTTTTAAAAATAATACACGGCCTTTCAAATGTGCCTTAATTTTGGTCCGATGTTTTGAAGCTTAAGGAAAAAGGTTATTTTTGCTGCCAAAATCTGAGGTTCTTTATAAATGATAAGCAGAAGATTATTGCGCATAAAAGCCCTAATGGCATTATATGCATTCAACCGCAGGGAGGATGACGACATTGAGCTGGCAGAGAAGGAGTTGTTCTTCAGTATAGGGAAGACCTACGATTTGTATCATTACCTTCTTCTGCTTGTCATCGAAGTGGCTGACATTGCAGCGGAGAAGATCGAGCAGGCAAGGCAGAAGAAGATGCCAACACCCCAGGACCTTGATCCAAATAAGAAATTTATTGACAATAAGTTAATTGAGCAGCTCAGGACGAATAAGGCTTTTAACAGCTACGTTTCGTCCCGGAAGCTTTCGTGGGCAAATAATCAGCATATCCCAAGGCTCATGTACAACATGATGCTCGCCTGGGATAAGTATGAGGATTACATGAAACCTGAGGTTCAGGGTTATACGGCCGACCGGAAATTTGTGATAAGTCTGGTTACAAGGCTGTTTGCTGATTCGGAGGACCTCGAGTCAAACTTCGAGGAACAGAGCATTTACTGGAACGATGACATGGAATACGTTGCTGTAATGATCGAGAAAACCCTGAAAAAGTTCAGACCCGAAGAAGGGGATAATGCCAGGATGATGCCCCTGTACAAAAACAAGGAGGATGAGGATTTTGTAAAGATACTCTTCCGTAAGGCCATTCTTCATATTAAGCAAAACTCCGAACTCATCGACAGGAACACCACCAACTGGGAGATTGAGCGTATTGCCCTGATGGATATTCTGGTGATGCAGCTGGCAATTACAGAGATAATGGAATTTCCTGAGATACCGGTAAAGGTGACACTCAATGAGTATATTGAGATTGCCAAATATTATTGTACATCAAAAAGCAGTACATTTGTCAATGGTATTCTTGATAATATAGTAAGGGAGATCAGGGAAAAAGGGCTGTTTGCCAAGACAGGCAAGGGGCTTATAGGTGAAGCCATTGAAGACTAAGACATAATTTGGGATATGATACGTACTGAATTGATAATGCCGGTTGTATTTTTCACATTACTCCTGTCGGGGTGCGATTCAGCTGTTGACAACGGGGTCCGGCTTAAGGCAGACGATATTTCAGAAAGAGAAGTGGCTGAACTTGTTTTCAGGGAATATGAATTTGATTTCGGAAAGATTATTGAGGGAGAAAAGGTAGCTCATATTTTTTCATTTGAGAACAAAGGTCCGGGAAAACTGGTAATCAAATCGGCATCAACATCATGCGGATGCACTGTTCCCAAGTACGAAAGATCGCCGATTCCTCCGGGTAAGGGCGGAAACCTTGAGGTTATATTTGATTCGGGGGGAAGGAGCGGCGTACAGACCAAGACAATATCGGTTCGTTCAAATTCCACTACCGAAGTTGTTATCCTTAAGATTACTGCGGAAGTAATACCACGCAAATAACAATAATTCAAGAATAAACCACCAATTACAAAAAGAAATGAACTACTTATCTTTTATTCTTCTTCTGGGACAGCCCGCAGGCGGAGCTGCAGGGCAAAGCAATGCACTTGTGACTTTCATTCCCCTGCTTGCGGTATTTGTAATTTTCTATTTCTTCATGATCAGACCTCAGATGAAGAAGCAGAAAGAACTTTCCAACTACAGGAATTCTCTTAAAAAGGGAGACAAAGTCATCACTACGGGCGGTATCTATGGAAAGATATATGAAGTTAAGGACAACTTCGTAATGCTGGAAGTAGGAGGTGATCTTAGACTCAAGGTAGACAAGAGCGCCCTGATCCAGGATCCCACTGCTGACAAGGCATAGCCGGCATTTCATCTTAAATAAGTGCTTTGGCTGAAAGCCATATTGACAAGAGGCATATTCCGGAGAAAAGGAAGCGGGAATGACAGGGATGTTGTCATATTTGTTTTTTTCCTGCTCCTTTCCTTTGTGTTCTGGTACCTTAATTCTCTTGAGAAGGAGGTTGAATACAGCATCAGGTACCCGGTAAGGTATGTCAATCTTCCCGAGGAAAGAGTACTGGCAGATGATCTTCCTCTGAGACTCGAGTTGTATCTGAAAGGACCGGGTTATTCGATACTCAAGTTGAAGATGTCGGGAAACAGGTCGCCTGTTATACTTGATATATCATCAATCAATTATCGCAGGGTTCCCAACAGCAGGGCCCTCGATTACTATGTTGTCACATCGGGGCTTATACCTAAGCTTAGAAATCAGCTGAGAGCAGAATGCGATATCACCTCGGTTAAGCCCGACACTTTGTTTTTTGCTTTTGACAGGATAATCACGCGACAGATAACAGTTGACCCCGATGTGGAGGTAAGCACTGAAAAGCAATACCTTGTTAAGGGTAACTATCAGGTCGTACCTGACACTATTGTGATTACAGGGCCCAAGCGAATACTCGACACTCTTAAAGCAGTGAGAACAAAATCCATGAAGATGAGAGGGGTAAGAGAGTCGGTCACCAGGAGTATGTCGCTTATAGTTCCGGATAAATGCACTCTCTCTGAAAAGAAGGTGCTTGTAACCGTTTCTGTGGAGCAGTTTACTGAAGCAGAAGTAAAGGTTCCGGTAAGGATAATCAATTGCCCTGATTCAATAAATCTCAGGATATTCCCTGATGTTGTAACTGTAAAAGGGCTTGTTGCAATCGGTGATTATACAAAATTTGAGCAGGTCCCGTTTGAGGTGATCCTCGATGCGGCCAAAGCTGATTTGAATTCGGCAGAGAAGTTATCTCTGGGTTTCCGTAATATCCCTCCTTTTGTGACCTCAATGAGAGTCTCACCTCCAAAGGTAGATTTTCTAATAGAAAGGAAGCTGAAATGAAAACCGAAGCAGGTCTTAGTCTCAAACTTGGCATCACCGGCGGTATCGGCAGCGGAAAATCTACTGTATGCAAGGTGTTTGCAGTACTGGGTATCCCTGTGTTTTCGGCCGACGATGAGGCAAAGAGGATACAGGAAAATGACAGGGCTTTACAGGAAAGGATAAGTACGATTGCAGGCAAGGACCTTTTTCCCGGAGGCAGGCTTGACCGGTCCGAAATGGCCAGGCTTATTTTCAGTGACAGGAGTCTGCTTCAAAAGGTCAATTCAGTTGTTCATCCTGCAGTTTTCCAATCATTTGAAGAGTGGATGAAGAACCAGAACTCGCCCTATTCAATCATGGAAGCTGCCATTCTGTTTGAGAGCGGAGCCTTCAGGATGATGGACAGGGTAGCAACAGTTGTCACTCCCTTTGAGGAGAGAATCGGAAGGCTGGTGGCGGGAAACAGGTTTACAAGGGAACAGATAATTGAAAGAATGAAGAATCAGGCTGATGATGAATCACGAATAGCAGGGTCAGATTTTATTATATTCAATTCGGAGAACGACATGGTAATCCCTGCTGTACTGGGGATTCACGGGGAAATGCTTAAACTGTACACGAAGATAAACAGGGGGGGAAATGGGACGACTGGGTAAATGGATAGGAGGGGGCCTGGGTTTTGTAATGGGAGGGCCGCTCGGTGCTGTGCTGGGTTTCATGATCGGGTCGATGGTCGATAACACCACTATCCAGACCACAACATACACCGGTTCGCCGCAAAGCACAGCCCGGGGTGACTTTGGGATGAGTCTGCTGGTGCTCGTTGCCGCAATGATGAAAGCCGACAACAAGGTTGTAAAGTCAGAGCTTGACTATGTAAAGCAGTTTTTTATCCGTCAATTCGGACAGTCGACGGCAAGAGAAGCCATTCTTACGTTGAAGGATATTCTGAATCAGGAAATTCCGGTGAGGGATGTCTGCTTGCAGATTGCCTCAAACATGGATTACTCCTCCAGGCTTCAGCTTCTTCACCTTCTTTTCGGCATATCAGGCGCCGACGGCCATATCCATGCCCTCGAGGTGGAAGCTATTGAGAAGATGAGCGGGTATCTTGGTATATCTTCATCCGATTTTGCCTCAATAAAGAACATGTTTGTGCCTGAGACCGGTTCGGCATACAAGATACTGGAAATTAGTCCCGATGCAAGTGACGATGAGGTCAAGAAAGCTTACAGGAAGATGGCAATGAAATACCACCCCGACAAGGTAAGTCATCTCGGGGAAGAGTTCAAGCTTACGGCAGATGAGAAATTCAAAAAGGTAAATGAGGCTTATAATAAAATAAAAAAGGAGAGAAACATTTCGTGACGAAATAAAAAAATGTTCATCCCGCATAAGGATTGATGAACATGAATTAAATTTGCTGACAAAATTTTAACCAGATGGTATTAAAGGATATTTTATCAATTTCAGGAGAACCGGGTCTTTTTAAATTCATTGCCCAGGGCAAGAATGCAATTATTGTTGAGCATGTGGAGACAGGTAAAAGAAGCAGTGCATTCAGTTCGGCAAAAGTAAGCTCTCTTGAGGATATTTCGGTTTTTACGGAAAATGAAGATCTACCTCTTGGAAAGGTCTTTGACAGGATATTTAAAAAGGAGTCGGGCGGACCAGCGATCGATGCCAGGACGGATGCGGAAAAACTAAAAGGGTATTTTGAGGAAGTGATTCCTGAATATTCCAGGGACAGGGTTTATCTTAGCGATATTAAGAAAATAATTCTCTGGTATAATCTGCTTCAGGGTAAGGCTATGCTTGTTAAGGAGGAGCCTGAAAAAGAAGAGGTTAAGGAAGATAAACCGGAGGAGGCAGAAAAGCCGGCTGAGGCAGCGCCCAAAAAGAAAAAGAGCTCCCCAAAAGCAAAGCAGGGATAGCCCGGTACAGGAATTAAACTGGAAACCATGAATTTTGGTGGTAATGAGGTGGTTTATGATTATTCCGGATCAGGGATAATCATAGTCCCGGTTCCATATGATGAGACGAGTACATGGATGAGGGGTGCTGACAAGGGGCCGGATGCCGTGATGGAAGCCTCTGTTAATCTTGAGTTCTATGACATTGAGACCGGTTCAGAAGCTCACCTTCATGGCATTCATACCCTTGAACCGGTTTTGGAAAAAGAGTCACCTGAAATGCTTGTTGATGCCGTATACAGAAAAGTTTCATTCCTGATCGGTGAGGATAAGTTTCCTGTGGTGGTGGGAGGTAACCACACTGTGAGTATAGGATCGGCAAAGGCCTTCGCAGAGCATTACAGGGACCTTTCAATACTTCAGCTCGACGCCCATTCAGACCTGAGGCCGGAATATGAAGGTTCCAGGTTGAATCATGCCTGTGCCATGGCTCGGATGCGGGAATACGCTCCCATTGTTCAGGTCGGTATAAGGAGCATGTCGAAGGAAGAGACCCCGCTTGCCGATTGGAAAAGGATTTTCCCTGCTCATAAGCTTTACCTTGACAAATCAGGTTACGGGAAAGCAATTCAACTGCTTTCAGGCGATGTCTACATAACAATTGACCTTGATGTTTTGGATCCTTCACTCATGCCATCGACGGGTACCCCTGAACCCGGGGGGCCGGAATACAGTGAATTGATGAATTTCCTGAAGGAGGTGGCAGAAAGAAAAAACATTGTTGGATTTGACCTGGTGGAACTCTGTCCGTCATCAGTAAACAAAGCTCCTGATTTCGTTGCTGCAAGAATTATCTATCAGCTTCTCAGCTACGTGTTCAGCCAGCCCCGCCGTAATAAGTAAAAAATTCTCTTGTTCAGTCGTATTTTTTCGCTTCTTCCCAAATCTCATTCATTTCGTCGAGACTCATATCATGAAGCGATTTACCCTTAACTATTGTTTCCTTCTCGAGGTAGTTGAAACGACGAATGAATTTCCGGTTGGTCTTTTCCAGGGCTGCTTCAGGATCGATGCCGTAAAGCCTGGATGCATTGATTATAGAGAAAAGCAGGTCTCCGAGTTCTGATTCTATCATTTCCGGTTCCTTGTTCTCAGCTTCAACCTTAAGTTCAGAAAGCTCCTCGAGTACTTTATCCCAGACCTGGGTCCTGTCCTCCCAATCGAACCCGACACCCCTGACTTTTTCCTGGATCCTGTTGGCTTTCACAATGGCGGGGAGTGAAGAAGGTACGCCTGAAAGGACTGGCTTGTAACCGTTGTTTTCAGTGATTTTAAGATGCTCCCAGTTCCTTTCAACTTCGGAGGCATCGGAAACTTCAACCTTTCCAAACACATGAGGATGCCTGTATATGAGCTTCTCATTAATACCTTCAAGGACATCGGCCATGGTGAAAAGATTTTTCTCGGAACCGATCTTAGCATAGAACACGAGATGCAGCATTATGTCGCCAAGTTCTTTTTTGATCCCTTCATCATCCCCTGAAATAACTGCATCTGCAAGCTCATAGGTCTCTTCAATGGTAAGCTTCCGGAGGCTTTCGTTTGTCTGCTTCATGTCCCACGGACATTTCAGCCTTAATTCATCTATAATTTCCAGGAGTCTTGAGAACTCCGCACAGCTTCTTTCCTTATCAGTCATTGTAAAGTGATTAGAACAAACGGTTTGCAGGTGTGGTTTTGCCGGAGGTATCAATCCTCACGGAGGAACCTATCTCAATGCTCAGCAATTCTGATACATTGGCACCATTAATTGAAATTTCCAGGAGATCAAGAGAATTGAACCGTGCAGCCAGGTCACCAACGGGTACATCGCTATATGAATGTGAGATTGTGTCAGTAAAGTTCAGGTTGCTTACTATATATATTATGAAATCCTTGTTTTCGAATACCCTGTAAAATATCTCCCGGGTTATGTTTGATATTGCGTTTCCATAAGAATCAATAAAGATCACACTTCCTATTATAACCCCGGCATCGATTGTAGCTCTTAATGGCAGGGTCTCACTGATCCTGGTTAACGGAGAGCCCAGTTCTGAAGGTAAATTCCCTGAGACAAGACTTGCTGCTGTCCGTGCGAAAATTTCAAGTTCATCGGTCGCTTCACCCGGGTCAATACGGATTATTTCATCCGGTTCAGCATTGAGGATAAGGCTGAAAATCCCGTTGTCGGTTCCAATGAAAAAATGTCCCCTTGATTTCACAATCAGATGTGCCGCTCCCTTTTGAGATTCCGAAAGGATACATATAATGTGGACTGAACCCGCCGGATAATTCATGAAAGTGTTACGGATAATGAATGAGCCGTGCGAAATGTTGAAGGGAGAGATATTCGATGCGTTTTCAATGATTTGAGTACCCGGGCACAATGTGCAAAGCTTTCCCCTGATTATACCGTTATAAATATCATCGGGCCTCCATTCAGTTGTAAGGGTGATTACCGCCATAGGGAAAAAACTTAGGACAAAGATAATCTTCTAAAGAAAAATTACGCTTACTTTGTAAAGTTCAAACGATCTTTTTTATAGATTACCAGGGGCTTCAGTGTATCCTGTAAATTAATTGAAGAATATTTGAATTTTCGATGACAGAGCTAGTTATATTTCTTGAAGATATAGATCCTGTAGTTTTTTATGGTACTAATAATTTTCTGCTTGACAGAATCCGTGGATTCTTTCCCAAAATCAAGATAATTGCAAGGGGTAATGAATTAAAGTGCATGGGGGAGGAGGTGGAGATTGCCATTTTTGCAGAGCGCTTCAATGAGATTCTGGAATATTACCGTAAATACAACCGTCTCGACGAGGATGATATTGAAAAATACTTTTTTGATACCGGGCATATGAAGTCCGCCTCAGAGGGTCAGTTTGAAGAGGTTATTGTCTTCGGCACCAGCGGAAAGCCAATAAGGGCCAGAACCGTCAACCAGGTCAGTCTGGTAAATTTTTACAAGGTTAACGATCTTATCATTGCGGAGGGCCCTGCGGGCACCGGCAAAACTTATACTTCAATAGCTCTGGCAGTGAAAGCACTAAAGGAGAGGGAGGTAAAGAAGGTTGTGCTGGCACGACCGGCAGTAGAAGCAGGAGAAAGGCTGGGTTTTTTGCCTGGAGACATGAAGGAAAAACTTGATCCCTATCTTCAGCCACTTTATGATGCCCTGCATGATATGATACCCTTCAAAAAGCTTGAGACTCTGATGGAGGATGGGACCATTCAGATTGCGCCTCTTGCATTTATGAGGGGGCGAACGCTTGAGAACGCTTTCGTCATTCTCGATGAAGCCCAGAATGCAACTGTGAGCCAACTGAAGATGTTTCTCACCAGGATGGGAGTTAGTTCAAAATTCATAATGACAGGCGACACTACCCAGATCGACCTTCCAAAACGGTCGGAGTCAGGGCTGCTGCAGGCTATGAGAATACTTGCCGGCATTGAAGGCGTTTCGATTATAAGGTTTGACGAAAGGGATATTGTAAGGCATAAGCTTGTTAGGCATATTGTCAGGGCTTATGAGAAGGAGGAGAATGAAAGCCGGACAAATGGCAATTAATAATACTGAACAGGTAAGTGCAATTATAACCAGATACATTTTATGGAAAAGACACTGATGAGGTCGGACTTCCGGTTTCCGGGACAAAAGGGAGTTTATCACGGGAAGGTCCGTGATGTGTATAATATTGATGAGAAGTACCTGCTTATGATAGTTACCGACAGGATATCGGCATTTGATGTTGTTCTTCCGAAGGGTATTCCCTACAAGGGACAGGTGCTTAACCAGATTGCAGACAAGTTTCTGGATGCCACAAGCGACATTGTTCCCAACTGGAAGATTGCTTCTCCTGACCCGGCCGTAACAATTGGGCACATCTGCAAACCTTATCCGGTCGAAATGATAGTAAGGGCTTACCTTACAGGCAGCCTTTGGAGGTCATACAAGGATGGACTCAGGGAGATAAACGGAGTGAAACTGCCGGAAGGGATGAAAGAGCATCAGAAGTTTCCGGAGCCGATCATTACACCAACGACCAAAGCCGAACAGGGTTTACACGATGAAGACATCTCCTCGAAAGAAATCGTTGAACAGAGACTTGTTCCGGCGGACGAATACAGGCTCATAGAGGATTATGCGACAGAAATCTTTAAAAGAGGTTCTGAAATCGCAGCCCGGCATGGTCTGATTCTTGTAGATACCAAATATGAATTTGGAAACAAGGATGGTGTCATTATGCTTATTGATGAAATAAACACACCCGATTCGTCCCGTTACTTTTATGCCGACGGTTATCAAGAGCGCTTTGACAAAGGGCTTCAGCAAAAGCAGCTGTCGAAGGAATTCGTCAGGGAGTGGCTGATGGAAAATGGCTTTCAGGGTAAAAAGGGCCAGCAGGTGCCCGATATGCCGGATGAATTTGTCAGCCGGATTTCTGAAAGGTATATTGAGCTTTTTGAAAAAATTACTGGGGAAATGTTTATGAGACATGATATTTCAGATATCAGGACCAGAATCGAAGACAATTGCCTGAAATTTCTGAAAACACTTTAAGCATTATTATGGATATTTTGAAGAAGTATAAATCTCTGGCGGTTTTTCTTGCATTGCTGCTGTTCTTTGCGGCATCAGCCAATGCCCAGGTCAGGGTTGACAGATCGCCCGAGAAGGTCGTCATCTCAGGTGTAACCTATTATATCCATACTGTAAAAAAAGGGGAAACCTTATATTCTGTTTCAAAGGCATACGGATTGAATACACAGGACCTTATCAGGGTTAATCCGACCGCTGGTGAAGGTCTCAGGGAGGGGCAGAGCCTCAGGATTCCTGAGCGGCTCATCGACACGGTGCCAGCAGCAACTGCTCCTGAGGTTATGCAGAGGCCCAGAAATGAAAAGCTTTACATCTATCATAAACTTCAGGCTGGTGAGACTATTTATCGTTTATCAAATCAGTACAAGGTAACTGAAGATGACATTTTACAAAGCAATCCGGGCATTGATATAAGCAAACTGCCTCTGGGATATGAAATAGCTATCCCCAGACAAAAGCCTCTTAACGAAAAGGAAGTAGCCGGGTATCAAAAACCGCAGTCCGTAACACAAAGAATCGAATCCGGGCAGGAGAAAGAAAAGCAACCGATTGTCAGGACTGTAGTTATACCCCAGAAGGAGAGGCCTTTCTATCATAAAGTGGTCAGGGGAGAGACGTTGTCGTCGATAGCCCGGAAATATGGAGTAGCCTTAAGGAATCTCAGAAAAGAGAACAGGGATATAAGATTTCCACAGGTGGGGGATTCTCTGAGAATCCCCGGTATGAAGGTGGCAGTACCTGTATTTGAAGTTGCAGAGATCGAGGCCGACACATTAACTGTGCCGGAAGAAATACCCGACACCATTGCAAGGCCTTTTGAACTAACGCCGGTAACAAGTCTCGAAGGGTCCTATGATGTGGCTGTAATGCTGCCATTTCACCTTTGGGAAAACTCAAGGAGGTTTGAGATCGATTCGTCGAGGGTTGTTGCAGGCAAAAGAGTTTACAGGGAGATAAACCGTCCTGACGACTGGATCTATCCCCGAAGTCTGGGTTTCGTGGAAATGTATGAGGGGATCCTGCTGGCGGCCGACACATTGAGATCGCTCGGGCTGAATATCAATATTCACGCTTTTGATGTGAAGATAGATACAATGGAGGCAGTAAGTCTCATTAGATCGGGCAGGCTGGACAACATGGATCTGATTATAGGTCCGGTTTATTCAGAGAATCTTGCTGTTATTGCCTCATATGCAGGGAGGCTGGGAATTCCGGTGGTTTCTCCCGTTCATCTGGAAAAAAATTCCGTTCTTGAGAACAATCCCTTCTTATTTCTGTCTGGTTCATCCCTTGATGTGACCCAAAATAATCTGGCAAGGAAGATGCAGGATTATGCAGGCTGTAATTTTGTTATAATTCATTCAAGTGCAGAAGAGGAGGTGAAAGGGGCGGAAAGACTGAAAAACCTTATTACAGATCAGCTGGGTCAAACCATGCTGCCGGAGGAGATAAAAATTAGAGACATGGTCTTTTTCAGCCGGTCGGTCTATGGAAATGATTCGATAAACAGACTTGCATATTCACTATCGGACACAACCGGTAATGTAATAATTATTGCATCAGAAGAAGCCCCCGTAATGAGCGAGACAATAACAAATATTCATGCCCTGTCGAGGAAATACAAGCTGGATGTTTTCGGATATCCTGGTATGAGATATCTTGATAATCTCGATCACAGGATATGCTTCGATCTTGGCCTCCTTATTTATAGCCCCTACTGGATTGATTTCGGTCAACCGGATGTAAAACGATTTAATTCGGAATTCCGTGAGAAGTTTCTTACGGAGCCTCCGGAGATCAGTTATGCATGGCAGGGTTATGATATTCTTTACTTTTTCCTTTCCGGTATGGCAATACACGGCAGGGAATTCTTCATCTCTCATCCGCAGATTCATAATCCGGATCTGCTTCATACTGAATTCGATTTCAGAAGAAGTAAACCCATAGATGGATTTGAAAATCAAAAGTTATATCTTGTAAGATATTCGAATAACTACGAGTTGGAGCTTGTTCAGGATGATAATCAGTATATTATCAACGTTGAATAATTGTGATTCTCGTAACCTGGTTCGAATGGACCCCCGAATGTTAATAAAAATTAACAAAGGCGGAATATTGTTGTCCTTTTAATTGTCTATAAGACGTATGATCAAAGAATCGTACAGGCAAAAGAGCGATGGGGAGCTGGTAAAATCTTCACTTGATGGCGATAAACAAGCTTTCGGAGAGATAGTTACCAGATACCAGGGAATGGTTGCGCGAACGGTAAAGGGCATGCTTGGCGATTCGGTGTTCTCTGAAGATATAGGGCAGGATGTTTTTATAAAGCTGTTCTATTCACTTCCGGATTTCAGGGGAGAGGCAAAGCTTTCAACCTATATACAGAAAATAGCTGTCAATCTAACCCTGAATGAGATAAAGAGACGAAAAAGGTTCTTTTCCACGTTCTCTCAGAGAGGGAACAATGAAATGTACGAATTTGAGGTTGCCGACCATGATACAGAAGAAAAAAAGGATGCGCAGGAACTGGTTGGCAAGGCTCTTATGAATCTGGATCCAAAATTCCGGGTAATTGTAGCTATGAGGATGCTGCAGGGTTACTCGACAAAAGAGACCGCCGAAATTCTGGACCTGCCTCTCGGAACAGTCCTTTCAAGGTTGTCGAGGGCACAGGAACAGATGAAGGATATTATGGAGAAATTGTAAGTGAAATGAAAATATCTGAGTTAAAATTATTGATTATCAGATCGCTCGACAGGGACAGCGATCCTGCAAAGGCTTCCCGTAAACTTGAGGAAGCCGGGGTAAGCTACAGGTTCAGTGAAGGATTTCAGGACAAAATTCTTGAAAGACTTACTGCATCAGGCAACACCGTGGTAAGGGAAATTGAGTCGGTTAGGAACCTGAATAATGTTTTCTACCGCATAGCCCTTACGGGAGTTGCTGCGATCGTGATATTGCTGATCTCGATCTTCATGGTACAGGGATCCCTTTCCGTTGACTCCTTCCTGGGGCTCGGTTCCGGATCCGATGAAAGCCTTTTGTATCTTCTTACAGGGAATTGAGAGGTCATGAGAAGAAGACAAATATTATTTGCTATAATAATTTTGCTGATAGGCTTTGTTATCGGGATGCTTACATCTGCCCAGCTTAGGCTGAACAGGCTCAAGCCGGTGCGTATGTATTTCTCCGAGGAGCGTTTCCGCGAGGGTTTCTACAGGACCATACAACCCGACGAGGCACAGAAGGCTAAGATTGACCTCATTCTTGATAAATACGCCAGGATTAACAGCGAAACCCAGAACAATTTCAGGAAAGAGCTTGATTCCAATATCAAGGCTATGAGGAAGGAACTCGATTCAAATCTTACAAAGGAACAGCTTGCCCGTTTAAAGGAGATGGATGAGAAGCGGCAGGAAATGATGAAGCTGGAAAGGATAAGAAGAGAGAGCGATACAACGAGATTCCGCGACGACAGAAGATATTCAGGCAGGGGACAGGGACAAGGTGATCAGCCGCCCCCTCCGTATCCCCACAAGCATGATAGTGCTGATTATCCGACAGAAAACAACAGATAGTCTAGAAGTATGGGAAGATCATCCTGGTTTACTCCAAGTGAAAGGAGCAGAGCCTGGTCATCCTCAAATATAGTCATGAACTCTTCCTTTGAAATCTGACCGCTGTTAATGCCAAGCCTGTAGAAATCAACAGCTTCTTTCTTCTCTCCCTGACATAATGCAAGGTGCCCCTTGTTGATGTAATCGTGAGCATTTAACTTGCCGGTCGACAGACGTTCATAGTATTTTTCTGAATCGGCAAAGCGGCCAAGGGCGAAGTAACAGAAAGCAATAGGTCTTAGAATCTTAAGGTTTCCCGGGTCGTTGTATTCAACCCTGAAGTAATATTTGAGGGCGCTTTCATAATCGTGCAGATCGAGATAACAGTGCCCGGCCATTATTGCGGTATGCATGTCATCCGGATCCATGACGCCTGCCTGGAGATAGTGATCAAGAGCTTCCTCTGTTCTTCCGAGGCGTCTCAGGCATAAGCCTGTCTTCTTTAGCGTCCATGCTTTTCTTTCTATAAGTTCGGCTCTCTGGTAGAATTTAAGTGCTTTCCCGAAGTTCTCTTCCTGCTGATAACAGAAACCTATCTTCTCATAAAGTTGTGAATCGTCAGGGTCCGATTTTGCAAGCCTGAGGAATATATCGAGTGCATCTGAAAAATAATTCTTGCTGAAGAAATACTCGGCAAGACCTGCTTCCGCTTCCTGGGAAGGACATGCTATCCTGAAAAATTCCGAGTTGTAGATATCGAGTTTCCCGGAGAAGAGATCCTCGAATTCCTTTCTGTAGGGGGATAGTTTGAAAAACCTGTATATATCCTGAAGGTACTGGGTCACATTGGTTCGGAATACTTTGTAGGGATCGGTACCGGCATCTTCCCCTCCGAGTTCCCTCAGTCCGTCGAGTTCCATTCTGAATACCTTGAGCATCATTGTTTTCTGTGATGACGGGAGATATTTCAGGTTAAGAAGGAGTGAGTACTTGTCAGAATTGCAGATGAAAGGAGTCTTGTCGAGGGCTTCTGCAAGCTCGTTTGTGCCGGGTCCAAGTATCTCGTCGTGGTAAATCTCATTTATAATATCATGATCGGGATAGAAAGGGACAAACCAGTTGTGGAAATCCTTGAAGAAGTCGAAATGCTTCAAGTTTGCAAATGCCGACATATATACATCGGCTCCCTCCATCTGCAGGGTTGTAAGCTCTTCCATAGTTTTGAAGATCTCTTCGGAGTCGCCGAACATCTCGGACCAGTCAGGGTTCTTTTCCCCGTATTTGTCTTTGGGAAGGATGTCATCCAGGTCAAGCTTTTCCTCAATCCTGGGTTTGAGTAAGGCCACCTTAGGAAGGATTTCATCGTGAAGCTTTTTGCTGAGATTTTCTGTCTCCCTCGACCTGATCGTCTGCAGGACAATGATTCTGCAATGTTCGCTGAAGCTTCGGTTTTCACTGATACTCCTGATCTTGTCAATAATTTCGGGATACAGGAGGATGCGCGAATTGTAGTAATGAAGATTAAGAATAAGTCCGGCAAGGGCTCTTTCCGTAACCTGGACTGATCCGGTTTCGTAAAACCGGATCAGGGTAAGAAGTTTGTGTGTCTGAAAAGTCCTTAATGAACTGAGAGTTATGGCACTGATGAAAATGCTGGTTTCGTGCCATCTGAATTTCCCCGAACTCATAATAATTTTGATCAGACTCTCTTCTGCTTCTCCATAATAATCGGTCAGCCACAGATGGTTGAAAATTTTCCTGATAAGCTCCCTGTGCTTAATGGCCAGTTCCGATTCAGGATCAGGATTTATCTCATTGCTGAGTTTGAGCCACTCATCAAGTTCCGATTTGAACATCAGGTCGTCAACGGTTTCAACGAGGGTTTTTCCCGAAAGCTTCTGCTCTTTCATGGTTTGCTGCATTACCCAGTAGGTGTGCCAGCCGGAATAGTGTGACAATATGTCCTGTCGGAGGCGGTCGGCGAGACCAAGAATTGACTGGATGAGTTTCAGATGAACCCTGTTTCGCTCAGGATCATTTATTCCCTCTATTGTATACGTGAGCATATTCCTGTATGTCATGACGATATTGTTGTATTCGTCGCGAAGATCGCCAAGAGATGACACCAGTATCATATCCTGCAGTATGTCAAGGCTTTGTTTGACTTTCTTTTCGGACACAAGCTTACATATCTGCTTATGCTGCATTATGACTTTTGTAGTATTCACAACCTGAGGATATTATCAAATTATTTCTGCGGATCTAAGAGACCCGGCAGTATGATTACTGCAACAATCAGACCGTTACCCGAATTGCCCTGAAAAGTGAATGAAAGTTCAGGATCCATGACAAAATTTCGGTTTTTGTCTGAGGGTTATTTAATCAGAAGTTGAAGCCGATGCTGATGAATCCCTTAAGCTCACTGAAATAGCGGTCTGTACTGCTGAAGCCATGCATTATACCAATTCTTGAGGGCCCGATTACCGACATATATCCCAGTCCAAGTCCGTAACCGCCCAGGACAGTATAATCTTCTCCGCTGGAGGGTTCTCTTGCCAGGGCAAAGGATGTTAGAAGGCCTATGTGGACATCCCTGTGGATTTCCCAGTCGGTATCGAACCTCATGCCTGCGAACTGGCTTACCTGGATCTCTCCGGGATGAAATCCAGTAAGTGGAATTGACTTTGAAAACGGGCTCTCAAATCCCCCTGCAAAGTAATAGTAATGAGGTGATATTGCCGAATCTGCCGTGTAGGTAAGCATTGCGTCAGCACCGATTGTGAATGTTAGCTTTCTCCCAGACGAAGCATACTGTCTTATACTTCCGCCGGCCGACCATAATCTTTTGAACCTGAAATCGCCGGGCTGATCGGCAGTAAATACGTTCCTGAGATTATCCTTTATTGTTTTACCGTTAAGCAGTCTTGATACATTCAACGATAGCTGGAAGACTGTCCCGCTGTTGGGAAAATGCTTTGTGTCGAGAGTGTTGAGCTGATTCTGGAATCCTGTATTTACCGAATTGAAGGTGATCCTTTTCACCGACTTGTCGGTGATGAAGTCAGGGGAAAAGCTGGTATTTTCGAGATTTACAGAGAGGCTCATGAAATGGTTCAGTCCCGACCTTTTATTAAGGCTGATTCCTCCGATATTTGTTTTTATGGTGTATTCTCCGGTTTCACCCTGAAGTTCCATAACAGGGATCATCGTATTGTCGGTATTAAATGAAGCAGAAAGTCCGAAACTCTGGTTTCTGTCGATGAACTGTGTTGAGCTGATCCTGAAGCGGTAATACTTGCCGATAAAAGCATCAATATCGAGCATCGATCTTTGAAAGAGAAGGTTTTTTATCGACATGTTCAGCAGGATTCCGGCCATCAGGTTGTTGTCGTAATGAATTGATCCATAGAGCATTGCCTGGGGCTTTTCCTGACATTCTATAACGAGTTTCAACGAATCATTACCCGGAACCACCAGGTACTTTACTTTATCGAACCATGATCGTCCATAGAGGAGGTCAATCTTTTCGCCGAGCATTTCACTGGTTACCTTCTGACCTGGCACTATGTCGAGAACTCCCAGAATCTGGTCATCAGGTATTAGTTCATTTCCGGTCACTTCAATCATGTCGAATTCAAAAGCTTTTTTATTAAGGATGGACACAAAAGGCTTTTGCGGTCCCATTCTGTCAAGGGAATCGGCAAGCTGCCTGAATTTTTCCCTGAAAGGCAGGGTTGCGATGTATCCCCTGTTAATTATTGAATCTGAATTTGTAAATACAGTGGACGAAAAATCTTTGACATCTGGTTCGATGAGAATGTCGATGAGTTTCTTCTGCCGGGCATAGTCATTTATTGAATTGAAGAAGCTGAGTTGTTTAAGGACACCTGTCACCGACTGAAGTTCCTGTTCGTTGTAGCGGTGAAAACCGGTATATGAACCGATTACGATATCGGCTCCCATCTCCCTCAGTTCCGAAACGGCAATGTTTCTTACAAATCCCCCGTCGATAAGTATTGCCGTGTCGATTTTTATAGGGGTGAATACGGAGGGCACAGCCATACTGGCTCTTATGGCATCGGCAAGATAACCGGTTTTTAGCACCACCTTACCGGTTGATACCAGATCGGTGCCTATACAGAGGAAGGGTACAGGCAGTTTTGAGAAATCATTTATGTCGGCAGCCGGCCAGGTAAAATGACTTAAAGCCTTTTCTATCTGCTGTCCGTTTATCAGGCCTGAAGGAAGTCTGACTTTTCTCGACAAAATGGGAAGCGCCAGAATGCTGTTATTGAAATATCTCTTTTCTGTAAAGATCACCCTGTTTTCGGGAACATTATTTGACAGGATGAGGCCCCAGTCGGTGGTGCGGAATAAAAGTTGCATGGTGTCAGCGCTGTACCCGAGTGAATAGAGTGATCCTACAATGCTTCCCATACTTACCCCTGTTATGTAATCGGGCCTCAGTCCCGCCTCTTCCATTACCTTAAGCACTCCCACATGGGCCATTCCGAGGGAGCCTCCTCCGCTGAGAGCCAGGCCGATCTTGGGCCGGGCATTAACAGATTGCTGACCGGTAATATACTGGTTCTCTCCGGAGAGAAGGATCAGAAAAGTCAGTATCAAAACCATCTTTCCCCTATACCATGCGCGAATTAATTTCATTATCAAGAATACTGGCAGAATTGTATTTTGCCTGCAATGTACCGGCAAGAGTAGGCAAGATACTATTTTTACGTAATTTTACCTCGTGATTTCTTCAATAAAGACAGGAAATAAATTCCTTCCCGCCAGCGTGAAAGAGATTGAGTCGCTGGGGTGGGAGCAGCCTGATGTAATTATCTTCAGCGGCGATGCTTATGTGGATCATCCATCCTTTGGCACTGCGGTCATAGGAAGAGTAATGGAGTCGGAAGGCCTCAGGATTGCGGTTGTCCCCCAGCCAAACTGGAGGGACGATCTCCGTGATTTCCGAAAGATGGGCCCGCCCAGGTATTTCTTTGGCGTTACAGCGGGAAATATGGATTCAATGGTTAACCATTACACCGCAGCCCGGCGCCTCAGGTCGGATGATGCCTATACCCCTGGCGGCAAGGCGGGATTCAGGCCTGACTATCCCACAGTGGTGTACACCAGAATTCTGAAGAAACTATTCCCCGGTATACCCGTTGTTGCAGGGGGAATTGAAGCTTCGATGCGTCGTCTGGCTCACTATGACTACTGGCAGGACAGGGTCGATCCGTCGATTCTGCTGACGAGCGGGGCCGACATGATAATCTATGGAATGGGAGAACAACCTCTCAGGGAGCTGGTCAGGCTGCTGCTGAAGGGAGTTCCCTTTTCTTCGCTTTCAACAATTCCACAAACCGTCATAGCGCTGGATAAAAAGTCGGATTTGCCTGTTAACAGGAACTGGAAGGATATCACTCTTGAACCTTTTGAAAAATCGCGGAGTGATAAAAAAGTATTTGCATCCAATTTTGTACTTTTTGAAAAGGAGTCACACCGGATAACTGCTTCGAGGCTGATTGAACCAACAGGTGACTTGAATGTGATTGTAAATCCGCCCTTTCAACCGATGAATGAGGCAGAAGCCGACCTGACATACGACCTTCCCTACACTTATATGCCGCATCCCAGGTACAGGGATAAAGGGGCAATACCTGCCTACGAAATGATAAAATTCTCGGTGAATATCCACAGGGGTTGTTTCGGAGGTTGCAGTTTCTGTGCCATTGCTGCGCACCAGGGCAAGCAGATTGTAAGGAGGTCGGAAAGTTCTATCCTTGCCGAGGTTGAAAGGCTGAAAGGCATGCCCGATTTCAAGGGGTATTTTTCAGACCTTGGCGGTCCTTCTGCAAATATGTTCAACATGAAAGGCCGGGACCGGGATGTATGCATGAGATGTTCACGTCCTTCCTGTGTCTGGCCCCGGGTTTGCGCCAATCTCGATACAAATCATACGGAACTGACAGAATTATACAGGAAGGTGAACCGCTTACCGGGAGTGAAGAAGGCGTTTATCGGAAGCGGAATAAGGTATGATCTTCTTTTTTCCGAATGGAACGGCAATGCCGGCAGGGGAGAGAAGGAGTACCTTGAGGAGCTGGTGAGACACCATGTGTCGGGAAGGCTGAAGGTTGCTCCCGAGCATACCTCTCCACATATTCTTACTCTGATGAGAAAGGTACCGTTCAGTCTGTTCAGGAAGCTAAGGGAGCAGTTCATGAAGATTACGGCACGGGAAGGTCTTAAGTATGAGATCATACCTTATTTCATATCATCGCATCCGGGTTCAAGGGATGCTGATATGGAGGAACTGGCAGGGGAGGTGAGGAGCATGGGAATCAAGCCGGAGCAGGTCCAGGATTTTACTCCTACTCCGATGACACTTTCAACGGCAATGTACTGGTGCGGGTTTGATCCATACACCGGCAGGAAGGTGCATGTTGCACGGGATTTGACTGAGAAACGCAGGCAAAAGGATTATTTCTTCTGGTATAAACCAAAGAGCATTGTAAAGAAAAAAGCCGGAACGCGAGGTTCCGGCCATGATCAACCTTTTAAAAAATCGTAAGAATCAGCTATTCATACTCTTTGAGTATCTTCTTTACATCATCGGGAGCTACCCTTCCGTAGGTTTTATCGCCAACCAGCACCACAGGTGCCAGTCCGCATGCTCCAACGCATCTCAGGCTCGACAGCGAAAATTTACCGTCTTTGGTAGTCTGTCCAACCTGAAGGGAGAGTTCTTTCTTGAACTCGTCAAGAACCTTTTCAGCACCTCTGACATAGCAGGCGGTACCCATGCAAATGCTTATGGGATGTTTCCCTTTCGGAGTCATTGTGAAGAACGAATAAAATGTCACAACACCGTAAATTTTTGCAACCGGGATGCCTGTCTCCGATGATATTACTTCCTGAATTTCTGCAGGAAGGTACCCGAAGTGTTCCTGACAGCCATGAAGTATATTTATCAGTTCCTGGGGATCTCTGTTGAAGGAAGCGCAAATTTCCCCTATTTTGTTGACATCCTCCTGTCTTAATTCTATTTTTATACTTGACATAACATTGAGTTTTATAGGACCTTACAGGTTCTGTTCTACTGTTTAACAATAATTTTCTTTTTCTTGTCGAAATAGCTTGTGTGGAGCAGGTGGTGAGCCTTTTCACTGTTGGGCTCACCAAGGAATTCCTCATAGAGTTTGATGATGAATGTATTCTCGTGCGATTTCCTGATCGGCTTGTTAGCATCTTCCCTGTAGATTGCAGCCGCCCTGGCCTTCAGAATTTCTGATTTGCCATGATGCAGAGGCTGTCCGCCACCTCCGATGCAACCTCCCGGGCAGGCCATTACTTCTATTGCATGGAACAGCGATTTTCCCTCCCTCACGTCGTTAAGCAGCTTTCTGGCATTTCCGAGTCCGTGTGCAATACCGATGTTAAGGGGAAGTCCGTCGAAGTCGATAGTTGCCGAGCGGACACCTTCGAGGCCTCTTAGCTCTTCAAAATCAATTTTTTCGAGTTTCTTTCCTGTATAAAGCTCATAAGCGGTTCTGCATGCAGCTTCAATAACGCCTCCTGTTGCCCCGAATATTACACCTGCACCGGTCGATTCACCCATGGGATCATCGAATTCACCGTCTTCGAGGGTGTTGAAATCGATATTGGCCTGTTTGATGAAATTAGCGAGTTCCCTGGTTGAAAGGGAAAAATCGACATCTCTGTTCCCGTCAGTTGAGAATTCTTCTCTCTGGCATTCGTATTTTTTGGCGAGGCATGGCATGATGGATACCACAACCATATCCTTGCGGTCGATTTTGATTTTATCGGCAAAATAAGTTTTTGCTATTGCACCGAACATCTGCTGGGGCGATTTTGATGTTGAAGGAACATCTTTCAGGTCGGGGAAGTATTCTTCAAAGAAGTTGACCCAGCCCGGACAGCAAGAAGTAAGGATCGGGATCCTTGCTGTCTGGTCTCCGTTGAGGTGCCTTTTCAGTCTGCCGAGTAGTTCCGTACCCTCTTCCATTATTGTAAGGTCAGCGCTGAAATCGGTATCAAACACATAGTCGAATCCAAGACCTCTCAGTGCAGAGACAAGTTTCCCGGTCACGAGTGTACCCGGCTCCATACCGAATGCTTCACCCAATGCGGCGCGAACTGCTGGAGCTGTCTGAACGACAACTGTTTTTGTCGGATCGGCAAGCGCCCTGAGGACCTCAGGAGTATTGTCAACCTCTGTCAGTGCTCCGGTGGGGCATACTGCCACACATTGTCCGCAGTAGGTGCAGGTCGAATGTTCGAGGTTTTGTTCGAAAGCAGGAGCAACAGCTGCCATGAATCCCCTGTTGATTGCTGAGAGGGCTCCGACTGTCTGGATATCGTTGCACATCGTTTCGCATCTGCGGCACATTATGCATTTGTTAAGGTCCCTTTTAATCGAGGGAGAGGTGTCGGGTTTGTAGTTTGACATCTCTGCAAATTCCTGTCCCGGGATTTCCCTGATGCCAAGCCTGTTGGCCATATCCTGGAGTTCGCAGTTGCCTGATTTTGCACAAACGAGGCAATCTTTGGGATGGTCGGACAGAATAAACTCCATAACGGTTCTGCGGGCATTAAGTACTCTTGTGGTATGTGTTTTGACCACCATTCCGTTTTCGCATTTCGTTGAACAGGCAGGAGCCAGATTCCGTCTTTTCTCAACCTCCACGGTGCATATCCTGCATCCTCCCGGCTTATTCTCGATATTCATGTCGTGAAGATCAAGATAGCACAGGGTGGGGATGTCGATTCCCAGTTGCCGTGCAGCCTTCAAGATTGTAGTACCCTTTTCTACTTCAATCTCCTTGTTATCTATATTTAATTTTATTGTTTCCATTAATTTACCGGTTATCTGATAATTATTGCATCGAACTTACATTTCTCCTTGCATGCGCCGCATTTAATGCAGACTTCAGGATTGATCGTGTGGATCTCCTTACGCTGCCCTGATATCGCATTAACCGGGCATACTCTTGCACAGGCGGTGCAACCCACACAGTTCTCAGGAATGATGTAATATTCCATCAGGTTCTTGCACTTTCCGGCAGGACATTTTTTATCTCTGACGTGGGCTATATATTCATTCATGAAATTATCGAGAGTGGAAAGGACTGGGTTAGGGGATGTCTGTCCGAGTCCGCAGAGTGCAGTGTCCTTGATGACCTGGCTCATGTTTCTCAGTCTGTCCAGATCCTCCATTTTTCCTTTTCCATCGGTGATCTGAGTCAGAAGTTCGTGCAGCCTTTTGTTACCGATTCTACATGGAGCGCATTTACCACATGATTCCTCAACAGTAAATTCAAGGAAGAATTGTGCCACTGAAACCATGCAGTTATCCTCATCCATAACGATCATGCCACCCGATCCCATCATGGAACCTGCAGCAACAAGGTTATCGAAATCGATAGGGGTGTCGAGATGTTTTTCAGTCAGACACCCGCCTGAGGGTCCTCCGGTTTGAACGGCTTTGAATTTCTTGCCGTCTCTTATTCCTCCTCCGATCTCGAATATAATTTCTCTGAGCGTGGTTCCCATCGGGACCTCTATCAGACCAACATTGTTGATCTTGCCGGCAAGAGCAAATACCTTTGTGCCTTTTGATTTCTCTGTGCCAATCTTGTTGTACCAGTCAGCGCCCTTGAGAATAATTATCGGAATTGCAGCAAAGGTTTCTACGTTGTTAACATTGGTTGGTTTTCCCCTGAATCCTGATTCAGCAGGGAAAGGAGGCTTGATTGTAGGTTCTCCCCTCAGCCCCTCCATTGAATGAATAAGTGCTGTTTCCTCTCCGCAGACAAAAGCACCAGCGCCATAACGCAGCTCGATATCGAAACTGAAATCAGAACCAAAAATATTTTTCCCGAGCAATCCGTATTCCCTGGCCTGAGCGATCGCGACCTTAAGCCTGTGAACGGCCAGGGGATATTCAGCCCGGATATAGATAAGTCCGTTTGAGGCTCCGATAGCATAACCGCAGATAGCCATTGCTTCAAGTACTGAATGCGGGTCGCCTTCAAGTACCGAACGGTCCATGAATGCTCCGGGGTCACCTTCATCGGCATTACACACAACATATTTCTCGTCGGACTGGTTTTTACTGGCGATTTCCCATTTCAGACCTGTCGGGAATCCTGCACCGCCGCGACCTCTCTGTCCCGAATCCTTTATTTCCTGTATCACGGCCTGAGGAGTCATTTCCGAGATTACCTTGCCAAGAGCCATGTAGCCGTCCCTGGCAATGTATTCGTCGATGTTTTCAGGATTAATGAAACCGCAGTTGCGAAGAACGATCCTCAGCTGTTTCTTGAAGAAGCCCATGTGCTTCGAGTCTCCAACAGCATTCTTAGTCTCCGGATCCTGATAAAGGAGCCTGGGAACTTTTCTTCCTTTAATAATATGCTCTTCAACGATAATCTGGGCATCTTCAGGTTTGACCTGGACATAGAAAGTATTGTCCGGCATAATCTTGACGATCGGACCTTTTTCGCAGAAACCGAAACAGCCGGTAAGTATTACCTGTACCTGACCGGTAAGCCCTTTAGCCTCGAGTTCGTCCCTCAGATTCCAGACGATTGCATCGCTTTGGGAGGAATGGCAGCCCGTGCCCCCGCAAACGAGAATATGCATGTTGTATTTTGACATGTTTGATCCTCCTATTCTTTTGAGTCAATGGTTTCGTAATTTACCGGGATGATGCCGTCGATCAACTCACCCTCCTTGATATATTTCTCTATGATCAGGTCTGCTCTCTTGAGATCAACATAGCCAAATACCACGGGATCTTTTCCGGGGAGTTTAATTTCAACGGTAGGTTCGGCAAAACAATAACCCATACATCCTGTCTGGGTAACGATGCCGGGTATATTCCTCCTGTCGAGCTGCTCCACGAAAAACTCCATGATTGGTTTTGCTCCCGAGGCAATACCACAGGTAGCCATTGCTACCTTGACCTGAACATGATTCTCCGGATCGATTGCCTTAATCCTGATATCCAGCCCGGTCTTTATTTCTTCGCGTTTCTTCTTCAGATCCGCAAGCGACTTGATTTGTGACATGCTTCCTATTATTTAGTTAAGTTAATTTGTTAATTCAGGACAGATATTCTCATTAAAAATATTCAAAATATCATGTTCTGGTTATATTGTTTAAAATACTTAATTCAGTTTATATCATATGCACCAATATCTTTAAGGTTTTCAATCAGCATTTCCTTTATATCGGATAGTAGCTGACTGTCGTTAAAATTGTTGATTCCGAGGTATTCCAGAGTCTCTTTTGAGGAAAATCTGTATTTTCCCGTGTCGGTTTTGTGGCCGTAAAGGAAACTAATTTCCGGATTGGCAGCCATGAGAATTGTCATTACTCCGGCAATATCTCCCATCGGCTGGCGATCGACATGCCGGAGTGAAAGACTGACAGATACTGTTGTGCCTAAGCCTTCCTTTGAATCAACCGACAAATCTCCTCCTGCAAGATTCGCCTGATATTTCAGAAGTGGCAAACCCAGTCCGATCCTTCTTGTTGTCCGGGTTGTTACGAACGGATCTGTAACCTTCGACAGCAGCTCTTCAGACATGCCTGTCCCGTTGTCACTTACCCTGATCTCAAGAATATCCTTTTCCCCTGATTCCATAACTTCTATATCTATCTCCGAGGCTTTGGCCCGGATAGAATTCTGGACGATATCGAGAATATTTAAAGCCAGTGTCAGCATTTGCCAGTAATTTTTCTTCCGTCGGTTCCGGCGATTGCCATCTTCACTTCATCAAAACTCAGCTTCTCTATTTCGAAGCAGTTGTATACAACACCTATCTGATCGGGGTAATGAGCATCCGAATCAGTCAGCAGGGGGTAAGAGTTTATTTCGGGATGTATCCGGCTGAATGACTCCGGTGTACTCCTTCTTGAAATCTCCAGGGCATCAGCATTAAGGTTATCGGGTAAGAATCCGAGCTGGCTGTAGATGCTGTTCTTCATCCTGTCTACATGGGCCGGGATGAAAAGGCCTCCATGGCTATGGATATAAGCTTCAAGCTCCTCAATAGAAATTCTTGTCGCGTTAATAAGCAGCTTCTCTTCAGTGTATATTATTTCTTCCTTTTCATTTACCACAACCTGATCGCCGAATAAAAGCGGATCGTTGCTGAATGATGGAATGTTGTCGTCGAGGTAATCCTGGAATTCCTCAAGCTCCCGCGTGCTGTCAAAGAAGGCCAGGCAATGAACTTCTTCCCGGGTTGTGACCTCAGCACCCCGGAGGACGAATAATCCATGCTGAGAGCCAAGTCTGCTTACAAGGTGTGACTGCCTGGTGCTGTTATGGTCGGTGATTCCGATGATATCGAGTTTTTTCCTTAGTGCTTCGGATACAATATTAGCCGGGCTCATGCTCAGATCGCCGCATGGGGACAGGATAGTGTGAATATGCAGGTCGGCCCGGTAGGTTCTCATTTTTTTCCAATCAGATTGTAAAGCTTTCCGGCCACGGTGAAGGTGTCTTCCTCGGCCGACAGAACAGGAATGTTTTCCTGCTTACTTTTCTTAATGGTTTCATCATCAGGAACTACTCCCCTTACGATTATTATGGCAGAAATATCTTTAAGCGAAGCCACTGCCACGATATTGTGGTGTGCCTGGAGGGTGATCCATACATTTCCTTCCCTGGCATTCCCGATGACATCGCTCAGCAGGTCGGAAACATAGCCTCCGGTCACTTCATTTTCAAGTCCTTCGTTTTCGGAAACTACCTTCAGGTTCAATTCACGTATTACATCAGTAATTTTCATCTTCTGCACCTATTTTATTACAATTCTTTTCAAGTCTTTCGCTTCCCCAGATCTCCCCGGTGATTTTGAATGCTTTCTCGTGACTGAGCAGGTTCTGGTTAACCAGCTGCTGCTGAAGGAAAACGCAGTGTGAGATTTGTGCACGGCCCTGAACTATGTCTTCAGCAAGAGTCTGGCAGTCGGGAGCGCCGCAGGCTCCGCAGTCGAATCCGGGAAGAAAGCACATCATCCTTCTTTTCCTTGCCATTTTTTTCATTGCAACCGACACATCTTCATCAAGTTTTTCGATATTCCTCGGTTCAATGCAGCCCAGGGTGCTGTGTTCCCTGATGTTGATGAACCGGTCGGTCAGTTTGTTTGGCTGATCCTTTTCCTCCATGGCATGGTCGGCTGAGAGCTTCTTCAGTCTTTCCACGGTAAGAAACCTGTTCCCTGTCATCAGTATGCCGCCAGCGCAGCTTTCATCGCAAGCCCTCAGTTCGAGGAACTCAACACTGCCCAGTTTGTCGTTTTCGACGTTCTCAAGTATTTCGGTCACGTTTCTGATGCCGTCGACGGCAAGGGCTCTCTTGTCGCAGTGAACCGCCTCACCTCGTGTAAGGCTCCAGAGTACACCGCGTGAATTGAGAAGTTCGTCTGTAACAGGCATGACTGCCCTGGAAGAGGTGTTCTGGAGGTGTTTCTGTATCTTGTTATACAGGAAGTCCATGTTAATGACCCCTGTGATTATTGATCTGGTATCGCCGACAGGACTCTTTATGGCGGCTATTTTTGCGGCACATGGTGTGGCATAGAACAGACCGATGTTTTTCTGAGGAATGCCGGAAGCCTTAAGCTGTTCAAGGTAGTAAAGGGCCGACATGTCGATCGGAGGATTTACCCTTATAATATTATCGGCAAGAGAGGGGAACCTAACCTGTATAAGACGTACAATGGCGGGACAGAAAGACGAAATAAGAGGACGGATTTCATTCTTCTGCCTGTATTCCGAATAGGCATCAAGAACCATGTCCACGGTATTCTCAACCTGGAATACGTGAGTAAAGCCCATTTCCCTCAAAGCCGAGTAGATTGATGATGCGGGAATCTTGTGTGAGAATTGTCCGATCAGGATGCTTGGGATCAGGATCACCCTGGCCTCGAATCTGAAGATCATCTCCAGATCATCCTGTTCGACTTTAATTGCAGAAACCGGGCATGCCTTGTAACATTCTCCGCAATCAACACATCTGTTGGCAATTATTCTTGCCTTTCCGTTCCTTACCCTGATTGCCCTGGTAGGGCAGACAGTCATGCAGTGAGTGCAGCCGATGCAGTCTGCCTCGTTAACCTTTAGAGCATGGTGGAATACAGTATGTTGCTTATTATCTGGCATCCGATTTCAAATAAGTGATCATTTCTACAAAAGTACCTGCGCCCGGTTCGCTTGAGATATTTAAAATGTCACAGTTTTTTTTCATGTTTGAAAGTCCCATTCCGGCTCCGAACCCCATTTCTCTGACCTGGGGAGTAGCCGTTGAGAAACCTTCTTCCATTGCTTTCGGGATATCAGGAATTCCCGGTCCCTGGTCGGCAATGGTCACTTTAATCTTTTCGTTGTCGATGTCAACCTCCACAGTGCCTGAATATGCATGTGCAACCACGTTTACCTCAGCCTCGTAAAGAGCGATGACAATCCTTTTGGAAACCACGTGATCAATATTTAACTGCCGAAGGATCTTTTTGACAGAACTCGCAATGGCCCCCGCGTTCGAGAAATCACCGCCGGCTATTTTGTACCTGTATTGCATCAGCTAATACAAAGGATTTATTCCTGCAATATACAACTCCCCCGAGATCTTAAAAACGGAATGCGGACATTCAATCAGCACCATTCTGTTTTCTTCCGCAAGGGATAAAATTTCGCTGTTGATCTTCTTGTTCCTGGCAAAAACGATGCAGTTGATATCTGACATTTCCGAGGTCCTTATTGTCTGAAGGTTGGCCAGGCCAGTGATGAGGAGGATGTTTTCCCGGTCAACTTTAAGAACATCGCTCATCAGGTCGGAAGAAAAAGCATATTCAATTACTTCAGATAGTCTTTCCTCGCCGCAAACAACCTTACCGTTTATCTTTTCAGCTATTTCTTTGATAGTCATGCTTTTATCGTTTAGTAAGCCAAAGGTCAACATCTATATCTAATGATTGACGTCACAAAGGTATATAAATTAGTGTTAAAAAAATAACAATGTTATAAAAATAACAATAATGAATATTAGAATTATTTTTGTGGGGGTCCAAAATATACCATTCCGCCCCATACGGGGCATTGAACACAAGGTTGTTTCTGCAAAACGGGGCTTTACCCGCCCTGTCCTGACTTCTGACAATTAGTGCGGCAGGGATACCATTGTTTAAATAAAGGATTCATAAGTTTTTTTCAGTCAGAGTCCGAAGAGATAAATTGCAGATTTCTTAGCATTTATATTAAGAATAGTGATCTCCATGAATTGATTCACCACGGATTTCACGGAGAGCACGGATAAAATCACGGATTTTATTATTTGAGACAATCCGAATATTGTCCGTGATCTCCGAGAAACCCGTGGTAAAATAAGACAAACCAGATAAGATTTTCCCCTACCTGAACACCGAGTTCCACAGCAGAGTCCGTCCGCTTTTCCAGAATGCCCTGAAATACGGATCGTCGGTGATATAGATCACTTCCCCCTTTCCGATGCTTTCGGATCCGATCACCATGGTGTTTTTTACCTCCTTCTTGAACTTATAACCGGCAAATCCTGAAACAGGATCGCTTTCCAGTATATATCCCACATTGTGCCCTTTGGCAAGGAAGGGGTAGGATTGTGACCGCTTCATAATGAACCATTCTCTTCCCAGACCAAAACCAAACGGATTGGTAGTGTCGACGGCAACCCTGTAGATGCTTCCAGCCGATCTTTCTGAAAGAGGATAACGGTTAGCCTCACTGAATTTCTTAAGATGAACGGTGTCGCCGCTTGTTTCCTGTTTCCGGGCTGCTTTTTGTTCGGCTGTCCGGGTCTCGATTGCCTTGTAAAGGGAAGTGGATTTTTCCGCAGCAAAGATTGAGATTCCTCTTTCAATCACAATCACTCTTCCTCCGCTTCGTACAAAATGGACTATTGTATCCTTTACATCGGTATAACTTCCCGAAGGGACTATCAGAACGTCGTATTTATCCTGATCGGCCCTTTTAAAGTCATCGGCATCTATAATGGAAACAGGATACTCCAGTTCCTGTTCGAAGAAGTACCACAACTCCCCGGTCTGCGAAGATGAAGCATCCCTGCCTCCAAGAACGGCCACCATAGGTTTTTTTATTAAGGGTGTGTATTCAGAACCCACATCTTTTCCGCCAGTAGCGAGCCCGGACGTCAATGGTTTAATTTCTACTTCCATTCTTTCAGCCTGTTCTCTCACTGTACGATCAAGCTTTTCTCCAAGTACGGCATTATCGCCACGTGTTATCGCAAAACTGCCTCTTTCGTAGGTGTCTTCTTCAATTTTTACCGGTTTCAGGAACTGTCTGATCCTGACATTTTTGAGGTGCAGGGCTGAAATGAATCTCAGAACATTGAAGTCCGAATAACTGATAATGTATCCATATGGTTTATCAGGCAGTGTGCTTTTTACGTCAGATTTATCTTCTTCTTTCCCTTCGTTAGGTCTGATCTGTTCCTCAACTGCATAAGCCCTGAGATTATAGGCGTATGGCAGAGCCCAGGCACTAAGGTCGTAGCTCAGCGAATCGGTAGCTTTGCTGTCGGGTTCGAAAAGGACCTGCATCAATCTTGACTGAGGCTGGTATGCGCTAATCAGGATGTCGCCCGCTTCAATGGTAACTTCCCCGGTTGAATTTTTCAGATAATCAAACCCCTTGTACTTTTTCCCGATGTTTCCTGCATGAGAGTATTTAATCTGGTTTTTCTCCAGGAGATCAAGCATGTCGTGCAGATCTGATTTCGGATTCTTACCCTTGATGATTATCGACTTATAACTGAATTGAGGCCTGGCTGCATTGTCAGCAAAGTAACGGTTGAATTCTGAGATAATTCTTTCCCGGTTTTCGTACGCTGCCTTAATGGTTGCCATGGAAGCCAGGTAATGGCCTTCTATTCTTTTCTTAAGAGTCAGGGTGTCGCCCGATTCCTTTTTATAGGCCAGACCCGACATTCCCCCGCCGCCCTGTTCATAAGTAAAGCCAATGGCTCCGTTAAATAACGGCCATGTATCGCCAAAGCTGGGGCAGAAAAGGTCGAATGTTTCCTTTGTAAAATACAGTCTTGCTTCCTGGTCGAAAAGCCGGGCATTTTCCTTTCCGACAAGAGTATGGAATTCATTCTGCCACGGGGTAATTACTTCGTGCCATGGTTTGGCGCCGGGAGGGAAAAAGAAGCTCGATTCTGCTCCCATCTCGTGGAAATCGGCATGAACATGAGGCATATATTTTCTGTAAAAAGCTATCCTCTGAGAACTTTCTGCCTGAGTCTGCCATGCCCAGTCCCTATTGAGATCGAACATATAATGGTTTGATCGTGATCCGGGCCATCCATCCCTGTGCTCGCGCGACAGTCCGTCAGGGTTGGGCGTAAGGTTACCGGCATTGGTGAACCGGTGGACATAAAGGTCCCGTCCGTCGGGATTCTGGCATGGATCTATTACAATAATGCATTCCCTGAGCCAGTCGGCCGTTCCCTCATACGATCCGCTGACAAGGGTGTGAATCACTTTCATCGCCGTCTCCGTTCCGGCCGTTTCATTTCCGTGAACGTTGTATGAAAGCCAGATTATTGGAAGCTGCTTTCCGGTTGAGGTACCTTCGGCTAGTCCGGCTTTTATCAGATTATTATTCCTTATTTCCTCAAGAGCTGACAGGTTTTGGGGACTTGAAAGAATAAGTGCTCCAAGTTCCCTGCCTTCATATGTTGTTCCGTAGGCTTCGTATCTGGCAGACTTTGAGTAGGTTGTCACATATTTGCAATATTCCGTAACCTTATGATGGAAAGTGAACCTGGTCCCTGTCTCATATCCCAAAAATTCATCAGGCGATTTTACCTGCTGGGCATTGCAAAACGCCGGATTCAGCAGAATGGTTGAAAATATTAAGAAGAATCGCTTCATTTTGAAATAATAGTAAAGTTATCAGGCTAAAGTAATACTTTTTGTCAAAAAAACGCAGACATGACCAAAGCATGAGTAAATTCAACCGTGGCGAGGTGTCAAAGACTAAAATGGTTATTTTTGTCTGTCGTGGATTTAACATGTAAGCCTGGCAGATCCGGGAATAAATGTATATGTGTTGTTAATTGTACTATCAAAATCATGTTATAGATGAAAAGATCTGAACTTTTACGAATTGCCCTTATTCTTCTTTTAATATTTACATCCGGTTCCGGGACCATGTTTTCCCAGATGAGAGGGAGCAGCCGTGTCAGGGTAACCGGATGGGCCGATGACAATAATTTTCTTCTGCAGACAGTTGACTCCGAGAACAGGCCTGTAACAAGAAAAGTAAATGCCCGGAACGGCAGAAGCTTTGATGTGACTCCCGAAAAGACTGATAGGGAAGTCCTGAACGATGCACTTCCTTCAGGAGTGACCATGGGTTTATATGACATAGTGAGTGCTGACGGTCAGAGCGCGGTACTGAGTCGTGACAATGACCTTTATTTTTTCAGGAAAGGCGACAGGGAGCTTAAAAGGCTGACCAGCGATGATGCAGAGGAAGTGAATTGCCGTTTTTCGCCTGACGGCCAAAAGATTGCATACACAAGGAACAAGGACCTTTATGTGTATGACCTTGCTGCTGCCAGGGAGATCCGGCTCTCATTCGATGCATCCGAACTGATCTATAACGGGTACTCATCATGGGTTTATATGGAGGAGATACTCGACCGCCCAAGTCGCTATGCCGCTTTCTGGTGGTCACCAGACGGCTCCAGGATTGCCTACCTCAGAACTGACGAGACTGAAGTTCCGATTTTTACACTGAACCGTCTGGATGATGCTGACGGTGTTCATGGTCTTCTTGAGCAGGTTCCCTATCCCAAGGCAGGGGATCCGAATCCAAAGGTGAAAATGGGGATTGCCGAAATTGCAACGGCAAAAACCATCTGGGTGAAGACGGATTACAATGTTGACCAGTATATTGCATGGCCGTTCTGGACACCCGACAGCAGGAAGCTGGCAGTTCAGGTGATAAACCGCGATCAAAATGAAATGAACATAATACTTGCCGATCCGGCCACCGGCGACTTCTCTGAAATCTACAATGAAAAGCAGAAAGCATGGCTCGATTTCTACAAGGATATTTATGTAATGAAAGATGGTTCGGGCTTCATTGTGAACAGTGTCAGGAACGGCTGGGAAAACCTGTATTACTATAGCTGGGAAAACAAACTTATTGTACAGCTTACCAATCTCGACTTCAGGGTCAACGGGATAGAACGGGTTGATGAAATACAAAAAATTATATGGTTCACAGCTACGGGAACAGAATCGACCGACAGTCATCTGTTTCGTGTCGGACTAGATGGAAAAAACCTTGTTCAGCTGACAAGCGGTCCAGGCAGCCACTCGGCAAGCATATCGCCAAAGGGCACCTGGTTTGTCGACAGTTGGAACAATATTGCCAGTGCAGGTTCCATTATTCTCTTTGACAGCCGGGGCAGACAGGTCAGGGAGATTCTCAAACTTGATCAGCCTGCCTATGATCCGGCGAAGCATTCAAAGGCGGAGCTTCTCAGGATAACTACATCCGACGGACTGTTTTCAATGCCGGCAATAATTACCTATCCTTTGAATTTTGACGCCTCCGGGAAATATCCGGTGATATTCAGGATTTATGGAGGACCTGATTCAAAGAATGTAAGCAACAGGTGGCTGGGAACCGATCCGTCGTGGGATTCGCAAAACGGAATCGTAACTTTTACAGTCGATCACAGGGGCTCCGGACATTTTGGTAAGAGAGGACTCGATTATCTTCATCGCAATCTGGGCAAATGGGAGGTCCTCGATTATCAGGATGCAGTGAAATGGCTTCTTTCAAAGCCGTATATCGACGGTTCGAGAATTGGTATAACAGGAAGTTCTTATGGTGGTTATATGACCTGCATGGCTCTTACCCGCGGAGCAGGATACTGGACACATGGATTTGCAGGATCATCAGTAACCGACTGGAGGCTGTATGACAATATCTATACTGAAAGATTCATGGACAAACCTCAGGACAATCCGGAGGGTTATAAAGATGGATCGGCTTTGACCTGGGCTGAGAATCTTAAGGGGAAGCTATACCTGACGCATGGCGACCTTGACGATAACGTTCATATGCAGAATTCAATTTATCTGATCTCGAGGTTGCAGGACGAAGGTAAGTCGTTCAGGTTCATGCTTTACCCTAACGGTCGTCATGGCTGGGGCGGGGCGAAGGCTGTTCATTCCAGAAATGAAGCGAATAATTTCTGGCTTGAGAATTTCTTTGATAAAGAATAAAATTTGCTATTTTGGTGTTAATTTTATAACACTGAAACCTGAGTTACATACTCTAATCTCCAAAATTGAATAAAATGGTTATTGGCATTCTTAAGGAATCGGGAGCAGAAAGGAGAGTGGCCATGCTTCCGGGCGAAGTTGCCGTTCTTGTTAAGCTGGGTTTATCTGTCCTTGTCGAAGCTGGTGCAGGCGCGCTTGCGTGGGCTGAGGACAGGGAATACGTTGCTGCCGGTGCCTCTGTTACTGACAGGAAGGAACTTATTTCCGGATCCGGTTTAATTTTATCGGTAAATCCTCCGCTGGAAGATAATCCCGGTGTTTTCTCAGAAGGACAAATTCTATGCAGTGTTGTCAATCCGGCCGAGAACAGGGAATGGCTCGAAAAGGCAAGACTCAGGAGGCTGACCGTTCTGGCGCTCGACATAATCCCCCGTACCACCAGGGCACAATCGATGGACATACTGTCGTCAATGGCAACTGTTTCGGGTTACAAGGCTGTTCTCGCTGCTGCATCATCTCTTCCGGGATTTTTTCCAATGTTTATGTCGGCTGCCGGGACCATCAAGCCGTCGAAGGTTCTGATACTGGGAGCGGGTGTTGCCGGCTTGCAGGCAGTAGCCATTGCCCGGAAGCTTGGAGCAGTGGTGGAGGTGTTTGATGTAAGGTCAGCTGTGAAGGAGGAAGTTAAGAGCCTCGGCGGCAGATTCATTGAAGTGGAGGGAGCGAAGGAGGATTCAGCAGCAGGCGGTTATGCCGTTGAACAGACTGAAGAGTTTAAATTGAAACAACAGGAGCTTATACAGAAACACGCTAAGTCGTCGGATGTAGTCATAGCCACTGCCCAGATACCCGGCCGGAAAGCTCCGGTGCTGATTTTGAAAGAAACGGTGCTTGCCATGAAGCCAGGCTCGGTAATAGTTGATCTTGCGGCCTGTTCAGGCGGCAACTGTGAGCTTACCGAAAACGCTAAAATTGTTAATGTCAACGGAGTAACCATAATAGGTAAATCCGATTTCCCTTCAGACATGCCCACGGATTCAAGCAAGATGTTCGGATCAAACATTGTCAACTTCCTGAAACTGATGATAGGGAAGGACGGAGCGTTTGAATTCAATCTTAAGGATGAAATTATTGAGGGAACTACGGCTGTTCACAACAGGGAGTACGTAAGTGAGAGGGCAAAACAGTTACTTGGTATAAAATAATAGCAGATGGAACAATTTTCAAATATCTTCCTCCAGAACAGGGAGGCAATATTCCTGGTCATTTTGTCGATTTTCCTGGGAATAGAGGTTATAAGCCATGTCCCGGCAATTCTTCACACCCCCCTCATGTCGGGGGCAAATGCCATCCATGGGGTTGTGATCATCGGAGCAATAATTGTGATGGGTCACGCTGACACAACCGGATCGATGATCCTCGGGTTCCTTGCGGTTGTTCTTGGAACGTTGAATGTGGTCGGGGGCTTTGTGGTGACCGACAGGATGCTTGAAATGTTCAAAAAGAAGAAGTGATAATCCGGTATTAATCTCCTAAACCACTGCAAAATGAGCGGAACATCGCAATTTCCATTCGGAATAACCATACTTGAGATAATTTACATAGTTGCATCTGTACTGTTTATAATGGGGCTTAAAATGCTCAGCCATCCCCGGACTGCCAGAAGAGGAAATACCCTGGCGGCTTACGGTATGGGTTTCGCAATCCTGGCAACAATTATTTTTCATAAGAAGGATGGGGAGCCTATCGGAAACCTCCCCTGGATAATTGCAGCAATTATTATCGGAACAATCATTGGCTGGGTTATCGCCAGGAAAGTAAAGATGACTGCAATGCCTCAGCTGGTTTCGTTCTTCAACGGGATGGGAGGAGCTGCTGCCGCGCTGATTTCGCTGATGGAGTTTCCTCATATAAGCCATGAACTGGTTGTCAGGACAGGAATGGCTAACGGACAGGTTCTCGCCATTCTTATTGCTCTTATTATCGGATCGGTTTCTTTTGCCGGAAGTATGATAGCCTTCGGGAAGCTCGACGGCTGGATTGGAGATATGAGGGTAAAGGCGATGAAGTATGTTAATCTCTCGATTCTTGCCCTGCTTCTGGTTTCCATAGGATTCATAATGACCCGTGATGTTCAGGCAAGCGCTGAACTTACTCCGTTAATCTATATTGTTTTGGGAGTATCACTTCTATATGGCGTTTTGTTCGTGATGCCTATCGGAGGAGCAGATATGCCGGTTGTAATATCGCTTCTGAACTCCTTTACCGGCGTTGCGGCTGCTATGGGAGGGTTTCTTTACAATAACCAGGCGATGCTGACCGGCGGTATCCTTGTCGGATCAGCCGGTACTATCCTCACAATCCTTATGTGCAAAGCCATGAACCGGTCGTTGCTGAATGTGATAGTAGGGGTGTTCGGCGGCGGAGGCACATCCGAAGCAGGTGAGGCGGGAACAGTGAAGGAGATAAATCTTTCGGATGCTGCTGTTCTTCTGAGTTATTCAAAGAGGGTCGTGATAGTGCCGGGTTACGGACTTGCTGTCGCTCAGGCCCAGCATATCTGCCATGAGCTTGACAAACTGCTTGAGGAAAAGGGCGTCGAGGTTAAATACGCGATTCATCCCGTTGCAGGAAGGATGCCGGGGCATATGAACGTACTGCTTGCCGAGGCTGATGTGCCTTACGAGCAGCTTATAGAAAGCGATGAAATAAACCCTGAACTTCCAAATACTGATGTTCTCATAGTGATAGGGGCAAATGACGTTGTCAACCCTGCTGCCGAGGATGATCCTTCGAGTCCGATTTATGGCATGCCAATCATAAAAGCCCGAGATGCGAAGAATGTGATTGTGATGAAGCGGGGGATGGGCAAAGGCTATGCAGCCATCGAAAACATGCTCTTTTTCAACGACAAGACCAGGATGCTTTTCGGAGATGCAAAAAATACGCTTCAGGCACTGGTTAATGAGATCAAGAACCTTTAGTACATCTGTTACTTATTGTGAATGCCATCTCGTGATGAAAAACTGTTGAGCCTTCGTACTGCCATGAAGGATGGGGGTATTGACATGTATATTATTCCCATGTCCGATCCTCATCTCGGCGAATATATCCCCGAACACTGGAAGATAATCAGGTGGCTGACCGGATTTACCGGATCTGCCGGGACTGTGGTTGTGACAGATTCCCAGGCAGGATTATGGACCGACGCCAGGTATTTTATCCAGGCAGTGCGCCAGCTTTCCGGTTCGGGTTTTGAATTCATGCGCCCAGGCCAGTATCAGCGGAATGATTACATGGATTTTGTTGTGGAGACTGTAAAACCGGGAGACAAAATCGGGATTGACGGCAGAATTTTTCAGGTCTCGGCTTACCGAAGGCTTGAAAAGAGACTTGATGGGAAAGATGTGGTAATAGATTCTCATTGCGATTTAATATCACCTCTCTGGTCCGGTCGTCCTTACCTTCCATTTTCAATGGCGTTTGATCATCTGCCGGAATATTCCGGTAAGACCAGGGCTGAGAAAATCGGAGAGGTAAGGAGCAGGATGAAGGAGATGAAGGCCGATTATCATTTTTTATCTTCCCTTGATGATGTAATGTGGCTTCTGAATATCAGGGGCAACGATCTGCAATACAGTCCGCTTTTGATGTGTTATGCCCTTATCGGACCCGGGCAGGTATTGCTGTTTATTGATCAGGCCAAAATACCGCCTCCGCTGGCTGTTGAATTTGACCGGCTGGGGATAATCTTGCTGCCTTATGAGGAGTCAGCTGAAATTATTCCCGCTGTTACGGAAGGCGAAACGGTTCTGCTTAATCCTCAGACAACATCTGTAGAATTATTTCATGAAATATCCTCGAAATCGAAATGCATTGAGGATACAAGCATTCCAACCCGACTGAAATCGATAAAGAACCGTACGGAAATTGAAAATATCGGCAAGGTGATGGTGAAGGACGGGGTTGCGCTCACCAGATTCTTTCACTGGTTTGAAAGCAATCATGGTAACCTCGCCATGACCGAAGATTCTCTTTCAGAAAAAATAAATGAACTAAGGGCTCAGCAGGAAGGATTCCTGAAACCGTCATTTGAAACGATAGTAGCTTTCAAGGAGAACAGTGCTCTGCCTCATTACCATGCAGAGCAGGGCTCCGGATCCCTGATAGGAGAAAGGGGTATTCTTCTGGTCGACTCGGGAGGGCAGTACTATGGAGGCACAACAGACATAACCCGGACACTGGCAGTAGGGATTCCTTCCGGACTGCAGATTAAGGACTTTACACTTGTTCTGAAAGGTCATATCAACCTTGCACTTTCGAAATTTCCTGAGGGGACCAGAGGTTACCAGCTCGATCTGGTGGCCCGCAGGGCAATGTGGGGATCGGGGCTTAACTTTGCACACGGAACCGGGCACGGTATTGGCTATTGCCTCAATGTTCACGAGGGACCTCAGAGCATTAGTCCTGCCGATAACCTTTCGGCAATCGAGGAAGGAATGCTGACGTCCAATGAACCGGCAATTTACAGGGAGGGTGAGTACGGGATAAGGACAGAAAACCTTATTCTTTGTTATTGTGACGAGGAAACGGAATTCGGAAGGTTCCTCAGGTTTGAGACCGTTTCCTTATGCTATATTGATAAGTTGCTTATTGACAAGTCTCTTCTCGACCTTAACGAAATAGACTGGCTCAATGCTTACCATGCTGAAGTGTACGATAAGCTAAGCCCGTATTTATCGGACGCGGAAAGAATATGGCTGAAGGAAAAGACCGAAGCGATTTAGTCTGAATTCAGACCATCACCCCTTATCACCTTATCACATCCATAACCTGCGACAGGTCGATAATCGGGAATTCGGTTATCCTTAACCTTGCACTGCCATAGGGGACCAGCTCTATAACTTCATTTGTACCCTCAGGCCTGACAGGACTAAGTGGAGGAATGTCGGCTGAATTATCCTTTAGTGTCCATCCGGGAATTAGCATCCCTCTTGTTTTTAAAATCAGGGGAGCATCATGTTCCCAGGGCAGGTAGCGAGCTGAATCGGACGACCATATCATATCTCCGCGGTCGGCAAAGGGATAAAGGCCGGGTTCACCGGTGACAACCGTAATCCCTCTTTTCAGGTTGCTCCTGTCGATCATCAGCCCATAGTTCCATGGAGTAAGCGGATTTATCTCCCAATCGACGCTGCCCATGTAACCGAAATTATCATAATTGATTTTCACGCTCCTGTACTCTTTGCCTATCCTGAGAGAAAAATATAATGGTCCCCTCAGCAGCGACATGGAGTTGTTGTATCTTCTTTCGGCTCTTATATCCATAGGAAGTTCGAGTGTGATGACTTCTCCCGAATCCCATCGGGCAAAAATCTTTGCCGTCGATCCTCCCTTTTCCCTGATTACTTTGTCTTTATAGGTTATTACAGCCGTATCGGCCCAGCCTGGTATCCTCATTGAAAATGAAAACCTGACCGGCTCGTCTGATTGAAATCTGAAGCTGATAGTTCCGTCGAAGGGATAGTTTGTTTCTTCTGTAATTTCAACGACCTGACCGTCGCCGACTAATGCCTTCACAGTCGAAGGTCCGTAAGCAACAGCAACAAGTCCGTTGTCGTTGGTTGCCATCCAGAGGCTCGATACGAATTTGGGCCAGCCCTGGTGCATATTGGCCAGGCAGCAGGCGAAATTGGGCATCAGTCCGTATATATTCGAATAGTTTCCATTGGTGCTCCATGCTCTCTTTTCTCCGTTAACAACAACCTGGTTCGACTGCTGGTCGTACTGATGTGCCCACATGTCGGGTGTTGTTGTTCCGGGTAGAGCGTTGTAAGCCAGAAGCTCGAGCCTGTCAGCCAGACGGTTGTCACCGAAAATTGAATAAAGCTCTTCGAGCGAATACATGTATTCGACCACCGCGCAAAGTTCTGTCCCGCGGTCGGGTGATTTGCCCGACAGATGTTCGTCACCCGAGAACCTTCCGCCAGCCTGGCCATGATTAAGGTCGTATTTGTCAATTCCGTCAAACACCGCCTTCCTGTGCCTCTGGTCGCCCGACTGCTGGTACCACAGACCCGGATATTTGATTGCCATGGCATTATTTACAACATGGGCGGTAAGTCCGTCAGGTCCCCAGTTAAGTGGAATTTTCTTTTCAGCCGAAGCTGCCGAGTCCCACGGGAATTTTTCATAATAGGCTGTCCAGTCAGAACTATTGTCCTGGATCGACCTGATCACTTCAAGTATCCATGGTTCTTTCAATTGTCTGTACAGCCAGTAGCCGGTTACCGCATTTTCCATGGCCCTTACACCTCGCCATTCCTTGTCGGGCCAGTCGGGGGGGGTGTCATGGAGGTATCTGAAGTATTTCGTCACTACCTCTAGTGCCCGGCTGTCGCCTGAAGCTTCATAGTATTGCATCAGCACTTTGTTGGTAACGGCCAGAGGCCATCTGTCCTTGTTTTTAGGGGGCCCGTACCATCCTGTGTCCGTGCTGCTGGTGAGAATTGACTCAATCCATTCTTTGACCTTGTCTATAAGTCTTGCGTCATTAAGGAGATATGCAAGCGGTACAAGTCCGTCAAGGAAATAGGGACCCCTTTCCCACGCTTCCCCTTCTCCGCCTCTCCATGCGGAATTTACAAGGTCGGGCCAGAAATCATCGACATGTCCGGTAAGGCCTTCCGCCTGGGCTTCGAGCTGAGCCTTAAGCCAGCCTTCAGGTTTTATTGAACCCAGAGGCAGTTTTATATAGGCATTCTGAAGCAATGGTTCAGGATTGCCTGAATAGTTGCTGTTTTCCATTTTCCCGGAGCATCCTGCTGTTATCAAAGCGATTATGAATGTTCCTGCAAGAATTTTCTTATTCATATACCTGTCAGTTGTTATGAAATTCCCAAATTTTCATTATTTCAGGATTAACGCTTATCCCGATGTCCACAGCCTCGAATACCTGGATCATATCAAACCATGCAACCCCTGTGCCGGGCATCCTGAGTACCGCATTCACCCTGGGTGATGGAATCGAGTCACCCGGAATTGTAACAGATGTTACAAATTGCTTCCACTCTTCTCCCGGGATGAATTTCTTTTTACCATAATCACCCAGTCCAAGCTCAAAAGCCGGATTTTTTTTACCGGGATTCATATCATTGTCGGTCTTAGCCCACACCGAGAGTATATATGTTTTCCCCTTTTCAATTCTGATTGGAAAGAATCTCAGCCGTGTGCCGCCATTTTCCTTTGGGGTTATCATCCTTAGCGAATGTGTACCCTCAAGATGCTCCCTTGTGTCGAGAAAATATGTTGATCCGCGGTCGCCTTCGTTCCAGGAATAGCAGGAAGCAGGTACTCCCGGACTGGCCATATCCTCGAATCCTGGGTCAGTAATAAGGTTTCCTTTGAAAGGTTTGACCGATTCCTTCACGGGTTTCAGTGCAAGAAGATATACCTGTGATCCGAAAGCAGACAGATAGTCTGTTATTGTGTTGCCATTCAATCTGACAGACCGGTTTTCAAAAATTACCCTGGCCTGGCCGGGAACTGCGCCTGATATTCTTATATCGACTCTTTGAGGCGATCCGGCTTTGTTTACTGCAATCACCATCAGGTTACCTTCGTGGAGGGCTGAAGTAACGAGAACACTTCCGGTTGAAGAAAAGACCGGATACGGCTTTTCGTCAGATAAAAGCCAGGGTGTCATTTCTGCAATTTCCATCGCCATCTTGCCGCACTCGTTCCAGGCAGCGGTCGATTTGGGGAAGGAGTTGAGTCCATGCCTGATGAAAAACTGGATTCCCCTGGCTCCGTTAACGATCGACTGGTATGTCATGCTTCTCATTTCCTGGATGGTAGGTTCGCGCTGCCACCATTCGGAACCGCCGAAAGCCTGAGGAACTATCCAGACAGGTTTTGTGCCTTCAAATGAGGTTCTTAGCTGTCTGGCAACATCGCCAGCCTGGTTAACCGAACCGCTTGGGATAGGGTAGGGATCGGCCATTACAATGTCGAGGGCATCGGCGTATTTGACGGCTGAAGAAAATGGCGCCATGAATACGATTGAGACAGGGTGCCAGGGATCAGCCTCTTTTACTGTCCGGTAAATTGATTCAAGCGTCGAAGGAGGTATAAGGGATCCATTTGGTTCGTCGGAGATGTACCATGCCAGCAGGGCCGGATGATCCATGAACTCCCTGATCTCATTAAGCAGCCTTTTTTTCTTTTCCTCCTCGGAAATGCCTTCAATCTGCGACGAAACCCCTCCGCCTCCTGAAACAGACAGGAGATTATAATGGACCTTCATCCCCAGCTCTGCGCACCTGTCCATATATGCCTTTCTCGCTCCCAGGTTTTCAGGAAGGATCTTCTGATAGGGTGATATCATGTTGAACCCCTTTACAACTTCTTCTTCCGGAAGAGTTGGTTGGACCGGCGAGTAACAGTAGAATCCGAAAGGGAAGCTTTCCCTGTTGTTTACAATTAGTCCGCCAGTAAGCCGGTCAGTCTTCACCTCATTTGCCTTATGTTCCAGAATAATCAATTCGCAGGAGGAGCTGTAAAGTGAGCCCCGCGAAGATTTTATCTCGGCTGTCACGGTGTATATGGCAGGATAGAGACTCAGGTTGAAAGGGATCCTTAAAATCTTACTACCAGGTATGCCTTTCCATGACGTTAGTTCATTGTCGTTTGTTTTAAACTTTACCTGTAAGTTGCTCCATATAAGTGCCTGCGGAAGATGCAATAACATCTCTCCTGTTTTTTCGGTTGAATAAAAACTCAGTCTGCTGTTCATTTTAACAGATGCAGCATCGATACGCTGGCAAAACAACTCAGGATTCTGAAAAAAGTATAAGAGCTAAAAGAATAAGTATCAGTCTTCCGCGCATAACAGGAGGTTAATAGGCCAGGATTCAAATCAAAACCACTAAAAGTAATTACTTTCTGCAAAAAATCAATATATCACGGGTTCTGCGTGCGATGGCAGAAAGGTAAAGGCGATAAGGCGTGTAGGCGTTAGGGCGAAGAAGAAGAAGTTTCTCGCAGATAAGCGCAGAGGAAAACCGCAGATTTGCGCAGAGAAACGACCTGCACGACTTGCATGACTTGCACGACTTGCACGACCCAGTGTAAATCATTTGAACACAATCCTCAGCCTTACCCTTTCGCTTTTTTCACTCCCGTCTTCAATGGCAGGTTTCCATGCAGGGCCTTCTTTCAGAAGTCTGATGGCTTCCTGCGAAAATATCCTGCCCGGACTTCTCACAACTTCAATGCTGTCGATCCTTCCGGTTTCACTTACTGTGAAGGAAAGCACCACTACATTTTTCTGACTTGCTGTAGCGGTATCCGGCCGGACCATGTTTTCCGATATATACCTGTTGAATTCCCTGGGCCCGTTAACCGGGGCCGGCGGACTGTACCCCGGTTCCATACCCTCTTCATCCAATGATTTGCCGCTTACGCCGTAGCCTATTACAACGACTTCATTGAGGGCTAGTGCCGAAGGATCGAGCTTTATCTCATTGTCTGCGCCGGGTACCGGTTTAAATTCTTTGGAATCCATCCCCAGGTAGCTGGCAACCAGTATTACATTCAGATTGCCGGGACCTTTGATGACAAAATTGCCGTCCACATCCGAAACCGTCCCCTCTTTCGTACCTTTTATCATTATGGTAGCTCCCGGCAAAGGCAGGTTATCTTCGGATGAAATGATCCTTCCACTTATCGAGGAAGGAGGCATTGCTGCCCTGTCAGCCAGAACAGCTAAGGTTTCCGTCCTTTTTTCAGCCATAACTGCCTGACTGACTTCCGGAACTGCCTCTGGCCTTACCGAATCATTTGTTATGGCAATATCATCCTTCGTTATTGTTTCCTGTTGTTTGTCCTTTTCAGAGGCAAGTTCGTCGACTGCCATGGCAAGCGGCTGTTTTGCAGCGGATTTTTTCTCAACCGTAATCTTCTCAGCAGATTCTCCTGATGCTGATTCGCTCATATCCTTTGCAGGCTCTTCTATTTGGATACCCAGCTCTTCTTCTTGCTTCTCAGGCGCACTGTATGCTATGTCTTCAATCCGGTCCTTTGGTTTGGTGAGGAGCAGAATTGATGAAATAGCTATCAGTATTGTAACTGAAGCAGCAATACCGTACCAGAGTCTTCTCCGGCTGACTGAACTACGTTTTATGATCCTTTCTTCCAGTTCTGCTAGATCTCTTTCGGCGGTTTCAGGATCCAGACTGCTGAAGCCTTCAGATGCTTCAGCAGCAAAAGGATCATTCTGAAGCTTCTTTTCGAAGGCATTCCTTTCCCTGTCCGTCATCTGGTTGGAGTGATAGCGGAAGAAATCAGAATCCTGACGATTGATATTTCTATTCTTTTCTGACATTTTTCTGTTCCATACAAATTTTGAGATTTCTTTTGCCATTCTGAAGATGACTCTTCACTTTTTTCTCATCCATACCCAGATTTCCGGAAATCTCACGATAGCATCTGTCTTCGAAGTAGAATTGTCTGATACAGCTTCTCTGATCTTCGTTCAGTCTTTTAATGCAATCTTCAATGGCTGCATTCAGAGCTGCCTGTACTTTTTCTCCTTCATCCAAAGGATGCAATTCGACAAGATTTTCCATAAAAATCTCCGGATCATTAAACCACTCGTTGAGTTTTTCCTTATCTGACCGGGCCGACCTGATCTGCATGAGGCAATAGTTCTTTGTTACCACATGCAGCCAGCTTTTGAAGTTAGTTATTTCGTGCCTGGTTACTTCGGTAATGAGCTTTTCGAAAATCTGCATCACGCCGTCCTTTGCCTCATCGTTGTTTTTCAGGTATTTGAGGCAAACCCCGTAAACAAGGTGCATATAGCGTGAATACAGTTCCCCCAGTACTTTAAGGTCACCCCCGGTACGGAATTCACTTAGTAATTCTTCATCCGTGGGGTTATGGGAATCTTTGACTCTCGATCTGAATAGCATGTTATACTTAACTGTCTCATTAAAATCAGAAAACATGTCCGGAAACCCGCAAAAGAATTTCAACGCCATGTTTGATCATTAGTCTCCGGGACTTGATCAAAGATATGATAAAAGGAAAAATGAATTTTCGTCAGTGTAAAGATTATTCAGAGCTGCATTTGAGGTTTTTTTGGTTTTGATGGAAATTTATTATTCAAAAACAGTTTATTACAGTCTCATGCTTGAAGGGATAGTTGTTAATGTCAACCAGGTTGATGACTTTGCATCTTAGTTTGTTTCACCCCTAAATCCCCCAGGGGGGACTTGAAATCCAAAATCATTGAATATTTTTCATGTCATCCATATTTATACAAAAATCTCAATATTTGATTCTTAAAGCCCCCCCTGGGGGGTTGGGGGTAAAGCTATTTGGCGGGGAGGGAGTGTAGTCCTTAGGGCAGATCAACTTGCTTAACGATAATTCTTGAATGCTATGTTCTAATATCCCTGGTATTTTTAAAAGCAAAAAACTTCATTTTTTTTATGGAATTCCCTGTTCCGGTGCATCCTGTTGGAAAATACTAATCCAAAAATCGACTATTATGAAAAGGAGACTTTCAATTCTGGCAATTTTATTTGCAGCTTCGGTGATGCTGGCGTTTTCCCAGAAAAGGATTATCACCGGTAAGGTAACGGACTCTTCAGTTGTGCCAATGCCTGGCGTGGCTGTGACTGTAAAGGGAAGCAGGAACGCAACGATAACTGATCAGGGAGGCAATTACCGGATCGAGGTTGAGCAGGGCGACGACTATCTTCAGTTTGCCTTTATCGGATTTGAGACTGTTAAAGAAAGGATTAATGACCGGACACGTATCGATGTGGTTATGCATGAGCAAAAGCTGGACCTCGATGAAGTAGTGGTTACAGGCTTAGGTTCCCATAAGGGCAAGGCATCTGAATCACGATCCATGTATGCTCCGGCGATGACAGGTTATTCGTGTGATGGTTTCATGAGGTATAATCGCAATTTCAATACTGAAGGTTATGCCGCAACCCCTGAGAATGGTTTCCGGAGTGTCAGGAGCAATCCTTTATCCACCTTCTCTATTGATGTTGACAATGCTTCCTATTCTAATATAAGGAGATTCCTCAACAATGGTACACTTCCTCCTCCGGTGGCTGTAAGGGTTGAAGAGATGATTAATTTCTTCAGATATGACTATCCCGAACCTGACGGCATCCATCCGTTTTCGGTCACCTCTGAACTTTCAGCTTGTCCATGGAATAAAGAGCATCAGCTTCTTCTGGTCGGACTGAAAGGAAAGAGCATCGACAAGACATCCCTTCCTCCCTCAAACATTGTTTTTCTGATTGATGTTTCGGGCTCTATGAATTCGCCGGATAAGCTTCCGCTTCTCAAATCGGCCTTCGGATTACTGGTAAATGAACTCAGGCCGCAGGACCGCGTGGCCATAGTGGTTTATGCCGGAGCAGCCGGTCTTGTGTTGGAATCGACTCCGGGAAACAGAAAGAACGAGATATTGAGCGCTATAGCAAATCTTGAGGCAGGAGGTTCGACGGCAGGCGGTGAGGGATTAAGACTTGCATATGCCACAGCTTCGGAAAATTTCATAAAGGGCGGAAATAACAGAATAATACTGGCTACCGACGGGGATTTCAACGTGGGTGAATCGAGTAATGGTGGAATGGAAAGGCTGGTGGAAGATTACCGCGACCGCGGGATCTTCATGACTGTTCTCGGATTCGGCACCGGAAATATCAAGGATGACAAGATGGAGATCATTGCCGACAAGGGTAATGGCAACTATTCATATATAGATAATCTTCAGGAGGCAAGAAGAGTTCTTGTAAAGGAATTCGGAGGCACTCTGTTCACCATCGCCAGGGATGTCAAGTTCCAGATCGAGTTCAATCCGGTAAAGGTTCAGTCGTACAGGCTGATAGGATATGAGAACCGGCTTCTTAATGAGGAAGATTTCAATGATGACCGGAAAGACGCGGGTGAAATGGGATCAGGTCATAATGTCACTGCCCTGTACGAGCTTGTGCCTGCCGGAACTGAATATGATACCCCGCCGGTTGACCCTCTGAAATACCAGGATAATCCGAAGATCAGGTCTGAAAAAAACTCTTCGGATGAGTTTCTTACAATCAAGATCCGTTACAAGAAACCTGAAGGCTCAGCGAGCATCCTGCTTGAAAAACCTGTAAGGGATTATGTGAAAGACCTTAACGATGCCACACGGAATCTGAAGTTTGCCGCTTCGGTGGCTGAATTCGGAATGATACTTCGCAACTCTGAATTCAAGGGAAATTCATCTGTGGATGAGGCAGTCAGGCTTGCAAAATCGTCCCGGGAACCTGACAATGAAGGCTACAGGTCGGAGTTCATACGGCTGATGGAGGTTGCAAAGGGGCTGGGGGTGATTGCTGAAAGGTGAAAGCGTAAAGGCGTAAAGGAGTGAGGAATGAGGCTTGAGTCGTGAGGCTTGAGCCTTTCATCTTGCGTTTTGAACCAGCAACCAGCAGCCAGCGATGAGCCGCGTACCGCGTACCGCGTACCGCATGCTGATTAACCAGCAACCAGCAACCCCTCCTTTACCCCTTCAGAAACTTGTCAATTTCCTTTGCTGCCTTTCTTCCTGATGCAATGGCGTTTACCACAAGACTAGCCCCGGAAACGGAGTCCCCGGCTGCAAAGACTTTACTGGCGCTTGTCAGACAGTTACCGTTTGTCCGGATGTTTTGTCTTTCATTAAGCTCCAGTCCGAGCTCCGATACAAGTCCTTCGATAACCGGATGGATAAATCCGAGGGCGAGCAGCACTAGGTCGGCCTCCATTACCTGGATTGTATCGCGGACTGGCTTCATTGAATAGCTTCCGTTGTTTTTCTCCCAGGTCACATCTTCAACTTCAATGCCCCGGACAATTCCGTTCTCACCTGTGAACCTCCTGGAGGCGAGGCTCCATATCCTCTCCACACCTTCTTCGTGGGAGGTGGAATTCTTGAGCGTTTTAGCGTAATATGGCCAGGGATTGTCCGGCGTCCTGAAGACTGGGGGTTTGGGAAGTATCTCGATCTGGGTCACGCTTGCAGCTTTCTGACGGATTGCCGTCCCGACACAATCGGAACCGGTGTCTCCGCCCCCCAGTACCACTACTCTCAGGCCTTCTGCATTTATGGGGTTTTCAGAGAGATGTATCTGTCCTGAATTGACTCTGTTCTGACTGGTAAGATAATCGACTGCAAAATGGATTCCCCCGAGGTTCCTTCCTTCCACCTGCAGATCGCGGGGATGTCCTGACCCGATGGCAATGCAGACGGCATCAAAACTGTCAGTAATTTCACGGGCTGATATATCCCTGCCGATCATAATGCCTGTCCTGATTGTTAATCCTTCCTCCGTCATCAGCTTAAGGCGCCGGTCTATTACCGCTTTGGTAAGTTTGAAGTCGGGAATTCCGAACCTGAGCAGTCCGCCTGCCTTGTCATCCTTTTCGAACAGTGTTACCGAGTGTCCGGCCTTGTTAAGAAGGTCGGCGGCGGCCATTCCTGCCGGACCGCTTCCTATTATTGCGACGGTTTTGCCGGTTCTTGTTGCCGGAGGCGACGGCTTTATATAACCTTCGGCAAAGGCTTTTTCAGCTATTGCTACTTCGTTTTCCCGGATGGTAACGGGTTCCTGGTTAATATTCAGGACACACGCGTGTTCACATGAAGCTGGACATATTCTCCCGGTAACCTCAGGGAAGTTGTTGGTGGCGTATAACCTGTCATATGCCCCTTTCCAGTCACCCCGGAAGAGGAGATCGTTCCATTCCGGGATCAGGTTATCAACAGGGCATCCCCAGTGGCAGAACGGAATTCCACAGTCCATGCACCTGGATGCCTGCAGCATCCTGTCCTCGCTGTTCAGTATCTGCTCCACCTCGCTGTGGTCGTTGATCCTTTCGTTTACAGGCCTGTTGCCTGCTTCCTTCCTCTTAATCTTCAAAAATCCAGTAACATCTCCCATCTTAGCTGTATTATTTTTTTAAGTTTCGTCAGTCCCGGACGGCCGTCCGGGATTACCCGTCAGTCCCGGACGGCCGTCCGGGATTACCCTCCGCTGATCTCAAGATCCAGTTCAACACTGGCTATTTTCTTCTTCAGTTCTTCCAGTTTCTGTTCCTCCATAACCTTCTTGTAATCATAAGGTATCACCTTGATGAACATAGGAAGAAATTGTTCAAACTCATCAAGTATCATTTTTGCTTTCGGGCTTGAAGTGTAATTGAAATGCCTGGTGATAAGCTCCCTGAGTTCTTTTATGTCAATTTTCTCTTCCACCAGCGACAATTCAACCATACCCATGTTACAGTAGTAGTCGAAATTGCCCGATTCATTCAATACATAAGCTATCCCGCCGCTCATCCCTGCAGCGAAGTTGCTTCCTGTGGCGCCAAGTACAACCACTCGTCCGCCGGTCATGTACTCGCAGCAATGGTTACCCACGCCCTCCACTACGGCTGTTGCACCGCTGTTTCTTACGCCGAACCTTTCACCTGCAACTCCTGAAATATAGGCCTCGCCTCTGGTAGCACCGTAAAGTACTGTATTTCCGATAATGATGTTCTTGTCGGATTCAAAAGCAGAACCGGCCGGAGGAACCACTATTATACGTCCTCCTGAAAGACCTTTTCCGAGATAGTCGTTCGATTCGCCTTCAAGATGGAATTCAATTCCGGGAACCAGGAAAGCGCCGAAGCTCTGACCTGCTGATCCTTTGAAACGGCACTTTATTGTTCCTTCAGGCAAACCTTCCGAGCCGTAGGCAGATGCAATTTTGCCTGAAAGCATTGCTCCGGTTGTTCTGTCGGTGTTTTTTATAAGACTGGTGATTTTGACCGGTTCCCTGTCGGCTATAGCCTTTTCAGCCTTTGATATCAGTTCGTGATCCATAACATTGCCGAGTTTGCTTTCCTGCTGTACGACGCAGTGCATGTCGTATCTGGCTGCTTCGGCAGGGAGGCGGAGCATATTTGAAAGATCAAGGTTCCGGGTTTTCCAGTGGTACACCTCCGGATTGCGTTCGAGAAGATCGAATCGTCCGATAACTTCATCGAGACTTCTGAATCCCATCTCTGCAAGTTGTTCCCTCACTCCTTCAGCAATGAATTTAAAGAAGGTGACCAGGTATTCTGCTTTTCCGAGGAACCTCTTGCGCAGTTCAGGATTCTGGGTTGCGATTCCGACCGGACAGGTATTAAGGTGACATTTCCTCATCATTACGCATCCAAGAACTATCAGGGCGCTGGTTGAGAAACCGAATTCCTCGGCACCAAGCAGTGCCGCAATAATAATATCTTTTGGTGTTTTGAGCTGTCCGTCAGTCTGGAGGGTTACCTTTCGGCGCAGGTTGCTCATAACAAGTGTCTGCTGTGTTTCGGCAAGACCAAGTTCAAGCGGGATGCCGGCATGTTTGATCGATGAGGCCGGACTTGCCCCTGTTCCTCCTTCATAGCCGCTTATTGTTATAAGGTCGGCACCGGCTTTTGTGACACCGGCAGCGATTGTTCCGACACCGCTTGCAGAAACAAGCTTCACGCTGATCCTTGCTTTAGGATTAACATTCTTAAGGTCGAATATGAGCTGTGCCAGGTCCTCAATCGAGTAAATGTCGTGGTGAGGCGGCGGAGAAATCAATGTGATACCAGGGATTGAGTATCTGGTTTTGGCTATGATCTTGTCAATCTTGTGCCCGGGAAGCTGGCCGCCTTCTCCCGGTTTTGCGCCCTGGGCTATTTTTATCTGGATCTCATCTGCATTTACCAGGTATTCGGTTGTCACTCCGAAGCGGCCGCTTGCAACCTGCTTGATTGCACTTCTTGCCGATTGTCCGTCGGGCATAAGCCTGAACCTTTTTGGGTCTTCCCCTCCTTCTCCGGTATTGCTTCGACCGCCGATGCGGTTCATTGCAATGGCAATAGTCTCATGGGCTTCACGGCTGATCGAACCGAATGACATTGCTCCGGTGACAAACCGCTTCATTATCCTTTCGGCCGGTTCAACTTCTTCGATAGGGATCGGATTCTTCCTTGTCTTGAGAAGTCCCCTTATAAAGAGAGGCGATGCAGTATCGGCGTCGGCTCTGAGTGAGTATTCCCTGAATTTCTCCCTGTCTTTTGTCCTGGTGCTCCATTGAAGAAGTGAAATGGTTTCAGGATTCCATGCATGTTTTTCACCATATTTACGGAAGGCATAAATTCCTTCTGTGTGTATCTCGGGAATATAATCGTCAGAAAAAGCCTTCCTGTGTGGAATAAGCACTTCTTCAGCTATTTCTTCGATACCTATGCCTCCGATTCTGCTGGTTGTCCCGGCAAAATATTTATCAATTACGTCAGGATGAATGCCTACAGCTTCAAATATCTGTGCTGACCTGTAACTTCTCAGGGTACTGATACCCATCTTCGACATTATCTTGAGAATTCCCTTGTTGATTGCATTAATATAATTTTCTTCCGCTTTCTGGTAGTCGAGCTGGATTGCCTTATCCTTGACCAGTCTGTCGATAACAGCGAAGCTGAGGTAAGGGTTGATTATACTTGCCCCATAGCCAAACAGCAGGGCATAATGCATTACCTCCCTTGGTTCAGCCGATTCGACCACAATATCTATCTGCATCCTTTTTCGTTTTGAAATAAGGTAGTGATGCACGGCCGAAACCGCCAATAGAGAAGGTACTGGAGCTTTATCGCCATCTATGCCCCTGTCGGACAGGATAATATAGTTTTTGCCATCGTCGACGGCTTTTTCTGCATCTGTACAAAGAGAGACGATTGCCTCTTTCAGTCCTTCTCCGCCTTTTCTTGCATCGAAATGCATAAGGAGAGTGGCTTCCGAGAATCCCTTGTATCTAAGGTTTTTGACTACCTGAAAATAAGTGTTGGAGATGACAGGATTCTTGAAACGGACCATCTTGACATGATCGGGAGATTCGTCCAGAAGGTTTTGCTGAAGCGAACCGAGGTAGCCTGAAAGTGTCATTACAAGCTCTTCCCTGATCGGATCGATTGGAGGATTGGTTACCTGCGCAAACATCTGCTTGAAATAATTGAAGAGGCGATATGTTTTGCGTGAGAGCACCGCCACGGGCACGTCGTTACCCATGGAGCTGATAGGTTCCTTGCCGGTTGCAGCCATTTCCCCTATCAGTCTTTCAGTCTCTTCAGGCGAGTAGTTGAATGCAGTGATGTATTTCTGATAGAGATTACCCATGTCTGGTGTGACTATATGTCCGGTTTCAATTTCCTCGAGCATGACCATATTCTGTGCGATCCACTTGCCATAAGGGAAATCTCCGGCCAGTTTGGCTTTCAGTTCAGAGTCATTGTAAACCTTGCCTTTTTTTGTGTCGACAAGAAGCATTTTCCCCGGTTTCAGGCGTCCTTTTTTCTTTATCTCCTCCGGTTTGAACTGAAGAACTCCGGCCTCAGAGCCCATCACAATAAGATCGTTTGTTGTGAGAAGATATCTCGACGGGCGCAATCCGTTCCGGTCGAGCATCCCGCCGATATAACGTCCGTCGGAGAAAATGAGCGAAGCAGGACCGTCCCACGGCTCCATGAAAGTGGAATGGTAATGGTAGAAATCGCGCAGTTCCTCAGGGATCGGATTTTTTGCGTTGATTGATTCGGGAATAAGTATCGACATGGCATAGGGAAGCGACTTGCCGCACATTAGCAGGAATTCAAGCACGTTGTCGAGCGATGCCGAATCGCTTTTTTCAGGTTCGATAATCGGAAAGATTTTCTCAAGGTCCCCGATTACATCCGATTTGAGGATTGATTCCCTTGCCTCCATCCAGAAGCGATTCCCCTTAATTGTATTTATTTCGCCATTATGTCCCAGCACCCTGAAAGGCTGAGCAAGGTCCCAGCTTGGAAAAGTATTGGTGCTGAACCGCGAGTGGACCATTGCAATTGCACTCTGGAGTCTTTCATCATTGAGGTCGGAAAAATACTCACTGAGCTGCATGGATGTCAGCATTCCTTTATATACAAGTACTTTGGTTGACAGGCTGGGGATATAAAAGAATTTCTTCTGGCCGATTTCCGATTCTCTTATCACTATCTCGGCACGTTTTCGGATTATGAACAGCTTCCTCTCGAGCTCATCCTGTGTGAGGTCCGCACCCAGGAGAATCTGTCTGATCTCAGGTTCAGTGGACCTGGCTATTTCTCCAATGGTTGAATTATCTGTGGGGACTTCACGGAATCCAATAAAGTTGACTCCTTCTTCTTTTACAATATTTAAAAGTATGTCGCTGCATGTTCCGGCATCGTCGGGATCTTTTGGCAGGAACACAAGTCCTGTTCCGAATTGCCCTTCCGGAGGAACCGGATAACCCTGGATCAGGTAGAAATCCCTTGGGATCTGAATCATCACACCTGCACCGTCGCCTGTTTTGCTGTCGGCGCCTTCGGCCCCTCGGTGAGTCATGTTCCTGAGGATATCAAGCCCCATTGTTATAATCGAATGGGATTTCTTCCCCTGGATATGAGCCACAAATCCTATTCCGCAGCTTCCATGTTCAAATTCCTGGTTATAAAGTCCTTCTCTGGTGGGCCGTTCTGTTCTCATCTTTACGATATTTATCTGTTCGTCCATATTTTCCACAAAAAAACCGTTCCCTGCTTATGAAGAGAACGGCTATCCCTGATCCTATGAAAAGACCATTCTCAGTCGGTTTCTCTAAACCTGACGACCAAAAACGGAATATTTGAGATAATAAACACTTTCCTGTCGATTTTAATTCGACGACAAATGTATAATAAAACTTTCATTCTGTAATACAAAATCAAGAAAAAATTAATAAAAATCAGAAAAAATCAATAAAAATTATTAACTTTCAGTTCATAACTAGTGTAAAACATAGCAATTACCCTCTTACTTCTTTTCCCCAGAGGGAAAATGAAACCCGGTTTTGTGAACTCCTTACTTCTGATTGTTGAACCCCTAAATCCCCCAAGGGGGACTTGAAATCCGTCTTCATTGTCTGTTATATTTCTCATAGGGATTACAAAATATTCTATATCTGATTCTTAAAGCCCCCCCTGGGGGGTTTGGGGGTAAATCGCCCGTTTGTTTTACCCCTAAATCCCCCAAGGGGGACTTGAAATCCGCTATCATTGGCAGATTTAATTTGATAAGTATTACAAAATATTCATTGTATGGTATGATTCTTAAAGCCCCCCTTGGGG